>CCJP01000005.1:0-2400000 GCA_000751355.1 Polaromonas sp. CG9_12 | reverse complement strand
AGCGTGACGGTTTCCAGCGCTTTGCGGATGTGCTCGGGCAGCGGTGCATTCATGGTGTTTGTCTCCGGATGGTTGTCTTGACCCGCCTTGTGGGCAGTTGGGTTTGCCAGCGTCCGGCCCGGTCGGGCCGGCGCTTTGACTTCAGGCAAAAGTGTATGTCCGGCCTTCTGATATGTCTTTGCTTTTTTTGCCTGATTCTGGCCGGTTGAAGAAAGATTCTTGCTGTGACACCCTAAAAATTGAAACATTCAAGAATGTTTGTCCTTGCCATGCTGAATGCTTTGCACCGCGCAGCAGCCGACCCACAAGAAAACGGTCGCGCTGGAGGAGGCGCTGCGCAAGAGGTTCGAAGTGAGCTGCGGCCGCAACCCAGCAGCAGCAGCGGGATCAGTGATGGACTAACGCCGTGGTGTCGGGTGCGGCTCGCGCTTTTCTGGCACTTCAGGCAAGGCACCGCATTGGCCATTCAGGCGGTGAAAAGTTTGCCGTGTCTGCATCTGGCAGACCGTCGTGAAAAATACACAGAAGCGCCTGGGTCGACCTTTTTAAAATCACACATCATGTTTAATTTGATAAAAATAAGTAATTTTTTGATTTGAAATGTAATAATTGTATTTACAACCTCAATACGTTAAAAATGTTCGCCCCAAATTCACAGCTTGATGACTTGAAGCGCCACTGTCTCGCCATGGCAGCGCTGGCAGCTGCGCTGCTGCTACATGCGCCCCTGCGTGCCCAGGAAGCCGCCAAGCCGGTGCCCACCCAGGCCAGCCGCGGCGCCAACAACGTGACCCAGGCCGCCGTGGCGCAGGGTGTGCTCAATTGCGCCGCGCGCATCAACCAGGTCAGCAGCTTTGTCGGTTACACCGCCCAGGCCGGGGCCTTGCTGATGATTCCGCCCGCCCAGCCCGACCAGCGCCTGGTCCCCCTGGCGCTCGAAGTGCCTGCGGAAAACGGCCCGGCTTATGTATCAGCCACCTTCGCGCCGAACCAGGCCAACGGCTGCGGCGCCGCTTATGACGCCGTGGTCTATTGGCCGCAAAAGTGCGAAGCCGTGGCGTCCCGACAGTTTGCCGGCCTGAAGCGGGTTGGCGTATTGAAAACGAGCATCACGGTGCTCGACGGTGGCGAAGCCACCAAGGTTTTCTTGATGCCGGCCGGCAGCGGCTGCGTGTCGATCAAGAAAGAAGTCGTTCTGTAATCCCGTTCATTCACCTCAATCCACTGATAAAGCACCCATGAAAAAAACCATCCACAAAACCGCATTGGCGATCGCCATCGGCTCGATTTTTGTGTCTTCCGCCGCATTTGCACTAGATGCGATCAATGGTGCCGAGGTTGCCACCAGCCTGAATACGACTACCCCTACCGATACCACGGTAGGCAACCTCGGCAACAGCGTGCCCTCCACCACGGCTATCCAGGGCAGTACCGTCAATATCACTGCAAACGACACCAGATTAGATGGTACTGGCAGCACGGTGAATATCACTGCCGAAAACAGCATCTACGGACCGGGCATTGTGAATATCACTGCCGAAAACAGCATCTACGGACCGGGCATTGTGAATATCACTGCCCCAATCACCACTGTAAACGGCGCCCTGCAAGTGAGCGGCGGAATCAACGGCGACTTGACTGGCAACGTGACCGGCAATGCGCTAACAGCTGACTCTGCACTCACGGCTGGCTTTGCAGCTACAGCTGATGCGGCCGGCTTGTTGGGGACCACCCTGGCGCCCAATGTAACCGCCTCCTCTTTGACATCCGTAGGCACCTTGTCAAACTTGGCTGTGAGCGGCAACACCCAAATCAATACGCTAACAGCAAGCGGTGACATCACAACTTCAGGCGAAATGGCTGCAAACACAGTGAATGCAAATGCGGTTTTTGCAGCAGAGGTCAACGCAACAGACGTAAACACCACCAATGCAGTCGTCACGGGCAATCTGGGCAGCGCCACTGCAGCCATCACCGGCGCATCGGCAGCCATCATTAACAATGCCACCGTGGGCGGCACACTGGGCGTGACTGGTGCAACCATCACCAACGGACTCACAAACGCGGGCACCATCGCCAACACCGGCGCCTTCACGCAAACCGGCGTGACTGCCTTGAATGGCGCAACAGGCATCACCGGTGCGGCCACCATCAACACCACCGGCAACGCGCTCACCACCATCGGCAGCGCCACCAGCGCCACCACCGTGGGCGGCACATTGGGCGTGACTGGCGCAACCACCACCAACGGACTCACCAACGCGGGCACCATCGCCAACACCGGCGCCTTCACGCAAACCGGCGTGACTGCCTTGAATGGCGCAACAGGCATCACCGGTGCGGCCACCATCAACACCACCGGCAACGCGCTCACCACCATCGGCAGCGCCACCAGCGCCACCACCGTGGGCGGCACATTGGGCGTGACTGGCGCAACCACCACCAACGGACTCACCAACACCGGCACCATTGTCACGACTGCGTTGGACGCGACCACGGGCAACATCGCTACGGTCAATTCAAACAACGTCATTAACACCGGCAATGTCGGCACGGCAACCTTGAGCACGAGCGGCCTGGCCACGCTTGATTCCGCTGCCATCACCAACAATGCCACCGTGGGCGGCACACTGGGCGTGACTGGTGCAACCATCACCAACGGACTCACAAACGCGGGCACCATCGCCAACACCGGCGCCTTCACGCAAACCGGCGTGACTGCCTTGAATGGCGCAACAGGCATCACCGGTGCGGCCACCATCAACACCACCGGCAACGCGCTCACCACCATCGGCAGCGCCACCAGCGCCACCACCGTGGGCGGCACATTGGGCGTGACTGGCGCAACCACCACCAACGGACTCACCAACGCGGGCACCATCGCCAACACCGGCGCCTTCACGCAAACCGGCGTGACTGCCTTGAATGGCGCAACAGGCATCACCGGTGCGGCCACCATCAACACCACCGGCAACGCGCTCACCACCATCGGCAGCGCCACCAGCGCCACCACCGTGGGCGGCACATTGGGCGTGACTGGCGCAACCACCACCAACGGACTCACCAACGCGGGCACCATCGCCAACACCGGCGCCTTCACGCAAACCGGCGTGACTGCCTTGAATGGCGCAACAGGCATCACCGGTGCGGCCACCATCAACACCACCGGCAACGCGCTCACCACCATCGGCAGCGCCACCAGCGCCACCACCGTGGGCGGCACATTGGGCGTGACTGGCGCAACCACCACCAACGGACTCACCAACGCGGGCACCATCGCCAACACCGGCGCCTTCACGCAAACCGGCGTGACTGCCTTGAATGGCGCAACAGGCATCACCGGTGCGGCCACCATCAACACCACCGGCAACGCGCTCACCACCATCGGCAGCGCCACCAGCGCCACCACCGTGGGCGGCACATTGGGCGTGACTGGCGCAACCACCACCAACGGACTCACCAACGCGGGCACCATCGCCAACACCGGCGCCTTCACGCAAACCGGCGCTTCCACCCTGACCGGCGCTACCAGTATCAACACTGCCGGCACCGCATCCACCGTTATCGGAAATGCGGCCAACACCACCAGCATCAACAGCGCCATCAACAACATGGGCACCAACAGCGCGGCGGCCAGCACCAATGCGATCGGCAATTCCAATAGCGGAACGACGGTTACGTCACGCGCTGGCGCCAGCTACGCCACCCTGAACAACGCCCAGGCCACCCTGGGCACAAGCACGGGCGGCAGCTACACGGCCTATGCCACCAGCCAGTCCACCGGCACCGGCACCATTGGCGGCGTTGTGGACAACAAGTCGTACACCAACAAGCTCAGCGGCAACACCTACGTGGACGGCAACGTCTATGTCAACGGTACGCTGGACTATGTGTCGAGCAACTCGGCCAACACCTCGGTGATCGGCGCCACTTCGGCAACCAGCAACCTGGCGGGTGCCACGACCGCCACCACGGGCGGCACGGCCATTGTGATGAAGGGCGCCACCGGCACCCAGACGGTGGTGGATGCCAACGGCAAGCTGACCAATGTCACCGGCACTGCAGCACAATCGACCGCTGCAATCACCCTGACCAACGGCATTGGCAACACACACGGCCTGGTGGTCACGGAAACGCAGGCCAGCTTGTCGGGCGGTGCGAATTCCAGCACGCTGACCCTGAACGACAACGGCGCCAATTTCAGCAATTCGGCCACTGGCGCGCCGGTACAGTTGCATGGCGTGAACGACGGCTCCTCAAACTTTGACGCGGTCAACGTGCGCCAGTTTTCCAGTGCCATTGCATCGGTGACGGCCATGGCCAACATTCCCCAGGTGGACCAGGACAAGACCTATGCCATGGGCGTGGGCGTCGGCAACTTCATGGGCAAGACCGCACTGGCCTTGGGTGCCACCTACCGCTTCACCCGCAACGGTGTTGTGAAGGGCAGCATCTCGTCAGCCATGAACAGCAGCAAGAGCACCACTGTGGGTGTGGGCGCTGCCTGGTCTTACTAAGCAAGACTGAAGTGCTGCCAGGGGTTGGGCCGGTCCAGCGCCAAGACCTCCTGGTTTGATTTCTCGCCGTTCTGCAAAGACACGGCCTGCACTACCACTACGCCGCGTTCACCCCACAGGTGAACGCGGCGTAGCCGTTCATGCGTGGCGCACCTGGCTGCTGCCTTGGTTGCTGGCTGCGGCAGTCGCTGGACAATGAACAGCCCCGTTCACGAACTTGTGCGGGAAGTTCACAGCAACCGGCCAGCGCGGCAGGCAGGCTGCCTGTCGTTTTTGCGCGTTGCGCCTACCCGTTTCTGGCAGCGCCGACACCACTCTTGCCACGAAAACCTTCTTTGACTTAGCGCCAACGTTTGCTAGCTTCGATGCATTCAGCAGCAGATCTATTTTTGGCGACACACCTTGCTTTTTGCCCATCCAGCAGGTTCTTACGAAAGATTCTTGCTGCAAAATACGAAAAATGGAAACATTGGACAAGTTTGACATCGCCATCCTGAACGAGTTGCAGACCGAGGCCCGCCTGACCAACACCGAGCTGGCGTCGCGCGTCGGGCTGTCGGCTGCGCCCTGCTGGCGGCGCGTGCGGGCACTTGAAGAAGCCGGCTTCATCACCGGCTACCGCGCCGAGATCAACCGCCACAAGATCGGCCTGGGCGTGCTGGCCTTCGTGCGGCTCGACGCGGCTCGCAACAGCGGCGACGTGCTGCAGTCGCTGGAAGAAGCCATCCGCACCATTCCGGAAGTCGTCAGCTGCCACTACATCAGCGGCACCGGCACCTTCGAGCTGCAGGTGGTCAGCCGCGACCTGAACAGCTTCAGCCAGTTCGCCCGCGACGTGCTGATCAACCTGCCCAATGTGAAAGACCTGCACACCAGCTTTTCGCTTGGCGAGGTCAAGGCCAGCGGCGCGCTGCCGCTGGGGCATTTGATGCCCGCTCCAGCCGGAATTTCAAGCAAATAGTGGTGTTTGCGCATGCTGGACGGGCGCAAGCAGCTATCAATTTAATTTCATAAAAACGAAAAAGCCCGGCCTCCACAGGAGACCGGGCAACCGGCCAGGCCGGAAGTGGCGCTGTTATTTTTTCAGCGCCAGCCCGTTCAACGCATCAGGCCTTGCTCAGCTTCATCTGGGCCGGCTCGCAGGTCAGGTAACCGACGGCAGCGCCAAACTTGTCCTTGTAGTTTGCTTTGATCAGCGGATCGAGCGTGGCCTTGACGACGCTGTGGATGCTGCCCCAGTCGCCGGCATGCTGGAAGTTGCTCATGATGTAGGTCCAGCCGTTCAGCTCGTCCACCGCGTGCAGGCCGGTCGATTCGCCGCCTGCAGGGATCGACATGATGCGCGACAGCACCTTGGTGTCGATGTGGTAGGCCCACAGGAAGTTGTTGACGTGCTGGCCGCTGTCCTCGCCGATGAACAGCGTGCGCATTTTCTCGGAAAACTTCAGGTTGTCGGGGTTGGCGATTTTGTTCGGGTTGGCGGTGTTGCCCAGCGCGTCGGACGCGATATCCTCGCCGGCCAGCAGGGCCTTGGTGTCCACCGGCATCCACTCGCTGGAGATGACTGCGCCCTTGTCGTCTTTCTGGCCACCCTTGAGGTTCAGGGCCATCACGGCGCCCGCCACCAGCGCCTTGGGCACCGAGATGCCGTTGCCGGGCACATTGGCTTTGTCGCCCGCCACCATGGACGCCTGGATGTTCTGCAGGGCCGAGTAGGCCACCTTGTCCTTGATGTTGACAGTGGTGCCTTCCATCTTCGTGAAGCCCAGGCTGGCGCCCACATAAGCGGCGTAACGGTGGGTTTCAAGAAAAGCGGCGGCTTTTTCCATGCCAGACCTGACCTTGATCCACTCGGTCTTGCCGTTGGAAACCACTTTTTTGAACGTCGCGTCCACCGGGTCGGTGCTGCGCACGTCCATGATGTCGGTGGGCTTGATGCCGCCGTCGACCAAAGCACGAACTTCAGCGCTGGTGGCACTGCCCAGCTTGATCCAGGTCAGCGCGGCGGCCGCATCGCCCGGAACGATGGAAAATCCCGTTCCCACCTTGGCAACGTACAGCGAGCCGGCGGACAAATCCTTTTCCTTGTCGGCCACGAACACGAAGTAACCACTGTTGGTGGCATCGTCACCCATGAACACGGTGCGGTTGTCGGGCATGACCTGCACCAGTTCGTGCGAGATGCGGCCCAGGTTGTAGTGCTTCTTGATGGAGGCGGTGCCGTCAAGGTTGACGGTCACCTCAGGCAGATGGCCATAGTTATAGGGGTTGGCCTCGGCCGCGTCGCCGTACAGGTTCTTGCTGAAGTCGTCCATGAAATTGCTGGCGCGCGAAGCGAAAGCATTGGGTTCGTACTCCTCGCTTGACAGGTGGGTGCCCCAAGGCGAGAGGCTGGCGCCGCAGGTGATCCACAGGCCGTTGACGCCGGACGTATCCACGTTGTGGTACTTCACCAGCGACAGCTTGCCGGTGGTGGGATTCTGGTCGAGCGTCAGCACCGCGATGGGTGACGGCAGCTTGCCATACATGCCCGTCGTGCCATCCTGGGCGCTACTGGTGTACTCGAACTGGACCACGGCAAACACGGTATTGCCCGTGACACCGGAAACCTTGGCACCCGGCACCGTCAGCAGCGACGTGCCATCAGGCGAGTCAGAGAAAAACTGGCGCTCCTTGCCCGCTACGGTGTTGTCCATGATGGGCTTGTTGTTGATGTCCACATAGCCACCCGCCAAAATTTTTCCACCCTTGCCATCGGCCACCAAGTCGCCGGTGACAAAGAAAGGCTGGTAGGCCAGCTTGAAATCAAGCTTGCTGCTGTCGCTGTAATTGACTGTCATCGTCGAGCCGACGGTGGTCGTGGCCATGGCAGCCGCGTTGGCCAGTGTCGGCGCGGACATGGAAGAAAAACTCACGCTGCTGTAAGTGGCCACTGCCACCGGAGCGGCAATCGCATCATCGCCACCGCCGCAGCCGGCCAGCAGAAAGCTTCCGGCAAAGGTGGTCGACAAGGGCAGCATGGGGGCACCCGCAAAGAATTGCAGGGCACGGCGGCGGGACAGGGTGGCAACAGGTTTCATGGGTTTTCGCTCCGGACAAATAAGGCTGCGCGCGGCGAAAAGGGTCGGCGTCAGCGGGATCAATCACCCGCCTACTGTCGCCTGTCCATGTTTCAACTTGATGACACCCCGCCGTGCCCGGCGCGCATTCAGTCGCGCACGCAGCGCGCCACCAGCGGCGGCGGCTGCAGATACTGCAGCGCCGCCTCGCGTCCGCCCGCGCCCAGACCAAATTCGGCGCGCAGCCGGGGGTTGCTGTAGACCGTCTGCGTGCCCTGGCCGCCGGCATCGCGCAGCAGCACATCGTCGCCGCGCGCGCCTTTCAGCACCGCCGTGTTGTTGACGAACCTGACCGTGAACTGCAGACCCTGCTCACAGCGGTACACCGGGGCCGATGAGGCAGCCGACGGCCCGCCGCCTGTCAGGCCGGCACAACCGGCCAGTGCCGCTGCGCCTGCCAGCAGCATCCATGACGCCATGCGTTTGCCGAGAAGTTTGTTCATGTTCCTGTCTTTCAATGTCTATTTGGGCCACAGTGCCCACAGCCGAAGCGGCTGGTTGACGCGCGAGGCCAGCAGGCCGGCATCGATGCCGGTGCCGGCAAAATAATCGGCCCGCACGGCGCCGACGATGGCGCTGCCGGTGTCCTGCGCCAGCACCAGCTTTTGCAGGTTGGCCGCGCCGCCGCGCGAGGCCAGCCAGACCGGCGTGCCATAGGGAATGCTGCCCGGATCGACGGCGATCGAGCGGCCCGGCGTCAGCGGCACGCCCTGCGCGCCCTTGGGTCCAAAGGCGGCGTCGAATTCACTCAGGGGCTGCTCCTGGAAAAAGGTGTAGCGCGGGTTGCTCCAGAGCATTTGCTGCACGCGCTGGGGATTTTTATAGGCCCAAACCTTCGTCGACTCGACCCAGGGCGCGAGCATCTTGCCCTCGCCCTGCTCAAACAGCCATTGGGTGACGCTGCGAAAAGGCTGCTCGTTCGAGCCGGCATACGCCACCCGCACGACACGCTGTGAGCCGTCAGGCTCGGTGATGTTCAGCCTGCCCGAGCCCTGGATATGCAGCGACATCACCTCGACCGGGTTGTCCACCCAGGCAATCTCGCGCCCCTGCAGGGCCGCCCGGGCTTCGGGCAGGGTGTCGATTTCCTGGCGAGAAAACCACGGTTTGCGGTTGCCCAGGGTGGCCGGCGTGCGGTAAACCGGCACCTCATAGCCCCCGCCGGGACGGCGGCTGGCCCGGAGCACCGGCTCGTAGTAGCTGGTCAGCAAGCCATCTGCGCTGCCCTGCAGGGATTCGACCCGGTAGGGCTGGAGCCGGGCGACCATCCAGTCGCGCTGCTCCTGCGCCGAGGCAATGCTCAGACGCCGCACTTCGCCGCACAGGGGGGCGAACACCGGACCGGGCCGCTCGCAGCTCTTGATCCAGGCGTTCCAGGCTTCAAACAGCGAATCTTCCTCAAAGCCCGGCAATTCCGACCAGTGGACCGCAATCCAGCGGCTTTTCCCCAGGAGCCGGGGCGGTGGCAGTGGCCCGGCATCGCCTGGCCGCACGCCCGCCGGAACGGGCGCGGCGCCTGGCATGGACGCTGGCGGCAAAGGCACGCTGGTGCAGCCGGCCAGGAATCCGGCAATGGCGATAATCGACACCTTGCGCCATGACGGCCTTAACCGCCTCAGGCTTGCTGCCGCTTTCCAGGAACCAATCATGGCCTTACTTTTACTCGAAGCGCTGGGTGCGCTGCTGCTGCTGGTGTTCATTGTGTGGTGGACGATGTTTTCGGGCCGTCAAAAAGGCGAACTGAAGGATGAATCGGCGCGCGCGGCGCCAGACCCGGAGAAAGAAAGGAAATAAGCCGCATCGGCTACAGATTGCGTAGCAGATTGGCCAGCTCGACCGCCGACTTGATGCCCATTTTCTCAAAAACCCGGGCGCGGTGCACTTCGACGGTTCGCACACTGATGTCGAGCTGGTCGGCTACCAGCTTGTTCGGCAGTCCTTCGACCACCAGCTGCATCACCGCGCGCTCGCGCTCGGTCAGGCTGTCAAGCTGGGCGCGCAGGCCGGTGGTCTGGCTGTGCTGGACCAGCGCGGCGGCCGACTGGCTGAGCGCCTGCTCGATGCGGTCGACCAGCGCATTGTCGGAAAACGGTTTTTCGAAAAAATCGAAGGCGCCGCGCTTGACCGAATCGACGGCGGTCGGCACATCGGCATGGCCGGTCAAAAAAATCACCGGCAGGGTCGGCAGCAGGCCGTAAGCAATCAGCTTTTCAAACATCGCCAGTCCGCTGAGCCCGTTCATGCGCACATCGAGCAGCACGCACGATGGCGAGCGCACCTCGAAGCCCTGCGACACCCGGTCGTCAAAGGCTTCGCCGCTGGCAAACGACTCGCTGGGCAGCCGCCGGGAGCGCAGCAGCCAGGCCAGCGCGTCGCGCACGCCCTTGTCGTCGTCAACGATATAGACGGTGGCATTGTGGATCGGTTCCATGTCAGCTTTCTCCGGGCATGTTCTGCATTGCGGCCCCGGATGCCGGCAGAGCCGCGGCCACCGGCAGGGTAAAGCTGAAAATAGTACCCTGCGGCTGGACGCTTTCATAACCGAGAAAACCGCCATGCTGCTCGATCACCGTGCGACACAGGCTCAGGCCCAGGCCCATGCCTTCCTTCTTGGTCGTGAAAAAAGGCGTGAACAGTTGCCGGGCCACCTCGCCGGAGATGCCTTCACCCTGGTCCATCACGGCAAACTCGACCCACTGGCTGTGCGCATTCGAGGCGGCCGGCCGGATGCGCAAGGTCAGCACCTTGCCCAAAGGTGCCAGGGTCGGCGGGCTGGTTTCGTCGCTGCTTTGCATGGCCTGCATGCCGTTGCGCGCCAGGTTCAGCAGCACCTGCTCGACCATGGTGCGGTCGCACAGCACCGGCGGGCAGGTTTCATCGACTTCCAGGCTGATGCGCATGCCGAGCTTGCGTGCCTGCAGGATCACCAGCGGCATGATGGCGTCCAGCAGCGCGCGCGGCGCGACCGCCTCGCGCACCCGCTCGCTGCGGCGCACAAAATCATGCACGCTCTTGATCACCTTGCCGGCGCGCTCGGCCTGCTCGGCAATGTGGCCCATCGCCAGCCGCAGGTCATCGGACAAGGCCAGCGCATCGGGGGCCTGGTCGTCCGATGACGCATGCGCCAGAAGATTGAGCGAGCCGGTGGCGTAGCTTGAAATGGCCGCCAGTGGCTGGTTCAGTTCATGGCTGAGCAAGGACGCCATTTCTCCGACCATGGCCAGCCGGGCGCTGGCCTGCAAACGGTCCTGGCTGGCGCGCGAAACTTCTTCCGTGCGGCGCTGCTCGCTGACATCGAGAATGGCACTCATCCAGCCGGTGTGCTTGCCCACGGCGTTGATCAGCGGCGCTTCCATGATCAACACCGCAAACCGGGTCCCGTCTTTTCGCATGAACACCGATTCATGGCCTTCGCGGGTCAGGTGATTGCCCGCCAGGCGCATTTCCTGACGGCGCTGGTAGACGCCCGCCAGTTCAGGCGGCCAATAGGGCGAAGGCATGCTCTGGTTGAGCAGTTCCTGCGCGTCAACACCGACCATCTTGCAAAAAGCCGGGTTGACATAGGTGATGCGCCCCTGCAGGTCCCGGGCGCGCAGGCCCGTCAGCAGCGAGTCCTCCATGGCTTTGCGAAAGGCCAGCGCTTCGCCCAGGTCGCTCTCGACCTGCAGGCGCCGCCGCATGTCGCGGCCCAGCAGGAACAGCACGACCAGCAAAGCCAGCGCCATGGCGGCGACCAGCGCCGTCAGGACATTGGGAAAAAGGGCCGGGGTGCCGAGCCGGCTTTCCATTCTGACCACCATCGTGCTGCCCGGCAGGTCGAGCAAGTGCTGGGCCACGAAAATCCGGCTGCCGCGTGAAGGTATGCCGTACAGCGCCAGGCGCGTGCCGTCCGCCTCGGTCAGCGACAGACCGACGCCTTGCGACAGTGGCTTGCTGACCAGTTCGCTGAGCAGGGTATGCAGCGAATAGGTGGCCACCGCGTAGCCGGTCACTCGGCCGGCGTCCGTCAGGGGCAGGCACATGTCGGAAACTTCCGTGCCCAGCCCGTCGGTTTGCGGTAAAAAGTAGCTGGCCGAATAGGCCGGACCGCTCATCCGGCGGGCCGCGGTGCAGACCAGGCTCACATCGGCCTGCAGGCTGGTGCGGTCGAGCTGCTCAAACACCGACTTGCGAAAAGGCGTCTCGACGAAGCCCAGCATGCCGAGCGTTTCGTTGCGCCACTCCAGCCGCAGGATTTCCCGGTGCTCGTGCAGCAGGTGGGCTGCGGGCACCTGCCAGGCCTGCGCATTGTGCTGTCGGGCATGCAGTGCCTGGACCGCCTGTAGATTGCGGTTCAGGCCCGAGCGGATGTCGGTCACGGCAAGCGCCGCATGGTCTTCCAGCCGGCTTTGCACAAGGCTGGACTCGTAGCGTCCAGCCAGCCAGACCAACAGGCCCAGCAGGGCCACCACCAGCGCCAGCAGCAGCAACCACAGGGAACCGCGCCGGCTGGCCCAGCCGGCAAGCCGGGGGAACTTCAGCACCATCGGGTCACAGCACCCTGTGGTTCAGGGCGGGCAGCCGCTGGCGAACCTCCTGCAGCCGGCTGGCCTGCACCTCGCTCATGACCACGCTCGGGCCCTCGGACTGCTCGGCCAGAATCTCCCCCCAGGGACCGACCACCATGCTGTGGCCCCAGGTGCGGCGGCCGTTCTCGTGCACGCCGCCCTGCGCGGCCGCCACCACGTAGGCCAGGTTTTCAATCGCACGGGCGCGCAGCAGCAGCTCCCAGTGCGCCTGGCCGGTGATCCAGGTAAAGGCGCTGGGCACCAGCAGCACATCGGCCTTCAGGGCGCGGTACAGCTCCGGAAAGCGCAGGTCGTAGCAAACGCTCAGGCCGACCGTGTAGTTGTGGCCATCGCGCGAGGCCAGCTCGAAGCGCACCGGCTGCTTGCCGGGGTCGAGCACGCGGGTTTCGTCATGCGCTTCCTCGCCCTGGGCAAACTTGAACAGGTGGATCTTGTCGTAGCGCGCGACGCAGGCGCCCGAGGGCGCATAGGCCAGCGAGCTGTTGTGCGCGCGGCCGGCATCGCTGGTGGCCGTGGGCAGCGTGCCGCCGACGATCCACATCCCCAGCTCGCGCGCCGAGCGGCTCAGGAAGTCCTGGATCAGGCCGCTGCCGGCCTGTTCCCGGACCTTGAGCTTGTCGGTGTCGTGCAGGCCCATGACGCAGAAATATTCGGGCAGCACGGCCAGTTCGGCGCCTTGCTCCGCCGCCTGGGCCAGCAGCAGGCGCGCTGCGTCCAGGTTGGCTTGAACGCTTGTGCCCGACACCATCTGGATGGCAGCTGTTTTCATGGTTTGCGTGTCTCCAATGTGGCCTCGCCCGCCTGGGCCCGGGCCCGCGCCTTGCGGTCGACTTTCGTGATTATCGGGTCGTACCAGCTGCCGTCAATCTGGAATTCCTGCGTGGCCGCCTCCATCAGCGGACGGCGCAGGAACATCTGCGCCAGAAAGCTCCCCAGGCCGACCACCGGATTGATGGCGGTGGCAATCAGCGAAGCCGTTCCGGCATTGATCTCGGGCACCACGACCACCTTGAGGCTCTGCGTTTCATCGGCAATGCCGGCCCGGCCTTCCATCAGCACGGCAGCGTTGACGCCACTCATCTGCAAGTTGTTGGTGTGCGCCACGCCCTGGCGTATGGTGACATCGCCGCGAATGAAGTCAAAGGCAAAGCCCTGCGAGAACACATCGCGGAAATCCAGCGTCAGCCGGCGCGGCAGGGACTGCAGGCTGAGCACACCCAGCAGCTTGGCGATGCCCGGGTCGGCCTTCATGAACTGGCCGGAGGCGACGTCCACATGGAATTCGCCGCTCAGGCTCGGATAGTCCAGGCTCAGGGGCGAGCCCATCCAGGCGACCTGCCCTTCCAGCGTTCCCTTGCCGCGCCGGATCACGCCGTTCATGCCAAAACGCCCGAGCAGCTCGCCCGAGTCGGCAATGTCCAGCCTGAAGTCCATGCTGGCCCGGCGCCGCTCGTTCAGGGGCCGCGCAGCCCGGGGACCGGCAGGCAGGGCCGCCCAGGTGCCGGTGGCGGTCAGCACCGCTTCGGGCAGGATGACATTGAACTTGTTCAGCCGCCATTCGCGCACACCGCCTTCTGCCTGCATCCCGACCCGGTTGATCGCCTCGATTTCCACCCGCCCCAGCTTCTTGCCGCGCAGTTCCAGGTCTTCGACCACGATGTCGAGCGCCGGAATGCTGGCAGGCTGCTCGTCCAGCAGCGCCTCGACCTCGCTGGCCTCGCTGGCGGCCAGACTCAGGCGCGCAAGCCGCGCGTACACACGTCCGGCGCCCTGCGCGCCGGGCTGGCGAAACTCCAGGTAGCCGTCCAGCTCGTTGGCATTGATATTGGCGCGCCAGTTCAGGCCGTCGCGGCTGGCGCCCACCACCACGTTGTTCAGGCTGCGCCCCTGCACCTTGAGCGCTTTGGCGCGTATCGCCATCACATTGGGCAGGTAGCCCATGGCGTCGGCCGGCGTGCTGGCGGCCGGCTGCGGCGTGCTGGCGCCGGCGGCCTGGCCCAGGATGCTTTCCCAGGCGTCCAGGTCCAGCGCCGCCAGGTTGACATGGGCGCCCACGCCGGTTGGCGGCGCCGGCGTCGATTCGCCGGCGTCCAGCCCCACGCCGATGCTGCCCCGGACGACGCGGGCTTCGCCGCCGCTGAGGTCGCGCAGGTAGCTGATCGCCGCCACCCGCCCGATGCTGAGCGACAGCTGGTCCTGCAGCGTCTGGCCGGCGTCCATCGAGCCGGCCACCAGCTGGGTTTCAAAGCGCAGCGGCAAGGCCGTCTCGGCCGTCTTGGCCAGCGGCGCCGGCAGGTTCAGCGCCATGCCCTGCAGGCTGCTCGACACCATGACCTCGGGCATGCCCTGCCGGAACTGCAGCGTGGCGCTGTAGGCGGTGCTGCCGCTGAAGTGGGCGGCCACGCGTGATGCCAGCCCAAGTTCCGTTGCCTGACGCAGCCCGTCGGCGGTGACCGTGCCCTGCGCCTTGAAGGCGACGCTGGTTTTGGGACCGGCGGCAGACGCCAGCGGCCGGGTGCCGCCGTCGATCCGGACTTCGCCGCCGAGCATCCGCGCCTGCGCGCCGGCCACGCTGAAGCCCTGGTCGGTCACGTTCACCACGCCCTTGAGCTGGCCGAGCAGCGGTGCCTGGGCAAGGAAACGCAAATCATTGCCCGGCAGCGTCACCGTTCCCTCGACTGTCGATTTGTCGATGTCGTCGATCGGCAGGCGCAGGCGAAAGCGGTAGTCGGCCGCGCCGGTGGCGCTGGCGTCCGCCAGGGCATGCTCCGTCATGGCGCCAAGGGGCGAGCTGTTGACAAAGCCCAGCGCGTCCGACAGGGCGCCCCTGACCTCCAGTGCCACCTCCACCGCCGGCTGGTGTTCGAGGTCGGCAATGCGCGCCTCGCCCTTGAGCAGTTGCAGGCCCGGCAAGCCGGCGACCTTGCCGCTGGCGGTCTTGACTTGCAGCGAAGCCCGGCTGAACAGCAGTTCGCCGTTCAGCTCGGTCAGCGCCGGCCAGGGCGCGGCACCTAGCGGCTGCAGCGCCCTGGGAACATAGACAAGATGCCCGTTGCGCACTTTCGCCGAGACCTGGAAATCGCCCAGCGCCGGATCGGCAAACGGAAGGTGGCGCACCGGCCCCTTGACCTTGAACTTCACCTCGCTGACCTGGCCCTTGACGACGGCGTCACGCACATAGTGGCGAACCTCTTCGCCCAGCACCAGCGGCAGGTAGCGGTGCACCCGGCTGCCGTCGCCCCGGCTCAGGCTGCCCTGCAGGTCCAGGATGCCGGGAAAGCGGCGATCGGCCGACTCGCCGGCTTCGGGCGGGCCGGCGGCGGCGTCATCGGTGCGCCAGCGGACTTGCGCCTGGCCCTGGGCGTCGGCATTTTCAAACTTCAGGTCGCGCAGCTGCAGGTCGATCTTTTCGCCCGCGCGTTTCCATTGCGCCTGCACCGACAGCTGGTCCAGCGGCAGGAGGGATTCCTCGAAAATACCGGGCAGGTCGAGCGCGCCCTTGGCCATCTTCAGGCTGGCCTGACCGCCGTCCTGCGTGAGGTTGAAGTCCACCGTGGCGCCGCTCAGGCCGGGCCGGCCGGGAACCGCCTCAGCACCGGACGCTACGGCTGCGGCCGGCAGCGCGGCAACGCTCAAATCGGCCACACGCCCCTTCGCGGCAAAGGCCGACGGGCCACCCAGCGGCCCCTGCCAGCGGGCATCCAGCGTTTCCACCAGCCCCCGGGGTGCCAGGGACGCCACCAGCGCATGCGCGGACGGCTCCAGCGGCAGGCGGCCGGCAATCCGGGCCAGCGCGGCCAGGTCCAGGCGGTCGGCCTTGAGCGTGGTGTACGCGGACACGCCGCGTGAGCCGCTGGCATGCACCAGCGCCAGGTTGCCGCCCGGCCACTGCAGGCCCTCCCGGGTGCTGAACTGCAGGCCCTCGGTGCTGACGTCGAAGCCGCCGGCATGCTGGCTTGCCGCCACGCGCCCGGCCAGGGTGTTGAAGGCCAGCGGCTGCAAATCGGCACCCAGCCGGGCATCGACATCCTGCAGCGCGGCATCGACCAGCGCGCCGGTGACTTTTCCCTGGCTGACGTCGGACCAGGCGCGCAGCGCGCCCTGCCCGCGGTTCAGCGCGATGCCGAGCTTTTCCAGGCCGGCGTACTGCTGGACGCGGGACACGTCGACCCGGGAAAACTCGCCATACACCTGGCCGCTCCAGTTCAGGAAATCGCCGCTGCGCCCGGACAGCAGCGGCTGCCTGAAGATGGCCCTCACGCTGAAGCGCTCGCCCCATTCGGCCGGCGGCGTCGCGTCCAGCCGCATCAGGTGGCGGCGCTGGCCGTTGCGCATTACCGCATCCACCTGACCCAGGGCCAGCGGCGGCGCCGCCCGCATCTCGTCAGTCCAGCGCACAGTGCCGCCGCGAACGACGAATTCGGTCTGCGAGAACAGCCAGTCGGCCACCGCGCTGTGGCCGGTGTCGGTGTCTTTCGACACATCCAGGCCACCGACGAAGAGCTTGCCGTCGGCCGCGCGGCGAACATCGACTTCGGGCCGCTCGATCACCAGTTGCTCGAAGCCAAGTCCCCACAGCGAGGAAGGGGAAAGCGCGCCCAGCACATGCGGCAGGCGCACCGCCTCGCGCCCCTGGGGATCGAGTAACACCACGTCATGCAGCTCGAAGGACGGCATCGTGCCCAGTGATTGGCCGGTGATGCGGCCGATGCGCACCGGCACGCCCAGCGCCCGGCTGGCCTGGGCTTCCAGCTGCGGACGAAACTCGGCAATTCGCGGCACAATCCAGCCGTGAAGCACCCCCCAGCTCAGGCCGAACAGCAGCCAGGCCGTGGCGACCAGCCAGAGCAGTCCGCGCAGGGCCACGGCGATCCATCGCAGGCGCCGGGACGGCGGGGATGGCAGGGCGGGTGAAGCGGACGGGCTGATGGGGAGGGGCTCCATTGACCGGAGAATTATGACCGCCGACGGTTTGACCGGCCGGCGCAGAACCACGAAGTTTGTGAAGTAGTGTTGTGATGACTGATTCCTCGACTGGCTGTGCAGTAACTCCCGCTCCCGCAGGGCCAACCCCTCCTGATTCCTCGCCGGATGCCTCGTCCTATTCGCGCTTCGTCCAGCGCATTCGCCGGCGCTATGCCGAGCAGATGCCGCTGCTGGCCACCGGCGCGCCGCTGCGCCCGGCAATGCAGTCCGCGCTTGATGCGCTGCTGTCCAGCGGCTTGGACACCGGCGCAGCACTGCGCGTGCTGCGCCAGCTGGTGCTGGAACGGCTGGCGGTGCTGGACTGTAGCCCCCACGCTCCGCCGCTTTGCGGGTCGCTGCCCCCCGAGGGGGCCACTGCGCCTGCGGCCTGGCAAAGCCAGTTCCGCGGCCCTGGCTTGCAGGGGGATGGCCCCCACGCTCCGCCGCTTTGCGGGTCGCTGCCCCCCGGGGGGGCCACTGCGCCTGCGGCCTGCGCTACGCATGATTCGCAGCCTGGCGTTCCGCTGCAGGTGGTGACCCGCGCCATGACCGAGCTGGCCGAACTGGCGCTTGACGTGGCCATGCAGCACTCCCGGGCCGCACTCGATGAACAGCACGGCGCGCCCCAGGCCACCGGCGGCGGGCCGGCGCGGATGTGGGTGGTCGGCATGGGCAAGCTGGGCGCGCGCGAACTCAATGTGTCCAGCGACATCGACCTGATCTATGTGTATGACCACGACGGCGATACCGCCGGCCGCCCGGATGGCCGGGGACAGGTTTCCAACCACGAGTATTTCGCGCGCCAGGTCCGGGCGGTGTTCAGCCTGATTGGCGAGGCCACCGAGCACGGCTTTGTGTTCCGGGTGGACCTGGCGCTGCGGCCAAACGGCAATTCGGGTCCGGCCGCCGTCTCGCTCAGCGCGCTGGAGGAATACTTCCAGGCGCAGGGCCGCGAATGGGAGCGCTTTGCCTGGCTCAAGAGCCGGGTCGTGGCGCCGCTCGAATGCATCGGGAACGGCTCGGCGCAGGCCTTGCGCGGCGCGGTGCTGCCCTTCGTCTTTCGCCGCTACCTCGACTACAGCGTGTTTGACGCACTGCGGGTGTTGCACCGGCAGATCCGCGAGCATGCGGCCAAGCGTTGCGCCGGCCACCCGGAACGCGCCAACGACGTGAAGATGTCGCGCGGCGGCATCCGCGAGATTGAATTCACCGTGCAGGTGCTGCAGGTGGTGCGCGGCGGGCAGTTCCCCGAGTTGCGCACCCGCTCCACGCTGGAAGCGCTGCAGCGCGTGGCGCATGCCGGCCTGATGCCGCAGGACACTGCCGACGCCATGGCCCGGGCTTACGAATTCCTGCGCCGCGTCGAGCACCGCATCCAGTACCTGGACGACCAGCAGACCCATGTGCTGCCGACCCGCGACGATGACCTGGCCTGGATTGCCGCCACGATGGGTTACGCCAACGGCTGCCTGTTCCTGCATGACCTGGACACGCACCGTGAACTGGTCGCCGGCGAATTCGACATCCTGCTCGGCGGCCAGCCCGAATGCAAGGGCAAGGGTTGCCGGCCGGGCGCCTCGCCGGCGCAGCAGCTCGACGACCTGCTGGAGCAGCTGCCGCCCGACTGGCCGGTGCTGTTCCGAAGCCGGCTGGCCGCGTGGCACCAGCATCCGCGCATCCTGTCGCTGCGCGAGGATTCGCGTGCGCGCCTGAGCCGCCTGGTGCAGCGGACCGCCCAGTGGCTGATGGAAGGTCAGGTGAGCGAAGAGGCGGCGCTGCGGCTGATCGACTGGATCGAGCCGCTGCTGCGGCGCGAGAGCTACCTGGCGCTGCTGATGGAGCGCCCGTCGGTGCATGAGCGGCTGCTCGGGCTGCTCGGCGCGGCCCGGTGGCCGGCCCGCTACCTGATGCAGCACCCCGGCGTGATCGACGAACTCGCCAGCGACGAGCTGATGCATGAGCGCTTTGACGCCGCCGCCTTTTCCCGCGATTTGCAGCAGCGCCTGGCTTCGCTGCGGCGCACCGGCGAGGATGACGAGGAAACCTGCCTGAACCTGTTGCGCCGCGCCCACCACGTCGAGGTGTTCCGTACCCTGGCGCGCGATGTCGAGGGCGTACTCACCGTCGAGCAGGTTGCCGACGACCTGAGCGCCCTGGCCGAGGTGATCCTGGACATCACCGTGCAATGGTGCTGGCAGCACCTGAAAAACCGGCACCGCGAGACCCCCTGCTTCGGCATCATTGCCTACGGCAAGCTGGGCGGCAAGGAACTGGGCTACGGTAGCGACCTGGACATTGTCTTTGTCTACGACGACGACGACGAACGCGCGCCCGAGGTGTATGCCAGCTTCGTGCGCAAGCTGATCAATTGGCTGACCCTGAAGACCGCCGAAGGCGACCTGTACGAGATTGACACCGCGCTGCGGCCCAACGGCAATTCCGGCCTGCTGGTCACGCCGTTCGAGGCATTTGCCAACTACCAGCAGCGGCGCGGCAGCAACACCGCCTGGACATGGGAGCACCAGGCGATGACGCGCGCCCGGTGTGTGGTGGCCCCCACGCTCCCCGCTGCGTGTGGGTCACTGCAGGAATGTAGCCCCCACGCTCCGCCGCTTCGCGGGTCGCTGCCCCCCGAGGGGGCGCTGCGCCTGCGGCCCGGCGAAGCCGGTTCCGCGGCCCCTGCTGGCTTGGAAAGTTCAGCCCCCACGCTCCCCGCTGCGTGTGGGTCGCTGCCCCCCGAGGGGGCGCTGCGCCTGCGGCCGGGCGAAGCCGGTTCCGCGGCCCCTGCTGGTTTGGAAAGTTCAGCCCCTACGCGCGCCGAGGGGGTTGTTCCGCCTGAGGGCGGCCCGTCGGCGGAACCTGCGCCTTCGCTGCGCCAGCGCTTTGACGAGGTGCGCCGGGCGGTGATCACGGCGCCGCGCGACCCCCGGGCGCTGAGCCGTGAAATTGTCGAGATGCGCCAGAAAGTGCGCGGCGCACACCCGGTCCGGGGCGGCAAGTTCGACGTCAAGCACAGCGTTGGCGGCATGGTCGATGCCGAATTCGCGGTGCAGTTCCTGGTGTTGTCGCAGGCCGGGCAGCACCCCGAACTGGTCGACAACGTCGGCAACATCGCGCTGCTGCAGCGCGCGGAAACGGCCGGCCTGCTGCCCGACGGCGTCGGCCAGCGCGCCGCCATTGCCTACCGCGAACTGCGACGCGTGCAGCACCGTGCGCGCCTGAACGAAGAACCGACGCAGGTCACGCCGCCCGCCTTGCAGGCCGAGCAGGGTGCCATTCAGGCGCTGTGGGACGCCTGCTTCAAGTCAAACGATTGATTTAACTAAATCAATCGTTTGATTGATTTATGTGCTGTAATCCGGCGCATGATTTCAAGCGACCCCACACCACCCGCTGCCGAGCCGCGCAAGCAGCGCGCCGATGGTGCCGAAGCCCGGCTGCTGCTGCTGCACGCGGCGCTGCGGCTGTTTGCCGAAAAAGGCTTTGCCAAGACCTCGACGCGCGAGATTGCCCTGGCCGCCGGCGCCAACCTTGCCGCCATCAGCTACTACTTCGGCGACAAGGCCGGGCTGTACCGCGCCGCCTTCACCGAACCGATGGGCTGCACCGAAAGCGACCTGACGCTGCTCGACCAGCCGGATTTGAGCCTGCGCCAGTCGCTGCACGGCTTCATGGCGAATTTTTTGGCCCCGATGAAACAGGGCGAACTGGTGCAGCAATGCACCCGCCTGCACTTTCGCGAAATGCTCGAACCCACCGGCGTCTGGGCCGAGGAGATCGACAACGGCATCAAGCCGGCGCATGCGGCGCTGGTGGCCCTGCTGGGTCGGCGCCTGGGCTTGCCGCAAGCCGATGACGGCCTGCACCGGCTGGCCTTCAGCATCACCGGCCTGGCCGTGCAGCTGTTCGTCACGCGCGACATCGTGCAGGCCATCCGTCCCCGGCTGCTCGACCCCGAAGGCATCGACGCCTGGCTCGACCAGATGGTGAATTACGCCGAAGCCATGGTGAACATCGAGGCGGCTCAGCGCAGCGCCGCCCCTGCGCAGGCCTCCCTGCCCCCCCACAGCAACGCCAGCCAGGCCGCCGCATGAAACCCCACACCGTCCTTTTTTGCGTCCTCCTGCCGCTGGGGCTGGGCGCTTGCGCCACGGCCAACGTTCCGGGCGCGGTGTCGGCCCCCGTGCCGGCGCAGTGGTCCGCGTCCTTGCCGCCGCAAGCCAGTCACTCAGGCAATGACGGGCTGCCGGAAAAACCACACCAGGGCAGCTTGACCGGCCTGACGCAGTGGTGGCAGCAGCAGGGTGACCCGTTGCTGGTCGAGCTGATTGCCGCCGCGCAGGCCGTCAGCCCGACGGTGGCAACGGCACGCTCGCGCATCGAGCAGTCGCGCGCCACGCGGGTCGCGGCCGGCGCCGCCCTGGGGCCGTCGCTCGAGGCCTCGGCCAGCGTCAACCGGGGGCGTTCGCTGCAAAGCGGCGTCGGGTCCGACCCAGCGCCCATCGTCACGACCACGCAGGGCGGCTTGCAGGCCAGCTGGGAAATCGATGTGTTCGGCGGCCACCGCGCCAGCCGCAATGCCGCCGATGAACGCTTGGCGGGCGCAGAGGCGCAATGGCACGATGCCCGGGTGTCGGTGGCAGCCGAAGTAGCGAGTCAGTATTACAGCCTGCGCAGCTGCGGCCAGCTGGCACAGGTGACGCGCAGCGACGCCGCCTCGCGCCAGGAAACCGCGCGCTTGTCCGGCCTGAGCACCCGCGCTGGCTTCACCGCGCCGGCCACCGATGCGCTGGCCCGCGCCAGTGCCGCCGAAGCCAGCGGCCGCGCCACGCAGCAAAGCGCCCAGTGCGAACTGGACCTCAAGGCGCTGGTCGCCCTGACCGGCCTGCCGGAGCCTGATTTAAAGCAAAAAGTGGTTCTAGCGCAATACCCGCCTGCGCAAGCAGCTATTTTTTCAATAGCAAGCGTGCCGGCTGACGCGCTGGCGCAGCGGCCCGACGTGTTCAGCGCCGCACGCGACGTGGCCGCGGCCAGCGCCGACGTGGGCAGCGCCGACGCCCAGCGCTACCCGCGCCTGAGTTTGGGCGGCGCGATTGGCGCGTCAAACTTTCGCAGCAGCGGCCTGTCGACCAGCCTGACAACCTGGTCCATCGGCCCGCTGGCGCTGAGCGTGCCGCTGTTCGACGGCGGGCGCCGCGCCGCCGACGTGCAGGCCGCGCAGGCGCGCTACGACGAAGCCGCTGCGCTCTACCGCGCCAAGGTGCGCCAGGCGGTGCGCGAGGTTGAAGAAGCGCTGGTCAGCCTGCAAAGCACCGCCGCGCGCGCAGGCGATGCGCAAACCGCGGTGGCCGGCTACCGCGCCGCGTTCACCGGTACCGAAGCGCGCTTTCAGAGCGGCCTGGCCAGCCTGGTCGAACTGGAAGACGCGCGCCGCAGCCAGCTGGCCGCGCAGACCACGCAGGTCTTGCTGCAGCGCGAGCGCCGGTCCGCCTGGGTCGCGCTGTACCGCGCCATGGGCGGCGGCTGGACGCCCGCGCTGGCTGGCCCCGAGAAGCGTGCCAACGCCAACGCCATCGCCGGCGTGGCTGCCACCGCCATGATCGCGCCCTCCCTCACGCCCGCCGCGTCCATCGAAGCATTTACCGCCGTGCCCGCCAGCCGCTGAACCCGCCCATCGTTCCGATCCTCCTCACGCCATGCAAAAATTCAAACTCAAGCCCGTCATCGTGATCACTTTTGTTGTGGTCGCCGTGGCGACCGGCGCGTTCTTTTACTTTTCCGCGCCCAAGACCACTGCGGCGGCCGCCGGCGTTCAGACCGCGCCCAAGCCGGCGCTGACCGTCACGGCTGCCTTGCCCGAAACCACCCGCCTGGCGATCCGGCTGTCGGCCAACGGCAACATCGCCGCCTGGCAGGAGGCCGTCATCGGCGCTGAATCCACCGGCCTGCGGCTGACCGAGGTGCGCGTCAACGTCGGTGACGTGGTCAAGGCCGGCCAGGTGCTGGCGACGTTTTCCACCGACAGCGTGCAGGCCGACGTGGCGCAGGCGCGCGCCAGCCTGCTCGAAGCCCAGGCCAACGCCGCCGATGCCGCCGCCAACGCCGAGCGGGCGCGCAGCCTGCAAAGCTCGGGCGCGCTGAGCACGCAGCAGATCAACCAGTATTTAACAACCGAAAAGACCGCCAGGGCGCGCGCCGAAGCCGCGCAGTCGGTGCTCGGTGCGCAGCAGTTGCGCGGCCGGCAAACGCAGGTGCTGGCGCCCGACAGCGGCGTGATTTCGGCGCGCACCGCCACCGTCGGTTCGGTGGTCGGCAGCGGCGCGGAATTGTTTCGCCTGATCCGTCAGGGCCGGCTGGAGTGGCGCGCCGAAGTCACTTCGGCCGAACTGGGCCGCATTGCCGTCGGCACGCCGGTCAGCGTGGTGCCAGCCAGCGGCGGCGAGCTGCGCGGCCGGGTGCGCATGGTCGCGCCCAGCGTCGATCCGCAGACGCGCGCGGCGCTGGTGTATGTCGATCTGCCGGCATCAGGCAAAACGTCAACCGCCAAGGCCGGCATGTTCGCCCGTGGCGAATTCGAACTCGGCGCGACCAACGCACTGACCGTTCCGCAGCGCGCGCTGGTGGTGCGCGACGGCTTCAACTACCTGTTCCACCTGGGCGAAGGCAACCGCGTCAGCCAGCTCAAGGTGCAGACCGGCCGGCTGGCAGGCGATCGCGTCGAGGTGGTTTCAGGCTTGCCAGCGGACGCCCGCATCGTCGTCAACGGCGCCGGTTTCCTGAACGACGGCGACCTGGTGCGTGTGGGCCAGGAATCCGAATCCGATACGGCTCCTGCGCAGGCTGCATATGCGCCAGCAGCTATTAAATCAGGAGCAAAGCCATGAAGGCTCCGTTTTATGCCATCCACGTTCGGCGACAGAACATCTTTTTCAACCAGGCTTTGGGCTTACTCCCTCTCCCATTGGGAGAGGGCGGGGGTGAGAACTCCCCGACCCCGCTTTTTGACGGCGGCTTTCCCTTGCCGGCACCCTCACCCCAACCCTCTCCCACAAGTGGGAGAGGGAGCAAGAAAACGCTTCAAACCATGTGCGCCTACGCCTGCCTCCTCCGGGAAAAGCGCCCCACCGGGAACCCTGGAACGCAGGTAAACCCATGGACTGCGAACGGCCCGCATTTCAAGCCAAATAAGCCTTTAGAGCTCTTACCCTATGCGCCAACAGCTATCAAAGCAGGAGCAACGCCATGAACGTCTCCTCCTGGTCGATCAAGAACCCGATTCCGGCGGTGATGCTGTTCGTGCTGCTCACCTTCGGCGGCATCCTGTCCTTCAACGCCATGAAGGTGCAGAACTTTCCCGACATTGACGTGCCCACCGTCAGCGTCTCGGCGTCATTGCCCGGCGCAGCACCCGCGCAGCTGGAAACCGAGGTCGCCCGCAAGCTCGAAAACTCGATTGCCACGGTGCAGGGCCTGAAGCACATCATGACCAAGGTGCAGGACGGCGGCGTCAGCATCACCGCCGAGTTCCGCCTGGAAAAGCCGGTGCAGGAAGCGGTGGACGATGTGCGTTCGGCCGTGGCGCGGGTGCGCTCGGACCTGCCCGCCGACGTGCGCGACCCGGTCGTCACCAAAGTCGATCTGGCCGGCCAGCCGATCCTGGCCTTCACCATTGCCTCCAGCCGCTTGGACGCCGAGGCGCTGTCGTGGTTTGTCGACAACGACATTTCACGCAAGCTGCTGGCGGTGCGCGGCGTGGGCGCGGTGAGCCGCGTCGGCGGCGTGACGCGCGAAGTGCGCGTGGCGCTGGACGCGTCCAGGCTGCAGGCGCTGGGTGCGTCGGCATCGGACATTTCGCGCCAGCTCAAGCAAGTGCAGACGGAAAGCGCCGGCGGCCGCACCGACCTGGGCGGCAGCGAGCAGCCGGTGCGCACGCTGGCCACCGTCAAGTCGGCGCAGGCACTGGGCGAACTCGAATTGGCGCTGAGCGACGGCCGCAAAATCCGCCTGAACGACGTGGCGACGGTCAGCGACACCGTGTCCGACCCGCGTTCGGCCGCGCTGCTCGACGGCAAGCCAGTGGTCGGTTTTGAAGTCGCCCGCAGCCGGGGCGAGAGCGAAGTCGCCGTCGGCGCGGCGGTGCAGGTGGCGCTCAAGGAGCTTCAGCGCCAGCACCCCGACCTGCAACTCACCGAAGCCTTCAATTTCGTCAAGCCGGTCGAGGAAGAATACGACGGCTCGATGCACCTGCTGTACGAAGGCGGCATTCTGGCGGTGCTGGTGGTGTGGCTGTTTTTGCGCGACTGGCGCGCCACCTTTGTCTCGGCCGTGGCGCTGCCGCTGTCGGTGATTCCGGCCTTCATCGGCATGCAGCTGCTGGGCTTTTCGATCAACATCATCAGCCTGCTGGCGCTGTCGCTGGTCATCGGCATCCTGGTTGACGACGCGATTGTCGAGGTCGAAAACATCGTGCGGCACCTGCGCATGGGCAAGACGCCGTACCAGGCGGCGATGGAAGCGGCCGACGAGATTGGCCTGGCGGTGGTCGCCACCACCTTCACGCTGGTGGCGGTGTTCTTGCCGACGGCCTTCATGAGCGGCATTGCGGGCAAGTTCTTCAAGCAGTTCGGCTGGACGGCGGCGCTGGCCGTCACCGCCTCGCTGATCGTGGCGCGGGTGCTGACACCGATGATGGCGGCGTATATGCTGAAACCCATCGTCGGCGACCACCAGGAACCCGGCTGGCTGAAGGCCTACATGCGCGCCGCCGCCTGGTGCCTGAAGCACCGCGTGGTCACCATGGTCGCGGCGACGCTGTTTTTTGTCGGCTCGGTTGCGCTGATTCCGCTGCTGCCCACCGGCTTCATTCCGCCCGACGACAACTCGCAAACCCAGGTTTACCTGGAGTTGCAGCCTGGCAGCAGCCTGAAGCAGACCGAAGCCGCCGCCGAGCAGGCGCGGCTGTTGATTGCCAAGGTCGAGCATGTGCGCAGCATCTACACCACGATTGGCGGCGGCACGGCAGGCAGCGACCCGTTTGCCGGCTCCGGCGCGGCCGAAACCCGCAAGGCCACGCTGACCGTGCTGCTGGCCGAGCGCGGCGACCGGCCGCGCAAGCAGGGCATCGAGAACAAGATGCGCACCGCGCTCGAATCCCTGCCCGGCGTGCGCAGCAAGGTGGGTCTCGGCGGCTCGGGTGAAAAATACATCCTGGTGCTGACCAGCGAAGACCCGCTGGCGCTCAGTTCGGCGGCGCGCGCCGTCGAAAAAGACCTGCGCTCCATTCCCGGCCTGGGCAGCGTGGCGTCGAGCGCCAGTTTGATCCGCCCCGAGATTGCCGTGCGGCCCGACTTCGCCCGCGCCGCCGACCTGGGCGTGACCAGCGCCGCCATCGGCGAAACCCTGCGCATCGCCACGCTGGGCGACTACGACGTGGCGCTGCCGAAGCTCAACCTGTCCGAGCGCCAGGTGCCGATCGTCGTCAAGCTCGCCGATGCCGCGCGCCAGGATTTGAGCGTGCTGGAGCGCCTCTCGGTGCCGGGCAGCAAGGGCCCGGTGATGCTGGGCCAGGTCGCCACGCTGGAGATCGCCAGCGGCCCGGCCATCATCGACCGCTACGACCGCTCGCGCAACGTCAACTTCGAGATCGAGCTGTCGGGCCTGCCACTGGGCGACGTGACCAAGGCGGTGAAGGCGCTGCCAGCCGTCAGAAACCTGCCGCCGGGCGTGAAGGTGGTGGAAATCGGCGACGCCGAGGTCATGGGCGAGCTGTTCGCCAGCTTTGGCCTGGCAATGCTGACCGGCGTGCTGTGTATCTACATCGTGCTGGTGCTGCTGTTCAAGGACTTCTTGCACCCGGTGACGATTCTGGCCGCCTTGCCCTTGTCTTTGGGTGGCGCGTTTGTCGGCCTGTTGATCGCCGACAAGAGCTTTTCCATGCCGTCGCTGATCGGCCTGATCATGCTGATGGGCATTGCCACCAAGAACTCGATTTTACTGGTCGAGTACGCCATCGTGGCCCGGCGCGGGCATGACGGCAGCGACGGCCGGCCGGCGGTACCTAGCATGAGCCGCTGGGATGCGCTGCTGGACGCCTGCCACAAACGCGCCCGGCCGATCATCATGACGACGCTGGCGATGGGTGCGGGCATGCTGCCGATTGCGCTGGGTTTTGGCGCGGCGGATTCGAGCTTTCGCTCACCGATGGCGGTGGCGGTGATTGGTGGGCTGATTACGTCAACCGTGCTGAGCCTGCTGGTGGTGCCTGCGGTGTTCACCTATATGGATGATCTGGAGCAGTTCATCCGGCGGATGGCGGGGCGGGTGCGGGGCAAGCCGGTGGAGGGGGCGGCTGTGCGGGTTGGGGATGTGGGGCGTTGAGCGTTGAGCGTTGAGCGTTGAGCGTTGAGCGTTGAGCGTTGAGCGTTGAGTTTGTGGCCGCAGTTTCCCCCCGTGTCAGACTAGTTGTCGCCCCATCATGATTGCGGAAGAGCCGCAAAGGAGCGCCATTTATGACAAGAAATCTTCATTCCACTGAATTCCAGGACCAAGCCCTGAGCAAAGCCAGGCAACGCGGCACGCGCAGCGTGCAGGACGTTGCCGATGAATTGAATATGCCGGTAGGCACGTTGAGAAAATGGATCAGCAAGTCCAACCGAAAGCATGAAGTCGGTAGCCCCGCAGCGCAACTGCCTGACGACTTACCGGCCCAATCCTGGGGCCCTGCCCAGCGCTTGCTTGCGCTGAACCAGACGCATCCCATGACGCCGACACAGCTGCATGCCTGGTGCCGGGAGAAGGGTAACCGTCCGACGAACACCATTCTTGCGCCGGGTTGATGAGCCGGGCAGTATCCGGGGAGTTGCCCACCACGATGGTGTGCACTTAACCCGGACAAGTGCACACCATCATGGAACCTCTCAAAGATCCCCTCAAGGCCACCAAACGCAGACACAGCGCGGCCTTCAAACGCAAGCTTGTCAAGCTGACAGAGCAGGCCGGCGCCTCGGTCGCGGCCATCGCGCTGGCGCACGGCATCAATGCCAACTTGCTGTTCAAGTGGCGCCGCGCACAGGCTAACCGCCCAGCGCGGCTCAAACCCGTTACGCAGGCCGTGCTGCTGCCGGTCACCATGGATCCCTTGCCACCGGCAAGCGCGATCATCGAGTTGCCAATGCCAGCGCCAGCGGTGCGGGCCAGCCCGGCACGGGCGGCGGCGGCCGGCGTCATCGAAATTGAAGTGGGCGGCGCGCGCGTGCGACTGCGCGGCAGCGTCGATGCGGCCAGTGTGCGCTGCGTGCTCCAAGCCCTGCGGGACGCGTCGTGATCGGTCTGCCGGCGGGTACCCGCGTGTGGCTGGCTGCGGGCCTGACGGACATGCGCCGCGGCTTTGACGGCCTGGCCGCCTTGGTGCAAAGCGCGCTGGCGCTCGATCCCTTCTCGGGCCACGTGTTTGTGTTTCGGGGCCGGCGCGGCGACATCGTCAAACTGCTGTGGTGGGACGGCCAGGGCATGTGCCTGTTTGCCAAGCGCCTGGAGAAGGGCCGCTTCGTCTGGCCGCAGGCCGACTGCGGCGCGGTTTCGCTGACGCCGGCACAGCTGTCCATGCTGCTCGAAGGCATCGACTGGCGCATGCCGGTGCGCACCTGGCAGCCCACGCTCGCCGCCTGAGTTCATGAACGGATGACCTGCTCCCCAAAGGGCATGCACGGGGATCCGGGCGGACGCAACACCACATGCGGGGGCTACCCGCAACCGTGAAACCCCTTCTGTTGGCGCGCCGGTTTTGCTGGCAAAGTGATGCCCATGAGTTCACACGCGCTGCTGCTGCAACAGATCGATGCCTTGAAGCAAGGCACCCTGCAGCGTGACCTGGAGATCAGCGCGCTGCGCCTGGCCCTCGACAAACTCACCCTGGAGTTGTTCCATCTCAGGCGCATGCGCTACGGGCGCTCGAGCGAGAAGGTGGAAAGCGCGCAGTCAGCAGTAAAGGCGCCTGGCGCTGCACTCGTGCCAAAGGGGGAGGCGGCTCAGGCCGTGCAAAGCGCCCCTGTCGCCGACCTTGAGGAAGCCCGCCACAAGCGCCAGGCGGTGGCCTGCCGCACCGCTCCCCGGCTGTTGCCCGGGCACCTGCCGCGCCAGGAGGTGACGCACCTTCCATCGCCACAATGCACCTGCCCGGGGTGCGGCGCCGGACTGCGCCAGATTGGCCAGGATGCCTCCGAAGTGCTGGAGTACCAGCCTGGCAGCTTCAGGGTCGTGCGCCACGTGCGCCCCAGACTCGCCTGCGCCCGCTGCCACACCATCGTTCAGGCGAGCGCGCCGAGCCGTCCGATCGAGCGCGGCCTGGCCGGCGCCGGCGTCATCACGCAGGTGCTGGTGGGCAAGTTCTGCGACCACCTACCCCTTTACCGCCAGAGCCAGATCTACGCCCGCCAGGGCGTGGTGGTTGAGCGCTCCACGCTGGCGGACTGGGTGGCCGGCGCGGCGCGGCTGCTCCAGCCTTTGGCCAACGCCGTGCGCCGCTACGTCCTGAGCGCGGGCAAGATCCACACCGATGACACGCCCGTGCCAGTCCTGAGCCCGGGCCGGGGCACGACGCGCACGGCCCGGTTGTGGGTGTATGCGCGCGACGACCGCCCCGGCGGCGATGCGTCGCCGCCAGCGGTGTGGTTTCAGTATTCCCCGGACCGCAAGGGCGAGCATCCCAGGGGCCACCTCTCAGGCTTTGCCGGCACCTTGCAGGCCGACGCGTTCGCCGGCTACGACGCCTTGTTTGCCGATGGCCAGGTCGTCGAAGCTGCTTGCTGGGCTCACGCCCGGCGAAAATACTATGAAATCCACAAGGGCCAAGGCGAGATGCCTGGCACGCTGGCGCACCAGGCGCTGCTGCGCATCGGGGCGCTGTACGCCATCGAGAAAGATATTCGGGGCAAATCCGCCGTGGAGCGACAGCGCCAGCGGCAAAGCCGCGCCAAACCCCTGGTCGAGGCGCTGCACGGCTGGCTCCAGCAAGCCCTGGGCCAGCTCTCGGCCAAGTCGTCCATGGCGCAGGCCATTGGCTACTCGCTCAACCACTGGCAAGCCCTTGTGCGTTTCGTGGACGACGGGCACATCGAGATGGACAACAACGCGGCCGAGCGGGCGCTGCGCGCAGTCGTCCTCGGGCGCAAGAACTACCTGCACTTTGGCTCGGACGCCGGCGGCGAGCGCGCCGCCGTGATCTACACCCTGATCGGCTCGTGCAAGTTGGGCGGCATTGATCCGCAGGCCTACCTGCACCATGTGCTCGGGCGCATCGCCGACCATCCGATCAACCGGATTGACGAGTTGCTGCCCTGGCGGGTGGCAGAGCGGCTCCGGCCTGCCTGGCAAGCGGTCCAGGAAGCTCAGGACATGGCGCGCGCGGCTTGATGCGGGCCACGGCGTGTCCACCGATTTCGCTACAGTAGCCCAAGCATGACGGCCAAGCTGCACCGACTGCCAGGTGGCGCGAAGAAATCCGGGGCCAAAACCTCGGCCAATGCCAGCGACGGGCTACGCGCCTACCAGCTCCATGTCGAGCTCGAATGGGTGTATCCCCGGGTCTGGCGCCGCCTCCTGGTGCCCACCACGATCGACCTCTCGCGCCTGCATGTCGCGCTGCTGTGGGGCACGGGCTGGCAAGGCGGGCATTTGCATGAGTTCGTCTTTGCCGATGCCAGCTACGGTCCGCTGGAGCCCGACTGGGACTTGGCCGAAGGCGTGATCGACGAGTCCACCGTCACGCTCGAAGAGGCGCTGGGCGCGCGCAGGACTTTCCTGTACGTCTACGACTTCGGGGACAACTGGCGCCACAAGGTCAAGGTGGAGAAAACCGTCACGCTGGGCGCGCCCTTGTCGCTGGCGCTGTGCCTGGCCGGAGAAAATGCCTGTCCGCCTGAGGACGTGGGCGGCGCGCCGGGCTACCAGGACTTCATGGAAGCATTGGCCGATCCAGCCCACCCGGAACACGACGAACTCAAAAAATGGATCGGCCGCCCGTTTGACCCTGCCGCATTCGACGTGGCCGAAATCAACCAGTGGCTCCACCAGACTGAGTCTTGAATTTCAATACGGGTACTGGGCGGACGCTTACGGAGAAGGGGTTGTTTGAGCACCAACTGAAGGCCTGGGGTGAAGCGTTCTGCAATGCCACAGCGTCTGAGTCGCGCGAAGCCAGGACAGCGTTGCGTGAGCTTGCCAAGTCAAACACGAGGGGCTGCAGCGTGAACTGCGTCGAAAAGAGAAAGCGCTGGCGCAAGCCGCAGCTTTGCTGGTGCTGCAAAAAAAGTTCCAGGCCCTGTGGGAGGACGAGGAGAAATGACCACTTGCCAACAGCGTCAGATCCTGCTGGCGCTGATCCGACAGTCCTGCGACAGTGGCGCACGTTTGCAAAAGGCCTGCGCGCTGATTGGGCTGGATGCGCGTACTGTTCAACGCTGGAGACGCCCGGAGAACCAGGAGGGTGACCTCAGAGTCGGCGATAAACGCCGCATCACGGTGCCGCCCAACAAGTTCAGTGAGGCGCAACGACAAGCTGCGCTGGCGGTGGTCAACAGCGATGAGTTCAAGGATCTGCCACCAAGCCAGATTGTGCCGCGCCTGGCTGACCAGGGCCTGTATGTGGCCAGCGAGTCGACCCTGTACCGACTGCTGCGTGAAGCCGGCCAGTTGACGCACCGCCGCCTGGAGCGGGTGGCGCAAAAACGCAGCAAGCCACGCGCACTGATGGCCACCGGGCCCGATCAGATTTATTGCTGGGACATCAGCTACTTGCCCACCGAGGTGCGCGGCATCTACTTCTACCTTTACCTGTTCGTGGACCTGTTCAGCCGCCGGATCGTTGGCTGGCAGGTCTACGACTGTGAGAGTGCCGAGCTGGCCAGCGGGCTGCTGCAGGCCATCTGCGAGCGCCAGGGCATCGCGCCCCATCAGCTCACCGTTCACTCCGACAACGGCTCGCCGATGAAGGGGGAAACGATGCTAGCCACCATGCAGCGCTTGGGCGTGGCGGCTTCTCGTAGCCGACCGGCGGTCAGTAACGACAATCCTTACTCGGAGGCTTTGTTCAGGACACTGAAGTACCGGCCTGAACTGCCCGTCAAACCGTTTAACGGCCTGCTACAGGCGCGGCGCTGGGCGACAGAGCTGGTGCACTGGTACAACCACGAGCATCGGCACAGCGCTATTGGCTTTGTGACGCCTGCCCAAAGGCACATGCAAATCGATCAAGCCCTTCTAGATGACCGCGCCAAAGTGTATGCCGCAGCGCGCAATGCCAACCCAAACCGCTGGTCCGGCCCAGCCCGCAATTGGACCCGAATCACAGAAGTGCACCTCAATCCGCAAACACAACAAAACCAGAATCAACCAACTCAACTTATCGCCTGAGCATCAAACTTTTTGCGACAACTACCTTGACATCCACCGGTATCAACGCATGAGCGCCACTGAGCTGAGCGCCGAAATCAAGCGCCTGCGCCCGGCGCCCGTGCAGGATCTGGTCGAGCGTGACCTGGGCGTGATCGCCGCCGAGCAAAGGCGCGAAGCCTTGAGGGAGCAACGCCAAGAGGCGCAGACCCGCGAGACGGTTGCGAAGCGCGATGCCGAGCGGTGGCGGCAAGAGCACGCCCTGCGGGCCAAGGCCCACGACGCCGGCGCGTGGACGTCGGAGTACCTGACCGAGCGGGCTCAGATCGAGGCCAAGGCGAGGGAGGCGTGGCTGATTGTTTCTCCTCGGCTTGATGAGGCGAGCCGCAAGGCGAGTTATGTCCGCACCGAAGTCGAGGCGCGTATCCGCATTGAGCAGGCGCCGGCCCGCGAGCGCGTGGCCAAGCTGGAGAGTATCCAGCAGCAAAAGCAAGCTGCCGAGCTGGCGCAGACTCAGCGCGAGCGAGACGAAAAAGTGCAGAAAACCGAGCTGGCCAAGGCCGTGGTCCTGGCGGCCAAGCTCCACCGGGCTGGCAAGCTGGACGTGTCCAGCGATGCCGTGCGTCGGGTGCTGGACGCTATCGGCGAGATCAAGGGTGGAGACGTGATGCGGCAGGTTCAGATTCGCCAGGATCTGGACGAACCACTCAAGGCGCGGGCGCTCTTGATGGTGGTGCAGAGCGTGGCGCCCCAGCTTGAAAAACACACGCAGACCGAACAGCAGGCGCAGCGCAAGGGCCATGGGCGCTAGGATGGGCGCTCAGATCCTTGCGGCTAGACGCCGTGTAATTTGTAACGCTATACGATACAATAGGCCATGATAAAGACATTCCGGCACAAGGGCCTGAAAGCCTTTTTCGAGGCGGGAAGCATGGCCGGAATTCAAGCCGCACATGCCCCGAAACTGGCCGCCATGCTGCGACGCCTGAACGAAACGACCAATGCCCAGGGGATGAACCTGCCGGGCTGGAAGTTGCACCCTCTCAAAGGGCGTGACCTGAAGGGGCATTTTTCGGTATGGGTCAACGGCAACTGGCGAATGACGTTCACTTTTGATGGCACCGATGCCGTGCTGGTGGACTACCAGGATTACCACTGAGCAACTGGAGAAACGACGATGGCACGCATGTTTAACCCCCCGCATCCCGGCTTGACGCTCAAGCATGATGTCTTGCCCGCGCTTGGGCTGACCGTCACCCAGGCCGCACAACAGCTTGGCATTTCCCGCGTGACGCTTTCCCGTGTCCTGAATGGTCGTGCTGCCATCTCGCCTGAAATGGCTCTGCGCATTGAAGCGTGGCTGGGCGTGGAGCGTGGAGGCGAGGCACGCCTGTGGCTGGCAGAACAAAGCGCCTACGACATGTGGCAGGCCGCGCAAAAGTTCAAGGCTGCGCCGATGCACGTTCAACCTGCACCCATGACAGTTTAAAACGGTGGACAGTTGACATAGGAGGAGCGCAAGAGCAGGCGGCACGGAAAATCGAGCTGGCCCAGTCAGGCTCTACTTGGCGGGCGAGTTGGAATTGGAGAGCGAAGCGGTGCACCGCGTGCTGGATGCCATCGGCGAGATTCTTGGTGGCGACGTGGCGCGGCAGGCGCATGTTCATCACGATCTGGACGATCCGATCCGATCCGATCCGATTCGGGCCGAGGCGCTATGGGCGGTGGTGCAGGCGGGCTGAGCTGGCAGGGCCAGGATGACGTTCCCCCTTGAGGCATCCCATTACACACAAGTCACCCATCGTTGAACTGCCGGGCATAGCGGGCACCCTCGACGAAGATGGCAATCTCCTGCATGCCCAGCCAAATCGTCCTGGCACCCGGTTCGCCATCGTGCTTTCTGCCCAGAAATCCGCCGCGCTGAGCAATCAAACGCACCACGGTGTTGAGCGTAGGGGTCTGGCGGGGCACGGGCTTTTTGTTCAGGATGAACGCCGCTCGCCACTCGTCAGGCTCGAACAATAGGTCGGCTGGTAAATCGGGCAACGTGCGCCCCAGCCGCATCAAGCGGTTGATGCGCCAGGCAATCACCATGTACAGCGCCAGAGCGGTCTGTAGCCGCCCAACATCGCTCAGCTGCAGCCGCTCGACCCGACAGCCCTCCTTGAGCACCAGGAAAAAAAGCTCAATTTCCCAGCGCGCGCGGTACCAATCGATGAGTTCGACTGCCGCTGCCAGTGTGCTTGCCACCCGGTTGGTCAGCAGCCGCCAGACCACCGGCTTGGTGCCTGCCGGTGCGTTGACTTCCGAGGCAATAAGGCAGGTCACTTCGAGCTGGCCGCCCTGGCGGTCGGGCAGCATCACGCGCTGGGCGCGCACCTCCTGCTCGACCGCGCGCGCCTTGCGCCCGCGACCGGCCGGCATCTCAAAGCGAATACGCCCCAGCGGCGCGCTGGCCATGACGCCATCCCACAGCTTGCCCCCTTCGGGCAGCACCCGGTTGTGCTGGCAGCGCACCAGGTAATCGGCCGCGTGATTCATCTTGCGCGCCATCACCAGCAACGCCAGGATGTCCGACTCGCGGTCGCCAATGCACACATGACGCGTGCCGGGCAACTCGCCAGCCTGCTCGGCGATGCGCTCGTAGCTCTCCACCCAGCGCACGCTTTCGAGCACGCCGCCGCGCGGCGCATCGCCTTGCTTAAACTCGCGTGCCCACGTCCAGGCGTTCATCACCCCCAGCGGCTCGCGCTGGGGCGTGACCACGTAGGTCGGGTGCAGATACAGCCCGCGCTGGGCCTCGTAGCTCAGCGGCCCCAGGCCCGCCGTCGCCTGCCCGTTGTAGTCCAGCTCGGTCGTATCCTGCAGGCACAGCACCACCGCGTGCTCGCGGATGCGGCCCATCGTCGCCTGGCGGTGGGCCGTCATCACGTCTTCACAGCTGACCTGCTCGTTGCGCAGGAAGCGGTAGGCCGCCGCCGTCTCGGCCCAGTTCTCGCACGCCCCCGGAATGCTCGCGCCGGGCTTTTGCCCCAGCCGCTCAGCCAGCAGCACGGCGCGCCGGTTCAAACGCGGGTCGCCCAAATCAATCGTTTCAAATTCTCGTTCCGCCCAGCCCATCGCCTCATCCCTTCAGTGATTCAGCTGCCTATGGTACGGACTTGTGTGTAATGGGATGCCCTTGAGGACGCGGATGCTCGTTTTAAAACTGCGGGTTAGTTGGTCTGCGTACGCGTCATAAGTCATGGTGTTGCTTCGCTTGGCGACACGGAATCACCAAAGATTACAATAAAAGATGAATTGATACAGGCGAAGAATGCCGACGTTTTAGTTGTTTTTAGAAGGTTTTTACATGGCATTCTTTCCTGTTTTTCTGTCAGTCGTATTTGTTGTACGGAACCAGTCCGAGCATATTGAAAAAATATTGTCCGAGGCTACCGCAGCTATTTCGTCCCTGGTGAGCGAGTACGAGTTGATCATTGTGGACAACGCATCGGATGACAAAAGCATTTCCATCCTTAAAAAGATGACAGGCGAGTCCGGTCAGCCTAACTTGCAGGTGTACGCACTGACCAAGGAGGTCGATGCCGATACCGCATCATGGGTCGGGCTTGAGAATGCACTGGGTGACTTCGTTGCCGTCATTGATCCGTTGGCTGATGACATTTGCTTTCTGCCTGAAATGCTGGACAAGGCCGTCAGTGGTGCCGATGTAGTCTTTGCCAGCAATGAGCAAAAATCCGCCCAAAGTTTTGCTTATCGAGTTGCCTATGCTGTTTTCTACGGTATCTACAGGTTGTTTAACGGCATTCACTTAGACAAAGAGGCGCCGCAGTACCGCATCCTGAGCAAGAGAGTCGTTAACTTCATTCTTCAGCACCCACAGCCGGCAATAACTTATCGCCATCTTCCTGCCACTGGCGGATTCGACCGCGTCAATCTCAACTATAGTGCGACGCCACAAGTTTCATGTACCAAGCGGCTGGGGGAAAGTATTGACCGGGGAGCACGGCTGCTAGTTTCTACAACGCGCGCGCCAATGCGCTTGGTGACCACGCTGTCTCTATTTGGAGCAGTCGCCAATCTCATTTATTCAATTTATGTCATCGCAATTGGATTTCTGAAAGTTGACGTCGCACCCGGCTGGGTCAGTCTGTCCTTGCAGCAGTCAGGGATGTTCTTTTTGATCTCGCTGGTATTAATGGTGCTTGGTGAATACATCCTTAATATGGCCAGCATTTCAAACGAAGGTCCGCTTTATCACGTCGGTCAAGAATTCACCAGCGCTCGCATGACCCGGCATGAAAAGCTCAATATTGAAGAAGCTACGCCACTTGCCAACACTCCAATTCCGTTTCCAAAGCGCAAGTCAACCTAATGCCAGGCAGACAGCACAGCCACGGCTCAGTTGACGCCGTTGTCATTGGTGGCGGTTTCTATGGGTCGGCAATAGCCATCTATCTTGCAAAACAACGCGGTTTCCAAAACATCCTGCTGATCGAACGTGAATCTGCGCTTCTCACCCGAGCCTCGTACAACAATCAAGCCCGCGTTCATAACGGATACCACTACCCGCGCAGCTTCACCACAGCCTACCGAAGCCGAATCAATCTGCCAAAATTTGTGCGAGATTGGCCGGATGCGGTCAAAAGCGATTTCACCAAACTCTACGCCATTGCTCGCCGCAATTCAAAAGTGACAGCGCGGCAATTCCAACGCTTTTGCCATGAAATCGGCGCAAAACTAGAACCGGCTGACCTAGCCCTGCGCCAACTCTTCGAGCCGCGCCTGATCGAGGACGTTTTCTTGGTCGAGGAGTACGCCTTTGATGCAAAGCGGTTAGCCAGTTGGGCAGAAGAGGAATTGCTGGAATCCGGTGTCCAGGTTGTTCTTGGAACTTCGGTCACTGCAATCTCAAGAGGTGAGGACACCACTTTGAAGGTTACTTCGTCATCGAATGATGGCAACGAGGAAACGATTTCCTGCCGCTACGTTTTCAATTGCACCTATAGCGGACTGAACCAATTCGGCGGCGATTTTCCGGGGACACGGACAAGCCTCAAACAGGAAATTACCGAAATGGCGCTGATGCAGGTTCCGCCGCTAATGCAGGGCTTGGGCGTCACGGTAATGGATGGACCTTTTTTCTCGATGATGCCATTTCCTGCGCGCGGCCTGCACACGCTCTCGCATGTGCGCTACACGCCTCACCTTCACTGGCAGGATCAGCGCGACATTGATCCTTACCAGAAATTGAACGACTACTACCGTGAAACGCGGGTTGATCGCATGGTGAGGGACGTCGGTCGTTACATGCCCGCAGTGCTGAATGCAAGGTACGTCGAATCATTATTCGAGGTGAAAACTATTCTTGTGAAAAACGAGGGCGATGACGGTAGGCCGATTCTTTTTGAAAAGCATCCAGAATTACTTGGCTGCTATTCGGTACTGGGTGGCAAGATTGACAATATTTATGATGTACTGGAAAAGCTAGATGCTGAATTCATTAAATAAAAAAACAATAAAACTTTTCTTCGCATTCATCCTAACAGTGATTGCGGCTGCCAGTTTTCAGAATAATTTTCTAGGATTTGCCGATCAAAGCTTCTTTACTAGCTTTCAAAGAGACTCTGAAGCATTTGTTCTTGGCGGAATTGTTGCAGATGATTATGAATTAGATAAAAAAGGGGCAAATCTTGGTGGTGTCGCGAAAAATTACCCATATAAGTATCCGGATAATATACTTGATGCCTATGATATATTTTTGAATGGAGTTAAAGGAGTAACACCGAACTTCGCACCTTACTTGTCTCAGTATGGTATTCAATCAATAATCTTTTCCAAGATACATAGCCTATTCGGACTGAAAAAACTTCCACAATTACAAATTATTAATTCAGTTTTGCTTGCCATTGTAGTAGTTTGGCTATTCTTTCTCTATTGTGACATCTACGATAACCGCTTTTCTGTCATTTTCTTAATAACAATGATTACTTCGCCGTGGGTAATTTCATTTGCAAGAAATCTTTACTGGATGCCATTTTTGTGGTTTTTACCTGCCGTATTTTCAGCACTACTATATCAACAAAGCAGACGGTTACATCGTTTGCTTCTACTATTTGCAATAGCCTTTTCAGTTTTCCTTAAAAGCTTAGCTGGCTACGAGTATCTTTCAACTATTACACTTTTTGCATGCTCTGTTTTTGTTGTCGCCCCTTTTTTTAATAACTCAAATCGATCCTGGTCTAATAATTTAAAATCATTTATCTTCGTATTTTCTGCGTGCGTTATTGGTTTTATATGCGCATTGCTTATTCATGCAAACATGCGTGACGAGTCTATTGTTGCTGGATTGAAAAGTATTTTTTTTAATGATGTTATGCGACGTACGTATGGCGATTCTTCGCTATGGGATTCGGGCTTAAAAAAATCACTAGAAAGTAACCCCCTTTCTGTTATCAAAACTTACATGACTAGCTGGACAACACCGTTAGTTATGTGGTTGCCAGGTAGTATCTTTAAATTTCTTTTTGGCTTTGTTGTTTTTGGATTGACGTATTCCTATTTTAGGAAATCACGAGATTGGCAGAAAAATCTCGTGCTCACTGCATTCTTTTTCATTGTTCCTGTTTCTTGGTTCGTTTTGGCTAAGGCGCACTCTTTCATTCATACTCATATGAGTTACGTTCTTTGGTACTTTGGATTTATACAAGCATTAATATATGTATCAATTGGGTTAATAATATTATTATTACAAGACTTATTAAGACTGAAAAATATTTCCCAATGGAAAAGACCAAGTTTATCTATCTTCATTTTATTTATTGTATTATTTGCAACCGTTGGCGGATACTTTATTAAGAGTAATGAGGAATTTGATAAAAAAGCAGATATCTTAAGTTCCGGACTATTTAAGATGTATAAATTAAAAGAGGGTTTTAGTATCTATCTATCAGGAAACGGTAGCATCATATACTTTAATATGAACTGCAAACATTTAGACTTAACTCAGCGATTTTTTCTGCATGTATACAGGGAAAATGTGGAAGGTGTAACGGGTGGTGCCTCTGCATTTGAAAATTTGGACTTTGATTGGTACGATTTTAAAATTACCTCGCCGAATTTATTATCTAAATATCATGGCGCTTGCATGTCAGTTAGGAGCGTCTCTGATGATGGTTTTAATAGTATTAGTACTGGCCAATTTAGGTTAGATGGGCCTCGAATATGGCAGGAAGATATTGACTTTCGACCGAAAGTAAAATTAGATAAAATTATTCCTTCTGATTTAAATGATGAAAACTGGCAAAACGGTGTTTCCAAAGTAGGTCCCGGGTTTGTCATACCAAATAACTATTTAACCAAAAAATCTTTAAAAGTTGGAGATGTTTTATCATTTTCTTTTTCAAAAGATAGAATTGTTAAGAGAATTGATTATTCAGAACAGTATATTAATGTTTATTTTGATGGCGGCATACTGACTCCCGCTCTTGATGGCTTTCCTAATTCGATACAAATTCGACATTGAAATTTTGGATTAACCAAAGGACTTTTATGAATGATGCGCTTGTTGGTTATAGCGGTTATGTAGGATCTACCTTACTTACCCAGACCGGGTTTGCCAGAAAGTTTCGCTCTACAAATATTAGTGAAATTGACGGTAGCTCTTTTGACAGGGTAGTTTGCGCTGCTGCACCTTCGAAAAAATGGATCGCAAACCGCGAGCCTGTCGAGGATCGTCAGAACGTTGACGATCTAATCGGACACTTAGCGACCGTGTCTTGCAAGACCTTCATCCTGATGAGCACCGTTGATGTGTTCAACAAACCGATTGGAGTTGATGAAAAGACGCCGGTCGATGAGGCGGGTTTGCATCCCTATGGCTTACATCGTCGGATGCTGGAAAAGTTCGTTGAGCGTCATTTTCCCAATCACTTGATAGTTCGCCTACCAGGACTTGTTGGCCCCGGTCTGCGCAAGAACGTCATCTTTGACTTTTTAAATGACAATAATTTGGACGCCGTCGATAGTCGTGGCGTTTTCCAGTTCTATCCGATGATCAATCTCTGGTACGACATTCAGACGGCCTTGAATGCCGGTCTGAAGCTGGTGCATTTGACGGCAGAACCGATCAGCGTGGCAGAGGTTTCAGGGCAAGGCTTTGGCAAGCTTTTTGAACATCCTCTTGCCGGTAGTTCAGCGATCTACGACATGCGGACCCGCCATGCCGCTGTTTTCGGGGCTGCGGGTAACTATCAATACAACCGGCGTGAAACAATTCAGGCAATCCGCGCTTATGCACAATCCGAACAGCGCACGCTAAAAGCGCACGAGGGTGTTGCCACATGAGACTCGCCATTTCAAATATCGCCTGGGACATCGCCGAAGATGAAGCCATTGCCGGGTTGCTGCAATGCCATGGTATCGATGCCATTGACATCGCACCGGGCAAGTATTTCCCGCGACCGGGCAAAGCGACAAGCTCTGACATTCGTCGGGTCAAGGATTGGTGGGCCGAGCGAGGCATTGAAATTACCGGGATGCAGGCACTGCTTTTCGGCACTTCCGGTCTCAATGTGTTTGGCTCGCCTGAAGTGCAAGAAGCGCTGCTGCAACATCTCGACGCCGTTTGCCGAATTGGTGGTGAACTGGGTGCACGACGCATAGTATTTGGTTCGCCGAAAAATCGCGATCGCAGTGGCTTGAGCGACGCTGAAGTAATGACTGTGGCCATTCCCTTTTTCAGACGACTGGGTGATCTAGCCACTGCCCATGGCGTCATCATTTGCCTGGAACCCAACCCGCCGTGTTACGGCGCCAACTTCATGACTTCCAGCGCCGAGACCGCGCTGGCAGTGGAGCAGATCAACCACCCGGCGATTCGCATGCAATTCGATACCGGTGCCTTGTCCATCAATAGCGAAAATCCCGCCACGGTGCTGCATCAGAGTGCAGGGCTGATCGGACACATTCACGCTAGCGAGCCGAATTTACTGCCACTGGGAGATGGTGGAACCGATCATGGCAAGATGTTCGAAGCGCTGATATCGTGTCTGCCGAATTATCTGGTCACCATCGAGATGGTGGCTACACAGAATGAATCGCATCTGATCTCGATTGAGCGGGCGCTTGGTGTAGCGATTCGTCACTACCGCAACAACGATGTCAGACAAACCGAATGAAGTGGCTGATCCTGATTCTCGGTATTGCGGCCAATGCATCAGCCAGCGTCCTGGTCAAGATGGCCATGATGCCGCCGCGACAGTTTCCATCGCTGAGCAATCCCACGGCTGCTCTGAGCAACTGGCCGTTCTGGCTGGGTCTTGGCCTTTACGGCGCAGCGTTCCTGCTTTACGCAGCCGCCTTGACCCGATTGCCGCTGAATGTGGCGCATCCAGTGTTGACCTCGGGCGCTATCGCTACCGTTGCGCTGCTCTCGGTGCTTATTTTTCGTGAACAGTTTTATTGGACCACTGGCGCGGGCATCTTGCTGGTGATCGCCGGTGTCGCCATGATTTCGGTACGAGTCGCTTGATACTCAAAAAAGAAAACAAAGATGGTTATTGAGATTACCCCTGACGCGCGTGCCCATTGGCAAGTACCTGCTTTTCAGAAAACTTTGTGGCTCGGCCGGCAACATCCCTGGTGTGTCGTTGTTCCGGTAATCAATGAAGGCCAAAGAATAAAAAGCCTGATTTCAAGAATGTCCGCGCTCAAGATTGCTGGTATCGCCGACATCATCATTGTGGACGGCGGCACGACCGATGGATCGCTGGAGCTCCAATCGCTGCAAGAAAAAGGTGTACTTGGCCTTTTATTGAAGACTGGACCGGGAAAATTGAGCGCACAGCTGCGATGCGCTTACGCATTCGCCCTAGACCAAGGCTATGAAGGCATTGTCACCATCGACGGAAACGACAAGGATGATCCGGACGCGATACCGCGTTTTATTGACGCGTTAAAGCAAGGTGTGGATTTTGTTCAGGCGTCGCGGTTTATCTCTGGAGGCTTGGCGGAGAACACACCCAAGTCGCGCGATTTCGCCATTCGTTTCATTCATGCACCGATGTTGAGTTTGTTTTCCGGCTTTGGATGGACGGACACGACCCAAGGCTTTCGTGCCTACAGCCGAAAAATGTTACTGGACACAAAGATGGCACCATTTCGTGATGTGTTCATGACTTATGAGCTACTTGCCTATCTGTCGTATCGTGCACCAAAACTGGGGTATCGCTGCCTTGAACTGCCGACTGTTCGGCGTTACCCAAAAGGCGAAGTGCCGACCAAGATCACCAGCTTCAAGGGAAATCTATCAGTATTGCAGGTGCTAATTCGGGCTTGCTTTGGGACATATGATCCAAAGACCAATGAGTAGCTGCAGAGACTTGCATTTGAAAAACACCGGGCCTGGAATCGGCTCGTTTTTCGGCCAGGAGTGAATGAATCCAATGCTCAGGCAAGGATTAGTTGCAACTGACCAGACTGTTACCGTCCAGCAAACGGTTGTTTTCCTGACAACACGAGGCCACCTACTTCGCAAAAACCCTTTATTTCCGTTCTGGCGGCCACTGCCGGGCGGTATGAACTAGGGTCAGCATCCACACGGTTTCCCCGCTGATTTCGTACACTAGGCGATAGCTTTCATGGGGGATCAACTCGCGGGTGCCCTCAATCTTGCCATGCCGACCTAGCTTTGGATGGTCTGCGAGCCTCGTGCGTATTCCGGCGATCGTGACCGACGATTCCGGTCGATCGTGACCGGTCGCGCAGCGTGAAGTGTTGCGCGCTTAAATTGTAGGGGCAGCGGTCACGATGGGTCCGGATTGATCGGCTTTTTGCTGGGCTTTTGGCTTTTGCCGTAGAGACTCGCCCGTCAGGGTGAAACGGTGATTTCGCTGCATTACGCGGTCCAGAATGGCATCGGCAATCGTGGCATCTCCCACCCAGGCATGCCAGTGCTCTATGGGCAACTGGCTGGTGATGATGGTGGCTTTGCTGGCGGCCCGGTCATCAATGATCTCCAGCAGATCGGCCCGCGTTTGGCTGTCCAGGCCGGTCATGCCCCAGTCATCAAGGAGCAGCACATCGGTTTTGGCCACCCGACTTCGACAGTTAAACGCGTAAGTCATTGATCCATATAGGGGTGCGATGCAATCGCTCCACTACAAAAGGGTCAACTGGGTGTTCAGAGTGGGTTTTTTGACAGTCAGCGCAGACAAAATATCTGAGTGTTCCTGGTTGACCGTGGACAGGCCGGTCACCGGTTGCGTGTTGTTGAGCGTCACCTGGTGATGCTGAATCCGGCGCAGCTTGTCCAGCGCGCGCTCCGGGGAGATGGGGGTGGCGCTCGCGCGCAATCTCGATCGCATCACCCGGTACAAAATTAGCGCCATGAAGCAGATCGCTGCGTGGGCGCGAATGCGCTCGGGCAGGCGATGGTAGATCGGCCCAATCTCGATCTCCGACTTGAGCACCCGAAACCCGCGCTCAATATCGGCCAGCGACTTGTAGCGTTTGATGACCTGCGCGGGTGAGAGGTCCGGCGTGTTGGTCACCAGCAGCAACTTGCCATCCATCAGCCGGGCGTGCTTCAAAGCGCGCTCGTCAAGATGGTAGCTAAACAATTCACTCTTGAGGTCCACCTTGATGATGCGCGCCAGATGCGCCAGGCACACCTCATGGTAAAAGCGGGCTCTGGCACCCCCATCGGAGAGCTTGCGGCCGCGTTTGGATTGACCGGTATCCTGCTCGTCAAGCTTGCCTACCCACTGGGCGGCCTGCTTTTCCAGCTCCGCAATGCGGTTGTCGCGCTTGGTACTGGCCTCCAAGGCAACGTGTGGATCGTGCGCAATGATCAGGCGCAGCTTGTTCCACTGCACCTCGCCCAGCACCTCCTGCCTGGCACCGGCGCACTGCGCCGCATGAAACGGCCCCAAGAGTTCCACGAAGTCCCCATAACGACGCCCCGGCACAGCCAGAATGAACTCCAGTTTCCCGCCACCGGGCAGGGTGATGGCCTGCAAACCAGCCAGGTTGTCCGTTGACAGCAAGCCCCGATCAGCCACGGCAATCACGCGCTTGACGGGAAAGCGCTTGACGATTTTTTCGATCACACCCTTGATGGTGGTGACTTCCGCCGTATTGCCGTCAAACACCTCGTGGTACAGCGGCAAGCCCTCAGACGTTTGCACCACGCCGAGCATGACCTGGCGCGCCACCACGCCTTCCTTGGACATGCCGTAGTGGCGTACATCACCGTCCTCTTCTGAGAGGCCGGCCGCGCGAATGGTGGTCATGTCGTAGAACACCATGGCCAGGTCCTGATCGACCAAGGGGCGCAGCAGGGCGGACATGACCCCATCGACCGCCTCCTTGTGATCGACCAAGGCGTCCATGGCGCGCAGCAGGTGTTGGTGGTCAATCGATTCGAGCGTGACACCGGGCAAGCTCACGGTCTGCAGCCAGCGCAGCACACCGAGCTTGGAGTCCGGGTCACACAAACGGTTGAGCACCATCACGCGAATCAGCGACTCCACGTCAATACTGTGTCGGGTACGCCGAAACACTTTTCGCAAGCGATCAAAGCCCAGCGAATTCCACAACTCGGTCAACGTCCAGACGTCACCGAAATCACGCGCTGACTCGAAGCTCACCGTCGGGGTGGGCGGCGATGCAACAGGGGTCTGCCCGGTGATACGTTGCAGGCCCGAGATCACTGACTGGAGTTCGCCTCCCAACTGGTCAAGCCGCCCAAGGGTGGCGACGGTGCGTTGCTTGGGGCGGCCCGTGTCGTCACGAAACGCCTCGACGAGTTGGACGTATTGGTTGGGGCCGGAGCGGGTGAGCTTGATGAACACGCCATTACTTTAACGCAGATAAATAAGAATACAAGATAACATTTATACAGACAAATCGTGCCATTACAAAAATTTCCAAAATTCGCCGCTAAGTGATTGATTTCATTGAAGTCGGTGCGAGTTTTTGGGTCTGAACTGTCGAACCCGGGTGGCCAGTTGCAGCAGCCACTTGCCAAATGTGCCGTTCCCGTGGCGGATGCGCAGCTCTTCTGCAAGCCGGGGTACACGCTGGTACAGCGCCGAGTGGCCACGCCGGCAGGCGTACTGCGCTAAGGCGCAACCCAGCCAGGACTTGCCCGCGCCCGTGGGGCCGGTGACCCCCCGTGTCAGACTAGTTGTCGCCCCATCATGATTGCGGAAGAGCCGCAAAGGAGCGCCATTTATGACAAGAAATCTTCATTCCACTGAATTCCAGGACCAGGCCCTGAGCAAAGCCAGGCAACGCGGCACGCGCAGCGTGCAGGACGTTGCCGATGAATTGAATATGCCGGTAGGCACGTTGAGAAAATGGATCAGCAAGTCCAACCGAAAGCATGAAGTCGGTAGCCCCGCAGCGCAACTGCCTGACGACTTACCGGCCCAATCCTGGGGCCCTGCCCAGCGCTTGCTTGCGCTGAACCAGACGCATCCCATGACGCCGACACAGCTGCATGCCTGGTGCCGGGAGAAGGGGTTGTTTGAGCACCAACTGAAGGCCTGGGGTGAAGCGTTCTGCAATGCCACAGCGTCTGAGTCGCGCGAAGCCAGGACAGCGTTGCGTGAGCTTGCCAAGTCAAACACGAGGGGCTGCAGCGTGAACTGCGTCGAAAAGAGAAAGCGCTGGCGCAAGCCGCAGCTTTGCTGGTGCTGCAAAAAAAGTTCCAGGCCCTGTGGGAGGACGAGGAGAAATGACCACTTGCCAACAGCGTCAGATCCTGCTGGCGCTGATCCGACAGTCCTGCGACAGTGGCGCACGTTTGCAAAAGGCCTGCGCGCTGATTGGGCTGGATGCGCGTACTGTTCAACGCTGGAGACGCCCGGAGAACCAGGAGGGTGACCTCAGAGTCGGCGATAAACGCCGCATCACGGTGCCGCCCAACAAGTTCAGTGAGGCGCAACGACAAGCTGCGCTGGCGGTGGTCAACAGCGATGAGTTCAAGGATCTGCCACCAAGCCAGATTGTGCCGCGCCTGGCTGACCAGGGCCTGTATGTGGCCAGCGAGTCGACCCTGTACCGACTGCTGCGTGAAGCCGGCCAGTTGACGCACCGCCGCCTGGAGCGGGTGGCGCAAAAACGCAGCAAGCCACGCGCACTGATGGCCACCGGGCCCGATCAGATTTATTGCTGGGACATCAGCTACTTGCCCACCGAGGTGCGCGGCATCTACTTCTACCTTTACCTGTTCGTGGACCTGTTCAGCCGCCGGATCGTTGGCTGGCAGGTCTACGACTGTGAGAGTGCCGAGCTGGCCAGCGGGCTGCTGCAGGCCATCTGCGAGCGCCAGGGCATCGCGCCCCATCAGCTCACCGTTCACTCCGACAACGGCTCGCCGATGAAGGGGGAAACGATGCTAGCCACCATGCAGCGCTTGGGCGTGGCGGCTTCTCGTAGCCGACCGGCGGTCAGTAACGACAATCCTTACTCGGAGGCTTTGTTCAGGACACTGAAGTACCGGCCTGAACTGCCCGTCAAACCGTTTAACGGCCTGCTACAGGCGCGGCGCTGGGCGACAGAGCTGGTGCACTGGTACAACCACGAGCATCGGCACAGCGCTATTGGCTTTGTGACGCCTGCCCAAAGGCACATGCAAATCGATCAAGCCCTTCTAGATGACCGCGCCAAAGTGTATGCCGCAGCGCGCAATGCCAACCCAAACCGCTGGTCCGGCCCAGCCCGCAATTGGACCCGAATCACAGAAGTGCACCTCAATCCGCAAACACAACAAAACCAGAATCAACCAACTTAACTTATCGCCTGAGCATCAAACTTTTTGCGACAACTACCTTGACATCCACCGGTTTCGGAGCTTTCCTCCCACGCCTCCTTTGTCATCCCGGGCTTGACCCGGGATCCATGCCTTTTCCCCGGCGGGGTCATGTTAGCCCTTGCGTTTTTCAAGGATTTCTTGGGTTTTGCGGAGCATCCGCTTGGGTTGCCAGCTATTGAATTCGTAGCTCTTTATTCTCTGCTTCGGCTTGCTGGCCGGGGGTAGCCCGGCGGCTAGTAACTTTCTTTTGCTTCGCCAAAAGAAAGTCACCAAAGAAAAGGCGACCCGGCTGTCTGGGTCCCTGCGCTTCGCTTCGGGAAACCTGTGATGAGCGACAAAAGCGGGGGTCCGCGCAAACTCGCCTTCGGCTCAAACAGCGCGCGGCCCTGATCCCGCTTTTGCCCCTCATCACAGGCCCAGCCAGAACGGGGTGGGGAGGGGATTTGGGAGCGCATTCAGAGTCAAAAGTGCCTTTTGCGCGAATAGCGCGTGCCTAGGTAGCTATCAAATTTGTTGTATTTTTTATTTATTGGGCGCGATGTCTGTTTAACTTCGGCTGTTCGGCTGTTCGGCTGTTCGGCTGTTCGGCTGTTCGGCTGTTCGGCTGTTGGTATCGGGTTTTGTATTCCCTTTTCCCCACCCCTTCTGTCTGCGCTGAGGAGCGCAAGGCCAGACGGATCAGGGCTCGTGCTTGTTTGAGCCGAAGGCGAGTTTGCACGAGACCCCGGCTGGACTGAGCACCGCAGGGTGCCCGTAGCGAAGCGAAGGGTCGCGGACAGCAGGGGTCGCCTTTCTTTGCTTACTTTCTTTGGCGAAGCAAAGAAAGTGAGTAGCCGCCGGGCTACCCCCGGCCAGCAAAATCAAGCAGAGAAAACAAAGTCACGAACGCAAGAGCAGCCAGCGAACTACAGCCTTGCAAAAAAGCCAGATTCAGCCCCCAGAAGACCCCGCGCGAATCTTCTTCACCAGCGCCGTCGTCGAATACCCCTCAACGAACGCAATCGCCAGCGCCCGGCCGCCATAAGCCTTCACCACCGCCGTCTCGGCCAGCGTGTCCATGTCGTAATCACCGCCCTTCACCAGCACGTCAGGCTTGAGTTCGGCAATCAATTCCAGCGGCGTGTCCTCGTCAAACCACGTCACCAAACTGACCGATTCCAGCGCCGCCATCAACACCGCCCGGTCGTCCTGCGGGTTCAGCGGCCGCTCCGGGCCCTTGCCCAGGCGACGAGCCGAAGCGTCGGTGTTCAGTGCCACCACCAAACTGGCACCGAGCTGGCGCGCCTGGGCCAGGTAGGTCGCGTGGCCGCAGTGCAGCACATCGAACACGCCGTTGGTGAACACCACCGGGCGGGGCAGCGCGGCGATGCGGGCGGCGGCGTCGTTGCGGTTGACGATCTTGTTCAAAAAGGCAGGCGGCTTCATAGGGCTTTCAGGCAGGGTCCGGCGCGTGGGCCGCCGCGAGCTGGCGGCCCAGTTCCTTGCGGTAGTGGTTGAGCTGCTGGACGGTCTTGAACGGCTGGCCCAGCAAAAGCCCCAGATTGTGCAGGATGCGCTCGACCACTTTGGTTTCCCACACCGCGTCGAAGCGGATCTGCGTGTCGAGCCAGTGCGCCAGCCACTCGGGGTCGGGCAGGCGGCTCTGGATGGTGTCATGCGGAAACAAGGCCTTGTTGACATGCAGGTTGGTCGGGTGCAGCGCCTGCGCGGTGCGCCGGGCGCTGGCCATCAGCACGCCGACCTTGGCAAAGGCCGTCCTGGCGTCGTCGCCGGATGTGGCGATGGCGCGCTTCATGTAGCGCAAATAGGCGCCACCGTGGCGCGCCTCGTCCTGGCTGAGCCGGGTGTAGATCTGCTGAATGACCGGCTCGGTATGCCACTGGCTGGCGCAGCGGTACCAATGGTTCAGGCGGATTTCGCCACAAAAGTGCAGCATCAGCGTTTCGAGCGGCGGCGCAGGCTCGAACTCGAAGCGCACCGCGTGCAACTCGGCCTCGGTCGGCACCAGCTCGGGCCTGAAACGCCGCAGGTAGTCCATCAGCACCAGCGAATGCTTTTGCTCCTCGAAAAACCAGATCGACATGAAGGCCGAAAAATCGCTGTCGCCCCGGTTGTCGCGCAGGAACATTTCGGTCGCCGGCAGTGCCGACCATTCGGTGATTGCGTTCATGCGGATGGTCTGGGCCTGCTCGTCGGTCAGCAGTGACGCATCGAACGCGGACCAGGGAATATCGGTTTCCATATTCCAGCGGACAGCTTCGAGCTGTTTGAACAATTCAGGGTAAAGCATGGAGGCTCCTAGGTCAGTCGGTACGCGCTGTGGCGCGTACCGGATGGGGTCTGGCCGGATTGTTATTGATTTCAGCAAAACACCATCGCGGCCAGTGCTTTCAGGGCCATGGACGCCTCCCTTGGCCCGGACGGAAAAACCGGGCGCGCCATCCCAAAAAAATTTGAATCCATGTGCCGAGCTGGTGCGTATAAGCTCAAACCCTTTTTTGTTGAGAACAAGCCATGCAAGCCTTTTCCCTCGTTCCCCTGACCCTGGCGCTGTTGGCCGGCCTGGCATCGGCCGCTTCTCCGGCCAGGTCAGCAGCGCCCGAAGCGCCGGCTCAGGCGCAAACCTGCCCTGCCGTTTTGCAACAAAACGTGCTGCGCCTGCAGGACGAAAAACCGCAGTCGCTGTGCCAGTACAGCGGCAAGGTGGTCGTGGTGGTCAACACGGCCAGCTTTTGCGGCTTCACGCCGCAGTACCAGGGCCTGGAAGCGTTGTACAACAAATACCAGGGACGCGGGCTGGTGGTGCTCGGCTTTCCGTCGAATGATTTTTCGCAGGAATCCGGCAGCAACAAGGATATTGCCGAATTTTGCGAGAGCACCTTCGGCGTGAAATTTCCCATGTTCACCAAGACCACCGTGAGCGGCAAGGACGCCAGCCCGCTGTTCAGGCAACTGTCCGCCGCCAGCGGCACGCCCGTGCGCTGGAACTTCTACAAGTACATCGTTTCGCGCGACGGCCTGGCCGTGACCGCCTTCAACGCGATGACCGATCCTGGCAGCCCCAAGTTCGTCGCTGAAATCGAAAAGCAGCTGGCCCGGCCATGAACACGGCAGGCGCCTGCGCAAAAGTCGCCAGCGGCTTAACAAAACTTTACCGACCGACAATCCGGCGCAGGGGAACTCGCTTAGGCTCCGGGAACTCCTACAGCCTGCCTTGCTCGGGTGGCGAATCAGCGCCGGACCAAGGCCACCACAGTTTCATTGTTGCGAAGCCTTTCCGGCCCTCCAGGCCGGCTTGTACACCCGGGGCGGTTTTACTCCTCCCTCACTCCCTTGTTCGCACCGGGGCGCTTCGCAGCATTTTTATATTTCCCTCTGACCCGGGAGCGCAGGCATGAGCCTTTCCCTCCCCAAGGTGGCCATCGTCGGCTCGGGCATTTCGGGTCTGGCGGCGGCGCATGCCCTGAAGGGCCGGGCGCGCATAACCCTGTTCGAGGCGGGCGACTATTTCGGCGGCCACACGCACACCGTCGATGTCACGCTGCCCACGCCGAATGGCCCGGTCAGCCACGGCGTGGACACCGGCTTTCTGGTGTTCAACGAACGCACCTACCCGAACCTGATTGCACTGTTTGCCGAACTGGGTGTTGAAACCGCCCGCTCGGACATGTCGTTTTCGGTGAAGGCGCCCGGCGCGACGGGCGGACGGGCGCTGGAATGGAGCGGCTCCAGCCTGAACAGCGTGTTTGCCCAGCGCGGCAACCTGGTCAGCTGGAAATTCCTGCGCATGCTGCGCGACATCGTTCGCTTCAACCGCATCACCACCGCGCTGGCGCTGTCGGACGCCGAGGCCGCCATGGTCCAGCCGCTGGGCGATTTTTTGCGTGATCAGGAATTTTCGACCGAGTTTCGCGACTGGTATTTTTTGCCGATGATGGGCTGCATCTGGTCCTGCCCGACCGACCAGATGCTGCAGTTTCCGGTGGCCACCATGGTCCGCTTTTGCCACAACCACGGCTTGATCCAGGTCACCGACCGGCCGCAGTGGTGGACGGTCAGGGGCGGTGCGCGCCACTATGTCGAAAAAATCGTCGCCGGCATTGCCGACAAGCGGCTGAACACGCCGGTAGAGCGCATTGAGCGCGATGCCGGGGCGCTGCGCGGCGGCGTGCGCATCGTCACGCCCAACGCCATCGAGCATTTCGACAAGGTGGTGCTGGCCACGCATTCCGACCAGTCGCTGGCGCTGCTGCCGGACGCCAGCAGTGCCGAGCGCAGGGTGCTGGGCGCCATCCGTTACCAGGCCAACCGCGCCGTGCTGCACACCGACAGCACCGTGCTGCCGCGCAAAAAGATCGCCTGGGCGGCCTGGAACTACGAACGCGCCGCCGGCATGGACCGCGAATCGTCCGGCGTGTGCCTGCATTACCTGCTCAACCTGCTGCAGCCGCTGCCCTTTGCCCAGCCGCTGCTGGTGTCGCTCAATCCGCTGCAGGCGATTGCGCCGGCCCATATCCTGGGCGAATACGACTACATGCACCCGGTGTTCGACCAGGCCGCGATCCAGGCGCAGCAACTGCTGCCGGCATTGCAGGGCCGGCAGCACAGCTACTTCTGCGGCGCCTGGACCGGCTACGGTTTTCACGAAGACGGCCTGAAGTCGGGCATGAACGCCGCCCGTCTGCTGCTGGCGCAGCACGCGCACGCGGCGCCGGCCCTGCAAGGCGAGCCGGCATGACCGGCCCGCCGGTGCACGACGTGCCGCTGATCGGCTTCGGCCAGGTCATGCACAAACGCCTGCGCCCGGTGGCCAACGCCTTCAACTACCCCACCTATTTCCTGATGCTGCCGATGCGCAGCCTGCAGCGCCACGGCAGCGGCGCGCTGGCGTACAACCGGCGTGGCGCGCTGAGTTTCTTCGACTGCGACCATGGCGATGGCGGCCACAACGCGCTGGCCTGGCTCGACGCCCTGCTGCTGCGCGAAGGCGTGCAAGACGCGGGCGGCGAAGCCTGGCTGCACACCTATCCGCGCGTGCTCGGCTACACCTTCAAGCCGGTCAGCTTCTGGTATTGCCACCGGCCGGACGGCAGCCTGCGCGCCATCGTCGTCGAGGTGAACAACACCTTTGGCGAGCGCCATTGCTACCTGCTGGACGCACCCCGGTACGGCCAGGAACTCAGCGCCGACAAGGTGTTCCATGTCTCGCCGTTTTGCACGCTGGCCGGCGGCTACCGCTTTCGTTTCCTGCGCAGCGACAGCCATGGCGTGCAGAAAACCGTCGCCCGCATCGACTACCACGACAACCTGGACGACCCGTCCGGCGCGATGCTGCAGACCAGCGTCAGCGGCACGCTGGAGCCGGTGACCCGGGCCAGCCTGCGCAAGGCGCTGTGGCGCTACCCGGCCATGACGCTGGGCGTGATGGCGCGCATCCACTGGCAAGCCTTCAGGCTGTGGCGCAAACGCATTCCCTTCGTCAGCAAACCCGAGCTTCCCAAAAATACCGTGACGCGATGACCACTCTCAACCCGACCTCTGCTCCCGCCATCCAGCCCATCCCCCGCGACGCGCCCGGCGCCGCGCGTACCGCCCTGAAGATGCTGCGGCGCCTGAAGCACGGCACGCTCACGCTGCAACTGCCCGATGGCGCGCTGCAGCGTTTTGGCTCGGGCACGGCGCCCATGGCCAGCCTGCATTTGCACAACTGGAAACCATGCAGCGCCGCACTGCGCTCGGGCGACATCGGTTTTGCCGAAAGCTATATCGCCGGCGACTGGACCACGCCGCACCTGGCCGACCTGCTCGAACTGCTGATCATCAACCGCCAGGAAGTCGAAAGTGCGATTTACGGCAGCTGGCTGGGCCGCCTGGCCTACCGCGTCAAGCACCTGCTGAACCGCAACACCAAGGCCAACAGCCAGAAGAACATCCATGCCCATTACGACCTGGGCAATGCCTTTTATGCGCTGTGGCTGGACAGCACCATGAACTATTCGTCGGCGATTTTCGAGTCGCCTGACACCACGATGGTTGACGGCCAGCATGCCAAGGTGCGCCGCGCGCTGACCCTGGCGCAGGTCAAGCCCGGTGACCGGGTGCTCGAAATCGGCTGCGGCTGGGGCGCGCTGGCGGAAATGGCGACCTGCGAATTCGGCGCCTCCGTCGTCGGCGTGACGCTGAGCACCGAGCAGCTCGACTGGGCTAGGGAGCGCATGGCCCGCCTGGGAGCGTCCGACGAAGCTGACTTGCGATTACAAGACTACCGCGATATTGGCAAGACCACGCCGGACGAGCCCTTCGACGCGATCTGCTCGATCGAGATGGTCGAGGCGGTCGGCCGCGAATACTGGCCTGAATACTTCAAGACCGTGGCGCGCCTGCTCAAGCCCGGCGGCCATGCCTGCATCCAGAGCATCGTGATTGACGACGCGCTGTTCGAGCGTTACATCGGCTCGACTGACTTTATCCAGCAGTACATCTTTCCGGGCGGCTGCCTGCCGTGTCCGCGCGAATTCCGGGTGCAGGCCGAGGCAGCGGGTTTTGACATCGTTGACGAGTTTTCGTTTGGCCAGGACTATGCGCGCACGCTGCGGCTCTGGCGCGACGACTTCCTGGCACAGGAGCAACGCGTGCTGCAACTCGGTTTTGACAAAAGGTTCATCCGCATCTGGGAGTTCTACCTGGCCTACTGCGAGGCGGCCTTTGCGCAGGGCAACACCAGCGTGATGCAGTTCACGCTGCGCAAGCGCTGACGCCGGCCATGAAGCACGCGCTGCTTGCCGGTTTCGCCGCGTTGCTGTGGTCCGGTGCGGCGCTGGCGCAACCGGCGGCACCGCCCGCCGCGCCCGAGCGGGCTGCCAGCCCTGTCAGCGCGCCGTCATCGCGGCCCGAGTTGGGCGCCCTGCCCCGAGCCAGACTCATCGGGCAGGCGCGGCTGACGGTCTGGGGATTCGACATCTATGACGCCCGCCTGTGGGCGCCCGCCCCTTTCAGCGCCGACAGCGTTGCCGCATCGGCGCTGGCGCTGGAACTGAACTACCTGCGCAATTTCCAGGCGGCCGACATTGCCGAGCGCTCCTTGAAGGAAATGCGCCGCAGCCAGCCGGTCAGCGACGCGCAAGCCGCGCTGTGGACAGCCGAACTGCTGCGGGTGATTCCGGACGTGCGCAAGGGCGACCGCATCACGGCCGTGCACCGGCCCGGGCAGGGCGCGGCCTTCTGGGTCAATGGCCGGGCCAGCGGCGAGGTGCCTGACGCCGACTTTGCCCGGCGGTTCTTCGGCATCTGGCTGTCGCCCGACACCTCCGAGCCCCGGATGCGCGAAGCCCTGCTGGCAGGCAGCGGCGAATGAGCGGGGCGGCGGCTTCGCAGGCCACGCCTTCGCCGGCTACTGCGCCGTCGAAGCTTGAGGCCGAGCCCGAGACTTTTTCGGCCCGCAACGGCCTGGCCTATGGCCTGCTGGGCCTGCCGCTGGCCTTCGTGGCGCTGCCGCTCTACGTCATCCTGCCCAATCACTATGCGCGCGAATTCGGCATGCCGCTGGCGCTGCTGGGCGCAATTTTGCTCGGTGCCCGGCTGTTCGATGCACTGATCGACCCGCTGCTGGGCCGGCTCAGCGACCGGCTGTTTGCGCGCGCTCCCGCCTCGGTGCTGCGGCTGGGCGCGCTGGCGGCGCTGGTGCTGGCGCTGGGCTTCACCCTGCTGTTCTTTCCGCTGCAGACGGTGCAGGATTCGCCGTTCGCACTGGCCGCATGGGCCAGCGCCAGCCTGGTGCTGACCTATGCAGCCTACAGCGCGCTCAGCGTGTCGCATCAGTCCTGGGGCGCGATGCTGGGCGGCAACGAGGCGCAGCGCAGCCGCATCGTTGCCTGGCGCGAAGGACTTGGCCTGGTCGGTGTGGTGTTGGCATCCATTACGCCGGTAGCGCTTGGCCTGCCTGCGACCACAGCTCTCTTTTTTGTAGCGCTGCTGGCCGGCTGGCTGGCCTGGCGCCGGGCGCCCGTGCCGGTGGCGCGGCGCACCGGCCAGGCGCCGGCGGCCGGCGCGCTGTGGCTGCCCTGGCGCTCGCGCGCCTTTCGCCGGCTGCTGGCGGTGTTCATGCTGAACGGCATTGCCAGCGCGGTGCCGGCCACGCTGGTGCTGTTTTTCATCCAGGACCGGCTGCAGGCGCCGGCCCGCATGGAGCCGCTGTTCCTGGGCAGCTATTTTCTGGCGGCGGCGCTGTCGATTCCGCTCTGGCTGGTGGTCGTCAAGCGGCTGGGGCTGGCGCGCACCTGGCTGGCCGGCATGGCGCTGGCGATTGCCGTGTTTGCCTGGGCTTCGCAGCTGGGCGCCGGGCAGAATGTGGCCTTTGCGCTGGTCTGCGCACTGTCAGGCGTGGCGCTGGGCACCGACCTGGCGCTGCCCGGCGCATTGCTGGCCGGCGTGATCCAGGCCGATGGTCAGTCCGGCCAGGCCGAAGGCGCTTACTTCGGCTGGTGGAATTTCGCCACCAAGCTCAACCTGGCGCTGGCCGCCGGGCTGGCGCTGCCGCTGCTCGGGGCGTTTGGCTATGCGCCCGGCAGCCGCGACGCCGCCGCGCTGGATGCGCTGGTGGTAGCCTATTGCGTGCTGCCCTGCCTCTTGAAGTTGCTGGCGGCGGCCAGCGCCTGGTTTTTCCTGATCCACCCTTCTGAAAGCGTCCCCGCATGACCTTCATCCCCACACCCAACCGGCTTCTCAAGGGCGCCTTGCCGGCGCTCCTGCTGTCGCTGACGCTGCTGGCGGGCTGCGCCGGCCCGAAAGTCGCCGACTACGCGGCCGAGCAGCCGGTGCTGGACATGCGCCAGTACTTCAACGGCACGCTGGACGCCTACGGCATCTTCACCGACCGCTCGGGCAAGGTCGTCAAGCGCTTCACCGTCGTCATGACCTGCAGCTGGAGCGGCCCGCCCGGCGCAGAGACCGGCGTGCTGGATGAAAACTTCACCTATTCCGACGGCACCAGGGACCGCCGCGTCTGGACGCTCAAGCGCCAGCCCGACGGCCGCTACACCGGCACCGCCGGCGATGTGGTGGGCGAGGCCGCCGGTCAGGAAAAAGGAAACGCCTTTCGCTGGGGCTACACCCTGAAGCTGCCGGTCGATGGCCGCATCATCGAGGTGCAGTTTGACGACTGGATGTATCTGATGAACGACAAGGTGATGCTGAACAAGGCGAAGATGAGCAAGTTCGGTGTTGGGCTGGGCGAGGTCACGCTGTCGTTCGTGAAGCGGTAAAAATGCACAAAAAAGGCCGTTTGCGCACGCAGGACGGGCAAAAGCAGCTATCAAATTCATAACAACCAGAAAACCCGAACGATGTCCTTCAATCCTCAGCTGGCCGACTGGCGCGGCAAAACCGTCTGGCTGGTTGGCGCCTCCAGCGGCATCGGCCAGGCCACGGCGCATGCGCTGCATGAACAGGGTGCAAACGTGTTCGTTTCGGCGCGCAATGCCGGTGCGCTGGCCGGCTTTGTGCAAAGCCATCCGGGCGCCGTGGCGCTGGCGCTTGATGTCACCGACCGGCTGGCGCTGAAGGAAGCGGCGCACACCCTGTTGGCCACCGGCCCGCTCGACCTGGTGATGTACTGCGCCGGCTATTACAAGGAACTGCGCGCCACCGCTTTTGACCTGGCCGAGATGCTCAGGCACAACGAGGTCAACTACTGCGGCGCGCTCTACCTGCTGGATGCGGTGCTGCCGGCCCTGCTGGCGCAACGGTCCGGCCACCTCAGCCTGATCAGCAGCGTGGCGGGCTACACCGGCCTGCCCCAGAGCCTGGCCTACGGGCCGACCAAGGCGGCGCTGATCAACCTGGCTGAAACGCTGTACCTTGACCTGAAGGACAGCGGCATTGGCGTCAGCCTGGTGTGTCCCGGTTTTGTCGAGACACCGCTGACGGCGCAAAACCAGTTCAGCATGCCCGCGCTGATCACGCCCGAACAGGCGGCGCAGGAAATCCTGCAGGGCTGGCGCAAGGGCGAGTTTGAAATTCACTTTCCCAAGCGCTTCACCCGCTGGATGAAGGTCCTGCGCCTGCTGCCCTACGGGGCGCGTTTCGCGGCCGTTCGCAAGATCACCTCGCGATGAAGCCCCTGCCATGAACGCCCCCCTGGCACAAGAACAGGCCCCGCCGATGCGCGAAGCCGCCGCGCGCGTCGTTGATTTTTTTGAAAGCCTGAGCCCGGCCAGCCTGGACCGGCTGGAGGCGGTGTACGCGCCCGGAGCGTATTTCAAGGACCCGTTCAACGAGGTGCGCGGCGTGCCCGCCATCCGGCAGGTGTTCAGCCACATGTACGGGTCGCTGGAGGAGCCGCATTTCGTGGTGACCGGCTGCATCGTTGATGGTGGTGAATGCTTCCTGACCTGGAATTTTGTTTTCCACTTCAAGCGCTTTGACACCCGGACGCTGCAGACCGTGCGCGGCGGCTCGCACCTGAAGTTCAATGCCGCCGGGCTGCTGGATTTTCACCGCGACTACTGGGACGCGGCCGAGGAGCTGTATGAAAAGCTGCCGCTGGTCGGGCGGTTGATGCGCTGGCTCAAGCAGCGCGCGCGGCAGTAAGTCCAGGCAATTCAGCCGGCCTGCGTTTCCACGAAACTCGGCCGCAGGGCCAGCTTGTCATACAGCCTGGCAAGCTGCGGATGGGTGTCGCGCCACTGCACTTCAGGAAACCGAAAATCCAGGTAGCCCAGCACCGAACCCACCGCCACATCGGACAGGCTGAAATGAACGCCGCTGCAGTAGGCCTTGTCACCCAGGCCCTTGCTCATGGCGTGCAGCGCGGTGTCGATTTTCCCCATCTGTCGTGCGATCCAGGCGTCGCAGCGCTGTTCGGCGCTGCGGCCGGACCAGGTGGCTTCCAGACGGGCCAGCAGCGCGGCGTCCATGACGCCATCGGCCAGCGCTTCCCAGGTCTTGACTTCGGCACGCTCGCGGCCCTGCGCGGGAATCAGCTTGCCCACCGGCGAGAGCGTGTCCAGGTATTCGACGATCACGCGCGAATCGAAAATCGCCTCGCCGGCCTCCATGATCAGGCACGGCACCTTGCCCAGCGGATTGGACAGGCTCATGGCGGTGGTTGCCGCCCAGACGTCTTCCAGCACAAACTGGTAATCGAGCTTTTTCTCGGCCATGACGATGCGCACCTTGCGGACATAGGGACTGGTGGCGGATCCGATGAGTTTCATGATGTGCGGTGTTCTTGTCGTGGCCGGGGGGAAACCAGCATTCTATCGATTCAGGCCGTCGGCTGAAGGACAGCGGCATCATGGCGTCAAATTCTGCTGCAATGCAACAGGGCCGGTATTTTTACCCGTGCGGCCTACAATCACGCCCATGAGCTTTTCACCCATCAACGCACTGTCGCCGCTGGACGGCCGATACGTCGCCAAACTTGCCACCTTACGCCCCCTGATGTCCGAGCAAGGCTATATGCACCGCCGGGTCCAGGTGGAAATTGCCTGGTTCATCGCGCTGTCCGACGCCAGGTTCGCCGAATTCAAGCCCTTGAGCCCGGGTGCACGGACCTACCTGCTCGGCCTGGTGAAGAACTTCAGCGAAGCCGACGCGCTGGCCATCAAGGTGATTGAAAAAACCACCAACCATGACGTGAAAGCGGTCGAATACTGGATCAAGTCCAAGTTTGAGGCCCGGCCAGAACTGCAGGCCGCCAGCGAATTCGTGCATTTCGCCTGCACCAGCGAAGACATCAACAACACCAGCCAGGCGCTGCAACTGAAAAGCAGCCGCGAACAGGTGGTGTTGCCGGCGCTCGACAAGGTCATCGACAAGCTGCGCCAGATGGCCCATGCGCATGCCGACGTGCCGATGCTCAGCCGCACCCACGGCCAGACCGCCAGCCCGACCACCGTCGGCAAGGAACTCGCCAACGTCGTCGTGCGCCTGGTCAACACGCGCGAAAAGATCGCCGGCATCAAGCTGATGGCCAAAATGAACGGCGCCGTGGGCAACTACAACGCCCACCTGGCCGCCTGGCCCGACTTTGACTGGGAGGCCTTCAGCCGCCACGTCATTGAAACCCCCGAGCCACTGGGCCTGGGCCTGACCTTCCAGCCCTACAGCATCCAGATCGAGCCGCACGACTACATGGCCGAACTGTTCGACGCGGTGGCCCGCACCAACACGATCCTGATCGACATGGCGCGCGACATCTGGGGCTATGTCAGCGTCGGCTACTTCAAGCAGCGCCTGAAGGAAGGCGAAATTGGTTCCTCGACCATGCCGCACAAGGTCAACCCGATCGACTTTGAAAACGCCGAGGGCAACCTGGGCCTGTCCAACGCGCTGCTGCGCCACATGAGCGACAAGCTGCCCATCAGCCGCTGGCAGCGCGACCTGACCGACTCGACCGTACTGCGCAACATGGGCGTGGCGCTGGGTTACGCCGTGCTGGCCTACCACTCGCTGTGCATCGGCCTGAACAAGCTGGAGCTCAACGAGGAAAACCTGGCCGCCGACCTGGATGGCGCCTGGGAAGTGCTGGCCGAGCCGATCCAGACAGTCATGCGCCGCTATGCCGTGGCGGGCGCCTACGAAAAGCTCAAGGAAGTCACACGCGGCAAAACCGTCAGGCCGGAAGACCTGCACGGCCTGATCCGCTCCCTGGACATTCCGGAAGCCGAAAAACAGCGCCTGCTGGCGATGACGCCCGGCAGCTATGTCGGCATGGCGGCCGAACTGGCCCGCCGCGTCTGATAAAGCCCCCACGCTTGTCGCTTCGCCTGCTGCGCTGCCTGCATCGCTTGGACTGACCCGGCGCTGCGTTCAGGACAGGCCCGCCGGCATGGCGGCGCCGCACTGCCAGCACTGCTCGAAGCCGCCTTCAACCGTCTCTCCGCAACGGCACAGCCAGCGCCGCTGCGGCATGTTCTGCAGCGCGTCGAGCAAGGCGCGGGCGCCCGCCTCTTCATGGTCGTGGGTCAGCCAGATTTCCGGCTGGCACTGGTCCGGCGGCAATTCGCCAGCCACGCTGCCCAGGAAATAGCGTTGCACGCTGGCCGAATAGCCGGCCTGCTGCAGCGCGTCGGTCCACAGCGCGGCAATGGCAATGTTCGGGGCACGGGTCAGGCGAAGCATGCGGGCAGTGTAACTGCCGGAATCTTAAAACTCCTGAATTGATAGCTGCCTACGCATGAAGGCCGTGCGCAAAAGTCATTTTTGGCTTGAAAATCAGGCCAATGCCGTGCTACTTTTTTTCCAGCGCCCGGTCGGCGTAGCGGCCAAAGCGCCAGGCCGTCGCCTGCCGGGTGATGCGCCGCCAGGTGATGCGTTTTTCAACCGGGCTCATCGACAGCCAGTGCTGCACTTCGCCGAAGGTGCGGCCGCAACCCTTGCATTCTTCGTCGCCCTGGCTGGTAGAACAAATGGCAATGCACGGCGTGTCGGCGGTGGTGTCGTACCAGGCATGCCAGGCGTGCAGCGCCTCGGGTGAAAAATCCGCCTCGTCAGCGCTGTCCTGGTGCCCCAGCGCCATGTGTGCATAAATGCCGGCGAGGGCGCGCACCTCGGGCGACAGGTTGACGCCGTCGGCCGAAGGGTTGCGCTGGCGCCAGTAATTGATGGCGGCTTCAAGGTCGATGATGTGGATGCAGGGCATGGGAAGCGAATCATAGCCATCCCGGCCCGGCCGCGCTCATTGGCCCCTGCCGGCTGGGGCTTCTCTTCCGGGCTTATCCGCGCGGCACGTCAGCCGACGCCGAACGCACGCTGAGCAGCATGGTCAGGGCGAGCACGCCGACCACCACGCCCAGGGACACCATCACCGGAATCTTGTAAATGTCGATCAGGCACATCTTGGTGCCAATGAACACCAGGATCACCGCCAGGCCGTAGTTCAACAAATGGAACTTGTTGGCCACGGCAGCCAGCAGGAAGTACATGGCGCGCAGGCCCAGAATGGCGAACACGTTGCTGGTCAGCACGATGAACGGGTCGCTGGTGATGGCAAAAATCGCCGGAATCGAGTCCACCGCAAAAATCACGTCGGTCAGCGCCACCAGGCAGATCACCATGAACAGCGGCGTGGCAATTTTCTTGCCGTTCTCGACGGTCCAGAACTTCTCGCCGTCGTAATGCTGGCTGACCGGCAAAATGCGGCGCAGCAGCTTGAGCGCCGGATTGTCGTCCAGCGCCGGCTCCTTGCCGGCGGCCCACCACATCTTGATCCCGGTGAGAATCAGGAAGGCGCCAAAAATGTAGAGGATCCAGTGAAACTGTGCCAGCAGCCAGCCGCCGACCAGGATCATGATGGTGCGCAGCACGATGGCGCCGATGATGCCGATCATCAGCACCCGCTTCTGGTAGTGCGACGGCACCGCGAAGTAGGTGAAGATCATCAGGAAGACAAAGATGTTGTCCACCGCCAGCGATTTTTCGATCAGGTAGCCGGTCAAAAATTCCAGCGACTTGGTGTTGGCGATCTCCCTGGAGCCGGTGCTGTCTTTCACCGCCCACCAGAACAGGCCATTGAACATGAAGCTCAGGGCAACCCAGACCAGCGACCAGTTGAGCGCTTCCCTGACGCCGATGTCATGGGCGCCCTGTTTTTTCAAGACCACAAAATCAACGAACAGCGACGCGAGAACAATGCCGATGAAGGCGGCCCACAGCCACAGGGGCGCAATGGTTTGCATGACAAGACCTTTTTAAAAATGAAAGACGCGGGTGCGTCCCAAAAGGTCTTGCGGGAAAGAGCCGCACGGCTCTTTTATGTGCTCCGGCTGCCGTTTTGAGCGGCAACGTATTGACGAAACACAAGCGCTTGCCGCCGACAGGCCGCAAGGTCGCTACTCCCCTTTCAGGTGACAAAAAGTATCGGTGTTTTGGAAATTCCACACGGTCCCTGCGGATTTTCGCAGGCGCTTGCCGTCCTGCGGCGCAGGTGGTGCGGTAACCCAGGTGCTATCCTTGAAGGCATGAAACTCATCCTCAAATGGCTCTTGAGCGCCGCCGCCCTGCTGGCCGTGGCCTACCTGTATTCCGGCGTGACGGTGACCAGCTTCACCGGCGCGCTGATTGCGGCGGCGGTGCTCGGTGCGCTGAACATGGTGGTCCGCCCGCTGCTGGTGCTGCTCACGCTGCCGGTGACGGTGCTGACGCTGGGGCTGTTCCTGTTTGTCGTGAATGCCCTGATGTTCTGGGCCGCCGCCAGCCTGGTCAGCGGCCTGAACGTCAACGGCTTCGGCGCGGCGTTGCTGGGCTCGCTGATTTATTCAGTGCTGCAGCTAGCGATCGATTTTCTCCTGGAGCGCCTGTTCCTTAAGGATTGACTCGGTCTGCCGCGTCCGGGTGTCGATGATCGATGCCTCCACATGATCGGCGCGGCCCGGCTGGCTGCGCATCAGCCCCTGCGCCGCCTTGAAGCGGTCCAGCGCGGCGCCGTAGTCCAGCTGGGCGGCGCGGCTTTCGGCATCGGCCCGGATGGCGCGCACCGGCTGGTTCTGCTGGCCGTAGGCCACGGCCAGCAGTTGCCAGGCCATGGCATCGCGCGGATGCACGGCCACCCAGGTCTGCAGCGCCTGCGACACGTCGGGCGCGCGTTGTGCCGCCATCAACGCTTTCGACATCAGCAGCAGTTCGGCCCGCGAGCCGGCCTTGCCGAGATCGGCAGTGGCGGCCGCAGCCGGCACCTTGCCTTCCAGCAGGTCCACCTCGACGGCCAGCAGCTGCACGGCCTTGCCCGCCGCGTCCTGGCCGCCCACAACACCAGCAAGCCGCTCCAGCAGGCTGCGCGCCGCCGCGAAATCACGCAGTTGCGCCGCGGCAAAGGCGCCACCATAGAGCGTGCCGGCATCGCGGGAACTGGTTGCCGATGCCGCCGACACAGCCAATGGCGCGGGCAAGGCCGCCGCCCTGCGCTGTGCCTCGGCCACCAGGGTGCGCAGCACGTCCACGCCGGGTACGGCCAGAATGCGGGCACGGACAGCCATCATCGCGTGCAGGCGCTGCGTCCGTTCGGCAGCCGCCTGCTGCCCGGCTGGCGGCGCGACCGCCGCCGCCAGCTGCACGCGGGCCTGCGCCTCGGCAATCCGCTCGGTGGTCAGCGGGTGCGAGCGCAAATAGGGAAACGAGCCGTTGTCGTTGAGCCGGTTGGCCTGCTGCAGTTTTTCGAACATGCCCGAGATGCCCCGGCTGGCATAACCGGCGTCCTCCATCACGCCAAAGCCGACGCGGTCGGCCTCGCGCTCCATGTCGCGTGAAAAATTCAGCTGGCCCTGCGCCAGGATCGCCTGCCCGCCAACCATCGCGGCCGTGCCGGCATCGGGATGCCGGCTGGCCGCCAGCGCGCCGAGCACCATGGCGGCAATCATCCACGGCGCCTGCCGCGACTGCTGCGTCATCAGGCGCGAGATATGCCGCTGCGTGACATGGCTCATCTCGTGCGCCAGCACGGCGGCCAGCTCGTCGGCATTGCTGACGCTGCTGATCAGGCCCAGGTGCACGCCGAAGTAGCCACCGGGCAGCGCAAAGGCATTGATGCTGCGATCGCGGAACATGAACAGCTCCCAGGCAAAACGCTCGTCCAGTTCGGCCGACAATTCGCCGCGCGCGCGGGCCGCCGCCATCAGGGGCTGCCAGATGCCCTGCAGGTAACCGGCCAGCACCGGGTCCTCGACCAGGTCAGGGTCGCGGTAGATGCTGGCCGCGATGCGGTCGCCGATGCGGCGTTCGGCAGCCGGCGACAGATCGGAGTTGTCGCCCAGCGTCGGCAGCGAACGGGCGCCGGGCGCAGTCAACAAGGTTCCGCCGCCTGGCGCCTGGGCCGGCGACGCCGTGGCGGCCGCTATCAGGACCATAGCTGCCAACGCCCGCCAGACATGCGCTAAAGCACGTTCAGGCTTGAAAATATCGGAGCAGGTCAATGAAGTCAAGGGCAGTCACCTTTGGGGCTGGAAGAAAAACGCCAGCAAGCCTCTTATGATGCGGCATAGTTGTAAAGGTTCTGTATCAGCATGACGACGCCCTCTTCCCCCCTCACCCATTTCGACGCCCGGGGCCAGGCCCACATGGTCGATGTCGCGGCCAAGGCGGCCACGCACCGCATCGCGGTCGCGCAGGGCCGCATTGCCATGAAGCCCGCCACTCTGGCGCTGATCATGTCCGGCTCCGCCAAAAAAGGCGACGTGCTGGGCATTGCCCGCATCGCCGGCATCATGGCCGCCAAGAAAACCAGCGACCTGATTCCGCTGTGCCACCCACTGGCGCTGACCCGCGTTGCGCTTGAATTCGTGACGGCCCCGGAAGACGGCGACGACACCGGCAGCGTGACCTGCACCGCCACGGTGGAAACCGTCGGCCCCACCGGCGTCGAGATGGAAGCGCTGAGCGCCGTCACTGTCGCCCTGCTGACGATCTACGACATGTGCAAGGCGGCAGACCGGGGCATGACCATCACCGACGTGAAGCTGCTGGAAAAGCATGGCGGCAAGTCGGGGAGTTTTGTAAGCGGTTGATGGCTATGGCTTGACGGGCCAGGCAAGCGCGCTTGACTGGCCAATGCGGCAGCGGCGCCTGCCTTTCCCCAGCCAGTTTTCGCCGGATGTCCGGCGTTTGTCCAGCACCAGCTGATTCAATGGCCGAAACGCCGTCTTCCTTCTTATTTCTGCGGCACCTTGCCGTTCCTGTTCTCGGCCGGCTTGGCTGCAGGCGCGGGCCTGACCGTGACGGAAAGCCGGTCGGCATCGCTGCGGGCAGATGCCGGTTCAGGCGCCACGCTGGCGCCCTGGACGACCTCGGTGTTCGGGAAGCTCGACAGCGAAATCTGGGACATGGCCGCCCTTCGCTCCACATCGGTCAGCATCACCTCAAACACCATGACCTCTTTCTTGAGCGCGACAATCTTTGAGCGAATCACCCGGGACTGACCTTCCAGCGACAGGTTGACGGGGGCCGGAGCCGCTGTGGCATCTGGGCTCGAAGCAGAAAAGTAGGGCGCTGCGCAGCCCGACAGGAAAAAGGCCGCCAGCCCGGCCACGGTCATCAGTTTTTTCATCTCGTCCTCCCTTTTGTTGTTGATCTTTCGACGCCATCGACCCTAGGCCTGCACGGCGGGCATTGTCATATGAATTTGCCTTAGCGCCAGGCCATGGGGCGCGACAGCGTGCGCCCTTCGATTTCGTTCATTAGCTGGTCACGCCGGTAGGCATACCAGCGCAGCAGACAGCCGCGATCCCGGCAAATCGACTCGCGCCTGCCCGCTTCCAGATCATTCTGTCGCTGGAAGGCTGCGCGGTCGGCGGTGGCATTTTTTGCGCGCGCGTAGACCCGGCCGACTTCATGGTTGAGCTGAAAAAGCTCGGCGTCCGAGCAAATCATCTTTTCGGAAACCGAGCGCGCCCGGCTGCAATCAAAACTGGCATCGGAACGCATTCCGGGGCGTTCAGCCTGCGGCTCTGCGGATGCGGGCAACGCCGCTTTGGCAACCTCGACCCTGCGGACCGGCGGGCGGGCCACAGGCGCCGGCGGGGACGCCGAAGCGCTTTGCAGCGCCGGGCTGGCCATCGACGTGGCTTGAGGGGTCTTCTCAGGAACGTGCGCGGGCTGTGCTGTCGGCGCCTGCGCCAGTGTCTGGCGCACCGCCGCCAGCCCGTCGGCCGCAGACCGCGACCGCTCATCGGCCTGACCATAGGCGGCTGAATAAATGCGCAGGCTGTCCAGGTACAGGAACTCCGAACGCCTGAGCAGTTCCTGCCGGCTGGCATCTTGGGCAGAACCTGCGCCGAGCGCCTGCTGGGCATAGTGCCCGCCCAGCAAATATTTGCCATCGGCCGACTCGACCGAATTCGCGCCCTTGAGCTTGTCGGCCAGGCGGCACGACATCAGAAAGGCCACCTCGGCGTCGCGCGGGCGGCTTGACGCAGCGGCATCCTTGCCCATCACGATGAACGACGCCATGTCGGTCGCCGTCAGGCCGGGCACGTCGGGCTGAAAGGGAAACCGCCCGTCCTGGCTGCCCGCCACGGCCGTTGCCGGCACCAAGGGACAACTCGCCACCTGTCCCGAAGCCTGCGGCGCCGAAGCAGACGCCCTTGTTAGCGGTTGGCCGGGCATGGGTAACCCCAGCGGGTCCAGCAACAGCCATGTGCCGGCAATGGCCGCGGCGGCCACTATGCTGCCCAAGATGAAAACCTTGAGTTGCCGCGGCGTTGGCGCAGCAGACTGCAGCGGCGGAACATCGGCTTTCGGCAGCGCATGCGCAGACTGGCGTGGCGCAAGCCGTTCGTTTGTCGGACCGTTTTCGTTTGTTGGACGGCTAACCGTCTCGCGCGCTGCCACCTGCAACGGCGATACATTTTCCTTCGGAAGCTCGGCCGCAAATCGAGGAGGCCCGGCGCTTGTTTCCGTGTTTGCCAGCTCAGGCTGAAGCAAGGGAATGCGGGTGTTAGGGTCTTCAGGCGCTTGCGATGAAACAGGAGCACGTTTTTTCCAGGCCCCGGCGACAGCCGCAGCACCAAGCAACACCCCCGACGCAAAAACTGCCCCCTGACGCTTATCAATAGTCATGCCCGCACCATAGCGCGGCTCAGAAGTCAGGAAATGCAGAACTCACACTTTGATGCAAAAGTTGCCATTTTTGTCATGCAACAATTTACATGCATCCGACGCGCTTGAGGCATGCCGCTGTGCTTACCTTGGTTGCCATGGCCATGGCCATCGCCCGACCCGCATCAAACCGCTCGCCGTTCCCCTGCGTGAACCGGCACAAGGGCTTGTTCCCGAGTTAAAAAAGCTTGGGGCCGGCCTTGCGTGCCGGGTTCCAGCGGAGCCGCGTTTTTTCGAACCCAGCGCGCATGCTCCATCGGAAAAGACGCCCGGTAGCGTGCCTGGTAATACAGCGCCTCGTCATTGCGCCCCAGCATCACCGCGCTTTCAACCAACTTTTCAACCACGCGCGGCTCGGGCGAGTAGTGGAGCAATTCAATCGCCATGGCATGCAGGGCGGCGGCATTCCCAGGCGTGAGCGGCGTGATGCTCAGGTAGGCGAAGCGCGCCTGCTCGCGAAACACCCAGCTGTCCTGCACCTTGGCCAGCGTACCGTCGCGGTAGGCGGCGCTGCGCTGGTCAGGCGGCAGGTAAATCTGGCTGACCCGGTAGTAGCTGACAGCCACGCCGGCCAGAATTACTATCATAATGATAGCTATAAGTCCACGCGCGTATTGCGCCAGAAGGATATTTTGCTTGAATTTCGAGGGAAATCCCCGGCTCAAGCCGGGCGTTGCCTCGTGCGGCGCACACAGCAGCCAGACCGCCAACCCGGCGGCAATCTGGAACGGCCCGTACCACAATGGATATTCGAGCAGGCTGTGCAAGCCGATGACGGCCAGCACGGCCCAGGCCATCTGGCGCAGCGCATCTTTCTCTTGCCACGGCCGGGCGCGCCACGTCAGCCAGCCCAGCGCACCGCAAATCGCCACGGCCGCTGGAACGCCCAGTTCCACCGCGAGATGCAGCGGCAGGTTGTGCGCGTTGTCCAGGATTTCGCAAAAGCGCGGCCCGTCGTACAAGGTGATGAAATGCGCATAGTCCAGTTCGCCCCAGCCCCAGCCCAGCCAGGGCTTTTGGACAATCAACGTCAGCACGTTGGACCAGAGAATCTTGCGGCTGGAGCAGGCCGGTATGTCCCCCACCAGGCGGCCAAACAATCCGCCGCTTTGCACGCCGGTCGCCCATTGCAGCAACCACGGCAGCATCAACACGGCGATTCCATAGGCCAGCAAGGCCTGCATGACAAATACCAGCAGGTGCCTGCGCGCCGGCAGCGCCCACCAAGCGGTGAACAGGGCAATCAGCCCCCATTGCAGCAAGCCGGTGCGGGAACTGCTGGCGGCATTGCCCAGGGCCAGCAACAAGGCGATCAGGTAAGCCCACCACGGCATCAGCCCGCCCTGCGTTTTGAGCCGTCCTGCAGAGGTTTCCCGCAGCGCCAGCCAGCCGATCAGGGCGACCAAACCGATGCTGGTGAGCGTGGCGAACTGGTTGCGCTGGCGCAGGTTGGCATACGCCTCGCCCGCCTGCGGCTGGTTGATCCAGGGGCTCAGGGCCGGCGCCAGGCCGAAGTACTGGACCAGACCGATCAGCGCGCTGATGACGGCAGCCAGCACCCATCCCGTCGCCACAAGCTCGGGATTGAGCCGACGCCGGAACAGCCAAAGACAAACCACGCACAGCGCCGACAGCAGCCACGGCCAGACATTGGGCGTGGGACCGGCGGTGTAGGGGCTGAGCCAGGGCGGGAGCAGGAATGCGAGTAGCCACCAAGCTGAAAAATCACGGACTTTAAAAGTTTGCGGCACAGGGGAATGGGTTCGGCGTGGGCTTGGAATGGAATGGATGATTCCGATGGATTGTCAACTGATCACGAGAAAACTTTGATCTTTGCCGTGGCGTGCAGCATGATAATTTTCAGTTTCCATGGCTTTTTTAACTTTGGCTCTGAGTGCCAATTCGGCCTCTATCGCTTGGCTTTTATGCTTTTATGCTTTTATGCTTTTATGCTTTTATGCTTTTATGCTTTTATGCTGCTAAAATAACAGCAAATCAGAATTTGACCAAATCCACTCCGCAGGTTTCTGTTTCCTTATACGTACCAACCGCACGTATACCTTTCGCTCCAAAGCCGCCACCTGTTTTTTGAGCGTTGCCAGCAAAGGCAAATGCCTGCAACCGAACAGCGAGGCCGCTTTTCTGACGCCCAGAGCATGGCGTCCCAGTTTTACTACAATCGTGGTAAATTTTTCTGGAGTTCGAAATGTCAGGCAGCACCTCAATACGGATCAATCAAGAACTTTACGAGCAAGCCAAGCAAGACGCGACGGCGGAGCATCGCTCGATTGCAGGCCAAATCGAGTTTTGGGCGCGTGTGGGGCGTGCCGCCCTAGATAACCCCGATCTGCCGGTTAGTTTTGTGGCAGAGTCCTTGGCTTCGATGGCCGAAGCGCGCAGCCAATCCCAGCCGTTTGTCCCTCGATGTCGTGCATGACGTGGGCAGTTCAGCAAACCCGGCGATTTGCGCGCCAATATAAAAAGTTGCATGACAATACAGCCCGTGACGTGGATGCGGCAGTCGAGGCGCTCGCACAAAATCCAGAAATCGGAGAACGCAAGAAGGGCGATCTGGCGGCCTTGCGTGTTTTCAAGTTTCGCAGCGCAGGACAGTTGTTTTTACTGGGGTACACATTGGATGAAGGCGTTCGTCTGGTGTATCTGGAAGCGGTCGGTGCCCATGAAAATTTCTATCGCAATTTGAAGCACTAACTGACCTTACGCAGCCGCCTGAAATTTCTGAAGCTGGTCAAAAGCGCTGCGGGTGGCATTGATGAGAAGTTTGAACCTTAAAGCGAAGGAGTTGATCTTGCTTTTAACGCTCAAGCATTCGAGCTTGAAGACGGCATAAATCGCCATGAAGACGTGGTTGCTTTGGGTTCTCAACGTCTGCGTTGGGGATTTGGCCATGCCCGCATTGGACTTCAAGGATTTGTGAAACACCTCCACTTGCCACCGTTTTTTGTAGGTCGTGGTGATGGCGTCGTAGTCGCACGTGAGGTCGCTGCAAACCAGGTGCAATGTGCCGGTGCTGCTGTCTTTGTTTTTAAAGACCTGGCGGACCAAACGGACTGCTCTGGCAGACCCCTTGAGCCAGCCTTGCACCGTGCATTGCTCTGAAAATTCCAGCTCGTCTACGCGCACGAAGCGCTTTTTCTTCCAGTCCTCCTGGCTCAACGCCACCAGCCGGTTGTCCTTCAGGGCTGCGATGAAGTGCTTACCCCGGCTCGTAATGAAATCAAAATTCTCCTCGGAGGAAAACCAGCTGTCCATCAGCACGAAACGAAATCGCAAGGCGTTTTGCAGGCAGGCATGGATCATCTCGCGCATCATTTCGTTTTTTGTTTTCTCACTTTTTCGTTTGACTTGGCGGCTCGCAACGTCGCATTGAAGAGGCTTTTGCACCAACTCGAACGCCACCGGAATAGACCTGCCGCCGCAGTGGTACAGCGCGTTGAGCAGGTTGATGCCCTTGACCGTGCGACCACTGCAATGATCGTAATGCCAGCAGATCAAGTCACTCTCGTCCGTCCAGGCTTTTTCCTGGATGGTGTCGTCAAAAATCAGCACGCCTTCAGCCGTTTGCACTTCCCGCACCATCGCCTTGACTTGCCGCCACAAGTCCTTAGACGTGTAGTCCTGCCCGGATAAAAACCTGGTAATCCGGTCGTGGCTGACATCGCCCTGCACCATGGCCGAAAGCCCTGTCGCTGTTGTCGCGCCAAAGCTGCTCAGCAGGTAATCCGTGTACAACTCCAGTTCAGAATTTTTCATGCGCGTAGGCTAACAGGACAGGCGGCTGCGTAAGGTCAGGCACTAATTAGAATCTGAGCCCGATTACCCTACGCCGGTTGTCCATTGCAGCAACCACGGCAGCATCAACACGGCGATTCCATAGGCCAGCAAGGCCTGCATGACAAATACCAGCAGGTGCCTGCGCGCCGGCAGCGCCCACCAAGCGGTGAACAGGGCAATCAGCCCCCATTGCAGCAAGCCGGTGCGGGAACTGCTGGCGGCATTGCCCAGGGCCAGCAACAAGGCGATCAGGTAAGCCCACCACGGCATCAGCCCGCCCTGCGTTTTGAGCCGTCCTGCAGAGGTTTCCCGCAGCGCCAGCCAGCCGATCAGGGCGACCAAACCGATGCTGGTGAGCGTGGCGAACTGGTTGCGCTGGCGCAGGTTGGCATACGCCTCGCCCGCCTGCGGCTGGTTGATCCAGGGGCTCAGGGCCGGCGCCAGGCCGAAGTACTGGACCAGACCGATCAGCGCGCTGATGACGGCAGCCAGCACCCATCCCGTCGCCACAAGCTCGGGATTGAGCCGACGCCGGAACAGCCAAAGACAAACCACGCACAGCGCCGACAGCAGCCACGGCCAGACATTGGGCGTGAGACCGGCGGTGTAGGGGCTGAGCCAGGGCGGGAGCAGGAATGCGGCGAGGATGCAATTCCGAAGACACTGATGGTTCAAGAGTGGCAGCAAATGAGGAACCGGATTGGCTGTGAGTGAAAACTGGAATGGTACGGCGTTGCTCGATGGCGTGAAACGCATTTTTCATGCTTGCTATCGGTTCATCGGTTCTTGTTGACAAGGCTTTCTGCCCGGCTCGTATCAGCGGACAACTCAAGCCCTCAAGCCAACGAGCGTCCGTTAAAACCCGTCACCCTGCAAAAAACCCTGAATCTGCCCTTGCTGGTTCAGCACGGCTACCCAGTCTTGACGGGCTACCACGGGCAGATACAGCCATTGCGCCATGTCGGCGCCTTTTTCTGCTGCGAGCTTTTGGGCGGCATGTTGCTGGCTGGGTTGCTTTTGCAGAAATACAGATAGCGGTTTCGCCCGGTTCAGTGATTTAAGTGCTCCTGAACCTTCGTAAGGCAAGTAAAACTCGGCCCGCTCGCCATAATCACGGCCGCCCTGCACGGATTCAAACATCACCTTCTGGCGTTCCTGGGCATCTTTAGGTTCGCGAATCGCCACTGTCAGCGGTCCTTTCCACCAGTGAGGTTGCAATGCGGCAGGCAATCCAGCGATTGCAGCGCCATCCAGCATCGGTCCTGCAATCACTTTGAAACGATCAACTTCCTGCACCAGAAACAGCGGCCGCGCCTGCCACACGGTATGCAGCCCATAGCCCAAAGCACCTAACTGAATCAGCGCCACCAGCCCAAGATCACGCCACAGTTCGGCACGAGGTTTGGCGGGGTTGAAAATCACCATCGTCAACAAAGGACCGCACACCACGTCCACCGCAACTATCAGCAAAAACAGTTCGCGTCCGCCTGACAATTCGCGGTAGGGATACGGATACCACAAGCCAAACACCAAAGCAGCCGCCAGCAGGGCCACGCCTACGCTGCACAGCAAGTGAAGACTTCCTACTTGAATGGCGGCACGCAGGCGAAATGGAGAGGTCATTGAGTAAGTTATAAAAAAATCTGCTGATTTTTATTCAAAAAAAAGAGCGCCGAAGCGCCCTTTCTGATTGTAATTGTCTAATTAACTGACCTTACGCAGCCGCCTGTCCTGTTAGCCTACGCGCATGAAAAATTCTGAACTGGAGTTGTACACGGATTACCTGCTGAGCAGCTTTGGCGCGACAACAGCGACAGGGCTTTCGGCCATGGTGCAGGGCGATGTCAGCCACGACCGGATTACCAGGTTTTTATCCGGGCAGGACTACACGTCTAAGGACTTGTGGCGGCAAGTCAAGGCGATGGTGCGGGAAGTGCAAACGGCTGAAGGCGTGCTGATTTTTGACGACACCATCCAGGAAAAAGCCTGGACGGACGAGAGTGACTTGATCTGCTGGCATTACGATCATTGCAGTGGTCGCACGGTCAAGGGCATCAACCTGCTCAACGCGCTGTACCACTGCGGCGGCAGGTCTATTCCGGTGGCGTTCGAGTTGGTGCAAAAGCCTCTTCAATGCGACGTTGCGAGCCGCCAAGTCAAACGCAAAAGTGAGAAAACAAAAAACGAAATGATGCGCGAGATGATCCATGCCTGCCTGCAAAACGCCTTGCGATTTCGTTTCGTGCTGATGGACAGCTGGTTTTCCTCCGAGGAGAATTTTGATTTCATTACGAGCCGGGGTAAGCACTTCATCGCAGCCCTGAAGGACAACCGGCTGGTGGCGTTGAGCCAGGAGGACTGGAAGAAAAAGCGCTTCGTGCGCGTAGACGAGCTGGAATTTTCAGAGCAATGCACGGTGCAAGGCTGGCTCAAGGGGTCTGCCAGAGCAGTCCGTTTGGTCCGCCAGGTCTTTAAAAACAAAGACAGCAGCACCGGCACATTGCACCTGGTTTCCAGCGACCTCACGTGCGACTACGACGCCATCACCACGACCTACAAAAAACGGTGGCAAGTGGAGGTGTTTCACAAATCCTTGAAGTCCAATGCGGGCATGGCCAAATCCCCAACGCAGACGTTGAGAACCCAAAGCAACCACGTCTTCATGGCGATTTATGCCGTCTTCAAGCTCGAATGCTTGAGCGTTAAAAGCAAGATCAACTCCTTCGCTTTAAGGTTCAAACTTCTCATCAATGCCACCCGCAGCGCTTTTGACCAGCTTCAGAAATTTCAGGCGGCTGCGTAAGGTCAGTAATTAACGGCAAACTGCGGGAGCGTACTTAGCCAACAGAGTAGCAACGGCTGGAGCAGTACCAGTCATTGCTGCAGCTGCTACGTTCGTGGCGGATGTGCAACCCCAGTCGATACTGCCACTGACTCCTGTGTTTTGTGCAGTTGCCAACGTAATTGCGCCGCCACCGGTGCCAGTGCTTGCAACAGTGCGAACCAGAGGATAAAGCCTGATGGTGTTTGCTGCAGCAGCAACGCCCAACGTGGCATTATTAACTGACCTTACGCAGCCGCCTGTCCTGTTAGCCTACGCGCATGAAAAATTCTGAACTGGAGTTGTACACGGATTACCTGCTGAGCAGCTTTGGCGCGACAACAGCGACAGGGCTTTCGGCCATGGTGCAGGGCGATGTCAGCCACGACCGGATTACCAGGTTTTTATCCGGGCAGGACTACACGTCTAAGGACTTGTGGCGGCAAGTCAAGGCGATGGTGCGGGAAGTGCAAACGGCTGAAGGCGTGCTGATTTTTGACGACACCATCCAGGAAAAAGCCTGGACGGACGAGAGTGACTTGATCTGCTGGCATTACGATCATTGCAGTGGTCGCACGGTCAAGGGCATCAACCTGCTCAACGCGCTGTACCACTGCGGCGGCAGGTCTATTCCGGTGGCGTTCGAGTTGGTGCAAAAGCCTCTTCAATGCGACGTTGCGAGCCGCCAAGTCAAACGCAAAAGTGAGAAAACAAAAAACGAAATGATGCGCGAGATGATCCATGCCTGCCTGCAAAACGCCTTGCGATTTCGTTTCGTGCTGATGGACAGCTGGTTTTCCTCCGAGGAGAATTTTGATTTCATTACGAGCCGGGGTAAGCACTTCATCGCAGCCCTGAAGGACAACCGGCTGGTGGCGTTGAGCCAGGAGGACTGGAAGAAAAAGCGCTTCGTGCGCGTAGACGAGCTGGAATTTTCAGAGCAATGCACGGTGCAAGGCTGGCTCAAGGGGTCTGCCAGAGCAGTCCGTTTGGTCCGCCAGGTCTTTAAAAACAAAGACAGCAGCACCGGCACATTGCACCTGGTTTGCAGCGACCTCACGTGCGACTACGACGCCATCACCACGACCTACAAAAAACGGTGGCAAGTGGAGGTGTTTCACAAATCCTTGAAGTCCAATGCGGGCATGGCCAAATCCCCAACGCAGACGTTGAGAACCCAAAGCAACCACGTCTTCATGGCGATTTATGCCGTCTTCAAGCTCGAATGCTTGAGCGTTAAAAGCAAGATCAACTCCTTCGCTTTAAGGTTCAAACTTCTCATCAATGCCACCCGCAGCGCTTTTGACCAGCTTCAGAAATTTCAGGCGGCTGCGTAAGGTCAGTTATTAAACGTCACAGTGATGATACCGGCAGGCGCGACAGTGATTGCAAGATCGGCAGGGCAAGTTGCACCACCTGCCGCAGCTTGCTCAAAGCAAACCGATCTCACGTATTTGCTGTTTGCGCCGGTATCTGCGGCTTGCCGATTCCAAGTATTAACGGTCCGAAGCAGATCAACGGTTGAAGCAGCGCCATCGGCAGCAACTGCTGCCTTGGCTGAAGCTGCCAGCCCCAAACCTTCGGTAACCTTAGCCCGCACCGTGTAATCCTGATAAGCAGGCAAAGCCACCGCCGCCAAAATACCAATGATCGCCACGACGATCATCAATTCGATCAGGGTGAAACCCTTTTGCATAGAACGCTTCATCAGAAAACTCCTTGGTTGGAAAAAAACTTGCCACGAACTATTGCAGGTTGCGTGCCAAGTCATGAAAGCTGTTTTTGGTCACGAAAAACGTGGTTTTCGTCACACCTGAAACATTCAGATTACTTTTTTTGTCACAATATAAAACATAAACGACATTTTTGTCACTTGATGCAACTGGCGGCACTATTTCCAAATCCATCATGCACATCAGCACTTTTCCCATGCAGTCCGCATGGTGTGTCGTGCGGCGTCAAGACAATCTGTACCGGTCGTCACGTTCTGCGCCCTGTGGCTTCAATTGGCTTGTCTCGGCCAATTTCCTTCAATGCGCCTTGACTGAGTTCCGGTTCAACCAAATTGGCACACCGGCCGCGGCCACCGTCATTCGGCCCCGGACGCGCGTCGGTTTCGCAAGCATCAACGATAGGCCAGGCAACGCGCAAGCCCCGGTTTCCCCTGCTTTGCCTTGACTTTCAGCCGTGTGCCCCGGGACCGCGGTGGACAGGGGAATCTTTGAGTAATCAGGTCGGCAATGCGAGACAAGCGCTGAATCAGCCAGCGCTTGTCTCACTGCTGGACAAACTGCATTTGCGTTCCCGCCAGCTCAATCAGGTCGCCATGGTTTAGCGCCACCGGTTCCGCGCCCACGGCCATGCCATTGAGCGTGGGCGGACGGTCGCCCTCGACATGGGTAACCACAAAGCCTGTGAACGTTCTGGTGATGCTGGCGACTCCGACGCCCGCTTTGCCTATGGTGGTGACAGGCTTGACCAGCGCCATTTCACGACCGGCCGCGGGGCCCGACATCACCTTGATGGCGCCATTGATGGCGCTTTCACCCGCATTGGCCTCGTCGACATACTGGATCTTGTACTTGCCAATTTCCACCGTGTCGCCGTGGTGCAACAACTGCTTCTTGACGGACTTGCCGTTGACATAGGTGCCGTTGGTGCTGTTGAGGTCTTCAATGTGGCCTTCGGCGCCCGAGATTTTCAGCACCGCATGCTCGCCGCTCACGGCCATGTTGTCGATCACGATGTCGTTGTAGGGCCGGCGACCCAGCGAGGTGCGGTCTTTTGTCAGCTGGACTTCCTTCAGGACGGCCCCGTCCAGGGAAATGATCATTTTCGGCATGCCCGGTTTTCCTTTGCGTTTTTTTAACTTGTCGCCGTCAGCGGACGCTGAAGAGGCTATTTTCCCAGCATTCTGGACAGCAGGCCGCGCCGCGTTTCATCTTCAGCTGCCTGCACCAGCAGGACCGAGATATTGTCGCGTCCACCGCCGTCGTTGGCCACCCGGATCAGCGCTGCGGCTTTTTGCTGCAAAGTGCCAGCGGCATTCAGGATGGCTGCGATCACCGGGTCCAGAACCATGTCCGACAGGCCGTCGGAGCACATCAGGTACAGATCGCCCGGCTCGACCCGGTGCTCGTTGATTTCGACTGAAACCGCATCCTCGACGCCCAGGGCGCGGGTGATCAGGTTGCGGTGCGGCGACGTCAGGGCCTGCTCTGCCGTCATCAGCCCTGCGTCCACCTGCTCCTGCAACAGCGAATGGTCTTTGGTGATTTGGTGCAGCACACCGCCGCGCAGCCGGTAACAGCGGGAGTCGCCGATATGGCCGAGCACCAGCCGGGCTTCCAGAAAAACACCTGCCACCAGCGTGGTACCCATGCCGGCATAGTCAGGATTGGACCACGCAGCGCTGAAAATCGAATGGTTGACCTGGTTCACACAGGTTTCCATTGCCCGGCGAAGTTCCCTGACAGAGGCGCGGCTGCCGGGCTGCGACAGCCACGCCGTCAGCTCCTGACGAAGAAAGGCGACCGCCATGCTGCTGGCCACCTCGCCGGCGTTGTAGCCGCCCATGCCGTCTGCCAGAAGGCACAAGCCGGTCTTCGGGTCAAACGCCAGAGCATCTTCATTGTTTTTGCGCACCAGGCCTTGGTCGGTTTGCGCGAAGACTTCATACATCATCGGGTCCCGGGCATGACTTCTGTTGGGTCGGCTCACCACGTCGAATGCATTGATTCAACCGGTCTTGCCTGGTAAAAACCGGCCGTGTCCCGCCAGTCAGGGCTGCACGTTAACAGACGCTCAAGCACGCGACAAGGAATTAATGCGCAGTATTCAGCCCGCGCCCACCGGCTTTCGGCGTGCCTGTATCACCTTGCCGATCACCAGCACCAGCAGCGCACCGGCAGCGGCCACGGCGTACCCCCAGAAAGCGCCTTCGGGCAGGTAAGGCTTGACGGCCGGGTCGGTGTAGGCCATTTGTCCGGCAATCCAGCCGAGCAGCATGGCGCCCAGGGTGATGACGACCGGAAAGCGTTCCATCAGCTTGAGCACCAGCTGGCTGCCGCCGATGATGATGGGAATGCTCACCAAGAGACCAAAAATCACCAGCGCCAGCTGGTGCTCCTGGTGCGCTCCCTGCGCCGCGCCGGCAATCGCCAGCACGTTGTCCACGCTCATGACCAGGTCGGCAATGATGACGGTCTTGACCGCGCCCCAGAGCTTGTCGCTTGAGCTGACGTTGTGGTCGCCTTCATCTTCGGGCACCAGCAGCTTCACGCCGATCCACAGCAGCAGCAAGGCGCCGACGATCTTCAGGTAGGGAATGGCCAGCAGCGCCAGCGCAAAGGCAATCAGGATCACCCGCAGGACGATGGCGCCGGCCGTACCGTAGATGATGCCCTTGGTGCGTTGCTGGGCCGGCAGGTTTCGGCAGGCCAGTGCAATGACCACGGCGTTGTCGCCCCCCAGCAGAATGTCGATCATGATGATCTGCCCCACTGCCAGCCAGAAGCTGGCGGTCATGAACTCTTCCATGGAAACCTCTTGAGAAATGAAAAAGACCGATTGTCAGCGATGACAACCGGCCTTTGTATTGTGGCTAACCGCAGTCTGCGTCAGCTTGCGCCTTGCCCTGCGGGCGGGCACAACTGTTTAAAGCAGGGCTTTGAGCAACTTGGCCATTTCCGACGGATTGCGCGTGATGGTGAAGCCACAGGCTTCCATGATCGCCAGCTTGGCGTCCGCCGTGTCGGCACCGCCCGAGATCAAGGCGCCAGCATGGCCCATGCGCTTGCCGGCCGGAGCCGTCACGCCGGCGATGAAGCCGACGATGGGTTTTTTCATGTTGGCCTTGCACCATTCAGCGGCTTCGGCTTCGTCCGGGCCGCCGATTTCGCCAATCATGATGACGGCGTCGGTGTCCGGGTCGTCATTGAAGGCGCGCATCACGTCGATGTGCTTCAGGCCATTGATCGGGTCGCCGCCAATGCCGACGGCGGTGGACTGGCCCAAGCCGATTTCGGTCAGTTGCGCCACCGCTTCATAGGTCAGCGTGCCGGAGCGCGACACGACGCCGATGCGGCCAGCGCGGTGGATGTGGCCGGGCATGATGCCGATCTTGATCTCGTCGGGTGTGATCAGGCCGGGGCAGTTGGGGCCCAGCAGCAGCGTGCGCTTGCCGCCAGCCGCTTCCTTGGCCTTCATGCGGTTGCGCACTTCGAGCATGTCCTTGACCGGAATGCCTTCGGTGATGCAGATCGCCAGGTCGAGGTTGGCTTCGACGGCTTCCCAGATGGCGGCGGCCGCGCCTGCGGGCGGCACGTAGATCACCGACACGGTGGCGCCGGTGGCATTTGCCGCTTCGCTCACGTTGGCAAAAATCGGGATGCCCTCGAAGTCCTCGCCAGCGCGCTTGGGGTTCACGCCCGCCACGAAGGCTTCGCGGCCATTGGCATAGTCACGGCACATGCGGGTGTGGAATTGACCGGTCTTGCCGGTAATGCCTTGCGTGATGACTTTGGTGTTTTTGTTGATGTAGATGGACATGTGTGTTCTCCTGGCTTACTTGGACACGGCTTCGACGATTTTGGTCGCCGCGTCGGCCATGGTGTCTGCGGCAATGATCGGCAGGCCCGAGTCGGCCAGCATCTTCTTGCCCAGGTCTTCGTTGGTGCCCTTCATGCGCACGACCAGCGGCACGTTCAGGTTCACGGCCTTGCACGCGGCGATGATGCCGTCGGCAATGGTGTCGCACTTCATGATGCCGCCGAAGATGTTGACCAGGATGCCCTTGACTTCCGGGTTCTTGAGCATGATCTTGAAAGCTTCGGTGACTTTCTCGGCCGTGGCGCCGCCGCCCACGTCCAGGAAGTTGGCCGGCTCGCCGCCGAACAGCTTGATGGTGTCCATGGTCGCCATGGCCAGGCCGGCGCCGTTGACCAGGCAGCCGATGTTGCCGTCCAGGCTGATGTAGGCCAGGTCGAACTTGCTGGCTTCGACTTCAGCCGGATCTTCTTCGTCCAGGTCACGGTAGGCGACAATTTCAGGGTGGCGGAACAGCGCGTTGGGGTCGAGGTTGAACTTGGCATCCAGCGCCATCAGGGCGTTCTTGCTGTCGCGGTTCAGCGGGTTGATTTCCACCAGCGACGCATCGGTGTCCATGTAGCAGGTGTAGAGCTTCTGGAAGATGTCCACGGCCTGGGCGGTAGACTCTGCCGGCAGGCCGATGGCATTGGCAATCTTGGTGGCCTGTGCGTCGCCCAGACCGGTGAGGGGGTCGATGAACTCGGTGATGATCTTCTCGGGCGTGGAATGGGCCACTTCCTCGATGTCCATGCCGCCTTCGCTTGACGCGATGAAGGCTACCTTCTGGGTCGCACGGTCGGTCACCAGGGACACGTAGTATTCCTTCTGGATGTCGGCGCCGTCTTCAATGTACAGGCGGCGGACCTTCTGGCCTTCGGGGCCGGTCTGGTGCGTCTTGAGCTGCATGCCGAGGATTTCGCCGGCGATGCGCTTGACGTCTTCAATCGTCTTGGCCACCTTCACGCCGCCGCCCTTGCCGCGCCCGCCTGCATGAATCTGCGCCTTGACCACCCACACCGGGCCGCCGAGCTTTTGTGCGGCTTCCACCGCCTCTTGCACCGTGAACGCCGGAATGCCGCGCGGCACTGGCACACCAAAATTGCGCAAGATTTCCTTGCCTTGGTACTCGTGAATTTTCATGGAAAACCTTCAGGATTCAGTAAGAAGAGGGGTGCAACAGGAGCTGGGCAAGGCTGTTGGGAAGTGAAAAACAGGCCATATCGGCGCAAAACCAGCATGTTAGCGTTTACTGCAGGCAGCAGCACGGAACTGTATCATGCTGCGATGCACCAAACTTATGCGGTTCTTACACAGACAAGCGCGGAAAACTGAACCTGAAATATTGGCCCTGCGAGACAGTGGTTTTAGCTGAAAGTATCTATGCACAAAATTTTTATCGACGGCGAAGCCGGCACCACCGGCCTGCAGATTCGCGAGCGTCTGCAGGCGATGCCGCAGATCGAACTGGTCAGCATTGCGCCCGATTTGCGCAAGGACCCGGCCGCCAAGCGTGACATGATGGCGCAGGTGGACCTGGTGATCTTGTGCCTGCACGACGACGCGGCGCGTGAATCAGTGGCCATGATCGACTCGCTGCCGGGCAAAAAACCGAAAATCATCGACGCATCGACGGCGCACCGCACGGCCCCAGGCTGGGTGTTCGGGTTTCCCGAATTGATGGCCGGCCAGCGCGAAGCCGTCATGACTGCCGAGCGCGTGGCCAACCCGGGGTGCTACGCCACCGGCGCGATTGCGCTGATCCGGCCGCTGGTTGATGCGGGCCTGATGCCGGCCGACTTTCCCCTGAGCCTGCCGTCGGTCAGCGGCTACTCGGGCGGCGGCCGCCAGATGATCGAGGCCTACGAAGCCGGCACCGCGCCCGCTTTCGAGCTGTACGGCCTGAGCCTGGAACACAAGCACCTGCCCGAAATCATGAAATACACCGGGTTGACCCGCCGGCCGGTGTTTATTCCGTCGGTGGGCAATTTCATCCAAGGCATGCTGGTGCAGTTGCCGCTGCACCTGGACCTGCTGCCCGGCCAACCCACGGCCGCGCAGCTTCACGAGGTGCTGGCAAAACATTACGCCGGCAGCGAACGGGTCACGGTTGAAGCCGCGCCCGAATCGGGCAAGCTCGATGCGCTGGCGCTGCGGGACACCAACCAGATGGAATTGCGCGTGTTCGGCAATGACCGCTACCACCATGCAGTGCTGGTGGCCAGGCTCGACAACTTGGGCAAGGGGGCCTCGGGCGCCGCCGTGCAAAACCTGAAGCTGATGCTGGGACTTTGAGATTGGACTGATTTTTGGTCATAGGTCGGATTAGCGCAGCGTCCTCCGACATCGGCGTTCGCGAACGTGCATGTCGGGTCACGCCTTCCCAGCTGAACCGACCTGCTAATTTGCTACTTTTTTAATAGCCAGTTGCGCAGGCACCCATTGCGCTGGAGTCCCATTTTCTTATTTTCTTCTTTGTCGTTGCGGACTCGATCCGCAATCCATGACCCAGCAGCTTAGGCGCAACGGGCGAACACTTCCATCGCGGGTTTGTCGCCCCACAGATGGATCCCGGGTCGCGCCCGGGATGACAGATTCAATCCTCATCGGCCTGCGATACAACGCGCCGAATCACGTCGCCGCCAAATCCCCGGGCGGCCAGAAAGCGCATCTGTTTGGCCCGGGCGGCGGCATCCGGGGCCGACCCGTCAAACTTCTTGCGCCAGATCTCGCGGGCGCGTTCGAGTTCGCTGACCTTGAGCTTGCTGACCGCCTCGGACACCGCTTCGGCGCCCAGCCCCTTGTTCAGCAGCTCGTACTTGATGCGAGAAGCGCCAAACCGCCCGGCACGGCGGTTGATCACCGATTCGACGACCCGTGCCTCGCTGATGAAATCCTTGGCCTGCAGGTCATCGAGCACCTGCGCCAGCTGGCCCGGTGTTTCCTCATGGTCTTTCAGCTTGCGTTCCAGCTCGGCGCGCGAATGTTCGCGGGCGGCCAGGTAACGCAGGGCGCGACCCTTGAGCGACAGGCCAAAGCCCGCACGGGCGGCAGGTTTGGCATCAGTCATGCGCGTCTTTCGGGCGAGCCGCTATCGCGCAACATCTTTCAGCTATGCTTTCAATAGCTGAATGCGCCCGTGGAGACTGCGCAAAAGCCTGATTTGGCATATAAAACCGGCTCAAGACTGGGTCGGGACCACCGGCGGCAAGGGCACCAGCAGCGCTTTGTCGGCCATCACCTTCAAGGGCTTTTCCGCCTTTTCGGCTTTCTCGGGTTTTGCCCCCTTTTCAGGCTCGGCGCCGCCCTGCGCCGCCTGCACCAGCGGAATGCCCAGCGATTCGCGCACCTTGTTCTCGATCTCGATGGCCAGCGCCGGGTTTTCCTTCAGGAATTCGCGCGAGTTGTCACGGCCCTGGCCGATTTTCTCGCCCTTGTAGGCATACCAGGCACCGGCTTTTTCGACGATGTGGCCGGCCACGCCCAGGTCGAGCACCTCGCCCAGCCGGCTGATACCTTCGCCGTACAGGATGTCGAACTCGGCCGTCTTGAAGGGTGAGGCGACCTTGTTCTTCACCACCTTGACGCGCGTTTCGTTGCCGATGACCTCGTCGCCCTTCTTGATCGAACCGATACGGCGAATGTCCAGCCGCACCGAGGCATAGAACTTCAGTGCGTTGCCGCCGGTCGTGGTTTCGGGGCTGCCGAACATCACGCCGATCTTCATGCGGATCTGGTTGATGAAAATCACCATGCAGTTGGCCTTCTTGATGGTGGCGGTCAGCTTGCGCAGCGCCTGGCTCATCAAACGAGCCTGCAGGCCGGGCAGCGAGTCGCCCATCTCGCCTTCAAGCTCGGCCTTGGGCGTGAGCGCCGCCACCGAGTCGATGACGATCAGGTCAACCGCGCCCGAGCGGGTCAGCGAATCGACGATTTCCAGCGCCTGCTCGCCAGTGTCGGGCTGCGAGATCAGCAGTTCCTGCAGATTGACGCCCAACTTTTGCGCGTACTGGATGTCCAGCGCATGTTCGGCATCGACAAACGCGCAGGTGCCGCCGATTTTCTGCATTTCGGCAATCACCTGCAGCGTCAGCGTGGTCTTGCCCGACGACTCGGGGCCGTAGATTTCGACCACCCGGCCGCGCGGCAAACCGCCGACGCCGAGCGCAATGTCCAGGCCCAGCGAGCCGGTCGATACCACCTGGATGTCTTCGATGACCTCGCCGGCGCCCAGCTTCATGATGGTGCCTTTGCCGAATTGCTTTTCAATCTGGGCCAGCGCGGCGGCCAGCGCCTTGGCTTTTTCGGTGTTCAGGCCGGGAGCGGTCTTGATCGGTGCGTCCATGAAAAATTTCCTTAAAAATCAACGGGGTAAAAAGTTCTGCACGCACTTTTCACCAAAAATTTCAGACTGCTTTTTCTTGCAGTACTGGGTGCATGAACAGTACTTTATGGGCTTCATAGGCAGAAGTAAAGCCTGTTTTTAGTCAGTCTGCCTGACTAAATTTCGCTTAATAAAGTAGCATCTGCCCATGGCCGAAATCCTTTCCCCAACCCTTCCCCTCGTTCACGACACCCACTGGCGGCTGACCCACCTGGGACGCCTGATGGGTCATGCCTTGCGCCGTTTTGATGAGCGGGTGTTGTCGCTCATGGCCAGCAACGCCGACGTGCCGCTGGCCTTGTCCAACCTGGCGGCGCGCGATCAGGTGGGAGCGGCCCATATCCACATCACCCGCCACTTGGCCCTGGGCGGCTCGCGCCTGACGGACTTGGCAAACAGCGCCGGCATGAGCAAGCAGGCCATGGCCGACCTGGTGGATCAGTGCGATGCCTGGGGCTTGGTCAAGCGTGAGCCCGACCTGCACGACAAACGGGCCCGGCGCGTGGTGTTCACCGACTCGGGCCTGCTGTGGCTGGACGCTTTTCGCCGTGCAGTGGCCCAGGCGGAAAGCGAATTCCGCCAGGCCGTGGGAGACGACGTGGCCACAGTGGTGGCGCTTGGCCTAGAGGTTTACGCGGGATAAAGCAAGTGAAGTCATGTTTCCTGAAGATATTTCCCGTCGACGAAAGCACGCTCAAAACAATTATTTACGTTTTTTATAAAAATGTTTCAAATGTGATAATCCCGACGGTCAGTGCAATTTTCAGCAAATAAAACCAACGAAAGAAACCTGTATTTCCGTTGCAAACCGAATCTTCATTCCATTAGCCATTGCGACAATCCTTTCTGGCTGCGTGACCACAGACATGCAAATGGGAAATCCGGCCGCCAAGACCGTGGCTACCGGCAGTGCGGCCGGCGCGTCCAGCACCAATGCCAACAGCACACTTGAGAAATGCCAGTCGCCCCTTGGCACGGTGTCCCTGATTGAAAACCAGAGCGCTGGCTGGTACACCATCCTCACCAACGAATACCGCCTGCCGCCCACGGCCAACCTGCTTCGCCTGCTGATCCAGCAATCGAACTGCTTTGTGGTGGTGGAGCGCAGCGCCGCAGGCATGAACGCCATCAACCGCGAACGCGGCCTGCAACAGTCTGGCGAGATGCGCGCCGGCAGCAATTCTGGCAAAGGCCAGATCGTGTCCTCCGACTACGGCCTGTCGCCTGAAATCGTCTTCAGCCAGGACAACACGGGCGGCATGGGCGTTGCCTTGGGCAGCCTGCTCGGCGGTGGTGCGGGCCGTGCCCTGGCAACGGTCGGCGCCAGCACCAAGACACGTGAAGCCAGCGCCTTGCTCACCATGATCGACAACCGTTCCGGCGTGCAGATTGCCGCATCCGAAGGCAGCGCGTCGAAAACCGACTTTGGTGGCTTCGGAGCCTTGTTGGGCGGCTCGGCGGGCGGCGGAATCGGCGGCTACAGCAACACGCCGCAAGGCAAGGTCGTTGCGGCCGCCTTCATGGATGCGTTCAACCAGATGGTGATTTCACTGCGGGCCTACAAGGCGCAAAGCGTGAGCGGCCAAGGCCTGGGCGGCGGCGGCAGGTTGGGCGTTGATGGCGGTGCCGCACCGTCGCAAACCTCGGCCCCCAAGTCAGGCACATCAACCAGCCGCCCGAAAAAGAATAATTAGAATGACTTGATTTTTTAGCGCTGCATGCCTTTTAAAACGGCCACCTCTTCAGGTGGCCGTTTTGTCTGGGGCATCAGGCAGTTCCAAAAAATCATATGCGGTGTCCCGGTCGCAAACGCCTAGAATTTGCGGGGGATGTGAGAGCAAAACAACCATTGGCGGGCCATTGACCTGCTTTTTCTGGGAGACAAGCATGCGTATTCTCATTGCCGAAGACGACCAGGTTCTGGCCGACGGCTTGCTGCGTACCCTGCGCGCGTCCGGCGCAGCGGCGGACCATGTGGCCAGCGGCACCGAAGCCGACGCCGCACTGCTGACCAACACCGAGTTCGACCTGCTGATCCTGGACCTGGGCTTGCCGCGCATGCATGGCCTGGAAGTGCTCAAGCGCCTGCGCGCGCGCGGCTCCGCGTTGCCCGTCCTGATCCTGACGGCGGCCGACAGCGTCGAAGAACGCGTCAAGGGGCTGGACTACGGCGCCGACGACTACATGGCCAAGCCGTTTTCGCTGCAGGAACTCGAAGCGCGGGTGCGCGCGCTGGTACGGCGCGGCATGGGCGGCGCCAGCAGCACCATCAAGCATGGCCCGCTGGTGTATGACCAGGCCGGCCGGGTGGCCACCTTCGACGGCCAGATGATCGAGCTGTCGGCGCGTGAGCTGGGCCTGCTCGAAGTGCTGCTGCAGCGCGTCGGCCGCCTGGTCAGCAAGGACCAGCTGGTCGAACGCCTGTGCGAATGGGGCGAGGAAGTCAGCAACAACGCCATCGAGGTCTACATCCACCGGCTGCGCAAGAAAATCGAAAAAGGCCCGGTGCGCATCGCCACCGTGCGCGGACTGGGCTACTGCCTCGAAAAAATCCCTGGCTGATGGTGCCCCCACGGTCGTTCGCTTCGCGTAACTCCCTGCCCCCCGAGGGGGCCACCCGCCTGCGGCCCGGCAAAGCCGGTTCCGCGGCTCGAACTGGCGAAGGCACTTGCGTCTCCACGCCCGCATCTGAATGTGCATTGCCACCTCCTAAAGAAAGAGTTCAAGGGGCGCAAACTTTGAAGCGATATCCAAGCCAGGGCCGCGGAACCGGCTTTGCCGGGCCGCAGGCGCAACGGCCCCCTCGGGGGGCAGCGAACCACGCGCAGCGGGGAGCGTGGGGGCGATATCACGGCTTTGCCGGGCCGCAGGCGGGGCGGCCCCCTCGGGGGGCAGCGAACCACACGCAGTGGGGAGCGTGGGGGCCATTGCTTTGAGGCTTTTTCAGAGGGAGCGGCGCAGCCTGTTTGGCGAAATCCTCGACTGGATGCTCACGCCGCTGCTGCTGCTCTGGCCGATCAGCCTGGTGCTGACCTGGCTGGTGGCGCAGAACATTGCCGGCAAGCCCTTCGACCGGGCGCTCGAATACAACGTGCAGGCGCTGGCCAAGCTGCTGGTGGTCAAGAACAACCAAGTCCAGTTCAACCTGACCGCGCCGGCGCGCGAGATTTTGCGGGCCGACGACACCGACCTGATCTACTACCAGGTCATGGGCACGCGCGGCGAATACCTGGGCGGCGAACACGCCATGCCCGCGCCGCCGGACGAGGAAAAGGCCGGTGACGGCGAGGTGCGGCTGCGCGAGGACGTGATCCTGGGCGAGGACGTTCGCGTGGCCTACACCTGGATCAAGGTGGACCTGAAAGGCGCGACGCAGGCCACCTTGCCGGTGCTGGTGCAGGTGGCCGAGACGCTGGAAAAGCGCAAGACACTGGCCACCGAGATCGTCAAGGGCACGATGGTGCCGCAGTTCGTCACACTGCCGCTGGCGGTGCTGCTGGTGTGGCTGGCGCTGGTGCGCGGCATCAAGCCGCTGGCGCAGCTTGAAAAACGCATCCGTGCCCGCAAACCCGACGACATGAGCCCGCTCGACGAGACCGGCGTGCCCGAGGAAGTCGTGCCGCTGGTCGATTCGGTCAACGACCTGCTGAGCCGGCTCAAGGTGTCGCTGTCGACCCAGCGGCGCTTCCTGGCCGACGCCGCGCACCAGCTCAAGACGCCGCTGGCCGGGCTGCGCATGCAGGCCGACCTGGCGCAGCGCGAAACCGATGCCGAGCAGCTGAAGAGTTCGCTGCGGCACATCGGCCAGGCCAGCATCCGCGCCACCCACACCGTCAACCAGCTGCTGGCACTGGCGCGCGCCGAAACCGCCGGCCGGGCGCTGGCCAAGCAACGCGTGGACCTGGTGCAGATCGTTTCAAGCGTCATGGCCGATTCGGTGCCGCGCGCGCTGGACAAGCGCATCGACCTGGGCTATGAGGGCCCGGACGGCGGCGAGCCGGCCACGCACCTGCAAGGCAACCCGACGCTGCTCGGCGAGCTGGTGCGCAACCTGGTCGACAACGCCATCAACTACACGCCGGAGGGCGGCCATGTCACGGTGCGGCTGATGGTCGACCGCTTCAGCGGCATCCTGGTGCTGATCGTCGAGGACTCGGGGCCGGGCATTCCGGCGTCGGAACGCGAACTGGTGTTCCAGCCCTTCTACCGCGCGCTGGGAACCAACGTGGACGGCTCGGGCCTGGGCCTGGCCATCGTGCAGGAAATCGCGCAGCAGCATGGCGCGTCCATCACCGTCGAAGACGCCGACCTGCCGGACCATCCGGACTCACCTGGCACCCGCGTGACGCTGCGGTTTGTCGGCTTGGTGTGAGTCAAGCCGGGCCAACGTCAAAAACATATCAAAACGGACTCTTGCGCAAGCCCCGTAAGCACATACAGCTATTTTTTATATAGCAAATAATTTCGCTGGCACGCCCTGGCTGTATAGGCCGGCAGTTACGCTTTTCGGTGATTTGCGCACGCGCCGCCTCCTTTCGGCCGGGCGTGGCTGCGGGACAACATCGGGCCTTCGTCCTATACCCGCCGGGGGCTGTCAGGCGCAAACTTTCAGCCTGGCTTGCCCGGGTGCAAGCTGCTTCCGGACAGGCGGCGCCATCCTGCTGGCGCACCGGACCCACCGCAAGGAGTTCAGCATGGCGACACCCGCATCGGAAAACAGGCTTCATCCCGCCGTGGAGGCGCTCAAGGCATCGGGCGCGAGCAAGGTGAAAGTGGCGGTCAGCGACATCGACGGCGTGCTGCGCGGCAAGCTGCTGCACCGGGACAAGTTCCTCGGCGTGGCCGAGGCGTATCCGGACGGCGGCTTCGGCTTTTGCGACGTGGTGCTGGGCTGGGACATGACGGACAGCTGCTATGACAACACCGCCGTCACCGGCGGGCAGCACGGCTTTCCCGATGCGCTGGCGCGGCTCGACCTGGACACCTTTCGCCAGGTGCCGTGGGACGACGGCATCCCTTTTTTCCTCGGCGAATTCGTCAATGCCGACGGCTCGGCCCACGCGCTCTGCCCGCGCCAGACGCTCAAGCGGGTGCTGAAACGGGCCGAGAAGATGGGTTTCAGCGTCATGGCCGGCATGGAATTCGAATGGTTCAATTTCCTGGAAACGCCGCAAAGCTGGGCCGCCAAGCAAGGCGTGAACCCTGAGCCGCTGACGCCCGGCATGTTTGGCTATTCGCTGCTGCGCATGATGCGCAACCGCGAGTATTTCAAGGCGCTGATGGACGACATGCCGGCCTTCGGCATCCCGATCGAGGGCCTGCACACCGAAACCGGCCCGGGCGTGCTGGAAGCGGCCCTGGGTTTCAGCGAGGCGCTGGCGCAGGCCGACCGGGCCATCCTGTTCAAGACCGGCGCCAAGGAAATCGGCATGCGCTTTGGCATCATGCCCAGCTTCATGGCCAAGCCGCATGCCAGGCTGCCGGGCTGCAGCGGCCACATCCACCAGAGCCTGTCGGACGGCAAAAGCAACCTGTTTTACGACGCCGGCAACCCGCGCAAGATGAGTGCGCTGTTTGAAAGCTATGTCGCCGGCCAGGTCGCCTGCATGATGGACTTCGGCCCGATGCTCTGGCCGACCATCAACAGCTACAAGCGGCTGGTCGATGGCTTCTGGGCGCCGGTCAAGCCGACCTGGGGGCTGGACAACCGCACCGCCAGCTTCCGGGTGATTGCCGGCAGCCCGAAGGCAACGCGGCTGGAAACCCGCTGCCCGGGCGCCGACGTGAACCCCTACCTGGCCATGGCGGCGGTGATTGCCGCCGGGCTCGACGGCGTGGAAAAAGGCCTGAAGCTCACCACGCCGCCCATCAGCGGCAGCAACGCGGGCGCTGACGGCATCGCCCGCGCGCCGCGCACCTTGATCGAAACCACCCGCATCTTCCAGCAGTCAAGCATTGCCCGCGACTGGCTGGGCGACGGGTTTGTCGACCACTTCGCCGCCACGCGCGAATGGGAATGGCGCCAGTGGCTCGATGCGGTGACCGACTGGGAATTAAAACGCTATTTCGAGATCATCTAGCCCATGCCCATACGTTCCCTGCTGATGGCTGATGCGCCCGTGTACCGGGCGTTTCGCCTGCGCGGCCTGCGCGAGCATCCGGACGCCTTCACGTCCGGCTTCGACGAGGAAAGCCTGCGCCCGCTGCGGGACAGCGAACGGCGGCTGGCCGGCGCTGGAAGCGACAGGTTGTGGGGCGCCTTTGTCGATGGCGACATGGCCGGCATGGTCGGCCTGAGCCGTGAGACGCGCGCGCACAACCGCCACAAGGCCGCACTGGTCGGCCTGTACGTGGCCGATGAATTCACCGGCCGGGGCCTGGGCCGCGCGCTGGTGGACACGGTGGTGCAAAACGCCCGGGCCTGGGGCATAGAGCACCTGGTGCTGACCGTGACCGAGGGCAACCGGCCGGCCTGCAGGCTTTACGAAAGCGCCGGTTTTGCCTCGTTCGGCACCGAACCCGACGCCATCCGGGTGAACGGCGTGTCTTTTGGCAAGCAACACATGTTCCTCCAACTTTCCCCCTCATGAGCATCACCACCTTTTCCTTTCCCACGCCCATCCATTTCGGTGCCGGCGCGCGCCGCCAGGTGGCAGCGCACCTGCTGCAGGCCGGCTTCAGGCGCCCGCTGGTCGTCACCGACCGGGCGCTGGCCGCGCTGCCGGTGATGGCTGAATTTTTGACGCACCTGGACGGCCTGCAAGTGGAGGTGTTTGCCGGTGTGTTCGGCAACCCGACCCGCCGCCAGGTGATCGCCGGCAGCGCCGCCTACCAGGCGCACCGGGCCGACTGCGTGATCGGCTTTGGCGGCGGCGCGGCGCTGGACGTGGCCAAGGTGGTCGGCCTGGGGGCCACCGGCGCCGGCGACATCCTGGACTACGCCTGGGACCATCCGCAGGCGCGGCCCATCGAAGGCGAGCTGCCCTACTTCGTCGCCCTGCCGACCACGGCGGGCACCGGCTCGGAAGTCGGCCGCACCAGCGTCATCAGCGAGGACGACACGCACCTCAAGCGCGTGGTGTTCAGCCCCCGGCTGCTGGCCCGGGCGGTGTTCGCCGACCCCGAACTGACGCTCGGCCTGCCGGCGCATGTCACTGCCGCCACCGGCATGGACGCGCTGACGCACAACATCGAAAGCTATCTGTCGCCTGCCTGGCATCCGCTGTGCGACGGCATTGCCCTTGAAGGCACGCGCCTTGCGGCGCGCGCGCTGCACACCGCGGTCAGCGAGCCCGGCAACCTGCCTGCGCGGAGCAGCATGATGATGGCCTCGATGATGGGCGCAATTGCCTTCCAGAAAGACCTGGGCGCGGTGCATTCCTGCGCGCATGCGCTGGGCGCCGTCTGCGACATGCACCACGGCCTGGCGAATGCGCTGATGATTGACACGGTGCTGGCCTGGAACCAGGAAGCGGCGCCGGCCAAGTTCGACGAACTCGCGCATGCTTGCCACCTTTCGGGCGGTGGCGACGCGCTGGTGCCGTGGCTGCGGCAGCTGAAAAGCAGCATCGGCCTGGGCGGCACCTTGTCGGGCCACGGCGTCAAGCCGGCGCAGCTTGCCCGGCTGGTCGAGATTGCCACGGCCGACATCTGCCACCAGACCAATCCCCGGCCGTGCAGCGCGGCCGATTTTGAACGCCTGTTCAACGCGGCCCTGTGAGCGCGGCCCGACACCCGGACCTGTGGCCGCGTTGCTGAATTCCAGAAAAAATATTCCTTTCTCCTCATCCTCCTCTCAACCAAGAAAAAATCATGCCCGTCTCCAGCCGTTTGAAAATTGGTCTTTCCGCTTGTTTTTCCCATGCCGACCCGACGCGTTCGCTGTTCTCGGGAAAGACGCTCCAGTATGTCGAGCAGTCGATTGCCCACTGGCTCATGTCCTCGGGCTCGATGGTCGTGATGGTGCCCTGCCCGACCGGCAGCACGCAGCGTGGCGATGTGACCTACGCGCATTACGCCCAGTGGCTCGACGGCCTGGTGCTGCACGGCGGCGCCGACGTCTGGCCGGGCAGCTATGGCGAAACGCCGCTGGAAGACCGCTGGTCGGGCGACAAGGTGCGCGACGAGTACGACAAGTCGCTGGTCGCCGCCTTCGAGACGCTGGGCAAGCCGGTGTTCGGCGTCTGCCGGGGCCTGCAGCTGCTCAACGTGGCGTTCGGCGGAACGCTGTACCAGGACATCACGACGCAGGTGCCGGACTCCTTCGTGCACCGCGACGCCGACACCTACGACCTGAACTTTCACAGCGTGGACATCGTGCCCGGCACGCGGCTGTCCAGCCTGTACCCCGGCGTCGAGCGGGTGCGCGTCAACAGCATCCACCACCAGGCCGTCAAGGACCTGTCGCCCGAGTTCGAGGCCGAGGCGTTCAGCGTGACCGACGGCATCGTCGAGGCGATACGCCGCAAGGACCCGTCCAAAAGCTATATTGCCGCGTTGCAGTGGCATCCCGAGTTCCACCAGGCCGGCTCGGACACGATCGACGACGGCGCGGTGCTGAAGGACTTCCTCGGCGCCGTGGCCGCCGCCAAAACCGCGCGCGCCGCCGCGCCATGAAGCGCTTCGCTGACGAACCGGTCCCATAAATTGCCTCAAAACTGGCCTGTGCGCCCGTTCCATCAGCGCCAACAGCTATTGATAAAGTAGCAAACAGGCGGGCAAGGCCCTGAGGGATGGCCTGATGAGCTCGCCGCTGCTTCGAATAGCGGGGTGGTGATTTTCAAATGGTGGGATTGCACGCGCAAGCATCCTGAAACAGCGGCATCGGCTTCATTGCCCTTGTCCAGCGCCCTGCGCTTTGCCCTTGTTCTTGTTCTTGTTCTTGGTGGAAGTCGACGCGGCAATCAAGGTGGCGTCCACGGCCGTGCCGGGTTTGAGCCGCAAGCCGCGCTGCGTCAATATTTCATTGACGCTGGCCTGATGCATTTCCCGCTTCGTTCTCGTCACTGCGCTTGATCTTTTGACTTGGGACGCACCGCCGGGCGGTTGTCCTCCTACTCGTGTTGCCGAAAGCGGCCTACGACGCGCGGCGGCGGCCATTGGAAAAGTGAGTGTCACCCCAGTTCGAACGAAAAGGCAAACCATGACCACAGCTGCGCCGCCCACCAGCTTCACAGGTGTTTTCCCTCTTTCAGCACTCTCCGATTCATCAGCACTGGCGAGTCGGCATCGGCGTTGGCGCTGCGCGCTTGCCCGGCCGCTGTTTGCAAGCCTCGCGATCAGCATGGCGTTAGTCGGGTGCGGCGGCGGTGGCGAGGGCGGTCAGGCCAACAACGCGGTTGTTTCAGGAAATTCCTTCAGCGTCCTGGGGGCGGGAGCCACGGGCGCAGGGTCTTCCACGGGTTCGACAACAGCGCCTCCGACAACAATAGTGCCTCCAACCACAACCGCGACGGGGACCCAAACCCCGAACACGACAGCTGCCCAGCCCGGGAGGTCCGCAGCGAATCCGGCTGGCGGCAGCACCGGCGACCCGGTCACGACCACCGAACAGGTGAGTGTCGTCAGCCTCGACGCCGACGGGTTGAAAGGACAAACCCCCGCCACGGCGCGCCTCAAAAACGGCGGTTACGCGATGGCATGGGTCTCGGTGGGGCAAGGCCTTTGCACGCGGACCTACACGGCCAATGCCACACCGGCAGGAGCGCCCACGTGCCTGGCAACGGGCACCACGGCGTCGATTCAGAAGCCGGCCATCGCCGGACTCGTGGGCGGCGGATACGTGGTCGCGTTTGTGACCGAAGAACTCACCAGCAGCCTGAACCTGCAACGCTTCGATGACGCGGGAAAAACAATGGGACTGGGTCAGCTCGTCAGCAACGGCAGCCCGAACAAAGACACGGAGGCGACGGTGGCCGTGCTGGAATGCGGCGATTTCGTGGTGGGGTGGACCTCCACGCAAGGGCAGCCGTTCAATGCGTCTGACATCCATGCCCGGCGCTACCAGGCCGACGGCGTCGCTGTCAGCGCGGCGCAGCAGGTCAACACCTTTGTCGGCGGACCCACAACGGGTACGCGGCGATTCGGCTCGGCCGTAACCGCCCTGCGGGACGGTGGCTATGTGTTCGTCTGGACGTCCGAGGGGCAAACCACCAACGGATCCGAGCTGTACACGCAACGTTTCAATGCCGACGGCGTCCCGGTCGGCCTCGAAACGCTGGTCAGCACCCGTGTCGATTCGTTCGTTGGCAACACGTCTTCAATTGCCGGGCTTGCAGGCGGTGGCTATGTGATCACCTGGAATTTCAACAGCACCGTCATTGCCCAGCGGTTTACCGTGGGTGGCGCGCAGGCTGGCGCGGCGGCGGCGGTCAACCCGCTGGCGCCGGTGGATCCCACGGTGTTGTGCGACCGCGGCACCAAGAACCCTCCCGGACCCTGCCTTACGTTTCAAATCGGCGGCGTACCCGCTGCGCTGGACGACGGCGGCTATGTGATCGCGTACTTTTTCTCGGGTCCGCCCAAGGCCAACGAACAGGGCATTTACCTGCGGCTGTTCGCCGCCGATGGCGCGGCGACCGCGCCCAGCCAGCGCATCAGCAACACGTCAAACGCGGGACTGGCCACTGCAAGCCCTGCGGGAATGGGCGGGTTTGTCATTGCCTGGCAGGCGTTTGCGCCCGTCGCCACCTCGCAGCCGCTGGCCTCGCGACCCGGTGAGCTCCCCCCGGGGATCTACGCACGCGCCTTTGACTCGCGCGGCTTGTAGTGGCACGCTGCGGTGTTGAAGCGACGGTGACCCGGGTTGCGCAGGCAATCCTCAACACACACCCCACCCGCTGGCGTACTTGCTTGAGGTGGTCAGGAACAGGGTCGTCAAGTTCTTGCCCCCCTGCAGGCGTCTCGCTGGCGAACGGAGCCCGTAAAATACACAAAAACTGGCTTTTGCGCCCGTCCCATAAGGACCAACAGCTATTAATAAAATAGCAAACAGGCGGAAATGGCCTTTAGCTCAAATGCCTGCCCACAATCCCGGCCAGCTCGAACATCGTCACCTGCGGCTTGCCGAACACCGGCAGCAGCTTGGCGTCGGCGTTGATGGCGCGCTTGTTGGCCGGGTCCTGCAGGTTTTCGGCCTTGATGTAGTCCCACAGCTTCTTGATGACCTGCGGGCGCGCCACCTGTTCGGTGCCGATCACGGCGGCCAGCGCGTCGCTGGGCTTGAGACCGGCGCCCGGCGTGGTCTTGCGGGCGACCTTGGGCTTGTCGGTCTTGACGGCCACTTTTTTGGCTGCGACCTTTTTAGCGGCGGCTTTTTTCGCCACCGGCACGCCTGACGCCTTGACCGCCACGGTCTTGCCGAACGGCGTCTTCACCGTGCCGCTGCCGGTACGGGCCGCCGCGCCCGGCTTGGGCGGGAATTTGGACGGCGCGAATTCAAAATTCACCTTGCCGGCTTCCTTGTCCCAGGCGAGGTGCGCCTTGAAAGCGCGGCGCGTGCGCATCGAGACGAACTTGTCGAGCAGGTCGGTTTTGCCGGTGGTCAGCAGTTTCACCATCTGCTCGCGCTCGATAGGCTGCTGCAGGATCACCTGGCCGGTTTTGAAGTCGCAGCTCGGCGTCGGCTGGGCCAATGTGGACACCGACTTTTCGCAAACGTAGTTCTTGCCCAGTTCGTACACCGCGCCGGCGCACTTGGGACATGCGCCCAAGGCGGCCTGGTCGCCAAAATCAATGATCTCGCCGCTGTCTTCCTTCTTGTCGTCGCCAAAATCGAATTCAAGCTTGTAGTTTTTGCTTTCCTCGTCAAACTTGATGACCATCTCTGCGGTGAAGGGCCAGCCGGCCTTGGAGCGAAAGCCCTCCAGCGGGCCGATCTTGCGGTCGCGCAGGAACTGCTCGACCTCGGCGGGCTCGAAGGTGCGGCCGGCCGGTGTCTTGCCAAAGCTGAAGCCGCAGCCTTCGCCCTGGCCGTCCGGACCGGTGCAGGCATAGCGGCGGTAGTTTTCCCGCATCAGGCCGCCGCAGTTGGGGCAGCGCGCCTGCAGCGTTGCATAGTCGCCGGGAATGGAGTCGCGGCTGTAGCCCTTGGCCTTGGCGACCAGGCGCTCGGTCATGGTCGCAATCTCGGCCATGAAGGATTCGCGGCTGAGCTTGCCCTGCTCCATCTGGGCCAGCTTGTATTCCCATTCGCCGGTCAGCTCGGCTTTTGACAACTCCTGCACATCCAGGCCGCGCAGCAGCGTCATCAGCTGAAAGGCCTTGGCGGTAGGAATCAACTCGCGGCCTTCGCGCAGCATGTATTTTTCGGCGATCAGGCCTTCGATGGTGGCGGCGCGGGTGGCCGGCGTGCCCAGGCCTTTTTCCTGCATGGCCGCGCGCAGTTCTTCGTCATCAATCGTCTTGCCCGCGCCTTCCATGGCGCCGAGCAGCGTCGCTTCGCTGTAACGGGCCGGCGGGCGGGTTTTCAGGCCCTTCGCATCCACCGATTCGATGCCGACGCGCTCGCCGGGCTTGACCGGCACCAGGCTCTGGCCCTTGTCACCTTCCTTGGCGTCCGCCACTTCGTCGGCGGCTTCCTTGCCGTAGATCGCCAGCCAGCCCGGCTTGACCAGCACCTTGCCCTCGGTCTTGAAGCTGTGGCTGTCAACGGCCCCCACGCTCCCCACTGCGTGTGGTTCGCTGCCCCCCGAGGGGGCCGTGCCTTGCTTGGGGCGGCCCGGCGCGGCGGCCACCGTGGAAATTCGCGTCGTCACCAGATACTCGGCGCTCGGGAAAAACACCGCCATGAAGCGGCGCACCACCAGGTCGTAGAGCTTTTGCTCGGCGTCGGACAGGCCGCTGGGCGCCTGCAGCGTCGGGATGATGGCAAAGTGGTCGCTGACCTTGGCATTGTCGAAAATGCGCTTGGTCGGCTTGACGTAGTTGCCCTTGAGGGCCGTGGCGGCGTGCGGCGCCAGGTGGCGCATATCGCTGTGGGCCAGCATTTGAAAGGTCTGCCTGACCACCGGCACATAGTCCTCGGGCAGCGCGCGCGAATCGGTACGCGGATAGGTCAGCGCCTTGTGGCGCTCGTACAGGCTCTGGGCAATCGACAGCGTGGTCTTGGCCGAAAAGCCGAACTTGCCGTTGGCTTCGCGCTGCAGCGAGGTCAAGTCGAACAGCAGGCCGGCGGCCTGGGTGGTGGGCCTGGATTCCTCGGTCACGGTGGCGGTCTGGCCGCGCACCGCGTCGGCAATGGCCTGGGCATCGCGTGCGTTCCAGAGCCGGTCGGCCTTCAGTTCCGGGTCGGGCTCGGCGCCTTCGCCGTTGGCGGCCTGGGCGGCAGTGCGTTTGAACTTGGGATCGAACCACTTGCCGGCGTAGTCGCCCGCCTCCGCATTGAAGCTGGCATGGATTTCCCAGTAGTCACGGCTGACGAACTTGCGGATTTTTTCCTCGCGCTCGACCACCACCGACAGCGTCGGCGTCTGCACCCGGCCGACGGTGGTCAGAAAGAAACCGCCGTCGCGCGAATTGAAGGCCGTCATGGCCCGCGTGCCATTGATGCCGACCAGCCAGTCGGCCTCGGAGCGGCAGCGCGCCGCGTCGGCCAGCGGCAGCATCTGCGCGTCGCTGCGCAGCGCGGCAAAACCGTCGCGGATGGCGGCGGGCGTCATCGACTGCAGCCACAGCCGCTTGACCGGGTGTTTGCTTTTGGCGTACTGCTGGATCAGCCGGAAGATCAGCTCGCCCTCGCGGCCCGCGTCGCAGGCATTGACCAGCGCGCCCACGTCTTTTCGCTTGGTCAGCTTGACGATGGCGTTGAGCCGCGTCTTGGTCTTGTCCATCGGTTTGAGGTCAAAGTACGGCGGGATCACCGGCAGGTTGGCAAAGCTCCACTTGCCGCGCTTGACGTCGAACTCTTCGGGCGCCTGGATTTCGACCAGGTGGCCGACGGCCGAGGTGACGACCCAGTCGTCGCTTTCAAAGTACTCGTCGTGCTTGTCGAACTTGCCCGCCGTGGGCGTGAGGGCACGCACGATGTCTTGCGCCACCGAAGGTTTTTCGGCAATTACCAGTGTTTTCATAAATACTTCTTCTGACTTTTCCATCTTCGGGGAACGCTGTCCCCGGTTTGCGCCAAAGCGGCTTTTTCAATTTCTGGCGTCAGAAAACGGCTGTCAGCCACGGGCCAAGGTCCGTCACTACAATACCGCTTTCCCGCGCATGTACGCGCGCCGGTGCGCACGCACACACATGAATTAACCATACCAAAAAACCGCCGTGCCCAAAAAACAGGCCTCTGCTTACCCTGCAACCGCTGTGGCTGGCAGCAGTCGGCGCATCCAGACCCGCCGCTCGGGCGTCCATGGCAAGGGCGTGTTTGCCGTGCAGGACCTGGCCGAAGGCGAGACGCTGATCGAATACACCGGCGAGCTCATCAGCTGGCCCGAGGCGCTGCGCCGCCATCCGCACGACCCGGCGCAGCCGAACCACACGTTTTACTTCCACATCGACGACGGCCGCGTGATTGATGCCAAGGTCGGCGGCAACTCGTCGCGCTGGATCAACCACAGCTGCCAGCCGAACTGCGAGGCAGACGAAGCCGGCGGACGGGTGTTCATCAAGTCGCTGCGCAACATCCCGGCCGGCGAGGAGCTGTTCTACGACTACGGCCTGGTCATTGATGCCCGCTACACCCCAAAGCTGCTGGCCGACTACCCCTGCTGGTGCGGCGCCACCCACTGTCGGGGCACACTGCTGGCGCCCAAGGCCCGAAAAAAGCCGCGCAACAGCGCCGAAAGCTGAACCCGTGCGGTTGGCCAGCATCTTTTTTCATTCCTCCACCGTTTCGCGCCGCCCGCCCATGACCTCGCCATTGCATTCCCTCCCGCCGATCCGCTGGCCCGCCGAAGCCATCTGGGAAGCCGTGGCGCCCGACCTGCCCGGTTTCACGGTCGAGGTGCTGCCCGAGATCGACTCGACCAACAGCGAGCTGATGCGCCGTTTCAAGGGCGCGCCCGGCCGCCCGCCGCAGCCCGAGCCGCTGCTGCTGGTGGCCGAGCAGCAAAGCGCCGGGCGCGGCCGACTGGGCCGAAGCTGGCAAAGCCGGCGCGGCGACAGCCTGATGTTCTCGCTCGGCCTGCCCCTGGCGCCGGCGGACTGGTCGGGCCTGTCGCTGGCGGTCGGCATCAGCGTCGCCGACAGCCTGGACCCGCTTGATGCCGGCCAGGCGCGCCATGCCGCCAGGCCGCGCATCGGCCTGAAATGGCCGAACGATTTGTGGCTGTCCACGCCGGAGGGCGAGCGCAAGCTGGGCGGCATCCTGGTCGAGACCGCCAGCGGGGACGGCCTGCGTTACCTGGTCATTGGCGTGGGCATCAACATCCGGCCGGTGCCGCTGGCTGATTTGCCCCTCACTGGCGCAGCGCCAGTGCCGCCCGGCGGCCTGCAGACGCTTGATGCCGGCATGGACGCGCCCGGGGCGCTGCTGCGCATCGTGCCGGCGCTGGTGCAGGCGGTGCAGGCCTTCGCGCAGTTCGGCTTCGAACCCTTCCAGGCGCGGTTTGCCGCGCGCGACGTGCTGGCCAATCGCGCCGTGCAGCTGACGGACGGCACGCAGGGCACGGCCTACGGCGTGGCCGACAACGGCGCGCTGCGCGTGCACACCGCGGGCGGCATGGTCGAAGTCACCAGCGCCGAAGTCAGCGTGCGTCCGGTCGCCCCGCCATCGGTCGGGGCGCGCCGCCATGCTGAGGACGCTGGCCCTGGCGCTGCTGCTGGCCAATGCGCTGTACTTCGCCTGGGGCCAGGGCCTGCTGGCGGCCTATGGCCTGGCGCCTGCGCGGCAGTCCGAACCCGAACGGCTGGCGCAGCAGATCCGGCCTGAAGCACTGCAGCTGGTCCTGCCCGCCACCGCGCCGCCGCCCCTGTCCCCACTTGCGCCCAGCGCCGCCGTCCGCACCCCGCCTGCGCTTGGCGCTGGTGTGTCGTGCCTGCAGCTCGGCGTGTTCACCGAAGGGCAGGCGCGCACACTGCGGCCGCGCCTGAAGGCCAGCCTGCCCGAAGGCAGCTGGTCGTTTGAAAGCAGCGGCGATTCGGCCCGCTGGATCATTTACATGGGCAAGTACATCAGCCAGGCGGCGATGAACCGCAAACGCCAGATGCTCGCGCAGCTGGGACTGCCTTTCGAGCCGCCCCTGAGCCCGATGCTGAACCCCGGGTTGTCACTGGGCAGTTTTGCCTCCAGGGCCGAAGCCGAGGAGGCCCTGGCCCAGATGAACCAGCGCGGCCTGCGCAGTGCGAAAGTGGTGCTGGAACAGCCCGAGCTGCCCAGCCTGTGGCTCAGGCTGCCCACGGCCGATGCCGCCCTGCGGACGAAGCTTGACGCGCTCAAGCCGCAGCTGGCGGGCAAGGCGGTCCAGGCCTGCGACTAGGCGCCTGGGTTGCCGCAGCAAGTTGCTTCTTTATTGATAGCTGCATGCGCCCGTGGGTATTGCGCAAATGGCACTTTTACCTAAAAACACGATCGGGATGCCTGCGATGCCGGCTACAGCGCCTTCCAGAAGCGCAGCGGCACGCAGGTCTGCAGCCGCGTGATGGCCTGGTCCATCAGCGCCGGATGCAGCGCATGCGCCAGCGTGCTGGCAACATCGAGCGTGGCGTCGGCGCCAAGTTCCATCAGGTGCACAAAATCATGGCGAATGCGGGCCACCGGCACCACCGCGTCCTGGTTCCCATGCAGGAAATGCAGCGTGGTAAGCGCCGGCGCCCGGGCAGGCCAGGCGGCGTAGCAGCCGCCAAAGGACAGCACCCGGCCAGCGAGGCCATCGTGTGCGTCGCTCAGGGCCAGCGCCAGGCTGGCGCCGGCGCCAAGCCCGAGCAGCGCGGTGTCGGACTGCAGCACGTTGAAACGCTGCTGCTGCGCGCGCAGATAATCGGCCAGTGCCCTGACGGCCTGCGCCAGCGCATCGGCGCTGACCGGTGCATCAACCGACGGCAGGCTCAAGCCTTCGGGAATCAGCACCGACGCCTGGGCAAATGCATCGCCCAGCCGGTTGCCCAGTTCCAGCATGTCCAGCGCCGTGCCGCCGGCATCGTGCAGCAGCACGAACAGCGGCCGGGGGCTTTCAGCGCCGGACAGCAGTTCAATGGTTTCAACAGCGCAAGGATTCGTCGGCAAGGTGGTCATGAGGTCGGGACAGGAGTGAAAAACAGGCCTGAATTGTCAAAGTATGGCAAGTTTGGCGCCCGCAGCGCGCCGCCGGTGTAGGCCGGATTCCCGGCTGCATGCGCGCAATGGCACGGGTTGCCGCACCGGCGGGGTCCATCGTTGCTAAGATCATTTCCCCGAAACGGGCTGACCGCGCAATCGGCACAGCCCCCTTTGCAAAGAACCTTTGTCCATGAAAATTGAAAAAAACACCGCCGTCACCCTGCGCTTCAAAGTCTCTGACGCCCAGGGCAAGCTGATCGAGGAAAACAAGGAGCCGATGGTGTACCTGCACGGCGGCTACGGCAACACCCTGCCCAAGATCGAGGAAGCGCTGGACGGCCGGGAAGCCGGCTACCAGACCACGCTGGCGCTTGCCGCCGAAGACGCCTTCGGCCTGCGCGACGAAGACCTGGTGCGCACCATACCGCGCAGCCAGTTTCCACCCGGCGTGAAGGTCGGCGGCCAGCTCGAAGGCCAGGGCAGCGATGGCCGCAAGCAGGTCTTCAACGTCGCCAAGATCAAGGGCGACACGGTGATCCTGGACGCCAACCATCCGCTGGCCGGCAAGGCGCTGCGCTTCACGCTGAAAGTCACCGACGTGCGCCTGGCGTCCGACGATGAAATCGCCCACCAGCATGTCCACGGCGAGCACGGCCACCACCATTGAGCGCCGGGTGGGTGTCCCCGCTTCACGCGGCGAAAGCCCTTTGAAGCGGGGATGACGGCCCGCTGACCGCAGGCATTTTTCCCAGGCCCCAGGCTGACTTCGTGTGCCAGCAACATGAAGCCGTTCCCTTTTCGCTCAAATAAATGTATTATTAATGCATCTTTAAAACCGGTTCCCGAACCGCCTTTTCGATCGGAGTTTCCATGACTGCCTGCGCCTCCTCCACCCCTGTCGATGTCCGCAAGCTGGCACCGCATGACCGCTACCCGGTGGCATCTGCCGCCTTCCACCTGCTCGATGCCGGCGAAAGCATGGAACTGGTCCATGACCAGGACCTGAAGGCCGTGAAGCGCCAGTTCTAATCCCGCCTGCCCGGAAAATTTTCCTGGACCGGGGTGGAACAGGGTCAGGCTGTTTGGCGCGCAGCCATCACCCGGATGAAGTCCGGCCACGGCAACGGTGGCTGCTGCGGCGGCTGCGGTGGTGCCTGAGCGGCTTCACGCCCGGCCGCCCTGATGCAGATGCCGGCCTGGCCGCCTTCACCATGACGCGCCTGGCACTTTGCCTGCCATAGAGAAAACCTGATGTCCCCGTTCATCCCTATCCAGCATCCGTGCGCCGCCCCGGCGGCGCCGCCGCCGGGCTTCGCCCTCTGGCAGCTTGGCTTTCGGCCCTTCTATCTGCTGGCCAGCGTGTTTTCTGCCCTGTCCATCGGCCTGTGGGCACTGCAGTTTTCCGGCTGGCTGGGCACGCCTTACCTGGCGGGGCCGATGTGGCATGCGCATGAAATGCTGTTCGGCTTCACGCTGGCGGTCGTTGTCGGTTTTCTGTTCACCGCCGGGCGCAACTGGTCCGGCCGGCCGACGCCGACCGGCGCGGCGCTGATGGCGCTGGCCGCGCTCTGGGTGGCCGGGCGGGTGCTGGTGCTCACGCCCTACGGCTGGGCCGCTGCCGTGGTGAATGTCGCCTTTCCGCTGGCAGCCGCCATCGGGCTGGCGATTCCCTTCATCGCGGCGCGCAACAAGCGCAACTATTTCTTCGTCGCGTTGCTGCTGCTGATGGCACTGGCCGTGCTGGGCGTGCACCTGGCGCAACTGGGCGTGACACAGTTGCCCGGCTGGGTCGGCATCCAGGTCGCGCTCGACGTGGTGCTGTTCATCATGGCGGTGATGGGCGGGCGGGTGATTCCGATGTTCACCAACGCCATTGCCGGCGCCAGCGCCACCAAGCGGCCGTGGCTGGAAAAGGCCGCACTGGGCTCCACCCTGGCGCTGCTGCTGGCCGACGTGCTGCAGCTCCACGGCGCGGCGCTGGTGGCGCTGGCTGGCCTGTGCGCCGCCGCGCACCTGGCCCGCTGGGCGCTGTGGCAGCCCTGGAAAACCTGGCGCACGCCGCTGGTCTGGGTGCTGCATGTCGCCTACTTCTGGATTCCGGCGCACCTGGCGCTGCGCGGACTGGGCGAGATGGGCCTGGTTTCGCCGTCGCTCGCCATCCATGCGCTGACGGTCGGCGCCATCGGCGGGCTGATCATCGGCATGATGACGCGCACCGCGCTGGGCCACACCGGACGGCGGCTCACGGCCAGCCGTGCCGACGTGGCGTGTTACCTGCTGGTGCTGGCGGCGGCGCTGGTCCGCGTGGCGGTTCCGCTTGTCGCGCCGGCGCAGATCGTCCATGCCGTGCTGGGTTCGGCGGCGCTGTGGTCGGCCGGCTTTGCACTCTACGCGGTGACGTACTGGCCGGTGCTGACGCGGGTGCGTTCCGACGGCAAGCCAGGCTGAACCTATCTCGCCATGCGCAGCGCCCGGCAGGCGGGCACAATTCACGCATTCATCGCATGCGCCCGACCGTCCTCCGGCAGCCTGCGATGCTCGGGCAGGCCCTGTGCACCACGACCCTGGACAAGGCCTGCCGGTTTGGCGCATGCTACGCTGCGGCGGTGGAGCCCTTCTTTTGTCCACACAGCTGATCGATGGTGACAGCTGGAACGAAAGAATCTATGCCGGGAACGGGTAACCCTCACAACGCTGGCGGGCAACCAGGGACGCTGGAGAACCTCAACGATGTCCGGCAGCAGGAAACACTGCTCAAGGCGGGCGCCCTGCAGGACGCGATTTTCAACAGCGCCAACTTTTCCAGCATCGCCACCGACGAAAAAGGCGTGATCCAGATTTTCAACGTCGGCGCCGAGCGCATGCTCGGGTATGCGGCTGGCGATGTCGTCAACCAGGTCACGCCCGCCGATATTTCGGACTCGAAAGAACTGGTGGCCCGGGCCGTCACCTTGAGCCTGGAATTCGATACCCCGATCACGCCCGGCTTTGAAGCGCTGGTCTTCAAGGCCTCGCGCGGCATCGAGGACATCTACGAGCTGACCTACATCCGCAAGGACGGCAGCCGCTTTCCGGCGATTGTCTCGGTCACGGCGCTGCGCGATGCGCACGAAGCCATCATCGGCTACCTGCTGATCGGCACCGACAACACGGCGCGCAAGGAGGTCGAGGCGGCGCAGGTGGCGCTCGACCAGCGGACGACCGAACTGCTGCGCACCGAACACGCGCTGCGGCAATCGCAAAAGCTCGAAGCGCTGGGCCAGCTCACCGGCGGCGTCGCGCATGACTTCAACAACCTGCTGGCGGTCATCAGCTCCTCGGTCGAGTTGCTGCGCAGTGACAAACTCCCGGTGGAGCGGCGTGGCCAGTACCTGGACCGGATTTTCGACACGGTCGGGCGCGCGGCCAAGCTCACCAGCCAGCTGCTGGCGTTTGCCCGGCAACAGCCCTTGAGCCCTGAAGTCTTCAATGTGGACCGGCAGGTGCAGGGCGTGATCGATCTGGTGCGCCCGCTGATGGGTGCGCAGGTGCAGATTCAGCTTGAGCCGTGTGGCGGACATCAACCAGTTTGAAACCGCGCTGGTGAACCTGGCCGTCAACGCGCGCGACGCCATGAACGGCCACGGCCGGCTCACCATCAAGGTGCAAAAGGTCGATCACGTGCCGGCCGGTTCTGGCCGTGACCTGCGGCAAGGCGATTTCGTGGCCATTTCAGTGAGCGACACGGGTTGCGGCATTGCGGCCGAAAACCTGGAAGCGATTTTCGAGCCCTTCTACACCACCAAGGAAGTGGGCAAGGGAACCGGCCTGGGCTTGAGCCAGGTGTTTGGCTTTGCCAGGCAGTCAGGCGGCGAGGTCAAGGTTCAGAGCGAGGTGGACATCGGTTCGGTCTTTACCCTTTTTCTGGCGCGCGCCGAGCACGCGGCCACACCCGAAGCCGTGGCGGCCGATGCCGAAACCAGCGCCGAGGCGCGCAGCATCCGCGTGCTGGTCGTCGAGGACAACGAGATACTGGCGCAGATGACATGCGAGCTTCTCAACATCCTGGGCTACCACACGACCTGGGCGGCCAATGCCACAGCCGCGCTGAATTTGCTGGCCGAGGACGCGAGCCGTTTTGACCTGGTGTTTTCCGACGTGATCATGCCGGGCATGAGCGGGATTGAATTCGGCGAGCTGGTGCGCAAGCGCTACCCGGGCCTGCCGGTGGTGCTGGCCAGCGGCTGCAACGAGGTCATGGCCGAGCGCGGCAGGCACGGCTTTGAACTGATTCAAAAACCTTATGTCTCCGAGACGCTGGTGCGTGTCTTTCGCAAGACGATGGCCGAGCACCTGGCGGCTGGCCGCCAGGCGCCCTGAACCGCGGGGCCTGCAGTGTTGCCAGGGGATCCGTCAGCGACTTGAATGCCCGCCTGTCCCGTGAACGGCGGGGCAGCACTCTTTTTTTAATAGCTGCCTGCGCCCGTCCTGCAAGCGCCAGCGGCTGTTTTGGTGTCAAACCAGGCACGCCACGGTGTTTTCCTGCCGCGCGGGCCAGCCCCTGGCCGACATCCCCGGCAGGTGCGGCAAGGCACCATCGCCAGCCGGTGTACCCTCAACGTCCACCAACGCCATGAATTCCATCCCGTTACAGACCCGCGCCGTCGCCGAACCGCCCGCAGCACCGCCCCTGCGCCCGCTCTGGGCCATGCTGTTCGCCCTGACCACTGCCTTCGCGCTGAGCCAGGCCTACCGCACCGTCGCCGCCCTGATGGCCGCGCCGCTGCAGGCCGACTTTCACCTGGGCGCGCAGGCGCTGGGGCTGTTTGCCGGCGCCTTTCACTTTGCCTTTGGCGCGATGCAGCTGTTCATGGGCATCGGCATCGACCTGCAGGGCGTGCGGCGCACCGTGCTGACGGCGTTTCCGGTGGCGATTGCCGGTTCGGCCGTGTCGGCACTGGCCACGTCGTATCCGATGCTGCTCGCCGGCCAGGTGCTGATCGGCGTGGGCTGCGCACCGGCTTTCCTGGTGTGCACCGTGTTCATTGCGCGGCATTTTCCGGCCGGGCGGTTCGCGGCGATTTCCGGGCTCACGCTGGGCCTGGGCGGCATCGGCATGCTGCTGACCGGCACGCCGCTGGCCTGGCTGATCGAGGCCACCTCGTGGCGCATGGGATTCTGGGTGCTGGGCGCTGTCGCCGTCCTCGCCTGGGGCCTGATTTACGCGCTGGTGCATGAGCCGCCCCTGCCCGCCGCCATGGCGCAGGCCCGGGGGGCGCCAGCGCGGGAAACGCTGGTCCAGGCGATTGGCAGGTTCGGCGCGCTGTTCTTGCTGCCGCACACGCTGGGCATCGTGCTGCTGGCGGCCGTGGGCTATGCGTCCTTCATCTCGCTGCGCGGCCTGTGGCTGGGGCCGATGCTGATGCAGCGCCACGGCTTTTCGCTGGTGCAGGCGGGCAACGTGGCGCTGGTGATGTCGCTGGCCTCGCTGCTCGGCCCGCCGCTGTTTGGCCGCTTTGACCCCGGTCCGAAGCACCGGCGCCGCTGGATTGTCGGCTTCACGCTGCTGCTGGCCGGCCTGTTTGCGGCGTTTGCGATGGGGCACAGCACGCTGGTGGACGTGGGCGGCCCCATCGTCATCGGACTGCTGTCGGGCTACATGGTGCTGCAGTATGCCGACGTGCGCGCCGCCTACCCGCCTGAACTCACCGGCCGCGCCATGGCGGTGTTCACCATGGCGATGTTCCTGGGCGTGGCCGGCATGCAGTGGCTGACCGGCATCGTCGCGTCCGTGGCCGCGGCCCGTGGCATCGAGCCCTTCACCGCCGTGCTGGCGAGCATTGCCGCGCTGCTGGCCGCCGGCGCGCTGGCATTCACGCTGTTGCCGGGGCCGGTGCGCCGCGCCACGGCCTGAACCTCGTTGCTACTATTTTTATAGCTTCATTCGTTGATTGGACATGCGCAAACGGCCTGTTTGATTGAAAAATCATGGCGATTCAACCGATGACTGGAACGCATTATTTTTTTCTCACCGGTCATTGCGGACGGGGTGTCCAGCCTCACCTCGGCCGGTACATTTTGAACAACTGCTCGGGGCCGACGCTGAAATAGTCGCCTGGCCCGCCGCCGCGCAGGATGTGCTCCGCGCCGGCCGTGTCGTACACACCGTCCTTGAGCAGGCGCTGGGCAATGTGCACCGCCACCACCTCGCCCAGCACCAGCCAGGTCGGCACTTTCTCGCCATCGGCGCCCTGGAGCTGGACGATCTGGGTGGTGCGGCATTCGAACGACACCGGGCTTTCCTGCACGCGCGGCACTGAAATCACCTGCGACGGCACCGGCGTCAGGCCCGCCAGCTCGAACTCGCTGACCTCGGGCGGCACGGCGGCGCAACTCTGGTTCATGGCCTCGGCCAGCGGGCGCGTCGCCAGGTTCCAGGCAAATTCGCCGGTCTGCTCGATGTTGCGCAGCGTGTCCTTGTAGCCCACGCTGGCAAAGCCGACGATGGGCGGCGTGTAGTTGAAGGCGTTGAAAAAGCTGTAGGGCGCCAGGTTCAGGCTGCCTGCCGGGCTGCGCGACGAAATCCAGCCGATGGGGCGCGGCCCGACGATGGCGTTGAACGGGTCATGCGGCAGGCGGTGGCCGCTGCGCGGTTCGTAGAAGTGGATGGTGTCAGGCAAGGAGGGGCTCCGCAGTGGGTGTAAGCGCAGGTGCTGGCGCAGGACGCACCTTACAACAGCTCGGCCTGCCCGTCTGTCGCCTCTGTGGCGACCTGCCTAGCGGCGGTTCGGAATGTCGGGCCGGGGGTCGATGCGGTCTGAAAGGCCGTCGCCGTCCCGGTCCCGGCTGCGGCTGCGTTCCACGCGGTTCGGCGCGCTGCTGTGGTTCGGGTGGCGGTCAAGGCGGTTGCGTATGCCGTCGCCATCGCGGTCGCGGTCGCGGTCGCGGTCAAAGCGGTTCGGAATGCCGTCGCCGTCCCGGTCGCCCTGGCCACGGCCCGGTCGCGGCCCATGCACGAACGGCCGCTCCGGGCGCGGCCCCGGCACGACGACCACCGGCGGCGGCAAAGGACGGTAGTAGCCCTGCGGGTAGGCATTCCCGAAACCGTCGGAGCGGTACACCGTGCCGCCGCCGCCGCCGTAGATATACACCGGCTGCCGGATCACCTGGGGAGCCGGCACGTCGTAGCCATAGGTCTCATAGCCCGGCGACGGGTACACAGCGCAGCCGCTTAATCCGGCGACCGCGCACAGCACTAAAAATGTTTTCATGAAAGCTCTCCCGTCCCACGCCTGCCAAAAACGGCAGGCCGGTGCATTGTGATGGGGCGAGGTGTCGCACCGGTGTGATCCTGTCAACAAAACACATGTGGCTGTTACCAGATGTAGCCTGTCGCAGGAACTGATTTACTATACTTTCAATAGCTACATATGCCCACCAGTCTTGCGCAAATGGCCAATTTCTTAAAAAATCAAGCACCTATGCCGCTGTCATGCCCTGCCCAGCGGAACTGACGCTGGCGCACAGCGTCTGACCCTGCACCCCTGCTGCGCAAGACGCAGGCAGGCGTCGCGGCGCATCCGGCCGCATGACCCCCCCCAACCCAAGGAAACGGATGAACCGCAGACGCATGCTGACACTCCCCGCCTGGCTGCTGGCGAGCGGCACGGCGGGCCCAGGCTTTTCCGCCGCGCACGCTGCCGGCCCGCCTGGCTACACCGTCTCCACCGGCCAGCTGGAGCAGGCGGTTGCCCAGCGGTTTCCGCTGCGTTACCCGGTCGGCGGATTGCTGGACCTGAAGCTGCTGGCGCCACGCCTGCGCCTGCTGCCCGAGCTGAACCGGCTGGGCACCGAGATGCTGGTCGAAGCCGCCGGCCCGGTGCTGGGTCGCAGCTACAGCGGCACCTTCGAGCTGGATTTTGCGCTGCGCTATGAGGCGCGCGACCGGACCGTCCGGGCGCACCGGTTGCGCGTCCATGCACTGCGCTTTCCCGACCTGCCGCCGGGGCCGTCTGCGCTGCTGGACGCCTACGGCCCCGCGCTGGCCGAGCAGGCGTTGGGCGAAGTCGTCCTGCACACCCTGCGCCCGCAGGACCTTGCGCTGCCCGACGCCATGGGACTGCAGCCCGGCAGCATCACCGTCACGCCCAGGGGACTGGCGGTCAGTTTTGTTCCCGCACCGCCACGCTGAAGCGACCTGCAGCGCTGCGCCGGTCCGCTTGCAATTTGGAAACGCCCGCCCGCCGGCCAGCGCTGATACTCGCCCCGTTGAGAATGAAGGACTGCATGGCGACCCAGATGTATGTCAATCTGCCCGTCAAAGACCTGGACCGGTCGGTCAATTTTTTCACCCGCCTCGGCTTTGGCTTTGGCTTCAACCCGCAGTTCACCGACAGCAACGCCACCTGCATGGTGATTGGTCCCGACAGCTTCGTGATGCTGCTGGTCGAAAACTTTTTCAGGACCTTCACGACCAAGAAGATTTGCGATGCCCGCCGGCACACCGAGGTGCTGATCTGCCTGGCCTGCGACCGCCGGGAACAGGTCACCGACAGGGTGGGCCAGGCCATCGCGGCAGGCGCCACCACGCCCAACCCGCCGCAAGACCACGGCTTCATGTACCCGCATGGTTTTCAGGATTTGGACGGCCACCTGTGGGAACTCATGTACATGGATGCCCGCGCCATGCCACCGCCCGGTCCCGGCCTTTCCTGAACGCCAAAAAAAGATCTGGATGCAAGTCCAGGCCACCGGCCGCAAACCCCGCGGCAGGGGCCGGCGCGCATGCCGGGTTGCACGGCGTCAGTTGCCGCCAATGGGAAGGCCCCTGGCGGCCATGCCTTCCGGCGCACACGGCCCCAGCGGGTCCTCTGCCAGCGGCAGCGGCACGGCCAGCGGGTGGACCGCGCAGGCGCAGTTGAAAATGGCGCCACAAGGCGTCGTCGCCGTGCCGGTCCCGAAGCCAGCCTGACAGCACGCCTCCAACCGCAGTCAGCGCCAGGGCGTGAATCAAAAAAAAACGGACTGTTTTTGCAACAAGGCATGACGCCAGGCACGGTTTTATGGCAAATAATGCGGTGCTAGCAGATTTTGATTCTTTTCAGGCAAGGGCACGCACATGGACTTCCCAACTTTTACCGTCTTGACCACTGTCGCCGGACTTGTCGCAGGCTTTGTGCTGTGCTGGCTGCTCATGCGCGGCGGCAGGGCCGCCCCGGCACCTCAGGGCTGGCCAGAGGTGCAAGGAGAACTGGCGCAGGCCAGGGGCCGTATCCGCCAGCTTGAAGACGAACGCCAGCTGGCCATCAAGAACTACGAAGACCTCAAGCACGAGACCGCCCGGGCACGCGGCGTGACCAACGCCGTCAAGAAGGACAGCGCGCCACCGGCCGAACACGCCGCCCAGGTCGCCGCCCTGCAGGCGCAACTGGCCGCGCTGCAGGCGCAGGAACAGGCCACGCACGCCGACATTGTCAAGGTCAGGGCAGACGCCCTGGCCGAACAGGCCCAGGCCAGGGACTATTTCCGCTCGATGGAAAAAAACCAGCAAGTCGCCGCCGCCAGCGCCCAGGCGCTCAAGCTTGATGCCGACCGGCTGCGCCAAGCGCTGGACCTGGCCCAGAAAGAGCAGGCCCGCGCCGCCCAGCAGGCCGCCCAGGTGCCTGCGCTGCAAGCCCGGCTGGCCGCGCTGCAGCACCACGACCAAGACCAGTCCAACCAGCAAGCGGCCCTGCGCGGCGCGCAAGGCCAGGCGGCCGAAAGCGCTGAAGCCCTGAAGCGCGCCCAGGCCCGCATGCTGGCGCTGGAGCAGGAAAACGCCACCCTCAGGCGCAATGCCGCCGCCATACCGGCGCCGGCGCAGGCAGTGCGTCCGGCGGCGGCGCCACCAGTGCAGGCCACGCAATTGCCGGTGCTGGAGGAGCAGGTTCTGGCGCTGCAAAACCTGGAAAAAGCCATCAAGAAAGAGTTTCAGCTGCTGTCCGAACTCCAGCGCAACGTGACGCTGACGTCCGCCACCCGCCACGAGTTCAACGACAGCCCCGAGTCACGCACCGGCAACGCGGCAGCCGCCTGATGGTGTGCTGCCGCCAAGGCCCGGCGGTTACGGGCCTTGGCGCACCAGCCGCACTACACCCGGGGAGTTGCGCTCCCCTTCGCCGGCACTGCCTTCAGTGAACGACACATACATGAAGTAGCCCCGCCCGACGGTGCTGGACGACCAGAAACGCGCAGCCGGCGTTGCCGGAAAGGCCCCCCGATCAATCGCCGCCCTGCCCTCCCCGGCCTCGCGCACCGCCACGATGCTCGAAAGTTCGTTCAGTGTGGGAAGACGCCATGGCTTGCCGGGAGTGGCCGCCGCCTTGGCACGCGCCTGGGCGCCGAAAAAATTGGAAAACACGGCCGTTTTGATGCAGGTAAGCGCTCACCGGTAGATGTGACCGTAACACGATAATTGCGGTCACAAAAATGGCGCAAGGGTTGAGATGAAGCTGAAAGTGCTGGAGTTGTCGCAAGAAGATCGGGCGAAGTTGGTGAAGATCGTGGAGAAGGGATGCGACTGGCGCATGCGTCATCGCGCGCAGACGCTGCTGCACTTTGGAGACGGGTGGCGGGCCAAAGCCATCGCGACGCAGCAGCATCTGCATCTGGACACGGTGTATGACCGGCGCAAGCACTGGCTGCAAGAGGGTTTCGCCTCGTTGGCGGACAAGCACCGCTGCGGCGTAGCCTCGAAGGTGAATGAAGCGCAGCGCGAACAACTGCGCATGTGGGCGACAGCGCAAGCGCTGACGGCGCGCCAGTTGGTGACCAAGCTCAAGGAGGAGTTCGACATTTTCATCCATCCCAACACGCTGGGGGTCATTTTGAAGCAGATGGGCTTCGTGTGGAAGCGCACGCGGCACAGCTTAAAAAAAACGTGATGAACTGAAATTCCGCGTAGCACAGATTGAAATCAATGACATGCTGGCAGCGGTCGATCGAGGGGAAATCGACGTGGCTTACTGTGATGAAGCTGGGTTTACGTCGGCCCATCCGAATCGCAGTGCATGGACGCCGGTAGGCCAATGTCATACGAGCGACGCCTTGCGGGGCAAGCGCCTGAATGTCGTGGGCGCCCTGCTGTCGTCGGGTGAGTTGTTTACCGTGAAGTTGTGGGAAACGATGACAGCCGCGCTGTTTGCCGGGTTCCTGGGCCAGCTGATGGCGCATGTGGGCAAGCCCTTGGTGGTGATTCTGGACAACGCCTCGGTGCATAAGGCAAAAGCCATTGCGCCACTGCTTGAGGGTCTGCAGCGCCAGGGCTTGAAGTTGTACTTCCTGCCGCCCTACAGCCCGGAACTCAACCGCATCGAGAAGCTGTGGCACAAGATGAAATACGAGTGGATGGACTTCAAGGCGCGCGATGCCAAAACCCTCGAAGCTGATGTGCAAGAAATATTGGCCGGATTCGGCGAGAGATACAAGCTGGATTTCTGCCAAACCATTACGGAATGAATTGCCGGTAAGCGCTTATTGCCCTTCCAGTCCATGCCTTCGGCGCAGCGCCGCCACACCAGTCCGGTCTTGCTGTCGGAGATTTCCTGGCCGTCCGGCGACGGCGTGTAGCGCGGTGCAGCCATCGCTGGCGCCAGCACAAGGCCACCCAAAAAAAGGGACAGGCCAGAGATTTTGACCGCCAAGGCACTGGATTGCATAAACTGTGTACTTTCTAGACCGCCGATTAACCAACGGCGTGTTTCTAAATGCTACTTGTATTTTTTGAACCGCGCACTTAGGGAAGCTACTGAAGCGGCCGGTGCCTGCCAGCAAAACAGCGCCAGTTTTCGTGCATGATAATCGTCACAAAATGTTAATAAATGTGACTTTTTGATGGCAACCCTTATTCCTGCAATCGGCACCTGCGTGCCGCGCATGACCCCCGGCGAGCGCCGGCTGGCCGAGCGGCTGGAACAAAAACTCGACGACGACTATTTGCTCTGGTACGACGTGCCGGTTGGCCCCAAGCAGTCGCACCCCGACTTTGTCGTGCTGCACCCCCGGCGCGGCCTCTTGATTCTGGAAACCAAGGACTGGCGCCTGGAAACGGTCCAGCAAGCCACCCGGCAGGCCTGGGACCTGCTGGTCGATGGCCGCGTCAAGGTGGTGATGAGCCCGCTGGCGCAGGCGCGGTTTTGCGCCATTCAGGTCGTCAACGCGCTGGAACGCGACCCGCAACTGGTGCAAACGGGCGGCCCGCACCAGGGCAAGCTGGCGTTTCCGTGGGGCCACGGCGTGGTCTTCACCCGCATCACGCGCAGGCAGTTCGACGCCGCCGGGCTGGGCGAAGCGATTGAGCCGCATTGCGTGATTTGCCAGGATGAAATGCTGGAAAGCGCCGAGCCCGAGGAATTTCAGCAGCGGCTCTGGAACATGATTCCGCACGCCTTTGGCCGGGGCGTGATGACATTGCCGCAACTCGACCGGGTGCGCTGGAACATGTTTCCGCAGGTGCGCGTGCAAACCCAAGGCGCGCTGTTTGACGACCACGACCCGGACGCCGACTTCCCCGACATCCTGCGCGTGATGGACCTGCAACAAGAGCAACTCGCCCGCAGCCTGGGCGACGGCCACCGCGTGATTCACGGCGTGGCCGGCTCGGGCAAAACGATGATCCTGGGCTACCGCGCCGAATACCTGGCCAAGGCCCACACGTCCGCGTCCAAGCCGATTTTGATTCTGTGCTTCAACGAGCCGCTGGCCGTCAAGCTCGACTCCGTGATGCAGGCCAAGGGGCTGAGCGCCCAGGTGCATGTGCGCAATTTCCACAGATGGTGCCGCCAGCAGCTGGTGGCCTTCGGCCAGGACCTGCCCGCCCACGACCTGACGGTCAGCCAGAAGATGCACGAGATGGTGCTGCGCGTGATCTACGCCGTGGACCGCCAGCACATCCCCGGCGGCCAGTACCAGGCCATCTTGATCGACGAAGGCCACGACTTTGCGCCCGAATGGCTCAAGCTGGTCACGCAGATGGTCGATCCGGCCACCAACAGTTTGCTGCTGCTGTATGACGACGCGCAAAACATTTACGAGCGGGCGCGCGCCAAGAATTTCAGCTTCAAGAGCGTAGGCGTGCAGGCGCAGGGCCGCACCACGGTCCTGAAAATCAACTACCGCAACACCCGCCAGATTCTGCAAACCGCCAGCCTGATTGCCGCCGACCTGCTGACGGCCGACGACCAGGACGACGACGGCATCCCGCTGCTCAAACCCATCAGCTGCGGGCGCGACGGGCAGGCGCCGCTGATCATCCGCCTGCCCAGCCTGCGCGACGAGGCCTTCAAGATTGCCGAGTTGCTGAGCGCAGCGCACCAGGAAGGCCATGCGTGGGGCGACATGGCGGTGATTTGCCGCGACTACGCGACGATGGATGTCTGCGCGAATGCGCTGCAGTACCGCAAGCTGCCGCATCAGGTGCGCCGGCGCTCAGGCGACTTCAACCCCAGCCGCGACACGATCACCGTGCTGACCATGCACGTCTGCAAAGGACTGGAGTTCCCGGTGGTCGCCCTGCCCGGCATCGGCCACATGCCCGCTGCGGGAGAGGACGAGCAGGAAGAAGCGCGGTTGTTTTATGTGGCGGCGACGCGGGCTACGCATCGGTTGGTGATTACTGCTGGCGGGGATGGGGGGTTTGGGAAGATGCTAAATAAAGATGTAATCACATAACAACGAACGGCTTAATTAGCTTAATTCTCCCGAGTGAATAACAACTAATTTAACCGATTAACCATAAAGCAAATAAATCACATAAAGTGAAACTTTAGCGTTTCAGATTTTTTTGTGCACTCTTCAAGAATAAAACTTCTAACCAAGAAAGAAATTATGCATCCCGTATTAATTACAATTCAAAACGAACTGGAAAACGTACTAACCTCGTTGAAAGCAATAGGAAGTAACGAGCCACTAAACGTTACGCATGGTGGTTGGAATATCCCCGGAATGACTCGGGACGAACTTGTGCAAGTTGTTGAGCGAATTATTTCGCTGATCAATGAGCGCGGGACAGATCAAATAGGTTCCAGTGAAGCATTAATTTCTGATTACAAACGTCGATTGGAATTCCTGCGGGCAAATACCATTCCTCAAATATGGAGCAGTAATGCAGCTCAGTCAGTCTCTGCTTTCATGATCACAATGCAGGGCTTACAGACAGCCCTTGAGAACGCTTTGCCGGAAGATCAAGATCTGACACAAGAAATTGCTCAAGCTAGAACAAATTTAAAAAAATCAACAACTCGTTTACGAGCACTCGAAGCAAGTCTTAATGCTTTGGAACCTCAGTCAACTTCTATTGAAGAAATGATCAGTCGAATTGAAAAAGCGAATTCAGCAGCTGACCAATTACCAGTTGATCTTGAGTCGCTAAGGGAAGCACGAAAAACTGTCGAAGAGTTGTTGATAGCAGTGACCTCAGACAGAGCAAAAGTCGGCGACTTTGCCATTGCTGCGGATGCCGATAAAACAACCTTGATTGCCAGCGTGAAAGAAGCCGAAAGTATTGTTGAACGCTGTAGTTCTGCGTATGCGGCATCAACAAGTCATGGTTTGGCGGCGGCGTTCACAGAGCGGTCAGCGACATTGGGAAAGTCAATGTGGGTTTGGGTCGGTGGCCTTGTTATCGCGCTTGGGCTTGGTTCTTGGATTGGTTCAACGCAACTGCGTAATTTTTCAGAAGTTATAAAACAGCCAGACTCGAATTCGATAGTCGTAGTTATAAATCTTATATTGGCACTGCTTTCTGTTGGGGCCACCGTCTGGTTTTCTTGGTTGGCAACAAAGCAAATCGGGCAACGCTTTCGCCTCGCAGAAGATTACGCGTTCAAAGCATCCGTATCAAGAGCGTATGAAGGATACCGACGTGAGGCTGCAAATATTGATCAAGAGTTTGTATCAAGACTTTTTTCATCAGCTTTAAATCGGCTTGATGAACAACCGCTTCGTTTGGTTGAAACAACGACGCATGGAAGCCCGTGGCATGAACTGGCGTCATCCGATTTGATTCGGAAAGCAACCGAATCGGTACCTGAATTCGCAGCATCGGTCGCGAAACTTGCAAAAGAGGGTTTGGCTGCATTGAAACCTGCAGACAAGACAGTGGTTGCAAAGACCCTAGTAGAAAAAGAATAGGCGATATGTAGAAATTGAGGTCAGATTTCAATTAAATTAGCTAAAAACTGATTTTAAAATCATAAGAAGCCATCAATTCGTCTGGGCTAATGACAACTCAATGAATATATGCAGAAAACATATTCAGTCACCTACTTTTTCCGCCCACTCCGCAAGTTTCTGCTGCAACTCCTCCTTGCTCGGCAAATAAAGCTGGTGTTCCCGCGCATGAATATTCGCGTCTTTGGGCAAAGTAATTTCAACCAGCGCTTCGTGCTTTTTCTTGGCACAACGATGCCGATGGTGGCGCTCTCAGCGTCGGTTTTGACGTGTCGGTCAAAGTAGTTGACGTACCTCTGCATCTGGCCTGAATCCTGGTGCGTGAGCTTGCCGATTTTCTGGTCGATCAGCAGATGGCAGCGCAGCAGGCGGTTGTAGAAAACCAGATCGACGAAAAAATGGTCGTTGTCAAAGGTAAAGCGCTTTTGCCGGACCTCAAACAAAAATCTCTTGCCCAGCGCCAGCAGAAAATGCTCGATCTGGCTGATGATGGCGCCCTCCAGGTCGGACTCGGAATACCGGGCTTGTTCGGACAGGCCCAAAAACTCCAGCACCAGCGGCTCTTTGAGCAAGTCCTGGGGCCGGCTGAAGATTTGCCCCTGTTGGGCAAGCTGGCGAATGCCGTCCTTGTCGCGGCTCAGGGCCAGGCGTTCGTAGAGGCCGCTGTCAAACTGGCGCTTGAGTTCGCGCACGGTCCAGTCCTGGCTGGCCGCTTCTATTTCATAGAAGTCGCGTTCATCGACCTTCTTGATGCCCAGCAAGACATTGGGGGTCAGAGTCCAGTTAAATCTAAATTTTCTTATTATTTGCCGGACCTTATGGACGCCCCCGTCAAGCGCGTCAAGCGCCGAAATCAGCTTAAAACTTCCCCCTTATTTGCTCTCTAATTAATAGCTACCTGCGCCCGCATCTATTGCGCTAGCAGCCTGTTTGATGCATTTTCCGGTCACAACGCTGCCAGGCGGCCTTAACCGGTTCACTCAGCCAGCAGCAGCTCAACATGAACCCGCCGCCCCAACGCGGCTGCGATATTCACCAGCGCATCGAGCGAGAAGCGCGAGATGCGGCCGCGCAGCAGATCGTTGATGCGCGGCTGCGTCACCCCGCACCGACTGGCTGCCTCGGCCTGCTTCCAATGGTTTTCCGAAATCAGCGCCGTGATCTTGTCCATCAGTTCGGAGCGTACCCGCAGGTTTTCTGCCTCTTGCGGGGTGTCGGCGATGGCGTCCCACACGCTGGCGTAGCGTTCCGTTTTTTCCTCGGTCATGGTGTACCTTTTTGTAGTTGGTCAAAGCGTGACTTCGCCAGTTCAATATCACTTCTGGACGTGGTCTGCGTCTTCTTCTGGAAGGCATGGAGCACATAAACCGCATCAGCCAGGCGTGCTGTGTAGATGACGCGAAAGGTGCCTGATTCGTCCCACACCCGAATTTCCTCGACCCCCTTGCCAATGGATGGCATGGGCTTGAAGTCGTCGGGCTGCATGCCTCGCTGAACGCGATCGATCTGGCGGCCCGCGTCCTGCCGTGCATCACTGGGAAACTCACGCAGACGCTTGAGCGAGTTTCCCAGGAATTGCACAGGTTTCATGTGAAGAATATATCCGTTTGGATATTATTTGACAAGCCTTGCGACGATTTGAAGCGGGAATGAAGAACATTGGCATCAAGGATGGCGGTAAACCGCAGCACTGTGACCGGTCCCGCCAATTAAAACTCCAGACCCAGGTGGCATCAGCCTGCAATCAAGCCATAGTGCCAGGCGTTCGTACAGGCCGCTGTCAAACGGGCGCTTGAGTTCGCGCACGGTCCAGTTCTGGCTGGTGGCCTCGATTTCGTAGAAGTCGCGTTCATCGGCCTTCTTGATGCCGAGCAGAAAAACACAGTGCGACCAATTCAAGCTGAAGGGGCGTTCCGGCTGGAGAGAGGCTGGCTTCCATTGTCCAGACGCTGTCTGGACAATTGGCCTGCGCGCCTGGTAGGCAAGATAAAAGCTGCGTGCATAAGCGATATTGCTTCGCCCGAATCCTTTGCCAAATTCTGCAGTCAAGCGCTCCGCCAGCAAGGCCAGCAGTTCTTTTCCGTAAGCAGCCCGTGTCTCGCCTTGCTGCTCGTACTCAACAATGTGCCGGCCGATCTCGAAGTTGGTACGCACCTGCTACCCGCTCAACGCCACGTGCAACGGTGTTGCGGGCGGACAGGACCAGCGCGTGGATGCTGGCATAGAGGGCCGATTCCGCATCGGGTGCCGCAGGCGCCGTGCGAGACACTTTTTTCATCCCTTGTCCTTATCTAATTCGATAGCAGCTTGCGCAGTCTACGGAAGCGCAACAAGCACTTTTCATTCAAAACTTCGTCAGACTCTCCGCTTTGCGCCATCTTCCATTTCCCAGCCTTGCAATCCCTGCAAGAACCATTCAGCTCTTTGACGGTTTTCAAGACCTTCTTGAAGGCTTTCAACTCCGCCACCTTGAACATCTGGCTGCGCCCCAACGTTGAACTTTGGCTAAGCCGCCCGGCGGCGACGTAGCGCCGAAAGGTGGACAGGGAAACCTCCAGAAAACTCTTGCTGCTCAGCCTTGTGCCTGACGCGCACCGACATGGAACTGCAGGCCCAGCGCGTGCATGACCTTGACCACGGTGGCAAAGCTGGGGTTGCCTTGCTCGCCCAGCGCCTTGTAAAGCCCTTCCCGGGTCAGGCCGGTATCTCGGGCGAGCTGCATCATGCCGCGTGCCCGCGCAATGTCGCCGACGGCTTTGGTGAACAGGGCGGCGTCTTCCGGCGCTTGGTCCATGCAGGCCTGCAGGTACAGGGCGCAGTCTTCGTCTGATTGCAAATAATCGGCGGGCTCGAAGGCCTGAATGCCGAGTTGTGCGGCGACGGTGGGGTTCATCAAACTACTCCTTTAACAGTGTGACCATGTGCTGCGCCTTGGCAATATCGCGCTCCTGATTGGACTTGTCGCCGCCAGCCAGCGCGATGACCACGGTGAGGCCATCCTTCCAGCAATAAAGGCGGTAACCGGGGCCGCTATGGATGCGCAGTTCAACCACATCCCCGCCCACGGGCTTGCAATCGCCCTAGTGCCCCAAAGACAAACGGGCCAGCCGGGCCAAGACCTGTTTTTGCCCGACCTTGTCGCGCAACGTACTCAGCCATGTGTCGAAATCGGCAGTACGGAGGATTTGAAGCATTCAAAAATGTAATCTATGGTTCACGAATTGACAAGCCTTCTAATCTTTCAGCGCAGTAGTATGGGCAAAATTTAATCGGTGTAATCAGGGTCAGCATCCAATTAAATTCGACTTACACACTGCTACGTAAAACAAAATTCAGCGAAAAACCCGCTCAGCGCGCAGCCACTCTCGATGCCAAAGCTGCGGCAGGTATTCCTTCATCAACGCCTGCACGGCATCGGCCTGCAGCGCATCACGGCGGCGCTTCATCGGTTCGCGCGCGGTCTGCGCACGGCTTTGGGCTCAGGTCTTGCAATGAAACGCACCTGTACTTCGTACCTGTGCCCTGAACGGGCGCTGAAACACCGGGTGCGCGGTGGCTTCGAACTGACGACTTGTCGTCGTTAACTTTGTTTGTTCAATTTGCCATACAAGTGCTTGCGTCAAGGGCCAAACTCGAATCGCACTGCAGCGCGCTGAGGCATATTTCTTAAAATACGCATCACTTTTTGAGCCGTATTACCCACAATGCGGCGCATGCCCCAGCCAACTCCACCCCCGACAGCACCCGCGCCACGCTGCATCTGGCAGCACGCTGCCTGGCCCAGGCTGGCGTTTGACGCCTTGGCGCTGGCGCCAGCGCTGGACCAGGCCCGGCTGGCGCAAGGCAGGCTGCTGGGTTTGCTGGAGGCGATAGGCCTGGAGCAGGCGCAAGAGGTGCAGCGCGAGTTGTGGGTGCAAGAGGCGCTGGCCACGGCGGCCCTTGAGGGGGAGCAGCTCAACCTGGCATCGGTACGCGCATCGGTGGCGCACCGGCTGGGCCTGGCCGAAGCGCCCGGCCATGACTGCCCTGCGGAGGGACTGGTGCAGGTGATGCAGGATGCGCTGGCCAACCACCGCGATGTGCTGACCTTGGACCGCCTGTGCCGTTGGCAGTCGGCCTTGTTTCCGGGTGGCACCTCCGGCATTGCGCGCATTGCCGTGGGGCGCTTGCGCGACCCTGCCGACGCCATGCAGATCGTCAGCGGCGCGCTCGGGCGCGAGCGGGTGCATTACGAAGCGCCACCCTCGCGCCAGGTGCCGACGGAAATGGCGCAGTTTCTGGCGTGGTTCGAGGCCACGAGGCCCACCGCTCACGCGCCTGGGCTGCATGGCATCGCGCGGGCGGCGCTGGTGCATGTGTGGTTTGAGTCGATTCACCCGTTTGAAGATGGCAATGGCCGGCTGGGGCGCGCCCTAGTGGATAGGGCGCTGGCGCAAGACATGCAGGCGCACGATCCGGCGAGCCATGCCGCCCTGGTTCGCGTGTTTGGCATGGCCCGCCAGATGCTGAAAACCCGCACCGCGTATTACGACGGACTCAACCAGGCGCAGTGCTTGCACGGCGTCAGGCTTGATGCTGCCGCCATTGACGTGACACCTTGGGTGCACTGGTTTTTGCAGGCATTTACACAGGGCTGCATGGCCTGCCAGACGGTCGTGCGGCAGGCGACAGAAAAGGCGGTTTTCCGCATGAAGGCGGGCCAATGCGGCTTGAATGCGCGGCAGCACAAGGTGCTGGAACGCTTGCTGGACGCAGGGCACGTAACGCTGGGCGGCGGTTTCCCGGGCGGCATGACCAACGAGAAGTACGCCAGGATCACCGGCACATCCAAAGCCACTGCGACGCGGGATTTGACGGACCTGCTGGCCAAGGGCTTGCTGCGCGTGGAGGGCGTTGGCAAGGCGACGCGATACGCGGTGAACGTGACGGGGTGGCACTAACCTGCAATCAAGCCATAGCGCCAGGCGTTCGTACAGGCTGCTGTCAAACGGGCGCTTGAGTTCGCGCACGGTCCAGTTCTGGCTGGTGGCCTCGATTTCGTAGAAGTCGCGTTCATCACGCCTTCTTGATACCGAGCAGAAAACCATAGTGCGACCAGCTCAGGCTGAAGGGGCGTTGTTCAGGCGCGGCCAATAGGTCAGACGCCGCCTGACCTATGCGGCTTTTGGAGGTGTCGAATAAGTCAGACGCTGTTTGACTTATTCGGTGGGCGTTGAGTAGATAAAACTGGCGCATCAACTTGAGATTGGTCAACGAAAAGCCGCTGCCAAACTCGGCCGTCAGGCGTTCAGCCAGCCGCTTCGGCACTTCCTTGCCGTACTCCGCGCGACTTTCACCCTGCTGTTCATGCGCCACGACATGCCGGCCGATCTCGAAGTTGGTACGCACCTGCTACCCGCTCAACGCCACGCGCAACGGTGTTGCGGGCGGACAGGACCAGCGCGTGGATGCTGGCATAGAGGGCCGATTCCGCATCGGGTGCCGCAGACGCCGTGCGAGACACTTTTTTCATGGCTGATCCTGACTTAATTTGATAGCTGCTTGCGCAGACAGGGCGTGCGCTACAGGCCTTTTTTACTTAAATCGTAGCCTGAAAATCAAGTGCTGCACAGCAGTATGCGGCAGTGGCCGCCTGTTTGGCCTCCGGCCTGTCCGGGTTGCGGCCCAACCGATGTCAGCGCCAGATGTAATGACCCTTCACCAGGTGGCCGTGTGATCGGTGGGCAGGCACCCACACCTTGTGCTTGTGGTTCTTTTTGTGATTTGTCACCTGGACGCTGTGCACTTTGGCGCTGCCTGAATCGAAATTGACCGTGCCCGCCTGGGCGGCTGACGCGGCGAAGGAAACGAGCAGCGCGGCCAGCGAAAGAAATACTTTGTTGTTCATGTCAATGTCTTGGTGAAGTGTTGTGAAACCGTTGCGAAGCCTCTGAAGTATCAAGGGCCGGTGTAAATACTTGAACAAGCAGAAAAATTAATATTGATAGCAGCCTGCGTATTTAGGGCGTGTGCAAGCGACCGATTTAACATGAAAGCAGCCTCTGCCAGCCGATGGCGTGTGCCGCTTTGAAAGCCGCGCCCGGTGGCTCGGGCCAGCCAGGCATTGACCCGTTATCCATTACCATTCCCCCGGCCCTACTTCGCCCGCCACCGGGCACCCAACGGAGAAAACAATGTTCAGTCACGTCATGCTTGGTGTCAACGATCTGGAGGTTTCAAAGAAGTTTTACGATGCGCTGCTGGGCACGCTGGGCATCGGCCCGGGGGTTGCCAACAAGAACCGGTATTTCTACCGGGGCACTGCGGGCACGTTCGCCATCACCACGCCCATCAATGGCGAGCCTGCGACGCACGGCAATGGCAGCACCATCGGGTTTGACGTGGCGTCGCCAGAGCAAGGTGATGCATTCCATGCAGCCGGCATTGCCAATGGCGGCACGGACTGCGAAGAACCCCCCGGTTTTCGGGACGGCGCGGTCGGCAAGATCTACCTGGCGTATGTGCGCGATCCTGACGGCAACAAGATCTGCGCGCTGCACCGCCCGGCCAAATAGGCCACGCGGCGGCCCTGGTCGTGCGGAGCCGGCAAGCATGGCCTGCCACGGGCGACTACTTCTTGCGGCAGTCAAACGTCCCTTCGTCGCGCACGGCGTTGTCCACGTCAAGGAATCGCCACTTGGCGTTGCCGGCCGACAGCGACAAGCGCATCACGCCCAAGGCGACCGCCTGTTTCTCGCTGCCCGCACGGACCGTGGCGTGCGCATAAGTCTTTGCGCCGCCGGTGCCCACCACGAACGAGCGCATGCCGCCCGTGGCAGACAGCGTGCCGTCGGCGGTCATGGGGGCAAAGCGCTCGTACTGGTGCTCGTGGGCTTGCAGCACCACATCGGCCTTGGCCTGGTCCAGGATGTCCCACACGGCGGCCATGGTGGCGTTGTCGCCGTCGGGGGCCGAGGTGAACCGGGCATGGTGCCAGGCCGCCGCCACACAGGGGTTGGCGGTGGCCAGCTCTTTCTTCAGCCACTGTGCCTGCACTGAAGCGGCTGACGCATCGATGTTGCTGTTCAGTGCAAACACGGTCCAGCCGCTTTGGTCGATGCGGTAGTAGCCTGTGCGCTGTCCATCGGGGCTGGCCTTGGCACCAAAGTAATCAAAGTAATTACTGTTGCCATTTTCGTAGTCGTGGTTGCCTGCAATGGCGAAGGTTTTGTTGATAAACCGGCCCCAGGTTTTTTCATAGCAATCGGTGTAGCCCAGGCTGGCACCGAGCAAATAGGCATTGTCTCCAAGGGTCAGCACGTTGGAATTGCCGCCGGCACCGGCCAGTTGGCGCTCGATCAGTTGGGCTGTTTTTTCAGCACCCGAGTCGGATGCAGGTCGAAGAAAGCACTGTGCGATGTCGCCTGCCGTCATCAACTCCCAAGGCGTCGTGGGGTTGGCCTGCAAGACCGGAGGCACGGTGCCGCCGCCGTCGCCGCCCCCACAGCCCACCACCGCCGCGCCTGCCAGCGTGGCCAGGAAACCGACCCGAACGGCCCGCATGATGCCCGGCCAAAAGTTATCGTGCATAGCGTGTTCTTTCTAAAGGATGACCTTGTGTGACGAGTTGCATGGTAACTGCCGGTTGCCATCAGGAAAAAGGCCGGTCCAAACGGGTCACGAATCCTGGCCAGCATGCCGTTGCCGATGCTGATGCCAACCAGCGCTTCCAGGCGCTGCGGCAGGCCCACAGGCAAATACACGCTGCCACCAGTTTCCGCAGCCTTGCGGCGAATGCGGCCGCTGGCGATGGGATTCGCCATGAAGCCATCGGGAAAAGGGCATGCAGGGCAATAGGGGGGTGCGTGATCAGGCGCTCGGTAGCCAGGCGGCTGCAGATGTTGCCTTCCAGTTGCGCCGAGGACCTGAACAGGTCGATCAGCAAGCGGGGACTTTCCCGGAACTGCTCAGTTCTTGGTGCCCCAGACTTCGGCGACGCGGCTGTCCCTGCCGCACGTCAGGCGGTAATAGTTGTAGCGCAGCGGGTTCTTTGTGTAGTAGCTCTGGTGGTAGTCCTCGGCCAGGTAAAAGGCCGATTCCGGTGCGATCTCGGTATGGATTTCCTTCAGCACGCCGGACTTCAAGAGGGCCGCCTTGCTGGCTTCAACCAGGGCTTTTTGTGCCGGGCTGTTGTAGTAGATGGCGCTGCGGTATTGGTTGCCAACATCGCAAAATTGCCGGTCCTTCACGGTCGGGTCAATGTGGCGCCAGAAGAAGTCGAGCAACACCGGGTAGCTGACGACGCCGGGGTCGTAGGTCAGCCGAACCGCCTCGGTGTGGCCGGTGCCGCCGGCGCTCACCGTCTGGTAAGTGGGGTTGGCAGTTTTGCCGCCCGTGTAGCCCGACTCGGCGGCAATGACACCCGGCAGTTTTTCAAAGTCGGCTTCCACGCACCAGAAGCAGCCGCCGGCAAAGATCGCCGTGGCTCTCTGGCCTGCTGCAGCTGGCACCGAGGGCGACTGCGCGCCGGCCTGGCCGACCAGCACGGACAGGGCCAGGGCGGCCAGGGATTGAAGCCAGTTTTTCATGTGCGCAACTCCGGTAGTTTTTCGCCTGCGGGAATGAATTGAAGCGCAACGCCGTTGTTGCAGTAACGCAAACCGGTGGGTTGCGGGCCGTCCTTGAACAGGTGGCCCTGATGGCCGTTGCAGCGGGCGCAGTGGTATTCGGTGCGGGGCCAGATCATGCTGAAATCAAGGCGCGTCTCGACCGCGTCGGGGATCACATTGAAAAAGCTGGGCCAGCCGGTGCCGCTGTCGAACTTGAGTTCGCTCTTGAACAAGGGCAAATTGCAGGCAAAGCAGACATAGCTTCCGGCACGCTTTTCGTCGTTCAGGGGGCTGCTGCCGGCGCGCTCGGTGCTGTCCTTGAACAGCACCGCGTAGTTGGCGGCGGGCAACTGCTGCTGCCACTCGGACTTGGATTTCATGAGTTTGGTCATTGCCATGGCAAGTTCACTGAAGGGGAGCACGGCCAAACCCAGGCTGGCCTGGGCAAAGCCTTGCAGGATTTTGCGACGCTTCATGTTGGCTCCTGTGACGGGGTTACGGGAATATCCCAAAAAACAGACCTGTCACTTCAGTCGGCCTTGTAGGGTTGTCCTGCTGGTGCGGGGATGCACGTGGCATACAACTCAAACCACCGGCCAGCACGCATCTGCCGTGGCCTGCCAGTTTAGACAACAAGGCCGCGCGGCGGCTTGGTAAATGGCAACAACCCGTTCGACAGCAGAGCCATTTCCAGCCAAAGCAGCGTTGGGGCCGAAGCGCGTCAGCGGGCCGGGGTGCGCAGGTGGCGGCGCGGCTTGCCGGCCGCCCCGCTGCGCTAGACTCCCGCCCATGCCCCATGCCCATGCCGTTTCCCGCCTGCGCACCGCGCGATTGGCGCGCAGCTCCAAACCCTTTCTGGCCCGTGGCGGGCCGCGCGGCGAGCGCTGCGCCGGTTGCCGACTGATTCCCAGCCACTGCCTGTGCGCGCTGCGTCCGGCCGTGCCGGTGCGTGCGGGGGTGTGCCTCGTCATGGCCGACATCGAGCCGCTCAAGCCGAGCAACACGGGCTGGCTGATTGCCGATGTGGTGGCCGACACGTTTGCCTTTGGCTGGGCGCGCACCGAGGTGGACCCCGCGCTGCTGGCCCTGCTGGCCGATCCGCAGTGGCAGCCCTACCTGGTGTTTCCGGGTGAATTCGTGGCGCAGGGGCGGGTCGTGTCACGGGTGCAGTCCGCCAATCCGCTCACGGGCAAGCGGCCGCTGTTCGTGCTGCTGGATGCCACCTGGCCCGAGGCGCGCAAGATGTTTCGCAAAAGCCCCTACCTGGACCATTTGCCGGTGCTCAGCCTGCAGGGCGAGCAGCTTTCGCGCTACCGGCTGCGCCGGGCCAAACGCGCCGACCATTTCTGCACCTCGGAGGTCGCCGCGTTGTGTATGGAACTGGCCGGCGAGCCGCATGCGGCGCAAACGCTGGAGGCTTACCTGGATGTGTTCACCAGCCACTACCTGAATGCCCGGCAGCAGCTGCCCGTGGAGGGGGACGACGCGGCGCACCAGCGCCTGCGCGGCCTGCGCTTGCCGGGCGGCAAAGGCGCTGGCGCCTGACGGCAAGTTGGCGTCAGCGACAATCGGCCCCACCTCCAAGCCAACCTCGCCCCACCAGAAAAGCAGCCACACCATGACCGAAGACCTGAACCGAAAGAACGAATTGAAGAAGATGGCGCTGTGCGACTCGTGCGCCGGCATCCAGCGCAACTGGCGCAAGGCGCCGGGACATCCCGAACTCGTGCAGGGCGGCAACCGCCAGGAAAAGCGCGGCGCCAGCCTGGTCACCCTCACCAGCTACCGCTGCGACCGCTGCGGCACCGCGTGGGAATACGAGAACAACAAGGCCAACCAGCAGGCTGGCTGGTCGGTGGTGGGACGCTAGGCGGCCTGCGCTTTCAAAAGAACAACGGGCGGTGTCTGTGCAGTGCCTGGCGGCTCTTTTTTCTTTGCAACGCTCCGGCACGGAGACCTGCATCCCTGGCCTGGACTTGAAATGTGCGGCTGCAGGCCTTCGGCCTTCGGGCCAGAATGCGTGCTTTCGTGGGGCCTTCATCCCGCCTTCATCCCGCCTTCATTCCCAGGAACCCGAATGAACGATCTTGCCGCCTTTCCCGTGACCCGGAAATGGCCCGCCCGCCACCCTGACCGGCTTCAGCTGTATTCGCTGCCCACGCCCAACGGCGTGAAGGTGTCAATCCTGCTGGAAGAAACCCGGCTGCCGTACGAGGTGCACCTGGTCAGCTTTGAAACCCAGGACCAGATGACGCCGGAATTCCTGTCGGTCAGCCCGAACAACAAGATTCCGGCGATCCTGGACCCGCACGGGCCGGGCGGCAAGCCGCTGGCGCTGTTCGAGTCGGGCGCCATCTTGCTCTACCTGGCCGACAAGACCGGCCTGTTCATGGCGCAGGACGCGGCCGGCCGCTACGAGACGATCCAGTGGCTGATGTTCCAGATGGGCGGCATTGGCCCGATGTTCGGCCAGCTGGGATTCTTCAACACGTTTGCCGGCAAGGACTGCGAGGACAAGCGCCCGCTGGGCCGCTACGTGGCCGAAGCGCGGCGACTGCTTGGCGTGCTGGACCGGCGCCTGGAAGGCCGCGACTGGATCATGGGGCAGCACTACAGCATTGCCGACATTGCGACCTTTCCATGGGTGCGCAACCTGGTGGGCTTTTATGAAGCCGCAGAACTGGTGGGATTTGACGATTTCGCGCAGGTCAAACGGGTGCTGGCGGCTTTCGTGGAACGGCCGGCGGTGGTCAAGGGACTGGCCATACCGAAGCGGCCCTGACATTGAAGCTGAAAGGCGGGGCTCCGGCCCTGCCGGGCTTAATTCGCGGGCTTGACCCAGGTGAACACGCGCACCGGCGGCACGTTGACGACTTCCCACTTCTTGTCGGGCTTGCCAAGGTAAGGCGACATGAAACCTGAAACATGCGCGCGCACCTGGTAGGCGACAAAGCGCCCGCCCGGGCGCAGCGCACGGGCCACGCTGGAGGCCACCCGGTCCGAGACGTCGGGCGGCATGGTGGAAAACGGAATGCCCGAGATGATCACATCAGGCGCGGGCAGCCAGCGTGCTTTCAGGAACTCGGCCAGGCGCTCTGCGCTGCCCAGTTCGACGTTGAAGCGCGGGTCGAGGATCGACGCATGCAGGCGCTGGTGAAATTCGGTGTCCAGCTCGATGGCCAGCAGCTGGGCGGTGGACGCCATGGCGGGCAAGAACGCCGAGGTCGTTCCGCCGGTCCCCGGCCCCAGCTCAACCACCATGCGCGCGTCGCCGATGCGCGCGCTGCGCACCAGCCGCTGCTCGAGCTGGCGCGAACTCGGGATGATCGAGCCGACCTGGGCCGGGTTGCGCACAAAGCCGCGAAGGAACTGAAAGCTGTCCCGCCACTGGGCAAAGGCCGGACTGTCGGAAGGTGCGGCGACATGGCCTGCCTGCCCTTCAACGCGTTGCTGGTTCATGGTGCGAATCCTGTCCTGGCGGTTGTGTTTTTGGTCAGCGCTGCGTTGTCGGTGCCAAGCCGTCTGCCTGAAGCTTCGCGGCAGCGCTGCCATGGGTTTTTATTCTGAAGCCCCCGTGTCCTGGCATTTGTCAGACGTTGCCTTGTCAGCATGGGGACATTCACGCCACCGAACCGGTTGGGGCGCAGCAGGCCGGAAAGGAAGCCGGAATTGGCGGGATTTTTTGTTTGCTCTTTTTTTTATAGCTAAAAAATCAATACAGTCATGCGCAAACGCCTGTTTTCATCGATTTTTCAACTGCCAGCCATGCTGGTGGTGGCTGAAACAGAGCGCACCTGCACTGCAGACGGGTTTCAGCCTACAAGCCGGACAGGGCGGGCAGGCTAAGCTAGCGCTTTTCGCGCCTTTCCTGCCGTTCTTTTTTACCTTTTTCCCCATGAAGCTCAAAGCTGCCTGTTCCATCAGCATGACCGCTGCCTCGGATTGCCCCATGGTGGCGATGCTGCGCCCGCGCAGCGGCCAGACGCAGTGGGTGATCAGCGAACGCTACGACCTGCACCCCTGGGCGCCGGTGGACGAGTTTGCCGACGGCTACGGCAACCTGTGCCAGCGCCTGGTCGTGCCGCAAGGGCAGATGCAGATCAACGTCGAAGTGGTCATGGAGGTCGAAGACCACATCGCGGTGGCACACGACGCGCCCAAGACGCCCATCACCGAACTGCCGGCCGACGTGCTGCACTACCTGCTGCAAAGCCGCTACTGCCCGTCGGACATGATGCAGGACCAGGCGCTGACGGTGGTCGGCCGGGCGGCGCCCGGCTATGCGCAGGTTGAACAGATACGCGCCTGGATTCACGACAACCTGGAATACCGCTACGGCGTCAGCACCCCCAGCACCGACGCGCTCGACACGCTGGCGCATGGCGCGGGCGTGTGCCGCGACTTTGCGCATGTGGGCATCGGCCTGTGCCGCAGCCTGCAGATTCCGGCGCGCATGGTCGTTGGCTACCTGCACGGGCTCAAGCCGATGGACCTGCATGCCTGGTTCGAGGCCTTTGTCGGCGGGCGCTGGTACACCTTCGATGCCACGCAGGACGCGCCGCGCGGCGGCCGCATCGTGCTGGCCTATGGCCATGACGCAGCCGATGTGGCGTTTATCTCGGACTACGGGCTGCAGCCGCTGCAGCTCGACGACATGCAGGTCGAGGTGACGGCGACCGACAGCATCCTGCCGCCGGACTTCGCCCAGGACGACCCCGGCGGCGACTAGGGCGCAAGCACCCTGGCTGGCAATAGCCGCAATGGCGAATGCAGCGCTCGCATTCGCTGGCGCCAAACAGGTCCAGCAAGGAGCCGACAGCGCTCCAGCCAATGCGACACCACCTATTTCTTCAGGTAAATCTGGTCGAACGAGCCGCCATCTGCAAAGTGGTCCTTGTCTGCCTTGGTCCAGCCGCCAAAAGCTTGTTCAATGGTGAACAAATTGAGCTTGGGGAATTGCCTGGCGTACTTGGCCTGGGCTTTTTCGGAGATCGGGCGGTAAAAGTTTTTACCTGCGATGTCCTGTCCCACATCGGAGTACAGGTACTCCAGATAGGCCTGCGCCACGGCACGGGTGCCCTTGCGGTCCACGTTCTTGTCCACCACGGCCACCGGTGGCTCGGCCAGAATGCTCAGGGACGGGTAAACAATGTCCACTTTGCTGCCAAATTCTTTCTCCAGCAGGTGGGCCTCGTTCTCCCAGGAAATGAACACATCGCCCTGGTTGCGCTGCGCGAAGGTGATGGACGAGCCGCGTGCACCGGTGTCGAGCACTGGCACATTCTTGTACAGGGCCTGCACGAATTCCTTGGCCTTGGCGTCGTTACCACCGTTTTTGCGTTTGGCGAATTCCCATCCGGCCAGATAGTTCCAGCGGGCGCCACCCGAGGTTTTGGGGTTGGGTGTAATGACGCTCACGCCGGGCTTGATCAGGTCGTCCCAGTCCTTGATTCCCTTGGGGTTGCCTTGGCGCACCACCAGTACGATGGTCGAGGTATAGGGCGCCGAATTATGTGGCAGGCGTTTTTGCCAGTCCGGGGCAATCCAGCCGCCGTTTTTTTGCAGTGCCTCCACATCACCTGCAAGCGCCAGCGTCACCACGTCCGCCTCCAGCCCGTCAATCACCGAGCGCGCCTGTTTGCCCGAGCCGCCGTGGGATTGCTTGATGGTCACGTCCTGACCGGTTTTTGCTTTCCAGTGCTTGATGAATGCGGCGTTGTACTGCACATAAAGTTCGCGGGTGGGGTCGTACGACACATTGAGCAGGTTGATGGCCTGCTGGGCGCCGGCACCCCATGAAGCCGCAGCCAGTGTGGCGGCCAAGGCCATTCCCAGGAAGGGGCGGCGAAAAATGTGGCGATGCGCCATGGTCAACTCCAGAAAAATGCAAAGAAAAACTGTGACGGAGTGGATTCTGGTGGTTGTTCTATAGAACTGTAAATATTTAATTTTAATTTCCAAATAACTTTTTCATTGTTGGCGTTTGGACTCCATCTTGCTGGTTGGTCCTTGTGATGGTGATCAGTTGCCCACACAAGCGGGTTCGCAAAACCTTGCGCCCTGGCAGGAGCGCGTCACAGGGGCAAATAGCCGGTACTCCATCGAGTGGTATTTGGGAATTGATACGGCGGGCAGTGCGCCATCCGAATTTCCAGCCCGTGCCGGTCTGCCTGAACTGCGCGCTGGCGACATCGCGGCAACGGACTTGCCCGGGCCCGCACAAGGTGCGCCGGCATTGAAGCGGCCATCGAGGGCGCGGGCGCCATGCTGCGCGACTTGCCGCCAAACAGCCCGGACGTCAACCCGATCGAGCAAAGCTGCGCACAGCCCAGGCCCGCACGCGGGAAGGGCTCTGGAGCGCTGCATTCGCCATGGCGGACAGTGCCAGTCAGGGTGATTGCGCTTTGGCAAAGCGGGCGCGCCGCAGGGTTGCCGCCAAGTTTTCAATCCCCATGAAAAAGGCTATGTCACCGTTAAATGTGGAAATTTTGTTCCAGAGGAGTAGAGTCACAGCGAACCCTGCCAGGAGGTAGCCATCATGAATGCCAAGACTTTCAATGGATTGCTGAAACAAGTAGCCCGGCTCACGTTGCACCAGCGCGAGTTACTCCGAAAGCGGCTTGATACGCTCGATGGCGGCGAGCAAAAAGTGCTGGCCGTCATCGAGTCGCCCAGATCGGAGCACCCGCGCAGCTGCCCGCACTGCCATGGCACCGAGCTTGACCGGCATGGTCAGGTCAGCGGGCTGCAGCGCTATCGCTGCCAGACGTGCCATCGCACCTTCAACGCATTGACCGGCACGACGCTGGCGCGGCTTCGCAAGAAAGATAAATGGCTTGGTTTTAGCGCCGCGCTGGTGGCGTCCCAGCCGCTTCGCCCGGCAGCCGCTGCCTTGCAGGTTCACCGCAACACCACGCTGCGCTGGCGCCACCGCTTCTTGAACAGCGTCAAGGCGGACCGCCCCACCACGCTGCAAGGCATCACGGAGGCCGACGAGACGTATTTTCTGGAGTCCCGCAAGGGTTGCCGCAAGCTGGAGCGGCCCGCTCGCCGGCGCGGCGGCAAAGCGGGCAAACCGGGTTTATCCAATGAGCAGGTCTGCGTTTTGGTGGCACGCGAGCGCACGGGGCAGACGCTGGACTGGGTGATGGGGCGCGGGCAGATGAGCAAAGCCGAACTGGCCAGTGCATTGCAGTCCGTGCTGGCCAAGGACGCGCTGCTGGTGAGCGATGGCAATCCGACCTATCGCGGCTTTGCGCAAGACGCGCACCTCGCGCATGAGGCGGTCAACCTCAGCGCGGGCGTACGCGTCAACGGCGCCATCCATGTCCAGAACGTCAACGCCTATCACGGCCGCCTCAAGCACTGGATACAGCGCTTTCATGGCGTTGCCACGGGTTATCTGGACAACTACCTGGGCTGGTTTCGCGCCCTAGACAACCACCATGCCGCCTCTGCGGAGGCTGTCCTGGCAATGACATTGGGGAAATTTCCACATTTAACGGTGACATAGCCATTCCGTATGACTACTTACCGGGGTAAGCGAGCTTGACGGCTCGGTAAAAAACACGCGACGCCATCTGGCTTGATTTCTGCAAAGTCGCCAAGGCCGGCGCCGGACCCGCCCAGCGGCGGCGGCCTGTGCAGCCCGGCAGGAGGACGGCGCATTGCCGCAAGCGGTCATCGGATTGAATGCCCTTGCCTGGCGTGGCTTTTGAAGTTCAGGCAAATTTCGCCCATGCCCCTTGCGCAACCCCGCCCACCGGCGCCACCGCAGGCCATGCCCATGACACCGCCGATCGACACCCGCCCGATTCCCTCGACCGGCGAAGCGCTGCCGGTGATTGGCTGCGGCACCTACATCGGCTTTGACCTGGCGCCGCAAGCGCCCGGCCATGCCGAACTGCCGGGCGTGCTGGCGGCGCTGTTTGCCGCCGGCGGCTCGGTGCTCGACAGCTCGCCGATGTACGGCCGCGCCGAGAGCACCAGCGGCGAGCTGCTGGCCGCCGCCGGCAGCCGCGAACGGGCCTTCATCGCGACCAAGGTCTGGACCCCCGGGCGTGACGCCGGCCTGGCGCAAATGGCGCAGTCGTTTGCCCGACTGCGCACAGAACGCATCGACCTGATGCAGGTGCACAACCTGGTGGACTGGCGCGTGCAGCTGGCTTCGGCACGCGCCTTGCAGGACGCCGGCCGCGTGCGCTATGTTGGCATCACCCACTACACCGCGTCGGCCCATGCCGAAGTCGAGGCGGTTCTACGTGCAGAAAAGCTCGATTTCCTGCAGATCAACTATGCGCTGGACGACCGCGCCGCGGCCCAACGCCTGCTGCCGCTGGCGCAGGCGCGCGGCGTGGCGGTGCTGGTCAACCAGCCTTTTGGCGGCGGCGGCCTGCTGCGGCGCCTGGCCGGCAAGCCGCTGCCCGGCTGGGCGCCGGACATCGGCTGCACCAGCTGGGCCCAGGTGCTGCTGAAATTCGTGCTCAGCCACCCGGCCGTGACCTGCGCGATTCCCGGCACCGGCCGGCCAGAGCGCATGCAGGACAACCTGGCAGCGGGCCGGGGCGGCGTGCCCGATGCGGCGTTCTGGCGCCGGCATGGGGATTCGCTGGGGGCGTGAAGGCCGGCGACGGGGTTACAGCTACCAAATAGATAGCTGCTTGCGCTTACCCTGCTTGCGCTAAGGGCTGGTTTCGCTGTTCTCCAGGCGTCTTGCTCCAGCGGGTGGCGGGTGTCCAGTCAAAAAATGCCGGCCGCTCCAGGCACACACCATCCGCCGCCCGACACCGGCAGGCACCTTCGCCGATTGACAGCCGGGTTTTTGCACCGGACGATTCAACACATCAACCACCCCTTACTTCCAGGCCTGCTCCATGCTCAACACCTACCTCGACCATTTCCTGGCGCCCGTCGTCGTCCTGACCGGCGCCTCCAGCGGCATCGGCCATGCCACCGCCCTGGCCTTTGCGCGTGCGGGCGCGCACCTGGTGCTGGCCGCGCGCGGTCCCGAGGCGCTCGACAAGGTGGCGGCCGAATGCGTGCTGCTCGATGCCCAGGCGCTGGCCGTGCCGACCGACGTGACCGATGCCGACGCCATGCAGGCGCTGGCCCACGCGGCCATCGGGCGCTTTGGCCGCATCGACGTCTGGATCAACAACGTCGGCATCGGGGCGGTCGGCGCGTTCGATGCCACGCCGATGGAGGCCCACGCGCGCGTGATCGCGGCCAACCTGCTGGGCCACATGAACGGCGCGCATGCAGTGCTGCCGCATTTTCGCCAGCGCGGGCGCGGCACGCTGATCAACATGATCTCGTCGGGCGGCTGGGTTCCCGCGCCCTATGCCGCCGCCTACACCGCCAGCAAGTTCGGGCTGCGCGGTTTTTCAGAGGCGCTGCGGGCCGAGTTGGGCAGCCTGCCCGACGTGCATGTCTGTGAGGTCTACCCGACCTTTGTCGACACGCCGGGCCTGTTCCACGGCGCCAACTACACCGGCAAGCGCCTGCGCCCGCCGCCGCCGGTGCTGGACCCGCGCACGGTGGCCCATGCCCTGGTGGCGCTGAGCCGGGCGCCGCGCGACGTCACCGCCATTGGCAGCGTGGCGATTCCGGGGCGGCTGGCGCATGCCGTCGCACCCGGCCTGACCGCCCGCGCCACCCGCTGGCTGATGGACCAGGCGCTGGCGCGCGCTGACCCGGCGCCGGTCACCAATGGCAATCTGTTTGAACCGTCACGCGTGCACACCATCGATGGCGGCTACCGGACGCTGGCGGTCCGCGCCATGCCGGTGGCGGCGGTGGCGCTGGCCGGCGCGGTCGGGCTGGGGATACTCTGGGCCATGCGCCCGCGCCCGCGCCGGCCGCAGGACACGCGGCGGATGGCCGCACGGCCCAGGCGAGCGCGCTGACCAGCCGCCAGGATCACGCCCGGTTTGGTCCGCCGGCTGCCGGCCGCTCACCGTTCACCAGCCGCCTGAACCGGGTCCGCCCTTGAACGGCCCGACCACCTCGGGCGTGATCCAGCCGGCATAAAAACCGCCCGGCTGCGGTTGCACCGGGAGCCCGTCCACAAAGCACTCCAGGTGCTGCGGATAAAACCCGAAATGGCCGGCCAGCGCTTCGTAGGGCGCCAGCGGATGCGCATACGACCAGGCCACGCGGCCCAGCAGGCCGCCGTCGGCCAGCGGCACCGACCAGTAGGCCGCCTCGCCTTTCCATTCACAGTGCGACGAGCCGCCCGCCGGCACCAGCCGGTCGGTGCGCACGTCCTGCGCCGGCAGGTAAAAGCCCGGCGGGCTGGCGGTTTCCAGCAGGCGCAGCGCCCGCCGGCTGCGGGCAATCTCCAGGGGGCCGGCCATCACGACCACTTCCCGGCCGTCAGCCACCAGCCGGGGCGGACGCGGATAGTCCCAGACAGACTCCTGGCCCGGACCGGCCGGCAGCGCAAAGGCCGGGCGTTCGCGGCCGACGTGCGGCCACAGGGCGGTGGCGCGGGCCAGGCGGTCGGCGTTGCTGGGGTTCATGCGGTTCATGCGTCGCTCCTGAAAAATGGGAAGTCATTGAATGAAAGCAGGCTATTTTTTCAGTGATTGACGCTCTGTGCTGTCCGCTTCGAGCAGCAGCCGCATGCCGACCAGGGTATAGCGGGTCTGCGCCGAATTCCAGTTGCGGTAGCTGCAGCGCGAATACAGCGCCCAGGTGTGCCAGGAGCCGCCGCGGCGCACGCGCACCGTGCCGTCGGCCGGGCCGGGCGGATCGGTCGCCGGCGAGGCGGCGTAATAGGCGTCGGCATGCCAGTCGGCGGTCCATTCCCAGGCATTGCCCAGCATGTCGTGCAGGCCGAAGGCGTTCGGCCGGAAACTGCCGACCGGCGCGGTGAAGGCATGGCCGTCAGAGCCCGGCTGCGCCTGGGCGCGCAGGGCCGGCCAGTAAGGGGCGGCATCGGCGTCGAAGGTGTTGGCGATCTGCAGCAGCGACCCGGGCAGGTTGCCGCCCTGGTAGCGTGACGTCGATCCGGCGCGGCAGGCGTATTCCCACTCGGCTTCGGTTGGCAGGCGGTAGCGGCGGCCCTCTTTCTGGCTCAGCCAGCGGCTCATGGCCACGGCGTCGTTCCAGGTGACGTTGAGCACCGGGTGCGTGTCGTCCTGCGCAAAACCCGGGTGGCGCCACGAATACTTCGGGTCGCGGCCTTCAAACAGGTCGCCACGCCCCGAGGCGTCCAGGCCATGCGCCGGGTTGTAGCCATAGCCGCCGGTGCCGTCGGCGACCGATTCGGGCGCATGGCCCGAGGCCTCGACGAACTGGCGGAACTGGCCGACCGTGACCTCGTGCTGGCCCAGGAAAAAAGGCCGGCTGATGCGCACCCGGTGCACCGGCGCCTCGTCCGCCAGCTCGGCGAAGCGCCACGCAGCGTACTGCGGATAGTCGCGCGCCAGCGCTTGCGGGGTTTCGTCGCTGCCCATCAGGAATTCCCCGGCGGGCACCCGGACAAACTTCATGCCCAGCGAGTTTTCGATCATTTCGGGAACGGGCGGTGCAGGCCATGAGGCGCAGGACGCCAGCAGCAGCGGGCTGGCCAGCAAAAAAAGCAGGGTGCGTGGGTTCATCGTGTTTCAACATGTCAACGTGGGAGCACCACTCTAGGGCATCTGGCGGATGCCTGCCCTCACGAAGGTGCAGCGGGCGCAGTGCACGGTTCCGGAGGCGCACCGGCTGGAAAATTCAAGCATGCGAAAGCTGCGGCTCCAGCAGTGTCTGGCAGGTGTGGGAATTGCGCCTTTCCAGCTCAACACGTGTCCTAACGATTTCGCCAGGAATGTCTCTGGCCCATGGATTACTTCAGGCCTATGCTCCGGCCTGAAGGCCAGTTTTTGCACTGAATGCACACCATGACTGTCGAGCGGCGCCATCACGTTCAGGTCGCCGGAAGCGGTCCGGCTACCATTTTCTTTGCCAACGGCTTGGGCTGTGACCAGACCATGTGGCGGCTGGTGCAGCCAGCCTACGCCGGACGCTTTCACACCGTGACCTTCGACCTGGTCGGCGCCGGCCGATCCGACCTGTCGGCGTATGACCCCCAAAAATACAGCTCCCTTCAGGGCCATGCCGATGACGTGCTGGAACTCGTCAGGCAATTCGGCCAGGGTCCGGTGATTTTCACCGGCCATTCGGTCAGCGCCATGATCGGCCTGCTGGCCGACCTGAAGGCGCCTGGCCGCATCGCTGCCCAGGTCATGGTCGGCCCCTCGCCGTGCTACCTCAACGACGGGGATTACACCGGCGGTTTTGAGCGCGCGGACATCGATGCCTTGCTCAGCAGCATGGACAGCAACTACCTTGTCTGGTCGAGCACGATGGCACCCGTCATCATGGGCGCGCCCGACCGGCCGGAACTCGGCGCGGAACTCGCCAGCAGCTTTTGCCGCACCGACCCGGACATTGCCAGGCAGTTCGCCCGCGTCGCCTTTTTGTCCGACCACCGCGCGCAACTGCCCCGGCTGACGACGCCCACGCTGATCCTGCAATGCAGTGACGATGTGATCGTCCCGGTCCCGGTGGGCCACTACATGCGCCAGGCGATGCCGCACGGCACGCTGGAGATCATCCAGAACGTTGGCCATTGCCCGCACCTGAGCGAACCGGGCGCCATCACCGAGGCCATCGATGCCTTCCTGGCCCGCCAGGGGCTGGCATCTCCAAACGCCGGCCCTTCGACACTGGCCAGCGAAGCGCAGGAACTGCTTGACCAGGCCCCCTGCGGGCTGGTGCAGACCGATGCGCAGGGTTTGCTGCGCCGGGTCAACCTGGCGTTTTGCCAATGGCTGGGCTACTCCCCGGGCGAGCTGGTCGGCCAGCGCAAGTTCCAGGACCTGCTGACCACGGGCTGCCGCATTTTTCACCACACGCATTCGCTGCGCCTGTTGCAGCTGCAGGGCTCTGTCTCGGAAGTGCGGGTGCAGATGCTGCGCAAGGACGGCCTGCTGCTGCCCATGCTGCTCAATGCGCGCCGGCATGCGCCGCATGGCGAGAAGGTGGATGAATACGCCTTGTTTGTCGCCCAGGACCGCGACAAGTATGAAAAGGAACTGGTGAAGGCGCGCACCAAGCTCGAAGCGATGGTCGCGCATGCCCACGAGCTTCAGGCGCAAGCCAGCGACCGGGCGATGTTTGCCGAGCAGATGGTCGGCATCGTCAGCCATGACCTGCGCAACCCGATCATGGCGGTGCTGATGAGCGCTGAACTGCTGGGCAAGGGCAGCCTCACTCCCGACCAGTCGGAGGTGCTGGCCTACATCCTGAGGGCTGGCGACCGGGCCAGCCGCCTGATTGCCAATCTGCTGGACCTCACCCAGGCGCGGCTGGGCAGTGGCCTGTCGGTGTCGCCGGCGTCCATGGACCTGCACAGCGCGGTGGCCGGGGCAGTGCAGGATCTGTCGCAGGTCTATCCCGACCGTGTGCTGCGCCATGTGCAGCAGGGGCACGGCCGGTGCACCGCCGATGCCGACCGGCTGGCGCAACTGGTCGGCAACCTGGTGTCCAACGCCATGGCCTATGGCGAGCCCGGCGCGCCGGTGGTCGTCACCTCGACCCGGGAAGATGCGTTTTTTTCGCTTTCGGTGCAGAACCGGGGCCTGCCCATTCCCGCAGACATCATGGACGGACTGTTCGAACGCATGGTGCGCAGCTGCGATCAGGTGAGCAACGCCCGCAGCGTGGGCCTGGGCCTGTTCATCGTGAGCGAGATCGCCAAGGCCCACGGGGGCACGGTGTCGGTTGCCTCGACGCTGGAGGAGGGAACAGTGTTTACCGTGGTGATTCCGCAGGCACCGAAGATCTGAAAACCTTAAACGCTATTTTTTTGATAGCTGCTGGTGCTTGATGCGTAAGCGCAAACCCCGGTTTTGATGAAAAACGCTGGGTTTCAGCAGCCTGCGCCAGGACCGCCGGTGTTGATCCGGTGCATCCGGTGAATCCAGGCCGATCGCCTGCACCGGCTTCGTGTCCAATAGGCACGATGAACGCACCGCACGGCACCGAGCCCCTTCCCGCCCTGGACATGCTGGGGCAACTGCGCGCCGGCACGCTGGCTGGCAGCCGCCGACTGAGCCTGTCCTGCGGGCTGGAAACCTTTCCGCCCGAGATTTTCACGCTGGCCGACACGCTGGAAATCCTCGACCTCTCTGGCAATGCGCTGAGCGCCCTGCCCCACGACCTGGCGCGGCTGCACCGGCTGCGCATCATTTTTTGCTCGAACAACCGCTTCACCGAACTGCCGGCGGTGCTGGGGCAATGCGCGCAGCTGGAGATGATCGGCTTTCGGGCCAACCAGATTCGCCAGGTGCCGGCCGCCGCGCTGCCGCCGCGTCTGCGCGCGCTGGTGCTGACCGACAACCAGCTGGCCGAACTGCCGGCCGCCCTGGGGCGCTGCACGCGGCTGCAAAAACTCATGCTGGCCGGCAACCGGCTGCACAGCCTGCCGCCGGAAATGGCCGCCTGCACCCGGCTGGAGCTGCTGCGCATCCCCGCCAACCGGTTCACCGCACTGCCCGGCTGGCTGCTGGCGCTGCCGCGCCTGGCCTGGCTGGCGTTTGCCGGCAACCCGCTGGCCGACGCCGGCGAGGCGGCCGCGCAGGCCGATGCGCCGCTGGCCCGCATCGACTGGGCCAGGCTGCAGCCTGGCGCGCTGCTGGGCGAAGGCGCATCGGGCGTGATCCGCCAGGCGCTCTGGCAGCGTGGCGACACGGCGCTGCCGGTGGCCGTCAAGCTGTTCAAGGGCGCGCTGACCAGCGACGGCCTGCCCCGGCATGAAATGGCGGCCTGCATCGGCGCCGGCGCGCATCCCGGGCTGATTGCGGTGCATGGCCGCGTCACCGGCCATCCGGCTGGCAGTGACGGCCTGGTGATGGCGCTGGTGGCGCCGCACTTGGGCAACCTGGCCGCACCGCCCAGCCTGGACTCGTGCACCCGCGACGTGTACCACGCCAGGGCGCGTTTCACGCCGGACACGGCGCTGCGGCTGGCGCTGGGGGTGGCGTCGGCCGCCCGCCACCTGCATGCGCGCGGCCTCCTGCATGGCGACCTGTATGCGCACAATATTTTGTGCGCGGCCGACGGCCAGGCGCTGCTCGGCGACTTTGGCGCGGCCTCGTTTTTTCCGCCGGACGACGCGCCGCTGGCGCTGGCCCTGCAGCGCATCGAGGCGCGGGCTTTTTCCTGCCTGCTGGAAGAACTGCTGGCCTGCTGCCCGTCACCGGCCGGATGGCACGCGGTGCTGAACCCGCTGGCCGCCCTGCAGGCCGACTGCGCACAGCCAGACACCGCCCGGCGCCCCTTGTTTGCCGACATCGTGCAGCGGTTGGCGCGGCAGCAGGCTGGCTGAAGCGAAAAAAGGGGCGCAATTACGCCTCGATCAATAGCTTCCCGTCTGGATGGCGCATGCGCAAACGGCTTTTTTGATGCCTTTTTGGCACGTGCAAGCCGGCATAAAAAAACGCAAGTGGAAATCCACCTGCGTTTTTAAGGGAGCGAAGCGAAAAAATTATTTTTGCGGGACGACGATGACGGTGTCGCCACCGGTTTTGCCGGTGTCGCCCTTGCTGCCGTCGGCACCAGTTGCGCCCGTGGCGCCGGTGTAACCGGTCGAGCCTGTTGAACCCGTGGCGCCGTCATTGCCGGTCGCACCCGTGGCGCCGGTGGCGCCCGTTGCACCGGGAACGGCAACCGTTGAACCGGTCGAGCCGGTAGCGCCCGTCGCGCCGGCCGGACCGGCCGGGCCGGGAACCACGACGACCGGTGCGCTGGCAGCAGGCGGCGCCGCGACCGTGGTTTTTTCGCAGGCAGTCAGGCCAAGCATCGCAACCAGAGCGGCAAGCAGTAAAGAATGTTTCATGGGAAGACCTCTGAGGTGAAGAATAAGCCGCACATCAAATTCAGCGTGTGCGTTCACAGTTTTATCTTGCCGCGACATTTAACAGTCACTGACAAGCTGTAACGGTAATTTACCAAGTTAGTTCCTTATGCGGTGTAGGACGGTTTCACAAACCGCTGTCGCCTTTGAGCCGGTGGTGTTTTGTCGCATCCGGCGGCCACAGCCGGCTCGTCCCGCAGGGCAAGGCCTGAAAGCGTCTGTAGGTATCGGCTGACGGCATCTACGACCAAGTTCTTTCAACCAGCGGGCGTCAGAACTGCAAGATGGAGATTCATCCGGTCAACAACACAGCATGAACTCCTTCACGCCCGAAACCCCGCAGTTTTCCAGCGCGCCCGACCCTGCAGGCGCAGGCCAGCGCATCGTCATTCCAGTGCTGGCCGAACAGGCGCACGTCCACCTGCAGCGCGAACACACCGGCACCGTGCGGGTGCGCAAGGTGGTGCACCAGGTCACCGAGCCGGTGGCGGCCACGGGCTACCGCGAAGTCGTCGAGACGACGCGCGTTCCCGTCAACCAGGTGGTCGAGGCGGTCGAGGCGCCCAGGACACTGGGCGACCGGCTGGTGATTCCGGTGTACGAGGAGCGGCTGGTCAGGCAGCTGGTGCTGGTCGAGGAAATTCATGTGCACCGCCGGCGCGAATCCTTCGAGCACAGCGTGGCAACTTCCCTGCGGCGTGAAGAGGTGGTGGTGGAGCGCTTGGACCCGGTCACCCGGCAATGGGTGGCGCAGAGGCCTTGAAAACCGGTTTTTTGTCAGCTACGCGATCAATCCTGATCAATTTTTAGGAGTCAAGCCATGCAAACAGTAGTAGGTGTTTTTGATACGGTCAATGAAGCCCAGGACGCGCGCGACGCCCTTCTGGACAGCGGTTTCGATGCCAGCGAGATGCGCCTGCAGTCCAACCCGGCAGAGCAGCCGAGCGACACACTGACCACCACCGACCGCACCATCACCGGAACGACCCCGCGCACCGAGGACGAAGGCTTCATGGCAGGCATTGGCCGTTTTTTTGGCGACCTTTTCGGCAGCGATGACAAGGAACAAGCCGGCCACTATTCCGAAGCCGTTCGCCGGGGCAGCACGGTCCTGGCGGTGACGGTGGCGGAGCCGGACCGGGTCGAGCAAGCCCGCTCAATCCTGTCCACCGCCGGCGCGGTGGACATCGACAAGCGCAGCGAAAGCTGGCGCGAGGAAGGCTACTCGGGCTTCGATCCGTCGGCCGAGCCCTACCATCCCGACCAGATCGCCGCCGAGCGCAGCCGCTACCAAAGCAACAGCCTGCAGTCGTCCGATGACCTCATGACACCGGACGGCAGCCGCCAGGTCGACCAGGGCACGGTGCTGCCGGTGGTGCGCGAGGACCTGGAGGTCGGCAAGCGCGAAGTTGATCTGGGCACGGTCCGGGTGTTCTCGCGCACCGAAACACGGCCGGTCGAGGAACAGGTGCAGCTGCATGAGGAACGCGCGGACATCGAGCGCCGGACCGTTGACCGGCCCGCCACTGAAGCGGACCTGAAGGCGTTCGAAGGCGGTTCGATTGAAATCCATGAAACCTCCGAATGGCCCGTGGTCAGCAAGACGGCCCGCGTGGTGGAAGAAGTGGTCGTCGGCACCGAGGCCAGCACCCGGACCGAAACGGTCAAGGAGCAGCTGCGCAACACCGTGGTCAATGTGGACAAGGGCGACGCCGAAACCACCGGCATGGCCGAGCCGGACTACCGCAGCCATTACCAGGCCAACCAGGCGTCACTGGGCGGCACCTACGAGGAATACGAGCCGGCTTACCGCTACGGCTCGACATTGCGATCCGACCCCCGCTATGCCAACCGTTCCTGGGACGAGGTCGAGGCCGATGCCCACAACGACTGGACCAGCCGCAATCCCACGGGCGGCAGCCCCTGGGAGAAGACCAAACAGGCTGTCCGGCAAGGCTGGGAAAGCATGACTGGCAGGCGCTGAGCCTGTTCGGGCCAGTGGGCCTGAAGCCCGGCGAACAGGTGATTCGAGCACCGTCCTGCCGGGCTTGCTTGCTTGAAACGGAGCGCCTCCGCCTCACCTGCGCTTCTTTCAACAAAGCTGTCTTCATGTCCTCCTTGCCCGTTGTCGCTCAAGCCCCGGCAGGCTCGCCCGTTCTTCGCACCGAGCCACTCGGCTTTCCATGGCCAACGGTCGATCCCTTCCTGTTTTGCGTCTACCACGACGACGCCTACCCGGCCGCCAATGCACACAACGGCCCGGCGACGTCGCTTGCCGGGCGCGACATCGGCCAGGACTTCAGCCGCAAGGACGGCTGGAGCATGTACCACGGCCGCACGGTGCCGGGCTTTCCGGCGCATCCCCACCGGGGCTTTGAAACCGTGACCATCGTGCGCCAGGGGCTGATCGACCATGCCGACTCGCTTGGCGCGGCGGCGCGTTTCGGGCGCGGCGACGTGCAGTGGCTGACCGCCGGCCAGGGCGTGGTGCATTCGGAAATGTTTCCGCTGCTCGCGCCAGACGGGCCGAACCCGCTCGAGCTGTTCCAGATCTGGCTGAACCTGCCGGCGGCAGCCAAAATGGCCGCGCCGCACTTCACCATGTTCTGGGCGCAGGACATTCCAAAGTTCACCGCCACCGATGCCGAAGGCCGCACCACCGACGTGGCGCTCATCACCGGCCGGCTGAACGACCCATACGCCCGTGTGGACGCGCCCTTGCCGCCGCCGCCCGATTCCTGGGCCGCGCAGCCTGACGCCGACGTGGCCATCTGGACGCTGCGCATGGCACCCGGCGCGCGCTGGACGCTGCCCGCCGCCATGGGCGAAAGGACCCGGCGCCAGCTTTATTTCTTCAAGGGCGAATCGGTCAGCGTGGCCGGCCAGGCGGTGCGCCAGGCCAGCGCCATCGGGTTGCGTGCCGATGCCGCCGTCGACCTGGTCAACGGTCCGCAAGCCTCCGAATTCCTGCTGCTGCAGGGGCGGCCGATTGGCGAGCCGGTGGTGCAGCACGGCCCGTTCGTGATGAACACCCAGGCCGAGATCCGGCAGGCCTTCGCCGACTACCAGCGCACCCGGTTTGGCGGCTGGCCGTGGCCTGACGCAGCGCCAGTGCATGGGCGTGCGCCCGACCGGTTCGCGCGGCATCCGGACGGCGCCGAAGAGCGGCCTGAAGCTGATGCGAGCGACCCGGCCTTGCCGTCCCCAGACTGAAGGGCATCAAGCCGTGACCCGGCCCGAGCCGGACGCGTGCCTTGTCCTACCTTGGCTGGCGTCATCGGATGGCTGCACCTGTTACACCAGAGTGTTTTTATAGCTCAGGGAGATAGCCTGATGGGCAGTCGCAGCTGTCAGCCAAACACACAGGTGCTCTATGCAAACACTGATTGCCTACCTGGTTGAAGACAACCCCACCGTTCGCACCAACCTGATCGAAACCCTGGGCGAAATAGCGCAGCTGAAAATTACCGCGCATTCGGCCACCCAGCATGAAGCCAGCCAATGGCTTGGCCGCCATTCGGAATGGCATCTGGCCATCATTGACCTGTTCCTGAAGCAGGGCAGCGGCTTGGGAGTGCTGGCCGCGTGCCGCCAGCGGGCATCTTTCCAGAAGGTCGTGATCCTGACCAACTACGCCACGCCGGAAATCCGGATGCGGTCGGCGGCGCTGGGGGCCGATGCGGTTTTCGACAAGTCCACCGAACTCGACGGCCTGATGGATTACTGCATCGAGCAGACCCGCAAGCTGGCCGGAAGACGGCATGACGCGTCCGGCCACGGCAGTCTCCCGACCTAGTTTTCAGCACAAAACAGGCTGCTGGCGTCTATCTGGCTTTCGCAAGCAGCTATGAATTCAGTAGCAAGATACATTGTTCGCCCTGCTCGCCAAGAGCGCTGTGACGCAAGCGCCAGGCAAGATCGCGCTGGCCAGCCAGCGGCTTGTGCATGAACGGTTTCGAGGTCATCCAGCGCTTGGTGCTGTCGCCTTGATGGTGGCGCAAATGCCAGCACGGCTTCACTTCAAAAACCCGAAATTTCCAGCCGAATCGGCGGGCGGCCTGCAGCAGGTCGAGCAACCGCAGCCGCTCAATGCCGGGCAAGGAAAGATCAACCGATTCCTATGGCCTTCATTGGCTGGACGGCATGACCCGCCTGCGCCAGAATCGCCTCATTTATTGGCGAGGAGCAAGCTGTGAAAATTGGCATCTTGGGCGCGGGCGCGCTGGGTTGCGCCATGGGTGGCGTGCTGACCGAGGCCGGCCATGAGGTCTGGCTGATCAACCGCAATGCGGAGCAGGTCGAGGCGATGAGCCGCCGGGGACTGATCTTGCGCACCCATGGCGTGGACCGCCGGGTAGCGGTGCATGCGGCCACCACGGCGCAGCCGGCGGGCACGGTGGAGCTGGTGATCGTGCTGGTCAAGTCCTTCCACACCGCCGAGGCCATGCAGAGCGCCACGTCGCTGCTGGCCCCTGGCACCACGGTGCTGTCGCTGCAAAACGGCCTGGGCCATGAAGACGTGCTGGCCGGCATCGTCGGCCGCGAACGGCTGCTGGCCGGCAAGACCTATGTGGGCGGCACGCAGCTGGCGCCGGGCCATGTGATCGCCGGCACGGTCAACAAGCTGACGGTGCTGGGCGAACCGGGCGGCGGCATGTCGGAGCGGGTGTTGCACATGGCCGCGCTGTTCAACACGGCCGGGCTGGACACCACTGTCAGCGAAAACATCACCGGCACGATCTGGGACAAGCTGCTGGTGAATGTGGCGACGGGCGCGTTGAGCGGCATCAGCCGCCTGCCCTACGGCCTGCTGTACCAATCGCCCGAACTGCGGGCCTGCGGCGTGGCGGCCGTGGCCGAGGCAATGGCCGTGGCCCGGGCCAGCGGCATCACGCTGAGCATTGCCGAGCCGGTCGAGGCCTGGCGCATGGCCGGCGCCGGCCTGCCCTTCGAGTTCAAGCCGTCGATGCTGCAAAGCCTGGAAAAAGGCTCGGTCACCGAGATCGATTTCATCAACGGCGCGGTGGTACGCCAAGGCGAGAAGGTCGGCGTGCCGACGCCGGTCAACCAGACGCTGGTGGCGTGCATCAAGGGCATTGAATTGGCCCCCACGCTCCCCACTGCGTGTGGTTCGCTGCCCCCCGAGGGGGCCGCTGCGCCTGCGGACCGGCAAAGCCGGACCCGCGGCCCTGGCTTGTTGTGACGTTCTGCGGACTTGGCGGCATGCAGCTGATGGGCAAGCCGTGCTTTGCGGAGTCGGCTGGATGGCGTACTTGGGCATCAGGCTGAAAATTGGCGATTGCCGTGCGTGTAGGATGCTGCGCCAGTGACATCGACGCCATGGCGGGACGGTGTGCTTCATTCGGAGACAGGCATGACAGACCGCTACGCCGTGATCGGCAACCCCATTCACCAGAGCAAGTCGCCGCTGATCCACGGCCTGTTCGCGCTGGCCACCGGCCAGGACATGCAATACACCGCCATCGAAGGCGCGCTGGGCGGGTTCGCCGGTGCGGTCGATGCGTTCCGCGCTGCCGGCGGGCGGGGCCTGAACATCACCGCGCCATTCAAGCTCGACGCCTTTGCCTATGCGACCCAGCGCTCGGCGCGCGCCGAGCTGGCGGGTGCGGCCAACGCCATGAAGTTTGACGGCGACCGGGTGCTGGCCGAGAACTTCGACGGCGTGGGCCTGGTGCGCGACGTGGTCTACAACCTGAACACCCCGCTCAAGGCCAAGCGCGTGTTGCTGCTGGGCGCGGGCGGTGCGGCCCGGGGGGCGCTGCTGCCTTTCCTGGCGCAGCAGCCCGCTGAACTGGTGATTGCCAACCGCAGCCTGGACAAGGCGCAGGAACTGGTGCGCATCGCTGCGACGTCGTGCGCCGGCCCGGTGCACGGCTGCACCTACGCGGACATTGCAGGGCAGGCCTTTGACGTGGTGTTCAATGCCACCTCGGCCAGCCTGCACGCCGAGATGCCGCCGGTGCCCGTCAGCGTCTTCGCACCCGGCTGCCTGGCCTATGAGCTGGCCTACGGCAAGGGACTGACGCCCTTCCTGCGCCTGGCGCAGAACGCCGGCGTGCAGCAACTGGCCGACGGCGTCGGCATGCTCGCCGAGCAGGCCGCCGAAGCCTTTGAATGGTGGCGCGGCGTGCGGCCGGACACCCGCGCGGTGATCGAAAAACTGACCGTTCCGCTGGTCTGACAAATCGTCACGCGGGCGTCTGGCAGCCCTTGCTTTTCGAATGCACCAAACAGCACATTCGCTGCCGGCAAAAAGCCGCGCCGCCGGTAAGAAAACCCCGCATGACGGCGCGCCGCAAGCCCGGCGACGCGGCCAGCCGCAGGCGGGACCCCGTCACGAGCCCACGACGCTGCCAGCCGCAGGCGTTGCGGCCTGTGCCTTGGCCTGACGCTTGGTGCGGGACCGGATGTTGAGCGCCTCGACGCTCAGGGAAAACAGCATGGCAACATAGACGTACGCCTTGGGCACATGCACATCGAAGGCTTCGGCGACCAGCAGCGTTCCCACCATCGTCAGGAAAGCCAGCGCCAACACCTTGATGGAGGGGTGCCGGTCGACGAATTCGCCGATCGGCTTGGCCGCAAACATCATGACGGCCACGGACGCGACGACGGCGGCCACCATCACGCTGATGTTGTCCACCATGCCGACGGCGGTGATCACCGAGTCCAGCGAAAAAACGATGTCCACGATGCCGATCTGCACAATCGTTCCCCAGAACAAGGTGGCACCGGCCTTGACCTTGTCGACCCCGGCGCTGACCGCGTCGGACTCATGCGCTTCGACCTCCTGGAAAATCTCGTGCGAGGCCTTGTACAGCAGGAACAGCCCGCCCCCAAGCAGGATCAGGTCACGGCCGCTGATTTCCTGGCCCACCACGGTAAAAATCGGCGTGGTCAGCGTCATGACCCAGGCCAGGCTGAACAGCAGCGCAATGCGCGAGACCATGGCAAAGCCCAGACCAAGACGGCGCGCCAAATCCCGGTTTTCGGCCGGCAAGCGACCTACCAGAATGCTGATGAAGATGATGTTGTCGATGCCCAGGACGATCTCGAGGGCCGCGAGCATAAAAAAAGCGATCCAGATGTTCGGGTCGGAAAGTAGTTCCATGGGATTTCAGAAAAGAAGGTAAAGCCCGCCAGTTTAATAAGATCGTCCTGATCAGGTCACCGACACCGCCCATGAACCCACAGGCTACACATGGCTTATGCATGGGGCACCGTGAATCCGGCGCCACAGTGTCCGAAGCCCAGTCGCGCTGGCAGTTGGCGTGGCTGACCTTCAATCGCCAGGCTGCGCGGCAAGGCAAGGGCAGGCAGTTATCGTCTTTAATGCGGATTGGCATCTCGCGCTGCAGCCTGTCCGCACCGGCGAGGCACTTTTTTTTGTTCGTTCAAACCTCACAGGAAACTCCCATGAAAATCCTCACGCTCAACGGCGTCAACCTGAACATGTTCGGCAAGCGCGACCCCAGGCAATACGGCACCACCACGCTGGCCGAAATCGATGCTGGATTGGCCGCCCTGGGCAAGGAACTGGGCACCGAGGTCGAATGCTTCCAGACCAATATCGAAGGCGAGATGTGCGAGCGCATCCACCGCGCCCATGGCGAAGGCGTGGATGCGGTGCTGATCAATGCCGGCGCCTGGACGCACTACAGCTACGGCATCCGCGATGCGCTGGCCATCCTGAGCTGCCCGATCGTCGAGGTGCACATGTCCAACATCCATGCACGCGAAGCATTTCGCCACGTGTCGGTGTTCGCCGACATCGCGCGTGGCCAGATCTGCGGCTTTGGCGCCGACAGCTACCTGCTGGCGCTGCGCGCGGCCGTGTCGGCCGTCCAGTCCGCCGCCAGGGCTTGAGGCTTTTCAATCCCTTCCCCAGCGCGCCGGGTGCGCGGCGCAGTGGCTGGGCGAGGACGTGCCGTGCTGAGCGATGCCGCCGCCCCACCAGAGCCGGCTCAAGCGCTGAAATTATGGCCAGGCGCCATGCCATGGCTTGCGTGCCTGGACAGTTCAAAGGAAGGCAAGCCTGTAAGTTTAGGGTAAGCCAAGCGATTCATGCTGCATTGCAACATGAATGCTTCTTCCCTATCCCTTCAAAATGGACTCGAAGACATCTTGGAAGACCTCCGGTACGCGCGCAGGAAGAATGACATGGGGCGGCTTGCCTTGCTGGCCTACTGCGAGGTTCGGCGCTGGGCGCGCCAGGCCGAGGCGCAGGAGCTGGCCAGGCATTCGTCGGCGCTGGTCAACAATTTTCCGCACGCCAGCCGTGACGACTTCCTGGCAGCGGTGGATGCGCTGATTGCCGAACTGGAGCAGGCCCGTTGCAGCGCTGGCAGCGCGCCAAACGACAGCTTTTCCGACGAGATTCATTGATGCCGTTTTGCATCAGCGCGCCTGCGTTTCAAGCGGCAAGCCAATTTTTTAGCTATTAAAAAGACTTCTGGCGCATACTCAGCCTTTGTAAAGCGCTATAAATTAAGTAGCAAAAAATGTCAGCCGCCTTGCGCACCCTGATCAACATTCAGGGCGATGTTGCGCTAGCGGCGCAGCAGCCGCAGGCCGTTGGCCACCACCAGCAGGCTGGCGCCCATGTCGGCGAACACCGCCATCCACAGGGTCGCGCTGCCAAACACCGCCAGCACGAAAAACACCGCCTTGATGCCCAGGGCCAGCGTGATGTTCTGCCACAGCACGGCATGCGTGCGCCGCGACAGACGAATCGTCTCGGCAATGCGCCCCAAGCTGTCGTTCATGATGACCACGTCGGCCGCCTCGATGGCAATGTCGGTGCCCGCGCCGCCCATGGCGAAACCGATGTCGGCCTGCGCCAGCGCCGGTGCGTCGTTGATGCCGTCGCCGGCCATGCCGGTCGGCCCGTACTGGCTTTGCAGCTGGCGGATGGCGCTGAGCTTGTCCTCGGGCAAGAGCTGGCCGCGCACGTCATCGATGCCGGCCTGTGCGGCGATGGCCCGGGCGGTGGCGGCGTTGTCGCCGGTCAGCATCACCGGCACCACGCCCAGCGCCTTCAATTCGGCAACCGCCTGACGCGCGCTGTCCCGGAGGGTGTCGGCGACCGCAAAAAAGCCCAGCACCCCTTGCGCGCCGGCCAGCAGCGTGACCGTGCGGCCCTGCGCTTCATGCACCGCCAGCGCCGTTTCCAGCGCGGGCGAGCATTGACCGCGTTCTTCCATCATCCGGTGGTTGCCCAGCACATAGGGGTTGCCATCGATGCTGCCCTGAACGCCGCGCCCTGCCACCGCACCAAACGCTTCAACCGGCGCATCGCCTTCACTGCGGCTGTCGGCCAGCCCCTGGGAAATCGCTTTGGACACCGGATGGTCGGAGCGGTCCGCCAGGCGGGCAGCGATAGGGCCCACTTCCGCCCTGTCGGCGTCGCCCCAGGCCTGCCAGTCGACCAGCGCGGGCGTGCCTTGCGTGAGGGTGCCGGTCTTGTCAAGCGCCACGGCTTTCAGGCGGCGCGCCTCTTCCAGGTAGGTGCCGCCCTTGATCAGGATGCCGCGCCGCGCCGCCGTCGCCAGGCCGCTGACCACCGTCACCGGCGTGGACACCACCAGCGCGCACGGGCAGGCGATGACCAGCAGCACCAGCGCCTTGTACAGCGCCTCCAGCCAGGTCCAGTCGAGCAGCAGCGGCGTCAAGAGCGCAACCGCCAGCGCCAGCACGAACACGGTTGGCGTGTAAACGGCGGCGAAGCGGTCGATCAGGGTTTGCGTGGGCGCGCGCTTGCCTTGCGCCTGCTCGACGGCGTGGATGATGCGCGCCAGCGTGCTGTCCTGCGCGGCAGCGGTCACAGTCAGCTCCAGCTCGCCGGTTTCGTTGATGGTGCCGCCGAACACGCTGTCGCCCACGGCCTTGTCGACCGGCAGGCTTTCGCCGGTGACCGGCGCCTGGTTCACCGCGCTGGCACCGGCCGTGACCGTGCCATCCAGCGGAATGCGGCCGCCGGGCCGCACGCGCACCGTGGTGCCCAGCGGCACGTCATTGAGCGCCACCGTCTGCCAGTTGCCGCCGGGCTGGCGCATGTCGGCGTCCTCGGGGGCCAGCGCCATCAGGCCCTTGATGGCGTTGCGGGCGCGGTCCACGGCCATCGCTTCGATCAGCTCGGCAATGGAATACAGCGCCATCACCATGGCCGCCTCGGGCCACTGGCCGATCAGGAAAGCGCCGGTCACGGCCACCGTCATCAGGGCATTGATGTTGAGCCGGCGCTTGAACAGGGCGGTCAGGCCTTTTTGGTACACCTCCAGCCCCGCCAGGTAAATGGCGACCAGCGCCACGGCCATGCCGGCCAGTGTCCACGGCCGGCCTTCGGGTGCCCAAAGGCTGATGGCCTCGGCCACGCCCGCCAGCACCAGCGCGCCGACCAGCCGGGGCAGGCCAGAAGGCACGCTGCCATGGCCGTGTTCGTGGTCATGCCCATCGTGCTCGTCGTGTGCGCCATGCGCGCCGCCACCGGCTGCAGCGGTGGCAAACGGCTGCATCTTGTAACCCGCCTGGCCAATCGCCGCGACAGCGGCCTGCAAGGCGTCGTCCGGCGCGTCAATCGCCAGTGTTCGCGCCACCAGCTGGAAGTTCAGCGAGCGGATGCCCTTGATGGGCTCCAGCACGCGGCGGATGTCGTTTTCTTCCACCGGGCAGTCCATCGACGGAATGCGAAAACGTTGGGCGCCTGCCGGCACGGGCGCCGCCGTCGCGGGTGGAATGCCGTTTGTTTTTTCGGTGGAATGGCAGCAATCGTTCATGGTTTTCTTTCCTGTGCCACCATTACAAACCATGAAGCCACTTGAAGGTCAAGCCATGCCTGCTGAAAAACCCCTGCACCTGATCGGGAAAGCCGCCGCCCTGAGCGGCGTGAGCACCGCCAACATCCGTTTTTATGAAAAGGAAGGCCTGCTGGCGCCTGGCGTGCGTGCGGCCAACAGCTACCGGGGCTACTCCGATGGTGACATTCACCAGCTCAGGTTCATCCGGCTGTGCCGGGCGATGGACATGTCGCTCGACGAGGTGCGGACGCTGCTGAACCTGGACCTGGCGGAAAAAGCCGACTGCGCCGCCGCCAATGCGGCGCTCGAATCGCATATCGCGCATGTCGGCGAGCGGCTGGCCGAACTGCAGGCCCTGCAGCAGGACCTGCTGGACCTGCGTGCACGCTGCGACGGCACCGGGCCGCAGTGCCGCATCATGCAGGTGCTGCATGAGCGCGCCGAACACCTGCCGCGCGAAGAGGCGAAGTCGCGCATGCATCGGCATGTGTGACGCAGCGCCGCGCCGCGCGGCTGACGAAAGTGCGGATGCTTGGGATGTGGCATTCAATAACTTCCCGTCCTTCATTCCCGCGAAGGCGGGAATCCAGCGACACGGGCTGAAACGCTACAACGCGTCTGGATACCCACCTTCGTGCATAGGCGTTAACTTAACGGAATGCGGGTTTCTCCACCCCCTCTCCCCATGGGAGAGGGCTGGGGTGAGGGCAGCCTGAATAAAGGAAGAATTCGCCGCACGGGAGAGCCCTCACCCTAACCCTCTCCCGGAGGGAGAGGGAACAAAACGGTTTAATTTAGCGCCTGCACACCTTCGCGGGTATCACGCAAAACAGTTATTTTTTTGCCATCTGCTTAGCACGGAAGGGCCGTGGCTTCACCGGCAAAGACCCAACAGCCCACCCTCAGAACGTGACCACGATTGGACACAAGCGCAAAAACGGGCGCCCGCTACACTCGCAAACGCTACAGCCGGACGCCAACCTGGAAATGCTTCATGACCGCAACCCACCCGGCGGCACGCCAGGCAAGTGCCGCTCAGCGTCCCGCAGATGCTCCTTTTTTAATAGCTGCCAGCGCACGCGTTTATTGCGCTACCGGCCTTTTTTTATAAGAATTCCCTGTGCAAACGATCATTTCCATTCAGAAGCTCAGCAAGGTGTACGCCTCGGGGTATCAAGCCCTCAAGTCGGTGGACCTTGACATCCGGCGCGGCGAGATCTTTGCGCTGCTGGGCCCCAACGGCGCGGGCAAGACCACGCTGATCAACATCGTCTGCGGCATCGTCAGACCGAGTTCGGGCAGCGTGACGGCCGACGGACACGACATTGTTCGCGACTACCGTGCGGCGCGCGCCAAGATCGGGCTGGTGCCGCAGGAGCTCTCGACCGACTCGTTTGAAAGCGTCTGGTCCACCGTCAGCTTCAGCCGCGGGCTGTTTGGCAAGCCGGCGAATCCGGCGCACATTGAAAAGGTGCTCCGCGACCTGTCGCTGTGGGACAAGAAGGACAGCAAGATCATGACGCTGTCGGGCGGCATGAAGCGCCGGGTGCTGATTGCCAAGGCGCTGTCGCACGAGCCGCAGATCCTGTTTCTCGACGAACCCACCGCCGGTGTCGATGTCGAGTTGCGCCAGGGCATGTGGCAGATGGTGCGCACCCTGCGCGAAAGCGGCGTCACCATCATCCTGACCACGCACTACATCGAGGAAGCCGAGGAAATGGCCGACCGCATCGGCGTCATCAACAAGGGCGAGATGATCGTGGTGGAAGACAAGGCGGTGCTGATGCGCAAACTCGGCAAGAAGCAGCTGACGCTGCAACTGCGCGCGCCGCTGCCAACCCTGCCCGAGGCACTGGCCGGTCTGCCGCTGGAGCTGACCGATAACGGCCAGACGCTGGTCTACACCTTCGACACCCAGCAAGAGGAAACCGGCATCGGCGAGTTGCTCAAGCAGTTGGCCGCACTCGGCATCGACTTCAAGGACCTGCAGTCCAGCGAGAGTTCGCTGGAAGACATTTTTGTCAGCCTGGTGCATGCGGGCAAGCCGGCCCAGCCGCCGGCCATCGGCAACACCACCATGAAGGAGCGGGCATGAACTGGTATGCCATCCGGGCGATCTACCGGTTTGAAATGGCGCGCACCTTGCGCACGCTGGCGCAGTCGATCATCGCGCCGGTGATCTCAACGTCGCTGTATTTCGTGGTGTTCGGCGCGGCCATCGGCTCGCGCATGGGCGACATCGACGGCATCAGCTATGGCGCCTTCATCATTCCCGGCCTGATCATGCTGTTGCTGCTCAATGAGAGCATCTCCAACTCGGCCTTCGGCATCTACATGCCCAAGTGGTCGGGCACGATTTACGAATTGCTGTCGGCGCCGGTGTCGGCCATGGAGGTGGTGATGGGGTATGTCGGCGCGGCGGCCAGCAAGTCGGTGCTGCTGGGCCTGTTGATTCTGGCGACGGCGCGCCTGTTTGTGCCCTACAGCATTGCACACCCGTTCTGGATGCTGTGCTTTTTGCTGCTGACCGCCGTGACCTTCAGCCTGTTCGGTTTCATCATCGGGCTGTGGGCGGACAATTTCCAGAAGCTGCAGATCGTGCCGCTGATGGTGGTGACGCCGCTGACCTTTCTGGGCGGCGCGTTTTATTCCATCAACATGCTGCCGCCGCTGTGGCAAAACATCGCGCTGTTCAACCCGGTGGTCTACCTGATCAGCGGCTTTCGCTGGAGTTTTTACGGCGTGGCCGATGTCAACGTGGGCACCAGCGTGGCCGCCATCCTGGGCTTCCTGGCGCTGTGCCTGGGGGCAATAGGGTGGATTTTCCGGACAGGATGGAAGTTGAAGGCCTGAGGCTGCGGGCCGTCACACCTTCGCGGATTTCATCGCAGCGCGCTTGCAGCAAGCCCGCCAGCCCGCCATGAACCGGTGACGCACAAGCCACACTCCGCTACAGTGCGGCGATGCACATGACACGACCCAAGGCCCGATGGCTTCAGCTGCTGCTCGCCGTGAACCTGAGCCTGGGCCTGAGCGCCGGCGTGGCCGCGCAGCCAGCGCCGCCCAGCGTTAAACCCGACAGCGGCCCGTGGGACAGCGGCGCCGGTTTTCACTTTGACCTGACAAAGAAGAAGCTGCAAAAAACCCGCCAGTCCGTGAGTGGCATCGCCTGCAACCTGGACGCCGCGCAGCAGCGCATCTGCCTGCTGGCGTTTGATGAAGGCGCCGAAGCGCGCTACGCCCATGTCGGCCGGCAGGCCTGGCGCATGGACGCCGAGCCGGTGGTGCTGCGCGACACCACCGACGAACTGGACGCCGAGGCCGCCGCCACCGACGGCCGTTATTTTTACGTCACCGGCTCGCACTCGGCCAAACGCGGCGACTGCGCCAGCAACCCCGGCAGCCGCCACGTGATCCGCTTCCGACTTGATCCGGCCACGGGCCGCGCCTTGCGCTCGCCCACCGGCGCGCTGGTGGACCATGCCGACAGCGGCAGGCTCTGGCCCCTGATGCAGGCCCAGGCCGAACTGGCGCCGTATGTGGGCGAGCGCAAATGCCTAGGCGACGAGCCCCCCAAGGAAGCGCCCACGCTGGCCGGCCGGCAAGGCGTGAACATCGAGGGCATGGCGGTGCAGGGCGGGCGGCTGTATGTTGGTTTTCGCGGCCCGGTTCTGGACGGTGTGGCCCGCGTGCTGGCGGTGAACGCCGAGGCGCTGTTCAGCATTGAGCCGGCCAGCGTCCCCAAGCCCAGCGTGACCCGCCTGGCGCTGGGCCCAAACCGGGGCATCCGCGACATGGTGGCCGTCAAGACCGGCTTGTTGCTGCTGGCCGGGCCTGACGACAGCCGCGCCCGCCAGGGCGCGGGCTGGACGGTCTCTTGGTGGGATGGCAAGGCGTCTGCCAGCGTGGTGCAACCCCGGCTGCTGGCGGCGCTGGACCTGAGCGGCGTCACCCTTCGCACATGCGACAAGGAACTCAAGCCGGAGGCCATCACGGTGCTGGAAGAAACGCCTGCCGCCTACAAGCTGCTGGTGCTGTCAGACGGCCTGTGCGACGGCGGGCCGCTGGCCTTCACGGTGGCGCACTGACGGGTCAATGCTCCTGAAAACATAGCTATTAGCGCCCGGCCGCATTGCGCAAACAGCCAATCCTGCTTAAAAACCGGTCAACGCGGCGTTGACCACGGCTTCATCCAGAACCACAAAGCGCGTGTTGTGCCGGTCGGTCAGGGGGCCACCGCCCGGAATCACGGCGCCACTGGCGTCATGGCCCATGGCCTTGAACTTCCACACAGCGCCAATCAGCTTGAGGTGGCCGACGCATTCGCCCTGGCTGGTCAGCACGCGAACCACCTGGTCATTCACCGGGTGCAGGGTCAGTTTGTTCATCATTTTTTCCTTCACGGAACCATCATAAGGACGCGGGTGAAACGAAGGGAAGGCGAAGCGTACCCGCCGCTCCAAAGCCTGAAGGCAAGTTACGGTCCAGCGCGGTTCGCTGCGCCGGCAAAGCCCGTTAACCTCGGACCCTGGTGCAACGTACCGAAAAGGCGCTGATGCTTGATCTACTCGTCAAAAATGCCTGCCTGCCCGATGGCCGGACCGGCATGTCGCTGGCCGTGCGGGGCGGCGTCATCGTTGAAGTCGCACCGGGCCTGGACGCGCCGGCGCACGAAGTCACCGACGCGCAGGGCCTGCTGCTGAGTCCGCCGTTTGTTGACGCCCATTTCCACATGGACGCCACCCTGAGCCACGGCCTGCCGCGCGTCAACCAGAGCGGCACGCTGCTCGAAGGCATTGCGCTGTGGGGCGAACTCAAGCCGCTCCTGACCCAGGAAGCGCTGATCGAGCGCGCCCTGACCTATTGCGACTGGGCCGTCGCCAAGGGCCTGCTGGCGATTCGCAGCCATGTCGATATTTGCGACCCGCGCCTGCTGGCGGTCGAAGCGCTGCTCGACGTCAAGCGCCGCGTCGCGCCCTACCTCGATTTGCAGCTGGTCGCCTTTCCGCAAGACGGCGCGCTGCGCGACCCGCAGGCCATGGACAAACTCAAGCGCGCCCTGGCGATGGGCGTCGAGGTGGTCGGCGGCATTCCGCATTTCGAGCGCACGTCTGAACAGGGTGCGCTGAGCGTCAAACTGCTGTGCGAACTTGCCGCCGAACAAGGCCGGCTGGTGGACATGCACTGCGACGAGTCCGACGACCCGCTGTCGCGCCACATCGAAACGCTGGCCTTTGAAACCCGGCGCCTGGGCCTGGAAGGCCGCGTGACCGGCTCGCATTGCACGTCGATGCACAGCATGGACAACTACTACGTCAGCAAGCTGCTGCCGCTGATGTTTGAGGCCGGCGTCAGCGTCATCGCCAACCCGCTGGTCAACATCACGCTGCAGGGGCGCCACGACAGCTACCCGAAACGGCGCGGCATGACCCGCGTGCCCGAGCTGCTGGCCGCCGGCGTCAACGTCGCCTTCGGCCATGACTGCGTGATGGACCCGTGGTATTCGCTGGGCAGCGGCGACATGCTCGAAGTCGCGCACATGGGCCTGCACGTGGCGCAGATGACCAGCCAGCAGGGCATGCGCGCCTGCTTCGACGCGGTAACGCTGAACGCGGCGAAGGTGATGCACCTGAAAGGCTACGGGCTGGAGGTGGGCTGCGACGCGAGCTTTGTGCTGCTGCAGGCACGCGATGCGGTCGAGGCGATCCGGTTAAGGGCGAACCGGCTGAAGGTGTGGCGCAAGGGAGTACTGGTGGCCGAGACGCCAGAGGTGCTGACGCAGCTGAGGGTGGAGGGACGACCTGGCGAGGTTGGTTTTTCACAGCGCTGAGCGACTTGTAGGGCCGCCTGGCGATCCGTCGTCGTGGCTGTTTTGAGGCAGGCCTGTTCGATCAGCCTCGAAGTGCACCCATGACTGAAAGAGACGGGTTGCGGACATCCATGGGCCACAATTCAGGGGCGACGTCCGACCCAAACCGGGCGCCCCGAATCTGCGAGGCCGGTCACGGGCAAAGGGTTGCTGTCGATGCCAAGGCAACCTCCAGGTCGGCGGGACCGAGGGTGCGCAGACTGGCGATCAGCGGCTGTTGCTTTCCCCACGTATGATCCCCCGTGCTCTGCCAGTTGCCATTGCCTTGACCGGGCAGTTCTACAGCCGGACACCAGATGAGTCGCCGCTTCAAGGCGCTGTGGTCCATGGCGGTTCATGTGGTGCCCCGCATGCGCAGGCTTTCAGGGAACATCCAAAATTGAACCGATTCCAGCGCAATGGCGCTGCATCGCCCACATCGCGGCGGCGCAGCCTTTCTGGCTCGGGTGACGTGTCAAATCCCGGCGGCAATCCAGAGGCCGGCGGCGACCAGCGCCAGGCCCAATGCCTTGTCGAATCGCCAGCTTGCCGGGATGACTTTCTCGCTCAGAACCAGAAGCATGATGAGTCCCATCCAGGCAAGGCTCATCGCGCCGACGGCGAACATGGCGGCCATCAGGGCCCAGCAGCAGCCGACGCAGTAACCGCCGTGCCGCAGGCCCAGCCAGAAGGCGCCTGATCTGAGGTCGCGCCAGTTGGCCATGAAGAAGGCCAGCGGCGTTCGACACCTGGACAGGCATGCACTCTTCAGCGGCAGCCACTGGTAGACGCCTGCAGCCAACAAAATGGCTGCGCTCAACATTGTGCTCGTGCTACGGGCCATGGGATCGAGCAGCAGGGCATAGGTGAGCGACCATTGCATGAGCGCGGCGGGTGCTGCAAACGCAATCCAGGACGCTGCGTAGCCGGCGACGTACACAGCAGTCGCGCCATTGGTGCGGGCTGGGTTGCGGCGCGCCGACAGGCTCGAGAACACCGCCGCTGAAGGCGCCACCGTCGGCAGCATCATCGCCATCATCATCACTGCCCACATGCCGAATGCCGTCAACAGCCCGGACACCCCGTCGCCACCCATGGCCATCCCCGCGTGCGCGGACGCGCCGCCGTGCATTGCCGACTGGGCGCGGTCCATGCGAACAAGGTAATACCAACTCATGGCAACGATGGCCGCCATGCCGATCCACACCGGTGCGCGGCGCAGGCCAACTCCTCCAATCAGGCGCCATGCACTGCGCACGGGTGTCATTCCGACTGATAGGCGAAGTCGGACATCAGGCCATTGCGACCCGAGAATTTCCAGTCCCAGCCATGATCCGCGAAGGCAAAACCGCTCGAGCGCGCCACCGTCGCCGCCTTGCCAGGTGCAATGCAAAGGGGATGCCCTTCGATGGTGATCGGCTGACCGCCCTGGCCTTCGATCATTTCGATCGCCATGTCTGCGACGCCCGAGATGGACAGGCTGCTCTTGCGGCCGTCGGCCTGGTACTTCATCGGCACGCTGCTCGCCCCCACCATCTCGCCGATGAAGGATGCCAGTACAGCCGGGTGGCCACCCGCCTTGCCGCCGAAGATGGCGTGCAACGCGTCGTTTTGCGCTGCACTGGCTTTGTCGTCGAAATAGGCGGCCACTTTCCACTTGGTCGCGACCATGGTGCCCGGCGCGTGCACGGCGAGTGCGACATTCAGTCCGTCGAGCGCCGTGCCGGCATAGCTGCCCTCGTCGATGTGCCAGGCGACCAGGGCCTTGCACTCGCCTTCCGTGGGCGGGCTGGTAAAGATGCAAGGACAGGCAGCCTCGCAATTGCAGGCTTCGAAGTAGGTGCCGCTGAGTGTCCATGAGTTCATGACATTGCTCCTTTGAGTGATCGGGTGATGCTGGCGACGCCCCGTCGGCGCACCCCTGTCGGCAGGGCCATAATCGGCTCAGGCCGTTTGCATCAGCGTTTGAAACACAGTTGAAATCTGGCGGCATGCGTCGACCTGCTGGAATTGCAACTCCGGGCACCACCAGAGCCCCTTCAATCCCGAAAAGCCATGGCAACCCACGCGCGACCGCTCGTCCTCCGCCTCCTGGGCCCTATGGCCCTCGAGTGCAATGGCTTGCCTCGTAATCTGCCGAAGTCCCGCAAGACGCGGGCCTTGCTTGCCCATCTCGCCCTCCAGGGATGCCCGGTCCGCCGCGAGGCTTTGTGCGAGCTCATGTGGGAGACTGCCGACGACCCACGCGCCGCCTTGCGCTGGAGCCTGAGCAAGCTGCGACCGCTGCTTGACACGCCATGCGGCCAGGCGTTGCGCGCCGACACGCACGCTGTCGAGCTTGACCTTGCGCTGGTCGCCGTCGATGCGCGGGAGGCCAAGGCTCTCCTTGATCAGCCCCGGATCGGTGTCACCGATGCGCAATTGGATTTGATGAAACAAGTCCTTGATTCGGGCTACACGCGCGATCTGGATATTCCCGCCAGCTACCGCTACCAACTCTGGATTGGCGGCGAGCGCGAAGTGATGCGCCGTGTGCATCGCCGTGTGCTCGACGAGCAGAGCGCCCGGGCGGCAAGCGCGGACGCGGCTCTGGCCACAGCGCGCAAGCGAGCGGCACTCGACCCGCTGGACAACGAGGCAAATGCACGGCTCCTTGTCCAATCGCTGGAAGTTGACGGTTGCGTCCACGCGCGTGCCGCGCTCGAGGGCATGCGCGCACGCTATCGTGCCGAAGGGATCCCGGACCATGCGCTGGTTGCAAGCTGGCGCGGCCTTGACCCCGCGGCGGCGCTTGATCTTCCCGACAAGCCCTCGGTTGCCGTGCTTGGTTTCACCGATCTTGGTGGCCACGAGGAGGGTCGTTTGCTCGCCGAGGGATTGACTGCCGACCTGACGCTCGCGCTCGGGCATATGCGCGGTCTGTTTGTAACCGCGCACGCGTCGTCGGCACGCTTTTCGGCAAAGTCGGCGGATTTGCTGCCGCTCGCGGGGCAGATGCTCGGGGTGCGCTATCTTGTTCACGGCACGACGCAGCGTCTTGACCGACGGGTCCGCGTCAACGTCACGCTCGCCGATGCCCAGAGAAATAACGTCCTCTGGTGCGAACACTTCGATCGGCGCATCAGCGACCTGTTCGCGGTGCAGGACGCCTTCTCGGCCACCATTGCCTCGGCCATCGAGCCTGAGATCAACCGTGCAGAAGGCGAGCGCGTGCGGCTGAAGTCATCCGAAGACCTCAGTGCATGGGAGTGTTATCACCGCGCGTGGTGGCATTGCTTTCGCTTCACCGCGTTCCATACCGAACAAGCCCATGGCCTGTTGCTGCGCGCGCTGGCGCTGGATCCGGGATTCGCGCGCGCCCATGCAGGGCTCTCCTTCACCCACTACTCGCGTGCCTTCCTTGACGCGGTATCGGCCCCCGATCCGGAAGTCGAGCTGGCGCTCAAGTTTGCGCAACAGAGCATCGACCTCGACCCGCGCGACGCGATGGGGCACTGGACGCTGGGCCTGGCCCGCTTTCTCGCGCGGGATCACGATCGGGCGATCCTGTCGGTCAACACATCCCTCACGATCAATCCGAACTTCGCCCAAGCCCATTACGCGCTCGGTTTCATCCGTGCGCATACCGGCATTCCCACGCAAGCACTGCCGGCACTCGCAGCTGCCGAACGACTGAGTCCACACGATCCGCTCCTGTTTGCGATCAACGGTTCGCGCGCGATGTCGCTTGCGATACAGGGCAAGTACGACGAGGCAGCGGCCTGGGGCGTTCGCGCCACCAGCGAGCCAAACGCCCACTTCCACATGTATGCGGTCGCTGCCGCATGCCTGGCTCTGGCAAACCGCCATGACGAAGCACGTGCCTACGCACATCGGGCGTGCAGCGCCCACCCGGGCTATTCGATTCGCGTCTTCGAACGCAGCTTTCCCCAAAAGTTTTCAGCGGACCGGGAACTGCTGGCACAAGCGTTGCGGAGCGCAGGCGTACCCGACGGCGGGTCGTGAAGCGAACCGCTGGCAATTGGCGCGTCACACCAAGTCCGTGCCTCAAAGGATCCGGGGGATTGCCGCCGCACGATGCCAGCATCGCGCCGACCCTCTTCCGGGCTGAACGGGGTGGCGGAACAGCGTCCTGTCAGCCGGCGCGGACGCACCCGCGAACAGTGATGGCCGGATTGCGGCTACCCCGACATGGGTTTGAGCATTCTTTCCTGGCCGGATTGCGCCAGTCACGGGAGACAAACCCATGGCCCAAATCGCTGCATTCCGGTCGTTCGCGACAAATCCTGATTGATTGCCGTGTATTGAGGGCCAGATTTCCATCCAACCCGCAATCACTATTTTTTTAACAGCACGCAGCACTGGCGCACCAAGCGCCAGAGGCCGATTCAGCATGAAAACGGCCACCCTGCGCAGGCTTTGCGGGTTCCATCGCCTGGAGAGGCTTCACCCCGCTTGACACGGCCCGGGCTGCGATGCGGACTTTGTGCTGCCGAAAGCGCGATGCGGTCACGGTGACTCGGCTGCGGCCATCCGGCTGAAGGTAGCGCGCTTTCTTGCCTAAAGCGTCATCGACGGGCGCTGGGCCATTGCCGCCCGCCAGCGCTGAAGGTGGGGGTGCTGTTCACCAGGCTTGATTCTCACCACGCGTGCAAAGTCAACCGCGACTGCCGCCGTGATGTCGGCCACGCTGAAACGGTCGGTGGCGATGAAGTTGCGGTCAGCCAGGCGTTCGTCGAGCATGACAAGGAACTGTTGCAGCCTGGCCAGGCCGCGCTGCGCCAGTTCGGGAATCTGCGGGTAGTCCATCTGCCCGGGCAGCGCACGGTTGGCCATGGCCGGCGCGCTGTTGCGCAGTGCTTCGGCGACGGCCATCAGCCCTTCGAACTCGACGCGCCAGTTCCAGCTTGCAATTTGCGCTTTTTCCTGGGGGGTGATGCCCAGCAGCGGCGGCTCGGGGTAACGGGCCTCCAGATAGGCGGTGATTGCCGCGTTGTCGGTCAGCACGCTTCCCTCGTCGGTGCGCAGCGCTGGCACGGTGCACTGCGGATTGATGTGTTGGAAGGCGCTGCGCAGTTGCTCGGAATTTTTCAGGTCCACCTGGACCGTCTCGTGGGCAACGCCTTTTTCAGCGAGCAGGATGCGTGCGCGGCGCGGGCTGGGTGCAGTGGCGCAGTCGTAAAGAGTGATCATGGTGGGATTGGGTTGACAGGTCAGGGCATCAAGCCGGGCATCACATCGGCGCGGACAGCTTGTCCTGGGTCTGGGTGTCAAAGTCGCTGGCGTCATGGCGTTCGTGCAACTGGCTCGAGGGCTCGCCCATGGTGCGGTTGACCATGCGACCGCGCCGCACGGCGGGGCGCTGGGCAATCTGGTTGGTCCAGCGCAGCACATGGGTGTAGGCCTGAACCTGCAGGAATTCACCCGCTTCATACAGTTGCCCCTTGGCAAGCGTGCCATACCAGGGCCACACCGCCATGTCGGCAATGGTGTACTCGTCTCCGGCCAGATAGGGACTCTCGGCCAGGCGACGGTCGAGCACGTCGAGCTGGCGCTTCACTTCCATTGCGTACCGATCGATCGCGTACTCGATCTTGGTCGGCGCGTAGGCATAGAAGTGACCGAACCCCCCGCCCAGGAAAGGCGCACTGCCCATCTGCCAGAACAGCCACGACAGGCATTCGGCGCGCGCGGCGCCTTCTGCGGGCAGGAAGGCGCCGAACTTTTCGGCAAGATACATCAGGATCGCGCCTGACTCGAACACCCTGATGGGCGTCGGTCCGCTGCGGTCCACCAGCGCCGGGATCTTGGAGTTTGGATTGGCCGAGACAAAGCCGCTGCCGAACTGGTCGCCGTCCTGGATGCGGATCAGCCAGGCGTCGTACTCTGCGCCACCATGCCCGGCTGCGAGCAGTTCTTCGAGCATCACCGTCACCTTGACGCCGTTGGGCGTGCCCAGCGAATAGAGTTGCAGCGGATGGCGCCCGACCGGCAGTTCTTTTTCATGGGTCGGGCCGGCAGTCGGGCGATTGATGCCGGCGAAGCGGCCACCGCTTTCCATGACATGAGACCAGACCTTGGGCGGCGTGTAGGAGGAAGGGGAAGAAGAGGAGTTGTCCATGGCAGAAGATGTTTGTCGGGGTTGAAGCGTGCGGGGCGAGGGTTTCAGCCGCATGGTACGCGGATCGCCGCCAGTTGAACACTGATCCCTGCGGCCGAGGTGCGCCGTCCCAGCTTCGAAAGTTTGCAATTCCTGTGTCGCCAACGCCGCCAGAGGTTGTAGATGCCTCTTCAGACGGGTCTGCCGGCGACAGCCGGAAATTCGCATGCGGCGGCCATTGGCGGCGCATGCGAATCGCCAGCAGAACATTCGCGCTGCACCGCCCGGAATTGGCTGACCTGCTTCAGGGCGTGGTCTTGTTTTCGCCGTGCTAGTGGGGTCCGGCAAGGGACGTGGCCGAACTTTTTTTGTCTGGCGCCTGCTCGCCTGTCTGGCCGGTGGCTGCGGTCCAAACGCGGCATAGACACTGAACGCGCCAGAGCGCCGCCGACCTTTCAAGGCGTGCAATGTAACGTCCGGTGAAAAATCCTTGCAGTCGCCCTGTCCAGCGCCATCTGGTCTGCATACAGGCCCGCTGGGGGCCAATGACCCAAGGAATCCGACATGTTCAAACGCCTGACCCTGCTGTGGACCGTGCTGCGCGGCGATGCCCGCCAGTTATGGTTTGCCCTGCGTCACCCTGACGCGCCAGCCTGGCTGAAGTGGGGCACGGCCCTGATTGCGCTGTACCTGCTCTCACCCATCGACCTGATTCCCGATTTCCTGCCGGTGATCGGCATGCTCGATGACATCGTGCTGGTGCCATTGGCGATCCGCTGGCTGCTCAAGCGACTGCCACCGGACATTGCGCAGGCGGCAGCCCGGCAGGGCGCGGGCTAAGGCAGCGCCCGGGCTTGGCCCCTCGCGTGGAACGTACGCATGTCGTTCCGACCACGAAACATGCATAAAATATGACTTTAGCGCACGTCCTGCCTGATCAAACAGCTATCAAATAAATAGCAAATCATGCTTTCGCCGTGATCCTGGTGCTGCAAGGGCAGCATGCATGCCGTGCCCTGCGCAATTCGACGCTTATTTCAAGGACTTCCGGGTCGCTGGACGAAGCCGGCGCAGGCTGTCGGCATCCAGAATAAGCCGGCCCTGAAGTCGTCCCTTCATCCGCTTGACGTGGTTGGTGGCCTCGGCCATGTGCTGAACCATCAGTTCGCGCACTTTGTCCACATCTTGTTCGCGCGCGGCCAGGGTGATTTGCCGGTGGATGTCGGCGTTGGCTTCACCAAACCGCCGGTGCTCGATCCTGGGTGTGCGGTTGCCGAAAACAATCAGCTGACGAATCATTTCGTTGATGAGTTCACATGTGAACCGCAGGAATGGATTGGGGTTTGCGGCGGCCAGAATGTCGTGAAAATTGACATCCTCGCGCCGCTGGCTCAGCATGTCTTCATGACTCGATATGGGATCGCAACACGCGATGCTGTGCTCCAGGGCGGAAAAATCGGCCTCGGTCAAATGCGGCACCGCGCCCGCCGCCAGTTCGGGCTCCAGCAGCCGGCGTGCGGCGTAAATGTCTTCAATGGTCACATCCTTGAAGAACAGGTAGTTCTGCAGCAACTGCAAGGTCCGGTCCAGCGTCACTTCGATGATCGTGCCTCCGCCGGCCGGGCCGGTCGAAATCTTCACCAGCCCCTGCACTTCGAGCGACTTCAGCGCCTCACGGATCGTGCCTTTGCTGACTTCAAACTGGGCCTGCAACTCGCTCTCGCGGGGAAGCCTGTCGCCAGGGCTCAGGTTCTTGTCGGTGATCAGCCGCTTGATTTCTTCAGCCACCAAATCCGAGCGTTTCAGTTGATTGATCTTGCGCTGGGGTGCCGCCGGGGTTGTCGTTGCCATGTGTATCTGGTTCAGTTCAAGAATTCAAAATTCCAATGTGCGGGCGTGTGTGAACGCCCTTCTCGCATCTCGGGTGCAGTATGCACCGCAAGGGGGCAACAACATGGTGCACCGGGTTTGCACTAGGTCTATTTATTCTATTTATACGTATAAACAGGAATTGATGCATCCGGATCTTGGAGTTTTCCCATGGCGTCAATGCCCACCATTTGACGCGTTGCCTTCCCCGCAATGAATCTTGGCACACTTCCTGCGGACAGCAGTCTATGCATAGCATTGACAGCCATCAATTTTCGCCAACACTGAACCACAGGAGTCCCTTCATGAAACGTCGTCAACTTCTACAGCTTTCCGCACTGGGCGCATTGCCAGCATCGCTTGGTCTTTCGCACTCTGCCTTTGCCCAGTCGTCCGGTCCTATCCAGTTTGCCTGTCCTGTTCCCATGTCCGGTGCTTTCGCGGCCAACGGCAAATACGCGGACCTTGGCATGAAGCTGGCCATCGAACAATACGGCACGGCCATCAAGCGACCGCTGGCCTACACCGTGCTGGACACCGAAGGGAAACCGGCGACTGCGGTGCGCCGCGTTCAGGAGGCCGCCCAGCAAAATGGCGCCCGTTTCTTTGCCGGGGGCATCCTGTCCTCCGAAGCACTGGCCATGGGCAAGGAAGCAGAAAAAGTCGGCGGCATCTTCATCACCACGGCTGGGGCCGATGAAATTACCGGGCAAGACTGCAACGATGCCACCTTCCGCTGGTCCGTTCCCACCTTCGGCGCGGTTGAGCAGACGGTGCGTCCGCTGATCGAATCCATGCCCAAGGCCAAGCGCTGGTACACCATCACACCGCAGTATGTGTTTGGCGACGGCTTGCTGTCGGCAGCCAAGAATATTTTCAAGGAAAAAGGCATCGAGCATGTGGGCAACAGCTACCACTCGCTGGCCGAGAAAGAATTCAGCGGCTACATCACCAACGCCATCGCGGCCAAGCCGGACGTGTTGCTGCTGCTGAACTTTGGCGCTCAGTGCGCCGACACCTTGCGCCAGGCGGTGAGCTTTGGGATGAACAAGAACATGACCATCCTGGTGGCCTGGGCCTCCGGCCTGGAGCAGTTTGAATCGCTGGGCGCTGACCTGTGCGAAGGCATCTATTTCGGCGCGCAGTACTGGCATACCGTGGATTCCGTGCTCAACCGTGATCTGGTAAAACGCGCCAACGACACATTCCGCGCCAACCCCAACTACAGCCTGGCGGGCTCCTACATCTGCACCAAGCTGCTCATCGACGGCATCATCAAGGCCGGTTCCGTGGATCAAAAGGCGGTGATCGCAGCGCTCGAAGGCATGAAATACCAGGGCTTGACCGGCGAAGAGGAAATTCGCAAGGCTGACCATCAGGTGCTTAAAAACTACTACCTGCTCAAAGGCAAGGCCAAAGCCAAAATGAAGAACAAGGATGATTATGTGGATGTGCTGAGTTCCGGAAAATCCTTCCTTCCGATTGACCAGACAGGCTGCAAACGGACCTGATTCTGTTTCACGGCGACCCCATGCGGCGCGTGCAGCGTTGGGTCCCGCCCCCGAGTCCCTCGCCCGCAGCGCATTCGGGCGCTGCGCAAGTGCTTCATTTTTGCCTCCCACACCGCATGAACATTTATCTGCTTCAGATCATCAACGGGGTCGGCATCGGCATGCTGTACTTCTTGTTGGCCGTTGGCTTGTCCATCGTGTTTGGCTTGTTGCGCTTTGTGAATTTTGCCCACGGCGCGTTCTACCTGCTGGGGGCGTATTTTTGCTATCAGTTCACGCGCTGGGGCTTGAGTTTCTGGTGGACGCTGCTCGTGTCGCCGCTGGCGGTCGGCGCTGTTGGCTGGCTGACCGAGAAGCTGATGCTGCGCCACGTGTACGACAAGGCCCATGAGTTTCATATCGTGGTCACGGTGGGCCTGGCGCTGGTGGTTCAGGAACTGGTCATCCTGCAATGGGGGCCGCTGGGCAACAACGTCGCCGTCCCCGACCTGCTGCAAGGCGTGGTCATGTGGGGCAGCTTCATTTATCCCAAGTACCGGTTGTTTGTCATTGCCTTCACCGCTGTTCTGGCGGTGCTGCTGTGGTTTGTGCTGGAAGGCACGCGGCTGGGGAGTGCCGTGCGCGCGGGCAGCGAGTCGACTGAAATGGTGTCGTTGCTGGGCATCAACGTGTTCCGGATCTTCAGCCTTGTTTTTGCATTGGGCGCGGCGACGGCGGCTTTGGCAGGCGTGCTGGCTGCGCCGATCCGGGGGGTCGAGCCCTTCATGGGGATTGAGGCCCTGGGTGTCGCTTTTGTGATCGTGGTGGTGGGCGGCATGGGCAGTTTCAGCGGCGCCTTGTTGGGCGGGCTGCTGATTGGCGTGGTGCAAAGCGTGATGAGCACGCTGTGGCCGGAAGGCGCACGTTTGATGATTTACATCGCCATGGCAACCGTGCTGTTGCTGCGTCCGCATGGCCTGCTCGGTCGCAAGGAATAAGCACCATGAGAAAACACACCCACCTCCTCCTGGCCTTGGCCGTCGTGCTGCTGATGCCCCTGATGATGGAATCGGGCTCGCTGGCCAGCGAAGTCCTGATCTTCGGTCTGGCGGCCATGGGGTGCAACCTGTTGCTGGGGTTCACCGGGCTGCTGTCATTCGGCCAGGGCATCTTCTTTGGCCTGGGGAGTTACACCATCGCGCTCACCCTGACACGCTGGCCGCTGCCGATGCCGCTCGCGTTGACGCTGGCCGTGGTGGCCGGGGCGCTGGGCGCGGCGGTTGTGGGATGGGTCGCCATTCGCCAAAAGGGCACTTATTTCGTGATGCTGACATTGGCCTTTGCGCAGATGTTTTACTTTGTGGCCTACACCGCGACCAGCATCACGGGCGGGGACAACGGGTTGCTGGACATTCCGCGGCCCAGCCTTGCGATTTTCGGCCACGTGCTGTGGCCGCTTACCTCGGCATGGCAGTTTTATGGTTTTGTGGCCGCAATCTTCATGGTGGCGTTCTGGTTGTTGCTCAAGGTCTCCAGGTCAACCTTCGGGCGCACGCTGCTCGCCGTGCGCGACAACGAGGAGCGGGCCGGTGCCATCGGCTACAACCTCAAACTGCTCAAACTGCAGGCTTTTGTGATCTCTGGCGCGGTGACCGGGCTGGCCGGTGCGCTGCACGCCATGATGATTGGCATCGCGCCGCTCTCCAACGCCGAATACCACACCAGCGAGATGATTCTGGTCATGACCGTCATTGGCGGCACCGGCAACCTGTTTGCTTCCGTGCTGGGATCGGCCTTTTATCTGCTGCTGGGCGATTGGCTCTCCAGCCTGTGGCCGCGCTGGCTGCTGCTGCTGGGGCTGGTGCTGATCGCCATCAGCCTGTGGATGCAGCGTGGCCTGTGGGGCCTGGGTGAAAAGCTCTGCAATTTAGTCCTCAGCAAGCGGCGTTCTGTGCGCAGCAAAGGAGAGCAGGCATGAGCACGCCCATCTTGCTGGAAGCCATCGGCGTCGAAAAATACTACGACAAATTCGCGGCACTGGGCGGTGTCAACCTCAAGGTGCGGGCGAACACCGTGCATTCGGTGATTGGTCCAAACGGCGCTGGCAAAACCACGCTGTTTCATATGCTGACGGGCACCAAGACGCTCAGCGCTGGCCGCATCCTGTTCGACGGGCATGACGTGACGAACGAACCCGATCACCGCCGGGTGCAGCGCGGCATTGCCCGCTCGTTTCAGGTTACCAGCCTGTTTCCCAGCCTGTCGGTGCGCGAAAACCTGCGCCTTGCCGCGCAGGGAACGGCACCGGCCAGGGCGCTGAATTGCTGGCACGAGCCCGAAGGCCCGCGCGCCTGCGCCGACACCGTGGCCAGCGTATTGGCCAAGTTGGGGCTGGAGAGCTTTGCCACCGTGCCGGCCGGCAATCTGTCGCACGGGCAACAACGCCGGCTGGAGGTGGGCATGGCCCTGGCCGCCCGCCCCAAGGCGATTTTTCTGGACGAGCCCACGTCCGGAATGGGAATCGATGACCTGGACGACATGAAGCGCTTTATCCAGAGCCTGCGCGACGAGCACACCGTGGTGCTGATCGAGCACAACATGAACATCGTGATGGATATTTCCGACACCGTGACCGTGATGCAGCAAGGCCGCGTGCTGGCCGAAGGGCTGCCGCATGAGATTCGCAGCGACGACCGTGTGCGTGCCGCCTACCTGGGCAACATGATCACCGGGGGCAAAGCATGATTCTCGAAGTGGAAAACGGCCACGCCCACTATGGCAAGAGCCATGTGCTGCAGGGCGTCACCTTGCAGGTCAACGACGGCGAACTGGTGACGCTGCTGGGGCGCAATGGTGCGGGCAAGACCACCACGCTCAAGTGCATCGTCGGCGTGGTGCCGCCGACCCAGGGCGCCGTGCGATTTTGCGGGCAGGCGATGACCGGCTTGGCGCCCCACGTGATTGCCCAGCGGGGGGTGTGCCTGGTGCCGGAACACCGTGGCATATTCAAACTGCTGACGGTGGAAGAAAACCTGTTGCTGGGCCAGCGCAAACGCTCGCCCTGGCAACTGGACGACGTGTACCGCATCTTTCCGCGCCTCAAGGAGCGCCGCAAAAACGGCGGTGCCCAGCTCTCCGGCGGCGAGCAACAAATGCTGGCCATCGGGCGCGCCTTGATGAACGACCCCAAGCTGCTGATGCTGGACGAGCCGGTGGAGGGGCTGGCCCCCGTGATCGTCGAAGAAATCGTGGCGCAGCTCAAGAAAATCAAGGCAGCCGGCGTGGCCATCTTGCTGGTTGAGCAGAATCTGGAAGTCTGCACCCAGCTGGCCGACCGGCATTACATCATTGAGCAGGGCGCGATCGTTTACAGCGCAGACAACGCCACCTTTCTGGCCGATGTGGCCGTCAAGGACCGCTACCTGGGTGTCGGTCTGGTTTGAGTTTCGATGGAGACACACACATGAAGATTTTGATTGCCCGGCTCAACCACGAGACCAACACCTTCTCGCCCGTGCCCACGCCGCTGGAAGCCTTTGCCCCCAGCTACGGCGAGGCGGCCTGCCGCGACAACCTGGGCATGCGCACCGCCATGGCAGCCTTCATCGATCTGGCACAAATCGCCGGCGCCACGCTGGTGACGCCGGTGTCTGCCATGGCCAACCCCAGTGGCCCGGTGCAGGCGCAGGCCTATGACGACCTCACCGAACGCATCGTGAACGCTGCGCCCGGATGCGACGCCATCTTGCTGGACCTGCATGGCGCCATGGTGGCCGAGAACAGTGCCGACGGCGAAGGCGACCTGCTGGCACGCGTGCGCGCCGCCGCGCCGGGCGTGCCCATCGGGGTGGCCCTGGACCTGCACGGCAACATCACGCAAAAAATCATCGACAACGCCGATGTGGTGGTGGGCTTCAAGACCTACCCGCATGTGGACATGTACGAAACCGGCGAGCATGCGGGCCGCCTGCTGCTGGCCATGCTGCAAGGGCAGGCGCGCTACACCGTGCGCTGGCACCAACTGCCCCTCATGAGCCACACCCTGCGCAGCACCACCCTGAATGGCGCCATGCTGCGCGCGGTGCAGTCGGCCCGTGACGCGGAATGCGAAGACGTGCCGGCGGTGACGGTGTTCGCCGGGTTTTCCCTGGCTGACATCGAGGCCCCATGCGTCAGCGTGGTGGTGACCGGCGCGGCCACGCCGCAAGGAGTGGCCGCCGCGCAAGAGGTGGCCGACCGGATTGCCGAGCAGATCTGGGCCGACCGGGCGCAGTTTGTCTACGACAGTGAGCCGCTGGCGAGCTCTCTGGCACGGGCGCAGGCGCTGGCCGTGGGGGCCAGTCGGCCGGTGCTGCTGCTCGACCACAGTGACAACTGCATGTCAGGCGGCACCTGCGACACCATGGACGTGCTGCAGGCAGCGCTGTCACAGGGCCTACAGGACATCGCCGTGGGTCCGCTCTGCGACGCCCAGGCGGTTCAGGCCCTGGTTCAGGCGGGCATTGGCGCCGAGGTCAGCATCGCGCTGGGCAACAAGGTTGCCTTGACCCAGTTGGGCATCGTCAAGCAGCCCATGCCGGTGCGCGGCACCGTGCGCGCCATCAGCGACGGCGAATACACCGTGACAGGTCCCATCTACACCGGGCAGCGCTGCTGCATGGGCCGCACCGTGCTGCTCGACATTGGCGTCGCCCGGATCGTTGTCACCGAACGCCCCCACGAACCCTGGGACCTCGGGGTGTTTCAGTGCGTCGGCGTGGACCCTGGCGCGCACCGCTTCCTGTTGCTCAAGTCACGCATGTACTGCCGGCCGGTTTTTGAGCCTCTTGCGCACGCGCTGGTCGAGTGCGACAGCCCGGGCGTCACCAGCTCGGACTACGCGCTGTTTCCATTTGCCCAGGTGAAACACCCGGTGTTTCCGCTGGATCAATTCTGACTGTCAATTTTCAGCCGATGCCAACAAGGTCACCCATGAATACCGCCACCACCATCGACAGCCTGCGCATCAATGGCGAGCGCCTCTGGGACTCGCTCATGCAACTGGCCCAAATTGGTGCCACACCCAAGGGCGGCGTCTGCCGCCTGACGCTGACCGACCTCGACAAGCAGGGCCGCGACCTGGTCATCGGCTGGGCCATCGATGCCGGCATGCGCATCACCATCGACCAGATCGGCAACGGCTTCATGCGCCGCGCCGGGCGCAACAACGCGCTGCCGCCGATCATGACCGGCAGCCACATCGACACCCAGCCGACCGGCGGCAAGTTCGACGGCAACTACGGCGTGCTGGCGGGCATCGAAGTCGTCCGCACGCTGAACGACCATGGCATCGAGACCGAAGCGCCGATTGAAGTCGCCTTCTGGACCAACGAGGAAGGCTCGCGCTTCGTGCCGGTGATGATGGGTTCGGGCGTGTTCGCCAAGGCCTTCACGCTGGCGCACGCCTACGCCGCCACCGACACCGAAGGCAAAACAGTGAAGGACGAGCTCGCGCGCATCGGCTACATCGGCGAGCAGGAGCCCGGCGACCACCCGATCGGCGCGTATTTTGAAACCCACATCGAGCAAGGCCCGGTGCTCGAAGACAACGACACCACCATCGGCGTGGTGCAGGGCGTGCTGGGCATCCGCTGGTTCGACTGCACCGTGACCGGCATGGAAGCGCACGCCGGCCCCACGCCGATGGCGCTGCGCAAGGACGCGCTGCAGGTCGCCACCCCGCTGATGCAGGACGTGGTGGCGGCAGCGCGTCGCCACCCGCCGCACGGGCGCGGCACGGTGGGCATGGTGCAGGTGTTTCCAAACAGCCGCAACGTGATTCCGGGGCGGGTGAAGTTCAGCATCGACCTGCGCAACAGCACCGATGAATTGGTCGATGAGATGGCCGACGAGGTCAAAGCCCTTGCCGCCCGTCTCAGCGCAGAGTCCGGCCTGGGCATCCAGATCGAGCAAGTGTCCAGCTACCCGGCGCAGGTGTTTCACCCGGACTGCGTCGATGCCGTGGCGCGCGCCGCTCACAAGCTGGGTTACTCGAACATGCCGGTTGTCTCCGGCGCCGGACACGACGCGGTGTACATGGCCAATCTGGCGCCGTCCGGCATGATCTTCATCCCCTGCAAGGACGGCATCAGCCACAACGAGATCGAAGACGCCAAGCCCGAACACCTCACGGCGGGGTGCAATGTGCTGCTGCATGCGATGCTGGAGCGGGCTGGGGTCGTGGGCTGAACATTCTCGTCATCGCGAGCGCAGCGGTCGCGATGATGGATTGGTAATGCAAGCAGTTATCCCAATCCCGTGTCATGAAATGACAGAAGCCGCAGGCAGCACTGCCCAGCTGCGCGAGCACAGGGAACGGATGGCGCCAGGGATTTGCGTGAAGGCATTCCAGGCGTCCACTGTTGCGCATACCCGTCGCAGCAGCGGTTGGCCAGGGGCCGGTCGCGCAGTTGCTGCCACACCTGCTCGGCCGGGTTGAGTTCGGGTGAGCCCGCAGGCAGCGGCAACAAGGAAACGTTCGGGAACTGCGGCAGTTTGGGCATGGTAGGCCATCCCATGTCGGGATTGGTATAAGGCGTTTGACCGCGAGGCAGGCCACGCCGAACTACAGGCTTTCGAAACACTTCAGCGCGTAGCCCACATGAAGCGCCGCCCCTCTGTACAGAGCGTCTTCGTCAATATTGAACTGGGGATGATGGTGCGCAAAGCAGGCACCCCGGCTTTCGTTGCGCACCCCGATGAAGGCCATCAACCCCGGGTACACCTCGAGAAAGTCACCGAAGTTTTCAGACACCATCAGCGGGGGAAACGCCATCAGGTCGCCGGTCCCGAACAGTTCCTGAACGGTCTGCTCGGCCAGCTGGCTGCAGCGCGCCTCGTTGAAAAGCATGGGCCCGCCGCGCTTGATGCTCACCTCCGCACGGGCCCGAAAGGCGTCCGCCGTGCTTTGCACCACCCGACGCAACGCCGCCTGCAGATGAACCTGATCCGCCTTGTCCGTGGTCCTGAGGGTGCCTGCCAAAACGGCCTTGTCAGGAATGACATTGCCCGCTTCGCCGCTGTGCAGCTTGCCAAACGTGAGCGCTGCCGCGTGCGTCGGATCAATTTCCCGCGCGATCAGGTGCGACACGTTCATCACGATGGCCGACGCCACCACGATCGGGTCGACCCCCCGGTGCGGCGTGGCCCCGTGGCAGCCCACCCCCTGAATGACAATTTCAAAGTTGTCGCCCGCTGCCATGCGCGGCCCGGCCTGTACGGAAAATTTTCCACTTTCAATCTCTGACCACAGATGAATGGCAAAGGCACTTTTGACCGGAAATGGCGCCAGTAGCTTGAGTATTTCCGCCGTGCCGCCGCCGCGCTCCTCGGCCTGCTGGAAACACAGTTTCACCGTTCCATTCATCGTGTCTTTGACATGCTGAAAAACTTGTGCGGCGCCCAGCAGCATGGCAACGTGGCCGTCATGGCCGCAGGCATGCATGACACCGGGGGTTTTTGAGCAATAGGACAGATGCGCGTTGTCTTCATGGATGGGCAAGGCGTCCATGTCGGCGCGCAGGGCAACCATCTGGTGCGGATTCTTGCCCTCGATGGTCGCAACAATTCCGTAGTCGCCTGCAAGCTCAAAGGGAATGCCCAGCCTGTTCAACTCGTCCTGCACCAGTGTTGAGGTGCCTTGTTCCTCGAACGAAAGTTCAGGATGGCTGTGTATCTTGCGCCGCAGTTCCACCATGTAACTCTGGTAGCGCCTCGAAATTTCCGCGACTGATTCGGTCATGCTTGATTCCTCATGGTTATGTATTTAAACGGTGCCGCCGGCTCTGGTTTTTTTCAGCAGGGGCCACATGCCCGCCAGGCCCAAAAGCGGTCCTGGCAGCAAGATCCAGACAGCCTTGCTGCCCAACCCTTCAATGACGCTCAACAAAATGGTGATGCTGACGATGGTGATCAAAAACCCTAGGCTGTTCTGCACAGCCAGCGCACTGCCTACCGATTGCGGCGGGCAGCTTCTGGCCGAGATGGACGAGAACTGCGGAGAATCGGCCACCACAAAAAAGCCCCAGGCCAGCAGCACCGCAAAGCGCAGCAGCAGCCAGTCGCGGGGCAGCAAGGGATAAGCCAAGCACAACAGGCCCGAGGCCAGCAAGGCGAACGCAGCCACATAAACACTGTCCAGCCTGATGCTGACACGCCCGCCGCAAACACAGCCGAGAAAACCCGCTGCAATGCAGAAAAAGCTGATCGCGGCAACCGACCCCGGCAGACCCCAGTGGACTTGCCCCGCATCCAGCAGCAACTGGGCAGCAAGCCAGGGCAACACGGCCCAAAATGCATACAACTCCCACATATGGCCAAAGTAGCCCAGGGCAGCGGCCCTGAAATCGGGGATTTTGAAGACGCCAAACGCCCTGCCGAATGAAGCGCCCCGGTGGCCGTCGCTCTTTTTCAGGTAAGGACCATCCCCCAGAAAATACACCAGCGCCGCCCCGGCCAACGCCAAGGCAGAAGACACCTGGATCACGGTTTGCCAGGGCAGGGTTGCGCCCAGCGCCCGCACGCCATGGGGCAGCGCGGTGCCCAGCGTCAACATGCCCACCAGCAGACCCAGCGCCGCACCGGACTTGCCGCCCACCCAACCGACGATCATCTTCATGCCCAGGGGGTAGATTCCCGCCAGGCACACGCCCACCGCAAAGCGCAGCAGCAGCCCCGACTCGAAACCAACCCAGCCCCCTGAAAACGCTGCATTGACAAGGGCGCCTGACACGCAGGCCATCGCAAAAATCCGACTGGTTGAATACCGGTCTGCCCAGCCGGAGTAAGCCAGCCACAGCGTACCTGCAATGAAGCCTGACTGGGTTGCCGCAATCAGCCAGGCAAACTGGGCAGGCCCGATATGCCAGGCCGCCATCAGGTCATCGGTGGCACTGTTTGGACTGAACCACAGCGACGTGCCCAGCCACTGGGCCGACACGATCAACGCAACGGCCCACCGCCGCTGGTTCATGAACAGTGCGTCAGCGCCGAGCTCAGGTCGTCGATCAGGTCGTCGGCGTTTTCAAGTCCGACAGACACCCGCAGCAAGCCTTGTGGCGTCTTGCTTTCAGGGCCCTCGATCGATGCGCGGTGTTCAATCAGGCTTTCGACGCCGCCCAGGCTGGTGGCGCGGGTGAAAATTTCCACATGCGCGGCCAGCGCCATTGCTGCGTCCTTGCCGCCCTTGACTTCGAACGACAGCATGCCGCCAAAGCCGGACATCTGCTTGCTGGCAATGGCATGAAAAGCGTTGTCCGGCAAGCCGGGGTAATGCACCACGCTGACTTTTTCATGCTGCTGCAAAAATTCGGCGACCTTTTGTGCATTGGCACAATGCGCCTGCATGCGGTACGGCAGGGTTGGCAGGCTGCGCATGACCAGCCAGCAGTCGAACGGCGAAGGCACCGCGCCGCCAAAGAGCTGCGCGGTTCGCAACTGGGAAAAATGCTCGTCGTCCAGCCGCGACACGACAGCCCCGCCCAGCACGTCGCTGCGCCCGCCCAGGTACTTGGTGGTGGCATGCATCACCATGTCGCAACCCAGCGCCAGCGGCTGCTGAAGCACCGGGCTGGCAAACGTGTTGTCGGCAATGGCGCGCGCGCCATGCTGGCGGGCTATCTCTGCGATGGCAGTGATGTCAACGCATTGCAGCAGCGGATTTGACGGCGTTTCAATCCAGATGATTTTGGTCTGCGGCGTCAAGGCCTGGCGCACGCTGTCCAGATTCGTCATGTCGACAAACGAAGCGGTGACGCCCCATTTGGCGAAAAGATGCTTCAGGACATTGGCCGTGCCGTGGTAAATGTCGACCGGTGCAATGACATGGTTGCCCGGCATCAAGCCCTGAAAAATCGCGGTCACGGCCGCCAGACCGGAGCCGAAGGCGGCACTTGCAGCGCCGCCTTCAAGCGCGGCGAGCGCGGCTTCCAGCCCATTGCGGTTCGGGTTGTGATTGCGCGAATAAAGAAAGCCCCGCGAATAACCCCCGTCCGCATCGCGCTCGAACGTGGTTGAAAGGTGGATGGCTTCGGTGACGGCGCCGGTGCCGACATCGACAGCGTGTCCGGCATGCACCGCCAGGGTTTCGATTTTGTATTGTTTTCCGGGTTTCATGGATTTTTCAGAGCGTAGGGATTAAATGGAGCAGACAGACAAAAGGGGCAAGGGATTCAGAAAGCCGGGACGATATTGCCCTTGAATCGCTCAAGAATGAACTTCTTCGACTCCGGGGACTGCAATGCCGCCACCAGTTTTTTCATGGCGGGGCTGTCCTTGTTGTCGGCCCTGGCCGCGAGCAGGTTGACGTAGTTGGACTGTCCGCTTTCAAGGATCAGCGCATCCTTGCTCGGGCTGAGCTTGGCTTCCAGCGCAAAGGTGGTGTTGATGATGGCCAGATCGACTTCGCCGAGCACGCGCGGCAGCATGGGGGCTTCAAGCTGCTTGATCTTGATGTTTTTCAGGTTCTGCGCAATGTCTTTTTCGGTGGACATGTTGTTTTTAGGATCGGTCAGCTTGATGACCTTGGCCTGGTCGAGCAGCTGCAGGGCGCGGCCGCCATTCACGGCATCGTTCGGTATGGCCACCACCGCGCCGTCTTTCAGTTCCGAGATGTTGGCAATTTTTTTCGAGTAGGCGCCAAAAGGGGCAATCAAGACATCGGCCACCGCCTGGATGGACGCGCCACGGCTGCGGTTGAATTCATCCATGTAGGGCTTGTGCTGGAAGAAGTTGGCATCGATGCGTTTCTCGACCAGCTGGACATTGGGCTGAACATAATCGGTGTAGACCTTGATGTCCAGGTCCACCCCCTGCTGCAACAGCATGGGCTTGAGGTGTTCGAGCAACTCGGCATGCGGCGTCGGGCTTGCGCCAATCACCAGCTTGTCGGCGGCATGCGCCAGCAGGGAAGTGCCCAATACGAGCGCCATCAATAACTTCTTCATAGATTTTCCTTGCGTTAAAAAAACCAAATTTCAGCGACTGAAATGCGTGACCAGCCGGTCCCCGGCCCATTGCAGCATCTGGACCAGAATCAGCAGCAAGATGATGGTGATGAACATCACATTCAGCTGAAAGCGCTGGTAGCCATAACGAATGGCCAGATCCCCCAGACCACCACCGCCGACCACACCGGACAAGGCGGTGTAAGACACCAGCGCAATGGCAGTGACCGTGGCCGCCGCAATGATGCCTGGCAAGGCTTCGGGCAGCAGCGCTCCGGTCACGATCTGCCGCACGCTGGCACCCATCGCCATGGAGGCTTCAATAATGCCGTGATCGACCTCACGCAGCGCAGTTTCCACCAGACGTGCAAAAAATGGCGTCCCGCCGACGACCAGTGGCGGAATGGCACCGGCCACACCGAGCGATGTGCCCGTCAGCAAAACGGTCACCGGAATCATGGCAATCAGCAATATGACAAAAGGCAGAGACCGCAGGATATTCACGCCGAAAGAAACCGACGCGTAGGTTCGTGGCGACGCCAGCAGTTTTTTGGGGCTCGTCAGGAAAAGCAGGATGCCCAGCGGCAAACCCAGCAGAAGCGTCAGCGACAAGGCGCCGCCCAGCATCAGCAGCGTGTCGACCGACGCCCAGCCGATGTCACCCCAGGCCACACCCCCCGACATCAGGCTTTGAAAAAACTCATTCATTAAAAACTCTCCTCGACCACCACACCGGCCTCGGCGAGTTGTTTGATGGCCGCCAATGCATTTTCGGTATCACCCTTGAAAGCGACGGTCAGTTGCCCGCAGGGCGTTGACTTGATTTTTCCAAAACGGCCATTGAGGATCAGAAAATCAACCCCGCATTGCCTGGCAATGCGGGTAAAAACCGGTTGTGTCATGGATTCGTTCATGAAGGTAAGGCGCCGCACCATGCCTTCGCCCGTCTGCTTGAGGCCTTCACTGAATTCGTCTTCGGAGAAGTCTTCTGCCTCCATGACAAAGTTGCGGGTCGTCGGATGCCGGGGATGCAAAAACACCTGGGTCACCGGCCCGCTTTCCACGATCTTGCCGCCATCGATCACGGCAACGCGGTCGCAAATCGTGCGGATGACATCCATCTCGTGCGTGATCAGGACAATCGTCAGGCTCAGTTTTTCATTGATTTCCCGCAGCAGTTGCAGGATGGACCGGGTGGTCTGCGGATCGAGCGCACTGGTGGCCTCGTCACACAACAAGATTTTGGGCCGGTTGGCCAAGGCGCGGGCAATGCCCACACGCTGCTTTTCACCGCCTGACAGTTGCTTGGGATATTTGTGCTTGTGTCGGCTCAACCCCACCAGGTCAAGCATCTCGTCGACCCGCGCATCAATTTTTGCAGTGTCCCGTTCGCCGGCAATGCGGATGGGAAACGCGACGTTTTCGGCCACCGTCTTGGAACTCAGCAGATTGAAATGCTGAAAGATCATGCCAATGTTTCTTCTGAAGTTCCGCAGCGCCAGGTTGTCGTAGGCCAGTATGGCCTCGCCGTCGACGATGATCTCGCCCCCGGACGGCCGCTCCAGCAGATTGATCAGCCTGACCAGGGTGGACTTGCCCGCCCCCGAATGGCCAATCACGCCAAATATCTCTCCCCTGACGATGGACAGGTCAATTCCGCTCAATGCCGGAATCTGCGCGTCCTTGACCACGTAACTCTTGTGCACGTTTTTCAGCTGAATCACATTTTTATCCTATTCAATCGGCCGCAAGAATTCTTCGTGGTGCACTCACGGACTGGCCTGAAGCGCGCGCCATGCCGCGCGTTCAATGCTGGCCGCGTCCACCGAGAAAAACCGGCGCAGCGCCGCCCGGGTGTCGCTGCGGCCAAAGCCATCGGTGCCCAGCGTGGTGTAGGCGCGGCCCGGCGGCAGGTAAGCCCGGATGCTTTCAGGCACGGCGCGCACGTAGTCGGTCGCTGCCACGATCGGCCCCTCGGTTTGCAGAAGCTTCGCTGTGACAAACGCTGCGCACGCATCAGTATCGCAGGCGGCACTGGTCTCGCCTGGCGTGCTGGCCTGGGCCTGGCGCGCCAGCTCGCTCCAGCTGGTCACGCTGATCACTTCGGCGTCAACGCCTTGCGCTGCCAGCAGCTGGGCCGCCTTGATCACCTCCGTGAGAATCGCCCCTGACCCCATCAGCGTGACCTTCAGGGCAGCGCTGCCCGGTTGGCGCGCCCCGGCCGCCGCCGGATAGTGGCCGAACCGGTAGCAGCCCGAAATCACATCAGCGTGCACATCGGGCGGCAAATTGGGCTGGGCATAGTTCTCGTTCATCAGCGTCAGGTAATAAAACACGTCCTGCTGCTCGACCAGCATTTCCTGCATGCCGTGCTGGAGGATCACGGCCAGTTCACCGGCAAAGGCCGGGTCGTAGGCCTTGCAGTTCGGAATGGTCGCGGCGATCAGGTGGCTGCTGCCGTCCTGGTGCTGCAGACCTTCCCCGCCCAGGGTGGTGCGCCCCGAGGTCGCGCCCAGCAGGAAACCCCGGGCGCGCTGGTCGGCAGCGGCCCAGATCTGGTCGCCCACCCGCTGAAACCCGAACATGGAGTAATAGATATAAAACGGCAGCATGGCAAGGCCATGCACGCTGTAGCTGGTGGCCGCCGCCGTCCAGCTGGCCATGGCGCCGGCCTCGCTGATGCCTTCTTCCAAAATCTGGCCGTCGATGGCTTCGCGGTAACTCAGGACCGAGCCAATGTCTTCAGGCGCATAGCGCTGGCCAAGGCTGGAATAGATACCAACCTGTTTGAAAAGATTGGCCATGCCGAACGTGCGCGCTTCGTCGGCCACGATGGGCACGATGCGCGGACCCAGCGTGGCATCTTTCAGCAACCCGCCCAACATGCGGACAAAAGCCATGGTCGTGCTCATCTCCTTGCCTTCGGGCTGCAGTGCAAAGGCGGCATAGCGCGCCAGCTCTGGCACCGGCAGGGTTGCGCACGCGGTGTCACGGCGTGGCAGGTAGCCGCCCAAAGCCTGGCGACGCGCATGAAGGTACTGGATTTCAGAGCTGTCCGCCGCAGGTTTGAAAAACGCCAGCGACGTGGCCTGCTCGTCGCTCAATGGCAGGTTGAAGCGGTTCCTGAATTCGATCAGCTCTTTTTCGTCGAGTTTTTTCTGGCTGTGGGTGGTCATCTTGCCCTGCCCGGCCTTGCCCATGCCGTAGCCTTTTTTGGTGTGGGCCAGAATGACCGTCGGTTGACCCTGGTGCGCGGCGGCGGCGGCATAGGCCGCATGAATCTTCACCAGGTCATGCCCGCCGCGCTTGAGGCGGTCTATCTGCTCGTCGGTCATGCCCTGCGCCAAGCGGGCCAGTTCTTCGTTCTGGCCAAAAAAGGTTTCCCGGTTGTAGCGTCCGTCCTTGGCGGCAAACGTCTGCATCTGGCCATCGACGGTGCCGGCAAATGCGCGGGCCAGCGCACCGCTCGTGTCACGGGCGAAAAGTCCGTCCCAGTCGCTGCCCCAAATCAGCTTGATGACGTTCCAGCCGGCACCGGAAAACAACTTTTCCAGCTCGTCAATGATGCGGCCATTGCCGCGCACCGGCCCGTCCAGCCGCTGCAGGTTGCAATTGACGACCCAGACCAGGTTGTCCAGCCCCTCGCGGGCCGCCAGTGTCAGCGCGCTCATGCTTTCAGGCTCGTCCATTTCACCGTCGCCGAAAACGCCCCACACCTTGCGGTTCGCGCAGTCCAGCAGTTGCCGGTGGGTCAGGTAGCGCATGAAACGGGCGTGGTAGATCGAACTGATCGGGCCGATGCCCATGGAGCCGGTCGGGAACTGCCAGAAATCGGGCATCAGGTAGGGGTGCGGATAGCTGCACAGGCCGCGCGCGCCCGTTCCGCCCAGCGCGGCAGGGCTGGTCAGCTCCTGACGGTAGTAGCCCAGGTCGGCCTCGCTCAAGCGGCCTTCGAGGTAGGCCCGCGCGTACACGCCTGGGGCGCTGTGCGGCTGGAAGAACACCAGATCGCCCAGATGCCCGCCTTCCGGGCGCTGGTCACGGGCATGAAAAAAGTGGTTGAAGCCGACCTCGAACAGATCAGCGGCACTGGCATAGCTGGCAATGTGACCGCCGAGGTCTCCGTAGGCCTGGTTGGCCCGCGCCACCATCGCCAGGGCGTTCCAGCGCATCAGCGAGGCGAGCCGCTCCTCAATGGCCAGGTCGCCCGCAAACGGCGGCTGCTGGTCCACCGCAATGGTGTTCACGTAAGGCGTGCACAGCTCGGGCTGCCAGCCGATGCGGGCGGTGCGCGCCTGGCGCGCCAGGGTGTCGAGCACAAAGCGGGCGCGTTCCGGTCCCTGCGTGGCCAGCAGGGCCGCCAGGGCGTCCTGCCACTCGCCGGTTTCCCCGGGATCGGTATCAAGCGGGTCATTCATCTGCGCAAAGTCCATGGAGTGGAAACAAACAAGTCATCTGAACGAATTTACGCAAATAAAGTGCGCACAGGCTGCTGATCTCGGGGAAGACATACCCGAACTCACGACACAATATGCTGAATTAAATTATTTTTTCGGATTTTTATGCTTGATTCGGTTGACTTGCGCATTATTGATGCCTTGCAGCGCGACGGTGGACTGACCAACGTGGAGCTGGCGCGGCAGGTCCACCTGTCGCCTTCGCCTTGTCTGGCGCGCGTCAAGGCGCTGAAGGACCACGGCGTCATAGAGCGCTACGTGGCACTGGTGAACGCCGCAGCCCTGGGCATTGGCCTGAACGTTTTTATTTCCATCAGCCTCACAAGCCAGAGCAAGGCCGCGCTGGCCGAGTTCGAGAAACGCATTGCAGAGCATGACGAGGTCATGGAATGCTATTTGATGAGCGGCGACAGCGATTACCTGATCCGCGTGGCCATCACCGACATTGCCGCCCTGGAGAAATTCATCGTGGAACAGCTCACGCCGATCCCGGGCATCGAAAAGATACGCTCCAGTTTTGCGCTCAAGCAGGTGCGCTACAAAACGGCGCTGCCCCTGCCTGTGCAGGGTCGGCCGCGTTGATGTACGACCACGACCACGATTTTTAAACGCGCCTGAGCGTTGCAAGCAGCGCAAGGCGCCGAATGTAACGTCTGGTGAAAAACCCTTGCAGTCGCCCCCGCCAGCGCCATCTGCCCTGGATGCGGGTCCATCAGGAGCCGATCAGCAAGGAGGTTGATTGCCATGTTGAAACGCTTGACCCTGCTTTGGATTGTTTTGCGTGGCGACGCGCGGCAGTTGTGTTTTGCGCTGCGCCACCCGGACGCGCCAGGCTGGCTGAAATGGGGCACGGCGCTGATTGCGCTGTATCTCTTTTCGCCCATCGACCTGATTCCCGACGTGCTGCCGGTGATCGGCCTGGTCGACGACCTGGTGCTGGTGCCGCTGGCGATTCGCTGGCTGCTCAAGCGCCTGCCGCCTGCGATTGCACAGGCAGCAGCCAGTCGCCGCGCCGGCTGAACCTTGCGTGGGCGCCGTAGCCGGTTAAAACGGAATCTGCTTGACGGAAAATCACAGCGGGCAAGGAATCCAGCATGCTTGCTACGGTATTAATAGCTGTATACGCATATGCAGCATGCGCAAATGACCTGTTTGATGACTAGGGCGTGTCATCAATTAAGCCAAACTACCGCTGCAGCCAAGTGAATGGCGCCAAGGAAGTTACGCGCCGTTTTGTCGTAGCGCGTGGCTATGGCACGGTACTGCTTGAGCCGGGCAAAAAAGTTCTCGATCAGGTGGCGCGCCTTGTACAAATGGCGGTCATAGATGCGCTGATGCGTGCGGGTGCTCAGACACGGAATTACCACCGCCTTGCCCGCTTTTTCCAGCGGTTCAACCACCCGCTCTTGTGCGTCATAGGCCTTGTCAGCGATGACGGTGGCGCCCGCCGTGTCCTTGAGCAACACGTCTGCGCCGTCCAGATCATGGGTCTGCCCGGGCGTCAAATGAAAACCGGTCGGGTTCCCCAGCGCATCGACCGTGGCATGGATCTTGGTGCTCAAGCCGCCACGGCTGCGCCCGATGGCTTGGCTATCTTTGGACCCTTTTTTTTAGCCCCCGCGCTGTGCTGATGGGCTTTGACGATGGTCGAATCGATCAGGACGTACTCGTTGTCTGCATCCTGCGCCAAGACCTCAAACACGCGCCGCCATACCCCGGTCTTGCTCCAACGCGAGTGACGCAGATGCACCACCCGAAAGTCGCCAAAGCGCTCTGGCAAGTCCCTCCACGGGATGCCAGCGCGGTAGCGATACAGCACGGCTTCGACAAACAGCCGATTGTCCCGGGCGCTCACGCCAACAGTTTCTTCGCGTCCGGGCAGCGAGTCCTTATGCGTTCCCATTGATCATCTCGCAGTGCATATCTTCTGGTCATGTGATAAAGCAACTTCTTTTCTGTAAATTTCCGAGATTCGGTCTTGGGTACTGGTGATTGGCAATGCTCAGGGCTTCATGGAGAGGTAGATTTTTGCGGTCATCCACTCCTCGTCTTGTTCGGCCAGCAAGGCGCTGATTAAGCGCAGGCAGCTGGCCGAGTTAGGAAACAACGTGGCGACACGGGTACGCCGCTTGAGCTCCTTGTTCAAACGCTCCAGGCCGTTGGTCGTGCGCATGCGCACCCGATGGGCCTCGGGCAAGTCGAAGACGGCAAAACCCTCCGGCAGGTTTTTCTCGGCCCAGGCGGCCAGTTGCGGGTGGCTGACTTGCCAGTCTTTGAGCGCCGCGTTGAGCAGTCGCTGTGCCTCAATGGCATCGCTCGCATTGAAGATGCCGCGTATTTGGCGCGCTACCGGCGTGCGCTGGTCCAGCCGGCTGACGTAGCCCTGTGCGTTGTGTTGGAGGTGAAACTGGCAGCGCTGCCAGGGCACACCGGGAAACATCGCCTTGCGCGCGGCCTTCAAACCGGCATGGTCGTCACTGGCGAGAAACTTGACCCCGCGCAGGCCGCGCTCAATCAGGCTGTCCAGAAAGGCCCGCCAATGCACCTCAGCTTCTGACAGCGCCACCGACACGCCCAACACCCGGCGGTGGCCTGAAGCCGTCACGCCGATGGCCACCAAAACCGCACAATCGACTACCCGGCCGGCCTCGCGCACGCGCTCATAACGCGCATCCAAAATCACGTACGGTGTCTCATCCAGGGGCCGGGTACGCCAGGCGTGCAAGCCCGTGTCCAGCAGCGCTGTGCAACGGCTGATTTGCGTGCTGGAGATGCTCACCTCGGGCCCCACCAGCTTTTGCAACACTTCGATGACTTTTCGGGTGGAGACGCCCTGCACATACATCTCGGCAAGCGCCAGATTCATGGCTTGCTCCGAGCGACTGCCGCGCTCCAGGGCGCTGGGATAGAACCCGTCAGAGCGCACTTGCGGCACTTCGAAGGTGACTTCGCCCATGCGGGTCAAAACAGTCTTGTCCTTGTAGCCGTTGGCGTAATCGACCCGCTGGGCCGAGCGCTCGTACGGCGTGGCCTGAAGGTGCTGGGCCCGCTCAATGCGGGAGGCTTCATTGACCAGGATGCGCAAGGCTTCACCGGCGCCGTCCAGGCCATTGGCGAGCAGGCAGGCGTAGGCTTCATGCAGCGGGTGGCAGCTAGCATCGAGTTGGGTTCGTTGGGCCATGGAAATACGTTCTTTCTATGTCGGTCCAGGCTTGCCAGTCTGTGCCATCGGGGGGGGGGCCTCCGGCGGCCTGGCAGGGGCCTGATTGAAAAATCCCAAAACCAGAAACTTCCAAACAGGTTCAGTTTCAATGGTCGGGGAAATTACAGAACGAATGTTGCACTACCGGTCATGTTTACGAGATAAGGGGCAAATCGTGCTCTTCAATAGCGTTGATGCCGTTTTCAATTGATGACACGCCCTAAACCGGCTTTTACTACTCTGAACGAATGCGCTACAGCGTGCGAAGGGTTTGCAGGTTGCCTGATGCCACGGCCCTGAAACCTGCCGAAATCCGTGCGTCCTGCGCGGCGGTTTGCCAGAAGGCCATCGCCAGTTCCCTGGCCGGCACCCACTGGTCGAGCGTCGCGGCGCTGGGTTGCAGCGGGCGGGCGGCAAAATCGCGCGCCACCAGTTCGCCGCCCACCGGCGCGTACAGCATGGGCAGCATGTCGTAGGTGGGTGACAGCCGCCAGTCGTCGTCGTCGAGCAGCAGGGAAATGTTGCCGTAATGGCGGTCGGTGTTGGCAATCAGCACGCCGTAGGCTTCCAGAAAGCGCAGGTGCGCCGCGTCCTGCGGCCGCAACAGCGACCGTGCTTCCATGCGGCGGGCGGTGGCGGCCCAGTTGTCTTCCTCGCCGACGTATTGCGCGTCATAGACTTGCAGCGACACCATGCCGATGCGCCCGGCGGGCGTGCGGTCAAAGCGCTCGGATTCCAGAAACAAGCGGTTGCCGATGAAAAACACCTGCGTGCGGGCGGCGGGCAGGCCCGCACTGGCCAGCGTTTGCAGCGCCAGGTGCTCGCACACCAGCAGGTCGCGGGTGCGCTGGTCCACGTCGGAATCGCCTGCGGGCGAGAATTTGACGATCACCGAACGGCCATCGACAAGCGTGCAGAACTTGGGCTGCTCGCCACCGGCTGACGAACCGGGCAGCGCGCCCAGCATGGCCTGCTGCGCCAGGCGCGGGTAGTCGGCGCTGGAGGCCGCCCGCGAGGCGCGCTCGCCCAGCGTGTGAAAGCGCTCGAAGGCCGGTTCGCCCACGATCAGGTTGCCCGGCAGGTCGTCGCCAAAGCTGACCAGCGCCTTGAGCGTGTCGTCGGCGCTCCAGTGGCGCGGATCGGCCGCCAGTCCCAGGGCAGGGTGGCTGTGGGCAAAGGTGCGGCCCATGAAGCCTTGCGGGCGCATGTCGTCGAGAAACCAGGGCAGGCCGGCGTGCAGCTCGCTCACGCCATCGGCCTCATCCACCCAAAAGCGCCCGCCCGCCAGCGGCACGATGCGGCCAAACGGCGTGACCTGCCCGCGCGCATCGACGCGCATCACCGGCAACTGGCTCCCCGCACCCGGAATGCGGCGCGGCAGCAGGTAGCGCCGCGCCCGCGCCGCGCCGGTCTGGCGAACATCGCCTGCCGCCAGCAGGGGCGCGAGTGCGCGCGACACGGTCGATTGGCTGACGCTTAGGCGCGCCTGCAATTCAATGCTGGTGGCCACACCGCCTTGCACGCGCAGGGCCGCCAGCAGGGCATCATTCAGCGCGTGGGTTGCCATGGAAGGGAATGATGAATAGATTTATGCATGAATACTTTCAGCCATCATCATAAGTAAATTCACGATTTTTCTCATTATTAAGAATAGATACTTTCAAAAAATACAGGGAAAATTCTGCGCAAAAAAAAGCGCCCGAAGGCGCATTTTTGATAAAAGCGAAGCGGGTTTACTTCGACACGACCCGCGCCATTTCCAGGCACTTGTTTGAATAGCCCCATTCGTTGTCGTACCAGGCGACGATCTTCACGAAGGTGCCGTCCAGCGCAATGCTGGCGTCGGCGTCAAAAATCGAGGTGCGGGTGTCGCCCCGGAAGTCGGTCGCCACAACCTTGTCTTCGGTGTAGCCCAGCACGCCCTTGAGCGCGCCTTCGCTTTGTGCCTTCATCTCGGCGCAGATTTCCTTCAGCGTCGCTTCGCTGCTCAGCTCGCAGGTCAGGTCAACCACCGACACGTCAGACGTGGGCACGCGGAATGACATGCCGGTGAGCTTCTTGTTCAGCTCGGGGATGACGACGCCGACGGCCTTGGCGGCACCGGTGCTCGAAGGAATGATGTTTTCCAGAATGCCGCGACCGCCGCGCCAGTCCTTGTTGCTCGGGCCATCGACGGTTTTTTGCGTGGCGGTGGTGGCATGCACCGTGGTCATCAGGCCGCGCTTGATGCCCCATTTGTCGTTCAGCACCTTGGCGATGGGCGCCAGGCAGTTGGTGGTGCAGCTGGCGTTGCTGATGATCGCCTGGCCGGCATAGGTGGCGTCGTTCACGCCGAAGACGAACATCGGCGTGTCGTCTTTCGACGGGGCCGAGAAGATGACCTTCTTGGCACCGGCGGCGAGGTGCTTTTCGCCAGCCGCCTTGTCCAGGAACAGGCCGGTGGCTTCCAGCACCACGTCGGCGCCAACTTCGTCCCACTTCAGGTTCAGCGGGTCGCGTTCCTGCGTCAGGCGGATGCGCTTGCCGTTGACGATCAGCGTGTTGCCTTCGACCGAAACCTCGCCCTTGAAGCGGCCATGCACCGAGTCGTACTGCAGCATGTAAGCCAGGTAGTCCGGCTCCAGCAGGTCGTTGATGGCGACAATTTCAATGTCGCTGAAGTTTTGAACAGCGGCGCGCAACACGTTGCGGCCGATGCGGCCGAAGCCGTTGATACCCATCTTGATCGTCATTTTCCTTAGCTCCTGTAGTTAATAATTCAATCGCCAGACAGCAGTTGCTGTTTTGGCCATCCATCGTTGCCGCTCATTGAGTTGAGTGCGTGTCCATTCCCGCCAGCCAAAACCGCTGGAGAGCTTGTACCCACTTTTCAAATATTCAATTTTTTTATCAATGATCTGTTTGCGTTCAATCTTTCGATTGGTCGCAGCCTCAAGCAAGGTGTAGTTTCCCAACCTGTAAATATCGACGCCAGGCTCCGGAAAAACAGCCAGCCAGGCTTCGTCAGGATTTTCAGGCAGTATGTGCTCAACGGTTGCGCCGTCACTCCGATAAGAGCGGCTGTTTCCACTCAGCTGGTTCTCAATCGCAAACAGCACATAGCGAACCAATTCGCGATTGTTAGGCGTTGGAATTTTGGCCAAGGCAAAGTCAGCCTCAAACTGCTCATCAGAAACATAGAGCAGTCGCAGACTTGCAAACAACTGCGCTGGCGTCGTGATCGCACCGCTGCGCACCTTGCGGGCCGCCTCAACATATTCGCGTTCCATGGGCTGCGTATTGAGCTTGCCAATCACGATATACCGAAAGGAAATCACGGCGCATATCCGGAGCACAGCCACAAACTCATCCCGCATGTGCTGCCAGGCGGCAAAAAGCAGCGGATAGCATTGCGTCACGCCAAAAAGGTCAATTTCGCCAACAAATTTTCGCGCTGCAGGGACTTCGAGCCATAGCTCGTCATCTGGATTACGAAGCGCTGAATAAAGCACTGAAACCGTTTCCAGCTCGTCAAGCAGCATCAGTGCATCGTCATGCTTCTTGACCGACTCACGAATCTCTTTGAACAGCCTTGGGGGCCTTGTTACACCATGGTGAGAATTCCAGTAATGCCGCAGCAGTCTGGGAAATTCTTTTTCACGATTGGTGGTGATTCGAATCCACTGGTCTTCCGCCACATCAATGGCATGTTCGTCATGGCCAAACCGGGAAAACAAATAATTTTTCAGCAGATCGGTCACCGTCAGCTGGGTGCCTCGCGCATTGAGCGTCTCAAACACCGTGTAGGCATCCATCTCATCGCTCACCAGAATCTGGATAAAGAGCAATTTGTCAGATGCAGCATCGAGCAGATGGCTCAGGCCTGCGGCGTCATGGCCGGCCTGGAATCGGGCTTGCAACTGGCTCACAAAATAACTGAAAGCGCGCCACATCAGCCTTTCCGACTCGCGCAGCCGGTTGACAGAAACGGGCTTGCGAAGCTGCAGCAGCGTGCTTCTGAAAAATGCACCGTCGTTGCGGTTCAATTCAAGCCGGCTGGTTTCCATTAAAGAGGCAGCATCTTTGGCCCGTAAGAAGCGGCCCCGGAAAAGTTGCGCCCGCTCTTTGTTGGCTTCAGGCTCATGGCCTTCTTCCGCCCATGATTCAAAACATTTCACGGCAGCCAAAACCAATAGCGTGAGCGTGACCAAACGCTGCTGTCCATCAATGACCTCAAAGTGCTTTCGCGTTTCATGCGTCTTGAGAACGATAGAGCCCATGTAGTGCTCTTTGTCGTTTTCAGCAGAGGCAATCAGGTCTTGCCACAACTCCTCCCACTGGTCTTCGTCCCATTTGTAGTTCCGCTGGAATCGTGGAACCGCAAAGGTTCGCCCATTGGTGAACAACTCGCCAAAAGTTGGCGTAGCGGTGTTTAACAGCAGGGATGAAGCCATGATGGTGTGGATGTGACCTGGAGCTTACTTTTTACGCAGCACCTTGCGCACGGTCGCCACCACATTTTCCGGCGTGAAGCCGAAATGCTTGAACAGCACGCCAGCCGGGGCCGACTCGCCGAAGGTGTCGATGCCGATGACGGCGGCGCAGCCGTATTTCCACCAGCCGTCGGTCACGCCCATTTCCACCGCAATGCGGGGAATGCCTTCAGGCAGGATTTTCGACTTGTAGGCCGCGTCCTGGCGGTCAAAGGTGGTGGTACTGGGCATGGAAACGACGCGTACGGCTATCTTTTGCGTAGCAAGAAGTTCCTGCGCCTTCAGCGCCAGCTGCACTTCGGAGCCGGTGGCAATGATGACGGCCTGGGCTTTTTTCTTCAGGCCGACTTCTGCCGGCTCGGCCAGCACGTAGGCGCCCTTGCTGATCTGGCCGACATCGTCTTTCGGCGCGTAGGGCAGGTTCTGGCGGCTCAGCAGCAAGGCCGTCGGCCGGGTCTTGTTTTCCAGCGCCACGGCCCAAGCCACGGCGGTCTCGGCGGTGTCGCCCGGACGCCAGACGTCCAGGTTCGGAATCAGGCGCAGGCTGGCGGCGTGTTCGATCGACTGGTGCGTCGGGCCGTCTTCGCCCAGACCGATCGAGTCGTGGGTGAACACATGCACCACGCGCAGCTTCATCAGCGCGGCCATGCGGATGGCGTTGCGCGAGTAGTCGCTGAACGTGAGGAACGTACCGCCGTAGGGAATGAAGCCGCCATGCAGCGCCACGCCATTCATGATCGCGGCCATGCCGAATTCGCGCACGCCGTAGTTGATGTGGCGGCCGCCGACCAGGCTGCCGTTGGCCGCTTCCACCTGCACCACGTCGCCGTTGGCGTCAAAGCGCAGGCTGGGTGTTGCCTTGGTGTTCGTCAGGTTGGAGCCGGTCAGGTCGGCCGAGCCGCCCAGCAGTTCGGGCAGGCCAGCGGTGAACGATTCCAGTGCCAGTTGCGAGGCCTTGCGCGACGCCACGGTTTCGGCCCTGGTGTGCGCACCCACGACGGTATCGACGGCCAGTTGTGAAAAGCTTTTTGGCAGCTCGCCCTGCATGCGGCGAAGAAACTCGGCGGCCAGTTCGGGATGGGCCTTGGTGTAGGCGGCGAACTTCTTGTCCCAGGCCGCTTCATGCTTGCCGCCCTTGACCTTGGCGTCCCAGGCCGCGTAGGTTTCCTTGGGCAGGTCAAAGGCGGTGTGCGGCCAGTTGATGGCGGTGCGCGTGAGGCCGATTTCCTCGGCACCCAGCGGCTCGCCGTGGGCTTTGGCGGTGTTGGCGCGGTTTGGCGAGCCCTTGCCGATGTGCGTCTTGCAGACGATCAGCGTCGGCTTGTCGGTGCTGCTGCGGGCGCCGGCAATGGCGGCCGACACGGCAGCGGCATCATGGCCGTCCACCGCGTCAATCACGTTCCAGCCGCAGGCGGCAAAACGCATCGGCGTGTTGTCGATGAACCAGGGCGCGACCTGGCCGTCGATGGAAATGCCGTTGTCGTCGTACAGCGCAATCAGCTTGTTCAGGCGCCAGGCGCCGGCCAGCGCGATGGCTTCGTGGCTGATGCCTTCCATCAGACAGCCGTCGCCCAGGAACACATAGGTGTGGTGGTCGACGATGGTGAGGTCGGTCTTGCCGTTGGAGCGGTTGAATTCCTTGGCCAGCAGCTTTTCAGCCAGCGCCATGCCGACGGCATTGGTCAGGCCCTGGCCGAGCGGACCGGTGGTGGTCTCGATGCCGGGCGTCACGTCGACTTCAGGGTGGCCGGGGGTCTTGCTGTGCAGCTGGCGGAAGTTCTTCAGCTCGTCGATGGGCAGCTGGTAGCCGGTCAGGTGCAGCACCGAATAGATCAGCATCGACGCATGGCCGTTGCTCAGCACGAAGCGGTCGCGGTTCGTCCAGTGCGGGTTGGCGGGGTTGTGCCTGAGGTGGTCGCCCCAGAGCGCCACGGCCATGTCGGCCATGCCCATGGGGGCGCCGGGGTGACCGGAGTTGGCTTGTTGTACGGCGTCCATTGCAAGTGCGCGGATCGCATTCGCCATCATTTCGTTTTTGGCCATCAGGCTTTAGCTCCGGAAGTATCGATCGTCAAGGTAATCCGGCATTTTAACGGCCGCTGCGCTGACCGCCCCTTGGCGCCGCTTTCTGCAGCGCCGCAACAGCGGCGGCAGCAAATGCCCTAAAGTCGTGTTCATGCAAACCAAGCCCTTCTGTGCCAGCCTTTCCTTCTGCCGCGTTCACCGGCTGTTTCGGCGGTGCAGATGAGCCCGCCGATCCCGGCCATGATCCTGGCTGCCGGGCGCGGCGAGCGCATGCGCCCGCTGACCGACGACTGCCCGAAGCCGCTGCTTACGGTGCACGGCCAGGCACTGATCGACTGGCATGTGCTGGCGCTGGCACGCGGCGGCTTTCACGAACTGGTCGTCAACACCGCCTGGCTGGGCGAACAAATTTCAAGCCATTTAGGCCTTTTGCGCCCTACCAGCGTGCACGAGCAGCTATCAATTTCATACTCGAAAGAAGGCGATGATTTTGGCTATGCGCTGGAAACCGCCGGCGGCATTGCGCGCGCGCTGCCACTGCTGGGCGAGGTGTTCTGGCTGCTGGCCGCCGATGTGTTCGTACCAGGTTTTGAATTCACGCCAGAGGCCGTCAGCCGTTTCATCGCCGGCGGCAAGCTGGCCCACCTGTGGCTGGTGCCCAATCCGCCGCAGCACCCGGGCGGCGATTTCAGCCTGGGCGCGGACGGCCTGGCGCGCAACCTGCCCGCCGGCGATGCCGCGCCGCGTTACACCTACAGCACCATCGGCCTGTACCGGCGCGCGCTGTTCGACCCCCTGCCCTTCGGCAATTCGCCAGGCTTGGCGGTCGCGCTGGCGCCGCTGCTGCGCGAGGCCATGGACCGCCAGCAAGTCAGCGCCGAGCTGTACCTGGGTGCCTGGACCGATGTCGGCACACCCGAGCGACTGGCCGAACTGAACCAAAATTTTCCGAACTGAAAGCATCCCGCCCCATGAGCACCCTGTTGAATCCTTCTGCCGTCTACGCCAAACGCCGCGCCGCCATTGGCCGCGCCTTGACCAAGGCCGGCGGCGGCGTCGCCGTGCTGCCGACGGCGCCCGAGATGCCGCGCAACCGCGACAGCGACTTTCCTTACCGCCACGACAGCTATTTTTACTACCTGACCGGCTTCAGCGAGCCCGGCGCCTGGCTGGTGATCGAAGCCAGCGGAAAAGCCATTACAAGCACGCTGTTTTGCCGACCCAAGGACCTGGAGCGTGAAATCTGGGACGGCATCCGGCTTGGCCCCGAAGCGGCGCCCGCGCAACTCGGTGTCGATGCGGCCTTCAGCACGGACATGCTCGACGAGAAAATGCCCGAGCTGCTGGCAAACCAGAACGCCGTGTGGTTTCCCTTCGCCACCCACAAGGGCCTGGAAACACAGGTCGATGGCTGGCTGAACCAGGTGCGCGCCCGCGTGCGCTTGGGTGCCGAATGCCCGCAAAGCCAGCACGACCTGTGCAAATTGCTCGACGAGATGCGGCTGGTCAAGGACGCGCATGAAATCGCCATCTTGCGGCGTGCCGGTGCCATCTCGGCCGGCGCCCATGTGCGCGCCATGCAGACCTCGGCGGCCATGCTGCGCGCCGGCAAAAATGGCGTGACAGGCGGCCTGCGTGAATACCACCTCGAAGCCGAACTGCTGCACGAATTCCGCCGCCACGGCTCCGAATTCCCGGCCTACACCAGCATCGTCGCCGCCGGCGCCAACGCCTGCGTGCTGCATTACCGCGCCGGCAACGCCGAACTGAAACCCGGCCAGCTGTGCCTGATCGACGCCGGCTGCGAACTCGAAGGCTACGCCAGCGACATCACCCGCACCTTTCCGGCCGATGGAAAATTCACCCCGGCGCAGCGCATCCTCTACGACATCGTGCAGGCCTCGCAGGAAGCGGCCATCGACGCCACGCGGCCGGGCAACCGCTTCATCGACCCGCACAACGCCGCCACGCGCGTGCTGGTCGAAGGCATGCTGGAGACCGGCCTGCTGGCCCGGGCCAAACACGGCAGCGTCGATGACGTGCTCGAATCGGGCGCCTACCGCCAGTTCTACATGCACCGCACTGGCCACTGGATGGGCATGGACGTGCACGACTGCGGCGACTACACCGAGCCCGGCAGCCAGCCCCAGCCCGAAAAAGACGCCTTGGGCCAGATGGTCATGCGCAAGCCGTCGCGCCTCCTCCAGCCCGGCATGGTGCTGACCATCGAGCCGGGCCTCTACGTGCGACCGGCCAAGGGCGTGCCGAAGAAATTCTGGGACATCGGCATCCGCATCGAGGACGATGCGCTGGTCACTGCCCAAGGCTGCGAGCTGATGACGCGCGGCGTGCCGGTGAAAGCCGACGAGATCGAGGCCCTGATGCGCGGCTGACCCGGGCGTGGCGCCGGGCTGGCGTGGCGCGGCCCTAAAATCGGCCATGAAATTTTTTATCCGCGCCTTTTTTAAAACCCTGCGCACCGTCCTTGGCCCGGTGATGCTGCTCAAGGAAAACCTCACCCGACCCAAGGGCGTGGTGCGCATCCAGGCCGCGCAGGACAAGGTCAACCGGCAATGCAAGTCGCTGACGCTGTACCAGTACAAGACCTGCCCGTTCTGCATCAAGGTGCGACAGGAAATGAGCCGCCTGTCGCTGAACATCCAGCGCATTGACGCCCAGCCCGAAGGCCCGGACCGGCAGGCCCTGCTCAAGGGTGGTGGCCAGACCAAGGTGCCCTGCCTGAAAATCACCGACAAGGCCGGCCGGAGCGAATGGCTCTATGACTCGGACCAGATCATTGCGTATCTGCGCGGGCGGTTTGTGGCGGCCTGAGGGCGGGCCTCAACCCAGAACCTGCTTGGCCCACTTTGGCAGACGCGTCACCAGGCGCTGGGTTTGCTGCCCCCGGCACACCGCCACGCGCACCGGCGGACTGACCTTGTCCGCATCATCGCTGGCACCACCGGTGTCGTAAAGCAGCGCCAGGTCAGCCAGCCGCACGGCCCGCGCCAAGTGTAAAAGGGTACGGGGATAGCGGGCCAAAATGCGTTCGGTGGGCACTGTGTGGCCACCCTCCGCCACACGCTGGCGCACCCGGGCCAGCAGGCGTTTCGGATCATCCATGCAGACCACCAGCAATACGACGACAAAACCGCAGCGCTGGGCGTTTTCAATCAGCGCCAGTTTGGATTCGTGGGAAAACACGGTTTCACTGGCAAACGACTGCCCTGCTTCCAGCAACGCGGCACGCCGTCCGTCAGCCCACTCACGCGCCTTCTCCGAGCGCAGTTGTGGGTTGTCCAGGTGCGCCAGATGAGCGGCCTCAAACAAGTCGGCATTGACGAATTCCGCCTCAGCCGGAATCAAGCCTTCGGCGACAGCGGCGCGGAACAAAGTGGACTTGCCGGCACCGTTCGGGCCCGCCAGCAGATAGAAAACGGCCTGTGCCACCCTCAGGCGGCTTTCTTCAGGCCTGCGGCTTTGGCACGGTTGCCCCCCACGACCTGCCGAACCCGGTCAGCCAGGCAGCCGCTTTCATCGGCGGCATTGAACCGTGCCTCGATGGCATCCAGCACCCGGTCCAGGGGGACCTTGCCTGCTGCCGCCTCATACCCCTCGATCGCCGCCTGCGCTTCCTGCGCCGTCAGGCCGGAATGCTCGACGATGCGGCCGAGCGTGGCCCAGTATTCGACCTGGCCGGCGACGGAACGACGCAAGGGCTGGGCCGCCTCGCGCGCTTGCTGAACCAGTGCGGCAGGAAGCTTGACAGATGAAAAACCGGTGGAAAGTGATGCCATGAAAATCTCCTGATTGGCGCATTTTGCGCCAATCAGGACCAAGCCACAAGAATGAATCAATCCGGCGGGCGTGGTGTACCGGCTGGTCAACAGGAACGCAGTTTGGCAACTGGCATCGACGGGCCGGCAAGTGCCAGCCCACTGGCGAAATTCAGGTGAGGCAGAGGAAGGGCGCAATACCCTTCAGGGCCGGGTGACCGCTCCCAAGCGGATTCACTGGCCGCTGATGAAAGCCTACGCCGCCAAGCGCTGAGAACCCACAGATTCCTGCGCCTGGCTCGGCCATATTGGAAAGGCTGATCCCCTGGAACAAAAAGAGCATTGCCATGAACCCTTCCCCGCCCGAACCGGTTATTGTCATGGGCGCTTCGGCAGGCGGCGTGCATGCGATCCTTGAACTGGCCCCTGCCCTGCCGCGCGACTTTCCGGCACCCATCCTGTTTGTGCAGCACATTGGCGCGCACCGCAGTGAACTGTGGAAACTGGTCAACGCGCGCGGTGCAAACGCGGCGGTCACCGCGTCTGAGGGCGACGTGCCCCGGCCTGGCACCATCTATATCGCTCCGCCAGACCAGCACATGCTGCTTGACGGCCACGTCATCCGGCTGTCGCGCGGCCCCAAGGAACACCATGCGCGGCCGGCCATCGACCCGCTGTTCCGCTCGGCGGCGCTGAACTACGGCCCGCGCGCCATCGGGGTGGTGCTGACCGGCATGCTCGACGATGGCAGTGACGGCCTGCGCGCCATCAAGGACTGCGGCGGCACGGCCGTGGTCCAGGACCCGGCCGATGCCCATGCGCCCAGCATGCCCCGAAGCGCCCTGGCGTGCGTCGATGCGGACCACGTGGTGCCGCTGGCGGCGCTGGGGCCACTGCTCTACGACCTGGCCAGCCGTGCGGCGGTGGTGGACGGCGCCACCGGCATGCCGGTATCGCCTGCCGCGCTTCGCTGGGAGCATGCGGTCAGCCTGGGGGTCAATGGGATGGAAAACCTCAAGGCCATGTCCAGCCCGTCGCCCTTCACATGCCCCGATTGCGGCGGCGTGCTGTTCGAGCTGGACGGCACGCGCCGGGTGCGTTTGCGCTGCCATGCCGGCCATGCGTTCAGCCTGCGCAGCCTGGCCCTCTTGCGGGAAGAAAGGTCCGACGCGGCCCTGTGGACCAGCCTGCGGGTGCTGCCGTAAAAGGACGCCGTCCTGCGGCGACTGGCGCAGGCCCAACACGCTGCCAGGCCGCAAAGCGTGCAAGCCGCGCTGCGTCAGGCGCATGCGATTGCGCATGGGTGCAGCGCGGTTCGCAGGCTGACCCAACCTGCGCCTGGCGCCGAGTGTCTGGGCTGAGTTGGCAGCCGGCTGTGCGCGTTGCCGTCCTACGCCAGCTTGCGCAGCCGCCGATAGCCAGGCATGGCAGACCGAATAAGCTGACTGCCAGCACCGGCAACCCGCCGGCACAACGCAAGGAGTCTTCCGATGAGCACTGTTTCCGACGTCATGACCCGTGATCCGCGCAGCCTGCGCCCGACCGACACCGTCCTGCTGGCCGCCCAGGCCATGGAGGAGTTGAACGTGGGCGTGATTCCGGTTTGCGACGGCGAGCGGCTGGTGGGCATGGTGACGGACCGCGACATCGTGGTGCGCGGCGTGGCCCAGGGACTCGATGCCGGCACCGCGACACTGGCCGAGGTGATGAGCAGCCATGTGCGCACCGCCCGGGAAGACGATGACCTGGACGACATCCTTGGGACAATGGGCATGAGCCAGATTCGCCGCATGCCGGTGGTCGACGAACAAAACCGGCTGATCGGCATTGTGTCGCTTGGCGACATTGCCGCCAAAGGGCCGGACGGCGACGTGGACGTCGCCAACTCGCTGGGGGACATTTCATCGCCCGCCGAACCGGACCGCGCCAGCCCCTGATGCGTGGCCACAGGCAACGGGTGTCGTGCTCTTGAAAACATAGCTGTATATGCGCGTACAGTCTGCGCAAAAGCCTTGTTTGTCCTAAAAATCAGTGCTTATTCGCCATTCCAGCCCCGCCAGGCGGGCCAGGGATTTGCGAAAAAAAGGCGGCTCGTTCCGGGGCCACAACATGGCCTGGCAGCGCAGTGACCGACCGGCCAGGGGCGCAAGCGCAGGCAAACCCGTGACTCGGCACGAACAGGGGCCAGCCGGGGTGGGTACCTTGAACAAAATTGCCATCGGGAAGCCCTCTTCCCGCCCGGTCCCGGACGGAAAGGCACAAGCAGGCTGCATTCGTCAAGCGCGGCGGGCCGGCAGCCCTTCAATCACGTTGCGTGCATCACGCTTTCAAGCGGTGCCAGCCCTGGGGGCGATGCGCTTTTCCATGCCGCAAAACGAGCTGGCTGCCGAGAAGCGTTCAAGCCGGCGCATCTGAGTCCATTTCCAAATCATTCCGAGATTAGGCGCCAAGCCGCACACAGTGCTGCAGCACGGCAAGGCGAAGCAGCGACATATCGGCATGATGTAGAAATGGAATGACAATGATTTTGCAGGCAACAAAGGGCGCACGCTTTGCCTATCGCCTGCTTAGGAAAAGCAAATGGCCGAATTGATAGTTTTTGTTTACCATTAAAGCCATACGAATTAGTAAAAACTATTAAAAAGCAGGCGTTTCACCATGAACACACCACACCCCGACATCAAGACCCTGGCCAATCTGGAAGCCGCCTTTGCCGGCGAGTCCATGGCCCACATCAAGTACCGTTATTTCGCCAAGCTGGCGCGCGAAGCCGGTGACGAGGACACGGCAACAACCTTTGAAGCCACGGCCGACCAGGAAGTCATGCATGCGTTTGGCCACCTTGACCTGCTCTACCCCAAGGCCTCCATGACGCCGGCCAGGGCGCTGCAGATTGCGATTGACGGCGAGACTTACGAATATTCCGAGATGTACCCCGGCTTTCGCGCCACGGCCGAAGCCGAAGGAAACGCCGCCGCCGTCGCCGAGATGGACGAGCAGATCGAAGAATCGAAAGTGCATGCCGCGCAGTTCAGGGCGACGCTGGAAAAAGCGCAAAAGCGTTTTGCCGCGCTGGCCAGGGTCGAAGAGCGCCACGCCCGGCATTACCAGGCGCAGCTCGACAAAGTCAACGCACAGCCAGCGTAACGCCATTCACTACTTTTTTGATAGCTGTTTGCGCACGTCCCTATTGCGCAAACAGCCTTTTTCATCACCAAAATCGAAAGAATCCCCATGAAAACCTACCTCTGCATCGTTTGCGGTTTTATCTACGACGAAGCCGCCGGCCGCCCCGAAGACGGCATTGCCCCCGGCACGCGCTGGGCCGATGTCCCCGAAAGCTGGGCCTGCCCGGAATGCGGGGTGGCCAAGGCCGATTTTGAAGCGGTCGAGATTTAAATTCCGACCTGACGACCTTGTGTTTTTTTGATTGCATTCGAGGAGTTCCCCATGGCCAAGTTTGCCCGTGACAATTTGCCCACGCTGAAGAAAACCGCCACCTATTACCTGTTGCACGTCACGGTGGCGGCGCTGGTGGCCTATGCGGTGACCGGCAACTTTCTGCTGTCACTGACGCTCAGCCTGCTGGAGCCGACGGTGCAGGCGTTTGCCTTTTTCTTCCATGAAAAAGCCTGGCAACGCTGGGGCCGCAAGGCCAGGTCCGCGACTGCGCTGGCAGGCGCTTCGGCATGACAAATACCGTGGTTGTCATAGGTGCCGGTCTGGCTGGCTGGACCACGGTGCGCGAGTTCCGCAAGCGCGACAGCGCCACACCGGTGACCTTGATCACCGGCGACAGCGGCGACTTTTACGCCAAGCCGTCGCTGTCCAACGCCTTTGCACAGGGCCGACTGCCGGCCCAGCTCATCAGCACGCCGGCCGCCAAAATGGCCGAAACACTGGGCGTCACCCTGGTGGCGCACACCCGTGTCCAGGCGCTGGATGCCGCAACCCAGACTGTCGTGACCCGCGCAGGCCGCATCGCCTTTCGCGACCTGGTGCTGGCCACCGGCGCGCAGCCGATTCGCGTGCCGGTTGAAGGCGATGCGGCAGACCGGGTGCTCAGCGTCAATTCGCTGGACGACTTTGCGGCGCTGCATGCGCAGTTGCAAGCCGGCAGCGGCAGCGACCGCCCGGTGCTCATCATGGGCGCGGGCCTGATCGGCTGCGAGTTTGCCAACGACCTGGCCAGCGCCGGTTTTCGCGTCAGCGTGGTGGACCCGGGCATGCGCCCGCTGGCCGCCCTGCTGCCCGAGGCGGCCAGCGCCGAATTGCGCCAGGCCCTGGAAGCACTGGGCGTGACGTTTCACTTTGGCGCCACCGTGCGCAGCGTTGACGCGGCAGAAAACACTGGCAGTTTGCAGGTTTTATTGTCAAATGGGCTGCTGGCGCATGCTGACTGTGTGCTGAGCGCTATCGGTTTAAGAGCAGACACGCGTCTGGCGCAGGCCGCCGGGCTGGCGGTCGAGCGCGGCATCGTGGTGAACTGCCAGCTCCAGACCAGCGCGGCGCACATTCATGCGCTGGGCGACTGCGCGCAGTATGCGCACGGCGTCACCCTGCCCTACGTCATGCCCATCATGACGGCGGCCCGGGCGCTGGCGGCCACGCTGGCCGGAACGCCGAGCGACGCGGTGTTTGCGCTGATGCCGGTGTCGGTCAAAACCCCGGCCCTGCCGCTGGTGGTGGCCCCGCCCAAGCCGGGAACGGCCGGCCAGTGGCATGCGCCGGAAACGGGCCTCTGGCAGTGGCTGGACGAGGCCGGCGTGCAGCGCGGTTTTGTGCTGTCGGGCAGCCGCACCGCGCAGCGCATGGCCGAATCAAGACGCGTGGTCTTGTAGCCAGCGCTGGTGCGCAAAGGGGCCTCAGGCCTGGACCGTGCGCAGTTCTGTTTCCACCGCCTGGTGGCTCTGCAGCATGGTGACCGAAGGCTGGCCCAGGCGGCTGACCACCACGGTGACCAGCCAGGCCAGGATGAAGCCGGGAACGATTTCATACAGACCGAACCAGCCGGCCTGCTTCCAGACCACCACTGTCACCGCGCCCACCACAATGCCGGCCAGCGCGCCGTTGCGCGTCATGTGCGACCAGAACAGCGACAGGATGATGACCGGGCCAAAGGCCGCGCCAAAACCGGCCCAGGCGTAGCTGACCATGCCCAGCACCTTGGCTTCAGGGTCGCTGGCGATGCCGATGGCGACCAGCGCAATGGCCATCACCATGGCCCGGCCAACCCACACCAGTTCGGTCTGGCCGGCGTTCTTGCGCAAAAAGGTGCGGTAGATGTCTTCGGTCAGCGCGCTGGAGCACACCAGCAACTGGCACGACAGCGTGCTCATCACGGCGCCCAAAATGGCGGCCAGCAATACGCCGGCGATCCACGGGTTGAACAGCTGCTTGGCCAGCTCGATGAACACGGTTTCGGAGTTGGCGTTGACGGCCGCCGCGCCTTCGGGATGCGCCAGGAAGTAGGGAATGCCGATGAAGCCGACCGCCACCGCACCGAACAGGCACAGGATCATCCAGGTCATGCTGATGCGCCGCGCGGCCGGAATGGTGGCCACCGATTCAGCGGCCATGAAGCGCACCAGGATGTGCGGCTGGCCAAAGTAACCCAGCCCCCAGGCCAGCAGCGACACGATGCCGACGAATGAAGCGCCCTGCATCATGTCCAGCTTGGCCGGCTGCATCAGGTCGGCAATGGTTTGCGTGGGCTGCAGTCCGCCTGTGACGGCAAAGTAGGCCACGACCGGCGCCACGATCAGCGCGGTGATCATCAGCGACGCCTGGATGGTGTCGGTCCAGCTCACGGCCAGAAAGCCGCCGATGAACACATAGGCGATGGTGCAGGCAGCGCCCACCCACAGTGCGGTCTGGTAAGGCAGGCCGAACATGTTCTCGAACAGCCTGGCGCCGGCCACCACACCCGAGGCACAGTACACGGTGAAGAACACCAGAATCACGACCGTTGTCAAAATGCGCAGCAGGTTGGCCTTGTCCTCAAAGCGGTTGGCGAAGTAGTCGGGCAGGGTCAGCGCATTGCCGGCCCGTTCGGTGTACAGCCGCAGCCGCGCGGCCACAAAACGCCAGTTCAGGTAGGCGCCCATGATCAGGCCAACGCCGATCCAGGCTTCGCTCAGGCCTGACAAATAAATCGCGCCCGGCAAGCCCAGCAGCAGCCAGCCGCTCATGTCGGACGCGCCGGCCGACAGGGCAGTGACAAAGCTGCCCAGGCTGCGGCCGCCCAGGATGTAGTCGTCGAGGTTGTCGGTGGCGCGGTAGCCCAGAAAGCCGATGAACAGCATGCCAAACAGGTAGATGCCAAAGGTGATGACGGTGGGATCCGTGAAGTTCATGAAGGTCTCCTCAAAGCGGGATGTGATGAATCAAAAAATGAGCGCGGTCCCTGCCGGTAGGCAGATGGCGCCGGGCCGCCCCGGGGTAGCAGGGCGGCCGTCGTGGAGAAAAAGTGCTGCGAAAAAAGTAACCGGACGAAGGTTGCGCTCAACCCATGGTCATGAGTTGCGCGTTGCCGCCGGCGGCAGCCGTGTTGGTGCTGATGCTTTGCTCATGCATCAGCGCGCTCACGTCATACACGGCACCGGCGGCCAGTTGCGCCGACGTCAGGTTTTCAACCCGCACGATGGCGCCAGGGTGCTCGGCAATGCGCGGCAGCAAGGCCTGCAAGGCGTCGCCGTCGCCCTCGAACACCAGGGCGCTCAACTGCGTGTCGCCCATCAATTGCCCGGCGCTTCGGGTTTGGACAAAGGCCTGCACCTCGGCCGGCAGCGCAGCCAGCGCCAGCGCCACGGGGCTCTTGGCCGCAGGCGTTTCCAGCCAGCACGGGTTGCCGCTGGCCAGTGCGGCCGCAACCTGCTGCACCAGGCCGAGCGCGGTTTGCGGCACGGCCCAGACAGCGCCGCGCGGCAGCAGCCGGTAACGGTTTGACTCCCCGGTCGGGCCGGGCAAGGTGAACCACTGGCCCAGCACGCTGCTGGCGCGGTAGGCGTTGCAGGCGGTTTCGGCACGGGCCGCGTCACCGCGGGTCTGCCAGCCGTCGAGCGCTAAAAATACCGGGCCTTTCAGCGCTTCGCCCAGGATTTGCAAGGCCCGCAAGGCAGGCAGGTCGGCTGGATTTGGCACGGCAACCGGCGCTGCGCTGCGGCTCACCGGCATCGCCGGCAGCGCGGCCAGCGCCTGGTTGCCCTGCGCCGGGCCGGCCTGCAGCAGGCGGTAGAGGTACAGCGGGCCGCCCGCCTTGGGGCCGGTACCGGACAGCCCCATGCCGCCAAAAGGCTGCACGCCCACCACCGCGCCAATCACGTTGCGGTTGACGTAGAGGTTGCCGGCCTGCACTTTTTGCGTCACCTGGGCAATGGTTTCGTCGATGCGGCTGTGTACGCCAAAGGTCAGGCCATAGCCGGTGGCGTTGAGCGCATCGAGCACCTTGCCCAGTTGGTCGCGGCGGTAGCGCAGCACATGCAGCACCGGGCCGAAGACTTCGCGCTGCAGACGCTCGATGCTGTCGATCTCGATCAGCGCAGGCATCACGAAATGCCCCTGAGCCGCACTTTCGTCGCGCCCCATGCGGGTGACGGGCTGGCCTTCGGCCTGCATCTGCGCAATGTGCTGCTCGATCTGGGCGCGGGCGTCCTCGTCAATCACCGGGCCGACGTCGGTGTGCATGCGGTCGGGGTTGCCCATGACCCATTCGCGCATGGCGTGCTTGACCATGTCCACCACGCGCTCGGCACCGTCTTCCTGCAAGCACAGCAGGCGCAATGCCGAACAGCGCTGGCCGGCTGAATCGAAAGCCGACGACAGCACGTCGCCCACCAGTTGCTCTGCCAGTGCCGACGAGTCGGCCACCAGCGCGTTCTGGCCGCCGGTTTCGGCGATCAGCGCAATCGGGCGGCCCTGCGGGCTCAGGCGTTTGGCCAGCGTCTGTGCAATCAGGCGCGACACCTCGGTCGAGCCGGTGAACATCACGCCGGCCACCTGGCGGTGCGCCACCAGCGCGGCGCCCACGGTGTCGCCAGTGCCGGGCACCAGCTGCACGGCATCGACCGGCACGCCGGCTTCATGCAGGATCTTGACCATCACATCGGCCACCAGCGGCGTCTGCTCGGCCGGTTTGGCCAGCGCGCAGTTGCCACTGGCCAGCGCGGCGGCCACCTGGCCGGTGAAGATGGCCAGCGGGAAGTTCCACGGGCTGATGCACAGCACCACGCCCAGCGGGCGGTGCGAGTCGTTGTCAAAGGTGGCGGCCACCTGGGCGGCGTAATAACGCAGGAAGTCCACCGCCTCGCGCACCTCGGCAATCGCGTTGGGCAGCGACTTGCCGGCTTCCCGCACGATCAGGCCGAGCAGGCTTTGCGTGCGCTGCTCCAGCAAATCGGCGGCGCGTGTCAAGCAGGCGGCGCGTTCTTGCGGCGGCGTGCCGTGCCAGATTTGCGCGGCGCGGGCGGCGCGGCTGACGGCCAGCTCGACATCCTGCGACGTGGCCGGAAGCACCCAGCCGACCTGATCGCGCGTGTCGGCCGGGTTCAGCACCGGCTGCCAGCCATCGGCTGCGGCGCTATCAAAATTGAAGCTGGATACGTCCGCTCCGCCTGCACAAGCGGCATAAATTCCTTGCGTGCTGCGCAGCAGGCCGGCGGCAAGCGACGCCAGCTGCTGCTCATGCGCCAGGTTCAGGCCCGACGAATTCAGCCGCGACTGCGCGCCCAGGTCAGCAAACATCTGGCGCGGCAGCACAATTTTCGGGTGCGGCGCGCCCAAACGGCCGGTTTCATGCTCGATCTGACGCACTTCGGCCACCGGGTCCACCACCAGTTCGGCCACCGGCACGTTGGCGTCGCCAATGCGGTTGACAAACGAGGTGTTGGCGCCGTTTTCCAGCAGGCGGCGCACCAGGTAGGCCAGCAGCGTTTCGTGCGTGCCGACCGGCGCGTAAATGCGGCACGGCCGCGCCAGTTTGCCGTCGGCCACGCTACCCGTGACCTGGTCGTACAGCGGCTCGCCCATGCCGTGCAGGCACTGGAATTCGTACTGGCCGCTGTAGTAGTTGTTGCCGGCCATGTGGTAAATGCTGGCGACGGTCTGCGCGTTGTGGGTGGCAAACTGCGGATAGACCGCATCGGGCGCGGCCAGCAGCTTGCGCGCGCAGGCCAGATACGACACGTCGGTGTGCACCTTGCGCGTGTACACCGGGTAGCCGTCCAGGCCATCGAGCTGGGCGCGCTTGATCTCGCTGTCCCAATAGGCGCCCTTGACCAGCCGGATCATCAGCCGGTGGCTGCTCCGGCGTCCCAAATCGATCAAATGGTCGATCACATAGGGGCAGCGCTTCAGGTAAGCCTGCACCACAAAACCGATACCGTTCCAGCCCTTGAGCGACGGCGCGAAGCACAGGCTTTCCAGCAGGTCCAGCGACAACTCCAGCCGGTCGGCCTCTTCGGCGTCAATGTTCAGGCCGATGTCGTACTGGCGCGCCAGCAACGCCAGCTGAAGCAGGCGCGGCAGCAACTCGCCCATCACGCGGCCCTGCTGGGCCCGGCTGTAGCGCGGGTGCAGCGCCGACAGCTTGACCGAAATGCCCGGTCCTTCATGAATGCCGCGCCCGTGCGAGGCCTTGCCGATGGCGTGAATCGCCTGTTCGTAAGACGCCAGGTAGCGCTCGGCATCCTGCTCGGTGATGGCGGCTTCGCCCAGCATGTCGTAGGAATAGCGAAAGCCGGCTTTTTCCAGCGCCCGGCTGTTGGCCAGCGCTTCGGAGATGGTCTGGCCGGTCACGAACTGCTCGCCCATGAGTTTCATGGCGCGGTGCACGCCCTGGCGGATCAGCGGCTCGCCGCCCTTGCCGATCAGCCGGGTCAGCGACGCGCCCAGGCTTTTTTCGCTGCTGGTCGAGGTCAGCTTGCCGGTCAGCATCAGGCCCCAGACGGCGGCGTTGACGAACATCGACGGGGAGTTGCCCAGGTGCGCATGCCAGTCGCCACGGCTGATCTTGTCGCGGATCAGCGCGTCGCGCGTGGCGTTGTCCGGAATGCGCAGCAGCGCCTCGGCCAGGCACATCAGCGCCACGCCTTCCTGGCTGGACAGCGAGAACTCCTGCACCAGCGCTTCGACGCCACCGGTGTCTTGTCTGCCGCGCAGGCCTTCCACGAGGCGGGTGGCGACGGCTTCGATGGCCGCGCGCTGCGTGGCATCGGAGGTGTGCGCCAGCTGCACCAGCAGCGGCAGGCATTCCTCCTCGGGCCGGTGCCAGGCGGCAGTGATCGCGGCGCGCAGGTCGGTCTGCGGCAACACGTTTTGTGCCCAGTCGAGGAAGGGCTGGACGGGATGCGTCACGCTGGTCTGCAAGCCCAGCTCATCGGCCTCGTCAGGCTCAGCCATCTCGGCCAGACCGGTTGCACCTGAAGTTGTACTTAGGGGCGACAGACCCCGTTCGATGCTTTCGACATACTGCAAGACCGCTTGCTTGATCAGCCAGTGCGGCGCCCGGCCCTGCTGGGCAGCGGCCTCCCGAATGCGGGTTCGAAGCGTTTCATCAACTTTGAGGCCGAGCGTGACTGTAGACATGGGTTGCACCTTTTTTACCAAGTAAGTGCAACCAATTTTATGCAAGGTGCAACCCGAACGGAATCCGGGTTAACCCTTTTATTTTGCGCATCGGGAATGGGAGAAGCGCCACCCCAAAGGACGATGATCTGTGCGAACAAGTCAAAAGCCCTGCGCTCTGGATTGCGGTTTTCCGCACGGGCTCGGTAATTTGTGCGGCCTACAATCGAAAACCGTACAAAAAAGAGCTGACGGCCGCACTGACCGTCCTAGCTGGAGACTTATCGATGTCCATACCATCTGCTGCGACGCCCCACGATCTCGAAACCGAGCGCAATGACAAGCGCGCTGAACTGCGTCGTGCCGCGCTCGAATACCACGAGTTCCCCGCGCCCGGCAAGATCGCTATTTGCGCCACCAAACAGTTGACCAACCAGCACGACCTGGCGCTGGCTTATTCGCCTGGCGTCGCCGCGCCCTGCGAGGAAATCGTCAAGGACCCGAACGCCGCCTTCAAATACACCAGCCGGGGCAACCTGGTCGCCGTGATCACCAACGGCACGGCCGTGCTGGGCCTGGGCGACATCGGCCCGCTGGCGTCCAAGCCGGTGATGGAAGGCAAAGCCGTGCTGTTCAAGAAGTTCGCTGGCGTCGATGTGTTCGACATCGAGATCGACGAAAAAGACCCGGTCAAGCTGGTCGAGATCATTGCCTCGCTCGAACCCACCTTTGGCGCCATCAACCTCGAAGACATCAAGGCGCCCGACTGCTTTTATGTCGAGCGCGAGCTGCGCAAGCGCATGAAGATTCCGGTGTTTCACGACGACCAGCACGGCACCGCCATCACCGTCGGCGCGGCCATGCTCAACGCCATGAAAGTGGCTGGCAAGGACCCGAAAACGGTCAAGCTGGTGACGTCCGGCGCCGGGGCTGCCGCGCTGGCTTGCCTGGGCCTGCTGCTCAAGCTTGGCATTCCGCGCGAAAACGTCTACGTGACCGACCTGGCCGGTGTGGTGTACGAAGGCCGCACCGAACTGATGGACGAGGACAAGATCCAGTTTGCCCAGCCCACGGCGGCGCGCACACTGGGAGAGATCATCGAAGGCGCCGACATTTTCCTGGGCCTCTCGGCCGGCGGCGTGCTGAAAAAAGACATGGTCGCCAAGATGGCGGCACGGCCCATCATTTTTGCACTGGCCAATCCAAATCCGGAGATATCGCCTGAAGACGTCAAGTCCGTGCGCGATGACGCCATCATCGCCACCGGACGCACCGATTACCCGAACCAGGTCAACAACGTCCTGTGCTTCCCGTATATCTTTCGCGGGGCGCTGGACGCCGGTGCCTCGACCATCACCATCGAGATGGAAATCGCCGCGGTTCATGCCATTGCCGAACTGGCGCAAGCCGAACAGAGCGAAGTGGTGGCGGCGGCCTATGTTGGCGAAAAACTGTCTTTCGGCCCGGAATACCTGATTCCCAAGCCGTTTGATCCGCGCCTGATGATGAAGATTGCGCCCGCGGTGGCGAAAGCTGCGGCCGACAGCGGCGTGGCCCTGCGGCCGATCCAGAACATGGATGCCTACCGCGAACGGCTGCAGAGCTTTGTGTATGCCTCCGGCACGATCATGAAGCCGATCTTCACCGCCGCCAAGGCCGCCAGCCGCAAGCGCATCGCCTATGCCGAAGGCGAGGAAGAGCGCGTGCTGCGCGCCTGCCAGATCGTGGTCGACGAAGGCCTGGCCCGGCCAACGCTGATTGGCCGCCCGGCGATCATTGCCCAGCGGATTGAAAAGTTCGGCCTGCGCCTGAAGGAAGAGCTTGATTACGACGTGGTCAATGTCGAGCAGGACCACCGCTACCGCGACTTCTGGCAAACCTACCACCGCATGACCGAGCGCAGCGGCGTGACCGTGCAGATGGCCAAGATCGAGATGCGCCGCAGGCTCACCTTGATCGCCGGCATGCTGCTGCACAAGGGCGATGTCGATGGCCTGATTTGCGGCACCTGGGGAACGACGGCGCATCACCTGGCCTATCTGGACCAGGTGATTGGCAAGCGCCAAGGCGTCAACACCTACGCCTGCATGAACGGCCTGATGCTGCCGGGCCGGCAGGTGTTTTTGCTCGACACGCATGTGAATTACGACCCGACGGCCGAGCAGCTTGCGGAAATCACCACTATGGCCGCCGAGGAAATGATGCGTTTCGGCATCAAGCCCAAGGCCGCACTGCTGTCCCATTCGAATTTTGGCTCGTCCAGCCACCCGAGCGCGCTGAAAATGCGCCGCACGCTGGACCTGCTGCGCGAGCAGACGCCGTGGCTGGAAGTCGATGGCGAAATGCATGGCGACGTGGCACTGGACGCCAAAGCCCGCAAGCTCATCATGCCCAACAGCACGCTGAATGGCGAAGCCAACCTGCTGGTTCTGCCCAATATTGATGCGGCCAATATTTCCTATAACCTGCTCAAGACCGCTGCCGGCGGCAACATTGCCATTGGCCCGGTGCTGCTGGGCGCCAACAAGCCGATGCATATCCTGACGCCCACCGCCACGGTGCGCCGCATCGTCAACATGACGGCTCTCACAGTGGCCGACGCCAACGCCGCGCGGTAGGCCAGTTCCTTTAAGGCGACAGCAACTTCAGAGGGCTTTATAGCCCTCTTTTTAATGCCTAAAATTTCAGCAATCGCTTGCCTTTTCTTTCGGCATGCGGCAAACTACTCCTCTTGAAATTTAAGGGTTAACCCGGAAACCTGGCAGGGTAACGCTGGATTCAAGAAAGGTATTTTTCATGCGGAGGAATTGCTTCGAACGCTGGCGTCAAGCTGGCTTGGCGATGCTGCTGGCGGTTTCGGCCGGCGCAGTTGTGCATCCTGGTGCGGCCCTTGCCAGAAACACGGCCTCGCCGGCAGTTGCCGACACCGTTGCGCTTGCCCAGTTGCCTCCCCAAGGGCGCAGCATGCTGATGCTGATTCACCAGGGCGGACCCTTCAGGCATGACAAGGACGGCGTGGTGTTTGGCAACCGGGAACGGCTGCTTCCGGCCAATGTTCGCGCTTACTACCGTGAATATACCGTCAGGACCCCTGGAGAGCGCAGCCGCGGAGCCCGTCGCATCGTGTGTGGTGGCTTGCAAACCGCAGCGCCCGATGCCTGTTTTTACACCGACGATCACTATGCGAGTTTTCGCAAAATCGTTCATTAACCAGGACTGTGGTTGTTATTTTGACTTTAGACCTAAGAGAAAGAGAAGCGAAGATGGATACACCACTTCGTAAGGACGACGAAACACCTTTGAAGGGCATCCGGCCCAACATTGTGCAGTCCATACGCGCCTTCCGCGTGCCCGAGTTGCAGGAAGCGGCCACGAAGTTGAACCAGCATTTTCTGTATGCCAACCTGGGCAATGCCCAGAGCAAGCAGGACATCCTGGACATGATCGCGGCCCAGTACACCTTTCCGGCGCACTTCGGCAAGAACTTCGATGCCCTGTACGACTGTATGACCGACCTGGTGCACAAGTCAGGCCCGCAGCCCGGCTTCATCGTCGTGCTGGAACAGATTCCCGCGCACGCCAAGTTTGACAAGGAAGCGCGTGAGCAACTGCTCGACATCTTCAGGGATGCAGCCGACTACTGGGCGGATCGCAAGATACCGTTCCGGTGCTTCTATTCTTTTCTGTAGCCCGCTCCCCAGACATTGGCCAAGGGGATCGGGCGAATCAGGCCCAGCAAGTCGTTGCAGAAGGTGATGAACCGATGCCGACCGACAAACTTCTCGACGTATCGCCACTGGCGCTGCGCATGAGCAGTCCTTTCAACGCAAGCTACTGGCTTGCAGCAGCCTGAACACCGGTTCAGGCAGTCAATAAAAAAACCCGCAGGCTGCGGGTTTTTTTATTGACTCAAATCGGTATTTTTCGCCTGCCTGGCGGGCAAGGGCGACTACTAATTTTATAGTGCGCCAACGTCTTCGGGCTGGGCAGCGTCGGCCTTGACCTGCTGCGCCAGCGCCAGGTACTCGGCCACCGGCACTTCTTCGGCGCGCCGCTTGACATCGAAGTCACCGGAAAACTCTTTTTGCGCCAGCCATTTCCCCAGCGTGTGGCGCAGCAGCTTGCGCCGCTGGCTGAAGGCCACCCGCACCAGTTCGCTGAGGAGCTTGACGTCGAGCTGCACCGGCTCGGCATGCGGCACCATGCGCACGATGGCGCTGTCCACGCGCGGCGGCGGGTCAAAGCTCTGCGGCGGGACGTGCAGCACATGTTCCATGGCGTAGCGCCACTGCAGCATGACGCTCAGCCGGCCATAGTCGCTGGTCGAGGGCGACGCCACCATGCGGTCAATGACTTCCTTTTGCAGCATGAAATGCTGGTCCTCGATCACGTCGACCGCATCGAGCAGGTGGAACAGGATGGGCGTGGAGATGTTGTAGGGCAGGTTGCCGACCACGCGGAGTTTGAAGGCCCCCACGCTCCCCGCTTCGCCTGGTGTGCTGCCCCCCGAGGGGGCTGCTCCGCCTGCGGTCTGGCGAAGCCAGTCCCGCGGCCCTGGCTGGCCGGGAAGGGTCGTTTCCATGGCGCCGACGTTTGCCGCTTCAGGAGCCTCCAACCGGATTTGCCCGGCCAGTTGCCTGAAATCGACCCGCAGCACATCGGACTCGACCACGGTCAGTTGCGGATTCGTGTGCAGCTGGCGCGCCAGGTCGCGGTCCAGCTCGATCACCGTCAGGTGCCCAAGCCGTGCCACCAAAGGCCGTGTCATGGCCCCCAGGCCAGGGCCGATCTCGACCATCGGCTGACCCGGCAAGGGCGCAATCGCGTCCATGATGCCGTCGATGATCAGCCGGTCGGTCAGGAAATGCTGGCCGAAACGTTTGCGCGGGATGTGCTTCATGCCGCGCAAACCCGCAAAAGCAAGGCCCCCTCAAGGAGCAGCACAGTACGCAAAGCAACAAGCGTGGGGGCGACTTCTCTAACCCAGCAGGGGCCGCGGGACTGGCGTCGCCAGACCCCAGGCGCAGCGGCCCCCTCGGGGGGCAGCGCAGTACGCGAAGCGACAAGCGTGGGGGTCATTGAGGCGGCTCGCGGAACTCAACGTACGCGCGGCCGCGAATGTCCTCGGCCCAGCGCACCAGCGCTTCCTCCTGCTTTTTCTCGCGCAGCACGCCACGCACCATCTCGCGCTGGTCACGCGGCGAGACCGGCACCTCGCGGCGCTCCAGCACCTGCAGCAAGTGAACGCCGAAGCGCGACACCAGCGGGTCGGACACCTGGTTGGGCGCCAGGGCATTCATCACCTTTTCAAATTCCGGAACAAAGGCGCCGGCAGGTGCCCAGCCCAGGTCGCCGCCCGCCTTGGCCGAGGCATCCTGGCTGTTCTCGCGTGCCAGTGTCGCAAAGTCGGCCTGGCCGGCCGCGATGCGCTTTTTGAAACCGGCAAGTTTTTCGATGGCCGCCGCTTCGCTCAGCTGGGGCGTCAGCCGCAGCAGGATGTGGCGGGCATGGGTTTGCGTGACGACGGCGTCAGGCAGGCCACCCTGGCGTTTCTCGATGACCTTCAGGATGTGGAAACCGGCGGCGCTGCGCACCGGACCGGTCAGACCGCCGGCGCGCAGGCTTTGCGTCGCCTCGACAAACAGCGGCGGGTAGCGGTCGGCGCTGCGCAGGCCCATCTGGCCGCCGTTGCCGCGCGCCGCCGACGTCGAGACCTCGGCCGCCAGAGCGGCAAAGTCGGCACCGGCGCGGACGCGTTCCAGCACCTGCTCGGCCTTGGCCTGCAGGCTGGCGACCTGGTCGGGCGTGGCGTTTTCAGGCACCGCCACCAGGATTTCAGCCAGGTTGATTGCCGCCGGCAATGTGCTGGCGGCACCTGGCTGGCCTTGCTGATCGCGCAGGTAGGCGTCGATCTCCGACTCGCTGACATCCACCTTGACTTCGCGCTGGCGCAGTCGGCTGATCAGCAGTTCGTCGCGGATCTCGGAGCGGAACTGGGCGTAGTCGATGCTGTCGGCTTCCAGACGCCGGCGCAACTCGTCGACCGTGATCTGGTTTTGCCGGGCCACCGTCTGGACCGCGCCCTCGACGGCGTTGTCGTCGATCTTCAGGCCCGAGGCCTGCGCGGCCTGCAGTTGCGCCTTGTCGCTGATCATGCGCTCGATCAGTTGCGGCAGCAGTTCGTTGCGCGGCGGCACGGCGGTGCCCTGCTGCTTGAGCATCTGCTCGGTGCGCAGCAGCTTGGCGCGTACTTCGTTGTTGGTGATCGGCTCGGAATTGACCACGACCACGATGAAGTCGGCCTGGCGCTGGGCGCCGGCGCGCGACGCCGTATTGGCCGCCGGCGGCGCAGGCACCACCAAGCGCGGCGTGGCCGAGGGCCGGGCGATCTGGGCCTGCACGGTGCCCAGGGGCAGCGCCAGCAGAAGCACCAGCGCGGCAGACAGCGGCCGGACAGAGGGAAAACGGTGTTTAGTCATAAGTGGTAAAGCGGCTGGGAGGGCTGATTTTGTCACGCAGGTTCTGGTAGCGTGGCACGTTGCTCTTGAGGGTTTCGAGCGGGCTGGCGCCAATGCGCGAAAAACCCACCATTTCAAGCTGGAACAAGATGCGCGTGCTGGAGGTCGCCGTGCTGTTTTGCGAGCGCTGCAGCACGACGCGGCCAATCCAGCAGCAGCCGTCGTATTCAATGCCGACCACCGCATCGACCAGCTTTTTCTCCAGCGTGCTGTAGTTCAGCCGGCCCACGCTGTAGTAGCGCCCGCCGCCCTGGCCGCGTCCGGCGCCCAGGTCCTGGCCCTTGTCGCCCCACAGGTCGTTGATCGGCCACTGCCAGCCGACGTCGACCTGCTGGCTGATGTTGCGCTGGCGGCGAAAGGCGGCGCTGACGGTTCGGTAGTTGCCCGGGTTGTAGCGCACGCCGATGGACGCCAGTTCCGACTCCCTGATCTTGGGGTTGTACTGCACCGTGCCGTCGAACGTCCACTGCGGCACCCAGTTGACCGAAGCGCCGACCAGCAGGTCGCTGACGCGGTCGGTCACCGGCAGCGCGCCGGGCACCGGTGTCGTGCCGAGGGCCGGCAGGCTGACGCGCTGGTCGTCGAAACGCAGTCGCTGCGCCACGCCCAGGCGAACCGCCTCGGCGCCGGTGGCCGGGTCCAGCAGCCGCGAGGTCAGGCCCAGCGTGAGCAGGTTCGCGTCCGAGATGCGGTCATTGCCGACAAAGGCGTTTTCGGTGAAGACGGTGGCGAAGTTGAAGCTGTTCGCGCCCGAGTCGTAGTTCGGCAGAAAGCTCTGGTCGCGGTAAGGCGTTCGCACATAAAAGGCGCGCGGCTCCAGCGTCTGGGTGAAGCTGCGGCCGAAATAGCGGGCGTCGCGCTCGAAGGTCAGGCCGCTGTCCAGGCTGAAGGTCGGCACGACGCGCGTGGCCGACGTGGCGCCGTTGGCCAATGGCGACTCGAACTGGTAGCTGGTCGCATGCAGCTGCACCTTGGGCGTGACGTAGCCCCAGGGCGCCAGCCACGGACGGCTCACCTGCAGCCGGCTGAAGGCCCGGTTGCCGTTGGGCTGCTTCGTCAGGCTCTGGTCGGCGGAAAACCGGGTGAAATCGGCCTCTGCAGACCAGTCAAAGCCCCCGCTCAGTGCCGCCAGCCCCGGCAGCGGGGCATCGACACGGGTGTAGGCGGCGGTCAGTTGCGGCAGGCGGTCATACGGCGGGATGATGGGCGAGCTGACATCCTGCAGCGTCTGCCACTTCAGCGCCCGCACCGACGAGGAAAAATAGCCCTTGCTCCAGCTCAGGATGGCGTCCTGCGTCAGCAGCCGCTGCGTGACCTGGCCGGTGGCCACCGGAAAATCGCGCCAGTAGTCGTTGTCGCTGACCTTGTTCAAGTTCAGGTTCAGGCCCACGCCGCCGATGGACGGCACGCCGGTGTCGATGGCGCCGAGGTGCTGCAGCGAATACGACCAGCGGTCGCGCCCGCGCAGCTTGTCGCCGGGCAGCACATTGGCGCGCAGCTGGCCCTTGTAGGTCGGCTCCAGGTAGCGGAACTCGCCGGCCAGATCGACGCCGCGCTTGGCCATGATGGCGGGCGAGAAGGTCGCGTCCCGGTTGGGCGCGATGTCGAAGTAATACGGCTGGCGGACTTCAAAGCCGTTCAGCGAATCCAGGCCCAGCGTGGGCGGCAACAAGCCCGATTTGCGCTGGTCGCTGAGCGGAAAGCTGACCTTGGGGAAGGCCAGGATCGGCACCTGCTTGAAACGCACGACCGCGCCGGTGGCCACGCCGACTTCGCGGTCCAGGTCAAAGTCAACCCGGGTCGCGGTCATTTCCCAGGCCGGCTTCCAGCTTTCCTCGTTGCCCCGCTCACAGGTGGTGTAGCTGGCGCGGTGCGCGCTGAAATGCTTGTCGTCGATGAAATCGACCCGCTCGGCCTGGCCGTTGCCGCCGTTTTGCAGAAAGCGGTAGCGGGGCGCAGTAAAAAAGCCTTCGAAACGGTCGAGCTTGAGCTGCAGCTCGGGGCCTTCAAAGCGGTTGCCGGCATTGTTGATGCGCACATGGCCGGTGCTGATGAGCTGGTCGTCGGGCTGGTAGTACTCGATGCGGTCAGCGCGCATCGAGGTGGCGCCACGGCGCAGTTCGGCATTGCCCTCGATCACCGTTTCCAGGTCCGGGCGGCCCGAAATGGTGTCGCCAAAGACGAAGGTCGGCCCTTCGTCCCCGGGCGCTTTCGAAACGTCCTCCGCCAGCAGGGGCGAGCTTTTGAGCGCCAGCGGCGCGGACGGCGCGGCGCCGTCGGCCACCACGGCAGGCGCCTGCGCATGGCCGGGTCCGGCCGACGCCAGTCCCAGCGTGGCGAGCATCGCCAGCCGGGAGACCGCATGGGCGACCGGGGAAAGAATAAAGAAGGGGCGGGATGCGTGGCGCATCGTTTGTATGAGATAAACCCGTTTGTAAAATCAGGGCTGATTATCCATGACCCTCCTGCCCCGGCCCGCGCCGGGCTGCCGCACCGACCAAGGGCTTTGAAAACATGACCGCTTCCCTACCCCCCGACTGGCTTGACCCTGCGCGCGCCAGCGCCTTTGCCCAGTGGCTCGCCGCCGTGGCGCCGCCGCACGGCTTGCAGCCGGGGACCGTCCGGCTGGCGTCGGCCGATGCCAGCTTTCGGCGCTATTTCCGCGTGGACGCATCTAGCGGACAGCGCTTCATCATCATGGATGCGCCGCCGGCCCAGGAAGACTGCGCGCCTTTCGTCAAGGTGGCCGGCCTGATGGCGGACGCCGGCCTGAGCGCGCCGCGCGTGCTGGCCTGGGATGCGCCGCTGGGCTTCATGCTGCTGAGCGACCTGGGCGCGCAGACCCTGATGGATGTGATCGCGCCGCCCACCGCCGTCGATGCCCGCATCGAGGCGACGCCGGCGCACTTCGCGCGCTACATGCAGGCGGTGGACGTGCTGGTGCAGTGGCAGCTCGCGTCCAAACCCGGCGTGCTGCCGCCGTACGACGATGCGCTGCTGTCGCGCGAGCTGGCGCTGTTTCCCGAGTGGTATGTCGGCAAGCACCGGGGTTTTGCGCTGGATGCCACGCTGATGGGCAAGCTGGAGCCGCTGTTTGCGCAGATCAAGGCCAGCTGCCTGAATTCGCTGGACGGCGCCCGCGTCTATGTGCACCGCGACTTCATGCCGCGCAACCTGATGGTCGACGCCAACGGCGACCTTGGCGTTTTGGACTTCCAGGACGCGGTCTATGGCCCGGTGACCTACGACATCGCCAGCCTGATGCGCGATGCGTTCCTGAGCTGGGAAGAGGAGTTCATTCTCGACATCACCGTGCGCTACTGGCAAAAGGCGCGCAAGGCGGGCTTGCCGGTGGGCGATGATTTCGGCGAGTTCTACCGCGCCGTCGAATGGATGGGGCTGCAGCGCCACCTCAAGGTGCTGGGCGTTTTTGCGCGCCTGAGCCTGCGCGACGGCAAACCCAAATACCTGGCCGACACGCCGCGCTTCATCAAGTACGCCCGCGCCACCTGCGCCCGCTACCGCCAGCTCGGGCCGCTGATGGTGCTGCTCGACGAGATCGAGGGCAACGAAACCCGCGTGGGGTACACGTTTTGATATCAAATAGGCCTTTTGCGCACGCCAGGCGTGTGTTTTCAGCTATTGATTTAATAGTTGAAACGGTTTCTTTGCCAGTGGCGCTTACGCCGTGAGCGCCCGCTTTTACGCCGACATCGCACTGGTTCCGGGCCAGAGTGTCACCTTGCCCGAACAGACCGCGCGCCATGTGCAGGTGCTGCGCCTGCAGCCGGGCGGACACATCACCCTGTTCAACGGCCGGGGGGACGCGGAAGGCGAATTCGACGCCACGGTCGAGCGCATGGGCCGCAGCGAGGTGGACGTCACCCTTGGCGCATTCACCGCCACGGCGCGCGAGGCCAGCCGCGCCATTCATCTGGTCGTCGGCATGCCGGCCAACGACCGCATGGACTGGCTGATCGAAAAAGCCACCGAACTCGGCGCGGCCAGCATCCAGCCGGTGATGAGCGAGCGCAGCGTGCTGCGCCTGAAAGCCGAACGCGCCGACAAGAAGGTCGCCCACTGGCGCGGCATTGCCATGGCCGCCAGCGAGCAGTGCGGCCGCAACCGCCTGCTGCTGATTCATGGCGTTTGCACGCTGGCCGATTGGCTGAAAAAGAGCATGGCCGCAACATCCACCAACGCCGGCTCGCGGCTGCTGCTGTCGCTGCAGGACGGCAGCCAGCCCTTGAGCCGGGCCGTGACCGGCAGCGGCGCCCTCACCTTTCTGAACGGCCCGGAGGGCGGGCTGAGCCCGGCCGAAGAAGCCGCCGCCCTTGCCTGCGGCTTCGGCCGGGTCACGCTGGGGCCGCGGGTGCTGCGCGCCGAGACCGCGCCGCTGGCCTGCCTGTCGCTGCTGAATCTCGACTAGACCCCGACTGCACCTGGACGCAAACGCATGAACCGCAACCTCTGGCTGCTGACGATTTGCCAGGGCTTGTTCCTGACCAACAACGTCACCTTCATCGCCATCAACGGCCTGGTCGGCTTGAGCCTGGCGCCGCTGGGCTGGATGGCCACGCTGCCGGTGATGGCGTATGTGGTCGGCGGCGCGCTGTCCACCGGGCTGGTGGCGCACACCCAGCGCCGTTTTGGCCGCAAGGCCTCGTTCCAGCTTGGGCTGCTCGTCGGCCTGGCGTCGGCCCTGCTGTGCGGCTACGCGGCCTACAGCCGGAACTTCTGGCTGCTGGTCGCGGCCACGCTGGTGGCCGGCTATTACAACGCCAATGCGCAGCTCTACCGCTTTGCCGCCGCCGAACTGGCGTTGCCGGCGTTCCGCGAAAAAGCGATTTCACTGGTCATGGCGGGCGGCCTGATCGGCGCGGTCGCCGGGCCCAACCTGGCCGCCGGTACGCGCAGCCTGACCGCCGTGCCGTTTGCCGGCGCCTACCTGGCGTTGGCCGGCGTGGCGCTGCTGGCGATGGCCCTGCTGGCCTTCATCGACTTTCCACCGCCACCACCGAAACACGCCAGCGGCGGCGGCCGGCCGCTGGGCGACATCATGCGCCAGCCGGTCTTCATCGTTGCGGCTGCCGCCGGCGCGCTGGGCTACGGCGTGATGAACCTCCTGATGGCCGCCACGCCGATTGCCATGCAGGTCTGCGGCCTGCCGTTTTCCGACGTGGCCTGGGTGCTGGAATGGCATGTGATCGGCATGTTCGCGCCGGGCTTTTTCACCGGCCACCTGATCAAGCGCTACGGCACGCTGCCCATCATGGCGACGGGGCTGGCGCTGAACATCGCCTGCGTGCTGATCGCGCTGTCGGGTGTGGAGTTCCGGCAGTTTCTGGTGGCGCTGTTCCTGCTCGGCCTGGGCTGGAACTTCCTGTTCACCGGCGCCACCACGCTGGCGCTGACGGCCTACCGGCCGGAAGAAAAGGACAAGGCCCAGGGCGCGCTGAATTTTTGCGTGTTCGCGGTGCTGGCGGTGTCGTCGCTGGCGTCAGGCGTGCTGGTCACGACCCAGGGCTGGGCGCTGCTGAACCTGGGCTCGCTGCTGCCGCTGGGCCTGACCGCACTGGCGCTGGGCTGGCTGGGCCTGCAGCAGCGCAGGCTGCGCAAGGCGTGAAAGCGCAGGCGGACCACTGACGCTTCTTTTTTGATAGCTGCCCGCGCTTGTCTGGCGTGCGGAAAAGGTTTTTTTACTCAAAATTGGTCGCGGCGCAGATCGCCCATGGCCCTGCGTCTGGGCGCTGGACGGCTGACGCCGTTGTCACCCCGGCACCCGCGCCATCACCTGCGCCACCGCCGCCGTCAGCTTTTGCGCATACGGCACATGCAAAAACTCATTGGGCCCGTGCGCATTGCTCTTGGGGCCGAGCACGCCGCAAACCATCATCTGCGCTTTGGGAAAGCCCTTGCTGAGCATGCCCATCAGCGGAATCGTTCCGCCCTGGCCGATCGTGCCGCAGGGTGCACCGAAGAAATTTTGCGACGCCTCGTTCAAGGCGCTTTCAAACCATGGCACGGTACTTGGGGCATTCCAGCCCGAGGCGCCGCCGCCGCCTTCGAATGTCACCCTGGCCTGGTAGGGCGCATTGTCTTCGAGCAGCTTTTTGAGTTCCTGCACCGCCACGCCGGCATCGATCAGCGGCGGAAAGCGCAGCGACAGCTTGAAGGCGGTGTAGGGCCGCAGCACATTGCCGGCGTCGCGGAATGACGGAAAACCCTCGGCGCCGGTCACGCTCAGCGTCGGGCGCCAGGTGCGGTTGAGCAGCGCCTCGACCGGATCGGTGGTCGTCGGCAGCGCAAAAGTGGAAGCGCCTTCGCAGTCGTAATGCGCCCACGGAAAGCGCTTGTAGATTTCGTTGCCCAGGATTTTCGCCGTGGCCTCGGCCTGCGCCAGCCGGTCGGCCGGCACCTCGCAATGAAAGCTTTGCGGCAACAAGCGGCCGGTGGCGCTGTCTTCCAGCCGGTCGAGCACCTGGCGCATGATGCGAAAGCTCGACGGCACCAGGCCGCTGGCGTCGCCCGAATGCACGCCTTCGGTCAGGATTTCGACTTTCAGCACGCCGGCCGCGTTGCCGCGCAGGCTGGTCGTCAGCCAGAGCTGGTCGTAGTTGCCGGCGCCCGAGTCCAGGCAGACCACCAGCGCCACCTCGCCCAGCCGGTCTTTGAGCGCATTCACATACGGCAGCAGGTCGTAGGAGCCGCTTTCCTCGCAGGTTTCAATCAGGCCAACGATGCGCGGGTGTTCAATCCCCTGGCTTTTCAGCGCCTGCACGGCGGCAATGCTGGCATAGACCGCATAGCCGTCGTCGGCACCGCCCCGGCCGTAGAGCTTGCCGTCCTCGTAGGTGGCTTTCCACGGGCTCAGGTCGTTGCGCCAGCCAGTGAATTCGGGCTGCTTGTCCAGGTGGCCATACATCAGGACCGTTTGCGTCGAGCCGGCGCGGGTGGCCGGGATTTCAAAGAACAGCACTGGCGTGCGGCCTTCAAGCCGGACGATCTCCAGCGTCAAGCCTTCCACCTTCTGCGCCTCGACCCAGCTGGCGGCATGGCGCATCACGGTGTCGATGTAACCATGCTGCGCCCAGTCGGGGTCGAAGGCCGGCGACTTGGCGGGAATGGCGATGTAGTTGGTCAGCTGCTTGACGATGTCATCGTCCCATTGGGTCGTGACCTGGGCAAGCGCCTGGGCGGCGTCAAGGATGCCGGCGGGAATTTCGCGGTGCAGGGGGGCGTTCATGGCGGACTCCGGAGATGAAAAGTGGGGCCTCTGGGCAAGACGGCTACTTTACGCCTGCGGCAATAACCCCGCCCCTGGCCTGAACCGGGCCGTTCGACCGGCCATCAGGAAGAGGGGTTGCCTTCGGCAGGATCAGTTGCCAAATTTTGCGCATACAGCTCATGGAGCTTGGCCTGCAGCAAGGCCTTGTCCGGCAGCTGCGTCTGGTAGGCGGCAATCAGCGCCGGCGACAGGCTGCGGCTGAGCGCGTATTCGACCACTTCTTCGTCCTTGCTGGCGCACAGCAGCACGCCGATGGCGGCTTGTTCATGCGGCTTTTTGACATCGCGGTCCAGCGCTTCAAGGTAAAAGGCCAACTTACCCAGGTATTCGGGCTCAAAGCGCCCGACCTTCAGTTCGATGGCTACCAGGCAATTGAGTCCCCGGTGAAACAACAGCAGGTCCAGCGCAAAGTCGCGTCCGCCCACCTGCAGCGGGTATTCGCTGCCGACAAAGCAGAAATCACGGCCCAGCTCGATCAGAAATTGCTTAAGTTGCTGCAGCAAGCCCTGGTGCAAATCAGCTTCCAGGTGGCCTTGCGGCAGGTCCAGGAATTCGACCAGGTAGCTGTCCTTGAACACGTTCAGGGCGTCGGGATGCATTTGTGACACCAGCGGTGTCACTTTTAGCGGATTGAGCACCGTGCGCTCGAACAGCGCGGTCCTGAACTGGCGCTCCAGCTCGCGCTTGCTCCATTTTTCGCGGATGGCCTGGCGCAGGTAAAACTCGCGCTCCTCGGGCCGCTGGCTCTGGTTCAGGATGATGAGGTTGTGCGTCCACGGCAATTGTCTCGCCAGGGGTGCGACTTTCTCATCTGTCCGGTACGCCTCGTAAAACTGCCGCATCCGGAACAGGTTGCGGGTGGTGAAGCCGCGCAGTCCCGGCTGGGTGCGCGCCAGATGCTCGGCCAGTTGCGCCACCACCCCATCGCCCCACTGCGCCTGCTCGATCTTGCGGCTGATGGTCTGGCCGACCTGCCAGTACAGATCAATCAGCGTGGTGTTGACGGCCTGCATCGCGCGCTGCCGGGCGGCCGCAATCAGTTGGGCGATTTCTTCAAAGTCGGCTTGGGAGACAGGCACGGGTTCTCTGTTCATCAAGTTCTTTCAGACGCGAGGCCACGAATCGTGCGGCATGAACGGACCCTGTGCCGTCAAACCCGCCGGCTCAGCCCGGCGCATCCAAAGAATAGTCGGCCATCGCCTCCCCCAGCCGCACCGCCCGGCCCGGCGCCCAGTCGGGGTTGAAGCGCAGCGGGCCTTTGGGAAACAGCAGCACAACGGTCGAGCCCAGCAAAAACCGGCCCATTTCCTCACCCTGTTTCAGGTCCACGGCGGGTTGATCCGCCGCCGGGTACAGCCATTCACGCACCACCTTGCCGCGCGGCGGATTCACCACACCGTGCCAGACGGTCGCCATGCTGCCGACGATCGTCGCGCCGACCAGCGCCAGCACGAACGGCCCGCGCGCCGACTCGAACACGCAGACCACGCGCTCGTTGCGCGCAAACAGCCCCGGCACGCCGCGCGCCGTGACCGGGTTGACCGAGAACAGGTCGCCGGGCACGTAAATCATGCGCGTCAAACGCCCGCCCGCCGGCATGTGGATGCGGTGGTAGTCCTTCGGGCTCAGGTAGATCGTGGCGAAATGGCCGTTGTCGTACTGCGCGGCCAGCGCCGCGTCACCGCCGACCAGCGCCGTGGTGGAATAGTCGTGGCCCTTGGCCTGTAACAGCTGGTCGTGCCTGATGACGCCAAACTGGCTGATCGCGCCATCGACCGGGCAGACCAGCGCCGCCTCGGCCAGCGGACGCGCACCGGGCTTGAGCGCGCGGGTGAAAAAGTCGTTGAAGGACAGGTAGGCGCCGATGTCCGGGTTGAGCGCCTCGTCCATGTTCACCTGGTATTTGGCGACAAAGCGGCGGATGATCTCGGTGGTCACCCAGCCGCGTTCGCGCGAGGCGACAAAACCGGCAAAGCGGGTGAGCGCCTGCTTGGGCAACAGGTATTGGGGCAAAACGGCTAAACGGTCGGACACAGGCGCTGACAAAAGTGAAGGGAAGAATCATTCTATCGAGCCATGCCACAGCAGCGTGCCGGGGTTTGCCCCGACGGCCTGAACAAGCCTCACTCGGTCGGGTAGCCGGCCTCGGTGAGCGCGGCGGCGACGGTTTGCCGCTCCTGCGCGGTCTCGACGGTGACTTGTTTGGCCGGCAGGTCGATGCTGATCATGGCATCGGCATCGAGTTGCTGCAGGGCCTTGGTGATGACGCCGGCGCAGTGGCCGCAGCTCATGTCGGGGACATTGAATTGCATGGGGTTTCCTTGAAAGTGTGAAAGGAGAAAAATGAAAGAACGGGAAAAACAGCGGTGTTCGAAATTTCAGACCAGCGCTTTGCCCGGTTTCAAGCCGGCAGTGTGAACCTTGCCATGCAGGGAAGGTCAACCAGTGGCATCAGCATCCTGAAGTCCGTCAGGGTTAATGCCAGCCAGTGCTTGACTTTGCCATCATGGCAAGGTTCAGACTCGCTCCATTGCCGAATTTTCAGGAAACAACCATGAGCGTCAGCCACACCCTGCCAGTCCCGCTGGCCCCCGCATCCGCCTTGAAGGAATGGCGCTTCCCCGTGGAAGGCATGACCTGCGGCTCCTGCGTGGCCCGGGTTGAAAAAGCCCTGGCCGCCACGCCGGGGGTTGAGGAAGCCAGCGTCAATTTCGCCACCGAGCAGGCCAGTGTCAAGGCGGGCCGCGAAGTCACCCTGGACACGTTGAAAGCGGCTGTGGAAAAAGCCGGCTATGCCGTGGGCAGCACTGCGGGCAGCGCCGTGGGCGAGGCGTCGCTGCGGCTGAAGATTGGCGACATGACCTGCGCGTCCTGCGTCGCGCGGGTCGAAAAGGCGCTCAAGCAGGTGCCGGGCGTGCTGTCGGCCGACGTCAACCTGGCGACGGAAACCGCCGAAGTCACCCTGGCGGGCGGCGCGGCCGCCCTGCCCCAGCTCATCGCCGCCGTGGAAAAAGCCGGTTACCGGGCAGAAGCGATCCAGGCGGCAGCGACGGGCGCCAGCCCGGCCGCGCCGTCCGGTGCCCCCTGGTGGCCGATTGCCGTGGCGGCCGCGCTGTCGGCACCGCTGGCGCTGCCCATGGTCGGCATGCTGTTTGGCAAGGAGTGGATGCTGGGCGGCTGGATTCAGTGGCTGCTGGCCACGCCGGTGCAGTTCTGGCTGGGTGCGCGGTTTTACAAGGCCGGCTGGAAAGCCGTGCGCGCTGGCGCTGGCAACATGGACTTGCTGGTGGCGGTCGGCACATCGGCGGCCTACGGGTTGAGCGTGTACCTGTTGCTGCGCCATGGCGCTGACGGCATGCCGCATCTTTATTTTGAAGCGTCGGCGGTGGTCATCACGCTGGTGCTGCTGGGCAAATGGATGGAAGCGCGGGCCAAGCGCCAGACCACCGAAGCCATCCGGGCACTCAATGCGCTGCGGCCCGAAACCGCGCGGGTCCGGCGTAGCGGTGTGGACAGGGATGTGCCCATCGGCGACGTGCAGGTTGGCGATCAGGTCGTGGTGCGGCCCGGTGAACGCATCGCGGTCGATGGCGAAATTATGGAAGGCGCGACCGAGGTCGATGAATCGCTGATCACCGGCGAAAGCCTGCCGGTCAACAAACACGCGGGCGACCGGGTGACGGGCGGCGCGGTCAATGCCGAAGGCTTGATCATCGTGCGCACCACGGCCATCGGCGCCGAATCGACGCTGGCGCGCATCGTGCGCATGGTCGAATCGGCGCAGGCCAAAAAAGCGCCAATCCAGCGGCTGGTCGATCAGGTCAGCGCGGTGTTTGTGCCGGTGGTGATCGGCATTGCTGCGGTCACGCTGCTGGGCTGGGGGCTGGCGACGGGCAACTGGGAAACCGCCATCCTGAACGCGGTCGCGGTGCTGGTGATCGCCTGCCCCTGCGCGCTGGGGCTGGCGACGCCGACCGCCATCATGGCCGGCACCGGCGTGGCGGCGAAACACGGTATCTTGATCAAGGACGCCGAAGCGCTGGAAGTGGCGCACCAGGTGAAGGTCGTCGCCTTCGACAAGACCGGCACGCTGACCGAAGGCAAGCCCGAACTGGTGGCACTGGAGTCCGTGGATATTTCGCGCGATGCGGCCCTCGGCTGGGCCGCCGCCATCCAGGCCGGCAGCGAGCATCCGCTGGCCAAGGCGGTCACGCAACTGGCCGCACAGGAAGAACGCAGCGTGCCGGCGGCGTCTGAAGTCCGTGCGGTGGCCGGGCGCGGCATGTGGGCGGTGGTCGAGGGCCATGAACTGCGCCTGGGCAGTCCGCGCTTCATGCAGGAACTGGGCGTGGACCTTGGCGCCTTTGCGGTGCGCGCCGAGGCACTGGAGGCCGAAGGCCGCACCGTGTCCTGGCTGGCCGACGTGACTGGCGCACCGCAACTGCTGGCGCTGCTGGCCTTTGGCGACACGGTCAAGGCCAGCGCCGCGCCGGCCATTGCCAGCCTGCATGCACTCGGCATCCAGACCGCGCTGGTCACCGGCGACAACCGGGGCAGCGCCGAGGCGGTGGCTAGGCAGCTTGGCATCGACATCGTGCATTTCCAGGTCTTGCCCGAGAACAAGGCAGCCATCGTCGGCCAGCTGAAAGACCAGCTGAAGCAGGACGGCGGCCGGGTGGCGATGGTCGGCGACGGCATCAACGACGCGCCTGCGCTGGCGGCGGCCGACGTCGGCATTGCCATGTCCACCGGCACCGACGTGGCGATGCAGGCCGCCGGCATCACGCTGATGCGCGGCGACCCGGCGCTGGTGGCCGACGCCATCGACATCTCGCGCCGCACCTACGCCAAGATCCGGCAAAACCTTTTCTGGGCATTTTTCTACAACGCGGTCGGCATTCCACTGGCGGCGTTCGGGATGCTCAGCCCGGTGATTGCCGGCGCGGCCATGGCGTTCAGCAGTGTCAGCGTGGTGATGAACGCGCTGCTGCTGCGCCGCTGGCAAGGCGGCGCGAAATGACGGCCCCTGTGACGGGCAGCGGCCCCTTCAACATCGGCCAGGCCGCCAGCCAGTCGGGCGTGTCGGCCAAGATGGTCCGGCACTACGAATCGCTCGGCCTGCTGCCCGCCGTGCACCGCACCGACGCCGGCTACCGCCAGTACGGCGACACCCAAATCCACACCCTGCGCTTCATCCGCCGCGCCCGTGCGCTGGGTTTCAGCATGGCCGAGATCGGCGAGCTGCTCAAGCTGTGGCAAAACCAGCAGCGCGCCAGTGCCGATGTGAAACGCATCGCCCAGGCGCATGTGGCCGACCTGGAGCGGCGCATTGCCGAGATGCAGGTCATGCGGCAAACGCTGGCGCAACTGGCGCATTGCTGCGCCGGGGACGACCGGCCCGATTGCCCGATCTTGACCGGGCTGGCAGAATAATTTGCTATGTATTTTATAGCTACTTGAGCCCGTGCATGTTGCGCAAACAGCCTTTTCAGCCATGAAAGCAGCTTCAGAAAGAGATGCTTCTGACCCGCAGCCTTTTCGACGAATGCCCGGCGCCTTATGCGGCGCCCGAGCCCATCGCGCCGGGCGCCGCATTGCTCCGCGGTTTTGCCTTGGACCAGGCCGAAGCGCTGCTTCAGGCTGCGCGGCAGGTCATCGCGGCCGCGCCCTTGCGCCACCTCAAGACGCCGGGCGGGCGTGTCATGTCGGTCGGGATGAGCAACTGCGGCGCGCTGGGCTGGGTCTCCGACAGCACCGGCTACCGGTACAGCAGCACCGACCCGCTCTCGGGCCAGCCCTGGCCATCCATGCCTGCCTGCTTTGCCGAACTGGCGATGCAGGCGGCGGCAGAGGCGGGTTATGAAGGCTTTGCGCCCGATGCCTGCCTGATCAACCGCTACGAACCGGGCGCGCGCCTGTCGCTGCACCAGGACCGCGACGAAAGCGACCTGGGCGCGCCCATTGTCTCGGTGTCGCTGGGGCTGCCGGCGGTTTTTTTGTTCGGCGGTTTGCAGCGCAGCGACCGCCCTGCCCGCTGGCGGCTGGCGCACGCAGACGTGGCGGTGTGGGGCGGCGTGTCGCGGCTGGCGTTTCACGGCGTGGCGCCGCTGGCCGACGGCGAGCACCCGCGCCTGGGGCGCCAGCGCATCAACCTGACGTTTCGCCGCGCGGGTTGATGTTTATAAAGAGGTGCTTGGCGAGACAGGCTTCACACCCGTCAGCACGCCCGCTATGACGTGGAGGCGCGGACAGTCCAGTGCTTGCGCGTAACCCAGCGCCAGGGACATTCCGGCATCAAACTGTGCTTCATGACCGGGCAGGCTGTTTGCTTTGAGCAGTGCCTTCAGCTTGTCGGCTGATTCGCCGGATCGTCAGCGCCCGCTGCCGTCTTGCATTCCTCAAAAATCCGGGCACTGCAATGCCGGCAGATGTCCGGGTCCAGCTTGCCAAAGATGGTGGCAATGGCAGTGAACTTGTCGGAAAATTGGTGCTCCCACCCCAGCACGTTGGTAAAACCGGTCTTGCGCCACATGTGGATCACCTCCGGGCGCGGCCGGTGAAAGTACAGGTTGCCGCCCATGGCCCGGCGCGCGGCCAGTTCGGCTTCCCACAGTTCGGCACCCGCCAGGTCGATGAAGTTCATGCTCTTGGCCATCACCAGCAGGTGCTTTTGCGGATTCGGCTGGGTGCGCAGCGCGTGCAGGATGTCGGCGACATGCTGGATCGCGCCGAAATACACCTCTCCTTCCATGCGCAGCAGCTTGAGTTGCGGGCATTCCGGCAGGAATGTTGCCCCCACGCTTGTCACTTCGTGTACTGCGCTGCCCCCCGAGGGGGCTGGCCTTGCTTGGGGCGGCCCGGCGCTGGCGGCCGTTGCCCCCACGCTTGTCACTTCGTGTACTGCGCTGCCCCCCGAGGGGGCTGGCCTTGCTTGGGGCGGCCCGGCGCTGGCGGCCGTTGCCCCCACGCTTGTCACTTCGTGTACTGCGCTGCCCCCCGAGGGGGCTGGCCTTGCTTGGGGCGGCCCGGCGCTGGCGGCCGTTGCCCCCACGCTTGTCACTTCGTGTACTGCGCTGCCCCCCGAGGGGGCTGGCCTTGCTTGGGGCGGCCCGGCGCTGGCGGCCGTTGCCCCCACGCTTGTCACAACGCGATCTGCGCTGCCCCCCGAGGGGGCTGGCGCTGCCCTGGCCTCTTCGGAGGCTTGCGGCGCATCGTCAATCACCACCAACTGCCGGTCCAGCCCTCGGCTGTCAAAGCCCATGCTGCGCATCGCGGGCCGCGAGGTGCGGTACAGAAATGACATCAGCGACAGCAGCATGCCCAGCAAGATTGCCATTTCCAGCCGGATCGTGACGGTGGCCACCATCGTGGCCAGCGCCACGCCAAAATCGGTGCGGCTCAGGCTGAACAGCTGGCGCCAGCGCGCAAAGTCCAGCAGGCTCAGCGCCACCAGCAGCAGCAGTGCCGACAGCGCGGCCATGGGAATCTGCGCCAGCAACTGCGAGCTGATCGCCACCAGCCCCAGCAGCAGCAGCGCCGAGAACACCGACGCCAGCGGCGTTCGGGCACCGGCCTGGAGATTCGGCATGGAGCGGTTCATTGAGCCACAGGACACATAGCTGGAGAAAAATCCGCCGATGATGTTCGACAGGCCCTGGCCCCGGAACTCCCGGTTGGCATCGATGCGCTGGCCCGATCGCAGCGCCACGGTCTTGGCAATCGAAATTGCCTGGCCCAGCGCCACGATGGTCAGCGCAAACGCCAGGCCGACCAGGTCCGACGCCTGCGCCCAGCTGATGCGCGGCAGCTCGAAACGCGGCCACGGCGTGGCGATTTGTCCGACCACGCGCAGTGACGAAGAAGGCGTTGCGCCGCTCCCGAGGAAGCGGCTCCACACCCACGCCAGCAGCGTCGCCACCACCAGCCCGATCAGCATGTAGGGCCAGTTGCGGCGATAACGGCGCAGCCCAAGCGCGACCGCCAGCGTGATGACGGCGACGATCAGTGCAGCGGGTTTCGCCGACGGCAGTTGCGTGAACACATGCGCCAGCACCGCACCCGCGCCGTGTTCGGGGGCTGCGGCAATCCCCAGAAAATCGGGCAAGGCATGCACGGCAATCAGCAGCGCCGCGCCCGAGGTAAAGCCGAACAGCACCGCCGGCGAAATGAAATTGGCCAGCATGCCCAGGCGCAGCGCGCCAATCAGCCACTGCAGCACGCCAACCATCACGGTCACGGCCAGCGCCAGCTGGATGTAGGCCGGGCTGAAAGCCAGGGCCAGCGGCGACAGCATGGCAAACAGCGCCAGCGAATTGGCGTTGGTCGGCCCCGACATGACATGCCAGCTGGAGCCGAACAGCGCGGCGATGATGCACGGAACAATCGCCGTGTACAGCCCGTACTCAGGCGGCAGCCCGGCCAGCGTGGCAAAGGCAATGCCTTGTGGCAGGACCAGCACCGCACCCAGCAGGCCAGCCATGGCATCGGCGCGCAGTGTGGCCGGCGTGACCCAGCGCACCCAATTACCAAACAGCCGTTCCAGCAGACGGCGTGCCAGCCGGTGCGCCGAAGTGGCGCGGGGACTTTCAGGGGAGGCGTGCATGGGCCAGAGCATACCGCTGGCTGAGGGCGTCGGCAGCGCGCGGCAGGCCCGACATCTGTGCGAGAGCGATCAGGCCCAACCAGCCAGCCGCAGCGCAAGGCCGGCAACCGCTGAAGCGGCAATCACCGAAATCACGCCCCACTTGAGCCGCCACAAGGCCAGCGCCGCCAGCATGACCAGGGTAAGCGCCATCCAGTCGGGTTTTGTATCAAAATGCCATCCTGCGCCGGCTGGATAAGCGACAGCAGCTATGAAAAACAGAGCAAGATTTGCAATCACACCGACCACGGCCGCCGTCACGGCCGCCAGCGGCGCGGTCAGCTTGAGGTTGCCACGCGTTGATTCGACCCACGGCCCGCCCGCCAGGATAAAGATGAAGGACGGCAAAAAGGTAAACCAGGTCGCCACGCAAGCCGCCAGCGCGGCGCCCAGAAACAGTGCATCAGGCCCCAGCACCTGTTGGCCCCAGCCGGCCAGAAAGCCGACAAACGCCACCACCATGATGAGCGGGCCCGGCGTGGTTTCGCCCAGCGCCAGGCCGTCCATCATCTGCGCGGTGCTGAGCCACTGGTAATGCTCGACCGCCATCTGGTTCACGTAAGGCAGCACGGCGTAGGCCCCGCCAAACGTCAGCAGCGCCGCCTTGGTGAAAAACCAGCCGGTTTGCGTCAGCGTGGCTGACCAGCCGTTGGCCGCGATCAGCGCCGCCATCGGCAGCAGCCAGAGCGCGGCGCCCACGGCCAGCACGGCGGCCAGCCGCGACGACTTGAACCGCGCGTGCGCTGGCGTGGGCGTGTCGTCGTCGATCAAAGCCGGGGCATTCGTGACGCGGATTGCCGATGAATGCCTGCCGCGGCCCGCAAGTGCACCCGGCGCGAAACGCGCCAGCAGCGCGCCCGTCAGCAACGCACCCAGCACGACCCCAGGGAAAGGCAGCTTCAGGACCGCTATCGCTATGAAACTAATGGTGGCAATCGCCCACGGAACCGGCGCGTGCAGCGGATTTCCCAATGATTTGCTGGCAATGCGGTGCAAGGCATGCAAAACAATCGCCGCCACGGCCGGCTTGATGCCGTAGAAGATGCCCGCCACCAGCGGCAGCTGGCCAAAGGCCAGGTAGATCCAGCTCAGAAAAATCAGCAGTGCCAGCGAGGGCAGCACGAACAACGTGCCGGCCACCACGCCGCCCCGGGTTTTGTGCATCAGCCAGCCGAGATAGGTTGCCAGTTGCTGTGCCTCGGGGCCGGGCAACAGCATGCAGAAGTTCAGCGCATGCAGGAAGCGTTTTTCCGACACCCAGCGGCGCTTTTCCACCAGTTCGCGGTGCATGATGGCAATCTGCCCGGCCGGCCCGCCAAAGCTGATGAAGCCCAACTGCAGCCAGAAGCGCAAGGCGTCGCGCAAAGAAATGCGGGTGGGCGCCTCAGAGGAGGAAGACGAAATGTCCATGGTTCGTGACTTCGCGCTCAAGCCCGCTGCAGCTTGAACACCGCGCGACTGGCGCGGGCATTGGGCCAGAAACGGATTTCACGGCCATCCTGCAAACCGAATGAATCGAGAATCTGCAGCCGGTTTTGATGGGCCAGCGCGGCAAAGTCCTGCAGCGTGCCGACGCGGATATTCGGCGTGTCATACCACTGGTAGGGCAGCACCCTGGTCACCGGCATGCGGCCGCGCAACACGGCCAGCCGATTCGGCCAGTGGCCGAAATTGGGGAAGGCGACGATGCCGATGCGGCCCACGCGCGCCGTTTCGCGCAGCATGACTTCGGCATTGCGCAAGTGCTGCAGCGTGTCGATCTGCAGCACCACGTCGAACGAAGCGTCGCCAAACAGCGCCAGCCCGTCTTCGAGGTTGAACTGGATCACATTGACGCCGCGCGCCACGCAGGCCTGCACGTTCGCGTCATCAATCTCGACGCCGTAGCCCGAGCAACCGCGCGCCCGGATCAGGTGGTCGAGCAGCGCGCCATTGCCGCAGCCCAGATCGAGCACGCGGGAACCCTTGGGCACCAGCCGGGCAATCGACAGCTGGTCCGGAGACGGCGGCAGGTTGGTTTGCGTCGTTCCATTCATAGCATCACCTTGCTCTCGAAATAGGAGCGCACTATGCCCATGTAGCGTGCGTCATCGAGCAAAAAGGCATCATGACCGTGCGGCGCGTCGATTTCGGCGTAACTCACATCAACCTGGTTGTCGAGCAAGGCCTTGACGATTTCCCGGCTACGCGCCGGGGAAAAGCGCCAGTCGGTGGTGAAGCTCACGATTAAAAATTTGGCGCTGGCCTGCGCCAGCGCGCGGCTCAGGTCGCCGCCGAATTCAGCCGCCGGGTCGAAGTAATCGAGGGCCCGGGTGATCAGCAGATAAGTGTTGGCGTCGAAGTACTCGGCGAACTTGTCGCCCTGGTAGCGCAGGTAGCTTTCGATCTGGAACTCGACGTCCTGAGTGGTGTAGCGGTAAGGCGCAACGTTGGCCAGGGCAGCACCCATTCCGTCCAAGCCAGGGCCGCGGATCCGGCTTTGCCGGTCCGCAGGCGCAGCGGCCCCCTCGGGGGGCAGCGAACCACGCGAAGCGGGGAGCGTGGGGGCCACCACCTGGCGGCCAAATTTTTCGTTCATCACGTCGTCGCTCAAATAGGTGATGTGGCCAATCATGCGGGCGATGCGCAGGCCGCGTTTGGGCAGCACGCCGTGGCGGTAGAAGTGGCCGCCATGAAAATCCGGGTCGGTCACGATGGCGCGACGCGCGACTTCGTTGAAGGCGATGTTTTCGGCCGTCAGGTTGGGGGCGCTGGCCACCACCACGGCGTGGCGCACCCGCTGCGGGTATTGCAGCGTCCAGGCCAATGCCTGCATGCCGCCGAGACTGCCGCCCATGACGGCGGCCAGCGTCTCGATGCCCAGCGCATCGAGCAGCCGGGCTTGGGCGTTGACCCAGTCCTGCACCGTGACGACCGGAAAATCGGCACCATACACCTCACCCGTGTCCGGGTGGGTCTGCATCGGCCCGGTGGAGCCAAAGCACGAGCCCAGGTTGTTCACGCCAATGACAAAAAACCGGTTGGTATCGAGCGGCTTGGCCGGCCCGATCATGGTGTCCCACCAGCCCTCGGACTTGTCCCTGACCTGACCGGCGTCGTCCAGATAAACGCCCGCCACATGGTGCGAGGCGTTGAGCGCATGGCAGACCAGCACCGCGTTGGACTTGTCGGCATTGAGCTGGCCGTAGGTTTCATAACTCAGGTTGTAGGCACGGATCGAGGCGCCACTGCGCAGCGGCAGCAGCTCGGCAAAGTGCATCGATTCGGGCGTGGCGACAAGGACGGAGGCAGTTGGCACTGTTGATGGATCCACGATAAGACAGACTCAAGATCAGGACAGGAAAACAGCAAGGCGAAGCGCAAAAAAGAAAACCCGGCATCGCCAAGGCGAGTCCGGGTTCATGGGGAGAATCGTCTTTAGCCGTACTTTTTACGCGCCCGCAAGCTGAGCAAATCGGCGCATTGCCAGTATAGCAATCCGGCCAGCGCCTACGCTGGCACCAGCAGCGCCAACACGCCCAGCACGGCAAAAACCAGTGCCGACACGATATGCACCACGCGCAGCGGAATCAGGTGCATGAAACGGCTGCCGAGCCAGACCACCGGCGCATTGGCCAGCATCATGCCCAGCGTGGTGCCGGCCACCACCCAGAAATAGGCGTCATAACGGGCGGCCAGCATGACGGTGGCAATCTGAGTTTTGTCGCCCATTTCAGCCAGGAAAAACACGAAGACCGTGGTGCCGAACACCCCGAAACGCAGTGGCTTGCCGGCGTTGTTGTCGTCATCGAGTTGGTCCGGAATCAGCATCCACACGGCCATCGCAATAAAGGAGACGCCCAGTATCCAGCGCAGGGTTTGCGGTCCCAGGAGAGTCGTCACCCACGCGCCCAATGCGCCTGCCATGGCATGGTTTGCCACAGTGGCCACCAGGATGCCCAGAACAATGGGCCAGGGTTTTCTGAATTTTGCCGCCAGCACCAACGCAAGAAGCTGGGTTTTGTCGCCCATTTCAGCGAGGCCGACGATACCGGTGGAGACGAGGAAAGCTTCCATGCAACAAACAGCTCAGGCCGGATCAAAAAAACCAATGACTGCACGACATCCCCGGCCCGAAGCTTTTTACAAGTTCTGGAGGCTGTGCAGTCAAAGGTCTCGCCAGGCTAACTGCTGTTTGCGCCATGTCGGCCTTTTTTAGCAAGGCCAGACAAGTCTGTTGACGCAAACCCCTTTCAGTAAAGAAGGGCGGCTACTCCCCAATGACAGCGGGCATTGTATCGGCGGCTTCCAATGCCGCTGGCATGGACCATCGGCGTTGCACCAAGAAAAGCCTTTGTCACGGCGCGTTTCTTGCTTTGTTTTGGTGCAATTTTCGGCATTCGCCAGAAAATGCACCAAACAATCACATATCACTTTCGAAAGCGCGTTATGGAAGCACTAAAACAGGGCAATGACGCTTTGTTCATCTTGTTGGGCGGCATCATGGTGTTGGCGATGCATGCCGGTTTTGCATTTCTGGAACTTGGCACGGTGCGCAAAAAGAACCAGGTCAATGCGCTGGTCAAAATCCTGGTGGATTTTTCAGTCTCCACCGTGGTTTATTTTGCCGTGGGCTACGGCGTGGCGTATGGCACCCATTTTTTTGTTGGCGCCGAGGAGTTGGCGGCGAAAAACGGCTACGAACTGGTCAGGTTCTTCTTTTTACTGACGTTCGCAGCAGCCATTCCGGCGATCATTTCAGGCGGCATTGCAGAGCGTGCGCGCTTTTATCCCCAGTTGATTGCAACAGCCGTCATTGTGGGATTTGTTTACCCGGTTTTTGAAGGCATCGCCTGGAACCACCATTTTGGCGTGCAGGCCTGGATTCTGTCGGTCACCGGTGCCGAATTTCATGATTTCGCCGGCTCGATCGTGGTTCACGCCATGGGCGGCTGGCTGGCACTTCCGGCAGTCCTGTTGCTCGGCGCCCGCAGCAATCGTTATCGCAAGGATGGCGCGATGTCGGCACATCCCCCGTCGAACATTCCTTTTCTGGCATTGGGCGCATGGATATTGATCGTCGGCTGGTTTGGTTTCAACGTGATGAGTGCACAAACGCTCGACAAGATTTCCGGACTGGTTGCGGTGAATTCACTGATGGCCATGGTGGGCGGCACATTGGCTGCGCTGGCATTTGGCAAAAACGACCCGGGTTTTGTGCACAACGGCCCATTGGCAGGACTGGTTGCAGTGTGCGCAGGTTCTGACGTGATGCATCCGCTGGGGGCGCTGGCAGTGGGCGCTGTCGCAGGCGCCGTGTTTGTCGTGATGTTCACATTGACCCAGAACAAATGGAAGATTGACGATGTACTGGGGGTCTGGCCGCTGCACGGCGTCTGCGGCACTTGGGGTGGACTGGCCGCCGGGATTTTTGGCAGCAAAGCATTGGGGGGTTTGGGCGGCGTCAGCTTTGGCGCGCAATTGATCGGCACCACCCTGGGCGTCATGTGGGCGGTGTTGATGAGCTGCGTGGTGTATGGCACGCTCAAGTGGACGCTGGGGCTGCGCCTGACCCAGGAAGAAGAGTTTGAAGGCGCCGACCGGTCGATTCACCGCATTGGTGCAACGCCCGAACACGAAGTCAATTGGTAACTTTATGCAACTAGTGCAATTACACGCAATCCGAGCGATTTTGGCTTCTCAACAACGGCGATCAATTCAGAACAAATTTGGCTCCAAAATAACCTTCAGAAACTCAGTGTTTCTACCTACCAAATCTTGGTGGCATGGTGTTCCATGCGGAAATTCCACTGCGGTTCTTTTGACGAACTGAAGCATAATATGTGGGTACAAATTCAAAATTTGTACTTGTTAGGTGATCGGTCAGTTTCGCGCGCTACAGCGGTACGTTCAAGATTTGTTGTGCTTTCGGGACCCCATCGCTTTTATTTATGTGTTTTAGAGGAGTCCCTTCATGGGCAACAAACTATACGTCGGCAACCTGCCTTACTCGGTGCGTGACGAAGACCTGCAGCAATCTTTTGGTCAATTCGGCGCTGTCACCAGCGCCAAAGTCATGATGGAACGCGACACCGGTCGCTCCAAGGGCTTTGGTTTTGTCGAAATGGCCAGCGATGCGGAAGCACAAGCAGCCATCAACGGCATGAACGGTCAGCCTCTGGGCGGCCGCAGCGTTGTTGTGAACGAAGCCCGGCCGATGGAGGCACGTCCTCCACGCACCGGTGGCTTCGGTGGCGGCGGTGGCGGCTACGGCGGTGGTGCTGGCGGCGGTGGCGGCGGCGGATACGGCGGCGGCGGCGGCGGTGGCGGTGGCGGTCGTTCTTCCGGCGGTGGCAGCGACGGTGGTTTTCGCAGCCCGTACGGTGGCGGCGGCTCTGGCGGCGGACGTTCCGGTGGCGGCGGCGGTGGACGCGGCGGCTACTAAGCCCTGCGCTATTTACCGGCAGGCCAATTGGGCTGCAAAAACAGCTTCTCCAGTCTCTGATTAAAGACAGCTTGAAACGGCTTCAAGACTTCGGTTTTGAAGCCGTTCGGCATTCCAGTTCACTTTTTTCGATGGCAAGTAAACACCCTTAGTGGTTCTGCCGGTGCCGGGAATATGGATGCAATTCGCCTATTTTCCTCACTTCCCCTGCACCAAGTACGCCCTGTGTTCAGGACAGAAAACTCCTGCATGCGAACTTTGAGTGCATCAGGTCTGCGCGACGGCTTTGCAAGCATTACTTTCACGCTACATTACGCAGTTTGCGCCCGCTAGGGTTTGGGGTCAGGGGGCCGGTTTGCTGAATTCGGCATCAAGACCCCGCGAACCCGGCCTGTGAGAACGGCCACTTGGTCCAGGTTGTTGTAGGTAAAAACATTGCCGGTGAACTGGTCCGCGCCCCGGATCAGGAGCACAGGCAAATGAGACTGGACGCGCTCTTCATTCAAGAAAGCATGAAGAAATTCACCGCGAAATTCCAGCCTGGGCGCTTCCTTTCCTTGTGCGTCGCGACTTGCTTCGCGCACGACACGTGCATTGCCAGTCAACTGGACCTCTGACCCGTCGCCGTTTGAATAAGCCCGATTGGCGATGGCCGTGGTGAGTTGCCTGTTGATATTGATGCTGTGAATCCGGGCCTGGTCAATTTCCAGAATGTCGGTGTCAGCGAAATGCCGGGCCTCCGTTCCGGCAATCTCACTCTTGAGCTTGCCTTCCTCATCAAACGTCTTGATGGTGAAATCCTGCATGAAATAATCGACCTCATGCCTGACCTCCGTGACCACCTCCGGAGCGTTGAAAGTTGGCGTATTACGCACCAGCCAATAGGTTCCCAAGGCCAGCGTCGCCATCATGAGGAGCGGCATGTACATAGCCGTCTGGTCCCAGAGGGAGAGAAATTTTCGCCATCCACTTTTACGTGGCACCGTAAAGTTGCCGGTGTTTATGCGGCGGGTCAAGGTTTGCGTCATGCAAAGTACTCACGCAGCAGCCGGACATAGTGGCCACCGGCGACAAGTAGCAAATCACAAAATTCACGGGCAGCGCCCTCGCCTCCCCGGGCCTGTGTGACGTGATGGGCGCGTGACCTGACTTCCAGATGGGCATTGGCAGGCGCACAACTCAATGCCGAGCAACTCATGACGGGCAGGTCCGGCCAGTCGTCGCCCATCGCTGCGGCTGTATTCCAGTCCAGTCCAAGGGTCTTCAAGGTCTGCTCGGCAGCCGGGCGCTTGTCTTCGGTTCCGAAGTGGCAATGATGGATTCCCAGCGCCTTCAGACGCCCTCGCAGCACAGAACTGTCGCGGCCGGTGATGATGACAGGCGTGATGCCTGCTTTTTGCAGCAGCTTGAGCCCATGACCGTCCAGTGTGTTGAAGCGTTTGATGATTTCGCCGGACGATCTGAACCCCTCCACCTCGCGGGCGTGTTCATGTCCGTCCGGATATTCCGAAAAATACAAGCCGCCATCGGTCAGGACCCCGTCCACATCGAAAAACGCGACCTTGATGCCTTGACACCTCAGCAGAAGTTCCGGTGAAAAATTCAGGAACGGCTCAGTCGTTGCAAGATCAGGGAATGGCATATCAGATCACCTTTGCACGCATCAGGTCGTTGGTGCTGAGAGCGCCGCAAAGCCTTCCAGTTTCATCAACCACCAGCACGCTATTGATGCGGTGCTGTTCCATCAGCGCCACGGCTTCCACCGCAAGCGCGCTTCTGCCTACGGTACGCGGGTCGACATGCATCACGTCAGCGGCTGTAAGGCTTCGCAAATCCACGCCTTTTTCAACCAGCCGGCGCAAGTCGCCATCTGTAAAAATTCCATGAACCTGCTGGCGGCTGTCCACGACAGCCGCAGCGCCCAATCCCTTTGCGCTCATCTCGCGCATGAGTTCGGTAAATGAGGCTTCGGCAAAGACCTTCGGAACAGCGTTGCCACTGCGCATCACGTCGCTCACATGGGTGAGCAACTTGCGGCCCAGCGCACCGCCAGGGTGTGAACGGGCAAAATCTTCTTCCCGAAAACCGCGCGCGTCGAGCAGCGCCACGGCCAGTGCATCGCCCATGGCGAGCTGCGCCGTGGTGCTGGCCGTAGGCGCAAGATTCAGGGGGCACGCTTCCCTGGCAACGCTGGTGTCGAGCGTGATGCGGGCCTGTCTGGCCAGCGTGGATTCCGGGCCGCCAGTGATGGCAACAAGCGCCACGCCCAAGCGGCCCAACACGGGAAGAATCGCGACCAGTTCCTCGCTTTCGCCGCTGTTGGAAATGGCCAGCACCACGTCGCTTGCCTGGATCATCCCGAGATCGCCATGGCTGGCTTCAGCCGGATGCACGAACAAGGCCGCTGTACCGGTCGAAGCCAACGTCGCAGCAATCTTTCGCCCAATGTGCCCGCTTTTTCCCATGCCCATGACGACCACGCGACCCCGGCAGGCCGCCATCAGCCCGACCGCCTGAACAAACTCATCTCCGATGCGGCTGACCAGGTCCAGCACGGCCGCTGCTTCGATTTCGAACGTTTTCCGGGCTAGGCTCAAAACCTGCTCCGCATTAATAGTCGCAGCATCAAAATTCATGGCTGCATTCTATCGATCCCTGTTACCAACAGCATGCCCAAACACCCACCAGACTGGCCAGCCACGCAATACCCTTCAGCTACCATCAGCGAATGAGTGCGCTTGAACTGACCCTTTTGTACCTGCTGGCCGCCGTGCTGGGGGTGGTCATTTGCCGGTCGTTCAAATTGCCCCCCATGCTGGGCTACCTGGCCGTCGGCGTGGTGATTGGCCCGCATGCGCTGGCCTTGTCGCAGAACGCCGAAGGGGTGCGCCATCTGGGCGAATTCGGCGTCGTGTTTTTGATGTTCGTGATCGGACTGGAGTTCAACCTGCCCAAGCTGCGATCGATGCGCCGCCATGTGTTCGGCCTGGGCCTTCTCCAGGTGGCACTCACCATGCTGCTGGTCACCGTGGGCTCGCTGTTTTTGGCGGTCATGGCGCCGACGCTCTGGACCATGCAGTGGCAAACCGCGTTGTCGCTGTCGGGTGCCATGGCCATGAGCAGCACCGCCATCGTGGTCAAGCTCCTGGCCGAGCGGCTGGAAATGGCGTCCGAGCATGGCAAGCGGGTAATGGGCGTCCTGCTTTTCCAGGATCTGGCCGTGGTACCGCTGCTGGTGCTGATTCCGGCACTCGGTTCGCCTGCCGACGAGCTGTTCATAAGCCTGGGCATTGCCGCGCTGAAGGCTGCGCTACTGCTGGGCCTGCTGCTGACGGGCGGGCAGCGCCTCATGCGCTGGTGGCTCACGATCGTGGCGCGGCGCAAGAGCGAGGAGTTGTTTGTACTGAATCTGCTGCTGGTGACGCTGGCGCTGGCATGGCTGACCGAACTCGCTGGACTGAGCCTGGCACTGGGCGCCTTTATCGCGGGCATGCTGATTTCCGAAACCCAGTACAAGCACCAGGTCGAAACCGATATTCGGCCTTTTCACGATGTACTGTTGGGCCTTTTTTTTATCAGCGTCGGCATGATGCTGGACTGGCACGAGGTCGTTGACCATTGGGCATTGGTGCTGCTGCTGTTGACGCTGCCGGTAGTGTTCAAGCTGATCCTGGTCACGGTGCTGGCACGCGTTCTGGGGGCGACCGAGGGCGTATCGCTGCGCACCGGCCTGTATCTGGCGCAAGCCGGCGAATTTGGCTTTGTGCTGCTGTCGCTGGCGCAGGGCAGCAAGCTCATTCCGCCTGCCTTGATGAATCCCATCCTGGCCAGCATGGTGTTGTCCATGCTGGCCACGCCCTTCATCATCCTCTACGCCAACCGCATCGTGATGAAGCTGGTGTCCAGCGAGTGGCTGCAGCAGTCGCTTCAGATGACCACGATTGCCAGCAAATCCATGAGTGCCAACAGGCATGTGATCATTTGCGGCTACGGGCGCTGTGGCCAGAACCTGGGTCGCATGCTGGAGCGTGAAGGGATTCCGTATATTGCGCTGGACCTGGACCCTGACCGGGTCCAGCAAGCTGCCGCCGCAGGCAGTTCGGTCGTGTTTGGCGATGCGGTGCGCTTGCAGGCGTTGATCGCGGCCGGGCTGGTGCGGGCCAGCGCCGTGGTGGTGACCTATCTGGACACAGCCAGCGCATTGAAAGTGCTGGCCAACGCACGCACGCATGCGCCCACGGTGCCGATCATTGTGCGTACCGTGGATGACCGTGACCTGGAAAAGCTCAAGGCAGGCGGGGCAACGGAAGTCGTTCCGGAGGCGATTGAAGGCAGCCTGATGCTGGCCAGCCACGCGCTGGCGCTGGTGGGCGTGCCCATGCGCCGCGTGATCCGCGTGGTGCAGGACCAGCGTGACGAACGCTACAACCTGCTGCGTGGTTATTTTCGGGGTGCTGACGACGACACGGCAGATGAGCTGGAGCAGGAACGTTTGTCTACGGTGACGCTGGTTCCAGGCCTCAGTTCCGTCGGCCAGACACTCGGCGATATGGCACTGCAGATGCTCGACGTGCGCGTGGTCAGCCTGCGGCGCAGCAACGGCAAAACGCTCAGGGCAAATGACGACATCAGACTGGAGGGAGGCGACACTCTGGTACTGTCCGGCAAGCCGGAAGCGTTGGCGCTGGCCGAACAGAAACTTTTGAACGGCTAAAAGCTAGCACCGGCATGCATAGACGGCAATTTACCGGCGCATTGCTGGCGGCTCCCTGGCTGGCGCAGGCGCAACCCGATGCGCTGGGCGCGCAGTTGCGCGCTGGCGCCTGCGTGGTACTTCTGCGCCATGCGCCAACCGATCCGGGCATTGGCGACCCCCCGGGCTTTCGACTGGACCAGTGCAGCACCCAGCGCAATCTCAGCCCGGATGGACGTGCCCAAGCCGAACACATCGGGCAATGGTTCAAATCGCGAGGTTTGGAGCCCAGCGCAGTCCAGTCCAGCGCCTGGTGCCGTTGCAAGGACACTGCCGACCTGGCGTTTGGCCGTCACAGGGTCTGGCCGGCGCTGAATTCCTTTTTTGGCGAATACCGCACCAGAGATGCCCAGACAGCGCGCTTGCGCGCTGCGTTGAAGGGCATGCCCGCAGGCGCATTTGAGGTGTGGGTCACGCATCAGGTCAACATGACCGCACTGACTGGCGAAGGCATGGTGATGGGTGAAGCGCTGGTGCTTGACGTCACGGGAACTGTCGTTGCCCGAAGTACTTTTGCTTAAAACCGCTCTCGTCGAGCCCCCAATAAACTGCGGAAACCGTGATCTGGTGCGCTATTTTCCAATGCAAAACTTGGAAAAAATTTCGCCCAGCAAATCGTCGGCGCTGAATGCGCCAGTGATCGAACTCAGATGCAACTGGGCCTGACGCAAATCTTCGGCCAACAGATCGAGTGCGGGCATCACCGCGGTCAACTGGTTTTGGGCCGTGAGCAACTGCAGGTGTACCTTGCGCAAGGCGCTGACATGACGTTCACGCGCCATGAAAGCCCCTTCAGGCGAAGCCTGCCAGCCCACAACCTTCAGCAACTGCTCGCGCAGGGTCTGGAGGCCGGCCCCGGTCTTGGCAGAAATCAACACGCCGCCGTCCACCTGACGCAAGACTTCCGGGCTGGCCATGTCGGATTTGTTCCACACATCGATGACCGGTGTGTTTTTTGGGAGTTTTATAGCCAATGCGCTTTCCAGACGGTCGTCTTCAGCTACGTAATTTATAGCATTGTCAATGCTTTCACCGGTATTTTGACGGGTCAGGTCGTGCAGGAACAGCACGGCATCGGCACTTTCGATCTCGGCCCACGCCCGCTGGATGCCGATTTTTTCGACTTCATCGAGCGCCTCGCGCAAACCGGCCGTGTCCACCACATGCAGCGGCACGCCTTCAATCTGGATCAGCTGCGACACCTTGTCGCGGGTGGTGCCGGCTACCGGGGTCACGATCGCCAGTTCGGCGCCCGCCAACGCATTGAGCAGCGAGCTTTTGCCGACGTTGGGCTGGCCGGCAATCACGACCTTGATACCTTCGCGCAGGATGGCGCCCTGGGTCGCACGCTGCATCACATTGGCCAGCGTCGCCTGAAGGCGCAGCAACTGGCCGTGCGCATCGGCTTGCTGCAAAAAATCAATCTCTTCTTCTGGAAAATCCAGCGTCGCCTCGACCAGCATGCGCAGGTGGATCAACTGGTCCAGAAGCGTCTGGACAGCCTGCGAAAACTCGCCCGACATCGAGCGTGCTGCGGACCGCGCGGCTGTTTCGGTGCTCGCATCGATCAGGTCGGCAATCGCCTCGGCCTGCGCCAGGTCAATCTTGTCATTGAGGAAAGCCCGTTCGGAGAATTCGCCAGGCTCGGACACCCGCAACGCCGCCAGCACGGGCTGGCCGGTCTCCGCGTCGGTCGCAGCAGCCGCTTCAAGACATTGCGCCAGCAACAGCTGCAGGACAACCGGGCCGCCATGCGCCTGCAATTCCAGCACGTCTTCCCCCGTAAAGGAATGCGGTGCAGGGAAAAAAATCGCCAATCCCTTGTCAATGACCTGCCCCCCTGCATCCCGGAAAGCCAGGTACGTAGCTTGGCGCGGAGAAAGTGCGCGGCCACACAAGGCCTTCACCACCGGTGCAATGCGCTGGCCTGAAATACGCACGATTCCGACAGCGCCGCGACCCGGCGCGGTGGCAATTGCAACAATGGGATGGTGGTGGCGGGCCAGCATGACGCCTCAATGGTGAAGGACCGCTGCGCGGCCCTTTTTTTTATTTAAACTTCGGCAGGTTGAACTGCGGCGGAACACCCATCCGGGTATTGATGACCCACTGTTGGGCAATCGACAGGATGTTGTTGGTGATCCAGTACAGCACCAGGCCGGCGGGAAAGAAGAAGAACATCACACTGAAGATCAGCGGCATGAACCACATCAGCTTGGCCTGCATCGGATCAGGGGGTGCAGGGTTAAGTGCCGTCTGCAGCATGGTGGTCAAGGCCATGACGACGGGCAAGATGTAGTAAGGGTCTGGCGACGACAGGTCCCTGATCCACAATATCCAGGGTGCACCACGCATCTCGACGCTGGACAGCAGTACCCAGTAGAGCGCGATGAACACTGGAATCTGGACCATGATCGGGAAGCAGCCACCCATCGGATTGACTTTTTCCTCACGGTAGATCTTCATCATTGCCTGCTGCATTTCCTGCGGCTTGTCCTTCAGGCGTTCACGCATTTCGGTGATCTTGGGATTGATCGCCTTCATCTTGGCCATGCTGGCATAGGCCTTGGCATTGAGCCAGTAAAAAGCGATTTTCAGAAGCAGCACCAGGGCAACGATGGACCAGCCCCAGTTCTGGAGGAAGCTGTGCAGTTTGTCCAGCAGCCAGTAGAGCGGCTTGGCCAGGATCGTGAGCCAGCCGTAATCCTTGACAAGTTCCAGCCCGGGCGACAGGGACTCGAGGACTTTTTCCTCCTGGGGGCCTACAAAAAATTTTGAATCGATGGTCTTCGAAGCACCCGGCGCGATCGGCTCCAGCGGCGTAATCATTCCAGCGGCATACAGGTTCGTGTCGACCTTGCGTAAAAACAGGTCGCGTTTCAAACCGTCAGGCAGTATCCAGGCCGATGCAAAGTAATGCTGCACCATGGCCACGTAGCCGTTCGTTGCCTGTTTCTCGACATCAACCTTGTTGTTTTCAATGTCCTTGAATTCAACTTTCTGGTATTTCTTGGCTTCGGTATATATTGCCGGACCGGTAAAGGTAGAGTAGAAAGACGATTCGCCAGGGGGCTTGTTGCCGTCGCGCACCAGTTGCAGGTAAAGCTGCGGAGCGACTGCCGAAGTGCCAGTGTTGATGACCTCATGGCGCACCGCGAGGTCATAGGCCCCCCGCCCGATGGTGTAAGTTTTAAGCAGTTTCACCCCGCCCAGGTCAGCGGATTCGAACTGTACCTGCATCTCGTTTTGCCCATCCTTGAATGTGCGCTCGCCCGGCAGCAAGGTCATCGGCGTTTTGTGGGTGGGGAAAGTGCCGCCGTTGCTGCCAGCAATCAGGCCCGTCTGCGCCACATAAACACGGTTCGTGCTTTCATCAAGCAGCACAAACCCCTGGTCTTTCTGGGTCATGTCCTTGTACTTGATGAAGGCCGAATGAACCAGGGTTCCGCCTTCACTGTCGAACGTCAGGGAAAGCACATCGGTGTTGACGACCACGCGCTCCCTCGTGGCAGACGGCGCAGCTGATGACGCGCCCGAAGGCACCGCAGCCAGAGAACCGGACGCTATGCTGGCAGCAGGCGACGGCACGGCAGCGCTGCCGGTAAACGCTGGCGTAGAGGCAACAGGCGATTTAGCGGTCTGGGTACTCGACGGGAAAAAAGTGGCTTTGTTGCCATGAAAGACCTGCCACTGGTCCCACAACAAAACCATGGAAAAACCAAAAATCACCCACAAGATGGTGCGGCGGATGTCGTTCATGACGGCGTCTTTTTAGAAGAAATGGAAGCCGCAGGCGTAAACAGGCGGCTGAAAAAAGAAGCAGATTGTGGAGGCGGCACCGGATCAAGCCCCCCATCGCACCAAGGATGGCAGCGCGCCAGCCGGCGCAGTGTCAGGTAGCTGCCCGTTGCCGCACCATGCTGGTCCAATGCCTGCAAAGAGTAAGCTGAACAACTGGGCTGAAAACGGCAGTTCGAGCCCAGCGAAGGGCTGATCAGCAAGCGGTAAGCCGTGACCAGGCCCATCAACGACTTTTGCGGAAGACATTTCAAGATGGTCAAAATACGGCTCATGCTTCCTTGGCTCCGGCTTGCATCAGGGTCTGAATTTCATGGCGGACAGCCTGCCTGAGCTGATCGGAAACGGCACTGACAAATTGCGCGCTGGCAAAGCCGCTGCGCAGGCGAACCACAAACGCAGCCTGCGGATAGAGCTGGGAAAAATCGGCACACACCGTATAAATTTGTCTTTTGATGGCGTTTCGCGTCACAGCCCGTTTTGCCCAGCGTTTGGGAACCATCGCACCGATCCACATGTCCTGATGGCGAAACAACCTGCCAGGCTCAACCGGTTCGGCTGTCTCTGGAACCGGAATCTTGGTATCAAGCTGGTTCCGGTGCAAGGCAAAGTGCGGTGTTCTTGCAATGATGGTTCCAGCCAGAACAGCTTGGAACTGCGCACGGGTTTTAAGCCGCTGCACTGGTGATTGGCATCAGTTCAAGTGCAGAAAGACTGGATTGCCCGTAAAAAACCAGCTTAGACAGCCAGGCGTTTGCGGCCTTTGGCGCGACGGGCGGCAATTACTGCGCGGCCGCCACGGGTTTTCATGCGTGTCAGGAAACCGTGGGTGCGGGCGCGCTTGACTTTGGAAGGTTGGTATGTGCGTTTCATGATAAATCCTGGTGGCCCTAACGGGCTTGTTACTGGGCTGTCAGCTGTGAAGCTTCATTTGGCGATTCGAATGATCTTGGTGGCTGTACGAAACCACGGCCAATCTGGCAAGTCTCAACAACCGGCAACACATCTGCTTGACCCTGACAGGTGAATTCAGAACGAACCCACACACAAAGCTGCGCAGGCAGCCTCAAGCCGCTACGAATCGGGAAAACCCGTGATTATCACAGATTTCTAGAAGCTGGCAACCAGCCAAACAGCTGGGCAGTCAGGGAAGCCTGAAATATAGGCTTTGAATCCTGTGATTCCAGGCCGGAAAAGGGCAAAACAACTCGAGCCTCCAGACCAATTTTCCAGCGCAGGTTTCCCCCCTGTCTTTATCTTCAATTCTTTAATTCAAATTAGTAGCAGTAGTAAGGGCGGCGCTTTTCTGTGGACAGTGCCCTTATTCCTTTTCCAATCAATCACTTGGCGCTTGTTTAACCATGTGGCAAGGACCCAGGCATGTGGGCTGTTCGACATGAACAACTTTTGGTTTTGTCAAATGCCTGTGGATAAGTCATGGGTTACTAAAAAGTTATCCCCAGGGTTTGGCTAGTGCCTGCCGTTGGAGGCTTCGTGCCGGGCGGATAAGGCATACAAATTTCATGAGTCGCGCAAGAAATAAGTTGGCCATGCCGGGTTCAGGAAGCGCGGACACATTTTGAAAATCCCTGGTTTGTGGATAACCGGCCACCCCGACTACAATTGCGGGTGCTCAAAATTAACAATATCCACAAGCAGCGGGCGGCTGCTTTGCACCGGCTTCCAGGAAAAAAAATCCCATGAGCGAAGTGTCCGTGTCGAGCCTCACCGACGATCTATGGCAAATCTGCGTTGACCATCTGGCCCAAGAGTTACCTGAGCAACAGTTCAACACCTGGATACGACCACTGGTAGTGGTGATCGCCGTCGACTTGTCCAAAGCGACTGTGCAGGTCGGCAACCGGTTTAAGCTCGACTGGGTGCGGGCGCAGTATGCGGCGCGGATTGCGGCGCTGCTTGAACAGGTTTCTGGCCAGCGAATCCCGATCGAGTTGACACTTGCGCCCCGGGAGGCGCCCTCAAAGTTGGAGCCGCTGGTCCGAAAATTCGACAGCACTGCAGGCGTCGCGGAACAGGCCTCCACCGTCGCAGCCGCAGAAGATCTCGCTGGTTCGGCCTTCAAAAATCGACTCAATTCCGCACTCACGTTCGACACGCTGATCGAAGGCACGGCCAATCGCATGGGCCGAGCCGCAGCACTGCATGTCGCGAGCAGCCTGGGTCAGCTCTACAACCCGCTGTTCATCTATGGTGGTGTCGGTTTGGGAAAAACCCATTTGATGCATGCGATCGGCAACAAACTGATGGCCGACAACCCGGCCGCCAAAGTGTTGTACATCCATGCCGAACAGTTTGTCTCGGATGTGGTGAAGGCTTACCAGCGCAAGACGTTCGACGAGTTCAAGGAACGTTACCACTCGCTGGACCTGCTGCTGATCGATGATGTGCAGTTTCTGGCCAACAAAGACCGTACGCAGGAAGAATTTTTCAACGCGTTCGAAGCCCTGCTGACGAAAAAGTCGCACATCGTGATGACCAGCGACACCTACCCCAAAGGGCTGACCGATATCCATGAGCGCCTGGTGTCGCGCTTTGACTCCGGCCTGACCGTGGCGATCGAGCCGCCCGAGCTGGAAATGCGCGTCGCCATCCTGATCCGCAAGGCCGATGTCGAAGGCGCGGTGATGCCCGAGGAAGTGGCGTTTTTCGTTGCCAAGAACGTCCGCTCCAATGTCCGCGAACTGGAAGGTGCGCTGCGCAAGATCCTGGCCTACTCGCGCTTCAACCACAAGGAAATCTCCATCCAGCTGGCACGTGAAGCATTGCGCGACCTGCTGTCGATCCAGAACCGGCAGATTTCGGTCGAAAACATTCAAAAAACGGTGGCCGATTACTACAAGATCAAGGTCGCCGACATGTATTCCAAGAAGCGGCCGGCCAGCATTGCCCGGCCGCGCCAGATCGCCATGTACCTGGCCAAGGAACTGACGCAAAAGAGCCTGCCTGAAATCGGCGAGCTGTTCGGCGGACGCGACCACACCACCGTGCTGCATGCGGTTCGCAAGATGGCGGCTGAACGCCAGCTGATGACCGAACTCAACCAGCAGCTCCATGTGCTGGAGCAAACACTCAAGGGCTGAAAACCAGACATTTTTAAAGCTGTGGACAAGTTTTGAACAAGTTGCCACTTATCCACAGGAGCAGATGACAATCGAAAGTTGTTCATGTTTGACATGCAACCCGCCTAGCACTGCAACACATGGTTAAACAACCGCCAAGTGCTTGATTGGAAAGGGAATAATGGCGCTGTCCACAGAAAAGCGCCGCCCTTACTACTGCTACTAATTTGAATTAAAGAATTAAAGATACAGACAGAGGAAAAGATGATCGTTCTGAAAGCCACCCAAGACAAGTTTTTAGGCGCACTGCAATCGGTTGCCGGCATCGTGGAGCGCAGGCACACCTTGCCTATCCTGGCCAATGTGCTGATCCGCAAGACCGGTGCGCAGCTGCAGCTGACGACCAGCGACCTGGAAATCCAGATTCGCACAAGCGCTGAACTTGGCGGCGATGACGGCGACTTCACCACCACCGTGGGCGCCCGCAAGCTGATTGATGTGCTCCGCTCCATGCCGAGCGACCAGACGGTGTCGCTTGAGTCAAGCCAGAACAAGCTGATTCTCAAAGGCGGAAAAAGCCGCTTCACGCTGCAGACCCTGCCCGCCGAGGACTTTCCGCTGGTGCAGGAAGCGGCCAGCTTTGGCCCGGTGTTCTCGGTGCCGCAAAAGGTGCTCAAGGAACTGCTCAACCAGGTGTCGTTCGCCATGGCGGTGCATGACATTCGTTACTACCTGAACGGCATCCTGTTTGTCGCCGAAGGCAAGCAGCTGAGCCTGGTCGCCACCGATGGCCACCGGCTGGCATTTTCGTCGGCGACGCTCGATGTCGAAGTGCCCAAGCAGGAAGTGATCCTGCCGCGCAAGACGGTGCTGGAAATGCAGCGTCTGCTCAGCGACAAGGAAGGCGCGATCGAGATGCAGTTTGCCGGCAACCAGGCCAAGTTCAGCTTTGAAGGCATGGAATTCGTCACCAAGCTGGTCGAAGGCAAGTTCCCCGACTACAACCGCGTGATTCCGAAGAACCACAAGAACATCATCACGCTGGGCCGTGCGCCCTTGCTGGCCAGCCTGCAACGCACCGCGATCCTGACCAGTGAAAAATTCAAGGGCGTGCGTCTGAACATCGAGCCCGGCACATTGCGCGTGGCCTCGAACAATGCCGAGCAGGAAGAGGCCGTTGATGAACTCGACATCGACTACGGCGGCGACTCGATCGAGATTGGCTTCAACGTGACCTACCTGATCGACGCCCTGAACAACATGAGTCAGGACATGGTGAAAATCGAACTGTCCGACTCCAACAGTTCGGCCCTGCTCACCATTCCGGACAATGCCGCCTTCAAATACGTTGTGATGCCGATGCGGATTTGAGGCAATTTCAAGCGCAACACGCCTGAAGCGAAAGACAGACCCGCGAAGCTCCGCGGGTTTGGTCATTCAAGAGATTGAAGAAATTGGGAACTGCTGGTCATGACTGAAGAAAACAAACTGAACGAAACCGATCAAGTCCACGTCTCGGACGGATTGGCGGGCGAAGGAAGCTCCAATTTCCAGCCCAAGATCGACACCAACCAAGCCGGCGCTTCAGAAGCCTACGGCGAAGGCTCCATCCAGATCCTTGAAGGCCTGGAAGCCGTGCGCAAGCGCCCCGGCATGTACATCGGCGACACCTCGGACGGCACCGGCCTGCACCACCTGGTGTTCGAGGTGGTGGACAACTCGATCGACGAGTCGCTGGCCGGCCATTGTGACGACATTTTGGTGACCATCCACACTGACAACTCGGTCAGCGTGGTGGACAACGGCCGTGGCATCCCGACCGGCATCAAGATGGACGACAAGCACGAGCCCAAGCGTTCGGCGGCCGAAATTTCGCTGACCGAACTGCACGCCGGCGGCAAGTTCAACCAGAACAGCTACAAGGTGTCGGGCGGCCTGCACGGCGTGGGCGTCAGCTGCGTGAACGCGCTGTCGAAAATGCTGCGGCTGACGATTCGCCGCGATGGCAAGGTGCATGTCATGGAGTTTTCCAGGGGCTTTGTGCAAAACCGGATCACGGATTCGGTCAACGGGGTCGAGGTGTCGCCGATGAAGGTGATGGGGCCAACCGACAAGCGCGGCACCGAAGTCCACTTCCTGCCCGACACCGACATCTTCAAGGAAAACAACGATTTTCATTACGAGATTTTGAGCAAACGCCTGCGTGAACTGAGCTTTTTGAACAACGGCGTGCGCATTCGCCTCAAGGACGAGCGCACCGGCAAGGAAGACGACTTTGCCGGCGCCAACGGCGTCAAGGGTTTTGTGGCCTTCATCAACAAGGGCAAAACCATCCTGCACCCCAACGTGTTTGCCGCCATGGGCGACCGCCAGAGCGACCAGGGCACCAACATCGGCGTTGAAGTGGCGATGCAGTGGAACAGCGGCTACAGCGAGCAGGTGCTGTGTTTCACCAACAACATTCCGCAGCGTGACGGCGGCACCCACCTGACCGGCCTGCGCGCCGCGATGACGCGCGTCATCAACAAGTACATCGATGACAGCGAGCTGGCGAAAAAAGCCAAGGTTGAGGTCACCGGCGACGACATGCGCGAAGGTCTGTGCTGCGTGCTCAGCGTCAAGGTGCCCGAGCCGAAGTTCTCCAGCCAGACCAAGGACAAGCTGGTGTCCAGCGAAGTGCGCGGCCCGGTCGAGGACATCGTCAGCAAGTTGCTGCATGACTACCTGCAGGAACGCCCGAACGACGCCAAGATCATCGTCGGCAAGATCATCGAAGCCGCCCGGGCTAGAGAAGCCGCCCGCAAGGCCCGCGACATGACGCGCCGCAAGGGCGTACTCGACGGCATGGGCCTGCCCGGCAAGCTCGCCGACTGCCAGGAAAAAGACCCTGCGATGTGCGAGATTTACCTGGTCGAGGGTGACTCTGCCGGCGGTTCGGCCAAGCAGGGCCGTGACCGCAAGTTCCAGGCGATCCTGCCGCTCAAGGGCAAGATCCTGAATGTTGAAAAAGCGCGCTATGAAAAGCTGCTGACCAGCAACGAAATCCTGATTCTGATCACCGCTTTGGGCACCGGCATTGGCAAGGGCGGCGGCGTGGGCGGCACGCCCGGCACCGACGACTTCAATGTCGCCAAGCTGCGTTACCACCGCATCATCATCATGACCGATGCCGACGTGGACGGCGCGCACATCCGCACCCTGCTCCTCACTTTTTTCTACCGCCAGATGCCCGAACTGATCGAGCGCGGCCACATCTACATTGCCCAGCCGCCGCTGTACAAGGTCAAGGCCGGCAAGGAAGAGCAGTACCTGAAAGACACAGCTGCGCTGGACGGCTTCTTGCTGCGGATTGCGCTGAGAGACGCGTCGGTGCAGACCAGCGCCGACGAAAGCGCCGTGCTGACCGGCGAAGCGCTGGCCGAGCTGGCGCGCAAGCACCAGCGCGCCGAGTCGGTCATCAACCGCCTGAGCGGTTTCATGGATGCCGAAGCGCTGCGCGCGGTTGCCGATGGCGTGTCGATTAACCTCGACACGGTGCTGGATGCCGAAGCGTCTGCCGTCGCATTGCAAGCCAAGCTGCGCGAGCTGAACACGACCGGCGCTCCCGCCGACGTCGCGGGCGAGTTTGACGAACGCAGCGACAAGCCGATTTTGCGTATCAGCCGCCGCCACCATGGCAATGTCAAGAGCAGCGTGCTGACGCAGGACTTCGTGATTGGTGCCGACTACGCGACTTTGGCCGAAGCGGCTTCCTCCTTCCTTGGGCTGATCGGCAGCGGCGCCAAAGTCATGCGCGGCGAAGGCGATCGGCGCAAGGAAGAAAAGATCAGCGACTTCCGCCAGGCCATGCGCTGGCTGATCGGACAGGCTGAAAATGGCACGTCACGCCAGCGTTACAAAGGGCTGGGTGAAATGAACCCGTCGCAGCTCTGGGAAACCACACTCGACCCGAAGGTGCGCCGCCTGCTCAAGGTGCAGATCGACGACGCCATTGAAGCCGACCGCGTGTTCACCATGTTGATGGGCGACGAGGTCGAGCCGCGCCGCGAGTTCATTGAACAAAATGCGCTGCGCGCCGGGAATATCGATATTTGATGTTTTTGCAAAGGCGAGAAAAGTCTTGCGGGTCCAGCTGAAACGCCAGAGCGCATGCGTTCTGGCCAGTGAACCAATTTTTAGCATGAAATTGGTCTCCAGCGCATGCTGTTCATGTGTTGGCAGCTATTTTTTCAATAGCAAAAAATGCTGACATATTGCCTGCTGTGATAACCCGTTCCAGCGGATTCGGGTCTAAAAAATTGAACCTGTAAAAAGTCGAAAGTCGTATTTCCCTCGTGCTCTCGAATCAGTAAATTTCTTTATGCCAGCACTTCATTCCATCGTTTACACCAGCACGGCTGTGCATCCCATGAACTCCGGTGATCTGGACGCGCTGCTTGTGGATGCCAGGAATTTCAATCGCCAGAATGCGATCACCGGCGTGCTGCTGCACAGTGGCAACAATTTCATGCAGTGCTTTGAAGGACCGGAAGATGCCGTTCAGCAGGTATACCAGCGCATCCTCGGCAGTCGCAAGCACACCGATGTGCTGGAGTTCATGAACCTTCCGATTCAAAAACGGACCTTCAGCGACTGGGCGATGGGTTCTGCCACGACGACACCGTCGGAACTTCTGGCGCTATCGACCGCGCAGTGGAGCCAATTGACCAGCGAATTGACTTTTTCGCCGTTCACGCCACCGGGCCTGGCAGTTCTTCAGGTTTTCTGGAGCATGCGGCAAAGCAGCCACTGACCCCCCTTGACGCCACGCGTTTCATAACCCGTTTCCCATGACCCTCACCGCCGTCATTGACTTTGAAACCACCGGCATTTCGCCCGCCTGCGGCGACCGTGCCACCGAGGTCGCCATTGTGCTGCTCGAAGGTGGCCAGGTGGTGGACCGTTTCCAGAGCCTGATGAATGCCGGCGTCCGCATTCCGTCCTTCATCACGCAGTTGACTGGCATCAGCAACGCCATGGTGGCCGGCGCGCCCGATGCGGCGCAGGTCATGCTGGACGCCAGCAGGTTTGTCGGCGCGGTGCCGCTGGTGGCCCACAACGCCGCGTTTGACCGCAAGTTCTGGCAGGCCGAACTGACCCGGGCCGGGCTGGACGCGCCACAACCCTTCATCTGCACCCTGCTGCTGTCGCGCCGGCTGTATCCGCAGGCACCGAACCACAAGCTCGGTTCGCTGGTCGATTACCACCGCTTGCCGCGCACCGGCCAGGCGCACCGGGCTTTGGCCGATGCGGAGATGGCGGCCGGTTTGCTGGGCCAGATCCAGCATGACCTGCGCACCCGCCACGGCGTGGCGCAACCCGACAACGTCCTGCTGATGGCCTTGCAGCGCTGCGCCAAAGCGGCTGTTGGCACCTTCATGGCCAGGCATGCCAAAGCCTGAATTTCGCAGTTTGCTATTAAATATATAGCTACTTGTGCCCGTCTGACGTGTGCTAGAGGCCATAAACATCAAAAATCCAGCTTATGAACAACCGTGTCCGCCCTGCTACGCCGCTTTCCACCCACGACACCACCCGGATCGACGACCTGCGCATCGGCGCGGTGCGTCCGCTGATCACGCCGGCGCTTCTGCAGGAGTGGCTGCCTGCGCCCGACAGCGTTCAGGCACAGGTAGCGAGCAGCCGCGCCGCGATTTCGCGCGTGCTGCACGGCGCTGACGACCGGCTGGTGGTGGTGGTCGGGCCGTGCTCCATCCACGACCACGCGCAGGCCATGGACTACGCCCGCCAGCTCAAGGCGCAGGCCGGTGCGCTGCAGGACGACCTGCTGATCGTGATGCGCGTGTATTTTGAAAAGCCGCGCACCACCGTCGGCTGGAAGGGCTACATCAACGACCCGCACCTGGACGGCAGCTTTGCCATCAACGAAGGGTTGGAAATGGCGCGCCAGCTGCTGCTCGACGTGCTGGCGCTGGGCCTGCCCGTAGGCACCGAATTCCTTGACCTGCTGAGCCCGCAGTTCATCAGCGACCTGGTGAGCTGGGGCGCGATTGGCGCGCGCACCACCGAAAGCCAGAGCCACCGCCAGCTGGCCAGCGGCCTGTCGTGCCCGGTCGGCTTCAAGAACGGCACCGACGGTGGCGTGAAGGTCGCGGCCGACGCCATCCAGGCGGCGCAGGCGCCGCATGCCTTCATGGGCATGACCAAGATGGGCCAGGCGGCGATTTTCGAGACCCGTGGCAACGACGACTGCCATGTGATTCTGCGCGGCGGCAAGCAGACCAATTACGGGAAAGCCGACGTGGACGCCACCTGTACGCAACTCAAGGTCGCCCGCCTGCGCGAGCAGGTGATGATCGACGTGTCGCATGCCAACAGCAGCAAGCAGCACCAGCGGCAAATCGATGTGGCCGCCGACGTGGCCGCGCAAGTAGCGGCGGGCGACCGGCGCATCATGGGCCTGATGATAGAAAGCCACCTGAACGAAGGCCGGCAGGACATCGTTGCCGGCCAGCCTTTGAAACACGGCGTGTCGGTGACCGACGCCTGCATCAGTTTTGCGCAGACCGTGCCGGTGCTGCAGGGATTGGCGGCGGCTGTGCGGGCGCGGCGCTTGATTTGAGGGGGTTCTGCAATTGGCAGTCCGCCTGTGCCAATAAGCGGTTTTTAAGACTGGTTCGCTATTTTTTTGATAGCTGGTTGCGCATGCTGTGTTTGCGTTATGACCTTGTTGAATTCAAAAATAGGCATCGACGTGGTAATTTGGGTGCTGTGGCCTCACGCTGCATCGGTAGTGCAACATTCGTTCTGTAATTTCCCCGACCATTGAAACTGAACCTGTTTGGAAGTTTCTGGTTTTGGGATTTTTCAATCAGGCCCCTGCCAGGCCGCCGGAGGCCCCCCCCCCGATGGCACAGACTGGCAAGCCTGGACCGACATAGAAAGAACGTATTTCCATGGCCCAACGAACCCAACTCGATGCTAGCTGCCACCCGCTGCATGAAGCCTACGCCTGCCTGCTCGCCAATGGCCTGGACGGCGCCGGTGAAGCCTTGCGCATCCTGGTCAATGAAGCCTCCCGCATTGAGCGGGCCCAGCACCTTCAGGCCACGCCGTACGAGCGCTCGGCCCAGCGGGTCGATTACGCCAACGGCTACAAGGACAAGACTGTTTTGACCCGCATGGGCGAAGTCACCTTCGAAGTGCCGCAAGTGCGCTCTGGCGGGTTCTATCCCAGCGCCCTGGAGCGCGGCAGTCGCTCGGAGCAAGCCATGAATCTGGCGCTTGCCGAGATGTATGTGCAGGGCGTCTCCACCCGAAAAGTCATCGAAGTGTTGCAAAAGCTGGTGGGGCCCGAGGTGAGCATCTCCAGCACGCAAATCAGCCGTTGCACAGCGCTGCTGGACACGGGCTTGCACGCCTGGCGTACCCGGCCCCTGGATGAGACACCGTACGTGATTTTGGATGCGCGTTATGAGCGCGTGCGCGAGGCCGGCCGGGTAGTCGATTGTGCGGTTTTGGTGGCCATCGGCGTGACGGCTTCAGGCCACCGCCGGGTGTTGGGCGTGTCGGTGGCGCTGTCAGAAGCTGAGGTGCATTGGCGGGCCTTGTCTAGACAGCCTGATTGAGCGCGGCCTGCGCGGGGTCAAGTTTCTCGCCAGTGACGACCATGCCGGTTTGAAGGCCGCGCGCAAGGCGATGTTTCCCGGTGTGCCCTGGCAGCGCTGCCAGTTTCACCTCCAACACAACGCACAGGGCTACGTCAGCCGGCTGGACCAGCGCACGCCGGTAGCGCGCCAAATACGCGGCATCTTCAATGCGAGCGATGCCATTGAGGCACAGCGACTGCTCAACGCGGCGCTCAAAGACTGGCAAGTCAGCCACCCGCAACTGGCCGCCTGGGCCGAGAAAAACCTGCCGGAGGGTTTTGCCGTCTTCGACTTGCCCGAGGCCCATCGGGTGCGCATGCGCACGACCAACGGCCTGGAGCGTTTGAACAAGGAGCTCAAGCGGCGTACCCGTGTCGCCACGTTGTTTCCTAACTCGGCCAGCTGCCTGCGCTTAATCAGCGCCTTGCTGGCCGAACAAGACGAGGAGTGGATGACCGCAAAAATCTACCTCTCCATGAAGCCCTGAGCATTGCCAATCACCAGTACCCAAGACCGAATCTCGGAAATTTACAGAAAAGAAGTTGCTTTATCGCTGCATCGCCGCGTGACTGCTGACACGCTAGCAATATTCGCCGAAGGGTGCTGATGCGGCGCTTGAGTCCCAAGGGCGTTAATGAACTCGGTCGACGTTGAATACGGAATTCCACCAGAGCCCCATCGTGAGGCACCTCGGTCAACAGATAGCAAATACGGTTCACGAAATGAAAACCCGGAATAATCCACTGATCTGGCCCTTCGCAGCCATCAACTACCGTCCAGACAAAATTTTCGGCATAACTTTTGACAATTTTCAAATCGTCGCCAAAGGTTTCAAGCCCATGGCTACCCCAAATATCAAAGTGCGATGACGGATGTCTGAAGGGACGAAGATACTCGTAGAAAACATCTTCATGAAAAACGGTGGACTCAAGCATTCACATGTCCCAATGGGGTGATAGTGTCTCGTCCCAAGTTTCGACTGCTCTGATTTTTGAAATTAAGCTTTCAACGGTGTCAAATACTTGAACGTTGATCTCTTGTTCGGTCGCAGGCCTCAATTCATAAAACGTATGCCATACGTGGTCATCAATACTCGGGCCGTTACTGAACTCCCACAACTCAGCATAAAGTGGCGGAATGCCCAGTTGTTCTGCGATAAAAAATTTTCCAGATTCAAAAGAATTTTTCATATTTTCAATATCAGCGCTTGAAGCGATTCCTTTCAGTCGCAAAGTTCCCCATGCTTTGTAATTGGAAGCATCACGATATAAATATTCAAATACGCTGAAATTTGTCGTTTGGGTTTTCCTAAAAATCTGAACCTAAAAAAATTTCTCCTCGATGGCGCAACAAGAATGCATGGTCTGGTTTGAATCGCTCAGGCATTTCAATTTGTTGCCCTTCAAGGGGTAAAAAAATAGCTTTCACAAAAGACTCGTCGCGCGTTCGCAATTCGTCTGACACCAAAATCCGCCAGTCGTCGCTTAGCGAAATCAAGCCTTTATCGAAAGCTCGGTCATGGATGGCGGAAAGGCAAAGTCCATTGCTGGGGTTGAGTCGGTTGGACTTGTCTTTGCTCCATGGCACGATGTGGCTAGCAATGAGCAAGCGTGAATCTGAAAGACCCGACATACAGCAACGACTCCCATAGCTGCTGAGCACCGCACGGCGGAAAAAATGCTGCTTGATTCTTTGGGTGGTTAGCACTTGCCGGGTTTCGCCAGTGAAGTTGCTTGGCAGTAATTCATCGTTTTCGGGTTCTAAATCTTCCAAAGAATCTTTATCGAGTTGCTGTCGGAGTAAATGGCACTCCAAGGCAAGTCTTTCCCAATCCGACTGGAATTCGTCCCATACCACGCGATCTAAAGCCGATGCATTTCCCAAACCAACGCGCCCTGTGCTTGTAATAGCCGGATCAATGCTTGCGATATTGAGCATCTTCATGGCAACTGCATCAGGCGTGCGACCAATAACTTTTGCCAATGCGATTATTTCCGGATTACGTCCGTGGATTCGCCCATACGGAAGCTGGCAATACAAATGAAACGCCAGTTTTATTTGTTCTTTTGTCCAAAGTCCTGTTGCCATAATGTTTTTCGGCAATATCACGGCGGGCACCGTTTTTGCCGGTTCCTTGGGGGTAATGAATGAAGCAATGAGTTTAGCTACCGCTTCAATCATGGGAACAACCGCAGCTTGGGAAAACTGCTTATAAGCTTGCGTATCCGAAACAGGAATCCTGAACGTATCCGGAAACCCCATCAACCGGGCACATTCGCGCGGGGTCAGTCGGCGCGGATTTTTGTCGGCGCCTTGGCTGAACAGGATTTCCGAGCCGTCCTTGTAATATCGTGCGGACAGTGTGCGGGTTACGCTCTCGGGCGTTACCAATCCGAAGCCAAAACCATTGCCGGCTTCCTGATGTTTCTTCTTGTAGTTTTGCAGGTAGCTCCACAGGCCATCGGTCAGCGTGTACTTGTCCAGCGGTTTGCCTAGGCCATGGTCGTAATAGGTTGAGCCGTCCCACTCCAGCAGCGGCTCGCCGCTGGCCTTGTGAATCACGTCGCCCAGCAGGTGTTGGCCTTTTTCGGGCAGGTCCACCATGTCCCAGTCAAAGATCACCGGGTCGCGAAAGCCGATGATGATGATCCGCTCGCGGTGCTGCGGTACAAAGCGCGCACCGTCAATGACCTTGTAGAAAACCTGATAGCCGAGGTCTTTGGTCAGCGTGCGGTGGATGACGTCGAAGGTGCGGCCCTTGTCGTGCGACTGGAGGTTTTTGACGTTCTCCAGCAAAAAGGCGCGTGGCTGCTTTTGGGCGATGATGCGCGCCACGTCAAAAAACAGCGTGCCCTGCGTTTCGTCGGCAAAGCCGTGCGCCCGGCCCAGCGCGTTTTTCTTGGACACGCCGGCAATGGAAAACGGCTGGCACGGAAAGCCGCCGAGCAGCACGTCGTGGTCGGGAATGTCGCTGGCGTCAATCTGCGTGATGTCGCCGTTGAGTGGATGCAGCGCCGGAAAATTGGCCGCATAGGTCTTTTGCGCGTAGCTGTCCCATTCGCTGGTGAAGACGCATTCGCCGCCTATTTTTTCAAATGCCATCCGGATGCCGCCAATGCCGGCAAAGAGGTCAATAAAGGTGAAATCGCCTTTTTTGGCGGGCGAAAGCCCAAAGTTCAGCAGCCTTTGCAATTCGGCAGCAATGTGGGCAGGCGGTTCGATTTCACCCTTTTCCCAGCGGCGAACCTGCCTGACATTGAAGTTGAGAAACTTTGCCACTTCTTCTTGCGAATGCTTTTTTCGGGCGCTCGCAAGGTAGTGAAGGGCGGTGGAGTTGTCGGCAGTGGAAATTACGGTGGCCATAGGAAGGGAATAATACCGGACATTTTGTCCTGTGTTTGTCCCTCTGTAAATTTATACAGTCTTTTTCAGATTTCCGCGATTTTTTGGCATTTTGTTTTCCGCCGCACCTCCGAAGCATGGTTTGTTTGATCAACGTCCCAAGCCTGTCCACCCCACACAATTCCTTGTCAGTTGAGCACCGCCCGGGCCACCGGCCGGGACGTGCCCTGATTCGCCGCACCCTCACCTGCCGCCGAACCCGCATCGCTCCCCGGCACCAGATACACCGTACGCGTCGGAAAGGCGAAATCGACACCCAGCGCGGCCAGCTCTCGCATGAGTTGAAGGTTCAGCGTCTGCTGGGCATCCATGTAGGTGCTGTAACCCGGCTCCTTGACGATATAGACCACTTCATAGTCGAGCGAGCTGTCGCCGAAACCCTGGAGATGCGCCCGGTCAAAACGCAGCGTGTCATTCGATTCGACCAGCCGCTTGACGATGCCGGGAATCGCCTCGGCCTGCTCCGGCGTGGTGCTGTAGGTCACGCCGAACTTGAAGACGATGCGCCGCTCTTCCATGCGCTTTTAGTTTTTCACCACCTGCTTGAGCAGGTCAGTGTTGCTGATGATGATCTGCTCGCCGTTCAGGCTGCGGATGCGCGTGGTTTTCAGGCCGATGAACTGCACCGTGCCGACAAAGCTGTCAATGCCGATGAAGTCGCCGACCTCGAAAGGCTTGTCCACTGCAATCGACAGCGAGGCGAACAAATCGCCCAGAATGTTCTGCACCGCCAGCGCCACCGCAATGCCGCCCACGCCGAGACTGGCGACAAAAGCAGTGATGTTCACCCCGACATTGGACAGCACGGCCAGCAGCACCACTGCCCACAGCACGGTGCGCAGCGCCCACGACATCAGCGTGGCCGAGGCACCCGCCTGCGTCATGCCGGAGGGTGTGTAGCGGTCCTGGTAGCGGCGCAGGCCGATGGTGATGGCCCGCGTGAGCCACAGCCCGAGTTGCAGGGCAACGGCGACGAACCACAACTGCCCGACACGTGAATTCCAGCGGTCGTTCATATCCAGCATGCCCAAGCCGATGAGCAGTGCAGCCAGCAGCATCAGCCAGCGGTTGGTGCTGCTCAGCACTTCGACCACCGTGTCATCGACACGGTTGGTGGTGTGCGCTGCAATCTTGCGCATGCGCCCCACGGCAAAACGCAAGGCCATGCGCATCAGCAGGTAGGAAATCAAGGTGGCGGCAATGGCCAGTGACAGGCTGGCGAGTGACAGGGAAAAAATATCGGTGGTTTGAAACCAGTCAAGAAAATCATTCATTCATTCAAGCCAGCTTAGCAAAAGGGCAGTAACTCGGAAAAACTGCGGAATTGGCATGCCGGCCGTGGCCCGCCGGTTTTGCGCTTCAGGCCAATGGCTGCGGGCAAAAATTTTAGTGATGAAGAAAGTGTCATTTCCGCATATCAGTCAAGCGTTTGATGCTACTAAAAACATAGCTTTTAGAAAACGCAGAACAAAGTCATGTTTGCGTTGCCCGCCCTTTCGCCGTGGATGGCGTCGTTGTCTGACACCGCCTGCTGGTGCTGGGCGCGCAGAATGACACCATCGGCCGGGGTCAACGTTTCAAAGATATTTTTCCTGCGCTTTGAGGGCGCGGGGAGAAATTTCTGGAAGGCATGGCAAGCCGGTCGAACCGCGAAGGGATTGAAAAATCCCGATTTTCTTCACACTCCAGAAGGATGCGTATGTCCAAGAAACCGACTCAGACTGACAACCAACCCGCAGAAGACGAGGAAACTGGCCAGGGCCATGGCGGCAAGGTTGAAAACGACACCAACAAGATGGGCGACCAGGAACCCACGCAAAAAAACGAAGGCCGGCGAACCCCGGAAAGCCGTAGCGACCGGGTGGCGCATATTGGCAGCGGCAACCATTCGCAGTCGCGGCAGGGGAAAAGCGGCGGCACTTCGGGCGGGCATTAGCCGCCAGGCATGATGCTTTTTTGAGCCCGGTTGCAGCCCGCCGGTCTCTATGCCTTGTGCAACCGTATCCGGGCACACCTGAACAGTTTGAGAGGACTGAGCGTGTTGCCTTGGATGGGGCATCCGATTGCCAAAAGTAATCGGATGCCCCAAAAAGGACGCGTTGCCGCATATGTCTCTAACAGGCAGTGCGAAAAGCAGCGATTACTTGTCGGGCAACTCGATCTTGACTTCGAGCACGTCAAGGTTGTCTTGCCGCTCCAGGTTGAGTTTGATGTCGTCCGGGTTGATCTTGATGTATTTGGCGATCACGGCAATCAGGTCGCGCTGCAGAGCCGGCAAATAATCGGGTTCGTAGCTCGTGCGTCCCGAGCGTTCATGCGACAGGATAATCTGCAGCCGCTCTTTGGCAACATTAGCCGTTTTCTTCTTTTCGCCGAGAAGGAAGGAGAAAAATGAGGCCATGGCTTTTTACTTTCCCCCAAACAGGCGTTTGAAGAATCCGGGTTTTTGGGCATCAATGAAGCGCATCGGCTTGTTGTCGCCGAGAAAGCGGTCGATCACATCCTTGTAGGCTTCGGACACGTCGCTGCCCTGCATGTGGACCGCCGGCACGCCCTGGTTGGACGCCTGCAACACGGTCTCGGATTCGGGAATCACGCCGATCAGCTTGATGCGCAGGATGTCCTGGATGTCTTCAAGCGACAGCATCTGGCCCTGGTCGACCCGGCTGGGGTTGTAGCGGGTGATGAGCAGGTGTTCCTTGATCGGCTCGCCGCCGTCGATGGCGCGTTGCGTCTTGCTCGACAGCATGCCCAGGATGCGGTCCGAATCGCGCACTGAAGAGACTTCGGGGTTGGTCACTACCAGCGCCTCGTCGGCGAAATGCATCGCCATCAGCGCGCCGGTCTCGATGCCGGCGGGCGAGTCGCAGATGATGTATTCAAAGTCCATGGCCGCCAGGTCATCGAGGATTTTTTTCACGCCTTCAATCGTCAGCGCGTCCTTGTCACGGGTTTGCGAGGCGGCCAGCACGAAGAGTTCAGGGCACTGCTTGTCCTTGATCAGCGCCTGGTTGAGCGTCGCCTCGCCCTGGATGACGTTGATCAGGTCGTACACCACGCGGCGCTCGCAGCCCATGATCAGGTCCAGGTTGCGCAGGCCCACGTCAAAGTCGATTACGGCGGTTTTGTGCCCGCGCAGGGCCAGGCCGGTTGAAAAGCTGGCGCTGGTGGTGGTCTTGCCGACGCCGCCCTTGCCAGAGGTGACCACAATGATTTTTGCCATTCGAAAAAGTCCTTTTGAAAACGGTAGGTGATTCAGTCAGTCAGCCAGGTTGGCAAGGCACCTCTGCCAGATCATGCATCAAAGTGCGCCTGAAATGTAAGCAGTTGCGCCAGAAATGATGGTGCAGCGTGAAAGCGTGGGCATGGTCACAGCATTGGCGTCATGACCAGCTTTTCGCCATCCGGACCTTCGACCAGCCGCACCTGCGTGGGATGGCCGGTGACCTCGGGCGGCAGCGGGTTTTCACTGGTGCGGTAGATGCCGGCGATCGACAGCAGTTCGGCCTCCAGCGCCAGCGCAAAGATGCGCGCCTCGGTGTTGCCTCGCGCACCGGCAATCGCCCGGCCGCGCAGTGGCGCATACACATGGATGTGGCCATCGGCGATCACTTCCGCGCCGGCATTGACCATGGCCAGCACGACCAGGTCGCGTCCGCGCGCATACACCTGCTGGCCGGAGCGCAGTGGCTTGTCGATGACCAGCGCGCCCAGCGGCGCCGCATGCACCTGCGGCTCCTGCGGTTGTTCGGACGATGCCGGCGCGGGCCGGGGCGTCAGCAAATGTGCATCGTTGCCGGGAACCAGTCCGGCTTTGCGGGCAGCAGCCATTTGCGCCGGATGGCCGCCCTTGACGGCGATGGGCACCAGCCGGTAGCTGCCCAGCAGGTCCAGCAGCGCGGGAAAGTCAATGTCGGCCGCCCCCTGGCCCTGCAGCGGCGACAGGTCGATGACCAGCGCGTCCTGGTCGAAAAAATCGGGAATGTCGCCGAAGCGCAGCGTCATCTCGCGCGCCAACGCCGTCAGGTCGGTGGACTTGAGCAGCAGCGCGACCAGTGGAAAATTGGCGCTCTTGATTTCAAAGGTGGTGGGCGTGGCGACAGTCATGGGCGGGCAGGGCTTGGTGAACGAAGGGAGGCAGACCCCGACGGGGTGGCGATGCCCATGCTGTCTGGAGACCCGAGGGTAGCGCAGGAAGCGCGGCCATCCCGGCGGCGGGAAGCGGCATTTGTTAGCGTGTGAAACGCTGCGGGGAAATGACCCGTCGTCTGAACTGCCTCAGGCATTGAATGCATGCAGAATGCGCCCATCTGGAAACGTTGAAAATAAAAAACCGCCATTATCCCGGAACTTGATGAACTTTCTAACGCTGGCCGGACTGAGCGCCGTGCTCCATGGTTACGTCGCCCTTCGCCTGATTCCGGACCTGGCGGCATTTGCGTCGGCCCGGCTTTGGCTGGCCGCCGTGCTGCTGGCATCCATGCTGCTGATCCCCCTGGGGTTGATGGCCCGCCGCATCGCCCGTGTGCCGCTGGCCGACCGGCTGGGCTGGGCCGGCCTGCTGTGCATGGGCCTGTTTTCGACGCTGATGGTGCTGACGCTCGTGCGCGATGCGACGCTTGGCTTGTTGTGGGCCGTGGGTTTCCTGACGCCCGGCGGGCTGGAACTGGCGCCCTGGAGAACGTTTTCGGCACAGGCCGTTCCCCTGCTGGGCGGGCTTTCGGCGCTGCTGGGGTTGCTGAATGCGCGGCGCACGGCGGCGGTGGTGCGGGTGGATGTGCCGATTCCCGGCCTGCCGCTGGCGTGGCAGGGGTTTACCGTGGCGCAAATCAGCGATATCCATGTCGGGCCAACCATCCGGCAGCGCTATGTGCGCCGCATCGTCGAGCGGGTCAACACGCTGCAAGCCGACCTGGTGGCAATCACCGGCGACCTGGTCGATGGCCGGGTGGTCGAGCTGGCTGCGCAGGTGGCGCCACTGGCGGATTTGCGTTCGCGCCACGGCACGTTTTTCGTGACCGGCAACCATGAATACTATTCGGGTGCTCCTGCCTGGATTGACGAGTTGCGGCGCCTGGGCATGACGGTGCTGCTCAATGAACATGTGGTGATTCCGGCCGTGGATGCCGCAGATGCTTCGGGAGGGGCCGACAGGCCGCTGGTGCTGGCCGGCGTGACCGATTTCAATGCGGGGTATTTCGACCCGTCGCACCGCAGCGATCCGGTGCGCGCGCTGGCGGGCGCACCGGCTGACGCGGTGCGGGTGCTGCTGGCGCACCAGCCGCGCAGCGCCGCCGCTGCGGCCGAAGCCGGGTTCGACCTTCAGCTTTCTGGGCACACCCATGGCGGGCAGTTCTATCCGTGGAATCTGTTCGTGCGCCTGCAGCAGCCGTTCACGGCGGGCCTGCACCGTTGGGGAACGCTGTGGGTGTACACCAGCCGGGGGACCGGCTACTGGGGTCCGCCGAACCGGTTCGGCTCGCCTTCGGAGATCACCTGCGTGCGGCTGGTGGCGGCTTGAATTGCGCTTTGGCTCTTTGGTTTGGTTTGGGTTGGGTTTTCGCGGCTATGACCTGCTGGCCGGGAATCGCCCGGCGGCGACTCACTTTCTTTTGCTTCGCCAAAAGAAAGTAAGCAAAGAAAAGGCGACCCGGCTGTCCGGGTCCCTGAGCTTCGCTACGGGCAACCTTCGAGCGCCAGGAAAAACGGGGGTCCGCGCAAACTCGCCTGCGGCTCAGACAGCGCGCGGCCCTGATCCCGTTTTTCCTGGCGTTCAAAGGCCCAGCCAGAACGGGACTGACAGGAGCGGATTCGGATTCGGATTCTGGCTCGGATGCGGAGATTTTTGAACTAAAAGTGCTGCTTCCGCATGCTGTGTGTGCGTAAGAAGCTATTGAATTAATAGCGTTTGTTGTTGGGAAACCAGGGCTATGGCTGTTTGAATTCTTCTCTCTTGCTTGCCCGTTCTGGCTGGGCCTGTGATGCCCCGAAAAAACGGGATCAGGGCGGCGCGCTGTTTGAGCGCAGCGAGTTTGCGCCGACCCCCGTTTTTTTGGGGTAGCGCAGGTTGCCCACAGCGAAGCGAAGGGACCCAGACAGCCGGGTCGCCTTTCTTTTGCCGGGCTACCCCCGGCCAGCCCAACCGCGAAAAAAAAACGCCAAATCGTGCACCAGCGCAGGACTGGTAAGCGCATTCAGCTATCAAAATCATAGTTTTTCAGCGCTTGAGGCAAGCGCTTTCCTGCGTGCCGGCAGGCGGCGGTGGGTGACAGTGGCCGGCTGCGCGATTATGCGCAGGGTGCGCTCGTTCGCCATGGCCGCCAGCGGACCAATCAATTGCGCCCCGGGCAGGTTGCGCCAGTATTTACGCGGCATTTCCTTTTGCATCGCCTCCATCTTCAGACGTGCTGGACTGAAGGTGTGTTGGTAGTAAGTAAGCCAGAGCTGCTCGCCGGCATCGGCAGACGGCGCATCGCTGTGTTTCGCGCCAGGGCCGAAACGCAGCTGGCCTGCCATGGCGGCAGGCTTCGGCTGAACCGGCTGCGCCACTGGGCGCGGCGGCCCTGCCGTGGCCACCGGGCTGCGGCTGCTGACGCAATCCCATTCGACGCTGCAGGCGGGCGTGAGGATGGCCCAGCGCATCTGCGTAAAACGGCGGGCAAAGAACGGCGCCACGGCTTCGACGATGTGGTGCTCGGGCTCGAACCAGGCCACATGCAACGGACCGTCCTCTGGATGCGCCCTGAACTGCTCGTCCTGCACCGAGCGAAACCGCACAAAAGCCTTCATCTTCTGCAGGTCGCGCCGTACCGCCTGCGCCATGTGCGCGGCCTGGAGCCGGTCCGGATCGAGCGGGTCGTGCCGCAGGCCGGGCTCATGCGCCAGGCGCCAGAAAATACGGTAGAGCAAACCAAAGCGGTTCGGGTCGCGGTGCAGGATCACGCTTTCACACAGCGCCATGAATTCAGCCGGCACCTTCACGGCCGGTGCCTCGCTGAAAGCTTCGATATTGGCCGCCACAGCCGTCGAATCCAGCGTTGAAAACAGGTCCTGAACCGGCGCGTCGCTGGTGTGCCACGACACCTGTTCGGGTGGCACCTGCCGGGCCAACAGGCTGCGGGCCGCCCGGCGAAAGCCTTGCAGGTCGGTGGCACCGTGCAGCATCACCGGTACCCGCGTCGATGGGAACAATTCGTTGGTCAGCAGGTCCCTGCTCAAATTCATGCGAGTGTCCTTTCCGGAGGTTTCAAGGCGGGCAGTTTGACTGCCGCCAGGGGTTGGGCTACCTGCGGTTCGTCAAACAGGTCGGCCTGTGCGGGAGCGGGCCGCAGGCGAGTCGCCAGGTGGGCCGCGTCCAGCGTGGCGCCGGGATGGTGGTCGGGCAGCAGCACGAACGGCCAGACTTTTGCCAAAGGCAGATGCAGCCGCAACAGGTCGCTGGCGCGCACATCGCGCACCCGCCGTGCCTGGAGGATGCGCACGACGGCCTTGACGCCCAGGCCCGGCACGCGCAGCAGCATTTCGCGCGGCGCCCGGTTCAGGTCGACCGGAAACTGCGCCCGGTGCGCCAGCGCCCAGGCGAGCTTGGGGTCGATGTCGAGCGCCAGCATGCCGCTGGTCGGTGCCGAGTCGGCCGCACTACCGGCAGGGTTTGCGGGGACGATCTCGTCATGGCTGAAGCCGTAGAACCTCATCAGCCAGTCGGCCTGGTACAGCCGGTGCTCGCGCATCAGCGGCGGCGCTTTCAGGGGCAGGCGCGCCGACGCATCCGGAATCGGACTGAAGGCCGAGTAATACACCCGCCGCATCCTGAAGTCGCCATACAGCGATGCGCTGGCGCCCAGGATGGTGCGGTCATCGGTCGCATCGGCGCCGACGATCATCTGCGTGCGCCGGCCGGCCGGCGCAAAAAGCGGCGCGGCACTGCGCGCGGCACTGCGCGCGGTGCGGCGCGACTGCGGCAGCGAGATGATCGAGGTGCGCGACTGGTCCTGCGCGGCGCCCCTGGCGTCGTCGATGTGCCCGCGCAACCGCGCCATTGACCGGCGTATCGCCGTGCCGTTCTTTTCAGGCGCCAGCGCCTTCAGGCTGCCTGGCGTGGCAAGCTCGATGTTGATGCTCAGGCGGTCGGCGTACAGGCCGGCGCGGGCCAGCAGCTCGGGCGAGGCGTCGGGAATCGTCTTCAGGTGGATGTAGCCGCGAAAGTCATGGTCTTCGCGCAGCCGGCGCGCCACCTCGACCACCTGCTCCATCGTGTAGTCGGGACTCTGGATGATGCCGCTGGACAAAAACAGGCCCTCGATGCAGTTGCGGCGATAAAAGTCCAGCGTCAGGCCAACGACTTCATCGACCGTGAAGCGCGCCCGGGCGACATTGCTGCTGACCCGGTTGACGCAGTACAGGGAGTCGTAGGTGCAGAAATTGGTCAGCAGGATTTTCGGCAGCGAAATGCAACGTCCGTCGGGCGCATAGCTGTGGCAGATGCCGCTGCCTTCGGTCGAGCCGATGCCCCGGCCGCCGACGGAGTCGCCCTTGCCAGTGCCGCTGCAAGCGCACGACGCATCGTACTTGGCGGCGTCGGCCAGGATGGCCAGCTTGTGTTGAAGGGTGGGATAAAACACTGTAATAATATACAGTGTCCGGGCTGGCCGGGCGTCGGGGCTGGCGCCATGACCGCAATGGCGGTCGGGCCTTCAGTCCTTGGGCGGCGCTGTTTTCCGGGCCCGGGTTTCCATCACCAGATAGACGACCGCCGCCACCAGCAGCGGCCCCAGGAAATACACCACCCGGTAGGCGATCAGGCCGGCCAGCAGTTCATGCTGCGGCATGCGGTGCGACAGCAGCGCGACAAACACCGCCTCCAGCACGCCCAGGTTGCCGGGGATGTGGGTGATGACGCCGGCAATCGCCGCCAGCAGCAGCACGCTGGCGACGCTGAAAAAATCGATGCGCTGCTGCAGCAGGATGAAGACAATGCCCGACATCAGCAGCCAGTTGCCCGCGCCCATGCCCAGCTGCAGGCCGGCCAGCCTGAGCGAAGGCAACTCGATGTCGTGGCCGCGCAGGCTGAAGCTGCGCTGGCTGGAAAAGGCGCAGGCGCCCAGGTAGGCCAGTGCCAGCGCCAGCAGCGCGAAGCCAATCAGGCGCAGCTGGAACGCATCGATTTTCCAGCTGGGCGGCAAGGCCGGCGGCTGCAGGCTGAACACCAGCCCGGCCAGCAGCAGGTAGCCCATCCAGTTGGCCAGCATGCTGACGCTGATCACGCGGGTGATGGTGCCCATGGCCAGCCCGAGTCGGGAATACAGCCGGTAGCGAAAGGCAATGCCGCCGACCACCGAGCCGAGGTTGAGGTTGAAGGCATAGCTGACAAACGTCAGCTGCATCACGGTGGAGGCGCGCAGCCGGTGGCCGGTGTAGTGGCGCCCCAGCAGGTCGAAGCAGCTGTAAAGCGCGTAGCTGGCGGCCCCCAGCGCCAGTGCGCTCCAGGACGCGGACAGCGAATAGTCCTGGAGCGACGACAGCACCATGCCCCATTCGATGGTCCGTGCCTGCGACACCAGCAGCCAGGCGACCAGGCCAAAAAAAACGGTCGTGGCCGCGCGCCGCAGCCACGGCCACCAGGCCCGCTCGGTGAGCTTGCGCCGCACGCCTGGCGGACCGCCGGGGCGTGCCGAAGACCGCAGGCTGTCGCTCATGGGCGACTCACGCCGCGTCGGCCTGGCTGACCGGGTTGACGCCGGCGCTTTCGAGCGCCGCATCGGACACTTCCGCCAGCAAAATGCGCGGCTTGTGCGCCGGCAGCCAGCCCGCCCAGGCCGGGTAGCGGCTGAGCAGGTGGAAGACGAAAAAGCTGCGCAGCGTGCGCCACCAGCTCCATTCGGCCAGATCAGCCGCATGGATCTGCTTGCAATTGTGCTGCACCAGGTCGTCCAGTCGCGCGCTCAGGTGCTGGTTGAAGGCGCGGTCCTTGATGATCACGTTGGCCTCCAGGTTCAGCGACAGGCTGAGCGGGTCCAGGTTGCTCGAACCGACCGTGGACCAGGTGTCGTCCGACACCGCCACCTTGCCGTGCAGCGGCCGCTCGCAGTATTCAAAGATCTGTATGCCGGCCGACAGCAGGTGGCCATACAGCATGTTGGCGGCGGTCTTGACAATCGCCATGTCGGGTTCGCCCTGCAGGATCAGCCGCACCTCGACGCCGCGCCGGGCCGCCCGGCGCATTTCCTTGAGCAGCCGGTAGCCAGGGAAAAAGTAGGCGTTGGCAATCACCACGCGGTGCCGGGCGGCGCGAATGGCGATGCGGTAGTGGCGTTCGATGTCGGTGGTGTGCTTGCTGTTGTCGCGGGTGACAAAGATCGCTGCTGCCTCGCCCGCCGGCACCGGGTCTGCGCGCCAGCCTTGCGTCAGCAAATGCGCCCGGTCGGCGATGCGCTCGCGCAGTTGGCCGGCAAAGCTCCTGGTGGTGTTGCGCTGCCCGGCCGCCAGCGCCTTGTGCACGAACTCATAGATCACCGAGACAATGGGGCCTTCGATCTCGACCGAATAGTCCTGCTTGGCCTCGGGCCCGAAGTCGGCCAGGTGGTCGGCCGAATAGTTGATGCCGCCAACGAAGGCGCGCTGGCCGTCCACCACCACGATCTTGCGGTGCATGCGCCGGAACACGTTGGTGCGCCAGCCCCACAGGCGCGGCGCCGGGTCGAACACATGCACCCGAACGCCAGCCTGCGTCAGCCCAGAGATGAAGCCGGGCGACAGGTCGGGCGAGCCGAAACCGTCGATCGTCAGGTCAATCTGCACACCGCGTGAGGCCGCCCCCAGCAGCGCCGCATGCAGCGCCAGCCCGACCTTGTCCTCGAACAAAATGAAGGTTTCCAGCACCACCTCGTGGCGGGCGCCGGCAATCGATTCAAAAACGCGCGGAAAAAACGCCTCGCCGTTTTCCAGCAGGTGAAAGCGGTTGCCGCCAACCCAGCGGGTCATGCCTTTCCCCAGCCGGCCGCCTGGCCGTGGAGTGATGGTGAAACGGCGTGGCACGGGTGCATGGCGGTAGCCTTTTAAAGCCTGATTTCGGCCGCCAGCGGCGCATGGTCGGACAGGTGCGACCACGGATGGCTGGGCAGCACGATGGGCGAATGGCCGACTGCGTTGCGCACATAGATGCGGTCCAGCTGCAACAGCGGAAGCCGGGCCGGAAAGGTGCGGGCCGCATGGCCGTTGGCCTGCACGAACACCTCGTGCATGTTGGCGCCCTTGGCCATCTGCGCGTGGGCGCGCCGGCGCCAGTCGTTGAAGTCGCCGGCCACGACCACTGGCGAGCGCGCCGGAATTTCCTTGCGCACCATGTCGCACAGCAGCTTCATCTGCTGCGTGCGGTGGGTTTCGACCAGCCCCAGGTGCACGCAGATCGCATGCACGGTGTGGCTCTGGCCGGGCACCTGCAACTCGCAATGCAGCATGCCGCGCCGCTCCGGGCCGCTGATGGAGATGTCTCGGTTTTCAAAGCGCACGATCGGGAACTTTGACAGCAGCGCATTGCCGTGGTGGCCGTTGGTGTAGACCGCATTGCGGCCATAGGCAAACTGGTTCCAGATGCTGTCGGCCAGGTATTCGTAATGGGGCTGATCGGTGTAGTTGTCGAACTTTTCCGCATGCTTGAGGTGGCTGCCCGTCACCTCCTGCAAAAACACCACGTCCGCGCCCACGGTGCGCACCGCGTCGCGCAATTCGGACAGGACGAACTTGCGGTTGAAGAAAGTAAAGCCCTTGTGGATGTTGACGGTGAGCACCTTGAAGGAAGACGCTGGATCGGCGTCTGCCCTGAGGTCGGCGCCTGCCGTGGGTTCGACGTTTGCCGTGGTTTCGGCGCCTGCCGCAAGACGCCTCGCGCGGGGCTGGGTGTGAAGTGTTTTGATTTTGTGGAGCATGAGGTTCTCGGACGCTGCATCAAGGATTCCGGGCTGCGCGGTATTGAACAAAGAAGGGGTAGCAATCTGGCGGCAACGGGAGGCCTGAAACAGGCCAAACTTGACGAAACACGATTGTTGTCCGGCGGCGTATTCAGGACTGTAGGACGGTAACTTATTTCTGCCAGGCCGTCGAACGCGCTGTGGTCAACAAGCTGCCCGACCTAACGTGTCCAATCAACTGGCGACGGGCGAGGCGGCCACGCGGCATCGGTGCGACAGAGGCATCTTCTTTGCCCACTTCGGAGTATCCCTGACAAAATTTGGTCTTGGCTTGCTCGTGTCGCGTCATGCACAGACTGCCGGTTCTCGCTGGTCCTCAACGCGCATCGCGGCTTTGCATCCCTTGTCAAGGCCTCAGACTTGATGGCGTGCTGCGCCTTGCGCCGCAGGCCGATGGCGACGCGATCTCCCGACACTTTGCGCATGACGCGGCACTGGGCCCTGTTGACGGAGCGGAAAGTAGAATTTTCAGATTTTGAGCCTTCCTGGAAAAAAGCCAAGCTGAGCGATGGCGGATGGGTCCACCTGATTGGCAGGCTGAAGAAAACGCCCGGTATCCGGGTGACATGCGAGGCCACTTGCCGGGGGGTTGCCCAGGCGGTGCTGTGGATCTTGGGTGCAGGCGCCCAGTGGCGGCTCCTGCCCGATAGGCTCGGGCATTGGAACAGCGTGTTCAAGTGCTTTGCCAGTTGACGCCGGTTTGACGTATGGGAGAAGATGCCGGCCAATGTCCCGGTGAAGGTGGCTATGCACAATGTCTGCATCGACAGCACCGTGGTACGGGCGCACGCCTGTGCCGCTCTCGGGCGGCTTTGGTTGCAAGACACAGGTACTGACCGCTGCGCCGGGGCTTGCCCGTGCGCTTCATCTTGACGGGAGGCAGGCAGCAGACATCACCCAAGCCACGCCACGCATGCAAGACATCAGTACGGGCGCACTGCTGGCCGACAAAGGGTATTACGGCAATGTCTTGCTTGACTGGGCTGGGGCAGCGTGACATCTCGGCAGTGATCTGGCCCAAACCGAACCGCAAAATGCAAAGAGGCTGTGACTGGGGCATGGACAAGGAACGCCATGTCATCGAATGCATGTTCGGCAAACTCAAGTACTTTCGTCGAATTGCCACCCGCTATCGGAAAAAGGCCAGCCATTTCATGGACATGCTGACCTTGCTGCGTTTTTGTTGTGGCGACGCTCATGCGTCAGCAAACACCTGGTTTTTAACCGCCCGAAATCTGGAGAAACGACATTTTTTGTTAATCTTTACTTGATCCCGTTGTCTGGCACTACCGTCAGAAGCCCTTTCTTTTTACCCTTGGAATTATTGGGCTCCAAGCTTTCGCCTTGCTTTTGACAACCTATGGCAAAGCGGCCATGCGCAATTGGGGTGAACCGAAGGGGCACAGGCTTCTTGCCAATGGCCTTGCCCACACCGGGGCTGAGGTCAGAGATGAATTCCTGGGAGGGCTCCGACGTTCGCACCCGAAGCTCAACCGGCCGCCTGCTCTTGACCACGATCTCCTGTGGGTCGACAAATCCTGCGCCGCATTCGACGTTGATTACCTGCACACCTTGTGCATCAGTTACGGCATACCATGCTTCTGTACTTATGGCCTGCGACTGGGCAGCGCTGCAGCCGGCCAAAAAGCCAATAACAAAGATAAAGCGTCTGAACATTTAGTCTCCTAATTTCTGCCGGGCTCAGTTCAAGCGACTAAGCCGCGATTTCGAACGAATGCCTGAAGTGCTGGCTGGACTGCTTTCGTGGTCTTTGCCCTCCTCATGCTGCTCAAGGCGGCCACGCTCTTGCCTTCAGGAGCGAGTTCATAAAACTCTTTAAGGGCCATACACCTGCAGCTCGGCCACCGAGATGAATGCGTTGCTGCCGCCGGGGGCGCCGTAAATGCGTATGGCTTCGCCGCTGATGGGCGCGAACTGCAAGGTGTAGGTCTCATACGTCACGCCGTTGTTCGTGCCCGGATAAGCCGGCGTGCTGCTCAGGCCCGACACGTTGACCCAAGTGCCCGCCTGACGCACCTGCACCGTCAGGTTTTTGAACCAGCCACCGTCGCTAAAGTGCCGACCCTCCTGAAACACGACCCGGTTGAAGCTTTGCGCGGATGTGTACTGGTAGCCGATCCAGTCGTCCAATGCCGTGTTGTAGCCGTCGAAGGTGTCGTACTGCAGGGCCGAGTTGGTGTTGCCCACTGGCGGCATCACACCGTCGCGGATGAGATTGAGGTTGTAGGAGCCGCCGCCCTTCGGAGCCGTTATTTTGGCAATGATGCTGCCCAGCTGCGTCAGGTTCTGGCTCTGCGCGCTGGTGACGGTGAAGGATTGGGGCGAAGAGACGCCGCCGCCGGGAGTGGGGTTGAACACGCTCACCTGCGCCGCACCGGCTGCGGCCGTGTCTGTTGCCGGAATCGCCGCCGAGAGTTGTGTGGCGCTCAAGTAGCTGGTGGGCCGCTCTGCCCCGTTCCAATACACCCTGGAGCCGGCCACGAAATTTGAGCCATTCACCGTCAGCGCAAAACCGGCGCTGCCTGCTGCCGCGCTCGTCGGCGACAGCGAACTCAGCGTGGGCGCCGGATTGCTTGGCGGCGAGGCACTGTTGACGGTAAACGACAGCACCGCCGAGACGCCGCCGCCCGGTGCCGGTGTCACCACGCTGACTTGCGCGGTACCTGCAGACTGCAGGTCGCTGGCAGGAATCGACGCCGAGAGTTGCGTGGCGCTCAAGTAGCTGGTGGGCCGCTCTGTGCCATTCCAATACACCCTGGAGCCGGCCACGAAATTCGAGCCATTCACCGTCAGCGCAAAACCGGCGCTGCCTGCTGCCGCGCTTGTCGGCGACAGCGAACTCAGCGTGGGCGCCGGATTGCTTGGCGGCGAGGCACTGTTGACGGTAAACGACAGCACCGCCGAGACGCCGCCGCCCGGTGCCGGTGTCACCACGCTGACTTGCGCGGTACCTGCAGACTGCAGGTCGCTGGCAGGAATCGACGCCGAGAGTTGCGTGGCGCTCAAGTAGCTGGTGGGCCGCTCTGTGCCGTTCCAATACACCTTGGAGCCGGCCACGAAATTCGAGCCATTCACCGTCAGTGCAAAACCGGCGCTGCCTGCTGCCGCGCTCGTCGGCGACAGCGAACTCAGCACCGGCACCGGATTGCTTTGAGAAGGAGTTCCTTCCCCATACACCTGCAGCTCGGCCACCGAGATGAATGCGTTGCTGCCGCCGGGGGCGCCGTAAATGCGTATGGCTTCGCCGCTGATGGGCGCGAACTGCAAGGTGTAGGTCTCATACGTCACGCCGTTGTTCGTGCCCGGATAAGCCGGCGTGCTGCTCAGGCCCGACACGTTGACCCAAGTGCCCGCCTGACGCACCTGCACCGTCAGGTTTTTGAACCAGCCACCGTCGCTAAAGTGCCGACCCTCCTGAAACACGACCCGGTTGAAGTTTTGCGCGGATGTGTACTGGTAGCCGATCCAGTCGTCCAATGCCGTGTTGTAGCCGTCGAAGGTGTCGTACTGCAGGGCCGAGTTGGTGTTGCCCACTGGCGGCATCACACCGTCGCGGATGAGATTGAGGTTGTAGGAGCCGCCGCCCTTCGGAGCCGTTATTTTGGCAATGATGCTGCCCAGCTGCGTCAGGTTCTGGCTCTGCGCGCTGGTGACGGTGAAGGATTGGGGCGAAGAGACGCCGCCGCCGGGAGTGGGGTTGAACACGCTCACCTGCGCCGCACCGGCTGCGGCCGTGTCTGTTGCCGGAATCGACGCCGAGAGTTGTGTGGCGCTCAAGTAGCTGGTGGGCCGCTCTGCCCCATTCCAATACACCTTGGAGCCGGCCACGAAATTCGAGCCATTCACCGTCAGCGCAAAACCGGCGCTGCCTGCTGCCGCGCTTGTCGGCGACAGCGAACTCAGCGTGGGCGCCGGATTGCTTGGCGGCGAGGCACTGTTGACGGTAAACGACAGCACCGCCGAGACGCCGCCGCCCGGTGCCGGTGTCACCACGCTGACTTGCGCGGTACCTGCAGACTGCAGGTCGCTGGCAGGAATCGACGCCGAGAGTTGCGTGGCGCTCAAGTAGCTGGTGGGCCGCTCTGTGCCGTTCCAATACACCTTGGAGCCGGCCACGAAATTCGAGCCATTCACCGTCAGCGCAAAACCGGCGCTGCCTGCTGCCGCGCTCGTCGGCGACAGCGAACTCAGCACCGGCACCGGATTGCTTTGAGAAGGAGTTCCTTCCCCATACACCTGCAGCTCGGCCACCGAGATGAATGCGTTGCTGCCGCCGGGGGCGCCGTAAATGCGTATGGCTTCGCCGCTGATGGGCGCGAACTGCAAGGTGTAGGTCTCATACGTCACGCCGTTGTTCGTGCCCGGATAAGCCGGCGTGCTGCTCAGGCCCGACACGTTGACCCAAGTGCCCGCCTGACGCACCTGCACCGTCAGGTTTTTGAACCAGCCACCGTCGCTAAAGTGCCGACCCTCCTGAAACACGACCCGGTTGAAGTTTTGCGCGGATGTGTACTGGTAGCCGATCCAGTCGTCCAATGCCGTGTTGTAGCCGTCGAAGGTGTCGTACTGCAGGGCCGAGTTGGTGTTGCCCATTGGCGGCATCACACCGTCGCGGATGAGATTGAGGTTGTAGGAGCCGCCGCCCTTCGGAGCCGTTATTTTGGCAATGATGCTGCCCAGCTGCGTCAGGTTCTGGCTCTGCGCGCTGGTGACGGTGAAGGATTGGGGCGAAGAGACGCCGCCGCCGGGAGTGGGGTTGAACACGCTCACCTGCGCCGCACCGGCTGCGGCCGTGTCTGTTGCCGGAATTGACGCCGAGAGTTGTGTGGCGCTCAAGTAGCTGGTGGGCCGCTCTGCCCCATTCCAATACACCTTGGAGCCGGCCACGAAATTCGAGCCATTCACCGTCAGCGCAAAACCGGCGCTGCCTGCTGCCGCGCTTGTCGGCGACAGCGAACTCAGCGTGGGCGCCGGATTGCTTGGCGGCGAGGCACTGTTGACGGTAAACGACAGCACCGCCGAGACGCCGCCGCCCGGTGCCGGTGTCACCACGCTGACTTGCGCGGTACCTGCAGACTGCAGGTCGCTGGCAGGAATCGACGCCGAGAGCTGCGTGACGCTCAAGTAGCTGGTGGGCCGCTCTGTGCCGTTCCAATACACCTTGGAAGCCGGAACAAAATTGCTGCCCCTCGCCGTCAGTGAAAAGCCAGCTCCGCCCACGGCGGCGCCCGTTGGCGCAATCGAGGACAGGATGGGCGCCGGATTGCTCGCGGGCGGTGGCGATGTGCTCGTGACCGCTGCGGACACTTCCGCCGACTGTGCACTTTCGGTAGCCGTATTGGCCCCTGTGACGGTGTAGAAATAAGTTGTTCCCGCAGCGAGTCCGGTATCAGTAAAAGAAGGCGAAGTCAGCCCCGCTCGATAGGCTGTTGTGCCTTGGGCATTTGCCGCCAGGCTGCGGTAGAGATTAAAGGCGGTTGCCCCTATTGGCGCAGTCCAGCTCAGGTTGATCGCCTGGCTAGCCGCTGTCGCCTGTACATTGGTGGGCGTGCGGACAGGCGCTGCTCCAAATCGGGCCAGCACGTTGCGAGTGGCCTGCTTGGCGCTTTCTTGTTCAACGTTTCGATTGCCATAGTTGTCTATTCCCCAACTCCACTGGTTGGAGCCGGTTGCAAATACGACTGAGCCGCTTTCGGTCGTGTACGTGGCCATGTGGGAGTTTCCCCATGGGTCGGGTGACTCTGCAATTTTTCGAAGTTGAGGCGGCGAATACCCATTGTTGACAATCGTGTCGGTTTCATACCCTAGCAAGCCGGAAAATCTGGAGGCGTTGCTCGCGCCAGTGCCCGCATAAACCCAGCTTGTTGCATCTGATACCACGATGTCCCCATTAAATGGGTCTCCGTGGTACATCACTCCGACCAGGCCGTTTTCAGGCTGGGCAACGCTGTCGTTCACCCCGAAAATGGCATTCAGGTCACGGTATCGGATCGTGATGAACTTGTCGTTCGACGGGTCGCTGTCGATCGCAAAGGCTATGTCACCGTTAAATGTGGAAATTTTGTTCCAGAGGAGTAGAGTCACAGCGAACCCTGCCAGGAGGTAGCCATCATGAATGCCAAGACTTTCAATGGATTGCTGAAACAAGTAGCCCGGCTCACGTTGCACCAGCGCGAGTTACTCCGAAAGCGGCTTGATACGCTCGATGGCGGCGAGCAAAAAGTGCTGGCCGTCATCGAGTCGCCCAGATCGGAGCACCCGCGCAGCTGCCCGCACTGCCATGGCACCGAGCTTGACCGGCATGGTCAGGTCAGCGGGCTGCAGCGCTATCGCTGCCAGACGTGCCATCGCACCTTCAACGCATTGACCGGCACGACGCTGGCGCGGCTTCGCAAGAAAGATAAATGGCTTGGTTTTAGCGCCGCGCTGGTGGCGTCCCAGCCGCTTCGCCCGGCAGCCGCTGCCTTGCAGGTTCACCGCAACACCACGCTGCGCTGGCGCCACCGCTTCTTGAACAGCGTCAAGGCGGACCGCCCCACCACGCTGCAAGGCATCACGGAGGCCGACGAGACGTATTTTCTGGAGTCCCGCAAGGGTTGCCGCAAGCTGGAGCGGCCCGCTCGCCGGCGCGGCGGCAAAGCGGGCAAACCGGGTTTATCCAATGAGCAGGTCTGCGTTTTGGTGGCACGCGAGCGCACGGGGCAGACGCTGGACTGGGTGATGGGGCGCGGGCAGATGAGCAAAGCCGAACTGGCCAGTGCATTGCAGTCCGTGCTGGCCAAGGACGCGCTGCTGGTGAGCGATGGCAATCCGACCTATCGCGGCTTTGCGCAAGACGCGCACCTCGCGCATGAGGCGGTCAACCTCAGCGCGGGCGTACGCGTCAACGGCGCCATCCATGTCCAGAACGTCAACGCCTATCACGGCCGCCTCAAGCACTGGATACAGCGCTTTCATGGCGTTGCCACGGGTTATCTGGACAACTACCTGGGCTGGTTTCGCGCCCTAGACAACCACCATGCCGCCTCTGCGGAGGCTGTCCTGGCAATGACATTGGGGAAATTTCCACATTTAACGGTGACATAGCCATCGCAAAGGGGTCCTGGCTTTGCGCGGCCTCCTTGTATGCGATCATGGTTCGATTGGCTTCGCCCTTTGAACTGGGTTCAAAGCGGACCTGCCAATACGCCTCGTTGGATGCGAAAAAACCCAGGTGCACACCTTGTTCCTGCGCGGCATGTGCAGCGCTTTTCATTTGGTAGGACCAGTATTCGTCATGGCCTGCAACAAGAAAAGCTCGATGGTTGAGCAGTTGAGCGCCATTGGTGTGCAAATCAAGATTGGACAGATACGTAACGTCGTAGCCTTCGCGTTCTAAGAAGCGCAAAAAGTTGATTTCATGGTTAAGAAATTGACCGGCACCCCCGCGGTACCCTTCCCTGGCGTACGGACGGTTGAATGAAACTTTGCGCGCTGGATCGCTGTTGACGCTGTTATAGGTGTAAAGCGATTTGCCGCCCCAGTTGTTATAAGCTTGGGAAGTGGTAACAGTCGACTGGTAAACATAGGTCGAGCGCGAAGAATCGTCACGCACCACGAAAACCATGTAACTTTGGGTTCCCGAACTGGGCGTGAGCTTCACCAGATAGATACCAGTGGCCCAGTCGGTCTTGTCAGCCGTCTGTGGAATCGTGATGCGGTGGGATTCGGCCCAGTCGCATTCAATGAGGCCTGTGACTGAATCGGGCTGCGGTATGGGCTGACTTTTCCCCGGCAACGTCACCGAAGTCATCAGTCGGGCACCTGCGCCCGCATACCAGCCCATCCGGTAGATGGCAAGCGTATAGGTTGGCGCGCTGGTGTTGACAAAAAACCGTATGGTTTCCCCGCGGTTCACGCTGGTGTGAGATGCATAGCCTTCAACCGTCGGGGTGCTCGATGGCGCCGTTATTTCCCAATCCGGCGAACCAGGCTTTGAATTTTCAGTCTGGATCACATTTTGTTGGGCCCAAACGAAGTTGCAGCACAGCCAAAACAAGCAAAAAATACTTGAGAGACGTACTGAACATTGCATAAGACACTTTCTTTAAAGACAAGTCACATGGCGATACTGTTCATTTGAGTCGCTTAGCCGATTCATGCCCATCCCTGAAATTCCGAAACGCTGGAGTAAAAAAGGTATGAAAATTTATAAGCACTGTTGACATAAGAGAAAAGTAAATTTTCGATTTTTTAATCGACATTCTTCTGATTAATCCGGCCGCGCAGGCCTTGGCCGCTCTCGGGCGGCTCTGGTTGCAAGACACAGGGACTGACCGCTGCGCCGGGCTTGCCTGTGTGCTTCATGTTGACGGGAGGCCCGGCAGCAGACATCACACCCGGGCCCTGGTTAAAACGGGAGTGCGCACCTTGGAACGGCACGGCGCGCGCAACTGGCTGCCGAAAGCCGACAGTTCCTGAAAACGCATAGGTTTGACGAGTAAAAAAGGGCTTGGGTCGAAAAGACACCGCACATGACGCAGCAAAGCGCCAGGTTCAGCGCTTGAGCTTGTTTCAGAACCTCCTAGGCAAGCGCTGTGGTACGCAAGGTCAGCGTCCTACACCGCGGGATGCGTCTTGCTGGCAAAAACGACCAGGGGTGAGCCATAGACTGATTGAATGCTTTCGCTGGCCTCAAAGTGGCGAGCGCATTTTGTTCCGTCTAAAAGGAGTTTTTTATGTTCAAAAAGTCTTCCACGAAAGTCATTCCGCTGACTCTTGCGGTCACGGCAGCATTGATGATGGGCGGCATGGCCCAAGCGCAGACCGGCAGTTCGGGCGGCGCGCCCATGACCGGCTCAGGTGTACAGGGCTCACCAGACGCTTCCGGTCCGGGCGCTGGCATGGGCAGCAAAGGTGCTGCGGGAACGGGCATGACCGGTTCAGGCGCCACGGGCGCCAGCGGCTCGCCCATGACCGGCTCGGGTGTACAGGGCTCACCAGACGCTTCCGGTGCGGGCGCGGGCATGGGCAGCAAAGGTGCTGCGGGAGCCGGCAACGGCATGACCGGTTCACGCCCCGCGGGCGCCAGCGGCTCGCCCATGACCGGCTCGGGCGTACAGGGCTCGCCTGATGCATCCGGCCCGGGCGCGGGGATGGACAACAAGGGTGCGGCGGGGACCGGCAAGGGCATGACCCATTCGGGCACCAAGCCTGGGACTGGCTCGCCGATGACTGGCTCCGGCGTGCAGGGCTCGCCAGATGCTTCCGGCTCGGCAGCAGGCATGACGCGCAACAAGGGCGCAACGGGGAGCGGCAAGGGCATGACCCATTCGGGCACCAAGCCTGGGACTGGCTCGCCGATGACTGGCTCCGGCGTGCAGGGCTCGCCAGATGCTTCCGGTTCAGGCGCGGGCAAGACCCCCTAGGGCACCACCGACGTGGGCGGCTCCCCCGTGAGCGGCTCTGGAGCTCAATGCTTGCCCGATGCTTTCGGACCGGGCGCAGCGGCATGACTGCTGCGTCTGACCCGAATATCCACTGCGCTTCGGGAAGCTTTGGCTTCACAAGGCACTGCACGGAGCCGAAATGGGCCGTATGGAATGCTCCGGGCCTCCATCTCTTCCAGCGACCGTTTTATCCAAGTGCGCGCCTTGGTGCGCCGCTCAATCCCAACACCACTGAAGGCAAGCCCGGTGACCGGCCACGTGCGACAAGGCGACGGCGTGTGCAATCCACCACCATAGGCCAACACGGGAAAAGTCTTTAAACAGGTATCTCGCGGAGCAACTGCCACTGCCTTTAGCTATTGAAAATAGAGCAAAACAATTCAGATTTCAGGTGAAAAACCCGCACTGTCACGCGTAGGCTGTTGACGCCGACCGAAAACTGACCTACTTATAGAGGTTGTGCCGATCCAAAACTGACCCAGGTGTTTTACTTGCCCTGCCTTATTTTTAGGCAGGAGCGAAAAAGGTGATCACCATGGAAATGTTAGGCAAGATTCGACGGATGCATTTGCGCGACAAGCTGTCGCTGCATGAAATAGCCAAGCGCACGGGGTTGTCGCGCAACACGCTGCGCCGATGGCTCAGGGCGCCACAAGAGGTACAGGTGCCGGTCTACAGCAGGCCCCAGGCGTTGGGCAAACTGAGCGCTTTTACCGGGGAGTTGGAGCAGGCCCTGCAAGCCGATGGCCACCGGAGCAAACGAGACCGGCGCACGGCCAAGGCGCTGTTTGCGCAAATCCAGGCGGTCGGCTATGCGGGCGGCTACAGCGCGGTGACGGACTTCACGCGCGCCTGGCGAGGCAGTGCCGGCAAGGCGCCCCATGCATTCGTGCCCCTGAGTTTCGAGTTGGGCGAGGCCTTCCAGTTTGACTGGAGCGAAGAGGGCCTGGTGGTGGGCGGCATTTATTACAAGATGCAGGTCTCGCACCTCAAGCTGTGCGCGAGCCGCGCTTTCTGGCTGGTGGCCTACCCCAGCCAGGGCCATGAAATGCTGTTCGACGCCCACACGCGCTCGTTCGCGGCGCTGGGCGGCATTGCCCGGCGCGGCATCTATGACAACATGAAAACGGCCGTCGACAAGGTCAAGAAAGGCAGCAAGGGCCGGGTGGTCAATGCGCGCTTTGCCGTGATGTGCGCGCACTACCTGTTCGATGCCGATTTCTGCAACGTCGCCTCGGGCTGGGAAAAAGGCGTGGTGGAAAAAAACGTGCAGGACAGCCGCCGGCGCATCTGGCTCGATGCGCAGAAGTGCCAGTTTGGCTCGTTCGAGGCGCTCAACGCCTGGCTGGGCGAGCGCTGCCGGGCCCTGTGGAGCGAGATCCGCCACCCCGAGTACAAGCAGTTCAGCGTGCAGGAGATGCTGGCGCAAGAACTCCCCGAGATGATACCCATGCCCGCAGCCTTTGACGGCTACGTGGAAAGGGAGGCGAGCGTATCGAGCACCTGCCTGGTCAGCGTGCAGCGCAACCGGTATTCGGTGCCGTGCGAGTTCGCCTGCCAGCGCGTGAGCACCCGGCTGTACCCGACGCGCATCTGCATGGTGGCCGGTGGCGCGGTGGTCGCCAGCCATGAACGGGCCGTCAACCGGGGGCAGACTGTGTATGACTGGCAGCACTACATTGCCCTGGTGCAGCGCAAACCGGGCGCCCTGCGCAACGGCGCTCCCTTTGCCGACATGCCCGCGCCCTTGAAGCAACTCAAGCTCGGCCTGCTGCGCCACTGCGGCGGAGACCGGATCATGGCGCAGGTGCTCGCTGCCGTGCCGACGGCCGGGCTGGAGGCGGTGCTGGTGGCGGTCGAGCTGGTCATCGAGTCCGGCGCCCTGAGCGCTGAGCATGTGCTGAACGTGCTGGCCCGGCTCAATGCCTGCGCGCTGCCCGAGACGGTGCAAACGACGCTGCAACTCGTCGATGCGCCGCTGGCCAACACCGGCCGCTACGACAGCCTGCGCAGCCTCAATGAGGCGCCAGGCGGCGCGGCGGCGGTTAACCATGCGTGACGTCAGCGCTGAGCTCAAGGAGCTGCGCCTGTACGGCATGGCCAGCGCCTGGACGGAATTGATGGGTCAGGGGGAGTCGTCAACGGCCACCTCCCGCTGGCTGATCGAGCACCTGCTGCAGGCCGAACACACCGACCGTGCCATGCGCTCGGTCAGCCACCAGATGAACGCGGCCAAGCTGCCCATGCACCGCGATCTGGCCGGGTTTGACTTCGGCTCGTCCAAGGTCGATCAGCCGCTGGTCAGGCAACTCGCTACGCTGGCGTTTACCGATACGGCGCAAAACGCTGTGCTCATCGGCGGGCCCGGCACGGGCAAGACGCATCTGGCCACGGCCATCGCCGTGGCGGGCATTGTCGCGCAGGGCAAGCGCGTGCGCTTTTACTCCACGGTCGATCTGGTCAATGTGCTGGAGAAGGAAAAGCGTGACGGCAAGGCCGGACGCATGGCCCTGAGCTTGATGCGCATGGACCTGGTCGTTCTCGATGAGCTGGGCTACCTGCCGTTCAGCCAGGCGGGCGGCGCCTTGCTGTTTCACCTGCTCTCCAAGCTGTACGAGCACACCAGCGTGGTCATCACCACCAATTTGAGTTTCTCCGAATGGTCGAGCGTCTTTGGGGACGCCAAAATGACCACCGCGCTGCTCGACAGGCTCACTCACCACTGCCATATCGTGGAGACGGGCAACGAATCGTACCGGTTTCAGCACAGCACCCTGGCCGCCAAGTCGCGTATCAAGGCGCGCGAGCAAACGCGCAAGGAGGCAAAAGCAGCGCTGCCAGACGAGCCGTTCTGAGCCGGGCGCGCACGGGGAAATCCGTTACGGGCTACGCCCTTCGCTCCTTTCCCCGTGCCGTCTGTGAATTTAAAAAACCTGGATAAGGAGAAGTCAAAACCAGCTGCTGAGTACACTTATCCACAATTGCTGGTTCCAACACCAGCAACCCGCCCTGGGTCAATATTGGATCGGCAGGGTGGGTCAATATTCAATCGGCGCCGACAGGCCGGCGGCTGCATCGAGGCGGTGAAGGTGGTCCAGGCGCCTTCCTGGGCCGGCGTGATCTTGAGCCTGGCCTTCATTTCCGCCTGACGCTTGGCCATCCAGGCCTGCATCCTGGCAGGGTCGTGCTGGCCCATCATGTGCCTTCCATGGTGCGGCATGGCGTTCTGTGCTGCGGGTGCCGACGTGCCGGGTTTCAGCGCTGCCGGCGCCGCGTCGGTGCCTTGCGCCATGGCTACGCCAGCGGTTGCCAGCAGGCCGTTCATGGATTTGAATGGAGATTTCATGGAAGCTTCTTTTGAATGAACAAGGTCTGGTGCCAAAAATTGGCGACAGCTTGGACGCCAGTGTGGCGAGCCTGTGTGTCGCCGTCGCTGGGTTTTTTCAGCTGGCACGCAGCCGTTTCATGCGTGCATGAAACACGTCTGGAGCGCCTGCGCGGCATCAGGCTGTGTTGCACGGCGTATGCTTTTTTTTGTGTGATGAAAAAAGCGCTGGGGCCATACGCTACTTGGGCCGTGGCCGAGACAGGCCTTTGTCTGGCTGTGACAGCGTCCCGGCACGCAATTCCTTGACGGCTTGGGCCACCGCCCTTGCCACGTTGCGCACCTCGGCCTGAACTGCTTTGTCAGCGTCGAGCGTTTCGTGGCTGGTGGCATAAGGCTCGTAGTAGCCGATGAACCGGTCCAGGCGCGCCTGTGTGCCGGCGTCAATCAGGCCCATCCAGTCCAGCCAGTCCGACAAGCCCCGCCGGGAGCCTTCAATGCCAGCCACGTCGCCATGCACCACCAGGCCGTAAACACGGCCGGCCAGGTGCTTGGGATAATCCCAGCCCTTGAGTTCCAGCGCCTTGGCTTCCTCAGGCTTTTTGCCGTGGGTGGTGGTGGGGTCCGGATTGCCGCCGTCGGAGCACACCAGACGGTCGATCATGAGCTTGAGCGGGCTGGGCGACTGGTACCAGTACACCGGCGTGACGATGATGACGGCATGCGCGGCGGTCCAGCGTTCGTAGATCTCGGCCATCCAGTCGCTGGTCTGGCCCAGCGAATGGTTGGGGTAGCAGCTGCACGGCCAGTGGCACAGCGGCATGGCAGTTGAAACGCAGCCCTTGCAGGGGTGAATGTTCAGGTGGTAGCTGGAGGTCAGCAGGCTCAGGTCGAGTACATCAACCTCCAGTGCCAGCGGTTCGGCCTGCAGCGTCTGCCTGGCCCATTCGACCATGCGAAAGGACTTGGAAATTTCACCGGGACAGGTGCCATCGTTGCGGGACGATCCGCAAACCAGCAATACCCGCGATGGCGTGGCAGGCTCTTTCCAGGCCGCCTGTGCTTTTTCAATCTGTTGCTTCGTGTCCAGCCATTCGACTGACAAGTCATAGGCAGGATCGGCATAGCCCGGGCCGGCCTTGCGGGTCACCGGCGACTTGCGGCCTTCCTGGTAGGCGTCCCAGGCGATGGCCTCGACGCGCGATATGGCTTGGTCCTCGGCCCTGAAAGCCGGGTCCATGAAGGACTGCATGAAGCGTTCATGAAACACGGTGCGCGACAACGTGGCTGGCGCCTGGCCTTTGCGAACTTCAGTCATCGGGCCAGTTTAATCAGGCATTGGTATTTCAATGCTGTTTCTGGACTTTGTCCTACATCACCCTTGGCAAAATTACCGTCCAGCATGAAAATAGCATCAAATACCCTGATGGCGCAATATTTACAAGGCTGCATAGCTATCAAAAATATAGCAATCAGAATGTCAATGCGAGCATAAAAAAACTTTCATCGGCACGCATGCAAGCGCATCTGGTGCGGCTGCGGGGCTGCCCTGCTTGCGCTATGCTTTGGCCTCAAAACGCAACAGGAAGCGGGCCGCCCATGAGTTTTTTATCAGAGCTGAAAAGCCGTGCCAACGCGCTGCAAGGCCTGGAACTCGGCGCGCAGCGTGATCTCATGGCGGGCATCGAGGCCTGCGAGCAGGCCTGCCGGACGGCGCTGGCCTATCTGCAGGATTTGTGCGCCCAGCTCAACGTCATCCGGCCGCCTGCGCCAGGGGCCTACAGTCTGGACGGCAAGTCACCGTTTCCGGCCTTGGCGCAGCGCAATTTCCGCTGTGATGCGCGCCGCAAGATGCTGCGCAATGCCGAGGTGTCCGACTACATCGGCGTCGGCTGGGACTTGTTGCCTGTCACCGGGCAGGTAGCGACCCACACCGTCAGCGTCAACTTTCCGCCCGATCTGGAACGGGTGATGCAGCGCCTGTCGGTCGGCCAGGTCACGCATGAACGCAAGGACCTGCGCCACCCCGACAGCGGCAAGCTGCTGGCCTATGTGTTCGACTACCAGACCAAGTCGCGCGCCTTCATCACGCTGACGCCCGAGCATGACACCGGTTGCATCGCTTTTCGCATCACCAATGTGGGCGGGTTCGGCGTGCTCACCACCACCTATCCGGCCGCGCAGGTCAACACCAGGCTGCTCGACGAGCTGGCGAAAAAACTGCTGGGCCAGCCCAGCCGCTTTGGCTGAAGCCTGCAACTGCTTACCGCTCGGGTCTTGCCTGCCGCCGGCTGCTGTGCTTACAATCGCCGCAGCTTGTCGGGGTGCCCAGGATGTTTACATCCGGGGCTGAGATCGCAATTTTGCGAGACCCGCTGAACCTGATCGGGATCATCCCCGCGTAGGAAACAAGGCACTTTGGCTCCGGTATTGCGTTTTTCACCGCTTCACGTGGTGGTCTTACGGCGGCATCTCCGGCTCCCCAGGCAGGCACCCACCACCTTCTGGAGACAGCCATGGCCAAGACTTCTTTGACCGTTGATGCAGCGGACCTGACCAGCCGCATCACGCGCACCCCTTTTCCCGGTTCCCGCAAGATTTACATCGAAGGCTCGCGGCCCGACATCCGCGTGCCGTTTCGCGAGGTCACGTTGACCGACACGCTGGTGGCCGAAGGCAGCGAAACGCGCCGCGAAGCCAATCCGCCGCTGCGCCTGTTTGACTCGTCGGGCGTGTACACCGATCCATTGGTCGCCATCGACATCACGCGCGGCCTGGGCGCCCTGCGCGCCGCCTGGATTGCCGAGCGCGGCGACACCGACGCCTTGCCCGGCATCACCAGCGCCTACGGCCGCGAACGCCTGAACGACCCGACCCTCAAGGCCTTGCGCATGAACGACGCGCCCGTGCCGCGCCGCGCCAAGGCGGGCGCCAACGTGTCGCAGATGCATTACGCCCGCCAAGGCATCATCACGCCCGAGATGGAATACATCGCCATCCGCGAGAACCTGGTGCGCGCCCAGCTCGCCGAGCGCCTGGCGACCGAGCGCGTGCCCAAGACCGGCCACGCGTTCGGCGCGTCGATTCCAAAAGACATCACCGCCGAATTCGTTCGCGACGAAGTGGCGCGCGGCCGCGCCGTGATTCCGAACAACATCAACCACCCCGAAACCGAGCCGATGATCATCGGCCGCAACTTCCTGATCAAGGTGAATGCCAACATCGGCAACTCGGCGGTCACGTCGAGCATCGAGGAAGAAGTGGACAAGCTGGCGTGGTCGATCCGCTGGGGCGCCGACACCGTGATGGACCTCTCTACCGGCGAGAACATCCACGAAACGCGCGAATGGATCCTGCGCAATTCGCCGGTGCCGATCGGCACGGTGCCGCTTTACCAGGCGCTGGAGAAAGTCAACGGCAAGGCCGAGGACCTGACCTGGGAAATCTTTCGCGACACGCTGATCGAGCAGGCCGAGCAAGGCGTCGATTACTTCACCATCCACGCCGGCGTGCGCCTGGCCTATGTGCCGCTGACGGCGAACCGGCTGACGGGCATCGTCTCGCGCGGCGGCTCCATCATGGCGAAATGGTGTTTGTCGCACCACAAGGAAAGCTTTTTGTACGAGCATTTCGAGGACATCTGCGAAATCATGAAGGCCTACGACGTGTGCTTCTCGCTCGGCGACGGCCTGCGCCCGGGCTCGATTGCCGACGCGAACGACGAAGCGCAGTTCGCCGAACTGCACACGCTGGGCGAACTCACGCAGATCGCCTGGAAGCACGATGTGCAGGTGATGATCGAAGGCCCCGGCCATGTGCCGCTGCAGCTGGTGAAGGAAAACGTCGAGAAGCAGCTGGAGGCCTGTTTTGAAGCGCCGTTCTACACGCTCGGCCCCTTGATCACCGACATTTCGCCCGGTTACGACCACATTTCGTCGGCGATGGGCGCGGCCAACATTGGCTGGTACGGCACGGCCATGCTGTGCTATGTGACGCCTAAGGAACATTTGGGCCTGCCGAACCGCGACGACGTGAAGCAGGGGCTGATTGCCTACAAGATCGCCGCGCACGCGGGCGACCTGGCCAAGGGCTACCCCGGCGCGCAGATGTGGGACAACGCCGTTTCCAAGGCGCGATTCGAGTTCCGCTGGGAAGACCAGTTCCGCCTGGCCATCGACCCGGACACGGCCATGGCCTACCATGACGAAACGCTGCCGAAGGAAAATGCCAAGGTGGCGCATTTCTGCTCGATGTGCGGGCCGAAGTTCTGCTCGATGAAAATCTCGCAGGAGGTGCGCGAATTTGCGCGGTTGAATCCGGAAACGATGACGCTGGCGAAGGCTTCGGGTGTGATTGCCATCAAGCAAATCGCGGTCGAAGTCGAAAGCAGCTTTGAAGCCAAAGCCGAGGAGTTCCGCAAGGGCGGCAGCGAGATTTATTCCTGAAGTTTTCTCCGCCTTGTTCCCTCTCCCTCCGGGAGAGGGTTAGGGTGAGGGCTCCCCGTACCATTCGGGAATGGTAGATTTGCTATCAAAAAAATAGCTGCTTGCGCCCGTCTATATTGCGCTAGCTTCACTTTTTATTGAAATTCAGTGACTTTCATCGGCAGACTTTCTTGTCCACCTTCGTGCGCACCGCTGGCCCTCACCCCAGCCCTCTCCCAGAAGGAGAGGGAGGAAGAAGGAGCGCTGCGCATTTACACCTTTCACCATGACCACACTTCACATCGGCATCGCCGGCGCCGGCCTGGCTGGCCGCACGCTGGCCTGGCGGCTGCTGCGCGCCGGCTGCCGCGTCAGCCTGTTTGATTCGCGCCAGCGCGACGCGCTGGACACGGCCAGCATGACGGCGGCGGCCATGCTGTCGCCGCTGGCCGAACTGGCGGTGTCGGACGACGCCGTGTTCGCGCTGGGCCAGCGCTCGATGGTGCTGTGGCCGCGCTGGATTGCCGAGCTGGCGGAAGGCGGCAGCGAGCCGGTGTATTTCCGCCAGAAAGGCACGCTGGTCGTGGCCCATGCGCCGGACCAGTCGTCGCTGGAACACTTCACCCGGCTGCTGCAGCACAAGCTGCCCGAGTCGTGCCGCACGCAGGTCCACACACTTGATGCGGCAGCGCTGGCCGCACAGGAACCGGCACTGGCCGGACGCTTTGGCGGCGGCCTGTTCCTGGACGGCGAAGGCCAGCTGGCCAACGACCAGTGGATGGCCGCGTTGGCGCTTGAAATCGACCGTCTCGGCGTGCAATGGCACGAAGGCCAGGCGGTTGAAAAAGTGGAGGAAGGCCGCATGGTCTGTGCCGATGCTTCATATGCCGTCGATGTGGCGGTCGATGCGCGCGGCGTCGGCAGCAAGGCGCAGTGGCCTTCTGCCAACCCTTTGCGCGGTGTGCGCGGCGAGGTGCTGCGGGTCGAATGCCCTGGCGTCACCCTGCAGCGCCCGGTGCGGCTGATGCATCCGCGTTACGCGCTGTACGTGGCGCCCCGGCCGGACCACCAGTTCGTCGTCGGTGCGACCGAGCTGGAATCGGAAGACAACGGCCCGGTCACGCTGCGCTCGACGCTGGAGCTGGGCAGCGCGCTGTACAGCCTGCATCCGGCGTTTGGCGAGGCGCGGGTGCTGCGCCTGTCGGCGGCATTGCGCCCGGCACTGGACGACCACCGGCCCGCCGTGGTGCTGCGGGGCGGCGTGTGGCACATCAACGGCCTGTACCGGCATGGCTATTTGTGCGCGCCGGCAGTGGTCGATGAACTCGCCCATAAACTCTTGGGCACTCAGAGCATGGAGGAAACATGAGCAATTTTGAAATTTCCCTGAACGGCGAGCGCATCGCCACCGAAGCCGCCACGCTGCAAGGCCTGTTGCTGGAGCGCGGCTACGACCTGAAAAACGCCTTTGCCTGCGCGGTCAACAGCGGCTTCGTGCCGCGCCCGCAGTGGCCGGAACGCAGCCTGCAGGGCGGCGACCGCATCGATGTGGTGACACCGATCACCGGAGGCTAGCTGTGGAACACCCCTGCCGGATGCTCACTGCGTGTAGCGCCACCTCCCCTTGCAGGGGAAGGTTTGTACACCCCCGCCGGGCGCTCACTTCGTGCAGCGCCCAACCCCCCTTGTAGGGGGCGACGCCTGGGCCCCGGCAGAGCCGGTTGCCGGGCGTCTGCTGATTTGCTGCCGTGCCCTTTTCATACCTTTCGCTTATTTTTTGCGTTTTGGAGTTGCTGACATGACCCCCTCCACCCATTCCCCCATCGCCCATGGCAGCCCGTGGACGGTGGGCGGCAAGACCTTGAACAGCCGGTTTTTTCTCGGCACCTCGCATTACCCGTCGCCGCAGGTGCTGGGCGATGCGGTGCGTGCCAGCGGCACCGAAGTGCTCACCGTCGGCCTGCGCCGGCTGCAGCCTGAAACCGGTGGCGGCACCAGCTTCTGGCAGCGCATCCAGGCGCTGGGCTGCCACATTCTGCCCAACACGGCGGGCTGCCACAGTGCCGAAGAGGCCATCACGCTGGCGCAGATGGCGCGCGAGATTTTCGGCACGACCTGGATCAAGCTCGAAGTCATCGGCGACGACTACACGCTGCAGCCGGACACGGTGGCCACGCTGGAAGCCGCCACGGCGCTGGCGAAAGCTGGCTTTGCCGTGTTTGCCTACACCACCGACGACCTGGTGATGGCGCAGCGCCTGCACGCGGCGGGCTGCGCGGCGGTGATGCCGTGGGCCGCGCCGATTGGCACCGGGCGCGGGCCGCTCAACCCTTATGCACTGGAAACCATGCGCCGGCGCCTGCCCGATGCGGTGCTGGTCGTCGATGCCGGACTGGGCCGGCCGTCGCATGCCGCGCAGGTGATGGAACTGGGGTTTGACGCCGTGCTGCTGAACACCGCCGTCGCGCAGGCCGGCGACCCGGTGCGCATGGCGCGGGCGTTTGCCGATGGCGTGGCAGCGGGCCGTGCCGCGTATGAATCAACCCCCATGCCCGAGCGCGCTGCGGCGCAGGCATCCACTTCGACCGTCGGTGTGCCGTTCTGGCATGGCGCCTGAGCCTGTCGAAGCCTTCATCAACGCGCTGGAAAAACCATGACCCCACCGACTGCCCACTTCGCCCCCCTGACCGGCCCCCTTGGCTTTTACCCCGTGGTGCCCGACGCCGCCTGGGTGCAGCGCCTGCTGGGCTGGGGCGTGCGAACGATTCAGCTGCGCATCAAGGCCGCCGACCACACGCCGGCCGACATCGGGCGGGAAGTGAACGCCGCCATCGAAGCGGGCCAACAAGTGCCGGGCGCGCAGGTCTTCATCAACGACCACTGGCAACTCGCGCTGGCGGCCGGCGCCTACGGCGTGCATCTGGGCCAGGAGGACCTCGACACGGCCGACATTGACGCGCTGCGCCGCGCCGGCCTGCGGCTGGGCCTGAGCACGCACACGCCGGCCGAACTGGCGCGCGCCAGGGCGGTGCAGCCGTCCTACCTGGCCATCGGCCCGATTTACCCGACGACGCTCAAAGTCATGCCTTACGAGCCCGTGGGCCTGGAGCGTCTGGCGCTGTGGGTGCCGCAGGCAGCGCCCTGTCCGGTGGTGGCGATTGGCGGCATTTCGCTTGAGCGCATGCCGGGCGTCATGGCCTGCGGCGTGGAGGGCGTGGCGGTGGTCAGCGCGGTGACGCTGGCGGCGGACCCGCAGCAGGCCGTGGCGAGCGGGCTGACGTTGGCGGCACGATGCGTTGAATCCCGGCAGACCCCTCAGGACAGGCTGCGCAGGTAACTGCGCCAGCCGCCGAAATGGCTGATGTCCTGCGCGTGGACCGTAGCGTGCGCCTCGCAGACAAAACCCTGCACCTGGCTGTCGTCTTGCAGCGCCACCGTCCCAATGCCCAGCGGGGCCGGAATGCCCGCCACCAAAGAGCCGAACTCGCGAGCAGGCAGCTCCCACACCTCCATCTCGATGGCCGCACCTCCCTCGTCAACCCGCAGCATGCCGGGTCGCTTGATCATCCCGCCTGGCAGCGCGAACAGCTTGTAGCAGGGCGCACTTTTCACCACGCGCACCAGCCGGGCGCCGCGCTCTGTCAATTGTCCGTTCAGGGGCAGGCCGCTCAAATGGGCACCGCACACCGCCACCCGGACCTGGCCCGAGGGAAAACCGGCCTCATCCGGGACGGCGCTGGCCAGGCGGTGCGGCGCATGCGCTGTGGCGCCCACGGTGGGCACCGTGCGCGCATGCAGGCGCGAGGCGAGCGTGAGCAGGGGCAGGTCCTGTCCGGCGGGCGCGACCAGCGTCACGCCCCAGGGCATGCCCGCCATGGCTTGCGTCATGAAACCGGTGGGCACGGCGACCGCCGCCAGGTCCAGCAGGTTCACATGGTTGGTGTAGTGGCCCAGATTGGAATTGAGCCGGATCGGGTCGGCCTGCACCGCTTCGATGGTGTAGATGGTGCTGGCGGTGGGCGTGACCAGGCAGTCGATGCCTTGCCAGACCGGCCGGGTCTGCCGCTTCAGTTCCTGCAGGCGGTAGAGCGCGGCAAAGGTGTCGGGCGCCGAAATATTCGCGCCTTTTTCAGTGATGGCGCGCGTGACGGGGTGCAGCGCCTGCGGCTGCGCCTCGATGAACGGCCGTATCGCCTGGTAGCGCTCGGCCACCCAGGGGCCTTCATAAAGCAGGCAAGCCACGGCACGAAACGGCGTCAGGTCGACCTCCACCGGCGTGCCGCCCAGCGCCTCCAAATGCGCCACTGCCAGGGCAAACTGCGCGGGGCCGTCCGGGTTGCCGTGAAATTCAAGGTCGGCTTCGCGCGGAATGCCAAAGCGAAAGCTGCTGGCGGCGCCGAAGTTGTCGCCGTGCGGCGGCAGGTCGCGCGAATAGGCATCCAGCGCATCCTCGCCCTGCGCTGCGCACAGCACCGTGGCCGCATCGGCCGCAGTGAGCGCGAACACCGACACCGTGTCCAGCGTGCGGCAGGCCGGCACCACGCCGGTGGCGGGAAGGCGGCCACAGCTGGGTTTCAGGCCCACCAGGTTGTTGAACATGGCCGGCACCCGGCCGGAGCCCGCCGTGTCGGTGCCCAGCGAAAAGCTCGCCAGACCCAGCGCCACCGAGACCGCCGAGCCGGCAGAGGAACCGCCTGACACGTAGTCCGGGTTGATGCTGTTGCGGCAGGCCCCGTAGGGTGAGCGCACCCCCACCAGGCCGGTGGCGAACTGGTCGAGATTGGTCTTGCCAACGGGAATGGCACCGGCCGCGATCAGCCGCTGCACCACGGTGGCGCTGACCTGCGGCGTGTAGGCGAACTCCGGGCAGGCGGCGGTGGTGGGAATGCCGGCCAGGTCAATGTTGTCCTTGATGGCAAACGGAATGCCGTACAGAGGCAATGTTTTGGGGTCGCACCCGTCCAGCGCGGCGGCATGGGCGCGCATTTCATCGAGCGTCAGCCGGCGGATCCAGACATGCCTTTGCACGCTGGCCTCTTCTGCCAGCATTCGTTCATGCAGCAGTTCCACCAGCTGGGCGGGGGTCAAGCTGCCGTCGAGGTAGCGGATCCGCAGGGCGGGGATTGAAAGATCAAGTCGCATGATTATTTCCTTGTTCAGCACATCAACACCAGCGGCTGGCCGGCTGTCACGGCCTGGCCTTCCACGCACAGCAGCCGCTCGATACGGCCAGCGCAATGGGCATGCACGGTGATTTCCATCTTCATGGACTCGATCACCAGCAGCGCCTGCCCGGCCGTCACCTCGGCGCCCACCGCCACCAGCACCGACCAGACCCCGCCCGAAACCTGGGACGCCACGACTTCGCCCTCGAAAGCCTGGGCCGCCGCCGCGCGGGCGTCCGCGTCGCCAGTGCCCCCGGCGTCGGCATCGGGCGTCTCGGACACGCCCGCGATGCGCCAGCGTTCGCGCTCGGCCTCGAAAGCGGCTTGCTGGCCCTGCTTGAACTCCTTGATCGACGCCTCGTTGTCGCGCAGGAAACGCTGGTAATCCGAGAGGCGAAAAACGCCCTCCTCCATGCGCAACGCCACGCGCCCGGCAACGAACTCCTTGCGGTAGTCCAGCAACTCCGCGGCGCCCATGGGGTAGAAGCGGATCTGGTCGAAAAAGCGCAGCAGCCAGGGCTTGCCCTCGGGGAACGCTTGCGTTACCCGCCAGCGATTCCACATCTGCACCGTGCGGCCGACGAACTGATAGCCGCCCGGGCCTTCCATGCCGTAGACGCACAGGTAGGCGCCGCCAATGCCAACGGCGTTTTCCGGGGTCCAGGTGCGGGCCGGGTTGTACTTGGTGGTCACCAGCCGGTGCCGCGGGTCCAGCGGCGTGGCCACCGGCGCACCGAGGTACACGTCACCCAGGCCGAGCACCATGTAGCTGGCGTCAAACAAGATGTCATAGACCGCCTGGATATCGGGCAGGCCGTTGATGCGGCGGATGAACTCGATGTTGCTCGGGCACCAGGGCGCGTCGGCGTTGACCGACTGCATGTATTTTTCGATGGCCAGCCTGGTCGCCGGGTCGTCCCACGACAGCGGCAGCCAGACCGTGCGGCTGGGCACCTCGATGTCGTCGGCAGCCGCCAGACCCGCCTGGGCCGTCAGCAGCTGGTCCATCAGCTGCGGCAGCGGCAGACGCAGCGGGTCGTAATGCACCTGCAGCGAGCGGATGCCCGGGGTCAGGTCAATCACGCCGGGCAAGCGGCCCGCATCGCGCCATTCCTGCAGGCGTGTCATCAGGGCATGGGCCAGAAAGCGCAAGGTCAGGTCCAGCTTGAGCTCGCCAAACTCGATCAGCACATAGGCATCACCCGCACGCCGATACACCACCCGGGCGCCATGACCGTCCGCCGGCGAGCGGTGCAGCACAGCGGCGTCCAGCGGCTGGCACTGCGCCAGCGCCAGCACAGGCGGCGCTGCTGATGCAGGCACGGTCAGTGCGGCGTGCTGGGCGCGCGCCAGTTCGGCCGCTTCTTCCTGCCGCAAGGGCTTGAAGCGCACCGTGTTGCCCGGCGACAACTGGCCCAGCTTCCACAACTCGCCCTGCACCACGGTGGCCGGGCAGACAAAGCCGCCCAGGCTGGGGCCGTCAGGTCCGAGGATGACGGGCATGTCGCCGGTGAAGTCGATGGCGCCGATGGCGTACGCGTTGTCGTGGATGTTGGAGGGGTGCAGACCGGCCTCGCCGCCATCGCGCCGGGCCCAGCTCGGCTTGGGGCCGATCAGCCGAACACCGGTGCGGCTGGAGTTGTAGTGCACCTGCCAATCGGTGGCAAAAAACATGGCCATGTCTTCGGGCGTGAAGAAATCAGGCGCGGCATGCGGCCCGACCAGCACACCGATGTCCCAGTGCGTGCCGTACACCGGCGTCAAGGTAGCCGCCGTTGCGGCATCCATGGCCGGCAAGGCGGCCGTCGCGCCGGCATGCAGCACATCGCCGGCATGCAGCACCCGGCCGCCATGGCCGCCGAACTGGCCCAGCGTGAAGGTCGAGCCGCTGCCCAGGTAAGCCGGCACGTCAAGGCCGCCGCTGACCGACAGATAGGCGCGGCATCCCGCCCCTGTCACGCGGCCGATGCGCAGCGTCTGGCCGGCGGCCAGCGAAAGCGCCTGGCCCATGGGCACGGGCCTGCCATCGAGCGTCAGGTCGATGGGCGCGCCGGTGACCGCGACCTGCTGCGCGCTGCGAAAGCGCAGGGTCGGCCCGGCCACCGTGATCTCCAGCGCCGCAGCGCCCTCGGGGTTGCCCAGCAGCCGGTTGCCCAGGCGCAGCGCCAGTCCGTCCATCGGCCCCGAAGGGGGGACGCCCACGTCCCAGTAGCCAAGCCGGCCCGGCCAGTCCTGCACCGAGGTTTGCACGCCCGGGCTGAGCACGTCAATGGCCTGGCTGGGCGCCGTGAAAGTGGCCAGGCTGCGCGTGGTGTGCTGCCCTTCAACAAAGGGCGTAAAGCGCATCAGGGCGCGCAGGTAGTCCAGGTTGGACTCCAGCCCCGCAATACGGGTCTCGCCCAGGGCCTGCGCCAGCTTGGCCAGTGCCTGCCCGCGGCTGGCTCCATGTGCGATCAGCTTGGCCAGCATCGGGTCGTAATGGGCGCTGACCTCGGTGCCGCGCTCAATCCAGGTATCGACACGCAGATCGTGCGGAAAACGCACATCGGTCAGCAGGCCGGTCGAGGGCTGGAAATCCTTTGCCGGGTCTTCGGCATACAGCCGCGCCTGCACGGCATGGCCGCGCGGCGTCACCTGCAGCGAGTCCAATGGCGGCATCTCCCCGGCCGCCAGACGGACCATCCACGCCACCAGGTCCACGCCGGTGACGGCCTCCGTCACGCCGTGCTCGACCTGCAGGCGCGCATTGACTTCGAGAAAAAAGAACTCCTGCGTGCTCGCGTCCACCACAAACTCGACCGTGCCGGCCGAGCGGTAGCTGGCCGAGCGGGCCAGCGTGCGCGCGGTCTCCAGCAGGGCCTGGCGCACCTCCTCGCGCAGGTTGGGGGCCGGGGTTTCCTCGACCACCTTCTGGTTGCGCCGCTGCAGCGAGCAGTCGCGCTCGCCCAGTGCAATCACCCCGCCGGTGCCATCGCCGAAAATCTGCACCTCGATGTGGCGGGCGTCTAGGATGTAGCGCTCCAGAAACACGCCGGCGTCGGAGAAGTTGGACTGCGCCAGGCGCTTGACCGAATCGAAAGCGGCGCGCAGCTCGCCGGCATGGCGGCACATCTGCATGCCGATGCCGCCACCGCCCGCGCTGCTCTTGAGCATCACCGGGTAGCCGATGGATTCGGCCTGCGCCAGCGCGTCGTCCAGACCGGCCAGCAAGCCGGTGCCGGGCAGCAAGGGAACGCCGGCTTGAGACGCCAGCGCCCGCGCCGTGTGCTTGAGGCCAAAGACGCGCATCTGCTGCGGCGTGGGGCCGATGAAGGCCAGACCGGCGGCCTCGCAGGCCTCGACGAACTGGGCGTTTTCAGACAGGAAACCGTAACCCGGATGGATGGCCTGTGCGCCGCTGGCCAGCGCGACCTCGATGATGCGCTGCATCGCCAGGTAGCTGCCGGCCACGGCCGCCGGACCCACGCAGACCGCTTCGTCGGCCATGGCGACATGGGCGGAGTCGGCGTCGGCTTCAGAATAAATCGCCACGGCGCCCACCCCCATCAGGCGCAGGGTACGGATGATGCGGCAGGCAATCGCCCCCCGGTTGGCCACAAGAACTTTTTTGAACATGATCGACTTCAAGGCTGGCAGCAGGTCGTCCTGCCGGGCAAGAACAGGCGCCGGTCGTCCGGCGCCCTGGCGGGTTTCAGGCCGGGTCCCAGACCAGGCAGCGCACGGGGGTCGGGTTGTAGGCGTTGCACGGGTTGTTGAGCTGCGGACAGTTCGACACCAGCACGACCAGGTCCATCTCGGCGCGCATCTCGACATACTTGCCGGGCGCGGAAATGCCGTCCTCGAAGGTCAGGCCGCCCTGCGGCGTGACCGGCACGTTCATGAAGAAGTTGATGTTGCTGGCAATGTCGCGCTTTTGCAGGCCATACGGGTTGGTCGCGATGGCCGCCATGAAGTTGTCGCGGCAGCTGTGCATGAAGCGTTTTTCCAGCGCGTAGCGCACCGTATTGCTTTCACACGAGCAGGCGCCGCCGAGGGTGTCGTGCCGGCCGCAGGTGTCGGCGACGATGGTGAGCATCGGCTTGCCTTCGCTTGACATGAGCCGGCTGCCCAGTCCCAGGTACAAGCTCGCCTGCGCCTGGATGGTGTGCGTCAGGCTGTAGTGTTCTTCCGGGTCCTCGGCGTTGAAGAACAGCGTGTCGACGGCCTGATTGCCTTCAAGATCGACAATCCGGAAAATCTGACCCTTGGCGAGCCGCTTCATCCACGGCTCGCCAGCGGGAATAATTTCGTCCAGGGTGGCCTGCGCAGGGTCGAGTGCGCTGGCCTGAGTCGTGACTGACATGGTGGGTTTCCTTGGAAGGGGGGGGCTGGAAGAAAGGAGGCGATGAACGGCGGTCCGGGTTACAGGAACCAGCGCTCGGTGTTGATGAAGCCCCGGCCGTTTTCGGGACACGACAGGCGGCACACATCACTGACGCCGGCCGTGCCCGAGCGCCAGGCCGTGAGCTTGACCGCGCCCGGGGCGTAGTTGGGCGCCGGGTCCAGCGGATGCGGCGCGGCAGACAGCACCACCAGCACATTCATCTCGAAACGCAGATCCACCTGCTGGCCGGGCTGGCGGTGGCGGGTGTCGAACTGCAGTTTGCCTTGCGCATCGGCCGTGACCTTGCTGAAAAAATTGACGTTGGCACCGACATCGCGGCGGCCCAGGCCCCACTTGTTGAGCTCCACCAGCAAACCATCCTGACCGCTGCGGAACATGCCGTTGCGGTGCGCCTGGTAGCGCGCTTCGCCATATTTTTTCCGGACACCTTCGGCATCGAGCACGCCGCAAAAGGTGTCATGCCAGCCGCAGGCATCTTCCGGAATAGAACACAGCACGCGACCCATGTCGGAGTAGCACACATGGCCCTTCGTCAGGAAGGCGGTGTGCTGTGCCTTGAGCGTGTCCGGCATGTTGTAACGTTCGGTCTTTTCTTCCTGGTTGAAGAACAGGGCCGCCACATTGGCGCTGCCACTCAGGTCGGTCAGCCGCAGCGTGTTGCCGCGGCGCAGGATGCCCGACCAGTGACAGCCACCGGGCAAGGCTTCTTCCCACAGCACACGGTCTGGCGCGAAGGTGGACGAAGTCTCGGGCACGGCCGTGCGGGCCAGTGGCGGCAAATTGGCGAAAGACGTTTGCATGGCGGTATCGCTTAAATGAGTTGATGAAGCAGGTGGCAAGCGGTTCAGGCCGATACGCTCTGCACATTGAGCTTTTGGAGCAGGTCCAGGTCGGTGGTGATGCCGGTGCTTTCACGAATGCGCGCCAGAATCTCGGCGCGCAATTCGCGAAATGGTGCCGAGTACTTCATGTCCTGGGTGCGCTGGGCCGGGAGGGGCACCGGGAAAATGCTGTGGATGCGACCGGGACGCGGCTGCATGAGCACCACGCGCTGCCCCAGGTAAACCGCCTCCTCGACGTCGTGGGTCACAAACACGATGGTGGTTTTTTCGACCCGGTGGATGTGCAGGATCAGGTCGTGCATGACCTCACGCGTCTGCGAGTCCAGCGCGCCAAACGGCTCATCCATCAGCAACACCGACGGACGGCCCATCAGCGCGCGCGCAATGGCCACGCGCTGCTGCATGCCGCCCGACAGCTGGTTGGGGTAGGCGTTGCGCACCTTGCCCAGGCCGATCAGGTTCAGCAAGGCATCGGCACGGCCCGAGGCGGCCTCGACGTCGGACGAGGTCAGGTTCTCACGGTTGACCTGAAGCTGCCGGCTGAACTTGATGTTGTCGATCACGTTGAGCCACGGGTACAGGCTGTAATGCTGAAACACCATGGCCCGGTCTGCGCCCGGGCTGTTGATGCGCTTGCCATCGCAGAGCACCTCGCCGCTGGTGCGGTACTCCAGCCCCGCCAGGATGCGCAGCAGCGTGGACTTGCCGCAACCGGATGCGCCGACCAGCGTGATGAACTCGTTGTCTTCAATGCTGAGGTTGACGTTGTCGAGTGCAGGCACGGGACTGGCCGCGCGCTCAAACACCTTGCCGACATTTTGAATACTGACTTTGGACATGATTTAACCTCTCGCTTGCGCCCAGGGATACAAACGCCGGTGCAGCCAGCGAAAGCCCTGATCCATCAACAGACCAATCACCCCGATGAGGATGATTCCGCCAAAAATCGTATCGGTCTTGAGGTAGCGCTGCGCCTTCAGGATGGCGTAGCCCAACCCCGAATTGGCGGCCACCAGTTCAGCCACCACCAGATAAGTCCAGGCCCAGCCCATCGTGATGCGCAAGGTATCCAGAATCGCCGGTCTGGCCGACTGCGCCAACACCAGGCGAATCATTTCGTAGCGGGTCGCGCCCATGGTGAGGGCTGCTTCAACCTGCGCCATCGGCACCAGTCGGACGTTTTCGGCCACCATCAGCACCATCTGGAAAAACGTGCCGATGAAAATAATGGAAATCTTGGCGCTTTCGCCAATGCCCAGCCACAGCATCACCAGCGGTATGAAGGCCACGGCCGGCATATAGCGGATGAAATCGGTCAGGGGTTCGAGCAGGGCCTCGACCGGGCGGAAGGCGCCGATCAGCAGGCCCAGCGGCAGGGCCAGCGCGGCAGACAGCGCAAAGCCGGCGGCGACCCGGTAGATACTGACGGCGGCATCGCTCATCAGGTCATCCTCGAACAGCCAGGACACCAGACGAGTAAACACCTTGAGCGGCCCCGGCAAGAAAACCGGATCGACCCAACCCGATGCAGAAAGGGCGGCCCAGGCGGCAAACGGAAGAAACAATCCGAGCGCGGCAAACAGCCAGTATTGCCGGCGGGATAAATGGCCCGCGACGCGCCAGATGCCTGGGCGAGCGGGTGGCAAGGGTTTTTCGGACAATGCGGGCTCCAAAAGTTGAAGGATCAAGGCAAGAGAGGACGGCAATACATACCATCTCCTCCCGGGCTTTTGTCCCTCCGTGGAGCCGCAGCGACTGCGGCCGACAGCTCTCGGACCAGACAGCGCCATTCGTCATGGAACCCGGAACCCTAGCGGTCTAGCAAGCAAAGCGGCGCTGTAATCAGCACGACACCTCTCTTGCACTCAAATAAGCAACTTCAATGCCAGATGTTTCGTGATGCCTGAAACCCGGTCTTGGGCCATGGCCGTCGTCCTCATGGGCATTCGCTTTGTTCAAGTTGTCAGAGATGCACCAATAAAGGACAAAACGCCCCAATAGGAGGCGTTTTTGCGGGATGGTGGTCCTTGTTTTCACCTGTCCGACCTAGGGCGAAAATCTGATGGTTGCTACTGAATCAATAGCTGCTTACACATATGTAGCCTGCGCAAACGGCATTTTTTGTTAAAAATTCGTTTTCTACGCAGACCGAATGCGCTCTAAACGTTTGATTCCGCGCAACTCCATTCGAGGATCTGCCAGGGACCGGCTGAAAAACCACCCGTGATGTTCGCCTGGGATTCAGACTCGCGCCGCAGCACGCAGGGCAGGCTGCGGCCTTCCATTGCGGGCAGGGTGGAGCGCTCAATCGTCCACCGGCCGGCCTCCAGAACGCCAAAGGAAATCTCAAAATCCAGCATCTCCCGCGCCAGTGCAGGATGATGGGCGACCAGATCGGCCAGCGACTGTCCGGGCGGCCTGTCGTTCGGCCAGGCCATGCGCCGCGGGCGAACCTGCACAAAATAGCGGCCCGCCACCAGTACCCGCGCCTGGGTATCGCCGCCCGCGCTGTCCAGTCCGCCCAGCACGATCGTTTGCCCCGTCGAATCCGGCAGTCGCTCCCAGACCTCCAGATACGTTGCGTGCAAGCCGGTCTCGATGACGCGGTCGGGCGCTTCAAACACCATCAGCCCCGCATCCACCGCTGCCTGGGGCGGCTGAAAGTCCATGCGGCGATGCCAGGTGCACACCTCGCCTGGCGCTTCCTGCGTCACCGCTGTCACGCCGCAGAAGCCCTGCTGGGATGCCCGCATGTGCGCCGTCGGCACGCCGCCCTGCCGTGCCGACTCGGGAATGCGCAGATCTGCATGCCAGGCGCTGGTCTGCATCCAGGACACAAACGTCGTCACATCCCGGAGTTGGGGCGTCTCCAGCAGTTTGCGGATCCAGACGCCACGGTAATGATCAGGTACCGCGTTCATTCGCAGGCCAGCGGAAAAGTGGGCAATGTACGGTAAAACGCCATGTCGTGGTTCGGCCAGATGTGCGCACCGGTCTCCCGGGCCAATGCCTTGAGTTTGCGGATGCTGTCGATTGCCTGTTGCTCGCGCCCCTGCCACAAGGTGCCCGGTGCCACTTCGTCGTCCAGGTTTTCCTGCAGGTCTGCGGCGTCACCAGCCAGCAAAACCGGTGGTCCCTGGGGCAACTCGATCAGCATGGACATGTGGCCCACCGTGTGCCCCGGGGTCGCGATCGCCTGCACGCCGGGCAACAGGGTATATTCCCCGCGCTGCAGACGGAACTGCAGGGGTGCGCCCGCATCGTCAACCAGGTCGTCGGAAAAGATTGCCTTGTCGGCACCGCTGCGGGCGACGTCCATTTCCTCGTGCTGCACATGGATCTCCGCCCCGCAGCCACAGCGGCGCAATTCCTTGAGGCCGCCCGCATGGTCGAAATGCAGGTGGCCGATAAAGACCACATCCACATCGGCGGCCGTGAGTCCCAGGCGCGCCAGGTGGTGGGGAATGCGCTGCTCGTCGCGCATCTCGGGCGCACCGAACTTGAACACGGCGGGATTGTAGTAACGGTCCCGGGCCACCGGGTCGCTGATCTTGCCGTGGTCACAGCCGACGTCGTAGAGAATGCGGCCGTTCGTGGTTTCAAGCAGGTAGGCCAGGATGGGCGCCTCGATCTGCTGCCCTCGCCCCCGGTTGAACGTCGAGATGGATTTGTCGTAGCGGTAGGTCCCTGTCAGCAGCGGCCATAGTTTTTTCACTTGTGTCATGCAATGCCTTGGTGGGTGGATGCCGCCCGCAGGGCGGCGAGCAGTTGATCGGTTGCGACCACAGCGCCGAAAATTCCGCCCTCGACACCCAGCATGGCCAGTGCGGGTGCCTGCAACGCCGGATCACTCGCCGCGGTGGCGTCGCCCACCGTCACGCAAGCATAGCCACGGTCCACCGCTTCGCGCAACGTGGAATGCACGCACACTTCGGTGGTCACACCGCACAGGATGAGCTGGCGGATGGTGCGGCTCTGCAGCACCTGGGCAAGATCGGTCTGGTGAAAGGCGCCATAGCCCGGCTTGTCAATGACCACTTCGCCTGCGACGGGCTGCAACTCATCAATGAAGTCGTGGCCATATTCACCGCGCACCAGCAGGCGACCCATCGGCCCGGTACTGCCAATGGCCGCGCCCGCCCTCAGGCTGCGCCGCATCTTTTCGGGCGGGCAATCGGAAAGATCGGGCCGATGGCCCTCACGCGTGTGCACCACCAGCATGCCCGCTGCGCGCGCCGCATCCTGCAGCCGGCGTATGCGAGCGATGGGCTGCGCCAGTCGCGCCACGTCCAGACCGGCGCGTGCTGCATAGCCCTGCGGGCTGCAAAAATCACGCTGCATGTCGATGACCAATAACGCCGTTGTTGCCAGGTCCATCGGACCGTCAGGGTGCTCCACGAACGCCTGTCCTTAACGAAAACCGTTTTTGATCGCCTGGGCGATGCGCACAGACACTTCCTGCGCCAGCAGGCGACCCTTGATGGCGTCCGAACCCCTGGCCGAAGACAGCACGCCTGACGGCGGAACCCAGTCGGTGCGCGGGGGGTACATGTCGTAAGGCGGGAAGTCGGCCGGGCCGTCGTCGGGAATCAGGTCCAGGCGCACCAGCGAGGGGTGGTAATGCAGCATCATCGACGTTTCCAGCACGGCTGCGTGCTCCAGCGCGAACCCGGGAAAGCCCTGTGGAAAGACGTCCGCCAGCGTTTCGGGCGTCATGAAGTCCCAGTATTCCAGGCGCATGACTTCCAGTTGCGTGCCGGGGCCGGCATCGCGCAAGCCCAGGTCGATGCCTTCAATCAAAAACCACTGGTTTTCATAGTGCCCATTCACGATCACCAGCTGGGTGACGCCATGGCGGGCAAACTCGCGCACCGCGTCGCGCACCGAGCCAATCAGCGTGGCGGCGTCCACGCTGGTGGTGCCGCAAAAATGCTGGCCACCGCCGCACTTGGGTTGTAACTTGTAGCCATAGGACAGCGTGGGTGCCACCAGCCCGCCGACGCGGGCCGCCGCGTCGGCCGCCACGGCCGCCGACAGCAAGCCGTCAGTGCCCAGCGGCAGGTGCGGGCCATGCTGCTCCAGCGCCCCCACCGGCAGCAAAATGGGCGGCTTGTCAGTCGCCATGCGGGCCTGGTAATCCAGCCAGGACAGCTCGTTCATCCAGACGGTGCTCATGGTGCTTCCTTCACAACAGTAGTTAAAGACGGCGGCGCGCCCGTGTCCGTGGCCTCGATCAGTGCGGCGCAGGCAATCAGGGCGCCCCCCACCCATTCCATGGCAGAGAGTTGCCCGCCACCCCACCAGGTGGCGGTCAGCACGGCCACCAGCAATTCGGCCAGCATCACGACACCGGCGCGGCCGCTTTCCATGTGGGTGACGCCAAATTGCCAGGTGGCCGTGGCCAGCAGCATCCAGCCAAACCCGTAGGCCAATACCGCCATTGAGACGAACAGAGAAACGGCAGGAACAGCTGCACCCTGGCCCAGCACCCAGGCGCCCGACAGCACGCCACAGCCGAGAAAAACAGCCGCTGTCTTGGAACGGACGGGAATCGCCTGCCCGGCCCGTGCGATCACGTTGTTGCCTGCAAACGCCAGGCCTGCGGAGAGCGCCAACAGGTCGGCGACGCTCAGCGCGGTGGCCAGGGCCTGGGTGCCGCCCAGCACCAGCCAGAGCCCGGCAAGGGCCACGGCCACGGCCGCCTTGCGCCGCGTGCCCACCTTTTCGCCCAGAAACAGCCAGCCACCCAGCACAGACCACACCGGCGACAGGTAAAACAGAAACATTACCCGCACCACATCGCCGAGCATCAGCGCGTTCACAAACGAGGTGTTGGCCCAGCCGCCCACCAGCGCCAGCGCCAGCAGCAGTCCCGCCTGAGGCCGCCAGGCGGCCCGTTCCCGCCAGAGCAGTACGGAAAGAACCACGCCTACCGGGCCGTACACCAGCATGGACAGAACCGGGCCTGCCAGCCCGACGCCCACAAACTGTTTCAAGGGCCACCACGACAGCCCCCACAAGGACGAGGAAAACAGCAGCACCAGCAGAGGCAGCGAAGGCGATCGAACGGGCAGGGATGAAACAGACATGGAAACTGAAGTGGGTTCGGCGTCAGGCCATCACCGAGCCGCCGTTGGGGCCCAGCACCTGTCCGCAATAAAAGCGTGATGAATCGGAAGCCAGAAACAGCGCCGTGGCGGCGATCTCCTGCGGCTCGGCAATGCGGTGTTGCGGAATGTCCAGCTCCCTGGCCATCCATTCGGGGCTCATGGATTCCGGTGAGACCATGGCCGTGTTCACGGGTCCCGGTGCGATGGCGTTGATGCGGATGGCCGGCGCAAACTCGCGCGCCAGAGACCGCGTGATTCCAATGACGCCCGCCTTGGCGGCACAGTAAGGCGCATAGTGGGCGCGCCCCAGTACCGCCAGGTCGGATGCCATGTTGATAATGACCCCGCGCTGGCGCGCCACCATGGCGGGCAGGAATGCGCGCGACATCAGGAACACCGATTTCAGATCGGTAGACAACATCCGGTCCCAGTCTTCTTCGGTGGTTTGCAGAAAAGGCTTTTCCTGGATGATGCCGGCGTTGTTCACCAGCACATCCACCGGTCCGCACGTGCGCTGAACCTGCTCGGCCATGCGGACGACATCGCCGGCCTGGCTTACATCGGCCTCAACCACCCATGCCCGCGCCCCCGTATCCTCGATCTCACGCGCCAGTTCGCCGGCCAGCGCGGCGCGGCCCCAATGGTTGACCACGACCGAGGCGCCCGCCTGTGCGAATGCCAGCGCAATGGCGCGGCCGATACCGGTGCCAGCCCCGGTGACCAGCGCCATGCGCCCCGACAGAGACAGCGTGAAGGCGGCCGACATCAGCTCATCACCTCGCCGTTGCTCACCACAATGGCCTGACCGGTCAGGGGAGCGGCGTCTGCACTGGCCAAAAACAGGTAAATGCCCGCAATGTCTGCGGGCGCCAGCATGTTGGGCAAAGCCTGTTGCGACAGCAGCTCGTGCTCAATCTCGGCTTCACTGCGCCCTTGCTGCCGGGCCATGCTGGCCAGCGAGCGCATGGCCGCGTCGGTGCGAATCCAGCCGGGGCAAACCGCATTGACGCGAACACCGCGCGCAGCCAGCTCGAATGCCAGCGACCGCGTGAGCCCGATCACCGCGTGCTTGCTGGCCGCGTAGGCTGAAAAGTCGGCCACGCCGGTCTTGCCCCAGATCGAGGACTGGTTGATGATGCTGGCGCCGGAGCGCATCAACGGAAGCAAGGCACGGGTCAGTCGCACCATGCTGACCACATTGTTGTCGAGCAGGCCGGCCCAGCGCGCCATGGCATCAGACGCGCTGCTGTCCAGCGGCGTGGGGTACTCGACGCCTGCGTTGTTGACCAGCACATCCACCCCGTCCCATTGCCTCTGCAAACGGACCGCCAGGGCAGCCACCTGCGCGTCGTCGCCCAGATCACACACCGCCGTTTCCACATCCGTGTGCGCTGCCAGTGCATTGGCCAGGCACTGCAGCGCTGCGCCATCCCGGTCCAGCAGCATCAGGCGTGCGCCCTGCTGTGCAAACGCCTGCGCCAGCGCGCTGCCAATGCCGCCCCCTGCGCCGGTGATCACCACGGTCTTGCCTTGCAAGGCGTAACTGGATTTCAACTCACACCGCCGTCAGGAATGACACCCCCACGGCGCCGACAAAACCGTCGGCGCGCCCGTTCACGCCCAGGGGCTGAACCGCGCCGTAGTCGCTCGACAGCACGCGCTTGACGCGGTTGGTGTGAAAGCTGCGCAGCAACTCCCGCACCGTGATGACCTGCGCGTGCTGCACGGGGTACAGCTCGCGGTGAAAGGCCGGCAGGCGGTGCCACGGCGCCGTGGGCCGCTCATGGTGCGCGTTGTGAAACCCAAAGTTCAGCCAGACCAGATTGAGCCATGTACTGTCCAGGCTGACGATGTCGCTGTAGGTATTGGCCTGCTCATAGGCGCGGTCACGCACCTTGTCTGCGGGTATGGGCGTCTCGTCCAGGATGGGATAGGCATCGTAGGTGTGCTGAAAACAGTCGGCAAAGCGCAGCACGGTGACAAACACCAGGTAGGCGGCAAAGTACAGCAGCAATGCCTTGACTGACCACCAGCCCAGCGCCGCCAGCAGTGTCAGGCGAACTGCGGCAATGGCCAGCACCCGGCCTCTTGCCGCCCGCTTGCGCGCGTCGCGAAAAGGCAGCACCAGGACAAAGGCCCGCATCAGGAACTCAACGGCGGGAAAATAAGCCCACTCCAGCGCCAGCACGGTGTGGCGCGCCCAGGCCGGGGCGCGCAGCAGGAAACCGTGCACGTCAAAGGTGATCACATCGGCCCGCTCCACATGGTGGCGCATGTGTTTGCGACGCATGTCGGAAAACGTGGCGTAGCAGCTGCCGTTGATCCAGCTCATCAGCGTGCCCCAGCGCTGGTTGGCCGCCGCCGTCTTGAAGATGGCCTGATGGGCAAATTCATGGATGAAATAGGCGGACCAGATCAGGGTCTGCGCCACCAGCAAAAACCCCAGCGCATTCAGCGCCCAGTTCGACGCGCCCAGCAGCGCCACGCCGGCGCCGTAGCCCAGCAGCGTGATGCTCAATGCGGCCACATTCGGCCAGACGCCGTCGGGATAGCGAAAAAATTGCTTCATGACCAGACCTTTTCCTTTGTTCGCCGGAGCGCAGCGCCGCTCAACAGCGCTGCGCTCCGGGCGGGCTTACTTCTTGGCGAGGGCGCTGACGAATTGCGCATCAAACGTGGTTTCGATCGGCGGCACCGTGGTGATCTGGCCCTTGGCCTTGAGCAACTGGCCGATGACGTCGCCGCTGGCATAGTACGAAGTCGTTTCCTTGGCCTTCACAAAAGCCTTGGGCATTTCGGCCAGCGGAATGTTGTACACGCCAGCGAGCTGCTCCTTGACTTCCTTGGGCGTGACACCCATGAATTTGCCGATGATCTTGGCCGACTCTTCCGGCTTGGCCTTCATGTAGGCCAGGCCATCGAGGTAGGCTTTCATGATGCCGGTGATCTCTGCCGGCCTGGTCTTGATGGCCTGGTCGTCAAACACCAGCACGTCGGCAATCAGGCCGGGGGCGTTTTTCGAGGAATACACCACCTTGAACTTCTTGCCGCCGCCCTGGCCGAGAATCTGCGAGAGGCTGGGCTCATATGTCACGCCGATGGGCATCTGGCCCGAAGCCATGGCCGCCGGCACCGCCTCGGGCGTCATGTTGACGGCGGTGATGTCCTTGTCGGTCATGCCATTGGTCTTGAGCGCGTAAGACAGCAGAAAGTCCGAGGGAGACAAGGGATTGAAGCCCACCTTCTTGCCTTTGAAGTCGCTCACCTTGGTGATGCTGCTGTCCGCCACGATGGCATCGCCACCGTTGGAGTAGTCGATCGGCATCACCACTTTCTGCCGCTTGCCGCTGGCGGCCTGGCCGACCACCTGGTCATAGGTGAGCATGGCGCCATCAACGGCGCCCGAAGCCATTGCGGAAGGAATCAGGGCCGGGTCATTGAAGACCTGCAAAGACACCTTGAGGTTGTATTTCTTGTACAGGTCGAGCGCGTCCGCCACATAAAAAGGCCCGTAGCCGATCCAGACCACCGTGCCGATTTTCATGCTCGTCGGAGCAGCGGCAACGGCCGATGCAGCCGCCAGAGCGACCGCCACACCGAGGGCGGGCTTGAACAGGCGACCCAGCAGCGACGCCTTGCCGGCAGGGGAAAGGGGAAAACCAGATGATTTCATGACGAGGCTCCTGAAGTGAATGACGGGCACAGGAAATACGACTTGTACATCGTTCTCCCGGGCTTTTATCCCTCCGTGGAGCCTCTTGCGAGGCCGGGCCACTCTCGGACCAGACATCAGCCGAATTCATCCTTCGGCGACCGGAACCCTAGTAGTCAGTTCCATCAAAGTTATTACGCATTAAGCGATGCCAAGATCGAACTTGTTCCATCGAAAAATGACAGGCGATGCGTTGATTTCGGCGATCCCTTGGAGGATTCGGGCTTTCAGCTCCTCTTTGGACTGGACACGAATATGGCGCAAAAAGGTTCTGGCCATTTTCGAGAACACGCATTCAATTAAATTGAGCCAGGAGCCATGCTTGGGCGTATGCACGTACTCGAAGCGCCCGGGTCGGGTTCCCAGATAGGCCACGGTTTCCTTGGAAATATGCGCCGAGTGGTTGTCCAGCACCACCCGGATGAGGGCTTCGGGTGGGTAATGCGCATCGATTTTTTTCAGCAACCCGATGAACTCCACGCTGCGGTGGCGATCCTCCACGTTGGCAAAGATATGCCCGGTGTGCAGATCGATCCCTGCCAGGATGGACACCGTGCCATGGCGCACATACTCGTAGTCGCGCGAGATGCTCGGCTCCTTGCCAGGCACGGGCGGCAAGTCCGGCGCCGTCAAGCCGGTGGCCTGAACGCCGGGCTTTTCATCCATGCTCACGCTGTAGATGGGTGTCGGGCGCCCGTCGTGAACGGCGCCCTCCTGGTACATCGAGACGTCCCGGTAGGTCATCAATACTTCGTGCATCTTGCGATCAAACTCGGGGTCGCGCTTTTCCAGGTAGTAGCGTATCTTGTGCGGCTTGAGGTCGCACTCATCGAGAATGCGCCACACCGTGCTTTTGCCCGCTTTGTCCAGCCGGGCAAAGCCTGCGCCCGAGGCATGCTCGCGTACAAACCTGGCCAGTGCGGCGATGGACCACAACTCGGCCGCCAAGCCGTGGTCTTTGGGCTTGGTGCAGGCCAGGGCCACCACCCACGCCTTGGCCTCGTGGGTGATTTGTGGTGCGTGAGGGCGGTGGTATTTGTCTTTCAAACCCGCCTGCACGCCCGTGGCAAGCGCCTTGTCAATGCATTTGTAGATCATCGGGCGCCCCACACCGAGTTGGCGGTGCAACTGCGTGATCGTCTGACCAGACGCGTAGCCCAGCATCACCTTGGCGCGCTCAACTTCCCGCACTGCGGCCGTCCTCGATCCGGCCAGCTCTTTGAGCATCGTCTCCTGCGCCTGAGAAATAACCAGCGCCCCGCGTGCAGACTTACTTGTCATGAATCGGCCTTTCAAGCCTGAAAATGAATCATGCAATTATCGGCTATTACGTAATGGCATTGGCGGAACCAACTACTAGTGACCCTACGCGAATAGCATTTGCGCTTCTTCTGCACAAATCGCCTTTCTTGCGCAATCAGCGCACGCAATACGCGTGCCATCTTTATGGCAGGCATGTGTCCTCGCCAGCGCCTGCATTTCGCACCAACTTAGACAAACCAGGTGCGTTTTGCCCTTGTCCCGGTAGCGCTGCGCCTTGTCGTGGTGCAGGGAAAGATCCGGACCCGCTTTGATCCTTGCACGTTCATCAAGCAGCGCTGGCGGCGTGATGCCTGGAGAAAAAAAGGCGCCAGCCTTTGGATTGAAAAATTCCAGATACTGGCGGGCGCTCTCAGCTATTCATTCGATAGCACAGGATAGTCGGTGTAGCCTTCGGCGCCGCCGCCGTAGAACGTCGCCTTGTCGGGCTCGTTCAGCGGCGCGTCCAGGCGCAGCCGCGTGACCAGGTCCGGATTGGCAATGAAGGGCTTGCCGAAGGCGACCAGGTCGGCGCCGTCCTTCAGGGCCTGCTCGGCCGTTGTCTTGTCGTAGCCGTTGTTGACCATCCAGGCTCCCTTGCCACCTGCCGCGCGGTAGGCGGCCTTCAGCGCTGCGTAGTCGAAGGGGCGCTCGGGCAGTTCGCGCGCGCCGCCGGTGGCGCCGACGATGATGTGCACATAGGCCAGGCCGAGCTTGGCCAGCTGCCTCACGACGTACTCGAACAGTGGCTGCGGGTCGCTGTCAAAGGCATCGTTGGCCGGCGTCACGGGCGACAGCCGGATGCCGGTGCGGCCGCCGCCAATCGCGTCCACGATGGCGCGGGTCGCCTCCAGCATCAGGCGCGCGCGGTTCCTGACAGGGCCGCCGTAGTCGTCGGTGCGCCGGTTGGAACCGTTCTTCAGGAACTGGTCGAGCAGGTAGCCGTTGGCACCATGGATTTCCACGCCGTCGAAACCGGCCGTGTCCACCGCATTGAGCGCCGCCGCCCGGTAGGTGTGCACGATCTCGGGCAGTTCCCCGGCGTCGAGCGCGCGCGGCTCGGACGTGGCCACGAAGGTCGGCACGCCGTCCCGGATCAGCACCGTCTTGGTCTTGGCGGTGATGGCCGAAGGCGCCACCGGCCGGCCGCCGTCCGGCTGAAGGTCGCAATGCGAGACGCGGCCGACGTGCCAGAGCTGCACCACGATCTTGCCGCCCTCGTCATGCACCGCCTGGGTCACGTGTTTCCAGCCGTCGAGCTGCTCGGTGCCGTAGAGGCCGGGCACATCGGCATAACCCTGGGCCTGGTGGCTGATGGCCGTGGCTTCGGTGATGAGCAGGCCTGCCGTGGCGCGCTGGGTGTAGTACTCGGCCATCAGCGGCGTGGGAATGGCATCGGGCGCGCGGTTGCGCGTCAGCGGCGCCATCACGATGCGGTTCGCCAGCAGAAGATCGCCGGTCTGGACAGTGTCGAATAAAGAGGGCATTGGATTTCCTGGTTCTGGTGTGAAAAGGCAGGCCGCCGGCCAGAACTGAACCACAGGCGTGCTGCACAGGATCGGCTTGCCCGGGCTGTCTGGCACACGGCAAGCCTTGAGAAAACTAGGTACCGATTGTGAACCCGGGCATGCGGCGCAGCGCACCCTGAGCTTGTTGATTCTGGGCAAGGAAAACAGCTTTTGCCCGAGGTTTACGATTTGACCATCGGGCCATAATGGCATAGAAAATTTCGTCATTCCGCGGTCATTCAACCATGTCACGATAGGACTGCCCGACTGTCGTGCGGGCGGCGACATCGCTTTGGGCAAAGCGATGTCCTACAAAGCGAGAGGGGTCGCGCTTATTCTGAAAGCCGGCATGCTTTTTTAAGATACAAGTCGTCATCCTACGGATGCTTGTCACTGATGTATGTGTGCCCGGGCTTGTGTCCAAGTCATTGAAGGGAACTAAAAATGGTCAAGTACGCCATTATTTTTGCGCTAATTTCACTGATCACCGGCGCCTTGGGGTTCAGCGGCGTCGCCGCCGGGGCCGCAGGCATTGCAAAGGTCTTGTTTGGACTGTTTCTGATCCTGGCGCTGATTTTCATCGTGCTGGCGGCCCTGGGCGTGGGCGCTGCCAAGAAAATGATGAAGTGATGGAGCCCGCCGACAGCAAGCCGCCCATCTCGGCCGTGTCACGGTTGAAGGACCGTATTTTCCAGGGCTGGTCGTCCCGGGAAGAGTCCGATGAGCCTGCGAGCCACCCCGTGCCGGCTATCGCACCCCAGCGCCCGGTCGGGTTTCCCTCCCGGATCGCCGAGTTTTTGCTGGTGTTCCGGCTCAGGGCGCGCCGCCGTTCCACGCTGTCTGCGGACATCCTGGAGCGCGCCGTTCGCGTCGTGTTCGTGACCTGCAAAAACTGGTTTACCGGCACCGATTCGCCCACTCCCCCGCCACGCAGGCATGATTAGCCGGCCGGCGGCTCACGCCCCCGGCCTTTTTTGTTTGCCCCACAGGAGCCACCCATTCCATGCATACCTCTTTGGTTGACTGCCTGCTCGAATACGAAGTGAGCAGCCCGGCGCATTTTCTGCTCAACATTGGCGCTGCGTTCCATCCCGGCCACGAAGTCGTCGAGGAGCGGCTGACCATCACGCCCAGCATGAAGGTGCGCCATTTTTCGGACGAGCGCAGTGGCAACCGCTTCATTCGCCTGGACGCGCCCAAGGGTGTCCTGACGGTCAATTACCACGCCAGGGTGCACCTGCATCCGGCCCTGCAGCCGCTGCCCATGGACGAAACGCCTGTCAGCGCCCTGCCCGACGACGTGCTGCACTACCTGATGCCCAGCCGTTATTGCGAATCGGATTCGCTGCGCCGCGTGGCGCAGCAGCTGTTCGGCCACCTGCCGCCGGGCATGGGCCGGGTGCGCGCGGTGGAAAGCTGGATTCACGAATCGGTCGACTACCAGCCGGGCACCACCCCGCCGCACAGCACCCAGCCGACCACCACGGCGCAGGACGTGTTCGTCGAGCGCGTCGGCGTGTGCCGCGACTTTGCGCACCTGGCCATCACGCTGTGCCGGGCGCTGAACATTCCGGCGCGGCTGGTGGTGGGCTATGTGAGATTTGCCGAACCGCCGCAGGACTTTCACGCCGTGTTCGAAGCCTGGCTTGACGGCCGCTGGGTGCTGTTCGATGCCACGCGCAGGGCGCCCATCGACCGGCTGGTCCGCATCGGCAGCGGCCGCGATGCCAAGGACGTGGCTTTTGCCACCATTTTTGGCAACGTGACCATGCGCTGCATGGCCATTACGGTTGATGAGGGCGATGTGCCGGCTGACAGCACGGCCACCGACGCGGCGCCGGCAACGCCGGTCAGCGCGGCCTGAGTTTGAGCGCCAAACTCCGGCTTGGCAGGGGGCGCGCCCCGACGCGCTGCGCAGGCTTGCCAGCGGTTTTTGCCCATTCCCCGGACAGGCGCAAGGCCTGAAACGCCCGGACGCCGATGCGCTTGCGCCATCGCGGCTGCATCCGGTTAATGCGGCTAATCCGGTTGCTCCGGCCCGCACAAGCCTGATTCCATTTTCACCGTCACCGTGCTTTTCGCCGGCTTTGCTTGCCGCGCGTCTGGACGGACTGTGCCTGCCCTTCGGGTTCACGATGAACCTGGAAATGGACTAAGGGTTTTCACTAACTCCCGTGTATGGCGGCCCGGATGGGCAGGCCTGCTGCAATTACGGAGTTCCAGCCTTGCATTCGGCACTAAAGGACGATAAGTCTTTTTAAATCAAGCACTTGCACTCGTTTTTGAAGCGCCAGCACGCTGGCACCGGGCTTGCTATCTATTCCACAGTCCGAAACCAGTCGGGCAACCGGGCCACAAGACCCAAAAATGAGACGCGCATGACAGCAAAAGACCTGAAAGCCAGTGCGCTGGTCGGGCCAGTACGCGCCTTTCATGCCTGCGCCGCCAGCGTTGTGACGGCCAGCATCGAACCTCCCTTTACCGTCTAACCAGGAGACATTGATGGAACAAAATTCCACCCCCAAGCCCTTTTATCGCTCGCTCTACTTGCAGGTCATCAGCGCCATCGTCATCGGTGTGCTGGTGGGGCACTTCTATCCCGAAACCGGCGCGGCCATGAAGCCGCTGGGCGACGGCTTCATCAAGCTGATCAAGATGATCATCGCGCCCATCATCTTCTGCACCGTGGTGGTCGGCATCGCCGGCATGGAAGACATGAAGAAGGTGGGCAAGACCGGTGGCCTGGCGCTTTTGTACTTCGAGGTGGTCAGCAGCATCGCGCTGGTGGTCGGCCTGGTGATCATCAACCTGGTGCATCCCGGCACCGGCATGAACATTGATGCGAGCACGCTGGACACCAAGAGCATCGCCGCGTACACCGGCCCGGGCAAGATGGTCAGCACCACCGACTTCCTGCTCAACATCATCCCGAACACGGTGGTGGATGCGTTTGCCAAGGGCGAGATCCTGCAGGTGCTGCTGATTGCGGTGATGTTTGGCTTCGCGCTGCACAAGTTTGGCGGCCGCGGCACGCTGGTGTTCGACTTCATCGAGAAGACCTCGCATGTGCTGTTTTCCATCGTCGGCATCATCATGAAGGTGGCGCCTGTCGGTGCGTTCGGTGCGATGGCGTTCACCATCGGCAAGTACGGCGTCAGCTCACTGGTGTCGCTCGGCGCGCTGATGGCGACCTTCTACGCCACCTGCCTGTTCTTCGTTTTTATTGTGCTCGGATTGATCGCGCGCTTTCACGGCTTCTCGATCTGGAAGTTCATCAAGTACATCAAGGAAGAGCTGCTGATCGTGCTGGGCACCTCGTCGAGCGAGACCGTGCTGCCGCGCATGATGGCCAAGATGGAAAACCTGGGCGCCAAGAAGTCCGTCGTCGGCCTGGTCATTCCCACCGGCTACTCGTTCAACCTCGACGGTACCTCGATCTACCTGACGATGGCGGCGGTGTTCATCGCGCAGGCCACCAACACGCCGATGACGCTGATGCAACAGATCACGCTGCTGCTGGTGCTGCTGCTGACCTCGAAGGGTGCGGCGGGCGTGACCGGCAGCGGCTTCATCGTGCTGGCGGCCACGCTGTCGGCCGTCGGCACGGTACCGGTGGCCGGACTGGCGCTGATCCTGGGCATTGACCGCTTCATGTCCGAAGCGCGCGCGCTGACCAACCTGATCGGCAACGGCGTGGCCACGCTGGTGGTCGCCAAATGGACCGGCGACCTTGACACCGACCGCCTGCACCGTCAGCTCAACCAGGAAACGGCCGCTGAAGCCGACGAGCCGGAAGCCGTGCTCGACGTCACCGAGACGCACCTGCCCGTCGTGGCGGGCTGAGCACGGCTTTGTCCGTGGCGCGCTGCGCGCGCTGGCGCGTCTGAGCATGCGCGCATCGCCCCGCAGCACGTCCAGCGGCGTTGCGCTGGCCGCTGTCCCGCTGTCCCGTTGTCCCGCTGTCCGTTCCCCTTTTTTTTCCTTCGTCTCCGTGCGCCATGATGGGACCCCGTCCCGGGTCTGGCCTTGTCCAAAGGCCTGATGCGCCGGCCAGCGGCGGCCTGCCCCGATACCGCTGCGTGCGCCGGGCCGATGCACAATCGGCAGCCATGGCCACGGTGCGCCGAGGCAACGGATACAACAGGAACGGGGGAAGGTTTGAGCACAATCAACCGCAGTGGCGCGGGCCGGCGGCTGGCCGCCTGGCTGGGGGCAGGACTCACGGTGGCGCTGGTCGCGGCCGTCGGCTACCTGCTGGCCACGCGCGCCGGGATGGTGCAGCTGCGCGAAGAACAGCGTCACCGGCTTGATGTGGTGTCGGCGTCGCTTGACGGCGAGCTGGCCCGTTTTGAATACCTGCCCTCGCTGCTGGAGACGAGCCCCACCGTGCTCAAGCTGCTGGACCGTCCCGGAGACAGCGGTTTGCGTGAAGAGGCGAACCAGTACCTGCGCCGCATCAACGACGCCGCGGGTGCCAGCACCCTTTATGTCATTGATGACCAGGGCCTGACCCTGGCGGCCTCCGATGCCGCCGACCCAGGCAGCCCGCTGGGCGCCAACCTTTCGTTCCGACCCTACGTGCGCGATGCGCTGACGCACGGACGGGGACGTTTTTTCGGCGTGGGCACCACCAGTGGCAAGGCCGGCTACTACCTGTCGTATGCGCTGCGACAGGATCAGCGCCTGCGCGGCATTGCCGTCGCCAAGGTCAGCCTGGCGCAGACCGAGGCCGCCTGGCGCCGCCTGCCCGGAGAGATGGTGGTGGCGGACGCGCTGGGCGTGGTCATTCTCTCGACCCGTGGCGACTGGAAGTACCGGCCGCTGGCGCCCTTGTCCGCCAGCGCGCTGGCCAGCGTTGCGCAGTCGAAGCCCTATGGCAGGTCCGGGATGCACCTGTTGCGCTGGCAGTCGGTGGAAACGATGGTGTCCGGGCTGAGCCGGCTTGACGTGCAGGGCGAACGCTTTGTCGCCAGCAGCCGGACTTATGGCCCGATGCACTGGCAGGTGTTTGTCCTCGACGACGCAGCGCAGCTGCAGGAAACCGGGCTTGACGGGGCGCTGACCGCCGGGCTGGCGGCGGCCTTGCTGCTGCTGGCGACCATGCTGGTCTTGCAGCGGCGGCGCACGACACGCCTGACGCTGGCCAGCCAGTCGGCGCTGCAGGCGGCCCACGACAGCCTGGAGTCTAAGGTGGCCGACCGTACCCGGGAACTGCGCGCCGCCCAGAACGAGCTGGTCCATGCCGGCAAGATGGCGGTGCTGGGCCAGATGTCCGCCGGCATGGTGCATGAACTCAACCAGCCCCTGGCGGCCCTGCGAACGCTGTCGGACAACGCCGGCGTGCTGCTGGAGCAGCAGCGGCTGGACGACGTGCGGGGCAACCTGCGGCGCATCGCCCTGCTGGTGGACCGCATGGCCCGCCTGACCCTGCAGCTCAAGTCGTTTTCCTACAAGTCAGCGATTGCGCTCGCGCCGGTCGGCATCGAACAGGCGGTGGCCAGCGCCCACCTGATGGTGGTGCAGCGGCTGCGGGAATGCGGCGCCACGCTGGAGGTGTCGATAACGCCGCCCGACTTGGCGGCCCAGGCCGAGGCGGCCCGGCTGGAGCAGGTGCTGGTCAACCTCTTCGGCAACGCGATTGACGCCATGGCGCAGGCCACCGTGCGTTGTTTGCGGGTCGAGGCCTGCGCCGCCCAGGGGCGTTGCCGCCTCACCGTGACCGACACCGGTCCGGGGGTGCGAGCGGACATTTTCCCGCGCCTGTTCGAGCCGTTCACCACCACCAAGCCCATGGGCCAGGGGCTCGGCCTGGGGCTGATGATCTCGGACCACCTCCTGCGCGAGCTGGGCGGGACGCTGCAGGCCTGTAATCTGTCACAGGGCGGCGCCTGTTTCACCCTTGAGCTGCCGCTCGCCGAAATGTCAAAGGAAATCAAATCATGAGCCAGGCGCCCGCCATCAAGGTCATCGTTGTCGAGGATGACGAGGACGTACGCGTCGGTTGTTCCCAGGCCCTGGAGCTGGCGGGGTTTGGCGTCAAGCCGTATGCCAGCGTCGAGCAGGTCAGCCCTGAACTGGGTGTCGGCGAGCCTTGCGTGGTGCTCTGCGATGTCAAGCTGCCCGGCATGCAGGGCACCGAGTGGTTGCGCAGCCTTCACGCCATGGACCCGGAACTGCCGGTGATCCTGGTGACCGGCCACGGCGACATTTCCATGGCGGTGCAGGCCATGCGCGAGGGCGCCTATGACTTTGTCGAGAAACCCTGTTCCTCCGAGCGCCTGGTGGCGGTGGTCCGGCGTGCCGCCGACAAGCGCGCCCTGACCCTGCAGGTGCAGCAGCTGCGCCACCAGCTGGAGAACTGGCACGGCATTGAAGCGGTCCTGATCGGCCGTTCGCCGCAGATGACACGGGTGCGCCGCACCGTCCTGTCGCTGGCGTCCACACCGGCCGACGTGGTGATTTATGGTGAAACCGGCACCGGCAAGGAACTGGTAGCGCGCTGCCTGCATGACCACAGCCACCGGCGGCGCGCCCACTTTGTGCCGCTGAATTGCGGCGGCCTGCCCGAGGCGCTGGCCGACAGCGAATTGTTTGGCCACGAGGTGGGTTCGTTCACCGGCGCCACCAAGATGCGCGTTGGCAAATTTGAATACGCGCAGGGCGGCACGCTGTTTCTTGACGAGATCGAGAGCATGCCGATGTCGGTGCAGATCAAATTCCTGCGTGCCCTGCAGGAGCGCAGCGTGGAGCGGGTGGGATCGAACAAGCCGGTGGCGATTGATTGCCGGGTGATTGCGGCCAGCAAGGAAGACCTGAAGCTGCTCAGCGACCAGCAGAAGTTCCGGGCGGACCTGTATTACCGCCTGGGCGTGGCCTTTGTCGAGCTGCCCCCGCTGCGCGATCGCCGCGAAGACATTCCGCTGCTGTTCGAGCATTTCGCGCTGCTGGCCGCCAGCCGCTACCAGCAGGCCGCGCCTGCGCTCACCAGCGGGCAACTGGCCGAGTTGATGGCCCATGACTGGCCCGGCAACGTGCGCGAACTGCGCAACGTGGCCGACCGCTTTGTGCTGGGATTGACCATAGACCACTTCAACCTGGGCGCGCAGCAGGGCGACATGCCCCATACCCTGCCCGAACAGGTGGAGCATTTTGAGCGCGGCATGGTCATTGAAAGCATGCGGCGCCACCATGGCGAGGTCGGGGTCGCCGCCCGGGCGCTGGGCCTGCCCAAACAGACGCTGTACGACAAGCTGCGCCGGTTCCGGCTCAGCGCCGAGGAATTCAAGACCCCTTGATACCCGGCCGGTCGGCTTTCAGCTGGCGGTCCCGGTTCGCGGCTCCAGTGCCCAAGCCTGGCCATGCTGCGCACGACCGGCCGCAACGCAATGGCGCCGACCCGGTCGCTCCGTTCAGGTCCGGTAGCTGGTATCCAGGCGTTCCAGCTTGCGGATCAGCGACGGCCAGGCAAAGGCGCCGCCCAGGCCGCCGGTCTGCACGCGCATCGCTTCGGACACGCCCTGGACGATCAGCGGATTGACGGGCGTCAGCGCGCCGCCGCCGGCCAGCGCATCCACCTGGATGCGGCAGGTGGCCTCGAAGGTGTACATGCTCAGGAAGGCATCGGCAATCGACTTGCCGACGACCAGCAGGCCGTGGTTGCGCAGCACCAGGAAATTGGCGCGGCCCAGGTCGGCCTGCAGGCGCGGCTTCTCGTCGTCCCGGAAGGCCACGCCTTCGTAGCCGTGGTAGGCCAGCGACGCCAGCACAAAGGTCGACTGCTGGCTGATCGGCAGGATGCCGCCGGCCTGCGCGCTGACGCCCACGCCGGCCCGGGTGTGGGTGTGCAGCACGCAGGCGGCGTCCGGCCGGGCTTCATGCACGGCGCTGTGGATGACGAAACCGGCGGGATTGACCGGAAACGGCGAGTCAATAATTTTGTTGCACTGCTCGTCCACCTTGACCAGGCTGGACGCGGTGATCTCGTCGAACATCAGGCCGTAGGGGTTGATCAGGAAATGGTGCGCGCCGGCGCCCGAGACCGACTCGGGCAGTTTGGCGCTGATGTGGGTGAACACCAGGTCGCTCCAGCCGTACAGTGCGACCAGCCGGTAGCAGGCCGCCAGGTCGCAGCGCAGCTGCCATTCTTCGGCGCTGACCGCGCCGTGCAGGGAAGGAATGTTCATGGGGTGCTTTCTGGAATATGCGTGGTGGGGTCCGAGAGGCTACAACGCCTGCCGCCCGGGCCGGTGTTTCCCGCGCGACACCGCTGGCCCCGGTCCGGATTTAGGGCCAGCAAAACCTCGGTTGAATGCTATTAAAAATATAGCTAAAACTGCCCGTAAACAGTGCGCAAGACAAGGTTTTGGCCACTTTTTCGGGCAGGCGCCTAGCGCTGGAAGGCGACCACCACCTGCCGCTGCTCGCCCAGCCCTTCAATCCCCAGTGCCATTTCGTCGCCTGCCTTGAGGTAGACCGGCGGCTTCATGCCCATGCCGACGCCGGGCGGCGTGCCGGTGGTGATGACGTCGCCGGGCTCCAGTGTCATGAACTGGCTGACGTAACTGACGATTTTGGCAACGCTGAAAATCATCGTCCGGGTCGATCCGGTCTGCATGCGCCGGCCATTGACGTCCAGCCACATGCCCAGGTTCTGCGGATCACTCACCTCGTCGCGCGTGACCAGCCAGGGGCCCAGCGGGCCGAAGGTGTCGCAGCCCTTGCCCTTGTCCCAGGTGCCGCCGCGCTCGATCTGGAATTCGCGCTCGCTGACGTCGTTGATGGTGCAGTAGCCGGCGACATGATTCAGCGCCTCGCTTTCGTCCACATAGCGCGCGCGGGTGCCGATGACCACGCCGAGCTCGACCTCCCAGTCGGTCTTGACCGAGTCCCGGGGCAGCATGACGGCGTCGTCAGGGCCCTGAATGCAGCTGGTGGCTTTCATGAAGACGATCGGTTCGGCAGGAATCGGCAAGCCGGATTCGGCGGCATGGTCGGCGTAATTCAGGCCAATGGCGATGAACTTGCGGGTGCCGGTCAGCGGGCTGCCCAGGCGCGGCGCGCCTTCGACCGCTGGCAGGGCGCTGGCGTCGTGCTGGCGCAGCGCCTCCAGCGCCGCATCGCCCAGCTGGTCGGGGCCGATGTCGCCGATCAGGCGGCTCAGGTCGCGCAGCTGGCCTGCCGCATCGATGAGGCCGGGTTTTTCCTGGCCGGGGTGGCCATAGCGAACAAGTTTCATGAGGGTTCCTTTTTCCTTGGGGGGGTGAATCAGTTCATCTTCAGTCAATCGCCTCAGATCGTGATGCCGCCGTCGATGTGGTAGGCCTGGCCGGTGACGAAGGCCGATTCGTCGCTGGCCAGAAACACCACCAGCGGCGCGATTTCATGCGCCTGTGCCAGCCGGCCAATGGGCTGGCGCGCGACAAAGCCTTTTCGCGCTTCCACCGGGTCGTCAAACACGTTGATACGCTCCTGCAGCGACGGCGTATCCACCGTGCCGGGGCAGACCGCATTGCAGCGCACGCCCTGCGCCACGTAGTCGGCGGCGACGCTCTTGGTCAGGCCGATCACGGCAGCCTTGGACGCGCCGTACAGGAAGCGGTTGGGCAGGCCCTTGAAGCCGCAGACGCTGGCCATGTTGATGATGCTGCCACCCTGGTTGGCCAGCATCTTCGGCAGCACCGCCCGGATCATCCAGAACTGCGCGCGCACGTTGAGATGAAAGGCAAAGTCCCATTCGGCATCGGTGGCCTGCAGCACCGGGCCGGCATGCACGAAACCGGCGCAGTTGAACAGCACATCGAGCGCCGGCAAGTCGTTCATCAGGGCGTCGATGGCCTGCTTGTCGAGCACGTCGAGCACCGCCGTGCGGACATGGGCCACGCCGTCATAACTGGCCAGCAGCGCCGGATTGACATCGGTCGCCCAGACCTGCGCGCCTTCGGCCGCCATGGCCAGTGCGCTGGCCTTGCCGATGCCCTGTCCGGCAGCCGTGACGAGGGCAGTTTTTCCTTCAAGTCTCATGTTCGATTCCTTGGGTTTTTCCAACAACAGACCGGCCATGCGCCGTTTTTTCACCAGCAGGCCCCGCACCTGAACGATTAAAAGCACAGGCTCAGGGTTTTGCCTGATGGGTGAGAAACCCGTTTCATGGGATTATTAATTGGCCTTACCACTTGGCCAATTCTGGCTAACCCTTAATTTTTGGTTTTACCTTTTCCGCATGAAGCCTCTGCAACCTGTCGAACCCCAGCGCCTGTACCGGCAGATTGCCACGCAGTTGCGCGCGCTGATCAGTCAGGGCGAACTCAGCGTCGGCAGCCGCCTGCCGGCCGAGCGCGACCTGGCGAAACAACTGGGCGTGAGCCGGCCGTCGGTGCGCGAGGCGCTGATTGCGCTGGAAGTCGAAGGCTGGGTCGAGGTGCGCACCGGCTCGGGCGTCTATGTGCTGGACCGCAGCAGCCAGGCCAGCCGCGTGGCCGCCCGCAGCCCGCAAATTCCGGCCGACGAATGGGGGCCGCTGGAGCTGATCCGCGCGCGCCGGGTGGTGGAAGGCGAAACCGCCGCCATCGCCGCCACCGAGGCCAGGCCCGGGCACATCGCAGCCATGGCCCAAGCGCTGGCCCGGATGCAACTTGACGCCGACCAGGACGTGCTGCCGCTCGAAGGCGACCGGGACTTTCACACCGCCATCGTCGAATCCTGCGGCAATGCCGTGCTGATTGAAACCGTGCAGCGCTTCTGGGACTCGCGGCGCGGGCCGCTGTTCGAGCGGTTGACCGGCTATTTTGAAACCCTGGATTCCTGGCGCGCCGCCATCGCCGAGCATGAAGCGATCCTGCAGGCCATCCGCCGCCACGACCCGGCGGCCGCCCGGCTCGCCATGCACCAGCACATGGACAACTCGCACACCCGTTTCAGCGTGAGCTGGCGGCAGGCGCAAAAGCCCAGGGAACCCAGTTAGAGACATGAACCGCGCGGTGCATGACTGGCGCATGCACCGGACCCTTGAAGCCAGCCCATTCACCACCAAGAGGAGACACCATGAACGACCTGAAAACAAAACGAAGCATGCTTAAAACCATAGCAGTCTGCGCACTGCTGGCGGGCGCCACAGGCATTTCCGGCATTGCATCGGCGCAAACCAAGCTGAAATGGGCGCATGTCTATGAAACCTCCGAGCCGTTTCACAAATGGTCGGTCTGGGCCGGCGACGAAATCAAGAAGCGCACCAACGGCAAGTACGAGGTGCAGGTGTTCCCGGCCTCCACGCTGGGCAAGGAAGCCGACATCAACCAGGGCCTGACGCTGGGAACGGTCGACATCATCCTGAGCGGCGCCAGCTTTGCCGGCAACACCTACCGGCCGCTGGCCGTCACCTACTTTCCCTTCATCTTCCGCGATGCCGAGCACTTGCTGAGTTACGCCAAGAGCGATGTGTTCAAGGAACTGGCCAAAGGCTACGACGACAAAAGCGGCAACCACATCACCGCGCTCAACTACTACGGCGCGCGCCATGTCACCTCCAGCGCGGCCAAGCCGGTCGCCAAGCCCGAGGACATGAAGGGCCTGAAGATCCGTGTGCCCGACGCACCGGCCTACCTGGCGTTTCCCAAGGCGCTGGGCGCCAATGCCACGCCGATTGCCTTTGCCGAGGTCTACCTGGCGCTGCAAAACGGCACCGTCGATGCGCAGGAAAATCCGCTGCCGACCATCGAGGCCAAGAAGTTTTTCGAGGTGCAAAAGAACATCTCGCTGACCGGCCACATCATCGACTCGCTGCTGACCATCACCTCGGGCCAGCTCTGGGGCAAGCTGTCGGCCGACGAGAAAAAGATTTTTTCCGACGTGATGCAGGAAGCCGCCGAGAAGACCGGCCGCGAAATCATTGCCTCTGAAGTCCGCCTGGCCGAGGAGTTCAAGAAAAAGGGCAACAACGTCATCACGGTGGACAAGGCCGCCTTTCGCGAGGCGGTGCTGAAGAACACCAAGCCGACCGACCACGGCTACCGCCAGCAGGACTACGACCGCATCACGGCGCTGAAGTAGTTGACGCCCGCTGGCCGCCTTGCCTTAGGGCCTGGCGGCCCGTCTTGTGACCCGATTGACTGTTTGCGGAGTGCCCATGAGCGACAAAATCATCAGCGACGACGGCGAGTTCCACACCGAGGACGAGGAATTCGACCTGTCCACCACCACACCCGAGGCCTGGCTGGCACTGGCCTTTTTCTGGCTGCTGGGCCTGACGGTGTTCTACCAGTTCATCACCCGCTATGTGTTCAACGACTCGGCCGCCTGGACCGAGGAAATCGCCCGCTACCAGCTGATTGCGGTGGTGTTCATTGGCGCGGCCATCGGCGTCGTCAAGAACAACCACATCCATGTCGATTTTTTTTACCGCCACATGCCCGCGCGCATGGGCCGGCTGATGTCGGGCTTCGTGGACGCGGTACGCATCGCCTTTTTTGCCGCCGCCGTGGTCATGACGGTGCAGATGATGCTCAAGATCGGCAACCAGACGCGCATGACGGTGGTGGACCTGCCGATGAACATCGTCTATGCGCTGTGCCTGCTGGGCTTTGCGGTGATGCTGCTGCGCTCGGTGCAGGTCGCCGTGGTCCATTACCGGCGCGGCTACAGCGTGCTGGAACGGCCCGACACCACCATGCAGGACCGGTAATTTCCCCGCCATCCAACAGGCCCCCACATGCTGAAAATTTTCTTCCTGATCTTCATGGGCGCCGGCATTCCGGTGGCCATTGCCATGGCCGGCGCGTCGCTGGTCTACATCCTGTTCAGTGGCAGCTTGCCGCCTTTCGTGGTGATTCACCGCATGGTCTCGGGCATTGACAGCTTTCCGCTGCTGGCCGTGCCCTTTTTCATCCTCGCCGGCAACCTGATGAACAACGCCGGCATCACCACCCGCATCTACAACTTCGCGCTGGCGCTGGTCGGCTGGCTCAAGGGCGGACTGGGCCATGTCAACGTCGTCGGCTCGGTGATCTTTGCCGGCATGAGCGGCACGGCGATTGCCGACGCGGCCGGGCTGGGCACCATCGAGATCAAGGCCATGAAAGAGCACGGCTATTCTTCCGAGTTCGCCGTCGGCGTCACGGCGGCGTCGGCCACGCTGGGCCCCATCATTCCGCCCAGTTTGCCCTTCGTGATCTACGGGATGATGGCCAATGTGTCCATCGGGGCGCTGTTTTTGGCCGGGCTGCTGCCGGGGCTGCTGCTGGCATTCCTGATGATGCTGACGGTGGCGTACTTTGCCCACAAGAACCAATGGGGCGGCGACATCCGCTTTTCAGGCAGCCGTTTCGGCAAGGCGCTGGTCGAGCTCGCCGTGGTGGCCGGCTGGCCGCTGGCGCTGTGGGGCCTGATCAGCGTGGGCGCGCCGCCGCAACTCACCGTTTTGCTGGGCCTGGTGGCGCTGTTCGTGCTCGACAAGCTGTTCAGCTTTGAAGCCGTGCTGCCCATCATGACGCCGGTGCTTTTGATTGGCGGCATGACCACCGGCCTCTTCACCCCCACCGAAGGCGCGATTGCCGCCTGCGTCTGGGCCATGGTGCTGGGCTTTGCCTGGTACCGCACGCTGAAGTTCAGGATGTTCGTCAAGGTCTGCCTGGACACGGTGGAAACCACCGCCACCGTGCTGTTCATCGTCGCCGCCGCCTCGATTTTTGGCTGGATGCTGACGGCCACCGGCGTGACGGCCGGCATTGCCGAATGGGTGCTGGGTTTCACGCAGGAAGCGTGGGTGTTTTTGCTGCTGGCCAACCTCTTGATGCTGTTTGTCGGCTGCTTTCTGGAGCCGACCGCCGCCATCACCATCCTGGTGCCTATCTTGCTGCCGATCACGCAAAAGCTGGGCATCGACCCGGTGCATTTCGGGCTGGTGATGGTGCTCAATTTGATGATCGGCCTGCTGCACCCGCCGATGGGCATGGTGCTGTTCGTGCTGGCGCGGGTGGCCAAGCTGTCGGTCGAGCGCACCACCATGGCTATTTTGCCGTGGCTGTTTCCCCTGCTGGTCAGCCTCGGGATCATCACCTACTTCCCCAAGGCGGTGCTCTGGCTGCCGAAGATGTTTTACTGATTTGTTGCGGGAAAGACCAAGGTACCTGAAGCGAAGAGAAAGGCCTTGCTTTGTCCCCAACCGATCAAGTCTCCGAATTAATCCATCACCTTGAACCGGTGCCTCATCCCAAACCCAACTCCACCATGACCCCCTTTATCCGCCTACATCCCGCCGACGACGTGCTGATTGCCCGGGCCCAACTGGTCGGTGGCACCCAGGTCGAGCACATCACCGTCAAGGGCCTGATCCCGCCCGGCCACAAGGTCGCCACGCGCGCGCTGGCCGCCGGCGAGCCGGTGCGGCGCTACAACCAGATCATCGGCTTTGCCAGCAAGCCGATTGCGCCGGGCGAGCATGTGCACACCCACAACCTGGACATGGGACCTAGCAAGGGCGACTTTGCGCGCGACTACGCCATTGGCGCCGACGTGAAGCCGCCCGCCGCGCTGCGCGAAGCGACGTTCATGGGCATCAAGCGGGCCGACGGCCGGGTGGCGACGCGCAACTACATCGGCATTTTGTCCAGCGTCAACTGCTCGGCCACGGCAGCGCGCGCGATTGCCGACCATTTCTCGCGCCAGACCCACCCGTCGGCGCTGGGAAGTTTCCCGAACGTCGATGGCGTGGTGGCGCTGACGCACGGCACCGGCTGCGGCATGGATACCGAAGGCATGGGCATGCAGATTTTGCAGCGCACGCTGGCGGGCTATGCCACCCATGCCAACTTTGCCGGCGTGCTGGTCGTCGGCCTGGGCTGCGAGGCCAACCAGATCAATGCCTGGCTGGCGCACAGCGCGCTGCGCGAAGGCGACAACTTCCGCGTCTTCAACATCCAGGACACTGGCGGCACGCGCAAGACGGTGGAAAAAGGCATTGCGCTGATTCGGGAGATGCTACCGCGCGCCAACGACGTACAGCGCGAGCCGTGCAGCGCCGCGCACATCACCATCGGCCTGCAGTGCGGTGGCTCGGACGGCTATTCGGGCATCAGCGCCAACCCGGCGCTCGGCGCGGCGGTGGACTTGCTGGTGGCCCACGGCGGCACCGCCATCCTGAGCGAAACACCCGAAATCTACGGCGCTGAACACCTGCTGACGCGCCGCGCCGTGCGGCCCGACATTGCCGAAAAACTGATTGCCCGCATCAGGTGGTGGGAGCATTACACCCAGATCAACGAAGGCGAGATGAACAACAACCCGTCGCCCGGCAACAAGGCCGGCGGGCTGACGACGATTCTGGAAAAGTCACTGGGCGCGGTGGCCAAGGGCGGCACCAGCAACCTGGAAGCCGTCTATGAATATGCCGAGCCGGTCAGCGCCCGCGGTTTTGTCTACATGGACACGCCCGGCTACGACCCGGTCAGCGCCACCGGCCAGGTGGCGGGCGGCGCCAACATCATCTGCTTTACCACCGGACGCGGCTCGGCCTATGGCTGCGCGCCCTCGCCTTCGCTGAAACTCGCCACCAACTCGGCGCTGTGGCAGCGCCAGGAAGAGGACATGGACATCAACTGCGGCGAGATCATCGACGGCGGCGTGTCGGTGCAGGACATGGGGCAGCGCATTTTCGAGCAGGTGCTGGCCACCGCCTCGGGCCGGCAGAGCAAGAGCGAGCAGCACGGCTACGGGCAGAACGAGTTTGTGCCGTGGCAAGTTGGCGCGGTGATGTAAACCCAAGGATTTTATGCAAAAAGTGATTCCTGCGCACACCCTGCGGGCACAGTGCGCTAGCGTTTTAATAGCGGCGGGCAGTTCGTCGGCAGAAGCCGAAAAAGTCGCCGCCAACCTGGTCATGGCCAACCTGAGCGGCCACGACTCGCACGGCGTGGGCATGCTGCCGCGCTATGTCGATGCAGTGCTCGAAGGCGGCTTGACGCCCAACGCCAGCGTGCAGACCGTGCTCGATGCGGGATCGTTGCTCAGCTTGAACGGCCAGCGCGGCTACGGCCAGGTCATCGGCGAGCAGGCGATGGCGCTGGGCATGGCCAAAGCCAAACTGCACGGCAGCTGCATCCTGGCGCTGGCCGAGTCGCACCACCTGGGGCGCATCGGCCACTTTGCCGAGATGGCCGTGGCCGAGGGGCTGGTGTCGCTGCATTTCGTCAATGTCAAGTCGCGAGCGGTGGTCGCGCCGTGGGGCGGCAGCGACGGGCGCTTTGGCACGAATCCGTGCTGCATCGGCATTCCGCTGAAAGAACAGCCGCCCTTCATTCTTGATTTTGCGACCAGCCGCGTGGCCCAGGGCAAGATGCGCGTCGCCTACAACCAGGGCCAGGCGGTAGCACCCGGCCTGCTGATCGACGAGCACGGCCGGCCGACCACCGACCCCGGCGTGGTCGTCGTGCCGCAGCCGAACGGATTTTTTGGCGCGCTGATGCCCTTCGGCGAACACAAGGGCTATGGGTTGGCGGTGGCCTGCGAACTGCTGGGCGGCGCGCTGACCGGCGGCGGCACCTGGCATTCCACCAACGTCCACAGCCGGGCCATCCTCAACAGCATGCTGACGGTGCTGATCGATCCGGTGAAGCTCGGCACGCAGGCGGCGTTTGACACCGAAGCCCGGGCTTTCGTGGACTGGCTGCGCCAGAGTCCGCCCGCAGGCGGTTTTGGCACGGTGCAGGTGGCCGGCGAGCCCGAGCGGGCGATGCGCCTGCAGCGCGAGCAGGACGGCATCGAGGTGGACCTTCAGACCTGGCAGGAAATCGTCCTGGCCGCCGGCAAGGTCGGCGCCAGCATCTGATTCCATGGAACGGATGGCCTGGCGTTCATGGCGCTAGGGGCACAGGCCAAGAATCCGTTCCTGTTGCGAGCACATTCTTGCCGGTTGCCTTGATTTCACCGTGGCAGCCGGCCTGGCGGTTTCGGCCACGCAGGACCGAAGCTCGCGCGCTGTCGGGGCGTAGTAGATCCATCCCCGACCGAGTTCCGGCAGGGCCAGTTCAACCTCGCCCCACTTCGGGTGTCCTTTTTCCTTGAGCTGCGAGAAATTCTGGCACAAGGAGCGCGCCATGCCCCGCAGGTGGCTTTCGGTGTCCCTGAGCTGAAAATCGTAGGTCACCAGAAAAGCCTTGACCGCCAGTCCCGGGATGTCGGCTGCCAGCAGGCTGGGGTAATTGCTGGCGCGCACGGTAGCGGGAAAGTAGGTCTTGAGAACGGCTTCGCTGGAGGCATGGCTGGGGTCGAACTTGAGCAGCTTGATCAGCTTTCGCGACTCGGGCTTCATGTCCACGAGCAACTTGGCAGGCTGGCCTGCCACGACGGCGACCACGTCAAGGGTCTTGTCGGTGACCAGTTTGGCCAGGGCTTCCTCGTTGGAAAGGTAGCTCGTGCTGTCGGGCATGGCTTCGTTGAACATCTGGCGGTAGAGCGTGGCCGATGTCAGCGCCGTGCCGCTGCCGGACTCGCCGGCGTTGAGTTTTGCGTTTTTGATGTCGTGAATGAAGTTTCGCTCCGAATCTGCCCGCGCGATGAAGTAGATTTCCTCGTTGTAGAGCGGCATGATCACGCGCAGCGGCCGTATCAAGGCGCGGGCGGCAGAATTGCCCCCGGCTGCAACGTCAAGAAACGACTGGTAGACGTCTGACTGCACCAGGGCCAGCTTGACACCTGGCTCGTAGCGCAGCAGCTTGACGTTCTCGGCCGATCCGGCTGAGGGCAGCACGTCAAGCTTGATATCCGCCGCCGGCGCCACGAACTGCGCCAGATCGCGCCCTATCTTGATGTAGGTGCCGCGTTCGGACGCGGTCACGATCTTGTAATTCACCTCAGCCACTGCCGTCGAAGCGTGGCAAAGCATTGCTGCTGTCAGCAGTGCGCTCAAGACGGGTTTTTCCATGGTGTTTCTCTTTCGGTTCATGAAGGCGAGTCGCATAGCCCCAGCGTTGCAACGGCCGGAAGACATTCTTTGATGGCAGGTGGGATCGGGCGGGTTTTTCCCCTGGCTTCAATGGCCGGCGAAGGGCTGGCAGGCGCTTGGGCGGCCATGCCAGGCTGCGAAGGGGCTGGCAATTTTGCTGCCCCGGCAGCGCCATTTCCACCAGGCGATCCAGCAGTTGCGGGTTCCGGCGGCATTTTTTGCGCCAGTCTCTGCCGGACTGACGCCAGCCCGCTGGCCGCAAGCCGCGACCTGTCATCGTTGTCGCCAAACCGGGTTGAATACGTCAGCAGGCTGTCCGCCAACAGGATTTGCGCGCGCGCCAGCCATTCGGCGCGGTGAAACGCGGCCGCAGGATTCTCTCGAAGGCTCAGGTCTGCATAGTGCTGTCCAAGCCGGTATTTCGCGTCGGCGGACTCGACGGAAGCCGCGCCCTTGAGCTTGTCTGCGATCCTGCACGACATCAACAAGCCCACCTCGGCGTCGCGCTCGCGACCCGAGGCCGAGGCTTCATTGCTCAGGACAACGAAAGAGGCAATGTCCACCGCTGCCAGGCCGGTCACGTCCGCCTGCATGGGGAACTTTCCGTCCTTGTCGCCTGCCGCTGGCACCACAGGCTCCGAGGGACACATGACGAGTTGCGCCGATTCCGGTCCGGCCAACCCGGACCGTGCAACATTCGGTCTTTCCCCGCCGGGCAGGTCTGAAGGGCCTGTGTTCAACAGCAGCCATCCACCCAGTCCCATGGCCCCGCCAATGGCGATGAACCACGGGGCAAAGGCCGCAAGGTGCCTCGGCTGCGCCATGATGGGCCCGAGCCCGGGGGCTGCTGGCTGCTGCGGACCAAGCCCTTGCGGAAACGAAAAGCCATCAGGCTTTGGTCGGTCAGGCGGCTCGCTTGATGCAGACCCTCGCGCCTGCCAGGCATCCAGAAGTGCCGATGCACCGAGTGCTGGCGGCGCAACATCGGGCGGGACAGGGCCAGACCCTGACGCTGGAAATGGACGATCGGCTGTCACCCGCTCGGACATGGTTTGCTGCGGCGCAGCCTCACGCTTGGGCAGTTCACCGGTGGGGTGCGAGCGCGGTTTGTTCCCTGTTTCTGCCTGAGGCGCTGTTCCGGACACCGTACGCTTCGCGAAAAACGCTGCTAAACCCTTGGGGATGCTCATCGACCAACGATAGCCCGGCAATGCAGGCCTCGAAGACCGCACAACAATACGTTGCAACGTTTGCAACGTTTATAAATTAGCTTCCCATTGCAAAACTGTGCTTTCGCCCGGGAAGGCTGAAAGCGCATGTTTCGAAAGTGGCGGTGCCTGGATTTATGTCGCGCAAATGAAAATGTCGGGAGAAAAACACCTGGTTGAAACGGCCAGTGGTTACCCTGTCACGGCGCCGTGCTGTCTGCGGTTTGCACCCGCAGCCCGCGGGCCGACAGGTTGGCATAGAACGCGCGCAGCCCGAAGGTCCAGGGCGCCACCCGGTCGCAGTGGTTCACGTCATTCACCAGCCGGCCGAGCTGCGGGCTGGAAATGTGTACCACGTCGCCGAGCTGATGGGTGAAGCCGCTGCCGGGCTGGCCCCGGTCCTGCGTCGGCGCAAACAGGGTGCCGAGGAACAGCATCACGCCATCGGGATACTGGTGGTGCGCGCCCAGCGTCTGCGCCACCAGGTCCAGCGGGTCGCGGCTGATCTGCGCCATCGAGCTGCTGCCCTGCAGCGCGAAACCGTCAAGCCCTTCGACCTGCAGGCTGACGGTGCAGCGGCGCACATCGTCAAGGGAGTAACTGGCATCGAACAGACGGATGAAGGGCCCGATGGCGCACGAGGCGTTGTTGTCCTTGGCCTTGCCCAGCAGCAGCGCGCTGCGGCCCTCGAAGTCGCGCAGGTTCACGTCGTTGCCCAGGCTGGCGCCCACGGTGTCGCCCCGGCTGTTCACGGCCAGGACGATCTCGGGCTCGGGGTTGTTCCAGGCCGAGCCGGGATGGATGCCGATCTGCGCGCCGCTGCCGACGCTGGACAGCACCGGCGCCTTGGTGAACACCTCGGCATCGGGGCCGATGCCGACTTCGAGGTACTGCGACCACAGGCCTTTGTCGATCAGCAGTGCCTTGAGCTGCATGGCCTGCGGCGAACCGGGGCGGATGGCGGCCAGGTCGCCGCCCAGCAGTTCCACAACCTGCCGGCGCACGGCGTCCGCCTGCGCGGCGTCGCCCCGGGCCTGCTCCTCAATCACCCGCTCGATCAGGCTGGCGGCAAAGGTCACGCCGGCGGCCTTGATGACTTGCAGGTCGCAGGGCGCAAGCAGGCGCAGCACTTGCGGGTCGTCAGACTGCACCCCTGAGTCGTGCATCAGCTGGTCGATGCTGCCAACCCGGCGCCCGGGGGCGGCGCGCACCTGCGCCACCGGATCGGCCGCATCGAGCAGGTCGCTCATGGTGGCGAAATGCGCCGACAGGTCGTACACGCCGTCCAGGCGCAACACGATGACCGATGGCCCCGGCACCGGGCCGGGAACCCAGGCGCGGCCGACCAGGGTTCCGGTGAGTCCGTCGTCAGGCAGCCAATGCGTGGCAGGCGGTTTTTTCATGGGAATGTCTCCGTTTTTAAGTTGTGATTGCGTGGAAAGGAAAGATTCAGGTATCGGATGCCGGCGGCAGCCGGTAGAGCCGCCGGGCATTGCCCTCCATCACGGCGTCTCGCGCCTGCGGACCCAGGCCGGCGAGCAAGTGCCGCGTTTCGGCGAACCACTGGCCATAGCTGCCAGCCAGTTCAAGCACCGGCCAGTCGCTGCCCCACACCAGCCGGTCGGCGCCAAAGCAGGCCAGCACATGCGCGGCCCAGGGCCGTACCGCACCGGGGGCGGGCGCGGGTCCGGCCTCGGTCAGCAGGCCGGAGAGTTTGCAAAAAACATTGGTCTGCGAAGCCAGCCGGGCCATGCCGTCGGCCCATGGCTGCCATAGGGCGGCGGCCATGTCGGGCTTGCCGGCGTGGTCGATGACGATGCGCAACGCCGGATGACGCCCGGCCAGCGTCAGGAGGTGCGGCAGATGCACCGGCTTGACCAGCGCGTCGAGCACCAGATGGCAGTCGGCCATGGCCCGCAGCGCCGGTGCCAGCGCGGGCTGCAGGATCCATTCGGCGTCCGGCAGGTCCTGGAGCATGGGGCGCAAGCCCTTGAGCCGGGGCTGGCGCGCCAGCCGTTCAATGCGTGCCGGCGCGTCGGCGGCCGCCAGATCGACCCAGCCGACCACGCCCAGCACGGCCGGGTGGGCGTCGGCCTGCGCCAGCAGGAAAGCGGTTTCCGCTTCGGTCGGCGCAGCCTGTACCAGCACGCCGCCGGTCACGCCATGCGGTGCCGACTGCGCCTGCCAGTCATCAACCGCCACATCGCGGCAGATTGGCGCCAGCGCGTGCGTGAGCCAGCCATAGTCGCCACGCGCCAGCTGCCAGCAATGAAAGTGGGCGTCGATGCTCATGGCGTGGGCGCCGCGTCAGGAATCAGCCCTTGTGCCCGCAGCGCGGCCCAGAATTCAGGCGCTATTGGATGCCGCAGCATGGCTTGCGCATCCTCCCATTCCGCCACCTTGCGTGCGCCCAGCATGACGATGTCCACCGCCGGATGCGCGAGGGGAAATTGCAGGGCCGCCGCACGCAGGGGAACGCCAAAGTTCTCGCACACCGATTCGATCCGGGCGGTGCGTTCCACCCATTCACGCGCCGCCGGTGCGTAGTTGAACGTCGCCGAACCGCCGCGCGTGCCGGTGGCCAGAATGCCCGAATTGAACACCCCGCCCAGCGCCACCCGCACGCCGCGCGCTGTGCATTGCGGCAGCAGTTCGGCCAGCGCGCTGTGGTCCAGCAGGCTGTAGCGGCCGGCCAGCATCAGCGCATCGAGGGCGGCTTCGGCCAGCACCTGTCGCACCACGTTCACGTCATTGGTGCCCAGCCCGATGGCGCCGACCAGGCCTTCCTCCTGGAGTTGCCGCAGCGCCGGCAGCGTTTCGTCCAGCACCTGCCGCAGCACTTTTGGCGCGTTCGTGCCGTGCGTGGCCGCGTCGGGATCATGCACATAGGCCACGTCGAACCGGGCCAGGCCCAGCCGCTGCAGGCTGTCCTCCACGCTGCGGCGTGTGCCGGCGGTGCTGAAATCCCAGGCTTGCCGGAACGGCAGGATGTCTACATAGCCATGCTGGGCGCGCGCGGCAGCAGCATCGGGCGTGAGCAGCCGGCCCACCTTGCTCGACAGCACGAAGCCGCCGCGCGGCTGGCCGCGCAGTGCAGCGCCCAGCCGGTGTTCGGACAGGCCGTGGCCGTAGTGCGGCGCGGTGTCAAAGCTGCGGCAGCCGCTGTGCCATGCCGCATCCACCAGTTGCCGGGCTTCATCATCGCTGACCGCTTCAAACAGGTTGCCCAGTGGCGCGCCGCCCAGGCCGAGCCGCAAGCCGCTGCGAGCGCAGGGAGGAAAGAAAAAAGTCATTTCAGGGTAAATCCCGATAAAAGTTTACCCATCGTATAACTAACATGTTAGTCCTTGGCACCGGGAAATCCCGGGGTTCCGACCACAAATTGCACCACCTTCACGCCTTGATCCAACGCCGCACTGACCCGTAAACCACGCTCGACGCATGCTGAAAAACATTCCCCCGCTGCTGACGCCCGATGCCCTGCATGCGCTGGCCAGCATGGGCCATGGCGACGACGTGGCCATCGTCGATGCGAATTTTCCGGCAGCCGGCACGGCTGGCAAAGGCGGTGCGCGGCTGGTGCAGCTGGCCGGGGCCAACGCCACGCAAGCGCTCAAGGCCGTGCTGCAGGTCCTGCCGCTCGACGATTTCGTGTCGCAAGCGGCCTGGACCATGCAGGTGGTTGGCGATGCGGATGCGATTCCCGAACCCGTGGCCGAGTTCGCGGCCGAACTGCGGCAGGCTGGCGAAGCGCCCGCCGCGACCCTGGAGCGCTTTGATTTTTACCGGCGCGCGCAGTCGGCCTTCCTGATTCTGCGCACCGGCGAGACGCGCGCATACGGCAACATTTTGCTGCGCAAGGGCGTCATTTCCAGCGACGCGGCTTGAGTCCATGAGCACCCTGCCCCACACCTCGCCTTTGAGCCTGCGCGCACAGGCCTACGAAAGCTTTCAGCAGCAAATCGTCGATGCCAACATTCGCCCCGGCCAGTTCATCTCGCAGCGCGAACTGATGCAACTGCTCGGCATGCCGCTGGGCGCGGTGCGCGAGCTGATTCCGCGCCTGGAAGCCGAGGGGTTGCTGAAAACCGTGCCGCAGCGCGGCCTGCAGGTGGCGCATGTCGACCTGAAGCTGATCAACAACGCCTTCCAGTTGCGTCAGCTGCTCGAACGCGAAGCCGCCAGCCGCTTTGTGACGACGGTGTCCGACCGGGACCTGGCCGCCATCGAGCAAAGCCACTTGGACATCGTGCAGCGCGCGCGCAGCGGCAGCGCGATTGATGATGTGCTGCTCAAGGACGCCACGGCGGTGGACTGGGGCCTGCACGACCTGATGATCGACGCATTGGGCAACGAGCTGATTTCCGAGGTGTATCGCATCAACAGCCTGCGCGTTCGCCTGATCAAGCTCGAAGGCTCGACCCTGTCGCCGCAGGTGCTGGTGCCGGCGATGGAAGAGCACCTCTGGTTCATCGAGGCGCTGAAGCGGCGCGACGCGCAAGCCGTGCTGGAGCGGCTAGGCCACCACATTGAAAGCGCGCACCTTCGCGTGCTTGGACTGCCGCGGCCTGCAATGCCGTGGTCTTTGGAGAACCCTGGATGACCACGCCCCCCAATCCTGAACAAAAATCCGCCGCCTTCAGTGGCATCTGGCCGGCGTTGCTCACCCCGCTAAAGGCCGACCTGAGCATTGACCATGCCCGGCTGGCCGCGCACTGCAAGTCGCTGATGGCCCGAGGCTGCGCCGGCGTGACCGCCTTTGGCACCACCGGCGAAGGCCCGTCGTTTTCCATGGCCGAGCGCAAGGAAGCCATCGAGCAGCTGATGGCCAACGGCATTCCGGCCGACCGGATCATGGTGTCCACCAGCTGCGCCGCCCTGCCCGAAACGCTGGAACTCACGCGCCATGCGGTGAGGGCCGGCGTACATGGCTGCCTGATGCTGCCGCCGTTTTTCCTCAAGGGCGTGTCCGACCAGGGCGTGATCGACTGTTACCGCCATGTGATCGACGGCATGGGCCAAGACCTGCCCCAGCTCAAGCTGTACCTGTACCACATTCCGCAGGTCACCGGCGTCGGCCTGTCGCACCACGTCATCGCCACCCTCAAGTCGATGTACCCCGACACCATCTTGGGCATCAAGGACAGCGCCTGCACGACCGCGCATTCCATCGGCCTGGCTGAGGCTTTCATGAAGGACCTGACGGTGTACGTCGGCTTCGAGCCCGACCTGCCGGAAATGGGCCGGCGCGGCAGCACGGGCGCCATCAGCGGCCTGGCCAACTTCATGCCGCGCGTGGTCAGCCGCCTGGTGACGCAACCCGATGCAGACGCCACACCCGCCGACCGCGAACGCGTGGTCCGGCTGATCGGCCTGCTGGGCGACTATTCGCTGATGCCGGCGCTCAAGGGCATCATGGCCCTGTTCAGCGGTGAGCCGGGCTGGCTGCGTGTGCGCCCGCCGCTGGTCGCCCTGACACCTGATGAGTTCCAGCGACTGGAAAAAACCATTCGGGATTTCGGCATGGCTCCGGAATCCGACTGAGCCGGGCCCCACCGACGGATCCGGTTTTGACACCTTAGCCACCGATAAACAACAAGGAGACATCCCCATGAAAACTTCCCTGCTTCGCCGCACCCTGCTGGCCAGTGCTTCAGCCGTCCTGCTGATGGGCACGCTGCTGTCCCCCGCCCAGGCCCAGAACAAGGTGGTGCTGCGCGTGTCCACCCCGGCCGTGCCGGACGACTGGCACGCCAAGATGTGGACGGTGTTCAAGGACAACCTGGAAAAATCCGCGCCCGGCGAATTCGACGTGCAGATCAACCTGAACGCCTCGCTGTTCAAGCAAGGCACCGAGCCGGCCGCCATGGCGCGCGGCAACCTGGAGCTGTCGTCCATTTCCGCCTTCGACATTGCCAAGCTGGTGCCCGAGTTCTCGCTCTTTACTGCGGGCTATGTCATTCGTGACCCGGAGCACCAGCAAAAGGTGTTTAACGGACCGATCGGCGCCGAGCTGTTCAAGACCGTTTCTGAAAAAATGGACGTGACGCCGCTGTCCACCGTGTACCTCGGCACCCGGCAGGTCAACCTGCGCGAAGTGCGCAATGTCAAGACGCCGACCGACCTCAAGGGCGTGAAGCTGCGCATGCCCGGCACCAAGGAATGGCTGTTTTTAGGCGAAGCGCTGGGCGCTACCGCCACCCCGCTGGCCTTTGGCGAGGTGTACCTGGGGCTGAAGACCGGCACCATCGACGGCCAGGACAACCCGCTGCCGTCGGTGCGCGCCGCCAAGTTCTATGAAGTCACCAAGCAGATCGTGCTGACCAGCCATCTGGTCGATGGGATCTTCATTGCGGTATCCAACAAGGCCTGGGGCGCCATGAATGCGGCGCAAAAGCAGAAGGTCACCGCAGCGGCGCAGGCCGCGTCCACCTACAACAACGACAACCGCCTCAAGGAAGAAGGGCAACTGGTCGAGTTCTTCAAGCAGCAAGGCCTGCAGGTGACCACGCCCGACGTGGACGCCTTTCGCAAGTCGGTGCAAACCACCTACCAGAACTCGGATTACGCCAAGGTCTGGCCCAAGGGACTGCTTGAGCGCGTGAACCAGACCCAATAAAGGAGATGTCCATGCTGGAGCGTTCACGGCGTATCGCCGAAGGCGTGGCTGCGGCCGTTTTTGCCCTGCTTTTTGGGGTGTTCGTGGTGCAGGTCGGCATGCGCTTCCTGTTCAACCGGCCGTTGGCCTGGTCGGACGAGCTGATCGTGGTGCTGTACATCCTGATGGTGTTCTGGAGTGCCGCCACGCTGCTCAAGGAAAAAGAACACGTCATGCTCGACCTGGTGTACGCCGCCCTGCCGCCCGGCGGGCAGCGGATTTTCGGCCTGCTGGGCGCTGCCCTGACGGCCGGCCTGCTGCTGTGGATGCTGCCCGAGGCGTTTGACTATGTGCGCTTCATGCACCGCGAGAAAACGCCGGTGCTGGACATTCCCTTTTCCTATGTATTTGCGCCCTTCATCCTGTTTGTGGCGGTCATCGGCCTTCAATATGTCGTCAAGTTCGTCCGTTTGCTCGGGCGCAACTGGAAGGAGCAGCTATGAGCCAGGCCTTGATGGTGTTGCTCGGCATGCTGGTGGTGACGCTGGTGCTGCGCCTGCCGATCGGTTTTGGCATGTTGATCAGCGGCGTGTCCTACCTGGTGTTCAAGCGCCAGGACCTGGGGCTGGTGGCCGAGCAGGTGCTCAACGGCCTGTACAACAGCTACATCTTGCTGGCCGTGCCGCTGTTTATTTTTGCCGCGTCGGTGATGAACTCGGGCACCGTCAGCGAGCGCCTGTTTGACTTTGCGCTGGCCATCGTCGGCCGGCTGCGCGGCGGGCTGGCGCATGTCAACATCATCGTCAGCGTGATTTTCTCGGGCATGAGCGGCAGCGCCATTGCCGACGCGGCCGGCCCGGGCATCGTGAGTATCCGCATGATGCAGAAAAACGGCTACAGCGCCGAATTTGCCGGCGCGCTGACGGCGGCGTCATCGACCATCGGCCCGATCATTCCGCCGTCGATTCCGCTGGTGATCTATGCCATGGTGTCGGGTGCGTCGGTGGGCGCGCTGTTTTTGGGCGGTGTCGTTCCCGGTCTGCTGATGGCCGTGGCGTTGATGCTGGCGGTGCAGGTCGTTGCCGCCAAGCGCAACCTGCCGCGCGGCGAGAAGGTGGCGCTGCAGGCCTATCCGCGCATTTTGCTGCGCGGCATCCTGCCGCTGACGTTGCCGGTCGTGCTGCTGGGCGGCATCTACACCGGTATTTTCACGCCGACCGAAGCGGCGTCGGTGGCGGCGCTGTATGCATTGTTTTTGTCCAGCCTCGTCTACCGCGCGCTCAGCTGGCGGCGGCTGTACGAGATTCTGGTCGAGTCGTCCAAGGCCAGCGCCTCGGTCACGCTGATCATTGCCTCGGCGTTTGTCATCAACTACGCCTTCACGGCCGAAAACGTTCCCGGGCTGGTGGCCGCCTGGCTGACCGGCATGGAGCTGTCGCCGCTGGGCTTTTTGCTGCTGGTCAATGTGCTGTTCCTGGTGCTGGGCTGCTTCCTGGACACTTCCATCATGCTGCTGGTGCTGGTGCCCATCTTGCTGCCCACCGCCAAGCTGCTGGGCATTGACCTGGTGCACCTGGGCGTGGTGCTGGCCGTCAACATGATGATCGGGCTGGTCACGCCGCCTTTCGGCATGCTGCTGTTCGTCATCAATGCGCTGGCCGGCGTGTCGCTCAAGGGCATGATCCGCGAGGCCTGGCTGTTCATCGGCGTGCTGCTGGTGGCGCTGGTGCTGATGACGCTGTTTCCGCAGATCGTGCTGTGGCTGCCGCACCAGATGGGCTACGGCGGCAAATGATGAGGGCGGCCGAACCCTGTGACGTGGTCTGCGTCGCCAGCTGGAATGCCGACCTGGTGTCGCATGTGGCACGGCCCGTGGCGCGGGGCGAGACGCTGATGGCCCGTGCTTTCAGTATCAGCCCGGGCGGCAAGGGCAGCAATGCCGCCGTCGCCGCCGCCCGCCAGGGCGCCCGCGTGGCGCTGGTCGCGCGCATCGGCGACGACGACTTTGGCCGCATGGGCCTGGACCTGTGGCGGGCCGAAGGCATTGCCACCGGCCATGTCGAGCAGGCCGCCGGCGAGCGCAGCGGCGTGGCGCAAATCCTGGTGTATGACGACGGCGACAACAGCATCGCGGTGTATCCGGGCGCGGGCGCGGGCCTGGGCGCGCGGCATGCGCTGGCGGCCGCCGATCTGCTGGCGCATTGCCGTGTGGTGATGGCCTCGTGCGAAGTGCCTCTCGAAGCCACGCTGCAGGCCTTCCGGCTGGCCCGGCAGGCCCATGCGATGACCGTGCTGAATCCGGCCCCTGCCCGGCCGCTGCCTGGGGAACTGCTGGCGCTGGTCGATGTGCTGACGCCGAATGAAAACGAGTTGTTCGAACTGGCCGGACCCGGCTGCGCGGGGTCGGTCGATGCGGCTGCCATGCGCTTGCTGGCGCGCGGCACGCGCAGTGTTCTGGTCACGCTGGGTTCGGCAGGCTGCCGGCTCTACCAGAGTGGCCAGGCGCCGGTTGACTTGGCGGGCCGCGCGATGCTGGTAGCCGACACCATAGGCGCCGGCGACACCTTCACGGGCAGCCTGGCCGCAGCCTTGGCGCGTGGCGAAGCGTTGCCAGCCGCGATGCAGTGGGCCAACGCGGCCGCCGCGCTGTCGGTGACGCGGCATGGCGCCATCGCCGGCATCCCGACCCGGGCCGAGGTGACGGCCCTGCTGGCTTGAGCGGAATGCGCGGCCGCTTCAAGTCCCTTGCGTTTCAGCTTTCGGTTTCAGCCTTTTTGAGGATGGCGTAAAGCTGGTCCTTGAGCTGCAGTTTTTCTTTCTTCAGGACTTCGATTTCGTCGGGTGTCGCCATGTCGATGCCGGACTCCATGTTTGTGATCTTCTGGTCCGCGGCGTTGTGCTCGTCGAACAGGCGGGTGAAGTGGTTGTCCGTGGTTTTCAGTTGCGTGATGAGGTCGCGGTATTCGGGAAACATAAAAACTCCTGATGAAACAACGCGCGCCCGGCCCGTAAAAAAGCAGGGCTACGAACGCGAGGTGATGGCATTCACTATAGGCCGCTGCCAGACTGGCGCGCGCAGTGTTTATTCCCGCCTGCCTGCAAGACGAATGCCGGCCTGTTGCAAAGCGACGTTTGCGCCATGCCCAACAGGCGCATCGCATTGCCATTCAGGATGCCGGCAAGTCGTCGAGCCGCAGACCGCCGCCGTTGTGCAGGCGTGAAAGATTGTCGGCAGTCTGTCTTCCTGAAAACGAAGCGTGGCCAAGCCGTTGTTGCCGCCAAATCAAAATTACAAGAGAAAAGTGCTGTTTGCGCAATGCTGCTATGCGCGAGCAGCTATTTATTTAATAGTAATTCGTACCAGGCCGCCTGATTGCGCAGGGCGCAAAACCTGACGCCCTGTCGAGTCGCTTACTTCGTGCCGCGAATCCGGGCCAGTTCTTTTTGCGTTTCGTTCCACAGGTCCATGCCGACTTCGGTGGCGACCTGGGCATACACGCCGGTCAGCTTGCTGCGCATGCGCTCGGCTTCAAGCGGCGACAGCTCGTTGACCAGCATGCCCTTGGACTTGAGGTCGGCCATGGCCCTGGAAGCTTCTTCGCGGGTGTCCTTGCGTTCAAAGTCACGGCTGGTCTTGGCGGCATCGGTCAAGATCTTTTGCTCGGTCTGCGACAGGGTGTCCCACCATTTTTTGCTGACCAGCACGATCCACGGGCTGTAGACGTGGTTGGTCACGGTCAGGTACTTTTGCACCTCGTAGAACTTGCTCGACAAGATGGTGTTGTACGGATTTTCCTGGCCGTCGACCGTCTTGGTTTCGAGCGCGCCGAACAGTTCTGAAAACGCCATCGGAATCGCGTTGGCGCCCAATGTCTTGAAGCTGTTCAAAAACACGTTGTTCTGCATCACGCGCAGCTTGATGCCGTCGAGGTCTTCGACCTTGGTGACCGGGCGCTTGCTGTTGGTCAGGTTGCGAAAGCCGTTTTCCCAGTACACCAGGCCGACCAGGCCTTTTTCCTGCAGCTTGTCCTTGATTTTTTCGCCGATCGGGCCGTCGAGCAAGGTGTCGGCTTCCTTGGCATTGCTGATCAGGAAAGGCGTGTCCCACAGCGCCATTTCCTTGGTGATGCCGACCAGCGTGGCGGTCGAACCGACCATCATTTCCTGCGCACCGCCAATCAGGGCCTGCTGCATCTGGGTGTCGGGGCCCAGCGCGGCGGCGCCGATGGCGCGCACCTTCATCTTGCCGCCCGAGGCTTTTTCAACCGCGTCGGCAAACACCTTGGCGGCGCGGCCCTGGTTGCTGGCTTCGTTCAGGCCGTAGCCGAAGCGGATCAGGCGCGGCTTGATGTCCTGCGCCAATGCGGAAAAAGAGGCGGTCAGCGTTGCTGCGGCGGCAGCGGCGACAAGGGTTCTGCGAAGAAATGTCATGGGAGTCTCCTGGGGTTGAGGGGGAAAGTTGAAAAGATTGGAAAACTTCAGCGCATCCACGCGACGGGCGCGGTGACGATCTGCGGGAACAGCACGAATAAAAACAGGATCAGCGTGTAGGTGATCAAAAACGGATTCACGCCGCGAATCACCTGGTGCAGCGGCATACGGCCGACACCGGCCACCACGTTGAGCACCGTCCCGACCGGTGGCGTGATCAGGCCGATGGCGCCGTTGAGCACGAACATCAGGCCGAAGTACACCGGGTCAATGCCGGCCTTGACGGCAATCGGCAGCATCACCGGCGCGAAGATCAGGATGGTCGGCGTCAGGTCGAGCGCGGTGCCGACGACGACCAGCACGACCATCATCACCGCCATCAGCAGGCGCGGGCTGTCCACCAGCGGACCGAGCCAGCCGGTCAGCGTGCTGGGCAGGTCAGCCAGCGTGATCATGTAGCTGGCGACCTGGGCGCCGGCGCACAGGAACATCACGATGGCCGTCGTCTTGGCGGCGCGCACCAGCACGCCATGCACCTCGGGCAGCTTCATTTCGCGGTGCACGAACAGCGCGACGAACAGCGCGTAAAACGCCGCCACCACGGCCGCTTCGGTCGGCGTGAAGAGGCCGGTCTTCATGCCGCCGATGATGATGATTGGCATCAACAGCGCCCAGAAGGCCTTGGCGGTGGCGCGCAGCCGTTCGCGCATCGGCAGCGGCTGGCCTTCGGGCAGGTCGGTCTTGCGCAGCACCAGCTTCCAGGCCACGATCAGGCCCACGCCCATGACGATGCCCGGCACGATGCCGGCCAGGAACAGCGACGAGATCGAGGTGTTGGTCGTCACGCCGTAGATCACGAAGGGCAGCGACGGCGGAATGATGGGCGCGATGATGCCGCCCGAGGCCACCAGCCCGGCCGAGGTGTGCATCGGGTAGCCCTGCTTGCGCATCATCGGCAGCAAAATGGTCGCCAGCGCGGCGGTGTCGGCCAGCGCCGAGCCGCTCATGCTGGCCATCAGCACCGACGCGCCAATCGCCACATAGCCCAGGCCGCCGCGAATGTGGCCGACCCAGGCCTGCGCCATGGCAATGATGCGGCGGCTGATGCCGCCCGAGTTCATGAGTTCGCCGGCCAGGATGAAAAACGGCACGGCCAGCAGCGGAAAGCTGTCCACGCCGGCGACCAGGTTTTGCGCCAGCAGCTGGGTGTCCCAGAAGTCCAGCACCCAGGCCATGCCGGCGCCGGTCAGCACCAATGCCAGGCCCATGTTCATGCCGATGCCCATGAGCGTCAGCATGCCGACGGAAAAAACGATGAATGCGAGGCCTTCGTTGCTCATTTCTTCACTCGACTTCCACGGTGTGGCCCAGGTCCAGCGGCGTGCGCCGGATGATCTCGAACAGCGCCATCAGGCCGATGGCCGTGGCGCACAAAAAGGCCGGCAGCGGCAGCAGCGCGGTTGAGTAACCGAGCACCACCGACTGGCTGCCATAACCGACCGCCACCTGTTGCCAGGCACCCCAGCCGATCAGCACGCAGGCCAGCAGCACCAGCAGGCGAATGAAAATCGTCATGCCCAGGAACAGTGCGGGGCGGTTCTTGAGCAGGCCGACCAGGCTGGTGAAGGCCATGTGCTCGCCGGCCGGGTAGGCGGCGGTGGCGCCGATGAACACCATCCAGACGAACAGCAGGCGCGACAGTTCCTCGCTGGCGGGCAGGCCGCTGCCAAAGCCGTAGCGCAGCACGACGTTGACGAACACTGCCAGGGCCATCACGCCCAGGCAGCTGGCCAGCAGCCCGTTGCTGATGCGCTGGAAGCGGCTTTTGGGGGCTTCGACCAGGGTTTCGTCGTTCATGCCTGCTCCTTGCGCATGACCAGCCATTGGCTGACTTCGGCTTGCAGCATTGCCAGCGATTTCAGGGCATCGACACGCAGCACGCCGGGCTCGCCCGTGGGGTCTTCCAGCGTGGCGAACTGGCTGTCCACCAGCGTGGTCGAGAAAAAATGCTGCTGCGCCCGTGCCGATACCCGGGCCTGCGCCTGTTCGCGGTTGATGTCGAGAAAGACGAAGCGCAGGCCAGGTGCGGCCTGGCGCAGGCGCTCGCGGTAGGAACGTTTCAGGGCCGAGCAGGTCAGCACCAGCCCTTGGGGATGCGCGCGCAACTGCTCGCCCAGCACAGACAGCCAGCCGTCGCGGTCAGCGTCCGTCAGGGCGATACCCTGGCTCATCTTGGCGCGGCTGTCGGGGCTGTGGAAGTTGTCGCCTTCGACCAGCGCCAGGCCCGTGGCCTGCGCCACGGCTGCGCCCAGGCTGGACTTGCCGCAACCGGCCACGCCCATGATTACTAAGGATTCCGTCATGTTTTCAAACTCTGGATAGCGCTATCCTGATGGGCCAAAATAAAAGGTGAGTGCCGGGAAAATCTGTTTCAACAACTGCCTGCAAGGTGCAACTCAGGGATTTTCCGGCTGGCGTTCACCGTGGGATAGCGCTATCCTATGCGAGCATCCTGCAACGACAACTCAGTAGTTTCCCTAGGATTCATGACTTCACTCCCCCCCCGTTCCCGTGCCACCGGCCGCATCACCCTGTCTGACGTGGCGCAAGCCGCCGGGGTCAGCCCGATCACCGTGTCACGTGCGCTGCGTGGCGAGCGTGCCGTCGATCGGGCGCTGGTCGAGCGGGTGCAGGCGGCGGCGCGCACGCTCGGTTACGTGCCCGACCCGGCCGCCCGCGCACTGGCGTCGCAGCGCAGCGCGCATGTCACGGTGTTGATCCCGATGCTCTCGAATGCGCTGTTCGTCGATGTGTTCGAAGCGGTGCAGCGCAGCCTGCGGCCGGCCGGCTACCAGACGCTGATGGGCGTGACGCACTACAACCTTGATGAAGAAGAATTGCTGCTGCGCGAGCAACTGCTGCAGCGCCCGGCCGGCCTGCTGGTAACCGGCCTGGCGCGCAGCGATGCTGCCCGCACGCTGATGGCGCAAAGCCGCGTGCCTTGCGTGCACCTGATGGAAATGTCGCAGGCGCCGGGCGTCTACAGCGTCGGCTTTTCGCAGCTTGAAGCCGGCGCCGAGATGACGCGGCACCTGCTGGCGCGCGGCCGGCGGCGCATCGCCTTTGCGGCGGCGCAGCTCGATGCGCGCACGCTGCAGCGGCTCGATGGCTGGCGCCGCGAACTGGGCGCGGCCGGTTTGTACAACCCGGCGCTGGAATGGCTGGACCCCGCGCCCTCGTCGATGGCGCTGGGCGCCCGGATGTTCGCGCAGATCATGCGCGAGCAGCCCGGTGTGGACGCGGTGTTTTTTTGCAACGACGACCTGGCGCAGGGCGCGCTGCTGGCCGCGCTGCGCCTGGGCATTGCCGTGCCAGGGCGCGTGGCCGTGGCCGGCTTCAACGACCTGACCGGCAGCGACCAGATGCTGCCGGCGCTGACCACGGTGCGCACGCCGCGCGCCGACATCGGCACGGCCGCCGCGCGCATGCTGCTGGCGTTGATGAACGGCGTCGCCGTGGCGTCGCCGTGCGTCGACCTGGGTTATGAGCTGGTGGTGCGGGAGAGCACCTGACCGGGCCTGAATGCTATTGAAAACATAGCTGCTTACGCATGCTACACCTGCGCAAACGCCTGATTTTTCTTAAAACCTGATCGCAATGTCCAGCACCGACGGCCCGGCGCTGCCGCCAATCGGCGAGCGCGTGGCGTCGCCGGTCGTGTTGCGGTACAGCGTGGCCACGCCAGTCGTCAGCGACACCGTGTACAGCGTGTACGGGCCGGCAGCGCCGGTGCGCAGGGCCGCCAGCACCAGCCCGTTGGCGCCGCCCGCGATGTCCATGGCCGCTGCACCGCTGAACGGCACGGCCAGCGCGCCGACGTTGACCAGCGTGCCGTCATTCGGCGGGACCTGCTGGGCCAGCACGGTGCTGGCGGCGTCCAGGTCATACAGCACGGTGCTGCGCGTCCCGGCAAAGCTGTTGCTGTAGGCGCCACCGGCCACCAGGGGCGGCACGCCGGCGCGGTTGATGGCGCCGTCGGTGGTGGTCGCGCCGGTGTCGGCATTGATGCGCACATTCAGCCCGTTGTCGCTGATCACGCGCAGGCGGTCGGCCACCGGGTTGAAGTCCACCGTGAACCGTGCGGCATTGCCCAGGCCGGTGCAGGGCAGCGTGGTGTCGGCGGCATCGGCGCTGAGCGTGGCGACCATGGTGCTGGCGCCGCTGTCCGCATCCACGGTCAACAGGCGCGGCCGGGTCAAAGCTGGCCAGGCGGCTGCCTTGGGTCAGCGCATACACCTTGGGCGTCGCTGGCTGCATCAAGGCCAGCCCGGCCAGCGCTTCGCCCGTGCCGATGGTGCCGATGCGCGTCGCGGCGCTGCCGGCGGTCAGCGGCACGGTGTACAGCGCCGTGCTGCCGCCGCTGGTCAGCGCAGCATAGGCGGTGTTGTTGCGGGCGTCGATGTCAAAGCCGTTGGCGCTGTCAAACGTGCCGCCCAGCGCCATTGGCGCGGTCAGCGTGACATTGTTGGGCGGGTCCTGCAGGTAGACCTGGCCGCTAGCGGCCTCCAGGCTGTAGAGCTGGGTCGAGGTGGTGCCGGCGAAGGCTTTGCTGTAGGCGGCTGCGGTGATGGCGGCGGCTGCGCCGCTGACCATGCCGTTGGTGGTGGCAGCGCCGGTCGTCACGTCGATGCGCAGGTTCAGGCCGGTATCGCTGACGACGCGCAGCCGGTCGGCGACGGGATTGAAGTCGACGCCGAACTGGCTGCCCGTGAGCGCGGTGCAGGGGTTGTCGTCCCTGGCGGCGGCCGAGAGTGCCGCCTTGAACGTGGCCACGCCGGTGGCGGCATTCAGCGTGTAGAGCCGCGCCTGGTTGCTCAATGCATACAGCCGGCCATCGGCCGGGCGCATGTCCAGACCGACCAGCTTTTCATTGGCCTGCAGGCCGCTGACCGCGATGCGGCCCTTGAGCGTCGCGGGCGTTGCCCGGTCAAAGGACAGGACACTGCCGGACACGCTCAAGGCCACGGTGTCGCCGACGGCGACGGTGGCGGGCGGCGTCGCCGGTACGGGCTGGTCATCGTTGTTGCTGCCGCAGGCCGCCAGGGCGGCCGCAGCCAGCAGCGCTAGGGAAAAAGAAACGCGAGAGGTGGGCATGAGGGGCTCCTCAAAAAAGTTGAAAGGCGGTGGCGTTTCACCACGCCACGCAGGGACTACCCGCGAGGTCTGGATTTGGATGCACCTGTCCGGCAGCATTACTTCCGGTTACCGGTGCTGCCGCAAGCCCGCCGGATTTCACACATGGCAAAGACAAAAAAAAGCGCGCTATCCGGGTTAGTACGAAGCGTCGCCAGACGGCTTGAACCCAACAATGGCTGTGCAGTTTCATTCATAGGCAAGGCATCCCTGGGTGCCGTTACCCAAGGAGCTTCCCTCATGCAAAAGGTGTTGCACATCAATCCGGAAAAATGCACTGGCTGCCTGCAGTGCGAAATGGCCTGCTCGTATGAAAACTATGGCGTGTTTGCCCCCGCCAAGTCGCGCATCAAGGTGTTCGACTTCCACGACACCGGCAAGAAGGTGCCCTACACCTGCACCCAATGCGACGAGGCCTGGTGCCTGCATGCCTGCCCGGTCGAAGCGATCGTGGTGGACCGGGCCACCGGCGCCAAGGTGGTGAACGAATCGACCTGCGTCGGCTGCAAGGTCTGCACCATTGCCTGCCCGTTCGGCACCATCAACTACGTTCAGGAAACCGGCAAGGTGCAAAAGTGCGACCTGTGCGGCGGCGATCCGGCCTGCGTGGAGGCCTGCCCGACGGCGGCCATCACCTTCATCGACGCCAACTGGACCGGCCTGGACCGGATGCGGCAATGGGCCGACAAGCTGGGCAACCAGCCCACGGCGATTTAAGGAGCAACGAACATGTCATGGGCTGGAAAAATCCTTCGCGTCAACCTGACGGCGGGCACCGTCAGCGCCGAACCGCTGAACATGGACTGGGCGCACAGCTACCTGGGCTCACGCGGACTGGGCAGCAAATACCTGGTGTCCGAAGTCGATCCCAAGGTCGATCCGCTGTCGCCTGACAACAAGATCATCTGGGCCACCGGGCCGCTGACCGGCACCATGGCCTCGACCGGCGGGCGCTACACCGTCATCACCAAAAGCCCGCTGACCGGCGCCATCGCCTGCTCCAACTCGGGCGGCTACTGGGGCGCCGAACTGAAGATGGCCGGCTGGGACATGGTGATTTTTGAAGGCAAGTCACCCACGCCGGTGTACCTCTACATCAACGACGGCACCGCCGAGCTGCGCGATGCCGCCCACCTGTGGGGGAAAAGCGTCTGGGAAACCGAACCGCTGATCAAGAAAAGCCTGCAGGACCCCTTGATCCGCGTGTCCTGCATCGGCAAGGCGGGTGAAAACGGCGTGCTGTATGCCGCCGTCGTCAACGACCTGCACCGCGCCGCCGGCCGCTCGGGCGTGGGCACCGTGATGGGCAGCAAGAACCTGAAGGCGATTGCGGTGCGCGGCACCAAGGGCGTGGGCAATATCCGCGACCCCAGGGCCTTCATGAAGGTGACCTACGAAAAGAAAAAAATCCTGCATGACAACGCCGTCACCGGCCAGGGCCTGCCGACCTTCGGCACCCAGGTGCTGATGAACGTGATCAACGAAGTCGGCGGCCTGCCCACCCGCAACCACCAGGACGTGCAGTTTGAAAGCGCCAAGGACATTTCAGCCGAAGCCATGGCCACGCCGCGCGACACCGACGGCAAGGCGCAGCTGATCACCAACCAGGCCTGCTTTGGCTGCACCATTGCCTGCGGCCGGGTCAGCAAGATGGACAAGGGCCATTTCACCGTGTCCAACAAGCCGCAGTACTGGGGCGCGTCCGGCGGGCTGGAATACGAAGCCGCCTGGGCGCTCGGCGCGGCCAATGGCGTGAAGGACCTGGAAACGCTGCAGTACGTCACCATGCTGTGCAACGAGGAAGGCATCGACCCGATCAGCTTTGGCGCCACGCTGGGCGCGGTGATGGAGCTGTATGAAATGGGCGTGTTGACGAAGGCGCAACTCGGCATCGAGGCGCCCTTCGGCTCGGCGGCAGCGCTGGCCTTTCTGGCCGAGGAAACCATTTACGGCCGGGGCTTTGGCAGGGAAATCGGCCAGGGCTCCAAGCGCCTGACGGCCAAATATGGTCATCCGGATTTGTCGATGTCGTCCAAGGGCCAGGAGTTCCCGGCCTACGACGGCCGCGCCATCCAGGGCATCGGCCTGGCTTACGCCACGTCGAACCGGGGCGGCTGCCATTTGCGCGGCTACACGATTGCTTCCGAAGTGCTGGGCATTCCGGTCAAGACCGACCCGCTGGAGCACGAAGGCAAGCCCGAGCTGGTCAAGGCTTTCCAGGATGCGACCGCGGCGTTCGACTCGGCCGGAATCTGCGTGTTCACGTCTTTCGCCTGGGGTCTGGCCGATGTGGCACCACAGATTCAGGCCGCCTGCGGCGAGCAGTTCACCCCCGAAGAACTGGAGAAAATCGGCGAGCGCATCTGGAACATGGAGCGCGAGTTCAACAACGCCGCTGGCTTCACCAAGGCCGACGATTCGCTGCCCAAGCGGCTGCTGACCGAAGCGGCCAAGACCGGCCCGGCCAGGGGCAAGGTCAACATGCTGGCCGAGATGCTGCCCAAATACTATGCCGCGCGCGGCTGGGATGCCGAAGGCGTGCCGACGGCGCAGACCCGCGAGCGCCTCAGCCTGTAGCCTTTTTCTGGCTCCTTCCCCACTGGGGGAAGGCAGGGATGGGGGTTCTGCAATTGCAGTGAATTTTCTGGAGAACGATGAATGACCCACCATGTCATCCTGGGCGCCGGCCCGGCCGGCGTGATTGCCGCCGAAACCATCCGCAAGCACGCGCCGCAGGACACCATCACGCTGGTCGGCGACGAGGCCGAGCCGCCGTATTCGCGCATGGCGATTCCCTATCTGCTGATGGGCAACATCGACGAGGCCGGCACCTACCTGCGCAAAACACCGTCGCATTTTGCCAATTTAAGAATAAATCAGCTGCTCGCGCAGGCTGTATCAGTGGATGTAGCTATTAAAAGCGTAGCACTTAATAGCGGAGGCTGTTTAAATTACGACCGGCTGCTGATTGCCACCGGCTCGCGCCCTGCCCGCCCGCCGATTTCCGGCATCGACAGCGACGGCGTGCATCCCTGCTGGACGCTCGACGACGCGCGCAAGATCATGGCGCTGGCCCGACCCGGCGCGCGGGTGCTGCAGATGGGTGCGGGCTTCATCGGCTGCATCATCATGGAAGCGCTCAAGCAGCGCGGCGTGCAGCTCAGCGTGGTCGAGATGGGCGACCGCATGGTGCCGCGCATGATGGGCCTGACAGCTGGCGGCATGATTCGTGACTGGTGTGAAAAGCAGGGTGTGCAGGTGTTCACCGGCACCCGCGTGGAAGCCATTGCGCCCGGCGCACCCCTGAAGGTACGGCTGTCCAGCGGCCAGACGGTAGACGCCGACCTGGTCATCAGCGCCACCGGTGTCCAGCCCCACATCGGTTTCCTCGAAAACTCCGGCATCACCTGCCTGCAGGGCGTGCTGACCGACGAGCACCTGCAAACCAGCGTGCCCGGCGTGTATGCCGCCGGCGACTGCGCCGAGGCCTTTGACAAAATCAGCGGCACGACCATTGTCAGCGCCATCCAGCCCAACGCGGCCGAGCAGGCCCGCGTGGCGGCGCTGAACATGGTCGGCCAGCGGGTTGAATTGCGCGGCGTGACGCAGATCAATGTGCTCGACACGCTGGGCCTGATCTCGACCAGTTTCGGCAACTGGCAGGGCGTGCCCGGCAGCGAACAGGTCGAACTGACCGAGCACCAGGCGGGCGGCGGCCAGGGCCGGCACCTGAGCCTGCAGTTCAAGGACGACGTGCTGGTGGGCTGCAACAGTGTTGGCTGGACCGAGCATGTCGGCGTGATGCGCGGGCTGGTCGAGGGCGGCATTCACCTTGGCCCCTGGAAAGACAAGCTCAAGCAAGACCCCACCCGGCTGGTGCAGGCCTACCTTGCCAGCGCGCAGGCACAGGGCATGTGGCACGGCGCCGGCGACGGGCAGCGCCGATGAACATCACCTTCAAGCTGTTCGCCACCCTGACCGACTACCTGCCGGTCGAGGCCCGGCGCAGCAACATCATCGAACTCGACGTGGCGGCGGATGCGCCGATCAGCCAGATCATCGCGCCGTTCGGCCTGCCGCCCCAACTGGTGCATCTGGTGCTGGTCAACGGCCGCTACATCGAACCTGACAAACGCCTGAGCACCACGCTGCTGGAGGGCGACGTGCTGGCCATCTGGCCGCCGATTGCCGGCGGCTGACCGCGTTGTGCAGTCGCATTACGCCGAACAGTTCGACCGCGACATGGGTTGCACCCAAGCCGAATGGCTGGGCTGGCTGCCCGCTGCGCTGGGTGACCACCCCTGGCAGCGAAGCGGCTCCACGGTACAGGCGCACATCGGTCCGGGCTGCCTGCAGATGGCCTGGCAGCCGGCGCCACCCCGGGTGCTGGGAAGCGCCCGCATTCCGCGCCTGCTGGTGCGCTTTGCCTTCACCGGGCTGGACGATGGGCAGCGCCATGTCTTCATGAAGCGCTTTGACTTGTACATGCAGCGCGGCGGCGGCTGATTTTTGTCAGTCTGCCGATTGCCGGCTGTGCCATGATCAAAAGCTGTCAAAAAAGGAGCTACCGTGTCCATTCAAACCCTGTACCAGCAAAAACGCATGTCAGCCGCGGAGGCGGTGGGTGTGGTGATGAATGGCGACACGGTGGTGGTCCCGACCGCCGTGGGCGAGCCGCCTGCCCTGCTGACGGCGCTTTCAAGCGCGCGCCGCGAGTTTCGCAATGTGCGGATTTCGCAAATTTTGCCAGTCCGCAAGTACGGCTACTTTGACCCGGAAACGACCGGGCACATCGCGCATGTTGCCTATTTTTTCAGCGGCATTTCGCGCGCCGGCGGACAGGAGGGCTGGTCCGATTTCATCTCGGCCAATTTTTCCGAACTGCCTGAGCTGATCGGCCGCAAGCTGCTGCCTGCCGACGTGGTGTTGTCCATGGCCTCGCCCATGGACGCGCATGGCTTTTTCTCGCTGTCGCTGGCGCCTGACTACACGATGGCGGCAATTGCGCAGGCCCGGGCGGTGGTGCTCGAGGTCAACCCGAACGTGCCGTTTGCCAACGGCAACTGCCACATCCACATTTCCCAGGTCACGGCGCTGACGGAAAGCGAAGACGCCCTGCTCGAAGTCGGTCTGCCCAAGATCGGCCCGGTGCAGGAAGCCATCGGCAAGTACGTTGCCGACATGATTCCGGACGGCGCCACGCTGCAGATCGGCTACGGCGGCATTCCGGACGCAGTGGTGATGCAGCTGACGCACAAGCACGACCTGGGGGTGCACACCGAGATGATCGGCGACGGCATCATGACGCTGGTCGAGGCTGGTGCCATCACCAACCGAAAGAAAAACTACCTGCCCGGCAAGATGGTCGCCACCTTTGCCCTGGGATCGAAAAAGTTGTACGATTTTTTGCACCGCAATCCGGCGGTCGAGATGCACCCGGTCGGGTTCACCAACGACCCTTACCTGGCCGGCCAGAACGACAACCTGCACGCCATCAATGCCACCATGCAGGTTGACTTCATGGGCCAGTGCGGCTCGGAAAGCCTGGGTTTTGCGCCCTACTCCGGCACCGGCGGGCAAACCGACTTCGTGCGCGCGGCGAACCGCTCGAACGGCGGAAAAGCCTTCATCGTGCTGCCCTCCACCGCCAAGCACGACACCATCTCGCGCATCGTGCCGGTGCTGTCGCCCGGCACGCATGTGTCCACCAGCAAGAACGACATCAACTATGTGGTGACCGAGTACGGTGTGGCCCAGCTGCGCGGCAAGACCGCCCGGCAGCGCTGCGAGGCGCTGATCGCCATTGCACATCCGGACTTTCGCGGCCAGTTGCGTGATGAGGCCCGGCGCATGAAGTTGCTGTGATCACGAAGCAGCGCCGGCATTGAACCGGCGCTGTTTGGGGAAATGGTTCAGGCGCGCTGGCCGCGAACGGGGCCGGAATCGTCCGGAACCCAGTTGCGGCCATGCATCAGCAACCCTTGGGATTTTTTCTCAAATCAAGCCAGGTCGTAACGATCCAGGTTCATCACCTTGGTCCAGGCCGCCACAAAGTCATGCACAAACGCCGGCTGCGAATCGCTGCAGGCATAGACTTCCGCCAGCGCCCGGAGCTGGGCGTTCGAACCGAAGACCAGGTCCACGACCGTGCCAGTCCACTTGACCTCGCCCGACGCCCGATCACGCCCCTCCAGCACGTCTTCGGACAATGCCGACTTTTGCCACTGGGTGCGCATGTCCAGCAGGTTCACGAAGAAGTCGTTGGTCAGCGTTTCGGCTCGCGTGGTGAAAACACCGTGCGGGGCTTGCCCGACGTTGGCATTCAGCGCGCGCAGGCCGCCGATCAGCACCGTCATCTCTGGCGCCGTCAAGGTCATCAGGTTGGCGCGGTCGATCAGCAGTTCAGCCGCCGGCCGTGAGTGGTCCTTCTTGATGAAGTTGCGAAAGCCATCGGCAGAAGGTTCCAGCACGGCGAACGAGTCCACGTCGGTCTGCTCTTGCAAAGCGTCGGTTCGCCCTGCGGTGAACGGAACCGTCACGTCTTGACCGGCGTTCCTGGCAGCGGCTTCAACGGCTGCGCAGCCGCCCAAAACGATCATGTCCGCCATTGACACTTTCTTGTGGCCCGACTGCGCGCCGTTGAAGTCCCGCTGGATGCTTCCCAGCGTCTGCAGCACCAGTGCCAGTTGGACCGGCTGGTTCGCTTCCCAGTCTTTTTGTGGCGCCAGCCGTATGCGCGCCCCGTTGGCCCCGCCGCGCTTGTCGCTGCCGCGAAAGGTTGCCGCCGATGCCCAGGCTGTCGAGACCAGTTGGGAGATGGACAGTCCGGAGGCAAGCACGGTGGCCTTGAGTGCCGCGATGTCGTCCGCCCCGACCAGTTCGTGATCGACCGGGGGAACCGGGTCTTGCCACAGCTCGTGGCCTTTGGGAACCAAGGGGCCCAGGTAGCGGGCAATCGGACCCATGTCGCGGTGCGTCAGCTTGTACCAGGCCTTGGCATACGCGTCGGCGAATTCTTGCGGGTTCTGGTGGAAGTGCCGGGAAATCTTTTCGTAGGCCGGGTCCATGCGCAGCGACAGATCGGTCGTGGCCATGAAGGGCGCATGGCGCTTCGCCGGGTCGTGGGCGTCAGGCACGGTGCCCGCGCCAGCGCCGTTCCTGGGCGTCCACTGGTGCGCGCCGGCAGGGCTCTTGGTCAATTCCCACTCGTAGCCGAACAGCGCGCCGAAATAGCCGTTGTCCCACGTGATGGGGCTGGCCGTCCAGGCGCCTTCCAGCCCGCTGGAAATCGTGTCGACGCCCTTGCCGCTGCCCATGCTGCTGGTCCAGCCGAAGCCTTGCTCTTCAATGCTGGCACCTTCGGGTTCCGTGCCCTTGAAGTCTTCAGACGCCGCGCCATGGCATTTGCCAAAGGTGTGTCCGCCCGCGCAGAGCGCAACGGTTTCATAGTCATTCATCGCCATGCGGGCGAAGGTTTCGCGAATATCCCGTGCGGCAGCGACCGGGTCGGGGTTGCCGTCCGGTCCTTGCGGGTTCACATAAATCAGGCCCATCTGCACGGCACCGAGAGGCTGCTCGAGTTCACGGTCGCCGGTGTAGCGCCCGTTACCCAGCCAAGTGTCTTCAGGACCCCAGTAAATGTCCTCACCGGGTTCCCAGACGTCTTCGCGACCGCCGGCAAAGCCGAAAGTTTTCAAGCCCATCGAATCCATGGCGACCGTACCCGTCAGCACAATCAGGTCAGCCCAGGAAATTTTGCGACCGTATTTCTGCTTGATCGGCCACAGCAGGCGGCGCGCCTTGTCCAGGTTCACGTTGTCTGGCCAGCTGTTGAGCGGCGCAAAGCGCTGCGTGCCGAAGCCCGAGCCACCCCGGCCGTCGGCAATCCGGTAAGTGCCTGCACTGTGCCACGCCATGCGGACGAAAAAAGGCCCGTAGTGGCCATAGTCAGCGGGCCACCAGTCCTGCGAGTCGGTCATCAGCGCATGGAGGTCTTTCACCACCGCATGCAAGTCAAGCGTCTTGAACGCTTTGGCGTAGTTGAACGCCTTGCCCATGGGGTTTGACCGCTCGGAATGTTGCTGCAAAATAGTCAGGCTCAGATGGTTGGGCCACCAGTCAGCGTTTGTCCTGGCGCCGGCCACTGGGGACTTGAGCGCACTGCTTGAGAACGGGCATTTCATTTCGTTTGTCATATTTCTCGCTTGGTTTTCGCATTTGATTACAAGCTTGACTTTAAAGCTGGGACAGTGATGCCATCAATGCAATACTTTTAATCGGAGCGATAGGGTTCTGCCGCATTGAGATTTGAAGCGCCGGCCTTGGTTTCATACCGGTTTCGAACACGATGCTGGAAGTCACGAAAAGACAAAAATGCCAGGCAGTAAAACCGCCTTCTCACGCGCCGCGAAGGCCAACTCCGGCTCAAAATCTAAAAAGCGATGTTTTTGCCGGCCAGCCCAGGTTACGGACACTGAGCCGGTCCGCCTTATGCGCATCAGCAGCGAACGCGGTTGATCCCTGCCAGGTAACCGTGCGTCTGTATGCCTGTATGGCCGCAGTGCCAGGGTTGCTGTTTGCGCTACAGCGCGTGCGTCACCAGCCTGAAATCCGGGTCTTCGGCAAACGGCTTGATGGTGTAGCCCAGGCTTTTCATGAGCTTGAGCATGCCGGGGTTTTGCGCCAGCACCAGGCCTTCGATTTCCGACAGGCCCTTTTCGCGCGCCACGTCCATGATGCTGAGCATCAGCCGGGAGCCCAGGCCCTTGCCGCTGAAGTCGTCGGCGACCACCAGCGCAAACTCGCAGCTTGACTGGTCGGGATTGGTGACGTAGCGTGAAACGCCGACGATGCGCTCGGTTTCCACCGCCTCGCCGTTGGTGTCCAGGCGGCGTTCCCTGAAGACTGCGACCAGCGCCATTTCACGGTCGTAGTCGATCAGCGTGAAGCGTGCCAGCATGATGGGCGGCAGCTCGACCATGGACGAGATGAAGCGGAAATAACGGCTTTCGGGCGACAGGTGCGACATCATTTCCTGCAGCATGTGCGCATCGTCCGGGTGGATCGGGCGCACGGTGTATTCGCCACCGCCGCGCAGTGGCCAGACCTGTTCGTAGCGAGCCGGATACGGCAGGATGGACAGGTGGTTGTAGGTGTTGGCGCGGCCGCTGATGGCCTGCGGCGAATTGTCGATCGCGATGCGGGCATCGACCGCCACGGCGCCGGACTCGTCGACGATGATCGGGTTGATGTCCATCTCGCGCAGCTGGGGCAGCTCGCAGACCATTTCCGAGACGCGCAGCAGGATCTGCTCCAGCGCGGTCATGTTCACCGGCGTGGCGCCACGCCAGGCGCCCAGCGTTTCGGCCACGCGCGAGCGCCCGATCAGCTGGCGCGCCAGGAACTGGTTCAGCGGCGGCAATTCCATGGCCCGGTCGTCGATCAGCTCGATCATGGTGCCACCGGCGCCAAAGGCAATCACCGGGCCGAACGGGTCGTCGGTGACCAGTCCGACGCACACCTCGCGGCCGCGCTTGGCGCGCGCCATGGTCTGCACCGTGACGCCGTTGATGCGCGCGTTGGGCTTCAGGCGGGCGACGGTCTGCATCATGTCGGTGAAGGTGTCGCGCACGCTGGTGGCGTTCAGGAGGTTCAGCGCCACCCCCTCGACATCGGACTTGTGGCTGATGTCGGGCGAGTCGATCTTCAGCGCCACCGGAAAGCCGAGTTGCGTGGCGATCATCATCGCCTCGTTGGCGGTGCGCGCCAGAATGGTCTGCGTGACCGGAATGTGGAATGCCGACAGCAGCGTCTTTGATTCCATCTCGGTCAGCACCTTGCGGCGCTCGGCCAGCACGTTCTCGATGATCAGGCGCGCGCCCTCGATGTCGGGCTTGGCCAGCGTGGACAGCGGCGGCGGCGTTTGTTGGAGCAGTTGCTGGTTCTTGTAGAAGGAGGCGATGTTGCCAAATGCACCGACGGCCGCTTCCGGCGTGCGAAAGGTGGGAATCGCCGCGTCGTTCAAGATGCCGCGCCCCGCCACCACCGACGCATCGCCCATCCAGCACGACAGCAGCGGCTTGCCCATGCTGCGCTTGACCTCGGCCAGTGCCTTCGCCACTTCGGCTGCATCAACCCCTTCCTTGGGCGAGAAGATCGCCAGCACCCCGTCGATCTGCCGGTCCCTGCCGGCTGCCTCGATGGCGGTCTTGTAATGTTCAGGCGTCGCTTCTTCGGACAGGTCGATCAGGTCGCACAGCGACGCCAGCTCGGGCAGCAGCGGCTTGAGGGTGCTGGCCGATTCAGGCGACAGCTTGCCCAGTTCCAGATGGATTTCATTCACCCAGTCGGCGGCCAGCACGCCAGGCCCGCCGCCGTTGGTGACAATGGCCAGCCGGTTGCCCACCGGGCGGTAGCGCGAGGCCAGGCACTTGGCGGCCGAAAACAGCTCAACAAACGAGCGCACGCGCACCGCGCCGGCGCGGCGCAGTGCGGCGTCAAACACATCGTCGCTGCCGACGATGGTGCCGCTGTGGGTTTGCGCCGCCTCGTTGCCGGCCGGCCGGCGCCCGGCCTTGAGCACCACCACCGGCTTGGCGTTGGCCGCCGAGCGCAGCGCGCTCATGAAGCGGCGGGCGCTGGAGATACCTTCGAGGTAGATGACGATGCTCTGGGTGTGCCGGTCGTTGGCCAGGAAATCGAGCACCTGGGCAATGTCGACCGAGGTGTTCGGCCCCAGCGACACCACCGAGGAAAAGCCGACGCCGTTCTGTGTGGCCCAGTCCAGGATGGACGACGTCAGCGCCCCCGACTGCGACACCAGGGCCAGCGAACCCGGCCGGGCCATGGGGCCGGCGGCGCTGGCGTTGAGCATGAGGTGTGGGCGCTGCAGGCCCAGGCCGTTGGGCCCCATCAGGAAAACCCCTTCGCGGCGCGCAATCTTTTTGAGCTTGGCCGCACCGTCGGCATTGATGCCGCTGGTGATCACCAGCGCCGAGCGGCAGGTCATGCGCCCGGCAATCTCCAGCGCGGCGGCGACTTCTTCCGGCGGCAGCGCAATGATCGCCAGGTCGGCCCCGGTCTGCGCCAGGTCGGCCAGTGTGCCGGTGGTGTGGCTGTCCAGGAACTGCAGGGTGCCGGTGTATTGCTGGGCGCGCAAAGCCTGGTGCAGCACCCGGGCGCGCGAGGTCAGGCTTTCGGGGTCATCGACCTGGCCGGCAAAGACGACGACGGACTGGGGCGCGAAAAGCGGGGTGAGGTAGTGTTTGTCCATCAGGGGCTTTCAATCCATTGCTGTTTTCAAATTCGATGGGCTGTGGCCCGCCCCGCTTTGTTCCGGCACAGGCCGCCACGATGCGCCTGCCTCAAGGCGGCAAGGCAAGTCAGTCGGCGCCAATCAGCACCTTGACGTGGGCCGCCACACTGCGCGCCAGCGGACTCAATACATAGCCGCCTTCCAGGCAGGAAATGACCCGGCCCTGGCAATGCTGCCCGGCCACTTTCACGATCTGCTGCGTCACCCATTCGTAGTCGGCCTCGACCAGCGCCAGGTTGCCCATGTCGTCTTCGCGGTGGCCGTCAAAGCCGGCGGAAACATAGATCAGCTCAGGCTTGAAGGCGTTCAGGGCGGGCAGCCAGTGGGTGGTGACGGCTTCGCGGAACCTGTCGCTGCCCGAGCGCGACGGCAGGCCGACGTTGACCATGTTCGATCCCGTGGCGTTTTCGCCGGTGAAAGGGTAGATGCCCTGCTCGAAGATCGAGCACATCAGCACCCGCTCGTCGCCGCGAAAGATGTCTTCGCTGCCGTTGCCGTGGTGCACGTCGAAGTCGATCAGCGCCACGCGCTGCAGGCCGTGCTTCGTGAGGGCATGGCGGATGCCGACGGCGACATTGTTGAAAAAGCAAAAGCCCATGGCGGCGTCGCGCTGCGCATGGTGGCCGGGCGGGCGCACACAGCAAAAGGCGCTGGGCGCTTCGCCCGTCAGCACCAGGTCGGTGGCCAGCACCGCAGCGCCGGCGGCGCGCAGGGCGGCCGTGACGGTGAACGGGTTCATGTCGGTGTCGGGATCGACCTTGTGGTAACCCTCGGCCGGCGAAGCGGCCATGAGTTCGCTGACATAGCGCGACGAATGGGCATGCGCCAGTTGTTCCGGTGTCGCCAGCGGCGCGTCGTAGGGGTGCATGTAGTCAAGCAGGCCCTTGACCAGCAGCATGTCGTTGATGGCGCCCAGGCGCTCGGGGCATTCGGGATGGTGCGCACCCATTTCGTGGCGGGCGCAATCGGCATGGGTGATGTAGGCGGGCAACATGGGTTTGTCTCCTTGGGGTTTGCTCGGGCGACTTCGGCCAGATACATCCATCAGTCTACTGGGGCTCTTTTTCTACAGTGTTGATGCAAAGCAATGGCGGCAATTTCACGCGGTGCGGCGCGGTACCCGGCGCTGACAACGGGAAAGCACATACAAAAAGCGCCCCGGGCCCCATGGAACGGGCGCGGGGCGCTGTCAATGACGGGTTCTCATGGGCGCATGCGCCACCCTTACATCCGTTCGAAAATCGCCGCAATCCCCTGCCCGCCGCCGATGCACATCGTCACCAGCGCGTAGCGGCCCTGGATGCGCTGCAGTTCGTGCAGCGCCTTGACGGTGATCAGCGCGCCGGTGGCGCCGATCGGGTGGCCGAGCGAGATGCCCGAGCCGTTCGGGTTGACCTTGGCCGGGTCCAGGCCCAGGTCGCGCGTGACGGCGCAGGCCTGTGCGGCAAAGGCTTCGTTGGCCTCGATCACGTCCAGGTCAGCCACCGTGAGGCCGGCTTTCTTCAGTGCCAGTTGCGTGGCGCTGACCGGGCCGATGCCCATGTATTTCGGATCGACGCCGGTATGGGCGTAGGCCACCAGCCGACCCAGCGGCTTGAGGCCACGCGCCTGGGCCACGCCGGCTTCCATCAACACCACGGCGGCGGCGGCGTCATTGATGCCCGAGGCATTGCCGGCGGTGACGGTGCCGTTTTCCTTCAGGAACACCGGCTTGAGCTTGGCCATGTCGGCCATGGAACAGTTGGGGCGGAAATGCTCGTCGGTGTCATAGGCGACTTCGCCTTTGCGGCTTTTCAGCATGACCGGGACGATCTGCTCCTTGAAGTAGCCGGCCTCGATGGCTTTTTGGGCGCGGTTGTGGCTTTGCACGGCCAGCGCGTCCTGCTCTTCGCGGGTGATGCCCCACTTGGCGGCGATGTTCTCGGCCGTCACGCCCATGTGGATGGTGTGGAACGGGTCATGCAGCGCGCCGACGACCATGTCGATCATCTTGGTGTCGCCCAGGCGTGCACCAAAGCGCGTTGCCAGACTGGCGTAGGGGCCGCGGCTCATGTTCTCGGCGCCGCCGCCAATCGCAATGTCGGCGTCGCCCAGCATGATCGACTGGCTGGCCGAGATGATCGCCTGCAGGCCCGAGCCGCACAGGCGGTTGACGTTGAACGCCGGCGTGCCTTCGGCGCACCCGCCGTTGATGGCCGCCACGCGTGACAGGTACATGTCCTTGGGCTCGGTGTTGACGACATGGCCGAACACCACATGGCCGACATCCTTGCCGTCGACGCCGGCACGCGCGAGCGATTCGCGGACCACCAGCGCGGCCAGTTCGGTGGGCGGCGTGTCTTTCAGGCTGCCGCCAAACGTTCCAATGGCGGTGCGCACACCGCTGACAACTACAACTTCACGGGTCATGAATATCTCCTGGATTTAAAAAAAGCCGCTTGAAGTGTGAACCGGTTTGGCTACGCCCGGCTGACACGGGAACTGGCAAATATCAGTATGGCACTGATGGCGAACACGGCCTGGGCATTTGTTTGATCTGCATCATTTGTAGATAAAAAAGGGCTTTTGCGCAATTCCCGCCTGCGCACGCTGCTATCAAAAAAAATAAGCTGTCGGCGCTGCCAGGTCAGGCTGCCAGGCGCTGCGCGGCAAACAGCACCTGGTCGATCACCGCCTGCACTTTATGACGGTGGCTGTCGTCGACCAGTTCGCCCTGCGCATCGAATGCAGTGCCGGCGTTGCCCAGCGAAAAAGTCGTGGGCGCCACCCAGCATTGCGAATTGAACAGCAGCGGCACCAGGTGGCTTTGCGAGCGCAGGCCGCCCAGCGCGCCGGGCGACGCACTGAGCACGCCGACCACCTTGCCGGTGAACGACCTGAAGCCGTCGCTCCATTGCGCATCGCCCTTGACCGGGCTGGACACCCAGTCGATGGTGTTCTTCAGCAGCGCGGTGTAGCTGCCGTTGTATTCGGGCGAGCAGACGATCCAGGCGGGGTGGTCGTGCATCATTTTTTTCAACCTCATCACGCCAGGCGGCGTGCCGCGCGCTTCCAGGTCGGCGTTGTACATCGGAATGTCAAAGTCCGCCAGTTCAATGTGCGTGACCTCGGCGCCGCTGGCGCGTGCCAGGGTGGCGGCCGCGCTGGCCAGTTTGCGGTTGAAAGAATCGAGGCGGGTGCTGCCGGCAAACACCAGCAGCTTGGGACGGGACATGGATGGGTTCATGGATTGATTTCATCACAGCCGGCAAGAAACCCCCGAAAGGCCTGAGAACCCGCAAAACCCATAAAATGTACAAAACCATTATTTTGTACAAATGAGCCATGCATACCATTTCCCTGAGTGAATTCCGCGCCAATGCCTCGGCCATGATCGACCGGGTCGAGCAAGGCGAAACCGTGCGCATCTTGCGGCATGGCAAACCGGTGGCCGAACTGGTGGGCATCAAGCCCGACCCGTCTGGCCCGGTGCCCAGCTACCAGCGGCCGTTCAAACCCTTGCTGCAATTGCCGGCCGGCTATTCGGCGGTCAAGGCACTGCTTGATGAGCGCGACAGCGCACCGTGGTGAAAAACCCCGTATGAAAATTTTTTTTGACACCTCGGCGCTGCTCAAACGCTATTTGCCCGAAAGCGGGCGTGACGCGGTGCTGGCGCTGGTCGCGCAGGCCGCGTCAGTTGTGGCAGCGCCGCATTGCAAGGTGGAGCTTTATTCGGCGCTGAACCGGGTACGGCGAGAAACCCAGGCCAGCGAAGCGTCTTACCGGGACACGTGCGCCGAAGTCGAGAAAAATTTTGCTGAAATGCAGGTCGTTCTCCTGTCTGCCAATGTTGAGCGGTCCGCCATTCGCGCACTCGAGGTCAGCAGCATGCGCGGCATGGACGCGCTGCATGTCGGTGCCGCGCTGGCGGCCGGGGTTGATTTGTTTGTGACGGCGGACATCCGCCAGTTCAACGGCGCACAAGCGCTTGGCTTGAACGCTACCTTATTGAAAGATGTGTGATGACTTCACCCTATGTTTACCCGCAAGAATTTGACGTGATCGTGGTGGGTGGCGGCCATGCCGGCACCGAGGCCGCTTTGGCCGCTGCCCGCATGGGCTGCAAAACGTTGCTGCTGACCCACAATATCGAGACGCTCGGCCAGATGAGCTGCAACCCGTCGATCGGCGGCATTGGCAAGGGCCATCTGGTGAAAGAAGTCGATGCCATGGGCGGTGCGATGGCGCTGGCCACCGACGAGGGCGGCATCCAGTTCCGTATCCTGAATTCGAGCAAGGGCCCGGCAGTGCGCGCAACTCGCGCCCAGGCCGACCGGGTTTTGTACAAGGCAGCGATTCGCCGCATGGTCGAGAACCAGCCCAACCTCTGGCTTTTCCAGCAGGCGGTCGATGACCTGATGGTCGAGGGCGACCGCGTTGTCGGCGCGGTGACGCAGGTCGGCATCAAGTTCCGCGCGCGCACCGTGGTGCTGACGGCGGGAACCTTTCTGGATGGCAAGATCCATGTCGGCCTGAGCAACCATGCGGCGGGCCGCGCCGGCGACCCGCCAGCGGTGTCGCTGAGCGCACGCCTGAAGGAGCTCAAGCTGCCGCAAGGCCGGCTGAAAACCGGCACGCCTCCGCGCATCGACGGCCGTTCAATCGACTTCAGCAAATGCGGCGTTCAGCCGGGCGATGGCATGCGGGGCGGCACGCCAGGGCCGGTGCCGGTGTTCAGCTTCATGGGCGGCAACATCCCGCATCCGAAGCAGATGCCCTGCTGGATCACCTACACCAACGAGCGCACGCACGACATCATCCGTTCCGGCTTTGACCGCAGTCCGATGTTCACCGGCAAGATCGACGGCGTGGGGCCGCGCTACTGCCCGAGTGTGGAAGACAAGATCAACCGCTTTGCCGGCAAGGACAGCCACCAGATTTTCCTGGAGCCCGAAGGCTTGACGACGCACGAGATTTACCCGAATGGCATTTCGACCAGCCTGCCCTTCGACATCCAGTACGCCCTGGTGCGCTCGATGGTCGGCATGGAAAACGCCCACATCCTGCGCCCGGGTTACGCGATTGAATACGACTACTTCGACCCGCGCGCACTGAAAACCAGCTTTGAAACCCGGGCGATTGGTGGCCTGTTTTTTGCCGGCCAGATCAACGGCACCACGGGTTACGAAGAAGCCGCTGCGCAAGGCATGTTTGCCGGCATCAATGCCGCATTGCAATGCCAGGGCAAGGAAGCGTGGCTGCCCAAACGCGACGAAGCGTATCTGGGCGTGCTGGTCGATGACCTGATCACGAAGGGCGTGACCGAGCCCTACCGAATGTTCACCAGCCGGGCCGAGTTCCGTCTGATGCTGCGCGAGGACAACGCCGACATGCGGCTGACCGAAAAAGGGCGTGAACTGGGCCTGGTCGATGACGCCCGCTGGGATGCCTTTAACCGAAAACGTGACATTGTTTCACGTGAAACACAGCGCCTGCGGTCGCTTTGGATCAACCCTAACAACCTGCCGGCGAGCGAAGCCGAACGTGTGCTGGGCAAGGCGATTGAGCGTGAATACAACCTGGCCGATCTGCTGCGTCGCCCCGATGTGAACTATGCCGGGCTGATGTCGCTCAGCGATGGCAAATATGCCAACCCTGAAATTCCGACGGGTGACTCCGATGTTTCACGTGAAACATCAACGGTTGAAGTCTTGCCGGCAGACCTGGTGAAAAGCGTGATCGAGCAAATTGAAATCACGGCGAAGTACGCTGGTTATATCGATCTGCAAAAATTGGAGGTTGAACGCGCCTCGCATTACGAAAACCTCAAGCTTCCTGCCGATCTGGATTATTTGCAGGTGTCGGCCTTGAGCTTTGAAGCGCGACAGACATTGGCCAAGCACCGGCCTGAAACCCTTGGTCTGGCGTCGCGCATCCAGGGCGTCACGCCGGCCACCATTTCATTGCTGCTGGTACACCTGAAAAAGAACCTCTGGAAAAATACGGTTCCACTGAAGCCCGCTGAACAGGCAGAAGTTTGATGGTGGCGCTAGAAGCAGATTTGCGCGCTACTTTGCTGGCAGGACTTGCGGCACTGCAACTGGAATTGAGCGAGTCGCAAATCAGCCAGTTGCTGGACTATCAGGCGATGATTGGCAAATGGACAAAGGTTTACAACCTGACATCGGTGCGCGATCCATCTGAAATGATGACGCATCATTTGCTCGACAGCCTGTCCGTGGTGCCGGCTTTGAAGCGTTACTTGCTGGGTGCAGGCTTGGACCAGGGCAGCCGCCTGCTCGATGTGGGTTCGGGCGCTGGCCTGCCGGGCGTGGTGTTCGCGATTTGCTGCCCGGCCGTGAACGTTACTTGCGTGGACACCGTGGCCAAAAAGGCGGCGTTCATCAAGCAGGCGGCGCTCGCCTTGAAGCTGCCGAACCTTACCGGCCTGCATGCGCGGGTCGAAAGCATCATCCAGCCCTTCGACGTGATCTGTTCGCGGGCGTTTGCGTCGCTGGTTGATTTCACCAGTTGGTCGGCGGGCGCGCTGGCGCCGCAGGGTGTCTGGATGGCCATGAAAGGCAAGCATCCAGGCGATGAATTGCTGGCCTTGCCCGAAAACATTGCAATGTTTCACGTGGAACAATTGAAGGTTCCCGGTCTGGAAGCAGAGCGCTGCCTGCTGTGGCTGCGCCCCGTGTCGTAAACTCGGGGTCTCTACTACTGGAACCTTTCATGCCGGGCTCGTTTGTTGGTGTTGCCGACTATGGCGCTTTTGTTGTTGCCATTCTGGTCTTTCTGGCCATTCCCGGCCCCGGCAACCTGGCGTTGATCACCTCGACCGGCAAGGGCGGTGTTGCGGGCGGCATGGGTGCTACCTTCGGTGTGATTGCCGGTGACCAGTTGCTGCTCTGGGCAGCTGTGGCGGGCGTATCGGCCTTGATGGCGGCCTATCCCGCTGCTTTTCATGCCGTTCAATGGTTGGGCGCGTTGTACCTGGCCTGGCTGGGTTTGAGGATGCTGCTGGCCAAGCCGGGCGCCGCGCCCATTTTGCAGATCAAGCCGCGCCATTATTTTCGCCAGGCCTTGTTGATCACCCTGCTCAATCCCAAGGCCATCGTGTTTTACCTGGCCTTCTTTCCGCTGTTCGTTGACCCGGCGCAGCACCAGGGCCTAAAGACCTTTGGCGTGATGGCTGCCACCATCGCGGTACTGACATTTCTTTATGGCCTGACGGCCGTGCTGCTGACCTGGAAGTTGGCCGCGCGCATCCGGGCCAATCCGAAAATATCGATAACGCTCGAAAAGGCGGCTGGCATATTTTTGATTGCCTTTGGCATCAAGCTCGCCCTTTCCCGGTAAACCAGACACTGCAATCCTCGATTCCCTCAACGGAACGACAACCCAACAAGACGCTATGGCCAAAATATTCTGCATTGCCAACCAAAAGGGCGGCGTGGGCAAGACCACCACCACCGTCAACCTGGCCGCCGGCTTGAGCCAGATCGGCCAGCGCGTGCTGATGGTCGACCTGGACCCGCAGGGCAATGCCACCATGGGCTCGGGCGTGGACAAGCGCAAGCTGGAAATGACGGTCTACGACGTGCTGCTTGAAGCCGCTTCGATTGTCGATGTGCGCGTTCACAGCGAGAAATGCGGCTACGACGTGCTGGGCGCCAACCGCGAATTGTCGGGCGCAGAGATTGAACTGGTGACGCTGGAGCGGCGTGAAAAGCGCCTGAAGCAGGCGCTGGCCAAGGTGGACAAGGACTACGACTTCATCCTGATCGACTGCCCGCCGTCGCTGTCAATGCTCACGCTGAATGGGCTGTGCGCGGCGCATGGCGTCATCGTGCCGATGCAGTGCGAATACTTTGCGCTCGAAGGCGTGACCGACCTGGTCAACACCATCAAGCAGGTGCATGCCAACCTGAACAAGGATTTGCAGATCATCGGCCTGCTGCGCGTGATGTTCGACCCGCGCATCACGCTGCAGCAACAGGTCAGCGAGCAGCTCAAGGGGCATTTCGGCGACAAGGTGTTCAACACCGTGATTCCACGCAATGTGCGCCTGGCCGAAGCACCGAGCTACGGTCTGCCGGGCGTGATTTTCGATCCAAATTCCAAGGGTGCGCAAGCCTTCGTGGCCTTCGCCCAGGAGATGGTCGGACGCGTTCTTTAGGTTTTACGCCGAATTTACGGGTTAAAACAGTGCTTTGCGCATATGCGACGGGCGCAAGTAGCTATTAAAAACATAGCAAATTGAAATTTTGCACTGAATGCCTGAGCCATGCCATGAACCCCTCCAATGTCCTGATTCTTCCCGGCTGGCAAGGCAGCGGCCCGGACCACTGGCAAAGCCGCTGGGAGCGCCTGCATGGCTACATCCGGGTCGAGCAACACGACTGGATGCGCCCGCTGCGCGGCGACTGGATTGCGCGGCTGGAAGATGTGCTGCTGGCGTGCGATGTGGAGCGCGATGGGCCCGCCGTGCTGGTCGCACACAGCCTGGGGTGCCAGCATGTGGCCGCCTGGGCCGCGCACAGCCGCAACACCCACCGGGTGAAAGCCGCCCTGCTGGTCGCGCCGGCCGATGTCGAACGCGACGATGTGCGCACGCTGCTGCCCAGCTGGTCACCGGTTTCCCTGGCAAATCTGCCCTTCAAAACAATGCTGTTCGCCAGCGGCAACGACCCCTTTTGCAGCCTGGCGCGCGCCCGGCAGTTTGCCTTGGCCTGGGGCGCCGATCTCACCGATGTGGGCGCGTGCGGCCACCTGAATGCCGAAAGCGGCCTGGGCGACTGGCCGCAGGTGCATGAACAATTGGTCTGGCTGATGCGGGATACTTCCGCTTGAGCTTCCCAGACCGCGCCAACCCCTATACCGATTAAAGAAAGACAAGACAACGCCATGGTCACCAAAAAACAAAAAGGCCTGGGTCGTGGGCTTGAAGCGCTGCTTGGCCCCAAGGTCGATGACTCGCCCGAAGCTGCCGATGCCTTGACCGCGTCCAGCAGTCCCGGATTGCCGGCTTCGCTGCTGCTCGACGACCTGGTGCCGGGCCAGTACCAGCCGCGTACCCGCATGGACGAGGGCGCGCTGTACGAACTGGCCGAATCCATCAAGGCGCAGGGCATCATGCAGCCGATCCTGGTGCGGCGCCTGAAAAGCGGTGCCAACAGCGGCAAGTACGAAATCATTGCCGGCGAGCGGCGCTTCCGGGCGGCGCGTCTGGCCGGGCTCGACAGCCTGCCGGTGCTCATCCGCGACGTGCCCGACGAGTCGGCAGCCGCCATGTCGCTGATTGAAAACATCCAGCGTGAAGACCTCAACCCGCTGGAAGAAGCGCAGGGCCTGCAGCGTCTGGTGAAAGAGTTCGGCATGACGCATGAACTCGCCGCACAGGCCGTGGGCCGCTCGCGCAGCGCTGCGTCCAACCTGCTGCGCCTGCTGAACCTGGCCGATCCGGTGCAGACCATGCTGATGGCCGGCGACCTGGACATGGGCCACGCCCGGGCGCTGCTGGCGCTGGACCGGGCCACGCAGATCACCGCCGCCAACCAGATCAGCGCCCGCAAGCTGTCGGTGCGCGAGGCCGAAAGCCTGGTCAAGAAACTCGGCAGCGAGTTTTCGCTGACACCCAACAAGGCCCCGCCTGAAAAAGCGCGCGACACCCTGCGGGTGGAAGAAGAACTGGCCGACCTGCTGATGGCCGCTGTCGATGTGCGCATCAAGAAGCAGGTGAAGCGCAACGGCAAGCGGGAAGCGGTGGGCGAACTGGCCATCCAGTTTTCGTCGCTCGACGAGATCAACGGGCTGATTGAGCGCCTGCGCCGTACCGCTTGATGCCGGCAGGGTGTGGCATGCCTGCCGTGGTGAACCCATGCCGTCTCACGCCCGTAACAAAGTTTCAGTCATCAACTTGCCTCGCCATTCCGTAGCGGAATGGCGCGATGTTCATGGCAGGACGACAGCGTCAAGGCGACCGGTATGGCAAGCGGGCTGGATTTATTCCTACGTGGTCTAGAGGTGATTCCCGTGTTTTCATGGCCACCGCAGGCCTGACCATGAACGCACCCGAAACTTTTGGCCCATGCCCTTCATGCCATGCCTTCTACTGCCACGCTTGAAATCTGTCGTCCGCCCCTGAGCCTTCTGGGCACCGAACCGTGGCGTGCCGCGCTGGAGTTCATGGCCTTCAAGGTCAACGGTGCCAGGCAAAGCAAGATGGTTCCCGCAGGCGATGGACACCCTGTCATCATCTTTCCGGGCCTGGCCACCGACAGTTCGGCAATTGCCCCGCTGCGCGACTACTGCGAATCCCTTGGTTACAGCACGCTGGACTGGGGCAGGGGGTTCAACACCGGCCCCAAGGGGGACCTGGACCGCTGGCTGGAAGATCTGGCCGCGCACACCGCCAAGGTGCTGGGCGGGCACCAGGGAAAAGCCACACTGATTGGCTGGAGCCTGGGCGGACTTTACGCCCGTGAAGTCGGAAAATTGCTGGCGCCGCAGGTGCGCCAGGTCATCTCCATTGGCACCCCGTTCAATGCCGAGGCTGACCACACCAACGTCGGCTGGCTGTTCCGCCTGCTCAGCGGCTCGTCGGCGGCCATCGATCCGGTGCTCAGCCGGCGCCTGCGTACCCCGCCCCCGGTGCCCACGACCTCGATCTACAGCCGCTCCGACGGCGTGGTGGCGTGGGAAACCTGTCGCCATGACCGTCCCGCCAGGCAGGTGCAGGACATCGAGATCAATGGCAGCCATATCGGCATGGGCTGGAATCCGGCGGTGCTGCAGATTGTGGGCGACCGCCTTGGCCAGCCTCTGACCCACTGGCAGCCTTACAGGCATGCCGCCTGAAGCCTGCGTTCGGACCGCGTGATTGATTCTTCAGGCAGCCCGGCCTTGCATAGGCGAACTGGCTGAAATCTCCCGGGTTACGACACCATGCCGTCGTTGACGGTAAACAGGCCGTGATGCGCGCGTCTCTTGCTTGTGCACCCATTACAAAAACCGGCCCGACCAGGCAACGGACGCGACACCTCGTGCACATCGCTGAGAACCAGCGGGCAATGCGCAGGTGGAAACCTTCATGCTGCATGCGATTTCGTGAGTGAAAACTGCGAAGCCATTGCCCGCCGGCGCCGGCTCCGGCGGCAGTGGACATTGCCATGGTTCGTGACCTTATCCGCCGCCCAGGCGCTTGACATAAATAAAGCGGCCTTCCTGTGAGGGAACGCCGCTTTGCCGGTTTTTGAAGGCCCTGGCTTCAGGACTCTCAGCCGCTGCGAATGGTCAGCGATAGATATTCTGGCCGCCGTTTTGCTTCCACTCGTTTTCAAAGTGCATGGCATCTTCGTCATTGCGGGTTTTCACGCCCATCAGGATGCCGCCGTTTTTGACACCTTCTTCGTATTCCTTGACGCGCTCTTCAGGAATGTTCCAGCCGATCAGGGCGCCGAGCAATCCGCCGCTGGCAGCACCGGCTCCGGCACCGGCCGCCGCGGCCGCCAGCGGACCTGCAATGACCAGACCCAGGCCGGGCAGGGCGATGCTCGTGCCCACGGCTGCAATGCCTGCCAGGATGGCGCCGATGGTGCCGCCGATGGCGCCGCCAATACCGGCGCCTTCAGCAGCCTTGTTGCCCAGCTCGGTTTCCTTGCCCACCGTGCTGTCGTCAGAAAAGTGACGCTTGCGCGTGTCATCAGACATCACCAGGTTGACATCATCCTTGGAATAGCCGCGCGTATGCGCTGCGTTGTAGGCGGCTTCGGCGCTGGCGCGGTCCGGAAACAGGCCCGTCACCATGTTGCCCGTCCCTGTGGTGGACGTGCTGCTGCTGCCGGTGTAAGGGGTGGCGTTGGGGTTCATGTTCATGTTCATGTTCATGATGATCTCCTTTTTTCAACTTAAAAACAAAAAGAACGGGGGCAATCAGTTGCGGTCGGCACGCGCTGCGCGGGTCATTCCCGTGGCGCGGTTGCCTGTCGTGCCGCTCATGGCCGCGGTGCTGCCGGTCGTGGCGGCAGGGGCTGCAGTGGTGGTGTTGTTGTTGCTCATGGCATCGCTGGCACGCTGCGCAGGCGGGGGTGCGGTACGCACCACCGTGGCGGTATCGCTGCGTGGCACGGCCTGCCGCATGGCCGATGCCGCTTCCCGTGGTGTCACGCCTACCGTGTCAGGCGCCGATGCGCCAGTTGCCGGCGCTGGGGTCTGGGCTGATGCGCTGGCCACCGCGAGTGCCATTAAAGCTCCCAGGGAAATTGATTTGATGTGACGTTTCATGGTCTTTTCCTTCCGAAAAATTTTGCGGTCAACACGCCTGGCGTGTTTTCGATCAGCTTCGAATGCAAGCTATCCCAACTATAAAAAGCGCAGTTTTCATCACGTTTCAGCGGTGACCGTATGGCGCCGTAGGAGAGGACCGCTTTTTTCTATGCAGGTTTCCGACATGCTGGTAATGATTTACCATTTCCTTCCATGAACGCCTGCCGTGTTGCTTCGCCGCTGAAAACCCGTTTTTCCTTCCTTCCGCGCACCCTGGCAGGGGCGTTGCTTTGCGCAAGCCTGGTGGCGCTGCTCGCCATGCCGCAGCCATCGTGGGCAGCCCCTGCGGCTGTGTCTGCTACCGCCGACCCTCGGCCCCGGCCGCTTTCTGTAGGACAGGATGTGTCCCAGGTGACCGCGTGGATTCGCGCCACGGGCAATCACCACGGATTGCCTTTTGCCGTCATCGACAAAAAGGCCGCCATGCTGCATGTTTTTGACGCGTCCGGCAGGCCGCTCGGTTCATCGCCGGTGCTGCTGGGCCTGGCGGTGGGGGACCACTCGGTGCCGGACATCGGCACGCGCAAGCTGTCGGACATCCGGCCTGCCGAACGCACCACGCCGGCAGGCCGCTTTATGTCCGAGCCGGGGCGCAACCTGCAGGGCGAGGACATTGTCTGGATCGACTATGACGCGGCTGTCTCCATGCACCGCGTCCGCGCCAGCAACAAGGCCGACCGGCGGCTGGAGCGTCTGGCCACGCCGACGGTGGCCGACAACCGGATCTCCTACGGCTGTGTCAACGTCCCTGCCGCGTTCTATGACGCGCGGATCAAACCGGTGTTCGGGCTCAAGCCGGCCATTGTTTACGTGCTGCCCGAAACCCGCTCCGTGGGCACCTTGTTTGGCCTAGCCGATGGCAGGACGCTGGCGCCATGACAACTTTCGGCGGCAACAGGCGAATCACTCAGGCGGGAAGCTGGCGAGCAAATGGCATCCACCAGCCAGGCAACGGGCCGGGCGCAGCGGCAAAGCAGGGCTGCTAGGCAACAGCCAGCAGAATTTTCTCGATCTCGCTGAACTCGGCTGGCTTGACCAGGTGGTGGTCAAAGCCGGCCTCTTGGGAACGCTGCCGGTCGGAATCCTGCCCATAACCGGTCAGGGCCACCAGCACCACGTTTTTGAGCCCGGCCAGCCGGCGAATCCGCTGCGCCACCTTGTAGCCGTCGAGCCCCGGCAAGCCGATGTCGAGCAGGATCACGTCGGGCTGGCAGTCAATCGCCGCCTGCACTGCCGCCGGGCCGTCGTAAGCCAGCCAGATGCAATGGCCGGTCATTTCCAGCAGCAGGGCCAGGCTCTGTGCGGCGTCGACGTTGTCATCGACCACCAGGATGCGCTGTGCTGCCTTTGCGGGCACCTGGGCGCTGCCGACCAAAGCGGGCGAAGCGGGCGCCAGCGCTGCCCGCATGACCGGCAGCCGAACGACAAACTCGCTGCCCCGGGAAAGGGTGCTGGACACCGTGACCGTGCCGCCATGCAGTTCCACCAGCTGCTTGACCAGGCTCAGGCCAATGCCCAGCCCGCCTTGCAAGCGGTCCAGCGAACGGTCCGCCTGCGTGAACAGCTCAAAGATGCGCGGCAGCAGCTCTGGCGCCATGCCAAGGCCGGTATCGCGCACCCGGATCGTCGCCATGGGTGCTTGCGCGTGTGCGCCGCTGGCCACGGGTTCGATTTCAACGTTCAACCCGATGCGACCGCCGCTTGAGGTGTATTTGGCCGCATTGGTGAGCAGGTTCACCAGTACCTGTTCCAGCCGCGCGGCATCGGCATGCACAAATACCGGCTCTGGCGGCCGGGACACCGTGAGCACATGCCGGTGTTCCGCAATGAGGGGGTTGACCGCCTCCACGGCGTTTTCCACGATGCTGTCCAGGCTGACCTGCTCCAGCCGAAGCCGGACATTCCCGGTCGTGATGCGTGAAACGTCCAGCAGGTCGTCCACCAGGTGCTTGAGATTTTTCAGCTGGCGCTCCATGATGCCGCGGCTGTGTTGTTGAAGCGGGTCGGCGTCCGCCGGCAGGCGCAGCAGCTGCATTGCATTGGAAAGCGCCGCAAGCGGGTTGCGCAACTCATGGCTGAGCATGGCCAGGAACTCGTCCTTGCGGCGGTGCAGGTCCGTCAGCGCCTGCGCCTGTTCGACAGTCTCGCGCTGCAGGCGGGCGCGTTCGGTCACGTCATAGCAGCAGGTGATGGCGCCGGTGATGTGTCCCGCCTTGCCAACCAGGGGCACCACATGGGTGATGACGGTCATGCTCGGGCCGGCAGGTGGCTCGATCACGAACGCTTCGTCATAGACCGCCGGAATGTTGCCCTTGAGCACCTCGGCCGTGCGGGCCTGCAGGGTGGGCGTCAGCGTACCGTCGGGAAGACGGACCCCCTGCGCCCTGAAAAATGCGCTGTCGCCTTCGCTGACCACCGGTTCGGCGCCCCAGAGCTCCAGCGCCGCACGGTTGCATTCCTGCAGCCGCCCCGCAGCGTCGGATGAAAAAATGGCAATCGGCCCCCAGTCAAACAGGGCGCGAAAACGCGCCTCGCTCTGGCGCATGGCCTCTTCGGACTTCATCCGGTCGGTAATGTCGCGGAAAAGAACCGCCACGCGCCCGCTTTCAGGACCCCCCAACCGGAAGGCATAGGCATCGAACCAGCGGCCATCCATTCCCTTGGCTTCGTTGACAAAGCGATGCGGCTCGCCGGTCAGGGCGACCTTTCCATAGATTTCAAACCAGTGCGACTCCATGTCGGGAACCCGCTCGTGCATCCGCCTTCCCTTGGCATCCGACATGCCGGTCTGCTTTCCAAGGGACGGGTTGACTTCCAGAAAACGATAGTCGACGGGCACTTTGCCGTCGTCAAAAATGATTTCGACGATGCAAAAGGCTTCGTCGATCGAGTTGAACAACATCTGATACTGCGAGTCGACATGCCGCAGTGCCTTTTCGGCCTGCTGGCGACGCGCCAGTTCCCGGCGCAGGCAGACAAACAGCAGCAGCAGCGCCAGCGCGCCCAGCGTGCCGCCAAGCAACACCGCTTGCAGCGTGCGGCGGCTGTCGGCGTTGCTTTGGGCTTCATGGCTTTTCAGGTTTTGAGTTTCCTCGGCCTTGGCCTCTGCCACCAGCGCACGAAGCGGGTCCATGATGTTCTTGCCAGCAAGCGCCGTGACCGCCTGGCTGGCGGCCAGCAGGCCCTGGGTCTGGCGCACGGCGATGGTTTCTTCGGCAATCGCTATTTTTTTCCTGACCAGCGCGGTGAGCGCGGCGATCCGCATCTGCTGGCGGGCGTTGCCTGTTGTCAGCCGGCGCAGGCTTGCCAGCTGGGCGTCGACCACGCCTACCGCAGCGTTGTAAGGCGCCAGATATTCCGGCCGTCCGGTGATGACGTAACCGCGCTGCCCAGTCTCTGCATCCTTGAGTCCGGAAAGTAATTCCACAAACTGCGCAATAACCGCACGGCTCTGCGCTTCGCGCTGTGCCGAAACGGCCGCCGCCTGCATGCTTCGATAGGCCAGCCCGCCAACGCCGGCCAGGCAGGCCAGCACCAGTATCAGCAAGCCATTGACCAGACTGCGCTTGATGGCATCGGGCGGCGCGCCGGCCACGGCGCTTTCATGCATCTGCTGCGCCGTTCTGTCAGCTGCGAGTTCAGCCGTGGTCATGGCGCGTCCGGACCGGGCAAACCAGTGCTTGGGCACACTGCGGCAGCACACCGGAAGCGGGCTGTTCGAAAAAGTGAAAGTGAACGTGAAGGGGTGTCATCGGCAGCAAAAGAAGTCAAGCGGTCAGGAATCGAGGCATCTTGACAGGTATTCACACTTCCCACGCAACGCCGTGTGCCGACGAAAATCCAGCAGGACTTCCTGGAAGTGCTGCAATACCGGGTTTTATTGCTAATTTTTTAATAGCGCAGTGCGATACGGTGCCTGTACCCCAGCGGATAAGCGATGCGTTACGCCGCAGACAGATCTTCAGGTCAGGCGGTGTCAGCAGTTTTTTCTTCTTGGCTTAAAAAAACAAAATGTATCATTTAAACTGATAAAAACGATAAATAAGATAAAAAATAATCAAATCTGTATATTTTTACAACGCGAAAATCTTGCCCGGATTCATGATGTTCTTCGGATCGAGTGCGCGTTTGAGGGTGCGCATCATGTCCACCGCGCCGTCGCCCGTCTCGCTCAGCAAAAAGTCCATCTTGCCCAGGCCAATGCCATGTTCGCCGGTGCAGGTGCCTTCCAGCCGCAGCGCCCGGGCCACCAGCTTGTGGTTCAGGTCTTCGGCGGTTTCACGTTCCTCGGGTTGGTCGGGGTCGATCAGGTAGCCGAAGTGGAAATTGCCGTCGCCGACATGGCCGACCAGAAAGTAGGGAATGCCGCTGGCGTCGGCCTCGGCCACCGATTCCAGCAGGCAGTCGGCCAGGCGCGAAATCGGCACGCAGGTGTCGGTTGAAATCGCCCGGCAGCCGGGTTTGCTCTGGATGGCGGCAAAGTAGGCGTTGTGCCGTGCCGTCCACAGCCGGGTGCGTTCCTCAGGCGTGCTGGCCCATTCGAAGGCGTTGCCGCCCTGGCCGCTGGCCAGTTCCTGCACCAGCTCGGCCTGCTCCTTGACGCTGTTCGGTGTGCCGTGGAACTCCATCAGCAGCATGGCTTCCTCGCGCAGGCCGAGCCGGCTGTGGGCGTTCACCATGCGCACGGTGTTGGCGTCGATCAGCTCGACGCGCGCAATCGGCACGCCCAGCTGGATGATCTCGATGGTCGTGCGCACTGCCGCCTCGATGTCCGGAAACGAGCAGATCGCCGCTGAAATCGCCTCGGGCAGCGGGTAGAGCCTGACCGTGACTTCGGTGATCACGCCCAGCGTGCCTTCGCTGCCGACCATCAGGCGCGTCAGGTCGTAGCCGGCGGCGGACTTCTTGGCGCGCGTACCGGTGCGGATGACGCGGCCGCTGGCCGTCACCACTTCCAGCGCCAGCACGTTCTCGCGCATGGTGCCGTAGCGCACGGCGTTGGTGCCGCTGGCGCGCGTCGCGCTCATGCCGCCCAGCGTCGCGTCGGCGCCGGGGTCGATGGGGAAAAACAGGCCGGTGCTCTTGATTTCTTCATTGAGTTGCTTGCGCGTCACGCCCGGCTGCACCGTCACCGTCAGGTCTTCGGCGTTGATCGCCAGCACCCGGTTCATGCGGCTCACATCCAGGCTGATGCCGCCTTGCACGGCCAGCAAATGGCCTTCGAGCGAGGTGCCGACGCCAAACGGAATCACCGGCACGTTGTACTGGCTCGCCAGCTTCACCGCATCGGCCACGTCCTGCGTGCTTTCGGCAAACACCACGGCGGCCGGAGGCGGTGCGGCAAACGAGGACTCGTCGCGGCCGTGCTGCTCGCGCACCACCAGGGCGGTCGAGCAGCGCTCGGCAAAACGGGTTTTCAGGGCGTCGATCAGCGCTTGCGGCGTCTCGCGCTGAAGGATTTCGGGCAACAGGTGGTCGGGCAAAGGGGCGTTCATGGTGGTCTCCGGAGGGGGAATCACAGTTTACGACGTGAAAGGAGCCCTGCATTGGCACGCCAGATAGCCTGAAGGCGGCATGACAATACACGGGGTTGGCCGGGCTTCGGGTCAAAGCTTGATAACCTCACCGCCTGGTTTTTCAATTATTTCAACCCACTGCGCCTGTGCGCACCTCACCACCATGGCCAACAGACTTTCACAAATCGCCACCCGCACCGGCGACAACGGCACCACCGGACTGGGCGACAACACCCGCGTTTCCAAGGACAGCCTGCGGGTTCACGCCATGGGCGATGTCGATGAGCTGAACTCCAACATCGGCGTGCTGCTGTGCGAAGACATGTCGCAGGACGTGCGCGAATTGCTGGTCGAGGTGCAGCACCAGCTGTTCAACCTGGGCGGCGAGCTGTCGATTCCGGGTTTTGAGCTGCTCAAGCCCGAAGCCGTGGCGCTGCTCGATGACGCGCTGGAAACCTACAACGCCCAGTTGCCGCGCCTGGCCGAATTCATTTTGCCGGCCGGCTCGCGTGCCGCGTCGCTGGCGCATGTCTGCCGCACCGTGGCGCGCCGCGCCGAACGGGCGGTGGTCGCGCTGGACAAGGTTGAAACGCTGAAAGAGTCGCCGCGCCAGTACCTCAACCGCCTGAGCGACCTGCTGTTTGTGCTGTCGCGCGTGCTCAACCGCATGAACGGCGGTGACGACGTGTACTGGAAAAGCGAGCGCATGGTGCGCATGGCGCAGGAAGATCAGGAATAACTGCGGGCCAGCCCGCAACGCGTGGTTCGGGGTTTTCGACGAAGGCGTGATTCGGCGGGGGCAGATGATTTGATCAACTGCGGGCAGCCAACTTATTCTGTTTTCAGGCCTGTGCCTGAAAGAATGACGTCGGCTGCACACTGGATGTCCATGGCCAGAGCCTGCCGGGCTGCCAGGCCATCGTGCGCACGCAAGGCCTCGAGCATGGCGCGATGCGCCTGAACCGAAGGCGGATTGGCCAGTCGGCTTGATCCGTTGCGCAGGTCCAGATTCAGTACCGGGCCGATGCGCAGCCACAAGCCCTCGATCAGATTGCGAAGCGTCGGCATGCCCGCCGCCGCATACGCCCCGAAATGGAATTGCTTGTTGATCTGGATGATGCGGTTGACATCCGGCATGGCCAGCTGAAGTTCCGTCCGGAACGCGTGCTCAAGCTGCGCCAGCTCGGCCAGCTGCCCGGCCGTGATCAGGCCGGCAGCGGTTTCGATGGCCAGCCCTTCCACTGCGAGCCGAATAGTAACCAGTTCCCGGAACCGGGTCCGCGTCATCACCGGAACCCGTACCGATTTGTTTGGCAGGAGCTCCAGCGCATCGTCGGCAGCCAGTTTCTGGATGGCTTCCCGCACCGGCATCGCGCTGGTCCCCAAAGCACTGGCCATGCCCGCCAGCGTCAGGCGTTCACCGGGTTGCAATTGCCCTGAAATGATCAGTTCGCGCAGATCCTGGTACACCTTGGCGGACAGGGTGAGGTGCACGATGGGCTGCATCTTTTCCAGGGAAGTGGCCGGAGGCATCAGGGCCTTCATTGAATTGTCCCGGTTGCGCGTGCGTACTGGGCGCAGCACCGCCCTGCCGCCACCCATGCGGCGGCGACAGGCTTCTTCTGTTGCACCATTTCGGGTTCCATTCCTAAGTGTTTTCCCTTGTCTTGACCCCCAGTGCAGGGGAAAAGCTTGATCTCATTTTAAGGATTATATATATTTGATCACATCTGACCGTGGATGAAACGAGGGCTTCACCTGGCAGATGGAATGCACAGACCGCACGGCCGACGGCTCAGCGGGCTACCGGCCACAACCGGCGCAGCTCAGATCCGCCACTTTGCAGCATCACGATGGCAGCACACAACAGGAGACAAGACCATGACAAGCAGCACCAACCAGACCGCCGGCCTGGGCACGCCACCCGCAGAGAACACGACGGACGCCACCCTGCACTCGCCGGGGCGTCGCCTCCTGATTACCGGCTCGGCCGCCATGGCGGGGGTGGCCGCCCTGGGTTCGATGGGTTTTCCGGCGATCGTCCATGCGCAATCCGACAAGATCAAAATTGGCCACCTGACGCCCCTGACCGGCTTCCTCGGCCCGCTGGGCGAATACGCCGTCATGAGCATCACTATGGCCGTAGAAGAGGTCAACCGGGCCGGTGGCGTGCTGGGGCGCCAGCTCGAGCTGATTTCGGAGGACTCGGTCAATCCTTCCACCGCTTCGTCCAAGGCACAGCGCCTGTTCGAGCGGGATGGCGTGGCCGTGCTGATCGGCGAAATTTCCTCGGCCTCCGGTCTGGCGATTGCCCAAGTGGCCGCACGCAACAAGCGCATCTTTGTCAACACCGGCTGCAATTCCGACGAACTGCGCGGTAAAAGCTGCAACAAGTACATGTTCCACGTCGAAGGCGCCAACACCACCTATGTCAAGGCCTGCGGTCAGGCGCTGCTGCAGGCCAACATGATCAAGGGAAAAAAGCTGTTCGGCCTGACCGCCGACTACGCGTTCGGCCATGATTTGCTCCGTGCCGCCAAGCTGTTCGTCAACGCCAATGGCGGCAGCTTCATCCAGGACGAACTGGTAGCGACCGATGCCACCGATTTCAGCCCTTACCTGCTGAAAATCCGCCAGGCCAAACCCGACCTGGTGATTTCCAATCTGGCTGGCAACCAGATTACCAATTTCATCAAGCAGTACGCTGAATTCGGCTTGCCTTACCCAACCGCCGGCTTTGGCTTCGATACCGCCGTCGCCTGGGGCGCGGGCGCTGACAACTTCGCTGGCACGTGGCCGATGATCTGGCACCACGATGTCGATACCCCCGGTTCCAAAACCTTCGTCGCCGCCTTCACCAAGAAATACGGCAAGCCGCCGGAAAACCAGGCTTGGGGCGAGTACGTCGCCCTCAAGTCCATGGTGCAGGCAATGCTTGATACCAAGTCAACCGATTCGGCCAAGCTGATCGACTACCTTGAAAAGGGTGCGCAGTTCGACATCCTCAAGGCGCGCAAAGGCTATTACCGCGCCTGGGACCATCAGCTGATGCAGGAGATGTACACCGTGACCGCCAAACCAAAGGGCAAGGCCAGGGACAAGTGGGACTTCATGGCGCTCGGGCCGACCGTGCCCGGGCCGAAGGAATCCCTCGAAATCCTGGCGCCGACCCGCGAAGAAAACGCCTGCACGCTGTAGCCGCACGTTAGGCGGCGGCGGGGCGCAAACAGCCGTTGCCTGTTTGCACCCCGCTGTCACCCAGCGGCGTGCGGCACCCACGTGCCTGCGTCGCTTTTCTTCTGAACCATTGGAGCGGGAATGGAATTCGTATTTCTGTTGGAACAGGTCATCAACGGCCTGCTGGTCGGCGGCTATTACCTGCTGATCGCCCTCGGTCTGTCGCTGATCTTCAGCCTGGGCGGTGTGGTCAACCTGGCCCATGGCGCGTTTTACGCATTGGGCGCCTACCTCGCGGTCGCGCTTACCGGCTATGTCGGATTTGGCGGCGCTGCCGTCCTCTCGCCGCTGATTGTCGGCCTGCTGGGCGTGCTGTTCGAACGGTTTTTGCTGCGGCGTTTTTATTCCGCCGATCCGATTCTCAGCCTGTTGCTCACCTTCGGCCTGGCCATGGTCGCCGAGCAGTTGCTGCGCATGATCTGGGGTGCCTCGCCGCTGCCGGCATCGATTCCTGCGGTGTTTAAGGGCCAGTTCGTAGTCGGCGAATTTATCTACTCGCGCTACCGCTTGTTGATGCTGGGCGTGGTCTTCATTGCGCTGGCTGGAATCTGGCTGTTGCTCAACAAGACTTCTTTTGGCCGCGTAGTGCGCGCCGGCGTGCAACGCCCCGACATGGTGGCCGTACTCGGCATCCGGCTGCAGCCCTATATGACGGCCATCGTGGTGCTGGGCGTCGGCCTGGCGGCGCTGGCGGGGGTGCTGTTCGCGCCGATTTCAGGCGTTCACCCGGCGATGGGAACCGAGATCATGACCGCCGCCTTCGTGGTGGTGGTGATAGGCGGCCTGGGAAGTTTCTGGGGCGTGGTGCTGGCCGCGCTGCTGGTGGGTGTGGTGCGCGGCATCACGATTCATTTCTATCCGCCCGCCGGCGAGGCTTCGATGTACCTCTTGATGCTGCTGGTGTTGATGTTCCGTCCGCGCGGCCTGCTCGGCGAACGCATTGAACGATTCGAATAAGGCCTTGCCCCATGCATAAAAAATACCAGCCGCTCTGGATTGGCGCCATCGCGCTGATCGTTTTGCCCTTCCTGCTGCAGGCCATCGGCCTGACGCTGACCTCGGCCACCGACGTGGTGATTTTCGCCATCGCGGCGCTCGGCCTGAACCTGCTGGTTGGCTACACCGGCCTGACCTCGTTCGGCCACGGCGCCTGGTTCGGCATTGGCGCGTATGCCGCCGCGCTGGCCCAGAAGCACTGGTTCCCGGGCCAGATCGTGCCGCCCATTTTGTTTGCGCTGGCCTTCGTCGCGCTGCTGTCGGCGGTCGTCGGCTTCCTGATCCTGCGCCGGCGCGGCGTGTATTTTTCGCTGTTGACGCTGGCGCTGTCGGCGCTGACCTATGCGATTGCCTTTCGCTGGACGGCGTTTACCGGCGGCGAATCGGGGCTGGGCGGCGTGGTCAGGCCCGCCATCGGTCCCTTGAACCTGGATGACCCAACCGCTTACCTGGTGCTGGTCAGCCTGATCGGCTTTGCCGTGCTGTATCTGCTGCTGCGCGTGGTGCGCTCGCCGTTTGGCCATGTGATGGTCGCGATCCGTGAAAACGAACAGCGCGCAACCTTCCAGGGCTATGACACCGACAAGTACAAGCTCGGCGTGTTCGTGCTGTCGGCCACCATCACCGGGCTGGCCGGGGTGCTGCTGGTGTTTCACCACCGGCTCGCTTCGGCCGAGCCGACCTCGGTTGCCTTTTCCGGCGAGTTGCTGGTCATGGTGGTGATAGGCGGCATGCGCAGCTTTCTCGGCCCGGTACTGGGCGCGCTGTTTTACATCTTGTTCCGCGAACTGCTGTCGATCTGGACACCCAACTGGCTGCTCTGGTTCGGGCTGGCGTTTGTCGGCTTCATCATGTTTTCGCCGAACGGCCTGGTCGGTGTCTGGGAGCGCCTGCAGCGGCGCTGGCGTCCGCTGCCGGAGGAGGGCGCGGCCATGAGCCAGCGCAAGATCCATGAAGGCTTGGGGCTGCCGGACTTTCTGCAGCCGGCGCCGCGCCAGGGCACCGTGCTCGAAGTAACGGCCATCAACAAGCATTTCGGCGGCATCCAGGCCGTCAAGGATGCGCAACTGACCTTGCAGGCTGGGCAGATCCACGCCCTGATCGGGCCGAACGGCGCGGGCAAGACCACCACCTTCAACCTGATCTCCGGCATGTTCGCGCCCGATTCGGGCACGGTGCGGCTGCTCGGCCAGGAAATCCAGCAGCTGCCGCCGCACCGCATCTGCCAACAAGGGCTGGCACGCTCGTTCCAGATCACCAACCTGTTTCGCGGCCTGTCGATTTACGAAAACCTGCGGCTGTCGCTGCAGGCCCGGCACGCGGGGCGTTTCAACGCCTGGCGCGACATCGACAGTTACCCGGAAATCCATGCCGACACCGCGGCGCTGATGAAATTCCTCGGCCTCGAAGGCATAGAGACGATCGAGGGCGGGGCACTGTCGTATGGCGGACAGCGGCTGGTCGATCTCGGCATCGCGCTCGGCTCCAGGCCGCAGGTGTTGCTGATGGACGAGCCGCTGGCCGGGCTGGCGGCGGCCGAGCGCGAACGCGTGTCGCAGCTGATCAAGAACGTGGCGCGCAATATTCCGGTGCTGATCGTCGAGCACGACATCGACCGCGTGCTCGGATTTTCGCAACAGGTGACGGTCATGAACCAGGGCAGCGTGCTGATGGCGGGCACCCCGGAGCAGGCGCGCGCCGACCAGAGGGTGCAGGAAATTTATACCGGTTCGGGCACACCGCCAGTGACCGGGCGGGTCGCGGGCGAAGCCAGCGAGCGGCCACTGCTGCTGCGCTTTGAAGCCGTCAATGCCTTTTATGGCAAGAGCCACATCCTCAATGACGCCTCGCTGGACGTGCGCGAGGGCGAGATCGTGGCGCTGCTGGGCCGCAACGGCGCCGGCAAATCGACCCTGCTCAAGACGCTGATCGGTCTGGTGACGGCGGCCTCGGGCAAGGTGGAATATGCCGGGCGCGACATTGCCGGGATGGCGGCGCCGGACATCGCGCGCCTGGGCATAGGCTATGTGCCGCAGGGGCGCGGCCTGTTTTCGGGCATGACGGTGGCGGACAACCTGGCGCTGGGACGGCTGGCGCGCGCCACCGACGGCCGCAGCGGAACGGTCTGGAGCGAGGAAAAAATCCTGCAGTACTTCCCGCAGCTCAAGGCGCGCATGCAGACCCCGGCCGACTTTCTCTCGGGCGGCGAACAGCAAATGGTGGCAGTGGCGCGCGCGCTGTCGGGCAACGTCAGGCTGCTGCTGCTGGACGAGCCCTTCGAAGGCCTGGCGCCGACCGTGGTGCAGCAACTGTTCAGCGTATTCGACCAGCTGCGCAAGGAGGTGTCCATCATCATCGTTGAGCACAACCTGGACCTGGTACTGGCGCTGGCCGACCGTGTGTTCGCGCTCGAGCGCGGCGCCGTCTTCCACACCGGTCCGGCCCGGCCGCTTCTGACCGATCTGGCCTACCGCAAGCAGATTCTCTGGATTTAACGAGAGTTAATGACGGTTTACGGATTTTTAGCATTCTTAACGACATCATCTGACAAAGGATAAAACCATGGATATCGGTTTAAACGGCAAGCGCGTGCTGGTCACGGCAGGCGCCCAAGGCATCGGCCTGGCTATCACCGAGGCCTTTGTCGCCGCTGGCGCGCAAGTCCACATCTGCGACGTCAGCGAGGACTTTCTGGCCAGTGCCAAACAGAAATTGCCCCAGGTGAGCCAGAGCCGCACCGATGTGTCCAGCGAGTCCCAGGTCGACGCCATGTTCGCCGAACTCGCAGCGCGCTGGGGCGGGCTCGATGTGCTGGTGAACAACGCCGGTATTGCCGGTCCCACCGCCAAGGTGGAAGACACGGACCTGGCGGCGTGGGACCAGACCATCGCCGTCAACCTGACGGGGCCCTTCCTGTGCACCCGCCGCGCCGTGCCGCTGCTCAAGGCGGCCGGCGGCGGCTCTATCGTCAATTTGTCGTCGGTGGCGGGGCGGCTCGGATTCCCGTTGCGCACGCCCTATTCGGCGTCCAAGTTCGGGGTCATCGGGCTGACCGAAACCTGGGCCATGGAACTGGGGCCATCGAAGATTCGCGTCAATGCGATTTTGCCGGGGATTGTCGCTGGCGAGCGGCAGGAACGCGTGATCGCGGCCAAGGCTGCGTCCTACGGCATAGCCCACGAAGAAATGCGCCAGCGCCTGCTGACCAAAGTGTCACTGCGCAGCATGGTCACGGCGCAGGACATCGCCAATCAGATCATCTTCATCTGCTCACCGGCCGGGGCGGCCATCAGCGGGCAGCGCCTGTCGGTGTGCGGCAACGTCGAGCATCTTGGCTAACCGGACGGAGTACAGCATGAAGCAGACCCCCAGGAATGAAACCATCGCCATCGTTGGCGCCGGCCTGATCGGCCGGGCCTGGGCCATCGTGTTTGCCCGCGCCGGCTGCCAGGTCCGGCTCTATGACACGGCGCCCGAGGCGCTGGCGGCCTGCCAGCCATTACTGCTGGAAAACATCAGCGATCTGGCGCAGCACGGCCTGATCGACGAGTCGCCGGCCGAGGTGCTGGCGCGCATCACTCCGGTGCCGACCCTGGCCGAGGCCGTGGCCGGAACAGTGCTGGTGCAGGAAAATATCCGTGAAACGCTGGAGGCCAAGCGCGCCATCTTCGCCGAGCTCGACCAGCTGGCAGAGCCCGGCACCATTTTGGCCAGCTCCACTTCGTGGCTCATGGCCTCGGAGTTTTCTGAGGAGCTGCCGGGGCGCCACCGCATCCTGGTCGGCCATCCGGTGAACCCGCCCTATCTGGTGCCGCTGGTCGAAATCGCGCCCGCGCCCTGGACCTCGGCCGAGTCGGTGCAACGTGCCCATGACATCTACAGCCGCGCCGGCCAGACCCCGGTATTGCTCAAGAAGGAAATCACCGGCTTTCTGCTCAATCGCATCCAGGGCGCGGTGCTCAACGAGGCGCTCAATCTGTACGCCGACGGCTATGCATCGGTGCAGGACCTGGACAAGGTTTTGAAAGATGGCCTGGGCCTGCGCTGGTCTTTCATGGGGCCGTTCGAGACCATCGACCTGAACGCGCCCGAGGGCGTGATCGACTACGCCCAGCGCTACGGCCCCACTTACCGCAGCGTCGCCCAGGCGCAACTGCCCAACGAATGGGACCCCGCCGTGCTGGCGCGCGTGGAGGCCGAGCGGCGCGCCGAACTGGCGGCGCCGCAACTGGCCGAGCGCGCGCGCTGGCGCGACAACCGGCTGATGGCCCTGGTAGCGCACAAGCGCCGGCAGGCCGGCAACGAATCCTGATTTCCCTTCAACCCTTACGACTGTTACGGAGAACCCCATGCGCAAGTCCAAAAAAGTCATCATCACCTGTGCCGTCACCGGCGCCATTCATACGCCGTCGATGTCGCCCTACCTGCCGATCAGCGGGCAGGAAATCGCCGAAGCGGCCATCGGCGCGGCGCAGGCCGGCGCGGCCATCGTGCACCTGCACGCGCGCAAGCTGGAGGACGGCTCACCGTCGCAGGACCCGGAGTTGTTCAAGGCCTTTCTGCCGCAAATCAAGGCGGCTTCGGACGTCGTGATCAACATCACCACCGGCGGCGCCCCGACCATGCTGGTGGCCGAGCGCCTGGTGCCGGTGCACACCTTCAAGCCCGAGGTTGCCTCGCTGAACATGGGTTCGATGAACTTCGGTCTCTACGGCATGCTGGAGCGTTTCAAGGAATTCAAGTACGACTGGGAGCGCCCCTATCTGGCCAACAGCGACGACCGGGTATTCAGGAACACCTTCAAGGACATTGCCCACATCCTGGAGAGCTGCGCCAACAACGGAACGCGCTTCGAGATCGAGTGTTATGACATCGGCCACCTCTACACCGCAGCGCACTTCATCGATCGCGGGCTGATCAAGCCGCCCTTCCTGATCCAGTCGGTCTTCGGCCTGCTTGGCGGCATTGGCCCGCACCCGGAAGATGTGGCGCACATGAAGCGCACGGCTGACCGCCTGTTCGGCGACGACTACGTGTGGTCGGTGCTGGGCGCGGGCCGCAACCAGATGCCGATTGCCGCGCAATCGCTGGCCATGGGCGGCAACGTGCGCGTCGGGCTGGAGGATTCGCTGTGGGACGGCCCCGGCCAACTGGCGAAAAGCAATGCCGACCAGGTCAGGCGCGCTCGCGCCATGATAGAGGCGCTCAGCCTGGAGGTGGCGACGCCGGATGAAGCGCGCCAGATGCTGGGGCTGAAAGGGCGCGAGAACGTCAGTTTCTAAAGTCTCTATTTGCTATTAAATTAATAGCTGCCTTCGCCTGCTGGAAATGGACCAGTGCCTTGGGGCTGAAGGACGGCGCGGTGGCCGACGCCATGGTCAGCTTGCCCGAGCGCAGCATGTCCAGCATGCCGTCCTGCAGCACCTCGGTGTAGGCCGTCAGGTTGTTGAACGGGCCCTCGTTCAGACCCGCCAGCACGGCGTTGGCGATGTTGCCCACGCCGGACTGCAGCGGCAGCAGGTCGGCCGGCAGGCGGCCGAGCTTCACTTTTCAGGCTGTTGACCTCCAGGATGATCTGGTCGGCCTGGTCAAGCCAGGTCTTGTTGTTGCCCACCGATGAGGACGGAATCAGTCGCCCGTCCGGCAGGATGCCCGCCACTTCGACCACGGCCACATTCAGATGACCCAGAAAGCCGAACCAGGCCAGCTGCGCCACATGCGAGAGGTGGATGTCGGTTACTGCATCTGCCCGGCGTTGATCTGCTTGCGCACCGTCGGGTCGTACTGGTAGGGCAGGCGCATCTCGATGCCTTCACCTTGGCCAGCGCGCCATCGAGCTCGGGCGCGGTCGATGCGCCTGTCCACAGGCCGATGCGGAAATCCTCGCCTGCGGCATGCAGGCATTCAATGCGCCGCGCCAGCGCTTGCGGCAGCGCAGACGGCAATGCCGAAATTTTAGCAGTCCACGGTCTGGATATAAGGGTAAACCCTGTTACCCCAGAAAAGACGAGGCGACAAACGACGCCAAACAGGGCGGCAGAAATGGGTCAGCGCAAGATTGACAAAGATCAATACTTTGATGGCCTGGACTCCTTAGACTGAATTAACGGTAACTCCTGTCCACCATGAAACCTGTATCCCGCACCCAAGCCAAGCGCAGCAGCACATTCCTTGTGCTGTTCGTATGGCTGTTTGCTTTGGCTTCGGGGGTAGCCAATGCGTGCCTGCTGGAGGTGCGCGGAACCCACAGTCATGGCGCGCCGGTCACGCACTCCTCTGCCGCAAAAGCAACGCTGGAGATTTCCGCTGGCCATGCGGGCGTCATCGCCAGCCACGATGCCGGTGCGGATGCATCCAAAGCGACGTGCCTGAAGGTTTGCGACGATGACTCGCAGTCTTTGCCCAAGCAGCCCGCCAGCTTTGATTTGACCGATTCCGGTCTGGGGCTTTTCGTCGCTGCCATCTGGACCGCTGCCATGCGCGATGACCCGGCGCCCAGCCGGGCCAAAGACCCGGGCCAGCCTGTCTCCCGCTTACCCCTCAGAACCCGCTTCTCGCGACTGACGCTTTAGCGCCCATTTGACGCTGGATTCGGTGCTTTGCGCTCCGGAATCTGCGTCATTTCCTCATCCGGCTTCACTCTGTACCTGGGTACAGGATGCATCGCTGGATTTCATGTCTGTGCGTGTGCCAGGCCGCATGTCCACGACTTGCAAGACCCACCGTTAACTTCAGGAGCTTCACATGAAAACTATCCCTTCAATCGCCCTCGCACTTGCCATGGCTGCCATCGGCGCCCCAACATGGGCGGCCAGCCACGCCCAGCCTGATCCCCATCACCCGGCTGGAAGCGCTGCGGCGCCCAAGGCCATGTCGCGCATGGATGACCAGATGAAGGTCATGCAGGCGATGCACGACAAGATGATGGCGGCCAAGACCCCCGAGGAGCGCAGCGCCCTGATGGCCGAGCACATAAAAACCATGCAGGATGGCATGTCCATGATGAATGGCATGTCCCAGGGCGGCATGGCCGGCATGCCCGGTGATGCGGTCACGCGCAACCAGATGATGGAAAAGCGCATGGAAATGATGGAGTCCATGATGCAGATGATGATGGACCGCCTGCCCGCCGCACCGGTGAAGTAGGCGGGGTGCCGCCATGGCACACCTTTACAGCGCTGTTCACGGGGGCCTTCTTCTCCCGTCCAGCTCGTCATCCCTTGATTTCAGGAGATTCAAATGAATCACGATCCTTGCGGACACGGCCCGGAGCCGAAAGGCTTCCGGAGCTTGCGCTATTCGATCGGGCTGATCGTCATGGGCGCGATTGCCGCGTACTTCCTGCTGACCGAACACCGCGCGCACTTTTGGGGCGTGCTGCCGTATCTGCTGATCCTGGCCTGCCCGCTGATGCACCTCTTCATGCACCACGGACATGGCCACGGTGACAGCCTGGCGCACAAGCACGATGGCGGGCAGCATCCGGACACGTCCGCGTCGCCGCCCCCCACGACGGGAGACCAGCGATGACGCACGATACCCAGCCAGCCTATGGACTGTGGGTGCTCGTCATCCTCAATTCGGCCATCTTCCTGATGTTCGCGTTCAGCTTCTTCAAGCCCCAGACCGCACGCGACTGGCGAACCTTCGGCGCCTTCGCGGCCTTCGTCGTTGCGCTGTTCGTCGAGAGGTATGGCTTCCCGCTGACGATTTACCTGCTGTCGGGCTGGCTGCAGACCAACTATCCGGACCTTGACCTGCTGTCCCATGACACCGGCCACCTGTGGTCCACGCTGCTGGGTAAAAAAACCGACCCCCATTTCGGCCTGCTGCACCTTGCCAGCTATGTCTTCCTCGGTTTCGGTTTCTACCTGCTGTCCAGCGCCTGGAAGGTTCTTTACGATGCGCAGCGCCGCAAGGAACTGGCCACAACCGGCGCGTATGCGCGGATTCGCCATCCGCAGTACGTCGCTTTCGTGCTGATTCTGCTGGGCTTTTTGCTCCAGTGGCCGACGCTGCTGACCTTGCTGATGTTCCCGATTCTGCTGGTCATGTACGGGCGGCTGGCCATCACCGAGGAGGCTGAGATGCGCGCGCAGTTCGGCAAGGCGTTTGAACCGTACGCCCGTCGCACACCCCGGTTCATTCCCCGTGGCGCAAAGAGTCCCGCCAAGGTCTGAACGCTTGCAAACGGAAGGAATAAAAATGTTTCACGATTACGGCTACTACATGGTGGGCATGCATGCCTTCTGGTGGCTTTTCTGGCTGCTCCTGATCCTTCTGATCCTGTTTGGTGGTTGGGGCAGATCGGGGCGCCGTCAGGACCGGAGCCGGGAAACGCCGCATGAAATACTGCGTCGCCGTCTGGCCAGCGGGGAGATCAAAACCGAAGAGTATGCGCAGCGCAAGGCATTGCTGGATCAGGACACTCTGCCCAAGTGACGCTTCAAGCTGACCCGGGCTTGAAGGGGCTCACGCCGCAGTGATTTTTCATTGAAGGACATGACATGACATGACATGAACAAGCCGATCAAGAAAACCATATGCTGCGCCAGTGCGCTGGCACTGATGATGACCACGGAAATTTCCAGCGCCGCACCCCCGGGCGGCTTCATCTACACCGCCAACGAGCGGGACGCGTCGATCAGTGAAATCACCTTGCAGACCGGGCTGGTGCGCACCTTCAAGTCGTCCATCGTTGCCCACAATGTGCAGGTCACCCCCGACGGGGCCTTCTTGCTGGCGGTCGGGATGTCCGCTGAGAATCATGGCCATGACCAGCCCGGTGCGCAAGCGATGCAACCCGACAGCGACGAGGGCACGCTGCTGATTTTCGATGTCCATCATCTGGAGCAACCGATTGCCACGCTGGCGTCCGGTAAACATCCGGCTCACGTGGTCACAGACCGTGAGGGGCAACGCGCCTTTGTGACAAGCTCCGAAGAAAACGCCATTACGGTGCTCGACCTTGCGCGCCGCACGGTCATTGGCAAGACAGTCACCGGCGTTTCCCCCTACGGTCTTCGCCCCAGTCCGGACGGGCGTGAACTGTATGTGGCCAACGTCAAGGATGGCAGCGTCTCGGTGGTAGACATGACAACGCTGAAGGCGGTCGCGCGCATCGCAGTCGGCAAAGCGCCGGTGCAGGTCGCGTTTACACCTGATGGGCGACAGGCCTATGTGTCGCTGCGTGACGAGAACAAGGTGGCCGTCATTGACGTCGCAACGCGCCGGGTCATCGGCAAGGTCGATGTCGCACGCAATCCGATACAGCTTTACGCTACGCCAGATGGTAAAACCATGTATGTCGCCAATCAGGGGAGCGAAAAGGCCTGGGACAACAAGGTTTCGGCGATTGATTTAGCAAGGCGCAAGGTAAACACCACCGTGACAACCGGCCCGGGTGCCCATGGGGTCGTCGTCGATGACGGCGGCAAGACGGTTTTTATCACCAACATCGAGGCGGGAACCGTGCCAGCGATTGATACAAAAAGCCAGCGCGTCACGGCAACTTACAGCGTAGGCGCGGGCCCGAATGGCATTAGCTATCGCGGCAACTGAAATCCTGTTCTTGTTGATGCACCTGATGCACGGGCACAGCGTTCACTGCCATGGCAGGCATCAAAAATCAAGGGGAAAACCATGGACATGAACGAGCACCATCATCATCACGCTCCTCCCGCCAACGGCGGCGATCAACCCGCCACGCCTGCGGCAACTGCCGACTTGAAAGACCCGGTGTGCGGCATGACGGTGACCGAGCAGTCACCCCACACGCTAACGCATGAAGCGCATCCGTATTATTTTTGCAGCACCAAGTGCAAGGACAAGTTCGCAGCGGCGCCACAGCAATACACCAGTGCGGCTGCGGCCACCCCAGCCGCCCCGGCGGCTGCCGGCACGATCTACACCTGCCCGATGCACCCGGAGATCCGGCAAGACCACCCCGGCATCTGTCCCAAGTGCGGCATGACGCTGGAGCCACTGATTCCCGAACTTGACGAGGACGAGAACCCCGAATTGCGCGACTTCCAGCGGCGCTTCTGGTGGACCCTGCCGCTGACCGCCATTGTCTTTGTGCTCGCGATGTTTGGCCATCGCCTGCAATGGATGGACATGGCCGCGCAGAGCTGGCTGGAACTGCTGCTTGCCACCCCCATCGTGCTGTGGGCCGGCTGGCCGTTCTTCTCGCGCGGCTGGCAGTCGGTGGTGAACCGCAGTCCCAACATGTGGACGCTGATCGGTCTGGGAACCGGCGCGGCTTATGTGTACAGCGTGGCGGCCACCGTGGCGCCCCAGGCTTTTCCGGACTCCTTCATTTCGATGGGGCGGGTGGCAGTGTATTTCGAGGCCGCCGCTGTCATCATCTCGCTGACCTTGCTGGGGCAGGTGCTTGAACTCAAGGCCAGATCGCAAACCTCGGCCGCCATCAAGTCGCTGCTCGGCCTCGCGCCCAAGACCGCACGGCGCATCAGCGCTGACGGTACCGAAGAAGACGTCCCGCTGACCCATGTCCATGTGGGCGACCTGCTGCGCATTCGCCCTGGTGAAAAGGTACCGGTGGACGGCACCGTCACCGAAGGCGGCAGTGCGATTGATGAGTCCATGCTGACAGGCGAGCCGCTGCCGGTGACCAAGCGGGTGGGCGACAAGGTCATAGGCGCCACGCTCAACACCAGCGGCGCACTGGTGATGCGCGCTGAAAAGATCGGTTCGGGCACCATGCTTGCGCAAATCGTGCAGATGGTGGCGCAGGCGCAGCGCTCCCGGGCGCCGATGCAGCGCATGGCTGATGTCGTGGCCGGCTACTTCGTGGTGTCGGTCATCGGCATTGCCTTGCTGACCTTTTTCGTCTGGGGCTTTTTCGGCCCCGAGCCGAGCTGGGTGTTCGGCCTGATCAATTCCGTGTCCGTGCTGATCATTGCCTGCCCGTGCGCGCTGGGCCTGGCCACGCCCATGTCCATCATGGTCGCGACCGGACGCGGTGCGACCCAGGGCGTGCTGTTCCGTGATGCAGCGGCGATCGAGAACCTGCGCAAGGTCGATACCCTGCTGATCGACAAGACCGGAACCCTGACCGAGGGCCGCCCGGCGTTCGAGCGCGCGGTACCGGCGCCGGGCTTCGAGGCCGGCGAGGTGCTGCGCCTGGCGGCCAGCCTGGACCAGGGCAGCGAGCACCCGCTGGCCGAAACCATCGTACGCGCCGCTCGTGAGCGCGGCCTGGTGCTGGACAAGCCGGAGAACTTCGAGTCGGGTTCTGGCATCGGGGTGCGCGGACAGGTCGGCGGGCACGAGCTGGCCTTGGGCAATACCACGCTGATGCAGCAGCTCGGGGTGTCCGTCGATGCGCTGGTGCCGCAGGCCGAGGCCCTGCGCACGGAAGGCGCCAGCGTGATGCACCTGGCGGTCAACGGTCAACTGGCGGGCCTCCTGGCAGTATCCGATCCGGTCAAGGAGAGCACGCCGGAAGCTCTGGCCACGCTCAAGGCGGCCGGCCTGCGCATCATCATGGCCACCGGCGACGGCTTGACAACCGCCAGGGCCGTAGGCGCGCGCCTGGGGATTGACGAGGTGCATGGCGAGGTCAAGCCCGCCGACAAGCTGATCCTGGTGGAAAAGCTGCAAAAAGAAGGCCGCATCGTCGCCATGGCCGGCGATGGCATCAACGATGCCCCGGCGCTGGCCAAGGCCGATGTCGGCGTGGCCATGGGAACCGGCACCGACGTGGCCATGAACAGCGCGCAGATCACGCTGGTCAAGGGGGATTTGCGCGGCATTGCCATTGCCCGTTCGCTGTCGCAGGACACGGTGGCCAACATGAAGCAGAACCTGATGTTTGCCTTCCTCTACAACGCGCTTGGCATTCCGGTTGCAGCGGGCGTCCTGTATCCGCTGACGGGCTGGCTGCTGTCGCCGCTGATCGCCGCCCTGGCCATGAGTTTCAGCTCGGCGTCTGTCATTGGCAATGCGCTGCGCCTGCGACGGCGCCGGGTATGAGGGATGCGCGCGCAGAGGGGGCCTGGATGACAGAGGCCCCTGTCATCACGCCTTCCCTGGAAAAGTGGCCGGAGTGGTTGGCTTATTTTGGCGTCAGCACCGCCATGGTGATGCGTGACACGCAGGTCAGCTCACCGGCGTCGTTGTGCAGTTCGATGGCCCAGACCTGGGTGCTGCGGCCGATGTGCACCGGCCGCGTGATGCCGGTGACCCAGCCGCCGGTCGTTCCCTTGAGGTGGTTGGCGTTGATGTCCAGCCCCACCACGCGCTCGCCTGGCCGCGCGCAATAAGCCGCGCCGCAGGAGCCCAGGGTTTCGGCCAGCACCACCGACACGCCGCCATGCAGCAGGCCGTAGGGCTGGATGGTGCGGCTGTCCACCGGCACCCGGGCGCGAATGAAATCGTCGCCGACTTCGAGGAACTCGATGCCCAGGTGGTGGACGGCAGTGTGGGCGTTCGAGGCGGTGAGCAGTTCGACCGAGATGGCTTGCTTCCAGATTCGCATGGCGGGTCCATAAAGAGAAACAGCCTTCACTATAAGGTGGTCACCTACAGCGGATGGGTCCCTTGTCGCGCCCGCGTCTGCTGCGTCCGGCTTAAGCTGCAGCTTATGGCAATGAACCCGGAAACAGCATGATGCGCACCCGCAAATGGCTGCTGGGCGCGGGCCTTGTCCTGGGCGCGCTGGGCCTGCTGGCGATTGTCCTGGTCCGCCTGGTTCCTTCCGACGAGGAACTCAGGCTGCGCGCCACGGTCGAACTGGAGGCGGCGCTGGGGGTTCCGGTCAGCGTGGGCGCGCTGCACTGGCAGTTGCTGCCGTCGCCGCGCGTGACGATTGAAAACGTCGTGACAACCCAGAGCCAGCCGATTGAGTTGAAAAAATTCACCGCCTACCCCAACACGGCGGCGCTCTGGCAGCGCCGCCTGAAGCTGGACCGCGCCGAACTGGAGGGCGCGGTTGTGCCGCAGCTTTCACTGCGTGACCTGGGTGACAAGACGCCTTCCGAGACGACGCAAAAAACGCAAGAACCGGCAGCACTGGACAAAGCGCAAAAGTCGGGCAAATTGACGGTGGACGAACTGCCGCTGGTGCAATTTGCTTTTCGCGATGTGACCTGGATTTCGCGAACCGGCGTGCGGATCGGTTTTGACGGAGAAGCCGACTTTGATGCCGGCTGGCGGCCGCGCTCGGCCCGGATTCGCCGCCCGGAGATCACGCCGCCTGCCGATCTGGCGCTGACCCGCCAGGGACAGGAGGACCGCTGGGAAGCACGCATCAACCTGGGGGGCGGCACGGCCCATGGCGAGCTGCAGCTGCAGCCCCGGGACAAGGGCGGGCTGCGCCTGAGCGGCAAATTCAAGCCGCAAGGCATTGAGGTCGACAGTGCGCTGCGGGCGATCAACCAGCCGCCCATCGTTGCGGGCAAGGCGTCGGGCGACACCACCGTGTCGGCCAGCGGCGACACGGCGGGCGCGTTGGCCCGGTCGCTGCACACCACCACGTCCTTCACCATGGGCCGCTCGACCTTGCTGCGGTTTGACCTGGACAAGGCCATTCGCAGCCTGGGGAAAGCGCATGCCGGAAAAACCCCGCTCGACGCCATCACCGGCCAGCTGGACACGCAGAACACCGCGCAAGGCATGGTGGTGAGCCTGACCCGGCTCACCACCAGCTCGGGCGTCCTGAGCGCATCGGGCCAGGCGCGCATCGCCAGCCGGAAGATCGACGCCGAGTTTTCGGTCGATCTGGTCGATGGCGTGGTCGGCGTTCCGCTCAGGCTCAGCGGCCCTCTGGACAAGGTACAGGTGTCGGTGCCCGCCAGTGCCCTGGCCGGCGCTGCAGCGGGTTCGGTGGTGCTGCCTGGTGTCGGCACCGCCATCGGCGCGCGCATCGGGGCGGCCATCGGCCGGATGCTGGGCGCGGAGCCGGCGGGCGGGCCGCGTCGCCTGGCGCCGGTCGAAAAGTAGTTCCGGTCCTGCCGGCAGTCCAGCGGCGCGGCCGGCCCTGCAAGCCTCGATACCGGCGTTTCCGGACGTGTTTCTGCTAAGCTTGATCGCTTCTTTCTCCTCCCATCCATTGCCCGCGACCATGCCACAAGCCCAGAACGCCTCCAATTCCACCGCGCTGGAGCACGCGCTTGACAAGAACGAGGCCATTCAGGAAGCCGTCGGACAGTCGGCCGCCGAACTGTGCGTCGTCAATGCCGTGCTGACGCAGGAAGTCCCGGCGCACCTGCAAACCGGCGAGGTCGCCTTGGCCATCGAGCGCACCGAGGAGCTTGAAAATCGCATCCAGAATTCGGCCGACGAACTGGCGCAGGTCAACCTGGCGCTGAAGGAAGAAATCATCCTGCGCGCCGACCTGGAGCGCCAGCTGGCCTCGGCCCAGGCAGCGCTTGAGCAGACGCCGGGCCATTTAAAGGCCAAAGACCGTCCGGGCCAGGGCGCGGCTGCCCGCTAGACTGCAACCCCGTTGGACTGGCCACTGCGGCCTGCCGGAACTGCCGCATGTTTTGCTACGGTATTCATACCTGCCAGCACAGACTCAGTCTGCGCAAAAAGCCTTTTTGATACTGAAAATGTCGTTTTCCGGCCAGTGTGAATCCGCGCCAGCCTTGCCCGGCTATTGCCTGCGGTCCAGCAGCGCGTAGAGCAGGATCGCGCCAAAGGTCGCCGTGCCAATGCCGCCCAGCGCGAACTGGCCGAACTTCAGCGTGAAGTCGCCGGTGCCCAGCACCAGCGTGATGGCGGCGACCAGCAGGTTCTTGTTGTCCGAAAAATCGACCTGGTTCACCACCCAGATCCGGGCACCGGCCACGGCGATCAGGCCGAACACGACGATGCTCACGCCGCCCATCACCGGCAGCGGAATCGCCTGGATCAGTGCGCCGAACTTGGGGCTGAAGCCCAGCAGCAGCGCAATCAGCGCCGCAAACACAAACACCGCCGTCGAATAGATTCGGGTGGCTGCCATCACGCCGATGTTTTCGGCATAGGTGGTCACGCCGGTGCCGCCGGCGCTGCCCGACACCATGGTGGCAATGCCGTCGCCGATGAAGGCACGGCCCATGTAGACGTCCAGGTTCTTGCCGGTCATGGCCGTCACCGCCTTGATGTGGCCCAGGTTTTCGGCCACCAGAATCACCACCACCGGAACGATCAGCAGCATGGCATTGGCGCTGAACACCGGTGCGGCAAAGCCGGGTAAGCCAAACCAGTCGGCCGTCGCGATGCCCGACAGGGCGATGGGCTTGCCCAGGCCCATGCCATTGGTCAGCAGCGCATAGACCAGCGACGAGACGACCAGGCCGATCAGGATCAACAGGCGCTGCAGCATGCCGCGCGCCATCACTGCCACCAGCGCCACGCTGACGAAGGTGACGACCTGCATCCACGAATCGAAGTTGCTGGCCGCCATGTTCTTGATCGGAATGCTCGCCAGGTTCAGGCCAATCACGGCGACCACTGCGCCGGTGACCACGGGCGGCATGAGCCGCTCGATCCAGCGCGTGCCGACCAGCTGCACCAGGGCGCCAATGGCCGCATACACCGCGCCGCAGGCGATGATGCCGCCCAGCGCCACGCCGATGTTGGCATTCGGCCCTTTGCCGGCGTAACCCGTGGCGGCAATCACCACGCCGATGAAGGCAAAGCTCGACCCGAGGTAGCTCGGCACCTTGCCCTTGGTGATGACAAAAAAGATCAGCGTGCCGATGCCGCTCATCAAAATGGCGATGTTCGGGTCAAACCCCATCAGCAGCGGCGCCAGCACCGTCGCGCCAAACATCGCAATCACGTGTTGCACGCCCATCAATGCCGTTTGCGGCCAGGGCAGCCGCTCGTCCGGCCCGATGACGCCGCCTTGCCCCAGCACCGTGCTGCTTTTTTCCGTCCAGTCCAGCATGCCCATTGATCGCTCCAGTTTTGAAAGTGGGGCAATGCTAAAGGCAATTTGCCGCGCCTGGCCTTTCCAGGCGAGCGCGGAGCGAAGAAACCGGTTTGCGTCACCCAGGCGCGCTGACCGGCAAGAAGCAAAGCTCAGGCGGTGGACTGCATGAATCGGCGGGTGGCGTACAGGCCTGCCGGCGTCCAGTGCAGCTCGGGCGACATGGCCCGGACCAGCAGTTGCCGTTGCTGCTCAGCGTCAACGCTGGCGGCCAGTTCGGCCTTGAGCACCTGAAGGTCCGGGTCAGGCGCTTCCTCCTGTGAGGTTTCCAGCACCTTGAGAAGGCCGGGATTGAAAACGCCTGCCTGGTGCTGCACCAGGCGGGAATGCGCGCGGAAGCTGGGGCGGCGCCGGCCGGGCAGCAACGGGGGTTCGTCATGCGCCTGGCCATCGGCGCTGGCGTCGCCGCGAATCCAGTCGTGGATAACCTGCAGCTCGTAGGGGCTGAACACGCCAAACATTTCAGCCTTGTCGCCCTGCAGCAGTTTCCAGAAGCGGCTCTCACCCACCGGCGCGTCGCGCTTGATCCAGCCGGCCTGCTCCAGCGCCGCCAGAAAAGCAGGAATGCCGTCAGGCTGCGCGAGCCAGTCGTTGACGCTGCGTCCCGCCACCCGGCAGTAGTCGGAATGCGCGCCCTGGCCGGTCATGCGCTTGCGCGAGAAAATCGCTTCGACTTCGCACTGCATGTCAAAGCCGGCAATCACGTCGGTGGTGCCGACGCCCGCGTTGCTGAGCCGGCAGCCAGCCTGCACGCGCTGCCAGAATCCGGCGCTGTCGCCAAAGCGCGGCAGCGTGTCCAGCACCGCCTGCACCGCCCGCTGCGCATGGCCGCTGTCGGCGTTGTCCACCGTGATATGCAGGGTGAAGTAATACGGGTCGATGCCCAGTTCGTTCAATTCGTAGGCCGTGACCAGCAGGTGCAGCGGCAGCTGCTCGTAGCCCAGGTTGAAGCCGATGATTTCAGGCAAGAAATCGCGGGCGTTCCATCCCAGGGCCAGTTGCAGCACGCCTTGCGTATGCAAAACGTCCGGCAGGCCGTGCAACGGATTCAGGCCATGGCGCTCCAGCAGCTTGCGGTAGAGCAGCACATGGTTCTTGTCGGCCCGGCCTTCGCCCAGTTCTTCAACATAGGTGGCAACAAGGTCGGCAAAACGCGGATTCTGTGCATGCGACAGCAGGCCGTACAGCCAGGCGCCGTCGACCAGCTTGGTCGGCGCCACGGCGCGCAAGAAATGCAGCGCATGGGCGCGGTTCTGAAAATAGCGCCGTGGCGCGCCCGCCTTGCGCGCCAGCAGGTAGTCCCGGTAGCTGTCCCCGGCACGCTGTGCCGATTCATGCATCCAGGCGGCCAGGCCGTGCGGCGACCCGGGCAGGTCGCTGTCATCAGCCGCTGCCTGTTCCAGGGCCTGACGCAGAAAGACAAGGGATGCGTTCCGGGTCGCTTCGTCGGGTACGCCGCCAGCCAGCCGGCGATACAAGTCGCGCGTGCCGTCCGCTGGCAGGGCCACGCGCTTGGCCGATGCGGCAGCGTCACCGACCGCACTGCCAGGCAAGGTCCATTCATGGGCTGCAACAAACATCGATTATTTTCCGGAGTTGAGTAGTTTTCAGTCTGAGCCAAGCAGCGTGGCGGTTTTATAGGTTCGTGGCCCTATTGCCCGTCGGTGTGTTCCTACCGGCACGGCCCGCGCGTTTCGAAGCCAGCCCGGTATTTGCAGGCGAGCCAAGCCGTTGGTTTTGCCAATGTCAGAAACCTCATGGCGCGGGCCCGCCAGGCTGGGTCACGACCAGTGCCACGGCGGCGATGCGTTCGGTGTCGGCATAGGCGGGCGAATCGAGTTCCTCGCCAAACACGTCCGGGTCGATCTCGCGGTAGCTGAAAGGGCAACCGGCCCTTTCCAGCAGCGGCGTCACCCCATCCAGGAACGGGTCGCGACCCTCGACAACGGGCGCGCCGGTGTACAGCACCAGCCGGCCGCCAGGCGCCAGCCGCGCCAGGCTGCCCTGCACGATGCGCAGCGACAGGCCGCTGCCGAGCGGGCCGCCGCCATGCCGGTAGGTGCGCTCGCCGGCATCGACCAGGTAGGGCGGATTGGCCACGATCAGCTCAAACCGCCCGGCCAGCGACTCGAACAGGTTGCTTTGCTGAAAGCCTGCCGTGGCCAGGCCCGCCAGCGCCGCATTGGCCCGGGCAAACGCCAGCGCCCGGGGGTTGATGTCGGCCAGCAGCAGGCCGGGCTGCGCCGCCGGGCTGGCCAGCGCGGCCACCATGCCACCGGGTCCGGCGCCGCAGCCGATGTCCAGGATGCGCGCACCCGTGCCCAGCGGGCGGCTTTGCAGTTCGGCCGCGATCAGGCTGGCAAAGCGGTAAGTGTCCGGCCCGAAAAACACCGCATCCGCCTCCAGCGTCGGGTAGGCCGAATGCGCGTACAGCGCACTGCCCAGGCTGGCAAACCGCACCCGGCTGCGCAGCAGATGACCGCTTTCATCGAGCAGCCCGGAATCGCGCAGCCAGGCCAGCGCGTTGCCGGGCAGCAGGCCGGTTGCAAAGGGCCGGCTCCAGCCAAACACATCGCGCAGGTTGCCCGCGGCATTGGCGCCGCCCCGGGCATTCACCCGGGCATGGCTTGCCGGCGTGATGGCGGTGAACCGGTAGCCGGTTTCTTCGAGCCAGCGGCCCAGCAGGACCAGCGCGTCGGGAACTGAAAGGGCCATGTGCGTCACGCCTCCGGGAAAAAGGAAACAGGCAATCTACGCCATGCAGGCCCGCAGGGTGTGTCGGCCGTCCTGCCGACGGACCGTAGGAAGTTGGCAAGCCTTGACCTTGAACAGCCTCGCACGGCTGTTGAACTGCTACGCTTGCCGGCTATGAAACCTCTTGTCAAATGGGGCATGGCTGCCGCGCTGGTCCTGACCGTGTCCGCCGCAGCGTTGCTGGCCAGCCGGCGCGGCACGCCGGTGCAGCTGGTGTCCGTGGCGCGTACCGGCATCGTGCAGTCGGTGGTCGCCACCGGGCGGCTGAATGCCCCGGCACGCATGGACATTGGTGCTGAAGTCACCGCCACGGTGCGGGAAGTCCGGGTGCGCGAAGGCGACCGGGTCAAGGCCGGCGACGTGCTGCTGCGCCTGTCGGATGCCGAAGCCCGCGCCGCGCTGCAGCAGGCCAGGGCCGCACTGACCGAAGCGCGCGGCCGTGCCACCCAGCAGGCCACGGTGGCCGCGCCCGTCGCCTCGCAGGCGGTGGTGCAGGCCGAGGCGGCGTTCACCGCCGCCCAGCGCGAACACCAGCGCGCCCGGGATCTGGTGGCGCAGGGTTTCTTTTCGCAGCAAAAGCTCGACGACGCCCGGCGCGCGCTGGACATGGCCAAAAGCGCGCTGCAATCGGCCCGCGTGCAAGCGCAGGCCAACCAGCCCAGCGGCATTGAACACACACTGGCTGCGGCGCGCATCGACCAGGCGCTGGCGGCGGTCGGCGTGGCCGAGGCGCGGCTGGCACGGCTGACCATCGCCAGTCCGGTCGATGCCATCGTGCTCACGCGCAGCGTCGAGCCCGGCTCCATGGCCCAGCCCGGCCGCATGCTCTTGAGCCTGGCTGCGCAGGGCGGCACCCGCATCGATGCGAATGTGGATGAAAAAAACCTGCGCCTGCTGGCGGCCGGCATGCCCGCCAGGGCAGTGGCCGATGCCTATCCCGGCCAGTCGTTTGATGCGCAGCTCAACTACATCGCCCCGGCCATCGACCCGCAGCGCGGCACGGTCGAGGTGCGGCTGGCCGTGCCCAACCCGCCGCCCTTCCTGCGGCCCGACATGACGGTGTCGGTCGAACTGGTCGGCGGCTTGAAAAAGGATGCGCTGGTGCTGCCCTCGGGTGCGGTGCGCGACGCCGACCGCCAGGCGCCCTGGGTGCTGGCGCTGCAGGACGGCGTGGCGGTGCGCCTGCCCGTCAAGCTGGGCCTGCGCGGCATCGGTTCGGTGGAAATCACCGAAGGGTTGAAAGAAGGCGACGCGGTGATTCCGCAGACCGAAAAAGCCGTGGCCGGCGACCGCGTGCGGCCCGGCCCGGTGCTCGCGCCCGTCAAGGGCATGGAAACGCCGTCCTTCATCTCGCGCTGAGCCCAAACCTCCACCATGACCACTTCCCGCCACCGCCCCGCCTTGAGTTCCTGGACCCGCTGGATGCCGTTCGAGCTGTTGGTGGCGCTGCGCTTTCTGCGTGAAGGCCGCATGCAAAGCGTGCTGATCCTGGCCGGCGTGACCGGCGGCGTGGCGGTCATTATTTTTTTGACCCAGCTGATCAACCAGCTGCAATCGACCATCATCGACCGCGTGCTGGGATCGCAGGCGCATGTGGTGATCCGGCCGCTCGAGGAAGTCACCCAGCGCGTCGTCACGCCCAGCGCCGACCGTGCCGTGGCCGCCGTGGTGCAGCCGCGAGCGCAGCGCCTGCGCTCGGTGGACCAGTGGGAGCGCATGGCCGGCCTGGCGGCCGACACGCCCGGCGTGCTGGCGGTGTCGCCGGTGGTCAGCGGCCCGGCCTTTGCATCGCGCGGCAACAGCAGCAAGAGCGTCGCGCTGCTCGGCGTGCAGCCCGACGCCTACCGCCGCGTGGTGAAGATGGACGACTACATGACGCGCGGCCGCTTCGACGTGACCGGCAGCAACACGCTGATCGGCATTGACCTGGCCAGCGACCTCGGCGTCACCGTGGGCGACAAGCTGCGCGTGACCAGCGCCAGCGGCCGCAGCGAAACGCTGGACATCACCGGCCTCTTTGACATGGGCAACCGCGACCTGAACCGGCGCTGGGTGTTCGTCACGCTCAAGCTGGCGCAGACGTTGCTGGACCTGCCCGGCGGCGTGTCGAACATCGACGTCACGGTCAAGGACCTGTTCGGCGCCAACCAGGTCGCCGATGCGCTGCGCGCCCAGACCGGCCTGACGGTGGACAGCTGGATGCAGACCAACTCGGGCCTGCTCAACGCCCTGAGCAACCAGACCGTGTCGAACAACCTGATCCGCAGCTTTGTGATCATCATCGTGGCGCTCGGCATTTCCAGCGTGCTGGTGGTCAGCGTGGTGCAAAAACAGCGCGAAATCGGTATTTTGCGAGCCATGGGCACCGGGCGGCGGCGCATCATGACGGTGTTTTTATTGCAGGGCGGGCTGGTCGGGCTGGCCGGCTCGGTGCTGGGCTCGGCACTGGCCTTCGGCCTGCTGGTGGTGTTTTCGCACATCTTCAAGAGCCCCGACGGCGGCTCGCTGTTTTCGCCGCAGCTCGACCCGATGCTGGTGCTGCTGGCGTCGGTGGTGGCGTGCGGCGTGGGGCTGGCGGCGGCGGCCATACCGGCGCGCAGTGCGGCGCGGATGGACCCGGTGCAGGCGATCAGGGCGTGAGGAGCGGTTCGCGGCGCATCAGGTCGCTGCGCGTGAACGGCGTCTCGTTTCCGGACATGGACATGGCCAGGCGCACCACCAGAGAATGGGTGGGCGAGGCGTGCAATTTAAAAGGCATGACGGCCACCCATGCCATCAGGACAACCGGCACGATGGGCCGGATGCGCAGGGGCGATGTTTGGCAAACAGCCAGCGCCGCCGCGCTTACGGCGCCGCCCACGGCCCAGCCGGCCAGCACTTCGGACCAGGAATGCGCCCCCACTTCAACGCGGCTCACGCCTACCAACAGCGCAAGCGCACCCCCCAGTGCAACCGCCAGCCCGTGACGGCCGCGCAAGGGCGCTGACAAAAAAGCGACCATCAACATGGGGTAAATCGCGGCGGCAAACATGGAGTGACCCGAGACACCCGTGAAGTTGATGGCGGCCCAGCCAATGCCCCATCCCATGAATGCGACCTTGCTGGCGGTGGTGATGACAGCGGCGGCCGCGATGAGCGCCATCCAGCTCACCGCCAGCCTGCGCGTTGGCGCTTGTGCAAACAGCACCAGCACGGTCATCGCTGCGGCGGGCAGGAGGATTTGCGCGTCGCCAAGCCGGGTCAGCAGCTGCCAGAGGTGCAGGGTCGTCGAAGCGTGCGAAAAGATCATGCGCCGATTTTAGGGGGATACCCTATACCCGTCGCAAGCGCTGGCGATCGGGCAAGCGGCCTGGACATTTGAAAATCCACTGCCCGCCTACTGCAATCCGCCGTTTCACAGGGCAGCCCAAAGCCAGGTTCTGCCCCATTTGATGGCCGTGGCGACGTGCTTCAGAGCGCTGCCATTCAAGCCGCCGACCTCACAAACCCATGCGTTCACAATACAAGGCGCATGAACACCCCATCCGCTCCCATCCTTCGCCTGGCCGACATTCACCGCAGCTACAACGTCGGCACGGAAGTCGAAACCGAGGTGCTGCACGGCATCAGCGCGAGCCTGCAGACGGCCGAGTTCGTCGCGCTCAAGGGGCCGTCGGGTTCGGGCAAGAGCACGCTGCTCAACATCATCGGCCTGCTGGAGCGGCCCACGTCGGGCACGCTGGAAATTGCCGGGCAGCCCACCCAGTTGCTCGACGACGCCGGGCTGACGAAGCTGCGCGGCGCCACCATCGGCTTCGTGTTCCAGTTCCACCATCTGCTGCCCGCCTTCACCGCGCTGGAAAACGTGTTGCTGCCCTCGATCATTGCCCACGGCACCGCCACCGCGCAGGCCGAAGCGAATGCGCGCGAACTGCTGGCGCGCGTTGGGCTGAAAGGCGCCGAATACAAGCGCCCCGGTGAACTCTCGGGCGGCATGCAGCAGCGCGTGGCGATTGCACGGGCGCTGTCGCTGCGGCCGCGCCTGATCCTGGCTGACGAGCCGACCGGCAACCTCGACACCGTGTCGGCCGACGAGGTGTTCGGCCTGCTGCGCGAGTTCAACCGCGACCACGGCAGCGCCTGCCTGATCGTCACGCACGACCCGCGTCTGGCGGCCGGCTGCGACCGGGTGATCGAGCTGGTGGACGGGCGACTGGTGTCGGCTTGAAGCCATGAATAAAGCCGCTGCATATGCCGGTGCTGCATGCACCAGTGCACTGAAGGATGCTGAAAATGGCCAGTTCTGCAGCCTTTTCAGCGCTTGCGGCCTGCCGGGGCCGTTCCTGCCACTGAGGGCGGATTTTCAGTCAAGTTTCAAGCCGCGGATTCAAGAACAAACTGCATCGTTAAGGAAACGGGTGGGCCAAGGGCATATAGCATGCGTCCTTCAGACCAGCCAGTCGAAAGAAACGCGATGCGCAATAAACACTTGACCCAAGAAGAACGATACCAAATCCACGCACTACGCCGTCAGGGTGTTAGTTTTGCCCGCATCGGCGCAGAGCTCAACCGCCATCGATCGAGCATCGCGCGCGAGTTCAAGCGCAATGCTTCGCCGCACGGCTATACCCCCGCCAAAGCTCACACCATGGCCCGCACACGCCAGACGGACAGGCGCAACGCACGCCAGACGAGTGCGGCGCAATGGCTGCGCGTAGAGGCCTATCTGCGCTTGTTCCTGTCGCCCGAGCAGGTCGCCGGCAGGCTGCGCCTGGAAGGCGCGTTTGCCATCAGCCACGAGACCATCTACCAGCACATCTACCAGGACAAGCGCCGGGGCGGTGACCTGATCGGCTACCTGCGCTGCCAGAAGGTGCGGCGCAAGCGTTATGGCAGTGGCCAAGAACGCCGCGGCGTGCTCCGGGACCGCGTGTGCATTGACCAGCGCCCGCCCATCGTGGCGCGCAAAAGCCGCATCGGCGACTGGGAAGGCGACACGGTTATCGGCAAAGGCCATCAGGGCGCTCTTGTGACGCTGGTCGAGCGCAAGTCCCGCTACACGCTGTCCAGCCGGGTGGCCTGCAGGCACAGCGAAGGCGTGACGCAGGCCGTCATCCGGCTGCTGCGCCCGTACCAGCACCTGTGCCACACGGTGACGTTTGACAACGGCAAGGAGTTTGCCGAGCATGCCTTCATCGGCCAGTGCCTGGATGCCGACATCTACTTTGCGCACCCGTACCACTCTTGGGAGCGAGGGCTCAATGAAAACACCAATGGTTTGTTGCGCCAGCGCTTTCCCAAGAGCAGCAACTTCCTGAAGGTCAGCGACGAAGACGTTCAGGAGGCGGTCTACCAACTCAACCACCGCCCCCGCAAATGCCTGGGATTTCGCACTCCTCACGAGGTGTTTCATGCCATCGAGATGAAACCCCTTACATTAGCTTTTGGTGCATTTTGTAATTGAATCTGCGAGCCATACAGCCCGTTCGCGCAAATTCCACATACGTAAGCAGCTATCATTTTTGATATTTTTACCTGCGCAGGCTCATGCGTCCACTGGTGCATTGCCAAGTGCGCCGGCTTGGGGATTTCATCGCGCACAAACGCTATGCGTGGGCCTTGGCAAAGGTGGCGTACGCCTTTTCCGGAGGTTTTGCAAATCCTCAGCCTACAGGACAAGGGTAAACCGACCCACACGCAGGCTTGGGCAACGATCGTCCAATAGTGACTGGCGCTGTTGCCAAAAAGATTCAAAGGACCGCCATGACTGACGACTTCAAGACTTCCTCGCAGATTGCTGATGAGGCCAGGCAAACCGGCCAGAACGCTGCCAGTGCGGCGGGTCAGCTGGCCAGCGAGGCGAAGGCCAACGCGGCCAGTACCGTGCAGGCCTTGCGTCCTGCCCTTGACGATGCCAAGGACACCGGCCGCGACGCCCTGAACACCGCCAAGGGTTTGGCGAACGATGCCAAGGCGATTGCCGGCGATGCCTGGAACACGGCCCGGGGCTACGCCAAGTCTGCAAGCGGCGTGGCAAGCGAAAAGCTGGGCGACTTCAAGGCCAAGGCGTCCGATTTTCAGGAAACGGCCGTCCGCCGGATTTCGGATGAGCCCCTCAAGGCGGTAGCCATTGGCGCTGCGGCCGGCGCATTGCTGGCGGCGCTGGTCATGCGCCGTGGGCGCGACCGAAGGGACGACTGAACATGGATGCGATGAAGTCCATGAAACCGATGGAGCCCCTGAAGCCCCTGAAGCCCATGGAGGCGCCTGATTCCAGCTGGTGGCCCCCGGGGCTTTCGAACCCCTCCAGCAGCGCAAGCCAGAACGGTGTGCGCTATGCCTTTTTTGCCGACCAGCGTCGCCTGGCGGTGGAGCAGGAAGGGAAAGTCAGGCAATACGATACGGGCGAGCATCGCATTTCCGGGGTGAGCCAGGCGCAAGGCAGCCAGGGCGGCACCCTGCGCTTCACCAGCCAGCGCGGCGATGTTGACCTGGGATCACTCAAGGAAGTGCGCTGAAATGCGCTGACCGGCGAGGTGCGACAAGGCACAGCATCCTTCCCGGTTCGTCTCGGTTTGCGTTTCTTTGACAGATCCGGCCACGGCCGGAATGCTGTTCCAACCCGGTCGCGTCCCTTTGAACTCTGGCCGCCATCATGCGTTCCTCGCGGCCGGCAAGACCGCTGGCGGGTGCTTGGCCATCGTTCGTTCCAGTTCCTTGCGCGTCAATGCAGGGCGGCAGGCCGGCAGCACTTGAGGCCAGGGCGATGTTGGTCCCGGCGCCTAGCCCGGTGCCTCGACAGCGCGCAGGGTGAAGTAAAAGATGGCGCCCTCGTTTTCCCTGCCTTCAGCCCAGACGCGCCCGCCATGACGGTCAATGACGCGTTTGACGGTGGCCAGGCCGATGCCGGTGCCCAAAAAATCCGAGGGCGAGTGAAGTCGCTGAAAGGTGCCAAACAGCTTGCTGGCATAAGCCATGTCAAAGCCGGCGCCATTGTCCTTCACGAAATAAACGGTTTCTCCGGCTTTTCCCGGCTGGCTGCCGACCTCGATGCAAGCGAGTTCGCGCCGGGAGGTGAACTTCCAGGCATTGCCCAGCAGGTTCTGCAAAATGACTGACAGCAGGCGCTGGTCGCCAGTGATCGGCATCGTGTCCTGAATCACGACTTGAGCCTGGCGTTCCGGGTCCCGTTCCCGGCATTCCTTCTCGATGTTCCGGGCGATGTCGGCCAGATCGACCTCAGTGCACTGCAGCTTGTCGCGTGACAACTGGGCCAGGAACAGCAAGCCATCGATCAAATCGCCCATTTGCTGCACACCGCTGCGAATCCGGTTCAGGTAATGCGCTGCCTTTTCGCCAGGCTTGTCCCCAACGGTTCGCGCCAGCAAGTGGCTGAATCCATCGATGGTTTTCAAGGGGGAACGCAGGTCGTGCGACACCGAGTACGAGAACGCTTCGAGCTCCTGGTTCGCCGCCTCAAGCTGCGCGGTGCGCTGGCGCACGCGTTCTTCGAGTTCGCCGTTGAGCAGCAGAATTTCGTCCGTGGCCCGGCGCAGTTCGTGGCTGCGCTTTTCAAGCGAACGCAGCTGACGAATCAGCATGGCGGCGAAAGCCAGCGTCAGCAGGCCCTGAAAGACAGTCAACGCAATGCTGATGTAAACCTGTTCGCGCGCGGCAGCGTTGCGCTGGCCGATGGTGGTCACCATGACCTGGCTGATCCGCAAGGTTATGTCATGGATGGGGTCGCCGAGCGGCTCCACCTGGCGCAACAGCTTCACGATCGCGCCGGGTGTCAGGGCCGCTTGCGAATTTTCCGACAGGAAGCCATCAGCTTGACGGATGAATTGCTCGATCAGTCTTACCTTGGGCGTTTGCTCTGGCAAAGGCGCCACAAAGGGGCTGATGCGTATGGATTGCATCAGCGAGAAACGGCTGAGAAAAATTTCGTAGCGCTCGCGCAGTGCCTCAGGGTTGATTTTTTCGGGGTAGCGCTCTGCCTGGCGCAGGCTGTCGGCAAGCATCAGGTACTCATGCTCCAGCTGGAAATAGACCCAGGAAATATTCTCTTCGTTGTAGTGGATCGAGTTGTCGATGTGCTTGATCTGGTGCGTTTGTATGGCGCCTATGGCCATGAACACGGCAATCAGGCCGGCTGACACGGCCAGCGTCCCGATGGCACTGAACCCAAGGCTGCGCCGGCTTGGGTCACTGGACGTCGATGGTGCGGAGTTGCCAGGCTGAGCGGCTGTAGTAGCGCGCCGTGTGAAGCCCGGTGTTGGTGTCGAACGGGTAGACGATAAACAGCGGCCCCTTTTCCCGGATCGGCATGGGTTTGTCGTCCATCCGGCGCGCCAGCACCATCGGGAACTGACGCGTATCCGCGAGGGGAATCTCGACCTTGAAGTTGTTCAGCGTCTGTGCCCGGAGCACGCTTCCCTGCGCGCCAACGACTTCCAGCACGTCGCGCAACAGCGGCCCGGTGAACTTCTTCAATTCCTTGTACCAAGGGGTGTTGGTGGTGAAGCTGTGCTGGGGCAAGGCCGCCAGCATGTTCATGTCGAAGTTGGCGCGGTCATCGGCGTCTTTCAGCCGGATGTTGCCGGTGATGGAAAGAATCACCTTGCCTTTGGGCGTGTCCAGCGCATGGGACCTGCCGGCCAGGAGCAAGGCAGTGGCGCCCAGAAGGCATTGCCGGCGACTCAGGGTTGAAAACATCGGGCATTCCTGGAAATTGGGGTCTTGGCAAAAATTTGCAGTTGTCGGGAAAAATTACGGTCGCATCCGGAAAAAAAAGTTGCAATTTAACAAGATGTTTCAATTTGTCAAGTTAACACGAAAAAACTTACAAATACGTGAACACGCATGTGCTTTGCAAGAATCGTCAAACGCATGCACCTAACCGGCCATTGCAAAGTTGGGCCTGCCGGGAGCCGCAACATCCCCCCGACGCTGCTACCCTGACCATTCCTGGAAACTGGCAAACACGGAGACACAAGAAATGAACCAGACAAGCAAACCACCCCATGTGGCGCAAATCCGCCTCTACCAGGACTGGCTGCGCGACCGGCATGGCCTGGCGTTCGACAGCCACGACGCGCTCTGGCGCTGGTCCACCACCGAACTGGACGCGTTCTGGCAAAGCATCTGGGACTACTTCGACCTGCAGTCGCCCACGCCGCACGACGCGGCGCTGGCGCGCAACGTCATGCCCGGCGCCCGGTGGTTTCCCGGCGCCCAGGTCAACTATGCGCGGCAGGTGCTGCGCCATGTCGATGCGGCCCATGCCGCCGGCCTGCCGGCCATTGTCAGCAGCAACGAAAAGGGCCAGCGGCGCGAGCTGTCCTGGCCCGAGCTGCGCCGCCAGGTGGCCTCGCTGGCGCTGCACCTGCAGGCACAGGGCGTGCAGCCGGGCGACCGGGTGGCGGCGTATCTGCCGAACATTCCCGAGGCCATGGTGGCGTTCCTGGCGACGGTCAGCATCGGCGGCGTGTGGAGCCTGTGCGCGCCCGACATGGGCACGCACGCAGTGCTCGACCGCTTCCGGCAAATCGCGCCCACGGTGCTGATCGCCTGCGACGGCGTGACCCACGGCGGGCGCGACCACGACCGCCTGGGCGTGCTGGCCGAGTTGCGTCAGGCGCTGCCCAGCGTTCGTCACACGCTGCTGCTGGGCAACCTGGATGCTACGGTTTCGATAGCTGGTTGCGCAGGCTGGACAAGCGCTACAGCCCTAAATAATGATGAAACCGAGGCTTTCGAGCCGCTCTGGCTGGGGTTCGACCATCCGCTGTGGATCGTGTATTCGAGCGGCACCACCGGCCTGCCCAAGCCCATCGTGCACGGCCACGGCGGCATGCTGCTGGTGCAAATACAGCTCGGCACGCTGCACAACGACGTCGGCTGCAGCTACCAGCCCAATTCCTTCGGCGAGCGCTACCACTGGTACAGCTCGACCGGCTGGGTGATGTGGAATGCGCAGCTGGCCGGCCTGCTGGGCGGCACCACCTGCGTGATCTTCGACGGCAATCCCGGCGGCGCCAAAGACCGGCCCGACTGGACCACCCTGTGGCGCTTTGCGGCCGCTACCGGCGTGACCTTCTTCGGCGCGGGCGCGGCGTTTTACGCCAGCTGCATGAAGGCCGGCATCACGCCCGCAGCGTGCGGCGATTTGGGTGCCATCCGGGCGCTGGGCTCGACCGGATCGCCCTTGAGCGCCGAGGTGCAGCAATGGGGTTCGGCCTTCATGGCCCGTGCCGGCGTCGCGGACATCTGGTGGTGCAACATCTCGGGCGGCACCGACTTTGCCGGCGCCTTCATCGGCGGCCACCGCGAACTGCCGCAGACGCCCGGAAAAATGCAGTGCCGCCTGCTGGGCGCGGCAGTCGAGGCCTGGGACGACAGCGGCCGGCCGGTCATCGGCGAGGTCGGCGAGCTGGTCTGCACCCAGCCGATTCCGTCCATGCCGCTGTTCCTCTGGGGCGACGACAGCGGCGCCCGCCTGCTGGCCAGCTATTTCGACATGTACCCGCCCGGCCACGGCCGCCGGCCCGGCGGCGGCGATGCCGTACCGGCGCTGGGCGCGGTCTGGCGCCATGGCGACTGGCTGAAGACCGACCCGGGCGTCGAAGGCGGCTGCGTGATCTACGGCCGGTCGGATGCGACCATCAACCGCCACGGCCTGCGCATGGGCACCAGCGAGTTGTACAGCGCCATCGAGGCGCTGCCCGACGTGCTCGACTCCCTGGTGGTGGACCTGGAATACCTGGGCCGCGCCAGCTACATGCCGCTGTTCGTGGTGCTCAAGAGCGGCGCGGTGCTCGACGAGGCGATGAAGGTCCGGCTCCACCACGCCGTCAGGACCGCGCTGAGCCCGCGTTTCGTGCCCGACGACATCCTTCAGGTGGCTGAAATTCCGCGCACCCTGTCGGGCAAGAAGCAGGAGCTGCCGATCAAGAAGCTGCTGCTCGGCCAGCCGCTGGAAAAAGTGTTGAACCAGGGCGCCATGGCCAACCCGCACTGCCTGGACTGGTATGTCGGTTTTGCGCAGCAGCGGCTGGCGCAGCTTGGCTAAAGCGCCTCCGGTTCAGCGCGGCCCTGGTTGCCCGGCGACGACACCGCGCAGGAATTCGGCCAGCCCGGGGTCGATCTCCAGCCGGGCTGCGAGCACGCTGGCCTGCTGCAGGTCACGTGCGCTGCCGATGTCGGCCTGAATCTGGATGGCCTGCGGGAGCCAGCGTTTCGTCTGGCGCCTGGGCAGCAGGGGCCGCAGCGCCTCGATGGCGTAGCGCAGCCGCTTGGCCAGGAGGCGGGCGCGGTGCAGGCTTTCCGCTTGGGCGCTGTCAGCCAGTGCGCGCTGCAGGTTGCGGTGCAGCCGCCGGGTGCGCTGCCGTGCCCAGCGGCTCAAGGACTTCCTGGATGCGTCAGCCTTGTGGTCGGTCGGCACTTTCTGCCTCGGCAGGTCTTCCAGCCATTGCGTGATGGCCAGCAGCGTGGCGCCCACGGCGGGTACTTCGAGCGCATGCGCAATCGATTTGCGTAGCAGCCGGGCGGCGTCCGACAGGGCCTGCAGCATCGCCTGCCATTTTTCCGCCCGCTGCGCGTTGCCCGCGCGGTAGGCCTCGGCCAGCAACGGCAGGGTCTCGGTCCGGGCCACGTCGATGTCGCGCAGCTCGCCGATGAAGCCCAGCAGCGGCGTCAGCGACTGCCAGTCGGGCCGCCGGTCAGCCGCCAGCCCGGGTTTGAAAAGCCGCACCGCGCTTTTGAAGCGCCGCCAGCCCACGCGCGCCTGGTGCAGCACTTGCGGATCGTCCGTCTGGCCCAGCAGGTTGAGGTTGCTGGTGAACTGGCAGAACATTTCACGCAGCACGCTCTGCGCCGCCAGCGGCAGCGGCATGCCCTCGGTCAGCGCCGGCGGCCGGGCGCGCAGTGGCTGGTTCAGGCGTTCCTGCAACAGCGCATAGCCGCGCTCGGCCTTGCTGACATTGAGTGGCAGCACCGCCACGCTGCGGGCAATCTGCTGCGCGACCTCGAACAGCGCCACCGGCTTTCCGGCCATCAGTTCGAGTTCAAGCTCGCACAACGGTGCGCACTGGTCGCCCGCCACGATCTGGCCGATGTCCAGCGACACCTCGACCACGCTGCCACCGCGCCGGCGCACCGACCAGGAGGTGCGTTCGAAGGCGGTGACCAGGCAGGGCGCCAGCGCATGAAACCGGCTGCCGTCCGGGTCGAACTCGGGCCAGGGCGTCGCCTCCAGCGCTTCGCGCGACAGTTCGGCGCCGGCCAGCGGCACCTCCCACTCGCCGCGATGGCTCAGGGCCGAGTCGCTGCGGCCACCCATCTTCAGCGTTTGCCGCCACTGCGGATCGGTGCTGCTGCCCACGCGGCGCAGGCGCAGCGCCACCCGCTCCTCGTACAGGTCCTGCCCGGGCGTGTCGTAGTAGATGTTGTGCAGCGGCTGCTGCGTGGGCTTGCGGCGCGCCAGCAGCGGCGTGCGCGCGAGCCGCCCGGCCAGGCCCTGCGGGTCGGCGGTGGGCAAGGCCAGCTTGAGTTCGATTTCTTCCGGGCGCGGAACAGGGGCAGGTGATTTCATGGGGTTCCGGCTGCCAGTGCGGTGCCGGCAGGGTTCGCTGATTCGGCGCAAGTCGCACTGGACGGGTTGGAGTGTTGGGCAGGGTTTGCATGGCAAAGGCAAGCCTCACAGTAGCAAAAAAACCCCTGCGCAGACGTAAGAGCGCGTTTTAAAAGTTCCCATGCAATCGCCGCAGCATCAAATTAATCATGGCGATATGCACAAACGCCTCGGATGTATCGGTGCGAACTTCATAGTCTTTACTGAGTCGGCGATACCGGTAAAGCCAGGCGAACGTTCGCTCGACAACCCAGCGTTTGGGGAGCAACTCAAAGCCCTTGGCGTTGTCTGAGCGAAGTATCACGTTAAACGCAAAACGAAACCGCGCGGCAACCCAGTCCAGCAATTTGCCACGATAGCCGCCATCGACCCAGATGCAACGCAGCTTCTTGCAGCTGCCACCCAAGGCCATGCACAACAATTTGGCGCCGTCGCGGTCTTGTACCGAAGCGGGCGTGACCACGATGGCCATCAGCAACCCCAGGGTGTCCACCAAAATATGTCGCTTGCGCCCTTGAATATGCTTGCCCGCGTCATAGCCCTTCTCGCCAGCGAGCGCCGTGGTCTTGACGCTTTGACTGTCAATGCTGCCCGCCGTGGGGTGTTTGTGTCTGCCCGCTTTGCGCCGGACAGCAGCGCGCAGCGTGTCGTGAATGCGCTGCCAGATACCGCGTTTTTTCCACTGGCAAAAATAGCCATACACCGTCTCCCACGGAGGAAAACATTTGGGCAGCAAGCGCCAGGCGCAGCCCGCACGAACAACGTACAAAACAGCATTGACCACCCGGCGCAAGTCAGTTTTTCGCGGGCAGCCTCCCGGCTTGGCTGGCGGCAACAGGGGCTTGATGTCACCCCACGCTGGGTCCTGCAAATTGGTCGGGTATCTCTTGGCCCGCCCATGTTTCGTGCTTCGCTTCTTTGCCATACCAAAAACAGTCAAATTTATCCGCAACGATGCCATCACCATTGACTCGGGGACTTTTAAAACACGCTCTAAGAAATTGGCACCGTTCAAAAGGCCGTTTTTTCATGGGAAAAACGCGCTTGACCTTCCCCCCGTGGGAGGCTTCACGATGGCGCCAGCATGCACCGGCATGGCACTGATCTGATCCACCTTCCAGGAGATTTTCCGATGAAGAATTACCGCTTTTCCCGAACCCTGGCCTGCGCGCTCAGCGCCATGGCCTTGTCCGCCGCAGCCTTCGCCGCGCAGGCGCAGCCTGCCGCGTCCATGCCGGCGGAGCACGCGGGCATGAACCGCGCAGCAGCAGATGCCAAGGCCTCTGACGCGACCCGGGCCTTCCAGCAGGGCGAGAAAAAGATGATGAAGGACATGGGCCGCCCCTACAGCGGCAATGTCGACAAGGATTTCGTGGCGCACATGATGGCGCACCATCAGGGCGCAGTGGACATGGCCGAGGTGCAGCTGAAGTACGGCAAGGACCCCGCGCTGCGCAAGATGGCCCGGGACATCATCAAGGCGCAAAAGCAGGAGATTGCCTTCATGAAAAAGTGGCAGGCCCGGAACGGCGTGAAATAAGGATTGGGCAATCAATAACTTCCCGTCCGTCATTTCCGCGAAGGCGGGAATCCAGCGACACGGGCTGAAACGCTCACACGCGTCTGGATACCCGCCTTCGCGGGTATGACGCAGAAAAGCTGTTTTTGCCCGCCTCCCGAGGCAGGCCACCCGCGCCCTGCGCGCCGCCTCATAACGTCAATGCGGATGCCGGTGGTGAATGTCCGGGTAATGCGCATGCGTGTGCGCCAGCGGTTCATGCTGGTGCGGATGTGCATGTGGCGACGTGCCATCCCATGAAAAATCATGCGAATGCTGGTGGTGCGCGTCGTGACGGTGCGGGTGGCTGTGCCACAGCGTTTCATGCGTGTGTTGATGCGCATGCCGCTCGCTCAAGTGCAGCCAGACGCCCAGCCCCATCAGCGCGGCCGCCGTCCAGAACAGCCCGCCCGGAAGGTCGGGCCAGAGGACCAGCGAAATCACCACACCGAACAAGGGCGCTACCGAAAAGTAAGCGCCGGTGCGTGCGGTTCCCAGCGTCCTGAGCGCCACCACAAACAGGCTCAGGCTCAGCCCGTAGCCCAGGAAGCCCACCAGGGCGGCATAGCCCAGTGGCGCCGTGTTTGGCAGTGCCGCGCCTGCAGACAGCGCGATGGCGGTGTTGGTCACGCCAGCGAGCAGGCCTTTCAGGCAGGCCACCAGCAGGGCATCGTTGCTGGACACCCTGCGCGTCAGGTTGTTGTCCAGCGCCCAGCCCAGGCAGGCGCCGGCGATCAGCAGGGCGCCGGGCGAGAAACTGGCGCCGCCCGGTTGCCAAGAGAGCAGCACACCACCGAGTGCGATGGCCGCCATGCCCAGGACGACGCGGCGATCGGCGTTTTCACGAAAGGCCAGCCAGGCCACCACCGCCGTCAGCACGCCTTCCAGGTTCAGCAGCAGCGACGCCGACGCGGCGCTGGTTTGTGCGAGGCCGAGCATGAACAGCGCAGGCGCCAGCATGCCGCCGGCCACGATGGCGCCCAGCAGCCAGGGCCGTTCGGCGCGTGAAATGTGCAGCCGGGTCACGGGCTGGCCGCCATGGCGCTCGCGCAGGCGCCTCAAAACGAGCAGCGCGCCCAGGCCAAAGCCGCTGCCCAGGTAGAGCAGGCCGGCCAGCAGCAGCGGCGGCATGTTCCCCGCCAGCAGCTTGGCCAGCGGCGTGCTGGCGCCGAACAGCAGCGCGGCGAGGAGGGCGGGAAGGGCAGGGCGAAGCAGCATGGCAAGGTCCGGAAAAAGGAGTCAGGCCCATTGGAACGCATCGTGCGGCAGACGGCGCGGGCCGACAAGGAAACCCTGTGCTGCTTTCACCGGCGCATTGGGCTTGCCGGGGGACGATGTCAGGGATCGCGCATGACCGACGAAATTTCCCGCAGGATTTCCCGCGCCAGAAAGCCCAGCCGGCCATGCCGCTCGGCCAGGCGCTGACCCGCCAGGGCATGCACCAAGACACCCCATAGGGCGGACTGCATTAGCGGCGCGCCGCGCGCCGCCAGGCCCGTCATGCTGCCCGCCAGCACGTCGCCCCGGGAATTTCCCGGCTGCCGGCGACCACCAGCACCTGTCCCCGGTCTTCCTTGTCAGAGGCATTGCCCGGCTGCGGCAGCGGCCAGTTGCGCAGTGCCAGTCTGTCAAGGGTCCGCATGCGGGGGCCCGGGGGTGGTTGATGCGCAGGGCGGTGGACCGGGTTCAGGAACTGGGTGCGACGGGCGCATCGGGCTCGGAGGTCACCGGTATGCCTTCTTCCAGCAGCGGCGCCAGAAAGTTCACCAGGTCGAGCACCTGCCGGGGCTGGTCATTGCCACCGTTGTCGCCCACGGTCCGGTAAGAGGTGACGCTGCAGTTGGGAACGTCGCCCCGCCGGTCGATGTCCAGGATGGTGGCCTCGTCCATCTGCTCGACCAGGTAGCGCATGCAGTTCACGGTCACCTGGTGGGCCACGACCCGCACGCGCTGGCCGGCATATTCACGCGTCATCATTTCCAGCAGGCTGCGCAGCCGCAGGATCACGTCGCACCAGCTTTCGCCGCCAGGGGGGCGAAAGCAGAACTTGCCGACATGGCCGCGCTGCTCGTTCAGTTCCGGGTATTTCCGGGTGATGCCAAGGTGCGTCAGGCGGTCCAGGATGCCGAAAAGCGGGTGTTCGAAATGCCCAAAATAGCGCAAGCTGGACCGATACCGCCATGTTCGATTAGCATCCGTCCTGTGTAACTTAATTAACTTAGTTAAAAAAATCAAATTTTGACTCAAGAAGCAAAAGCATCCCCCGGCTTTTTGAAGGACGGCGGCACGGTGGGCGCATTGATGCGCAGCCATGACTGGGCCCGCTCGCGGCTTGGCCCGCCGGATTCATGGCCGCAAGCGCTCCAGACCGTGGCCGGTCTCATGCTGCGTTCCGCAACGCCAGTGTTTGTGGCCTGGGGGCCTGAGCTGTGCCTGCTGTACAACGATGCCTACCTGAAAATCCTCGGACAAAGGCACCCGGCGGCGCTGGGCCAGCCCCTGTACCAGGTGTGGCCCGAAGTGCGGCCCGATATCGAACCGCTGGTCAACCAGACCCTTGCCGGCGAGGCAGTTCATAGGGAATGCGCGCCTTTCCTGCTGCGCCGAAATGGCGTGGACGAACAGGCCTGGTTCAACTTTTCGTATGCGCCAGTCGATGGTCCGGACGGCACGGTGGCCGGACTGTACTGCGCGCTGGCGGAAACCACCGCCAAGGTCCTGTCCGAAAAAAACTGCCGGACCGAAACCCAGTGGCTCTACAGCATGTTTGAACAGGCTCCCAGCTTCATGGCGGTGGTGCGCGAGCCTGGTCATGTGTATGAACTGGCCAACAGCGCTTACCTGCGGCTGGTCGGACGCGACGGGGTTGTCGGCAAGACCTTCATGGAGATTGGCCGCAAAGTGGAGGGCCAGGACTATGGCGCGCTGCTCGATGAGGTCTATGCCACCGGCAAGCCCTTCATCGGGACCCGGATGCCGGTGATTTTTTCGCAGCATGCCAAGGGCCAGCCGGAGCGGCGCCTCATTGATTTCATTTTTCAGCCCATCACCAGTCCCGAAGGAGTCGTCAGCGGCGTTTTTATCGAGGGCAATGACGTCACCGAACATGCCCGCGCCGAAGACGCGTTGCGTCAGACGGTCCTCAAGTACCACACGATCGCCAATGCCATACCGCAGATTGTCTGGGGCGCGCAGCCTGACGGCTTCCACGACTACTACAACCAGCAGTGGTATGACTACACCGGCGTTGCGCGGGGCGCTACCCACGGCGAAGCCTGGAAGGAGCTGTTTCATTCCGAAGACCGGTTGCTGGCAGTGGAAAAGTGGCGCCACTGCATGGCCACCGGCGAGTTCTACGAGATCGAATACCGCCTGCGCCACCACTCCGGCCAGTACCGCTGGGTGCTGGCCCGAGCCCGGCCGATGCGCGATGCGCAGGGGCTGATCGTCCGCTGGGTGGGGACCTGCACCGACATTCATGAGCAAAAGCTGGCGCAACAGGGCCTGCAGCACGCGGACCGGCTCAAGGACGAGTTCCTGGCCATGCTGGCCCATGAACTCAGGAACCCGCTGGCACCGATTGCGACCGCCGCGGACCTGCTGTCCAGAGGCACGCTGGATCAATCCGGCGTCTTGCAACTGAGCGAAGTGATTTCGCGCCAGGCCAGGCACATGACCCGCCTGATCGACGACCTGCTGGACGTGTCTCGCGTCACCCGGGGCCAGGTGAAGCTGGACCGGCAGCCGGTGGACCTGAAAACCATTGCCAACGAGGCGCTGGAGCAGATTCGCCCCCTGCTGGAGGCCAAGGCGCACCATCTGGACATTCAGCTGTCGCCGGAATGCACCCAGGTGATGGGCGACAGGCTGCGGCTGGTCCAGGTGCTTGTCAACGTGCTTGGCAACGCCATCCGGTACACGCCCAATGGCGGCCGCATCGACCTGCGGATGCTGGCGGACGACGACCACCTGACACTGCGTGTGCTTGACAACGGGATTGGCATGTCCAGCGAACTGCTGGAGGTTGCCTTCGAGCTGTTCACCCAGGGCGAAAGAAGTTCTGACCGCTCCCAGGGCGGCCTGGGCATCGGCCTGGCGCTGGTCCGCAGCCTGGTACAACTGCATGGCGGAAGCGTCAAGGCGCACAGCGACGGAATCGGCAGGGGCAGCGAAGTGACGGTGGTCCTGCCACGCCTGGCGCAAGATCACGAACAGCACGGCGTCGATGCTGGCGCTGCGGCTTGCGGCCCTGAAGGCACGCCGCTGCGCATCCTGGTGGTCGATGACAACGTCGATGCGGCGCGCCTGCTGGGAATGTTCATCGAACTGCTCGGGCATGAAGTGTTCGTGCAGTTCCATCCCGCCGATGCCATCGAATGCGCGCGCCGGGTGTTGCCGCACCTGTGCCTGCTCGACATCGGCCTGCCCGACATGGATGGCTACACGCTGGCGCGCCAGCTGCGCCTGATTCCTGGCATGCAGACGGCGGTCCTGGCGGCGGTGACCGGCTACAGCCAGCCCCGGGACAAGCAGGCCGCCTTTGCGGCGGGCTTCAACTTTCACTTTGCCAAGCCGATCGATTCGGGCCAGCTGCAGGTCTGGCTGGCGCAGGTGACCGAGCAGGGCAGGCGTCAGGACCAGCCGGTCATCGCGCAGGCGTGACCAGGGCATGCCTGCAGCTTCGCGTCCCGGTGCCCCATCGGTCAGGCTGCGACGCGCGGCCTGCGGTTGACCAGCATGATGCCTGCTGCCACCGTGGCCAGCGCCGCCAGCAAACCGGGCGTGACTGCCTCGCCCAGCCACAGGGCGCCGAACAGCAGTGCAAACAGCGGCGTGAAAAACACAAAGGTTGAAATTTGCGTGGCCGGGTAGCGGCCCAGCATCCACATCCAGGCCAGGTAGCTGGCAAAGGCCCCAATCACCGTCTGCGCACCGAGCGACGCCAGGCCAAAGGCGCTGAAATGCCAGGTCCAGACTTCGCCCAGTCCCAGCGACAGCGCCGGGAAGACGGCAGCGCTGACGGCCAGCTGGTAGAACAGCAGCTTTTCCGCCGGAATCATCACCAGCCTGGACGCCCGGATCACCACCGTCGTCAGGCCCCACAGCATGCCGGCCGCGAGCGCCAGCAGGTCGCCGCGAACGGTCGATGCCGCGCCGCCGGAAAAGCCTTCGCGCAGGGCGAAGACCACCGCCACGAAGGCGCACAGCAGCCCGACCCACTGCAGGCCGCGCAGCTTTTCCGAATGCGCCCAGAACGGCACCAGCACCGCGACCCAGAACGGCGAGGTGTACAAAAACACTGTCAGGCGCGACGCCGTGGTGTGTTGCAGGCCCAGGTAGATGCAGGCAAATTCAGCGCCAAAAAGCGCGCCCGCCAGCAGGCCGGCCGCCAGCGAGCCGTCGCGGCTGAACAGCGGAATCCGGCGCCAGGCGCACCACAGCCAGAGCAGCGCGGTCGCGCCCACCAGGCGCAGCGACGCCTGGAACATCGGCGGTATTTCGGCCAGCGTCGCCTTGATCAGCACCTGCTGCAGGCCCCAGAACAGGCAGCAGCCGAGCAGCAGGGAAACGGCCAGTGCGTCGAGATGGCTTTTTCGTTCAATCATGAAGAATCCGTGGCATTGGAAAACGCAAAAATACGGGCGGTGGTCGCCCTCTGCCGGCAGGCCGTGACGCCGGATTAAAGGGGGTGTTCGGTGTAGAACCTGCCGCCGTGGTAGAGCAGCGGTGCAGCGCCGGCCTGGTGGCTGCAGCGCTCGACCTCACCGACAAAGATCACATGATCGCCTTCCTCGTAGCGGCTGCGGTTGAAGCATTCGAAGGTGGCGACCGAGCCGGTCAGCAAGGGCGCGCCGCTGGCGCCTTCGTTGAAGGCAACATCCGTCCAGCGGTCTTCATGCCGGCTGGCAAAGCGCTCGGCCAGTTCTTTCTGGCCTGCCGACAGGATGTTGATGGCGTAGTGCGAGCCGGTGCTCAGCGCGGCCATCGAACTGGCGCTTTGCGACAGACTCCATAGCACCAGCGGCGGGCTGAGCGAAACCGAATTGAAGGAATTGGCGGTCAGGCCGACCAGGACGCCGGCTGGCGTGCGTGCCGTAACGATGGTCACGCCGGTGGCAAACATCGCCAACGAGGCGCGGAATTCCCGGGGCGAAAAGCTCGGGCTGCTCGCTTTGCGAAGGGGGGAGAAGGGCAACATAGGGGGCTAATTTAACTGAAGCCGCTGGTACGCGCCAGCTTCAGGGTTTGCGCTGCGCTTTTGCGGCGCACCAGAGCGGGGCACGTGGCGGTGCGCGCCGCCTGCCTTCGCTGGGCAAAGGCAGCGCCCAATTCGGCTTGAGCGCTATGTGATAACTAGCTGAAGGTCTATGTGCAACAAGCGCAAGTGTCATTTTTGATGCAAAACGGGAGGCGACGGCTCAAGCGCCCATCGGCCTGCCACAGGACACGGCCCAGATGGCAGACGCACCGCGCGCCGGAGCGCCGGCAACGGCTCAGAGTTTTCTGTACGCCGCGTCCATTTCAGGCGCCTTGCTGGTGTCCTTCTTGCCGTCCTTGAGATCCTTGGCAGCCTGCTCGATCTGCGGGCTGGGCTGGCCGCTGGTCATGTCCTGCGCCTGGTCGCGGTCGCTTGGCAATTCCAGCTGGCTCGCGGCCGAGCCGTCCTTCAGGTCGGGCTGCCTGCCGACCATGGGCGCTTGCCCTTGCGGGTCCTTGGCTGGCATGCCCTTGCCAGCCGCCGGCTGGTCAGGGGTGTTGGCAGGCGAGGTGCGGGATTTTTGGGGTGTCATCTTCTTAACTGACCTTACGCAGCCGCCTGAAATTTCTGAAGCTGGTCAAAAGCGCTGCGGGTGGCATTGATGAGAAGTTTGAACCTTAAAGCGAAGGAGTTGATCTTGCTTTTAACGCTCAAGCATTCGAGCTTGAAGACGGCATAAATCGCCATGAAGACGTGGTTGCTTTGGGTTCTCAACGTCTGCGTTGGGGATTTGGCCATGCCCGCATTGGACTTCAAGGATTTGTGAAACACCTCCACTTGCCACCGTTTTTTGTAGGTCGTGGTGATGGCGTCGTAGTCGCACGTGAGGTCGCTGCAAACCAGGTGCAATGTGCCGGTGCTGCTGTCTTTGTTTTTAAAGACCTGGCGGACCAAACGGACTGCTCTGGCAGACCCCTTGAGCCAGCCTTGCACCGTGCATTGCTCTGAAAATTCCAGCTCGTCTACGCGCACGAAGCGCTTTTTCTTCCAGTCCTCCTGGCTCAACGCCACCAGCCGGTTGTCCTTCAGGGCTGCGATGAAGTGCTTACCCCGGCTCGTAATGAAATCAAAATTCTCCTCGGAGGAAAACCAGCTGTCCATCAGCACGAAACGAAATCGCAAGGCGTTTTGCAGGCAGGCATGGATCATCTCGCGCATCATTTCGTTTTTTGTTTTCTCACTTTTTCGTTTGACTTGGCGGCTCGCAACGTCGCATTGAAGAGGCTTTTGCACCAACTCGAACGCCACCGGAATAGACCTGCCGCCGCAGTGGTACAGCGCGTTGAGCAGGTTGATGCCCTTGACCGTGCGACCACTGCAATGATCGTAATGCCAGCAGATCAAGTCACTCTCGTCCGTCCAGGCTTTTTCCTGGATGGTGTCGTCAAAAATCAGCACGCCTTCAGCCGTTTGCACTTCCCGCACCATCGCCTTGACTTGCCGCCACAAGTCCTTAGACGTGTAGTCCTGCCCGGATAAAAACCTGGTAATCCGGTCGTGGCTGACATCGCCCTGCACCATGGCCGAAAGCCCTGTCGCTGTTGTCGCGCCAAAGCTGCTCAGCAGGTAATCCGTGTACAACTCCAGTTCAGAATTTTTCATGCGCGTAGGCTAACAGGACAGGCGGCTGCGTAAGGTCAGTTCTTAATATGGCTGACTTTGGTCCTGATGGCTGTCAGCCTGAAAAAGCATTGGCTGTAGGAAAAGGTGACGGTGCGGGCACTGCCAAAGCAGCCGTGCCCCGGGAATGGCACAAGGAAAAGGCTCAGGCGGCAGACAGTCCGGGCTGGCGGCGGCTGTGCTCGTAGCCGTAAAAGCCAAAAGCCATTGAAGGCGCCTCACCGCTGATCAGCTCGGCCATGGCCTTGCCCGAGCCCGCACCGTGCGTCCAGCCCAGCGTGCCGTGGCCAGCATTGACCCACAGCCGACCCACCCTGGTTTTGCCGATGTAGGGAATGTTGGTCGGCGTGGCCGGGCGCAGGCCGCACCAGAAGTTCGGCTGTCCGCCTTCTTCTTCCAGACGCGTGTCGCACACGCCGGGCAGCACCTGCTCGATGCGCTGGGCCAGCATGCGGCACCTGGCCTTGGCCAGCGGCGTGTCGAGCGACAGGTCGTAGCCGCCGACCTCGATGGTTCCGGCCACGCGCAGCTCGTTGCCGAGCCGGCTGATGGCGCACTTGACCTCGTCGTCGATGGTGCTCACAAAGGGCGCCAGCTCGGGCTTGCGCAGCTTGAAAGTGGCGCTGTAGCCCTTGCCCGGGTAGATCGGCAAGTCCACGCCGACGCTGCGCAGCAGTGGCGCGCTATAGGAGCCGCAGGCCACCACCACCGCATCGGCCTTTAAATGCGTCAATTGAGCATCTTTTATGCTGCTGGCGCTTGTCCCGCGCGCGCGTATTGCTACGGATTCAATAGCATTGCCGGTTTTTTCCAGCCGCAGCACGTCATGGTTGTATAAAAACTCGACGCCACGTTCGGCGCAGCGCCGGGCCAGCGACTGGGTAAAGACGCGTGCATCGCCGCTTTCGTCGCTGGCGGTGTAGGTGCCGCCGACAATGCGGTCGGCAAACTGGCTGAAGGCCGGCTCGATCTTCAGCAACTCGGCGGTAGAAACCACCCGGCGCGCCACGCCGTACTTGCGCATCAGCGCGGCGGCGTCGCCGGCGGTGTCGAAGGATTTCTGCTCGGTGTAGTAGTGGGCAATGCCGCGCTCCAGCCGGTGGTAGTCGATGCCGGTGGCCTGCACCACGTCCTTGAGCGCGGCGTGGCTGTAGGCGCCCAGGGCGACGAGCTGCTGCACATTGCGCTCGAAGGCGGCATCGTTGCACTGCGCCAGGAACTGCAGGCCCCAGCGCCATTGCTGCCAGCCTTCGCCGAACGGCACGCGCGGCCGGAACAGCAGCGGCGCATCGTTGCGGAACATCCATTTCAGCGCCTTGAGCGGCGCGTCGCGGTTGGCCCAGGGCTCGCAATAGCTGACGGAAATCTGCGCGGCATTGGCAAAGCTGGTTTCCAGCGCGGCATCCAGCTGCCGGTCGACCACCGTGACCTCATGCCCGCGCTCCAGCAGATGCCAGGCAGTGCTCACGCCAATGATGCCTGCGCCCAAAACCACAACCTTCATGCCGTTCCCCTTGTGCAAAACGCAAGTGTGCAGGAGCTTGGCGCGGGATAACAGTCAAATTAAACTGTCAGCTAAATCATCAGGCCAACTAATACTGAAAGCCCTCCCAATGAGCACTTTTGACCCGGATGCGCTGGAATGCCTGGCCGCCATCGTGGAAGAGGGCGGTTTTGAGCGCGCGGCGCGGCGCTTGTCGATCACCCAGTCGGCGGTGTCGCAGCGGCTGCGGGCGCTCGAAGCCCAGGTGGGCACGGTGCTGATTGTGCGCAGCCGGCCGCTCAAGGCCACCTCCGCCGGGCAATTGCTGCTCAAGCACACCAAGATGCTGCGCCTGCTGCGCGCCGACCTGGAGCGCGACCTGAAAGAGCTGGCACCCAGTTCGCTGCGCGGCGCGCGCGAGGAAGAGCGCATTTCGATTGCCATCAATGCCGACAGCATCGCCACCTGGGCGCTGCCGGCGCTGACCGGGCTGGCGCAGTCGGGGCTGCCCATGGAAATTGTCACCGACGACCAGGATTTCACGCAGGAATGGCTGCGCCAGGGCGAGGTGCTGGGCTGCGTCACCACGCTCAGGCAGGCGTTGCGCGGCTGCAAGGTGGTGCCGCTGGGCGCGATGGAATACGTGGCTGTCGCCACGCCCGCACTGGTGCTCGAGCGCCTTGGCGGTGAAGTGCTGACGGCGCACAACTTTCGCGAGATCGTCTTTGTCGCCTTCAACCGCAAGGACGACATGCAGAGCGAATTTGTCGGCAAGGCCTTCGGGCTCAAGCGCGTCATGCTGAACCAGCTGTTCGTGCCCTCGTCCGAAGGCCAGGTGCGCGCCGTGCTGGCCGGCTGGGGCGCCAGCGTGCTGCCGCGCCTGCTGGCGCAACCCCTGATTGACCAGGGCCTGCTGGTCAACCTGGCGCCTTCCTGCGTGCTGCCGATCCAGCTCTACTGGCATTGCTGGAACCTGGAGTCCGAAGTGCTCGATGCCCTGACCTGCGCGCTGACGCGGTCGGCTGAAGTGGCGCTGGCCACCTGAATCCGGGTGCACATGATCCAAAGGCTTTGCAACCCGAGGCTGACTTTGTCAAGCCGCTGGTGTCATGGCGGGCTGAAAATTGAGATTTGTACACACGTTGTTTCATATACTCGGGTACCCAGGAGATCTTCAATGTTTTATTTGCGCGCCAGCGGTCTGCCTGTCGTGACCGCAATCGCAGTGTCCCTTGGGGACGCGCTGACGGCCCGGCTGCTCAAACCAGTGCATGTTGCCCGGTTTCCGCCGGGGATGAAGGCCCTGGGCGAAGAGCCCAAGATGGTCGGGGCAACCGGCGCCAACCGCGCCTTGAGCTACGCCGTCGGCCCGGAAAACGCGGTGATTGCCCGCGCCCTCCAGTCACTGCGCTGGAAGGTGCAGCACGTCGGCGCCTGGACGCTGTCGTTTCCCTTTTCCATCGACGGTGCGATGGAAGCAGCCGAGGGCACGCTGATGGCCCAGACCTTCATGGCCGAACCCGGCAACGCCAGGGTGACCTTTGCCTGACCCGAAAACGCCAAGCGCAGCCTGTTTGCGCAGCGCAAGCAGCAAGTCCGGGGCGCCTGTCTGCCGGACCCTGCCACGTGTTCCGTACACGCGTTCACCCAACCGCATGCCCGCATCGCGTTTGCCCTCCTTTTATTGACCCCGCACGGAAATTCCCGATGTTGAGCCGGCTCGGTCTTCGTTTTCGCCTGGTGCTGCTGATGCTGGCTGCGCTGCTGCCGGTGTTTGGGCTGTTTGCCTGGTCGTCGGCAAAAAACCAGCAGACCGTGCTGACGCTGGCCCAGGCCGGCCTGCAGTCCCAGGCGCTGCTGGCGGCGGCGCACCAGCAGCGCCTGGTAGAACGGGCCGCCCAGCTGCTCGGCGACATTGCCAGCGGCCCTTCCATCAAGGACACGCGAAACCGCTTGTGCGTTCAGTACCTGAAAAACCTGCCATCGCAGGATACGGCGTATTCCAACCTGGGCGTTGTGGACCTGAACGGCAAGCTGTCGTGCCATGCAGCGAGTCCTGGTGACGATATCTATGTCGGCGACCGGACCTTTTTTACCCGCGCGCTTGAGCAGCGGGCATTTTCAGTCGGCGACTACGCCATTTCCCGGTCAACCGGCCGGCCTGGCGTGGCGTTCGGCATGCCGGTGTACAGCGCCGGGGGGGTTCTCAACGGCGTGGCCTTTACCGCTTTGGACCTGATGAAGTTTGCCGAAGCCCTGGCGACAGAAAAAATCCTGGATGGCGCGCAACTGCGGGTGATCGACCGCCAGGGCATTGTCTTGGCATCCCATCCGGACACCGGTCTGGCCGGCAGCCGGGAGCAGGATTCGGTGGTGCTGGACGCGGCTCGGTTGTTCTTGCCGGGGGTAGGCCAGGCGACCGATGGCAGCGGCGTTGAGCAGGTGTATGCCTATGCGCCCGTCGGTGGATCCGGCGGCGGGCTGTTTGTGGCCCTCAGCGTGCCGCGCGCTATCCTGGTTGCCACGCCGCGCACGCTGCTGATGGCTGATCTGGTTGCCCTGCTGGGCATGGCCGCCCTGGGCATGGCCTGCGCCTGGGCGATGGGCCAGCGCCTGGTGGTCAATCCTGCCAATGCCATCCTCAAGGAAGCCAACGAAATCGCCCGCGGCAATTTTCTGGCGTGTGTCAGCCTGGGGGTATCACCCCAGAATGAGATCGGCCAGCTGGCGCTGGCCTTTAACCGCATGGCCGCCTCGCTGCAGGCGCAACGCATCGAACTGGATGCCGCCTTGCACCAGGCCGATGCCGAGCGCGCCATGCTCGACCTGATCCTCAACAGCATGAGCGAAGGCGTGATTGCCATCGACACCCAGGGCCGTTTCCTGCTGTTCAACCAGACCGCGCGCAAGCTCTTTCCCGCGCCCGCAGAAGATGCCCTGTTCAGCGACTGGCGGCACGACAACCCGCTCAAGTCGCTTGATGGAAGCACCCTGCACTCGAACGGGCCGCTGACGCAGACCCTGGAGGGCGTCCGCATCGACAACCGGGATATGCGGCTTTCCCGGGTGGGCGCGCACGACCGCATCCTGCGCATGAGCACCCGGCCGCTGTTCGGCGCCGAGCGCCGGCAGGTCGGCGCCTTGGCGGTGTTCGTCGATGTCACCGACCTCAGGGCCGCCGAAAGCTTCGCACTGGCGCAGGAAGAAGTGCTGGTCCTGATCGCCGGCGGCGCACCGGTGCGCGAGTCGATTGAGGCCATCCTCCGGCTGATCGAAAGCAGCGAACCGCACAGCCTGTGCTCCATGCTGATGTCGCAGGGCGGGCAGTTGTGCCAGGCCATTGCACCCAGCCTGCCGCCAGCCTTCATCCAGGCTACCGAAGGCCTGAGAATCGCCGAAGGCATGGGCGCCTGCGGAACCGCTGCCTTTCGCCGCGAAAGCGTGATCGTCGAGGACGTTCTGCGCGACCCGCTGATGCAGGGTTTCAGGGAGTTGCTGACCACCCACGGACTGCGGGCCTGCTGGAGCACGCCGGTCATGGCAACGGACGGTGAAGTGCTGGCCACCTTTGCCATCTATCGCCGCGCGCCTGGCAGGCCGCAGCCTGCCGACCAGCTGCTGATTGGCGCGGCCATCCGGCTGACGCGGCTGGCGCTGGAACGCGCGCGCGCCGAGCAAGCGCTGGTCGGCAGCGAGGCGCGCTTTCGCGAACTGGCTGACAACGTCGAGGACGTGTTCTACAACGTCGATGCCCGCCAGGGCCGGGTGCGCTATGTCAGCCCGGGCTATGAAAAAGTCTGGGGCCGGAGCTGCGAGAGCCTGTACGCCGCACCGGGTTCCCAGGTCGATGCCGTCCTGCCCGAAGACCTGCCGGTGCTGGCGCTGGCCAATGCGCTCAATGACGCCGGGAAAAACTCCAGCGTGGAATACCGCATTCGTCCACCAGACGGCCGGATTCGCTGGCTGCGCGACCGCACTTACCCGGTGTTCAATGATGCGGGCGAACTTGAGCGCGTGGTGGGCACCGTACGCGACATCACCGACAGCAAGCTGGCCGAGATGGCGCTGGCCGCCACCCACCGGGCATTGGAGATGCTGAGCCGCTCCAGCATGGCCATCAACCGGATTCATGACGAAGCCGCCTTGCTGGCCGAGGTGTGCCGCGTGGCGGTGGACGTCGGCGGCTATCGCATGGCCTGGGTAGGCTTTGCGAACGATGACGAGGAAAAAACCATCCAGCCGGCGGCCCATGCGGGCGCCGAACATGGCTATCTGGAAACCATCAGGCTGTACTGGCGCGACGACCGTCCGGAAGGGCAGGGGCCGGCGGGCCGGGCCATTCGCACCGGGTTGCCGCAGAAAACCGAAGACGTCAGCCAACTCGACAGCGGGTTTCACTGGCGCGCGGCGGCAATGCAGCGGGGGTATTTCAGCACCCTGGCATTGCCTTTGTGCAGCAAAGAACACAGTTTTGGCGTGCTGTGCCTGTATGCCGGCGAGCTTCAGCGGTTTACTTCCCAAGAGGTCCAGCTTTTGCAGGAGCTGGCCGACAACCTGGCCTTTGGCATTGTCAGCCTGCGTACCCGGCTGGAGCAGCAGCGCAGCGAGGCGGCCGAGCGCAAAACAGCAGCGCGGCTGCATGAACAGGCGTCGCTGATCGACCTGGCGCCGGGCGCCATCGTGGTGCGCAACCTGGACCTGAGCATCCGCTTGTGGAGCAAGGGCGCGGAGCGCCTCTATGGCTGGCCGGCGGAGCAGGTGCTGGGCAAGACCATGCAGACGCTGATGTACCGCGACCCGCAGGTCCTGACCGCCGCCATCGAACAGATCAAGGCGGCCGAGGGCTACTGGACGGGCGAGGTGGCGCAGGTCGCCTGTGACGGCTCACCGGTGTATGTCGAGATGCGCGGTACCGTGGTGCGCGATGTCAGCGGACAGGTCAACGGCGTGATGATTGTCAACACCGACATTCGCGAACGCCGCCAGGCGCGTGAAGAAATCCTGCTGCTCAATTCCAGCCTCGAAGACCGGGTGCAGCAGCGCACGGCGCAGTTGAAGTTTGCCAACGAGCAGTTGGAGGCGTTTTCCTATTCGGTCTCGCATGACCTGCGCAGCCCACTGAGCAGCATCAACGGCTTCAGCAACCTGCTGGCCAAGTCAATCGCCGGTCAGGGCGCGACGCCGATGACCGAGCGCAGCCAGCATTACCTGGCGCGCATTCGCGCCGGCGTCGGGCAGATGGGCGAGCTCATCGATGCCATGCTGTCCCTGGCCCAGGTGTCGCGTTCCAGCCTGGCCTGGGAAACGGTTGACCTGAGCGCCATGGCCGAGGTGCTGCTGTCAGCCCTGCAGGAGCGCGACCCGGGCCGGGTGTGCCGCCTGGAGGTGCAGCCTGGCCTGATGGCCAAGGGTGACTCGCGCCTGCTCCGGCAGGTGCTGTACAACCTGCTCGGCAATGCGTGGAAATTCAGCGCTGGCAAGTCCTGCACCTGCATCACGCTGGGCCGAATGGTCAGCCCTGATTGCGAAGATGTTTACTCCGTTCGTGACAACGGCGCCGGCTTTGACATGGCGTATGCCCCAAAGCTGTTCGGCGCTTTCCAGCGCCTGCACACCGCTGCGGAATTTGCCGGCACCGGGATCGGCCTGGCGACGGTGCAGCGCATCGTTGCGCGCCATGGCGGCAGGGTCTGGGCCGATTCGGTGCAAGGGCAAGGCGCCACGTTCTACTTCACCCTGGGCGCTGTGGCGGCCTGATCCCAAATAGCTGCTTCCCGGCGGGTTTTTCAAGTCTTTTAGGCCTTTCCCGCTTGCTGGCTAAGCAGTTTTTGCTATGCTATAAATAGCAGGCCCGTGCCAGCAGGGTCGTGGCGTCCATGGCCAAGGGAGCCGCCTGTCATGACCCGCCTGCTGCGGTGCTATCGAACCAGCAGCACCGGGACCTGGCAGCGCGACAGGACCTGCGTCGCGACCGAGCCCATGACCAGGTTGCCAATCGAACCATGGCCGTGCGAACCCATCACCAGCAGGTCGAACTTGCCCTCGTCGGCAAAGCTGGCAATGGTTTCACCCACATGCCCCACCTTCCATTCGCTCTTGGCCGCCAAATTGTGGTGCGCCAGGAATTCAGTGATGGGCGCCATCACCTTTTGGGTTTCTTCGGTGTAGTAGCTGTCGACGACCTCCTTGCCCACGGCCGCCCGCGCCCGGGGCGGCAAGGGAGGCTGCACCGTGAGAAGGGTGTATTCATTGCGCGGGCCGAACAACTCGTCGTGCGTGGTCAGGTAAGCCAGCATTTTCTTGGTGTAGGGGCTGCCGTCAACGGCCAGAAGGATCTTCATGGGGTGTACTCCTTGTTCAAAACCGTAGTTTAGCCAGCCGCAGGCCGCTGGCGCATCAATTCAACACGGGGCATCAGGCTTATGGGTGGACCGCTATGCGCAGCGACGGCCGGAAGCCGTCCTGCTCGCCTTTGCGCGCATAACCCAGCGGATTGGCCACCACGCGGCAGCCCTGCCGGACGTAGTCGTTCGGGCAATGCAGGTGGCCATGCAGCCAGACCTTTGCCAGCGGCAGCAGATCGTCCAGCGAATTGCAGAACCCGGCCGAGCCCGGCGTCAGCCCATAGCGCGGATCGGCGCTGAGCAGGCTGGGCGCAAAGTGCGTCACCACCACTGTGGGGCCGTCAAAGGGCAGCGCCAGCGCCTGCCGCAGCCAGGCCTGGCTTTTCAGGCTCTCCTCGCGCATGGCGTCGGCCAGCATGGGCTGGCCCTGGCGCAGCGCATGGTTCTTTTTGAGGTAGAAATTGGCCGCGCGGAAGGCTTTTTCACGCATCTTGAGCTGCTCGCCCAGCGTGATGCGGCCTGCCGCCGGGTCCCGGCTGCTGGCGGGGGTGGTCAGCGCATCAAAATCGGTCCACAAGGTGCAGCCGATGAAACGCACGCCCTGCAACCGCACGCACGCGCGTTCCAGCCAGACCAGCCCCAAGCGCTGGCAGGCTTCGCGCAGCCGGGCGTCGGCTTCGCCCCATTCCAGGCCGTCGTATTCATGGTTGCCCGGCACAAACAGCACCGGCGTGGGCCAGCCCGCGCCGCCCTGCGCCACCGGCAAGGGTGAAAACCGTGCCAGGCCAAAGTCCTCAATCGCCAGGCTGGTCAGCAGCGAGCCTGCCTGGTAGGAGCCAATGTCGCCTGCCAGCACCAGCACGTCGGCACCTGGCAGCGGTGTCGCCTTGAAGTAGGGGTTGGACTCGAGGTGCAGGTCGGAAAGAAGCTGGATGTTCACACCACCGATTGTGCGGGAAGGCGCCAAAGACCTCCTTCACCAGGATTTTTCATGTTGCAAAGACCCGCTTGAATGCGGCCATGCCGCATCGGCATGGCTTTGTGCATGGCATGGACTGTACAAACCTAGGGAAAACCCTTACTATTGATCCATTACCACTTCAAACACAGAACCGAGTTTCTTATGTTCCGCATTCTTTCCAAAATCGCCGGTTTCATGTCTTCCCGCAATGCCGTGGCTGCCGCCGGCGGGGTTGCGCACCAGTTGATGGAGCGCGCCGATGCCGGCGCCGGACGCGACCCGCGCCAGGCGCAGGAGCTGCGCCACGCAGCCCGCGCCTTCCTGAGCGTCATTCGCTGAAGACCAGCCGCCCACCGCAAAGCAGCGGCGGTCCTTTCAGGCCGCGAAGGCTTTTTCGGCCGCCCGCAGGACGGCGCGCCGCAGCCAGGCATGCGCGCTGAGCCGGTCCGAGCGCCGGTGCCACAGCGAGTCCACATGCACCGGCGACACTGCAAACGGCAAAGGCTGCAGCACCAGTTGCCGGGCAATGCCGGTGACGCGCACGAAATGGCGCGGCAGCACCGTGAGCAGGTTGGAGTGGGCGACCACCCGGCCGGCGGTGAAGAACTGGTTCACGGTCAGCACCACCCGCCGCTCGCGGCCCAGCGCCGCCAGTGATTCGTCGATGAAGCCATAGGGCCGGCCGGAAAAACTCACCAGCATGTGGCGGGCCGCGCAAAAATCGTCCAGGCTCAGCCGCCCGCCCGCCAGCGGATGGTCCTTGCGCATCACGCAGACATATTCGCCGTCGTACAGCCGCTGGAAAAAAAATGGCATCGTCTCGCCGTTTTGCGCCTTGGCCGTCAGGTCGGGCAGCACCGACGGGAAATGGCCGACGGCCAGATCGCAAGCCTGCGTCTCCAGCAGCTGCCGGGGGTCGCGCGTGGTCAGGGGAACGACCCGGAGGCTGACGCCCGGCGCTTCCTGCTCCAGGGTGTCACTCAAGCCCGGTATCAGCTCGGCGGCGGTCGCGTCGGCCATGGCCAGCACAAAGCTGCTGGTCGCCTGCCCAGGCACGAATTCGTCGGGAATCAGCGACGCCTGCAACTGCCGCAGGGCTTCGCGCACAGCGGGCCAGATCACCACTGCGCGCGGCGTGGGCGCCATGCCCTGGCCGCTGCGCTGCACCAGCTCGTCACCCAGCGTCTCGCGCAGCCGGCGCAGGGCGTTGCTGACGGCGGGCTGCGTCAGCGAGAGGTTGCGCGCGGCCCGTGTCAGGCTGCGCTCTGCCATGACCTCGTCGAATACCCGCAGCAGGTTCAGGTCGAGCGTGCGGAAGTTGGGCGGTCTGACAGGGTTTTGTGATCGCATGGCGGTTAATTCATCAATTTCATGAATGAATACCATCACATATATAAAGTTGAATAGTATCAGTAAAAACCCTAATATTCCCCTACCCGCTGCCCATACCCGGAAGCACATCAGACCGAAGGAAATCACCATGCCCCGCTTTATCAACACCCCCCATCCCGACCATCACCATGGCGCCGACCGCATGGAGGCCCTCATGGATGCCGTGCAACACGTTCCGCGCGATGTCCTGGGCAAACGCGGCGCGGCGTTGCTGCTGGGTTCTGCCCTGGCGGCCGCTGTGGCCGCAGTGGCTTATGAAGTCATGGACAGCGCGGCTGAAAGCCACTTGCTGATGATCTGGATGGCGCTGTGGATCGCGCTGTTCGCAGTGCTCGCCCTTTTCGCCGACACCCTGCGCGCCGCCGGCCAGCAGGTCAAAAGCAGCCTCGACGGCTGGTCGCGCGGTATTGCCGAAGCCCGCGCCGACCAGCGCCTGTGGGCCATTGCCCGGCAGGACGGTCGCGTGATGGCCGACCTGCAGTCGGCGATGTCGCGCAGCGAAGCCGTGCAAGACGCCATGGCCCCGGCCGCGGTGGGCGAGCCTGCTGTGAAACCGACCGCCTTGATGTCCCGGCCACGCGCGCGCTACCACATCTGAGCGACCCTGAGTGAAACCAACCGGCGCGCTTTCGCAGCGCCCCAACGCAAAAAAGCCACCTGGCCCAGGTGGCTTTTTTGCGTCTGGCTTCTTGAAAGGAAGCCAGTGCCTGGAGGCGAAGCGGTATCAGGCCGTCAGGCGGCGCTCGATCTCGGCCTTGGTGTTGCCCAGTTCCTTGGGCAGGTGGTAGGCCAGCTGCTGGAACAACTCGTCATGCAACTCCAGCTCCTTGATCCAGGCGGCCTTGTCGATGCTGGTAACGGTGTTGAATTGCTCGGCGCTGAAGTCCAGGCCGGTCCAGTTCAGGTCTTCGTAGCTCGGGCTGACGCCGGTCACATGGTCCTCGCCCTGGCCCTTGCCTTCGATGCGGTCGATCATCCAGGCCAGCACGCGCATGTTCTCGCCGTAGCCGGGCCAGACGAACTTGCCGTCGGCGCCCTTGCGGAACCAGTTGGTGGTGTAAATGCGGGGCAGCGTGGCGCCGGAAGCAGCCAGTTTTTCGCCCAGGTCCAGCCAGTGCTGGAAGTAGTCGCTCATGTTGTAGCCCATGAACGGCAGCATGGCGAAGGGGTCGCGGCGCACCACGCCGGCCTGGCCGGTGGCCGCCGCCGTGGTTTCGCTGCCCATGGTTGCGGCCATGTACACGCCTTCGACCCAGCTGCGCGCCTCGGTCACCAGCGGCACGGTGGTCGAGCGGCGGCCACCGAAGATGAAGGCGTCGATCGCCACGCCTTTCGGGTCGTCCCAGGCAGGGTCGAGCGCCGGGTTGTTGGTGGCGGCAACGGTGAAGCGTGAATTGGGGTGCGCGGCCTTGGCGCCGGTTTCTTTCGCAATTTGCGGCGTCCAGTCCTTGCCCTGCCAGTCGATCAGGTGCGCCGGCAGCGCCTTGCCGGGCGCATCCTGCTCCATGCCTTCCCACCAGACATCGCCGTCGTCGGTCAGCGCGACGTTGGTGAAGATGGTGTTGCCGCGAACGCTCAGCATGCAGTTCGGGTTGGTCAGCATGTTGGTGCCGGGGGCCACGCCAAAGTAGCCGGCTTCGGGGTTGATGGCGTAGAGCTTGCCGTCAGCGGCGGGCTTGATCCAGGCAATGTCGTCGCCGATGGTGGTGACTTTCCAGCCGTCAAAACCGGCGGGTGGCACCAGCATCGAGAAGTTGGTCTTGCCGCAGGCGCTCGGGAAAGCTGCCGCCACATGGTATTTCTTGCCTTGCGGATTGGTCACGCCCAGGATCAGCATGTGCTCGGCCAGCCAGCCTTCGTCGCGGCCCATGTTGGACGCGATGCGCAGCGCAAAGCATTTCTTGCCCAGCAGCGCATTGCCGCCGTAGCCCGAGCCGTAGGACCAGATTTCGCGGGTTTCGGGGTAATGCACGATGTACTTGGTCTTGTTGCACGGCCAGGCCACGTCCTGCTCGCCTTTGGCCAGCGGCGCGCCGACGGTGTGCACGCAGGGCACGAAGTTGCCCTCGGTGCCGAGCACGTCGAACACGGCCTTGCCCATGCGCGTCATGATCTTCATGTTGACCGCCACATACGGGCTGTCGGACAGCTCGATGCCGATGTGCGCGATCGGCGAGCCCAGCGGGCCCATGCTGAACGGCACGACGTACATCATGCGGCCTTTCATGCAGCCGTCAAACAGCGGCTGCAGCGTAGCGCGCATTTCGCTGGGCTCCATCCAGTTGTTGGTCGGGCCGGCGTTCTCTTTCCGGGCCGAGCAGATGTAGGTGCGGTCTTCAACCCGGGCCACATCGGTCGGGTCGGAACAGGCCAGGAAGCTGTTCGGGCGCTTGGTTTCGTTGAGCTTCTTGAACGTGCCGGCATCCACCAGTTGCTGGCACAGGCGCTGGTATTCGGCGTCGCTGCCATCGCACCAATAGACCGAGTCGGGCTTGCACAGGGCGACCATGTCGGCGACCCAGGCAATCAGTTTTGCGTTTTTGACATAGGCGGGCGTGTTGATTTCAAGCCCTTGCATGCTAGGTTGGTTCATCGAAAAAACTCCAAAGTAAAAAATCAGGATTTCGGTAAACGTCAGCCGACGACACGCATGACAGCTGCAGTGGCGTGCGGACGTTTGTCGGAATGCGGCTTTTTGCTGCTTCACCAGTGGTTGGCGAGAGAGCCATTTTAGGAACATCGGCTTCGGTTACCACCGCGTTACCTGCAAAAGTTATGCAAAACAAGCATGAGGTTATGCTTGTTTAACCTTAAAAGGGTGCCATTTTTCGACATGCATGGTGTGCGGCGGCCGGCCTAAATCCTATTTTTTTGATAGCGTAAAAATCAAGCTGATTATGCGCAAAAGGCAGATTCCAGTCTTGTTTCCGGGTTCAGGCCAGCAGTTCGAGGGCTGTGGCCAGCGCCACACCTGGCGGCGTTTCGTAATCCGCCACCACCCAGGCGCCGCCGGCGCCGCGCGCCGCTTCGGCCAGCAGATGCAGCAGGTAGTCGGTGGATGGCCGGTCCAGCGCCATGAAAGGCTGGTCCAGCAAGGTGAGCGGCGCGCTTGCCGCCAGCGTGGCGGCGATCAGCACCTTGCGCCGGGTGCCGCTGGACATCATGTAAAGCGCCTTGTCCAGGTGCGGCGCCAGGCTCAGCCCGGCAATGTGCGCCTGCAGCACGTCCGGATTCCAGCCGGCGTGGTGGGCCGGCATGTCGGCAAAGATCGCGCGGGCGGTTTGGGCGTCGCGTGCATCATCGCGCGGGTCCAGCCAGGCGACCTGCCGCTGGTAGGCGGACCGGTCTTGCGCCAGGCTGACGCCGTGGAGCCGAAGCTGGCCCTGCACCGCATTGCCGGGCAGGGCACCGGCCAGCAAGCGGAGCAGGGTGGTTTTCCCGCTGCCTTCGCCGCCGCCCAGCCAGGTCACCCCGGGCGGCAGCCCAAAAGACAGGCGGTCAAACAGCGGCGGCGCGGGTGGCGGGGAATGGCGGAAGACCAGGCCTTGCGCCTTCAAAACGGTCGTTTCCGGATGCATCGTGCGAGCCTTTCAATGGTTGCCGGGTGTTTGCAGTTCCGGCGGTCACGCCTGGCTTTTGCAGGCCTGTGCCCCATGCCAACGAAAAAAAGTCCGCACGCGGCGGACTTTTTCAGCGGGCATGACAGCGGCCGGGCCGAATCAAGCCATGGAGACGGCGATGAAGGCCAGCAGGAAAATCAGCACGCCGCCGACGATGGGCAACACCACGGGAATCATCGGGACAATGGCGTCAACCGCGTCCTGCTCTTCGGCCGGCGTCGGGCTGCTGTGGGCTGCGTTGGTGGTGTGGTCGGCTGACGGGTTCATGAGGGCTCCTGAAATGCTTGGAAAACTATGGCAAGTTTACCTTCTTGACATGAACGAGCGCTTCTTGCGGACTTCAGCAATTGCGCTAACCTTGCGGCATGCAGATGCCCGCAACCCCGATCATGAATTTTTCGATCCGTTTTTTTCCGTTCGCGGCTATCCCGGCGCTGGTGCTGGGACTGGCCGGCTGCGCCAGCAGCGGCCCCAACAGCGCCTCGGCCAGGCCGGTGCTCTACCCCAATGCCACGCTCAGCCGTGTCGGCGATGCACAGGGCCGGATGGAAGTGAACGCCTGCCTGTCGCGTGCGCAGGCATCTGGCCTGAGCCCGTCGCAAAACACCAGCGAAGTGGGCCGCCGCGCCGGCGAAGGCGCTGCCACGGCCGGTGTGGCGTCCGTTGTGGGTGCGCTGATCACCGGCCGGGGCAGCGAAGGCGTGTTGCGCGCGGGTGCGGCAGGCGCGGCCGTCGGCGGCTCGGCCGGCGCCGTGTCGGGCGCTTTTCACAACGACCGGCCCAATGGCGTTTACCGCAATTTCGTTCAGCGCTGCCTGAGTGAAAAAGGTTTTGACGTCATTGGCTGGAACTGACCGGCGCGCCATGCAGCAGCTTCTTTCGGTTCAGGTGGGCACGGCCCGCCGCATCAGGGTCGCAGAGCGCAGCATCCTGACCGCCTACGGCAAGCAGCCGGTGGCCGGGGCCGTGCCGGTGTTGCCGCTGGGCTTGCGGGGTGACGAGCAGGCCGACCTGTCGATTCACGGCGGACTGGAAAAAGCCGTCTATGCCTATCCGTCGGAGCATTACGCCTTCTGGCAGGCCGCGCGGCGCGAAGCCGGCCTCGGTGCAATCGACGACAGCCTGCCCCCCGGCAGCCTGGGCGAAAACCTCACCCTTGAAGGCCTGCTCGAAACCGGCGTCTGGGCCGGCGACGTGCTGAGGTTTCCCGGCTGCGAACTGCGCGTGACGCTGCCGCGCGAGCCTTGCCACAAATTCAATGCGGCGATGGGCTTGGGCCGTGCTTCAAAGCTGATGGCGCGAACCGGCTTTTGCGGCTTTTACCTGGCGGTGCAAACGCCCGGAACGCTGCGCGCCGGCGATGCGTTTGACGTCATCCCAGGCCGGCGCGGCGTCGGCATTCCGGCGCTGTTTGCCGCCAAGCTGTTCAAGCACCTGCGCTGACCGTCGATGGCGCGAAATCACCCTGGCCCTCCCGCATGGCGCTTCAAACGCCAACCGTTTTTTTGCTACTGAATCAATAGCTTGCATCGTTTGTCAGCAATGCGCCAGCGGCCTGTTTGATGCTGAAAAGGGGACGGCTGGGTTCAACGAAGGCACCCAGGCGTTCCGGGCGTGCGGCTCAGTGCTGTTCTTCGGCCTCGAAGCCGGCCGCACGCAAGGCCTGCAGCACCTGCTCGATATGCGGCCGGCCGCGCGTCTGCACCACCAGCTCAATCTCGGCGTTCAGCGCCGCCAGCATGGTGAAGGCGCGCTGGTGGTGCACTTCCTCGATGTTGGCGCCAGCGTCGGCGACCGTGGCGGTGATCCTGGCCAGCGAGCCGGGGACATCGCGCGCGCTGACCCGGAGGCGCGCCAGCCGGCCGGCGCGCACCATGCCGCGCTCGATGATGGCCGCCAGCAGCAGCGGGTCGATGTTGCCGCCGCACAGCACCAGCCCGACCTTCAGGCCGGCAAAGCGCGCCGGGTACTTCAGCAGCGCCGCCAGCCCGGCCGCGCCCGCACCCTCGACCAGGGTTTTTTCAATTTCCAGCAGCATCACCATGGCCTGCTCGATGTCGCCTTCATCGACCAGCAGCAGGTCATCGACGCGCCGGGCAATGATGGCCTGCGCCAGCACGCCTGGCGTGCCTACCGCAATGCCGTCGGCAATCGTGCTGCTGCCCTGCGGGTGGTGCGTGCCCTTGATGGCGTTGACCATGCCGGGAAAGCGCGAGGTCTGCACGCCGATGATTTCAATGCCCGGCCTGAGCGCCTTGGCCGCCGTGGCCATGCCGGCAATCAACCCGCCGCCGCCCACGGCCACCACCAGCACTTCCAGGTCGGGCACGGCCTGCAGCATTTCGAGTCCCACCGTGCCCTGGCCGGCCATGACGGCCTCATCGTCGTAGGGATGGACAAACACCAGGCCTTCGCGTTCGGCCATCTGCAGCGCATGGGCGCGCGATGCGTCGAGCGTGTCGCCGTGCAGCACCACCTCGGCGCCAAAGCCCCGGGTGCGCTCGATCTTCACACCCGGCGTGAAACGCGGCATCACGATGACGGCGCGAATGCCCAGTCGCTGCGCATGGTAGGCCACGCCCTGCGCATGGTTGCCCGCGCTCATGGCAATCACGCCGCGCTGGCGCTCGGACTCGGTGAGCTGCGCCAGCTTGTTGCAGGCGCCGCGTTCCTTGAACGAAGCGGTGTACTGCAGGTTTTCAAATTTCAGGTAAATTTGCGCCCCGGTGAGCTGCGACAGCGTGCGCGACTCGACACAGGGCGTGTTCAGCAAATGGCCCTGCAGGCGCTGGGCGGCTTGTTCGATATCGGTCAGGCTGAGCATGGATTTCCTTGAAGAACACGGCGTAGGGCAGGCAGCCGTCATTTTCCGCGCCTTTGGAGCGCGTCCTGCGGCCATTGCCGGGTGCCACTGCTCAAGTAGTGTCTTCCATGGGGCTTCAGCATGCGTTATGGTGCAGTTGCTTCGAATCAATAAAAATTTAGCGCGGGGGAGTTGGCGATACCGTTGAAAACTGGAGTCTGTCCATGAACAAGCGTTCCCTTGTCGAGCATCCGCAGCAGTGGCTGCTGTCACCCGGGCTGAAAGAAGCGCCGGTGCTGGACCTGATGTGTTCGCATTTCGTGCTCACCCTGGCCGCGCGCCAGGGCGCCAAGTTCAATGTGCGGCGCGACCTGACCAGCCTGCTGTCGCTGTCTGGCCGGCACCTGGTCTGGCCCGTGCCGGCGTTCCAGCGGCTGCGCGAATTCCTGGGCCGCCGCTGCAAGGGCAACGAGTTCTGGCAGGACCATGAAACCCTGAGCGATGCCGAATTCATGGCGCGCCACGGCGTCTGGCGCGGCCCCTACGAGGAAGGCACGCTGTTCTTCTACCTCGACGAGCATGCCAAGGACCAGCCCAAGGACCTGCTGTCAGTGCTGAGCGCCACCGGCGACTGGCTGACGCTGGCGCTGAAAAAGCAGTCCACGCTGGTCGAGAAAAACATCGAGTCGCTGGCCAGCCTGCTGCAGCTCAACCGCGCCGAGCGCGCGTTGCTGCTCTACGGCACACTGGCCCGGTACCAGCGCGACCTGCGCTCGCTGCTGGTCGAGTTCAAGGTCAACAATGCGCCCGAAGCCTATGCGGCGATTGCTGACATCGCCGGCGTCAAGGCGCCCGAAGTGGCCGAGGCGCTGCGGCCCGGCTCGCGGCTGGAGCGCATCGGCATGGTCGAGAACCTGATTTCCGAGCACAACATCACCGACCTGGCCGACCTGATGAAGGTCAGCGAAAAACTGCCGCCGGTCTTGATGCGCAAATACCGCGACCACAGCGAGCTGATGGCGGTCTTCACCCGGCCGGCGACCCGCAGCCAGCTGGGGCTGGCCGACTTTGCCTTTGTACAGGAAGACGCGCAGGTGCTGGTGTCGCTGCTGCGCCATGCGGTGGCCAGCAAGGAGCAAGGTGTCAATGTGCTGCTCTACGGCCCGCCCGGCACCGGCAAGACCGAACTGGCCAAGGTGGTGGCGCAGGCCGCCGGGCTGGATTTGTTCGAGGTCGAATATGCCGACCAGGGTGGCAACTCCCTGAGCGGGCGCGACCGCTACCGCTCGCTGCAGATCGCGCAGGTGTTCCTCAAGGGCAGCATGCATTCGGCGCTGCTGTTCGACGAGGTGGAAGATGTGTTCCCGCCGATTTCCAGCGAAGCGGCGCAGCTGATGGCGCGCTCCGAGCAGCTGAGCGCGCCCGGCAGCCATTCGGTCAGCGGCAAGGCCTGGGTCAACCAGATTCTCGAATCGAACCCCGTGCCCACGCTGTGGGTGACCAACCGCATCGAGCAGATCGACCCGGCGTTTCGCCGCCGCTTTGCGTATCACCTGGAGCTGCGTTCGCCGCCGCCCGGCGCGCGCGAAGGCATTGTCCGCAAGACGCTCGAAGGCGTGCAGGTCAGCGATGCGTTTGTCGCCAAGCTCACCGCCCGCAAGGGCCTGACGCCGGCGCAGATCCGCACGGCGGTGCGCTTTGCCCGGCTGGCCAGCGCGCCCGAAAAAACCATGGACGCGCAGGTCGATGGCGCCGGGCTGCAGGCGATTCTGGCGGGCGGGCGGCCGTCACTGATGGAGTCGCTGATCGAGCGCCAGCTCAGGAATGCCGATGTGGCGCTGGGCAACAAGGCCGAAGCCTCGGGCCGGCGCAACGTCACGACGTATGACCTGGCGATGCTCAACGTCGAGTCGCGGTTCGAGATTGCGCGCATCGTGCAGGCGCTCAAAAGCCGGGGCCACGGCAGCCTGTGCTTTTACGGCCCGCCCGGCACCGGCAAGACCGCGCTGGCCGAGCACATCGCCCAGGCGCTGGAGCAGCCGCTGCTGGTCAAGCAGGCCAGCGACCTGATGAGCAAGTACGTCGGCGAAACCGAGCAGCAGATGGCTGCCATGTTCCGTGAAGCCGAGGCCGAGAAAGCCGTGCTGCTGCTCGACGAGGCCGACAGCTTCCTGCAGGACCGGCGCGGCGCCCAGCGGACCTATGAAGTGACGGAAGTCAACGAGATGCTGCAGGGCATGGAGCGCTATGCCGGCATTTTCATCTGCACCACCAACCTGCTGGAAAGCCTGGACCAGGCGGCGCTGCGGCGCTTCACCTTCAAGATCAAGTTCATGCCGCTGACGCGCGAGCAGCGCGAAACGATGTTCGTGACGGAAGCGCTGGCGGGTGATGCCTTCTTGCTCACGCCGCCCCTGCAAAAAAGACTGGCCCAGCTCGCGCAGTTGTGCCCCGGCGACTTTGCAGCCGTCAAGCGGCAGGGCGTGATTCTGGAGGCGGAACTGTCCGCCGAAGAATTTCTGGCGCAACTGGAGGCCGAACACCGCATCAAGCCCGAGGTGCGGGAAGGGCGGGCGATGGGGTTCATGCGCTAGGGTGGAGCCGTGGAACGGTGGGGCTGGTATTCGATTCAGTGCTGAACTTCCTCTGTCCAATTTATTTCTTATTTTTGGCCTGTTGTTCTGTCAACTGCTGCCGCAGCTTGCCAACGGAGACGCCTTTTGCATTGATCCAATGAGCCGGTCCGCGTACTGATCCGTTCTCGAAACCAACTTTTTTAAGTTGCTCTTGGGCTAACTTGCTCATGCTGGCAATTTGCCCTTTGCAGACTGGCGAAGATCCCGACACGGTGGTTTCATATCCGACGATTTTTTGGTCTTGATAGTCAACAAGAAAAAGCCACTCACCGTCTTTTAACAAGCCTGCGCTTACAAGCATCTTGAATTTTTCATGCGTTTCTGAGCGCAAACATTGACGGCTTTGCCTGGAGCCGGTTTGCACGATATCGACAGAGTCCCAATGCTGCACTGCACTTTGCGCTCACAGACTTGATTTTTATAGGCCAATGACCTATATTGGTACATGAATTTTGAATGGGATGAAGATAAAAGTGAGCGTTGTTTTACACAGCGTGGCTTTGATTTCACCTATGCGGCACAGGCATTTTTCGATCCTCGCCGGATTGTGAATGCCGACACGCGGCTCAACTATGGTGAGGAGCGCTACCAGATGATGGGCATGGGCGAAAAGCGTCTGTTTGCGGTGGTCTATACCCCGCGTGACGGTGCCATGCGCATCATCTCGGCCCGCAAAGCCAATCAACGAGAGGTCAAACACTATGAAGACAGTACGCATGAAGATTGATCCAGCCGCCCCGACCTTGCTGACGCTGGGGCGCATTGACCCGGCGCGCGTGGACGCGACGACTGAAGCGGACACTGCCACGCAGCAGGCTGCCGACGAAGCTGATGCACTTCAGGACGCGGCCAAATTTACCCGCCGGGTCAGAAAACGGCTGGGCTTGAGTCAGGTTGAGTTTTCGCAGCGAATCGAGGTTTCAGTGGAAACCATTCGCAACTGGGAGCAGGGAAAACGCGGCCCGACAGGCGCCGCCAAAGCGCTACTGAAGGTATTGGACAGGGTGCCAGAGGCTGCCCTTGCTGCACTGCAATAAACCGAACCGAGAGGTGGTCAATGCATTTCGGGTGGGGGTCATCCGCGCGCAAACCCCAGAGCATATCCAAAACACTTTGATTTGCTATATTTTTAATAGCTGTCAGTGCAATATCACATTGCGCCAGAGCCATTTTTAATCAAAAAATTCGTAAAACCGGCCGGTTGGACGCGTGCACAGCGACACGCAAAGTTTCTCAACCCTCTTGCGCACACACCCGCAACACCTCAGCCCCATACGCCTGCAGCTTTTTCACCCCCATGCCGCTGATGCCTTCCAGGTCGCGCAGGCTGTGCGGTGCCCGCTCGGCAATGGCGCGCAGCGTGGCGTCGTGAAAAATCACGAAGGCCGGCAGGTTGTGCTCGCGCGCCACCTCGGCACGCCAAGCCTTCAGGCGCGCCAGCCGTTCCAGCGCGCCGGCATTCAGCGTGGCTTCCGCCATGCCCTTGGCCGATGTTTTCTTCGCCGACGCTTTGCTGCCGCGTCTGGGTCGCTCGGCCTTGGCGCTGACGGCCTGCTGGCGCAGCAGCACATTGACTTCGCCCTTGAGCACCTGGCGCGCGTCGGGCATGAGCTGCAGGGTGTTGAAGGCCTCGGCGTTGACCCGCACCAGGTTGCTGGCAATCAGCTGGCGCAGCACACCGCGCCACTGCGCCTCCGGCAGGTCGGCGCCGATGCCGAAGGTGCTGAGCTGGTCGTGGCCGTACTGCACGACTTTTTCGGTCGGCTTGCCGCGCAGGATGTCCATGATGTGCCCGGCGCCAAAGCTGATGCCGCTGGTCTGGTGCACCCGGTAGATGCAGCTCAGCATCTTGCGCGCCGCTTCGGTCGCGTCCCACACGGCGGGCGGATTCAGGCAGTTGTCGCAATTGCCGCAGGGCTGACTGTCCTCGCCAAAGTAGCCCAGCAGGCTGACGCGGCGGCAGCGCGTACCTTCAGCCAGTGTCAGCAGCGCGTCGAGCTTGCCGCGCATCACGGCCTTGAATTCCTCGCTGGCGACTTCGCTGGTGTCGATCATCCGGCGCTGGTTCACCACGTCCTGCAGGCCATAGACCATCCAGGCGTCAGCGGGCAGCCCGTCACGGCCGGCACGGCCGGTTTCCTGGTAATAGCCTTCGATGTTTTTCGGCATGTCCAGGTGCGCGACGAAGCGCACGTCGGGCTTGTCGATGCCCATGCCAAAGGCAATCGTCGCCACCATCACCATGCCATCCTCGCGCAGGAAGCGGTCCTGGCGCTGCTGGCGCAGCTTGGCGTCCAGCCCGGCGTGGTAGGCCATCGCCTTGATGCCGGCGTCTTCGAGCATGCCGGCAATTTCCTCCACGCGTTTCCTGGACTGGCAATAGACAATGCCGGCTTCGGCGTCGTGCTCGGTCTGGATGAAACGCAGCAGCTGGCGCGTTGGCTCCAGCTTTTCGACGATGGTGTAGCGGATGTTGGGCCGGTCAAAGCTGCTGACGAACGCGCGTGCCTCTTCAAGCTTGAGCCGCTCGACCATGTCCTGGCGCGTCAGGTGGTCGGCGGTGGCCGTCAGCGCCATGCGCGGCACGTCGGGGAAGGTCTCGTGCAGCAGGCTCAAGGACCGGTATTCGGGCCGGAAGTCGTGGCCCCACTGGCTCACGCAATGGGCCTCGTCAATCGCAAACAGGCTGAGCAGTCCGCGCGCGTGCAGCGACGCCAGCAGGCCCTTCATGCGCGGCGTGTTGATGCGCTCGGGCGCGGCGTAGAGCAGCGTCAGTTCGTTGCGCAGCAACTGTTTTTCCAGCGCGCTGCTTTCCTCGTAGGTCTGGGTGGAATTGAGGAAGGCCGCCGAGACGCCGGCTTCGAGCAGCGCGCCGACCTGGTCGTGCATCAGCGCAATCAGTGGCGAGATCACGACGGTCACGCCATGCCCGGCGTTTTGCCGCACGATGGCCGGAATCTGGTAGCACAGCGACTTGCCGCCGCCGGTCGGCATCAGGACCAGCGCGTCGCCGCCTTGAACGACGTGTTCCACGATGGCCCGCTGCGGACCACGAAAGTCGCTGTAGCCAAACACCTGGCCGAGCACGTCCAGCGGCGTGGGCTGGGAGGAGGAAATGGGCAATGAGGACAAGGGCAGGCCAGACAGGTGAGCGGTGTAAATAATCCGGATCGCTATGAAAAAAATAGCTGTTCGTGCAAGTCAGGCATGCGCAAAAGACATTTTTAATCAATTTTTTCAAAAACAGCCTTTGCAGCGCTTGCCTGGGGGCTGCGCCCCGTCATTCTGGCCGGATGCCGGTTCAGGTTGGTCTTCATCCAACGCCAACAGGCTATTGCCGTATTGTCAGGGAAAGTCAACGGCCATGAACCCCGTCCTAAAATGCACGCCATGAAGCCGATACCCTACACCCGCGCCGCACAACTCCCCGCCCTTCTGGCGCAACGCATCTTGATTCTTGACGGCGCGATGGGCACCATGATCCAGCGCTTCAAGCTCAATGAAGCGCAGTACCGGGGCGAGCGTTTCAAGGACTTTCACAAGGACGTGAAAGGCAACAACGAGCTGCTCAGCCTGACGCGGCCCGACGTGATCCGCGACATCCACGAAGGCTACCTGGCCGCCGGTGCCGACCTGATCGAAACCAACACCTTTGGCGCCACGACCATCGCCCAGGCCGATTACGACATGGCCGACCTGGCGTTGGAAATGAACCATGAATCGGCGCGGCTGGCCCGTGCCGCCTGTGACAAGTTTTCAACGCCCGACAAGCCGCGCTTTGTCGTCGGTACGCTTGGTCCCACGCCCAAGACCGCCAGCATCAGCCCCGACGTGAACGACGCGAGTGCGCGCAACACCAGTTTCGAGGAACTTCGCAAAGCCTATTACGAGCAGACCGAGGCGCTGGTCAGGGGCGGCAGCGACGTGCTGATGGTGGAGACGATTTTCGACACGCTCAATGCCAAGGCGGCGCTGTTTGCCATCGACGAGTATTTTGACAATTCGGGCGAACGCCTGCCACTGATCATCAGCGGCACGGTGACCGATGCCTCGGGCCGCATCCTGAGCGGCCAGACGGTGACCGCCTTCTGGCACAGCGTGCGCCACGCCGAGCCGCTGGCCGTGGGCCTGAACTGCGCGCTGGGCGCGGCGCTGATGCGCCCCTACATCCAGGAACTGGCCAAGGCCGCACCCGACACCTTCATCAGCTGCTATCCGAATGCCGGCCTGCCCAATCCGATGAGCGACACCGGCTTTGACGAAACGCCTGACGTGACTTCGCGCCTGCTGCACGAGTTTGCCGCCGAAGGGCTGGTCAACATTGTGGGCGGGTGTTGCGGCACCACGCCCGAACATATTCAGGCGATTGCCCGGTCAGTGGCGTTGGTCGGCGGACGCAAGCTGCAGCGCGGTGTCTTCTACGCCGAAGCGGCTTGAGGGCTGGCTGAGCCTGCGGGCGCCGTTCTGGCAGTGACGGCTCATTGCGCTTGACGATCAATCCCATAGGGCGTTGTTTCGCCCAGGCTCCTGGAACACAGCCTGCGGCTTTGCGCCTGATCTCGGACTGATTTGAAAACGGATTCAAGCGTCGGACCATGATCCAATCTCCTGCTCCATCGCCTGTGTCAGCTGGACGTACATCTTGAGCTTGTCGGTCACCTCGCGCAGGCGCGCTCCAATGCGCAGCGACACGGCCAGAAGCAGTTTGGCAGCAACTCCGGGGTTTTCCTCCATCAGACGGTTCAGGGCCTCGCGCGTCAGGATGGCGCAGCGCAACTGCGTGGCGGCAATGCAGCTGGCGTAGCGGGGCAGGCCGTCGAACATGCCAAGCTCGCCAATCAGGCTGCCGGGGCCCAGCAGCGTGATGACGATGGGTTCGACGCGGCTGACCACCAGTGTTTCCACCGTCACTTCGCCATCGAGCAGCAGCATCAGGAATGCGGTGTCGCGGGCATCGCCTTCGCGAATGAAGACCGTGCCTTTGGCCACAATTTGCGGCTGCATGTAGCACACCACCATGCGCGCCTCTGGCATCGTCAGCTGCATCAGGGCTGTGGGCGCCACCAGCAACTGGGCTGCCAGGTCGGCCGATTCCGAGCCTTCGGTGGCGTCGTGCCGTGGACCTGCCAAAGGGAAGCTTTTTTTTCTGAAGAAGGTGCTTATCATGGGTCAACCCGGTGGAATTTGATCGCTGGCAGCCGGACTGCCGGGATTGGTGCTTAAAATCGAGCTTAACTCAAGGAGCGTTGCAGCGAAACATCGTTTCGTCAGGCTTGGGTAAGCAGGGTGCAAAACGCCCTATTTGGCAACGACGCTCACCTTTGTTCCAAGGTGAGCCATGTCTGCAATTCAAACTACCCCGCAAGTCGCCCCGCATGTCCCGCCCATGAAGCTGTCCGGCCTGGAGCCGGTCATGGTTGGAACGGATTCCCTGTTCGTCAACATCGGCGAGCGCACCAACGTCACGGGCTCCAAGGCTTTCGCCCGCATGATTTTGAACGGCGACTATGAACAGGCGCTGACAGTTGCCCGCCAGCAGGTTGAAAACGGTGCGCAAATCATCGACATCAACATGGACGAGGCCATGCTCGACAGCCAGGCCGCCATGGTGCGCTTTTTGAACCTGATCGCCGGCGAGCCCGACATTGCCCGCGTTCCCATCATGATCGACAGCTCCAAGTGGAGCGTGATCGAGGCCGGCCTGCGCTGCATCCAGGGCAAGGGCATCGTCAACTCGATTTCGATGAAGGAGGGCATTGACGCCTTCAAGCAGCAGGCCAAGCTGCTCAAGCGTTACGGCGCCGCTGCCGTCGTCATGGCATTCGACGAGCAGGGCCAGGCTGACACCTACGAGCGAAAAATCACCATTTGCGAGCGCGCCTACCGCGTGCTGGTCGACGAGATCGGCTTTGCGCCCGAAGACATCATTTTTGACCCCAACATCTTTGCCATTGCCACCGGCATTGACGAGCACAACAACTACGCGGTCGACTTCATCAACGCCACCCGCTGGATCAAGGCCAACCTGCCCGGCGCCAAGGTCTCGGGCGGCGTGTCCAACGTGTCCTTCAGCTTTCGTGGCAACGACCCGGTGCGCGAAGCGATTCACACCGTCTTTCTGTACCACGCGATCCAGGCCGGCATGGACATGGGCATCGTCAACGCCGGCATGATGGGCGTCTACGACGACCTGGAGCCGGTGCTGCGCGAGCGCGTCGAGGACGTGGTGCTGAATCGCCAGCCGGTTTACAAGGACGGCGAGGAACACCTGACGCCCGGCGAGCGCCTGATTGAAGTGGCCGAAACGGCCAAGAGCGGTGCGCGCGACGACAGCAAGAAATACGAATGGCGCGCACTGCCGATACGCGCGCGGCTGTCGCACGCACTGGTGCATGGCCTGAACGAGTTCATCACCGAAGACACCGAAGAGATGTACCAGGCGATCCTTGCCGGCGACGGACGGCCGCTGCATGTCATCGAAGGCCCGCTGATGGACGGCATGAACGTGGTCGGCGACCTGTTTGGCCAGGGCAAGATGTTCCTGCCGCAGGTGGTCAAAAGCGCTAGAGTGATGAAGCAGGCCGTGGCGCACCTGCTGCCCTACATCGAGGCCGAAAAGCTGGTGCTGCAGGCCGCCGGCGGCGACGTCAAGACCAAGGGGAAGATCATCATCGCCACCGTCAAGGGCGACGTGCACGACATCGGCAAGAACATCGTCACGGTGGTGCTGCAGTGCAACAACTTTGAAGTGGTGAACATGGGCGTGATGGTGCCGTGCCACGAGATTCTGGCGCTGGCCAAGGCCGAGGGCGCCGACATCGTCGGCCTGTCGGGACTGATCACGCCCAGCCTGGAGGAAATGCAGTACGTCGCCAGCGAGATGCAAAAGGACGACCATTTCCGCCTCAACAACATTCCGCTGCTGATTGGCGGCGCCACCTGCAGCCGCGTGCACACGGCGGTCAAGATTTCGCCGCACTACGAAGGTCCGGTGGTGTACGTGCCCGACGCCTCGCGCAGCGTCAGCGTGGCGCAAAGCCTGCTGTCTGACAACGCCGCCAAATACATCGCCGAACTGAACGCCGACTACGACAAGGTGCGCACCCAGCACGCCAACAAAAAGCAGGTGCCGATGTGGCCACTGGCCAAGGCGCGCGCCAATGCCACGGCGATGGACTGGGCCAGCTACACGCCGCCCGTGCCCAAATTCGTTGGCCGGCGCGTGTTCAAGAATTTTGACCTGGCCGAACTCGCCGAGTTCATTGACTGGGGGCCGTTCTTCCAGACCTGGGACCTGGCCGGCCCGTTCCCGGCGATCCTGAAGGACGAGGTGGTTGGCGTCGAGGCGGTGCGCGTCTATGCCGACGCCAGGCGCATGCTCAAGCGGCTGATCGAGGGCCGCTGGCTCACCGCCAACGGCGTGATGGCGCTGCTGCCGGCCAACAGCGTCGGCGACGACATCGAGATCTACACCGACGAGTCGCGCAGCGAAGTCGCCATGACCTGGTACGGCCTGCGCCAGCAGACCGAAAAAACAGCCGTTGAGGGCGTGATGCGCCCCAGCCGCTGCCTGTCCGACTTTGTCGCACCCAAGCTGCTGACGCCTGAATTGATAGCTTCTCGCGCCCGTGCAGTGGGCGTAAAAGGCCAAAATAGCTCAAAAATTGCCGATTACATCGGTGTTTTTGCCGTCACCGCCGGCCTGGGCGCCGAGAAAAAGGAAAAGCAGTTCGTGGCCGAGCATGACGACTATTCATCGATCATGTTCAAGTCGCTCGCTGACCGCCTGGCCGAAGCTTTTGCCGAAGCCCTGCACCAGCGGGTCCGGCAGGATTTGTGGGGCTACGTGCCGGCCGAGTCGCTCGACAAGGACGCGCTGATTGCTGAAAAATACCAGGGCATCCGCCCCGCACCCGGCTACCCGGCCTGCCCGGACCACAGTGCCAAGAAGGAAATGTTCGCGTTGCTCCACGCCGACGACATCGGCATGGCGCTGACGGAAAGCCTGGCCATGACGCCTGCGGCCAGTGTCAGCGGTTTTTACCTGAGCCATCCCGAGAGCACCTATTTCAGCGTCGGCAAGATTGGCGATGACCAGCTCCAGGACCTCGCCCAGCGTCGCGGCGCCCGGGCCGAAGACCTGCAGCGCCTGCTGGCGCCCAACCTGTAATTTCCGCAAACGCAAACGCAAACGCAAACGCAAACGCAAACGCGCACCGCACCTGCAGTGCTGCCCTCCAGCCGGCAGCTTCGCGTCGGGTTCGCGCTGCCCGTGCGAGCTGGAACCACGCCGTCTTTCAGTGCGCCGCCTTCAATGCGCGCCGGTACTGCACCGCCTCGGCCACATGCGTCACCTGCACGGTTTTGGCGCCGGCCAGGTCGGCAATGGTGCGCGCCACCTTCAGGCAGCGGTGAATGCCCCGGCCTGACCAGCCCAGCCGCGTTGCCGCCACATTGAGGAACTTGGCCGCTGCCGGGTCCAGCTGGCACTGCGCATCGATGGCCTGGCCGTCGAGCGCCTGGTTGGCGCTGCCCTGCCGGGCCATCGCGCGTTCCCTGGCCTGCACCACCCGGCTGCGCACCGCCTCGGTGGATTCGCCCGGCGCCGCGTTCACCAGCTCATCGGCGGCCAGGCTGCCGACTTCCACATGCAGGTCGATGCGGTCAAGCAGCGGCCCGCTGAGCTTTCCCTGGTAGCGTGACACGACCTCGGGCGAGCAGCGGCAGGCGCGCAGTCTGGAGCCCAGGTAGCCGCAGGGGCAGGGGTTCATGGCAGCGATCAGCTGGAAGCGTGCCGGGAATTCCGCGCGCTGCGCGGCACGCGAAATCGTGATGTGGCCCGACTCCAGCGGTTCGCGCAGCGCTTCCAGTGCGGCGCGGGGAAACTCCGGAAGCTCGTCCAGAAACAGCACGCCCCGGTGCGCCAGCGAGATTTCACCCGGGCGTGGTGGCGAGCCGCCGCCCACCAGCGCCACCGCGCTGGCTGTGTGGTGCGGCGCGCAGGTCGGACGCACAGCCCAGTGGTCCAGCGTGAAGCGCCCGCCCAGCGAGGCGACGGCAGCGGTTTCCAGTGCTTCCTCCGTCGTCATGGCCGGCAGCAGGCCGGCAAAGCGCTGCGCCAGCATCGACTTGCCCGAACCCGGCGCGCCGACCATCAAAAGGCTGTGCCCGCCGGCCGCTGCAATTTCCAGCGCGCGGCGGGCGGCGGCCTGGCCCTTGACATCGGCCAGGTCTGGATAGGCAGGCTGCCGTGACGGCGCGGTGGACGCCACGCGCGTCCAGCCGTCACCGGCTTCGGGAAGGGCATCGCCTGGCAAAAACTGCCGGACCACGTCGAGCAGATGCTGCGCGCGGTACACCTCGGCTTGCGGCACCAGCGCGGCCTCCTGCGCGCTGCCTTCGGGCAGCACCAGCCGGGGCAACGGTTGCGGCGTACCACGCGCCGGCCGGGCAATGGCCACGCTCATGGCCAGGGAACCGCGAACCGGCCGCAGGTCGCCGCCCAGCGACAGCTCGCCGGCAAACTCATACCCCGCCAGCTTGCGCGCGTCAATCTGGCCGCTGGCGGCCAGGATGCCCAGCGCAATCGGCAGGTCAAAGCGGCCCGAGTCCTTGGGCAGGTCGGCCGGCGCCAGGTTCACCGTGATGCGCTTGTTGGCGGGAAATTCCAGCCCGGCATTCTGGATCGCCGAGCGCACCCGCTCGCGCGCTTCCTTGACTTCGGTATCGGCCAGTCCGACCAGCGTGAAACTCGGCAGGCCGTTGGCCAGGTGCACTTCAACGCACACCGGACGCGCTTCAAGCCCCAGCAAGGCACGGCTGTGCACTAAAGACAGGCTCATTCGGTGACTTCCTTATAAATGCATCAATGTTGTGCGTTGCAATCGCATCAAAATGGTGCGTAACAGCTTGTAAGTCTCTAGCGTAACCCGGTAGCCGATGAAATCCGCCAAGCGTTTTCGGGCGAGCAAAAAATAGCTGGCACGGTCCCTGCTAAACAAGTTCCGCCAACCTTAAAAAATTTTCGGGGATTCCATGAAATCAAGCTTCGTCACCCTCGTTGATAGCGGCCGCTTTCGCATCAAGAACACGCTGGACGTGATGCCTACAACAACCCTGTAATGCGTCGGCAGCGCCATCGGACTGCTGCCTCGTCATTCATCCTGGAGGAAAACTGAAATGAAACTCGTCACTGCCATCATCAAACCGTTCAAGCTGGACGAGGTGCGCGAAGCCCTCTCCGGCATGGGCGTGCAGGGCATCACCGTGACCGAGGTCAAGGGCTTTGGCCGTCAGAAGGGCCATACCGAGCTGTACCGGGGCGCCGAGTACGTCGTCGACTTCTTGCCCAAGGTCAAGATCGAAGCGGCTGTGTCCGATGACCTGGTGGAACGCGTGATTGAAGCCATCGAAACCTCGGCCCGCACCGGCAAGATTGGCGACGGCAAGGTTTTTGTGTACGACCTTGAGCAGGTCGTGCGCATCCGCACCGGCGAAACCGGCAAGGAAGCGCTCTGACATCACCCCCCTGAAAAAAAAGAGAAACATTGCCATGAAAAAAATGATTGCTTCCCTCCTGCTGGGACTGAGCTTGCTGGGCACGGGCGCATTCGCTCTGGCGCAGACCCCGGCACAGGCGCCTGCCGCTGCCGCATCTGCCCCGGCTGAAGCCAGTCCCGATGCCGCCGCCGCACCCACCGTGCCCGCTGTGGCGGCCGCACCTGCCGCCGCCACAGCAGCTCCGGGCGCCGAGGCCGCCGCTGCGCCGGCCCCTGTTCCCAACAAGGGCGACACGGCCTGGATGATGGTCTCGACCATCCTGGTGATATTGATGGTCGTGCCTGGCCTGGCGCTGTTCTACGGCGGCCTGGTGCGCAGCAAGAACATGCTGTCGGTGCTGATGCAGGTCATGGTGACGTTCTCATTGATCGTCGTGCTCTGGTTCATCTACGGCTACAGCCTGGCCTTCACCGAGGGCAGCGCTTTCATCGGCGGCTTTGACCGGTTGTTCATGAAAGGCATCTGGGACAACGCTGCGGGCACGTTTGCCAGCGCGGCCACGTTCAGCAAAGGCGTCGTGATCCCCGAGATCGTCTTTGCCGCCTTCCAGGCCACCTTCGCCGGCATCACCTGCACCCTGATCGTCGGCGCCTTCGCCGAGCGCATCAAGTTCTCCGCCGTGCTGCTCTTCATGGTGATCTGGTTCACCTTCAGCTATGCGCCGATGGCGCACATGGTCTGGTTCTGGATGGGGCCTGATGCCTACACCGGCAAGGAAGTGGTCGATGCGATGAACGGCAAGGCCGGCTACATCTGGCAGTCGGGCGCGCTGGACTTTGCCGGCGGCACCGTGGTGCACATCAATGCAGCCGTGGCCGGCCTGGTCGGCGCCTTCATGGTCGGCAAGCGCATCGGCTATGGCAAGGAAGCCATGGCGCCGCACAGCCTGACGCTGACCATGGTCGGTGCCTCGCTGCTGTGGGTGGGCTGGTTCGGTTTCAATGCCGGATCGGCCTTGGAAGCCAACGGCTTTGCCGCCCTGGCCTTCATCAACACGCTGGGCGCAACGGCCGCAGCCGTGCTGGCCTGGTGCCTCGGCGAGGCGCTGATGCGCGGCAAGGCGTCGATGCTGGGCGCTGCCTCGGGCGCCGTGGCCGGCCTCGTGGCCATCACCCCGGCAGCCGGCAACGTCGGCATCGGCGGCGGCCTGGTGATTGGCTTTGTCGCCGGTTTTGCCTGCCTCTGGGGCGTGCATGGCCTGAAGAAGCTGCTCGGCGCCGACGACTCGCTCGACGTGTTCGGCGTGCATGGCGTGGGCGGCATCGTCGGCGCGCTGCTGACCGGCGTGTTCAACTCGCCGGCCCTGGGCGGCCCCGGCTTTGTGGCCGACTGGGTGACGGCCACCGGCATCGCTGCCGCCGACTACTCGATCGTCTCGCAAGTGTGGATCCAGGCCAAGGCCGTGCTGATCACGGTGGTGTGGTCGGGTGTTGTGTCGTTCATCGCCTACAAGATCGTGGACCTGACCATCGGCCTGCGTGTCAACGAAGAAGACGAGCGCGAAGGGCTGGACATCACCTCGCACGGCGAAACCGCCTACAACCGGTAAAGATTGCTTGGGTTGAGAAGCTGACAGAAGTCTCTTGGGGAAGTTTGGCCCGCTGGTATCTCGCCAGCGGGCTTTTTTTTTGCCGCTACAGTCGCAGTCGTGGCCGACCCCTTCGCTGAACCACACGGCCCAAGGAGAAAAGCATGCCCTGGCAAATCGCCATTTCACAGCCCAGCGAACTGGGTGAATCCCCGTTTTGGCACCCGGACGAGCAGCGCCTGTACTGGGTGGACATTCCCGCCCGGCAGGTCTGCCGGTCAACAGGATCGGACGGCAGCGTCGAGCGCTGGAGCCTGCCGTCCGAGCCCGGCTGCATCGCACCGGCCCGCAGCAACGCCCAAGGCACCGGCCTGGTCATTGCCCTGCGCGACGGCATCTACCGCGCCCGGCACTGGGGCGGTGAGCTGGCGCTGCTCTCCCCCGCGCTGCACGACCCTGCCACCACGCGCTTCAACGACGGCAAGGCCGATCCGCTGGGCCGCTTCTGGGCCGGCACGATTTACGAGCCGCGCGACGCCGCCCGCGCGCAGCTTTTTTGCCTGGACGCCCGGGGCGGCCGCCCGCCGGTCCTCGACGTGAAGGCGGCCGACGCCACCACGGCCAATGGCCTGGCCTGGTCGCCCGACGCAGCCACCCTGTACTGGGCCGACACGCCGCGCCATGCGGTCCGCGCCTGGGACTGGCATGCCGCCAGCAACACCCTGAGCCGTGAGCGGGTGTTTCATTCATGGCCCGGCAAACCCGAAGGCTGGCAGCCGGGCAGGCCCGGTTATGGCGGCCGGCCTGACGGCGCGGCGGTCGATACAGAAGGCAACTATTACGTCGCCATGTATGAAGGCGGGCGGCTGCTCAAGCTGTCGCCCGCCGGCGAGCTGCTGGCCGTGTTCGCGGTGCCTGCGCCATGCCCGACCATGCCCTGCTTTGGCGGCGCCGACCTCCGGACGCTTTACCTCACGACCGCGCGCCATGGCCGTCCGTCGGACGAGCTAAAACGCTGGCCTGATTCAGGCTGCATTTTTTCGATGCCGGTCGAGGTGCCGGGGCTGCCGGTGAATTTCTTCACGGATTGAAGACCCACCTGCTGTTTATCGATAAAAAAAGGTGTTTGCGCACGCCGATATTGCATATGTAGCTATTTTATTGATAGCGTTTCGGAACGTTTGCATGGCGCTGCATGGCGCTGCATGGCGTTAACAGGCGACAGCCCGCAAAAAACCGCACACGCCGCATTCAAAAAAATCAAACCCCCTGAACGCCTTGCACGCGTACCATTCTGGCCATGAATGCAGACACTGACATGACGACATTGATGGCCGGGCGCGTTCGCGCTGCGGCGCGCACAGGCACGCCCTTGCGCATACGCGGCGGCGGCAGCAAGGACTTTTACGGCCAGGCGCTCCGGGGCGACGTGCTCGACATGGACGCTTGTTCCGGCGTCATCAGCTACGAGCCGAGCGAGCTGGTCGTTACCGTGCGCGGCGGAACCCCGCTGGCCGAACTGGAGGCGCTGCTGGCCGAACAAGGCCAGTGCCTGCCCTTCGAGCCGCCGCACTTCGGCCCCCATGCCACGGTGGGTGGCATGGTCGCCAGCGGCCTGAGCGGCCCGGCGCGCGCCAGCAGCGGCGCGGTGCGCGACTACCTGCTGGGCGTGGTGCTGCTCAACGGCAAGGGCGAATGCCTGACCTTTGGCGGCCAGGTCATGAAAAATGTCGCTGGTTATGACGTGTCGCGCCTGATGGCCGGCACGCTGGGCACGCTGGGCGTGCTGATGGAGCTGTCGCTCAAGGTGCTGCCGGTCGCCCCCGGCGAAGCCACGCTGCAGTGCAGCGGCTTGAGCCAGCAAAAGGCGCTGGACCTGCTCAACCGCTGGGGCGGCCAGCCGCTGCCGCTCAATGCCAGTTGCTGGGTGCGCGATGCAAGCGCTGCCCCGGCGCAGGACTTGCTGTTCGTTCGCCTGCGCGGCGCGCTGGCCGCCGTCGAGGCCGCATGTCCGCGCATGGTGGCCGATGTGCAGGCGGCCGGCGGCCAGGCGGTGCCCATGGACCCGTCCCAGGCTGGCGCCGACTGGCATGCCTGCCGCGAGCAGACCCTGCCGTTTTTCGCGCAGCCGCCTTCGCCTGATGCCTGCCTGTGGCGCCTGAGCGTGCCGCAGACCGCGCCGGCGATGAATTTGCCGTATGTGCCACTGGTCGAATGGCACGGCGGCCTGCGCTGGCTCTGGGCGCCGGCGTCTGCGGCCGAGCAGCTGCGCCAGCTGGCGGGGCAGGCGGGCGGCCATGCCACCCTGTTCAGGCGCGCCGCCCTGATGCCGGAAAACGTGCCGGTGTTCACGCCGCTGTCCCCGGTGCAGTCGCGCATCCAGCGCGAGCTCAAAAAGCAGTTCGACCCGGCCGGCATTTTCAATCCAGGCCGCATGCCGATGGACGGCTGAAGCAGCGCATGCGTCGTTTTCGCCACCTGACCAGCCAGCACCGGACCGCGTCCACCAACCGCCTGCTCGGCGGCATTCTGGCGTTCAATGCCGGGGCGGTCAATGCCGGCGGCTTCCTGGTGGTGGCGATGTACACCTCGCACATGACGGGCTTTGCCTCGCTGCTGGCCGACAACCTGGTGCTGGGCAACATGCGCCTGGTGCTGGGCGCCATCGGGGCCTTGCTGGCCTTTACCTGCGGCGCGGCCTTCACCGCCATCCAGGTGAACTGGGCGCGCCAGCACGGGCTGCGCAGCGAATACGCGCTGCCCCTGCTGGTCGAAGCCTTGCTGCTGCTGCTGTTTGGCCTGATAGGCGCCACGCTGAACCGCCAGACGCCGTTTGCCGTTCCACTCACCGTGCTGGTACTGTCCTTCACCATGGGGCTGCAAAACGCGCTGGTCAGCAAGATATCGTCATCGCAAATCCGCACCACCCACATGACCGGCATCGTGACCGACATCGGCATCGAGCTGGGCAAATTGCTGTACTGGAACCGCACGGCCAGCCCGTTCGAATCCCGGGTTCGCGCCAACCGCATCAAGCTGCGGCTGCTCGGCACGCTGCTGGGCGCCTTCATCGGCGGCGGTATCGTCGGCGCGGCGGGCTTCAAGCATGTCGGTTTCGTCTGGGTCATTCCACTGGCCCTGCTGCTGCTTGGCCTGTGCCTGCCGCCCCTGTATTCCGACCTCGTGCGCACCATCCGGCGCAAAACCGCCCGCCAAAGTACCTGAAGACCACCATGCAGACCCAACTCGCCCCCGAATTCCAGAACACCCCCGACGGCCTGCAGGCCGAGGCCATCCTGCGCAAATGCGTGCATTGCGGCTTTTGCACCGCCACCTGTCCGACCTACCAGCTGCTCGGCGACGAGCTCGACGGCCCGCGCGGGCGCATCTACCTGATCAAGCAGGTGCTCGAAGGCGAGGTGCCGACGCGCAAGACCCAGCTTCACCTGGACCGCTGCCTGACCTGCCGCAACTGCGAAAGCACCTGCCCCAGCGGCGTGCAGTACGGCCACCTGATCGACATCGGCCGCAAGCTGGTCGATGAACGCGTGCCGCGTCCAGCCGGCGATCGCGCGGTGCGCTGGGCGCTCAAGGAAGGCCTGCCGTCGCCACTGTTCGCCCCGGCCATGAAGATCGGCCAGGCGGTGCGCGGCCTGCTGCCGCATTCGCTGAAGAATAAGGTGCCCGCCAAACAGGCGGCCGGCGCATGGCCCACGCGCACGCAGGCCCGGAAAATGCTGATGCTCTCGGGCTGCGTGCAGCCGGCCATGATGCCCAACATCAATTCGGCCACGGCCCGGGTGCTGGACGCCGCCGGCATCCAGACCGTGGTGGCGGCCAAGGCAGGCTGCTGCGGCGCGGTGAAATTCCACCTGAACGACCAGGACGGCGGCAAGGCCGAGATGCGCCGCAACATCGACGCCTGGTGGCCTTTCGTGGAGAGCGGTGTCGAAGCCCTGGTGATGAACGCCTCGGGCTGCGGCGTCACGGTCAAGGAATACGGCTACATCCTGAAGGACGACCCCGCCTATGCGGAAAAAGCCGCGCGCATCAGCGACCTGACCCGCGACCTGAGCGAGCTGCTGCCAGTCATTGCCGAATCGCTGCAAGCCAGCCGGCCCGAGCTGATGGAAAAAATCGCCGCCAGCGCTCCGCGACTCGCGTTTCACCCGCCCTGCACCCTGCAGCACGGCCAGCAGCTGCGCGGCGGCGTCGAGCAGCATCTGGGCCGGCTGGGTTTTGACATCAAGGTGTCGAACAACGAGGCGCACCTGTGCTGCGGCTCGGCTGGCACTTACTCGGTGCTCCAGCCGGAGATCGCCTACCAGCTGCGCGACCGCAAGCTGGCCAACCTGGGCGACATGGCGCCCGAGGTGATTGTGTCGGCCAACATCGGCTGCATCACCCACCTGCAAAGCGGTACGGCAACGCCGGTACGCCACTGGGTCGAGGTGCTGGATGAGGCGCTATTGAATCAGTAGCGATTGATGCCTGCCGGCGTTGCGTGATCGGCCTGTTTGTTCATGAAATGGAAGGTCGGGCATGGCGTTGGTGTGACGGGCCACCGGCAGGCCTTCCTACCTGCGTTTCAAGCCCCGTACTGCCCTGAAGCCCTTTCGCCGGCGCGCCGCGCAAGCAACGGCGCAACAACATACGCCGTCCATCGAGGCACGGCTGCCGTGCCGGTCCTTTCTCAACTTGTTGACGAGGCCATCGAAATGGCATCCCGCAACCAAGGCGCAAACCAGAGCGGTAGCGGCGCCCCGCCCCGGCAGCATGCCCAGGCCGGCCCGGAAAAGCCGCAAGAACGACACACAGTCGGTCTGGAATAAAGGGCGCTTCGGCGTCCTGATCCCTGAAAAAAGCCAGCGTCGAGCCGCCTTTTTCAAGTGACGCCAGTCCCGGGGGTGTGCACACGGCTCAGGCTGCCAGCGCCTTTTCAATGTCCTTTGCCAGGTCTGCCGGCTTTTCCAGCGGCGCATAACGCCTGATCACGCGGCCGTCCTTGCCTATCAGGAACTTGGTGAAGTTCCATTTGATGGCCTTGCTGCCCAGCAGGCCGGGCGCCTCGCTGGAGAGCCACTGGTACAGCGGATGGGCCATGGGGCCGTTCACGGCGATCTTGGACATCATTGGAAAACTCACGCCATAGTTGACCTGGCAAAAACTGGCGATATCGCTGTCCTGGCCGGGGTCCTGCGCGCCGAACTGGTTGCACGGGAATCCCAGCACCACCAGTCCCTGGCCGGCATGGGTCTTGTGCAGTTCCTCCAGTCCGCCGAACTGCGGCGTGAAACCGCACTGGCTGGCGGTGTTCACGATCAGCATGACCTTGCCCCTGAATTCGGACAGCGCGAGGTCCTGGCCGTTGATCTGGCGCGCCTTGAAGTCGTACACCGTGGATGTGTTGCTGGCCATGAATCTGGCTCCTGTTCGGATGAATAAAGACAGCCTATTTTGCGCCAGTTGAGCCTTTTTCTGCAGACGGCGCCACTGACGCCAGCACCGCTGCCAGCACGATCAGGCTGCCGCCGAGCAGCACGCGCGGCGTCAGTTCGGCGGCATCCAGGGCAGCGGACGACAGGCTGGCAAAGAGGATTTCGGTCAGCATCACAATCGCCGTCGTGCCCGCTGCCAGGCGTGCTGCGCCGTACTGCAGGGCCGCGTTGCTGGCCATGAAGGCCAGGCTGAGCCCCAGCAGCACCGGAATGCCGTCTGCGTGGAGTGCCGGGCCCGGCACCAGATGCAGTGACATGCCCAGCAGCGCGGCCAGCGTCGCCATCAGGCCGCTGCCGCCAAACATGGCCAGCATGCAGGTGTTGCCGGGCGCATTGGCGAATTTGCGCAGCAGGCCATTGGTGACTGCAAAACTGAAGCCGCCCCCAATGGCCAGCCAGTCGGCGGCACCCTGCGGCACCGGCCACCCAGAGTCTGGTGCCTTCAGCACGATCAGCACCCCGGTCATGGCCAGCAACAGCCGCAAAAGCGATGCGGCGGTCGGTTTTTCACCCAGCAGCCGCCACGCCACCAGCACCGACCAGGCGGGCATCAGGTAAAACAGCAGCACCACCCGCACCACGTCGCCCACGGTCACGGCCCAGTTGAAGCCGATATTCGTCAGTCCCGCCGCCAGGCCCAGCAGCCACAGCTGCGGATGCGCCGCAAAGCCGCGCCAGGCCTTGAACTGCACGAGCAGCAGCCCGGTCACGATCATCAGGTACATCAGCGCCGTGGCCCACAGCGGGTGCAGGCCGTAGCCCTGCAGCTGGCGAAACGGCCACCAGGAAACGCCCCACACCAGCGCATTGAAGACCAGCGCTGCGGCTGCCAGCGTGACGGTGCGTCCCTTGGCCGTCTGCCCGGCCGCCATGTCGCGCCCCGTCATCAGTGCGATTTGTCGCTGCGGGCAATGCTCAGCAAGTGGTCCAGCTGCACCTTGTGCTTGACGGTATTGCTCTTGTGCCAACGCTGGATCAGCCACATGAAGCCGGCCACCACGATACCGAAGCCGGTGATGGCACCAAAAGCCGACAACCCCATGCCGGTGGACAGGCTGTAGCCTGCGCCCAGGCTCAGGATGCAGGCCTGCTCGTTGAAGTTCTGCACGGCAATCGAGCGGCCCGCGCCCATCAGGTTGTGGCCCCGGTGCTGCAGCAGCGCGTTCATCGGCACCACCAGGAAGCCGCCCAGTCCGCCCAGCAGGATCAGGAAGGGCGCGGCCACCCAGACGTTGCTGATGAAGTTCATCAGGATCACCAGCACGCCCATCGCAATGCCCAGCGGCATGACCTTGGGCGCATGCTCCAGCCGCATGCGCATTGACGCCAGGATGGCGCCGACGGCCGTGCCGATCGCCACCACACCGACCAGTGACGAAGCCTGCGTGGTGCTGTAACCCAGCGCCGCTGCGCTCCATGCCAGCACGATGTAGCGCAGATTGCCTGACACGCCCCAGAACAGCGTGGTGGTGGCCAGCGAAATCTGGCCCAGCTTGTCGCGCCAGAGCGCCGAGTTGCAACTCCAGAAATCGGGCAGCAGTTCAAACTTGTTGCGCGGCATCGGACGCATCTCGACGCCGGTGTCGGGGATGCGCAGGTTGAACCACGCGGCAATGGCATACAGCAGGATCAGCAGGGTGATGGCCGCTTCGGGCGGGGTGTCGATGCCGGTGTTGATGTAGGGAATATCAAACGCCAGCAGATGGCTGGAGATGGCGCGGCCGACCAGCTGTCCGCCCAGCAGCACGCCCAGAATGATCGACGCGATCGTCAGGCCTTCAATCCAGCCATTGGCCTTGACCAGCTGCGAGGCCGGCAGCAATTCGGTCAGGATGCCGTACTTGGCCGGTGAGTAGGCGGCGGCGCCCAGGCCGACGATGGCATAGGCCAGCAGCGGATGCGAGCCGAACAGCATCATCAAACAGCCGACGACCTTGATGGCGTTGCTGGCAAACATGACGTTGCCCTTGGGCCGGGCATCGGCATAGGCGCCGACGAAAGGCGCCAGGATCACATAGAAAAGCGCGAACATCGGCACCAGCGCGGCCGGTTGCCATTTGGGTGCCCCATTGGTTTTGAGGAGTTCTACAGCCGCTACAAATAGCGCGTTGTCAGCCAGCGAACTGAAAAACTGGGCTGCCATGATGGTGTAAAAGCCGCGCTTCATTGAACTGTATTGATCACCGCAGAAAAATGCACCAGTGGGTCCGGTGTCTCAAGATAGGGGTGAATGTCTCCAAAATATGGCTGTTTATAGCATGGGGACCGGATGTCAAAATGAAGGGTGCCCCGCCGTCCGATGCCAGCGCCGATTGCATCCGTCCGCACCTGCCCGTCCTTTGCCACACTTTGTCGTCCGTTCCTGTCCTTACCCACTTTCATTGCACCATGCCCCGTCCCATTCTTGCCACCGTCCACACCGCCGCCCTGAGCCACAATCTTGCGCGGGTGCGCGCTGCCGCGCCGGATTCCCGCGTCTGGGCGGTCGTCAAGGCCAATGCCTACGGCCACGGCATCGAGCGCGTGTTTGACGCGCTGCGCAGCGCCGACGGCTTTGCGCTGCTCGACCTGGCCGAAGCGCAGCGCCTGCGTGCGCTGGACTGGCGCGGCCCGATCCTGCTGCTCGAAGGCTGTTTTGACGCGCGCGACCTGGAGCTGTGCTCGCGTTTGGGGCTGTGGCACACGATCCACTGCAACGAGCAGATCGACCGGCTGGCCGCGCACAAGACGCAGCTGCCGCACCGTGTCTTCCTGAAGATGAACACCGGCATGAACCGCCTGGGTTTCGCGCCCGAGCGTTTTCGCGCCGCCTGGACGCGGCTGAGCGCGTTGCCGCAGGTTGAGGAAATCTCGCTGATGCAGCATTTTCCCGATGCCGACGGACCCCGGGGCATCGACGCGCAGCTGCAGGCCTTCGACGCTGTCACCCATGACCTGCCCGGCGAGCGCAGCTTGAGCAACAGCGCGGCGATCCTGCGCCACGGTGCTGCGCTGGCCGGCTGCTCCGACTGGGTCCGGCCCGGCATCGTGCTGTACGGCAGCGCGCCCGACGTTCCCGAGCACAGCGCTGCGGACTGGGACCTGCAGCCAACAATGACGCTGTCGTCGCGCATCATTGGCCTGCAGCAGCTGCAGGCCGGTGACACCGTTGGCTACGGTTCAAGCTTTGCCGCCGACCAGCCGATGCGCATCGGCGTGGTCGCCTGCGGTTACGCCGACGGCTACCCGCGCCACTGCCCGACCGGCACGCCGGTGCTGGTGAACGGCGTTCGATGCCGCATGGTTGGCCGCGTCAGCATGGACATGATCACGGTGGACCTGACGCCGGTGCCCAAGGCCGGCATGGGCAGCGAGGTCACGCTCTGGGGCATGGCCTCCAGCGGCGCGGTGCTGCCCATCGACGAGGTGGCGCGGGCCGCCGGTACGGTGGGCTATGAGCTGATGTGCGCCGTGGCGCCGCGCGTGACGATGGGGGCCGATTGAAAAACCTGTCGAACTGGCGCTCGGCGTGGCTGATCAGCGGCCGGTTCTGCAGGACAAATCCGATCAGGCGGTACCACCTGGCACTGCCCGAGCTGCGTTACGCTAGGGCATGAACCGAAATGCCCTTCTTGACATGCTGCGCAGCCGCGTGCCGGACCTGATGGCGATTTATGCTTTTGGCAGCCGCACACAGGGCACGCACGGGTCACAAAGCGATCTGGACTTGGCCGTGCTGGTGGCAGGGTATGCGGAGCCGCTGGCCTTGTGGGCATTGTCTGGCGAACTGGCGGATGTGGCGCAATGCCCGGTTGACTTGCTGGACCTGCGCGCGGCGTCTACCGTGATGCAGTACCAGATCATCACGACGGGCATGCGCTGGTGGGCCCGTGACGCGCAGGCCGCCTTGTACGAAGCCGCCATCCTTAGCGAAAAAACCGCGCTCGACACGGCCCGGGCCGGCCTGCTGGAAGACATCGATAAAAGGGGGCATGTTTATGGCCGATGACGTGCTCATCAACAAGGCCGCCACCATTGAGCGCTGTGTGAAACGGGCACGCGAGGAATATGACCGCGACCCGGTTACCTTCGCCACTGATTTCTCACGCCAGGATGCCGCCATCCTGAACATCCAGCGCGCCTGCGAAGCGGCGCTCGACATGGGCCAGCATTTGATTCGCCGCGAAAGACTGGGCGTGCCGCAAAGCGCCCGCGACGTGTTTGCACTGCTGGCGCAAAGCGGCTGGATAGACGCGGCGCTGGCCGATGGCCTCAAGCGCATGGTCGGCTTTCGCAACATTGCGGTGCATGACTACCAGGCGCTGCAGTTGCCGATCACGGTGGCCCTCATTCAAAACCACTTGGACGAGTTTTTGCACTACAGCCAGGCCGTGCTGTTGCGCGATGCAGCGCAATCGGGCGGGTGACGGGAAATGCCGGCGCCCAAGGCCGGTAGGGCAGTGAGGTCACGCTCTGGGGCTGTGCGTCCAGCGGCGCGGTGCTGCCTATCGACAAGGTAGCCCAGGCCGCAAGCACGGAGCGTTATGAGCTGGGGTGCGTCGTGGCGCCACGCGCGATTTATGTAAAAAATTGAGGGGTTTAAGTTAAAAATTAATTACATTAGTAAGTAAATGTGACATTTAAGATAGGATGCATCTGGCTCCTCTTAACTTCTTCCAAGAAATCGAATCATGCTAAAACACAGTATCTCTGTTATCGCAACGCTTACCATTTTGGCCGGATGTGCAACGCCGCATGTTGTCCAGCCTGTGAAGCTTTCTGACTCGTCCCTGACTTGCACTCAACTCACAACTGAAATGGCTGAATCAGACCGTTTCAGATCTGACGCTCAGAAAGAAAAAGGCATGACGGGCACCAATGTGGCAGCCGTCATTTTTTTCTGGCCAGCGATGATCGGAACCTACTCAAATGCTAACGAAGCGATTGCAGCAGCTGACACGCGCAAGTCAAATCTGATGGGCCTTTACAACCAGAAAAAATGCCAGGATGCGGATATTTCAACCACAGCAGAACGCACCAACGGCGTGAGTAATTTTGAGCGCAAACTTGGTGAAATCAAAGAAATGCTGGACAAGAAATTGATCACGCAGGCTGAATATGACGCGCAACGAAAGAAGATAATTGCTGGTCTGTAGCCTCCCTTGGTGATGCAGTTGGGCAGGCACACAGCTTCTAACCGCGCTTGGTGCAATGCCACCACCCTCAGTCGGGCCGAGGCTCCTGCACACAGACTTGCGTTAGGAATGCGGCATGCACCGCCTAACCACCGTCACTCTGCCCAAAGCCTGCATCTGCCCACCACAGCAGTCATCATTTAAAGGTCTATCGACGAGTTTCTGCACTACAGCCGGTCCTTGTGGGTGCGCGTGCCGCAAAGCGCGCTTTAATACAGCCCCCTGACCCGCGCTTTCAACCGTGCCAGGCCCAGCAGCGCATCGGTGAATGGCGTCGCCACGCCAGTCAGCTGGCCCAGTTCCCGCACGGCGCCTACCAGCGCATCGAGTTCCAGCGCCTTGCCGGCTTCCACGTCCTGCAGCATCGACGTCTTGAAGGCGCCCAGCTTGCGGGTGATCTGGTGCCGGTCTTCGGGCTGCTGGTCAATCGGAATGCCGATGCGCGCGCCAATGTCCTTGGCTTCGAGCATCACCTGCGAGATGAAGCCGCGCACCAGCTCGTCATTCATGATCAGGTCGGTGGTGGCGCCGGTCAGCGCGCTGATCGGGTTGACGGTCATGTTGCCCCAGAGCTTGAACCAGATGTCTTTCTGGATCTGGTCGGAGACCGCCACGTCGAAGCCGGACTTTTCCAGCAGCGCGGCCAGTTGCTGCACGCGCCCGGTTTTCTCGCCCGACGGCTCACCCAGGATGAGCTGGTTGCCGAAATGGTGGCAGACCTGCCCCGGCTCGTCGACCGAGCAGCTGGCATGCACCACGCCCCCAACAATCTGCTGCACCGGCAAGGCCCCGGCCAGCGTGCCGTCCGGATCGACCGAATTCAGCCGCGTGCCGGCCAGCGCGCCGCCAAAGCCCTGCAAAAACCACCATGGCACGCCGTTCATGGCCGTCAGCACCAGGGTTTGGGGGCCGAGCAGCGGCGCGATCTGGCGCGCCACCTCGGGCAGCGAGGGCGCCTTGACCGCCAGCACCACCAGGTCTTGCACGCCAAAGTCAGCCGGCGTGTCGCTAGAGGCGACGGCCTGCGAAGTGACCTGATTTCCCGTGCGCAGGCGCAGCCCGTGCAGTTGCAGCGCGTCGAGCGTGGCACCGCGCGCCACCACGCTGACGCTGCAGCCGGCATGCGCCAGCCCGCTGCCTATCCAGCCGCCAATGGCGCCCGCGCCGTAAATGCAAACTTTCATGGTGACGGTCTCCAGATGTCGAAATTTAAGAGAAAAAGGCCTTTTGCGCAATGCACACCGATGCTGGCAGCTATTGATTAAATAGCAAGCGATCCCTGGCTCAGGCCGGCGTCAGGTGCGCCGCCAGGTTGTTGTGCTTGCCTTCATAAACCGGCGCGCCTTCGTGGACCTGCAGCGTCAGCCCGACAGCATGGGCTGCAAACACCGGCGCCAGGTGTGCCTTCACGCTGGCCAGCACCGCTTCGCCGGCGCGCGCGACCATTGCCGGGCTGCGGCCCGGCGTGATGAGCAGGTTCAGGTAGACGAAGGCCCGGTCGGGCTGGCCGTCGGCCACCGCAAAATGCGGCGCCGGCCAGGCCATCACGCGCGTGCCGATCACCGGAAACAGCGCGGCGCCGTCGTCATGGCGCAGCGCCACCAGCGTGGCCGCCAGGGTGGTGCACAGCGTGCCCATGTCGGCTGAAGCTTCAAGGTTGGCGGTGTATTCGATCGTCAAATGCGGCATGGCGAACTCCAAGGGGGAAAACGAAACGTGGGGACAGGGCAAAAATGAAACGGTCGCTCTCAGTAGGTCGGGCTGGCCGGCGCAACCGACACGCTGGTTTTGAAGCGCGCTGCCAGCGCGCTGGTGGTCTTGGCCAGCAGGCTGGTGTCCAGCCCGACGGCGACAAAGGTGGCGCCGAGTTCCAGGTAGTGGTGGGCCAGCGCCTCGTCGGGCGTCAGGATACCCGCTGCCTTGCCGGCTTTGACGATGCGCGCAATGGCGTCGGCAATCGCCGCCTGCACCTCGGGGTGGCCGGGGTTGCCGACATGGCCCATCGAGGCCGACAGGTCGGCCGGACCGATGAACACGCCGTCCACGCCTTGCGTCGCGGCAATCGCGTCCAGGTTGCGCAATGACAGCGCGGTTTCGGCCTGCACCAGCAGGCAGACCTGCGCATTGGCGTCATGCACATAGGCCGGGTTGCGGCCCCAGAGCGACGCCCGTGCGCCGCCCATGCCGCGAATGCCCTGCGGCGGATAGCGCATGGCGAGCACCAGGTCGGCGGCCTGCTCGGGCGTGTCGACCATGGGCACCAGCAGTGTCTGCACGCCCAGGTCGAGGTATTGCTTGATCAGCGTGGTGCCGATGTGGCCGTGGCCGACCGGGACGCGCGCAATCGGGTGCGACGCATACGGCGCAATCGCCTGCAGCTGGCCCAGGATGCTGCGCAGGTCGTTGGGCGAGTGTTCGCCGTCGATCAGCAGCCAGTCAAAACCGGCCCCGGCGCAGAGTTCCGTGCTGTACGGGTCGGCCAGGCCCAGCCACAGGCCGATCTGCGGCCGCTTGCCGGCCAGTGCTTGCTTGAAAGGATTGATAGGGGTGGTCATGCACGGCTTCCTGTTGCGGGTGGGTATGGCCCGAATGCTACAACGCTCCCGCGCCATGTGCAGGCTTCAGGCCGTGCCGCCCGGCAACGCAGGGCGGTCAATACACTAGGCGCATGGCCAAAGAAAAAACGATCTACACCTGCACCGAATGTGGCGGCATCAGCCCCAAGTGGCTGGGCAAATGCCCGCACTGCAATGCCTGGAACACGCTGATCGAGTCGGTTGCCGAGAACCCGGGCGCTGTCAAGAACCGCTACAGCACCCAGCGCCAGGGGCTGGCAAAAGCGTCTGAAGTCACGGCGCTGGCCGACATTGAGGCCAGCGACATGAGCCGCACGCCGACCGGCCACGAGGAACTCGACCGGGTGCTGGGCGGCGGCATCGTCGAAGGCGGCGTGGTGCTGATCGGCGGCGACCCGGGCATTGGAAAATCGACATTGCTGCTGCAGGCGCTCGATTCGCTGCAGCGTGCCGGGTTGAACACGCTGTACGTGACCGGCGAGGAAAGCGGCGCGCAGGTGGCGCTGCGCTCACGCCGCCTGGGGCTGGACGGCTCGCAGGTGAAAGTCATGGCCGAGATCCAGCTCGACAAGATCCTGGCGACGCTGGAGGCCACGCAGCCAGCGGTTGCCGTGATCGATTCGATCCAGACGGTGTATTCCGACCTGCTGACGTCAGCACCCGGCTCGGTGGCGCAGGTGCGTGAATGCGCGGCGCACCTGACGCGCACGGCCAAGTCCAGCGGCGTGTGCATCATCCTGGTCGGCCATGTGACGAAGGACGGCGCGCTGGCCGGCCCGCGCGTGCTGGAGCACATGGTCGACACCGTGCTGTATTTCGAGGGCGACACGCATTCGAGCTTTCGGCTGGTGCGCGCCATCAAGAACCGCTTTGGCGCGGTCAATGAAATCGGCGTCTTTGCCATGACCGAAAAGGGCCTCAAGGGCGTGACCAACCCGAGCGCGATGTTCTTGAGCCAGCACAGCGAGCCGGTGCCCGGCAGTTGCGTCATGGTGACGCTCGAAGGCACGCGGCCGCTGCTGGTCGAGATTCAGGCGCTGGTCGATGACGGCGGCGCCAATCCGCGCCGCCTCAGCGTCGGCCTGGACAAGGACCGGCTGGCGATGCTGCTGGCGGTGCTGCACCGCCATGCCGGCGTCGCCTGCATGGACCAGGACGTGTTCGTCAATGCCGTGGGTGGCGTGCGCATCAGCGAGCCGGCAGCCGACCTGGCAGTGATGCTGGCGATTGCGTCCAGCCTGCGCGGCAAGGCCATGCCCAAGGGTTTCCTGGCATTTGGCGAGGTCGGCCTGGCGGGCGAGGTGCGTCCCGCGCCGCGTGGCCAGGAGCGGCTGCGCGAAGCGGCCAAGCTGGGCTTCAGCGTGGCCGTCGTGCCCAAGGCGAATGCGCCCAAAAAGCCGATTGAGGGACTGACCATCCACCCGGTCGAGCGGATCGAGGAAGCACTGGATTTGGTGCGCAGCTTGCAGTGAACTGGCCAAGTATGTTTGCAGCCAAAAGCACACCATGAAAATCGCGGTCATTTCAGATATTCAGGGCAATTTGCTGGCGCTGCAAGCCGTGCTGGCTGACATCGCGCGGCAAGGCGTTGAGCAGACAGTGAACCTGGGCGACATGCTGAGTGGCCCGTTACAGCCCGCTGAAACAGCGGATTCGCTGATGGCACAGCACTTTCCGACGATTCGTGGCAACCATGAGCGGCAACTGCTGGCCTTGCTGGCCCGGTCCGCCGGGCTGATCGACCCGGTTACTTCCGATGGCTACGCCGCCACGCGGTTGTTGCCAAACCACATGGCCTGGCTCGAATCCCTGCCGGTCTCCATGGCCCTGAACAGTGACATCTGGCTGTGTCACGGCACGCCGGACAGCGACCTGCAGCACTGGCTGGAAACCGTGGTGCCCGGCTTTGCGCAGAGCCAGAGCACCGGCGTGAGGGCCGCTACGCTCGCCGAAGCAATGGCCCGGCTGGGCCAGGCCACACATCCCGTGGTGCTGTGCGGCCCTACGCATGTGCCGCGGCTGGTGCAGTGTGGCGGCGTGTTGGACGTGAATCCTGGCAGCGTGGGCCTGCCGGCCTATGACGACGACCGTCCTAATCCGCACGTAATTGAAAATGGCGCCCCGCATGCGCGCTATGCAGTGCTGGAAAAAACCGGTCAGGACTGGCAGGTCGATCTGCGCGCCGTGCCGTACAACCACCTGGCACAAGCTGAAGTGGCGGCGCGGCCGGGCAGACTGGGCGCATGCGCTGGCAACGGGATTTGCCAAACGCGCAAACTGAAAACTTCGCATTTTGCTACAAAATAAATAGCTGCTTGCGCAAGCTCTATATGCGCAAAAGCCCTAAAAGGCTTAAAGATCAGATGTAGCCTGTCCGAATTGCGCTGCTACTGGAAAGCGCCGTCGGTTACCGCGCCCCGGCTCAGTTCCACTTGACATAAAGCCATCCGCACAACCCCGCGCCGACCGCCCAGAGCAGCCAGGTTTGGGGCACTGCATACGGGTAGAGCATCAACGCCACACCGGTCCAGGTCATTGACGCGGTCGATGTCTTGCGGCCGCGCCTGAACGCCACGTAGCCAATGATGCCGAACAAAATGGCGCCCACTATGTAGGCCGGGCTGGGCAGGACAAGTCCTAACGATGCGAGCTGGTTGAGTTCATCCATCGCCCGCATCGTAAACCCGTCGCGCTGTCCGCAGGCGCTCCTGGAGAATTTGTCCGCTGGTTGGTTGGCGGCAGATGTTGCCCAGCGGCGGCACCCGCCAGGGCGACGGATCCAGCCGACGGACCGAGGCGTTCCCGCGCAGAACAAATGCCTTGAAAAATTAACCGTTGCCGCTACGCATTCCCCGCAGGCCGGCGGCCCGCCGGGGCTGCGAAAATAAGGCCATGAACTTTCAGAAAATCTTTATTCCTGTCGCCGGCGTGGCGGCGGTCGCGCTGGCTTACCGGCAGTATGGCTGGCTTGGGGTGGTGGCGGTTGCCACCGGTCTGGTGATGTGGATGCTGCTGCATTTCACCCGCATGATGACCGTCCTCAAGCGCGCGGCCGACCGGCCGATAGGCTATGTGGGCAGCGCCGTGATGCTCAACGCCAAGCTCAAGCCCGGCGTGAACCTGATGCATGTGATTGCTATGACGCGGGCGCTGGGCAAGCCGCAGTCCGAAAAAGACGTGCAACCCGAAGTCTTTCGCTGGACCGACGGCACGCAGTCGCATGTCACCTGCACGTTTGTCGGTGGCAAGCTGGCGCATCACGAGTTGTTTCGGCCCGCTGAAAACGGGCTGCCGCCCGCGCCTTAGAATCGTTGTTTCGGGTTTTGTCACCGCTTGCGCCGGCTGTTTTTTGCGAAGCAGGAAGCAGGAAGCAGGAAGCGGGCAGCGGGCCAAGCCCGTGTTCAGGCCCACCCCTTTCACTCACCACAGGATCACTCATGTCCCCAGCAGCACCCTCCATGGAAAATCGCGACGGCAAAATCTGGATGGACGGCCAGATGGTCGAGTGGCGCGATGCCAAGATTCATGTGCTGACCCACACCCTGCATTACGGCTGCGGCGCCTTCGAAGGCGTGCGCGCCTACAGGATGCCCGACGGCGGCACGGCGATTTTCCGGCTGGAGGAGCACACCGAGCGACTGTTCAACAGCGCCAAGATTCTGCGCATGAAGATCCCGTTCACGCCGCAGGAGGTGATGGACGCGCAACTCGCCGTGGTGCGTGAAAACAAGCTCGAAAGCGGCTACATCCGCCCGCTGACCTGGATCGGCTCCGAAAAACTCGGCGTCAGCCCCAAGGGCAACACGATTCACCTGATGGTCGCCGCCTGGACCTGGGGCGCGTATCTGGGCGAGGAAGGATTGAAGCGCGGCATCCGCGTCAAGACCAGCAGCTTCACGCGCCACCACGTCAACATCACCATGATCCATGCCAAGGCGGTGAGCAACTACACCAACTCGATCCTGGCCAACATGGAAGCCACCGACGAAGGCTACGACGAAGCGCTGCTGCTGGACCCGCAGGGCTTTGCCTCCGAAGGCGCGGGCGAGAACCTGTTCATCGTGCGCAAAGGCGTGGTGTACACGCCGGACTCCAGCGCCGGCGCGCTCAACGGCATCACGCGCAACACGATTTTCAGCATCTGCGAGGATTTGGGCATCATCATCAAGGAAAAGCCGATCACCCGCGATGAAATCTACATTTCGGATGAAGCCTTCTTCTCGGGCACGGCGGCTGAAGTGACGCCGATCCGCGAGCTCGACCGCATTGAAATCGGCAGTGGCTTGCGCGGCCCGATCACCGAGAAAATCCAGGCTGCATTCTTTGACATCGTCAATGGCTGCAACCCCAAGTACGCTTCCTGGCTGACCAAGGTTTGAACAGTCAAGTTCAACCCATCCACGTCAAAACAACAAGCGAAGCCTGAAATCATGAGTCAATCATCCACCATCGAGCTGCTGGCCAGCGACCTCAATGCACAGGGCTGTGTGATCTGCCCCAGCCCCAAGGCCGACATGACGCTGTGGAACAACCACCCCCGGGTTTACCTGGACGTGGCACGCACCGGCGAGGCCAAGTGCTCTTACTGCGGCACCGTGTACCAACTCAAGGCGGGTGAACACTTTGGCGGTGGCCATTAACAAGCCGCCACGCGTGTCGCTGCGCGTACTGCGCTGCCCCCCAAGGGGGCCGCTGCGCCTGCGGCCCGGCAAAGCCGTAGATGTTGCCCCCACGCTCAGCCGCTGCGCGGGTCGCCGCCCCCCGAGAGGGCTGTTGCGCCTGCGACCCGGCAAAGCCGGTTCTGCGGCCCCTGCTGGGGGAGAGGGGCGCCCCCACGCTCCGCCGCTGGTGTGCGGCGCTAAACCCTGAATGTCCAACGCCCTCGTCATCGCGCCGCAGTGGATAGGCGACGCGGTCATGACCGAGCCGTTGCTGCGCCGTCTGGCTGCGCGCGGCGAGCGCCTGACAGTCGGCGCCTTGCCGTGGGTGGCGCCGGTGTACCGCGCCATGCCGCAGGTGGCTGATGTCATCGAACTCCCGTTCGCCCATGGCGGCCTGCAGTTCAAGGCGCGCCGCAGCATTGCCAGGCGCCTTGAAGGGCAGTTCGACAAGGCCTATGTGCTGCCCAATTCGCTGAAAAGCGCGCTGCTGCCGTTTCTGGCGAGCATCCCCGAGCGCATCGGCTACCTGGGCGAGGCGCGTGTCGGCCTGCTCACGCACCGGCTGAAAAACCCGAAAAACAAGCCACCCATGGTGGCGTTTTATTCGGCCCTGAGCGGGGAAAGCGGTCTGGAGGGCGACCGGCCCCAAATGCACCTGGAGGCGGCGCAGGTCGAGGCCACTTTGCGCGAACTGGGCTTGTCGCGCGGTGCCTATGTGGTGTTTGCGCCTGGGGCCGAATTCGGCCCCGCCAAGCGCTGGCCCGCCCGCCATTTTTCAGAACTGGCCGCCCAGCTGGACGCGACAGTCGTGCTGCTCGGCTCCGGCAAGGAAGCGGCGCTGTGCGACGAGATTGCCGCGCCGGTGAATGCGCAGCAATTGGGCAAATGCCTGAACCTGGCGGGAAAAACCTCGCTGCCGCAAGCATTGGCGCTGATCGCTGCCTGCCGCAGCACGGTCAGCAATGACTCCGGGCTGATGCATGTCGCGGCCGCATTGGGCGTGCCGCAGGTGGCTATTTTTGGCTCGTCCAGTCCGCTGCACACGCCGCCCTTGAATGCGCATGCCCGCATGCTCTGGCTGAAAGCCGACCCCGACTACCACCCGCCCCTGGACTGCGCGCCGTGCTTTGCACGCGAGTGTCCGCTGGGGCACACGCGCTGCCTGAATGACATCGACGCAGCGCGGGTGCTGACGGCGCTTCATTCCAGTGAATGGGTGCTGCCGGTGTGAAAAAGTGTTGCAGGTATTGCCGCAATGAGCAGGCAAAAAAAGGCCACCTTGCGGTGGCCTTGTAAAAGTCCTCTCAGAAAAATCTTGTGTGGTGAGGCGCTGAATCTTTCTTGTTCGATAGCCCTGGCCGAATTTTTGTTAATCTTTTCTGATTTCCAGTGTTGTGACAGCAACACCTGTACTGTGCTTCAGCTTGGGTGGTACGAACATCCCTAAAAGAGGGGATTTTCGTATTTTTAATTGAAACTTCCAGTTTCGTGAACTAATTCACGGTTGGGTTCACCCACCGGCAGCTCGACAATGAATGAGGCGCCACCGCCCGGCCGGGCCTCGCAGCGCACGGTGCCGCCATGGCGCTCGCTGATTGACTTGACCAGCGCCAGCCCCAGGCCCACGCCGCCTTCGCGCTCGCTGGCGCCGGGCAGCCGGTAAAACGGCTCGAAGATACGCTTTCGCTGGTCGGCCGGCACGCCTGGGCCCCGGTCGTGCACGCGGATCCTGGCCTTTTGCTGCTGGCCTGCGCCGCTCTGGTCCAGCTCCAGCGTGATGTCGCCATGGGTGTAGCGCCGCGCATTTTCCAGCAGATTGCGGATCAGCCGGCGCAGCAGCCGGGGCGAACCCTGCACCGTCAGGCTGTGGTCCGCATCCGGCCCGGATGGCAGCTCTGCCATCAGCTCGGCATTGACGCGTGCGCATTCCTCGGCGGCCAGGCCTGTCAGGTCCAGCGTCTCGAACGGTTCGGCGTCCGCCTGCTTGGTATCCAGCCGGCTGGCCAGCAGGATTTCATCGATCAGCTGGTCCAGCTCGGTGATGCTGCGCAAAATCTCGGCCTTTTGCTTGCTGGCAGTAGCGCCAGCCAACGGCCGCCGCGAAGCAAGGCCAGCCCCCTCGGGGGGCAGCGCAGTACGCGAAGCGACAAGCGCGGGGGCCTCTTGCTCCATCAGTTCCAGTCCCATGCGGATGCGCGCCAGCGGCGAACGCAATTCGTGCGACGCATTGGCCAGCAAGGATTTGTGCGAGTCCATCAGCGTCTCGATGCGTTCGGCGGCATGGTTGAAGCGCCGGGCCAGGAAAGCCACTTCGTCGTGGCCTTCGGTGTTGATGCGCGCCGACAGGTCGCCCGCGCCCCAGCGCTCGACGCCGCGCTGCAGGGCTTCGAGCCGCAGCGTCAGGCGCCGCATCACCGGGTAGGCGCCCATGGCCACGGCAAGCCCGACCAGGCCCAGCATCCACCCAAAGCTGAAACCGAACGGCGGGCGGTTCCAGGCGCTGCCGGGTGGGCGTTGCGGGCGGGGCAGCAGCAGGTTCAGTGTCTGGCCGTCGCTGGTGAGCACTTCAAACTCGATGTCTTCGCCCCGCTGGCGGTCGGGCTTGGTCTGGGCCTTGCCGATGACCTCGCCCACGGCGTTGTGCACCAGCACTTCCCGTATCGGCAATTGTGGCGGGTCAGTGCTTAAATGCCAGGCAGCGGCGACCAGAAAGGTCAGCACCACCACTGTGGCCACGACGGCCAGCCAGATGCGCACATACAGGTGCGAGGTGAACCGGGACCAGATTTGCGAACTCACGCGGCGCTCAGTCTTGCTGCTTGGCAAACACGTAGCCAACGCCGCGCACCGTCAGGATGCGCTTGGGGTCCTTGGCGTCCAGCTCGATGGCGCTGCGGATGCGGCCCATGTGCACGTCGATCGAACGGTCAAAGGCTTCGAGTTCGCGGCCGCGCACGGCTTCCATGATCTGGTCGCGGCTCAGCACGCGGCCGGCGCGCTCGCTGAGGGCCACCAGCAGGTCGAACTGGTAGGAGGTCAGATCGCACGGGTTGCCCGACACCGACACCGAGCGCGCATCGCGATCGATCTCCAGCGAGCCAAAGCGCATCACCTTGTGGCTGCCCGCCGAAACGCCATTGCCGCCGCCGCTGTCGCCACCCCGGCGCAGCACAGCGCGAATGCGCGCCAGCAACTCGCGCGGCTCGAAGGGCTTGGGCAGGTAGTCATCGGCACCGATTTCGAGGCCGACGATGCGGTCCATCGGGTCGCCTTTGGCAGTCAGCATCAGCACGGCGGTGCGGGATGCGTCGCCATCTTGGCCCTTGATGCGGCGACACACTTCCAGGCCGTCCATGTCGGGCAGCATCAGGTCCAGGATCACCAGGTCCGGCGGTTTGGCCTGCAGCGCTTCCAGGCCACTGGCACCGGTGGCGGCATGCGCAAAAGCATAGCCGGACTGGCGCAGGTATTCGCCCACCATCGTGGCCAGTCGGGTGTCGTCTTCGATCATCAAAAGTTGCTGTGTCATGGACGGTCCTCTTGTTGGAATGGCGCATCCTTTCTCAGGACGCGGCGCCATGGATTTTCCATGGTGCGCCGGGCGCAACAATTACGCTTGAAGCCGCCGTAAAGTTGGCGTAAAAAATTATTTCAATATGCTATTGAAATAATAGCTATGAGCATGGGTAGTTACTGCGCTGGCGCCGTCTTTGAACGTGAAGCCAGGCCAATCAGCAGCAGCACCGGCAGCCCCAGTAGGGCCGTGGCGGTAAAAAAGTTGCTGTAGCCGAACGCATCCACATACACGCCCGAATAACCCGCCAGCGTCTTGGGCAGCAGCAGCATCATCGAGCTGAACAGCGCGTACTGGGTGGCCGAATAGTTGATGTTGGTCAGGCTCGACAAATAGGCGATGAAGGCGGCCGACGCTATGCCGCTGGACAGGTTGTCGGCCGAAATCACGAAGATCAGCGACGTGACGTCATGGCCGCGCGTGCCCAGCCAGGCGAACAGCAGGTTGCTGGTAGCGCTCAGCACCGCGCCCAGCATGAGCACCTTCATCACGCCAAAGCGCATTGCCAACCCGCCGCCCAAAAAGGCGCCGACCAGCGTCATGATGACGCCGTAAATTTTGGTCACGGTGGCCACCTCGTCCTTGGTATAGCCCATGTCGACGTAAAACGGATTGGCCATGATGCCCATCACCACATCGCTGATGCGGTACATCGCAATCAGGCCCAGGATCAGCAGCGCCTGCTTGCCGTAGCGGCGCAGGAAGTCGGCAAACGGCTCGATCAGCGCGCCCCTCAGCCAGTCGGCGGCGTTCTTGCTGGGCGGTAGTTCGCGGCGCTGCGGTTCGGGTGAAAAAAGCACGGTCACCACGCCCAGCAGCATCGACGCCGCCATCACCAGATAAGCCGTTTGCCAAGCGCCATGCTGGTAGGCCGTCACACCGACGATTTCCGCGCGCGCGGCAATCCACAGTGCCCCGGCACCCGACCAGATCATCGCCAGCCGATAGCCGGTCTGGTAGGCAGCGGCCAGCGCGGCCTGGCGCTGGATGTCGGCCGATTCGATGCGGTAGGCATCCAGCGCGATGTCCTGCGTGGCCGAGCCAAAGGCCACGGCCAGCGCGCACCACACCACCGGCAGCAATGCCAGCTTGGGGTCAGTCAGGGCCATGCAGACCAGCGCCACCATGATGGTGACCTGGGACAGCACCAGCCAGCTGCGCCGCCGGCCCAGCCAGCGCGTGAGCAGCGGAATTGGCAGCCGGTCGACCAGCGGCGCCCAGGCCCACTTGAAGCCGTAAGCCAGGCCGACCCAGCTCAGGTAGCCAATGGTGGTGCGGTCAATGCCCGCTTCGCGCAGCCAGAAGCTCAGCGTGCCAAACACCAGCAGCAGCGGCAGCCCGGCCGAAAAACCAAGCAGCAGCATGCGCAGCGTGGCCGCTTCCGCATAGACGCGCCAGACTTCGCGCCAGCCAGGCTTTGGCGCAGGCGCGCTTTGGGCAGGCCCGGCGGTTGCAGAAGATGGCGAGGTGGTGAGAGGAGAGGAAAAGGTTTTGTCTGACATAGGGGTTGCAGTTTGTGGCTATTATTCCCGCATGTGCTTTTTATGCGATGTCAAACACTCTGCCTGGTCGGGCCGGCGCGGCTTTTTGCTGGCGGCTGCCGGGTCGGCCGCCACGCTGGTCTCTGCGCCCCTGCTCGCCCAGGTGGACGTGGGCCGGTCGTCAAGCCTGCGCAACCTGGTGCCGGCCGAAGAACTCGAATCTGCCGCTGTCCAGCAATATGCAAAACTCCTGGCCGAAGCCAGGTCGCAAGGTGCGCTGGCGCCAGCGGGCAATGCACAGCTGCAGCGCTTGAGCGCCATTTCCCGGCGGCTGATTCCGTTTACGACGCAGTGGAATGACCGCGCACGGCAATGGCGCTGGGAAGTCAACCTGATTGGCAGCAAGCAGATCAACGCGTTTTGCATGCCCGGCGGAAAGATCGCTTTTTACACCGGCATCCTGGAGCAGCTCCGACTCACCGACGACGAGGCGGCCATGATCATGGGCCACGAGATGGCCCATGCCCTGCGCGAGCACGCCCGTGCGCGCATTGCCAAAAGCCAGGGAACCGGCACGCTGCTGTCGCTGGGCGCGCAGTTGCTGGGGCTGGGCGAGCTGGGCAACGTGGCCGCCAATGTCGGCACCGAACTGCTCACGCTGCGCTTTAGCCGTGACGATGAAAGCGATGCCGATCTCGTCGGCCTTGAGTTGGCTGCGCGCGGCGGCTACAACCCGCAGGCCGCCGTCAGCCTGTGGCAAAAAATGGCCCAGGCCAGTGGCGGCGCCAGTGGGCCGAGTTTTTTGTCGACCCACCCCTCGGGTCCGCAGCGCATCCAGGAACTCCAGTCTAATGTGCCCAAGGTCCAGGGCTTGTACCAGCGGGCACGCAGTTAGCCGACTTCCCGGCGCCCCGTTTTTGCCCCGTGCGCCTGCGTGACCTGCACGCTCGGCTGGTTCTGACCCAGGCTGGCAAAGCTTTTCCCAATCCTCAGGTCCGGCCCCAGGGTGGCAAGCGCCAAGCCGCCCCGCAATTTCCGGCAATTCTGCGGCAGGGCTGATGCCAAGCACGCTGGAAAAGTATTCGGCCATCAGCGCCGGGCTATCCCCGTTAGAAAATTCGCAGTTTGCAAGCCTCCATGCGCTTGCGATTGCGCCGGCTTTTCTGCGCCGCGCACGTTAAAAATCCTTTGAAGGAATTTTCAGCAAGGTGCTTGCACCTGTCTTCGAACGCTTCGAACGCTTCGAACCGATCGAAACTTAAAACGAAATCCTTTGATTACACATGGTAACGACTTAGATACATAGAAACATTTATTTTCAAGCTCATCAGCGCAATTTGACGATCTTCCGGTCCCTCTGAAAATCCCTTTCGCAATGCCTGAACACGGGCAAACAAGTTAACTATTTCTCATATACCCAACTCCAAGATAAAAGTTGTGCATTTGTACGTTTCCGGTGGCAGAATTTAATCAACATTTTTTCCGGTAAGGATTTGCAAAAATGCATGGCAGTAGCCAGGAATGCTGGGTAATTAAAGAATAAATAAGCCTGCGAGAGTTTTTAATAAGAAACCGCATGGTTTGCTACTGAAATTAAAGTTAATTGCTTTAAATAAAAAATACGGAACAAGGGAGTTGAGGGAATGAATATTGCGCTGTCACGTGTTGAACCTTCCGAGCCTGCCAAGGGAGAATCGGACGAGCCAGGCTGGTATGTTGCATATACCCAGCCTCAGCGTGAGCAGCTTGCACAGATCAACCTGGCACTTCAGGGGTTTGAGGTTTATCTTTGCCAATATAAAACATTCAAGAAATCTCCAGAGGGCTTGATGGCGGTGTGGCAGCCCATGTTTCCGCGCTATATCTTTTTCAGGCCCGCACATGCCGGCCAATCCATCTCAGTGGTGAGCTCCACACGCGGTATTTCCTTTGTCCTTCGGTTCGGCTTGATTCCTGCCAGGCTGAAACCAGAAGAACTTTGCATGCTCAAGGCATTGGAAAGTGCGCAGAATCAGGTCGATGCGGGCCAAACCAGCCCTTTTCAGCCCGGACTCAGGGTGCGTCTGCAAAATTGCGGCTTGAATGGTCTTGAAGGTCTGGTTCATTCGGTTTCCAGCAAACGCGTCACCTTGCTGATTCAACTGTTGGGCCGAGAGAAAAAACTGCAGCTGGAACACCACCAGGTAGAACTGCTGGATCAATAAACATTCCTTTGAAAAGACAGCAAGGACAGCGTTGTCTGGACTGTGCTGTTTGTATTGACAGGCTAAACAGGGTTGAAGTCGGTTGAATGGGCGTAAAGGAATAAGAAGAAAAGTGTTTTTAGGCCTTAAAAAGCCAGAAACACTGCGGCAGCCATCCACTTTCAGGTTTCAGCAGGAAAACAGGCGTGCATCACGCTGAATCTCGGACAAGCGGACTGAATGAAATAACCATAAGGCCAGGCTGCCTTGAATACTGCGGCATTGATCTTTTTTTCATTCCCCGACAAGCTACACCTGCCGGTTAATCCTTCAGGTTGATCAAATATCTGAATCAACCATATTTTTTATTTAATTTAGAAAATATGGCGCAAGTATTCATTTCCGCTGGTGGTAAGTAATGGCGGAAGATGATTTCTTTCAGCTCCGAAGCCGTTATTTTTTGTTGCAAAAGCTGAGGTGTCTTCACCCTCTGCCTAGCAGCACTGTTTCTGCTTGGTCAAGCAAATTCTGTTTTTAATGTAACTGGGCCAACACTGCCCATTCAAAAAGCGAGGTCCGTCATGTACATCCAGCAGCTTAATCTTCCACCTCCACCGACCGTCTTGCGCCAGGTCCCGGAAACCAATCTGTTTGACCTGCTGGGCGTGGTGGCGGACAACCGTTGGCTGATTGCAGGCATCACCGCACTGGCACTGCTGCTCGGAGGCGCTTATGCGGTCCTGACGACGCCGGTGTACGAAGCCAACTCTCTCATACAGGTAGAGGAAACCAAGGAAAACACAGGCACGACACCCAGTGCGCTGGGGGCAGCAGCCAACCTGTTTGAAATCAGGTCGCCGGCATCGGCCGAAATGGAAATTCTTCGCTCACGCCTGGTCGTCGGACAGGCGGTGCAAAGTCTTCAGCTCGATTTGTCGGTCTGGCCCAAATATGTTCCGGTCGTCGGCAAGTGGCTGGCCCGTGGGGCCACATCGCCCTCGGAGCCTGGTTTTCTGGGAATGAAGGGTTATGTCACCGGCAACGAATCTCTGAAGGTGGAGAGTTTTGTCGTTCCTTCCAAATTCGAGACCAAACGCTTTCTGGTTCGCCTCAATGGCGATGGCTACGAGCTGGTTTCGCCCGATGGCGGCACCCTTGCAAATGGCCGTTTTGGAACACCCCTTGCGTTCACGGTGGGAGGTCAAAAGGGACAGATGCTCGTCAGCACGGCTGTCGGAAACCCCGGGGCTGAATTCAACCTGGTGCGATTTCCCAGGTTGGCCGTCATTGAAGAGTTGCAGCGCTCACTCCTGATTGTTGAGCAGGGCCGCCAGTCGGGCGTGATTCTGACCAGCCTGACCGGCAACAACCCTGAAATCATTGCGCAAACCCTGAATGAAATTGGCCTGACGTATGTTCGCCAGAACGTGGCACGTAAAGTGGCCGAAGCAGAAAAGATGCTGGGGTTCCTGAAAGTCAATTTGCCGCAACTGCGCGCAAAAATCGAACAGTCTGAAAACAAGTTCAACCAGTTCCGCAATCGCAACGGCGCTTTCGACCTGACCACCGAATCCAAGGTGGTGCTTGACCAGTCGGTCAAGCTCCAGACCTCATTGCTCGAACTGCAGCAAAAGCGCTCGGACCTGGATGGGCGCTTTGGCTCACAGCACCCCAGCATTCAGACCATTGATGTGCAGATCAAGAGCCTTACCAGTGAGCTGGCTTCGATCAACAACCGGATGAAGACGTTTCCGACGGTCGAGCAGGATTTTCTGCGGCTGACGCGCGACATGAAGGTCGATACCGAACTGTACGCAAGCCTGCTCAACAGTTCGCAGCAACTCCAGCTGGTCACTGAAGGCAAGGTCGGCAACGTACGCATTGTCGATGTGGCGGCGGTTCCCCAGATTCCCATCAGGCCGTTGCCCATGAACATCACGGCCATCGCCGGGATGCTGGGCCTGCTGACGGGTCTGGTGTTCGCATTTTTGCGCAACAGCATGCGCGACGGCATCAAGCACCCTACGGACATTGAGCAGCGGGCGGGCTTGCGCGTGTTTTCAACCATTCCGTTCAGCAAGGTACAAGCCCGGCAGTTGCTCAGGATTGGCGGCAAGGCCACCGGGCAGCACATTCTGGCCATCACGTCTCCGGATGAGCCGGCCATTGAAAACCTGCGCAGCCTGCGCACTTCGCTGCAGTTCGCCATGGTCGATGCCACAAGCCCGATCGTGCTGGTGACCGGTCCGACCGCAGGCACCGGCAAGTCCTTTATCAGCAGCAACTTTGCGGCGGTTCTGGGCGCGGCCAACAAGAAAGTGCTGCTCATTGATGCCGACCTTCGAAAAGGCCATCTGCACCATTACTTTGGACTGGAACAGGGCAGCGGATTCAGTGACGTTTTGAGTGGCCATGTGAAGCTGGAAGACGCGCTGCACCGCAAGATTGCGCCCAATGTCGATTTCCTGGCGGCAGGATCCATCCCGGCCAATCCGGCGGAACTTCTGATGACCGGTGCCACCCAGCAGTTGCTGCAGCTTGCCGCCAAGTATTACGACATGGTCATCGTGTGCCCGGCGCCTGTGCTGGCGGTGTCAGACGCGGCGATCCTGGCGCCCATGGTGGGAGCGGTGTTTTTGGTGGCCCACGCCGAGGTCACCAGCCTGGGCGAACTTCACGAATCCGGCAAGCGCCTGTCGCAAAACGGTGCCCAGGTCAAAGGCGTGATTTTCAACGGGCTCAACCTCAGCAAGAGCCGATACAGCCGGGGCTATGCCTTCAACGATCACCGTTATGCCAGCAACCAGTATTGAGGTGCGCACCATGTTTCAAGCCCCTGAACTGTCAGCCGATTATTTCAGCGGATTGCCTGCCGATCACCATGTGGTGCAGCCGGTTATTCTTTGCGGCGGGTCCGGCACGCGCCTTTGGCCGCTGTCGCGCAAATCGTTTCCCAAGCAGTTTGTTCCCTTGATCGGTGACAAAAGCCTGCTGCAACTGACGCTTGAGCGTGTGGCCCAGCTGGGCGGCGCCACGGCCGTCGAGGTACTTTGCGTGGCCGCTGAAGAGCACCGTTACCTGGTAGTCGAGGCCATGCAGGCCGCCAGAGTCAGTGGCTCGGTGATTCTGGAGCCCGTGGCACGCAATACCGCGGCAGCCATGGCGCTGGCAGCCTTGAAGGCGCAACCCAACCAATGGCTGCTGTTTTGCCCGGCAGACCACCACATCCCCGACGCGCGGGCCTTTGCTGCCATGGTCGAGCAAGGCAAGTCGGCAGCGGGGCAGGGCGCCATTGTTTCCTTTGGCATCAAACCGAGCTACCCCAGCACGGCTTACGGCTACATCGAGCAGGGGGAACTCCGTTCCGACAGCAGCTATTCGGTGTCACGCTTCATTGAAAAACCTCTGGTGGAAAAGGCCGAAAACCTGATCCTGCAAGGCAACGTGTTGTGGAATGCGGGTATCTTCCTGTGCAAGGCCAGCACCTTGCTCGAAGCACTTGGCCAGCATGCCCCCGACATCCTGGCCAGTTGCCGCAAGGCAATGGACGCGGCCATTTCCGATGAACCGTTCATTCGTCCCCAGACGCAGGCCTTTACCGCATGCCGTTCGGAAAGCATCGATTACGCGGTGATGGAAAACTACCCGAATATTGCCGTGGTGCCTTTCGCCGGTGCCTGGAGCGACGTCGGCAGCTGGAACGCGGTGGCCGACATGACCCTGGCGGATGGCAATGGCAACCGGGTCGATGGCCAGGGCCTGGCCATCGAGGCAACCAAGACCTATATCCATGCGCCCTACCGACCCGTGGTGGCGCTGGGCACGCATGACCTGCTCATCATCGACACGCCCGATGCGCTGCTGGTGGCCACCTCCAGCCATGCCGAAAGCGTCAAGATCGTGGTGGCTGAACTCGAAGCGCGCCGAACCCCGCAAGCCGCCATGCATCGCAAGGTGTCCCGTCCCTGGGGCTCGTACGACAGCATCGACATGGGGGAACGGTTTCAGGTCAAGCGCATTGTCGTCAAGCCTGGCGGGACCCTGAGCCTGCAAAAGCACTACCACCGGGCCGAGCACTGGATCGTCGTCAAGGGGACTGCAAAAGTGACACGGGGGGATGAAACCTTTCTGCTGACTGAAAACCAGTCCACCTACATTCCCATTGGCGAACTTCACCGCCTGCACAACCCCGGCAAGACGCACCTGGAAATGATTGAGGTGCAGTCCGGAAGTTACCTGGGTGAAGACGACATCGAGCGCCATGAAGACAGCTACGGCCGCGTGATTCCGGTTGAACTGAGCAAGAAACGGGCTTGATGCCTGCCCACTCACACTGCCACCACATGAACAAAAACACCACCCAAAAAGTCGCCCTGATCACCGGTATCACCGGCCAGGATGGCTCCTATCTGGCTGAATTCCTGCTGTCCAAAGGCTACATGGTGCATGGCATCAAGCGGCGCGCCAGCCTGTTCAACACCACGCGTGTCGACCATATCTACCAGGACCCGTGCATCAACAACCGCAACTTTGTGCTGCATTACGGCGACCTGAGCGACAGCTCCAACCTGATCAGGATTGTTCAGCAGACCCAGCCAGACGAAATCTACAACCTGGGTGCCCAGAGCCATGTGGCGGTGAGTTTCGAGTTGCCTGAATACACCGCCGACGTCGATGCCCTGGGCACGCTGCGGCTGCTGGAGGCCATTCGCATCCTGGGGCTGGAGAAAAAAACCCGCTTTTACCAGGCTTCCACCTCCGAGCTGTACGGCCTGGTGCAGGAAACGCCACAGAAGGAAACCACGCCGTTCTACCCACGCAGCCCTTACGCAGTGGCCAAGCTGTATGCCTACTGGATCACCATCAATTATCGCGAAGCCTATGGCCTGTATGCCTGCAACGGCATTCTCTTCAACCACGAAAGCCCGCGCCGCGGCGAGACCTTCGTCACGCGAAAAGTCACGCGTAGCCTGGCCAACATTGCACTGGGGCTGGAGAACTGCCTGTACATGGGCAACATCGACTCGTTGCGCGACTGGGGCCATGCCCGCGACTACGTGCGCATGCAGTGGCTCATGCTTCAACAGGACCATCCGGAAGACTTTGTGATTGCCACCGGGCAGCAGGTCAGCGTGCGCGACTTCATCACGCGCAGCGCGGCGCAGCTCGGCATTACCCTGGGCTTTGAAGGGCATGGCCTTGACGAGGTCGGCATGGTCCAGGCCATCAGCGGCGACAACGCGCCGGCATTGGCTGTGGGTGACGTCATCGTCAAGATCGACCCGCGCTACTTCCGGCCCGCCGAAGTCGAGACCCTGCTGGGCGACGCTGGCAAGGCCAGGAGTTCCCTGGGATGGGTGCCGGAAATCACCCTGGACCAGTTGATTGAAGAAATGGTGGCCCACGACCTGGACCATGCCCGTCGCCATGCGCTGCTCAAAACGCACGGCTATCCAACGACCGTCAGCGCGGAGTAAACCAGCATGCTCAATGAACCCAGAATCTTCGTGGCGGGCCATCGCGGCATGGTCGGCGGTGCGGTCATGCGCTGCCTGGTGGCGCAGGGACGAAAAAACATCGTGACCCGCAGCAAGGCTGAACTTGACCTGACCCAGCAACAAGCCGTCCGCGATTTTTTTGCCAGGGAAAAGATTGACCAGGTGTACTTTGCTGCTGGAAAAGTAGGTGGAATTCATGCCAACAACACCTATCCTGCCCAATTCATCTATCAAAACCTGATGATGGAAGCCAACGTGATCCACGAAGCCTGGCATTCCGGCGTACAAAAGATGCTGTTCATGGGCAGCAGCTGCATCTATCCCCGGCTGGCACCGCAACCCATGGCGGAAAACGTCTTGCTGAGCGGCCAGTTGGAGCCTACCAATGAGCCCTACGCGATTGCCAAAATCGCAGGCATCAAGCTTTGTGAAAGCTACAACCGTCAATATGGCAAAAGCCATGGCACTGACTACCGCAGCGTCATGCCGACCAACCTGTACGGTCCCGGCGACAACTACCATCTTCAAAACAGCCACGTCATTCCCGCGCTGATCCGCCGCTTTCATGACGCGAAGCTCTGCCAAACCCCTGGCGTGGCCATCTGGGGTTCGGGCACACCGAGGCGCGAGTTCCTTTACGTTGGAGACATGGCCGCCGCCAGCGTGCATGTCATGGACATAGACAAAGCGACCTACGACGCGCATACGCAACCCATGCAAAGCCACATCAACATCGGATTTGGCAGCGACATCGACATAGCCGGCCTGGCATTTGCGGTGGCGAAGGTCGTGGGCTACACCGGCACCATCAGTTTTGACAAAAGCAAACCCGACGGCCCGCCGCGCAAGCTTCTGGAGTCATCCAAACTCAGGAACCTGGGTTGGTACCCAAAGGTCAAGCTGGAAGCAGGCTTGGCACTGGCCTACGCTGATTACTGCAAGACCGAAGCAGGCCTTCCCCTTTGCATCGTCGTGAAAGAAAAGACGCAATCGATCAGTGAATTTGCCAGTCCCTGGTTAAGGGATGTCACGCCAATGACGGCACCGAACCACCATGCCACCGGCCTGCATCCTTCGCAGCCATGCAGTCCCTGATAAATTTTCAGGTGCTTTGACGTCCACGGGCAAAGAAGAAAAACCGGGTTTGAATACAACCCTGAAACGGTTGAACAGCGGGCCTGGCTGGCATTCGAACTGTCAGGCTGTTGCTGCAATCAGCACAAGCGCTGATGTCATTTTATTTTCATTTCAATCCAGCAAGTCGTTGTTTTGCCTCGCCATTCCAATGTGCTGTCCTCGAATTCGCCCCTGAACACCTCCTGAAATGAAAACGGAATCAATCGTCAAAAGAGTCGTTTCTGGAAGCCTGGCGTCGTGGATGCGGATTGCGGTGACAATTTTCAGCCAGATCATTGCAGTTCCCATTTACCTGCATTACTGGTCTATTGAAACCTATGGTGCGTGGATTCTGGTGCAAAGCATTGTCAGTTTTTTGACCATATTCGACATTGCACATCACAATTACCTGGGCAATGAATTCCTGAAAACAGGCCGGCAAAACCGCAGTGAAATTGCCGCGATGTTTTCTACCGGCATGCTGGTGGCATTTATTGTTTCAATTTTCACTTTTACAATTATTTGTATTCTTGCCCTTTCAGGAACCATAAGCCAGTGGGTGGGAATCAGTGCCGCCACAGCGCAGCCTTTTGAAATCGCACTTTTATTGACCTGCGGCACCTGGGTTCTCACCATCACTTTCACGGGCCTGCTGGGCCGTGTGCTCAATCCCTTCGGCTATTTCCCCCTGTCAGCCTGGAGCGGGGTTTTGTTCGCGATTATTTCCACCGCTGCATCCGTGGCTGCCGTCTATTTTGGCGCTGGTCTCGTGGCAACAACAATTGCCACATGCGTTGCGACCTTCATCTGCCACAGCATGCTGGCAGTCATACTTTTTCGAATCGCGCGGCAAGAAAAACTCATCTCTGCCAAATTTGAAATGGCCAGGGGATTTTCAAGATTTCATGCATCGCTTGCACTGGGCGTTCAGTCCGGACTCGAAATTCTCCGCCAGCAAGGCGTGCGCTTTATCTTGCTGCCTTTGTCGGGTATGGGCCAAATGATTGCATTTGCAACCATGCGCACCGGTGCGAATCTTGCCCTGCAGGGTGTGGGGACCATCACCGCGCCCCTGATGCCCGAACTGATGGCTTTTCTGGTGAACCGGGACCAACCCCGGACAGAAAGCGCTTTTTCCGTCATTTGGCTGATGTTGTGCGTGGTGCTGGTGCCAGCTGTACTGGTCGTTCAATACCTTGCACCCACACTGTTCCCAATTTGGACACAGGGCAAGATTGAGTTCGATCCCGTCCTGTTTGCATTGCTGTCGCTAGCAGTCCTCGTTTATGCGCTGGCGCAGCCGGCCATTGCCGTGGTGAACGGAAACAACCTGATCCGCGAGCAAGTCGCGATTTCAACTTTTGCCACGGTCATCACGGTGGGGGGAATATACCTGCTGGTTCCGCTCATGGGGGTCAGGGGCGCGGCGCTGGCCCTGCTGACAGGAGAAGTCGGCACCTTGCTTTTATATGTCCATACTGCAAAAAAATGGCTCACCGGCGTGGGCATGCGGTGGCCTACTTCCGCTTTTGCCACTGCATCCCTGTCGCTGGTTGTCGCGGGCCTCGGCATGTTCTCCATAATATTTTTTCAAAGCCATGCCGGCTTGTGCCTGATGCTGGCATTGGTTGCCCAGGTCTTGGTATTGATCAGCTATTGGTCACAGCTGCCTTTGATTGCCCGTGAAGCGGCGACAACACAGGCGGTTCGATTTTTGCCACAGTTACTGCGAAAACGGCTGGACAAGACAGTCGGCAGCACCAGTTGAGAATCACTTCTGTCTGGAGTAATGAAGAATGCGAATTTCAGTGCTTATTCCCGTATACAACGGCAAGCTATTTATCGCCGAAGCGGTGGATTCTGTTTTGGCGCAGGAATGCCGTGACTGGGAACTCGTGATCAGCGACAACGGCTCGACTGACGGAACCCGCGATTATTTGCGAAGCTTGTCCGACCCACGCATCCGTGTATACGAACAGCCAGTCAACCTTGGAATCATGGGGAATCTGAATTTTCTGCTGGCCCAGGCACATGCCCCGATTGCAAAAATCATGGGGCATGACGACCTCTTGCTGACCGGAGCACTCGAAACAATTACACGCTTCATGGAGGAACGCCCCGACTGTGCCGTCAGCCGTTGCTGGGCGCTCGGGGATGAACTTCGCTACTCAAAAGGCGGAGCGCTGGAGTGGGAAGGCTTGTTGCCTTCAAGGCTTGAGCCTGCTGCCTCAGTCCTGGCATTTGCCACGTTCGGCAATCTGGTGGGCAACATTTGCCGGGCTGCATGCCGCCCCCGCATGGTGCTGCAAGCTGGCGGGTTTGACAAAAAATTTCCTTCTGCCGGTGACTACGAAGCCTGGCAGCGCGTGGCGGGAATTTTTGGAATATGGTTGCAGAATGAAGAACTGGTCTTTGAGCGCATTCATGAATTGCAGGATTCAAACTTGCGCACCGAAAGAAATGAAATAGACACGCAGGTCAATTCAATTCTGGAAATTCTGGCCCGGGAAGTGGATCCTTCGCTGCTTCATGTGTTGCGGCGCCACTGGACCATTCATGTTTTTTCACACAGGTGTTCGCGGTTTGCAAGGCAGGTTTTTACCGGCCGGTTTTCCTTGGCCGCATCGGTCTGGAGAAATTTACCGCTTGGTGTCTCGGCATTTTCAAGTATTGCCGCCTATCCGCTTGTCAAGCTGAAACTCGCCCGGGCCAATGCAACCACAAATTACCTGCTCGACCACATACTGAAAAATAATAAAAATCTGCCCGTATCCATAAGCCAGGCATGATTCGCTCCAATAAAAAAATATCTTGAATATCCGGCATAAATCATTTCCGGCTGAATGCTTTGGGGATTGAGATGAAATACTTGATGAACAGTTTGTTTTTGCTTTTGTATTGTGGTTTTTTTCTGGTTTTCCAGCCGGACAGTGCCCTGGTATTTTTTGTTATCTCGTTGGTGCTCAGTATTTTGGCGGTGGGCAACGTTATAAAGTACATCCGGATTCCTTCGGATATATGCATATATGATTTTTTCGCGACTTCCCTGCTTCTTGCTTATGCACTCAGCACTTTTGTAACGCAAATAAAAATTTACTCACTCAAGTCAATTGACGTGGGTCGTTATTTCAGTATTGGCCAGGCATCGCTTTCAATGGCGTTGGCAGGTGTTTCTTTTTCGTGCGCATTGCTGGTTTTTTTCAGTCGTTTTTTTCCTGAGAAAATTCAGTTCCCAGGTTTTGGCAAAGACCAGATTCGGGAAAGCTTGCTTGTGACTGCGATCGTCACTTTTTCAGGCATTTACTGCATATTCACCGGAATCATTGGATTTCAGGGGTTTATATTTGCCGACATCAGTCAGCAGTCTGTTTCCCCAGTGGCCTTGATGGTAAATTTTGCACTGGCTCCTGTGGGTGTACTTGCCATATTTCTGGCATCTGGAAGATACGAAGTCAGTCAGACTGACAAGTGGCTCTTATATATATTTGCTGGCCTGCTCTGGGTTATTATGTTTACCCAGGCCCGGCGCCTGGTGGTATACCTGGCAATGCTCTATGTTATTTTTTATGCCATCGATTCATACGGCCGGCCTGTCTGGCGAAAGAAGATATTCTTTTCTGTGCTCGTGTTCTTTGTGGCTTACTTTGGCGTGAAGTTGTTTTATGCATTCAGGATTGCCGGCTGGGAGCTGGCCGGCACGAAGGATGCGGTTTTACTATTGAAATCCGGGATTGATGTAATTATCAACCCATCGAAATACGATTTTGATTACCTGCTCAGTGAAAATACACTCGAACGTCCTTTTGTCATCAAGTATCTTGCGCAGGTCATGGAAAAGGTCAGTCTTGGCAGACAACTGTCCGGCGAGGCTTTGTACGCCACTATTTTGTACAGCATTCCTTCTGCTCTGATCGGGTTCAAGACGTTTGCCACTGACGAGGAATTGATCCATCCCCGGATTGGCTTGGTCATCAATGACGATGCCAACACGATCTTGACCACGGGGGTAGCTGATTTTGGATGGACCGGATTATTGCTGTATCCCGTCCTTGTGGTACTTGTTTTGAAATTTTTGCTGTTCATGGTTAAAAAGTCAAACATCAGGTGGATGGATTATTTTGTCCAGTTCGGGGCTTTGTTTGTACTTTTGAACGTCGAAAACTCAATGACCCAGTACTGGTCGTTTGTGCGAAGCACCGTGATTGTATTGATCGTGGCTTTTGCTTTGAGGTTCATATTGAATGGTATTTATATTCGTAAAAACGGATTGGCCTGAAAGTCCTATTGCATGACGTCCATTCTTTACATCGGTGATTCTTCCCGTGGCGCAACCAGTTGTCATCGGGCAAACGCCCTGCGGCGTCTGGGTCATGACGTTGTGGTCGCCGATCCCTACCTGATATGTCACGGCAGCATCGAGAATCCCTGGTTGGGTGCTCTGCATTTCAGGACCGGTTATCGGCTTCTTCAGCCACGAATAAAGCAGTGGATCGCCACGCTGCTGTCCGGAATTCATGGTTTCGATATGGCCTGGGTTGACAACGGCGAACTTCTTGGCGCAGATTCTGTTCGCTTGCTGGGCGAATCCGGACTGCTGACAGTGCTTTACAACCACGACGATCCGACTGGCTCGCGTGACGGCCGGCGGTTTGACTCACTGCTGAAAGCGGTTCCTTTTTATGACATCTGTGCGGTTGTTCGTCAGAACAATGTGCTGGAATACCAGGCACTCGGGGCAAGGCGTGTCATACGGGTATTGATGAGTCATGACGAAGTCATGCATGCGCCATATCGGGACACCAGCGAGCTGGCGCCAACCTTTCGTTCAGAGGTTGTTTTTATCGGAACCTGGATGCGGGGCGAGGCGCGTGATCAGTTTTTGCTTGAACTCGTCCAACACGGAATACCTGTTTCCATCTGGGGCCAGCGATGGGAAAAGTCTCCGCTCTGGGTTCATCTGAAGGCCTTTCACCGGGGCGGTAATCTCACCGGACGCGATTATGTCGCCGCCATTCAGGGTGCCAAAGTCTGCTTGGGCATGCTGTCCAAAGGCAACCGTGATTTGCACACCACGCGCACCATGGAGATTCCCTATGCCGGGGGCGTTCTGTGTGCTGAACGCACCAGCGAACATTTGGAACTGTATGCGGAAGGCGTCGAAGCGGTCTTTTGGCGTGATGCGGAGGAATGCGCCAGGCAGTGCCGCCGCCTGCTTGGCGATGATTCGTGGCGTGAGTCGGTACGCGTGGCAGGCATGGCACGGGTCAGGGCCGCCCGCCGGGGTCATGAAGACATGTGTCGGGTGATCGTCGAGGCGGCATGGCAATCTCAAGCGCAATCTCCGTCAGCAAGCCTTGTCGCGAATGGGCGCTGAATTCTGTCTGCGTCGATAAAGAGAAATTGCCATGCACATTGTCCAGTTTGTCCATCCTGATTTCCTGAATTCGCAAAGCATGCCGCGCTTTGCAAAAATGATTGCCGAAGGCATGCGTGCACGCGGACACCAGGTTGACATCTGGGCCGCCAGGCCGCTGGCCTATGGCGTTCCTGCCCCGACACGGCTCAAGAAATGGCTGGGCTACATTGACCAGTTCATCTTTTTCCCCCTCTGGGTGCGCTGGCGACTTCGCCGGCTTGAGGCCAATACCTTGTTCGTGTTTGGCGACCAGGCCCTGGGGCCGTGGGTTCCCCTGGTGGCGTGCAGGCCGCATGTGATCCATGTTCATGACTTCATGGCGCTGCGCTCGGCGCTGGGAGAGTTTTCGCAAAATCCGACAGGCTGGGCCGGGCGCCAGTACCAGGCGCTGATCCGGCGCGGCTTCAGCCGGGGGCGTCATTTTGTTTCGGTGTCCGACAACACGCGCCACCAGTTGCAGCGGTTTTTGCCACGCCAGCCTGACGTGTCGGAGGTGATTTACAACGGGTTGAACTATCCGTTCCGGCGCATGAACGCGGGCGAATCCCTGGCTGAACTGCTGCCCGCCGGGCTGGTACCGCCGTCCGAGGGCTTCCTGCTTCATGTGGGTGGAAACGAATGGTACAAAAATCGTCAGGGCGTGCTTGAGATTTACCAAGCCTATGCGCGGCAAGCAGAAAATCCTTTGCCGCTCTGGCTGGTGGGAACGGAACCCACAATGGCCTTGAAGGCGCTGGCCCGGCAGACGGCAGCCAAAGGCAAGGTGCGGTTTATTTCTGGTCTGTCCAACAAACAGGTTTGCGCTGCGTATTCGGCAGCACGGCTGATGGTGTTCCCCAGTCTGGCCGAAGGCTTTGGCTGGCCGATTGCCGAAGCCATGGCGTGCGGTTGCCTGGTGCTGACCACCGGCGAGGCGCCCATGACGGAAGTGGGCGGAGATGCTGCGTTTTACATTCCCTCCAGGCCCCAGCGCAATCCCGGGGCATGGGCCGAACAGTCCGGTGCCCGTGTTTTGGAAATACTCCAAACCAGCCCTGACGAAACTGGCAGTCGCCGGCAACGGGGCTACCGCCAGGTTGCCAAGTTCGATGCCGAGCAGACGCTCAATGCGTATGAGCGAATTTATCGGCAAGCGCTCGGAAAAGCACAGTCCTGAGCTTTTTGCCCAGCGCCTTCGGTTTCACCGAAGGGAGAATTTTTACACATGAAATAAGCTATTTGCGCAATAGCAGTGGTTATTAATCGCTATCTATTTTGTAGCGCGCTGATTCGCCTGTCTTGAAGAATTTCAGGCGGCCGAGTCTTGTCTGCATCTTTCAGCGCCATTCGTCTGGCGCCATTTATCCATGAAACTCCTCCAGGTCATCTCTTCCACCAATCCCCGGGACGGCGGTCCGATTGAAAGCGTGAGGCAGCTCTGTGAGCCTTTGAAGGATCTGGGCGTGAGCGTCGAGATTGTCTGCTGCGATGCGCCTGATGCGCCAGACCATGTGGCAGACGGCATGCCGACGGTCCATGCCCTCGGGCCTTCGCGGCTGGGTTATGCCTACACGCCCAGCCTGGTGCCCTGGTTGCGCCGCAACGCCGCGCGCTTTGACGCTGTGATTGTCAATGGCCTTTGGCAGTACAACGGCCTGGCGGTGCAGCAGGCCCTGGCGGACAGCAAGGTGCCGTATTTCGTTTTTTCGCACGGCATGCTGGACCCTTGGTTCAAGCGCACTTATCCGCTCAAGCACCTCAAGAAGTGGCTGTACTGGCCCTGGGGTGAATACCGTGTGTTGCGCGATGCGCGGGCGGTGATCTTCACCTGCGAGGAGGAGCGCCTGCTGGCACGGCAGTCGTTCTGGCTGTACCGCGTCAAGGAGGCCGTCACCGCCTTCGGCACATCCACCCCTCCGGCGAATGGCCGTGAACTGGCGCAAAAGTTCCTGGCCGCCCGCCCGCACCTGCAGGGCAAGCGGATTGCCCTGTTCCTCAGCCGCATCCATCAAAAAAAGGGCTGCGATCTGTTGCTTGACGCCTTTGCCCGGGTGGCTGACCGGGACGAACGCCTGCATCTGGTCATGGCCGGACCGGACCAGACGGGCTGGTCGGCGGGGCTGCAGGCGCAGGCGGAAAAACTCGGCATTGCCGATCGCATCAGCTGGCCCGGCATGTTGCGGGGCGATGACAAATGGGGTGCTTTCCATGCGGCCGAGCTGTTTTGCCTGCCTTCGCACCAGGAAAATTTTGGCATTGTGGTGGCCGAGGCCCTGGCCTGCGGCAAGCCTGTCTTGATCAGCAACCAGGTCAACATCTGGCGTGAAATCGAATCGGATGACGCCGGTTTTATCGACGAAGACACCGTTGCAGGCACCGAGCGCAGTCTGCGGCGATGGCTGGCGCTGGATGCGCCGGCGTATGCGCAGATGGCCGGGCGGGCAAGCCTGTGTTTTGCCCGTCGCTTTCACATTCAGCGGGCGGCCGAGCGGCTGGTGGAAATTGTCAGGGAGCATGCGTGATGATGACTTTTATCCAGGCAGGCGGCCTTTCATGATCAACACCAGTCCGCTGGACCTCCTTCCGCGCAAAAAAGGTTTCGTCGGGCCCACCTTCAGTTTGTCGAACCGACTGAAAAGGGTGGCGTGGAAATTGACGTGGCTGCTGGCGGCCCGCTGGACGCCACCGCCTTTTCGCCGCTGGAGGATTTTCATATTGCGGCTGTTTGGCGCCCAAGTGTCGTGGCAGGCGTTTGTCTATTCAAACGTCGAGGTATGGGCACCCTGGAACCTGACGATTGAAGACCACGGCTCACTGGGTCGGGGCGTGAATTGCTACAACATCGCGCCCGTGTGCATCGGCAAGCGTGCAGTGGTGTCCCAGGGCGTGTACCTGTGCACCGGTTCCCATGACTACCGCGACCCCGAATTCCCCCTGGTTGCCAGACCCATCACGGTCGGGCGACGCGCCTGGGTGTGTGCCGATGCCTTTGTCGGGCCGGGTGTCGCAGTGGGTGACGGTGCCATTTTGGCCGCCCGGGGCGTGGCCTTCGACAACCTGGCGCCGTGGACCATTTCAAAAGGCAACCCCGCCATTGTTTTGCGCAGTCGGCCCGTGCTCGCCGATTGAAACACCGCCCACTGCCTGGCATCACGTTTTCTTGAAGGCCTTATGCAAGCTGTACCCCATTCATTGCTGAGCCACCCCAAATATCGCGCTGACATTGACGGGTTGCGTGCCCTGGCGGTGTTGTCCGTGGTCGTTTTCCATGCCTTTCCGACAAGGCTTGCGGGCGGCTTCATTGGCGTTGACATTTTTTTTGTGATCTCGGGTTTCCTGATTTCCACCATTGTCTTTGGCAACCTTCGGAACGACTCCTTCAGTTTTCTGGAGTTTTACCAGCGGCGCATTCGCCGGATATTTCCCGCGCTGGTGGTTGTTCTGCTGGCTTGCCTGGGCCTGGGCTGGTTCGGCCTGCTGGCGGGCGAATACCAGCAGGTCGGCAAGCACACGCTGGGCGGCATCGGTTTCATCTCGAACCTGATGCTGTGGAGCGAAGCCGGCTATGACTACTTCAACACCGCCAGCGAATCAAAGCCGCTGCTGCATCTGTGGAGCCTGGCGATTGAGGAGCAGTTCTACATCGTCTGGCCCTTGCTGCTGGTCGTGCTGTACAAACGCCGGTGGAACTTTGCCGGGGTGGCCTGCGGCATCGCCCTGGTGTCCTTCAGCTTTAACGTGCTGAGCTTTCCCGAGCATGCACAAGCCGCTTTCTATTCGCCGCTTTCGCGTTTTTGGGAGTTGATCATTGGCGGGTTGCTGGCCTATGCACTGCTGTACAAGGCCGATTTGATGGCCCGGCACACCCACGTTCAATCCGCCCTGGGCATGGCCTTGGTGGTGGCCGGCTTGGTCTTCATCAACGACGAACGCATGTTTCCGGGCTGGTGGGCGCTGTTGCCCACAGCAGGCGCAGCCTTGCTGATCTCGGCAGGGCCGCAGGCATGGCTGAACCGAAAGGTGCTTTCGAACCCGATCGCCGTCTGGTTCGGCAAGATCAGCTATCCCTTGTACCTGTGGCACTGGCCTTTGCTGTCCCTGGCGATGCTATGGAACAACGAAGAAACACCCGCCGGGCCGGTTCGTCTTGGCCTGGTGCTGCTGGCCATTGCATTGGCATGGCTGACTTACAAATTCATCGAGTTGCCCATACGGGCTGGCAACTCTGGCTCGATCCCGCAACTCGTGGGTGCCTTTTGTCTGGTGGGGGTGCTGGCCACGCCGATCATTTTTCTGAATGGCGTTCCGGGCAGGAACATCAACAAGGACGAAACCCGGGTTTTCCTGGACCAGTATAAAAAATTTACCCGGCTGGGCCTTTCCGATTACTACCAGGAGCGGTGCGACTTTTCAGACTGGACCACCGGCAAGAACAAGGGTTCGATCGACGCTGCCTGCACCGCTACCAGTGGCGACCGCCCGGTCTATCTGTTGTGGGGAGACTCGCATGGCCAGGCCCTGTCGTTTGGAATTCGAAAAAACATCTCGCCTTCGGTGCAACTGGCCCAAGTGATCACCAGCGGGTGCAAGCCAAAACTGCATCCGGATTCAAAGAACGGGACTGACCGGCTGGCCTGCCAGGCCAGCAACGAATTTGCGATTGATTTCATCAAAAAGAACAAACCGGCACGCGTGTTTATCGTGCAAAGCGGTGACCACCAATTAACCGACTGGAAAGAAATGGCCAGATTGGTGGAAGCCAACCAGGGTGAACTGGTGCTTGTCGGGCCGTTGCCGCAGTGGAGACCTTCTCTTCCCGTCATTGTCGCCAGAGACCTGAAAGTCAGGCGTGACTACATTGGCGAAGGCCTTGATCACAAGATACTGGAGATAGACAAAAAACTCCATGCAATGTATGCAGCAACCAAGGTCCGGTTTGTCTCTGTCATCGACAAGTTGTGCAGAGCCAGCGAATGCCTTGCAAAAGTGCCTTCCTACGACGGATTTGACTTGATTGCCCTCGACTATGGTCACCTGACGCCAGCGGGTTCTGATTTTGTTGTCAAAACGACTTTGCAGAATTTCTTGAACCCGACTGGCAGTACGAAGATGTTGAATGCAGATGTCATCATTTCAAGCAAGAAATGACTCTTCAATTGCTCCAAATTAATAATGGCAAGTCTTTTTTTAAATAGGCGAGTCAATATTGAAAAAAAGTTGACAGGGGTCTTGTTGTATTCATGAGCAGGTTCGGGCGGGCGCAGATTTTTTAAAAACAATATTGCATGAAAAAAATATTTGGACCTGCACTGCAGGAAATTATTATCAATGCCGATGATTTCGGTCATGACCCGGACAGTGTCTTGGCCACCATTGAATGCTTCAGGGCCGGTGCGCTCACAAGCGCCACGATCATGCCAAAAATGCCAGCGACAGCGTTGGCGACGAAATTTGCGCGGGCAAATCCGCAACATGCATACGGCATTCATTTGACCTTCGTGCGCGATACGGTGGAGTCCCCCGTTGCTGACCCGGGCATGATTCCTGCCCTGCTTGACAAAGAGGGCGCATTTTTTCCTTCGCATCAGTTGCGTTTAATGGCTCTTTTGGGAAATATTCCAGTTGACCAGTTGTGCATAGAAATTTCTGCGCAGATAGAACGTCTGATTGACGCTGGCGTGCCGATCAGCCATGTGGATTCACACGGGCACTTGCACAAGTTCAAGCCTTTTGTTCAGGCCCTGTCGTCAACCCTTCCCAGGTATGGGCTGTCGAGGGTCCGAAATGTCCAGAACCAATACACCGCCATGCCCCTGAAGAGCCCTACCTACTGGATGGGCGCTTACTGGCGCAGAAGAATCATGCGTCATTTCGTGACCACGCCGCACTTCTTCATGGATACCAATTCCAACGATCCCCGGTGGATCGAGAAAATACTGGCGCGTCCCATCAACGGCGTACTTGAAGTGGGTTTCCACCCGGGAAGCCCGCTCCATGGGGATGCCTGGCGAAACAATGAACGGTTGGCTTGCCTGGCTTTCGCAGTGCAAGCACGTGAACGGCAGGTTTCCTTCATCAGCTGGAACGATATTTCCACACAGCCCCAACTTTTTCCGTCCAACGCCACCATTTGAATCGTTAAAAGCAACCGCAAAGTCCAGAGTCACGTTATCTGACGTGAGCTCTTAAAGTAGTCGCTATGCAAGTTGAGTCAGAACATGTCATCACCAGAGGAGTTTTTTAATGCCTGGAATATCCATCCTTGTGTATACCAAAAATGAGCAGCTTGATATTCTGGCTTGTCTGCAGAGTGTTGCATGGTCGGACGACATTCATGTTCTCGACTCGGGAAGCAACGACGCAACCGTGGCAATTGCCAGAAATTTTGGTGCCCATGTCATCGAACGCACTTATGGCGAAAACAAACTTGCCTTTGGTGGCGATGAAGCAGGACATCGAAACTGGGGTTTGAAAAACATCAGCTTCAAGCATGAATGGATTTATATCATTGATGCCGACGAACGAATGACGCCTGAACTCTTCAGTGCTGCCGAGTCTGCGATTGCATCACCCGGGCGGCATGTTGCGTTCCGCGTTCAACGGCATGATTTCTTTCTGGACACCTGGATCAAGCATGTGACGCCGTCGCCTTTTAACATCCGCCTTTTTTTGCATGAAAAAGTGCATTACGAGCGCCTGGTCAATTCGATAACGGTCGTCGATGGCCCGGTCGGTGAAATAGCCGCGCATTTCAATCATTATTCTTTCAGCAAGGGCATGAGCAATTGGTTCGACAAGCACAACCGATACAGCTCCCTGGAGGCCGCCCAGATTGTCTTCAATACAAACAGCAAGGCGAAATTTAGCTTGCGCAAAGCTTTTTTCTCCAAAGCCATCAATGAACGGCGATTTCACCAGAAAGAAATGTATTACCGGGCCCCTTTTCGACCTTTGTTGATGTTTGGACTTCTTTATTTTGTCAAGCGCGGATTCCTGGATGGCCGGGCAGGCTTGACCTATGCCTTGCTGCGTTCCATTTATGAATACATGATTGTTCTCAAGGTGCGTGAAATGAAGACGCTGGAGCCAGCCGTCAGCAATGAGTCGCATCAAACTGCCGTTTCCGGGTGAGTCGGTTGTCGTGAAGTTTGGCCATGAAATGCGCCCTGTGGATTGAACAACTTTTCTCTAACCGCGACGATGTCGCCAACGCCTGTGAAAATCCTTATTTATTGCATCAATTTCGCGCCTGAACTGACAGGTATTGGCAAGTACACGGGCGAGATGGCCGCATGGCTGGCCGCACGCGGGCATGAGGTACGGGTGGTGACGGCGCCGCCGTATTACCCGGACTGGCAGGTCGGCGCTGGCTATTCGCGCGCGTCCTGGAACCGCGAGGAGTGGCAAGGCGCGCAAGTCTGGCGATGCCCTTTGTGGGTTCCGGCGAAGCCCGGGGGAATCAAGCGCGTGCTGCACCTGGCCAGCTTTGCACTCAGCAGCCTGCCGGTGATGCTGCGGCAACTGCTGTGGCTGCCCGATGCCGTGTGGGTGGTCGAGCCGCCGCTCTTTTGCGCGCCTACCGCCTGGGTGGTGGCCCGGCTGTCAGGTGCACGCGCCTGGCTGCACATCTCTGACTACGAAGTCGATGCCGCATTCGACCTGGGCCTGCTCAAGGGCAAAAGGCTCAAGCGCGTGGTGCTTGCCGCCGAGCATTGGCTGATGCGCCGCTTTGACGTGGTTTCCACGGTGTCGCAGCGGATGCTGGAGCGTGCGCGGTCAAAAGGCGTCGATGCCCAACGACTGGTCATGTTCCCCAATTGGGTGGATGTGGGCTCGTTCATTTCTGCCAACGGACAGACTTACCGCGATGAACTGGACATCCCGCCGGGTGCCGTGGTGGCGCTGTATTCGGGCAACATGGGGCGCAAGCAGGGCCTGGAAATCCTGGCCCAGGTGGCCCAATCGTGCGCAGAACAGCGCCATGGCAGCGACCGGCTGTGGTTTGTCTTTTGCGGCAATGGCGTGGGCAGGGCTGACTTGCTAGCCCAGTGCGAAGGCATTCCCAATGTGCGTTTTCTGGACTTGCAGCCTGCTGTGCGGCTGCCCGATCTGTTGGCGATGGCCGACATTCATCTCATGCCCCAGCGAGCGGGGGCGGCTGACCTGGTCATGCCCAGCAAACTGACCGGAATGCTTGCCAGTGCAAGACCCGTGGTGGCCACCGCACTTGCCGGCACCGAGCTTGCCAACGTGGTTCAGATGTGCGGCATTGTGGTGCCGCCTGAAGACCCGGCTGCCATGACCGGTGCAGTCCTTGCACTGGCAGCCAATGGACCGTGGCGTGAGCTGCTCGGCCAGGCAGGAAGGAACCACGCAGTGCATCAGATTGACCGTGAATCCGTGTTGCAGCGGTTTGAGAAAAGCCTGACAGACATACCTGAGGGCGCTGTCGAGCAGCTCTAGCGCATGCTACTGCAGGTAGTGCCATGCCAACCATGGTGCTGTCCTTGTTGCTCAAACCCGGGCGGCCATGCCTGCTTGTTTCAAGTCCCACGGGTAACCGCCATTGCCGTGTCCGAGCCAGTTGCTCGTTTTCATAAGTAAAAAGCGGGTATCCATGTATCCGGCTGCGCCAGAGTACAGCAGAACGCTTGGGCCACAACGCCGTATTCTGGCAATTGACATCAACAACACCTAACCAACCCACTGACTGGATTTGATGTCTAAACTTGAAAAACTTGATGCATTAAGAGGCATGGCAGCGCTTTATGTTGTCATCCATCATTCAGTTTCCAGCAGCACCACGCTTTTTGGCCTGAACATCGCCTTGATGTTCAGGTTTGGCGAGGAAGCCGTGATTCTGTTCTTTCTGCTGTCCGGATTTGTCATCAATTTTTCATTTGTTAAAACCAAGGACAAAACGTTCCAGACGTATTTTTTCAAACGCGCCACGCGCATTTACATACCGTTGCTGATTGTCATGGTGCTGGGCTATTTCATGGAATGCTATGAAGCCGGTGAAGTCGTCAATGCACAGCCAAGAGAATTGCTGCTGAACCTCTTGATGCTGCAGGACATCAGCAGCCTGAAACCTAACGTCGTCGTTGACCCTTACATGCACAACTCGCCACTATGGTCGTTGTCATATGAGTGGTGGTTCTACATGCTTTATTTTCAGGTCCAGAAACATATCTCGTCCAGCAACAGGAAAGACATGTTTGTATTTGGCCTGGCAATCGTTTCAGCACTGACGTATGTCTATTTCCCCGTGTTTCTGCCCAGGCTTCTCATGTATATGGGCATATGGTGGCTTGGCGTCATATTGTCAAACAAATATATGAAAAACGATGAAATAACCTTGCAGTCGCTGGCCATGCCACTGGCGGGAATTGTTGTGGTTTTCCTGATATGCGGGTTCGGCGTGTACCGCGCGTCACTGTCCGGGACGCTGCGCGGCATGGGTGTTCATCCCGTGCTGGAAATGAGAGATCATTTTTCTGCACTAATGATCGTGGCTGTCGGGGTTTTCTGGAAATCAAAAGGCTGGATATTTTTTGACCGCATGGTAAGGCCTTTTCTGATTTTTGCACCAATATCTTATGTTGTTTATATAAGTCATTATTATTTTGTGGTGCGCGCGCATTATTTTTCATTCATGACAAATCAGGCACTTGAGTTCATGGCTTACGTCATGCTGATGCTGGCATTTTCATACATCGTCGAGATAATAATCTATCCAAAAATTCTGAAGGGATTTTCCGGTGTGCTCAGGGCACCTGTCCGGGTGACTTGAAGCACAGCCTGGAGAATCAATTGCAGCATCTCGCACCCGAGTGACATGAAATCAAACAAAACGCTGAAGGTCCGCTTTTCCGTGTTTGTATAAGCAATCGAAGGCATCATTATGTCGACAAAGCCCATTTCTTTTAAAACAGATCAGCAATCCGCAATGGCCACTCCAGCCGGAAATCACCTTGCTGGAATGGCTGAAGGAATATATACCGGACTGGTTCTGGTGCTGTCGCTCTGCGCGCTTGCATTTCATTTTGAACATATGCTCCGCCCGGCCTACCTGGCGCTTTCGATCGCGGTCTTCATGCTGTCTGCCTGGAGTGCGATGAAATTCAAGCCATCGGTGATGGAAAACTCAATAAACATCGCGATTTTCTGGTGCTGCATCGCCATAATTTTCAGGCTGAGCGATTTTTCTGAATATTACAGCCGGTATTTTTCAAGAGAGGTTATGGTTACTTGGCTATGGGTTGCGCCGGCCTCCCAGATCGGCGCGCACCTTGTTCTTCGCGGCATATTTCCCGGACGATTAAAAATGCAGCCCGCATCTCGCAGGATGGTCATTGTCGGCATGAACAAACAGGGAATCGAACTTGCAAGAAAAGTCGAGTTTGCGCCCTATGCTGACATGCAATTCCTGGGATTTTTTGAAGATCGAAACATGGACCGCATCGGCAAGGAAAACCGACACCGGGTGCTGGGAAAAATCGGGAGCCTGGCCGACTTTGTGAAAAAGCATCGCGTTCAGTCTGTTTACCTGTCATTGCCCATGACCGCACAGCCAAGAATCCTGGAAATTCTTGATGACCTCAAGGATACGACCTGCTCCATTTATTTCGTTCCCGATATGTTCATCACCGACCTGATTCAGGGTCGTAGCCAGTCGGTATGCGGCGTCGATGTCATCTCTGTCTGCGACACTCCGTTTCGTGGCTTCAGAGGTTTCCTGAAGCGCGCGAGCGACATCGTTCTTTCAATCGCCATATTGCTGGCCATTTGCCCGTTGCTTTTGGCAATCGCCGTGCTGGTGAAGGCCGGTTCGCCAGGTCCCGTCATATTCACGCAGCGGCGATATGGCCTGGATGGCGAACAGATCGTGATTTACAAGTTTCGCTCCATGGCGGTCACCGAAGATGGCAGGACGATTCGGCAGGCCACGAAGAATGATTCACGAATCACCCGGTTGGGTGCGTTTTTGCGCAGGACGTCGCTTGATGAACTGCCGCAATTCATCAATGTATTACAGGGCCGCATGAGCATCGTGGGGCCGCGACCGCATGCAGTCGCCCACAACGAGATGTACCGCACCTTGATCAAGGGTTACATGGTCAGGCACAAGGTGCGGCCCGGCATTACCGGCTGGGCACAGGTCAACGGTTTGCGCGGTGAAACCGACAAGCTGGAAAAAATGCAGGCCCGCGTCGATTTTGACCTGGACTATTTGCGTAAATGGTCGTTGCTGCTGGACATGGTGATTATTGTCAAAACCATCCGCCTGGTTTTTAAAGACAGCACGGCATATTGACAAAAACGGCCTTCGTACTGCGCTGAATGAAGCGCGCCAGTTGCCTTGTGCGTGACCCCCAAAACAGGGCATCTGCGTGAACCAAAACCCCAGCACCTCCTCCTGTTTCAGAACCGACATCAATGGCTTGCGCGCCTGGGCTGTTGCAGCGGTCATTTTTTACCACTTCGGCATTCCTGGTTTCAGCGGCGGCTTTGTCGGGGTCGATGTTTTTTTCGTGATTTCAGGTTTTCTGATGACCGGCATTGTGGTCGCCAGCCTGGAACGCGGACATTTCTCGCTGCTCGCCTTTTACCTGGCCAGGGCGCGGCGCATCATGCCGGCCCTGATGGCGCTGTGCGTGGTCCTGCTGGCACTGGGCTGGTGGGTGTTGCTGCCGGTCGACTATGCGGCGCTGGGCGTTCATGCGGTGTTCAGCCTGGTTTTTCTTTCCAACATCAGGTTCTGGCGCGAAGCGGGTTATTTTGACGCGGCATCGCATGAAAAATGGCTGCTGCACACCTGGTCGCTGGCGGTGGAGTGGCAGTTTTACCTGTTGCTGCCGCTGCTGCTGATGGCCGTGTGGAAGTGGCGCCCGGGTCGCCGTCCGCTTGGCATGGCGATGGCGGTGGTGCTGCTCATTTCACTTGCCTTGTCGGTGGTGACAACACCGCTGCGCCCTACGGCGGCTTTTTATCTGTTGCCCACGCGCGCCTGGGAAATGCTGGCCGGTGGGATGGCCTGCCTGCTGGCGCATCGCGGCATTCTTACGGCACGCCAGCGCAACGCACTCGAAGCGGCCGGGCTGGCGCTGGTGATCGGCGCCATGGCTGGCTTTGATACAGCCTCGCCCTGGCCGGGCTGGCATGCCTTGGTGCCAGTGCTGGGCACGGTGGCTGTGCTGCTGGCCGCGCGTTCTGCTTCGCCCTGGACCGGACACGCTGCCGCTCAGTGGCTGGGCACGCGCTCTTATTCGCTTTACCTTTGGCACTGGCCGGTCATGGTGGCGCTGGGCTACCTCGAATGGCAGACAGAGGCCCCGGCCGTTGCCGCCGGTCTGGCCCTGACGCTGGTGCTTGGCGACCTGTCCTATCGCCTGGTCGAGCGGCCCGCCCAGATGCAATTGGGCCGTCTGCGCCAGGGATGGGGCGGGGCGGTCTTGCTCGGGATGGCGCTGGTCGTGATGGCGCCAGTGCTGGGGATTCGGGCGAATGATGGCGTTGCCGGGCGGTTTTCTGCCGCCATTGACATGATGTCGGCGGAATCAAAAAACATCAATCCGCGCCGGGACGAGTGCCACTCTGACAAGGGCGGCAACTCGTCGCCTTCATGCCTGCATGGCGGGCAGCATCTGAGCGCCATCGTGATCGGCGACAGCCATGCCGATGCGGTCACGACCGCGTTGGCGGCCGCGGTTGCGTCTGCGACCGATGGCATTATGCAATGGACTTACGGCGGCTGTCCGGCCTTGCCGGGCGTGTCGGCATCACCGGCATTCAAGGAAGCGCAAGCGACCGAAGGGTATGCGTGCGGGGAATTCATGGACTGGACAATGCGACAACTCGATGCAGTTCCCGGGAATGTCCCGGTCGTTGTCGTGCACCGGTTGAGCTTTTATGCCTTTGGCGAACCCGATCCCTCAAAAGTCGCCGTGCCGCTGGTTTTTTTCTCGCAGTTGCATGCGTTGGCCACGCCGGAATTTTTGCGCGAATTTACAGCCAAGGTCACCGACATGGCCTGCCTGATGGCAAAAGACCGAACCGTCTACCTTGTCCGGCCCATCCCGGAAATGCCTGTTGACGTGCCAAAGTCCATGTCCCGGGCCTTGCTGTTCGGACAGGACAAGGACATTTCCATTTCCCTGGCGGCGTATCACCAGCGCCATGCGTTTGCCTGGGCTGCGCAAGATGCCGCACGCGACCGCTGCGGCGTGAGAATCCTCGACCCCTTGCCTTACCTGTGTCCGCAGGGCCGCTGCCAAGGCGCCAGGGACGGCCGGCCGCTCTACCACGACGATGACCATTTGAGCGAATACGGCAACAAGTTGCTTGTGCCGATGTTTGCCGAGGTTTTTCAATCCCTTGGCGGTGGCATGCCCGACCCGCACCATTCCCGCATGAAAAACCAGCCCGGCTTTTTCCGGTGAATTAAAACCTTGAAACCTTTGCCGTGCCGCAAACGCGCTACCCGGCGTGCCATCGGCTCTGGTTCCGCATCGGTCCTCGGCGCAGCAGCCATGACTTCGCAACTGCCCGGGTGATCAGGTCGCACCCGGTCCCGGGTTTGAATTGCTCCTTGTGGTCTTTGGGGTTGGGATGGGGGCTTTGGCAGCATTGACGAAGGCTTCAAATTCATGGAGCCCGCGCTGCGGTCCAGGGCGACGTCAGCGGCCGAGAATGAATGGCCTGCGCTGGCCCCACCATGCCAGCATTCCCCAGCGGGGGAAGGTGTCAAACGGTGAATCACCGTCTTGCGGCCTGTGAACAACCTGCGTAGTCACGCTGATTTCAGCGAAATATGGCTTCTGCGCACTCCCTACATGCGCTAATTGCTATTTATTTAATAGCAGAGAAGTCATCGCCAACGGACCCGGTTCAGCTTCTGGTTGACGACTTCATGGAGGCCTGCGCCGGACTCTCGCTGCCATTCACAGGGTCAAGGGGCCAGCGTGGGCGTCTTGGCATCGATAGCGGTCAGGCCGGCCAGCAAGTCGGCAAAACGCTCGCCCTGCACTATCACATGGCTGCGAATCGACTGGACCGCCAATTCAGTCTCCTCATTTCGCAAGGCATCCAAAATTTCCTGGTGTTCCTCAAACGAGTGCCGCAAGCGATTGCGTACCCGGAGTTGCAACCGTCGGTAAGGGCGGAGTTTGCGTTGCAATGCATGCGCCTGATCGCTCAAAAAGGTGTTGTGGCCCGCGGCATAAATTGCACGATGGAAGTGCTCGTTGGCATAGAAATAGGCATCCGAGTCGCAACTGGCCGCTGCAGCCCTGCAGTTTTCATGGGCTTGTTCAAGTTGCTGCAATTCAAGCGGGGTGATGCGGCGCACGGCAAGACGCACGCACATGGCTTCCAGTTCCGCCATCACCTCGAACATTTCAATCAGGCGCTGGGGGGCGATCTGAGCGACCACAGCACCCCGCCGCGGCCTGAGTTCAACCAGCCCTTCACCCGCCAGAATGCTGAGCGCCTCGCGCACAGGGGTGCGCGACACTCCAAACCGTTTGGCGAGTTCGATTTCGTCCAGATGAGTGCCGGGCGTGAGTTTTCCGACGGCGACTTCCTCTTCGATGGCTTCCCGGAGGGTTTCAGATAAGCGGTTCATGGCATTAATTTTAAGCCCGACTGCATACAGGATTTGTTCTGTTTCTGCATGTCAGGGTATTTACCTAATGCAAAATGGCATTCAAATAATACAATTTCTGAGTAATAAAAAACAAAAACTTCCATTCTTCATCACGACGAACCCAAGCGCTGCGTCAACGGATATAAATATGACACTCACGAGACGCACCCTTGGTTCAAGCAGGCAAAGCCAGGCCGTCATGCTGATTTGCATCTTTCCTGGCATCGCCACCGCGCTGCCTGAGGCCGTGATGGGTGGGGTGGCGGCCAAGTCATGACGGCCATGACCAAGCCACGCGTCTGGAATCTCCGGGTCACCAACCGCAACGACCGGCTGGCGCGGGTGGCCCGCGTCCTGGGGTCGGCGTTGCGCGGCAAATACCTGCCCAGCGACCAAACCGTCACCCTGCTGAACACAGTGCTCGAACCGTTTGACCGCGTCTGCCTGGAGGGCAACAACCAGAAGCAGGCTGATTTCTTGGCGCGCGCACTGGTGCAGGTGGACGTGCAGCGGGTCCACGACCTGCACATGGTCCAGTCGGTGCTGTCACTGCCCGAGCACCTGGACATTTTTGAGAATGGTGTCGCTTCCCGGCTCGACTTTTCCTTCTCCGGCCCGCAGGGCGCGCGCCTGGCGCAGCTGGTGTCCAAAAACCGCCTGCAGATCGGCGCCATCCACACCTATCTGGAGCTGTTTGCACGCTATTTCGTTGACCTGACACCCAAGGTGTCGCTGATCGCCGCCCATTCGGCCGATGCCCAGGGCAACCTGTACACCGGGCCCAACACCGAAGACACGCCAGCGATCGTCGAGGCCACGGCCTTCAGCGGCGGTATTGTGGTTGCGCAGGTCAATGAAATCGTCGATTTTCTGCCGCGCGTGGATGTACCCGCCGGCTGGGTGGACTATGTCATCCAGGCCCCCACGTCCAACGTGATCGAACCCCTGTTCACCCGCGACCCGGCGCAGATCTCGGAAATTCAGGTGCTGATGGCCATGATGGCCATCAAGGGCATCTATATGGAATACGGTGTGCAGCGCCTCAACCACGGCATAGGCTTTGACACCGCAGCGATCGAGCTGCTGCTGCCGACCTATGGCGAATCGCTCGGGCTGAAGGGCAAGATCTGCCAGCACTGGGCGCTCAATCCGCACCCGGCCCTGATACCGGCCATTGAAGCGGGCTGGGTGCAGTCCATCCACTCTTTTGGCTCCGAGCTTGGCATGGAGGACTACATCCGGGCGCGCTCCGACGTTTTCTTCACCGGTGCCGACGGCTCGCTGCGCAGCAACCGGGCGCTGTGCCAGGCGGCCGGCCACTATGCGTGCGACCTGTTCATCGGCTCGACGCTGCAGATTGACCTGGCGGGCAACAGTTCGACGGCCACCCTTGGCCGAATCGCCGGTTTTGGTGGCGCGCCCAACATGGGCGCCGACGCGCGCGGACGGCGCCACACCAGCCCGGCCTGGCTCAAGGCCGGCCGTGAGGCCCGCGATGGCCTGAGCGGCGCGCGCGGCACCCCGCGCGGGCAAAAGCTCGTGGTGCAGATGGTGGAAACCTTTCGCGAGCACATGCAGCCCGCGTTTGTGGAAACGCTGGACGCCTGGCAACTTGCAGCGCAATCGAACATGGATTTGCCGCCGATCATGATTTACGGTGACGATGTGACCCACATCCTGACGGAAGAAGGCATTGCCAACCTGTTGCTGTGCCGCAATGACGAGGAGCGAGAGCAGGCCATACGCGGCGTGGCGGGCTACACCCCGGTCGGCCTGCAAAGAGACCGGCGCATGGTGGAAAACCTGCGCGCACGCGGCATCATCCGCCGGCCGGCGGACCTGGGCATCGACGTTCGCGATGCCACGCGCAACCAGCTGGCCGCGCGCTCCATGCGGGACCTCGTGCGGGCCAGTGGCGGTCTGTACCAGCCCCCCAAGAAATTCCGTAACTGGTGAGGTGTCGCAATGACTGCAATGGAATCGCTAAGCTATGAATACGCGGGCACACAGCCCGTGGCGCCTTTCGCGCCGGTCCTCGTGGGCGTCGTCGGGTCGGGCAACCTTGAAGTGCTGCTGGAAGCCGCCGCCTCGGACCGCAGCACTTTTCACGTGGAAACATCCGCACGCGGCTTCGGTGTGATCTGGGAGGCGGTGCTGCGGGACTTTCACGAACGCCATGGGTTTGCGGGCCTCAATGTGTCCATCAACGACATGGGGGCCACCCCGGCCGTCGTCAGCCTTCGGCTCGACCAGGCGGTGGCCGGCCTGAAAGGATGGGCGCCATGAGCACCAGCTTCGCCGAGTGTTCCGCCCGCCAGCGCGTCGGCCTGATGCTCGATGCAGGCAGCTTTCAGGAGTGGCTGCCACCTTCTGCACGGGTCATGAGCCCGCACCTGGCGCAGTTGGGCGTGCCTTCGGCCTTCGACGACGGTGTGGTGATTGGCCAGGGGTTGCTGCAGGGGCAGCGCGTGTTCATGGCCGCCCAGGAGGGCGAGTTCATGGGCGGCGGTGTCGGCGAGGTGCACGGCGCCAAACTTGTGGGTCTGCTGCAGCGCGCCCTGCGCGACCAGCCTGCTGCCGTGCTGCTGCTTGCAGAATCGGGCGGCGTGCGGCTGCACGAGGCCAATGCCGGTCTGATTGCTGTGTCTGAGGTGATGCGCGCCTTGCTCGATGTTCGTCACGCCGGCATCCCCGTCATCGTGCTGATCGGGGGTGCCAACGGATGCTTCGGCGGCATGGGCATCGTGGCCCGGTGCGCTGACCACATCGTGATGAGCGATGCCGCGCGGCTGGCAATGTCCGGACCCGAAGTGATCGAGGCGTCCAGCGGGGTCGAGGAATTCGACGCGCGCGACCGCGCCTTGGTCTGGCGTACGACCGGCGGCAAGCACCGCTACCTGACGGGCGACTGCGATGTGCTGGTTGATGACGACGTGCAGGCGTTTCGCGCCGCCGCCATCGACGCGCTGGCGCAGTCCCGCGCCATCACGCTCGACAGCCTGGAGCGTGAGCACCGGCTGCTGGCCCGGCGTTTCCACGAAGCGCCCGAAGGCGCTGACGCGGCGGCGTTGTGGTCGCAGCTGGGGGTGGTCGATGCGCTTCAGGTGCCCGACCTGGACGCGCCGGCGATACGCGGCTTGCGCGGCGCATTGGCCGCATCACTGGCAAATTAAGGAGCCCCCATGCAATGGACGCTACTGGCCGAGAAGCTTTTCGGGCTTGACCATGGAATCAGCGCGCAGGATGATTTCCTGTCGGGGACGGTTCAATTCGAGGGCGCTGCGCTGACGGTGATCGGAACGACCAACCATGCGCCCATTGGCGTGGAAATGGCGCTGAAGCAGGCGCGCCGGGTGCTCGATACGCTGGCGCAACACCCGGGCCGGGCCATCTTGCTGCTGATCGACACGCAAGGCCAGTTGCTGCGCCGGCGCGACGAGCTGCTGGGCATCAACCGGGCCATGGCGCACCTGGGGTGCTGCATCGATCTGGCCAGGCGGCGCGGGCACCGGGTGATTGGCCTGGTGTATGACCAGGCCCTCTCGGGCGGCTTCATCACCTCGGGCCTGATCGCCGACGCCTGTTATGCGCTGCCAGAGGCTGAAATCCGTGTCATGCGCATTCCTGCGATGGCGCGCGTGACCAAGATTGCCGAGGAGCGCCTGGCTGAACTTTCGCAAACCAACCCGGTATTCGCTCCGGGGGTTCAGAACTATGTGGCGATGGGCGGCGTGCAGGCGGTGTGGAAACACGATCTGCAAGCCGGCCTGCGCAGCGCGCTGCGGGACGCGCCGACAACCGACCGGCGCTCCCGTGACGGCCAGTCGCGCGGCGGCAGGGCGCTTGCCTACGCCGTGGCGCAGCAGGTTCTGGCGGCCTGAGGCGCTGGCGATGCTGGTGTTGCAGCGCCATCAGCTGGTTGGCCTGAGCCAGGCCGGTTGGGACGCCATTCAGGCCAGGCCCTGGGATGACACGGCCCGCGCGTGTCTGGCGCACTGGGCTGCCAGGCGCTTGCCGCTCGTCGTCACCCAGCAGCGCGCCGGCCTGCAGGGCGGCGTCATGGCGCTGGGGCTTGCCGCACCCACCCAGTGGCAGCGACGCAAGTTTGCACTGCAGGTGCCGCGCGGGCATCTGCGCCATCACCACGATTGCCGCGATTTTCCTGCCGCCATCGACGTGGCCGGGCTGTTGCTGCCGGCGGTCCGTCCTGGCTGGCTTGGCTTGTGCGAAAAGCTGGCGTCTCTGGGCAGTGCCGCCCGCGTCTACGGCAGTCACGGCTGGCAGCAACTCACCGGGCTGGACTATCTGCACCCGGCATCGGACATCGACCTGCGCCTTGCGGTCAGCACCCCGGCGATGGCCGATGCCATCGCGGCGGCGCTTGATGGTGCCGTTTTCGGCGGGCCGCGCCTGGACGGTGAACTGGTGCTTCCCGACGGCGCTGCCGTGGCCTGGCGGGAGTGGCTGCAATGGCGCGCGCGCAAGGTCGATGGCATCCTCGTCAAACGCCTGGGCGGCCCCGCGCTGGAACGCGGCGATGGCTGGCTGGCGTTGAAAAAGTGTCCGTCATGCTGAACCGTCAACCCCGCCTGTCGCCCCTTGTGCCCCTGTCGGCGCAGGTCACGCCAGCATCCGGCCTTTACGCCCAGCGCCTGGGCCGCGCCGCCATCGCGGCCTTGTATGACGAACTCGCGCTCGAACCCAAGCCCGGCCTGGTGTCGTTTGCCGATACCGGCAGCCACAGCGACATGGATGCCCACACCTTCATGCGCAGCCTGTTCTCGCTGCGCCACTATTTTCCGCAGATCGCCCGACACGGCAGCGTGCGGGCACCGTTTGAACAGCTCGAAGCGCTGGGCATTGCCGCCGAAAGCCGCATGCTCAAAGCCACGGGGGGCATCAATACCCACCGCGGTGCGGTGTTTACGCTCGGCTTGTTGTGCGCCGCCGCAGGTGCTTTGGGGTCAAAGGGCGAACGGCCGTCAGCCGCACGGCTTCAGCGCATGCTCATGCTGACATGGGGCGACGCCTTGCAATTGCGCTGCCATCGCAGCACGGCATCCAACGGACACCGCGCAGCCCAAGCGCACCGGCTGCGCAGTGCGGGTGAAGAGGCTGCGCTGGGTTTTCCGACCTTGTTTGAGTGTGCCGTTCCTGCGCTGACGCAGGCGCGCTGCCTGGGGCTGGATGACGGGCACAGCCGTTTGCACACCTTTTTTCACATCATGGCGCGGCTTGACGATACCAACCTGGTGCACCGTGGCGGCCTGCCCGGGCTGCGCTTTGCGCAGCAGCAGGCCCGTGCGTTTGTGCAGGCGGGCGGTGCGGCGCGGCCTGATGCACGGGTGCATGCACTGGCCATTCATCGCGCCTTCGTGGCCCGGCGCCTGTCGCCGGGCGGCGCTGCCGATGTGCTGGCAGCGGCCGGGCTGGTCGAGCGCGTGTGCCTGCCGGCATGACCCTGGCCCTGCTGTTTCCCGGCCAAGGCATTCAGCATCCCGACATGCTGCCCTGGCTTGACCGCCATCCGCTGGCGGCGCCCGTGCTCGCCCGCATGGCGGACCATGTGGGCCACGACTGGCGCGCCCGGCTGGGCGACGAAGACTGGCTCAGCCGCAATTCGGTGGCGCAATGCCTGGTCACCGGCGTGAGTCTGGCTGCGTGGTCCATCCTTTGCCCCCTGCTGCCGCGGCCGGCCGTACTGGCTGGCTACAGCGTCGGTGAACTAGCGGCCTATAGCGCGGCAGGCGTGATGGATGCTGGCAAGGCACTGGATCTGGCCGCCTGCCGGGCCGGCGCAATGGACCGCTGCGCGGCGGGCCGCCCGGCCGGGTTGATGGCGGTCAGCGGCTTGAATGCCGGCGTGATTGACTCGATGTGCGAGTGCTTCGGGCTGGCGATGGCCATTCGTATCGGCCCGGATCGGTGCGTGCTGGGAGGGCTGAGCGCGTCGCTGGACGCCGCCCTGCCTGCGCTGGCTGCCCACGGCGCCGAGGTCACACGCTTGCGCGTTCGCATCGCATCGCACACGCCGTGGATGACCGCCGCCGCTGCCGAGATTGCGGCGCGTATCGCGCCGATGGATTGGAACAACAGCCAATCCATCGTTGCCAACAACGTTGACGGCACAGGTCGCCGAGACGCCGCCGGGCTCAAGGCGGCGCTGGCCAGCCAGATGGCCAGCACCGTTCAATGGGACCGCTGCATGGATACCCTGGCCGAACGACAGCCGCGCTGCGTGCTGGAAGTCGGCCCCGGCAGCAGCCTGTCGCGCATGTGGCAAGCCCGCTACCCGGGTATTCCGGCTCGCGCAGTCGATGCGTTTCAAAGTGCGCAAGGCGCGGCAAGCTGGGTCAGGCGATATTTGACGTAAAAATAGCCGCTGGCGCACGGTGGACGTGCGCTGGCAGCTATCTTTTCAAGAGTGACTGCCGCGTGGCAAGCGGCCTCAGCTCACCCGGATCAGCTTCTTGTTGACAAATTCCTGGATGCCCGCGCCCGACAACTCGCGGCCATAGCCTGAGTTCTTCACACCGCCAAAAGGCAATTCAGGCGAAGAAGTGGCGCCGGAGTTGATGAACACCATGCCGGTGTCGATGCGCCGCGCGACGCGCTTGCCGCGCTCGATGTCCTGCGTGAACACCGAGCCGCCCAGGCCGAACGGCGAGTCATTGGCCAGCGCCACGGCCGCATCTTCGTCAGCCACGCGGAAGAACATCGCCACCGGGCCAAAAAACTCCTGCATGTACGCCGGGTTGCCCTTGTCGATGTCGGTCAGGATGGTGGGCTGCATGAAGTTGCCCGCCTGGCCTTCAATGCGCTTGCCGCCCGTCAGCACGCGCGCGCCGCCGGCCACCGCCTCGTCCACCTGGCCCAGCAGGTTCTTCAGCGCGTCAAGCGAGGACAGCGGCGCCAGCGTGGTCTGCTTGTCCATCGGGTCGCCGGGCTTGAAGTTTTCCAGCGCGGCCTGGAATTTTTCCAGGAAGCTGTCGGCCATCGCTTCGACCACGATGAAGCGCTTGGACGCGGTGCAGGCCTGACCCGAATTGCCCATCCGGCCGCTGACGGCATGCTTGACCGCCTTGTCCAGGTCGGCGTCGTCGAGCACGATGAAGGCGTCGCTGCCGCCAAGTTCCATCGTCGTCTTTTTCAGGTTTTGCCCGGCCCGCGCGGCCACCACGGCGCCTGCGGCTTCGCTGCCGGTCAGCGCCACGGCGCGGATGCGCACGTCGTCAATCACCTGCGCCACCTGGTCCTTGGAGATGAACAGGTTGGTGTAGGCACCCGCCGGCGCGCCGGCCTCCAACATCAGGCGCTCCCAGGCCAGCGCGCACTGCGGCACGCTGGAGGAATGCTTGACCATGACCACGTTGCCGGCCATCAGGTTGGGCGCGGCAAAGCGGGCGATCTGGTAGTAGGGGTAGTTCCACGGCTCGACGCCGAACAGCACACCAATGGGGCTGCTTTCGACCATTGCTTCTCCGCGCGGGGTGGCGATTTTTTCGGGGGCCAGGAAACCCTCGGCATGCTCGGCGTAGTAGTCAAGGATGGCCGCGCTCAAGGCAACCTCGCCCAGGCTTTGCGGCAGCAGCTTGCCCATTTCCAGCGTGATCAGCTCGGCAAATTCCTGTGGTCGCTCGCGCAGGATGGCGGCGGCGCGTGCCAGCACGGCGGAACGCGCGGCAAAACTTTTGCCGCGCCATTCACTTTCAAAGCAACGCGACGCCTGGTCGAGTTTTTCCTCAAGCTGTGCGTCACTGATTTCGTCAAATGTCTGGAGAACTTTTCCGTTGTAGGGATTGGTACTTTGGTAGGCCATGAATTCCTTTTGTATCGGTTGACAGGGGGACGATTGGACCCGTGGGGCGATGCCGGACTATTCGCCCTTCAATTGGCGCAGCACGGCTTGCGCCGCAGGCGCTGACGACGCCGGGTTCTGGCCGGTGATCAGCTTGCCGTCGGTGACCACATACGGCTGCCAGTCGGCGCCCTTGCTGTAGTGGCCGCCATTTTTCACCAGCATGTCTTCGATCAGGAAAGGCACGATGTCGGTCAGCTGCACGCCGTCTTCTTCGGTGTTGGTGAAGCCGGTGACTTTTTTGCCCTTGACCAGCGGCGAGCCGTCGGCGGCCTTGGCATGGCGCAGTGCTGCGGGCGCATGGCAAACGGCGGACACTGTTTTGCCGGCGGCGGCCATGGTTTCGATCAATTTGATGGAGTCGGCATCTTCGGCCAGGTCCCACAGCGGACCGTGGCCGCCGGGGTAGAACAGCGCGTCAAAGCCATCGCCGGACACCGCCGACAGTTTGCCGGTATGGGCCAGTGCCTGTTGTGCGGCCGGGTCAGCCTTGAAGCGGCGCGTGGCATCGGTCTGCGCGTCGGCCTCGTCGCTTTTCGGGTCGAGCGGCGGCTGGCCGCCTTGCGGCGACACCAGCGTGATGTCGGCGCCCGCGTCCTTGAACGCGTAGTAAGGCGCGGCGAATTCCTCCAGCCAGAAACCGGTTTTCTTGCCGGTGTTGCCGAGTTGGTCGTGCGAGGTGAGAACCATCAAAATTTTCATGTCATGTCCTTTTTGTGCCGTTCCCGCCTCAGCCGGGGCCAAAACGGGTGTCGACGTCGTTGAAATGGCTGCGTGGCTGCCCTTTATCAATGAAAAAGTGCTGTTGCGCAAGTAACATGAGCGTAATCAGCTATTCATTTAATAGCACCATTGGTTGTCTGGGCCTTACGCTGGCTGCAAGTCCAGTGTCGGGTAATCGGTGTAACCGTGTGCGCCTCCGCCGTAGAACGTCGAGCGGTCGGGGGTATTGAGCGCAGCGCCCAGGCGAAAGCGCTCGACCAGGTCAGCGTTGGCAATGAAGGGCCGGCCGAATGCCACGGCGTCGGCCGTGCCTTGGACCATCAGCGCATCGGCTTCCTCTGCCGTGTAGCCGCCGCAAAAAATCAGCACGCCGTTGAAGGCCGCGCGAATTTGCGCGCGGAAAACGGGGGTCAACTCAGGGCCGCCGGCCCAGTCAGGCTCGGCGATGTGCAGGTAGGCAATACCGCGCTCACTGAAGGCTTTGGCCAGGTACAAGGCGCTGGCCTCGGCCTCGCTGTCGGCCATGTCCATTCCTATGAAGTGTGGCGACAGTCGAACGCCGACCTGCTTGGCGCCGATCTCTTCAATCACGGCATCGAGCGCTTCCAGCGTCAGGCGGGCGCGGTTTTCCAGACTGCCGCCATAGGCATCGGTTCGCTGGTTGCTGTTGGTGGCCAGAAACTGGTTCAGCAGATAGCCATTGGCCGCATGCAGCTCCAGAAAGTCAAAGCCGGCCCGTCTGCCGCGCACCGCCGCCTGGCGGTATTGCGCGACGATGCCGGGCAGTTCTTCGGTGTCCAGGGCGCGCGGCATTTCGGTCGGCACGTTGGCTGCGGTGCCGTCGGGCTGGATCACGAAGCACTGGCTGTTTTTGGCAATCAGGGCCGACGGCGCGACCGGCGCTTCGCCGTTCTCCTGCAGCAGCGAATGCGAGATGCGGCCGACATGCCAGAGTTGCAGCGCGATATGGCCGTACTGGGCATGCACCGCCTGCACGACCTTTTTCCAGCCGGCTTCCTGCGCGTCGGTGTAGATGCCGGGCGTTAGCGCATAACCCTGGCCTTGCCGTGACACCTGCGTGGCTTCGGTGACGATCATGCCGGCGCTGGCCCGCTGGGTGTAGTACGCGACATTGAGCGCATTCGGAATGTCGCCTGGCTGGCCGGCCCGCGAGCGGGTCAGTGGCGCCATGATGACGCGGTTGGGCAGGGTGGTGTTGCCCATCTTCAGGGGGGTGAGGAGTTTTTTCAGCATTCGGGTCTTCCGGGTTGAGGGATAAAAATGAGGCCGTTGGCGCCAGTGGTGCCGGCAGGACGGCCCGGGGCTGCGGACGTCGACAGTCCGCAGGGCGGGACGATTTCAATGATTCACAGCGCAGCTTCCAGAATGGTCCGGCTGACTTGGAGGCTGATGTCCTGGTGTTCGCCCAGGCTGGTCATGCCGTGGCTTTGCAGTTGCCTGACCACCGCATCGACCGCTTCGCTTCCCAGCTCGTAGCCCGACAGCCGGGTGCGGATGCCCAGGCTTTCAAAAAACGCACGGGTGCGGGCGATGGCCGCGTCGATCCGCTCGTCGTCGGTGCCGCTGGTGAGGTGCCAGACGCGCTCGGCGTATTGCAGCAGCTTGGCGCGTTTGGTGTCGCGCTGCACGTTGAGCAGCGAAGGCAGCACGATGGCCAGCGTGCGCGCATGGTCGATGCCATACAGCGCCGTCAGTTCATGGCCGATCATGTGGGTGGCCCAGTCCTGCGGCACACCGGCGCCAATCAGGCCGTTGAGCGCCAGCGTGGCAGTCCACATCAGGTTGGCGCGGGTGTCGTAGTCTTCCGGCTCGGCCAGCGCCTTGGGGGCGATTTCAATCAGCGTCTGCAGCAGGCCTTCGGCAAAGCGGTCTTGCGCCAGGCCCTGCACCGGGTAGGTCAGGTACTGCTCGACCGTGTGCACAAACGCATCGGCGATGCCGTTGGCGATCTGCCGGGGCGGCAGGGTGAAGGTCTTGGTCGGGTCCAGCACCGAAAACACCGGAAAGACGTGGCGGCTCATGAAGGCCAGCTTGGTCTGCGTCGCCTTGCGGGTCACGACCGAGCCGCTGTTCATTTCCGAACCCGTGGCAGGCAAGGTCAGCACCGTGCCGAAGGGCAGGGCGCGGGTCACGTTGCTGCCACGCTGCAAAAGGATGTCCCATGCATCGCCGTCAAAACAGGCGGCGGCCGCGACAAACTTGGTGCCGTCAATCACCGAGCCGCCGCCGACAGCCAGCAAAAAGTCGATCTTTTCGCGCTTCACCTGCTCGACCGCCTTCATCAGCGTTTCGTAGGTCGGGTTGGGCTCGATGCCGCCAAACTCCTGCACCACGCGTTCACCCAGCGCCGCCCTGACTTCAGCCAGCGTACCGGTTTTCTGGGCACTGGCGCCGCCGTACAGCACCAGCACTTTGGCGGTGGCGGGCACCAGCTTGGACAGCTCGGCGACCTTGTCGGGTCCGAAAACGATTTGGGTGGGGTTGTAAAACGTAAAACTCTGCATGCTCATTTCCTCAAATAGACCAGTCGGCTAATAGGGGTGGGAAAAAAATGGCTCGCAGGGTGGAAACCGTGCGGGCCGGGATGGGTAAAAAAGCTCAGGCGGCTGTCAGCCGTGGCAGTTTCAGCAAGCCCAAGGTAGCGGTCATGGCGGCGTCCATGGCGCTGCGCTCGCGCCGGATTTTGGTCAGCAGTGCCGCTCCCAGCCACAACTCGTACAGCGTCAGCGCCGTCTGCTTCGCATCGAAATCGCTGGAGAGGGAGCCGTCTGCCAGGCCTTCCCGAATGCACAGGCCCAATCGCTCGATGATCAGGTTGGTGCCGCGCAGCAAGGCCACGCGCATGGCTTCAGACATGTCGGACACCTCGCCGCTCAGCTTCACGACCAGGCAGTTGCGTTCGGCGGTCTGTCCGTCGCCCGTGCTGGCCCAGCTTTGCCAGTAGCGCATCAGGCGCTCGGCGGCAGGCGTTCCGTCGGGCAGGAGCAGCAGGTCGACATGCGTGAGGTAATCCTTCATATAGCTGTCCACCAGCGCCTCGCCGAACGACTCCTTCGATTTAAAGTAGTGGTAGAACGAGCCCTTGGGCACCTGGGCGGTGGCGAGAATTTCGTTCAAACCGACAGCCGAGAACCCTTTGCCCAGGATGATGGTGCGTCCGGTGTCGAGAATGTGCTGCTTGACATCCGTGTGTTCGTTGCTCATGGGCTGGAGTTTACCGATTAAATTAGACCGGTCGTCTAGTGTGGTTTTTCAGCGCTGTCGAGCTGGCATTGTTGCGGGGCACAATGGCAGGCATGAAAGCACCTCCAAGACTGCAATCCCTCGTTGAAGAGGGCCTGATCGACACCGTCGTCCGCCAGCTCATGAGCGGCAAGGAAGCGATGGTTTATGTGGTTCGCTGCGGCGATGAAACGCGTTGCGCCAAGATCTACAAGGAAGCCGACCAGCGCAGCTTTCGCCAGGCGGTCGATTACACCGAAAACCGCAAGGTCAAGAACAGCCGCCAGGCGCGCGCCATGGCCAAGGGCACAAAATTCGGCCGGCAGGCCAGCGAAGCGGCCTGGCAGAGCGCCGAGGTCGATGCCCTGTACAAACTGGCCGACGCCGGCGTGCGCGTGCCCCAGCCGTACAATTTTTGCGACGGCGTGCTGCTGATGGAGCTGGTGACCGACGCCAACGGCGACGCCGCGCCGCGCCTGAACGATGTCGATTTCACGCCCGAGCAGGCGCGCCGTCACCATGCCAGCTTGATCACCGAAGTCATCCGCATGCTGTGCGCCGGCATCGTCCACGGCGACCTGTCCGAGTTCAACATCCTGCTGGCCGAAGACGGCCCGGTCATCATCGACCTGCCGCAGGCGGTGGATGCCGCCGGCAACAACCACGCCAGCCGCATGTTGCTGCGCGACGTGGCCAACCTGCGCAACTTCTTCGGCCGTTTCGCGCCCGACCTGCTGAAGATCGACTACGGCAACGAGATGTGGGATTTGTACCAGCGCGGCGTGCTGTACCCCGACTCGGTGCTGACCGGCCATTTCAAGCGCAAGACTGGCCCGGTCGATGTGCGTGGCGTGCTGCGCGAGATCGACGACGCCAGCGCCGAGGAAGCCGCGCGCCGCGTGCGCATGGCGCAGTCGTAAATTACGGCCGTCGATGGAGACCACCACAACGCGCCGGCCTGGCCACTCGCCCATTTGCTGGCGCCGCATGGCGCAATACAGCCCCTTGGCTTCGAGCAGTTCCGCAGGGCTGCCGCTTTCCACGATGCTGCCTTTTTCCAGCACGAAAAGGGTGTTGGCAGGCAGGAGGGTCGAGAGGCGGTGGGCAATCAAGAGCGTGATGCGGCTGGCGCATCGCACGGGTGATCGAAGCGAGCGCCGACGCGGCCTCGTCAAAAATCAGCAGGCGCGGATGGCGGATCAAGGCCTGGGCAATCGACAGCCGCTGCTTTTCGCTGCCAGAGAGCTTCATGCCCATCTCGCCGATGACCAGGTCCAGCCCTTCGGACGACCAGGCCATCAGGTTTTTGTCGGTGCGCCCGTGGGCGCAGTGGTCGATGATCCGGCCAAATATGTTCGGATTGACCGGCGGCAGCACCTGGCTGACGACTGACGGCTGAGAGCAGCAGCGCAAGCGAGGCAAGCTCGGGGTGGGGCTGCAGTCAGGCGTCCAGAGCATGCGCATGAAGTGGGTTTTTCGAACCGCGCATGCGCTGCAGTGTCTCCAAAAGCGCGGTTGACCAAACCAGAGACAAAATTCCAGCGCCGCAGCAACCCCAAACGGGCGCCTCTCCCTTGCACAGGAAACAACCATTTGCTTTCCCTCTGGCAGGTCCATCAAACTCTTTAAGGCAAGCCACCAACGATGGCATGTTGAATTTACATTCTGTTTCCTAGTAAAACGTTTTTTATCCCTTGTTGGGGGGATGTGCTGGAGGTGCTATTTACCCAAAAATTGTCTCGTCTGGCGGCTGGGCTTTCCTGTCGTGTCAGCACCCCGTGTTAACTGACTGGTTTTGCACCAGCGGTGACAGCTAAAGTCCTGATGACCACGGGTCAGGCGCATAACGATTGAAGACAAGGCTCTTGCATGTTCGCTCCAAAATACAAAATTGAAAGTAACGGTACGCTTGCCAGCGAGTTGTTACTGGACATCAATTTTGACCACCTCTATGACAGCAGTTCGCTGGCCGTTGCCATCGCGGCTAAAAGCATCACCTTGCCGGTTCAACAAGAGGTTCGCGTGGTGCGGGTGCCTGACGGGGAAGTGATTTTCCGCACCAAGGTCGGGGAAGCGGCAAACACGACCTTTTCCTAGGAATGGTCGAGGCTGGATTTTTTTGGCGAGCGCAGCCAAGCCAAGCTTGACGCCCTGTTGCGGGTCGTCGCGCAGCAGCCCGACACTCGCCATCGCATGGCGCTTGCGCCGTCGCGCAGCACGCAGCCGCTCAAAGCTTCCAGTCGTAATCGATTGTCAGGGGCGCATGGTCGCTGAAGCGCTGCGCCTTGTGGATGGCCGCCGAGCGGGCGGTGGCGCCAAAGCCCGGTGTCGCCAGCTGGTAGTCCAGCCGCCAGCCAACGTTCTTGGCATAGGCCTGGCCCCGGTTGCTCCACCAGGTGTAGGCGTCGCCGGTGGTCTCGGGATGGAGCCGGCGGTACACATCGACCATGCCGCCGCCCGGTACCCAATCCGCCGGTGGCGGCGCAGCCTCCTCCTCTGGGGGCCGCGAACCACAAGCAATGGGGAGCGCGGCGGCAACATCATGCCGCAGCAGTTCAGTCATCCAGGCGCGTTCCTCGGGCAGAAAACCGCTGTTCTTGCGGTTGCCCTTGAAGTTCTTCAGGTCGATTTCCTGGTGCGCAATGTTGATGTCGCCACACAGCACGAATTCGCGGGGGGTGCCGCCGCACTGTTTCAGGGCTGCCAGGTGCGGGTACAGTTCGGCCAGGAAACGGAACTTGGCCGCCTGACGTTCTTCGCCTGACGAGCCGCTCGGAAAATAGCAACTGATGATGGACAGTTTGGGGCTGTGTGCGCGGCCGGGTCGGTCAAAACGCAGTTCGACATAGCGGCCTTCGGCATCGAACTCGCGCGAACCGTAGCCAACGATCACGTCGCTGGGCGCGTGACGGGTGTAGATGCCCACGCCCGAATAGCCCTTTTTTTCTGCAAACTGAAAGTAGCCCCTGTTTCCGGCAATTTCGTCAAATCGTCCGCTCAGGTCGGCCTCCTGCGCCTTGAGCTCCTGCACGCAAATACAATCCGGCAGGGACTGGGCCATCCATTCCTGAAGGCCCTTGGTGGCGGCGGAACGAATGCCGTTGAGGTTGAGGCTGGTTAATTTGAACATGGGATTTTCAATGAATAAGACAACAGGGCAGGCAGCCTATCAGGACGAGGAAATGCCGCAAGTTGGCAGCCTGGCCCAGGAATTCGTGCAGTTTGCCGTCGAATCTGGGGTGCTGCGCTTCGGCCAGTTCAAGACCAAGGCCGGCCGCATGAGCCCCTACTTTTTCAACGCCGGGCTGTTTGACGACGGTGCCAAGCTTGGCCGGCTGGCGCAATTTTATGCGCGCCAGTTGCTGGCCGAGGAGCAGCGCAGCGGCTTGGCATTCGACATGATTTTCGGCCCGGCCTACAAAGGCATTCCGCTCGCCGCTGCCGTCGCCATCGAGCTGGCGCGGCTGGGGCGTAACCTGCCGTTCGCCTACAACCGCAAGGAAGCCAAGGACCACGGCGAAGGTGGCACGCTGGTCGGCGCACCGCTCAAGGGGCGGGTGCTGATCGTGGATGACGTGATGTCTGCCGGCACCGCCGTGCGCGAGTCGATTGCGCTGATCCTGGCGGCCGGCGCCACGCCGCATGCGGTGGCGATTGCGCTGGACCGCCAGGAAAAAGCCACCGAAAACGGCGTGGACGTCGAACACAGTGCAGTGCAATATGTCACGCGGCAACTCGGCTTGCAGGTTTGCGCCATTGCGCGCCTGAGCGACTTGCTGCAGTATCTGGCCTTGCACAGTGACTGTTCGACTGGCGGCGAAAGCGCCGACGCAGCGCTGCTGCAAAATCATTACCAGTCTGTTCTGGCTTACCGCGAACGCTACGGCGTCAACTGAAGAAACAAAATTGCGCCTGTCCTCCTTGCTCACGTCCGGTCTTGCGGGCCTGGCTTTTTTTCTGGGAAGCGCTGCGGAGGCGCACGAAATCTACTCGTGCGTGGATGCGAAAGGCCGCACCCTCACGGCGGACCGGCCGATTGCCGAATGCACTGACCGCACCCAGCGTGCGCTGTCGCCGTCCGGTACTGTCAAGCGCCAGATCGGGCCCTCGCTGACCGCGCATGAAGAGGCCGCGCAGCATGAAAAGGACCGGCGTGCGGCCGAGCAGCGTGCCCGCCAAGCCGAAGACCGGCGCCGTGACAAGGCGCTGCTGCTGCGCTATCCGACGTTGGCGGTGCATGACCGCGAACGCGCGGCCGCGCTGCTGCAAATCGATGAGGTCATCAAGGCGTCGAGCAAGCGGCAGGGCGAACTCGGCAACCAGCGCAAGTCACTTGGCGGCGAACTGGAGTTTTATGTCAAGGACCCGTCCCGGGTGCCGGCTTCGCTCAAGCGCAGACTGGAAGAAAACGACGGCAGTGCCGCCGTCCAGCAACGACTCATTGCCGACCAGGAGCAGGAAAAAAAACGCGTCAATCAGCGCTTTGACGAAGAGCTGGCCAAGCTCAGGCAGCTGTGGGCGCTGGCGAATCCGCCAACCCCTGCCGTCGGTGGCGGTTCCCGGACTGTCCGGAATTGAATTTTCAAGCCAGATTGCCTGTTTGCGCAATACCGGCGTGCATTAGTAGCTACAGTTTCGATAGCATTTTGGCGCAGGGAGCGCGGGCCGTCATGCCAGCTTTTTTTTCAGCAGTTCATTCACCTGCGCCGGGTTGGCCTTGCCCTTGGTCGCCTTCATGGCTTGGCCGACCAGCGCGTTGAAGGCTTTGCTGTTGCCGGCGCGCACCTCTTCGACGTTTTTGACATTGGCGGCCAGCACGTCGTCGATGATTTTTTCGAGTTCGCCGGTGTCGCTCATCTGCCGCAGGCCCTTGGCGTCGATCAGCGTGTCAACGTCCTGGCCCGCGCCAGTCCACAAGGCGTCAAACACCAGCCGGGCCGCACTGTTGGAAATCGTGCCATCGGCAATGCGGTTGACCAGGGCCCCCAGCTGGCTGGCACTGACACTGGACGCTTCAATCAACTTTTCCTCTGCATTCAGGCGGCGCGACACCTCGCCCATGACCCAGTTGCTGGCCAGTTTGGCCTGCTTGCTGGCATGTGCCACCGCTTCGAAATAAGCCGCCGTCGCCTTGCTCTGCGTCAGCTGGCCGGCGTCGTAGTCGCCCAGGCCGTAGTCGGCCATGAAGCGCGCCGCCATCACGCGTGGCAATTCCGACATTTCCGAGCGGGTCTTTTCCACCCAGGCTCTGGAAATCACCAGCGGTGGCAAGTCCGGGTCGGGAAAATAGCGGTAGTCGGCGGCGTCTTCCTTGCTGCGCATCGAGCGCGTCTCGCCCGTGTCCGGGTCGAACAGCACGGTCGCCTGCTGAATCGCGTGGCCGTCCTCGATCTGCTCGATTTGCCAGCGCACTTCGTAGTCCATCGCCTGCTGCATGAACTTGAAGCTGTTCAGGTTCTTGATCTCGCGGCGCGTGCCCAGCTCCGCGCCGGGTTTCCTCACCGACACATTGGCATCGCAGCGAAAACTGCCTTCTTGCATGTTGCCGTCGCAAATGCCGATCCAGGTGACGATCTTGTGCAGCTCTTTGGCATACGCCACGGCCTCGGCGGTTGAGCGCATGTCGGGTTCGGTGACGATTTCCAGCAGCGGCGTGCCGGCGCGGTTCAGGTCGATGCCGCTTTGGCCGATGAAGTCTTCATGCAGCGACTTGCCCGCGTCTTCTTCAAGGTGGGCGCGCACCAGGCGCACGGATTTCTTTTCACCATCCAGGAAAAACTCGACCACGCCGCCCTGCACCACCGGAATCTCGAACTGGCTGATCTGGTAGCCCTTGGGCAGGTCGGGGTAGAAATAGTTTTTTCGGGCGAACACGCTTTGCTCGGCAATGTGCGCATTGACGGCCAGGCCGAACTCGATGGCGCGCTGCACCGCGCCCTTGTTCATCACCGGCAGCGCGCCGGGCAGGGCAAAGTCCACGGCGGATGCCAGCGTGTTCGGCTCGGCGCCAAAGCCGGTCGGGGCGCGGCTAAAGAGCTTGGACCGGGTGGTGAGCTGGGTGTGGGTTTCAAAGCCGATGACGACTTCATAACCCTGTACCAGCAAGGAGGGGGTGGTTTTGCTCATGCTGCGGTTCCGGGTGCTTTTTGGTGCCAGTCGGTCGCCAGCTGAAACTGGTGCGCCGCGCCCAGCAGCTGCGCTTCCTTGAAATAGTTGCCGATCAGCTGCAGCCCGACGGGCATGCCGCACGCGCCAAAGCCAGCTGGCACGCTCATGCCGGGCAGGCCGGCCAGGCTCGACGAGAGTGTGTAGATGTCGGCCAGGTAGTTCGCCACCGGGTCGTTCGATTTTTCGCCGATTTTCCAGGCGACCGTGGGCGACACCGGCCCGGCAATCACGTCGCATTGCGTGAAGGCGGTCTGGAAGTCCTGCGCGATCAGGCGGCGGATTTTCTGCGCCTTCAAATAGTAGGCATCGTAATAACCGTGCGACAGCACATAGGTGCCGATCATGATGCGGCGCGTGGCCTCGTCGCCAAAGCCTTCGCTGCGCGACTTTTTGTACATGTCGGTCAGGTCGCCGTACTGGGCGGCGCGGTGGCCGTAGCGCACACCGTCAAAGCGGCTCAGGTTGCTGCTGGCCTCGGCGGGCGCGATGACGTAATAGACCGGAATCGACAATTCGGTCAGCGGCAGGCTGACATCGACCAGCGTCGCGCCGAGCTTTTCAAACTCGTCCAGCGCACCGCGCACCGCGGCCAGCACGTCGGGTGCGCAACCGGCGCCGAAAAACTGGGTGGGCAAGCCGATTCTCAAGCCTTTTAAGGGCTTTGCGCTTGTGCCATCTGATTTTACTGCTATTAAATCAGTAGCGTAGTCAACGGCGGGCAGGTCCAGCGAGGTGGAATCGCGGTCCAGGTCGGGCCCGGCCATGGCGGACAGCAGCAGCGCGCAGTCGAGTGCGCTGCGCGCCATCGGGCCGGCCTGGTCCAGGCTGGAGGCAAACGCCACCATGCCGTAGCGCGAGCAGCGGCCGTAGGTCGGCTTGATGCCGGTGATGCCGGTCAGCGACGCCGGCTGGCGGATCGAGCCGCCGGTGTCGGTGCCGGTGGCGGCGGGCACCAGCCGGGCTGCCACGGCGGCCGCCGAGCCGCCCGACGAGCCGCCGGGCACGCGGCTCAGGTCCCAGGGGTTCTGTACTTTTTGATAGGCACTGTTTTCGTTGCCCGAGCCCATCGCGAACTCGTCGCAGTTGAGTTTTCCCAGCGTGACCATGCCGGCGCCGCCGAGCCTGGTGACCACCGTTGCATCAAACGGGCTGCGGTAGTTCTCCAGCATTTTGGAGCCGGCCGTGGTCGGGAAGTCGCGGGTGACGAACACGTCCTTGTGCGCCAGCGGCACGCCCAGCAGCGGGGTGTGTTCGCCGGCGGCCAGCCGGGCGTCGGCGGCACGGGCCTGCGCCAGCGACACGTCGGCGTTGGTGGACAGGAAGGCGCCCAGGCTGTCGTGCTGCTGGATGCGGGCCAGAAAATGCTGCGTGACTTCGACGCTGGAAATATCGCCGGCAGCCAGTTTGGCGGCGATCTGCGCCACGCCGAGGTCATGCAGGTCAAGGTTCAGGGGGCTAAGGGAGGGGCGGCTCATTCGATCACTTTCGGCACAAGGAACAGGCCGCGCTCGACGGCCGGAGCGCTGGCCTGGCTGGCCTCGCGCTGGTTGGGTTCGCTGGCGATGTCATCGCGCAGGCGCAGGGCCACGTCGCCCAGCACCGCCGCCGGGTGCGCCAGCGGCTCCACGCCGTCGGTATCGACTGCCTCCATCTGCTCGACCAGGGCAAAAAAACCGTTGAGCTGGCTCAGCGTGCGCTCGGTTTCATCTGGCCGGAGTTCCAGCCGCGCCAGATTGGCCACGCGTTCAATGTCTTTAAATGTCAATGCCATAAATGCCAATAAGCGCTTGTGAAATGATGTGGTGAAAGAAAAAGCGCCTGGACGAGGCGCGAAACCGGCAATTGAAACCAACCGTAACGCCAAAAAAACGGGCATTGCGCCACGCTGACTCGGGGTGGATGCGTTATTATCCCGCCTTTGGCGTGAATTCAAAGCCTGATCGACCCTTTAGGCGCTTTTTAGACGCTTCAAACAGGTTGCGCAACCTGATCTCCTACGTCCTCAATTTCACTGCTGATCAATAATAAAAGGCGATGCGGCAACGAAGCTTGCCCATGCCCCAACCGGATTTCTGAACATGTTTGAAGCATTCCGTCGGTACTTTTCCACCGACCTGGCGATTGATCTGGGCACCGCCAACACCCTGATCTTTGCACGCGACAAGGGTATTGTGCTGGATGAGCCGTCGGTGGTGGCCATACGCCATGAAGGCGGGCCCCACGGCAAGAAAGTGATCCAGGCCGTTGGCCGTGAAGCCAAGGCCATGCTGGGCAAGGTGCCCGGCAACATCGAGGCGATCCGCCCAATGAAGGACGGCGTGATCGCCGACTTCGTCATCACCGAGCAGATGATCAAGCAGTTCATCAAGATGGTGCATCCGCGCCGCCTGCTCACGCCCAGCCCGCGCATCATCATCTGCGTGCCCTGCGGCTCGACCCAGGTCGAGCGCCGCGCCATCAAGGACGCTGCCGAGGCCGCCGGCGCCGCCGCCGTGTACCTGATCGAGGAACCGATGGCCGCCGCCCTGGGCGCGGGCCTGCCGGTGTCCGAGGCCAGCGGCTCGATGGTCGTCGACATCGGCGGCGGCACCACCGAAGTCGGCGTGATCTCGCTCGGCGGCATGGTCTACAAAGGCAGTGTGCGCGTCGGTGGCGACCGTTTTGACGACGCCATCATCAACTACATCCGCCGCAACTACGGCATGCTGATTGGCGAGCCGACGGCTGAAGTCATCAAGAAGACCATCGGTTCGGCCTTTCCCGGCTCCGAAGTCCGGGAAATGGAAGTCAAGGGCCGCAACCTGTCGGAAGGCGTGCCGCGCAGCTTCACCATTTCAAGCAACGAAATCCTCGAAGCCCTGACCGACCCGCTGAACCAGATCGTCTCGGCCGTCAAGAACGCGCTGGAGCAGACGCCGCCCGAACTTGGCGCCGACATTTCCGACCGCGGCATGATGCTGACCGGCGGCGGTGCGCTGCTGCGCGACCTGGACCGCCTGCTGGCCGAGGAAACCGGCCTGCCGGTGCTGGTGGCCGAGGACCCGCTGACCTGCGTGGTGCGCGGCTGCGGCATCGCGCTGGAGCGCATGGACCGCATGGGCTCGATCTTCACCACGGAATAGGCTTTTTTCACGACGCCATCCTCAAGCCCGTCCCATGCAGCGCGCCTGCAGCACCACAGCGGACCGGCCTGACCACGCACCATGGCTTTAGGAACCCTCGACCGATCCCTGCCGCCCTTTTTCAACCAGGGGCCATCGGTATTTTCCAAGCTGATTTTTTTTGGCGCGCTGTCGCTGTTCCTGATGGTGGCCGACGCGCGTTTCAACGTCACCCAGCCGATCCGCGCCGCCATTGCCACCGCCCTGTACCCGGTGCAGTGGGTGGCCCTGCAGCCGGTCCATGCGGTGCAGAGCGCCAGCGGCTATTTCAACGACCTGGGCGAGGCGCAGCTTGAAACCGCCCAGGCCCGGGAAAAGCTGGCACTGCAGTCACTGCGCGCCGGCCAGGTCGAGCTGTTGATGCAGGAAAACAACCGCCTGCGCAAGCTGCTCGACCTCAAGGCGCAACTCGCCACGCCGGTCATCGCGGCCGAGGTGGTGTACGACGCTGCCGATCCCTACACCCGCAAGGTCATCATCGACAAGGGGCAGGTTCATCAGGTCGCGCTGGGTTCGCCAGTGCTTGACGAATCCGGCGTACTCGGGCAAGTGACGCGGGTGCACCCGCTGGTCAGCGAGGTCACGCTGGTGGTCGACCGCGACCTGGCGATCCCGGTGCTCAATGTGCGCACCGGCGCTCGCAGCGTGGCCTACGGCGACCCGACGGTGGGCGGCAGCGGCATGGAGCTGCGTTTCATGGGCAGCAATGCCGATGTCCAGGAAGGCGACCTGCTGACCACCAGCGGCGTCGATGGCGTGTACCCGCCCGGGCTGCCGGTGGCACGCGTCAGCCGGATCGAGCACCGGGCCGAGTCGGCGTTTTCCAAGATTTACTGCGTGCCGCAGGCGCTCACCACTGGCGCGCGGCATGTCATCATCGTCCAGCCGGTCACGACCGATCTGACGCTGCCGCCTTCCAGCATCGCGCCGGCTGCGCCTGCCCGAAGGGGGTATGCCAAATGATCATGCGCTCCGGCCAGCAGCTGTTGCTGCCCGCCAGTCCGGTGTTCATCTGGAGCAGCCTGGTGGCCGCCTTGCTGCTCAACATGCTGCCGCTGGGCCGGGTGCCGTGGATGCCGGATGTCCTGGCGCTGGTGCTGGTGTTTTGGAGCGTGCACCAGCCGCTCAGGGTGGGCATCGGCATCGCCTTCATGTTCGGCCTCGCGATGGATGTGCACCAGACGTCGCTGCTCGGACAGCACGCCTTTTCCTATGTTGCGCTGAGCTTTTTTGCGGCCATGGTCCAGCGCCGGCTGCTGTGGTTCACGGTGCCGCTGCAGGCCTTGCAGGTGTTGCCGCTGTTCGCAGCGGCGCACGCCGCCGAAATGATCCTGCGGCTGCTCGGAGGCGGTATTTTCCCAGGCTGGATCGTGCTGGTCGCGCCGCTGGCAGAGGCCCTGCTGTGGCCGGTGGCGAGCGTGCTGCTGCTGGTGCCGCAGCTGCGCACGCCGGACCGGGATGAAAATCGCCCCTTGTGATATGGCCCCCACGCTCCCCACTGCGTGTGGTTCGCTGCCCCCCGAGGGGGCTGCTGCGCCTGCGGCCTGGCAAAGCCAGTTCCGCGGCCCCTGCTGGTGGGGTATGGCCCCCACGCTCCGCCGCTGCGCGGGTCGCTGCCCCCCGAGGGGGCTGCTGCGCCTGCGGCCTGGCAAAGCCAGTTCCGCGGCCCCTGCTGGTGGGGTATGGCCCCCACGCTCCGCCGCTGCGCGGGTCGCTGCCCCCCGAGGGGGCGCTGCGCCTGCGGCCTGGCAAAGCCAGTTCCGCGGCCCCTGCTGGCGGGGTATGGCCCCCACGCTCCGCCGCTGCGCGGGTCGCTGCCCCCCGAGGGGGCTGCTGCGCCTGCGGCCTGGCAAAGCCAGTTCCGCGGCCCCTGCTGGCGGGGTTCGGACTGCCGTCCTCACGCTTGCTGGTATGCCTGGCTTGCTGTCCTATGAGGGGGCTGCTGCCTTGTCTTCGGAATCGCGGGCACTTTTTCTTGCCCCACGGGTCGCAGCACCATGACTGAACTCAGAAACGTTGAAGCCGAGCTGTCGCGTTTTCGCGTTCGGGTGCTGGTGGCGGGCCTGGTCGTTTTTCTCTGCTTTTCGCTGGTGGTGGCCCGGCTGGCCTACCTGCAGGTGTATCGGCACCAAGACCTGCGCGCGCAGGCTGAAAGCAACCGCACGGCGATTGTCCCCATCGTGCCGAATCGCGGCCTGATCCTGGACCGCAACGGCATCGTGCTGGCTTCCAACTATTCGGCCTACACGCTGGAAATCACGCCGTCCAAGGTGGCGAACCTGGACGAGACCATCGCCGCGCTGGAAAAGCTGGTCGATATCCAGCCCCGGGACAAGCGCCGCTTCAAGCGCCTGCGCGAAGAGTCGAAGAGCTTTGAATCGATTCCGCTGCGCACCCGCCTTTCCGACGAGGAAGTGGCGCGCTTTGCCGCCCGGCGCTTCAGTTTTCCCGGCGTGGACATCAAGGCCCGGCTGTTCCGCAACTACCCCTATGGCGAACTGGGCAGCCATGTCGTGGGCTACATCGGCCGCATCAACCAGACGGAAAAGGACGCGATCGAGGAGCGCGAGGAAGAAGGCAACTACCGCGGCACCGACCACATCGGCAAGCTCGGCGTCGAGCAGAGTTTCGAGCAGCAATTGCACGGCCAGACCGGCGTCGAGCAGATGGAAACCTCGGCCGGCGGGCGCGCGCTGCGAAAGCTGGCGACCAGTCCGGCCACGCCGGGCAACACCGTGATGCTGTCGCTGGACATCGGCCTGCAAAAGCTGGTCGAGGACCTGTTCGGCACGCGGCGCGGCGCCCTGGTGGCGCTGGACCCCCGAAACGGCGAGGTGCTGGCGTTTGTCAGCAAGCCGACCTTCGACCCCAACCTGTTTGTCGATGGCATCGACCAGGAAAGCTGGCAGGCGCTCAACGAGTCGATCGACAAGCCGCTGCTGAACCGGGCGCTGCGCGGCACCTATCCGCCGGGTTCGACCTACAAGCCCTTCATGGCCATGGCTGCGCTGCAAACCGGCAAGCGCGCGCCCACCACCATCATCCATGACCCGGGCTTCTTCATGTTCGGCGGCCACCGCTTCGGCAGCCCGGAAAACGAGCGCGGCGGCGCGATGGACATGAACCGTGCGATTGTCGAGTCGAGCAATGTGTATTTCTACACGCTGGCCAACGAAATGGGCGTCGAGGCGATCCACGACTTCATGGCGCCACTGGGCTTTGGCCAGGCCACCGGCATCGACATCAATGGCGAGGTGCGCGGCGTGCTGCCCAACCAGGCCTGGAAACGCGGCTACTTCAAGCGGCCCGAGCAGCAGAAGTGGTTCGCCGGCGAAACCATCTCGCTGGGCATCGGCCAGGGCTACAACAGCTTCACCATGCTGCAGCTGGCGCAGGCCACCGCGACCCTGGCGAACAACGGCATCAAGCACAAGCCCCGGCTGGTGATGGGCACGCAGGACACGGTGACGCGCGCGCTGCACCCGCTGCCCGCCGACCCGCCGGTCGACCTGCACTACAAGCCCGAACACGTGGCCATCATCCGCAAGGCGCTGGTTGGCGTGACGCAGGGCGGCACATCGACCCGGGTGTTTGCCGGCGCGCAGTACCTGTCGGGCGGCAAGACCGGGACGGCGCAGGCGGTGAGCATGGGCCAGAAGGAAAAGTACAACAAGTCGCGCATGGAGGAAAGCCAGCGCGACCATGCGGTGTACATGGCGTTCGCGCCGGCCGACAACCCGAGGATTGCGCTGGCGGTGATCGTGGAAAACGCTGGCTGGGGCGCGGGCGTGGCCGCACCGATTGCCCGCAGGGTGTTCGACTATGTGCTGCTGGGCCAGTACCCGAGCGAGGAAGACATGCTGGCGGTGCAGGCCGGACGGGCCGCCGCGCCGATCGGCAAGCCCCGCCTGGCCGCCGAGATGAATGCGCTGCTGGTCGTCGACACGCCAGGCGCCATGGTGTCGGCCGCCGGACCAAAATCCGTTGCTGCTCAGAAGGCCGAGCCGGCTGGCGCCAGGGACAAAGCCGTCCAGGCGGCAAAACCGGTCAAGGCGGCCAAGGCCACGCCCATCCAGAAGCCGCCCCGGCCGGCTTCTGCGGCCATTCCTGCGGGAGGCGGCCCGCCTTAGCCGGGCGCGAGCCTGCAGGCGCGGCCGGGGCTATTTCAGAAACGCGTCAAAACCGGTTTTCAGGATCAGCGCGCTGACCACGCCAATGAACACCAGCCGGACAAAACCCGCCCCGTGCCTGAGCGCCAGGCGCGTGCCCAGCAGGCTGCCTGCAACATTGGCCACGGCCATGGTCAGCGCGAAATGCCACCAGACATGCCCCTTCCAGGCAAACAGGCCCAGCGCCGCCAGGTTGGTCGCGGTATTGAGCAGCTTGGCCGAGGCCGAGGCATTCAGGAAATCGTAGCCCAGCCAGCGCACGAACAGGAAGACGAAAAAGCTGCCCGTTCCAGGACCGAAAAACCCGTCGTAAAACCCCAGCACCAAGCCAATGCAGCAGGCCGCCAGGGTTTCGGCATGGCCGGTAAAACGCGGCGTGTGGTGGCGGCCCAGGTCTTTTTTGACCAGCGTGTAGGCCAGCACGGCCAGCAGCACAAAAGGCAGGACCTTGCGCAGGAAGCCCGGATCGATCACCGTGACCAGCCAGGCGCCCGCCAGCGAGCCGCAAAACCCGGCGCCCGCCGCCGGCAGCAGCGCCGACCAGCGCATCTGGACCCGGCGTGCGTACTGGGTCGTGGCGACCGCTGTTCCCCACACCGATGCTCCCTTGTTGATACCGAACAAGGTCGCCGGGTGGGTGGTGGGAAAGACCGCAAACAGCGCCGGCACCAGAATCAGGCCCCCGCCGCCCACAATAGCGTCCACAAACCCGGCCAGCAACGAAGCCAGTGAAACAAGCAGCAATTCCATGGCGCCGATTGTCGCACTCGGTGGATCGGGTTTTTGCTCAGTTATTAATAGCAATAAACGATTTAATCACGGGCGGAAAAGCCATTTTTAATGCTTGAACGGCAAGGTTTGGACGAAAAAAAGCGCTGGGGTTGCCAGCGCTTTTGGTCAAACAAGCATTTTTTGCAATGCTGTGTGTTCTATTTTTAAATGTCTCCTCGACTCCCCGCGTTGCGAGCAGCAAGGCCCGACAGCAAGTTCTCCAATGTAACGGGTGCATTGAGAGCGTGCATCAGGGATTTCCCGCAAGTGAAACGTTCAGGCCACGCCAGCAAGCCCTTCTCGGCGCTCGATCTGAGCCTGACGATGGCTGGCGCAGCGGCTGGCCGTCTTCGCATACTGGTCAGATACCGGCCTGTATCCACTGCGCCGCTTTCTCGGCAATCATCAAGGTGGGCGAGTTGGTGTTGCCACTGGTGATCAAGGGCATCACACCGGCATCGACCACGCGCAGCCCGCGAATGCCGCGCACGCGCAGGTGCGAATCGACCACCGCCAGCGGGTCGTCGGCCCGGCCCATTTTTGTCGTGCCAACCGGGTGAAAAATTGTCGTGGCGATGTCGCCGGCCAGCCGCGCCAGGTCTTCATCGGTCTGAAACTGCACGCCCGGCTTGAACTCCTCCGGCTGGTATCGGGCCAGCGCACCCTGGCTGACAATCTTGCGCGTGATGCGCAGCGAATCGGCCGCCACCTGCCGGTCCTCGGCGGTGTTCAGGTAGTTGGGCGCAATGGCCGGCGCGTCGGCAAAAGCGCCGGTCTTCAGGCGAACGCTGCCACGGCTGGTCGGGTTCAGGTTGCAGACGCTGGCCGTGAAGGCATTGAAATTGTGCAGCGGCTCGCCAAAAGCGTCGAGCGAGAGCGGCTGGACGTGGTATTGGATGTTTGGCCAGGGCTGGTCGGGCGAAGAGCGCGTGAAAGCCCCGAGCTGGGACGGTGCCATGCTCATCGGACCGGTACGGCGGGCCGCGTATTCAAGCCCGATGCGCGCCTTGCCCCAGAGTGAGTTGGCCATGGTGTTGAGCGACAGTCCCCAGCGCTTGCTGTCCTTGTCGCCCTGGATCTTGTACACCGAGCGGATCTGCAGATGGTCCTGCAGGTTGGCGCCCACGCCTGGCAGGTCCTGCACCACCGGGATGCCATGCTGCTGCAGCAGGCTGGCCGGGCCAATGCCGGAAAGTTGCAGGATGTGCGGCGAGCCAATGCTGCCGGCGCACAGCAGCACCTCGCCCATGTGACCCGAATCGCGCGTCGCCAGCGCCGTGACCCGCTCCTGGCCGGTCCAGACCTCGACGCCCGTGCAGCGCTGGCTGCCGTCGGCCTGCGGCACGATCACCAGGCGGCTGACCTGCGCATGCGTCCAGAGTTCAAAGTTCGGCCGGCCCAGGCAGGTGGGCCGCAGGAAAGCCTTGGCCGTGTTCCAGCGCCAGCCGTCCTTCTGGTTGACTTCAAAGTAGCCCACGCCCTCGTTGCTGCCCCGGTTGAAGTCCGGCGTCTGGGGAATGCCGGCCTGGGTGGCCGCCTCGGCGAACGCATCGAGGATATCCCAGCGCAGGCGCTGCTTTTCCACGCGCCATTCGCCGCCGGCGTTGCGGTGGCGCAGAATTTTTTGGTAGGGCTGGCCCTTGTCTTCCATCAAGGCTGGCGCCGTGCCGCGCGCGCCGTGCAGCGCGTCCGCGCCCTTGTAGTGGTCTTCATGCAGCTTGAAGCAGGGCAGGGCGTTGTCCCAGGTCCAGGCGCTGTCGCCGGTCAGCTCGGCCCATTTGTCGTAGTCACGCGCCTGGCCGCGCATGTAGATCATGCCGTTGATGCTGGATGAGCCGCCCAGCGTCTTGCCGCGCGGGTAGCGCAGCGAGCGCCCATTCAGGCCCGCGTCGGGCTCGGTGTTGAACAGCCAGTCGGTGCGGGCATTGCCGATGCAGTACAGGTAGCCGACCGGAATGTGAATCCAGTGGTAGTCGTCCTTGCGGCCGGCCTCGATCAGCAGCACGCGTTTGGACGCGTCGGCGCTGAGCCGGTTGGCCAGCAGGCAGCCGGCCGTGCCCGCGCCGATGATGATGTAGTCGAAAGTCAGGTTCTGGTCGTGCATGAAGTAGGGTTCCGTTGGACTCACCTTGCATTGTGGCAAAACCCGGCGCTGGTGCGTGACGGGGATTACCCCTTTGCCTGCCCGGTTGCCAAATCCATTGAGCCGGGCCGGCAAGCGCCAAGCCCTGTAGGACCATGGCGAATCCCGACCGGACGCCGGGCTTGTGCATTTTCAGCAGTTACCATGACGGCTTTGCGTTAAACCCTCCTTGCCTACCGGCGCCTGTTTCACCCTGTTGACCGCATGCCTCTTGATGACTTACCGCCGCGCCTTGACGTTCAGGATCTGCCTGAAGGCCAGGTCGTGCGCCTGCTGGGAAGCTGGACCGCTGCCCAGCTGACGCTGGCGCCCGCCTGGGCTGCGCTGGGCGAACAGCTCGACAGCTTGCACAGCGCCCCGCCGCCCCATGCGTCCACGCCCGCCCGGTGGCGCCTGGAAGAGATTGAAAAACTCGATTACCTGGGCGCGCAGGTGCTGTGGACGGCGTGGCGCCATCGCTGGCCAGCCGACGTGCAACTGGCGCCTGAACAGCGCGAAATGCTGCAGACGGTGGAAAAATTCACGGTCGGCCTGGCGCCGCCGCGCCGTTCGCCCTGGTCCGAACCGCTGGTGGTGTTTGGCGAGCGGCTGCTCAGCCTGATCGACCATGTCAAAGGGCTGCTGCGCCTGCTGGGCCAGTTGCTGCTCGACCTGTTGCGGCTGTTTCGCCATCCGAAGCAGGGGCCCTGGCGCGACCTGTCGGGGCATCTCTACCATTTTGGCGCGACGGCGCTGCCGATCACGGCGCTGGTCGGCTTCCTGATCGGCGTGGTGCTGGCCTACCTGATTTCGCAGCAGCTGCGCCAGTTCGGCGCCGATGCCTTCATCGTCAATATCCTGGGCATTTCGCTGATCCGCGAGTTGGGACCGGTGCTCGCCGCCATCTTGATTGCCGGGCGCAGCGGATCGGCCATCACCGCGCAGATCGGCGTGATGCGGGTGACCGAGGAAATTGACGCGATGCGCGTCATGGGCATTGCCCGGGGCTTTCGGCTGGTGATGCCGCGCGCCATCGCGCTGGCGGTGGTCATGCCGCTGATCAGCGTCTGGACCACGATGGCCGCCTTGCTGGGCGGCATGCTGGCAGCCTATATTTCCATGGACGTGACGTTTTCGTATTTCATCAACGCGCTGCCCGCCGCCGTGAAGGTGTCCAACCTGGTGCTGGCAACGGCCAAGTCGGTGGTTTTTGGCCTGCTGATCGCGTTGGTCGGCTGCCACTACGGCCTGCGCGTCAAGCCCAACACCGAAAGCCTGGGCAAAGGCACCACGGCGTCGGTGGTGACGTCGATCACGGTGGTCATTTTGGTCGATGCGCTGTTTGCGATCTTGTTTAGAAGCGTAGGCATCTGATGGCGGTGATGATGGCCCCCACGCTCCCCACTGCGTGTGGTTCGCTGCCCCCCGAGGGGGCCGGCCCGCCTGCAGCCTGGCAAAGCCATGAATGTTGCCCCCCCGGTCGCTCACTGCGTGTAGCTTCCTGTCCCCCGAGGGGGCTGCTGCCCTTGCAGGGCGCCACGCCGCCAGAGGCGGCGCATCTGCAGGCTGTCCAAGCCCGCGCAGACGGGCTCGGAGCCTCAGCCTGCAGCCTGCGGCCCGGCAAAGACTGCTCCACGGCCCTCGCTAACAGGGTGTATCACCTCCAGGCTTGTCGTTTCGCTTGCTGCGCTGCCCCCAAAGGGCTTGGCTTGGGGTGGACCAGCGCGGCGGTCGTGGTTTTTGGAAACGGGGTGAAAAATGACTGAACCCGTAGTGGAAATCAGCAAGCTGTGGACGGTGTTCCAGAACGGCGACAAAAAGTCGGTGGTGCATAAAGACCTGGATTTGACGGTCGAGCGGGGCGAAATCATGTCGCTGGTCGGCGGCTCGGGCACCGGCAAGACGGTGCTGCTGCGCCAGATGCTGGGGCTGGAAACGCCGACGCAGGGCGACATCACCGTGCTTGGCAGGCCGGCCGCCGAACTGGGCAAGCGCGGCGCGGCCAGCCGGGTCGGCATGCTGTTCCAGCAGGGCGCGCTGTTCTCGGCCTTCACCGTGCTGGAAAACATTGCCTTTGCGCTGCGCGAACTGAAGTCTTTGCCAAGCGAGCTGATCCGCGAGGCGGCCCTGGTCAAGCTGCAGATGGTCGGCCTGCCTGCCGACGCGGCCGACAAGATGCCGAGCGACCTGTCGGGCGGCATGATCAAGCGGGTGGCGCTGGCGCGCGCGCTGATCATGGACCCGCCGTTGCTGCTGCTCGACGAACCGACGGCCGGGCTCGACCCGGAAAGCGCCGACAGCTTTTGCAACCTGCTGCGCTCGCTGCACCAGGGCATGGGGCTGACGGTGGTGATGGTCACGCACGACCTGGACACGATCTTCGAGCTGAGCACCCGCATTGCCGTGCTGGCGTCGCAGAAAGTCATCATCAACGACGTGCCGCAGAAGGTGGTGGCGTTCGAGCATCCCTTCATTCACGACTTTTTTCTGGGCGAGCGGGGGAAGCGGGCGATGGCGCTGCTGAACCACCCTCCCGCCCTTTCGATCTAGAAAGGTTTTCATCATGGAAAACAAGGCCCATGCGCTGATTGCCGGCGCGTTCGTGGTGCTCGTCACCGCCCTGCTGGCATTGCTGGCCATCTGGCTCACGCGCGACAACACCGCGCGCAACCTGTACGAGATGAGCACCTCCGAGACCGTTTCCGGCCTGCAGCCGCAGGCCACGGTCCGCTACCGGGGCGTGGCCGTCGGCAAGGTCGAACGCATCGGGTTTGACCAGAAGGTCAAGGGCAATGTGCTGATCCGCGTGTCCATCGACGAGGCCGCTCCGGTGACGCGTTCCACCTTTGCCACCGTGGCGTCCCAAGGTGTCACCGGCCTGGGCTTCATCCAGCTCGACGACGACGGCAGCTCCGCCCAGCGGCTGGCGCCCAACGACGACGACCCGCCGCGTATTCCGCTCAAGCAGGGCGGCCTCGACAAGCTGCTCAAGCAAGGCGAGGTGATCTTTGACCAGGCCGAGCAGGTGACCACGCGCATCAACCAGTTGCTGTCGGCGCAGAACGAAGCGGCCATCAACACCGCCGTTACGCAGCTCGCCGAGGCCGCCGGCAGCATCAACCGCGTCGCCAAAGCGCTGGAGCCGGCCGTGGCGACGCTGCCCGCGCTGTCCAGGGATGCGCAGGCCACCCTGCGCTCGGTCAAGACCGCGACCGACGAAGTCACCCTCACCGCGCGGCGCCTGAATGAAAAAGGCGGCGCACTCGACCGGCTCAAGGAAGGTGGCGAGGCATTGGCCGCCGGCGTGGAAACCTTCAGCGCGGCCACGCTGCCCAAGCTGGGCGAGGTGGCCGACGAAACCGCGCGCACCATGCGCCAGCTGCGACGCACCGTGAATGCTGTCGATGACAACCCGCAAGCGCTGATTTTTGGCAACGGTCCGGCCGTGCCGGGCCCCGGCGAAGCCGGCTTTTCCGCCAACGGAGACCGACCATGATGACGTTCAAGCCGCTTTTCACTACGATGGATTCAGCAGCTGTCAGCGCCCGCCTGCATTGGGCAAAGAGGGTTATTTGCCTGATAAGCGTGATGGCGCTCGCCACCGGATGCTCGGTGCTTGACAAACCGACCCGCGCCACGATGTACGATTTCGGGCCAGGCGAGCTGACCACCCAGCTCGCGACATTGCCCCCGGCCGCTGTGGCGGCACCCGCCTTGTCGCCGCTGGCGATTGCCGACATTGCCACCTCGGGCGGCGCGCTGGAAAACCAGGCCGTGCTCTACCGGCTGGGCTACGTTGACGACCAGCAGCTGCGCCCCTATTCACAGGCGCGCTGGACCATGCCGCCGGCGCAGCTGGTGCGCCAGCGCATGCGCGAGCGCTTGAGCCAGCAGCGCGTGGTGCTCACGGCCCGTGAGGGCGTGGCGCTGAACCGCAGCCAGAACGCCAACTTGCCGATGCTGCGGCTGGAGCTTGAAGAATTCAGCCAGCTGTTCAGCGCGCCTGACACCAGCATCGGCCTGATCCGGGTGCATGCCACGCTGGTGGACATCACGCCCGCCGGAGAGCGGCTGGTCGCGCAGCGCAACCTGTCGGTGCAGCGGCCGGCGACCAGTGCCGACGCCGGTGGCGGCGTGCGCGCCCTGACCGCCGCCACCGACGCCGCCATCGACGAGCTGGACCAGTGGCTGCGGCAGATGCCCGCACGCTAGCGCGTCCGCGCTTCGACCTGCAAACTGCTTTTGAGCATCAAACTGGCCTCTGGCGCAGTCCCGGTGAGCATGAACAGCTATGGATTCAGTAGCAATAGAGCTGGGTGCCCTGAATGCCATGCTGGAAACAGCCGGCGTGATTCCCCTTTAGGGCACCCGTTCCAGGCCATCCTGCACGGCGGTTGCAACGGCAGCGGCAAGATCAGGCGTCGAAGCTGACGCGCGCCTCGCCGATGCCGTCAAACGACACCGTGACCGTCTCGCCCTGCCGGGCATGCAGGACGCCGCACCAGGTACCGGTCGTCACCACGCTGCCGGCCGGCACGGTGCGCCCGCCCAAGGTGGCGTGGCGCAGCAGGCTCGGCAGCACATGGGCCGGGTCGCCCAGTGAATGCGTGCCGCGAAACGCCTGTGCCGGCGCATCCCCTGTCTGCACCCGGCAGCGCTGGGCCGACCAGTCACGGGCCGCTTCAAAAGACCGCCAGTTTCCCAACACCAGTGCGCCATGCGACTGCAGGTCCGCCAGCCTGAGCAGCGCCGGCGCCTCCAGGCCTTGCGTCCAGCGCGAATCGACCACCTCGATGGTGACGGCCATGGCGTCCACCAGCTTGCGGGCGCCCTGGAGGTCCAGGGTTGCGGCCAGTGCCGCATCCACCGGCGCGGACAGGCGCAGGGCAATTTCCGCCTCGATGCCGCGCAGGGCAAAGGGCCAGCCGGTGCTTGCCGGGCTCGGCCAGATGCCGCCCTCCGGCAGCCGGGAATGCGTCAGCACCGCATCGCGCGACGGACCACCCGATTTCCAGTGTTGCGGCGTTCCCGGCCGGAACCACGCGAGGCGGTCGGCCACGCCTTGCGCAACGGCATAGGCCTGCCCGGGGCTGGACACGGCATCAAGCAGGAACCGCGCATCGACCAGGCCCTGGTGCGCGCGTGCATGCACCAGGGCGTCAATGGCCGCTTGCAGGCTGGCATGGGTCATGTCGGGACTTTCCTTGGCAAGGTTGACCGGTTGAGGTTGTGGCGGTTTTCGTTGGCCGGCGGCTGATGCCTCGGATGCATTGGGACTGCCCGCCAAAGCAACGATGCTCAATGCCGCAGGATGGGAAACAGCTTGCCCAGGCCGTCGGCCATCACCTCGACGGCCAGCGCGGCCAGGATCAGCCCCATCAGGCGCGTCATGACATTGATTCCGGTCTTGCCCAGCACCCTGGAAATCGGTTCGGCCAGTGAAAAGCAAATTGCCGTTGCCAGGCCAATCACCATGCCGTAGCCAACCAGCGTGCCCAGCTGCAGAAAAGTCTTGGCTTTTTCGGCATAGATCACCACCGTGGAGATGGTGGCCGGGCCGGTCAGCAGCGGAATCGTCAGTGGCACCACCGCAATGCTGGCGCCCCGGGCGGCCTTTTCTGCTCCGTCTTCATACTCGTTGGTCAGCGGCTTGGCCTCGGCCGGCTGGGCATTGAGCATGTTCATCGCGCTGATCAGCAGCAGCAGGCCGCCGCCGACCTGAAAGCTGGCCAGCGAGATGCCGAAGAATTCCAGGATCTGCAAGCCCAGCAGGGCGCTGACGGCAATCACCACGAAGGCGCTGAACGAGGCCACCGCCACCGTTCGCTGCCGCTGGGGTTTGGAAAAGCCCTGCGTGTAATGGATGAAAAACGGCACGATGGCCAGCGGGTTGACGATCGCCAGCAGCGTCACCAGGGGTTTGAAGTCCACGAATCAACCTTTTTCAAACAAAGAATTCTGGGGCAAAAAACAGCGCAGCAGCACTTGGCAAAGGGCGTTCCCTGCCAGCCAGGGCCACGGAGTCGGCTTTGCCGGGCCGCAGGCGCAGCGGCCCCCTCGGGGGGGGGCAGCGCAGTACGCGAAGCGACAAGCGTGGGGGCCATTCACCTTCCGCCCGTCACGTCGAGCAATGCGCCGGTCGTGTAGCTGGACGACTCGCCCAGCAGCCAGACGATGGATTCAGCCACTTCCTGGGCGCTGCCGGCACGTTGCATCGGCACCTGCGGCGCCATGTCGTGCACCCGGTCGGGCAGGCCGCCGGAGGCATGGATGCCGGTCTCGATGATGCCCGGCCGCACCGCGTTGACGCGAATGCCTTCGGCTGCCACTTCCTTGGCCAGGCCGATGGTGAAGGTGTCAATCGCGCCCTTGGCCGCCGCATAGTCAACGTACTGCCCGGGCGAGCCCAGCCGGGCGGCGATGCTGGACACATTGACGATGGTGCCGCCCGCGCCGCCGTGTCGCGTGCTCATGCGCCGCACCGCCTCGCGGGCGCACAGGAAGGCGCCGAACACATTGATTTCAAACATCCGCTGCAGCCGCGCCAGCGTGATGGCCTCGACCCGCGTGGCCTGGTCCACCACGCCGGCGTTGTTGACCAGCGCGGTCAAGCGGCCGAATTTGGCGTCGATCTTTTCAAACATCGCCACCACCTGCGCCTCCACGGCCACGTCGGCCTGCACGGCCATGGCCTGGCCGCCGGCCTGGCGGATCTGCCGCACCACCTCGTCGGCGGCCAGCGAGTTGGCGGTGTAGTTGACGGCGACCGCATAGCCATGCCGGGCGGCCAGCAAGGCCGTGGCCGCGCCAATGCCACGCGAGCCGCCGGTGATCAAAACAAGTTGGGACAAACCAGTCTCCTGCAAAAATTGGCGATCCCGGTTACAAAGGGCATCGCGCTGAAACCCTTGACTGTAATGACTTCCTGACACACACCGGAGAAAAACCTTGAGCACCACCGTGGACTACTACTTCACCCCGCAAAGCCCCTGGACCTACCTGGGCCACGAGCGATTCGCAGACATCGCCCGCCGCACAGGTGCCACGGTTCGCGTGCTGCCGATCGACCTGGGCGGCAAGGTGTTCCCGATTTCAGGCGGCTTGCCGCTGGGCCAGCGCGCGCCGCAGCGCCAGGCCTACCGGCTGCTGGAACTCCGGCGGCATGCGGACTTTCTGGGCTTGCCGCTGCAGGTCAAGCCCAAATTCTTTCCGGTCTCGGGCGACGATGCCTCGCGCCTGATCATTGCCGTGGACCTGCACGACGGCGTGGAGGCCGCGATGAAGATCGGCAGCGCCGTCTTTGGCGCCTGCTGGGCACAGGCGCGGCACATTGCCGACGAGAAGGTGCTGGCTGAACTGCTCGATGAATGCGGCCTGGATGCCGCGCGGCTGGAACAGTCTTACAGCCAGGCGGTCCAGGAGCGCTACGAGGCCAATACCGCGCAGGCGATCGAGGCCGGCGTGTTTGGCGCGCCCAGCTACCTGATCGACGGTGAATTGTTCTGGGGCCAGGACCGGCTTGATTTTGTCGAGCGCCGGCTCCAGGCCGCCTGAGGGAGTCACCCGGCTTTTTCGTTTTCCTGCGTTCTCCGCTTTCAAAAAAATTTCCAACAGGAGCTTTTCACACCATGGGTCAATTCACCAATCTCCAGGCTGCCGACGGTTTCACGCTGTCCGCCTATGTCGCGCAACCTGAAGGCAAGCCACGCGGCGCCATCGTCGTGCTGCAGGAAATCTTCGGCGTCAACTCGCACATCCGCGCCGTCGCAGACCGTTTTGCCGCCGAGGGCTACCTGGCGGTGGCGCCTGCCACCTTCGAGCGCGTCAAGCCCGGTGTGGAACTGGGCTACACCGAGGACGACATGAAGGCCGGGTTTGAGATCAAGACCGCCGTCGACGCGCTGCCGGGTGCTGGTGTGCTGCCCGACCTCCAGGCCGCGATCGACCATGCGGCCGAACTCGCCGGCGGCAAGGTCGGCATCATCGGGTTTTGCTGGGGCGGCCTGCTCACCTGGAAGGCCGCCTGCCTGCTCAAGGGCCTGTCGGCGGCGGTTCCCTACTATGGCGGCGGCATCACGGCCGAAAGCGAAATCGCCCGCCAGCCGCAATGCCCGGTGATGACGCATTTTGGCGACCAGGACCACTGGATTCCGATGGAAGGCATCGAGGCGTTCAAGACGGCGCACCCCGAGGTCGAGGTGCATGTCTATTCCGCCCACCATGGCTTCAACTGTGACCAGCGCGGCTCCTACGACGAAGCGGCAGCCAAACTGGCGCGGAAGCGCACGCTGGCTTTTCTGGCCGACCATGTCGGCTGATCGTTTGGACGGCTGTTTGCTGGAAAACTTGAGCGTTTCCAAGTCTTTTTTCCAGTATGCGTGACCGCTGGCAGGTGTTGTGTTGGTCGCAAGTTACCCGCTGGCACTTGGTCGGATGGCTTGCCGCTTCAATCCGTCAGCTGGTTTGCATGCGCTGTCGCCGTACTCAGGCACCGCCTGCGTTCGCAAAAGTCGCCAACAGATTCAGTCAACCTTCCAGCGTTTTTCCAGAAATGCCAGCAGCGCCTTTAGCGCGGCGCTGTTCTGGCGGCGCTGCGCATACGCGGCGTACAGCCAGCGCGGTTCGGGGCTGAACTCTGGCAGCACATCCTGCAAGCTGCCATCGGCGAGCAGCTTTTTCACCAGCAGGCAGGGCAGTTGGGCAACGCCCATGCCTTGTAATGCCATCTGCACCAGCGTCCCGGAGTCGGTCGCGTCCATGCGGCTGCGCAGGGCGACGCTGTGCGGTTTGCCTTCCACCTTGAATGACCAGGCCGGTTGCATGCCGGAAAGCGACAGCGTCAGTGCATCGTGCTTCGCCAGTTCATCCGGGTGCCCGGGCCTGCCGCGCTGTTCCCAGTACCCCGGAGCGGCGCAAATGACCATGTGAATGGGCCGCAGCCTGCGCACGATCAGGTTGGGGTCAGGGGTCGCGCCGATGCGCAGCGCCAGGTCCATGCCTTCTTCGACCATGTCCCGTACGCTGTTGCTCAGGTCCAGGCTGACCTGCACTTCAGGATAACGCCGCATGAAATCGGACAGCAAGCCGGACAGCTCCACGCTGCCGATGCCATACGGCGCGGTCATGCGAAGGCGTCCGCTGGGCTCCCGGGAGCGGTGCAGCAACTCGTCGCGTGTCAGGGCCATCATTTCCAGCAAGGGCGTGCTGCGCTCAAGCAGCAGGCTGCCCGCATCGGTCAGGCTGATGGTGCGCGTGCTGCGGTTGAGCAGGCGCGTGCCGAGCTGTCTTTCCAGCTCGGCAACGTATTTGCTGACATTGGCCTTGGAGACCTCCAACGCTATCGCGGCGCGGGAAAAACCGCCGCGGGCGGCCACTTCGCGAAAGGTGTTGATGAGTTTGAGAGTGTCCATTGTTTCCATGTCTGAAACAGAGTGGTTCTGCTTCAAGGTATTTAAAAGCGCAACCAAGTGCATAGCTGCTAATCACAACAGACGCAAGGTTGCAAACCCTGCGAATCGCGTTTTCGGCAAAGCCGGGCTTGACTGAGTGCCCAACGCCGGAAAGGGTTCCCGATTCAAGGGACGCATTCACTCCATTTGAAAGAAATGACACCATGAACACTACGAAAATCCTGGCTTCCACCATCATTGCCCTGGCTTCGGCAATGGCCGGCAACGCTTTTGCCCAGGCCCCGGACCATCAGTACCCTGCCGTCAATGCCACCTCAAGTACCCTGACGCGGGCGCAAGTCCAGTCCGAACTGGTCCAGGCGCAGCAAAACGGTACGGCGTTGAGCCAGGCCACCGACCACGGCTATGCCAGCGTCACTGTCATGAATGACGGCGTGGGCAAAAGCCGTGCGCAAGTACAGGCTGAACTGCGCATGCAGCCAAAGAACGGCGGCAGCGTTCCCTACGACCACAGCTGAGCAAGGCACTGACCGCAAAGACCTGAGCCGCCAGACGCTCAGCCGTCAGGCGGCTTCGCCAGGCTTTTCTGCTGGCCCTGCTCAATCTGGGCAATCAGCTTTTCCGGATGCGTGACCTGCTTGAGAAAGCGCAGGTCGGCGTCCGTGCTGACATCAACCCCAAGCTTGGCGGCAATCTGCTCCAGCAACTGGAGCGTCTTGGTGTTTTCCTGTTCGGTCAGCAGGTTGATCTGCAGGTCGAGCTGGTTGCGCCGGTCGCTGACGCGCAGCTCGTAGTTCTGGCTGATCAGGATGAAGGCCGAGAGAAAAATCGCCTCCAGCGACACCACCAGCGTTAAAAAAGTGTACGGGTAGGGATCAAAATGCCTGAGCCCCGGCCACGAATTCCAGCCAAGCCAGGTGCAAAAAATCAGCACATGCAGCCAGACAAAAGGCATGGAGCCGCAAAAAGTGGCCACGAAGGCGGCGATGCGGTCCGCCCGGCTGCGCTTGTCCATGGCCTGCGCTTCCATCCGGCGCATCGACTCGACGTTGTCCTGGGTCAGGTCATCGGCGCTGGCCTCGGCCGTGCCGGGGTCGGTGGAAAATATTACGGGCATCAACAATCCTTTTTTGCGGTGCGCTAGCGCCGCTTCAACGCCCGGTCAGCCCTTGCACGGTGCACAAGGCGTCTTGAATGGCGGCACCTTCTGCGGTGTTGTCAAAGATGCACCAGACGGCTGCACCGGGCGTTGCCGCCAGCTGCAGCCTGGCGACCAGCGCATCGAGTACGGCGCGATCATAGGCCGAGTAGTACATGCGCGGCGAGCCATGCAGCCGCACATAGACCAGGCCGGCAAAGCCGCCTGGCAGGCGGCCGGCTTCATGCACCACCGGGTCGGCCAGCACGCGGCCCACCTGACAGGCTTGAAGGAGCGGGTCGACCGGTTTTCTGAACCAGCTGGCATGGCGCGGCTCCAGCGCCACCGGGCCGCTGTGGCGCTCGCGCAGGAGATGCAGAAAATCCTGCGCCAGTGTTGCGTCAAAGGCCAGGCTGGGCGGCAGTTGCACCAGCAGTCAGCCGAGTTTTTCACCCAGGCCGCCGGCCTGCGCCACAAAGTCGTCGAGCAGCCCGGCGCAACCGGCCAGGCGCTGCTGGTGCGTGATGGTCCTGGGCAGCTTGACCGAAAAGTGGAAGTTCTCTGGCACGCTGGCCGCCCAGCGCGCATAGGTGGCGTTCTGGTGCGGCCGGTAGAACGACGAGTTGATCTCTGCCGCGTTGAAGCGGGCGGCATAGCGCTGCAAATGCGTGCCGGCGGCGGGAAACGCCAGCCACAGCGCGCGCGGCAGGCTCCAGCCGGCGCAGCCGACCCTGATGCGCGCAGGCGGCGGCTTGGCGAAAGCAGGTCGTTCGTCAGGAAAAAGGCCGGCTTGCATAAACCCCCCGATTTCTTAAACAAAATAAGCACTTTGCGCTTATTTTACGGGCGCAGGCAGCTATCTTTTTTGATATTTGCAGGCGGAGCCAACTGCTCAGGCGCTGACGACCGGCAGTGCTTGCGCCATCTGTTGAAAGGAAACTGGCTTGATCAACACCTGGTCGAATCCGGCCTCCAGGATGGGCTGCAGGGCTTCTTCCATGCAATGCGCGGTGTAGCCCACCACGCGGATCGCTTCACCTGGAAACTGTGCCCGGATCTGGCGCACCAGTTCATCGCCCGACAGGCCGGGCATGCGAACGTCGAGCAGCAAGGCGTGTGGCCGCGTCTGTTTCAGACTGCGCATCACGTCATGGCCGTTGGCAAATTCCTCGACTTCCCAGCCCAGCCGCTCCAGGTAGGCACGCGCCAGGATTCGGTTCACTTCTTCATCGTCAACGACCCAGACCATGGGATGAGACTGCATCATGCTGGTTTTCTTTCTGCGGGGAAGTGGTGAGGAATGAAGAGTTCAACCGTGGTGCCGTGCCCCACTTCGGAGGACAGGGTGATTTTGCCGTGCATGAGGTGCAGCAGTTCCCTGCACAGTGCCAGACCCAGTCCGGAGCCTCTGGCGCCGGAACCGCGCACTGGCGCGTCGATGGTGTTGAAGCGTTCAAACACCTGGGCGGTCTTGTCGGCCGGAATGCCGATGCCGGTGTCAATCACGGAAATCAGCAGACCTGAGTCCCCGGCGGGCTTGAGCACCACAAAAATGGCGCCCGTAGGCGTGAACTTGATGGCGTTGTGGATCACGTTGTTCATGACCTGCACCAGCTTGGTACGGTCAGACAGCACCGTGCCCTGCACGACACCATCCAGCGACAGCGACAATTCGACATTTTTCTCGTCGGCATTCACCTTGTGAATCGCTACCAGCGTTTCCAGCAGTTGGGGCATGTCGATGGGCTCCAGCGTCAGCCCCATGTTGCCCGACTCGATCTTGGTCAGGTCCAAGATGGTGTTGACCAGCGCATGCAGATGGGTGCCGCTTTTGTGGATCAGGCCGGCGTACTGGCTGATCCGGGGTTCGTTGCCGGTGTCGCGGATCAGCTCCGAAAAGCCGAGTATCGAGTTCAGCGGTGTGCGCAGCTCGTGCGACACCGAGGCCAGGAAGCTGGAATTGGTCTGGGTGCTCTCCAGTGTCCGCAGGCGGTTTTGCTCCAGCAGGCCGAAAGAGCGCTTTTGCTCCTTCGCCAGCCGGGCAATGGTGGCGACGACCATGGTCAGCACCGCCGCCAGCGCCAGCACCAGGCTCCAGATCAGGTTCCAGCGCACCTCGAAATTGCGCAGCTGTTCATGCAGTCCCGTGCCCACCGCCACCAGCAGCGGATAGCCCTCCACCCGGTGAAAGCCGATGCGGCGGTAAATTCCGTCGACAAGGCTCGATTCGTCATAAATACCGGCCGGCAGGGTGCTGGCTTGCTTCCAGTGGGGTGATGCCTGGTCATTCTGACCTGCGCTGAAGCCCAAGTTGGTCAGCCGGAAGCGAACGATCCCATCCAGGCCGACGATGGACAGCCTGCCCTGGTTGTCAAGCGCCTTCATGTCGGTGAAATAGGTCTTCAGCAGTTCCGGATCGATGCTGGCCACGATCACGCCCAGAAATTTTCCGTCGGTCGCCAGCATTGGCCGCACCAGCTGCAGCGACTGCCTTTTGGATACCCGGCCCAGCACCGGCTCGCTGATGAACAGACGGTCTTCGGGATTGTTCTTGAAGACCAGGAAATGCACCCGGTCAGCGATGCTGACAGGCGGGTTGGGCATGCCAAGCGAGCTGTCCACTACCAGTCCCCCGGCATTGGCCACGGCAACCTGCAGCACCAAGCCGTTGAGCTCTTTCAGGCGGCTGTTCATGACGGTTTGTGCAGGCAGGCGCAGGCCCTGAAGGTGCTGCTCGCGCAGCGCCGTGAGCTGCCGGTCAACGATGGCCAGATTGAGCGAGACAAACTTGGCGTAGCCCTTGGCGGCCAGTGAAACGCTGGTGTCCAGCGCGTTGTTGACTCCCTTCCTGTCTGCCTGGTGCACCAGCAAGGCAACACTTGCCAACACCACAATGCTCAGGCCGCAGGCAGCCCAGGCCAGGCGCGCAATGCCCATGGCACGGACCAGACGCCACCATGAAGCGAAGTTCTGGTTGACCCCGGCGCCATTGACGGGGAATTCAACGGGCAATGCAGGCATGTGTGGCGTTTCAGCTGGGGGTCAATGTCGGGAACAGGACAGGGTGAAAATTTCGGGAGACCGTGCTGAATTTGGCTTTTTTAGAATTCGGCGTTGCCTGCCTGGCGGACTTCGAGTACCGACGTCAGCTTTTGCAGCACCGCCACCCGCGACAGCGGCTTGGTCAGGCTGTCGGTCATGCCAGCGTCAAGGCAGCGGGCCACGTCTTCGCTGAATGCATGGCCACTGATGCCGATGATTGGAAGGGCAGCCAGGTAGCGCTGACGCGTCTTCGAGTCCTGCGGCTGGGGCTGGCGCATGCGCCGGGTGGCCGTCAGTCCGTCCATCACCGGCATGGAAACGTCCATGAGCACGGCGTCAAAATAGCTTCCCTTTGACAGCTCATCGAGCGCTTCCTGGCCATTGGCGCGGCATACCACTACCGCCTCTGTCTGGTGCAGCCAGGCCTGCAGCAGTATCTGGTTGGTCAAATCGTCTTCGACCACCAAAATGCGGGCACCTGCCAGGGGTTCCAGCTGGGCTGGGACTGTGTCTACGGGCGGAGCAAATGAATGGCTGGGCTGTAGATCGATCCAGAATTCAAAGGTCGAACCCTTGTCAGGCTGGCTGCGCACCGAAAGTTCGCCGTCCATCAGCTTGACCAGTTCCCTGCTGATGAACAGGCCCAGACCCGAGCCGCCATAGTGCCGGCTCACCGATGCACTGGCCTGATGAAACGAGTCAAAAAGCCGCGCTTGCTGTTCCGGCGCAATGCCCATGCCGGTGTCGGTCACTGAAATCGTCAGGCGGCACAGGTCCTGGTCGGTGAGCAGAATTCGGGAAGAAGCCGCGACTTTCACGCTGCCTTGCTGGGTGAACTTGATTGCGTTGCTCACCAGGTTGTTGAGCACCTGCGACAGGCGGTGCGGGTCCCCGACGTAGCATGTATGCGCCAGTGCGTGTTCGAACTGCAGCGCAACGCCTTTGGGGCTGGCCAGCGGGGTGAAGGCCTGAACCACGGCGCTGAGGATTTCAACCAAGTCAAACGGCACCCGCTCGGTTTCAATCAGTCCCGCCTCGATTTTTGAAAAATCCAGCACATCCTTGATCAATGCACGCAAGTCACGGGAGCTTTTTTTCAGGCTGGACAGGTAGGCGCGCTGCTGGGCGTCGAGTGGCGACGAGGCGAGCAGGTCAATCATGCCCAGCACGCCGCTCAGGGGCGTCCTGATTTCGTGGCTCATGTTGGTCAGGAAACGGCTCTTGTTTTCACTGGCCTGCTTGAACTCCAGCGCCTGCTCTCTGGCCAGGCGCAGTTCGAGCTCTTCAATCAGGGTAAAGCGCAGCGACAGGCAGGCATGCGGCTGGCCCTGCCATTCGAAGTGCGCGACTGATATCTTGGCCTTTTTGAGTTGCAGGTTTTTATTGAGAACCCACATGGCAACGTCTTGCGCTACCGGTTCTTCTGCTGGCGCGGCGGCCGGCGGGCGCAACAGCGGGTTTAGTTTTTGCTGATCGATGGGCGTGAACAACTGGAAAACAGGGCTGCCGAGCAGGCTGCTGGTGCGCCATCCAAGTAGCCGGGTGACGGGTTTGCTGGCATAAACAATGGCGCCATCGGCATTGACGACCAGGGTTACGCAAGGCAGCAGATCAAGCGCCTGTCCGGCCAGCCCGTCCATGCATGCGGGGGGCACGGCAGGGGCGTCGGAATGCTTTGGTAAAAATGCTTTTAGTAAACGCTTCATGACGGGGCTTCAGCGCGCTGGTCCTTGGATGGTTATCCAGGAATTCGACGTTTTGTTAATGTAAAAAATCACAATATTCGTTTAATTATATGTTTTATCATTAATAAATAATAGAATTTTGTTATTGTTCAGTAGAGTAGATTTGTGATTTTTTGCGTTGCCAAGTCGCTCGCTGGCTTGTGGCAGCCTTGCGCGGGCGCCTGCCATTACCCGCTGCGGTGCGAACACAACCTCACCTGGATTTCATTAAGGTCATAAACAGTGAATGAAGATTTTGTGGGCATTGGCGAGGCATCGAGGATTCTTGGGCTGTCCAGGACATCGGTGCAAAAGCTGGTCGATACCGGAAGGATTCCGGCAGTCAAAACCGCAGGCGGCCACCGCCGGCTGACACGTGACGCAGTCGATGCCGTGAACCATAAAACCGGGCCAAAGGCCTTGCTCCGTCTGGTTGAGGTGCCAGCCGCTGGTGCGGGCGCGCTTGCCGATGACCGGCGTGAAGCGCTGACGGTTCTGGTGGTCGAGGACGATGCCCCGACGGCAGCGCTCATCGCCAACCTGTTTGGAGACTGCTACCCCGGCGTGAACTTCCTGCTGGCGACCGATGGCCTTGACGCCGTGCTGATGCTGGAGCGCAACCGTCCCCAAATCCTGATCACCGACCTGAACATGAAGCCGTTTGACGGTTTCATGCTGCTGCAACTGGTGAGCGGGCGGCCTGAATACCAGTCGGTCGCGCTGGTGGTCATCTCGAGCATGAACGACCAGGAAATCGACCGGCGCGGAGGACTCCCACCCAATCTGCTGTTTTTGCGCAAGCCGCTTGATTTGCAACGGCTGCGGGGCTTTGTCGATGCGCATGTCCAGATTTGTGCAGCCAACGCACAGCGTGCCCTGATGATGTGGAACAAGGTATGAGCCCCGTCTGCCGCTGTCTGGCCTTGGCTTGCCGGGTAGGCCCATGAGCAGTGAAATTGACTTGATGAAATTTGAGCAGTCTTCGGGCAACCTGAAGTGGCTGCCCATGGTGGCGGCTGCCTTTCTGCGGCAGCTACCCCAGTGGCGCTTGGATTTTGCTGCCGCCCTGGCCGCACAAGACCCTGACCATCAGGTCGATCTGCTGCACAAAATAAAGGGGTCTTGTTACGCCGTGGCGGCGTACAACACCATTGAGGTGATTCATCAGGCCGAAGCGGCGCAGGCGCTCGGCAAGCCGTTGGCGCCGCTCCAGCTGCTTCGCCATTTGGAATGGGTCGAGGCTGAATTGCGCGCCATCGTTGCCAGCGCGCCGGCCGAATGAATGGCGCGGGCCGGCGGGTGCCTGTGCACAAGCCGCCTCAGCGACTGACCCGCGCCAGGTAGCGCTTGCGCCAGAACACCGACACGACGACCACGACCAGCGAGACCATCAGGCCGAATGTCCACCAGAACCCGGCCGAACTGTGGATGGCGGGCAAAAACTCGAAGTTCATGCCAAAAAAACCGGTGATCAGGTTCAGCGGCAAGAACACGGCTGTCAACGCCGTGAGGGTGCGCATGATGTCGTTGGTGCGGTTGCTCTGCGCCGAAAAATGCATCTGCACCGCCGTTTCGGCGCTTTGCTCAAGGCGCCGTACATGGTGGACGACGCGCTCGATGTGCTCCAGCACGTCGCGCGAGCGCACCTTGAGCAGTTCGCGCTCGCGCTTGCCCAGCGGCGTGTCGGCATCAGGCCAGGTTTCAATCGAATCGATCCAGTCCTGCAGGGCGGCCCGCTGGTCTTCGCAAATTTCGTCGAGCAGGTGCAGCGCCAGCCGGGCGTCGAGCACCGAGTTCCAGTTGGTGAAGCGGCTGCCGGGCTTGAGCAGCTCGGACTGCCAGTGGTCCATCTGGCGCGTGAGTTCGCGGCGCAGCGCCAGGTAGCCGTCCACCATCTGGTTGACGACGCGCAGCATCAGGTCGGCCGGGCTGGCCGGCAGCTTCACGCCGTTGGCGCGCGACTCGGACGAGGTGGCATTGAGCAGCTTGAGCGCGTAGGCGTCGCGCACCGTGCAGCTGGCCGGGTGCACCGTCAGCAGTACCCGGTCGAACACCGCAAAGCCCACCGGGCTGGTGTCGATGCGCTTGAGCACCGGCGGACCGCTGCGCTTGCTGGGCTGGTGCAGCGGCTCGCCCGGATGGGCCAGGTCGGTTTCAGTATGGCCCGCGGCCAGCCGGCGAAACACCAGCATGTCGTACTGCGAGGTGTAGTCGTAATGCGAGGGCAGCTGGTTGTTCAGCAGGTCGGACACGTGCAGGTCGACCAGCTGGGTGCCGCAGAGCAGCTGCAGCGTTGACTGTATCGGCGCGAGCATCACCTCGAATTCGCGCCGGGCGCAGGCAATCCAGACAAAACCCTGCGCCGGCAGTTCGGTCGGCAGGGCATCGCTTTCGGTGACGCCCAGGCTGCCGGAAATGATGGTGAACACGCGCATGAAGGCTCAAGTCTCTGGGTTAAGCATCAAATTGGCTGTCTGCGCATATCGGACGGGCGCAGGCAGCTATTATTTTGGTAGCAAATGGCTTTGAAGCCGGTGGTGACGCTTCAGCCCCGGCGCAGCTTGCGGGCCGCGTCCAGCGCGAAATAGGTCAGCACGCCATCGGCCCCGGCGCGCTTGAAGGCCAGCAGGCTTTCCATCATCACTGCATCGTGGTCAAGCCAGCCGTTCAGCGCGGCGGCTTTCAGCATGGCGTATTCGCCGCTGACCTGGTAGGCGAAGGTCGGCACCTGGAATTCGTCCTTCACCCGCCGCACCACGTCCAGATAAGGCATGCCGGGCTTGACCATCACCATGTCGGCGCCTTCGGCAATGTCCATCGCCACTTCGCGCAGCGCCTCGTCGGAGTTGCCCGGGTCCATCTGGTAGACCTTCTTGTCGGCCTTGCCCAGGTTGCCGCTTGATCCGACCGCGTCGCGGAACGGCCCGTAAAACGCGCTGGCGTACTTGGCGCTGTAAGCCATGATGCGGGTGTGGATCAGGTTCTGGCTTTCGAGCGCAGCGCGGATCGCGCCGATGCGGCCGTCCATCATGTCGCTGGGCGCGACGATGTCCACGCCGGCCTCGGCCTGCGTCAGCGCCTGCTGCACCAGCACTTCGAGCGTCTCGTCGTTCAGGATGTAGCCGTTGGCGTCCGGCAAGCCGTCCTGGCCGTGGCTGGTGAACGGGTCCAGCGCCACGTCGGTCATCACGCCGAGTTCTGGGAAACGCCTTTTGAGCTCCCGCACCACATGCGGCACCAGTCCCTCGGGGTTGGTGGCTTCCTCGCCGTTTTCGGATTTGAGCGACGCGTCGATCACCGGGAACAGCGCCATCACCGGAATGCCCAGCTTCACGCACTCTTCGGCAACCGGCAGCAACAGGTCCAGGCTGAGACGCTCGACCCCGGGCATTGAGCCCACCGGCTCGCGCCGATGCTGGCCGGCCAGCACGAACACCGGGTAGATCAGGTCGTGCGCGGTGAGGGCGTTTTCACGCACCAGGTTGCGCGTGAAGCTGTCACGGCGCAGGCGACGGGGGCGGCCCATCGGGAAAGGAGCGAAGTTGGAAGCATGCAGTGTCATGGGCAAATTGTGCCAAAGGTTTGCGTCCGGTCCGAATGCCTTGCGCAGTGCCCTTTCGCGCCAGGAATGTGCCAGTCTTTACAAGCGCTTACTGTCGTTGATGTCAACGCGGCACGGCGATTTGCATGTCGGCGAATAGAATGAAAACGTGCGGTTACCAGTGTTTGGCGATTGCATCCCGCTTTTCCTCCCTGAGCGGGGCCTTTGCGTGTGACAGCAAAAAGGCGTTTCAATCCCGGCGGGCCATCAGCTCGCCGGGATTTTTTTTGCCCGCTTCCAGGCGCGTCGACGCACCGCACACCCGGGCACCGGCAAACACGGCAGCGCGCCCGCAGGCGAAATCGCGGGGGCTAAACTACGCCGATGCTCTGGGTCAAATCATTTCACATCGTTTTCATCGCCAGCTGGTTCGCCGGCCTTTTTTACCTGCCGCGCATTTTCGTCAACCTGGCCATGGTGCCGCCGCAAAGCATTGCCGAGCGTGAGCGACTGCTGTTGATGGCCCGCAAGCTGATGCGCTTCAGCACCATCCTGGCAGTGCCGGCCATTGCCCTGGGCCTGTGGCTGTGGCTGGGTTACGGCATCGGGCGCGGCAGTGGCTGGATGCATGCCAAGCTGGCCGTGGTGGTGCTGGTGATCGGCTACCACCATGCCTGCGGCCGCATGCTGGCGAAGTTCGTTGCCAACCGCAACACCCGCAGCCATGTCTGGATGCGCTGGTTTAATGAAGTGCCGGTGCTGCTGTTGGTGGCCGCCGTCATCCTGGTGGTGGTCAAGCCCTTCTGACGGCCAACCACTTCGACAAGGCGTGGCAAACCCTTCTTCCCCAGCAGACGCAGGCAGTCCGGCTTCGCCGGATGCCCAGCGTCGCCCCCTGCAAGGGGGAAAGGAAGTACACGAAGCGAAGCGAAGTGACGACGATGGGGGTGTGCCAATCTTTCTGCAAGGGGGGGTGGAACTACACGAAGCGAAGCGAAGTGAGGACGGCGGGGGTGTACCAAAGACCACCGCCTGGCCGCTGGCGCTGGCGCTGGCCTGCCTGATCATTTACGCCAGCCTGTATCCGTTTTCGGAGTGGCGCAACCAGGGCATTTCGCCCCTGCGCTTCCTGGCCTCGCCCCTGCCGAAGTACTGGACCGGCTTTGATGTCGGCATCAACTTGATGGGTTATGCGCCGCTCGGGTTCCTGCTGGCCGTTTCGGCGCTGGGCAACCGGCGCGTGGCGTGGGCCGTCAGTGTTGCGGTAGTGAGCGCCGGCCTGCTGTCGCTGGCGATGGAAACGCTGCAAAACTACCTGCCGTCGCGAATTCCCTCGAATGTCGACCTGGCGCTGAATACCCTGGGCGCCTGGCTCGGGGCCTGCTGCGCGCTGGCACTGGAGCGGTCCGGACTGATCGAGCGCTGGAGCCGATGGCGGGCGCGCTGGTTTTCAGCCGACGCGCGCAGTGTGCTCGTGCTGCTGCTGCTCTGGCCCCTGGCGCTGCTGTTTCCGGCATCGGTCCCGATGGGGCTGGGGCAGGTCTTTGAACGGCTGGAGTTGGCGCTTGCCGATGCGCTGGCCGACACGCCCTTTCTTGAGTGGATGCCGGTTCGCGAGGTCGAACTCCAGCCCCTCGTGCCGCTGGTCGAACTGGTCTGCGTGGCGCTGGGCATGCTGATTCCCTGCCTGCTGGGCTATTGCGTGATTCGTGCGCTGTGGCAGCGCGCCGTGTTCGCCGCCTCTGCCCTGGCCGTTGGCCTGGGGGCCTCTGCGCTGTCGGCCGCCCTCAGCTACGGACCCCAGCATGCCTGGGCCTGGCTGGATGTGCCGGTCCAGGCCGGCATCGGCCTGGCCGTGGTGCTGGGCGCGCTGCTGCTGGCCGTGCCACGCCGCGCCGCTGCCGCGCTGGCGCTGCTGTCGCTGGCGATTCACCTGAGCCTGCTCAACCAGGCGCCGGCCGACCCCTACTTTGCCCAGACGCTGCAGATCTGGGAGCAGGGCCGCTTCATCCAGTTTTACGGCCTGGTGCAGTGGTTGGGCTGGCTCTGGCCCTATGCTGCGCTGGCCAGCATGCTGGCGCGGCTTTCCAGCCAGGAGCCGAAGGCGCTAGCTGTCGAAAAGTAGAATTGCCGTATGACCCTTCTCACTGCCCCCAACCCTTCGCCGGATGGCATCCAGCCTGCACCGGCGGCCTCTTACTATGAACGGCACATCTTCTTTTGCCTGAACCAGCGCGGCAAGGGTGAAGCATGCTGCGCCGACCAGGGCGCCGAGAAGGCTTTTGACCGCTGCAAGAAGCTGGTCAAGGCCGCCGGGCTGTCCGGGCCGGGCCAGGTGCGGGTGAACAAGGCCGGCTGTCTGGACCGCTGCGCTGCCGGGCCGGTAGCGGTGGTCTACCCGGAAGGCGTCTGGTACAGCTATGTGGACGCCAGCGACATCGACGAGATTGTCGAGTCGCACCTGAAAAACGGCCAGGTGGTCGAACGCCTGCTGACGCCGCCTCAGCTGGGGCGCTGAGGGCCAGCCCGGCGGCTGAATCGTTAAAAATAGCATGATTCAAGCCGTTTGCGCAATATCGGCTGGCACAATTAGCTATTATTTAAATAGCAACTGACCGCCACAAAAAGAAAGAAAGCGGTTTCCATGAACTCCAAAACCCAGAAGACCAGCATTGCCGGCCCGGCCGGCGCGCTGGACCTTGCGCTGGACATGCCGGCGGGCGAATCGCGTGGCATGGCCGTCATCGCCCATCCGCATCCGCTGTTTGGCGGTACGCTGGACAACAAGGTGGTGCAGACGCTGGCGCGGGCCTTCGTGCAGTCCGGCTGGACCGCCGTGCGCTTCAACTTTCGCGGCGTCGGCGGCAGCGCCGGCAGCCACGACGAAGGCCGGGGCGAACTGGAAGACCTGCTGGCGGTGGTAGAGCATGCGGCGCCCGCCAGCGACGGGCAGGCGGCGCTGGCGCTGGCCGGTTTCTCGTTCGGTGCCTTCGTCACCACGCATGCGTTTGCCCGGCTGCAGGCCAGCCGGCCGATTGAAAAGCTCGTGCTGGTGGGCACCAGCGTCAGCCGCGCGCCTGCCGCGCCCATCGACAGTGCCGCGCACCAGCGCACGCTGGTGGTGCATGGCGAGCAGGACGACACGGTGCTGCTGCTTGATGTGATGGACTGGGCGCGTCCGCAGGCACTGCCTGTTACGGTTGTCCCCGGGGTGGGGCATTTCTTTCATGGACAATTGCCGCTGCTGAAAAACCTGGTGACCCGCCACCTGGCGTCGCCTGTGAATTGAATCTTTTGGGGCCAGCGCAGTCCATCGTGCGCTGGCTAGCCTTTCTTCCCCTTTTTCTTCCTTTTTTTCTACCGGTTTTTTTGACATGCAATGCTTCTTCAAGGCCCCTGCCGGCCTGCGCTCTCTTGCCACCACATTGGTTCTGTTTGTTTCGGTGGCGCTTCCGGCAGCGCATGCCCAGGCACCGCAGGTGCCTGAAATCGCTGCCCGTTCCTATTTGCTGCTCGACGTGACGGCCAACCAGATCCTCGCCGCCAAGGACATTGATTCGCCGGTCGAGCCGGCGTCGCTGACCAAGCTGATGACCGAATACCTGGTGTTCGACGCGCTCAAGTCCAAGAAGATCACCCTGACCCAGACCTTCGGTGTGAGCCCGCGCGCCTGGAAAATGCCGGGTTCGCGCATGTTCATCGACCCCAAGATGCAGGTGCCGGTCGAGGACCTGATCAAGGGAATGATCGTGCAGTCAGGCAACGACGCCACCATGGCGCTGGCCGAAGGCGTGGGCGGAACCGCCGAGCATTTCGTCGAACTGATGAACCAGCAGGCCAAGGCGCTCGGCATGAAGTCGACCAGCTACAAGAATCCCGAAGGCCTGACCGAAGCCGGCCACACCACCACGGCGCGAGACCTCAGCATTTTGTCCACGCGCCTGATGAGCGACTTTCCGGACTACATCGGCTACTCGGCGATCAAGAAATACCGCTATCCCGGCACGCCGGCGACCAATGACACCAACCGCAACACGCTGCTGTTCCGCGACCCGACGGTCGATGGCCTGAAGACCGGCCACACCAATGCCGCCGGGTATTGCATGATTGCGACGGCCAAACGTGACTTTCCCAACCTGGGCACGGCCGGCAAGCCCGGCGAACGGCGTTTGCTGGCGATCGTGCTGGGCGCTTCGAGCGACAGCGCCCGCACCAATGAAACGCAAAAGCTGCTGAACTGGGGCTACACCGCCTTCGAGGCGGTCAAGCTGTTCGACGCCGGCCAGGCCGTGGTCACGCCTGCGGTCTGGAAAGGCAAGGACGCCGTCGTCAAGCTGGGCCGCCCGGAAGCGATTGTGGTGGCCGTGACCGCCGGCAGCGCGTCCAAGCTCAAGACCCAGGTTGCCCGACCCGAGCCGCTGGTCGCGCCGTTCAAGAAGGGTCAGCTGGTCGGCAGCCTGAAGATCATGAATGGCGACGACCCCGTGCCCATGGCCGAAGTGCCGCTGATGGCGCTGGCCTCGGTGGAAGAAGCCGGCATCATCGGCCGGGCTTGGGACTCGATTCGGCTCTGGATCAAATAAGCGCGAGAATCCTTGTCCTGGCGCATTCGCCTGAAGCCGAACGGAAGCAAATGCCGGATTCTGCCCGCCGCCATGTCTTGTCCGGTCCCGAGGCCGATGCAGGTGCAGGTGCAGGTGCAGGTGCCGATGATGCGGCGGTCGTGCAGCTGTTGGTTCTTGGCAGTGAATGGAAATTTCGACAGGTCGGCAAACTGCTGCAGGTCGCCAGGATGAACCCCCGTGGCATGTAAAGCGTTGCGGCAACGCGTCGCATGGCCATGCGCATGCTCAGCGTGTCGTGCAGGCGCTGCAGCCGCAGCGCGCTGATCTTGTGGCGCTGGCTTGCTCGATCGGTTCGAGGTCGCCAAGGGCAGGTCGTTTGATGGCCATCCGTTCCTGCGGCGGTTTCGAACCAGGGGCAATTGCCGGCTTGCCATTGAATCCATTTCCGGCAGCTGGATGCCCGCTTAATCAGCGGAACGCCAGCTGGCGGTCGCAGGTCGCCTGGGCGCGCCGGGGCCGTAACCATGCGGGAGCCCGAAGCCGCGGTCCTCGCCTCGTAGAAGTTGCAGGCGAAGGAAAAATCCGAATCGGCGAGTGCCGAAATCAGTCTGCCTTGGCAGGTCCGCCGACCGTTGAGCATGTCTTCACACACCGTCATCGACAGCAGCGCGATGCCCGACATGACTTCCAGCAATTGAATTCCCATTGTCCAGGATGCCCGGTCATTGACAAACATGCGCTCATCCACCCGATGGGTATTTTGTTGCAACAAATGCGTGGTGATGGGCACTTCCCCGGGGGCTATAAAGAGCAAAAGAGATTTTTTTTGACCGCGGCCGATCGGTCGATGTTCATCTTTGTGCATGGCCTATCAAGCCAATTATGGAAAGAACAAACCCTTGGTCGTTCGGTATGTTGGCCAGGGTAATGAACGCGGCTTGTGCCTGGCCTTCAAGACCCACGCTGCCTTGGCCAAGACAACTGTTTGAGATTTTTCGGCATCCCGCATATAATCGAAAGCTTTTCCGCTTTTGGTGCGGGGAAGTTTTTCGCAGTTTTATACCGTTTTCAGACGTTTAGGGACGTTTCCAATGCCAACCATCAATCAGTTAGTCCGTCAGGGGCGCGAGGTCGAAAAGATCAAGTCAAAAAGCCCCGCAATGGAGAATTCTCCACAGCGCCGTGGCGTTTGCACCCGTGTGTACACCACTACGCCTAAAAAGCCAAACTCCGCTTTGCGTAAAGTCGCCAAGGTGCGCCTGACCAACGGATTTGAAATCATTTCCTACATCGGCGGCGAAGGCCACAATCTGCAGGAACACAGCGTCGTGCTGGTTCGTGGCGGTCGTGTCAAGGACTTGCCAGGTGTGCGTTACCACATCGTTCGTGGCTCGCTCGACTTGCAAGGCGTGAAAGACCGCAAGCAGTCGCGTTCCAAGTACGGCGCCAAGCGTCCAAAAGCCAAGTAATTGGCCCATCGGTTCGAACTTCACCGTTCGCGCCCGAAGAAGCTGTCAAAGGTTTTTTCAAAAAAAAGGTGCTTGATTCACCCTGGCCGGTGTGTTGAGCGAAGTGACCCAAGTGCAAATTGTTTGCGCCGGTCGAGTAAGTGAGGGTTTGCTAACTCTCGCGGTGTTGCCGAAAGCAGCGCCAACTGAAGCAAAGAGGTGAAAAAATGCCACGTCGTCGCGAAGTCCCTAAACGTGAAATTCTTCCTGATCCAAAATTTGGCGATGTCGATCTTGCCAAATTCATGAACGTGATCATGCAAGGCGGCAAGAAAGCCGTCGCAGAGCGCATCATTTATGGCGCCCTGGAGCAAATCGAGAAAAAGAACCCCGGCAAAGATCCGCTGGAGGCTTTCCATATGGCCATTGGCAATATCAAGCCCATGGTTGAAGTGAAGTCCCGCCGCGTCGGTGGTGCAAACTACCAGGTGCCGGTTGAAGTGCGTCCTGTCCGCCGCATGGCCCTGGCCATGCGCTGGTTGAAGGAGGCGGCCAAGAAGCGCGGCGAAAAATCAATGTCATTGCGCTTGGCCAATGAATTGATGGAAGCCACCGAAGGCCGTGGCGGCGCCATGAAAAAGCGTGACGAAGTTCACCGCATGGCCGAAGCCAACAAGGCTTTCAGCCACTTCCGCTTCTAATTCAATCGATTGCAGTGTTGACTGCGTGTTGATTTGAAGGGTTGCTGATCGGATCTTCAAGGAACCAAAATCCTTGAATCCTGATGGTTCAACCCCAACTTCTGCCGGCTCGGTGCCAAAAGCGCCCGGCCGGCAGACGCGTAGAAAATCAAGAGAAGTATCTTGGCAACGAGTCTTTGTTCGCAACACCGAACTGAAAGTAATTTATGTCCCGCGCTACCCCCATTAAAAACTACCGCAATATCGGTATTTCCGCGCACATCGATGCCGGCAAGACCACCACCACCGAGCGCATCCTTTTTTACACCGGGGTGAGCCACAAGATTGGTGAAGTTCATGACGGCGCAGCCACCATGGACTGGATGGAGCAGGAGCAAGAGCGTGGCATCACGATCACTTCCGCTGCAACCACCTGCTTCTGGAAAGGCATGGACTCATCCTTCCCGGAGCACCGCATCAACATCATCGACACCCCGGGCCACGTGGACTTCACGATTGAAGTCGAGCGTTCCATGCGTGTGCTGGACGGCGCCTGCATGGTTTACTGCGCAGTGGGTGGCGTACAGCCACAGTCTGAAACCGTTTGGCGTCAAGCCAACAAGTACAAAGTGCCGCGCTTGGCCTTTGTCAACAAGATGGACCGCACCGGCGCCAACTTCTTCAAGGTGGTTGAGGGCATGAAGCTGCGTCTGAAAGCCAACCCTGTTCCCATGGTCATCCCTATCGGCGCTGAAGAAAACTTCACCGGCGTCGTGGACCTGATCATGATGAAAGCCATCATCTGGGATGAAGCGTCGCAGGGCATGAAGTTCGAATACCGTGAGATTCCAGCCGAACTGCTGGAATTGGCCAAGGAATGGCGCGAAAAGATGGTCGAGGCTGCTGCCGAAGCCAACGAAGAGCTCATGAATAAATACCTTGAAGAAGGTGATTTGTCTGAAGAAGAGATCAAGTTTGGCATCCGCACGCGCACCATCGCCAGCGAAATTCAGCCGATGTACTGTGGTTCTGCTTTCAAGAACAAGGGCGTGCAGCGCATGCTGGACGCCGTGATTGACTTCATGCCTTCGCCAATCGACATCCCGCCAGTCAAGGGCACCGATGATGATGAAGAGCCGGTCACCCGCAGGGCTGACGACTCGGAGAAATTCTCGGCGCTGGCCTTCAAGCTGATGACCGACCCGTTCGTCGGCCAGTTGACCTTTGTACGCGTCTATTCCGGCGTGCTGAAAAAAGGCGACACCGTTTACAACCCCATCAAGGGCAAGAAAGAGCGCATTGGCCGCATCGTGCAGATGCACGCAAATGAACGCCAGGAAGTCAGTGAAATTGTCGCTGGCGATATCGCCGCCTGCGTGGGCCTGAAAGACGTGACCACTGGCGAAACGCTGTGCGATCCGGATGCGATCATCATGCTGGAGCGCATGGTGTTCCCTGAGCCGGTGATTGCCCAGGCCGTCGAGCCAAAAACCAAGGCTGACCAAGAAAAAATGGGCATCGCCCTGCAGCGCCTGGCCGCAGAAGACCCATCTTTCCGCGTCAAGACCGATGAAGAATCGGGCCAGACCATCATTGCCGGCATGGGCGAGCTGCATCTGGAGATCATCGTTGACCGGATGAAGCGCGAGTTCGGTGTGGAAGCCAACGTCGGCAAGCCGCAAGTGGCCTACCGCGAAACCATCCGCAAGACCATCGAAGATGCCGAAGGCAAGTTTGTTCGTCAATCGGGCGGTAAGGGCCAGTACGGCCACGTGGTGCTCAAGATCGAGCCGAACGAACCGGGCAAGGGCATCGAGTTCATCGACGCCATCAAGGGTGGCGTGGTGCCGCGTGAGTACATTCCTGCCGTCGAAAAGGGCATCAACGAAGCCGTGACGGCGGGCGTGTTGGCCGGCTACCCGGTGGTTGACGTCAAGGTCACGCTGCACTTCGGCTCTTACCATGACGTGGACTCGAACGAGCTTGCATTCAAAATGGCGGCCATTTTTGGTTTCAAGGAAGGCTGCCGCAAGGCTAGCCCGGTCATTCTTGAGCCGATGATGGCGGTTGAGGTTGAGACGCCCGAAGACTATGCCGGCAACGTGATGGGCGATTTGGCCTCACGCCGCGGCATGGTGCAGGGTATGGAAGACATGATTGGTGGCGGCAAGGTTATCAAGGCCGAAGTGCCTTTGTCCGAAATGTTTGGCTACTCGACCACGTTGCGCTCTGCAACGCAAGGCCGTGCAACCTACTCGATGGAGTTCAAGCACTACACCGAAGCGCCGCGCAATGTGTCAGAAGCCATCATGGCTGCTCGCGCGAAGTAAACCCAAGCCGATGACTGCATTGAAAAATGCAGGCATCAAAATTTTCATGTCTGCGATTGTGTGCCCTTCACTGCCCGTGGTGATGGAATCAGCAACACAGTGCAAACGTTAAACCTGTCACGGGCATGTTCTTTACTGGAGTTGGAAATGGGAAAAGAGAAATTTTCGCGGACCAAGCCGCACGTCAACGTTGGCACGATCGGCCACGTTGACCATGGCAAGACCACGCTGACGGCGGCGATTGCCACCGTGCTGGCGGCCAAGTTTGGCGGCGAAGCCAAGGCCTACGATCAAATTGACGCGGCGCCGGAAGAAAAAGCACGCGGCATCACCATCAACACCGCCCACGTCGAGTACGAAACGGCTGCGCGCCATTACGCCCACGTTGACTGCCCAGGCCACGCTGACTATGTGAAAAACATGATCACCGGTGCAGCCCAGATGGACGGTGCGATTTTGGTGTGCTCGGCTGCTGACGGCCCGATGCCCCAGACGCGCGAGCACATCCTGCTGGCCCGCCAGGTCGGCGTGCCTTACATCATCGTGTTCCTGAACAAGTGCGACATGGTGGATGACGCCGAACTGCTTGAGCTCGTCGAGATGGAAGTGCGCGAGCTCCTCGACAAGTACGATTTTCCGGGAGACGACACCCCGATCATCCACGGTTCTGCTAAGCTCGCCCTCGAAGGCGACAAGGGCCCGCTGGGCGAAGAAGCCATCATGAAGCTGGCCGACGCCCTGGACAACTACATTCCATTGCCGGAGCGCGCGATTGACGGCGCTTTCCTGATGCCTGTGGAAGACGTGTTCTCGATCTCCGGCCGCGGCACCGTCGTGACCGGCCGTATCGAGCGCGGCATTGTCAAGGTTGGCGAAGAAATCGAGATCGTCGGCATTGCCGACACGCAAAAGACGATTTGCACCGGCGTGGAAATGTTCCGCAAGCTGCTCGACCAGGGCCAGGCTGGCGACAACGTCGGCATCTTGCTGCGCGGCACCAAGCGTGAAGACGTGCAGCGTGGTCAAGTGCTGTGCAAGCCCGGCACGATCAAGCCGCACACGCACTTCACCGGCGAGATCTATGTCCTGTCCAAGGACGAGGGCGGGCGCCACACGCCTTTCTTCAACAACTACCGTCCCCAGTTCTACTTCCGCACGACGGACGTGACGGGCGCGATCGAGTTGCCAGAAGGCAAGGAAATGGTCATGCCTGGCGACAACGTGTCGATCACCGTCAAGCTGATCAATCCGATTGCCATGGAAGAAGGCCTGCGCTTCGCCATTCGCGAAGGCGGCCGTACCGTAGGCGCTGGCGTTGTGGCCAAGATCCTCGCGTAATTCCCCAGACTAATCCAAGGAATTACCATGGCCACCAAGCAAAAAATCCGTATCCGTCTCAAAGCGTTTGACTACAAACTGATTGACCAGTCAGCCGCCGAGATCGTTGACACCGCCAAGCGCACCGGTGCGATTGTCAAGGGCCCCGTGCCTTTGCCGACCCGCATGAAGCGTTTCGACATTCTGCGTTCGCCCCACGTCAACAAGACGAGCCGCGATCAGCTTGAAATCCGCACGCACCAGCGCCTGATGGACATCGTTGACCCAACTGACAAGACCGTTGACGCGTTGATGAAGCTCGATCTGCCTGCCGGCGTGGACGTCGAAATCAAGTTGCAGTAAGCGGAAAAATGAAACGGCTTGGTGTGGGGTGTAAGTCCAACATCAGACCGCTTCAATTCCTTCTGTCTAGCGCAGATTTGCCATTTATGGCAGTCTGCGCTATAATTTTGGGCTGCCCCGAAATTGACATGAGAAATCATTCACAGTTCGAGCAGTTTTATTAACAGTCTTTCACATCAAAACGCTCGCTACCAATTGAAGTGGCGACGGTGGAAGTTACGAAAGAAAATCATGAGTCTGAGCAACTCCCTCGGGTTGCTGGGCCGCAAGGTGGGCATGATGCGTCTGTTCACTGATGATGGGGACACAGTTCCTGTCACAGTGGTGGATGTGTCTAACAACCGTGTGACCCAGGTTAAAACCGAAGCAAATGACGGCTACGATGCCCTCCAAGTGGCATTTGGATCGCGCAAAGCATCGCGCGTGACCAAGCCGGCCGCCGGCCACCTTGCGAAAGCAGGCGTTGAAGCTGGTGAGATCCTGAAAGAATTCCGCGTGACGGCTGACGTCGCAGGCAAATACGCTGCCGGTACGGTTGTACCTGCAGCCGATATTTTCACTGTGGGCCAGTTGGTGGATGTGCAAGGCACGTCTATTGGTAAAGGCTTTGCCGGAACCATCAAGCGTCACAACATGAAGTCGCAGCGCGCGTCGCACGGCAACAGCCGCTCGCACAACGTTCCTGGCTCTATTGGTATGGCGCAGGATCCCGGTCGCGTGTTTCCCGGTAAGCGCATGACGGGTCACATGGGTGACTGCACTATCACCACGCAAAACCTCGACATCGTGCGCATTGACGAAGCCCGTCAGCTGCTGATGATTCGCGGCGCTGTGCCTGGTTCCAAAGGCGGTTTTGTGACGGTTCGCGCCGCCATCAAGGCCAAACCAACCGCTGCCAAAGGAGCGAACTGATGCAGGTCGAACTCCTGAATGACCAGGGTCTGTCATCGTCCAAAGTGGACGTGTCCGACACCGTTTTTGGTCGTGAATACAACGAAAGCCTGATTCACCAGGTGATCGTGGCCTTCCAGGCCAATGCCCGCCAAGGCACCCGTGCGCAGAAGGACCGTGAGCAGGTTCGTCACTCGACCAAGAAGCCTTTTAAACAAAAGGGCACGGGTCGCGCACGTGCAGGTATGACGTCTTCCCCGCTGTGGCGCGGAGGCGGTCGTATTTTCCCGAACATGCCTGATGAAAACTTCACGCACAAGATCAACAAGAAAATGTACCGCGCCGGGATGGCTTCGATCTTTTCGCAACTGGCGCGCGAAGGCCGCTTGGCTGTGGTTGATTCGCTGACTGTGGACTCACCCAAGACGAAAGTCCTGGCTGACAAGTTCAAGGCCATGAACCTCAGTTCGGTGCTGGTGATTGCTGATCAGGTTGACGAAAACCTGTACCTGGCATCGCGCAACCTGGTCAACATCCTGGTTGTTGAGCCCCGCTATGCCGACCCGTTGTCCCTGGTGCACTACAAAAAGGTGCTGGTGACCAAGGCCGCCATGGACCAACTGAAGGAGATGTTTGCATGAGCGCCGTGAACGCCCAAACCAAATACAACGAAGGCCGCCTGATGCAGGTTTTGGTCGCTCCCATCGTGTCTGAAAAGGCCACGATGATTGCGGAAAAATCCAATTCGGTCACCTTCAAGGTCCTGCAGGACGCTACCAAATATGAGATCAAGGCCGCTGTGGAATTGATGTTCAAGGTAAATGTCAAGGCTGTGGCCGTACTGAATATCAAAGGCAAGACCAAGCGCTTTGGCAAGTCTGTCGGCCGCCGGGATAACCTGCGCAAAGCCTACGTGACGCTGCAGGCCGGTCAAGAGCTGAACCTCGGTGGGGAGTCTGCATAATGGCTGTCATTAAGATGAAACCCACCTCGCCGGGTATGCGCGGCATGGTGAAGATCTCCCGGGATCACCTTCACAAGGGTGAGCCTTACGCGCCGCTGCTCGAACCTCAGTTCCAGAAGTCCGGCCGTAACAACAACGGGCATATCACGGTTCGCCACAAGGGCGGTGGTCACAAGCATCACTACCGCGTGGTTGACTTCAAACGCAACAAGGATGCCATTCCGGCCAAGGTCGAGCGTATCGAGTACGACCCCAACCGCACGGCCCACATTGCGCTGATCTGCTACGCCGACGGCGAGCGTGCCTACGTCATTGCCCCTCGCGGCCTTGAAGTCGGTGCCACGATCCTGAGCGGTTCGGAAGCACCGATTCGCGTCGGTAACACGCTGCCTATCCGCAACATTCCCGTGGGCTCGACGATCCACTGCATCGAGATGCAAATCGGCAAGGGTGCGCAAATTGCGCGTTCCGCCGGTACATCTGCGACGCTGCTGGCGCGCGAGGGCACTTATGCCCAGGTGCGCATGCGCTCCGGTGAGGTTCGCAAGATTCACATCGAATGCCGCGCCACCATTGGTGAAGTGGCCAACGAAGAGCACAGCCTGCGCCGCCTCGGCAAGGCCGGTGTGAAGCGCTGGATGGGTATTCGCCCGACCGTTCGCGGTGTGGTCATGAACCCGGTCGATCACCCACACGGTGGCGGCGAAGGCAAGACCGGCGAAGGTCGCCATCCTGTCGATCCATGGGGTAACCTGACCAAGGGCTACCGCACCCGCAACAACAAGCGCACGCAAGTGATGATTGTTTCGCGTCGCAAGAAGTAAGGGCAGGAAATGACACGTTCACTGAAAAAAGGTCCATTTGTCGACCATCATTTGGTAGCAAAGGCCGATAAAGCCGTTACCAACAAAGACAAAAAGCCGATCAAGACCTGGTCGCGCCGCTCCATGATCCTGCCCGAGTTCATCGGCCTGACCATCGCCGTGCACAACGGCAAGCAGCACGTCCCCGTCTACATCACCGATCAAATGGTTGGCCACAAGCTGGGCGAGTTCGCACTCACCCGGACTTTCAAAGGTCATCCGGCTGACAAAAAAGTTGTGAGAAAGTAAGGAAAGACCATGGAAACACGTGCAACCCTCCGGGGCGTTCGTCTGTCGGTCGACAAGGGCCGTCTGGTCGCTGACCTGATCCGCGGCAAGAAAGTGGATCAAGCACTCAACATCCTGAACTTCACGCAGAAAAAAGCTGCTGGAATCATCAAGAAGGTTGTCGAGTCCGCCATCGCCAACGCTGAACACAACGACGGTGCCGACATCGACGAGTTGAGGGTGAAAACCATCTACGTCGAACAAGGCGCCACGCTCAAGCGTTTCTCCGCGCGCGCCAAAGGCCGCGGCAACAGCATCAGCAAGCCTACGTGCCATGTGTACGTGGTCGTTGGAAACTAAGGGCAGACATGGGACAAAAAATCAACCCAACCGGTTTTCGGCTGTCCATCAGCCGCAACTGGTCCAGCCGCTGGTACGCCAACAACCGTGACTTCGCCGGCATGCTGGCCGAAGACATCAAGGTGCGCGAGTACCTGAAGAAAAAGCTGAAGAATGCCGCTGTGTCGCGCGTTCTGATCGAGCGCCCTGCCAAGAATGCCCGCATCACGATTTTCTCGGCACGTCCAGGTGTTGTCATCGGCAAAAAAGGCGAGGACATCGAAGCCCTGAAGAAGGAACTGAGCCGCCAGCTGGGCGTGCCGGTTGCCGTGAACATCGAAGAAGTTCGCAAGCCTGAAATCGATGCCAAGCTGATCGCCGACAGCATCACCCAGCAGCTTGAGAAACGCATCATGTTCCGCCGTGCCATGAAGCGCGCCATGCAAAACGCCATGCGTCTGGGTGCCCTGGGCATCAAGATTATGTCGTCGGGTCGCCTCAACGGCATCGAAATCGCTCGTTGCGAGTGGTACCGCGAAGGTCGCGTGCCCCTTCATACCCTGCGCGCTGACATCGACTACGGCACCTCGGAAGCCCAGACCACCTACGGCATCATCGGTGTCAAGGTCTGGGTCTACAAGGGCGACACATTGGGCCGCAACGACGGCACAGGCGCCAAGATGATCGAAGTGGCTGACGAAGAGCGCAAGCCGCGCGGCCCGCGTCGTGACGCCCGTCCGGGTGACCGTCCGGACCGCGGAGCGCCTCGCGGTGCCCCGCGCGCACCACGCAGTGCGGTCGGTGGCAACACCGCACCGGCTGACGGCAGCGACAAGCCGGCTGAGGCGTCTGGCGCCGAAGCCCCGAACAACACCGTTAAGCGCGTCCGCAAAGCCGCGCCAGCTGCAGCAGCTGACGGTGCCAAGACCGAGTAATCGGTCTACTCACGGAGAATTTAAATGCTGCAACCCGCTCGCAGAAAATACCGCAAAGAGCAAAAAGGCCGTAACACGGGTGTCGCCACCCGTGGCAACACCGTTGCATTTGGTGACTTCGGTCTCAAGTGCACCGACCGTGGCCGCCTGACTGCTCGCCAACTTGAAGCCGCACGCCGTGCGATTTCCCGTCACGTCAAACGTGGCGGCCGTATCTGGATCCGCGTCTTCCCGGACAAGCCGATTTCCCAAAAGCCCGCTGAAGTGCGCATGGGTAACGGCAAAGGCAATCCAGAGTACTACGTGGCTGAAATCCAGCCCGGCAAGATCGTTTTCGAAATTGTCGGTGTGACTGAAGAACTGGCCCGCGAAGCGTTCCGCCTGGCATCTGCCAAGCTGCCGCTGCGTACCACGTTCGTCAGCCGCATGATCGGCCAGTAATCAGGAGAATGAAGAAATGAACACTACTGAATTGCGCCAAAAAGATGTTGACGGCCTGAAAGCCGAAGTCAATGCGCTGCAAAAAGCCCACTTTGGCTTGCGCATGCAAAAAGCCACGCAGCAACTGACCAACCTGGCTACGCTGCGCTCGACGCGCCGCGCCATCGCTCGCGCCAAAACTATTTTGGCCGAAACCATCGTCAAACAAGGAGCAAAATAATGACGGAAGTTAAAAAATCCCTCAAGCGCACCCTGGTTGGCAAGGTGGTCAGCGACAAGCGTGCCAAGACCGTCACGGTCCTCGTCGAACGCCGTGTGAAGCACGAGCTCTATGGCAAGATCGTTTCCTTGTCCAGCAAGTACCACGCTCATGATGAAAAGGGCGAGTACAAGACGGGCGACGTGATCGAGATCACCGAAAGCCGTCCTATCTCCAAGACCAAGAACTGGGTTGTGACCCGTCTGGTACAAAAGGCCGCTATCGTCTAAGTCGCAGGACTTGGCGTGATGCGCTCTTAAAAAGGCCCACTTTGTGGGCCTTTTTTGTTGTGGACTTCGGGCAATAAGCCGGTCAGTGTGGGGCCAAAGACCGCAGCAGCCCGGTGCTTCTTCCGGTAGGACAAAATGCGCGTTACAACGTGATTTTTCGTTGAAAACAAAACCAGGAACATCCATGATTAAAGTAGGCGACACCCTTCCAGCAACCACGTTGATGGAGTATGTCCAAGTTGAAGCCAACGGTTGTAGCCTGGGCCCGAATCCGGTCGAGGTGGCGCAGGCCACAGCCGGCAAAACCATTGCACTGTTTGCCGTGCCAGGCGCTTTCACGCCGACCTGTTCGGCCAAACACGTGCCAGGTTATGCGATGAAGTTTGCCGAGTTAAAGGCCGCTGGCGTTGATGAAATATGGTGCCTCAGCGTGAACGACGCGTTCGTGATGGGCGCATGGGCGCGCGAGCAGAAAACCGAAGGCAAGGTGCGCATGCTGGCCGATGGCGATGCCGCTTTTGCCAAGGCCACCGGCCTGACGCTGGACTTGAATGGCAAGGGACTGGGACTGCGCAGCAACCGTTACTCCATGCTGGTGAAGGACGGCAAGGTCGTGAGCTTGAACGTCGAAGGCCCGGGAAAATTTGAAGTCAGCGACGCCGAAACGCTACTGGATCAGGCCACTGCCTGACATCCGCTCTGCTTCGCCAAGCCGCCGGTTCTTGAACCAGGCGGCTTTTTTCATGGCGAATGTTTTCCAGCTTGCACCTCATGCCTTTTGAAGATTTACTATGTTTTTAATAGCCCGATGTGCAATGGGAACGTGTGCAACAGCCATTTTTTAAAGTTGGCTTATAAATCAACCATCAGGTAATGGGCGCCTGCCATGGGGTTGTGATAGTAGGGCGGAATGTCCACAAAGCCCAGGTCGGCATACAGTGCCCGCGCAGATTCCATGTCGTTCAGTGTATCGAGCAGCACGCTTTGGTAGCCCGCCATGCGCGCCCGGTCCAGCATCGTTTCGGCCAGTTGCCGGCCCAGGCCAAAGCGGCGAAACGCCTTGCGCACATACAGCCGTTTCATTTCAGCTGCATTCGGATAGTCGACCGAATCCAGGGCGCGCAAACCGCAGCAGCCTGCGATTTCTCCATCCACGAGCGCCAGCAGCAAGGCGCCCCGGGGTTCGCTGTATTGACCCGGCAGGTCGGCCAGTTCGTCATCGAAATTCTGAAAACACAGGTCAATGCCCAGCTGCATGGCGTATTCGGTGAAGATCTGCCGCGTGGCAGCCAGCCAGTCGGGAGAATCGGGCGTGATGAACTGGAGGGTGGGTCGTGGCACGGTGTCGCTTGGAGGGAAAACGGCCACCAGTTTAGCGCCATGCCACGGATGTGCTTTTCAGAAGGCGACGTGTTCCAGTGTGGAAATCCAATAGCTCAGTCCTGCGCACAGCGTGAAGACGAGCAACGCTGCCGTGCGGGACGCCAGGTCATCACGCGAGGCGGGCACTGTCAGCACCAGTTCCTTGTCGCCATGCACCATTGCCTGCACCAGATTGTGCTTGCGCAGAAGGTAAAACACGATGGCCGCGATGTGCAGCACCACCAGGCCCAGAAGTATCCATTTGCCAATATTTGCATGGTAGTTTGTCGCCAGGCTGACGGTGGCATTGGAGACGAAGGCCGTCAGTGGCCCGGCAAAAGCGACTTCGTCGTCGCTGACCAGACCGCTGCCGACCTGTAGCACCAGGAACGCCAGCATCGCAAAGACCGACAGGGCGCCGACCGGGCTGTGGCCGACGTTGTGCTCTGGCTTGCCCTTGCCTTTGAGATAGTCGATAAGGCTTTGCGGCGCATAGATGAAGGCGCCAAAGCGTGACCAGCGGCCGCCGACCAGCCCCCAGACGATGCGAAACAGCAGCAGTGCCAGCACCGCATAACCGAAGCGGAAGTGCCAGGCCATGGCGTTTCCGCCGACCGTGCCGCTGATGGCCAGTCCGGTGATGCCGATGGTCAGTCCCCAGTGGAAAAGCCGCGTCGGCAGGTCCCAGACGCGTACCTTGGTCAGTGTTTGGTGGTTGTACATCCGTCACCTGATTTATTTTTTGTAGCAAAGACGCGCCCAGTTGGGCGCTGGCGCGTTGGTGCCTTCCCGCGGTCGACAAGTTCCAGCGGAACTTGTGGGCACTGACTAAACTCCAGCAGTCCGGCAACAAGCGTAACAGTGTTGTCGTTCTGACCACTCTTGAAAATCACGAGGAATCGCATGAAAACTTTTGTCTGCCTTGCCGCTGCGGCTACCTTGCTGCTCATGGCCGCCCCGGTCGCGGCCCAGTTCGCCAAGCCTGAAGATGCCGTCAAATACCGCCAGAGCGCGCTGTCCGTCATGGGCACGCATTTTGGCCGCCTGGGCGCCATGGCCAACGGCAAGGTGCCGTTCGATGCCAAGGTGGCGGAGGAAAATGCCCGTCTGGTCGCCGTGATGGCCAGGTTGCCATGGGTCGGTTTTGGTCCCGGTACCGACAAGGATCCCCGCAGCAAGGCCATGTCGGAAGTCTGGACAGAGCAGGCCAAGTTCAAGATTGCAGGCGACAAGATGGTGGCTGAAGCCGACAAACTGGCCGCCGCCACCAAGACCGGAAATCTGGACGCACTGAAGACCTCGTTTGCGGCAACGGCCGACACCTGCAAATCCTGCCACGATACTTTCCGGAATAAATAAGCCCCCACGGTCGTTCGCTGCGCGTAACTCCCTGCCCCCCGAGGGGGCTGCTGCGCCTGCGGTCTGGCGGAGCCAGTCCCGCGGCCCCTGCTTGAGTAAGGCGGTGCCTTGCCCCCACGGTCGTTCGCTGCGCGTAACTCCCTGCCCCCCGAGGGGGCCGCTGCGCCTGCGGTCTGGCGGAGCCAGTCCCGCGGCCCCTGCTTGAGTAAGGCGGTGCCTTGCCCCCACGGTCGTTCGCTGCGTGCAGCTTCCTGCCCCCCGAGGGGGCCGCTGCGCCTGCGGTCTGGCGGAGCCAGTCCCGCGGCCCCTGCTTGAGTAAGGCGGTGCCTTGCCCCCACGGTCGTTCGCTGCGCGTAACTCCCTGCCCCCCGAGGGGGCCGCTGCGCCTGCGGTCTGGCGGAGCCAGTCCCGCGGCCCCTGCTTGAGTAAGGCGGTGCCTTGCCCCCACGGTCGTTCGCTGCGCGTAACTCCCTGCCCCCCGAGGGGGCCGCTGCGCCTGCGGTCTGGCGGAGCCAGTCCCGCGGCCCCTGCTTGAGTAAGGCGGTGCCTTGCCCCCACGGTCGTTCGCTGCGTGCAGCTTCCTGCCCCCCGAGGGGGCCGCTGCGCCTGCGGTCTGGCGGAGCCAGTCCCGCGGCCCCTGCTTGAGTAAGGCGGTGCCTTGCCCCCACGGTCGTTCGCTGCGTGCAGCTTCCTGCCCCCCGAGGGGGCCGCTGCGCCTGCGGTCTGGCGGAGCCAGTCCCGCGGCCCCTGCTTGAGTAAGGCGGTGCCTTGCCCCCACGGTCGTTCGCTGCGCGTAACTCCCTGCCCCCCGAGGGGGCCGCTGCGCCTGCGGTCTGGCGGAGCCAGTCCCGCGGCCCCTGCTTGAGTAAGGCGGTGCCTTGCCCCCACGGTCGTTCGCTGCGCGTAACTCCCTGCCCCCCGAGGGGGCCGCTGCGCCTGCGGTCTGGCGGAGCCAGTCCCGCGGCCCCTGCTTGAGTAAAGCGGTGCCTTGCCCCCACGGTCGTTCGCTGCGTGCAGCTCCCTGCCCCCCGAGGGGGCCGCTGCGCCTGCGGTCTGGCGGAGCCAGTCCCGCGGCCCCTGCTTGAGTAAGGCGGTGCCTTGCCCCCACGGTCGTTCGCTGCGTGCAGCTCCCTGCCCCCCGAGGGGGCCGCTGCGCCTGCGCTCTGGCGGAGCCAGTCCCGCGGCCCCTGCTTGAATGGGGCGGACGCGGACCCTCTCCGGCGCTTGTTGTCAGTCCTGCCGTGATTCGCTGCATGAAACGCTTTGAAATAAAACGACCCTTAAAAAGGCCGGCGCTTGCGAATGCCCCGGCCTTTTTCATGGCCCATGACCGGACCACGTTCAGGTTCAGGTTTCGGCCAGCAGCTTTTCAATCAGCTGATGAAGCGCCGCAAAATCGGGCTCGCCGACAAACTGCTTGACGATCTGGCCGCGCTTGTTGACCAGGAAGGTCGTCGGCGTCAGTTGCACATTGCCCCAGGCCTTGGCATTGGCGCCGGTGTTGTCGATGGCCACCTTGAACGGCAGCTGGCGGGTTTCGGCATAGTTGACGACGTAGGCTGGCGGGTCGTAACTCATGGCGATGGCCAGCGTGTCGTAGCCCTGCGCCTGGTACTTGTTGTGCGTGGAAATGATCTTGGGCATTTCGGCCACGCAAGTCACGCAGCTGGTGGCCCAGAAATTCACCAGCGTGACCTTGCCCTTCAGGTCTGCCGTGGTCTGCTTGCTGCCGTCGAGCAGCACGAAGGTTGATTCGGGCGCGGCCTGAGCGCCGCTGCAGCCGGCCAGGAACGCCGTACCCCCGAGCACCAGTGCGCCCGCCAGCACCATGCGGCATACTGCCACGGGAGAAATTCTTTTCATGGGAGACCTCTTCATGCAACGTCGAAATTTTAACCAGGCCGGTGCCAGTGCGCTGGGCTTGCTGATGTTGGCAGCCTATGGCCGCGCCCATGCCCTGTCGCTCGGCGACCTGTCGCATGCCGAAGCGAGTAGCGGCCTGAAAACCGCGCTTGAAAAAGGCGTCCTGATGGCTGTTGCCCTGCTCGGCAAGCCCGATGGATTCCTCGGGAATCCAAAAGTTCGCATCCCGTTGCCCGGCTACCTGGAAGATGCGTCAAAACTGCTGAAAAACTTTGGACAGGGCCGGCGCATCGATGAACTGGTCACGGCCATCAACCGGGCTGCAGAATCTGCCGTGCCGATGGGCAAGGACCTGCTGGTGGGGGCCGTGCGCTCGATGAATGTCAATGACGCCAAGAACATCCTGACCGGTGGCGACACCTCGGTCACGGCTTTTTTTGCTGAAAAGACGCGTGTGCCGCTGGGCGTGAAATTCCTGCCGGTGGTCAACCGGGCGACTGAGAAAGTCGGGCTGGCCGGCAAGTACAACGAATTCGCCGGCAAGGCGGCCGGCTTCGGTCTGGTGAAAAAGGAAGACGCCAACATCCAGCAGTACGTCACCGGCCGCACGCTCGACGGCCTGTACCTGGTGATTGGCGAGGAAGAAAGGAGAATCCGCCAGGACCCTGTCGGCACCGGCAGCGCCATTCTCCAGAAGGTTTTTGGCACGCTGAAATAACATTTTCGGCAAGATTGTTGATGAAACTGGCTGTTTGCGCCCGCCTGCAAAGCGTTCGGCGCTATCAATATTGAATATTTGCCGGATTTTTGCCTGCCTAAATCCAACGTTTTCTGAAAGCTGAAAACCGCATGTGCTGGTGCGAACCGCTGATGGGGCGCTGGCCGTCAGGCCTGTTAGGCTTGGGTTTTTTTGCACAGGAAAACAATGAAAATCGAGACCATCGCTGTTCACGGCGGCTACACGCCAGACCCGACCACCAAAGCCGTCGCGGTGCCTATCTACCAGACCGTGGCCTACGCCTTCGACGACACGCAGCATGGCGCCGACCTGTTCGACCTGAAAGTGGCGGGCAACATCTACAGCCGCATCATGAACCCGACCAATGCCGTGCTGGAAGCGCGCATGGCGGCGCTCGAAGGCGGCATTGGCGCGCTGGCCGTGGCCTCGGGCATGGCGGCGATTGCCTACGCCATCCAGACCATCACCGAAACCGGCGACAACATCGTCGCCTCGTCGGCGTTGTATGGTGGCACCTACAACCTGTTTGCCCACACCTTTCCGCAGATGGGCATTGAAGTGCGTTTTGCCGACCCGCGCGACCCGGCCTCGTTTGCGCCGCTGATCGACGCGCGCACCAAGGCGGTGTTTTGCGAGTCAGTCGGCAACCCGCTGGGCAATGTGACCGACATCGCAGGTCTGGCGGCCGTGGCACATGCCGCCGGCGTGCCGCTGATCGTTGACAACACCGTTTCCACGCCCTACCTGTGCCGCCCGTTCGAGCACGGCGCCGACATCGTGGTGCACGCGCTGACCAAGTACCTGGGCGGCCACGGCACGACACTGGGCGGCGTGATCGTGGACAGCGGCAAATTCCCGTGGGCCGAGCACAAGGCGCGCTTCAGGCGCCTGAACGAGCCCGATGTGAGCTACCACGGCGTGGTGTACACCGAGGCGCTGGGCGCCGCCGCCTACATCGGCCGGGCACGTGTCGTGCCGCTGCGCAACATGGGCGCAGCGCTGAGCGCCATGGCAGCGTTCCAGATCCTGCAGGGGATCGAGACGCTGGCGCTGCGCATGGACCGCATCTGCGACAACGCCTTGGCCATTGCCTATTTTCTCAAGAACCATCCGAAGGTGGCCTGGGTCAATTACGCCGGCCTGCCCGAGCACCGCGACCATGCACTGGTGCAGCAATACATGGCGGGCAAGGCCTCGGGCATCATCAGCTTCGGCGTGAAGTCGGCAGCCGACGCGATGGCAGCGGGTTCGCGTTTCCAGGATGCGCTGCAACTGTTCACCCGGCTGGTCAATATCGGCGACGCCAAGTCGCTGGCCTGCCACCCGGCCTCGACCACGCACCGCCAGCTCAATCCGGCCGAGCTGGCCCGCGCCGGCGTGAGCGTGGACATGGTGCGCCTGTCGGTTGGCATCGAGCACATCGACGACCTGCTGGCCGATCTGGAACAGGCGCTGGCGGCGGTCTGATTCCCGGACCGAACCATTGCGCCCGGGTTTGGTTCGGTCCAGCGCCGACACCCCTGTCAGGCTGGCGCACTGCCAGAGCGCAAGGCAAGTTAACTCAGCATTGCGCACCTTGACCCGTCGGATGCTTCCTACTTTTCAAAGGCCCGAAAGCCGACGCCCAGGCTGATCGGCAGGCTTGCACACTTGAGTTTCCTTTTTTCCATCGACCTCAGGAAACCTATGCATAACAATCCAGACAATACCCAAGATGCGGACAGCCGCAACCAGCGCCAGGCCTCCAGCCGTCGCGGCTTTGCCTCGATGGACCCGGAGCAGCAGCGCCAGATTGCCAGCAGGGGCGGCAAGGCGGCCCATGCCAGCGGCAATGCGCACCAGTTCAATGCCACCGAAGCACGCGAAGCCGGACGCAAGGGCGGTCTGGCCGGTCGGCGAAACCCGGGCTCCCGGCAAGAACCCTGAACCGCGGGGCAGGCCTGAATTTCCCCGCGCATAACTGCGCAGGCGCTGCAAAAATTGTGTCCGCAATGCGGCAACTCGCCAGCTGCAAAGACATCGCCCTGACGTTGCCGATGCACAACGCACGGTGCCAGTCAAGGACCTGATTTGTTGATCTACCGCAAGCTTGCCCGCCGCGGCGCAACAGGCTATCGAAGCTTTGCGCCATGTCAAACGCGGCAAGGGCACCGGGCGCGCCCAATACGGATTGGGAATGTTCCCTGTCCTCTATCCGCTGCCCTTCATGAAAAAACTACTCATTGCCGCCGCCATCCTGTCCACCCTGCTGTCAGGTGCCGCCTTGGCCCAGCAAACCACTGCCGAAGGCCCTTGGATGGTGCGAGCCCGTGCGGTGCATCTGGACAGCGCCAACGGCGACAGCACCGGCTTGGGCCTTTCCATGAACAGCAAGTGGATGCCCGAGGCAGATGTCAGCTACTTCTTCAGCCCGAATATGGCGCTTGAGCTGGTCCTGACCGTGCCGCAAAAGCAGACCCTGACGTCCAGCGTCCTGGGCGCCGATGTCGGCACCTTCAAGCACCTGCCGCCCACGCTGCTGGCCCAGTACCACTTTCCGATGAACGGTTTCAAGCCTTATGTGGGCGCCGGCCTCAACTACACGCGTTTCAGCTCGGCGAACCTGCTCCCGGGTGTCAGCATGGACAAGGACAGCTGGGGCGGCGCACTGCAAGTGGGCGTGGACATTGCGCTGACCAAGGGCGTGTACCTCAACCTGGACCTGAAAAAAGTCATGATCCGTACCGATGTGAAGCTGGCCGGGGCCAAGATTGGCGAATTCAAGGCCGATCCACTGCTGTTGGGAGTGGGCCTGGGCTGGCGCTTCTGAGTTCTGCGGTCCAGAACACTGTTAGAAAGCCCTGCCAGTTCGCGGCAGGGCTTTTTTGCTGCCTGTTGCAGGCTCCTGGTTCTGCCGGCCTGTGCCATCACCGGCAGCTGAGCGGCTAGACTGCCCGGCATGCCGTCTTCTTCAGATCTTCAACAGCAGCTGGACTCCGCCGAGGATGCCTTGCGGCGTGCCCGGCTGCGCACCATGCAGCGGGTGGCCGGCGGCCTGCTGCTGCTGGCCTTCGGGGTGTTTTGCCTGGCCCGCAGTCTGCTGGCGCTTCACCCCGCATGGGGCTATGTCTCGGCCTTCGCCGAAGCGGCCATGGTCGGCGCGGTGGCCGACTGGTTTGCCGTCGTGGCACTGTTTCGGCATCCGCTGGGGATTCCGGTGTGGCACACGGCGATCATTCCAAACAGCAAGGACGGCATCGGCCGCAACCTTGGGCAATTCGTCGAAAGCCATTTCATCACCGAGCAAGGCATTGCCGAGCGCATTCGCCAGGCCAATCCGGCTGGACTGCTTGGCGCCTGGCTGGTGGTGCCTGGTCATTCAGACCAGTTGGGACTGGCCCTGGCCAAGGCGGTGAGGGGAGTGCTCAAGGGCCTGGACCACGATGCCATGAACCTGCTGGTACGCGATGCCGCCACCCGGCAGCTGTCGCAGTTCGACATTGCCTCGAATGCCGGCAAACTGCTGGACCTGCTGGTGGCCGGCGGCAGCCACCAGCAATTGCTCGACAGCATGCTGCGCGGGATATCCGGCTACCTGGGGGAGGAAAAAAACCAGCAGCAGGCCATCGATTTCCTGATTGCCGCGTTCGGCGTGGAGAACGTGCTCTACAAGGTAGGAACCGCCGCCATCGGTCCCCGGGCGCTGCGTTCGCTTAAAAAGTCAACCCATGAGGTGTTGCACGACCCAGCCCATCCGGCGCGGGCGCGCTTCACGGGCTGGGTAGAGGCGTTTTTGCTGCACCTGAAAGACGATCCGGCATGGCATGAATTCATTGCCCGGCACCAGCAGGAAACGCTGGCCAGTGCGCGCATGCAGGCCTTGCTGGGCAGCCTGTGGGGCATGGTCATGGACCGGCTGCTTGATGACCTGGGCCGGGACGGGCCGGCCACGGCCCGGCAGGTCGCGATGCTGGCCGGCAAGGTTGGGGATGCGCTGGCGAACGATGCGCAGCTGGTCGAGGGCTTCAACCGCGCCATCGAGTCGGGCAGCGTCCTGCTGGTTCGCAAGCACCGTGGCGAAGTGGGGCAGTTCATTGAGGCGCAACTGGCCCGCTGGAGCCGCGAGGAGATGAGCGACCGCATCGAACTGGCCATTGGGCGCGACCTGCAGTTCATCCGCATCAACGGCACGCTGGTCGGCGGGCTGGTGGGTCTGGCCATCTACACGGTGACCCGGCTGCTGGGCTAGCAGGCCGCTGAAATACCTCAAGGCAAAGCCTGCAGGTTCTGCAGCCTCACTCGACAATCTGCAGCAGCCCTTTTTCTGACCCGATACAAACCCATTGAACCCATGCGCGGAGCCGATACCTTCACCGAAAGCCCTTTCACGCTGCACCGCCTGGAGGACTTTGTGCCGGCCGAGCATCCGCTGCGCCCAATACGCCAGATGGTCAACGAGGCGTTACTCAAGATGGATGGGCTGTTTGCCGGGATGTACGAGGTGGACACCAAAGGCGGGCGGCCCAGCATTGCGCCCGAGAAACTGCTGCGCGCCATGCTTCTCCAGGTGTTCTACAGCATCCGCTCAGATGCGTCAGCTCATGGAGCAGGTGCAGTACAACCTGCTGTACCGCTGGTTCATCGGCCTGGCAATGGAGGATGCGGTGTGGGTGCCTACGGTGTTCACGAAGAACCGCGAGCGCTTGCTTGAGCATGACGCGGTCATCGAGTTGTTCAACCACGTACTGCAAAGTGCCGACGGGCACGGCTGGCTTTCGGGCGAACATTTCAGCGTGGACGGCACGCTGATCCAGGCCTGGGCGAGCCACAAGAGCTTTGTGCGCAAGGACGGCAGCGACGGCGACCAAGGAGGCGGCAGTTTCAAGGGTCATAGCCGTTCAAACGAGACGCACCAGTCAAGCACTGATGCTGACGCCAGGCTGTACCGTAAGGGCGGGGCGGCCAGCGAGTTGCGCTTCATGGGCCACACCTTGAGTGACAACCGCCATGGCTTGATTGCCAGCGCCGTGGTCACGCGGGCCGACGGCTACGCCGAGCGCGAAGCGGCCAAGGTCATGATTGACGATGCCCGGCAGGCCTTGTCGGACGCGCAAACCGCCATAACGTTGGGCGCTGACAAAGGCTATGACGCGCAGGAGTTCATTGAGGCGTGCCTGGCAATGAACGTCACGCCGCATGTGGCGCAAAACACCTCGGGCCGGCGCTCGGCCGTCCCCGATGAGATTGCCCAAAGCGAGGGCTACGCCGTCTCTCAGCAAAAGAGAAAGCTCATCGAGCAAGGCTTTGGCTGGGCCAAAACGGTGGGCCGAATTCGCCAGGTGATGGTGCGCGGGCTGGAGCGGGTGGACCAAATGTTTGTGCTGACGATGGCCGCGTACAACTTGACGCGCATGCGCACGTTAGGACAAATCCGTTTGCAGGGTCAATAAATGGCTAAAAAAGGCGGTAGGAGCGATTTAACCCAGCGATAAACGGTTGAAAGAACGCTGAAATTTCAAAGTATGAAAAATAATCGCAAAAATGCAATGCTTCACCTCAACTGCTGCGCCTACGCAGTCAGTATTTCAGCAGCCTGCTAGGCGCCTCGGCGGCGTCCTCGGCGGGGCCACTTTTCGCCATGCACACCTTCTGCCGCCCAGGCTCCTAGGCCGTTCCTTGCGGCTGGCGCGTTGTTGCATGCGTCACCAATGCGCTATGTTTTATATAGCTGAAAGTATCCGTCCTTATTGCGCAATACGCCATTTTTTTTTCATTAATCCGGATGTTTTTGGGGAAGTTGCTCCGGACAGGCCGGCATGGGAGCGGCGATTGCAATCGCCAAGCCGCCGGCTCAGAATTTCCACAGCAGCGACGCCTTGATGCCATGGTCGCTTAGCTGGCTTGCGACCTGGCCGACATAGGAAACGCCCATCGTCAGGTGGCGGCTGACCGCAAAGTCGATCCCGCCTTCGAGCACCAGCGCATTCCTGGCAAACGGCACGCCTGCCACGGCAAAGCCGGGCTGGCCCGCCAGTGCCAGGGTGGAGGTCGGCGTCACGTCACCAAAAGCGTGGCGCCAGCCGACCAGTCCGCGAAGGCGGGTCTGGTTGTTCGGCATGCCGGCGTTGGTGGTGCCGCGCAAGCCCAGCGTGCTGTAGGTGGTGTGCGCGCTGCTACTGCTGCCGCTGAGCCCGGCAACGCCGCCGCTCTCGGTGAAGCCATCGGTGCTCAGCTTGACATGCGCCAGGCCGGCAAAGGGTTCGAGCGAACCGTTCGCCGTGGGCATCTTCCAGCCGAGTTCACCAAAGGCCTGGGTGGTGTTGATGTCGTACTTCGCCGCCGTCTGGCCGCTAAACCCCGGGAACGCAATGTCCCGGCGGGTATCGGCCTCGCCTGCGCTGTAAGTCGCGCCCGCGCGCAGTCCGAGTTGGCCCCATTGCTTGCCGCCATAGACACCGACATGGTAGGTGTCGGTTTTTGCCAACGAAGGGCGGTCGTCTGGTGTCACGCGGCTTTTGCTGTAGCCGCCGAGCACGCCCAAACGCCAGTCGTCGCCCACGCGGGTGTCTGCGCCCAGGAAAATGCCGCGCGTGGTCCGCTCGAGCGACGACGCGTTGCCGTCTGCATCGGTGCTGCCCCACGAGTCAAAGGCTTGCGCCCACACGCCGCTGCCGGAGGCTGCGGGCGCGTCGGTGGTTTTGGCGGCAGGCGTGTCGAACGACTCGCGCAGGCGGCCCAGGCTGGCGTTGCGCACAAAGCGGCTGTCTTCAAAAGCTGCCGACTTCAGCGAAGCATGCACCTCGCCAGACAGACTGTCGAAGGCGGTTCGTGCATTGGCGGCGTTTAACTGCACGACAACGCTGTACAGCGGACCGGTGTCGAGTGCGGCTACGGCGCCCGCGGTAGCGCGCTGGTTGGGCGTTTGCGCAATGTTCTGGAAGCTCACATCGTTGCGCTGCAGGCGCAGGGTCACGTTCTGGGGGCTGTAGGTCAGGAAGGGATTTAAAAAGGCCATGTCGGTGGTCGCGCCGGCAAACTGCCCTGACACGCCGCCGTTGGCGGTGAGGATGGAATAACGGGTGGTCGGCTGAAAGTTGCCGCTGGCCAGCACCGACACGTTGCCGCCTTGCAGCGCGGCCACGCCACTGACGCGGATCTGGTCGCTGCGGCCATCGGAAGCTGCGTTCAGCTGGTAAACCGAGCCTTGCGCCAGCGTGAGGTTGCCGGCCACGTTGAGCGAGCCAATGCTGTTGCCGCCCGGCGCAACGGTCGCACCGGACTGCACCACCGTGTTGCCGACCGAGCCGGTTCCCGCCAGCCGCGCGCCGTTGCCCACGGTCAGCGCGCCGCCCAGCGAGCCATTGACCGCCAGCGTTCCGGCGGTCGCCTGTGTGCTGCCCGCAAAGGCCGCGCTGTTGCCGCCCAGCGTCAGTGCGCCCGCGCCCGTCTTGGTGATGCGGCCCGCGCCGGAAAAGACATTGTTCAGTGCCGCGTCGCTTGCCTGGTCAACCACCAGGGCGGCATTGTTGACAATGGCGCCGCTGCCCAGGCTGGCAGCACTGCCCGCCAAGGTTCCGTTCACTACGAAAGTGCCGCCTGAATAGGTGTTCACCCCCGAAAGCGTCGTGGTTCCGGTACCACGTTGTTCCACGCTGCCTGTGCCCGCAATCGCGCCGTCAAAGGCAATGGCGTCGGAGCGGTTGAACGCCAGTGTTGCGTTGTTGGTGACATTGCCGACGATGGCGCCGGTCGTTCCGCCATTGCCCAGCGCCAGCGTGCCTGCAGTGATGGTCGTGCCACCGGTGTAGGTGTTGGCGCCAGTGAGCGTCGTAGTGCCGGTGCCGCGCTGCTGCACGCCACCCGTGCCCGAGATGGCGCCATTAAAGACGGTGGCATCAGAGCGATTGAACGCAAGTGTTGAGTTGTTCATGACGTCGCCGGCAATGGCGCCGGTTGTGCCGCCATTGCCCAACTCCAGCGTACCTGCGCTGATGGTCGTGCCGCCGGTGTAGGCGTTGGCGCCAGTAAGCGTTGTCGTGCCGGTGCCGCGCTGCTCCACTTTGCCGGTTCCAGAGATCACGCGCTCAAACACGCTAGCGTCGGAGCGGTTGAATGCCAGTGTTCCGCTGTTGGCCACGTCGCCCACGATAGAGCCAATCGTTCCGCCGTTGCCCAATTCCAGCGTACCTGTACCAATGGCCGTGCCACCCGTGTAGGTATTGGTTGCTGCAAGCGTTGTCGTACCTGCGCCACGCTGCTCCACGTTGCCGCTGCCCGAGATCACGCCGTCAAACACGGTCGCGTCTGAGCGGTTGAACGCCAGTGTTCCGCTGTTGACCACGTCGCCCACGATAGAGCCAATCGTTCCGCCATTGCCCAACTCCAGCGTGCCTGCACTGATGGTGGTAGTGCCCGTGTAGGTATTGGTTGCTGCGAGTTTCGTGGTTCCGGTGCCGCGCTGCTCCACACTGCCGCTGCCCGATATGGCGCTTTCGAAAAGGACTGTGTCGGAACGGTTGAACGCCAGTCTGGCGTTGTTGACCACATCGCCAGCGATGTAGCCGGTCGTGCCGCCGTTGCCCAGTTGCAGCGTGCCTGCGGTGATGGCCGTGCCGCCGGTGTAGGTGTTGTCGGCTGTGAAAATTGCCGTGCCTGCTCCCGTCTTGGTAAGTCCTCCGAGTCCCGATATCACGCCATTCGACGTGTATGTGGTGCCGGCATCGGTCTCCAGTGTGCCGCCTTGACCCAGGACCATGGCGCGGTTGGTGATGATGTCGGCCGTGCTGCGCAGCGTGCCTGCGTTCAGGGTTAGCAGGCCGGCTGCGTCGCCAAGGTTTGCGTCCGACGAGATGGCCAGCGTGCCGGCAAAAATCTGCCAGGGCGTCAGCGCCGTGGTGTTGCCCGTCAGCGTCCAGGTGTTAGTGCCGAGTTTCTGGAACCCGGCAAAGTTGCGGTACTGCCCGGTCGGCCCGATCAGCGCGGTGTTGAAGCTGGCGTCGGTGCTTCCTGCCAGGCCCAGCGTGTCGCTGTTGGAGAGGCTGCCAATGACATTGCCTTCTATAACGGACGTGGAAATCAATCCGAGAAAGTTGTTGTCACCCGTGAAACGAATGGCATCGGCACGGCTCAAGCCGTCGCCCGACAGGCCGCCGCGCACGGTGCCTGAGTTTTCAAACGAGGTCGTGACCGTGGCTGACACCCCCACGCCGCCCGCTGATGGGGTCGGACTGCCCAGACCTCCGCGTCCGCCCTCAATGATTCCGTCATTGATGAAAAGCCGGGTGGGTGCGGTGATCAACACACCATTACCGCCAGCGCCGCCCAGGCCAAGTGTCAGACCGTTGCCGCCGTCACCGCCCTGGCCACCCTGGATGCTTCCGGTGTTGTACACCCCCACGTTATTGACGGCGTTGCTCAAGCCGGCACCGCCGCTGCCGCCGTCGCCGCCAGCTAAAGTGCCCGAACCGCCTGTGCCGCCGAGGCCTCCCGTGAGCACCCCCGAATGGGTGCCGTCGCTGATGGTCTGCACGGCGTCAGCGCCTGCAGTGCCATTCGTGCCGGTCGTAATGCCGACCGAGCCGTTGGTGCCCGGGGCGCCGGTGATGGTTCCGGAAGTGTTCTGCGCCCAGGCGCTGGCGCCCGCCAGGGTCGCCAGCGCGATCAGGCAGGCGCTGGCCAGCCGGGTCCTGCGTGGCGAGCAGGCTTCGCTGCCCGTGGCCGAGGCCGCCTTGTGGCTGCCTTTGGCAACTTCGGAAACGGCCTGGCAGGCGCCGGTGGCGTGGTTCAAAACGAGGCTGTAAATTTGATTCATGGTGCGTACCTGTCAGTCGTTGAAAGTGAAGTCTTCATTCCGTTGCGCTGTCTTGATGCTTCAAATCCGCATGAAGCGGAACTGGAGCTAGTCAAGGCAAAACACGTTTTCTTGATAATTTTTCATCCCGCCACTTTGAGCGGTCGATGCAATTATTGAAACGGTTGGTGACAGTTGCAATGAGCCGGTCGGACTAATGCCTGGCTCGTAATTTATGCCTCACCCTCATGTCGGGCCATTGCAGCAGCCCTCGGGTGGGTGTGCCAAGGGGTTGGTCGATGTCAGTTTGTTGGCCGCTACAGGCGAATTTGTAACGCCGGACACCATCGGCAAAGAAGCAGCGAGTCCGGTGTTTTAAGGGGCTGCGTCTGCCTGGGCGCTGCTTTCGAGCAGGATTTGAACCAGGGCCGCAGGCTCGCTGACCATCGGGTCATGGCCGGTTGGAAGCTCGACATAGTGCGCATTGGGCAGCCAGGCGCCGTTCCAGAGCAGCGGGTCCCGGGCCCGCAGGCGGCTTGGATTGATGGTGGGCAGCGCGGGCTCGGTGCAGCTGACATAGGTGCGCGGCACGGCGGCAACGCGCTGCACATCAAACTGCAGCGGCGCCTGGTAGGTGTTGCCGGGGTGCGGCGTTTGCCGGCGCCGGACCCATTCACGGTCGGCATCCTGGAGGCCGAAGACTTCCGGGTCGGGCGGCGGAAAGCTGAAATGCCGCGATGCCTGGGCGGCCGCCAGGCGCTGCTGCTGGGTGGCGCTGGACTGGGTACTGCTCCAGCTTTCGCCGGGTCTGGGCAGCACTGCATCGACATACACCAGGTGCTTGAGGCGCTGGCCCAGCCGGTCGGCCACCGCCGTGCCGATCATGCCGGCGTAGGAATGAACGGCGAGCACCACGTCCTCCAGCTCTTCGGCCTCGATCAGATTCAGCACGTCATCGATGTGGGTGTCCAGCGTGATGGCGGGTGACAACTGGTGCGCCCGCTCGCCCAGGCCGGTCAGCGTGACCGCATGCACCCGGTGGCCCTGCTGTTGCAGCGCCTGGCTCACACGCTGCCAGCACCAGCCACCATGCCAGGCGCCATGCACCAGCACAAAGTTGGCCATCAGGTCACCTTGGCGTTTTTCAGTGCCAGCAGTTTTTCCTCCGAATAACGCAGCACCTCGCGCAACACTTCATCGGTGTGCTGGCCCAGCAGCGGCGGTGGCAGGCCGCCCCGGCCAGGTTCGCGCACCGGCGTGGCGCTGAGCTTGATCGGGCTGGCGACCAGCGGCAAATCGTTTTTGAACGGGTGCTGCCAGTGCGTGACCATCTCGCGCGCTTCGATCTGCGGGTCGGCAAACACCTCGGCCAGGTTGTTGATGGCGCCGCACGGCACTTTGGCGCCTTCCAGCGCGGCCAGCCAGTCGGCCTTGCCGCGCAGCTTCATGACGCTTTCGAGAATCGGCACCAGCTGGGCGCGGTTCTGCACCCGGTCCCGGTTCTTGGCGAACAGCGGGTTCACGCCGAGTTCAGGAATGCCCGCGACCTTGCAGAACTTCACGTACTGCGAATCGTTGCCGACGGCCAGAATGAGGTGGTCCTTGCTGCCATCGGCGGCGGGTGCAACTTCAAACACCTGGTAGGGCACGATGTTCTGGTGTGCATTGCCGACGCGCTGCGGCACCTTGCCGCTGACCAGGTAGTTGGCGCCCAGATTCGCCAGCATGGCGACCTGCGTGTCGAGCAGCGCCATGTCCACCTGCTGGCCAACGCCTGTCTTTTCGGCATGGCGCAGCGCGGCCAGGATGCCGACAGTGGCATACATGCCGGTCATCAGGTCGGCCACCGCGACGCCGACTTTTTGCGGGCCGCCCCCCAGGTCGTCGCGCTCGCCGGTCACGCTCATCAGCCCGCCCATGCCCTGGATGGCGTAGTCATACCCCGCGCGCTCGGCATACGGGCCGTTCTGGCCGAAGCCGGTGACCGAGCAATACACCAGGCGCGGGTTCAGCGTTTTCAGCGACGCGTAATCAAGCCCGTAGCGCGCCATGTCGCCGACCTTGAAATTTTCGACAAACACGTCGCAATGCAGTACCAGTTCGCGGATCAATGCCTGGCCGGCAGGCTGGGCAATGTCGCAGGTGACCGAGCGTTTGTTGCGGTTGGCGCCCAGGTAATAAGCGGCTTCATGGGTTTCCACACCGTCGTCGTTTTTCAGGAACGGCGGCCCCCAGGTACGCGTGTCGTCGCCGCTGCCGGGGCGCTCGATCTTGATGACATCGGCGCCCAGGTCGGCCAGCGTCTGGGTACACCACGGGCCCGCAAGCACGCGGGACAAATCGAGAATGCGGATGCCTTGGAGGGAGTTCATGGGGCTTATTTTGCCTGCGTATCAAAATAAATTCGCAAACTCCTTTTTTGATAGCTGCAAACCCCCTACGGCAAAGCGGGCGCGGCCTGTTTGACTATAAATATCGTGACTACCCAGGTCTTCCCTGATAACGCACAGCGCTTTGCGCACCATCAGCCGTCATACCCGCGAAGGCGGGTATCCAGAGCCGCTCGCAGGGTCTTTGCAAACTTCGCTGCTGGATTCCCGCCTTTGCGGAAATGACGAATCTCCTGGGGGCTGAGTCGTTATCAAATATCAGGGCACGGCCGGCGCCGTGCTGCGGTCCACATAGGGCCGCGACTGCAGCAGCGCAATGCGGCCCTCGACCGTGGCCCATTCGATGTCCTGGTCCACGCCGCCAAACACCTGCTTGACCGCCGCGCCGACGCCGGCCAGGCGAAGCACCAGCGCGTCGTTCAGCACGACGCGGCCGACCTCGACCGGCACTTCCCGCACGCCGCCGCCCGGGTTGAGTTGCAGCGCGGTGTTGTCGGCCGAGCGGCTGAGCACCAGGATGGCTTTGGACCAGCTCGAATACGTCACCTGTTCGGCCACGCGCTGGCCTTCGACCACCCGGATGCCGATGCCGCGCTTGGCCGAAATGTAGGTGACATGCCAGCCGGCGGCGCTGAACGGGTCGCGGGTGATCATCACGCCGGCGTTGGCCGCGTCGATGGCCGCCTGCACGAAGACGCCCATCATCACCGCGTCGGCAGGAAAGCGCGCCGCGCTGCGCGCCTCCCAGGCTTCAAAGTTGAACACCGAGGCCCAGACTGTCTTCACCGCGCGCTCCAGCGCCTCGCCGGCCAGCACATTCGGCACGGTGGTGTAGAGCCCGGCGCCGCTGAAGCCCGGCAAGTCCTCGGAATTGGACGAGCTGCGCACGAACACGCCCCGGCCGCCCAGCTGGCCTTGCCAGCGCGCCTGCCATTCGGCCGCCGTCGGGCGGTCCAGCGGCCACTGCACGATCTCGCCGCGCAGCCGGGCCAGCGCTTCCTTGCGGATTTTCGAATCAGTCTTGAAGCCCGGCAGCTGCTGCATGCGTGCCAGCCGATCGGCCAGCCGGTGGGCGCGCATGAAGCGGTCGTAATGCGAAAACGGAATGCAAAAGCCGTCGGGAACAAACGTGCCGGCAATGCCCGCCACCTGCAGGGCGCCCAGGTTGGCCGCCTTGGCGCCGCATTGCGCGCTGTGCCGGGGCCGCAGCGCCACCAGCGGCCACAGCCGGGTTTCGCCCAGGTCGGGCCTGGCGACGAGCACAGCCGCCTGAAGGTTCGATGGTTGTTGCTGAATCTGCCAGGCGGCAATTTCCGGCTCTGTCAGCCGGCGCAACTGGTAGCCGGACGCCGCCACCTTCAGCTCGACCCACTGCCCCGCATGCGCGCGCAGCAGCCCGGCCGCATCGCGCAGATAGGCATTCGGAATGCCCCATCCCTTGGCCAGCAGATTGACATGCGACAGCACGGTCGAGGCCCGCTCGGTCAGCACCCCGGCAACCGGCGCCAGGCTGAGAGGCACTTGCCGGAGCACGGCTATGTCGTCCGGCCGCAGCGTGTCTGCGTCGTCGGCTTTCTCGACGATGCGCAGCCGGCCGGTGGCCGTGCCCGGATTGAGCGCCATGAAGGGCTGCTGGCGAATCAGCGCTTCCTGGGTGACAAAGGCCAGGCCCATTTTCCGGGCCAGGCGCTCGTGCAGTGTCGAGCTGGTCTTGAGCTTCAGCGGCGCGAAAAAGCTGGCCTTGAGCAGCTGGTCGGCCTGGCGCAGCAGCAACTCGGTCAGCTGGTCGCCTTCCCAGAATTCGTAGGTGAAGGACGCAATGTCAGGCTGCCAGCTGACCGTGCCGAACAGAAAGCGGCGGTCCGGCTGCAGGTAGTTGCTTTTGATGGTCGGCCCGTCGGCGCGCGGCATCAGGCCGGTCTGGCGGACAAAATGCTCGTGCAGGCCAAAGCGCGGCGTGTTCAGGTAATGCATACGCGCCGGCACGGGCAGCCGGTCGATGGCAAACATCACATGCGGCAGCGCCAGCGCCGTTCCGGGGTTGTGGACACGGGCCAGGGCGTCAAATTCGGCCCGGCTGCGCAGGGCGGGCAGGGCATCGGGGGCGCGGGCCGCAGCCTGACTGGCAAACGGCACCGGCTGGGCCTGCGCGACGGGCAGCAGGCACAGCCCCGCCAGCAGCAGGAAAAGCAGGGCTTTGGAGGTCATGGCATGGCTGGCTTTGCAAGGGCAAGGCAAAAGCGCAGTTTAGGACCAACGCCCCTGGCTTTCAACCGGCCTTGCCATGCAACTGATTGCAGGCCATGCGGTATTTGCTATTGAATTAATAGCTATAACTGAAAGCCAGCCGGACGGAAGAGGCATTTTTAAATCTGAATGCAGCCGGGCGCACTGAGGTTTTGTCCGGCCGGCTCCTCGATACGGCTTGTACCGCAGGAACCTGCCCGACCGCCTCCTGTTGACGTGTTCGCCCCGGGGGCGGGCTGGTGCTCGATTTGTTCTGGAAGCAAGTCTTGAAGAAGCTGCCAAATGATTCTCCAAGACCCCCGCACTGCTTGATCAAAGCCCCAGGTTTCGAATGAACTGGGCAAGATAGTTTGCGATCTCCAGGTCAGCGGCCTTGGTGGGATGACCACTGCATCCGTTCCAGTCCCTGATCACGAAGTCAGCATAGCGAATTTTTGTTTCACCACTGTTCAGCATTTGGTTGTAGGCCGCTTGTATATAGCCTTGCTGGTTGCTTCCCGTATGAGTCGCTGCGATGAGCATCGCCGATGGATAACGCGCGCGAATGGTTTTGAAAAGTTCGACATAGGCAGAAACGAAATCTGTCTGATCTGGCGGTCCGTTCCAGAAATCATTGGTGCCTAGATACACGACCACGACCGTGGGTTGCATCGCTGGAACGAGGGAAGGCGCGCCCGGGCTGTTTGCTTCGCCAGTCAGGTTTCGAGGATAGTAAAAAGGCATTGACGGATTGCTGGCCGCCGGGCCTGCATTGCCGTAATTGCGATAGATCCCGATTCCTGAAATACTGATATTCGTCGCAGGCGCTTCGCCCAGCTGCAGGGCTGTTTGTTGAGCGTATGACCAGAATGCACTTTGGGTTTCAGTTGAAAATCCGCAAGGCAGCACGCCGATATTGCCAAACCCCGCAGTGAACGAGTCCCCCACAAATTCCAGCCGGTATTTGTTTGGATATTCCGGGGGGTGCATGAGCTGACCTGTTCCGCCAAACGAAAAACCCAGGAACTGCGAGGGTCCCGCCTGATTGCCTTCGGACTCTCGCATCAGCAGCACCTTGTGCGTGCCATTGCTCAAACCGGTGGCCAGGCTGTACACGTTGGTGCCGGCAGAAACTGAAAACCTCTTTACCGGCTGATCATCGATCACAAAGGCATAGTGAACCCGGGCGTCCGATTCATTCAACGTGACCGAGATTGAAGTGCCCGTGAACTGCGCCGACATGGAAGATCCGGACCAAGAGTAACGGGGCGCTGCTGGATTGGTGAAGTCAAATCGGCCATGAAATTTAACCGCTGGTGTGGGTACAGGTACAGGTACAGGTACAGGTACAGGTACAGGTGTGGGTGTGGGTGTGGGTGTGGGGGCAGGTGCAGGGCCGCATAGATAACGCGACCAGAAGTAAGTGCTGATGGTCGGGTTGTAGCCTGGGTTGTTGAACTTGGCAATATACAGGTTGCCATCCGTATAGGAGACAACATTCCCGGCGACATATTGCCGTCCGGTGACCCATACAGTGCTTGCGCAAACACCAGTAGGTGCAGGTGTGGGTGTGGGTGTGGGTGTGGGTGCGGGCGCAGGCGCAGGGCTGCATAGATAACGCGACCAGAAGTAAGTGCTGATGGTCGGGTTGTAGCCTGGGTTGCTGAACTTGGCAACATACAAGTTGCCATCCGTATAGGAGACAACATTCCCGGCGACATATTGCCGTCCCATCACCCATACAGTGCTTCCACAGACACCGGCAGGTGCCGGCACTGGTGTTGGAACTGACACTGGTGTTGGTGTTGGCGCCGTACACAGGGATTTCAACGCCCAGTAATAAGTGCTAATGGTGGGACGAATACCGGGTTGCGTGGCTACTTTGACAACATATAGATTTCCATCCGTGTATTTGACAACACTTCCGACTGCGTAAGAGTTTGCTTGCACCCCCGACTTCGACAGTTAAACGCGTAAGTCATTGATCCATATAGGGGTGCGATGCAATCGCTCCACTACAAAAGGGTCAACTGGGTGTTCAGAGTGGGTTTTTTGACAGTCAGCGCAGACAAAATATCTGAGTGTTCCTGGTTGACCGTGGACAGGCCGGTCACCGGTTGCGTGTTGTTGAGCGTCACCTGGTGATGCTGAATCCGGCGCAGCTTGTCCAGCGCGCGCTCCGGGGAGATGGGGGTGGCGCTCGCGCGCAATCTCGATCGCATCACCCGGTACAAAATTAGCGCCATGAAGCAGATCGCTGCGTGGGCGCGAATGCGCTCGGGCAGGCGATGGTAGATCGGCCCAATCTCGATCTCCGACTTGAGCACCCGAAACCCGCGCTCAATATCGGCCAGCGACTTGTAGCGTTTGATGACCTGCGCGGGTGAGAGGTCCGGCGTGTTGGTCACCAGCAGCAACTTGCCATCCATCAGCCGGGCGTGCTTCAAAGCGCGCTCGTCAAGATGGTAGCTAAACAATTCACTCTTGAGGTCCACCTTGATGATGCGCGCCAGATGCGCCAGGCACACCTCATGGTAAAAGCGGGCTCTGGCACCCCCATCGGAGAGCTTGCGGCCGCGTTTGGATTGACCGGTATCCTGCTCGTCAAGCTTGCCTACCCACTGGGCGGCCTGCTTTTCCAGCTCCGCAATGCGGTTGTCGCGCTTGGTACTGGCCTCCAAGGCAACGTGTGGATCGTGCGCAATGATCAGGCGCAGCTTGTTCCACTGCACCTCGCCCAGCACCTCCTGCCTGGCACCGGCGCACTGCGCCGCATGAAACGGCCCCAAGAGTTCCACGAAGTCCCCATAACGACGCCCCGGCACAGCCAGAATGAACTCCAGTTTCCCGCCACCGGGCAGGGTGATGGCCTGCAAACCAGCCAGGTTGTCCGTTGACAGCAAGCCCCGATCAGCCACGGCAATCACGCGCTTGACGGGAAAGCGCTTGACGATTTTTTCGATCACACCCTTGATGGTGGTGACTTCCGCCGTATTGCCGTCAAACACCTCGTGGTACAGCGGCAAGCCCTCAGACGTTTGCACCACGCCGAGCATGACCTGGCGCGCCACCACGCCTTCCTTGGACATGCCGTAGTGGCGTACATCACCGTCCTCTTCTGAGAGGCCGGCCGCGCGAATGGTGGTCATGTCGTAGAACACCATGGCCAGGTCCTGATCGACCAAGGGGCGCAGCAGGGCGGACATGACCCCATCGACCGCCTCCTTGTGATCGACCAAGGCGTCCATGGCGCGCAGCAGGTGTTGGTGGTCAATCGATTCGAGCGTGACACCGGGCAAGCTCACGGTCTGCAGCCAGCGCAGCACACCGAGCTTGGAGTCCGGGTCACACAAACGGTTGAGCACCATCACGCGAATCAGCGACTCCACGTCAATACTGTGTCGGGTACGCCGAAACACTTTTCGCAAGCGATCAAAGCCCAGCGAATTCCACAACTCGGTCAACGTCCAGACGTCACCGAAATCACGCGCTGACTCGAAGCTCACCGTCGGGGTGGGCGGCGATGCAACAGGGGTCTGCCCGGTGATACGTTGCAGGCCCGAGATCACTGACTGGAGTTCGCCTCCCAACTGGTCAAGCCGCCCAAGGGTGGCGACGGTGCGTTGCTTGGGGCGGCCCGTGTCGTCACGAAACGCCTCGACGAGTTGGACGTATTGGTTGGGGCCGGAGCGGGTGAGCTTGATGAACACGCCATTACTTTAACGCAGATAAATAAGAATACAAGATAACATTTATACAGACAAATCGTGCCATTACAAAAATTTCCAAAATTCGCCGCTAAGTGATTGATTTCATTGAAGTCGGTGCGAGTTTTTGGGTCTGAACTGTCGAACCCGGGTGCACCCAATCTGGACTGACTGCACAAGTCTGCGCCATGGCTGAATGGCTGATTCCCATAACCAGCAGCAGAGCAGTAAACTTGCCTGCCCAGCTGTTTTTTAAGCAATTTACAAGTTTATTCGATGTGGTCATTTTGACGGTTTTCTTTATTATTTTTCAATGCATTTATAAACAACAAAAATCAGATATTTTTAGATGGCGTTGACAAGGCCAGGCGATTTGTTCAGAAGAGCTGTTGGCACTCGAAACACTGAGCATTTGATTGAAGGACAAGAGTCATTGCCCGATCAAACCGATTTATTGCTGTGGTTTCAAGGCCAATCAACTCATGATGCGCACCAGCTTTTTTCACGAAGAAATTTTAATTACATATTCAAAAATTAGATATTTTTAATATGTAATCAATTTTGACAAAAATGTTTGATTCCGTATTTTTATTGTTAATCCATAAAATAATTTTCTTAATATGTAAGAAAAGTCTGAATGGATCGAAGTCAGGCGGTTGTCAGTTTGATATTTTCAGGACCATACGGTGGACTTTCCATTCGACTTATCAAGGTCATGTTGGAAGGGCTAGTGGAAAACTTTTTAGCTGTTCAATGCGGTTTGTCTGTTTTCGGACGCACTCATCCCTGTGTTGCCATCTGGAGGCCGCCGGTCCAGTCGCATTCGACAAGGCCCGTGACGGGACTGGACAGCGCTGTCAGGCTGGCTTTTTCCGGGCAATGTCACAGAACTCATCCCCCGGGCGCCCGCGCCTGCACACCAGCCCATGCGGTAGATGGCCGCGTGCAGGTTGGCGCGCTGGTGTTGACGAAAAACCGGATGGTTTCCCCCCGGTTCACGCTGGTGTGGGAGGCATAGCCTTCAACCGTCGGGGTGCTCGATGGCGCCGTCAGTTCCCAATCCGGCGAGCCAGGCTTGGCGTTTTCAGTCTGGATCACATTTTGTTGCGCCAGCGCGAAACTGCAGCACAACCAAAGCCAAAACAAGCAAAAAATGCTGGGGACGCGAACTTGACGTTGCATGGAAAACTTCCTTCAACGGCAGATCACATTGCCATCGAGGTCATTTGAGCCATTTCGGCCGTCAATGCCCATCCCCAGATTTTGATACGCGGGCGTAAAAAATGTATGCAATTTTCCGTGCGGTTGCTGCTGGCAAACCTTTCACTTCACAAAAACCCTTAAAACGAAAGCCTCCTGACGCTGGAATTCGACGGCAAAGCCGTTGCCCTTCTTGCGCCATGAAAGTTGCGGTCGATGGGGCAGGGCACTGCAGGCGGTAAAGTGGGGAACTCGCCCTTTCTTCTGTAAAGCCCTTACACGTTTTGACCGCCCGCATGTTCAGATTCCTGATTTTTCCAAGTTTTCCACGCGCCGTGCTGTTGTCGGCGCTGGCGCTGGCCGCTTGCAGCCCGGCGCTCAACTGGCGCGAAGTACGCCCCGAAGGCACGCGCCTGAGCTTGCTCCTGCCTTGCAAACCCGACAAGGCGCAAAAGGTCGTTCCACTGGGCGGGCGGCCGACGTCGCTGTCAATGCTCGGCTGCGATGCGGACGGCGCGACCTTTGCCGTCGCCATCGCCGATGTGGACGACCCCTCCCAGGCGGCTTCGGTGCTGGCGCTGTGGCAGGACCTGGCGCTGGCCAACATGAAGGCCGTGCCCGCCAGCCGCCAGCCGCTGCCGCTGAAAATTCCCGGCGCGTCGCCCGGCACGCCCGTCACACGCCTGCAGGCACAGGGACAGCGCGCCGACGGCACGGCCGTCAGCGGGCAGGCCGCGTATTTTGTGCAGGGCTCGCAATTGTTCCAGGTGGTGATGTATGCGCCGCACCTCATGCCCGAGGCGGCTGAAACGTTTTTTTCCAGCCTGAAGCTTGAATGACGCCGTGCACAACGCACCTTCCCGCCCTCCTTGCCCACCAGTGACGCAGCAGGCGCCAGACCTGTTTCAGCAGGACCGGCTGGATGTCAGGGCGGCGATTCTGGTGTTTCTGGCATTCGCCGCCGCCTATTTTTTCTCGGCGCTGCTGCGCGCCATCACTGCCACCCTGGCGCCCGTGCTGACACAGGAGTTTTCGCTGCAGGCACGTGACCTGGGCTTATTGGCGGGCGGCTATTTTCTCGGGTTTGCCGCCGTTCAGTTGCCGCTGGGCACCTGGCTGGACCGCCACGGCCCCAAACGCGTCATTCTGGGGTTTCTGAGCCTGGCCGTGCTGGGCTGCCTGGCGTTTTCAGCCGCCAGCAGTTTTGCCGGATTGCTGGCCGCACGGGTGCTGGTGGGCATGGGCGTGGGCGCCTGCCTGATGGCTGCGCTGACGGGCTACCGCCGCTGGTTTGACGCGGCCACGCTGCTGCGTGCCAATTCATGGATGCTCATGACCGGCTCGCTTGGCATGCTGGCCTCGACGCTGCCGGTGCAGTGGCTGATGCCGCTGACCGGCTGGCGCGCGCTGTTCTGGGTGCTGGCGGCGCTGATCTTGCTGTCAATGGCGGCCATTGCCCGGCTTGTGCCGCGCTGGCGCCAGACTGACGTGTCGGCGTCGGTCGCTCCGCTCCCCGGCGACGCCGGTTATGCGCCTATCTGGCGCAGCCGCTATTTCCGCAAACTGGCGCCTTTGGGGTTTTTCAACTACGGCGGCATGGTGGCGGTGCAGACCCTGTGGGCCGGGCCGTGGATGGTCCGGGTCACCGGCGACACGCCGCTTCAGTCGGCCACCGGCCTGTTCTGCATCAACGCCAGCATGCTGGCGACCTTCTGGGGCTGGGGCCTGGTCAACCCCTGGCTGGCCCGCCATGGCTGGCACGCCACCCGACTGATTTCCTGGGGCGTGCCGCTCAGCCTGTCGGTGCTGGCGTTCAACATTCTGGCGGGCAGCGCCACCGGCTGGCCGGGCTGGGCGCTGTTTTGCATGACCTCGAGCGTCATGGCGCTGGCCCAGCCTGCCATCGGCATGTCGTTCAAGGCGGCGCTGGCCGGGCGAGCACTGTCGGCCTACAACCTGGTGGTGTTTGCCGGCGTGTTTGTCGCCCAGTGGGGTCTGGGGCTGCTGATTGACGGTTTTGCGGCCATGGGCCTGGCGCAGGTCGCCAGCTTCCAGGCGGCCATGGCGGTGTATTTGTGTTGCGCCATCGCTGCATACGGCTACTTTGTCAGTGTGAACGCTGATAATTCAGTGCAATGAACGGCATTTTCATCATCGCCCATGCACCGCTGGCCTCTGCCTTTCTCCAGTGCGTGCGCCATGTCTTTCCAGACATTGACGCCAGCGTGGCGGCATTCGACGTGCAGCCCCAGACACCTCCCGAAGAATCGCTGGCGCAGGCAGGCCTCTTGCTGAAGCAGCTCGGATTGCCCCAGGCGCTGGTGCTGACCGATATTTTTGGCGCAACGCCCTGCAATGTGGCGCAAAAGCTGGCCGACGGCATCAACACCAAGCTGGTGACCGGCATGAACCTGCCGATGCTGCTGCGCGCCATGTGCTACCGCCACGAAGCGCTCGACACACTGGTGGCGCGCGCGCTGGCTGGCGCCAGCCAGGGCGTGATGCAGGTGGCCGTGACCGCACCTCAAAACCAAGTACAAAGAAGCAATGATCAAGACCCGCACGACCATCAGCAATAAGCTGGGCCTGCATGCCAGAGCCTCGGCCAAATTCACCAAGCTCGCCGGCAGTTTTCGCAGCGAGGTCTGGATGAGCAAGGGCGAGCGCCGCGTCAATGCCAAGAGCATCATGGGCGTGATGATGCTGGCCGCCGGCATCGGCAGCAGTGTCGAGATCGAAACCCATGGCGAGGACGAGCAGGCCGCCATGGAAGGCTTGCTGGCGCTGGTGGCGGACAAATTTGGCGAAGGGGAGTGAATGTGACCCCCACGCTTGTCGCTTCGCGTACTGCGCTGCCCCCCGAGGGGGCCGCCCCGCCTGCAGTCCGGCAAAGCCGGTCCTGCGGCCGGAACTTGCGAATTCGGGAAAGCACCGAGCGCAGGGCGTTGCGCTTGGTGGCTGGCCGGAACGTGTGCATTCGGGGATTTAAGACTGTTAGTGTCTTCGCATTCGGTGTTGCTCCTTCCCCCGCTGGGAGAAGGCTGGGATGGGGGCTGCCTGGCACGGGGCACGCTTGCTGCTTTACTGGGGGCCGCCCATGACCTTTTCCGTCCACGGTCTGGCGGTGTCGCGCGGCGTCGCCATCGGCCGCGCGGTGCTGGTGGCGTCGAGTCGGGCCGATGTCAGCCATTACTTCATCGATCCGGCCACCACCGATGACGAGATTGCGCGCGCCAGGCTGTCGCGCAACGCGGTGATGGAGGAAATCATGCGTTTGCAGCATGACCTGCCCAAGGACGCGCCGCATGAAATCGCCGCCCTGCTCGACGTGCACCTGATGCTGCTGCAGGACGAAATGCTGATCAACGGCGTGAAGCACTGGATCACCGATCGCCATTACAACGCCGAATGGGCGCTCACCACCCAGTACGAACTCATTGCGCGCCAGTTCGACGAGATGGAGGACGCCTACCTGCGCGAGCGCAAGGCCGACCTGGAGCAGGTCGTCGAGCGCATCCTGTGCCACATGAAAGGCTCGGCCTCGCCGCTGCAGGCCGCCCGCCAAGGCGCGGCGCGGGCCGGCAGCAGCCGCCGACAGTCGCAGCAGGACCTGCTGCTCGACGACACACTGGATGTGCCGCTGGTGCTGGTGGCACACGACATTTCTCCGGCCGACATGCTGCAGTTCAAGCAGAGCCTGTTTGCCGGCTTTGCCACCGATGTGGGCGGACGCACCTCGCACACGGCCATCGTTGCGCGCAGCATGGACATTCCGGCGGTGGTCGGCGCACGCAGCGCCAGCCAGCTGATCAAGCAGGACGACTGGGTCATCATCGACGGCGATGCCGGCGTGCTGATCGTCGATCCCTCGCCCATCATCCTGGCCGAATATGGCTTCAAGCAGCGCCAGGGCGAACTCGAGCGCCAGCGGCTGAACCGCCTGCGCCACACCCCGGCGCTGACGATGGACGGGCAGCGCATCGAGCTGCTGGCCAACATCGAGATGCCCGCCGACACGCTGGGCGCGGTCGATGCCGGCGCAGTGGGGGTGGGCCTGTTCCGCAGCGAATTTTTGTTCATGGGACGCAACGGCAAGCTGCCCGACGAGAACGAGCAGTACCTGGCCTACCGCCAGGCGATCGAAGGCATGCAGGGCATGCCGGTGACCATCCGCACCGTCGATATCGGCTCCGACAAGCCGCTGGACCGGCCGACCGCCAAGGCGCAGGAGGGCCACCTGAACCCGGCGCTGGGCCTGCGCGCCATCCGCTGGAGCCTGGCCGACCCGCCGATGTTTTTGACGCAGCTGCGCGCCATCCTGCGCGCCGCCGCCCATGGCCAGGTCAACCTGCTGGTGCCCATGCTGGCCCATGCCAGCGAGATCCGCCAGACGCTCGACCTGATCAACCAGGCGCGCGCGCAGCTCGACGCCCGGGGCTTTGTCTATGGTCCGGTGCGGCTGGGCGCGATGATCGAGATTCCGGCAGCAGCGCTGACGGTGCCGCTGTTCCTGCGGTATTTCGATTTTTTGTCGATCGGCACCAACGACCTGATCCAGTACACGCTGGCCATCGACCGCTCCGACGAGGCCGTCGCGCACCTGTACGACCCGTGCCATCCGGCGGTGCTGCGGCTGGTGGCCGACACGATCGCCCAGTGCAATAGCCAGGGCAAGGGCGTCAGCGTTTGCGGCGAGATGGCCGGTGATGTGCACATGACCCGGCTGCTGCTGGGACTGGGGCTGCGCAGCTTTTCAATGCATCCGTCGCAGATTCTGGCCGTCAAGCAGCAGGTGTTGCGGGCCGATATCAACAAGCTCAGGCCCTGGGCGCAGGAAGTGCTGCACAGCGAGAGCCCGTCCGCCATGCTGCAGGCACCCTAGCACCCTAGCACCCTAGCAGCCTGTCGGACTTGGGTCGTCGAAAGCGAAAATGGGCCCCAGGGAGGATGGTTTTCGCCGTTTTCTTGCCCAATATCTGCATATGGGGCAAGAAAACGGCGAAAAATAGACCGCTGTTTTCGATTTTCAGCCGACGATTCCTACCTCCGACAGGCTGCTAGGCAAGCATAAGAAACGCCTGCTTCCGGGCACGGGTTTCTTGCGGCAAATCAGGCCGTTGGCTTGTCTGCTGGTGGTGACCGGATAATTTTCAGGTCAGTGCCCGCTGTCATCCGCCGGACGGCTGGCTTCGAACAGGAACCAGGTACGGCGTTCGGTTTCGTCAATCCAGTTTTCGATCAGGCTGGCGCTGGCAATATCGCGTTGCTCGTCGCAGACCTCATGCGCATCACGCAGGTGGCTGCCCAATGCCTTGTTGTCATCACGCAGTTCAGCCAGCATGGCCGCCGGGGTGACATAGGCTTCGTTGTTGTCCTTGATGGTTTGCAGGCTGGAAATATGGCTGATGGAGCGCAGCGTGGTGCCGCCCACCTTGCGAATGCGCTCGGCAATCGGGTCGGTCATCTCGAAAAGCTGGTCGGACTGCTCGTCCAGCATGACGTGGTAATCGCGAAAATGCGGGCCGCTCATGTGCCAGTGGAAGTTCTTGGTTTTCAGGTAAAGCGCGAACACATCGGCCAGGATACCGTTCATGGCCACGGCAATGTCTTTGGTTTCTTCCGACTTCAGCGAAGTGGGTGTCATCAAGGCCTTGTCTTTGGGCATGTCGAGGTTGTCAACAGACAGGTTGTCAGTGGATTTCATGGAATGGTCCTTCAACAGTGGGTTTTGAGTTGGACTTCAACTCGGGTTTTTCACTATAAGTTGATGCCCCGCCTGTTTTGACTGAATGCGCTGCATGCCTACAGGCACAAGCTACTTTATGGAACGCGTAATGCAGCCTCAGGCCGGTTCAGGTTCCCGCTGGCCTCGCGGAGCCGGGCCATGTGCCCAGCGCCGCTGCACCCAGGATGAGTGTGGCCGCCAGGCCGATGCTCCAGCTCAGCGGCCGGCCGCTCACCAGCAGCAAAAGCGCGGTCGAGCCCAGCGGCGTGAGGTAGCTAAAAATGCCGATTTGCCGCGCATCGCCCAGCTTGAGTGCCTTGTCCCAGAGGAAAAACGCCGCGCCCAGCGGCCCCAGCCCCATCACGGCCAGCAGCCCCCAGTCGCGGCCGCCCAGCGCCACCTGCGGCTCCAGCGCCCAGTGGCACAGCAGCGACAGCAGCCCTGACACCAGGCCAAACAGACCGATGGCCGCCGTCGGAAAGGGCTTGACGCGCTGGGTCAGCAGCGAATAGCTGGCCCAGATGAATGCCGAGGCCAGTGCCGGTACAAAACCCCATGACCAGCCGCCGCCTGCCGTGCTTTGGCTGGCGCCCAAAATGGCCATGGCGGCGCCGGCAAATCCGAGCAGCGCGGCCACCACCTGCAGCGCCTGCAGCCGGATGCCAGGCAGGAACAGCGGTGCCAGCACCACCATCAGCAGCGGCCAGAGGTAGTTAACCAGGTGGGCCTCGACCGCCGGCGCATGGCGCAGGGCAATGAACAGCAAAAAGTGGTAGCCGAACAGCCCGCCAACGCCCAGCGCCAGCGTGCTGGCCGGAACCTGCCAGGCCCGCCGGTCTTTCAGAACGAAGGGCAATGCCAGCAGGCTGCCCATGAGCAGGGAAATGCCGGTCAGCAAGAACGGCGGGATGTGCTGGAGCGCCACACCCAGGGCGGCAAGGGAAACCCAGAGCGCTATGGCGCCCAGTGCATAGAAATTGGCAGGCATGGGCGGCGAGCATAAAGGCGTTTTGCCTGCCGGTGCGCAGAGGGCGCCTTGTCAGGCGCCTGCCCGGGCTGCCGCAAGGGGGTGGGGTGGTCCGCTTGGCGCTTCAGCCTGGACGCTGCGGGGCTTGACAGGCAGCCAGGAAAACCCCTGCCAACCGGTATTGAAAAGCCGCCAACTTGCGGATTAGTGCGCGGGCTTGTCCGCCACGCCGGCCGCATGTGCCTGCTCGTCGGCGTGGTAACTGCTGCGCACCATGGCGCCGACGGCGGCATGGCTGAAGCCCATTTCGTAGGCCTTTTCCTCGAACATCCTGAAGGTGTCCGGATGCACGTAGCGGCGCACCGGCAGATGCGACATGGAGGGCGCGAGGTACTGGCCGATGGTCAGCATGTTGATGCCGTGGTCGCGCATGTCCTGCATGACCTGCAGGATTTCCTCGTCGGTTTCGCCCAGGCCGACCATGATGCCGCTCTTGGTCGGCACGTCCGGGTGCAGCGCCTTGAACTTCTTCAGCAGGTTCAGGCTGAACTGGTAGTCGGAACCCGGCCGCGCTTCCTTGTACAGGCGCGGCGCGGTTTCCAGGTTATGGTTCATCACATCGGGCGGCGAGGCTTTCAAAATTTCCAGCGCCCGGTCGTCGCGGCCCCGGAAGTCGGGCACCAGCACTTCAATCGTCGTGCCGGGCGAGAGTTCGCGGATCCGCTGGATGCATTCGACAAAATGGCCGCTGCCGCCGTCGCGCAGGTCGTCTCGGTCCACGCTGGTGATGACGACGTACTTCAATTTCAGCGCGGCCACCGTGCGCGCCAGATTCAGCGGCTCGTCCTTGTCGAGCGGGTCGGGCCGGCCGTGGCCGACATCGCAAAACGGGCAGCGCCGGGTGCACTTGTCGCCCATGATCATGAACGTTGCCGTGCCCTTGCCGAAGCATTCGCCAATGTTCGGGCAACTGGCTTCCTCGCACACCGTGTTCAGCTTGTTCTCGCGCAGGATCTGCTTGATTTCGTAGAAGCGTGTGGTCGGGCTGCCGGCCTTGACGCGAATCCAGTCGGGCTTTTTCAGGATTTCGCCCTGCACCACCTTGACCGGAATTCGCGACAGCTTGGCCGCCGCCTTCTGCTTGGCCAGCGGGTTGTAGTTTTCCAGGCTCTGGACTTCGCGGACGACTTCGGGTGTGCTCATGGTGTGCTTGTAATGGGTTGGGGTCAGGTCAGGGCGCGAGGTGGGTGGCGAGCTTTTGGCCCAGCACGTCGGCTGCCTCCTGCCAGCTGGCCGACACGCCGATTGTAGAAAGGTCTGTGGTTTTTAGGTTTGCGTAACCGCAAGGGTTGATGCGCGAGAAGGGTTCCAGGTCCATCGCCACATTCAGCGCCACCCCGTGGTAGGTGCAATGCCGGCTGACCTTGATGCCCAGCGCGGCGATTTTTCCAAGGCCGAAAAAAGGGTCGGGGAGACCCTCACCCCCGCCCTTTCCCGCAGGGAGAGGGAGAGACAGCCGAGCGTGCGAAAACGGGTCGTCCATGCGCACGTAGATGCCGGGCGAGCCCGCGACGCGGTGCCCGGTCACGCCGAAATGCGCCAGCGTGCGGATCACCGACTCTTCAATCCGGTAGACATATTCCTTGACGAAATACCCAGCCCGCTTCAGGTCGATCAGCGGATACACCACCACCTGGCCCGGGCCGTGAAACGTCACCTGGCCGCCCCGGTTGCTTTGCACCACCGGAATCTCTCCGGGGTTCAGGATGTGCTCGCTTTTGCCCGCCAGCCCTTGCGTATAGACCGCAGAATGCTCGCAAATCCATAGCGTGTCCGGCGTGCTGTCATCGCGGGTGGCGGTGAAATCCTGCATCGCCTGGTAAGTGGGCAGGTAATCGACCCGGCCGAGTTGTCGTGTTTCCATGGTCCTCCAGCTTTCAGTTCAGCAAGGCGTCGAGTTGCCCGGCCATGCCCAGGCCGCCTTGCTGCAAGGCGATTTGCCCGAACAGGCAACGCGCCTGGCTTTTGCGCGCCCACAAGGTGCCAACCTGCCGTTTTTCGATTTCATACGGGTCGTTCAGCAGTTGCGCGCCCTTGTATTCAACCACCGCCACGCGCCCGTCAAGCAGCTCGGCGACAAAGTCCGGAAAGAAGCGGCCCTTTGACGTTGTCAGCGAAAAGCCGCAGGGCGCGGTCACCAGGTTGCGAACCCAGTGTTTGACGGTGGGGTGCTGGTCCAGCAACTGTGCACACGAAAACTCTTCACCGCCGTCTTTCAGGTCGGCCAGCACCGGATAGAAATGTTTGCCGAATTGGTAACGTCCGCCATAGCGCGACCCGGCGGGCACCGGGTAGCAGCTGGCTTCAAACACCAGCGGCCGTGTCCAGTCGGGCTCAATCGTCCAGGCTTCTTCCAGCACCAGTTGCCGAAAGCTGGCCCGCGCCGCCTTATCCTTTAAATCACCAATGCGCGCTTCAATGTCCTGCGCCAGCTTGAAGCGCGCCTTCGCCAGCGCCACCAGCGACAAGCCGCGTTCGTGCAGCAAATGGCTGACCACCGCTGAAAAATAACTGCTGCGCTGGCCTTGCGTCAGGTCAGGCAGCTTCTGGAACAGCGACTGGTCGAGCCAGCGCACCAGGTCTTCGGTGGTAATCGTGCTGGAGCCGTACTGCCCGTAATCCATGGCAATCTGGCTGGCATCGGCGGCGCGCAGCCTGATGTGCGCGTCCAACAGGTAAATCTCGAAGCCGTTGGACTGCTCGACGATCTGGAAACCCGGCAATCGCACGGCGTCAGGCGTCAGCAGGTCAAGCTCCACCGCTTCCAGCACCGCTTCGCGCTCCAGCGGAAACAGCTGGCCTTGCGGGGTGTTGCGGTAGGCGAGTGTCGGAATCGGCGCGAAGCGTTCGCCCCGCGAGGCCGGCGCGCTCTGGGCGGCCACCAGCGCGTTGTGCTGCGCCACCTTGCCGCGCACCGCGTCCTGCTTTTTGGTGCCGCGCACCTGGTCGATCAGCAGCGCCTCGACTTCGGGGCTGATGTGGCCGGTGACGACCAGCTTTTGCGCATCGCCCACCTGCGCCACCTCGACACCGGCCACCGCCAGCAGTTCCACAGAGGGCGAATTTGCTACAAAATCAGTAGCTACTGGCGCAGGTGCAGCCTGCGCAAACGGCAGATTTGACTCGAAAAGTGGCAACAAGGATTGCTGCACCACCATCGACGCCAGGTCCAGCGCCTCAAAACCCATGTGGTTGATCAGCCGGTCGGCCAGTTCGCTGGCGGCGCTGGAAAACTTCGCTTCGCAGACATGCGCGTAGGCGCGGTTGAGCGCATCACGCCCGCGCGGGCTGGCGTAAGGCATGCGCAGCACCCGGCCCAGCAACTGCTCGACCGCCGTCGCACTGGAGAGCTTTTGCAGCGAACACAGCACATAGGCAAACGGGCAATCCCAGCCTTCGCGCAGCGCCTGCACCGTGATGACATAGCGCACCGGGCAGCTGCGGGCGGCCAGGTCGAGCCCTTCGAGTTCACGCGTGTCGCCCGTCGCCACCTTGATCTGTTCTTTGGGAATGTGCAGTTCGCCCTCCAGATAGCGACGCAAGGTTTCGGGCGGCACCGCGTCGTTCTCGTTCTGTGCCTGGAACAGCACGATGGGCCGCACATAGCCAAAACCGGCAGCTTCGTCCTTTAGCGCTTCGCCTTCGAGGCCGCGCTGGTTTTGCACGGCGGCAAACACCGCCTGCTGCCAGCCGTTTGGGTGCTCGGCCAGCGCAATCGGCAGCTTGATCATGCTTTCAGCCGCCAGCTCCTGCGCGCTGACGTGGTACAGCACATTGGTCTTGGCCGGAATCGGCGTGGCCGTCAGCTCCAGAATCGCGCTCGGGTTCAGGCGCTTGAGGGCAGTAAAACTCTTGTCAGTCTTGGTGTTGTGCGCCTCATCGACGATCAACAGTGGCGCGTGCAGCGCCAGCCAGTTAGCCAGGCTCCAGCGCGGCTGGCCTTCGCGGCCGCGCAGCACACCCGAACGGTCGGCGGCCACATCGGCGCTGGTGACCACCGCATCAGGCAGGTCGTGCAGCACGCGCAGCCGTTGTTCATCACAGCCGGAAAAGTGCCGCTCGAAGTTTTCTGAAAAGCTGTACACGTTGCGCTGGCCGGTGTCGTCAATGCGAAAGCTCTGGATGGTCGCCACCACCACGACGGCCTTTCGGCCCCAGTCGTCCGGCGCAATAGCGGCCAGGTCGTCCAGCACGCAGACCCGCACTCCGGCGCCGTAATGGGCTTCCAGCGCATCGCGATACGGATGGCCGGCGGTTTGCAGCGCCTTCAGGGTCTGGCTGCGAATCGTGTCGCTGGGCACCAGCCACAGCGCGACCGGCGCGTCATTCGCCTGCCATTCGCGCGCCAGCGTCGCCACGGCGTGCGCGGCCAGCAACGTCTTGCCGCCGCCCGTGGGAATGCGCAGGCAGACGCACGGCACGTCGCCAAAGGCGTCGGCGTTGTAAGTGCGACCCACCAGCTCCTGAAACGCCAGCACCGGGCCTTTGAGTTGGGCGGCGCGGGCGAAAACGGCCAGCGCGTCCAGGGCGGCTTGCTGGTAGGACTTGAGGGAGAGGGTGGTCATTGGGTTTTTCAAATAGATTTTTACGGATTAATTGAAGCCCGCTATAAATCTGTAAGTATTTGATTTGATTGATTATTTTTTTATAAGACAGGCGATTTTCGGATAATTTTTCGGATAGTTCGGGTTAATTTTTCCGCAACTATCCGAAAACTCAGGGCTTGACCAGTTCCCATCGCGCACCTTTGCCTGATCCGCTGGTCGTGATTCTTAGGCCGTCGAGTCCCGTCACACGCAGCGTCGCCAGCAAATTTTTGATCTTCACCTGCTTTTGCGTGGCCGTGAGCGAGTCAGGCAGTTTTCCCAGAAGCAAGGCCCGAATCTCGGGAGGCGGCACTGATTTGAATTTCTGGATGTGCTGCAGGATGAGTCTCTTGTGATAGTGGTCGTCCAAGCCCTTGTTCAGGGTGTACTCGGGGCGTGTATCGGTGGCGTTTGCCACGTGGGCAGAGACAAAGTAATTGGGCTTGCGTCCTTCAATCAGTCCCGCCTTGCGCAGTTGCGTGATGTGCAGCGCCTCGACTTTGTGTTTTTTCTGCACCCGGTCCAGCCAGATCACCTGCTCCAGCGGCAAGTCAGACCGCTCCATCAAGAGACGGCTGTAGTTCTCGTCAATCGTCTTGCCATAAATACGCACACTGACCGAGTCAGGCGCCTGCGCAAACTCAAAATCCGGCAACGGAAAAAACCGTTCCTTTTGCAGCCTGAACATTTTGGGCAGGCCACTGTTGAGCGTTTCGATCAGGTCAAGCTCCACCATCGCATGGGCCAGACACGCATTGCGGTAGCGCTGCTCAGGTTGCCGGCTGCGCAGTACGCATTCAACGGAACCCGGCAGAAAAGACCCGAGGTTGAAAAATGTGAGCGAATCAGGCGCTTCCGTGACGCGCACCCGTCCGCCCTGGGCGTAATCCTGGTGCGCCATGCAGTTGTGCAACGCTTCCCGAATCACCCAATCGTCATAATTCGGCAGATTCAGCGGGGCGGTTTGCCGGGGCGGCAGCAAGTTCACGGTCATGATTCGCAACTTGGCCACCAGTTGATCTATTGCCATGATCAGCGGCAAATCAAAGTGTTGATGGGTTTGTATCTCGCCGGTGTGGTCCGTCAATACCCATGTCAGGCGCGGCGTGGGTCCGCCCAGGTGGCTTGCCGCCTCCGGTTTTCCCAACAACACCAAGGCCGCGCGGGTCAGTTGGCCGTTGACCGCCAGGCGCAGACCATGCAGCCAGTCCGACACGGATTTGTGTTGCAGCGTTGTCAGCAGGTGCGAATGGGTGGCGTGGCGACGTTGATACAGCGCTTGCGCCAACGCAATGGCCGCCGGGTCCAGCAAGCGCCAGTCATCGGTCGCCAGCACGGCAGACCAGTCATGCGCAATTGATTGCACCCGCAATGCGTCCAGCTTGTTGAGCGGCAAAGCGCCCATCGCCTCACCGGACCTGCCGTAATAGTGGCCTTTCCAGGCCACAGGCATACCGGGCAAGGCAGCAGGAATGCGCCACATCAGCACCCGCGTGCCAGGCGTGCATTCGGCGCAAAAAATTTCAACCGGATCAGCCAAGCCCAAAGCCGGGGCGGTGAACGAAGAAATCTGTCGTTTCAGCTCGTTGATGTCGGCCGGATTTTGGGCGAAACGGCTGCCCAGTACCGGACGTGTTCTAGTCGCCGGATCAATCTTGTCTTTGACACCAAAAATCAACCAACCCGCGTCGCGCCCACACAGATTGGCTTCGTTGGAAAGGGCGCACACGTAGCGACCCAAAGTGTCCAGATCAAAGCTGGTTTTGGCTTCCTTGGACTCCAGCCATTCCGTCTCGACCGGCAGTCGCCTGAACTGGTCAAGCCGTTCTGAATCGTTCAAAGGGGTGTCCATCACCGCGCCTTCACGTCATACGGAATGTGCCGGAAGGTCACGTTGGCCTGCTTCAGCCGCTCCGGCCCGAGGCGGCAGGCTTCGCCGAACACCCGCAGCGGCGCGGCGGGCGCGGGCGTTTGGGCGTGCAGCGCGAGCAGGGCGTCGAGCACATCGCGTGTCAGCACGTTGCCGCTGGCCGGGCGCTTGTCGCCCAGAATGCCGTTGAACAGCAGGTAGCAGGCGAATTTTGGTGTTTTTATGAACGAAATAGGTAACTTCTCAATAACTCAAGGCAAGAGCGCAGATCAAGGGATCAGCAGACTGTGTAGACTGGCAGCCACGCCCAATCAGTTCCCAGACAAAGCCCCGAGTGCAACCGCAAAACGCCAACCCCCCTATTGACGAGCAAGAGATGACCCCGGTGGTCAAAAAGCTGGTGGCGCGGATAGACGGGCTGCTGCAGGCGCTGCAACGCGCCCAAGACGAAATCGGGCAGCTGCGCGATGAAATCGCCGTGCTCAAAGGCCAAAAGGCCAAGCCGAAGTTCAAATCCAGCAAAATGGATCAGGGCACGGACAAGAACAAGAACGCTGAGCAAGGCGACGACGAAGGCGCATCGCCACAGGACGAGGAGAAAAGCAAACGAGCCGGCTCGGCCAAGCAAAGCAAAACCGCAGCGCTGCAGATTCACGAAGAACGCGTGCTCGCCCCGGCAACGCCCGTGCCTGCCGGTGCCCGGTTCAAAGGCTACCGGGACTTTGTGGTTCAGGGCCTGCTCATCAAAGCCCACAACATCCGTTACCGGCTGGAATCCTGGCGCACCCCGGACGGCAGTTGGCTGACAGGCCAGCTGCCTGTATCGGTGCAGGGCCATCACTTTGACCCCCAACTGCGCAGCTACGTACTGCACCAGCACCACCACTGCCATGTTACGCAGCCCTTGCTGGTGGAGCAATTGAGGCAATGGGGTGTTGACATCTCGGCCGGCCAGATGGATGCCTTGCTCAGCGCCGGCAAAGAGCCGTTCCATGCGGAAAAGGACGACATACTGGTGGCCGGTCTGCAGGTCGGCCGCGCCATCACGGTCGATGACTCGGGCGCGCGCCACCAGGGCAAGAACGGCTACGTGCTGCACATTGGCAACGAGCTGTTTGGCTGGTTTGGCAGCACGGCCAGCAAGAGCAGGATCAATTTCCTGGAGCAGCTGCATGCCGGCGCCATCACGACCCGCGTCAATGAAGTGGCGCTGGACTACATGCAGGCCCAAGGCCTGAGTGCGCAGGTACGCGAGCAGCTGGCCCAGACGCCCGAGCAGATGCCATCACAGTCCTGCCGCCCCCTGCAGGACTGGCACGAGCACCTGGCGCGCCTGAAGATCACCGGGGAGCGCCATGTGCGCATGGCCACCGAAGGGGCGTTGTTGGGCAGTTTGCTGCACAAGGGGTTCAACCCGGATTTGGCCATCGTCAGTGATGGGGCCAGGCAGTTTGCGGTGGGCCTGCACGCGCTGTGCTGGATTCATGCCGAGCGGCTCATCCACAAGCTGATCCCCATCAATGAGGCCCAACGCCAGAGCCAGGAGCGGGTGCGCGGGCAGCTCTGGGACTTGTATGCTGATTTGAAGGCGTACAAGCGGCAACCGGAGCCGGGCAACGTCGCGCCGCTGCAGGCGCGCTTTGATGCCTTGTTCACGCAAAGCACGGGCTACTACACGCTCGATGATTTGCTGGGGCGACTGCACCGGCGCAAAAGTGAGTTGCTGCTGGTCTTGAAGCGCCCGGACATCGCGCTGCACACCAACGGCAGTGAAACCGATATCCGGGACTACGTGAAAAAGCGCAAGGTCAGCGGGGGCACGCGCAGTGATCTGGGCCGCCAGTGCCGGGACACCTTTGCCAGCCTGAAGAAAACCTGCCGCAAGCTCGGTGTGTCTTTCTGGCTGTACCTGCTCGATCGGGTGTCTTTGAACCATGCCATCCCGCCGCTGCCTACTCTCATTCGCCAGGCTGCTGCGGCTGGCTTGCCTTGAGTTATTGAGAAGTTACCGAAATAGGGCTCTTGCGCATATCCGGCGGGCGCAAGCAGCTATCTAATTGATAGTGATTTCCCAGACAGGGCGTGCCGGCTTGAGCGGCGTCTGCGCGCCAGGCGCTGCCGGTTTCCTGCTGCCAGATGAAGGCCGCCAGCGTGGCAAAGCGCACATCGGGGTGAATGCGGCCGTGTTCGTCGAAGACCGGCGCGCCCAGCGCCATGAAGCGAAAACCGCCGCCGCCCTGCCAGTTCACGGCTTTGCTGATGCCGCCTTGTTCACCGCCAATGACTTTTTGCAGGCGCGGCAGGCAGTGGGTGGCGGCGTGCTCGCCCATCTCGATGCCGATCCAGCGCCGGCCCATCTTGTGCGCGACGGCGGCCGTGGTGCCTGAGCCGAGGAAGCTGTCGAGGACGAGGTCGCCGGGGTTGCTGGCGATGTGGATAACTTGTGAAATCAGAGATTCGGGCTTTGGCGTGTCAAACAATGTGCCATCACGGAAAAGCTCAATCAGATGTTTCTTTGCAAAGTCGTTGGTTCCAACGTCGTCCGCTAACCACAGTGTTTCAGGTGTCAGCCCAGCCTTGGCTTCTGTGAGAAATTTCTTTATTCGAGGCACGCCATTGCCATCTTTGCCAAACCAAATATTGTTTGAGGCTATTTCCCTCGTGACTTTATCTAGGGTGTATCTCCAGCAAGTTCCCATTGGGGGATCGTGTCGTTTCCCGTTTGGCGCTACCAGCGTGTAAAACTGCTTCGCCGTGCCATGTCCGGCCTGAGCATTCGCCGACACTGATTGCCACGCGCCGCGCGGATCGTTATCGGGGTTTTTGTATCGCGCTTTGATCTCTTCAGTCAAACTCAAGTCATTACGAGTAGCTGAAAATCGCGTTTGGCTTTTTGCGTAAACCAGCAAGAATTCATGATTGCTGGAAAAAGTTTTTCGATTTTCGCGAGTGGTGCGTTGTTGCCAAGCGATTGTGGTTACAAAATTCCCCCGCCCAAACACCTGATCCATCAGCACCTTGAGGTAATGCCCCTCGTTGTCGTCAATCGTCACCCAGATCGAACCGTCTTCGCTGAGCAACTCGCGCAGCAGTTGCAGGCGCGGCAGCATCATGCTCAGCCACTGCGCATGTTCGAGGTTGTCGTCGTAATGCTCGAACGCGCTTTTGGTGTTGTACGGCGGGTCGATGAAGATGCATTTGACTTGCCCCCGGTAAAACGGCAGCAGCGCCTTGAGGGCTTCGAGGTTGTCGCCCTGGATCAGCAGGTTGCCGCTGGTGGCGCTTGATCGGTCAGGCGCTTTTTCCTGCGGCTGCAACAGGTCGGCCTGCGCGGGCAGGGCAGTTGCCCGGGCGGTGTCATCCGGCGCGGCGGCGGCCGTGTGAACCGACACTTCTTCCAGCAGCCGGTAGGGCACGCGGGCCGCAGTCGTGAACGCCTGGGCGCGGTTGAGCCAGTCAAGGGTGGGCATCAGTCAGGCGCTCCGGCAATTTTGGGGGCTCGACACGCCACAAAGAGGGCCCGCAGGGCTTTGCTGCGGCAGCGAAGGGCGCAGGTTGTAGTCGAGAAAGTCGTTCATGCGGATAGAAAAAGAGGTTGACGCCAAAAGCAACCCCATAGCGTAACGCGCACCCGCCCCGTCACGCGACCCGCCGGACGGTTTACAGCACGACCTTGACCATCGGGTGCGTGGACAGCGTGCGGTACAGCTCGTCGAGTTGTTCGCGGCTGGTGGCCGTGACGGTGATGGTCACGCCCAGGTATTTGCCGCCCTTGCTTTCGCGCAGCTCGAGGGTCGAGGCGTCAAACGCCGGGTCGAACTGGTGGGCGATGTGCGTGATGGCCTGCACGTAGCCGTCGGCCTTGAGGCCCATCACCTTGATCGGAAACAGCGACGGGTACTCGATCAGCGAGTCCTTGCGGGCTTCTGCGTCTGGCGGCGTGGCCGGCGTGTTTTCAGGCGTGATTCCGTTGTCGTTCTCGGCGCTCATGTCGATGGCTCCTGTTTGGCTTGCTGGTAGGCGGCGTACAGTTTTGCATACACAGGGCCGGGCGTGCCATTGCCGACCGGCTGGTCGTCCAGCAGGGTGATGGGCAAAATTTCCTTGGTGGCCGACGACAGCAGCAGCTCGTCGGCGGCCAGCACTTCGGCGCGGGAGATGGGGCGCAACTCGAACGCAATACCGGCCGCGCGGCAGATTTCTTCAATCAGGCCGTAGCGAATGCCTTCGAGGACCCGATGGTCCTTGGGCGGCCCCATGACCTTGCCGCCCTTGACCACCCAGACGTTGCTGGCGGCGGCTTCGCTCAGGTGGTCGCCCCGGAACATCACGGTCTCCAACGCGCCGGCGTCAAAACTGATCTGGCGCGAAAACACCGCGCCCAGCAGGCTGGTGCTCTTGATGTGGGCCTTTTCCCAGCGGAAATCGCCAGCGCTGACGCAGGCCACGCCTTGCGCACGCTGCGCTTCGCTGGGCAGTTTCATCGGGTTGACCATGATGAACACGGTGGGCGTCAAGCCGGGCAGCATCGGGTGGTCGCGCATGGCCACGCCGCGGGTCACCTGGATGTAGATCAGTTGATTGCTTTTTAGCGTGTCTGCGCCCGTTGAAAGGGCATAGTCTGCTATTAATTTAAGTGCCGTGTCGCGCCACCCGTCCTGCGTCAACGGATTGGCGATGCGCAGCTCGGCCAGGCTGCGGCCCAGTCGTGCCATGTGTTGCTCAAAGCGGAACAGCTTGCCGGCATAGGCAGGCACCACTTCATAGACGCCATCGCCAAAGATGAAGCCGCGATCAAGCACGCTGATCTTGGCGTCCCGCAGCGTGCTGAAGTCGCCATTGAGGTAGCAAGGGGTGTCGGGCAGGGCGTTGGCGTCAGACATGGGCATGGGGTGTGGCTGCAGGCAGCGGTTGGGGGAAGAATAATGGCGAAAGGCAGGGGACGTTCAGCCGGCCGGTGGGGTTGCTGTCGTTGCGGTGCGGGGCGTGTTCTGCCTGCGCCAGCGTTTGACGCCAACGCGCATGCGCCAGACGAGCTTGACGACCAGGTAGCCGATCAATGCACCGCCGAGCGCAAAAATGCCCATGCCCAGCATGGCCGGCGCGCCGAAGGAGCCCAGCCAGGCCAGCAGCCCGGCGCCGTCGGCCAGCGCAAGCGGCGGTGGCGCGTCCAGCACCAGGCTGCCCAGCTGGTAGGCCAGCCACAGCCAAAAGCCGATGGTGAACGGGTTGGTCGCCAGCGTCATGCCGGCAGCGACCGGAATGTTCGCGCGCCACCAGACGCAGCTCAGGGTGGCCAGCGCAAACTGCGCCACCGGCACGGCAAAGGCCCAGAAAATCCCGATGGCGACGCCCCGCGCCACGGCTTCATGCTGCGCGCGCCACAACTGGCGGTCCAGCAGGCGGTGCGCGACAGGCTTGAGCCAGGGATGGGCGGCGAGCGTCTCGCGGCAGGGCATTGCGCTGCGAAGGCGGCTGGAAAGGCCCGCCAGCCGCCAGTTGCTGCGAACGCCTGTCGGGGACTGGTCGGCATTCATGGGGCGGTGTTCAACGCGGCGGGTGATCGCCTTGTGGCGCGCTGCGATCCGGATCGCTGAGGCATCAGGCGAGGAAAAACACGGCGCCAATGGCCAGCACGCCAAGCACCAGGTTGACGGTGGAGAGCGTGGCAATCTGCTTGACGCGCCGAGCGCCTTCAGACCAATCGGCTGCGTTGACAGCCTGCCCGAGCCGGCGGAAAGGGCCGAAATAAAGGTGGCCGAACAGCGCAAACATCACCAAGCCGATCCCCAGCATGGCGTGCCAGCCGGCTGGCGCATTCTTCATGCCCACGCCCATCAGCATCGCCAGGCCGGACAACAGCAACACCACGATCGTCACCCAGACAAGCTTGAAGAAGCGCTGCAGCGTTTGCGCGATCAGGGGCAGCCGCTGCGGCGGTGCGAGCAACTCAGTAGCCGCAGGGCGCAGCGCAAACAGCATGAAACTGATTCCGCCCAGCCAGGCGATGGCAGCAAGAACATGGAGGAATTTCATCAACGCAGGCATCGGCAGTCTTTCATTAGAATGAGGCGCCATTGTGGTCCAGGCCCCAGGCTGATCATAAAGCTGCGGTGAAACCACACCAATCCAGAGCAGGCGCATGGCTATTGGAAAATGGCAGGGGTTTCTACGTATAATCAGAGGCTTTGCTGAGATTGGCGCTCGTAACCTTCATGTAATTTGTGAGGAACACAATGGCAAACGCAGCAGTGAAGCTCCGCAAGCGTCCTGAGGGTCTTGCCGTGGCAAGCATTGCAGGGGCAGGCAAGTCGTACGAGGCAGAAGAGACAGATGAGGCGCAAGACGAAGGGTTCAAGCCCCTGACGCACGAAGAGGCCAAAAAGATTCGGGAACTGAATCCACCGTTTTCCTTGTGGTACGTGTGGGCAGGGCAGGTCGGGGTTGGCATCGTCGTGGCGACATTGGCCTGGTCGTTGACCGGCCAGGCACGCATGGGCTGGTCGGCGGGTTATGGTGCGCTGGCGGTGATTATTCCTGCCGGGCTGTTTGCGCGGGGCCTGTCGCGTCAAAAATCGGCACTGCATGGAAATGCGGCGCTGGCTGGATTTTTTGTCTGGGAAATGGTCAAGATTGCCTTGACAGTGGCGATGTTGCTGGCCGCGCCCAGGCTGGTTGAAGGATTGAATTGGCTGGCTTTGCTGGCGGGTTTCGTGGTGACGATGAAGGTGTACTGGGTGGCCATGTGGTTTGGCCCGGCGCGCAAGAATCGATCAATAAAATTTTTGAAGAACTGACGAATTGGTGACTTATGTCTGCTGCTGAAAACGCTGGAATACATGCCCCGACGTCTGGAGAGTACATCCAGCACCACCTGCAGCATCTGCAGACAAATTTTTCATTGGAAAGCGTCAAGCAAAGCAGCATTGTCGATTTCAGCCTGTTCAACCTCGACTCGCTGATCTATTCGGTCTTGCTGGGCGTCATTGGCTGCTTCTTCTTGTGGCGTGCCGCCCGCAAGGCCACCTCAGGCGTCCCTGGCCGCTTCCAGGCAGCGGTGGAAATCCTGTCGGAAATGGTTGACAGCCAGGCCAAGGGCGTGATTCACAATGCCAAGAGCCGAAAACTGGTGTCGCCTCTGGCGCTTACCGTGTTCGTCTGGATTTTCCTGATGAACGCCATGGACATGCTGCCGGTCGATATGCTGCCCAGAATCTGGACTATGTTGTACGGCGCTGCAGGCCATGACCCGGAGCATGCCTACATGCGCGTCGTGCCCACGGCCGACCTGTCCACCACCCTGGGCCTGTCCGTCAGCGTGCTGCTGGTTTGTCTGGTCTACAACATCAAGATCAAGGGCATTGGCGGCTGGTCGCACGAACTGATCGCCGCGCCGTTCGGCGACCACTGGTTTTTGTATCCGATCAACTTTCTGATGCAAATGATTGAATTCACCGCCAAGACCGTCTCGCACGGCATGCGGCTGTTCGGCAACATGTTTGCCGGCGAACTCGTCTTCATGCTGATCGCCCTGATGGGCGGCGTGTGGGCCTGGCAGTTCAACCCCCTGACGGGGATGTTCTGGCTGGGATTTGGGCATGTCGTTGCCGGAACCGTGTGGAGCATCTTCCACATCCTGGTGATCACGCTGCAAGCCTTCATCTTCATGATGTTGACGTTGATTTACGTGGGGCAGGCCCACGATTCACACTAAGCCTTTCCGCCTGACGGCGGTTGGCTTTTTCTTTCCCTTTTCTTTTTACCTTTCCTCTCATCTTTGGAGCAATCATGGAAAACATTCTCGGACTCGTCGCTTTGGCTTGTGGTTTGATCGTCGGCCTCGGCGCTATCGGCGCCTCTATCGGCATCGCCCTGATGGGTGGCAAATTTCTGGAAGCCTCGGCACGCCAGCCTGAACTGATGAACGACCTGCAAACCAAGATGTTCATCTTGGCCGGCCTGATCGACGCTGCTTTCCTGATCGGCGTGGCCATCGCCCTGCTGTTCGCATTTGCCAATCCGTTTGTCCTGCGTTAATTTTTCGGCCATCCCTGGTACGTTCGATAAGGAATAAGCCGTGAACATTAACTCCACCCTGTTCCTGCAGGCTGTCGTTTTTGCGATCCTGGTCTGGTTCACGATGAAGTTCGTGTGGCCACCAATCACAAAAGCGCTGGACGAGCGGGCACAGAAAATTTCTGACGGCCTTGCTGCCGCTGACAAAGCCAAGTCCGAACTCTCCACGGCCAACAAGCGTGTAGAGGCCGAACTGGCCACGTCGCGCACCGAGACCGCCTCCCGTCTGGCCGATGCCGACCGCCGGGGCCAAGGCATCGTCGAGGAAGCCAAGGCCCGTGCGGTCGAGGAAGCGAACAAGATCATCGCGGCAGCCCAGGCTGAAGCCGCTCAACAGACGGTCAAGGCTAGAGAGGCGCTGCGCGAGCAGGTCGCCCTGCTGGCGGTCAAGGGTGCCGAGCAGATTCTCCGCAAGGAAGTCAATGCCGGGGTTCATGCCGAGCTGCTGAGCCGCCTGAAAACCGAGCTGTAGGCAAGGCAGAACCACTATGGCTGAACTTGCAACCATTGCCCGCCCTTACGCAGATGCGCTGTTCAAGGCGCAGGGCTCCGACCTGACTGCCACCGCCCTCTGGCTGGACAGGCTGGCGGCTGTGGCGCAAAACGCCCAGCTGCTCCAGTTTGCCGACAGCCCGAAGGCCCGTGTGGACCAGGTGTTTGACCTGATGGCCGGTGTGGCCGGCAATGACGCCGACCCGCTGCCCCCGGCCGCCAGGAACTTTCTGCGCTTGGTGATTGAAAACGGTCGTCTGTCTGCGCTGCCCGAGATCGCTGTCCAGTTTCGTTCACTCAAGAACGCTGCGGGCGGCGTCACCGATGCCATCGTTTACAGTGCTTTTCCGCTCGACGAGCCAGCCTTGGGCGAGATTGCAGCGGTGCTGGAAAAGCGTTTCGGGCGCAAGCTTGGCGTCAAGCTTGAACTTGATCCCTCGCTGATTGGCGGGATTCGTGCGGTCGTGGGTGACGAGGTGCTGGACACTTCGGTCAAAGCCCGTTTGGAACAAATGAAAATGGCGCTGATCGCCTGAACTGACGCACGCGCGCAGTCCCGGGTTTTTAGCCAATAACATAGAAAGAAGGAAAGAGTCATGCAACTCAATCCCGCAGAAATTTCTGAACTGATCAAGAGCCGTATCGAAGGCCTCGCCGCAAGCAGCGACATCCGTAACCAAGGCACCGTGGTGTCGGTGGCCGACGGTATCGTCCGCATCCACGGCCTGTCCGATGTGATGCAGGGCGAAATGCTTGAGTTTCCTGCCACGGCAGATGGCACGCCTACTTACGGCCTGGCACTGAACCTCGAGCGCGACTCGGTCGGCTCGGTGATTCTGGGCGAGTACGAACACATCGCCGAAGGCGACACCGTTAAATGCACGGGCCGTATTCTGGAAGTCCCGATCGGCCCTGAACTGCTGGGCCGTGTGGTCAATGCACTGGGTCAGCCGATCGACGGCAAGGGCCCGATCAATGCCAAGCTGAGCGACGTGATCGAAAAGGTCGCGCCCGGCGTGATTGCCCGCAAATCGGTTGACCAGCCCTTGCAAACCGGCCTGAAGTCGGTTGACTCCATGGTGCCTATCGGCCGTGGCCAGCGTGAACTGATCATTGGCGACCGCCAGACCGGCAAGACCGCCGTCGCCATCGACGCCATCATCAACCAGAAGGGCAAAGGCGTTTCCTGCGTTTATGTCGCGATTGGCCAAAAAGCGTCCTCGATCAAGAACGTGGTGCGCTCGCTGGAGCAAGCCGGCGCGATGGAATACACCATCGTCGTGGCGGCTTCGGCCTCCGAATCGGCTGCCATGCAATACGTCAGCGCCTACTCGGGCTGCACGATGGGCGAATACTTCCGCGACCGTGGTGAAGACGCGCTGATCGTCTATGACGACTTGTCCAAGCAGGCCGTGGCCTACCGCCAGGTATCGTTGCTGTTGCGCCGTCCGCCAGGCCGCGAAGCCTACCCCGGCGACGTGTTCTATCTCCACAGCCGCCTGCTGGAGCGCGCCGCCCGCGTGAACGAGAAGTATGTCGAAGACTTCACCAAAGGTGCTGTCAAAGGCCGTACCGGTTCACTCACCGCACTGCCGATCATCGAAACGCAAGCCGGCGACGTGTCTGCTTTCGTGCCGACCAACGTGATTTCGATCACCGATGGCCAGATTTTTCTGGAAACCAGCCTGTTCAACGCCGGTATCCGCCCTGCGATCAACGCCGGTATCTCGGTGTCGCGCGTCGGTGGTGCTGCCCAGACCAAGCTGATCAAGAACCTGTCCGGCGGTATTCGTACCGACTTGGCACAGTACCGTGAACTGGCTGCGTTTGCGCAGTTTGCCTCCGATCTGGACGAAGCCACCCGCAAGCAGCTCGACCGTGGTGCACGCGTCACCGAGTTGCTCAAGCAGTCGCAGTACTCGCCTTTGTCCATTTCCGCCATGGGCGCCACGTTGTTCGCCGTGAACAAGGGCTTTATGGACGACGTAGATGTCAAGAAGGTGCTGGCTTTCGAAAGTGGCCTGCACGCCTGGCTCAAGGATAAGAATGCGCCGCTGATGGAAAAGCTTGAAACCAACAAGGCCATGGACAAGGATTCCGAGGCCGAGTTGACCACTGCGGTGGCTGCGTTTAAAAAGTCGTTTGCCTGAGCAACCGAAATCGAACGATGAGCGCAGCAACCACCAGGACGGGCCGCCTTTGCAAGCAGGGGCCGCGGAACCGGCTTCGCCGGGCCGCAGGCGCAGCGGCCCCCTCGGGGGGCAGCGCATTACATGAAATGAAAAGCGTGGGGGTCCAATAATGGCAGCAGGCAAGGAAATACGCGGCAAGATCAAGTCGGTGGAAAACACCCGCAAGATCACCAAGGCCATGGAAATGGTGGCCGCCTCCAAGATGCGCAAGGCGCAGGAACGGATGCGAGCGGCCCGCCCTTACAGCGACAAGATTCGCAACATCGCAGCCCACCTGAGTCAGGCAAACCCCGAATACACCCACCCGTTCATGGAGTCCAACGACGCCAAGACGACCGGGTTTATCGTGGTGACGACTGACAAGGGCCTGTGCGGCGGCTTGAACACCAACGTGTTGCGTCTCCTGACGACCAGGCTCAAGGACATGCAGGCTGCCGGCGAGAATGCGCAGGCTGTCGCCATTGGCAACAAGGGCCTGGGCTTCCTGAACCGTATCGGCGTCAAGGTGGCGGCCCATGCCACGCAACTGGGCGACAAGCCGCATCTGGACAAGCTGATCGGCCCGGTCAAGGTGCTGCTCGACGCGTACAGCGAAGGCAAGATCAAGGCGGTTTACCTCTGCTACACCCGCTTCATCAACACGATGAAGCAGGAGTCGGTGGTCGAGCAGCTGCTGCCGCTGACCGCAGACCGCATGCAGGCTGACAAGACCGAGCACGGCTGGGACTATATCTACGAGCCGGACGCGCAAACCGTGATTGACGAATTGCTGGTTCGCTATGTTGAGGCGCTGGTGTTCCAGGCCGTGGCCGAGAACATGGCCTCCGAACAGTCCGCCCGCATGGTCGCCATGAAGTCGGCCACCGACAACGCCGGCAGCGTGATTGGCGAGCTCAAGCTGATTTACAACAAGACGCGTCAAGCGGCGATCACGAAAGAACTTTCGGAAATCGTTGCCGGTGCCGCAGCGGTTTAAGCCGCGCCACCCAGATTTACAAGATTAAAGAACCAAAAGGATTCGGTCATGGCTCAAGAAACTCTAGTGGACACAAGCATCCAGGGCAAGATTGTTCAGTGTATTGGCGCGGTGGTGGACGTGGAGTTTGCCCGTAACCAGATGCCCAAGATTTATGACGCGCTCAAGATGGAAGGCTCTGCCCTGACGCTTGAAGTCCAGCAGCAGCTGGGCGACGGCATTGTCCGCACCATTGCGCTGGGAACGTCCGACGGCCTGCGCCGCGGCAACATCGTGTACAACACCGGCGCGAACATCACCGTTCCCGTGGGCAAGGCCACGCTGGGCCGCATCATGGACGTGCTGGGTGCGCCAATCGACGAGCGCGGCCCGGTCGACCAGACGCTGACCGCACCAATTCACCGCAAGGCCCCGGCCTATGACGAGCTGAGCCCCTCGCAGGAACTGCTGGAAACCGGCATCAAGGTGATTGACCTGGTGTGTCCGTTCGCCAAGGGCGGCAAGGTTGGCTTGTTTGGTGGCGCCGGTGTCGGCAAGACCGTGAACATGATGGAACTGATCAACAACATCGCCAAGGCGCACTCGGGCTTGTCCGTGTTCGCCGGTGTGGGTGAACGTACCCGCGAAGGCAACGACTTCTACCACGAGATGGCCGATTCCGGCGTCGTGAACCTGGAGAACCTGGAAGAGTCCAAGGTTGCCATGGTCTATGGCCAGATGAACGAGCCCCCGGGAAACCGTCTGCGCGTGGCGCTGACCGGCCTGACGATTGCCGAGTCCTTCCGTGACGAAGGCCGCGACGTGCTGTTCTTCGTGGACAACATCTACCGCTACACCCTGGCCGGCACCGAAGTGTCCGCACTGCTGGGCCGCATGCCTTCCGCCGTGGGCTACCAGCCGACGCTGGCCGAGGAAATGGGCCGTCTGCAAGAGCGCATCACGTCGACCAAAGTCGGTTCGATCACCTCCATCCAGGCCGTTTACGTGCCTGCCGATGACTTGACCGACCCAAGCCCTGCCACCACCTTTGCCCACCTCGATTCGACCGTGGTGCTGAGCCGTGACATTGCTTCGCTGGGCATCTACCCAGCGGTCGATCCGCTGGATTCGACCAGCCGCCAGCTGTCGCCAGCGGTGGTCGGTGAAGACCACTACAACACCGCCCGTGCGGTGCAGGGCACGCTGCAGCGCTACAAGGAATTGCGCGACATTATTGCGATTCTGGGAATGGACGAACTGGCACCTGAAGACAAGCTGGCCGTGGCCCGTGCCCGCAAGATCCAGCGCTTCCTGTCGCAGCCCTTCCACGTCGCTGAAGTGTTCACCGGCTCGCCCGGCAAGTACGTCAGCCTGGCCGAAACCATTCGCGGCTTCAAGATGATCGTCGCCGGCGAGTGCGACCACCTGCCGGAGCAGGCCTTCTACATGGTCGGCACCATCGACGAAGCTTTCGAAAAAGCCAAAAAGATGTAGTAAAGCCGGCCTTTGAGCGAGCCGCGTTGTTGGCGTACTCAATGTGCACTTGCACATTTCCGTGCGCCGCCTAGTGGCTCATCTCAAACGCCAGCTTTCCCCACATCTTTTACATTGGAGACACTATGAATACCATCCACGTCGATGTCGTCAGCGCAGAAGAGTCCATCTTTTCCGGCGAAGCCCGGTTCGTGGCTCTGCCTGGCGAAGCGGGCGAGCTGGGCATCTACCCGCGCCACACGCCGCTGATCACCCGCATCCGACCCGGTACCGTGCGCATCGAAAAGGCGGACGGCACCGAAGAGTTCGTCTTCGTGGCCGGCGGCATTCTCGAAGTGCAGCCCAACTGCGTGACGGTGTTGAGCGACACCGCCATTCGCGGCAAGGACCTGGACGAAGCCAAGGCGACGTCCGCCAAGGCACTGGCTGAAGAAGCGCTGAAAAATGCCAGGAACGATATTGACATTGCGATGGCCCAGTCCGAGCTGGCCGTCATGGCGGCGCAGATTGCAGCCTTGCGCAAATACCGCCAGAAAAAATAAAAATCCATCCGTGCAGACTTCGGTCTGCAACGGCAGACATCCGGCAGCGGATGCTTGCCATCCGAGCCCCTGCCGCAAGCCAGGGGCTTTTTTCATGGCGGTTGAAATTGACGGGTAAATCCCTGATCCCCGGCAAAGTCTTTGTCCATGCCCGGCGGGACTGGGTCGCTGGCGCTAGGATGTCGGCTGGGGGCCATGCGCGCATGCGCAATGCCGGAATTTTCATTTCATCCTGACCAACGCATGAATCTGATCGTAGCCCGGCCCGAAGGCCTGTACTGCCCGCAGGGCGACTTCTACATCGACCCCTGGCGGCCGGTCGAAAGCGCCGTGATCACCCATGGCCATTCCGACCATGCCAGAACCGGCCACGCGCGCTACCTGGCGCACGAGAAAGGCGAGGGCATCCTTCGTGCCCGGCTAGGCGACATCACCCTGCAGACGCTGGCTTACGGCGAGCCGCTGACGCACAACGGGGTTCGCATCTCGCTGCATCCGGCCGGCCATGTGCTCGGTTCGGCGCAGGTGCGCGTCGAGCATGGCGGCGAGGTCTGGGTGGCCTCGGGCGACTACAAGCTGGAGGACGACGGCACGTGCGCGCCGTTCGAGCCAGTGGCGTGCAACACCTTCATCACCGAATCGACCTTTGGCCTGCCGATTTATCGCTGGCCTTCGCAGCCCGAGCTGTTTGCCGACATCAACCAGTGGTGGCGCGGCAACGCGGCGGCCGGACGTGCGTCGGTGCTGTTTTGCTATGCCTTTGGCAAGGCGCAACGCTTGCTGCACGGGGTTGATGCCAGCATCGGCCCGATCATTGCGCACGGCGCCGTTGAGCCGCTGAACCGGGTGTACCGGGAGGCGGGCGCCAATCTGCCCGCCACCCGCACGGTGGCCGAGGTGGACGCTTCCGCCATAGGCCAGTCGCTGGTGCTGGCGCCGCCGTCGGCGCAGGGAACGCCCTGGATGCGCCGTTTTGGCCACTATTCCGATGCCTTTGCCAGCGGCTGGATGCTGCTCAGGGGCGCGCGCCGGCGCCGGGGCGTGGACCGTGGCTTTGTGATGTCCGACCATGCCGACTGGCCCGGCCTGCAGCGCGCCATCGACGGCACAGGAGCCGAGCGCGTCTTTGTCACCCATGGCAGCGTGGCCGTGATGGTGCGCTGGCTGCGCGAGCGCGGCCTGGATGCGCAAGGCTTCAAGACCGAATATGGCGGCGATGACGACATTGCCGATCAGGCGGTGCCGTCGGCTGCGGCACAAAAGGGCGGCATCGAACCCGAAGGTGCGCCGCCTGCGTCTGCGCCATTCCCGGGCGATGCTGCTTCATGAAAGCCTTTTCAGCTCTTTTCCGCGAACTCGACGCCACCACCTCCAGCCTGGCCAAGCAGGCGGCGCTGCAGCGCTACCTGCATCAGGCCGCCCCTGCGGACGCCGCGTGGGCGGTGTATTTTCTGGCCGGCGGGAAGCCGCGTCAGCTGGTGGCGACCAAAGTGCTGCGCCAGCTGGCGCAGGATGCCGCCGGCTTGCCCGAGTGGCTGTTCGACGAAAGCTACGATTCGGTCGGTGACCTGGCCGAAACCATGGCGCTGCTGCTCCCGCCGCCGACCGGGAGCCACGACATCGGCCTGGCAACCTGGATTGAGCAGCACTTGCTGCCTTTGCGCAAGACCGCGCCCGACGACCTGCCAGACCTGCTGCGCCAGCAATGGAGCCAACTGGCGCTGGACGAACGGCTGGTCTATTTCAAGCTGATCACCGGTGGCTTTCGCGTCGGCGTGTCGCGCCTGCAGGTCACGCAGGCACTGGCGGCTGTCGCCGGCGTCGATGCCAAGCGGGTGGCCCAGCGCCTGATGGGCTACACCCATATCACCGGCCAGCCGACAGCGGCCGATTATGCCGCCATGGTTGCGCCCGAAAGCCCCGGCGAGATGAACCCGCAAACCAGCAGCCAGCCTTATCCGTTTTTCCTGGCGCATCCGTTCAACCAGCCGCTGGCCCAGTTCGATGTCCTGCTGGGCACGCCGCAGGACTGGATCATCGAATGGAAATGGGACGGCATTCGCGCCCAGCTGGTCAAGCGCGCCGGCCAGGTGTGGCTGTGGTCGCGCGGCGAGGAACTGGTGACCGAACGCTTCCCCGAACTGGCGGCCATGGGCGCCGCGCTGCCCGACGGCACGGTGCTCGACGGCGAAATCGTGGTCTGGCGCGCTAATTTTGATCTGCCTGGCAGCGAAGGAAGCGTGCAGCCGTTTGCCGACCTGCAAAAACGCATCGGACGCAAGACGCTGGGCGCCAAGCTGCTGCGCGACATGCCGGTGGTGCTGCTGGCCTACGACCTGCTGGAATGGCAGCAGCGCGATCTGCGGGCGCTGCCGCAGTCGCAGCGCCGGACCTTGCTGGACACGCTGCTCGCCGACCTGCGCCATCCCGCCCTGCTGCCCAGCCCGGTGCTCAAGGGTGACAGCTGGCCGGACCTGGCACGCCAGCGCGAATCGGCGCGGGCCCTGGGCGTCGAAGGGATGATGCTCAAACAGCGTGAGGCGCCCTACGGCGTCGGCCGCACCAAGGACGTGGGGCTGTGGTGGAAGTGGAAGATCGACCCTCTGAGCATCGACGCGGTGCTGATTTACGCACAGCGCGGCCATGGCCGGCGCGCCAGCCTGTACAGCGACTACACCTTTGCCGTGTGGGACGGCCCGCCGCAACTGGCTGACCGCAAGCTCGTGCCTTTCGCCAAGGCCTATTCCGGCCTGACCGATGCCGAGATGGCGCGCGTCGACGCCATCATTCGCAAGACCACGGTGGAAAGCTTCGGCCCGGTGCGCAGCGTCAAGCCGACGCTGGTGTTCGAGCTGGGTTTTGAAGGCATTGCCCGCAGCCCACGCCACAAGAGCGGCATTGCCGTGCGCTTTCCGCGCATGCTGCGCTGGCGCGAAGACAAGCCGGTGCCCGAGGCCGACACACTGCAAACGCTGTCGGCCCTGTTGCCGGGATGACCGTGGCCCAACCCTCGGCGGCCGCAGCGGCAAAAAAGGTGCTTGATGCCTGGCTGGCCGGCCGCGGCTGGAAACCCTTCAAATTCCAGCGCGAGGCCTGGAAAGCGGTGGCGGACGGCCGCTCGGGCCTGCTGCATGCCACCACCGGCGCGGGCAAGACGTATGCCGTCTGGCTTGGCGGCTTGATGGCTTTTAGTGCCTTTGCGCAAGTGGGACGTGCGCAGGCGGCTATTAAAAAAATAGCAAAGCCGAAAAATTCGAAAAAACCTGCAGCCGCACCATTGACCGTGTTGTGGATCACGCCGATGCGCGCCTTGGCGGCCGACACGCTGCGTGCCTTGCTGCAGCCGCTGGAAGCCTTGAACGCCGCCCTGAACGACGACGGAACGCCACGCTTCACCACTTGGAGCGCCGGCGCCCGCAGCGGTGACACGGCGGCCGGCGAACGCAGCGCCCAGAACCAGCGGCTGCCAACGGTGCTGGTCACCACGCCCGAAAGCCTGTCGCTGCTGCTGGCACGCGCCGATGCCCGGGACGTGCTGGGCAGCGTCAGGATGGTCGTGGTCGATGAATGGCACGAGCTGCTCGGCAACAAGCGGGGTGTGCAGGTGCAGCTGGCGTTGGCCAGATTGAAGGCCCCTACGCTCCCCACTGCGTGTGGTTCGCTGCCCCCCGAGGGGGCCGCTGCGCCTGCGGCCCGGCAAAGCCGGTTCCGCGGCCCTGGCTTGCCTGAAGAGGATGGCGTGTCTGCGCCTGCCGAACCCGCATTGCGCCTTCCCCCTCTGGGGGAAGGCAGGGATGGGGGCCTCCCCGAACCCGCTTCGCAACTCGTGATTTGGGGCATGTCGGCCACGCTGGGAAATTTAGGCGAAGCGATGCACACGCTGCTCGGCCATGACAACGGCTTGCTGATCCAAGGCCAGGTGCCGAAAAAACTGCTGATCGACACGCTGCTGCCGCCGCAGGTGGACCGCTTTCCCTGGGCCGGCCATCTGGGTTTGAGCCTGCTGCCGCAGGTGATCGCGGAAATCGACAAAAGCAGCACCACGCTGGTGTTTGCCAATACCCGCGCGCAGGCCGAACGCTGGTACCAGGCCCTGCTGGAGGCGCGACCCGACTGGGCCGGCATGATTGCGCTGCACCACGGATCGCTGGACCGGGCGGTGCGTGAATGGGTCGAGCTGAGCCTTAAAACCGGCGAACTCAAGGCCGTGGTGTGCACCTCCAGCCTGGACCTGGGCGTTGATTTCTTGCCGGTCGAGCGGGTGCTGCAGATTGGCTCGCCCAAGGGCGTGGCGCGCCTGCTCCAGCGCGCTGGCCGCTCGGGCCATGCGCCGGGCCGTCCGTCGCGCATTACCTTGGTGCCCACCCTGGCCATTGAACTGGCGGAAGGCGCGGCGGCGCGCATCGCGATTGCCGCCGGCCACATCGAGTCGCGCACTTCGCCCGACCAGCCGCTCGATGTGCTGGTGCAACACCTGGTCACGGTGGCGCTGGGCGGCGGCTTCATGCCCGATGCGTTGTATGCCGAGGTCTGCAGCACGGCGGCCTATGCCGGCTTGTCCCGGGAAAGCTGGGACTGGTGCCTGTCCTTTGTCGCCCAGGGTGGCCCGTCGCTCGCGGCCTACCCGGACTACCGGCGCGCCGTGCCGGACGGGGAGGGCGTGTGGCGCGTGCCCGATGCCCGGCTGGCGCGACGCCACCGCATGAACATCGGCACCATCGTCAGTGATGCCAGCATGGCGGTGCAGTATGTCGGCGGCGCAAAAATCGGCACGGTGGAGGAAAGCTTTGCGGCGCGCCTTAAGCCCGGCGACTGCTTCCTGTTCGGCGGCCGGCTGCTGGCACTGGTGCGCATCCACGAGATGACCGCCTGGGTGCGCCGCGCGGCGGGCAAGCGCCCAGCCATTCCGCGCTGGAGCGGCAGCCGGCTACCGCTGTCGACCACACTGGCCGATGCGGTGGTGCAGCAACTGGCGCTGGCACAGCAAGGGGTTTACGACACGCCAGAACTCCAGGCCATGCGACCCTTGCTTGAACTCCAGCAGCGCTGGTCGGCCTTGCCGACGCCGCAAACACTGCTGGCCGAAGTGCTGCGCACCCGCGAAGGCTGGCATCTGTTTGTTTATCCGTTTGCCGGCCGCCCCGTGCACCTGGGCCTGGCCAACCTGTTGGCCTGGCGCGTGGCGCAGCAGGCGCCGCGAACCTTTTCCATCGCGGTGAACGACTACGGCTTCGAGTTGCTCAGCGCCACCGAGGTGGACTGGCCTGCCTTGCTGCCGCAGGTCCTGATGCCGGCAATCGGCCCGTCGAGTGAGTGTGGTGACGGTATTGCGCCAGCCAGGGCCGCGGAACCGGCTTCGCCGGGCCGCAGGCGCAGCGACCCCCCCGGGGGGCAGCGAACCACACGCAGTGGGGAGCGTGGGGGCGATCTACTTCATGAAGTGCTGGCCAGCCTGAATGCCAGCGAACTGGCGCAGCGCCGCTTTCGCGAGATCGCACGCGTGTCGGGACTGATCTTTCAGGGCTACCCGGGTGAAAAACGCAGCAACAAGCAGCTTCAGGCCTCGTCATCGCTGTTCTACGAAGTGTTTAAAAAATACGATCCGGCCAATCGCCTGCTGCTGCAGGCCGAACAGGAACTGCTGTCGCAGGAACTGGAGATCGGCCGGCTGCAGGCGGCGCTCGAACGCATGAGCCGCCAACAACTGAAAATCAAGGTATTGGCCCGGCCCACGCCCTTTGCCTTTCCGCTGATGGTCGAGCGCTTCCGGGAGCAACTGTCCAATGAAAGCGTGGCCGACCGGATTGCACGCATGGTGGTGCAACTCGACCAGGCAGCCGATGATCCGGCCGGCTCTCAGGAAGGGGGCAAGGCGCGTGACGACAATGATTCTGCTGCCCAGAACGTGCGCCTGTCGCTGGCGTTTTCGCAGGACACCTTGTCCCGCCCCTCCGCTGGAAAGGGCTCGGTCAAGGTGCGCGCGCCGCGCCGCGCCACGGGACGCAGGCCAGGCGTGTGATGCCGGACGAACAACCTGCACCGGGCCGCCCCCTGGCAATTGCATGCGCTGGCGAGACGCTGTGGCTGCTGCCCGAGCATGCGCTGTGGTGGCCGGCCGCACGGGTGCTGTGGGTGGCCGACCTGCACCTGGGCAAGGCAGCAACCTACCGGGCGCTGGGCCAGCCGGTGCCCGCCGGCACGACGCGCGAAAACCTGGCGCGGTTGAGTGCCTTGCTAAACCACTACCAGCCGGCGCAGCTGGTGTTCCTGGGTGATTTCCTGCATGCGGCGCAGGCCCGGACCCCTTCGCTGCTGGCCGAGCTGGCGCACTGGCGCCAAAGCCATGCGGCGCTGGAGTGCCTGCTGGTGCGCGGCAACCATGACAGCCGCGCCGGCGATCCACCGTCCGCATTGAGCATCCGCGTGGTCGACGAACCCTGGCCGATGGGCCCGTTTGCCGCTTGCCACCATCCGCAAACCGATGCCGGGCGCTATGTGCTGGCCGGCCACCTGCACCCTGCGCTGACACTGCGCGGACCGGGCCGCGACCACATGCGGCTGCCCTGTTTCAGTGTGGACAAGGATTGCGCCGTGCTGCCGGCCTTTGGCGAATTCACCGGCGGCTGGCAGGTGGAGCGGCAGGCCGGGCGAACGCTGTATGCCGTTGGTGGCGGGGCAGTCTGGCGCGTGCCACCCGGGCGCTGACCACAGTTGGCAATGCGTTTTTTGGAAAAAAGGTCTTTTCCGCCCGTCCTTTGAGGGATTGTAGCTATTGAAAGCATAGCAGCGTCTGGCAGTTGCCAGGCACGGCTCATTGCAGCAGTGGCGTGTCCGGCAGTTCGTTGGGCTGTGCCGACGACGCGTCCGTTCGCGCAAAATGCGCCACCAGCACCGCCGAGGTTTCTTCCAGCGCCTGCGTCAGTCCGTCCTCGTAGCGCGCTTCGCGAAAGGCGCTGGCCATGTGCGCCACCACCGCCTGCCAGTGGCTGTCGTCCACATGGCGCCGCAGGCCCCGGTCGGCGACGATTTCAATCGCATGCTCGGCCAGCAGCACATAGACCAGCACCCCGTTGTTGTGTTCAGTGTCCCAGACCCGCAGCTTGCCGAACACCGTCACGGCCCGCTGCCGGATCAGGTCGGCCAGCGAGGTTTCAGCATCCAGCCGCCAAAGGTAACTCATGGGCAGCGAGGACTCAACACAGATGCGGATCTGGCCGCTGTGGCGCTGCTCGCTGGCGCCAACGCGTTCGGCCAGGCGCTGCACCATGTCGGGCGGAATCGCGCGCCGGGTGTCGGAAACATCGCGCCAGAGGTGCTTGAGCAGCAGGGAAGGTTTGTTCATCAGTCCGCTCTCCGTTACCAGCTGCCCGAGGCACCGCCGCCGCCGAAATTGCCGCCGCCGCCACTGCTGAAGCCGCCGCCGCCCCGGCTGCCACCCCCGAATCCACCGCCCATTCCACCGCCACCCCAGCCTGAGGACCGGCGACCGCCCATTCCCCCCATGCCTCCGCCCAGTCCTGAAATGAGCGCAAACACCATGCCGGCCAGCGCCGCAACGCCGCCGATGACCAGGCTGCTGGTGAACAGCCAGGCCAGCACGCCGACCGCGCCGCCGGTGGTCACCGAGCCCAGCTTGCGCCCCAGCACGCTGGACAGGATGCGTCCGCCGATGGGCACGGCAAAAAACAGGAACACCGCCAGCGTCGTCCAGTCGAATCCGCCGCCGCTGGCGCTGCGGCGAGTGGCATTGCCCTGCTGCGGCGCCGGCAGCTTTTCGCCGGTGATGCGCGCCATGATCTGGTCGGCGGCTGCGTCCAGGCCGCCGGCAAAGTCGCCTTGCTTGAAGCGCGGCGTGAGGGCGGTTTCGATGATCTGGCTGGCCGCCAGGTCGGGAATCGCGCCTTCAAGCGTCTTGGTGGTTTCGATGCGCACCGTGCGGTCGTTCTTGGCCACCACCAGCAGCAGGCCGTCGCCAATGCTCTTGCGGCCGATTTTCCAGCTGTCGCCGATGCGCTGCGCATAGGCCGCGATGTCTTCGGGCTGGGTCGTGGGCACCATCAGCATCACCACCTGCGCGCCGCGCGACTGCTCGAAAGCGGTCAGCTTGGCTTCAAGTGCAGCCTTTTGGGCTGCTGTCAGGGTGCCGGTAGCGTCCATCACATGCGCCGTCAGCGGCGGGACGGGCTGAACGCCACCTTGCGCCCAGGCGGCCAGACTGGCAAAGGGTAGCCAGACCGCCAGTAACAGTACCTGCAAAAGGAAACGGATGCGCATGGAGTGCCGCTGCCGCTTATTTTTTGTTGAAATCGACCACCGGCGGCGTCGAGATCTGCGCTTCATTGGCCACCGCAAAGCTGGGCTTGACTTTGTAGCCGAAGACCATGGCGGTCAGGTTGTTCGGGAAGCTGCGCGCCAGCACGTTGTATTCCTGCACCGTCTGGATGTAGCGGTTGCGCGCCACGGTGATGCGGTTTTCGGTGCCTTCGAGTTGCACGCGCAAGTCGCGGAAACCCTGGTTGGCCTTCAGGTCGGGATAGCGTTCACTGACCACCATCAGCCGGCTCAGCGCGCTGCCCAGTTCGCCCTGCGCCGCCTGGAACTTGGCGAAAGCAGCAGGGTCGTTCAGCGTTTCGGGCGTGACCTGGATCGATGTCGCCTTGGCGCGCGCCTCGATCACCTTGGTCAGCGTATCCTGCTCGAAAGCCGCTTCGCCCTTGACCGTGGCGACGATGTTGGGCACCAGGTCGGCGCGGCGCTGGTACTGGTTCAGCACCTCGGACCAGGCCGACTTGGTCTGCTCGTCAAGGGTCTGGAACTGGTTGTAACCGCAGCCCGAGAGCAGCAGGCCCAGCAGGGCGGCGAAAGACATACTGAATAAACGCAATATCATGGAAATGCCTCCAAAAATTCAAGCCGCAACACTACCATAGCCCGGTGCGATTCCTCCAGTTTTTCCGGACAGGCGCACAATTCCGGACCGGATTCCTCACGCCTTTTTCCGACTGATTCGATTGTCTCCATGCGAAAACCCAAAGCGCTCCCTGCCAGTACCGGCAACCCCGACGAAACCGAAGCGGCGTTTTACGACGCGCTTCAGCAAGGCGACATCGAAAAACTCATGGCCTGCTGGGGTGACGAGGACGAGATGGTGTGCGTGCATCCTGGCGGCTCCCGGCTGGTCGGCGCTGGCGCCATACGCAGCGCGTTCGACGCCATGTTTGCCAACGGCTCGCTGCGCGTGCAGCCGCTCAAGGTGCGCCGGGTGCAGGCGCTGGGCTCCAGCGTTCACAGCGTGCTCGAACGCATCGAAATCCTGACCGAAGAGGGTCCGCGCCATGCCTATGTCCTGGCCACCAATGTGTACTTCCTCACGGCGCAGGGCTGGCGGATGGTGGCGCACCATGCAAGCCCTGGCAGTCTGCAGGAGTTGCAGGAAGTCTCCGAATCGCCCGTCCTGCTTCACTGACCGGTGGGCGTCGCCATGAATTACGGCGCCCCTTGGTGGCTGCCTGACGGGAATATGCAGACCATCTGGGCGGCCCTGCGTGCCCGCCGCTTTGCCGGGTTGGCGCCCGTGTTCCATCGGGAACGGTGGACCACGCCGGACGGCGATTTTGTCGATGTGGACTGGTCAAATCAGGCCCCCACGCTCCCCACTGCGTGTGGTTTTCTGCCCCCCAAGGGGGCCGCCCCGCCTGCGGTCTGGCAAAGCCAGTCCCGCGGCCGGAACTTGGCTGATGCGGGGGCAGGTCCGTTGGCATCGGCACCGCCGCTGCTAGTCCTGTTTCACGGGTTGGAAGGCTCGTCGGCCAGCCACTATGCGCAGGCCTTTGCCGACGTGGCCGGCAGCCGGGGCTGGGCCTTCGCCGTGCCGCATTTTCGTGGCTGTTCGGGCGAGATGAACCTGGCGCCGCGCGCCTACCACTCGGGCGATTTTTCCGAGATCGACTGGATGATCAGGCGTTTTGCAAGCCGCCACCACGGGCCGGTCCTGGCAGTCGGTGTCTCGCTCGGCGGCAATGCACTGATGCGCTGGGCGGGTGAGATCGGCCAGAACGCCCGCCACGTGGTGGCCGCCATCGCCTCGGTCAGCGCGCCGCTGGACCTGGCCGCCAGCGGGCGGGCCATCGGGCGTGGCTTCAACCGGCAGGTCTACACCCGCATGTTCCTCAAGACCATGCGGCCCAAGGCGTTGCAAAAGCTGGCCCAGCACCCCGGCCTGTTTGACCGCGCGGCCCTGCTGGCGGCCCGCGACCTCTATGCGTTCGACAATATTTTTACCGGACCGGTGCATGGCTTCAAGGGGGTGGACGACTACTGGGCGCGTGCCTCGGCCAAGCCCCATCTGCGCCGGATTGCCGTTCCCGCGCTGGCACTCAATGCCTTGAACGACCCCTTCATTCCGGCCGGAAGTCTCCCCGGCTGCGCCGATGTCAGTCCCGACGTGACGCTGTGGCAGCCGGCGCAGGGCGGGCATGTCGGCTTTCCTTCGTCCGCTTTCCCGGCGCATGTGCGCGCCATGCCCGAGGCCGTGGCGGACTTTCTGGCCGCGCAGCTTCAGGCCGTGGCATGCCCCTGAAATGCCCGGTGCCGGCAAAGCAGCGCAAAATAAGGCATGGATGACATTGTTCGACAAGCGATTGCCAAGTGGCCCAACGTTCCCGACTGCTATGGCTGGCTCGGGCTGGACGCGCGCGGCAACTGGTACATGCGCGACGATCGGGCGCAGGCTGTCGGGCCGTTTGCACCGCAAATCAAGGACGATAGCCACGCTGCCAGCAAAGGCTCGTTGCTGCAGCACGAAAAGCTGATTGACTTCATCCAGCGCAATTACGAAAGCGATGCCAGCGGCCGCTGGTTTTTCCAGAACGGGCCGCAACGCGTCTATGTGGAGCTTGAAGCCACGCCCTTCATCTGGCGTGTGAATCCGGCGCCGGCTTTTGGCGTGACGGCGCACACTGGCCAGCCCGCGCGCGTCCAGCGTTGTGTACTCGATGAGCAGGGCCGGCTCTACCTGGAGACCGATATTGGCTTTGGCCTGGTTCATACCCAGGACATGACGCATGCTGCCGATGCGGTGGTGCAGGGCTTGTGGGTGCCGCAGGAATTGCAAGCCAGTGCATTGCCGGCTCGGTTTGGCTATGCATGCAGCCCGCAGTCCATGCAAAAAGCATAGCAATAAACGCTGATGCTACTTGCGCAAACATCCATTTTCATTGAATTTTGATGCAAAAAAGCCGGTCAATGACCGGCTTTTTTCTGGTGCTTGGGCCCGCTCCTATTTGGCAGCATTCGCCATGTAAACCACCGCTGAATGGATGTCTGAGTCCGACGCAGCAGAACCACCCTTGGGAGGCATCGCGCCCTTGCCCTTGATAACGCTGGTGGTCATGGCGTCAATGCCGGTCTGGATGCGTGGTGCCCAGGCCGCCTTGTCGCCAAACTTGGGCGCGCCGGCCACGCCTGCGGCATGGCAAGCCACGCAGGCCTGTTTGTACAGCGCTTCGCCAGCGCCTGAATTGGCGGCTGCCACCTGCACAGGCGCGGCAGGTGCCGTTGCGGCGGCAGGCGCTGCTGACGGCGCAGGGGTGGCAGCGGCCACGGCGACAGGTGCCGCCGGCATGGCCGGAGCCGCGGCTGCAGCGGGCGCCTCCGCCGCGCCTGCTGCTGGCGCGGCGGGTTCTGCGAATTTGCCGCCTGCGGCGGCTGTCATGTACACCACGGCGCGGCCGATTTCAACGTCCTGGAAGTCGCCGCCGCCCTGCGCCGCCATGGCGCCCTTGCCCTTGAGCGCGGAATTCAGCAACACGTCGTAGCCGGTGGCAATGCGGGGTGCCCACGCTGCGGCATCGCCGAATTTAGGAGCGCCTGCTGCGCCCGCTGCATGGCACGCAATACATTGGGCCTTGTAGACTTCTTCGCCTGCGCGAAGGGGCCGGTTGGCATCGCGGATTTCAACCATGCCGATTTTCTGGATGCGCTCGGCAATGGCGCGCCCGCCATCATCGGCTCCGGCCATGGGCTTGTCGGCCGAAGCGACGTAGTAGACCAGGCCAATAATTGCAAAAACCGGAACAACAAAAGAGAAAAAAACCGCTGCCAGCAACTGCTTGGGGGTTTTGATCGGGCCCGTGTGGGCTTCTTCATGGGCCGTGGTGTGGTCGTTTGCGCTCATGGCGTCCTCAAAAACAGAAAGTCGGTGACTGTTGCGGGCTGCTCCAGTAGCCTTGCATTATAGCGGCGGCGATGGAATCCTGACGCGGTTCGGTCCGGCTGATAGAATCCGTGGTTGTGCCCGGTTTTGCTTGCCCAAGCCAAGCCGGCCAGCCGCCGGAATCTCTGGATTTTGGCGAAAGCGGGTTTTTTCAGCGTTGCGGCTGTAGCTCAGTGGATAGAGTATTGGCCTCCGAAGCCAAGGGTCGTGGGTTCGATCCCCGCCAGCCGCACCAGTCAGGACACCCGGAAACCCTTGCGTTTCCTTGCCATCACGCCAACCGCCCCGGTTGGCGTTTTTGTTTCTGGGTGACAGTCCAGGGTGAAGGACTACCACCGACGATGATACGCAAAGCAGTGGGGCGCGTCACCCAGCTAGGTCCAGCTTGTTCCAGGAAGCTGAAGCGTGCAGGTGTAGTTTTTCTGTATATATCGCATCCCACTCAATACACCTGCCTATTAAGCGTTACGGTGAAAGCTTTGTGAACAAAGAAGCGGTTAGCGGACGCAGGGCTAGAAGCTATGACCGCAGGCGAAACAAAGCTTCGGTGATTTAAAAATTTAGAGGGAATTTGCGGACTGTACGGATTCAAGCTTGCGGCGCTTGAGCGCATCGAGCGTCCGTCCATCGGCATCTTTCCACTCCAGCCACCCGTTCGAACTGCGCGCAAGCACCACGTCTGACGGTAAGCGTCCGCCCAGTACCCGTATTGAAATTCAAGACTCAGTCTGGTGGAGCCACTGGTTGATTTCGGCCACGTCGAATGCGGCAGGGTCAAACGGGCGGCCGATCCATTTTTTGAGTTCGTCGTGTTCCGGGTGGGCTGGATCGGCCAATGCTTCCATGAAGTCCTGGTAGCCCGGCGCGCCGCCCACGTCCTCAGGCGGACAGGCATTTTCTCCGGCCAGGCACAGCGCCAGCGACAAGGGCGCGCCCAGCGTGACGGTTTTCTCCACCTTGACCTTGTGGCGCCAGTTGTCCCCGAAGTCGTAGACGTACAGGAAAGTCCTGCGCGCGCCCAGCGCCTCTTCGAGCGTGACGGTGGACTCGTCGATCACGCCTTCGGCCAAGTCCCAGTCGGGCTCCAGCGGACCGTAGCTGGCATCGGCAAAGACGAACTCATGCAAATGCCCGCCTTGCCAGCCCGTGCCCCACAGCAGCGCGACATGCAGGCGCGAGAGGTCGATCGTGGTGGGCACCAGGAGGCGGCGCCAGACCCGGGGATACACCCATTCGAGCTCGACATGGAGCTGGTAGGCGCGTAGCCCGTCGCTGGCATTGGCCGAGGTTTTGGCCCCGGATTTCTTCGCGCCACCTGGCAGTCGGTGCAGCTTGGCCGTCATGCTTGGGCTACTGTAGCGAAATCGGTGGACACGCCGTGGCCCGCATCAAGCCGCGCGCGCCATGTCCTGAGCTTCCTGGACCGCTTGCCAGGCAGGCCGGAGCCGCTCTGCCACCCGCCAGGGCAGCAACTCGTCAATCCGGTTGATCGGATGGTCGGCGATGCGCCCGAGCACATGGTGCAGGTAGGCCTGCGGATCAATGCCGCCCAACTTGCACGAGCCGATCAGGGTGTAGATCACGGCGGCGCGCTCGCCGCCGGCGTCCGAGCCAAAGTGCAGGTAGTTCTTGCGCCCGAGGACGACTGCGCGCAGCGCCCGCTCGGCCGCGTTGTTGTCCATCTCGATGTGCCCGTCGTCCACGAAACGCACAAGGGCTTGCCAGTGGTTGAGCGAGTAGCCAATGGCCTGCGCCATGGACGACTTGGCCGAGAGCTGGCCCAGGGCTTGCTGGAGCCAGCCGTGCAGCGCCTCGACCAGGGGTTTGGCGCGGCTTTGCCGCTGGCGCTGTCGCTCCACGGCGGATTTGCCCCGAATATCTTTCTCGATGGCGTACAGCGCCCCGATGCGCAGCAGCGCCTGGTGCGCCAGCGTGCCAGGCATCTCGCCTTGGCCCTTGTGGATTTCATAGTATTTTCGCCGGGCGTGAGCCCAGCAAGCAGCTTCGACGACCTGGCCATCGGCAAACAAGGCGTCGTAGCCGGCGAACGCGTCGGCCTGCAAGGTGCCGGCAAAGCCTGAGAGGTGGCCCCTGGGATGCTCGCCCTTGCGGTCCGGGGAATACTGAAACCACACCGCTGGCGGCGACGCATCGCCGCCGGGGCGGTCGTCGCGCGCATACACCCACAACCGGGCCGTGCGCGTCGTGCCCCGGCCCGGGCTCAGGACTGGCACGGGCGTGTCATCGGTGTGGATCTTGCCCGCGCTCAGGACGTAGCGGCGCACGGCGTTGGCCAAAGGCTGGAGCAGCCGCGCCGCGCCGGCCACCCAGTCCGCCAGCGTGGAGCGCTCAACCACCACGCCCTGGCGGGCGTAGATCTGGCTCTGGCGGTAAAGGGGTAGGTGGTCGCAGAACTTGCCCACCAGCACCTGCGTGATGACGCCGGCGCCGGCCAGGCCGCGCTCGATCGGACGGCTCGGCGCGCTCGCCTGAACGATGGTGTGGCAGCGGGCGCAGGCGAGTCTGGGGCGCACGTGGCGCACGACCCTGAAGCTGCCAGGCTGGTACTCCAGCACTTCGGAGGCATCCTGGCCAATCTGGCGCAGTCCGGCGCCGCACCCCGGGCAGGTGCATTGTGGCGATGGAAGGTGCGTCACCTCCTGGCGCGGCAGGTGCCCGGGCAACAGCCGGGGAGCGGTGCGGCAGGCCACCGCCTGGCGCTTGTGGCGGGCTTCCTCAAGGTCGGCGACAGGGGCGCTTTGCACGGCCTGAGCCGCCTCCCCCTTTGGCACGAGTGCAGCGCCAGGCGCCTTTACTGCTGACTGCGCGCTTTCCACCTTCTCGCTCGAGCGCCCGTAGCGCATGCGCCTGAGATGGAACAACTCCAGGGTGAGTTTGTCGAGGGCCAGGCGCAGCGCGCTGATCTCCAGGTCACGCTGCAGGGTGCCTTGCTTCAAGGCATCGATCTGTTGCAGCAGCAGCGCGTGTGAACTCATGGGCATCACTTTGCCAGCAAAACCGGCGCGCCAACAGAAGGGGTTTCACGGTTGCGGGTAGCCCCCGCATGTGGTGTTGCGTCCGCCCGGATCCCCGTGCATGCCCTTTGGGGAGCAGGTCATCCGTTCATGAACTCAGGCGGCGAGCGTGGGCTGCCAGGTGCGCACCGGCATGCGCCAGTCGATGCCTTCGAGCAGCATGGACAGCTGTGCCGGCGTCAGCGAAACCGCGCCGCAGTCGGCCTGCGGCCAGACGAAGCGGCCCTTCTCCAGGCGCTTGGCAAACAGGCACATGCCCTGGCCGTCCCACCACAGCAGTTTGACGATGTCGCCGCGCCGGCCCCGAAACACAAACACGTGGCCCGAGAAGGGATCGAGCGCCAGCGCGCTTTGCACCAAGGCGGCCAGGCCGTCAAAGCCGCGGCGCATGTCCGTCAGGCCCGCAGCCAGCCACACGCGGGTACCCGCCGGCAGACCGATCACGACGCGTCCCGCAGGGCTTGGAGCACGCAGCGCACACTGGCCGCATCGACGCTGCCGCGCAGTCGCACGCGCGCGCCGCCCACTTCAATTTCGATGACGCCGGCCGCCGCCGCCCGTGCCGGGCTGGCCCGCACCGCTGGCGCTGGCATTGGCAACTCGATGATCGCGCTTGCCGGTGGCAAGGGATCCATGGTGACCGGCAGCAGCACGGCCTGCGTAACGGGTTTGAGCCGCGCTGGGCGGTTAGCCTGTGCGCGGCGCCACTTGAACAGCAAGTTGGCATTGATGCCGTGCGCCAGCGCGATGGCCGCGACCGAGGCGCCGGCCTGCTCTGTCAGCTTGACAAGCTTGCGTTTGAAGGCCGCGCTGTGTCTGCGTTTGGTGGCCTTGAGGGGATCTTTGAGAGGTTCCATGATGGTGTGCACTTGTCCGGGTTAAGTGCACACCATCGTGGTGGGCAACTCCCCGGATACTGCCCGGCTCATCAACCCGGCGCAAGAATGGTGTTCGTCGGACGGTTACGTCTGACGCACCGCTGGGAGATTTGAAAAGCACGTCTTTTTGAAAAACATAGTTTTCGCCCTCCAGTCTTAGCGTTCCTGCATCGATCAGACGCTGGCGGTGCTTTCCAGCTGACATCTCGATCATGCTGGGCACTATCTCCACACGGCCAGTTGATCCTTTCAACACGACAACACCCTCGTCTGTGTACTGCGCCTTTGCCATAGCTGAGGGTCCCTTGCAATAAAGTAACGAACTATTGTTTAAAACTGGCAGTACAAGATTGACGGAGCCAGTGGTTATTTGCCCAGGTGGAAGGGTGATTTCTACGCGACGTAGGGTAAGGGGCTCAAACATTGGCTGGCCCAAGGTCGCCACAAGCGTTCGGAGGGTGTCAAAAATTTCCTGACAATCTGCTTCAAGCCAAGCCGGCGTATGCGGCTTTGAACCTGCATTTCCATTCTCAGCCGAATAGCGCTGAGCCTCATTTGTTTGCTGAATGCTACGCCATTCAAGGTACATCGCATGGGTTTGCGTCAGGCTGTGGGTCAAGGATATTGCCACTAGCGCTCGATTCCAAAATGCGCGCTTCGGGTCAAGGTCATGCTCATTCAGCCGCTTGCCCAAGGTGCTGGTTTGCCCTGTGTAAATAGATAGTTGATCTTTTTTTTCGTCATCACCGATGAGGTAATAGACACCAACCTGCTTTGATTCAGGCATGAGCAAAAATTGCGGAAGAAGTGATCTGGGCACTTCAATAACTTGCACGATGCTTGTAGTCAACGCTGCAACGCGGATACACCGGGGATCGCCTGCAGGTAAAAAGATCTGAATAGTGCGTGGTCGTTGGGTCATTGACAGATTATTGTTGATCAAAGCGCTTCAAAGAAAACCCTCGTATTGAATTTTTGAAGGGCTCTGACGCATCAATTTGCGTCTGGTCAGCCCTGCGGTATTTGTCAGGCTGATCGCACTTTAGCGTCTGTGGCAAGCCGTACTTACAAGCTCAGTACATCGATCTACACGATGCTTGCTGACACGCACGACCATCGCGTCAAAGCAGCTCCCTTACCCTCTTTTCTCGTTTAACGGCAAAACCACCAGGGCGCCTATACGACCTGGAGCACAGGGTGCGCTGCTATGAAACCTCAGCAAGCAAGCGGATCAGTAACCCACAGGAGCCCAAAAGAAGGTGCTGATCGTGGGGTCGTAGCCGGGGTTGGCGAACTTGGCGACATAGGTCAGGCCATCGGCGTAGGAGACGAGGGCGCCGGCGGCGTACTGCTTGCCCATGACCCAGGCAACTGGCTTGGTGCAAGCCACAGGAGCCCAGTAGAAAGTGCTGATCGTGGGGTCGTAGCCGGGGTTAGCGAGTTTGGCGACATAGGACAGGCCATCGGCGTAGGAGACGAGGGCGCCGGCGGCGTACTGCTGGCCCATAACCCAGGCAGCCGGCTTGGTGCAGCACGCCACAGGAGCCCAGAAGTAGGTGCTGATGGTGGGGTTGTAACCCGGATTGGCGAACTTGGCGACGTAGGTCAGGCCATCGGTATAGGTAACGCGGGCGCCGGCGGCGTACTGCTGGCCCCTGACCCAGGCAGCCGACTCTGTGCAGCCAGCCGCCTCGGGCTTGTTCAAGCGCTGCATATAGACATCAAGCAGATTATTGGCGATGTCATTGGATGCAGACCAGGCCAATACGACGCTGCCACCAGTCAGTGGCAGGATGTTCTTGGGCGACGCGGCAATGGTAAAGACATCTCCAATCGGGTCGCCCTTGCTTGTGTACCTTTGACCCTTGTTGCTGCCCGTACCTGTGAACCAGAACAGCAAATAGCTTCCATCGACCAGCACTGTCCTTCCAATGAAGATCGTAAGCGCCGGGTTTCTGAATTCAGTTCTCGCTTCTATCGGTTTTTGCGGACCGACCAAACTGCCATTGCCATCAATCAATTGACTGTAGGGGCCCGTGGCATTGGCGCCGAAAATCATGTATTGATCGCCTTGTAGCGGCATCAAAATACCACAATGCGTTGGCGCAAGTATTTGCTTAGGAACTAGGTTCTTATCGTAATAAGAGACTGACGTAATCGTTGGCTCACTCATTGCACCAAAGCATCCCGAGGAGTTCGCCGTGTCAATCATGCGCTTATAAACTAGGTACCCCCCATCGGGAGACGCCTGAATCGAGTAATCGATGGGCCTCGAAGGTGGAAAGCTGTCGGCTGACAGCACGACAGGGCTGCCGCTGCGTTGGCCCGAACTGTCATAACTTTGGGTGGAAAAACTGTTTCTTAAGGTGCCCGAGGACTGGTCTTGTGATGTCCAGTTGACCACGAAGCCCGCGTTTGCCAATGGCACGACCGTCACATAACCATACGCCGTAGAAGTTCCAAAGGTTGTGGCTACAGCGGTTTCCGGCATGATTTGAATGCCGCTGGCATTGAACTTCTGAATAAATGCACCAGACGCGGCATTAGGCGAGGTGATGACTTTGCCTTGCGCATCCCGTGCACCCTTGTACGCGACGACGATGTCACCGTTGGTTAGCACGGCAATGGAGCCGTCTTGAACAGTGAGCTGCAGCCGGGTTTCACTGCCTACCCTATTGCCTTCGCTATCAAATCGCTGGAGGAAAAAGCGCGATCCGTCTTGTGCCGGGTTCATGGTGGTGGTGTCCCACACCAACAGGTAACCGCCATCAGCAAGCGCGCTGGAAGTCTTCAAATCCTGGTAATCAGCAGTCGTGGTATTTACCCGCGTAGGTGGCTGCGGTACGAACGTTGCGCTCGCAGTAGCAACATTTAGACTGGACATCTCATGGCCAGCCTGAGAAGTCACTGATTGCTGGGCATGGGCTGTTTTGCCAACCACATTAACCGTAAGGGCCAAAGCGACCGAAGCCGCTAAAACTGTTTTGTTCATTACATTACCTCTAACGAAGTTAATGAGGTCGTCAAATCAGGATAAAGCTGACAAAAGTTATTCAGCGTATCAAATGATGCCAGGGCTTCAATATGCCTAAATTCCTGTGCCGACCTCTACTTTTTACATCCAGTCGCAATCCTTACGCTAACCCCTGCAATGACGAATATTTCCACCTTTGAGGCAACGTAGCAGAGCACTGCGTACTAGATGGGCGGGCCATGCAAACGAAATTCTGCCAATTTTTGAATAGGGCGTACTGAAGCTCAGCGGTGTAATTTCCCTGTTCTTTACCCCAAACCATGAGCTACACCAGCACCTTGTTGCAGACATCACCCAGACTGATGGGCAAGTTGCTTTGTACAGTAAGTACAGCGACCTGCTGGTACTGCTCTGGTAACGGGTGCGTACAACTCTGTCTAATTTACGCCAGGTCAGTCGGGCTGCACGCTTAAATGGCCAACCCTTCACGGCTGCTCGTACGTTGTATTTGCAAGGATCTATCTGGAAAAATCTTGCCTTTGGCGTTGGATATGATCGGCTGCTTCACGAATTCGATCCCCGCCAGCCGCACCATTCAGGACACCCGGAAACCCTTGTGTTTCCTTGCCATCACGCCAACCGCCCTGGTTGGCGTTTTTGTTTCCGGTTGCGGCGTCTGCGTCAACTCATAAAGGCATTCAGGGCAAGCGAGTCGGCGTTATATACACCGGATCCAGGCGAGCGTTGACAGGCGTGACCGCTGCAGGCTATGGCGCTGCGCGCTTGAGTTCTTCAGCACAATGCACGCGCGGGGAATGGCGTCCAGCGGGACTTCACCCAATTGCCGGGCTTGCCTCACTTCCGCGCTGAGGTGCGAGAGCGGGATCCGCTCGACTGGCAGTCATGCATGCAGCCAACCAGTAGATTGCTATTTAATTTATAGCTGCTGAAACTTATGTGTGCTGCGCAAGTGGCCGGTTTGGTAGTGAAAAGTCGTTTGCTGATCAAAACCAATGTGCTCTGGAAGAGCCATTTCCTCTGATCCGCATCCGCACCACGAAACGGCAGGCCAGCCGGCGGGCTTGATTCAAATCCTGCAGAACATGACACCGGTCCATGCCTGCTCATGGCCGCAGCTTAGCGCCTGGGACTGCGGGGGGCGAACCTTCAGGCAACGTGCTGGCGGAATGCGCCTGACCGCCGCTGACCAGGCGTTCCAGCGCGGCTTCATCTGCCTGCGGGCTGTCTTTGCTGAACGTGTCAGCGTCTCGAAGCACAGCAGCAAACCCCAGCCCTGTTGCCTGCTCAGTCCATGCAAGCGGCACTTGCTGGAGCTTGAACAGCTTGTCAAAGTTCAGTGCTTCGAACGCGATGCCTTCGACCAGCGTGTCTTGCGACAGAAGAAAAGCCGTTGTCCGCAGTGCCCCGTCCTGGTTGAACCAGACCACCACCTTGAAGCAGCCAAGGGCCACCTGGACCGATGCATACACAGGATCGTCGTCCAGAAAGACCGGGCCGCTGAAGACGCAGATTCGCGCACTTCTGGAGGACTCGTTCTTCACACCGGCCTCCAGCAGCTTGTTTTCAAGCTGGCCCCACTGGCCGTGGTAGCCCATCATGGCGCGGTTGAACGCAGGCACCTGCGGCACCGCGTTCGCATAGGAGCAGGTCAGGTCTGCCGCCGCCTTGGCCAGCGCCAGGCTGGTGCCCCATTCGGCGTCTTCACGGCGTGAAAGGTGTCCCTTGTCGAAACCGCTTTTGGCGTACCACCTGTCGTCGAGCTGGGCATCGTAGTCAACGCGGCTGTCGCGTAGCCAGTTGTCTTTTCGGCTGCTGCTTCCCAGCGCGGCATAGCGGTGTTTCCCATGCACGTTGATGGCGCTGACCACCGGCACACGGCGCACCGCATGCAGGATCGTGCTGAAGTGGTGGTATTTGAGCGTGAACGAGCCGGGGGCGTCCTTCAAAAACGCCAGCTGCTTGCGCAACCGGGCGCTCGGCAACGGCATGGGAATCCGGATTCCCATGAATTCTTCCTCGAATCCCGTGCAGGTCGAATAATCCTGCGCGTCCTCGAGTTTTCTCTCGTTCAGGGTGCCCAGGGCAACTGTTTGAAGGGGTGTTTCGCTCACGGTGGACTGCACGACGGGCTGCCCGTTGCCAATGCTGACCCGGATCTCGATCACGCTTGCCGCAAGCGGCGGCAGGCTGACGGGCTGTGCGGCAACGGGCACGCCCTTGAACCCGGATGTTTCCAGAATCGCAGGCCGTGGCAACGTGGTGAAGGGGCGGCTGTCGGTGTAGGCCGGGCTGGAAAAGACCTGGACCAGCGGGTGCAGCGCCACGGCGCTTTCCGGCGCGAGCAGGTGCTTCATGAGGGCGCTGACACGCACCCCGCGATTGCTCAGCCAGACGACGCGCGACTCGTCGATCCGCCCGTTTTCAACCTCGATCACCTGGTCGTGCTTGTCAAGGTAGTGGCCGGCCGCGTCGGTTTTGGCCACCCCCGAACTGTGCAGCGCGATCACCTGCCACTCGTTGTTGAACACTGGCGCGCCGCTGCTTCCCTGTGCCGTGTCGCTTTTGTAGATCAGGACATCCGGCAGATCGTTGTCGATGATTTCGTTGTTGCGCAGCGCAATCTGTTTTTCCTCGCCATCGGGGTGCTGAACGATGGTCGCGTAGTCGCCCGTGCCCGCCTTTCCCAGCCGGCCATTCAGGATGAGGTAGCCCTGGTCATGCAGCTGGCGCAGGCCGGTCAGGTCACGTGGGCGAACGGCGACCAGGGCCAGGTCCAGCGCCTTTGAGGTGTGCAGGAAGGCTTCGGGGTCCAGCGCATGGACCACCGGTTCACCGAGCTTTCCGAAGGCGTCGTATTCGTAGCCGAACTCGATGGCGGCGTCATCGGCCAGTGCTGCGAATTCGGCGACATCTGACACCGGGAACACATGGTGATTGGTCATCATGAGTTCAGGTGAAACCATGAAGCCGGTGGCATAGGCGGTGCGTCGGTCCTTCTTGTCAAAGTAGCGAATCCTGCCCACCGCGCGCGACTGTGCATAGCCGGTGAGCAGGTAGTTGATGGGCAGAAGGTCGTTGGTGCCGAGGTAGCGCTCGAAAGCCAGGCTGGCGCTTTCCCGTGCCGATGCCGCAATCATCGCGCGCCGGCGTTCCAGGTGGTCCAGGCCGTCAAGCACCAATGCAGAGCGGGAAACGATGCGCGACTGCAGGCTTCTGACCTGCGCAGGCGTCTTCGGATAGTCCGCCTCAGCCTTCGAAAGCAGTTCGACAGGTAGTTTCATACGACAACCTCGCGATGGTTTGGGCGCTTGAATCGTCGGTCAGGAACGGGTTGGCCGGCAAGCCGCGTTCCTGCGCGAAGTCTGTGTGCCTGGGACGGCCGCGCCATGCCGTCTTGCATAACTGTAAGACGCCTGCGAAACCGGGTCAACGTCAACCGCGCGGTGGCCCGTGGGTGCATCACGGCAAACCGGTGGATGGCCTGCAATGGCAATGCCGGCCTTGAATGATGCCGCAAGGTAAATGCTGCCAAAAATGTGAGCGCCAGGATCAATGCCGACGGTCTCGAGGTGCGGGAACATCCGGAGGTCGCGGCCCGCTTCGACACCTTCGATTTCGAAACCAACACCGGGACATCCGCCGAGATCCGCCGCCATGTCGGTACCAGGGGCAAGGTGGACCGGCAGCGGATCACGCGCAAGCACGTCATCCCGGAATGAGCAATTGGGGGGCGGTCCGCAGGCGGGCGATCAGACGGGGCTGACCACCCCGCGGCCTGAAAAATGGCACTGGACGTTTTCCAGGAAACGGTCAAAGGAGGCTTGCGTCGCTTCGGGGGACCAGCCGGCCAGGTGCGGCGTGAGGATCACGTTGTCCAGCCCGATGAGCGTCTCGGGGCGGGCCGGCTCGCTTTCGTAGACGTCCAGGCCGGCACCGGCAATCCGGCCATCGCGCAGGGCTGTCGCCAGCGCTAGGGTATCGACCACGCTGCCCCGGCCAATGTTCACCAGAAAGCCTTGCGGGCCCAGCGCATCGAGCACCTGCGCATTGACGAGATGCCGGGTGGCTTCCCCGCCCGGTGCCGCGCATACCAGGACATCGCACCATTGCGCCAGCCCCTCCAGGCTGGCGAAGTAGCGGTACGCAATGCCTGCTTTGGGGCTGCGGTTGTGGTAGCCGATGGGCATGTCGAAAGCGGCCGCACGCCTGGCTATCTTCTCCCCGATGGTGCCCAGGCCGAGGATGCCGATGCGCTTGCCCGAAACGTTCGGCGGCTGGGGAATGGCCAGGCGCCACACACCTTCGCGGCACAGGCGGTCGAGTTGCCGGAAGTTGCGCATGGCCGCGATGACAAGACCGAACGCATGGTCGGCGACGCAGTTGTCGTTGGTGCCCCGGCCATTGGCCACGGCGATGCCACGTGCCCGCGCCGCATCCAGATCGACCCGTTCGTAGCCGGCGCCCATGCAGCAGATGAGTTCGAGCGCCGGCATGGCGGCGATTTCCTGCGCGGTCAAGCCCAGAACACCAATGGTGAGCACGGCTCGAAATTTAGCGCCATGCGTGGCGATTGCGGCGGCACGTTCGCCTTCGGTCGGCGCGTAGGTGAGGTCGTAAAGTTCGGACAGCGCCGCTTGATGTTCGCTTGAATGCGTGTTGAGCACCAGCAAGGAAATTTTGTCGGACATGCGCGTGAAACTCCTGAAAATGATTTTTGTCGCCATCAGTTTGGCATGTTGTTGGACGTGATCAGCGGCTTTGGGCTGAGGCCATCTTTCACCTGGAAATCCAAACGCCAGCGGCGTCGGCAGGCTGAACTGGCTGCTCCATCAAAGAGGGAATGCATCGTCTCTGTTGGCCTTGCGCTTTGGCGTTTCAATGCAAGGCGCGTAAGATGAAACGCCATACCGCCCAACAACTCTTGAGGGAGCCACTTCATGAACAACCATGTCTACAAGCAGCTGGAACTGACCGGCTCGTCCAGTGTCAGCATCGAAGAGGCCGTGACCCATGCCATTGCCAAGGCGCATGAGACGGTGCGCAACATCCAGTGGTTCACCATCACCGAAACCCGGGGCCATGTGGTCGAGGGCAAGGTGGCGCACTGGCAGGTTTCCCTGAAAATCGGTTTCACGCTCGACTAACGGCCCGCCTACTCTGGAACTTGCATGTACCAACGAATCTTGCTGGCTTATGACGGCTCTGCTCCCGGACAGCAGGCCTTGCTGGACTGCCATGAAATTGCGCAGTGGAGCGGCTCGGAACTGTCGCTCATCGCCGTCATGCCGCTGCCGCTGAACAACCTCGGGCTTGAAGGCAGCATTTATGACGAATCGCTGCAGGACAGTGAAAAGGAACGCTACCAGGCCATTCTTGACACCGGTCTGCGCAAGCTCGGCGATGCCGGCCTGAAAGCCAGCGGATACGTCGTGACCGGGGATGCTGTGAGTGAAATTACCCTCTGTGCCCGCCAGATCAAGGCGGACCTGATCGTGGTCGGCCACAAGCATCTGGACGGCTGGGCCGCCCGCTGGTGGCGGGGCTCTGTCTCCAAGGCATTGATTGAACAGTCGCCCTGCAGCGTGCTCGTGGTCATCACGCATTAACCGGCATTGCGAATCTTCTAGCAGATCCTGCGCCGCCCGTTTCTCGCGGCTTGTCAAAAGGCAGTCGGCGCCGCCAGGGCTGGCGATGGCAATGGTGTCCACGCATATCCGTTTCGACTGCCCCCCGGATTTTAGTTTCAAATAGGCTTCTCGCGCAGGCGCAGCATGCGCAGGAAGCTATAAATAAAGTAGCAAAAATTGAACGGTACCCTTGGTGCGCCGTGACCTGAGGGCCGGGTGATGAAAACGCCCGGCAGCGTCAGGGCGCTGCCCCCCAGTAGCAAGGGCGCAATGTCCTTGTGCTGTTTGACCCACCCATGGCGGAGCACCAACACCCGACGCGGCTGGCGTGCACAGCGTGGCCGCCGAAAGGGGGATGTAGCACATGGCGCCCATCGTGCAGCCCTGGTCAGAGATCGCCGTGAAGCCAATCAAGGCTTACAGCCAGAGACTGCTTCGGCTGGTTTTTCGCAGACCTGCCGCCAGTGGCCGCTTTGCGCCGCTGAACACCGAACGCAGCACCAGTTCGCTGGCTGCTCCCACCCATGCAGCCGCAGGAAGGGCTCATTCGACAAACGAACAGCCGCACCGTGCAGCACATTGCCTAACCCCGGCCTGCAGCAGACGCTAATGCAGGATGACAGCCGCTGGAATCGCTTCAACGGCATTGGCGCTGCGGCGTGAAAACAAACCCGGCTCGCAATTGGCCCGCATCAAGCTGGCGGCCCGGCTCATGTGGGTCCTGAGAAAAACAGTTTTTCACTATTAAATTTGTAGCGTGCTTGTGCGTGCTTGTGCGTGCTGTGCTTGTGCCGGAGGTTTCTTTGATGCCCAGACGACAGCATTCTGTCGAATGCTGTTAAATGCGGACAGAATCCTTGTCCTGCTGACTGATTTTCAAACCGAATGAATTCGATTCTTTGCCTTGATACCGCCGCCTACTGGGTTTTCCGCGTGGCGGGGTATGCGCTGCTCAATCTGGGCGAGGATGCCGCGCTGATCGACTTGATGTTCTGCTGAATCAAGGCAAAGTCCTGAAGGTTCCGGAGTGTGAAAAGGCCTGCGTCGGGCCCAGACCGGGGTTCGTCAGGCTTTCTTGGCCCAGGCGCTGCACCAAGCCTTGGCTGGAACCTGCTTGCCGGCGAACAGCGGACAACCTGCAGCGGCATCGGTCGGTTTGCCTTGGTACAGTGCGCAGTTGGCGCAGTTCTGGCCAGCGGCGTATTTCGGGTACTTCGCCTTGTCCACTTTGGTGGCGTCGGTTTTGTAACCCAAGGCAACCGCCTGTGGGTCGGTATCCTGAACCATCGGCGCGGCGGCCTGCGCCTGAGCCAAGCGGGTCGAGGCGAGGACGCCTGCGCCCACGATGGATTGGATGACAAAGGTTCTGCGATTTGATTTCATGTGGGTTCTCGATTTTTGAATGGACCTGGCCGAGTACGGTGAAAAGTGAATCGCCGCGTCGTCAAGGCATCGATCAGGCAGTACAGGCTCGCGCAATGAGCGGAGCCAATATCACAAGACCATGCCATGTCCTGGTTTTCTCGCCGATATAGGCAAAATCAAGTTTACAGCCAAGCCCTCAGTGTTGCTTGCAAAGCAGCGTGGTTCCATGATCCAGCGCAACGGTCTGTGCAAACTTTTGTCAGGTTCGCGGTCACAGCCTGTTTTTCGGATTCCCGGAAAAGAACTTGTTTTTCAATTGCTACAAAAAATATAGCAGCATATCTATGCTGAACAAGCAAGGAGTTGCGATTTTTGCAACTCATAAGCGTCTGGAAGGCCCAGTGCCTGCCTTTTGCTGCCACGTGCTGAGGCTGCGAAAGCCCTATATGAAACCGGCCATTCCTGTGGAATTCGAAACACGGCGAATATTGTCATTTTCAAGTAAGGCTATGCTTGGCGTCCGCCTTGGCCGCGTGCGGTGTTTTTTTGGGACTTCATCGTTTTCCCATACTGCTATTGCGTATCAGTTTATTTCTTTACGTTATCAAGGGCTTTCATCATGAAGAGACATTTTTTACGCACCGTTCCCGCGCTGATTGCCTTGTCCTTGTCGCCGATGTTCGCCGCCGCGCAGGCTGCCTGGCCCGCCAAGACGATCACGCTGGTTTCCCCTTATGCGCCGGGCGGCACCACGGACGTGCTGGCACGGCTGCTGGCTTCCAAATTGCAGGGCGTGCTTGGCCAGACCGTCATCGTGGAGAACAAGGGCGGTGCTGGCGGCAACATCGGCACCGACTATGTGTCCAAGTCCAAGCCTGATGGCTACACGTTTTTGCTGGCAGCCAGTGGCCCGCTGGTGATTGCGCCTTCGCTCTATCCGAAGCTACCTTACCAGCCAAACACCGATTTCACTGCGGTGGCGCCAGTTGCCAGCGCCGCGTTTGTGATTGCCGTCAATCCCAAGTCGGGCCTGACGAGCGTCCAGGACATCATCGCCAAGGCCAAGGCGGGCAACCTGGCCTTTGCATCTGCCGGTTCTGGCACGCCGCAGCACATTATTGGTGAGATGTTCAATGTGCAGGCCGGCGTCAAGATTCAGCACATTCCCTACAAAGGGTCGGGTCCTGCGTTGAACGACCTCGTCGGTGGCCAGGTTCCCATGACTTTCGAGAACCCGGTGCCCATCATGCCGCAGGTCAAGGCCGGCAATCTCAACGTGCTGGCGGTGACCAGCGCCAAGCGCTCGGCAGCGTTCCCCGAGATTCCGACTGTTGCCGAACTGGGCCTCAAGGGCTTCGATGCGCAGCCCTGGTACGGCGTTCTCGGCCCGGCGGGCATTCCGGTGGAAATTGTTGACCGCATGAACAAGGAAATCCGCACCATCCTGGCTTCAACCGACATCAAGGCGCGTCTGTTTGCGCTGGGCGCAGAACCGATGGACATGACACCGCTGGCCTTCAAGAATTTCATTGTGGCGGACACACAGAAATGGACCCGCGTGGTGAAGGCTTCCGGCGCCACGGTGGACTGACACGCACTGGCAACCTCCATGAGCTCCGACCTGCTTGATGCCGCAGCGCTGCGGCAGGCCTGCACCGGCCGGGCGGCCACGCCATGCACCTGCGCGCTCGGCGCCTGTCCCGGTTGGGAAAGCTTTACCGAAGACCGCTGGCCCGGCCCGTCGGTCCAGCGACTGGGAACCTTGCGCGATCCGGCGGTCGACGAGCCGACGTTGCAAGAGTTTCACCCAGGCGGCACGCGCTACGGTTCGCCGGACGCGCCATTGGCCCTGGAGTTTTTCCCCTGCAACCGGTGCGACGCTTATGCCTGCAACCGGTGCGGCCGCACCCTGCTCAGGTACACGGAATACGGTGGCTACTACGTCGATCACCGTGTCCGCGAAGTGGATCCGAAGCAGGTGGTCTAACGCGCATTGGTTCTGGCAAGCCAACCATTTTCAAGCACGAAAAAAGCATCTTGCGCACGCGCAGTCTGCGCTAAATGCTATGAATTCAGTAGTGAATAGTTGGCCGATGCCTTGCGCGCCATGATGCAGGGGCCGGGTGATGGGGCGCCAGAAGCTGCCCAGGCCGCTTTCAGTCGGTCTGCCAAATCACCTTTTTGCCCGAGGATTCCCAGCGCTCGTAGTTGGCCGAGTAAACGTCCTCGATGCGGTTGCGCTTGACCTTGAAGGTTGGCGTGATGATGTCGTTCTCCACGGTCCAGGCCGCAGTCACGATGACAATGCACTGGAGCTGCTCGTGCGGGTCCAGCGTGGCGTTGACGGCCTGCAGGTGCCGGGCCAGCGAGCTTTCCAGCACCGCGCGTGCAGCATCTTCCTGCGCGCGCTTGGCGGCCTCGGCATTGAGCATCACGATGCCCAGCGGCTGGCCCAGATTGGCGCCGGTCACCACGCAGGCCTCGACTGCCTCGTGCATCACCAGCTTGTCCTCGATCGGTGCGGGCGCCACGTACTTGCCCTTGCTGGTCTTGAACAGGTCCTTGACGCGCCCGGTGATATGCAGGTTGCCCTGCGCATCAATGACGCCCTTGTCGCCCGTGCGCAGCCAGCCGTCCTCTGTGAACGCGGCCTTGGTCTGCACCGGGTCCTTGTAGTAGCCCATCATCAGCGCAGGACTGCGCATCTGAATTTCCCCGGTGTCAGGGGCGATCCGGTCTTCCACGCCTTCGTATGCGGGTCCCACGCTGCCTTGCTGGTTGGCACCCGGAATGGTCAGGTGCGAGACCGCCAGGTTCTCCGTCAGGCCATAACCTTCGTTGATCGGCAGGCCAAGCTTGCGGTACCAGGCCAGCAGCGCCACCGGCATGGGCGCTGCGCCGCCCGCGGCGATACGGCACTGGTCAAGTCCGAGCGCCTTGAGTACCTTTTTTCTCACCAATCCGCCGATCACCGGAATCGACAGCAGCAGCTGGAGCCTGGCCGGCGGCATCTTGTGGTGCACCCCCTGCTGGAACTTGACCCACAGCCGGGGCACCGAGAAAAAGATGGTGGGCCGGGCGCGCTGCAGATCGGCGGCAAAGGTGTCGAGCGACTCGGCAAACCAAAGCCGCATGCCGGTGCGCAGCCAGCCGTGCTCGACCAGTACGCGCTCGACCACATGGGCCAGCGGCAGGTAGGACAGCATCCGGTCCTGGCCGGTCATGCCGATGCGCTGGACGCCGGCATCAAGCGCCCAGGCAAAGCTGCCAAAGTTTTGCATCACGCCCTTGGGCTGGCCGGTGGTGCCGGAGGTGTAGATCAGCGTCGCCAGTTCGTCGGCGCCCCGAAGCACCTCGCCCTGCATCGGCGCCTGGCGGCCGCAGATGTCGTCCCAGCGGTCAGAATTCTGGAGGGCGTCTGGCGGCGACAGCGGGTAGCTGATGCAGGGAAGGCCGCTGGGCACGCCCGGTTTCATGTGCGCCCAAGCGTCGAGCTTGCCGACAAAGCAGGCCTTGGCTTGGCTGTGCGTGAGGATGTGCGCGATGGTGTCGGGTGCCAGCGTAGGGTACAGCGGCACCGAAACATGGCCAGCCATCCAGATGGCCAGGTCGCTCATCAGCCACCAGGCGCAGTTCTTGGACAGGATGGCAACGTTCGAGCCGGGCGCCCAGTCCTGGGCCTTCAGGTGCGCAGCCATGCGGCGCACCTGATCGGCCACCTCGCGCCAGGTGTAGTCCTGGGTCATGCCGCCGCCCATGGGCTGTGTCAGGCTGATGCTCTGGGGAATTGTTTTTTCCCAGTGGTAAAGGCGCTGCAGCGCCAGCAGGTCAGGGGAAACGGGTTCCATGGTTGTGGTCTCCTACTGTTGTTTTCAATGGTGGCCAGCCCCGCCAAGAGACTGCGCTTTGGGCGTATAAGTGGGCTGCTGTTGAGCTTCGTGCCTTCAGCTATTGAGGCTTTAATCGCTCGGCATGTCAATCCCCTGAAGCACGGGAAACCCCAGAAAAGTCCCCGGGGAAACCCGCGTTTGCGGATTCCTGACAGACTCGTGGCCGTGGCAGGGCTGTTCGAATTTCCCGAAAACGGAAAAGGCACATTTCAACCGTAAGACCCAAGAGCGTTTTATGCCTCGGGAGTGCATCATGAAGATTCTCAAGACCCTTGTCAGCCTGGCTGCCGCTGCAGTGTTCGTGGCTGGCTGCGCCTTCACGCCGGTGCAGACGGGCATGTCGCGCGAACAGGTCATGGCCAGTTATGGCACACCGACCCGGGTCGTGCCGTTGCCAACGGGAACGCGCCTGCAGTATTCGAGGCAGCCCGCCGGCCAGAGCGCCGTGATGGTGGACCTGGATGCTGCTGGCAAGGTGATGGCGGTGCGGGAGGTGCTCAAGCTCCAGGCGTTCTTGCGCATCGAGCCCGGCCAGTGGACACGCGACGATGTGGAACGCGAGTTCGGCCCGCCCGCACGGATCGACAGGGTGGCGTCGTGGTCCGGCGACATCATGAACTACCGCTGGCGCGATAACCTGCAGGACATGTACTACTGGGTGTACCTGGACGCTGGCAACCGCGTCCAGCGCACCGGACAGGGCGTCGAGTTCCCAGTCACGACGGACGACTGAGCCCGTAGGCTACTGCACCGCGCGGCCAATTTCGGGCCAGCGGTGGTGCAGGTAAATCCAGGCCACCAGTCCGATGCTCAGCATGCCCAGCGACACGGCGGCCAGCGCCGGCGTCGAATGCATGACCAGCGGCGCGATGACGCCGGCCACCAGCCCGTTGGCCGACGAGCCGATAAAGGCCTGCAGCGAGGACGCCATGCCGCGCCGCTGCGGGTACAGGTCCAGCACCAGCAGCGTGACGACCGGCACCATCAGCGCCCAGCCGAAGGCAAAAAGGGCAATCGGAAACAGCGCCCAGGCCACATGGGCGTCAAACAACAGATTGGCCAGCAGGTTGAAAACGGCGGTGACCAGCATGATGACAAACCCGTGGCGTATCTGCTTTTTCGGCGGAATCTTTCCGGCCAGGCGGCCGCTCAGCCAGGCCCCCGACATGATGCCCGAGATGGTCAGTACGAAGAACCAGAAAAACTGCGTGGGCTGCAGGCCCAGATGCTCGCCCAGGAAAGCCGGGGCGGCCAGCACGTACAGGAACATGCCATTGAAGGGAACACCGCTGGCCAGCGCCAGCAGTAAAAAACGCGGGCTGGAACCCAGTTGCCAGTAGCCGCGCATGAGGTGCCGCACTTCAAACGGCTGGCGTGCCTCGGGCTCCAGCGTTTCCGGCAAATACCGGTAGTTGGTCAACCAGAGCACGATGCCCACCCCGGTCAGAAACCAGAAAATGCTGTGCCAGCCCAGGTGCACGAACAGCCAGCCGCCGACTATTGGAGCAAGTGCCGGCGCGATGCCAAAGTAGATGGTGACCTGGCTCATGACCTGCTGCGCCTGCGCAGGCGGGAACATGTCGCGTATCACCGCGCGCGACACCACAATGCCGGCCCCGGTGGACAGGCCCTGCATGGCCCGGAAGAACACCAGCTGGCCAACGCTTTGCGACAGCGCGCAACCCGCCGACGCCAGCGTGAACATGGCAATGCCCCACAGCACGACCGGCCGGCGGCCGAAGCTGTCGGCCAGCGCGCCATGAAACAGGTTCATGAAGGCAAAGCCGAACAGGTAAGCCGACAGCGTCTGCTGCATTTCCACCGGCGTGGCGCCCAGCGATGTCGCCATGCCCGAGAACGCCGGCAGGTAGGTGTCGATGGAGAACGGCCCGAGCATGCCGAGCACGGCCAGCAGGGCAGCCAGCGCCCAGCGTGGGCCGCGCCAGAGTTGGTCGGCGTTCGGATTCATTCGCTCTTGAGCTTCAATGCGGTGTCGTAGAGTTCGTTGCGCGACGCGCCAGTGATGTCGGCGGTCAGCTTGACGGCGGTTTTCAGCGGCATTTCGGCCAGCAGCAGTTTGAGCACCCGGGTGCTGTCATCCGGGCCTTCGTGTGGGGCTGAGGCATGCAGCACCAGCGCAAACTCGCCCCGGGTGCGCTGCGGACCGGCGTCCAGCCAGGCGGCAAGATCCTGCGCCGGCAGGGTGGCAATTTCCTCGAACTGCTTGGTCAGCTCGCGCCCGACCGTGACAAGCCGGCCCTGCAGCACCGCCAGGGCACGGGCCAGGGCCTCGATGCGGTGCGGCGCTTCCAGGATGACCGTGGCCCGGGAATCGGTTCCCAACAGCGCGATGGCCTGGTCGCGTTCGCCGGCCTTGGTCGGCAGGAAACCGGCAAACACGAAACTGCTGCCGCTGCCTTCACTGCCTTCGGCACGCGTCACGCCGGCAGCGCTGAGCACCGTCGTCACGCTGCTGGCGCCCGGCAGCGGCATCACCTTGAACCCGGCGGCCCGCACCGCCGCCACCAAGCGCGCGCCGGGGTCGCTGACGGCAGGCGTTCCGGCGTCGCTGACATAGGCCACGCGCTCGCCGCGCTGCAAGCGCTGCACCACGCCCTGGGCAGCTTCGGCCTCGTTGTGCTGGTGCACGGCCAGAAGGGGCTTGTCAATGCCATACTGGCGCAGCAGCGGCTGGGTGTGGCGCTTGTCCTCACAGGCAATGGCCTGCACCAGCTGCAGCACATGCAGTGCGCGCAGGGTGATGTCGGCCAGGTTGCCGATGGGCGTGGCCACCACATACAGCGTGGCCTCGGGATAATGCTGCATGCCTGCTGCGGCGCGTGCCGTGTCCAGGGCCAGTTCGAAAGAAGCGTTCAATGTGGTTTTCCAGAAAACAGGCGGATCAATTGCCCACCCGGGACGCGGCAGGCGGTGCTGCAGCGGTGCCGAAACAGGTTACCACCAAGTCCCGGGGTGACGCGGCCGAAGCGGCGGCGCGGGCTTGGCTGGCCCGGGCGGGACTGCGATGGGTCGAGTCCAATTATCGAACGCCGGGGCGCGGCGGCGGCGAGATTGACCTGATCATGCGCGCGCCGGACGGCACCCTGGTGTTTGTCGAGGTCCGCCAGCGCGCGAACGCATCGCATGGCGGCGCCGGCGCCAGCATCAGCGGCGCCAAGCAGCGCCGCATCATCTTTGCCGCGCGCCACTACCTGATGCGCTTTGCCAGCGCGCCGCCTTGCCGCTTCGACGTGGTGCTGGTGCATGGGGCGCTGTGCGGGGGCAACGTTCCTGGACCGGAAATCGAATGGCTGCCGGCCGCGTTCGACGCCTCCTGATCCATGGCGGCCGCTGAGATTCGGCCGCCCGGGGTATGGCGAATTTGTAACCAATCCTTCGTGGCGCTGCCGCCGTGCCTTTACCGGCACGGCGGCCCGCCATGACCCGCTATCATCCGTCCATGCTTGAACAACGAATCGAACAGCAATTCATCGACAGCGCCGACCTCAAATACCAGTCCGCGCAAATTCTCTCCAAACCCGTAGCCGCCGCAGTGCATGCGATCCTGGCCAGCGTCACCAGCGGCAACAAGGTCCTGGCCTGCGGCAACGGCGGTTCGGCTGCCGACGCCCAGCATTTCGCGGCTGAATTCGTCGGCAGGTACGAGCGCGAGCGGCCCGAACTTGGCGCCATTGCCCTGACCACCGACAGCTCTATCATCACCGCCATTGCCAATGATTACGATTTCAGCGTGATTTTTTCCAAGCAGGTGCGTGCCCTGGGCGTGGCCGGCGACGTGCTGCTGGCCATCAGCACCAGTGGCAATTCGGCCAACGTGCTGGCCGCCGTCGAAGCGGCGCATGAGCGCGAGATGACGGTGGTGGCGCTGACAGGACGGGGAGGCGGAAAAATGAACCAGGCGCTGCGCGAAACCGATGTCCATATCTGCGTGCCGCATGAGCGCACGGCCCGCATTCAGGAAGTGCATTCCCTGGTGATCCACTGCATTTGCGATGGTGTGGATACCCAGTTACTAGGCGATCAGGAGTCTTCGACATGAACCATGGTGTGATGAAACGACTCGCCGGTATGGCCGGCGCGGCAGTGCTGCTCTCCAGCCTTTTGTCGGCTTGCGTGGGGCCCCTGCTGGTGGGCGGCGCCATGGTCGGGGGCACGCTGGTGGCGGTTGACCGCCGGACTTCCGGCGCCCAGCTGGACGACGAAGCCATCGAATTGCGGGCCGCCAACCAGATCCGTTCCAACCTCGGAACCCGGGTGCGCGCGAGCGTCACCAGCTACAACCGCCAGGTGCTGCTGACCGGCGAGGTGCCCAATCTGCAGGACAAGCAGCGGGTCGAGGAGGCGGTCAAGTCGGTGGAAAACGTGGCGTCGGTGGTCAATGAACTGGCGGTCCTGAACAGCCCTTCGCTCATGGACCGCTCTGCCGACACGCTGCTGACCGGACGCATCAAGGCCATGCTGCTGGATGCCCGCGACCTGCAGTCCAACGCCTTCAAGGTCGTGACCGAACGCAATACGGTGTACCTCATGGGGCGCGTCACGCAGCGCGAGGCAGAGCGTGCCACGGAAGTTGTACGCGCGACGCCGGGTGTGCAAAAAGTCGTCCGGCTTTTGGAAATCATCAGCGAGCAGGAGTTGCAGAGGATTGGAACCGTGCCTGCCGGCAGTGCGCAGCCGGCCGCTTCAGTCAAGCTTTGAGTCGCTTGCAAAAAGGTTAATGATCTTTGCCTTTTTGCATCTCAGGCAAGTCAGGCCGCTGCAAGAAGCCGCTTGGTGTTACTTCAGTCGTTTGACCAGGCTGGACGTGTCCCAGCGCTGGCCGCCCATCGCCTGCACGTCGGCATAAAACTGGTCCACCAGCGCCGTGACCGGCAGCCGGGCGCCATTGCGCTTGGCTTCGTCAAGCACCAGGCCCAGGTCCTTGCGCATCCAGTCCACCGCGAAGCCGAAGTCAAACCTGTCGGCCACCATCGTCTTGCCACGGTTGTCGAGCTGCCAGCTTTGCGCCGCGCCCTTGCCGATCACGTCGAGCACCTGGTTCACGTCCAACCCGGCCTTCTGGCCAAAAGCCACTGCTTCGCTCAATCCCTGGACCAGGCCGGCAATGCAGATCTGGTTGACCATCTTGGTCAGTTGCCCGGCGCCAGACTCGCCCATCAGGGTGAAGGCCTTCGAAAAGGCCATGCCGGCCGGCTTGACCGCATCGAAGGCCGCCGCATCGCCGCCGCACATGACCGTGAGCGCGCCGTTTTCCGCGCCGGCCTGACCGCCCGAGACGGGTGCGTCAATGAATTGCAGGCCGGCGGCTTTCGCCGCGCTGTAAAGCGCCCGGGCAACCGTCGCCGACGCCGTGGTGTGGTCGACAAAGATGGTGTCCGGCTTCATGCCGGCAAAAGCGCCGTTCGCGCCCAGCGTGACGGAACGCAGGTCATCATCGTTGCCGACGCAGCAAAACACCATGTCCGCGCCGTCAGCCGCTTCGCGTGGCGTGCTGGCCGAGGCGCCCTTGAATTCACTGCACCAGCCCTGGGCCTTGCCGGGGCTGCGGTTGTACACCGTGACGTCATGACCTGCCAGCGCCAGATGGCCGGCCATGGGGTAACCCATGACGCCCAGGCCGAGAAAGGCAACTTTGCAGGAAATGGAGGACTCGTAATTCTTGGTCAGGAGGGTGGTCATGTTGGATCAACAGGGGAAGTTAAAAGGAGTTCACACAATCGCAAAGTGCTCGGTTCCGGCCGACAGGTCGGTTGACTTGGCGCGCTGCGAATAAAGCTTGATCTGCAGCCGCAGGTCATTGACCGAATCGGCGTTGCGCAGGGCATCTTCGTACAGGATGTGGTTGCCTTCAAAGGCATCGAACAGCGACTGGTCAAAGGTCTGCATGCCCATGTTGCGGCTTTTCTTCATGATTTCCTTGATCTCGCTGACATCGCCCTTGAAGATGAGGTCGGAAATCAAGGGTGAATTGAGCATCACCTCGACTGCCGCAAACCGGCCTTTGCTGTCCTGCCGGGGCACCAGGCGCTGCGACACCACGGCCTTGAGGTTGAGCGACAAGTCCATCAGCAGCTGCGTGCGACGCTCTTCCGGAAAAAAGTTGATGATGCGGTCCATCGCCTGGTTGGCGCTGTTGGCATGCAGCGTGGCCAGGCACAGGTGGCCGGTTTCTGAAAACGCCAGCGCATGCTCCATGCTTTCGCGGTCGCGAATCTCGCCCATCAGGATCACGTCAGGCGCTTGGCGCATCGAGTTCTTCAGCGCCGAAGCCCAGCTGTCCGTGTCCAGTCCGACCTCGCGCTGGGTCACCACGCAGTTCTTGTGCAGATGGACAAACTCCACCGGGTCTTCAATCGTCAGGATGTGGCCGTAGGACTGCTCGTTGCGCCAGTCGAGCATGGCCGCCATGGTGGTCGACTTGCCGGAACCGGTGGCACCCACCAGAATCGCCAGGCCCCGCTTGGCCATCACCACGTCCTTCAACACCGGTGGCAAACCCAGGCCGTCCAGCGTGGGAAGCACCGCCGGAATGACGCGCATCACCATGCCGACCTTGCCCTGCTGCATGAAGGCATTGATACGAAAACGGCCGATGCCGGGTGGCGAGATGGCGAAGTTGCATTCCTTGGTGCGCTCAAACTCGGCCGCCTGCTTGTCATTCATGATGGCGCGTGCCAGCGTCAACGTGTGGCTGGCATTGAGCGGCTGGGACGACACCTTGGTCAACTTGCCGTCGACCTTGATGGCGGGCGGAAATTCTCCGGTCAGGAAAAGGTCGCTGCCACCACGGCTGACCATGAGCCTCAGCAGGTCATTGATGAATTTACTGGCCTGATCGCGTTCCATGAATTCTCCTGGGTATTGTCAGCGGATGAAATGGCACCGGATCAGCTCTGTTGTTCACTGAGCCGGGCGCTCACGACCCGCATGCGGCGCGACAGCTTGCGGGCCAGCAAGGCAATCAGGCTGGCCGCCAGCGCCGGGTCGGTCGCCATCATCTCGTCGAGCGCCTGCGCGCCCAGTATCGCAATTTCGCAATCAGTCAGCGAGGTGCAGACGGAAAAACGCGGGCCGCTGTCGAGCAGTGACATTTCACCCAGGATGTCGCCCGGCCGTGCTTCGGTGAGATGCAGGCGCTCGCCCCAGGGCTGCTCGCGGTCCACGGCAATGCTGCCGCTCAGCAGCACCAGCATGAAGTTGCCGTACTCGTCCTGGCGAATCACGTCCCGATTCGCCGGGAGCGAGGCAAAGTCAAGGAATTTTTCCAGACGTTGCAAGGCATCCCGCCCCAGCCGTGCCATGAAGTTGTCCCGGCTCCACAGTTCCTCAAGCAACTTGCTGCCGCGTCCGGCCGCCAGGCGCCGGGCGCCCACCTCGTTGGCCCGGGCCTCCCACGGGACCATGGACGAAGCATCGATTCCCTGGTCGGCAAAGGCAGTGGAAAAGAAAAATGTGTCCGGGATGTCGCCGCCGGCACTGGCGGGCGTGGCCTGCTTGATCAGTCCGAGGAAGCCTTTCATGGCGCATTTCTCCTGGTGGGGACGGGACGGTTTCAGCCCGGAAAGTTGTCGGGAATCTTGGCCTTGCCGCGGGCTTCTGCGGCAGAAATGACATTGCGCCTGACCAGGTCGGTCAAATTCTGGTCCAGCGTCTGCATGCCCAGGCTGTTGCCGGTCTGAATTGACGAGTACATCTGCGCCACTTTGGCTTCCCGGATCAGGTTGCGAATGGCGCTGGTGCCCAGCATGATCTCATGCGCGGCCACGCGGCCTTGGCCGTCTTTGGTCTTGCACAGGGTTTGCGAGATCACCGCCTGCAGCGATTCGGACAGCATCGAGCGGATCATTTCCTTTTCCTCGGCCGGAAACACGTCGATGATCCGGTCAATGGTCTTGGCCGCGCTCGACGTGTGCAGCGTGCCGAACACCAGGTGGCCGGTTTCCGCCGCCGTCATGGCCAGGCGAATGGTTTCCAGGTCACGCATTTCACCTACCAGAATGGCGTCCGGGTCTTCGCGCAGGGCCGATTTCAGGGCGGCGGCAAAGCTCAGCGTGTGGGGTCCGACCTCGCGCTGGTTGATCAGGCATTTCTTGGACTCGTGGACAAACTCGATCGGATCCTCGACCGTCAGGATGTGGCCGTATTCGGTTTCGTTCAGGTAGTTGACCATGGCGGCCAGCGTGGTCGATTTGCCCGAGCCGGTCGGGCCGGTGACCAGCACCATGCCGCGCGGCTTGAGCGCCAGGTCGCCAAAAATCTTCGGCGCGGCCAGTTGCTCCAGTGTCAGGATCTTCGACGGAATGGTTCGCAGCACCGCGCCGGCGCCGCGGTTGTGGTTGAAGGCGTTGACCCGAAACCGTGCCAGGCCGTCGATCTCGAAAGAGAAATCAACCTCCAGGAATTCCTCGTACTGCTTGCGCTGGGTGTCGTTCATGATGTCGTACACCATGGCGTGGACTTCCTTGTGGTCCAGCGGGTCGATGTTGATGCGGCGAACATCGCCATGAACCCGGATCATCGGCGGAAGGCCGGCTGACAGATGCAGGTCGGATGCCTTGTTTTTGACGCTGAAGGCCAACAACTGCGTAATGTCCATTCCGGCAAATCCTCTAAGTTGAATCTGAGTTTACAGTCGGATTATGACCACGATTGCGCACCACCTCCGACTTGTCCATGACCGAATTCATGCCGCCTGCCTGGCCTGCGGACGCGACCCTGCCAGCGTACGCCTGCTGGCGGTTTCCAAAACCTTTGGCGCCGAGGCGGTGATCGAGGCCATGGCGGCGGGCCAGACGGCTTTTGGCGAGAACTACATTGCCGAAGGTGCGGGCAAGATCGAAGCCTTGCGCGGCTGGCTGGCCGCTGCCGCCCAGGGGGCCGTGATGCCTGCAAGCGCCCTCGAATGGCATTGCATCGGACCGGTCCAGAGCAACAAGACACGGCTGGTGGCCGGGCATTTCGACTGGGTGCAGTCGGTGGACCGGCTGAAGATCGCCCAGCGGCTGAGCGAGCAGCGCCCGGCCGAGCTGCCTGCGCTGCAGGTCTGCCTGCAGGTCAATATCGATGGCGGCGCCAACAAGTCGGGCGTGCCGCCCGAGGCGGCCCTGGCGCTGGCCCGGGAAGTCGCACAACTTCCGCGCCTGGTGCTGCGCGGCTTGATGGCCATTCCCGAGCCTGCTACTGATTTTGTAGCTGCACTTGCACGGCACGCCAGCGCAAAAGACCTGTTTGATCGAATAAATGACTCTGACGCCCTGGCGCTGCCGATGGACACGCTGTCGCTGGGCATGACGGCGGACCTGGAGGCCGCGATTCATGCTGGCAGCACGATGGTGCGCGTGGGAACGGCAATCTTCGGCGGGCGCGGCTGAGCGCGGCTGAGCGCCTGCATCCTGGCCATGTCGGGACGGGCGATCTTTGGGTGGTGCGAGGGGAATGCCCGCACCCTCTGACTGGCAACTGCTGAATGTAAGACGGCAAGCATTTTTGCTATTTTATTAATAGCAATAAGCAAAAGCGCAGCATGCGCAAAAGGCACTTTTAATGCTGAAAAGTCGTTTTATGCTCAGAGCGAATGTGCATTAGCCCGGCAGCAATGATGCGGCCAGTGTCTTGCGGTGCGTGCCCGGTTCCATGAGGTAGGCCTCCAGTTCCCCGATCGGCAGCGGCTCGGAAAACAAGAAGCCCTGAAACTGGTCGCAACCCTGTGCAATCAGGAAATCCTGCTGCGCCTGGGTTTCCACGCCTTCGGCGACCACCTCCAGGTTGAGGCTGTGCGCCAAGGTGATGATGGTGCGGGAAATGGCGGCGTCGGCCCGGTCGGTCAGCACTTCCGCGACAAAGTTCTTGTCGATCTTGAGCTGGTCCAGCGGCAGGCGCTTGAGGGCCGACAGCGACGAATAACCCATCCCGAAGTCGTCAAGCGCCAGCGTCACGCCCAAGGCCTTGAGCGTTCCCATGCGCGCCAGGGTGATCTCCATGCCGTCGGCCAGCAAGGTTTCGGTGAGTTCGAGCTTCAGGTGCTCGGGCTTGATGCCGGTGCGCCGGATCTCGGCCATCACCTGGTCGACAAAATCAGGATGCCGGAACTGGCGCACGCTGACATTCACCGCGATGCTCAAGCTGGCGGCCTGCGGCCATTGCGCCCAGGCGGCCAGTTGTTCGCACGCCGTTGCCAGCGCCCACTGGCCCAGCGGCAGGATCAGGCCGCTGTCCTCGGCCATCGGGATGAAGTCGGCTGGCATGACCAGTCCGCGCCTTGGATGCTGCCAGCGCAGCAAAGCCTCGACGCCGGTCACGCAGCCCTGGCGGTCAACCTGGGGCTGGTAATGCAACACAAACTCCTGCTTGCGCAGGCCGGCATGCAGTTCCGAGCTGACAGCGGCATTGGCATTGACCACCGCCTGCATTTCGGGATCAAAAAAGCACACGGCATTGCGGCCCGTGGTCTTGGCCTGGTACATCGCCAGGTCGGCCTGTTTGAGCACCTCGCTCACGCTGTCATGCGGGCCATTCAGCGAGGTCACGCCGATGCTGGAGGTGGTGTAGTGCTGGTGACCGGACAGATCAAAAGGTTCGCGCAGCTGTTCAAGCACTTTTTCAGCCAGCTTCTGGGTTTTGACGGTCGCCTCGGCCGCATCGTCCCCCAGGTCTTCGAGCAGCACGACAAACTCATCCCCGCCCAGCCGCGCCACCGTGTCGGTGTCGTCGACGCAGCCCGCCAGCCGTTCGGCGACCTGCTGCAGCAGCATGTCACCCTTGTGGTGGCCCAGGGTATCGTTCAGCACCTTGAGCTTGTCCACGTCAATGAACATCAGCGCGCCGTTGCGCCGCAGGTCAACGCTCTGCGACATCACCTGTTCCAGGCGGTTCAGCAGCATCAGCCGGTTGGGCAGGCTGGTCAGCGGGTCGTAGAAGGCCAGCTGGTGAATGGCGTCCGCCGCGACCTTGCGCTGGGTGATGTCCCGCCCGACGGCGACCCAGTGCGCCAGGTCGTCCGCCGTGTCGGCGACCTGGACGATTTCCAGTTCCAGCCAGAAGCAACTGCCGTTCTTGCGGTAGATCAGCAGTTCGCTGCGGGCCTGCCGCTTGCGCGCCAGCATTCTGACCATGCGTTCGAATTCATCCTGCGCTGCCCCGGGCCCCATGAGCTTGTGCGGCGTCTGGCCCAGCACCTCATGGCGGCTGTAGCCGGTGTGCTGCTCAAAGGCGTGGTTGACGAACACGATGTAAGGCACTTTTTTGCGCGCGGGCTGGGCCTCGGCGATCAGCACGATGTCGTTGAGCCGCGATACGCAGGTCTCCAGCAGCATCAACTGCTCTTGCGATTTTCGCCGCTTGCTCACATCGCGAAAGTACACGGCCAGCCCTTCGGCGAAGGGGCAGACGCGCACTTCCAGCCACTTTCCAAGCCCCGGGTAGAAATCCTCGAACTCAAGCTGCCGGGCGGTGGCGATCGATCGCTGGAGTTCCTGGCGCAGGCGCTGGTTCTTGTCATTGACCAGAACCTCCCAGATTTCCTTGCCAAGCAGTTCGGCACTGGTGTGTCGCAGCAACTGTTCGCTTTCCTGGTTCAGGTGGGTAAAGCAGCATTGCCGGTCCAGCGTGACAAAGGCATCGGTGATGGTAGACAACGTCGTGGTCAGGCGCATGGCCAGGTGGAGCGTTTCCTGCTGGGCCTGTTTCAGGTCCGAAATATTCTGGAGCATGCCCTGCAGGCTCTTGACCTGGCTGCGCTTGTTCGGCACCGCCTCGCAGACCATGCGCACCCATTTGCGGCCGGACGGCGTGTCGATCTGCATTTCTTCGTCAAACCCGATCCCATGCCGGCTGCACTGCTGAAACAGCCACCCGATCCGGTCCCGGTACTCGGACGAGAACCGGGCGATGAGTTCATCACGCGTGATCGCAAGCTCCGGCAGCAGGCCGATGAGGGCCGAAAATTCCGTGGAGCAGGACACCCGTTGAGGGCTTTTCAGGTCCATCTTCCAGCTGCCGGCATGCGCAATGCGCTCGGCCATGGCCAGTAGGTGGGCGGCCTGTTGAGGGGCTGAGAGCATGGGACTCCTGGTCAGGGCTACGCGGGGGCAAGTGGAACTGGGCGGCTTGAACGTTCAGGCGCAAGCGCAAACAGGCTTTAGCCGGCAAGCGGCATCTGCACAATGCGCTCGCACGCAGAACCTTCTTTATATGGATTATGTGCAAAAGCCAAGGCTTCGCAGGCCTTGATGTTACGGGGCAGCAGGCGCGCCAGGCCGGCAATTTCGCCTGCGCCAGTCCTGACGAGGCTGCCGGCGCCTGCCTGGTCGGCGCAATGACGCTTAGGGTGTCGCGCTTCACCAAAACCGGCTGCTTGCCCAGCGAAGGCGCTTCTTTCTGAAGGCCGCTGGAGTCGTTCAGGCAGGGGCGTGCTCCTGTCCATGGGGAAAACAAAAGCCAGGCAGTCCAGCGGCTTGATCGGGTGCGCATTGTCGATTTCGCCCAGAAGCCGCATGACAGGCTTTTGGGGGGTGAGGCGGACCGGATATACCAGCTGGACCTTTTCCTGGCTGGTGGCAACGCGTGCCAGCGCCTGGCAATTGTGTTCAAAACCTTTGCCAAAGTTTTCCCGGCGGTGGCCCGTCACCAGCACCAACCGCCCGCAGGGGTTCTGGACGCTGAAGTTTTTTTCAAACTGTTCTTGCATGAACGCAGGGGTAAAAATTTTTTCTCCTGACCTGGATCGGCGCATCAATCACCGTATTGCCGGTGATGTGGATGTGGATTTGACTGAATATTGATAAATATGGATTGAAAATGATGAAAACTTGAAAGGTTGTTTTTACTAAATTTTTATCATGTCGGGTCGGTTTCGACATGCAACTGCCGCCGCTCCACACTGATGCATGGATCTGAGGCCGCCGAATTGTTGGCGCTGTATTTATTGACCCGTTGCCTGCGCCGGCTGCTGTTCGCGCAAAAAATGGCCGAAAGCATGGCCTGGCCAGTTGACGCTCACAACCATTGGCGTTCACGGCAGTTGGGAAAGAAGGGGTATCCGCACGCAGCTGATCCATGGACTGCAGTAGACGATGCCAGTTTCGTCGAAGGAGGACCCCGGCCCCGGCAGCGTCGTTTGCCCGACGGGCTGCCTGAAGGCATCGGTATTGTTTTCAGGAGGGCATGGGCGTGAAGGTGCGCAATGCTCCGGTCGCACGCCAGCCTGCCAAGGTCCTGACGCGATGCATTTGGCAATGCGTGTGTGCGAATGATTGCCTGAGCTTTGCGGCCTGAAGAGGACGGCGGCCGGCGGTTTTCGCTTCGCCACGGCCGGGGCGTTGAGGGCGCAACTCGATGCCTGCCGCGACTTCTCGGTCTATTTGTCCGATGGCCCGATCACATGCCAGAAGCACGGGGCAAGCAACCGGCATTTAATGCTGGGTGCGCTGCCAGCAGCCTGCATACGGGAATTTTCTGGAAACGAAAACAATTAATTCGTTACCTATCTTGCATCCGGCAAAAAATTTTTGGCTATTTCGCAACGTAGGATGAATGGTTTTCAAGGACACCACATGGCAACACCGTTTTTTGGCAAGCGCGAGAATGAAATCCCAACCACCGGTGTGCGGCCTGCCACGGGCAGCAGCTATACGGGTTCAGGCGCGGCGCCCTCCGGCACGCTGCATTCCGCTTCCCCTTCAACCGGGGCGCCAAACATGGCCCGGCCGATGGGTGGCGAACCTGCTGCGCCTTCCGTCAACGAACGGGACAGCGGCAGCAAACTGACGGTCGGACCCAACATCAAGCTCAAGGGCGTCGAGATCACCGACTGCGACACGCTGGTCGTCGAGGGCACGGTGGAGGCCACGATGAATTCGCGCGTCATCCAGATTGCCGAGCAGGGCGCGTTCAAAGGCTCGGCCGAGATCGAGATTGCAGAAATCCGGGGCGAATTCGATGGCAACCTGATTGTTCGCCAGAAGCTGGTGATCTACGCCACCGGCAAGGTCACCGGCACCATTCGCTACGGCAAACTGGTGGTGGAAGAAGGCGGCCAGCTCTCGGGTGAAATTGTCTTTGGCACCCAGGGCGGCAGCCTCAAGCCGGCCGTCATCGCCAAGCCCGGCCTGCAGGCTGCATGACCAGTGAATCTAAGCAAATACTGGACTTCGCGCCCGTCCAGACGGCATAGCGTGCTATTTATTTAGGAGCTTACGGGGCTTGCTGTCTGCCCTGGTCCAGTCGCAGGCGTCAAGCGCCGTACCACGTGCCTAAAACAGCTTGAAAACCAGCGGAATCAGCAGGGACGCCAGTACCACCTGCATTCCCAGCGCCAGGCCCGCGTAGGCCCCGGCATCCGCATCCACCTGCATGGCACGGGCCGCGCCAATGCCGTGGGAGGCGGTTCCCAGGGCGAAACCCCGGGCTGCCCAGCCTTGCGTGTCCGTCGGGATGCGCAGGGCTGCAAACAGGTACTTGCCGCACAGCGCGCCAACCAGCCCGGTGATCACCGCAAAAACCGCCGCCAGCGCCGGAATGCCGCCAATCTGCTCGGCAATGCCCATGGCGACCGGTGCGGTGACCGATTTGGGCACCAGCGAAAGAATCAGTTCCCTGGGCAGGCCGAACAGCCCGCCGAGCAGCAGCGACGAGGCCGCCGCCACGCTGCCGCCTGCCAGCGCCGCGACCAGCAGCCGGTGCCAGCGCTGGCGCAGTTCGGCCCGGCGCAGCCACAGCGGCCAGGCCAGCGCCACCACCGCCGGGCCGAGCAGGAAATGGATGAACTGCGCGCCGGCGAAGTAGGTCGGATACGACACGCCGGTGGCCAGCAGTCCGCAGGCCAGCACCACCACCGACCAGAGCACCGGATTCGCCCAGGGTGCATGCCCGGCGCGCACGTAAAAGGCATGCGCCAGCACATACACCATCAGCGTCGCGGTCAGGCCGAACAGCGGCGTGGTGGAAAGATAGACCCACAGCTGGACAACATCAGACATCGCCATCCTTGGCCGGCGTGGTGGCTGCGGCAAGACCCGGATGGCGATCCCTGAGCAGGTGCAGGGTCAGCACCGTCACGGCCAGGCCGGCCGCGGTGGACAAAACCACGACCGCCAGCATGCGGATTCCGTACTCGCTGACGAGTGAAAGATGGGTCATCACGCCCACGCCTACCGGAACAAAGAGCAAGGAAAGGTGCGAGAGGAGGAACTCCGCGCAAGCGGCCACCGGCTCCTGGACGACCGGCCAGTGCAGTGCCAGCAGCAGCAGCACCATGCCGATCACCGGGCCGGGCAGTGGCAGGGCTAGGCCGCGTCCCAGCAGTTCGCCCGCCGACTGGAAAACCAGCAGCCACATCATTCCACGCAGGGCATTCATGTCATTCCATTTCCAAATCAAACCAGGATTAAACGCCAAACCGCAGCCCGTGCAGTGGCACGGCAAGGCGAAGCAACGATAAACCGGTTTGGGTCGGGCAACGGAATCATGGGCGCATCGGCGCGGTGCGTTTCAAAAACGCGGCAGGTCAGGGTGCGAAATCTTGCCGCCGCGCACCAGCATTTTTCCGTACTCGGCGCAGCGGTTCAGCGTCGGAATCACCTTGCCCGGATTGAGCAGGCCTTTCGGGTCAAACGCGCGCTTGACGCCAAACATCTGCTCGTTCTCCTCGGCTGAGAACTGCACGCACATGGAGTTGAGCTTTTCCACGCCCACGCCATGCTCCCCCGTGACGGTGCCGCCCATGGCAACGCTGGTTTCCAGGATGTCGGCGCCAAACAGCTCGCAGCGGTGCAACTGGTCAGCGTCGTTGGCGTCGAACATGATGAGCGGGTGCAGGTTGCCGTCGCCCGCGTGGAACACATTGGCGCAGCGCAGGCCGTACTTGATTTCCATGTCGGCAATCGCCAGCAGAATGTCGGCCAGGCGCTTGCGCGGAATCGTCGAGTCCATGCACATGTAGTCGGGGCTGATGCGGCCCGACGCCGGAAAGGCATTCTTGCGCCCGCTCCAGAAGCGCAGCCGCTCGGCTTCGTTCTGGCTGACGGTGATGGCCGTGGCGCCGTAGCGCGCCAGCACGGCGCTCATGCGGCCGATTTCCTCTTCGACTTCTTCCGGCGTGCCATCGCTTTCACACAGCAAGATCGCCGCCGCGGTCAGGTCGTAGCCGGCATGCACGAAGTCCTCGACCGCGGCCGTCATCGGCTTGTCCATCATTTCCAGCCCGGCCGGAATGATGCCGGCGGCAATCACGCCGGCCACCGCATCGCCGGCCTTGCGCAGGTCATCGAAGCTGGCCATGATGCAGCGCGCCAGTTGTGGCTTGGGAATCAGCTTGACGGTGACTTCGGTGGTCACGGCCAGCATGCCTTCGCTGCCGATCACGATGGCCAGCAGGTCGTAGCCCGGTGCGTCCAGCGCATCGCCGCCAAACTCGACCTCATCGCCTTCAATGGTGAACCCCTTGACCTTCAGCACGTTGTGCACTGTGAGGCCGTATTTCAGGCAATGCACGCCGCCCGAGTTCTCGGCCACATTGCCGCCGATGGTGCAGGCAATCTGGCTCGACGGGTCGGGCGCGTAGTACAGGCCGTGGGGGGCGGCGGCCTCGGAGATCGCCAAGTTGCGCACACCGCCCTGCACCAGCGCCGTGCGGCTGGTGGCATCGACTTTCAAAATCTTGTTGAACTTGGCCAGCGACAGCGTCACGCCCAGCCGGTGCGGCATGGCGCCGCCCGACAGCCCGGTGCCGGCGCCGCGCGCCACCACCGGCACATCAAGCGCATGGCAGGTCTTGAGCACCGCCTGCACTTCGGCATAGGTTTCCGGCAGCGCCACCACCAGCGGCCGCTCGCGGTAGGCGGTCAGCCCGTCGCATTCGTAGGGCGTGGTGTCTTCGCGGTTCCACAGCAGTGCATGCCTGGGCAGCACGGCTTCCAGCGCGCGCACGACCTGCGCCTGGCGCTCGGCGCGTTCAATAGAGGAAATTTGTTGCAAAGAGGCGGGTGCGTTCATGGTGGATTTTCCTGATGGAAGCAAGACTTTAGTCCAAATGCCCGGTGGCCGGGGGTGAAGATTTCTAAAGCCGGGTGTGAAATACAGGAGCGCGGGCTGGCAGCGCCCAGGCACGTATCGCATGGCGCGTTAAGGTTTTTTTGGGTTGCGTCGGGGAATGACGCAACAGGAAAATTGGGTCCAGTTTTCCGCCGGCATCCATTCCACTGACGGGCTGATACGCCGCTGGAATATGTTGTTCGGAATCCAGGCGGCCTGGACTGCCTTGCCTGTCTGTGGGCATCAAGCTATTGCAGGGGAAGGTGTCAAAATAACTTCTCGATTCATGCAAAGGACATCGCCATGGCCCAAGCCGCCCAAAAACCTGTTTTTACCGCCGCCGATTACCTCGCCTGGGAGCCCGCGCAACGGGACCGGCATGAATTTCTGGACAGCGAAGTGTTTGCCATGGCCGGTGCCGAAGACCGGCATGTGACGGTCACCATGAATCTGGCTTTCGCCCTGCGCCAGCACCTTGGCGGCAGCCCCTGCCGCACCTATATGAGCGACATGCGGCTGCACGTCGCCGCAGCCAACAGCTACTTTTACCCCGACGTGCTGGTGACCTGCAGCGCGCTCGATCTGGCCAGCGCCATGGTCAAGACCGAACCCAAACTGATCGCCGAAGTGCTGTCGCCCAGCACCGCCGCCTATGACCGGGGACTCAAATTCAGCCACTACCGCCGCCTTGCCAGCCTGGAGGAATATGTGCTGATCGACCTGGACACGCGCAGCACCGACTGTTTCCGCAAGCGCGATGACGGCTTGTGGGTGCTGCACCCGTTTGCCCGGGGCGAGCAGGTAGGGCTGGCCAGCGTGGCGCTGGAACTCAGCGCGGCGCAGTTGTTTGCGGAAGTGCCGGAAACCTGATTGCTATTATATTGGTAGCTAGTTACGCCCGTTTTACATGCGCAAGAGGCATGTTTGATGCTCAAACCAGGCTCTTGCGCAGCCAGTCGGCAAACGCCGCGCATTCCCAGCGGTCCATGGTGCCCGTGCGCCAGCACAGGTAGTGCGCATGCGGGCTGGGCACCTTGCGGCTGAAGACTTCATTGGTGTCCAGCCGCACCAGGGAGCCGTTTTCCAGCCACGGCGCGCCCAGCTTGAGGCGCACCAGGGCAATGCCCATGCCGGCGGCGGCGCAGTCGCACATCAGGCCGATGTCGTTGAACTGCGAGCCTTCGACCGGCTCGGGCCAGTCGAGGTGGTTGGCCGCGAACCAGGTGCGCCACGGCTCCAGCGGCGAGCGCAGCAGGTTTGCGCCCAGCAGGTCTTCGGCGGCGTCAAACGGCCCGTGCTCGCGCAGGAAGGTGGGCGACGCCAGCGGCGTGACCTCGTCATCGAGGAGGCAGACATGCTCCAGGTCGGCATAGCGCCCGGTGCCAAAGCGCACGATCAGGTCCGAGTCTTCGGCCACCACGTCGAGCAGCGGAATCGACACCTGCAGCGTCAGGTCGATCTCGGGGTAGGCGTCGGTGAACTGGCGCAGGCGCGGAATCAGTACGGAGCGCGCAAACGTCGGCGTGACCGCCAGCCGCAGCTTGCGTTTGCCCGGCGTGGCGCTCTGGCCGGCCGTGCCGGGAAACTTCTGCAGCGTGGCCAGGCCTTCGCGCACATGCGCCAGGTATTCGCTGCCCTCGGTGGTCAGTGAAAAATCAGCCCGGCCAAACAGTTTGGTGCCAATGATCTGCTCAAGCTGCTTGACCCGGTGGCTGACCGCGCTGGGCGTGACGCACAGTTCTTCGGCCGACAGGGTGACGCTGCGCAACCGCGCCAGGGCTTCGAACGTCAGCAGGCACTGGATCGGCGGGATGCGCTTGGCGGCTGCGCTGGGCACGGCGTAGGCCTCCATCGGCACAGGCCCCCGGACAAAGGGGGGAACGCCATTCTGACCGGGCGGGGTTTCGGCAGTTGCCATGGGGTACGCCTATTTGAAAATCACGGTTTTGTGGCCGTTCAGCACCACGCGGTGCTCGCTGTGCCATTTCACGGCCCGGGCCAGCACCTGGCTTTCGGTGTCGCGGCCCATCGCCGTCAGGTCTTCCACGGTCATGCCGTGGTCGGCCCGGGCCACGTCCTGCTCGATGATGGGCCCCTCGTCCAGGTCGGCGGTCACGTAATGCGCTGTGGCGCCGATCAGTTTTACGCCCCGGTCATGCGCCTGGTGATAGGGTTTTGCCCCCTTGAAACTGGGCAGGAAAGAATGGTGGATGTTGATGGCCCGGCCAGCGAGCTGCTTGCACAGGTCGTTTGACAGGATCTGCATGTAACGCGCCAGCACCACCAGCTCGGCGCCTTCGGACTCGATGATCTCCAGCTGCTTCGCCTCGACCTGCGCCTTGGTGGCGGTGGTGACCGGCAGGTGGTGAAACGGGATGTTGTAGCTGGCCGCCAGCTGGTAAAACTCGCGGTGGTTGGAGACGATGGCGCGCACATCCAGGTGCAGCAGGCCCGACTTCCAGCGAAACAGCAGGTCGTTCAGGCAGTGGCCTTCCTTGCTGACCAGGATCACGGTGCGCATCGGCTGCGCGCTGTCATGCAGCGTCCAGTCCATCTGCAAGGGCTCGGCAAAGGTCTTGAGCCGGCTGGAGAGTTCGCTGTGCGTGAGCTGGTTGCAGGCAAACTGCACGCGCATGAAAAACAGCCCCGTGCCCTGGTCGTTGTACTGCGCTGCCTCTTCAATATTGCCGCCATGCTCGAACAGGAAGCCCGATACGGCATGCACAATGCCCCGGCGGTCAGGGCATGAAAGGGTCAGGATATAAGCGTGATTCATAAGGGGTGAATTGTCGCAGGTGGCTTGTGTTTGCCGCGCTGATGGCTGATCTCTGTCATGCGCCGCCGCGCAAGAGTGCCAGAATGCAGTTTCAACCCGCATTCGCCGGCTTCATTTTTTTACAGCACCTTGGGAGACTCGATATGGCTTATCAGAACTTCAACATGGACCACCAGTGGCTGCCGTTCACGCCCAACCGCAGCTTCATGAAAGACCCGCGCATCTTCGTGGCCGCTGACGGCATGCATTTCACGACGCATGACGGCCGAAAGGTGCTCGACGGCATTTCCAGCCTGTGGTGCGTCACCGCCGGCCACAACCGCAAGCCGATCAACGAAGCCATCAAGAAGCAGCTCGACACGCTCGACTACGCCACCGCCTTCCAGGCCAGCAACGACCAGGCCTTCAAGGCTGCCGAAATGATTGCCGACTTGGCGCCGGGTGACCTGAACAAGGTGCTGTTCTGCAACTCCGGCTCGGAGGCGGCCGACACCTCCCTCAAGGTGGCGCTGGCCTACCACCGGGCGCGCGGCGAAGGCCACCGCAATGTGTTCATCGGCCGGGAAAAGGGCTACCACGGCGTCGGGTTCGGCGGCATGAGCGTGGGCGGCATTCCGGCCAACCGCAAGGTGTATGGCGCGGCCCTGCTGCCGCGCGTGGACCACCTGCGCTTCATCCATGACCCGGTCAGCCATGCCTACATCAACGGCGTCGAGCCCGAATGGACCGAAGACCTGCTGCTGGAGCTGGAAAACCGCATCCTGCCGCTGCATGACCCAAGCAACGTGGCCGCCGTGATCGTCGAGCCGATTTCCGGCAGCGCCGGCTGGTATCTGCCGCCCAAGGGCTACCTGAAACGGCTGCGCGAGATCTGCGACAAGCACGGCATCTTGCTGATCTTTGACGAGGTGATCACCGGCTTTGGCCGCCTCGGCGTCAACTTTGGCGCCGACTACTACGGCGTCGTGCCCGACATGCTGAACTTTGCCAAGGGCGTGACCAACGGCGTGATTCCGCTGGGCGGCGTGATCTGCACCGACCGCATCTACGACGCCATGATGAAGGGCAGCGCCAACAGCCCCGAATACGCGGTGGAGTTCTTCCACGGCTACACCTATTCGGGCCATCCGGTGGCCTGCGCAGCGGCGATTGCCACGCTGGAGCTGTTCCAGCAGGAAAACCTGTTCGAGCGCGCCGGCCAGATGGGCAAGGTGCTGGGCGATGCCATGCACAGCAGCCTCAAGGGGCTGCCCAACGTCATCGGCATTCGCGCGCTGGGGCTGGCCGGTGCCGTCGAACTGGCGTCGGTGGCCGGCGCGCCGGGCAAGCGCGCCTACGACATCTTCATGGAATGCTTTCACAACGGCGTCATGGTGCGGCCTGCCGGCGAGAACGTCGTCGTCTGCCCGCCCTTCATCGTGGAGAAAGAACACATCGACCGCATCGTCAATGTGGTGGCCGACGCCATTCGCAAACACGCCTGAGCCCCCACGCGGCGCACTGAAGGGTTTGGGTCAATGCTATGTTATCTATAGCATTGAAATGCGTTGAACAGTGCGCAAGGGCATGATTTCATCAAAAATCAGGGTTTTGGGTTGCGTCTTTGACCAAGCGCCTTCTTGCCAGGCTGAGTCTTGTGATCGATGAAGTACTGTTTGATCGCGTCAGTAAACCCCGTTCGCAGGTGACTGGTGCGCTCAAGCAGGCCCACGTCGCGTTCAAGCACCACGCAAGGCAGGGGGATGATCATCAAACCCCGGTCACTTGACCAGTCAACGTTCGCCAGTTTGGGAACGATGGCAAGGCCGAAGCCCTGGCGCACAATTTCCATGATGGCTTCAAACGAATTGAGTTCCATGGCATCGGTCGGGTTGACATGGCACTGCCGCAAGACCTCGCTCACCAGATAACCTGTCCAGGTGGTTCTGTCGAAGCGGATGAAGGGGCAGTTGCGGAGCATCTCGATCGGATCGGCAGACAGGCTGAAGTGCGGGTGCCGTGGCGCGATCAACACCATGGGCTCGCGGTACAGCGGTGTCCAGATCAGATTCGAGGGCAGCGCATGTGGTGACCGGATCACCACCGCGCCGTCCAGCTGACCGTGTTCCACCTTGCGCATGAAGTCGTCGGACTGGCCGGCAAGCAGGCGTACCTCCAGACGCGGATACTGCTTTTTGATGGTCCACAGCGCATCTGCAAACGACCCCATCAGCGCCGAGATGAGCGCCCCCATCACGACGGTACCTGACAGTTCGTCGGTGTCTGCACCGGCTGCCAGCGCCTCATGGCGCAGCACCAGATCCTGAATGGCTGGCACCAGCTTGCGGCCGGCCGTGTTCAAAACCACCGAGCGCGCGGCCCGGTCAAACAGCGGCTGGTTCAACTCATCCTCCAGGCTGCGTATCTGCAGGCCAATGGCTGCCGGCGTCAAGCCGATCGCGTGGCCGGCTGCCGCGAAGCTGCCGAACTGGACCACGGCCAGAAAAGTTTTAAGGGTCCGGACTGAACGCATTCTTGTCTCCAGTTTTTGGGAGGGGTTGGCGTCGGCCGACGACCGCCACGAGCTAAACAAATAATTTACTTTCAACAAATTATTACTAGCTTTTGTTTTCCCTTGACCGAATCAAGAATACCCACATGCATAAAACTCTCAAGGTAAAGGTATGGCGCGGCAAAGAGGTCGGCGGGTTCACGGCCTACGACGTGCCGCGCAACGAAAGCCAGACCGTGCTGGATGTCGTGACCTATATCCAGCGCCATCTTGAGCCCTCGCTGAGCTACCGGTTTGCCTGCCGGGTGGGCATGTGTGGCTCTTGCGCCATGACCGTCAATGGCAAGGCGCGCTGGACCTGCCGCACGCACATTTCCAAGGTGGCCCCCGACGGCGAACTGGAAATCGCGCCGCTGTCGAACCTGCCGGTGATCAAGGATCTGGTCACCGACATGAGCGAGTTCTTTGACAAATGGGCCCGTGCCAAGGGGCAGTTCAAGGGCGAACTGACGCGCGATGCGTCTTTCGCCAGGGTCGAGCCGGCGTCCCCGGAACGCAAGGCGGCCGACGCCGGCATTGAATGCATCGGCTGCGGCATTTGTTACGCCTCGTGCGACGTGGTCAGCTGGCAGCCTGACTACCTGGGTCCGGCGGCACTCAACCGCGCCTGGACGCTGGCCAACGACGTGCGGGATGTGCAGCAGGTCGAGCGACTGCGAGCGGTGGCCGGTGACGCGGGCTGCCATTCCTGCCACACCCAGGGTTCCTGTACCGAGCGCTGTCCCAAGCAGCTCGCCCCTACGCTGTCGATTGCCGGGCTCAAGCGCATAGTGGCCAAAGCGGCTGTGCGGGGCGAATTGTGAGTGCCGCGGCTGCGTCCGGCATCGCGCAGGCCAAGCGCTGGTACTGGCAGCGCATCAGCGCCATGGTGCTGGCGCTGTGCGTGGTGGTGCATCTGGCGGTCATGATCTATGCGGTGCGCGGCGGGCTGAGCGCTGGTGAAATCCTGGGCCGCACGCAGGGCAACTGGGGTTTTGCCGTGTTTTATGCGGTGTTTGTCGTGGCCTGCGCGGTGCATGTACCCGTGGGCGTGGCCAACATTGCCCGTGAATGGTGGGGCCTGGGGGAACGCGCTGCGCTCTGGCTCTCGCGGGCCTTCGGCCTGCTGCTGCTGGGGATGGGCCTGCGCGCCGTGGTTGCAGTGGTGGCGGCATGAAGCGCCGCAACGACCAGCGCGCCCGCGCGCATCCAGCCTACTGGGCTTTCCTGATGCATCGCCTGTCGGGCCTGGGCCTGGCGGCATTCCTGCCGCTGCATTTCTGGGCGCTGGGCCAGGCCCTGCAGGGAGCCGCCGCACTGGACGGTTTTCTGCGCTTCGCCGACCAGGGGCTTTTCAAGTTTGCCGAATGGGGCCTGGTGGTCCTGCTGGCACTGCACATGATGGGCGGCGTGCGCCTGCTGCTGATCGAGTTCGGCAGCGCTTCGGGTCTGCGCAAGGACTGGATTGCGGGCGCGGCGGGTTTTGCCGCCGCCGCCGGAATGGCCTTTGCCCTGTCACTTTTTTCCTGACTTTCACGGGCTTTTCCTGACTTTTCCAGGCGGTGTGCAAGGCCTGCTTTTCCATAACAAGGAGACAACGACATGACCTTTAACCGACGTTCAGCCCTGGGCCGCATTTTTGCGGCAACCGTCGTCACGGTTGCCGCCTGGGGCGTCATGCCTGCCATGGCGCAGGAGCGCTGGCCCGCCAAGCCGGTGCGCCTGGTCGTTCCCTTTTCGCCGGGCGGCTCAACCGATGTGGTGGCACGCATGATCGGCCAGAAGCTTTCGGTGCTCTGGGGCCAGCCGGTGATTGTCGAAAACCGCGCCGGGGCTGGCGGCAACCTGGGCGCAGACATGGTGGCCAAATCGCCGGCCGACGGCTACACGCTGCTGATGGCCTCGGGCAGCATCACCATCAATCCGCACATCTACAAGAACATGCCTTTTGACACCAGGAAGGACCTGGCGCCGATCACGAATGTGGCCAGCGGGCCGATGTTGCTCGTGGTGCCTGACCGCGCGCCGGTCAAGAGCGTGAAGGAATTGATCACCTTGGCCAAGGAAACACCAGGCGCGCTCAACTTCGGCTCTGCCGGCGTGGGCAGCCAGGTGCACCTGGCCGGTGAAAACTTTGCCGATGCCGCCCGCATCGAAATCAGGCATGTGCCTTACCGGGGCGAAGCGGTTGCCTACAACGACCTGATAGCGGGCCAGATCCAGATGATGGTGGGCAATTTTGCAGCGGCTTCTGCCTTGCTGGGCCCCGGAAGGCTGCGCGCGCTGGCCGTGACCGGCAAGCAGCGCTCAGAGCAGCTGCCTGACGTTCCCACCGTGGCCGAAAGCGGCCTGCCAGGCTTCGAAAACACCGGCTGGTTTGGTTTTCTGGCGCCCGCCGGCACGCCCCAGGGCATTCTTTCCAAAATACAGATCGACACTGCCAAGGTGCTGGCCGAATCTGACACCAAGGCGCGTTTGTTCGTGCAGGGCATGACCCCGGTGGGCAACACCCCGGCCGAATTTGCCAAGGCCATGGATGCGGAGTCCAAGCAGTGGGCCACCCTCGTGAAAAACCGCAACATCACCACCAACTGACGCCAGGGTAAAACCGATGAAGATTGATTTGCAAGCGGTGGAAGACGCCGCCATGACGCTGTACATCCGCGCGCTCAAGATGCTGCCGCCCGATGTCAAGGCCGGGCTGGACCGGCTGACCCGGACGGAAACGGCTGCCACGGCCCAAAGCGTTCTGGCGACCATGGTGACCAACATCCAGGTGGCCGAGGCCACCGACAACCTGCTGTGCCAGGACACCGGCATTCCCATTTACAACCTGCTGATCGGCTCGAACGTGCAGGTGGATGGCCACGCGCTTAAGCAGGCGATACGCCGCGGCTGCGAGCGCGCCACCCGCGAGCATCCGCTGCGCTCCTCGGTGGTGCATCCGCTGACGCGCAAGAACAACCACACCTCCTGCGGCATCGAGGTGCCCGTCATTCACATTGATTTCAGCCCGATGCCCGACCTGCTGGACATCGAAATGATCCCCAAGGGCAGCGGTTCGGAAAACAATTCATTCCTGAAGATGGCCATTCCGGCCGAAGGCATCGACGCGATCAAGACCTTTGTGATCGACTGCGTGCTGGCGGCCGGCGGCAAGACTTGCCCGCCGACCATCGTCGGCGTCGGCCTTGGCGGCACGTCCGACCTGAGCGTGGCGCTGGCCAAGCGCGCGGCCACCCGCGAACTGGGCAGCCGCTGCAGCGACCCCGAGGGCGCCAAACTGGAAGAGGCGCTGTCTGCCGCAGTGAACCAGCTGGGCGTGGGGCCGCAAGGCCTGGGCGGCGACTCGACGGCCTTCGCGGTGCAGATCGAGCTGGCCTCGACGCACATCACCATGAACCCCATCGCCGTCAACATGCAGTGCCACTCGGCGCGGCGCGCCCGCGCAACGTTCACGCCTGCAGGCGTGACCTACGGTTATTAAGGACTTTTTAGGAATTCAGCATGGCGCATCACGAACTCTCCACGCCGGTCACCGAGGCGCAAATCCGTCAGCTGCGTATCAACGACACGGTCACCTTGCAGGCAACGCTGTTCGGCATCCGCGATGCCACGCAGATCCACATGTTCGACCACGGCCGCCAGGCCCGGTTCGACATGAATGGCCATGCCGTGATCCACACCGCGCCGAATGTGCAGAAGGTTGAAAAATCCGCCGAGTACCCGGCCGGCTACCGGCCGATCTGCATCGGCACGACCACCTCTGACCGGATGGAGCGCTTCACCCGGCCGCTCATGACGGACTACGGCGTGCGCATGGTCATCGGCAAGGGCGGCCTGCGGGACGGCTCGCTGTCTGCGTTCAAGGACCTGGGCGGCGTCTACCTGGCCATTGTCGGCGGCACCGCCGCGCTGGAAACCACCTGGATCGAGCAGATCGAAGACGTCGACATGGACGATCTGAACCCCGAGTCGCTCTGGAAATTCAGGATACGCAATTTCGGCCCGCTGCTGGTGGCCATGGACAGCCATGGCGGCAGCCTGTATGACGAGCTCAAGCAAAGCACGGCAGGCAACAGGGCCACAGCGCTGGCCAGTCTGGGAGTGAAAACATGACCATCAAACGAGTGCAGACTGACATCCTGATCCTGGGCTCCGGCGGCGCCGGCCTGTTTGCCGCCCTGCATGCGCACCAGACGGCCCCTGACCTGTCGATCACCGTCGCCGTCAAGGGCCTGCTCGGGAAATGCGGCTGTACCCGGATGGTGCAGGGCGGCTACAACGTCGCGCTGGCCGCAGGCGACTCGGTCGAGCGGCATTTCATGGACACGATCGAGGGCAGCAAATGGCTGTCAGACCAGGACCTGGCCTGGACGCTGGTGACCAAGGCGGTCGAGCGGGTGCACGAGCTTGAAAACGAACTGGGCTGCTTTTTCGACCGCAACCCCGATGGCACCGTGCACCAGAAAGCCTTTGCCGGCCAGACCTTCGACCGCACCGTGCACAAGGGTGACCTGACGGGCATCGAGATCATCAACCGGCTGTCCGAGCAGGTCTGGTCGCGCGGCATTGCCCGGCTTGAAGAGCACCGCGCCATCGAGCTGATCAAGACGCCCGACGGCTGCGCGCTGGCGGGCGTGCTGATGATCGACATGCGGGACGGCGGCTTCGTGTTCGTGCAGGCCAAGGCCGTGCTGCTCGCCACCGGCGGCGGCCCGACCATGTACAAGTACCACACGCCCTCCGGCGACAAGTCCTGCGACGGCCTGGCGATGGCGCTGCGGGCGGGTCTGCCGGTGCGCGACATGGAAATGGTGCAGTTCCACCCCACCGGCCTGCTCGCCGGCACCGGCACGCGCATGACCGGCACCGTGCTGGAAGAGGGCTTGCGCGGCGCGGGCGGCTACCTGCTCAATGGCGACGGCCAGCGCTTCATGGACCGCTACGACCCGAGGCTGGAGCGCGCCACCCGCGACATCGTGTCACGCTCCATTTTTTCCGAGATGCGCGCGGGCCGCACGTCGCCGAATGGCGGCGTTTATCTCCAGATGTCGCATCTGGGGCCTGAGAAGGTGCGCAAGCAGTTCAAGGGCATGGTCGAGCGTTGCGGTGATTGCGGTTTCGATCTGGCAGGCGGCCTCGTGGAAGTGGTGCCAACAGCCCACTACATGATGGGCGGCGTGGTGTTTAAAGCCGACTGCACCACGGCCTTGACCGGTTTGTTTGCCGCTGGCGAAGACACGGGCGGTGTGCACGGCGCCAACCGGCTGGGCGGCAACGGCGTGGCCAATTCCACCGTGTTCGGCGGCATCGCCGGCGACAGCATGGCGGTCTGGGTGAAAAGCCAGGGCCGCCTGCGCGACCCGGACGAAGCGGCGATCGGGCAAAGCATGGCCTCGCACCTGACGCCGTTTGCGCAGGCGCCCGGGAACATTGAGGCGATTCGCGAGGCGCTGTTCGACTGCATGTGGCAGGACGTTGGCATTTTGCGCACGGCCGAAGGCCTGCAGCGCGCGCTCGTCACGCTGGCTGAACTCGATGCGCGGCTGTCGCGCACCGGCGTGGCCGATGGCGACCGCGCCTTCAACCTGAGCTGGCACGACTGGCTCAACCTGAAGAGCCTGATTGCCGTGGGCCGTGTGATCGCCACCTCCGCGCTGGCCCGCGAAGACTCGCGCGGCGCGCATTTCCGCGAAGACCATCCGCACACCGGCGACCTGGAAGGCTCCAGTTACATCGTCGTGACGCAGGACGGCCAGACGCTGTCGATGCGCCGCGAACCGGTGCACTTCACCCGCGTCGTGCCTGGCCAGACGATCCTGCAAGAGGAGGATGCAATCGTTTCTTGAAACGCTTGAACAAGGCGCCCCGTGCGCTTTGACCTTTCCATGGCAGGCCCGCCGGTTGGCGCCCGAATTTCTAATCTGAAGAACAGGAGACATCGTGCATTCCATCCCGTATACCCTGGCCCTATGGGCCGGCCTGTCTGCCATCGCGCCTCCGGCAAGTGCCCAGACCCATCCCTACCCCGATCGTCCGATCACGCTGGTCGTGCCCTTCAGTGCCGGCGGCGATGCCGATGTCGCTGCGCGCAATCTGGGCGTCGTGGTGCAACGCACGATGGGCCAGAGTCTGATCCCGGTGAACCGGGCCGGCGCAGGCGGCGCCATTGGCTCTCTCGCGGTGCGGGGCGCCAAACCCGACGGCTACACGCTGCTGCTTGCCCGCGTCGGCTCGCAGGTTGTCCTGCCGGCACTGCAAAAGGGGCTGGACTACAAGTGGGACAGCTTCACTTTCCTTGGCCTGCTGGAATTGAATCCTGTGGTCTGCGCGGTGCGCAGCGAATCAAGCTTCAAGACCATGGCAGACCTGGTTGTTGCGTTGCGCGCCAAGCCTGGCAAGCTGAACTACAGCACCACTGGCCCTGCGACGATCTTGAACTTTGGTCCCCAACTGTTGTTCGATGTGCTCAAGCTCGGCAAGAACGCCGCTGTGCCGGTGGCCTACAAGGGCGGCGGTGAAGCGGCCATGGCCGTGCTTTCGGGCGATGTGGATTTCAGTTGTGGAAACCTCACGTCGATGATCGGCAATATCAAGGGCGGCAAGCTGCATGCGCTGATGACCACGACGCCAGAGCGACTCAAGGATCTGCCAGACGTGCCGACGGCGCGCGAGGCGGGTTATCCACAACTCGAAGCAGTCATCGGCTGGAGTGCGCTGTATGGTCCGCCCGGCCTGGGCAAGGAGATCACGGACCGCTGGGTGAACACACTCGCAGCCGCCGCGCAGGACCCCCAGTGGATTGCCGCAACTGAAAAAGCCGGCAGCATTGCGCGGGTGATGAAGCCCGGGGACACCGAAAAATTCGCGTCGGATCAGTACCAGGTCTACGAACGCCTGGGCCGCGAACTCCAGATTGAATTGAAATAAAAGGACCGATACATGAACACCTTTTCCCGCAACCGTGGCTGTGATGCCTTGATCCAGTCGCTCAAGACAGCCGGCGTGCGCCGAATCTTCACGCTTTCGGGCAACCACATCATGCCGATTTTCGATGCCGCGTTCAATTCGGGAATTGAGCTCATCCACACGCGCCACGAGGCCAGCGCCGTGCACATGGCCGATGCGTATGCGCGCATCACCGGCGAGGTGGGCGTGGCGCTGGTCACCGGTGGCCCCGGCCATGGCAATGCGGTGTCTGCGCTTTACACCGCGCAGATGGCCGAATCGCCGGTGCTGCTGCTGTCCGGCCATGCGCCGAACAACCAGCTTGGACTGGGCGCTTTTCAGGAAATGCGCCAGGCCGAGATGGCGACCCCGGTGACAAAGGCGGCCTGGACGTGCGCCGGGCCGGACCAGGTTGCCGGCGACATCGCCAAGGCGATCCGTATCGCGCGATCGGGCAGGCCCGGGCCGGTGAACCTGAACCTGCCCACGGACGCGCTCGATGACATCGCTGAGGCACCGGCGCTGGCGGCCGAGGCCTTCGAGCCTGAAACCATGGCGCTGGACTTGGCCACCGCCAGCGACCTGATGCAGCGCCTGGCCCAGGCCAGGCGGCCGATGATCCTTGCCGGCCCGGCCTGCATGACCCGCCCGGGCCGCGCGATGCTGGCTGCACTGGAAGCGGCCAGCGGTGTGCCGGTGATCGGCATGGAAAGTCCGCGCGGCATCGCCGATGCCAGCCTGGGTGCCTTTGCGCAGATGCTGGCGCAAGCCGACTGCGTGCTGCTGGTCGGAAAACGGCTCGACTTCACGCTCAAATTCGGCAAGGCCCCGGCCTTGTCGGCACAAGCCACCGTGCATCAGATAGATGCCGAGTCAGCCGAAATCGAACGCACGCGCAACGCGCTCGGTGATCGACTTGAAGTCACCGCGCTGGCCGATGCTTTTTCGTCGCTGTCGGCGTTGACGCAGGCGGCTTCAAGCGGCGCGCCGTCCGCGTGGCGCGCCGACGTGCGCGGCGCGATCGCCTACCGTCCGCCGGCATGGGACAGCGTGCAGTCGGATTTGCCTGGCAAGCTTCATCCGGTGCAAATGCTCAGGCCGCTGCAGGCACTGCTCGACAGCCATCCCGAATCGGTGCTGGTGTGCGATGGCGGCGAAATAGGGCAGTGGGCGATGGCTTGCCTGAGCGCGCCGCACCGGGTCAACAACGGCGTGGCGGGCTCGATCGGCTCGGGTCTTCCGTATGCGCTGGCCGCGCGTTGCGCGCAGCCGCAAGCGCCGGTGGTCGCGGTGATGGGGGACGGCACGGTCGGGTTTCATATCGCTGAATACGACACGGCCATGCGCTACGGACTGCCCTTTGTGTCGGTGGTCGGCAACGATGCGCGCTGGAATGCCGAATACCAGATCCAGTTGCGCGACTACGGTGCGGACCGGCTGGTGGGCTGCGAGCTTCGCCCGATGCGCTATGACGCTGTCGCCCAGGCTTTCGGCGGTCATGGCGAACGGGTGACCGAGCCGCAGGCAATGGCGTCGGCCGTACAGCGTGCCCAGGCCAGCGGCCTGCCCGCCTGCCTGAACGTGATGATCGAGGGTGTGCCTGCGCCGCAGATCCAGTATTGAAGGGGGCCTGTGTGTCAAACGATGGCGTTGGTACCCCGACGGTGACAGGTTTGTGTGCATGTGTTGTGATGCCCTCAGACGGATGGCCGCAGCGATGATGCTGACGCTCACGTCGCCCGCCTGCCAACGCAAGGCAGTGAGCGCGTGATCGACCTGCCCTGGCTTACGCTGCTGAGCGCGGCGCTGATCGTGACGGTCGCGTACACCGTGTATGGCCTGACCGGATTTGGCGCAGCGATCATTGCCATACCGCTGCTGGCGCATTTCTTTCCCTTGCGCTTTGCCGTGCCGATGATGCTGGTGTTTGATCTTTTTGCCGGCTTGTTGCTGGGCCTGAAGAATCGCAAATACCTGGACCGGAGCGAATTGCTGCGCCTGCTGCCCTTTTTGTTGATCGGCATGGCGGTGGGTGTGACCTTGCTGGTACGCGTCAGCGAACGCTGGCTGCTGATGGTGTTGGGCCTCTTTGTGCTCACCTATGCCAGCTGGAGCCTGCTGCGCAAGGCGGTGACTGCACCCATTTCGTCCCGGTGGGCCATGCCCGCCGGGATGGTGGGGGGCGCGTTCACCGCGCTGTATGGCACGGGCGGGCCGGTTTACATGATCTACCTGGCGCGGCGCCTGCCCGACAAAACCGTGATGCGCGCGACCATTGGCGTGCTGATCTTCGGCACCGCCCTGATCCGGCTGGCGCTTTTCACCGGCAGCGGGTTTTACCGCCAGGACGGACTGCTGCCGCTCGCGTTTGCGTTGTTGCCGTGTGCGATTCTGGGCTATCTGGCGGGCAGCCACCTGCATGCGCGCATGCCCGCGGAACGCGTCATTCAGGCGGTGTGGCTGCTGTTGATTGCCGGCAGTACCAGCCTGCTGTGGCGCGGCCTGACCATGCCATGAGATCGGGGTTTTGCCCGGATGGGCATATTTTCCCAACGGCTGAATCCCTGTTGGCTTCAGCCCGGTTTGACTGATGTCGCCGGTCCGGTGGACTGACGCACCACCAGCGCCACGTCAATTTTGGTGCTGCGCTGGACCGGCTCACCGCGAATCGCGGCCACCAGCCGGTCGGCCGCTGTACTCCACATGGCTTGCGTGGGAACCCTTACGGTGGTCAGTGCGGGCTGCAGGTGCCGAGCCATCTCCAGGTCATCAAAACCCACGATGGACAGGTCGCGCGGCACCTGCAAGCCCAGGCTGGCCGCTTCCAGCATGGCGCCAAAGGCCAGCACGTCGTTGCCGCAGATCACCGCCGTGGGCGCTGGCTGGTGCGCCATCAGCTGGCGCAGCCCGTCCCGCGCATCGGCCAGCGCGTAAGCCCTCTCCAGGAGGCGCCCGGCGGGTAAATCCAGCCCGGCCGCCTGCAATGTCCTGCGCACGCCTTCAACACGCTGCATTGCACGGTCATTGCTGTGTGTTACGCCGGCCAGCATGGCAATGTGGCGATGCCCCAGATCGATCAGGTATTGCGTCGCCTGGGCCATGGCGGCAACATTGTCAAAGCCGACACTGATATGTTGGCTGTCCGGCGCATGCACCATCACATGGACGCAGGGCAGGCTGCGCTGCGCCATGAAACGCAGCAGGTCGGGATGCTGGCTGAAGCCGCACAGCACCAGCGCATCGGCCCCCCGGGTGACCAGGTTGATGGCCTGGCGCATTTCACTGGTTTTGTCGTAGCCGCTGGTGGCAATCAATAACTGGATGTCCGACTGCGCCAGCCGACGCTGGAGCGCATCAATGGCGGTGGCAAAGATGGCGTTGTCCACGGTGGGAAACACCGCGCCGACCGTGCCGGAGCGCCGCAGCATCAGCGCACGCGCCCCGGCATGCGGCACATAACCCAGCCGCTCCACCGCCGCCGCCACTTTCTTGCGCAAAGACTCGCTGACCGACTCGGGCCGGTTCAGGACGCGTGACACCGTCGCGGTCGATACGCCCGCCAGGCGGGCGACATCGTCAATGGTGGGGTGGCTATTTTTAGGTGCAGTCATAAGATTTAAATGTACGCGCTTACAGGTTTTATTTTAAGCCGGCAATCTTCGGGTTTACGTTAATAAATCAACATCGTCATCCGATTGACAGGTAAGGCTTGAACGTCAAATAATGAAAGCGCTTACAAATCAATTCGGGAGAGTTTGGTGACATCTGCGAAAACCGTTCAGCCTCTGGCCGCCAGCGCTTCCAATCGCAATGGCGCGCACCTTTTTTCGTGGAGCAATGGGTTGCTGCGTGTGATGCTGACGCTGGGCATGGTGGTTTTGGTGTGGTGGGGACTGACCGATGGCTCCGGCCTGATCTCCAGCATGCGGTTTCCCGCGCCGGCTGAAACCCTGGCCTCCTGGAACCAGATCGTGTTTGACGGCTACAGCAATGCGCGCTGGCACGAACATGTGCTGCGCAGCGTGCGGCTGGTCACCATGGGTTTTGTGGTGGCATCCACCCTGGGCGTGGTGCTGGGGCTGGCAATGGGCGCCAGCCGCACGGTGGAGGCGCTGGCCAACCCGGCTTTCCTGTTTCTGCGCCCGATTCCGCCGCTGGCCTGGATTCCGCTGGCCATCGTGTGGCTCGGTCTGGGCGATGCCGCAAAGGTGATGGTGATTTTCGTCGCTGCCTTCGTGCCGTCGGTCATCAACACCTTCAGCGGCGTGCGCCAGATCGAGCGACCGCTGCTGGAGGCCAGTGCCATGCTGAACATTGCCGGCTGGCGCTACTGGAAAGAGGTGCTGATTCCGGGGGCGCTGCCGAGCATCTTCACCGGGCTGCGACTGTCATTGCAGGCGTCGTGGACTACCCTCGTGGCGGCTGAACTGGTGGGCGCCATCGCGGGTCTGGGGCAAATCCTGAACCAGGGCGCGCAGGACATTTACCCGCCCATGATCCTGGTCGGCATGATGAGCGTGGCCCTGACCGGCTGGCTGATGACACTGGCCCTGGGCTGGCTGGAGAAAAAAGTGATGCCCTGGAGGAGCACGTAAATGCTGCAACCCCCTTTGTCCGCTGGCCGTTTCTGGGCCCTGAGTCTGGCGGGCGCCGCCGGATTTTTCTTCCTCTGGTCCGCCATGGCCTTGTCGGGCTTGGTGCCGCGCACTTTTTTGCCCGCGCCGTGGGAAATCCTCTCGCGCCTGGTCCAGTTGACGCATGAGCCGTTTGCGGGCTACACGCTGCAAATGCACCTGCTGTCCAGTCTGAAACGATTTGCCATGGGGTTCATTCTGGCGGTGTGTGTCGGCATTCCGCTGGGCTTGCTGATGGCCTGGTTTCGCTGGGTGGACAAGATTGTCGGGCCGCTGTTTGAAGCGGTGCGTTTTGTTGCGCCGATTGCCTGGGTGCCTTTTGCGGCGCTGTGGTTTGGCACCGGCATTGGCGGGCCAATCCTGATCATTTTCATGGGGGCACTGCCGCCGGTACTGATCAACACCTACCGCGGCGCCAAGTATGTGGACCGCAAGTACATCGAAGCCTCCAGCATGCTGGGCGCGGGGCCCTGGCGCGGCATCACGCAGGTCATGCTTCCTGCGGCTGTTCCGTCTATCGTGGCTGGCCTGCGCATCTCTGCCGGCCTGGCCTGGCAGTCGCTGGTGGGAGCCGAGCTGATCGTTGCGTCCAGCGGGGTCGGTTACCTGATGGTCAAGGGGCAGGCCGGCTTGTCCACCGCCACGGTGATGAGCGGCATGATTGCCATCGGACTGGTGGGCCTGGTCATGGATGTGCTGCTGCAGCGTCTGCAGCAGACGATTGAAACCCGCCGTGGACTGTGAAAAGCGCGGCCCTGAAAAACACCAGCCCAGGAGACCTATGGCCATCATTCATTTCAACAACGTGGAGCGCACCTTTCACCAGGGCAACCAGGACTTTGTCGCGCTCAAGGGCGTCAACCTGGAGGTCGGCGACCGCGAGTTTGTCGCCATCGTGGGGCCGTCGGGTTGCGGCAAGACCACCTGCATGCGCATGGCGGCGGGACTTGAACATCCCACGGGCGGCCATGTGATGGTGGACAACGAGGTGGTGACGCGCCCCGGCCCGGACCGTGCGGTGGTGTTTCAGCAGTTTGCGCTGTTCCCCTGGAAAACCGTCTGGGACAACATCGAGTTCGGCCTGCATTCGCTGGGCATCGCGGCGGCCGAAAGGAAAAAACGTATCGAGCAATACATCGACCTGATGGGCCTGAAGGGTTACGAAAAAGCCTTTCCGCACCAGCTCTCGGGCGGCATGCAGCAGCGGGTGGCGATTGCCCGGGCCTATGTGCTCGACCCCAAGGTCTTGCTGATGGATGAACCCTTTGGCGCGCTCGATGCCCAGACGCGCGTGGTCATGCAGGAGGAGCTGGTGCGCCTGGCGCGCAAGCATCCGCGCACCGTGCTGTTCATCACCCATGCGGTGGAAGAGGCGGTTTACCTGGCCGACCGCGTCGTGGTGATGTCGCGCCGGCCCGGCACGATCCGGGAAATCATCGACATCAAATCCATTCGCGATGCAGAAGGCTGGGACGCCCTGCCGCGCATCGAGGACGTCATGGACCAGCCGTCTTTTGTTCACCTTCGAACCCAGATATGGAAATTGCTGCGCGATCAGCACGATGCGGCAATCCATTGAGTCAGGCCCCGGATTTTTATTCCACTAACTTCAGGAGATTCCCATGAAAACCTTCTTGCGCAACACCCTGCTGGGCGCTCTTGTCGCCAGCGCCACGCTGGGCGCTCAAGCGCAGGCACCGCTCACCGAAATCAAGGTCAGCTACCAGCCGGCCTTGTACTGGTCCTTGCCGTTTTTTGTTGCCGCAGAGAAGAACTGGTGGGCTGAAGTAGGGCTCAAGCCGGTGTTCAGCATCTTCCCGGCGGGTGTGCCGCAAATGGCTGCTGCTGCGGCCAAATCATGGGATGTGGGCGGAACAGGCTCTGTGCCGGCGGTGCTGGGCCATATGCGCTTCGGCATCAAAACCATTGGCCTGACCAATGACGAATCGGACGCCAACGCCCTGATGGTCAGCAAGGAAATGGCTGACCAGATCGCCAAAAACCCGGCGGCGATCAAAGGCCAGACGATTTTGCTCACCAGCAATTCCACTGGAGATTTTGCGGTCCAGTCGTGCCTGAAAAAATACGGACTGACCAAGCAGGACGTGATGATCAAGAACATGGGGCAGTCCGAAATCATCTCGGCGCTGGCGTCGGGCGGCGCCAACCTGGCCGGGCTCTGGGCGCCCAACACCTATGCGGTGGAAGAAAAGGCTGGCGCTGTCCAGCTCTGCTCGGGCAAGGACGGCGGCGCCATCGTGCCCGGTGCGCTGGTGGCACGCAGTGAATACGCCGAGCAGAACCCCGAGGAGGTCGCGAAATTTCTCGCCGTTTACCTGCGCGCCTGGTCGTGGATGAATGCCAACCGGCCCGAAGCGGTGGTGATGATGCGCAAGTTCTACGAGCAGGGGGGTGTCAATGTCTCCGACGCTTCGCTGCAAAAGGAGTTTGCCAAGCGCCCGACCTTTAGCCTGGAACAGCAGCTCGCCCGCATGGACCGCAGCCGGGGCGCTTCCGACATGGACACCTGGTTTGGGCAAATTGCCGCCTTCATGCGCGGCACGGGCGCCATCAACACCACACCGCCGGGCAACGACTACATCACCGATGCCTACATGAAGCGTGTCAACGCGAACCCCAAATTGCGAGAGTTCGCCAACCGCACCCAGTAAGTCACGCAAAGCACCTGCACGCCTGTCGTGGAGGTGCTTTTTCAAAGCCTGGATTTGTAAGCGCTTTCAAATGAGGTTGGCGGCGCCTTTTTGATTGACTTTTTATTGACCCCTTGAGGAGATTGAAATGACTGTGACATACCTGAAAAAAGCCGACAAGACGCCGGAAACAGAAACAGCCAGTGCCCAGCAAGTCGTGACCACCATGCTGGGCGAAATTGGCGCCAACGGCGAGTCGGCGGTGCGGGCCTATGCCAAAAAACTCGACCAGTGGGACGGCGAGATCGTGGTGAGCCGGGCCGAGATCGAGCGGCGCAGCGCCGAGGTGCCTGACCAGGTGCGGCGCGACATCGATTTTGCGATCAAGCAGGTGAGCGACTTTGCGCTGGCGCAGCGCCGGTCGCTGAACGAATTCTCGGTGGGCCTGCATCCAGGCGTGACTGCCGGGCAACGGGTACTGCCGGTCAATGTGGCCGGTTGTTACGCGCCTGCCGGGCGGTATGCGCACATCGCCTCGGCCTATATGGGCGTGGCCACGGCCAAGGCGGCAGGTGTGAAAACCATCATCGCCTGCTCCGGGCCGTTTCGTGGCGGTCCGATGCATCCGTATCTGCTGTACGCCTTCGACCGGGCCGGTGCCGATATCATCATGACGCTGGGCGGTGTGCAGGCCATTGCCTCGATGGCGTATGGCCTTTTTACGGGCCAGCCTGCGGATGTCATTGTCGGACCCGGTAACAAATTCGTTGCCGAAGCCAAACGCACATTGTTTGGCAAGGTCGGCATCGATGTGTTTGCCGGTCCGTCCGAGGTCGGCGTCATTGCGGACGACAGCGCTGATGCGGCCATGGTTGCAAGTGACCTGGTCGGCCAGGCCGAGCATGGCCATGAGTCACCCGCCTGGCTGTTCACCACCTCCCGGGCACTGGCCGAGCAGGTAATGCAACGGGTGCCCGAGTTGATTGACAAACTGCCGCCTACCGCGCGTGACGCCGCCGGCAGCGCTTGGCGCGATTACGGCGAAGTGATCTTGTGCGACACCCGGGATGAGGTGGTGGAGGTGTCAGACCGCTATGCCAGCGAACACCTGGAAGTGCATGCCCGTGATCTTGACTGGTGGCTGGACAACCTGACTTCCTACGGCTCGCTGTTCCTTGGCGAGGAAACCACGGTGGCCTTTGGTGACAAGGCCAGCGGCCCCAACCATGTGCTGCCGACCAAGGGCGCGGCGCGCTACTCCGGCGGCCTGTCGGTGCACAAGTTCATGAAAACCCTGACCTGGCAGCGCATGACACGCGATGGGGCCCGTGACATTGGCGAAGTCACTGCGCGTATTTCCCGCCTGGAAGGCATGGAGGCCCATGCCCGAACGGCGGACGACCGGCTGGCCAAATACTTTCCCGGGACTGCGTTCGATCTGGGCGAGCCGGTGTCGGTATGAGCATTGCGCAACTGTTCGACCTGTCGGGCCGGCGGGCGCTGGTCACGGGCGGCAATTCCGGCATCGGCGAAGCCATGGCCCGCGCGCTGGGCCTGGCAGGCGCGCAGGTGCTGCTGGTGGCGCGACGCCAGGGCGAACTCGACGCTGCCGCTGCGCGCCTGCAGGCCGAAGGAATCGCTGCCACCACCCTGGCGGCGAACCTGGCCGATGCCGCCGCGCTGCGGGATGTGGCAGCTGCAGCCGAAGCGGCGCTGGGCGGCGTTGACATCCTTGTCAACGCCGCCGGCATCAACCTGCGGCAGCCGTTTCTGGACGTCACGCCTGCAAGCTGGGCAACGCAGCTGGCGCTGCATCTTTCCGCGCCGTTTTTTTTGACGCAGGCGCTCGCGCCCGGCATGAAGGACCGCCGCTGGGGCCGCATCATCAACATCGCTTCGCTGCAAAGCTGGCGTGCGTTTGCCAACAGCGCGCCGTATGGCGCCGGCAAGGGCGGCGTGGTGCAGCTGACACGCGCCATCGCCCAGGCGTGGTCGCCGCAGGGCATCACCTGCAATGCCATCGGGCCGGGATTTTTCCCGACCGCGCTGACGGCCGCCGTGTTTGACAACCCCGAGCTGGCAGCGCGCAATGCGTCGCAAACCTGTATCGGGCGCAACGGAGAACTGACGGACCTGCATGGCGCGACGGTGTTTTTGGCCAGCGCGGCCAGCGCCTACATCACCGGACAGACGCTGATGGTCGATGGCGGCTTCACCGCGCGTTGAAAACTGAAAAAGGATCCATCGGATGAAAGCCCTTGTTTACACCCAACCCAACGAGCTGCAATTGCAGGAGCGTCCCCGGCCCGAACTGACCGATGGCGAAGTGGTGCTCAAAATCGACGCCGTCGGCATCTGCGGCTCCGACCTGCACGCCTGGCATGGCCATGACCCGCGGCGCACGCCGGGGCTGGTGCTGGGCCACGAGTTTGTCGGCACGGTGGCGGAATCGGCTGCCCGTGGTTTTGAGCCGGGCACGCGTTTTACCGGCAACCCGCTGATCACCTGCGGTGTCTGCGACTACTGCGTGCAGGGCCGCAACAACCTGTGTTCCAACCGCACCATGGTCGGCATGACCCGGCCCGGCGCCTACGCCGAGTTCATGAGCATTCCGGCCGCGTCCCTGATCGCCATGCCGCAGGACATGTCCGATGTGGCGGCGGCGCTGACCGAACCGGCGGCCACGGCCTGGCACGCCGTCAACCTGTCGCTGCGCGTGCTGCCGCGTCCGGTGCACGAATGCCGCGTGCTGGTGATTGGCGGTGGTGCCATTGGCATGCTGGCCGCCTTGCTGCTCAAGCACCTGGGCGTGGTCCGGCTCACGCTGAGCGAGCCCAATTCCCTGCGGCGTGAGGCGGTACAGACCCATGTCGGTTGTGAAACCCTGGACCCGCGCCAACAGGCGCCCGGCGAAAACCAGTACGACTATGTGTTTGATGCCGTGGGTGCCAAGGCGACGCGCCAGCAGGCCTTTGTCGCCATCCGGCCCGGCGGCGTGATCATGCATGTGGGCCTGCAGGACTGGGCCAGCGAAATCGACATGCGCAAGCTGACGTTGTCTGAAATCACGCTGCTGGGCACCTACACCTACACCACCGCCGACCTGCGCGCCACCGTGGCCGCGCTGCATGCGGGCGTGTTCGGAGACCTGGCCTGGGTTGAGGAACGGCCCATGGCGCAGGGGCAGCGCACCTTTCAGGACCTCGACGAAGGCCGCGCAGCATCGGCCAAGATCGTCTTGCGACCCTGAGGGGCAACGGCCGCCCCGGGCTGCCCGGGGGATTGCACCAAGCTACTTGCCGGCTGCAGTCCACTGCGCCTTCAATTCGGCGCAGTAGTCGGTCTCGGGCAATGCCGGTGTCGGCCAGACGCCGTCAAACGCGCCGGGCCGGTCGGTGGCATCGCCATCGCCAGCGCGCAGCTGCAGGGATTTGGCCTTCACGTCGGCCCGCAGGTGCTGCGGCACCCCCAGGGTACGGTCGGCATGGCCGTTGCCGGTCAGCAGCACCACCGTTTTACCGGGCAGCAGCAACTGGTGAACGGTGTCGGCCATGGTGATGTCCTTGGCGATCTGGATGCGCGTCATCTGCGTGATCTGGCTTTCGGGCAGCAGGTTGCAGTGGCCTAGGCGGATGCCTTGCTGCTGCGCCTTCAGGGCCGGGCCGGGAAGCTGCCCATCGAGCTTGCCGTCGTTCATGCTGGCCGTCATCTGGTCGCGCGGCAGGTTGGCGCCGAGCACCGGCACGCCGGCGCGCACGGCGGTCATCACCGCCGGCCCGTAGGCCGTCCACGGCCAGGACTTGTCGTCCCATTTCAGCGCCCTGCGCGCCTGCGCTTCGGTCGAACTCGGTTTGAGCTGCGCGGTGCTGACACCGACCTCGGCCATTTCCAGCGCCACGGCGGCCAGCAGGCCCCGGCTTGCCAGGCTGGAAACGATCTGCTGCTCCAGTTCATGGTGCGCCGGCGCATCGTGCTGTTCGCCGACCAGCAGCACGTCGGCGGGCAGTAATGCCTCCAGCCGTGTCGCTGTCTGGGCAGCCATGCGGTTGCCGGTCTGTTCAAGGATGGGCAGTTCGGGCCTGCCGGCGCAACCCGCGGTCAGCAATGCGGATGAGGCCACAACAAGCAAGGCGAAACGGCAGGGTGAAAGGACGCGGGAAGTAAACAGCATGGCCGAATACTAAAGCCTTCGTCGGCGCGCTGCCTTGCGTTTGGCATCTTGCGGGCTTTTTGTCGGAGCGGTTGCGGATGCAGTCAAGCTCTGTCGGCGCAGGGGCCAGCCAAATGGTCAGTGCAGGGAAACCGGCGTGTTCGCCAAGCCGCTGTAGCCTTCCAGCGTGTCCTCGACCTCTTCCTGGGTAGGCGTGTCCTTTTCCCAGCCGCTCAGGCGCTGCTGGAACATTTCTGCCCAAGAGCCGTCAAGGTAAACCTGCTTGCCCGAGCGCTTGTCCACGATTTCATAGCCGTGCCGGGCGAGTTGGGGAACGGCTGGCCGGGGTGCCGAGTCTTCGGGCGCATTCGCGTGAATTTGCACCACCACAAATGATTCAGAGTCGTAAAGCAGTTGCATGGAGATATCCTTTCCCCGCAGATGGCCACGATCGGCGCAACTTCAAGGGGGCCTGGGCGGGCAAGGCCTTATAGACGGCTCAGGGACGCGTCAGCTCGCTCAGTTGCTGATCGACAAAATCGCCGTTCGCCTGGGTGATCCTGCTGCGCACCGGCAGATAGTCCAGCGCCGGGGCAAACCAGATTTCAACCTTCTGGTCGTAGTCGCGGCGGGGCTGGCGCGACAGCTTGACGGTCGCCGTTTCGCCGAAAGGCAGGGCGAGCAATTCCGGGCCTTCGACTTCAAAGGTCCAGTTGTCCGCAGCGCGCGGCCCGACGGTGAGCGTTGAAATGGTCGAGCCCGCCGCAAAACCCGACGGGTTGCCCGCCAGCATGCCGCCGAGCTGAAAAAACACGCTGACCCGGTCCTGCGCGCCCTGAATCCACGGCACCGTGGGCGTGTTGGCGCTGAAACTGATCTGGCCCTTGTCGGGCTCGAAATGGGCCGCCACCTCGGTGCGCGACTTGTCGGAAAAGCGCGTGGGCGCCAGCCCTTGTGGGCTGATCTGGCCGGTGCTGCTCATGCTGCGCGAGCCGATGAACAACGCCTTGACGGTCATGCGTGCGGTGTAGCTGCCGCCGGCATTTTCCCAGACCAGTTCGCCTTGGGCATGGTAGGTCAGGCCCTTGGCGCTGCCGGTCATGCGGTAGTCAAGCCGGGCGCTTGCCGCAAGCGCCATGGCGGTGACCGGCGTCTGGGTCACTGGCACCGGCGGTAAAGGCGCTGCAGCATCGCTGGCGGGCGGCGTCGGGGCCCCTGCCGTGGCGCTGCTGGCGGAAACTGCGGGTGCAGGTGCGGCTTCCGGCAAGGCCGTGGAGGGCGCGGCGCTGTCCGCCTCTGCCGGGGCGGGCGTTTCATCGACTCTGCCAGGCGGCGGGCTAGGAGGTGCTATGGAATCAATAGCTGGTGGGGAAGGCTGGTTCTGCGCAACAGGCACTTTTTGCTTGAAAATTGGCTTTTTGGAAGGCTTGGCGACCGGTTGGGGCCGGGTTGGTGCGGGAGGCGCAGCTTCGGCCGGTGGCAGGCTGGCGGCCACCGGCGGCAGGGCAATGCTGCGGGTGGTCAGCACTGCGACGCTGTGGGACGGCGGTGCCTGCGCCGGGCCGAAGCGGGCCGGACGGGTTTGCAGCATCAGTGCATGAACGGCCAGCACCCCGGCGGCCAGCAGGCCCAGGGTGCGCCAGGGCGGTGCGGCGTGGCGCGGCACAATCTGGCCTGTTGCCGGGGTGTCGGAAGTCAGCCTGTCAGGACGCATCGCCCGGCCATTCATTTATTCTGGAAATCATGAAACTCGCTACCTACAAGGACGCCTCGCGCGACGGCCAGCTGGTCGTGGTGTCGCGCGACCTGTCAACCGCCCATTATGCGACCGGCATCGCCAGCCGGCTCCAGCAGGTGCTCGACGACTGGCGCTTCATGGCGCCGCAACTGAACGACCTGTCTGAACTGCTCAACAGCGGCAAGGCGCGGCATGCCTTTGCGTTTGATCCAGCGCAGTGCATGGCGCCGCTGCCGCGCGCCTACCAGTGGGTCAGCGGCCCGGCGTATGCCAGCCATGTCGAACGGCTGGGCAGCATCCCGGCGGCCACGCTGCCACCTAGTGTCGCGTCATGATGTAGTTGTCGGGTAAAGCCTTTTGAGCTTGGTGCGGGCATCCTTGGTCGTGAACTGCCAGTTGACTTTGGCCTGAAGGTTGTCGCGGCGGCTCTGCCAGGCGGCGACCTCGCTTCGCACCATCTCGATGCTGTCGATGCGCCGATCCAGGCACTGGCTCACCATGACGTTGATTTCGATCTCGGCCATGTTCAGCCAGCTGCCATGCTTGGGCGTGTAAACGAATTCAAAGCGGTCCCACAGCGCCTTGGCCTCCTCGGGGGCAAACGCCTCATACAACGAGCCCGGCGTGTGCGTGTTCAAGTTGTCCATCACCAGCGTGATGCGCTCGGCGTCGGGGTAGTTCGCAGCGATGTCCTGCACGAACACGGCCCAGTCTGCTTTGGTACGGCGCTCGGTGACCTTGGTTAGGCGCTGTCCGGCCAGCGGCTCACTGGCCATGAACACGTTGCACACGCCGCAGCGCTCGTATTCATAGTCATGGCGCTCGGGCCGACCGGGCGCCGCGGCAATCGGCTCGCGCGTTTCGCGAATCAGCTGGCGCGGCGTCTCATCCATGCACACCACGGGGTTCTTTGGGTCGTAGGGGCGGCTGTAGATGTCGAGCACCTTTTCCATCGCCGCGACGAATTGGGCGCTGGCCTGCGGGGCAATCACCCAGCCAACTTTCCTCCAGGGCTTGAGCTCGTTTTTTTCAGCGCCCGCCGCACCGTCTCGTGGGACACGCTGTCCACCAATTCGAGCTCGACCAGCCGATCTGCCAGCAGGCGCAGCGACCAGCGGGCCTGGCCTTCAGGGGGCGCCGAGCAACTCAGGGCCAGCAGCTGCGCCTCCAGCCGGCCATCGATCTTCAGCGCGTACTCGCATTTGGCGGGCTGGCGGTTCAACGTCAACTCCAGGCCTTCGAGAACAAACTTCTTTTTGACCCGGTCCACCTTGCGCTCGCTCACGCACAGCATGGCTGCGATATCGCAGGTGCGGGGGCGTTCAGTGCGCTCCCCCGCTTGGTCGCAGTTGAGCAGTATCAAGGCATTGATGACTTTGGATGCTGCGTGCGTGCCTTTGCCTGCGATGCCCTGCAACTCGGCTCTTTCCTGCTCTGACAAGGTGACTTTGTAATGTTCCATTCCCCATTGTCCACGTCAAATTTCTCATGACGCGACACTAGCCTGTATGCCGAGCCGCTGCTGCGCCAGGGCGGCAGCGACGGCTTTATCGGTCCGCGCGATGACGTGGTGCTGGCCAGCGAAGCGGGGGGCATCGACTTTGAAGCGCAGCTGGCCGTCATCACCGGCGACGTGCCGATGGGCGCCAGCCCCGAACAGGCGCTGGACGGTATCCGTCTGCTGCTGCTGGCCAGCGACATCTGCCTGCGCAGCTTGGGCGCGCTGCAGGGCCAGCCCATGACGGCTTTTGGCCCGGTGGCCGTCACGCCTGACGAAGCCGGCGACTCCTGGCGCCAGGGTCGGCTCGGCCTGAGCCTGCAAACCAGCTGGAACGGCCGCAAGGTCGGCCTGTGCGACGCCGGCGCAGGCATGACGTTTCACTTCGGCCAGCTGCTGTCGCACCTGTGCAAAACGCGGCCGGTGAGCGCCGGCAGCATCGTCGGCGCCGGCCCGGTCAGCCACGCGGACTGGCGCCAGGGCTACAGTTGCATCGCCGAAAAGCGCGCGGTCGAAACGGCCGACACCGGCCAGCCCACCACCCGTTTCATGCAGTTCGGCGACACCCTGCGCATCGAGGTCAAGGGCAAAAACGGGCAGTCGCTGTTCGGCGCGATCGAGCAGGAAATCACGCCGCCGGCTTGACGCGCTGCGAGCCGGAATGCCCGCCTGAATTCAGGCCGGCACGCGCATCAAGCCGCGTAAAGCGTGTCCAGCGAGCGTAAGCCCTTGACCTCGATCGGATTGCCGCACGGATCGCAAAAAAACATCGTCCACTGCTCGCCCGGCTGGCCTTCAAAGCGCACCTGCGGCGCCAGCAAAAACGTCGTCTTTGCCGCCTGCAGGCGCCCGGCCAGCGCCTGCCAGTCGGGCAGGGCCAGCACCACGCCGAAGTGCGGCATGGGAACCAGGTGCTCCCCGACATGGCCGGTGCGTTGGGTGGTGAACGGTTCGCCCAGGTGCAGCGACAACTGGTGGCCGAAGAAATCAAAATCGACCCAGGTGGCGGATGCGCGGCCTTCCGCGCAGCCCAGCACGCCGCCATAAAAGCGGCGCGCCTCGTCCAGATTGGTGACGTTGAAGGCAAGGTGAAACAGGCTTTTCATGGCCCCAGCTTAGCAGCCGGGCCGGCCGGCGTGAAGCGCGGCGCGGCGCACGGATGGCCCACCGGGTGCGACACCGCAAACCGGCTGAAGCGCTATCAAACCAGAAGCGCATGAGGAACAGCTCATCAGGAGACAGGGCGATTCCGGCTGCAAAACAAGCAAGGCCGGCGAGACCGCTCTGGCTGCGCGTCCGTTCAGGCAAACGCATCGAAAAAAACCGGTTGACGCAATGCCCCCGCGCTGCACAATCAGGCCGTGTGCAGGGGTTTATCCATGCCCTTTGCGCCCACAGGGCCGCCGGAGCCCGACCCCACAGACGCAACACTGCAACCACCGCCAGGAGACACTTCAATGAGCAACGCAAACACCCCGTCTTTTCCCGACTTTGGCAAACTGGTGCCCGGTTTTGATTTTCTGCAAAACCTGGCCAAACAGGCCGCCGGGAGCGCGACGCACGCCATACCGCAACTGCCCAACCTCGGAAACTGGATAGCGCCCACGCTCAACGTCGAGGAACTGGACAAGCGCGTGCAGGAACTGAAGGCGGTGCAGTTCTGGCTCGACCAGAACGCAGCGGCACTCAAGGCCACCATCCAGGCGCTGGAGGTGCAGAAAATGACGCTCGCCACCCTCAAGGGCATGAACTTCAACATGGGTGAAGTGGCCAATGCCTTCAAGCTCAAGGTCGGCGACAGCCTGTCGGGCGGCATGCAGCGCACGGCTGACAAGCCCAAGGGCTTTGCCGGTCTTGAAATTCCCCCTTCGGCCTTTCAGGCCAGCAAGGAAAAGGCCGACACTGGCCCGGACGCCGGCGAAAAATCCCCAGACTCCGGGGCCGAGGCCGGCGACGCACCAGCCCCGGCGACCGGCCTGGCAGACCCGATGCAGTGGTGGGGGGCGCTGACCCAGCAGTTCCAGGCCATTGCTGCCGAGGCGATGAAGGAAGTGGCCAAGACCAGCGCCATCGATGCAAGCAAGAGCATGGCGGCCGGCATGGCCAAGGACGCGGTCAGGACCGCCACCGACATGGCCAAGAACATGGCCGAGACCGCCAGCAAGACGATGGCCGGTGGCACCCGCGCTGCCATGAACACGGCCATGGCCGGCAGCTGGCCCAAGGCTGGCGCCGCAAAAGAAACGGCAGTCCCGACCGCAAGGAAGTCGGCCTCGAAGACGGGCGCGGGCAAGTCGGCCGCCGCCAAGTCACCAGCGGCCAAAGCCGCACCTAAGACCGCGACAAAGGCCAAGACACCGGCACGCAAGACGACGCGCTGAAGCGCTCCGCACCGGGAGCCGGTCAGGGCGGCGGGCTTGATTCTTGTGCGCGTCAGGCCCGACCGGGAACCCGGCTTTCGGCAGGGTTGCGCCTGATGTGCCACATTGCAGCCCTGAATCCACTTTTAACGGCTAACGGCGTTCCTGCTTTATGAAACTCTTCCCCTACGGCCACGCCACCCATCCCCAATGGGAAATGGCGGCCGCTCTGGTGCTGGCGCAGCTGCGCGGCTACATGGCCCTGCCGGCCTATGCCGCCTCGCCGACGCTGGCGCTGCTCTACATCACCGACCACTATGCGGCCCAGGCCCAGGAAATCCTCGACCACCTGAGCGCCGAGCTGCCCTTCATCACCGACTGGAGCGGCACCGTGGGCGTCGGCATCGCGTCGAACAACGTCGAGTATTTCGATGAGCCGGCCCTGGCCGTGATGCTGTGTGAACTGCCGCACGACCACTACCGTGTGTTTTCCGGCGTGTCGCCGCTGCCGCCGGCGCATGCTGGCGTTTTCAACGCGCACACCGCGCTGGTCCATGCCGATGCGGCCACGCCCGATGTGGCCGAACTGATTGCCGAGATGGCCGAACGCACCGAAAGCGGTTATGTGTTCGGCGGCCTGGCATCGAGCCGGAGCCGGACGGTGCAGTTCGCGCTCAGCGGCCACGGCAACCTGAAAGGGCAGGGCGCGGCCTGCGGCGTGTTCAGCGGTGGCCTGAGCGGCGTGGCCTTTGCGCGCGATGCGTCAGGCGGCATGGGCCTGATGTCGCGCGTCACCCAGGGTTGCCGGCCGGTGTCAGCTGCCTACGACATCACCGCCTGCGATGCCAACGTGGTCACCGAACTCGATGGCCGGCCGGCGCTGGAGGTGCTGCTGGCCGACCTGGGCGTGTCGCTGGAGCAGCCGCGCGAGGCGCTGGCTAAAGTCCGCACCACGCTGGTCGGCCTGAGCCATGACGCGGACCTGCCGAACGATGTCGCCCGGCAGCGCTCGGGCCAGTTTGGCGCCGAGGTCATGGTGCGCCACCTGATCGGACTCGATCCGACGCGCCAGGGCATCGCGATAGCCGATGTGGCCAGCGTCGGCATGAAGCTGGCTTTTTGCGAACGCCATGCCGACGCTGCGCGTGCCGACCTGGTGCGCATCTGCGCTGAAATCCGCGAAGAACTGGAGCCCGAGGAACTGACGCTGGAAGTGGCAACGGCACTGAACCTGCCCGAGGCGCAGTCGGCACCGCACCCGGCCCGGCGCATTGCCGGCGCCATTTATGTCAGCTGCGCGGGGCGCGGCGGGCCGCATTTTGGCGCGCCCAGTGCCGAATTGCAGATCGTGCGGCGCGCCCTGGGCGATGTGCCGCTGGTGGGATTCTTTGCCGGCGGCGAGATCGCCCGCAACCACCTGTATGGCTACACCGGCGTGCTGACGGTGTTCACGGCCGCGGCCTGAGCCTTTCAGCGCCGCAAGGCCGCAAACGCCGCGAATTCCCAGCTGCGCATCGCCAGCAGCAGCGTGTAGCCTTCGCGGTCCTTCTCTGCCAGCTTCTGGTCGGCCTGGTGCTGCTGGGCAAAATCCTGCGCCACGCGCTGCATGCGCTCCATGAAAGAGGGCGCCAGGCCCCGGCTGATCGAGCCATGCACCAGCAACAGGCCCTCGCCGGGGCCGTCGAAGCCGCCGGAAAAATAGTCCAGCAGGGCGTTGTCCCGAAAGTAGTCCATCACCGCGCCGTGCGGGCGCCAGCGGAAGGTCTTGGCCAGCTTGAGCCGGTAGCGGCTCTGTGGTTTCAATTCAATGATGCCAATACGATCAAGCTGCGCCAGGTAGCCGATGCATTCGGCCTCGGTCAGCCGGTAGCTGCCGGTGACTTGCTCCAGCGTCCACTGCGACAGCACGCAGAGGGCGACCAGCAGCAGTTTCTTGTCGGCCACCACGGCTTTTTCCTGCGCCTCGGTCAGCTGGGCCAGCAGCGGCTGCGCGTCGGCCACCTGGCGCGCCAGGTCAGCAAAGTCCAGCTTCAGGGCCCGGCAAATCGCGTCGATGCGCGACAGCGGCATGTCGCCCCGGGCCAGCATGCGCTTGACGCTGGACTCGGCCATGCCCAAGGCCAGCGCCAGGTCGGCATAGGTCATGCGGGCGGTCTTGAGTTCTTTTTTCAGGATGACGACAAGGTCGGCGGTGGTGCTCATGGGTATTGATTGTCGATACCTTGAGTTTGAAAAGAGGCCACTGCATCAAAATAAGCATCTTTATGCGCTGGTTTTCGGCACAGTCCATGCATTCCCTTTCAATTCATCCAAGGAGTTTGCATGCTGTTGACCGCTTTTTATCCCGTCTTTCACTGCTCGAAATCAGGGCAGAATCCGGGAGTTGCGCAGGCGTACGCCTTGTTACCTGTGCAATACAAATCCACCCTCACAGGAGTCCTGCATGAGCGTTGAACTGTCCACACCGCAGGCCGCCCCGCCCGCCCCCTTGGCCGATGCGCACCCGAACCAGTTCGCCCTGCTCGGGCAGCGCCGCTTTGCACCGTTTTTCTGGACGCAGTTTTCGGGTGCGGCCAACGACAACCTGTTCAAGTTCGCCTTCACCGTGATGGTGACCTACCAGCTCAGCGTCGGCTGGCTGCCGCCGGCGCTGGCCGGGCTGGTGATTGGCGCGCTGTTCATCCTGCCGTTTTTGCTGTTCTCGGCGACCAGCGGGCAACTCACCGACAAGTTCGAGAAAACCCGCATCATCCGTTTCGTCAAGAACCTTGAAGTGGTCATCATGGGGATTGCCGCCGTGGGTTTTTTCAGCGGCACTGTGAGTGTCCAGGTGCCGGTGCTGCTCGGCTGCACCTTTTTGATGGGCCTGCATTCGACGCTGTTCGGCCCGGTGAAGTTTGCCTACCTGCCGCAGGCGCTGAGCGAGCGCGAGCTGACCGGCGGCAACGGCATGGTCGAGATGGGCACGTTCGTGGCGATTTTGCTGGGCAACATCGTCGGCGGGCTGATGGTGGCGGTGCCGGGCGTGGGGCCGCACTATGTCGCCGTGTCGTGCGTGGCGCTGGCGCTGGTCGGGCGCATGGTGGCGCAGTTCATCCCACAGGCGCCGGCGACCGATCCAGGCCTGAAGATCAACTGGAACCCGGTGACCGAAACCTGGCGCAACCTGAAGCTGGCCAAAACCAATCTGGTCGTCTTTCGCTCGATGCTGGGCATCAGCTGGATGTGGTTTTTCGGCGCGGTGTTTTTGAGCCAGTTTCCCAGCTTTGCCAAGGAAGTGCTGCACGGCGACGAGCATGTCGCGTCGTTGCTGCTGGTGGTGTTTTCCATCGGCATTGCCACCGGCTCGCTGCTGTGCGAGGTGCTGAGCCGCCGCCATGTGGAGATTGGCCTGGTGCCGCTCGGGGCGATTGGCATGAGCGTGTTTGCGGTTGATCTTTATTTCGCTTCACGCGGCCTGCCGGCCTCAAGCCTCATGGGCGTGGGCAGCTTCATGGGCCAGCCGGCGCACTGGCGCGTGATGCTGGACCTGGCGCTGCTGAGCCTCTTTGCGGGCCTGTACAGCGTGCCGATGTACGCGCTGATCCAGTTGCGCAGCCAGCCCACGCACCGCGCCCGCATCATCGCCGCCAACAACATCTTGAATGCGCTGTTCATGATCGTCAGCGCGGTGCTGGCCGGCGCGCTGCTCAAGGCGAATTTCAGCATTCCGCAGATATTTTTGTTCACCGGCCTGGCCAATGCGGTGGTGGCGTTCTACATCTTCATGCTGGTGCCCGAGTACTTGCTGCGATTCATCGCGCTGATGGCCTCGCGCTGTATTTACCGTTTCAGGGTCACGGACGACCAGAACATCCCGGCAAAGGGCGCGGCGGTGCTGACCTGCAACCATGTCAGCTTCATTGACCCGGTGCTGTTGATGGCCGCCAGCCCCCGGCCGATCTATTTTTTGATGGACCACCGGATTTTCAGGATGCCGGTGCTGGGCTGGCTGTTCCGCCTGGCCAAGGCGATTCCGGTGGCACCGCGCGCCGAAGACCCGGCGGCCTACGAGGCGGCCTTTGAAGCAGCGGCGAAAGTGTTGCGCGACGGCGACCTGCTGGCGATTTTTCCCGAAGGCGGCATCACCCGGGACGGCGAACTCCAGCCCTTCAAGGGCGGCGTCATGAAAATCCTTGAAAACGCCGGCCGCGATGGCCTGCAGGTGCCGGTAATTCCGATGGCGCTGACGAATCTGTGGGGTTCCTTTTTCAGCCGGATCGAGCAGGTCAACGGCAAAAGCGTGGCCATGGTGCGGCCTTTCCGGCGCGGCATTTTCAGCCGCGTGGGGCTGAATGTCGGTGTGGCGCTGGCGCCAGCGCAGGCCGAGCCAGCACTGCTGCATGCCCGGGTTCGGGCGCTGATGAACGCCTGAATTAAGGCGCTATATTATCAATAGCTGAAAACTCAAGCCAGTAAAGCGGTGGCGGCTGATTTCACCATAAATTTTCTGGCTGAATGGCCTGCTGGCTGTCCAGCACCACTCCTTTTTTTAAAGACAAACACGAAACGAAACGCACCATGAGCAAATCCCTGCGATTGACCGAAAAATGGATGCAGCGCGGCCTGTGGGTCGTGGCGCTGGTGTTTGCCAGCTTTTTGATCGGCCTGGGCGGCACGCTGGTCGGCGACCTGCCCCAGGTGGAGCGACAGCGCACGGTTGACGATTTCATGGACCTACCCGCCAGCACGCAACTGCGCAGCAGCATCAAGGCCACCAAAACTGCCGAGCGTGACGCCAACGAGGCGCTGGAGCAGGCGCAGCTCAAGCGCCGCGTGGCGCAGGCCGATTCGGCGGCTGCGCGAGAAACCTTCGACAACTGGCTGTCCACCCGCCGCGCCACGCAACTCTCCGAGCAAGACCCGGAACTGGTGGCCCGCACCCGCGCGCTCGACGGCCTGAAGGACAAGGAGCGCGCCGCCGGCATGACTGTCGAGGCCCAGCAGCAAGCCCTGCTTGATGCACGCCAGAACACGGTGCGCGAGCGCCGCATGCTGGCTGAAATGGAACAGACCGCGCAGCAACTGCTGAATGCCGAATACCGCCGCATCGAGCTGCGGGTGTTTTTGTACCGGCTGGCGCTGACCTTGCCGCTGCTGGTGGCGGCCGGCTGGCTGTTTGCCAAAAAGCGCAAAAGCACCTGGTGGCCGTTTGTCTGGGGTTTCATCCTCTTTGCGCTGTTCGCCTTTTTCGTCGAACTGGTGCCTTATCTGCCGAGCTACGGCGGCTATGTGCGCTACATCGTCGGCATCGTGGTCACGGTGGCGGTCGGCCGGCAGGCCATCGTTGCGCTGAACCGCTACCTGGAAAGGCAAAAGCTGGCCGAACAACTGCCCGATGCCCAGCGCCGCGAGGAACTGAGCTACGACACGGCGCTGGCACGGCTGTCCAAGGGCGTGTGCCCCGGCTGCGAACGCCCGGTCGATTTAAAAAACCCGGAAATCGATTTTTGCCCGCATTGCGGCATCGGCCTGTTCGAGCATTGCCCGGCCTGCAGCACCCGCAAGAGCGCATTTGCCAAGTTCTGCCACGCCTGCGGGACGACCGGCAAGCGGGAGCACTTGCCGGCTCGGCCGGCGGTCGTACCGGCCTGAACCTGCCGGTGGCTGGCGACGGGTTTGGCCGCCTTGCCCGCCGTTGCAGGCCTACCCAGCCCGGCTGCGTTAGCCTACACGCCCTTGAAAAAGCAGATTTACATTGGGAAATCTAATTTACAAAGGCTTCCTTATGAAGGCTCATATACAAGCTCACCTGCGCCACCGGGTCGCCGCACTCTTTTTCCTGTTGCCGGTTGCCACGGCGCTGGTCGCCTTGCCCGCGACGGCCATGGCACAGCCTGCGGCGCCCGCGCTGCGCTCCCTGGAAGTCACTTCGGATGATGGCTTGAGGGCCGGCGCCGAGTTGGAATTTACGGTCGAAGGCACGCCACGGGCACGGGTCGATCTGCGTATCAACGGTGTGCAACGAAACATTTCGCTGACGGAAACCGAGCGCGGCGTTTATACCGGCAGCTACACCATCAAGCGTCAGGACCGCATCTCGCCGGCCAATCCGATACGCGCCACCCTGCGGGTGCGCAACCGCAACATCACCGTCAACTACAGCTTCCCGGCCGGTATGGCGAACTCGCAGGTGGCCCCGCCGGTGCCGCCGGTGGCGGTGCTGAAGATCGAACGCTTCACCGTCGCGCCGATTGACAGGGTCGAGCCGGGCGCCGAGCTGAAGTTTTCGCTCAATGGCCTGCCGGGCGGCAGCGCCGAGGTCGAGATTCCCGGCGTCAGCCGTGTTGCCATGCGTGAAGTTCGCCCCGGTGCCTATGAGGCGGCCTACACCATCCGGCGACACGACAACCTGTCGCCGTCGCGCCCCATCGTGGCCAGTCTGAAGGTAGGCGACCAGACGGTCAGAAGCAATCTGACCCAGGCCCTGACCGCCGACGCCAAGCCGCCGGTGCTGCGCAACCTGACGCCGCGCGAGGGCGAGGCCATCATCGACCGCGCCACCATTTCCATTTCGGCCACCTTTGATGATGCAGGCGGCGTAGGCGTCGATCCCAAGAGTGTGCAAGTCCTGGTGTCCGGCCGCAATGTCACCGCCGACAGCGACATCACCGCCCAGTTCTTCACCTACCGCGCTGACCTGCCGCCCGGCCGCCACACGGTGGACGTGAGCGCCAGGGACCGGGCCGGCAATGCCGTGCGCAAGACCTGGGTGTTCGACGTTGTCGTGCCGGTGAGCGCCATGCCGGCCACGGTGCCGCTGCAAATCACCAGCCATGTCAACAACGCCATCGTTGAAGGCGGCACGACGCTGGTGCGGGGCCGCACGGCGCCCGGTGCGGTGGTGGACATCAAGGTCCATGCCATCGCCCCCATTGCCGGCCTGTTCGGCGTGAACCAGGACGTGCTGACGCAGCGGGTGCAGGCCGATGGAAACGGCAACTTCTCCTTCAGTTTCGCGCCGCAACTGCCTTTGCCGGGCACGCGCTACGAGGTGACGATGGTCGCGCACAAGGCTGACTTGACGACCGAGTCCCGGCTGGTGCTTTTTCAGAAACAGGGCTGATGCCACGCACTTTTTGAGTCAAGTGGGTGCCTTGCGCATGCTGGATGTGCGTAGAGTGCTATTTATTTTGTAGCAGACTTCATCTGCGAAGGCTCAGGGCGCCAGCGGCTCGACCAGGTATTCCCTGGCGTACCAATAGGTCTCGGGCGTCTTCAGGGCCGCCATGAAGCCGTCGTTTTCGTCCTGGCGCGAGCGCAGGTCCCAGCGCGTGTCAATGATCCGGCAGCGGATGCAGGGCGCCTGGCCGATGCGCCGCTGCACCAGCACATAGCGGCTGGTCTTGAACAGGCCCTCGACATCGGCGTAATCGACCGGCTGGGCGGCAAAGTAGTCCACGATTTTCGCGCCGGGAATGATGAATTCGTAGCGCTCGAAATGGCCGTTGAAATTGCTCGGCACCGCTACCCTCTGGCCCCGCAGCAGGGCATTGGTTTCCGGTTTGAAACGTCCCAGTTCGCCATTGAAGGGATTCGTCACCCAGGCCAGCGCGAACAGCACGCTGAAGGCCGATAGCGCGGCAAGCGGGCGAGTCCAGGCTTTCTTGAAAATACCGGCCAGACAGGCCAGGGCCGAAGCCGCCAGGAACAGCCAGAACAGCAGCGAGTAAATCCACGGGTCTTGCGTCGCCCGCACCGCGCCGTAGCCAATCAGGCCCATCGCCAGCAAGCCGATCATGCAGACCCCCAGCGTGAGGCTGAACCAGATGCGGCCGATGCGCTGCCAGTACAGCGCCATCACCACGGCCAGCGCGGGCATGGCCGGAATCAGGTAACGCGTCGAGCGCTGGGTCGGCAGCATGAACACCAGCGCCAGCGCCAGCAGCCACAGCCACATGATTTTTTCGGCATCGCTGATGGTTTGCGCCGTGCCCCGGCGTTGCCGCCAGCTGCGCCAGGCGGCAACAAAGCAGCCGATTGACAGCGGCAGCAGGAACAGGGCGTTGGAGAAATAGCCGGTCAGGATCACCAGAATCCCTCCGCCGCCGAAAGCGCTCTTGAAGTAGCCCTTGGAGGAGTTCATCTTGCCGGCGTTCTCGCCGACGACAAACTCGCGCCAGACCTCGCCCGGCTGCGGGTCGAGGGCAAACCACAGGCCGAAAATGCCCAGACCCAGCGCGCAAATCACTGCGACCTTGACGCCATCCTTGAGAGTGCCGGGCCGCAAAATCTGCCACGGCAGGGCGCGCGCGCCCACCGCCTGGTAGCACAGCGCCAGCCCAACCCCGACCGGCACCACCATCACGAAGGACTTGTACAGGCAGCCGATACCAACCGCGATGCCGGCGAGCAGCGGAAATTTCCAGCTGGACGCCAGCAGTTTGGCGGGCGACCAGGCCAGGGCAAAGAACACGCCGAACAGCCAGAACGTCTCGGGCGCGCTGGTCAGGTAGGGCCGGCCGTAGCGGTAGGTGGTGAAGAACGACAGGTAAACCAGGGCGGCGATGGCGCCCAGGGTCAGTGCGTGGCGGCTGCGCTGCACGGCAGTGGCGGCGTCTCCAGCGGGCGTTGCGTCGGCATTGCGAACTGTCTTCCAGGTCAGCAGCGCCACCATCAGCGTGATGCCCCAGGTGTAGGCGACGCTGGGCAGGCGCAGGTTGAGCAGCGTCCAGTGGTCGCTCCAGCCACCGGCCACCATGGCCTGCCAGAACAGCAGCGGCGGCTTGGTGTTGCGCATGAAGTCCCAGGCGCTGACAAGCGGCAGCCAGTGGCCGCTGGCGGCGGTCAGGCGCGCGATGTTGGCATACACCAGTTCGTCGCCATTGCGCGGAATGTGGTCGCCGCCCAGCCCGAACAGGTAGGCCAGCGCCACCAGCAGCGCCAGGCCGATCCACACCCGGTGGACCGGAAAACCCGGGCGTCGGGCAGGTGCTTGCGTTGTGTCAGGGCTCGTCATGGGCGTCAAGGGTGGTGCGTGGCCTTGCGGTGCCGGCGAAACGTCAGCTTGTCGTTGGCGACGAAATTGACCACGCTGGCCAGCGCGATGGCGATCACGTTGGCGAACAGGTAATGCAGGTGCAGCGCCAGCCACTTGGTCAGCAGCGACTGCAGGATGATTGACAGCGCGGCGGCCATCACGTACTTGGCAAACAGCCGCAGCGCCGGCTGGGGCGTGTTGCGCGTGCGGTCGCGCCAGGTCAGGCGCCGGTTCCAGTAGAAATTGCTGATGGTGGCGACGGTGATGGCCAGTGCAATTGAATAGTTCAGGCGCGTGTGAAAGTCGGCAATGCTGTTCAAGACATGCTCCTGCGCCACATAGAGCACGGCGATGTTGATCACCGTGCCGCTGCCGCCGACCAGGCCGAACTTGATGAAGCGCCAGCGCAGCATCTGCTGGAAACGCGGCGGCAGCAGGCGGACCAGCGTCTCGGCAAAGGTTCTGAGTCTTGACATCGGGCTGTGTTTTTCAGGCTGCCGCCAGGCATTCCCGCGCCTTGGCCAGCACGGCGGCGGGTGCGATCACCTTCAGGCACTGGTTGTCGCCGTCGCAGTAGGACGTGCGGTGGTTATATGCGGTCAGGCAAGGCGAGCACGGCCACTGGCTGTAAAAGGAGTAACAGTGAGGCGTGAGCGGGGCGTAAAGGCCGGGCGTTTCGGGGCCGAACAGCATCAGCGTCCAGATCGGCGTCAGGGCCGCGAATTGACCCGGGCCACCGTCGTTCGTGACCAGCAACCGCGCCACATGGAACAGCGCCAGCAGTTCGGAAATCGAGCGCGTGTAGCCGGTCAGGTCAACCACCGGGCTATGCGGAAAAGACGCCTGCACATTGGCCACCAGCTGCCGCGCCAGTGCCTGGTCGTCCTTCAGGCCAATCACCGCCACCGCGCAGCCGTCAGCCACCAGGCCCTCGCACAGCGCGGTGTACGACGCCAGCGGCCAGGCACGAATCGGCAAGATGCCGCCGCCTGGATAGACCAGCACCAGCGGCTTGCCGGCAATCGCGGGAAAGTCCTGCGCCAGCCGGGTCTGGATGCCCTGGACCAGCGCGCCATCCAACTGCACATGCGGTGGCGGCTTCGGGCTGGCCACGACGGCCAGTTTGGACTTGGGCACCGCCGACGAATCAATCGCCCGCGCCAGCGTCAGGAACTGCGCGCTGATGTGGTGATAGGGGTTGTAGGGCACCGGCCGGTTGATGTGCGAGCCCCGGTACAGGCCTTCCTGCGTGTGCCGGTGAAAGCCGACCCGCACGCGGGCGCCGCTGGCATACGACAGCAGGCTGCTGATGCGCGAGAACAGCTCGCAGTCAATCGCCACATCGACATTCGCGCGGCGCAGCGCCTTGATGGCTTGCCACAGGCTGGACAGCAGGGACGTCAGGGAACGGTCATCGACCGTGTGCACATTCGCCGGGTCCATGACCTGCATCAAGTCGAGGATTTCGCGGTTCTTGCGGAACAGCAGCGCGTGCAGCGGCGCGTCGGGGTAGCGCGCCTTCAGCCGCGCAAACATGTCGTTGGCCAGCACCAGGCTGCCCATTTCGGACAGCAAAATCACCACGATGGCGCGCGGCGCCTGGTGGGTGGCGGGCGCTGGCCGCCAGCGGCGCCTGAGCGCATCAATGCCAGACACGGCCGCGCACAGCGGAATGCCGGCCCAGCGGTCAATGAAGCGCTGCAGGTCGATGTTCACGCCTCAGACCCCGCGCTGCCGGTCGACCTTGAACTGCCGGGCGAACTCGCCAAAGCGCCCGGCGTCCAGTGCATCGCGCACTTCCTGCATCAGGTTCAGGTAGTAGTGCAGGTTGTGGATGCTGCTGAGCATGGGGCCGAGCATTTCGCCGCAGCGGTCCAGGTGGTGCATGTAGGCGCGGCTGAAGTTGCGGCAGGTGTAGCAGCTGCAGCTGCTGTCCACCGGCGCTTCTTCGCTCTTGTAGCGGGCGTTGCGGATTTTCAGGTCGCCAAACCGCGTGAACATGTGGCCGTTGCGCGCATTGCGCGTCGGCATCACGCAGTCGAACATGTCGACGCCGGCGGCCACGCCTTCGACCAGGTCTTCCGGCGTGCCCACGCCCATCAGGTAGCGCGGCTTGTCTGCCGGCAGGCGGTGCGGCGTGTGCGCCATGATGCGCAGCATTTCTTCTTTCGGCTCGCCGACGCTGACGCCGCCAACCGCATAACCGGGAAAATCCATCTCGACCAGCGCCTCGAGCGACTCCTGGCGCAGGTTCTCGAACATGCCGCCCTGCACGATGCCGAACAATGCGTTCGGGTTTTCAAGCTTGTCGAATTCGGTCTCGCAGCGCTTGGCCCAGCGCCGGCTCAGTTCCATTGAACTGCGGGCTTCGCTTTCGGTGGTGATGTGGCCCTTGGTGTCGTAGGGCGTGCATTCGTCAAACTGCATGACGATGTCGCTGTTGAGCAGCGTCTGGATCTGCATCGAGATTTCGGGCGTCAAAAACAGCTTGTCGCCGTTGACCGGCGAGGCAAACTTCACGCCTTCTTCCGAAATCTTGCGCATCTCGCCCAGCGACCAGACCTGAAAACCGCCACTGTCGGTCAGGATGGGCTTGTGCCAGTTCTCGAACTTGTGCAGCCCGCCAAACTGCTTGACGACATCAAGCCCCGGACGCATCCAGAGGTGAAAGGTGTTGCCCAGGATGATCTGCGCGCCCATCTCGATCAGCGACTGCGGCATCACGCCCTTGACGGTGCCATAGGTGCCGACCGGCATGAAGATCGGCGTCTGCACCACGCCGTGGTTGAGGGTCAGGGTGCCGCGCCGGGCATGGCCCTCGGTCTTGAGGAGTTCGAATGTCAACATCAGTTTTTGGAAAAGTAATTCACGCCGGCCAGGCCTTCAAAGTGCTGGTCTTGCGTCCATAAAACGGCGCCATGGCTTTGCGCCGTGGCATAAATCAGGCTGTCGGCCAAAGGCAGGGGGCTGCCGATGGCGGCGCGGCACAGCGCCAGGTCAAAGTCGATGACGCGCCCCCGGCACATCAGTGCTTCGGCATAGGCCGCGACTTTCGGGCTGATTTCGCGGTGGAGTTTTTTGGTGACCTCGTAAATTGTCACGATGGGCACGATCAGTTGTTCAGGATTTTCCGCCGCACTGGCGAAAAGCTCTGCCCGTGGCGTGTCGCGCAGGTATTCAATCCAGCACGATGAATCGAGCGTCACCCACACAGGTTCGCCGGCTTTGGCACGGTTCGGCATCAGAGGCGCTCAGGCTCGCAGGGAATGTCGCTGTCTTTCAGGGCGCGCGCCATGCCCCGATAGGCGCTGACGGGCTTGAGTGGTACCAGATGCGCCGCACCGTCAAATTCAATCCAGGTCAGCTGCGCGCCGGGCTTGAGCTCCAGTCGCTCGCGTATCGCACTGGGAATGACCACCTGGTATTTGCTGGACAGCGTCACGATGTTGCTTGCGGGTTTCATGTCGATGATTCTAGCGCTTTACCAGGAATGCATCGATCGAGCAGCATGGCGTCGCCATAGCTGAAGAACCGGTAGCGCCCGGCAATCGCATGCCGGTAGAGCGCCATGATGTGTTCGTAGCCCGAAAAGGCGCTGACCAGCATCATCAAGGTGCTTTTGGGCAGGTGGAAATTGGTCAGCAACACATCGACGACCTGAAACGCAAAGCCCGGCGTGATGAAGATGTTGGTGTCGTCGCAGGCCGGGCCGAAATGGGCAGCCGACTCCAGCGCCCGCACCGTTGTCGTGCCCACCGCCACCACGCGCCCGCCGCGCGCCTTGCAGGCGGCAATTGCTTCGTGCGTGGCAGCGGGCACTTCAAACCGTTCGAAATGCATGACGTGGTCGGCGATCTGCTCGGCCTTGACCGGCTGGAAGGTGCCTGCGCCCACATGCAGCGTGACGCTGGCGCGGGCAATGCCGCGCGCTGCCAGCTTGTCCAGCATGGCCTCGTCGAAATGCAGCGCGGCGGTCGGCGCGGCCACGGCGCCGGGGTTTTTCGCAAACACGGTCTGGTAACGCTGCTCGTCGTCCGCCGAGTCGGTGTGCGTGATGTAGGGCGGCAAGGGCACATGGCCGTGCTGCGCCATCAGCGCATACGGGTCGCTGCTGAGGCGAAAGCGGTACAGCGGTCCGTGCGCTTCGGGCCAGCGGCCCAGCAGCGTGGCGGTGAAGCCGCCCTCCATCTGCAGCACCGCGCCGGGCAGGGGCTTTTTGCTGACCTTCATGTGCGCGGCGACCTCATGGCCGGCGTCCGCATGGGGTGAAAGCACCCGCTCGATCAGCAGTTCCAGCTTGCCGCCGCTGGCCTTCTGGCCGAACAGCCGCGCCTTGACGACTTTGGTGTCATTGAACACCAGCAGGTCGCCGGGCAGCAGCAAATCAGGCAGGTTGGCAAAGCGGCGGTCGGCGATGGTGCCTTTCCGGCCATCAAGCAGGCGCGAGGCGCTGCGCTCGGCGGCAGGATGCTGGGCAATCAGCGCTTCGGGCAGCTCAAAGTCGAAGTCGCTCAGGGTGAATGCGCGCGTGGCGCCAAGTGAAGACGTGGGCATAGTGCTTGAGGGGCGAACTGGCCCCGTGCCAAGTGAAGTAAAAGCTCAGGATTGTCGCAGCCCTTGGCGGGTTTTTTCAGACCCGGTTTTGAGTTTCGGGTCAGATGCCGATGGATTGAAATCCGACCCCCATTGACTTTAAGATTCACCGGTGGCGCCAGACCCGGGTGATCCATTCCTGTGGGCTGAACGGGGAGCACACAATTTCAGCCTCGAAAAAATTTGAATTGACAAAGGAGCGTGTGATGGCAGGCAAGCAAGACCTTAACAAAATGTACGAAGTCAAGGTCTCGTTGAGTGGATCGCAACCCCTGATTTGGCGCCGCGTGCAGGTTCCACGCGACCTCACGCTGCACCAGTTGCACCAGGTCATTCAGGCCGCATTGGACTGGGACGATGATCATTTGCATGAATTCAAGATCGGGCGCAAGCGTTACGCCCCGTTGATGGAGTGGGGCACTGATTTTGACGACAGCACGGTCAATGAAGACATCGTTCGCCTCAACGGTGTTGCCAAGCCCAAGGCCAAGTTCGTCTATTTGTACGATTTCGGTGACAGCTGGCAGCACGACATTCAGATTGAGCGCGAGCTGGCGTCGGAAAGCCCTGCGCGTCAGGCCCGCTGTGTCGCAGGCGAGAATGCCTGCCCGCCGGAGGACTGTGGCGGCATTTATGGCTATTACGACATGGTGGATGTCGCCAATGATCCGCAGGACGAAGAATATGAACACACCCGGGAATGGTTGGGCGAGGACTTCGATCCGACTCACTTTGACCTGGAGGCGACGGATCGCCGCGTCTCGCGGTTGAAAATTTAGGGCAACGCGGGGCAGTGACAGGGGAGTTGCGCTTTTGCAGCATGACTACCCTGCGGCAGCAACCAGGTGGTTTTGCCTGGCATGGCGTCATGCATCAGGCAATGCCTGCTTGACCACGTAGCCCCCGCCAATACTGCGCAAGTAGCTATTCATTTTGTAGTGATGTGGGCCGGTTCCATGTTGTGCAACTGGCCAAGCGGTTGTGGTTCCGTAATCCTTACTTTATAGTAAGGCACTAAAGGAGCCCATCAATGACAAGCGCAACCGTGACAAGCAAAGGACAAATCACCATTCCGGCCCGCATCCGGGAAGCCTTGAAGGTCAGCGCAGGTGATCGCATCGAGTTCGTACAAGTGCAAGAGGGCCGCTATGAATTTATCGCCGCGACGCGTTCTGTGACCGATCTCAAGGGAGTGTTTGGCAAGCCCGTTAAAAGTGTCTCCATTGAGGAGATGAACGCGGTGATTGCCGCACGCGGGGCCGCTGCGCGATGATCGGGCTCGACACCAATGTGCTGGTGCGCTACATCATGCAGGACGATGCCCTGCAGGCCGAACTTGCCACAGCGCTGATAGAGTCCTTGACGGTTGATGAGCCTGGATTTGTGCCGCTGGTCGCATTGATTGAACTGGTGTGGGTGCTGTCTTCGGCCTTTGATCTGGTGCGCAGCCAAGTCGTGCAGGCACTGGAGACGCTGCTGCTGACCAAAGAAATTCAAGTGGAAAACGCGGAGGTGGTGTGGCGCGCACTTCGCCTGTACCGCGCCAGTGCAGCGGACTTCGCTGACTGTTTGATTGAGCGATCCGCCGCAGCCTCTGGTTGCTTGCGAACGATGACGTTTGACCGTGGTGCCGTCAAGCATTGTGCGATGACCTTGGTGCAGTGAGGCTTGGCCGGTCAATGACGGTTTTTGAATAGCGCAAGTTGCTCATGTTTTCATAGCTGCTTGCGCCCGGATGGCAAAGGCTACGGACTGATTCACCTTCAGATGCCCAGCATCCTTCTGGAGCCGTGATGCAAAATCAATTTTTCGCAAATCAGATATGGAGTTTGATATGAACAGAATCACGCTGGAACCGGGCAAACGCGGTGGCAGGCCCTGTATTCGCGGCTTGCGCATCACTGTTTATGACGTTCTGTCCATGCTGTCGAGCGGCATGACCCAACAGGAAATACTGGATGATTTCCCGGAATTGAGCCGTGAAGACATTCTTGCCGTACTGGCCTATGCGGCGGACAGGGAGCATCAGGTTTTTTCTGTGAAGGCCCAATGAAACTGCTGCTTGACGAGAATTTGTCGCGGCGGCTGGTGCCGTTTTTGCAGCATGACTACCCCGGTAGCAACCAGGTGGTTTTGCTTGGCATGCAATCCGCATCAAACAAAGAGGTGTGGCAAAAAGCCAGAACTGACGGTTACGTTATCGTCACCAGGGACGCAGATTTCCAGGAGTTGTCACTGGTTTGGGGCCAGCCCCCAAAGGTGATTCGCCTCAAGACCTTGAATCAGTCTCGGGCCGCCACGCTGAAAGTGCTGATTGAAAACAGGGAGGCGATCATTGAAGCGCTTGTTCAAAACGATCTGGCATCTGTCGAAATAGTGCCTGCTTGACCGCTTGGCTGGCGGTTTGTGAAGTATCAGAAATGCTCAGAAAATAATAGCTGACTGCGCTTGTACTGTAAGGGCTATGCCCTGATTTCATCGTATATCAACAAAGCGGCTCAAGGCCGCTTTGTTGATTTGAGCTGGTGATCAGATTCCGATTAATTGGAATCCGACCTTCATTACCTCTTCGTTGCCTGTTTCTATAGGCGTTACGGTTGCCTCGTAAAAGTGACCCTATTTGAAAATATTATTGAGTAGCTGCCGTATGTCCCGCTTAACGACGGGAAATCTTCAAGTCGCCGACTCAGAACCAAGTTGCTTGAAAAGTTACCTTTGTAAGCTTGCGAAAAAACAGGGACATTCCCAAATGCTGGTCGTCCTTGCGCATCCGTCCATTGAGAAGAAATGATCACATTCACAGACGTTTCAGTCTGAACAACCCAGCCCGGTTGGGGTGCCAAAGTGTCCACAGTGCCAGAAAAAGTGTATGTACTAGTAGTTGGTTCCGCCAATGCCATTACGTAATAGCCGATAATTGCATGATTCATTTTCAGGCTTGAAAGGCCGATTCATGACAAGTAAGTCTGCACGCGGGGCGCTGGTTATTTCTCAGGCGCAGGAGACGATGCTCAAAGAGCTGGCCGGATCGAGGACGGCCGCAGTGCGGGAAGTTGAGCGCGCCAAGGTGATGCTGGGCTACGCGTCTGGTCAGACGATCACGCAGTTGCACCGCCAACTCGGTGTGGGGCGCCCGATGATCTACAAATGCATTGACAAGGCGCTTGCCACGGGCGTGCAGGCGGGTTTGAAAGACAAATACCACCGCCCTCACGCACCACAAATCACCCACGAGGCCAAGGCGTGGGTGGTGGCCCTGGCCTGCACCAAGCCCAAAGACCACGGCTTGGCGGCCGAGTTGTGGTCCATCGCCGCACTGGCCAGGTTTGTACGCGAGCATGCCTCGGGCGCAGGCTTTGCCCGGCTGGACAAAGCGGGCAAAAGCACGGTGTGGCGCATTCTCGATGAGTGCGACCTCAAGCCGCACAAGATACGCTACTACCTGGAAAAGCGCGACCCCGAGTTTGATCGCAAGATGCACGAAGTATTGATGACCTACCGGGACGTCTCGATGTACCAGGAGGGCGCCGTTCACGACGGGCGCCCGACACCCATCTACAGCGTGAGCATGGATGAAAAGCCCGGCGTTCAGGCCACCGGCTTGACGGCGCCGGACTTGCCGCCCGTGCCTGGCAAGGAGCCGAGCATCTCGCGCGACTACGAGTATGTGCGCCATGGCACGGTGTCCATCCTGGCAGGGATCGATCTGCACACCGGGCATATCTTTGCCAACGTGGAGGATCGCCACCGCAGCGTGGAGTTCATCGGGTTGCTGAAAAAAATCGATGCGCATTACCCACCCGAAGCCCTCATCCGGGTGGTGCTGGACAACCACTCGGCGCATATTTCCAAGGAAACCGTGGCCTATCTGGGAACCCGACCCGGGCGCTTCGAGTACGTGCATACGCCCAAGCATGGCTCCTGGCTCAATTTAATTGAATGCGTGTTCTCGAAAATGGCCAGAACCTTTTTGCGCCATATTCGTGTCCAGTCCAAAGAGGAGCTGAAAGCCCGAATCCTCCAAGGGATCGCCGAAATCAACGCATCGCCTGTCATTTTTCGATGGAACAAGTTCGATCTTGGCATCGCTTAATGCGTAATAACTTTGATGGAACTGACTACTAGTGCCAACTTCTGCAGGGTGCGCATAGTTCGATAGACGCTGCCTTAATTCGTAACCAATGCTTTCTCCAACTGGTGTCGGGGATAGCTTCAAGCTACTGCCCGAAAAGGCCACGCTATAGCTTCCGACGCTGTTATTGGCGGTTGGTGGAAAGCTTTTAGTGAATAGTGTTACGGGAAACCCATTCAAGTTTGTGTTTAACTCTGCACCGTATATTCCCGAACCGCTAAAAGAGGTTAAAGGTTTTACTCCGACGACCCCATACCCAAGGCATTCGTTAACAGTGCAAAAGTCCCAAAAGTTTGCAACTTGATCTGTTGGGCGTAGGAAGCTACTCGCTCCAACACTCGTGGTGTCGGGGATTATCCCCGGACCACTTATGTTGAAGGTCAAGTATGGCGTGCTGGGAAGTGGTGCGGATGCAGCCACTGTCACTGTGGCGGAAGCACTGTTCAGCTTGCCATCATTCACAATCAGCGTTGCAACATAAGTGCCTGCCACATCAGCCGTCAACGTCGGTTTGGCCGAAGTGGAAGCGGCCAGTACAGCTGCGCTGCCCACTGGCTTGGAAGTCAATGTCCAGGCGTAAGTCAAAGCGTCGCCGTTCGCATCCGAGCTGGTGCTGCCGTCCAGCGTCACGGCGTTTCCAACGATCACATTTTGAGCGACACCCGCATTGGCAACAGGTGCCACATTGGCCACTGCAGCGGTCAAGGTGATCGTTCCTGCAGAGCTGCTGACCTTGCCGTCATTGACGATCAGACTGGCTACATAGTTGCCAGCCACATCGGGCACGAAAGTCGGGTTGACCGAAGTAGCGTTGGCAAGTGCTGCCGTACTGCCCGCTGGCTTGGAAGTCAATGTCCAAGAGTAGGTCAGTGCATCGCCATTGGCGTCGCTACTGGCTGCGCCGTTGAGGGTGACGGTGGATTTCACCAACACGCTTTGTGCCGCGCCAGCATTGGCCACAGGCGCGGCATTGGCCGCACTTGCCGTGACAGTGACGGTCGATGCTGCGCTATCCAACTTGCCATCATTCACCACAAGCGTTGCCACATAAGCGCCCGTCACATCGGCCGTGAACAACGGCTTGGCCGAAGCAGGGGCGCTCAGTAATGCAGTGCTGCCGCTTGGCTTGGTCGTCAAAACCCACAGGTAGGTCAGGGTATCGTTGTTGGCATCCGAGCTGGCGCTGGCGTCCAGGGTAACCACTGCGCCGGCGAGCAGACTCTGTACGCCCCCCGCATTGGCGACCGGTGCCACATTGATTTTGGTCGTGCCGGTATTGCCATTTAACGTGTTCTGAAAATGTGCTTTGGCCGTGGCTTCTGCAATCAGCGTCTTGTTGACTGAGCCGGAATTGGCCACCAGCTTGCTCACTGCTGCATTGGCCGAGAACGCGTTGGGGCTGACATCGAAATTGACGCCAGCCGTAGCGGCGGTTAAAGCGGCCGCAGAAATGGAAATGCCATTGGCTGGGTTGCCGTCCTCATCCAGACTCTGCAAAAAAACCAGAATGTTGCTGACGACTTGATTGTTGATGTCCGTTGTTTTTGCGATGTCAAGCGGGGTGATCGTTGCGTTGGCCACAACCGCTGGAAGTTGAATGCTTCCAATGGAAAAAGTGATATTTTCACCTGCCACATAGGAGAACTCGCCTTTGGCGTTGGTTTTGCCGGATTGCGTGGCCGTGGTGTAGCTGATGCCCCCGACCGGGCTGTCAACAAAGATGCCGGTTGAAACAGAAGGACTGGAAGGGGCGGGACCTCCGCTGTCGCCGCCGCCGCAAGCGCTCAGTAGCACCGCTAGGCAAAACCCAGCGATGGGTTGATGAATTTTCATGAAACTCCCTTTAAATCCACGTCGCGATGGTCTTGTAGGTTTTCTGACCGGCTCGCCATCCAAAGCAGGTTTTCCAAGAACCACCGTCAAGCGCTGGAATAGGCGGTAACGGATTGTTAATTAATGTAACCTGTATTCACAAAAATGCTGACTCTTCATCACACGTTGAAAGTGCTTGGCCCCTAATTTGTGATGGATGTCAAAAGCATCACAGCTGATCGAAGCCAATGCATTTTCCGAGCGGCTGCGGTTGGCACTCAAAGGCGTTGGCGTCCGACCATCACCCACCTTGGTTGCCAATGAGTTCAATTTGCGTTATTGGGGCCAGAGCATCACGCCCAACACGGCGCGCAACTGGCTGCTGGGCAAATCCATTCCCACGCAAGACAAGCTGCGTGTGCTGGCCGACTGGCTGCATGTGAGCCCGGACGAGTTGTGTTGTGGAACCTTGGCGCCAAGCTTCAAGGCGCAGGATTCAGGGACTGATATGTCGGTGCTGACCATGCAAGACCGCGACATGCTGGCGCGTTACATGACACTGCCGATGGACGACCGCAAGACAGTGTGCGATGTGGTGATCGCGCTGGCTGTGGCGGCAAATGTCAAAGTCCGTCAGTAACCGACCTCAAAGAGTGAGCGATGCCGCCGTCTTGGTGCCCAATGCCGGGCGCAGCGGGCAAAATCCCTGCATGACCTCTTTGCCCGCACCACCGCCCGTCAAGCCCTTGAGTTTCCCCGAGAAAGCCATGCAAAAACTCGGCCTCAGGCGCGACATCGACCTGGCCCTGCACCTGCCGCTGCGCTACGAGGACGAAACCCGCATCGTGCGACTGCTTGACGCGCGTGATGGCGAAGTCGTGCAGTTTGAAGGCGAGGTGACGCACAGCGAGATATCGATCCGCTCGCGCCGCCAGCTGCTGGTCACGGTCGATGACGGCAGCGACACCTGCGTGCTGCGCTTCCTGAATTTCTACCCGTCGCACCAGAAAACGCTCAGCGTGGGCGCCCGGGTGCGGGTGCGCGGCGAGTTGCGCGGCGGCTTTCTGGGCCGCGAAATGATGCACCCGCACTTCAAGCTGGCGGGTGGCGAACTGCCGGGCGCGCTGACGCCGGTGTACCCGACCTCGGCTGGCTTGCCGCAGGTGTATTTGCGCAAGGCGGTGCTCAGCGGGCTGGCCCGTGCCGACCTCAGTGAGACCATTCCAGCGCCGTTTTTAAGCAAAAACATGCCGCAGCGCTTGTCCAGCCTGCGCGAGGCGCTACAGTTTTTGCATCATCCAACGCCCGATGTGGCGCTGCAGACGCTGGAAGACCGCAGCCATCCAGCCTGGCAGCGCCTCAAAGCCGAGGAACTGTTGGCCCAGCAAATCTCCCAGCTGCAGGCCCGGCGCGTGCGGGCCGCGATGCGCGCGCCGGCCCTGAACGGCCCGGTGATGCGCGGCACCCACTGCACGCTGCAGTCGCAATTGCTGGAGCGCCTGCCGTTTCGCCTGACCGGCGCGCAGCAGCGGGTTGGTTTTGAGATCGAGGCGGACCTGAAAAAGAGCCTTCCCATGCACCGCCTGCTGCAAGGCGACGTGGGGTCGGGCAAGACCGTGGTGGCGGCGCTGGCAGCAAGCCGCTGCATCGATGCCGGCTGGCAGTGCGCGCTGATGGCGCCGACCGAAATCCTGGCCGAGCAGCATTTCAGCAAGCTGATCAGCTGGCTCGAACCCCTGGGCATCACCACCGCCCGGCTCAGCGGCAGCCAGAAACCCAAGGAACGCCGGCAGATGCTGGCGCTGATCGAAAGCGGCGCGGCCGGGCTGGTCGTCGGCACGCATGCGGTGATCCAGGACAAGGTGGTGTTCAAGAACCTGGCGCTGGCCATCATCGACGAGCAGCACCGCTTCGGCGTGGCCCAGCGCCTCGCCCTGCGCAGCAAGATGACCGAGGGCGGCCAGGAGCCGCACCTGTTGATGATGACCGCCACGCCGATTCCGCGCACGCTGGCCATGAGCTATTACGCTGACCTGGATGTGTCGACCCTGGACGAGCTGCCGCCCGGCCGCACGCCCATCGTCACCAAGGTCGTCAACGACGCCCGGCGCGACGAGGTCGTGGCCCGCATCCAGGCGCAGATTGCCGAAGGGCGGCAGATCTACTGGGTCTGCCCGCTGATCGAGGAAAGTGAGTCCATGGACCTGGTCAACGCCACCCAGACGCATGCGGCGCTCAGCGAGGCGCTGCCCGACGTGCTGGTCGGCCTGCTGCACTCGCGCATGCCGCCAGCCGAGAAAAAAGCCGTGATGAGCCTGTTCACTGACGGCGTGATGGCGGTGCTGGTCAGCACCACGGTGATCGAGGTCGGCGTCGATGTGCCGAACGCCTCGCTGATGGTGATCGAGCATGCCGAGCGCTTTGGCCTTTCCCAGTTGCACCAGTTGCGCGGCCGGGTCGGGCGCGGCGCGGCGGCGTCGGCCTGCGTGCTGCTGTATTCGACCGGCGACGCGCCCCGGCTGGGCGAGGTGGCGCGGGCGCGGCTCAAGGCAATGGTCGAAACCGGTGACGGCTTTGAAATTGCCCGGCGCGACCTGGAGATTCGCGGACCGGGCGAATTTCTGGGATCGCGCCAGTCGGGGGCGGCGATGCTGCGGTTTGCGGATCTGGAAACCGATGCCGGGCTGCTGGCCTGGGCGCGGGAAGTGGCGCCGCTGATGCTGAATCAGCATCCTGAGCTGGCAGAGCGCCATGTGCTCCGCTGGCTGGGCGGCAAGGCGGAATTTTTGAAGGCATGAGCACTGCGTTTAAACCCATGTTCGCGCAGCGGGACAAGCGGCACAAGTTTCGATTTTTTGCATTCAACGCGTGATTTTTCTTCGAGCATCCGTGCAAGGGCAGCAAACCAACCACCCTTTTTCACCCTGCTGTGTCCAGGCCCGGCAGCCGGTCCAAACCTGTTTGACTCGATTCTTGAGAGCCCCTGCAAAAGGTTGTGTCATAAATTGACAGGCATTGAACATGCTGCCAGCCACCGCTACCATGCCAGCATGAAAGCCCTTCTGCGCCTGTTCGCCTCGCTGCACGCCCTGATTGCCATGTTGTTCATGTGCGCGTCACTGGTGCTGATTGCCATTGCTACAAATTCCGGCTGGCATGCGTTGGCCAGCGGCCTGGACGTCGCGGCGGCGCAGGGCATCATTGAGGCCATTGGGCTGATTGCCGTGGCTGTCGTGGCGCTGCAGATTGCCCAGACCATCGTCGAGGAAGAAGTCATTCGCGACGCGCAGATCAGTGCGCCGACGCGGGTGCGGCGCTATTTGTCGCGGTTTCTCGTGGTCATCGTGATTGCGCTGGCGGTCGAAGGGCTGGTGGCGACCTTCAAGGCCTTGCATGATGATCTGTCGCAACTTCCCTATGCGGCAAGCATCCTGATTTCAGTGGCGCTCTTGCTGGCCGGGTGGGGGGTGTTCATCCGGCTCAACCGTTCCGCCGAAGAACTGGAACCGGAGGCGATGCAGGAAGCCAAAAGCGAGGACAAAAAGCTCGAGTAATCCTTGCGCCCTGGGCATGGCGCAAAAGGCCTTGCTGCTGGCGCCGAAAGCTGCCACCAAGGTAGTGCAACATTCGTTCTGTAATTTCCCCGACCATTGAAACTGAACCTGTTTGGAAGTTTCTGGTTTTGGGATTTTTCAATCAGGCCCCTGCCAGGCCGCCGGAGGCCCCCCCCCGATGGCACAGACTGGCAAGCCTGGACCGACATAGAAAGAACGTATTTCCATGGCCCAACGAACCCAACTCGATGCTAGCTGCCACCCGCTGCATGAAGCCTACGCCTGCCTGCTCGCCAATGGCCTGGACGGCGCCGGTGAAGCCTTGCGCATCCTGGTCAATGAAGCCTCCCGCATTGAGCGGGCCCAGCACCTTCAGGCCACGCCGTACGAGCGCTCGGCCCAGCGGGTCGATTACGCCAACGGCTACAAGGACAAGACTGTTTTGACCCGCATGGGCGAAGTCACCTTCGAAGTGCCGCAAGTGCGCTCTGGCGGGTTCTATCCCAGCGCCCTGGAGCGCGGCAGTCGCTCGGAGCAAGCCATGAATCTGGCGCTTGCCGAGATGTATGTGCAGGGCGTCTCCACCCGAAAAGTCATCGAAGTGTTGCAAAAGCTGGTGGGGCCCGAGGTGAGCATCTCCAGCACGCAAATCAGCCGTTGCACAGCGCTGCTGGACACGGGCTTGCACGCCTGGCGTACCCGGCCCCTGGATGAGACACCGTACGTGATTTTGGATGCGCGTTATGAGCGCGTGCGCGAGGCCGGCCGGGTAGTCGATTGTGCGGTTTTGGTGGCCATCGGCGTGACGGCTTCAGGCCACCGCCGGGTGTTGGGCGTGTCGGTGGCGCTGTCAGAAGCTGAGGTGCATTGGCGGGCCTTGTCTAGACAGCCTGATTGAGCGCGGCCTGCGCGGGGTCAAGTTTCTCGCCAGTGACGACCATGCCGGTTTGAAGGCCGCGCGCAAGGCGATGTTTCCCGGTGTGCCCTGGCAGCGCTGCCAGTTTCACCTCCAACACAACGCACAGGGCTACGTCAGCCGGCTGGACCAGCGCACGCCGGTAGCGCGCCAAATACGCGGCATCTTCAATGCGAGCGATGCCATTGAGGCACAGCGACTGCTCAACGCGGCGCTCAAAGACTGGCAAGTCAGCCACCCGCAACTGGCCGCCTGGGCCGAGAAAAACCTGCCGGAGGGTTTTGCCGTCTTCGACTTGCCCGAGGCCCATCGGGTGCGCATGCGCACGACCAACGGCCTGGAGCGTTTGAACAAGGAGCTCAAGCGGCGTACCCGTGTCGCCACGTTGTTTCCTAACTCGGCCAGCTGCCTGCGCTTAATCAGCGCCTTGCTGGCCGAACAAGACGAGGAGTGGATGACCGCAAAAATCTACCTCTCCATGAAGCCCTGAGCATTGCCAATCACCAGTACCCAAGACCGAATCTCGGAAATTTACAGAAAAGAAGTTGCTTTATCGCCACCAAATGGCGGGCAGGCGCTATATTTAAGATAGCTGCTTGCGCAAGATCCGCCTGCGCTGGAGGGCGATTTGGCTTAAAAATCAGGCAATCCGACGCTTTTGTGGCGCCGGACGGGCTGCACCCGGTTTCTCTTTTGTGCGAAGGCCTGACGATGAAAGCCGCACAATAGCCCCATGACGCTGACCGAACTCAAATACATCGTCGCCGTGGCGAGAGAAAGGCACTTCGGCCGGGGCGCCGAAGCCTGCCATGTGTCGCAGCCGACGCTCAGCGTGGCCATCAAGAAGCTGGAAGAAGAACTCCAGGTCAAGCTGTTCGAGCGCAACGCCAACGAAATCACCGTGACGCCGCTGGGCGAGGAAATCGTGCGCCAGGCGCAAAGCGTGCTGGAGCAGGCCGACAGCATCCGCGAGATCGCCCGGCGCGGCAAGGACCCGCTGGCCGGCAGCCTGCGGCTGGGCGTGATCTACACGATTGGCCCCTACCTGCTGCCCGATCTGGTGCGCCAGATCATCGAAAAAACGCCGCAGATGCCGTTGATGCTGCAAGAAAACTTCACGGTCAAGTTGCTCGAAGAACTGCGCACCGGCGAGATTGACTGCGCGATTTTGGCCGAACCGTTTCCCGACACCAACCTGGCGATTGCGCCGCTGTACGACGAGCCTTTCATGGCCGCCGTGCCCAGCAGCCATGCGCTGGCCGCGCGCAGCAGCGTGACGGCCGAGGAGCTGAAAAAGGAAACCCTGCTGCTGCTGGGCACCGGCCACTGCTTTCGCGACCATGTGCTGGAGGTGTGCCCCGAATTTGCCCGGTTTTCGAGCAGCGCCGAGGGCATCAACAAGAGCTTTGAAGGCTCGTCGCTGGAAACCATCAAGCACATGGTGGCCGCCGGCATGGGCATCACCCTGGTGCCGCGCCTGGGCGTGCCCAAGGCGGCGCTGTCGCTCAGCGGCCAGGACACGTCCCCGGACCAGCCTTCCTACATTCGCTACCTGCCGTTCGAAGGCCATGTGCCGACGCGGCGCGTGGTGCTCGCCTGGCGCCGCAGTTTTACCCGCTACGAAGCCATTGCCGCGCTGCGCAATGCAATTTATGCCTGCGAACTGCCGGGCGTCATCCGGCTGTCCTGAAAGGCGCGCCTGCGCACAACCTATTGCGCGCCTAGACCTTGACTTTTGCACGGTTGATGTCGATTGCGTATGGTTATCGATCCCCCCCATTGACTTCTAAAGGAAAACACCATGGCCAAAACTCCTGTTAAAACCATTGCCAGCGCAGCCGTTCGAGGCGCTCCGGCGATCAACATCGGCATCAGTGAAAAAGACCGAGCGGCCATCGCGCAGGGTCTGAGCCGCCTGCTGGCCGACACCTACACGCTGTACCTGACGACCCACAATTTCCACTGGAACGTGACCGGGCCGATGTTCAACACGCTGCATACGATGTTCATGACGCAGTACACCGAATTGTGGAACGCGGTGGACCCGGTGGCCGAACGCATTCGCTCGCTGGGCCATCCGGCGCCGGGCTCGTATGCGCAGTTCACCAAGCTGGCCACCGTGCCGGACGTGCCGGTCGTGCCGCCCAAGGCGATGGAAATGGTGCGCATTCTGGTGCAGGGCCACGAAGCCGTGGCACGCACCGCGCGCGAGTTATTCCCCATGGCCGACAAGGCCAGCGACGAGCCGACCGCCGACCTGCTGACCCAGCGCATGACGGTGCACGAGCAAACCGCGTGGATGCTGCGTTCGCTGCTGGAAGAGTAACCAAAAAGATGGGATCTGATCGGCGCGGTGACGGGCCGTCCCAAGCCAGCACAGGCCCAGTAGCGGGCGCTGGGGCTCCTTCCCCAGACCAGCAGGGGCCGCGGGACCGGCTTTGCCGGACCGCAGGCGCAGCAGCCCCCTCGGGGGGCAGCGCATTACACGAAGTGAAAAGCGTGGGGGCTCTTTATTTGCAGTTGATCCGCTGGAACCGCCCGGCCGGCTGGCTGCTGCTGCTGTGGCCGACCCTGTCGGCGCTGTGGGTGGCGTCGCACGGCTTTCCGGGCTGGCACCTGATCAGCGTCTTCACGCTGGGAACGTTTTTGATGCGCAGCGCGGGCTGCTGCGTCAATGACGTGGCGGATCGGGAGTTCGACCGGCATGTCAAGCGCACGGCGCAGCGGCCGGTGACCACCGGCGCGCTGTCGGTGAAGCAAGCGCTGGCGCTGGGCGCGGTGCTGGTGCTGCTGGCGTTCGGCCTGGTGCTGACGACCAATGCGGCCGCCATTGCCTGGTCGTTTGCCGCGCTGGCCGTCACGCTGGCCTACCCGTATGCCAAGCGCTATGTATCAATGCCGCAGGCGGTGCTGGGCGTGGCCTTCAGCTTCGGCATTCCGATGGCGTTTGCCGCCGTGCAGTCGCGCGTGCCGCCTGTGGCCTGGGTGCTGCTGCTCGGCAACCTGTTCTGGGTGATTGCCTATGACACCGAATACGCCATGGTCGATCGGGACGATGACCTGTTGATCGGCATGAAAACCTCGGCCATCACGCTGGGCCGTTTCGACGTGGCCGGCGTCATGCTCAGCTACCTGATTTTTATATCGATTTGGGCTTTTGCGCTTGATGGACGGGCGCAGTCAGCTATTTTTAGCATAGCGATTGGCCTGGCGCTGCTGCAGGCGCTGTGGCACGGCTGGCTGATCCGCAAGCGTGAGCGCGATGGCTGCTTCAAGGCTTTTCGCCTGAACCACTGGCTGGGGTTCACGGTGTTTGCCGGCATTGTGCTGTCGTACTGGGGCCAATGAGGCGGTGGGACTGGCCTGCCTGTTGCGCCAAGTGCGCCCGTAAAAAAGCCCGCGCATCGCGGGCTTTTGCAAGACCTCAACTGGCCGGTGCAGCCAGCCATGCGTCCGTTTGCAGGTCAGGCGGCTTTCGGGGCCATTTTGGCTTTTGCCTTGACCTTGGCATGCTTGGCCTTGTGCTTGACCACGGCCTTGGTGTGCTTGGCCTTGGCGGCAGGCGCAGCCACGGGGGCCGCAGGCGCTGCGGCCGTCTGGGCTGCGGCCGGCGTGGAAATCAAAGCCAAAGGCATGGCAAGGACAGCGGCGCTGGCAAGGAGGGACAGGAATTTTTTCATGGGGTGCTCCGGGGTGTTTGTAAAGTCATTACGTTCGTAGGGCCGGGTCGCCTTTCTGGCGGGCTGGCGACAAGCTGCACGTTCGTGAATGCTTAACGTAGCCTTGCGTCGGCCGGTTGACGGGATTTTTACGAGTTTTGCATTTGTTTTTGAGGCGCCTGGCGCCACGGGCCAGCAGCGCAAAATGCTATGAAAAATATAGCTGTATGTAAGGGTGGCTATTGCGCAAACGCCTTTTTACATGCTTGACCTGCTTCAGGCTGCGCCGAATTCATCGCCCATCTCGATGGCGCGTTGCCGTGCCGCCTGCATGGCCTGCATGAACTTCTCCTTGATGCCGCCTTGATCCATGGCACTGAGCGCCGCGTAGGTCGTGCCGCCTTTGGAGGTCACGCGCGCGCGCAGCACGTCAGGCGGCTCGGTGGCTTCATGCGCCAATGCCGAAGCGCCGACAAAGGTGCCGACCGCCAGTTGGTGCGCCTGCGCGCGGCTCAGGCCCATGTCGGTGCCGGCCTGGATCATGGCCTCGATGAAGTAAAAAACATAGGCCGGGCCGGAGCCGGACAGGGCCGTCACAGCATCGAGTTGCGTTTCCTGGTCCAGCCACAAAAACTCGCCCATGGTCTGCACCACGCGCTCCACGTCCAGCCGGTCATCGGCGCTTGCGGCGGGGCGGGCGAAGAGGGCGGTCATGCCCTGGCCGATCAGCGCCGGGGTATTGGGCATGGCGCGCACCACGCGTTCGCTGCCCAGCCAGCTGGCAATGGTGTCGGAACGGATGCCGGCGGCCACGCTCAGGTGCAGGGCGCCCGAGGCATGGACGCGGGTTTGCGTAGCCGCTTCGCGGAAGGTTTGGGGCTTGACAGCCCAGACCACCAGGCTGGCGCGGCCCAGCGAAGCCCCCGGGGCTTCGCTGGCTTCAATCTGAAACTGCTGGACCAATTTGGCCCGTTGTTCGGCGAAGGGCTCGACCACGTGGATCTGGCGCGCCGGCAGGCCGCGCTTTAGGAGTCCGCCGATGATGGCGCTGGCCATGTTGCCGCCGCCGATGAAGGCGATGTGGTCGGTGCTGCTGTCGGCGGTGTGGGTCTGCATGCGCATGGTCTCGCTAAAAAATGAGGGCGGCACTGCCAGGGCCGGGCCGGGTCCTTGATTGTCGTGCAGCGCCGCCTTACTGCAGCACCGTCTGCCGCACCGCATGCTCCCACTGGGCCATCAGCTCGGCCGCGCGCGTGCTGCTGAGCGTGGGCCAGAAGGTGCGCTCGGCACGCCACAGGCTGGCCAGCTCGTCGGTGTTGCGGTAAACGCCGCTGGACAGCCCCGCCAGCCAGGCGGCGCCCAGGGCGGTGGTTTCCGTCACGACGGGGCGCACCACCGGAATGCCCAGCAGGTCGGCCTGGAACTGCATCAGCAGGTCGTTGATGCAGGCCCCGCCGTCCACGCGCAGCTCGGACACCGGCGCCGCCCCGGCGCTGACCGCATCGCGCCCCATCGCCTGCAGCAGCGCCGCGCTTTGATAGGCAATGCTCTCCAGCGCGGCGCGTGCAATGTGCGCCGCCGTGGTGCCGCGTGTCAGGCCGGTGATGATGCCACGGGCCTCGGGCTTCCAGTAGGGCGCCCCCAGGCCGGTGAAGGCCGGCACCATCATCACGCCGCCCGAATCGGGAACGCTTTGCGCCAATGTCTCGACTTCGGCGCTGCTCTTGATGGCGTTGATGCCGTCGCGCAGCCACTGCACCACCGCGCCGCCGACAAACACGCTGCCTTCCATGGCGAATTCGGTTTGCGCGCTGATTTGCGCCGCGCTGGTGGTCAGCAGGCCGTTGTCCGACAGCTGGAACTGGGTGCCGGTGTGCATCAGCAAAAAGCAGCCGGTGCCGTAGGTGTTCTTGGCCATGCCGGCCTTGAAGCAGGCCTGGCCGAACGAGGCGCTTTGCTGGTCTCCGGCGACGCCGCCAATGGGAATGGCATCACCCAACAGGTCAGGGCTGACCTCGCCAAAGTGCGCACTGGAGGGATGAACGACGGGCATCATGGAGGCCGGAATGTCCAGGGCTTTGAGCAACTCCCGGTCCCACTGATTGGTGTGGATATTGAACAGCATGGTGCGCGCTGCGTTGCTCACATCAGTCGCATGCACCGTGCCCTTGGTCAGGCACCAGATCAACCAACTGTCCACCGTGCCAAACGCCAGCTCTCCGTTTTCGGCCAGTTGTCGTGCGCCGCGTACGTTGTCCAGCAGCCATTTGAGTTTGGTGCCTGAAAAATAGGCATCCACCAGCAGGCCTGTTTTTTGCCGGATGGTGTGCGCCAGGCCGCTTTCACGCAGCGCAATGCAGGTTGGTTCTGCGCGGCGGTCTTGCCAGACGATGGCGTGGTGGATGGGCTGCCCCGTGCGACGATTCCACACCACCGTGGTCTCCCGCTGGTTGGTGATGCCAACGGCGCGCACGTCTTTCGCTTGAATGCCGGCTTTGAGCAGCACTTCACGGGCGGTGGCGAGTTGGGTACGCCAGATTTCCTGCGGGTCGTGTTCAACCCAGCCAGGCTGGGGATAGATCTGGTTCAGCTCGCGTTGGGCCTGGGCCACGATGTGGCCAGCGGCGTCAAATACGATGCTGCGCGAACTGGAGGTGCCCTGGTCCAGTGCAAGTAGATAAGTCATGGTGATCAATCAGTAAAGGGGCCAACAAGGCGACGTGTTTCAGGAGGCGGCAAAGTCGCAACGCACTTGCGCCTCGTCCAGCAAGGCGGGAAAAGGCTCGGGTGGAAGCGCGTCGGTGAACAGCCTGTCAATCTGCGACAAATGCCCGACGGCGACCATGGCCGGTCGGTTGAACTTGCTGAAGTCAGCAGCCAGCCAGACCTCGCGTGCGTGGGCGATGATGGTTTGTGACACCTTGACCTCCCGGTAGTCGAAGTCGCGCAGCGAGCCGTCGTCCTCAATGCCGGAAATGCCAATGATGGCGATATCCACCTTGAACTGGGAAATGAAATCTGCAGCGGCTTCGCCAACGATGCCCTGATCGCGGCCCCGAACCACGCCACCCACCACAATGACTTCGCATTGAGGATTGGCGCTCAGGATGATGGCCACCTTGAGGTTGTTGGTGATCACCCGCAGCCCGGTGTGGTGGAGAAGGGCACGCGCCACGGCTTCCGTGGTGGTGCCAATGTTCAAAATGAGCGAGCAGTCGTTGGGCACCGCTGATGCGACCGCTTTGGCAATGCGTTTCTTGCCTTGCAAATTCATACTTTCGCGTTGCGGATGGGCGATGTTCTCGATCGTGGAGCTTGGAATACGAACCCCGCCGTGAAAGCGCGTCAGCAAACCCTCGTCAGCCATGCGCTGAATGTCGCGGCGTACGGTTTGCAGCGTCACGCCAAGGGTGTCAGCCAAAAACTCCACCTTGACAGAGCCGTGGGCCTGAACCACGGCAAGCAGTTTGAGTTGTCTGGGGTTGGGGTTCATTCTTGTGTTTTATGTCAAAGAGGGATCCATGAGCAGTGAATCCACTTTAAAACGAAACAAAAGGAATTTGTATGGGGTAATTACTGAGTAAAAACGAATCAAAACGAATAATAATTTGTTCAAGCGAATATTCAATTCGGATTTTTCATTCTCTTCAGTAAAGGTGGCGCGATGCAATTGACTCTTGAGAGCATCAGCAAAAAGGTCGGGCCTCAAACGTGGTTGTACGAGATGAGCCTGGCGCCCTTGAGCGGGGCGGTCACCGTGCTGCTGGGGGCAACGCAATCCGGCAAGACCAGCCTGATGCGCATCATGGCGGGACTCGATGTGCCTTCCAGCGGCCAGGTGAAGGTAGACGGGAAGAGTGTGGTGGGCGTGCCAGTGCGTGACCGCAATATCGCCATGGTCTACCAGCAGTTCATCAATTACCCGTCGATGAAAGTGCGCGACAACATCGCGTCGCCCCTGAAACTGCGCGGGGACAACAACATCGACCAGCGGGTGCGCGAACTGGCGGAAAAACTCCATATTGAAATGTTTCTTGATCGCCTGCCAGCCGAGTTGTCCGGGGGACAGCAGCAGCGCGTCGCCCTGGCGCGTGCGTTGGCAAAGGGCGCGCCGCTGATGCTGCTCGATGAACCCCTGGTGAACCTGGACTACAAATTGCGGGAGGAGTTGCGCGACGAGTTGACGGACCTTTTCTCGGCAGGGGACTCCACTGTGGTTTATGCCACCACCGAGCCTGGCGAGGCGCTGTTGCTGGGGGGCTATACCGCTGTTCTGGATGCGGGTGAGTTGTTGCAGTACGGCCCGACGTCCGAGGTGTTCCACCAACCCAAGTCACTTCGCGTGGCGCGGGCCTTCAGTGATCCACCGATGAACTTGATATCCGCCAACGCAGCGGCCTCTGGCGGCGTTCAACTGGACGCTGGGCCGCTGCTGCAATTGGCACTGCCTGCAACCCAATCGCGGCAGTTGACCGTTGGCATGCGCGCTGGCTCCCTGCGGGTGAGTGCGGCAAAGGGTGATGTCACCGTCATGGGCAAGGTGGAACTGGCTGAAATATCGGGCTCGGACACCTTTGTCTATCTGAAAACATCGGTGGGCGAGCTTGTGGCGCAGCTCACCGGTGTTCATTATTTTGATTGGGGTGTGCAAGTGCCGCTTTATTTCAACCCGGCACAAGTCTATGTATTTGACACCCAGGGAATGCTGCTGCTGTCTCCGGTGCGTGGTGGAGGACGCTGATATGGCTCGCATAGAACTTGATCTGGCGCACGCCTACAAACCCGGTCCCCAGCAGGACAGCGATTACGCGCTGCTACCGTTGAAAATGACGTTTGAAGACGGTGGCGCCTACGCCTTGCTCGGACCTTCAGGGTGCGGCAAGACCACACTGCTCAACATCATGTCCGGACTGGTCACCCCCTCCCAGGGGCAGGTGAGCTTTGATGGCCGGGATGTGACCCGCGCCACGCCTCAGCAGCGCAACATCGCGCAGGTGTTCCAGTTTCCGGTGATCTACGACACCATGACGGTCGCAGAAAACCTGGCCTTTCCTTTGCGAAACCGCAAAATGCCGAAAGAGCAAATTAGCAAGCGCGTCGGTGAAATTGCGGAGATGCTGGAAATGAGTGGGCAACTCAACCAGCGAGCGTCCGGCCTGTCGGCCGACGCCAAGCAGAAGATTTCGCTGGGACGCGGACTGGTTCGTCCTGACGTATCAGCGGTTTTATTCGATGAGCCGCTGACGGTGATTGACCCGCACCTCAAGTGGCAGCTGCGTCGCAAACTCAAGCAAATTCACCATGAGCTGAAATTGACGCTGATCTACGTCACGCACGATCAGGTGGAGGCACTGACCTTCGCTGACCAAGTGGTCGTCATGACGCGAGGCAAAGCGGTTCAGGTGGGATCGCCTGCGGACCTGTTCGAGCGTCCGAGTCACACTTTTGTAGGCCATTTCATTGGCTCGCCGGGCATGAATTTTTTGCCGGGCGTGTCGGGCCCGAAGGGTATTGATTTGGCGGGTCAAACGCTCGCGTTGCCGCCAGGGCGGACCCTGCCTGAAGGGGATATCAAGGTCGGCATTCGGCCGGAATACGTGTCATTGGCCCCTGCTCACGCCACAGGCGCGCTGGAAATGAAAGTGGCTCATGTGCAAGACGTCGGTACACACGTGATGTTGAGTGCCACCTGCGCTGGCCGCACCGTCAAAGCGCGCCTGTCGTCAGACACCGAACAATTGACGATTGGGGCACCCATCTGGTTGAAGGTGATGGACGAACACACTTGCTTTTACAAGAATGAGGAGATTGTGCAATGAGCACCACCATCAAGCCGGTGAACCAGAAAGCGTGGTTTCTGGTTCTGCCCGTCCTGATTTGCGTTGCCTTTTCGGCCATCCTGCCGTTGATGGTGGTCGTCAACTACTCGGTGCAAGACATCATTTCACTGGACCGACGGGTTTTTGTGGGCACGGAGTGGTTTGCCGCGATCATGCGCGATAAAGAGTTGCATGGCGCGCTGTTGCGGCAGTTGATTTACTCGTTCTCGGTCTTGGCCGTCGAGCTGCCATTGGGCATTTTGCTGGCTTTGTCGATGCCTGCCACGGGCTGGAAGTCTTCTGCGGTTCTGGTCATCGTTTCACTGTCCTTGCTGATTCCATGGAATGTGGTGGGCACGATTTGGCAGATTTTTGGTCGCACCGATATTGGCCTCATGGGCGCCGCCTTGCAGGGCATGGGGATTGATTACAGCTACACAGGCAACGCCACACATGCCTGGCTCACGGTGCTGTTGATGGATGTCTGGCATTGGACGCCGCTGGTGGCTTTGTTAGGCTATGCGGGTTTGCGCTCAATTCCCGACGCGTATTACCAGGCGGCCAGCATTGACGGTGCAAGCAAGCTGGATGTCTTTCGCTATGTGCAACTGCCAAAAATGCGCGGTGTGTTGATGATTGCAGTGCTGCTGCGCTTCATGGACAGTTTCATGATCTACACCGAGCCCTTTGTGCTGACGGGTGGGGGCCCTGGCAACTCAACGACCTTCCTGTCGCAATTTTTGACGCAAAAAGCAGTGGGTCAGTTTGACCTTGGACCCGCTGCCGCTTTTTCGTTGATCTATTTCCTGATCATCTTGCTGCTGTGTTTTATTTTGTACAACTGGATGCAACGCGTTGGCACCCAGGAAAAGGAAGGCGGTCATGAATAAGCCAAAGTTTCAGAAAAGGACGTTGTTCCTTATCGCCTATCTCGTGTTTGCCTTGCTGCCCATTTACTGGATGGTCAACATGTCTTTCAAGACCAACAACGAGATCGTCGCCGGCTTCTCCCTGTTTCCAAGTCATTTCACATGGGATAACTACAAAACCATCCTGACCGATCCTGCCTGGTACTCGGGGTACATCAACAGCATGATCTACGTGGCGATCAACACGGTGATTTCGCTGACTGTGGCGCTGCCTGCGGCCTATGCGTTTTCCCGATACAGTTTTCTGGGCGACAAGCACGTTTTTTTCTGGTTGCTGACCAATCGCATGACCCCGCCCGCCGTGTTTTTGTTGCCGTTTTTCCAACTCTACAGTTCAGTGGGTCTGATGGACACCCATTTGGCTGTCGCGCTGGCGCACCTGTTGTTCAACGTGCCTCTGGCTGTGTGGATTCTTGAGGGCTTCATGAGTGGCATTCCAAGAGAAATCGATGAAACGGCCTACATCGACGGTTACTCCTTTCCCCGCTTTTTCGTCCAGATTTTTCTGCCTTTGATCAAGGCCGGTGTGGGCGTCGCTGCGTTCTTCTGCTTCATGTTCAGCTGGGTGGAATTGCTGCTGGCGCGCACCTTGACCAGTGTCAATGCAAAACCCATTGCCGCCACGATGACGCGAACCATTTCGGCGTCGGGCATGGACTGGGCCACCCTGGCTGCCGCCGGGGTTCTCACCATCGTGCCGGGCGCGATTGTGATTTGGTTTGTTCGGAATTACATCGCGAAGGGTTTCGCGATGGGCCGCGTCTAACAGGAGGTCTCTATGTACCAATGGATGGCATGGACCACACCAGTGGCTGTATTTTTTACCTGCATCGGGCTGATGCTGGTGGGCATGACAGTTTGGGAAATTAAATCCCCAACGATATTGCGCAAGGGCTTTTTGCCCATCCAAACCACACGCGGCGACCGCTTGTTCATCGGTTTGTTGGTTGCAGCCTATACCAACCTGGCTTTTGTCGGCCTGAGCGGCTGGATGGCGGAGTTTTTGCGTTTGGAGACAGACCCTTCCATCTGGATCAGCTTTGTGATGTCAATGGGCCTGCTCGCATTCATCATGCGCAAAGGGTAGCCTTTGGCCCCTGCAGCAAGTAGTCAAAAGTAAAGCAACGGTTTGTTTAGCCCCTGGAGCCGTTACTGCCTTCTAAACAGGGGTTTTTTGATTTGAGGAGACTGGCAATGAAATTGAAATATTCCGTGTTGGCTGTGGCAATGGCATGCGCCGCAGCGGGTCCAGTTTGGGCCGACGAAGCGGCAGCTAAAAAATGGATTGACAGTGAGTTTCAACCCTCAACCCTGTCCAAGACACAGCAAGCGGCCGAAATGAAGTGGTTCATTGAGGCGGCCAAAAAGCTGCAGGCCAAGGGGGTCAAGGAGATTTCTGTTGTTTCCGAAACGCTGACAACGCATGAATACGAGTCCAAAACACTGGCAAAAGCGTTTGAAGAAATTACCGGTATCAAAGTCACTCATGACCTGATCGGCGAGGGCGATGTGGTTGAGAAACTGCAAACCTCAATGCAATCGGGCAAATCGATTTACGACGGATGGATTACGGACTCTGACTTGATCGGCACACACTACCGCTACGGCAAAATCATGAATTTGACCGACTACATGGCGGGCAGCGGCAAAGAGTGGACGAATCCGGGACTGGACCTGAAGGATTTCATCGGCACCAGCTTCACAACAGGCCCTGATGGCAAGTTATACCAATTGCCTGATCAGCAGTTCGCCAATTTGTACTGGTTCCGTGCCGACTTGTTTGAAAAACCCGAGTTAAAAGCCAAGTTCAAAGCGAAGTATGGCTACGACCTGGGTGTGCCATTGAACTGGAGTGCCTACGAAGACATCGCCGCATTCTTTACCAACGACGTGAAAAATATCGATGGCAAAGCCATTTATGGCCACATGGATTACGGCAAGAAAGACCCCTCATTGGGGTGGCGATTCACCGATGCCTGGTTGTCCATGGCCGGTTCAGCGGACATCGGGATTCCGAACGGAAAACCGGTTGATGAATGGGGCATCCGCGCTTCGGCAGACGGCTGTACACCGCAGGGTGCTTCCGTCTCTCGTGGTGGCGCAACCAACTCGCCAGCCGCGGTCTATGCGCTCACCAAGTACATCGACTGGATGAAGCAGTATTCACCCAAAGAAGCCGTTGGCATGACATTCGGCGAAGCCGGTCCGGTACCGGCCCAGGGCCAAATCGCGCAGCAAATTTTCTGGTACACCGCCTTCACGGCCGACATGATCAAACCTGGTCTGCCGGTGGTCAATGCGGATGGCACGCCGAAGTGGCGCATGGCGCCTGGCCCGAATGGTCCCTACTGGAAGCAGGGCATGCAAAATGGGTACCAGGACGTCGGCTCGTGGACGTTTTTCAAGAACCATGACGCTAATAAGGTCGCTGCGGCTTGGTTGTACGCGCAGTTTGTGACGGCGAAAACAACGTCATTGAAGAAAACTGTGGTCGGTCTGACGCCAATTCGCGAGTCCGACATTCGGTCGCAGGCGATGACTGACATGGCGCCGAAATTGGGCGGCTTGGTCGAGTTTTACCGCAGCCCGGCCCGCGTGGCGTGGACGCCTACCGGCACGAACGTTCCTGATTATCCAAAGTTGGCTCAGCTGTGGTGGAAAAACGTTGCCGTAGCAGTGACGGGTGAAAAAACCCCACAGGCGGCGATGGATAACCTTGCGGAGGAAATGGACGCCGTGATGGCGCGCCTGGAGCGGGCTGGCATGGCAAACTGCCCACCCAAGTTGAATCCCAAGAGCGACGCCAGTAAATGGCTAAGCGACAAAGGTGCACCATGGAAAAAGCTGGCCAACGAGAAGCCAAAGGGTGAAACCATCGCCTACGACACCCTGTTAACGGCCTGGAAAAACGGCAAAGTCCGCTAAACGCCTTTTGGCGAAATATCGAGCGAAAAGGCCGTGCAGGTGTGACTTTCACGGCCTTTTTCACCAGCGACTGAGTGCATATGTCAGCTCTGGCGGGTAGCTCTTTGAACTTCAAATCGAATATCTCTCACTATGTCAACTGATACACCACCATTGCCGACCGTTCGGAGGGAGCTTCTTTCCCGGCTCGCACAGCCACATCACTACGACATCGCCATCGTGGGAGGCGGTGCAACGGGGCTGGGTGTGGCGCTGGATGCTGCGGCAAGGGGCTTCAGTGTGGTGCTCGTCGAGTCCGATGATTTTGCCAAAGGCACGTCCTCGCGATCTACCAAGCTGGTGCACGGCGGGGTGCGCTATCTGGCGCAGGGCAATATCACGCTGGTGCGCGAAGCCTTGCGGGAGCGCACCACGCTGCTGGCCAATGCGCCCCACCTGGCGCAGCCGCTGCCGTTTGTGATGCCTTCCTACAAGGTATGGGAAGCGCCCTTCTACGGGATTGGATTGAAGATTTATGACGCGTTGGCCGGCAAGGCAGGGCTGGGCCCGACTGCCTTTTTAAGCCGGCGCAAAACTCTTGAAAACCTGCCGACGCTTGAGTCCCGAGGACTGAAGGGCGGAGTGCAGTACTGGGACGGCCAGTTTGACGACGCGCGGCTGGCGCTGGCGCTGGCCCGCACGGCGGCCCGTCAGGGCGCGCTGCTGGTCAATTACTGCGTGGTCACCCGTTTGATCCACGAAGATGGCAGGGTCACCGGCTTGTGGGTGAAGGACCGGGAAACGGGCCATGTCCATGAGTTGCATGCAGGCTGCGTGGTCAATGCCACCGGGGTATGGGTGGACCGATTGCGCCTGCAGGATGGTCAGGCAACTGGCCGGGACGCCAAGCCAATGGTTGCCCCCAGCCAAGGCGTGCACATCGTGGTAGACCGCGAGTTCCTCCCAACCGACCACGCCCTGCTCATTCCCAAGACGGCCGATGGCCGGGTGCTGTTTGCCGTGCCTTGGCTGGGCAAGACCATCCTGGGCACCACCGACACGCCGCGCCGTGACCTGGCGCGTGAGCCGCTGCCGTTTCGTGAAGAAATCGACTTCATCCTGCGCGAGTCGGCCCGTTACCTGAGCCGCGCGCCAGGCCTTGCCGACATCAAGAGCATCTGGGTCGGCCTGCGGCCGCTGGTCAAACCGGCCGATGACGACGCCGAGCGCACCAAGTCCTTGTCGCGCGAGCACACCGTGCTGGTCAGCAAAAGCGGCCTCGTCACCGTCACCGGCGGCAAATGGACGACCTACCGCGCCATGGCCGCCGACGTGCTCGAAAAATGCTTTGCCGTTGGACTGATGCCAGCCCGCACTGGACTGCAGACCGAACATTTGCGACTGGTCGGGGCGCAGGGGTCCAGCGTGCCGATCAGCAGCGCCCCCGGGCTGCACCTGTATGGCAGCGAGGCAGGCGCGGTCCAGGCCATGCGCGGCGCTGACAAGGAACTGGGCGGCGGCCTGAGTGAAGCCATGGTGCGCTTTGCGGCGCGCTACGAATACGCACGGACCGTGGAAGATGTGCTGGCACGGCGCTCCCGTCTGCTGTTCCTTGATGCGGCATTGGCGCGTACCCTGGCACCGACAGTGGCCGCGTTACTCCAGCAGGAAAACGGAATCGACGCACAACTGCCTTCGTTTTTGAAGCTGTGCGAGCAGTACCTGACGGTGCCTGCTCCGTTTGAGTAGGCCCGCGTGGGTTGAATGACACAGCGTGGTCTGCAAGTCGCGCTGTCTGGTCGTGTCTAGTTGCTATGCTTTCAATAGCTGTTTAAACAATCTGGCATTGCGCCAATGGCTGATTTGAATCTGAAATTCCTTATTCAGTCGGATACGGCTCCGTTTGTTTTGCCCGGCAGAAGACTGATGCCTGAGGTCAGCTGAGCATTAAAGACCATTGGAGCGAATATTTTTACGAACAAGGTTGACACGTGCTTTTACTTTCGTGATAATCGTAGGCTTCGCTCTAAAAGGCGAGGAACTTCTGCCCAGCGGGAAGCATTGCAAGTGGTTTGCAGTGTGGACGACGGGCCCAAGACTGATTGGCAGGTGGTTTGCATACAGCAAGCTGCCAATGCTGGTGCAAGTTGGGAACCAATTTAAATGATTCAAACGCAATCCAAACTCGATGTTGCTGACAACACGGGTGCCAAGTCCGTGATGTGCATCAAGGTGCTGGGCGGATCCAAGCGCCGGTACGCCAGCGTTGGTGATGTCATCAAGGTGAGCATCAAAGAAGCCGCTCCACGTGGCCGCGTCAAAAAAGGCGAGGTTTACAGTGCTGTGGTCGTTCGCACCGCCAAGGGCATCCGCCGCGGTGACGGCTCGCTCGTCAAATTCGACGGCAATGCAGCGGTGCTGCTCAATGCCAAGCTGGAGCCTATCGGCACCCGTATCTTTGGACCAGTGACGCGCGAGCTGCGCACTGAAAAGTTCATGAAGATCGTGTCCCTGGCTCCTGAAGTTCTGTAAGGACCAAAGGCAATGAACAAAATTCGCAAAGGCGACGAGATCATCGTGATCACCGGTCGCGACAAGGGCAAGCGCGGCACGATCACGCAACGCGTCGATGACAGCTATGTGCTGGTGGACGGGATCAACCTGGTGAAAAAACACACCAAGCCCAATCCGCTCAAGGGCACCACAGGTGGCATTGTTGAAAAAAGCATGCCGATTCACCAGTCCAATGTCGCTATTTTCAATGCGGCTTCGGGCAAGGCGGATCGTGTTGGTATCAAGTTGTTGGCTGACGGCAAGAAAACGCGCGTCTTCAAGTCCAGCGACGAAGAAATTAAGGCTGCATAAACATGGCACGCTTGCAAGATCAATACCGCGAGAAAATCGCGCCAGCCCTGATTGAAAAATTCGGCTACACGACACCCATGCAGGTGCCGCGCATCACCAAGATCACGCTCAACATGGGTGTGAGCGAGGCGGTTGCCGACAAGAAGGTCATGGACAATGCCGTGGCCGACATGGCCAAGATTGCAGGTCAGAAGCCTGTAGTGACCAAGGCCAAGAAGGCTATCGCCGGATTCAAGATCCGCGAAGACCTGCCGATTGGCTGCATGGTCACGCTGCGCGGCGTGCAGATGTATGAATTCCTCGATCGTTTCGTGACCGTGGCCCTGCCCCGCGTCCGTGACTTCCGTGGTATTTCCGGCCGTGCCTTCGATGGCCGCGGCAATTACAACATCGGCGTGAAAGAGCAGATCATTTTTCCTGAAATCGAGTACGACAAGGTTGATGCCTTGCGCGGTCTCAATATCAGCATCACCACAACGGCCAAGACCGATGAAGAGTGCAAAGCCCTCCTCACCGCCTTCCGTTTTCCGTTCAAGAACTGAAGGCGCAAGATGGCAAAACAAGCCCTGCTGCAACGTGAACTGAAGCGCGACAAGCTCGTCGCCAAGTTCGCCAAGAAACACGCTGAACTCAAGGCAATCGCCAATGATTTCAAGCGTACCGATGACGAGCGCCATCTGGCCCGTCAAGAACTGCAAAAGTTGCCCCGCAACGCGAACCCGACGCGCCAGCGCAACCGCTGCGCCATCACCGGTCGCCCGCGTGGTACGTTCCGTCAATTCGGCCTGGCTCGTGCCAAGATCCGCGAGTTGGCTTTTGCTGGTGATATCCCTGGTATCACCAAGGCAAGCTGGTAAGCAATAGGAGAACCCCAGATGAGTATGAGTGATCCTATCGCCGACATGCTGACACGCATCCGCAATGCACAAATGGTTGAAAAAGCTGTTGTGCTGGTGCCTTCGTCAAAAGTCAAAGTCGCCATTGCGCAGGTTTTGAAGGATGAGGGCTACATTGATGGCTTCTCCGTCAAGGCAAACGATGGCAAGCCCCAGTTGGAAATCGCCCTGAAGTATTACGCAGGCAAGCCCGTGATTGAGCGCATCGAGCGCGTCAGCCGCCCCGGCCTGCGTGTGTACAAAGGCCATGGCGCCATTCCCCAGGTCATGAATGGCCTGGGTGTGGCAATTGTCACGACGCCCCAAGGTGTCATGACTGATCGCAAAGCACGCGCTACCGGTATCGGTGGCGAAGTGTTGTGCTACGTGGCCTAACGGCGGCATTGAGGAGTAACTGAAATGTCTCGTGTAGCAAAAATGCCGGTTTCCATCCCCCCAGGTGTGGACATCGCAATCAAAGAAGACCAGATCAATGTCAAGGGCGCTCTCGGCGTCCTGGCGCTGACACAAAACGCCCATGTCGTTATCAAGAGCGAAGACGGCAAGCTGACTTTTGTGCCGGCCAGCGATTCCCGTCAAGCCAATGCCATGAGCGGCACGATGCGTCAGCTCGTGAACAACATGGTGGTCGGTGTCACGACAGGGTTCCAGAAAAAGCTGAACCTGGTCGGCGTGGGCTTCAAGGCCCAGGCGCAGGGCGACAAGCTGAACCTCACGGTGGGCTATTCGCATCCTGTGGTCATGGCGATGCCTGCTGGCATCACGGTCGCCACCCCGACGCCCACCGAAGTAGTCATCAAGGGTTCCGATCGCCAACGTGTAGGCCAGATTGCCGCTGAAGTGCGCGCAGTTCGTCCTCCCGAGCCTTACAAAGGCAAGGGCATCCGTTATTCGGATGAAAAAATCACGATCAAAGAAACCAAGAAGAAATAAGGAGCTGCACCATGTTGACCAAAAAAGAGCAGCGCCTTCGCCGTTCACGCCAGACCCGTATTCGCATTGCCAATCAAGGCGTTGCCCGTCTGTCAGTGAATCGTACCAATCTGCATATTTATGCCAGTGTTATTTCTGGCGATGGCACCAAGGTTCTGGCGTCTGCTTCCACGGCTGAAGTGGAAGTGCGCAATGAAATTGGCGGCTCGGGCAAGGGTGGAAATGTTGCTGCTGCGCAGGCCATTGGCAAGCGTATTGCTGAAAAGGCAAAAGCAGCAGGTGTAGAAAAAGTGGCGTTCGATCGCGCCGGTTTTGCGTACCATGGCCGCGTCAAAGCGCTGGCTGATGCGGCTCGCGAAGCTGGTTTGCAGTTCTAAGCAGACTGGAATCAAGTATGGCTAAGTTTCAAGCTAAATCGCAAAACGACGCTCCAGACGATGGTCTGAAGGAAAAAATGATCGCAATCAACCGCGTGACCAAAGTAGTGAAGGGCGGCCGTATTCTCGGTTTTGCCGCACTCACGGTGGTTGGTGACGGTGATGGTCGCGTGGGCATGGGTAAGGGCAAGTCGAAAGAAGTGCCAGCCGCCGTTCAAAAAGCGATGGAAGAAGCGCGCCGCAACATGACCAAGGTGTCATTGAAAAATGGCACGTTGCACCACAATGTTTTCGGTCACCACGGCGCAGCCAACGTCATGATGGCGCCAGCGCCCAAAGGTACCGGCATCATTGCTGGCGGCCCGATGCGCGCAGTGTTCGAAGTCATGGGCATCACCGACATCGTGGCCAAAAGCCATGGTTCGAGCAACCCTTACAACATGGTGCGCGCCACCATGGACGCACTGAAAAATTCCACCACGGCCTCCGATATCGCGGCCAAGCGTGGCAAATCAGTCGAAGAAATCTTCGGCTAAGGCGGACAGTGAAATGACCCAAGAAACCAAAGTAAAAGTCAAACTGGTTCGCAGCCCGATTGGCACCCAGGAATCCCATCGCGCCACTGTGCGCGGTCTGGGTCTGCGTGGTGTCAACAGCGTCAGCGAATTGCAGGACACGCCCGCAGTGCGCGGCATGATCAACAAGATCAGTTATCTGGTCAAAATTATTTGAGGCTTTGCGGGACAGGCCTGGTTGCCTAGCAGCCAAGCTTTTTCCTCAACGGCTTAAGGACTCATCATGGAATTGAACACAATCAAGCCTAGCCAGGGCGCCAAGCATGCCAAGCGGCGTGTAGGTCGCGGTATCGGCTCCGGCTTGGGCAAAACAGCTGGTCGTGGCCACAAGGGACAAAAATCCCGTTCGGGCGGCTACCACAAGGTTGGCTTCGAAGGCGGCCAAATGCCTATGCAGCGTCGCTTGCCCAAGCGCGGCTTCAAATCGCATTTGCTGAAATTCAATGCCGAGGTCACCCTTACGGCACTGCAGCAGCTCGGCTTGACCGAAGTTGATCTGTTGACGTTGAAGCAGTCGGGTCTTGTCGGCCAGATTGCCAAGAATGTCAAGGTGATCAACACTGGTTCGTTGTCGCTGGCAGTGAAGCTCACGGGCATTTCTGCCTCGGCAAGCGCCAAGACCCTGATTGAAGCCGCTGGCGGCTCCATCGCTTAATACCTGACGGAATCAACCAGTGGCAACCAACTCGGCTCAAATTGCAAAAACCGGCAAGTTCGGCGACTTGCGCAACAGGCTTGTGTTTTTGTTGCTGGCGCTGGTCGTGTACCGTGTCGGTGCGCATATTCCTGTTCCCGGGATTGACCCTGGTCAATTGAAGGAATTGTTCAAGGGCCAGCAGGGTGGAATATTGAACTTGTTCAACATGTTCTCTGGTGGCGCCCTTTCAAGATTCACGGTGTTTGCCTTGGGTATCATGCCGTACATCTCGGCTTCCATCATCATGCAGCTGCTCACCTATGTGGTTCCCACATTCGAGCAGATGAAAAAGGAAGGCGAGGCGGGCAGGCGAAAAATCACGCAATACACGCGCTATGGAACGCTTGGGCTCGCCCTGTTCCAATCAATGGGTATTGCCGTGGCGCTGGAAAGCTCGCCGGGTCTGGTGCTCGATCCGGGTTTCGGGTTCCGGATGACAGCGGTGTTCAGCCTGACAGCTGGAACCATGTTCCTGATGTGGCTCGGAGAGCAGATTACCGAGCGTGGTTTGGGGAATGGCATCTCGATCCTGATTTTTGCAGGTATCGCTGCTGGCTTGCCCAGCGCCTTGGGTGGGTTGCTTGAGCTGGTTCGCACCGGCGCCATGAGCATCCTGATTGCGATCGTTATTGTTGCGGTTGTGGTGGCGGTCACTTATTTTGTGGTGTTTGTCGAACGGGGGCAGCGCAAGATCCTTGTGAACTATGCCCGCAGGCAAGTTGGCAACAAGGTATATGGTGGACAGTCGTCGCATCTTCCGTTGAAGCTGAATATGGCGGGCGTGATACCTCCGATTTTTGCTTCATCGATTATTTTGTTGCCGGCAACCGTGGTGGGCTGGTTCAGCACCGGGGAAAGCATGCGCTGGTTGAAGGACATTGCCAGCACGCTGACGCCAGGTCAACCAATCTACGTGTTGCTGTATGCCAGTGCGATCATCTTTTTCTGCTTCTTTTACACGGCCCTGGTATTTAATAGCCGTGAAACTGCGGACAACCTGAAAAAGAGCGGTGCCTTCATTCCCGGCATCCGCCCTGGCGACCAGACTGCTCGTTACATTGACAAGATTCTGGTTCGGCTGACATTGGCTGGCGCGGTTTACATCACGTTTGTTTGCCTGCTGCCCGAATTTTTAATTTTGAAATACAACGTGCCGTTTTATTTCGGTGGAACGTCATTGATGATTATCGTTGTGGTCACCATGGATTTCATGGCCCAGGTCCAGAACTATATGATGTCGCAGCAGTATGAGTCGTTGCTGAAAAAGGCGAATTTCAAGACGTGATGTCCTGGACTGTCATGACGATTTATCGCGAGCACGTGGTGTGTTCCGTTCCAAGTAAGCACAGAGTAAAAGTTTAGGAGAAGAAAATGAGAGTTTCAGCTTCGGTCAAGAAAATTTGCCGCAACTGCAAGGTCATCCGTCGCAAGGGCGTTGTCCGTGTGATCTGCACAGATCCGCGTCACAAACAGCGCCAAGGCTGATTTTTAAGAGATTTAGAGGACGCACATGGCACGTATCGCTGGTATCAACATTCCGCCGCAGAAGCACGCCGAAATCGGTTTGACTGCAATCTTTGGCATCGGTCGCACGCGCGCTCGCAAAATTTGCGAAGCCTGCGAGATTGACTACGCCAAGAAAATTAAAGACCTGACCGATGGTGATCTGGAAAAAATCCGGGACCACATCGCTCAGTTCACCATCGAAGGTGATTTGCGTCGTGAAACCACGATGAATATCAAACGCCTGATGGACATTGGCTGCTACCGTGGTTTCCGCCATCGTCGCGGCTTGCCTATGCGTGGCCAGCGCACCCGCACGAACGCCCGCACTCGCAAGGGTCCGCGCAAGGCCGCCCAGTCTTTGAAGAAATAATTGAGAGGTCGTCATGGCAAAATCACCCAATAACAGCGCCTCACAGCGCGTTCGCAAGAAAGTTCGCAAGAACGTGGCCGATGGCATCGCCCACGTTCACGCTTCTTTCAATAACACCATCATCACGATCACCGATCGCCAGGGCAATGCCTTGTCATGGGCTTCGTCAGGTGGCCAGGGTTTCAAGGGCTCGCGCAAGTCGACGCCTTTCGCTGCACAGGTTGCTTCGGAAGTTGCTGGCCGCGCTGCCATCGAACAAGGTATCAAGAACCTTGATGTCGAAATCAAGGGACCTGGCCCCGGACGCGAATCTTCTGTTCGTGCCCTGGGCGCGCTTGGCATTCGAATCAATTCGATTGCTGATGTGACACCGGTCCCGCACAACGGCTGCCGTCCGCAAAAGCGCCGTCGCATTTAATCTGTGCTGTTTCGCCCGGCCGCTTGCTCAGCAATCGGTCGGGCGTCAGCATTTTCACCAAGCCCACCGCCATCAGGTTTCGACCTGCGGCTCCTGCAGAAATTGCAGTAGATGACAAAAGGATATTCAAGTGGCACGTTACCTCGGCCCCAAGGCCAAACTTTCCCGCCGTGAAGGCACCGATCTCTTCCTGAAGAGCGCCCGCCGCTCAATCAGTGACAAGGCCAAATTTGACTCCAAGCCAGGTCAGCACGGCCGCACTTCGGGCACTCGCACTTCTGACTACGGTCTGCAACTGCGTGAAAAGCAGAAGGTCAAGCGCATGTACGGTGTGCTGGAAAAGCAGTTCCGACGTTACTTTGAAGAAGCTGACCGCCGCCGTGGCAACACGGGCGCGAACCTGCTGTCAGTGCTGGAATCCCGTCTGGACAATGTGGTGTACCGCATGGGCTTCGGTTCGACCCGGGCCGAAGCGCGTCAGCTGGTTTCCCACAAGGCCATGACGGTCAATGGCCAGTCGGTGAACATTCCGTCGTACATGGTCAAGGCCGGTGACGTGATTGCCGTGCGCGACAAGTCCAAGAAGCAGACCCGCATTGCCGAGGCGCTCGAACTCGCCAAGCAGGTCGGCCTGCCAGCATGGGTTGATGTCAATGCTGACAAGGGTGAAGGTACTTTCAAGAAAGTTCCTGATCGTGATGAATTTGCCGCCGATGTCAACGAATCGTTGATCGTAGAGCTGTATTCACGTTAATTTTCCGTTCCTGGCGACACGCTTGTCGTGCCGCCAGGTGTGCTTCGCCAGCCTTATCGGTGTAACGAGCCGAGGGTATTGAGAGGAAGACTGCATGCAGACAAATTTGTTAAAACCAAAAACTATCAATGTTGAGCAACTTGGTACCAACCGTGCCAAAGTGACTCTTGAGCCTTTTGAGCGTGGCTACGGCCACACGCTGGGCAATGCGCTGCGTCGTGTGCTGTTGTCATCCATGGTGGGCCATGCGGCTACAGAAGTGACCATCGCAGGTGTCTTGCATGAATACTCTTCCATTGACGGTGTCCAGGAAGATGTCGTCAACATCTTGCTGAACCTCAAGGGCGTGGTCTTCAAGCTGCATAACCGCGACGAAGTGACCTTGAGTTTGCGCAAGGATGGCGAAGGCCCGATCACGGCCGCCGATATCCAAACGCCGCATGACGTGGAAATCGTCAACCCTGACCATGTGATCATGAATTTGTCGCATGGCGGCAAGATCGACATGCAGATCAAGGTCGAAAATGGCCGCGGCTATGTACCTGGAAATGTTCGGCGCTACGGTGACGAGTCGCCAAAGTCGATCGGCCGGATTGTGCTTGATGCTTCCTTTTCTCCGGTCAAGCGCGTCAGCTACACCGTGGAAAGCGCTCGCGTCGAGCAGCGTACCGATCTGGACAAGCTGGTTCTGGAAATCGAAACCAATGGTGCCGTTTCCGCCGAAGACGCGGTGCGTGCATCGGCCAAGATTCTTGTCGAACAGCTGGCGGTATTTGCGCAGCTGGAAGGCAATGAACTTGGCGCCATCATCAATGATCCGGCACCTCGCAGCTCGCAGCAGTTTGACCCGATTCTGCTGCGCCCGGTCGATGAGCTGGAACTTACGGTGCGTTCGGCGAACTGCCTGAAGGCCGAAAATATCTACTACATTGGCGATCTGATCCAGCGCACCGAAAATGAGCTGTTGAAAACGCCCAATCTGGGCCGGAAATCTCTGAACGAGATCAAGGAAGTGCTGGCCTCCCGCGGTCTGACACTGGGAATGCGTCTCGAAAGCTGGCCTCCCGCCGGGCTTGACAAGCGTTAATTTTGATTAGAATTCTCGTCTTTCGATGAGAAAGTGCACGGGCAGTACCTGACACGGCTGCTTCGATATTACATAAAGGAAGCACTATGCGACACGGACACGGACTACGTAAACTCAACCGCACCAGCGAGCACCGTCTCGCCATGCTGCGCAACATGATGAATTCGCTGCTCCAGCACGAAGCCATCAAGACAACACTGCCGAAGGCTAAGGAACTGCGCCGCGTGGTTGAGCCAATGATCACCCTGGCCAAAACGCCAACCCTGGCGAACAAGCGCCTGGCATTTGACCGTCTTCGCGATCGCGACATGGTCGTCAAGCTGTTCGCTGAACTCGGCCCACGCTACCAGGCCCGTCCCGGCGGCTACACCCGAATTTTGAAGATGGGTTTCCGCGTGGGTGACAACGCGCCTATGGCTTTGGTTGAACTGGTGGATCGTCCTGATGCTTCCGAAGAAATTAAAGACAAAGCAGCTGCAAAGTAAGCTATAATAATCACATACCGCGCGGTGGAGCAGCCTGGTAGCTCGTTGGGCTCATAACCCAAAGGTCGTAAGTTCAAATCTTGCCCGCGCAACCAATATCTGGCTATAAAAACCAGTACAAAAAGCCTGCATCAAGCAGGCTTTTTGCTGTGCAGCTTTTATTTCTTCGATGCCCTCTGCTGTTTCTTTTTCACGGCCTTGCGCGCTTCGTAGTGCTGCATCAGAGGCGTCACTGAAATGCCGTGCACGATGATGGACGCGACTATCACCGCCAGGGTGATCGACAGCAGGCGTTCGGCCAGTGCCGGCTGGATATCGTGGTTGATGGCGTAAAGCAGGTAATACAGCGAGCCAATGCCGCGTATGCCAAACCAGCTCATTAAATTGCGTTGTGATCCACTGACATGTGTGCCGATCAATCCGGCGTACACCGCCAGCGGCCGCACCAGCAGGAACAGCACGGGCACAAACCACAGCACATCGCGTTCAAATTCAACCGTCGCCAGCAACACGCCAACGGCCAGCACAATCGCGACTTCGACAAAACTTTCCAGTTGGCTGTTAAAGCGCTGCACGGCATTCATCATGTTGGCAGGCGCTTCGGCCCCTGCGGCCGCCTGCTCTTCAGGGGTCAATTCGGAGTCGGAGTCCTGCGTTTCGGCTTGCGCGACCTGCGCAAGCGACGAGCCTTCGTCGATACGACGCAATGCCAGTCCGGCGGCAAATACCGCCAGAAAACCGTAGGTGTGGCAAAGCAGTGCAGCGCCATATGTCAGTGCAATCAGGCCAAGCGCGATGAATTCGTCAGACCGCAAGGCTTCCCGGTGGCGCATGCGCAAGTAGATGATGGCGCGGCCCACCAGCGTTCCCAGCAGGTAGCCCAGCCCCAGGCCGCCCGCTATCGCCCAAATCACGTCCACCGTCCACCAGCGCCACCCGGCTTCGCCCAGTTCATGTACGCCCAGCAATCCCAGGCCCAGCATCACAAAGGGAAACGCCGTGCCGTCGTTCAGTCCGCCTTCTCCGGTCAAGCCGAAGCGCAGGCGGTCACGGTCACCGGGATTGGAGACCTGGACATCCGAAGCCAGTACCGGATCGGTCGGCGCCAGGATGGCGCCCAGCAGTACCGCAGCACCCAGCGACAGACCGAGTCCATACACGCCCAGTGCCGTCACGACCACCACGGTCACGACCATGGAAACGGTGGCGAGTTGCACCGGAATTCGCCAGCGCCGGTCGCGCAGGGGCAGTTCGAGCTTCATGCCCGCGGTGAACAAGGAGATGAGTACGGCGATTTCGGTCAAGCGCTCCAGCAGTACCTTGTTTTCCAGTGCATCCAGCCGGAGCAATCCCAGCCCCATGGGGCTGACCGCCACACCAACGCCCAGGTAGAGCATGGCCGCGTTCAAAGGTAAGCGGGAGAGGTAGGAACTGCTCATCGTCATGGCAATCAGCAGCAGGCCGATGAGGAGGGCGCCCAGTGCAAAGGCGTTTGCTTCAACCATGAAGGGATCGCTGCAAACCGGTTGGCCGCCCTGAAGAAAGTGAAATCATCTTCCGAGCTTAATGCACGCTGCCTGGCGCCCGCCAGTGCCGCCTGCGCTGCCGCCGGGCGCGCCGGTTCATCAGATCAAGGAGCTCTTTGTGATGAAAAAGCCGTGCGCGCAATCCATTATTGAATATACAGCTATAAATAACATAGCAATGATGGAACCATCAGGCCTTGTTTTACCAGTCAACCAGGCTCAGGCCCACGCTCAGCACATTGCGCCGTTTGTTGTAGTCCAGCAGGCTGTCGCCGTAACCGCTGAACAGCTGCACGTGGTAGCGCAGGCCGGTGTAGTTCGGCGATGCCGTGGGGGCCATCAACCAGTCGACACGGGTTGACCCGCGCGCTTGGCTGCGCAGCGAGTGGCGCAGCGTGACGCCCACGGTGTTGGCCTTGTTGATTTGCCAGGTGCCGTTGATTTCGGCGCGGCCGACGTAGTTTTCAATGCCCGGGTTGTTGTCGTCGGCCGGCGCTTCGCGCATCCGGTCCCAGATGCGGCCCTGCAGGCGCAGGCTGGACTCGGGGCCCAGCACCTTTTCAGCCGCGCCCATCAGGTAGGTGCGGTTCCAGCTGCGTGACAGCGGATCGGACTGGCCGTTGGACTGGTGCATCAGCCCCAAACCCGAGAGCCGGTAATTCCAGCCGCCGGGCAGCACCACTTGGTGCGGGTAAATATAGACCACCTCGGGCTCGTGGTCGGTCGTGCGGAATGGCCGCGAGATGTTGCCGCTGAACAGCTGCCAGTAACTTTGCTGGGTGTAGCCAAACCAGAGCGAATCCTGGTCATCCTCGTCGGCCTCGCCTTTCTTGAGCAGCCCCTTGGCAATCTTGGTGCGCACCGACAGCTGGATCTTAGTTTCGGCGTGGCTGTAAGCCGGCGGCACGGAAAAGCCGGTTTCCGGGGGCGAGACGCCGCCGGACATGACAAACGCCACCGAAATCGGCCGGTAGCCACGAATCGCAAAGGTGTCGCAATCGGTGCCGCGCTGCAGTTCCCAGAACCTGGACAACTCGGAATACTGGGTGTTGCGGCAGCCGATGGGCTTGCCGTCAGGCGCTTCGGTATTGAGCGACGGCAGCAGCAGGATTTCGGTGGCTGGCGTTCCGGTCGCCAGATTGGCCGGTGCGGTGGTCAGGGCCGCTGGTGGCGTATTCGGCGGCAACTGCGCATCGGCCCATTGCTGGTAACAGGCCAGCTGTGCGCGGGCGTCGTTTTTGATGGCCTGGCAGACCTGCCAGCCCAGACTGGCCGGCCGGTTGGCCGGCATGTTGACGGCCGGTAGGGCAGTCTGTGCTTGCGTCAGGCTGCCTGCCAGCAAGCCGCAGGCCAGCACAAGCTGGCTCAGGGGAGAAAGTTGGAGGGTCATGGGGTTCAGTAGGCCGGCATTTGAATAAAACCTGGGGGTCAAGTTCAGGGTGAGGGGAGTCGTGTCAGTGTGAAGGGAACATCAGCGGCATCGGGTGCGGCGCTTGCGCTGGTATCTTTCCAGCGGCCCTGGTAGACCCGGCCGCACGAGCCTGGTTGCATTTCACCGTTCCAGGTGCCGGTGATGCTGATCCTGTCGGACGACTCGTCGAGCAGCAGCATGCCTTCGTCAAGGTCGCCGGCCAGCGCAGCCTCGGCTGAGTGCCCGGCCATGGTCGGCGTGCCGGCAGCCTGTCCCAGGTCGCGGCTGACCGTGCCGGCCAGGCTTTCCGAGAATTCGGCATGGCGCTGGAGCCGCATGGTGGCCCGCTCGGGCAGTCCGGCCGGTGGATCGGTGAAACGGACGGCCCAGCGGCCATGCAACTGCTCGGCTTTCATGCCGAGCGCCGATGGGCATTCGGTTTTAGACCTGTTTTGGGCGCTGGCGCATGCTGAAAGGGTATTGGTAGCTATTAAAAAAATAGCAAATCGGAAGAGTCTGGAGTGCATGAATCTGGGGATGCCCTGGTCGGTTTTGCAATGACAGGCGATAGGAAAAGACGCCGTTTGGCTGCAGGTGCTGTAAATCACGGGCGGGTCATGTTAGCCCAAACCGTAGTTCCGGTTGTCGCCCCGGCTGAACGCGCGCGGCCATGACCGCTGCCAACCCGTCGTCGCTGGCCGGCCGCGCGGTTTGAAAATCGCAGGCATCCCCGGTGCGTCTGCCTGTTATTTCCGTTTACCGGGCGTCGTAAGCCGCCTTGGCGGCCGCTGCTGCTGCCACACCGTCGGCGGCTTTCTTGGCGAATTCGGCGCGCAGGGCCTTGAGCTTTTCGCGCGGGTCTTCCTTGATGGTTGCCTTGTCCAGCGCCATTTCGGCAATGAAGCGGCTGGGAACGCCGGCTATCAAGTCGCGGCCTTTCTTGCGTTTGCGCAGCCAGTTCACCGCCAGCGTGCGCTGGGCGCGGGTGATGCCGACATACATCAGTCGCCGTTCTTCCTGCAGGCGCAGGGCGATGCTCTCGGTGTTGATGCCGTCGTCGTCATCGAGCTTGAAGGGCAGCAGGCCTTCGTTGACGCCGGCCAGCACCACATGCGGCCACTCCAGCCCCTTGGAGGCGTGCAGTGTTGACAGCGTCACGACGTTCTGGTCGCCTTCGCGTTCGCTGATGGTCGAGAGCAGCGCAATCGTCTGCACCACCTCCAGCATGGTCTTGGTGGGTTTTTCGACCGTGGCGCCGGATGCGTCGTCAATCTGCCCGCCGCAGCGCTGCGCCATCCAGTCGCAAAAATCCATCACATTGCTCCAGCGCGCCGCTGCCACCTTTTCGCTGTCCTCGCCGTCGTAGAGGTGCTTTTCGTAGTCGATTTCCTTCAGCCAGTCGGTCAGGAAAACCCGCGCGTCCTCGGCGCCCACGGTGCGTTTGGCGCGGTATTCGAGGTCGTTCAGGTAGCGGCCGAACTCCTGCAGCGAACCGACTGCCTTGGCCGGCAACACCGAGTCCAGCGAATGGCTGAACAGCGACTCGAACAGGCTGAGCTTGTAGGTCTCGCCAAAGGTGTTGAGCGCGCCCAGCGTAGTGTGGCCAATACCGCGCTTGGGCGTCTTGATGGCGCGGATGAAGGCCGCGTTGTTGTCGTTGTTTACCATCAGCACCATCCAGCTGCACAGGTCCTTGATTTCGGCGCGGTCAAAAAAGCTTTGCCCGCCCGACACCTTGTACGGAATGTTCGCCTTGCGAAAGGCTTTTTCAAACGGCTTGGCCATGTGGTTGGCCCGGTAGAGCACGCAAAAGTCTTTCCATTCGCGGTACTGCTGGCCTTCGGTTTGCAGGCTGCCTTCGGCGCGCAGGCTCTGGATGCGCGCCACCACGCGCTCGGCCTCGTGCTCTTCGCTGTCGCAATCGACGACCCGCACCGGCTCGCCTTCGCCGAGTTCGCTGAACAAGGTCTTGGGAAATAGCTTGGGGTTCGGGCCGATGACGTTGTTGGCGGCGCGCAATATCGCGCTGGTCGAGCGGTAGTTCTGCTCCAGCTTGACGACTTTCAGCGTCGGAAAGTCCTGCGGCAGTTTTTTCAGGTTGTCCAGCGTCGCGCCGCGCCAGCCGTAGATCGACTGGTCGTCGTCGCCCACTGCCGTGAAGCGGCCGCGCGCGCCGACCAGCAGTTTGAGCACCTCGTACTGGGTGGCGTTGGTGTCCTGGTACTCATCGACCAGCACATGGCCGAGCGCCGCCTGCCACTTGTTGCGAACCGCCTCATGCTGCTGCAGCAGTTTCAGCGGCAGGCCGATCAGGTCGTCAAAATCGACGCTCTGGTAGGCGCTCAGCCGCTCTTCGTAGTTGGCCATGACCCGCGCCACCAGCCGTTCCTCGTCGCCGCTGGCCTGCGCTTCGGCCTGCGCGGCGTTCAGCCCCTGGCTTTTCCAGGCGCTGATGGTCCACTGCCACTGGCGCGCCGTGGCCACGTCGGTGCTGCCGCCCGCGTCTTTCAGGATGCTGGTCACGTCGTCGCTGTCGAGGATGGAAAACTGCGGTTTCAACCCCAGCGCGGCGCCGTCTTGCCGCAGCATGCGCACGCCCAGCGCGTGAAAGGTGCAGATCAGCACGCCCTTGGCCGGCTTGCCGATCAGGCTCTTGGCGCGCTCGCGCATTTCGGCGGCGGCCTTGTTGGTGAAGGTGATGGCGGCAATCTGCTCGGGCCGCATGCCGGTCTGGATCAGCCGGCCGATCTTGTGCGTGATGACCCGCGTTTTGCCCGAGCCGGCGCCGGCCAGCACCAGGCAGGGGCCGTGCAGGTAGTTGACGGCTTCCTGCTGGGCCAGGTTCAAGCCGTGGGCGATGGGCGATGCGGGGGGGGCTGAAGACATGCGGGCAAGGAATCTGGAGGGTGCAAACAAGCGCACGGGAATAAAGACCGGAGACAAGGCGGGCAAACAAGCCCGAAGCAGCGGCCATCATAGCCAGTCGCCTGAATGCCGGCACGGCCGGAGACAATACGCGCTGTGCTCAACATCCTTGCCGTCACCTTTCCCTTCTTTGCGCTGGTGCTGTGCGGCTATGTCGCCACCCGGCGGGCGCTGTTGCCGCAAGCCGCCATTCCGGGGCTCAACAGCTTTGTGCTGTATTTCGCGCTGCCGTGCATGTTGTACCGTTTTGGCGCCAGCACGCCGATTGCGCAGCTGCTGGATTTCAGCCTGGGTGCGGTCTATCTGCTGTGCGCGCTGCTGATGGTGGGGCTGACGATCGCGCTGACGCGCAAAGGACCGATCGGCTGGAACGATGCCGCGTTCGGCGCGCTGGTCGCCGCTTTCCCCAATACCGGCTTCATGGGCGTGCCGCTGCTGGTGGCGCTGCTGGGCGCACAGGCTGCCGGGCCGACGATTGTCACCATCGTCATCGACATGCTGGTCACGTCGTCGCTGTGCATCGCGCTGTCGCGGCTCGATGGCGCTGACGAGCTTGGCGCGGCACGGGCCGCCAAGCTGGCGCTCAGGGGCGTGGTGGTCAATCCCTTGCCGTGGGCGATTGCCCTGGGCGCGCTGGCTTCCGCCATGGGCCTTGCGCTGCCCGGGCCGATCATGGGAACCGTCGGCCTGCTCGCCGATGCCGCCTCGCCGGTGGCGCTGTTTACGATTGGCGCGGTCCTGGCGCGCTCCCAAATAAATAGCAAACTACGCATACCTGCCGTGCGCTATGTGCCTGTGGTGCTTATAAAGCTGGTGCTTCACCCGTTGCTGGTCGGCGGCGTGGGAATGGGCGCCATCGCACTGGGCCTGCCGCTGGAGCGCTTTGGCCTGACCGTGCTGGTGCTGGTGGCGGCCCTGCCCAGCGCCAGCAATGTGTCCATGCTGGCCGAACGCTTTGGCGCGGACAACGGGCGCATTGCGCGCATCATTTTGCTGTCAACGGTGCTGGCGTTCTTCAGTTTTTCGGCGGCGGTGACCTTGCTGGTGTGAGCCGGCTTACTGCAGCAACTCCAGCAGCGTGCGCGCGACCACCTTGGTGGCGCGGCGCAGGTCTTGCAGCACCAAATGCTCGTCGGCGCGCTTGGCATTGCTTTCAAACACGGTGCGCGGGCCGGCGCCGTAGATGGCGGCGGGAATGCCGGCCGCGCCAAACAGCCGCACATCGGTGTACAGCGGCGTGCCCGACGTGGGAACCGGCTCGCCCGACACCTGCTCGCCATGCTTTTGCAAGGCCTGCACCAACTCCGCATTGCGGTTGTCCGGCTTCCACGCCTGGGCCATCAGCAGGCGCTTGATCTCGACCGTGAGGCCGGGCAGGGTGGCGGCCGCCTCGGCAATGACGCGGCGCACCGTGGCCTCGACCTCGGCCGGGTTCTCCTCGGGAATCATGCGGCGGTCCAGCTTGAACACGACCTTGCCGGGCACGACATTGGTGTTGGTGCCGCCTTCGATGCGGCCCACATTGAGGTAGGGATGCGTGATGCCTTCGACCTGCGAGGTGATGGATTGGTAAAGCTGGTTTTGCTGGTACAGCGCCGTGAGGATGGCGTTGGCGCCTTGCAGCGCGTCGATGCCAGTGTGGGGAATGGCCGCATGCGCCATCTTGCCGTGCACGGTCACTTCCATTTGTAGGCAGCCGTTGTGGGCCGTGATGACCTCGTAGGCAAAGCCGGCGGCAATCAGGAAGTCGGGCTGGGTCAGCTTGTGGCGCAGCAGCCAGCCGGGGCCGAGTTCGCCGCCAAATTCCTCGTCGTAGGTGAACAGCAGTTCGATACCACCCTTCAGTGGCAGGCCGAGCGCTTCCAGGGCGCGAACAGCAAAGGTGTAGGAGGCAAAGTCGGACTTGCTGACGGCCGAGGCGCGGCCGTAGAGCTTGCCATCGACGACCTCGGCGCCATACGGGTCGTGCGTCCAGCCCTCGCCCGGCGGCACCACGTCGCCATGGGCATTCAGCGCGATGGTGCGGCCTTCGCCGTAGTGGCGCCGAACGACCAGGTTGGTGATCGACTCCATGCCGTAGTCCTTGACTTCCTGGGCCGGCACCGGATGCTTTTCCACTTCAAAGCCGAAACCCTGAAGCAGCTCGGCGGTGCGCTCGGCGTGCGGCGCGTTGTTGCCGGGCGGCGTGTCGGTGGGCACGCGCACCAGCGCTTGCAGGAACTGGACTTCTTCGTCAAAGTGCGCATCGACCCAGGCGTCAAGCGCGGGGTCGTGGTGGGTGTTGGTCATGGTTGTTCCGTGGCAAGTTGGTCTAGCAGGGCTTGGAAGGCACGCACGCACAGCTCGGTGTCGTCGTTGGTGATGGATTCCAGCGGGTTGTGGCTGATGCCGGCATTCAGGCCGCGCACAAACAGCATCGCCTGCGGCATGATTTCGTGCAGCTTCATGGCGTCGTGGCCGGCCCCGCTGGGCATGCGGAACACCGGCAGGCCCAGCGTCTCGACGGCGCGCTCCCAGCGCTGCTGCCATTCGGGTGCGCTGGGCGCGGCGGCGGCGCGCATGGTTTCTTCCAGCTTGTAGTGCAGGCCGCGACGCTGGCAAATGGCTTGCAGTTCGTGGCGAACGTCGGCAGCGCAGGCGTCGCGCACTTCATTGGTGGTCGCGCGGATGTCCAAGCTGAATTTGCAGCGGCCCGGCACGACGTTGATCGAGCCATTGGGCACCTCGAGCATGCCGATGGTCGCCACCAGGTGCGCCACGCTGGCGCCACGCTTTTCGACATACAGCGCCAGCTCGGCGGTGGCGGTGGCCGCATCGCGGCGGCGGTCCATGGGCGTGGTGCCGGCGTGGCTGGCCATGCCGATGACCTCGCCAAGATAGCGCACGCTGCCGTTGATCGAGGTGACGATGCCCAGGGGCAGGTCGATTTCGTTCAGGACGGGGCCCTGCTCGATGTGCACCTCGACAAAGCCGAGGTAATCGGCCGGATCGCGCTGCAGCCTGGCAATGTCGTCAACGCACAGGCCGGCATGCGCCATCGCTTCGCGCATGGTGATGCCATCGGCGTCTTTTTGCTCCAGCCAGCGCATGTCAAAGTGGCCGGTCAGTGCGCCCGAGCCCAGAAACACCGCCTTGTAGCGCTGGCCTTCCTCTTCGGCAAAACCGACGACCTCGATGCCGAACGGCAGGCGGCGCCCCTGGCGGTGCAACTCGCGCACGCAGGCCATCGGCACAAAAATGCCCAGGCGACCGTCGTACTTGCCCCCATTGCGCACCGTGTCGTAGTGCGAGCCGGTCAGCAGCCGCCGGGCCTTGGGGTCGCTGCCGTGGTAGACGCCGACCACGTTGCCAACCGCATCGATCAACACGTCGTCAAAGCCGCAGTCCTCGCGCATCCCCTTGGCCAGGCGCTGGGCGCAGGCGCGGTGCGCATCGGTCAGGTAGGTCACGGTCAGCTCGCCGCGCTCGGCGTAGCCGGGGTCGCTGTGGGTGCTCAGGCGCTCGTGCCAGTCCCACACCAGGTTGCCAATGTCTGGCGAGTGGCCGAACTTGTCGTTCAGGCGGATTTCGGCGATGCGGTGGATGTTGCGCAGGCACTCGGCGAGCTCGAACTCGGGGGGGTTGTCCAGCCGGCGCGCCAAGGTCGCGATGATCTCGGCCTTGGGCAGGCCCAGGCCGCGCGGACCGCGCACCGCCAGGATGAAGGGAAAGCCGAACCGGGCGTTGTAGTCGGCATTGAGCTGCTGGATTTGCGCGAATTCTTCCGGCGTGCAGTCGGTCAGGCCGGCCTTGCCCTGCTCGTTCGTCGACTCGGCCGTCAGCGTTTGGCTGACCATGGCCTTGCCGGCCAAGTCGGGGTGGGCGCGAACCAATGCAAGCTGGGACGCGCGTGCGGCATGCCGCACCACCTGGACCAGCGCCAGCTTGAGCGGCTCCAGGCTGAGAAAAGGGCGCTCGGCCCAGGCTTGCTCTGCGATCCAGGGCGAGTGCTCGTAAGTGCCGTCGAGCAGTTGGACGAATTCGGCCTGCGAGGCGGCGTTGAGTTGGGTCAAGGTGATCATTGGGCGGGCCAGACAAAGGCCGTGTCAGGGTTGAAGGGATGCGCCTGTTTCCAGTGGCGCGCGATGTCGATGCGCCGCGTCACCCAGACGCGGTCGTGTTGTTCGATGTGGTCGAGAAAGCGCTGCAGCGCGCGCATCCGGCCCGGGCGGCCCAGGATGCGGCAGTGCATGCCGATGCTCAGCATGGCGGGCCGCTCGTCGCCTTCGGCATACAGCACGTCAAAGCTGTCGCGCAGGTAGGTGAAGAAATCATCGCCCTGCGAAAAACCCTGCGGCAGCGCAAAGCGCATGTCGTTGGTGTCCAGCGTGTAGGGCACGACGAGCTGCGGCGCCAGTGAGCCGTCGGTTTTTTCGACATTCAGCCAAAAGGGCAGGTCATCGCCGTAGTAGTCGCTGTCGTATTCAAAGCCGCCATCGTCGGCCACCAGCCGGCGCGTGCGCGGGCTGTCGCGCCCGGTGTACCAGCCCAGCGGGCGCTGGCCGGTCAGGCGCTCAATGGCCGCCATGCCGCGCGCCATGTGTTCGCGCTCGGTTGCTTCGTCAATGCCCTGGTAATTGATCCAGCGCCAGCCGTGGCAGGCGATTTCATGGCCGAGTTCGCAAAAAGCCGCTGTCACCTCGGGGCAGCGCTCCAGCGCCATGCCGACGCCAAACACAGTCAGGGGCAGGCCGCGCTTTTCAAACTCGCGCAGCAAGCGCCACACGCCGGCGCGCGCGCCGTATTCGTAGATGCCTTCCATGCTCAGGTGGCGCTCGGGGTAGGCCGGCGGGCTGGCCATCTCGGACAAAAACTGCTCGCTGCCGGCGTCGCCGTGCAGCACCGAGTTCTCGCCGCCTTCCTCATAGTTCAGCACGAACTGCACCGCAATGCGGGCGCGGCCGAGCCAGGCGGCATGCGGCGGGTTGCGGCCATAGCCTTTCAGATCACGCGGGTAGGCGCGATGAATAGGGGTGTCAACATTCATGTGAGGGTCCATCAAAGAGGCCGAAGCGCATCGGCAAGGTCCGTGGAATTGGGGTTGAGCCGCAGGTTGCGTTCGACATTGGCTATGTGGTGCTCCATCAGCCGGATCGCCGTGCGGGCATCGCGCTTTTCGAGCGCGTCCACGATGTGCAGGTGCTCGTCCTGGGAGTGCACGGCGGAATGGGCTGACTGGTACATCAGCGAAATCAGCGACGAGCGGCTGAGCAGATCGGCCAGCAACCGGGCCAGCACCTCATTGCCCAGCAGGCGCGCGAGCAGCACGTGAAAGTCGGCCAGCAACCGTGTGCGGCCCGGCACATCGGTGCGGTGGATGGCGTCCTTCTCGTCACGCAGGTGGGCGCGCAGTTGCACGATGTGCGCATCGGTGATTTGCGCGCAGAGCTGGCGCACCATCGCGGATTCGACCATGGCGCGGACTTCAAACACCTGGCGGGCCTCCTCAATACTGGGCATGGCGACGGACGCGCCCCGTGCCGGCTCAAGAACGACCAGGTGCTCCCGGCTGAGCTGATTCAAGGCCTGGCGCACGATGGTGCGCGAGACGTCAAAAATGTCAGCGATCTTTTGTTCGGTGAGCTTGGTGCCGGGCATCAACCGGCGCTCCACGATGGCGGCCGTGATCGACTCCACAATGCGTTGCGTCGAGCCGGGCCGCGCCGCCTGTTCCTTGGCCCCGACGACCTGAAGATGGTGAAGACGTTTCATAAATGTGTGTGCTTGGCTGTTCGTTGGTGTTTTCAAAGTGTATACAATTTATTTCAGTGAAACAAGTTTTTATCACTTCCACGGCCCTGATGTTCGGGAAGCGTGTCAGTTTCGTTGTGTTTTAAAAAAAGGAGAATTTTTATGGGCCATCTCAGTACCCATGTGCTTGACACCATGAACGGTTGCCCTGCTGCCGGCATGACGGTGACACTGCAGCGCGTCAAAGGCGAAAGCTTCGAGACCCTCAAAACCCTCACCCTGAATGCCGATGGCCGCAACGCGGGCGGGCCGCTGCTGGACGCCAGCGCCATGGCTGTCGGGCGTTATCGGCTGCTGTTCGACGTTGCGGCCTACTTCCGTGCCCGTGGCGTCGTGCTGCCCGAGCCGGCCTTTGTCGATGTCGTGCCGATTGATTTTGGCATCGCCGACGCGCAGGGCCATTACCACGTGCCCTTGCTGGTGACGCCCTGGACCTACGCGACCTACCGGGGCTCCTGAGCGTCGGCTGGTTGGCCGGGTTCTTGCATGGTGAGCGGCAATGTAGAATTTTTTACACGATGCCGGGAAAACCCTGTGAATTCGCGTCTTGAAAACTGTATACATTAATTCCACGTCGCCGCGGAGCCCGCGTCCGCTGGCCCTTTGGGGGCTGGTCTACCCGGTTGCGATGTCCACTCCTTAGAGAGCCCGCAGTGGTAAGGGGAAAGCGCAGCGCATGGCGGCTGTGCATTCCTTGACTGTGAGCGCGCAAATGGATACCGCATACCTTCTCGACTGGGCCAACCTGCTGCTGCGCTGGGCCCATGTCATCACGGCGATTGCGTGGATCGGCTCGTCGTTCTATTTCGTCTTCCTGGACAGCAGCCTGACCCCACCCGAAGACCCGGAACTGGTCAAAAAAGGCGTGGACGGTGAACTCTGGGCGGTGCACGGCGGGGGCTTCTACCACCCGCAAAAGTACCTGGTCGCGCCCAGGCAGATGCCCGAGAACCTGCACTGGTTCTACTGGGAAAGCTACTCCACCTGGCTGACCGGCTTTGCGCTGTTCACGGTGCTCTACCTGTTCAATGCGGCCACCTTCCTGGTCGACAAGAGCGTGTACGACTGGTCCGCCGGCGCGGCCATCGGCGCGGCGCTGGGTTTCCTGGTGGCGGGCTGGGTGGTGTACGACACCATTTGCCGCACCTTTGGCCGGCGCAAGAACGGCGACCTGATCGTTGGTGCCGGGCTGCTGGTCTTCGTGGTGTTTGCCGCCTGGCTGGCTTGCCAGCTGTTCGCCGGCCGGGCAGCCTTCTTGCTCGTCGGCGCCATGCTGGCCACCACCATGAGCGCCAACGTGTTTGTCTGGATCATTCCCGGCCAGCGCAAGGTGGTGGCCCAGCTCAAGGCCGGCCTGCCGGTCGACCCGGTCCATGGCTGGCGCGCCAAGCAGCGCAGCGTGCACAACACCTATTTCACGCTGCCGGTGCTGATTGCCATGCTGTCCAACCATTACGGCTGGCTGTATTCGGCCAAGGGCAACTGGCTGGTGCTGGTGGCCCTGATGCTGGCCGGCGCCTTGATCCGCCACAGCTTCGTGGCCCGGCACAAGGCCGGGGTTCAGGGCAGGCGCGCGCCCTGGGAATATGCCGGTCTGGGCGTGGCCATGCTGGTCGCGCTGGTGGTGTGGATGGCGCCGCCGCCGCCATCGGCCGCTGCCGTTGCGGCGGCCGGCAAGCCGGTCAATTTTGCTGAAGTCAAGACCGTCATCGACCAGCGCTGCGTCCTGTGCCACAACGCGCAGCTGCAAAGCAAGGGCGTGGCCCTGCACACCCCCGAATTGGTCAAGCAGCATGCCCAGGCGCTGTACCAGCAGGCGGTCGTGCTGAAGATCATGCCCATGAACAATGCCACGCAGATCACCGACGACGAACGCGCCGTGCTCAAGCGCTGGTTCGAGGCTGGCGCCCCGGTCAACTAGACCGGCTGGCGCACCACCGCATCCGGCACCGCATTCCAGGCCGACACCGCCCCCGGCCCGTGGCGTGAACGGGCTTTTTTCCAGCCTACCCCAAAACGACCCCCAAGGAGACAAGCATGACCCCTGACACCGTGCATCCGGTAGATGAAAAGCTGCCCATCGGAAAACTCACCGCGGTGGGCCTGCAGCATGTGATGGTGATGTATGCCGGCGCCATCGCCGTGCCGCTGATCGTCGGCCGCGCGCTGAAGCTCTCGCCCGACCAGGTTGCCCTCTTGATCTCGGCCGACCTGTTTGCTTGCGGCATCGTCACGCTGATCCAGTCGCTCGGCTTTGGCCGCTACTTCGGCATCCGGCTGCCGGTGATGATGGGCGTGACGTTTGCCGCCGTCGGGCCGATGGTGGCCTTTGCCAATGCCATGCCCGGCGTCGAGGGCGCGCGCGCCATCTTTGGCGCCATCATCGGGGCGGGCGTGCTGTCGATGCTGATCGCGCCCATGGTCAGCCGGCTGCTGCGCTTTTTTCCGCCGGTGGTCACCGGCACCATCATTGCCATCATCGGCATCAGCCTGATGCGGGTCGGCGTGGGCTGGGCCGTGGGCGGGCCGGCGCAACTGGCGCAAACGGTCGATGTGCCCCAACTGGTGGCCATGGTGGACAGCGCCAAGGCGGCGGCCGCCACGGCTGCCGCCTCGGCGCCAGCGGGCGCAGCGGCGCCGGCGCTCAAGCTGCCCGGGCCGATCCCGATGCTTGACAACCTGGCCTATGGCGCGCTCGACAACCTGGCGATTGCCGCCTTCGTGCTGGGGGTCATCTTGCTGCTGGTCAAGTACATGCGCGGCTTCGTGGCCAACATTTCGGTGCTGCTGGGCATGGCCGCCGGCTGCGTGCTGGCCCTCTCGCTGGGCAAGATGAACTTCGACAAGGTCGGCAAGGCGCACTGGTTCGATGTGGTCACGCCGTTTGCCTTTGGCCCGCCGACGTTTGACCTCGTGATGATCCTGACCATGACGCTGGTGATGGTCGTGGTGATGATCGAGTCGGTCGGCATGTTCCTGGCGCTGTCGGACCTGACGGGCAAGAAGGTCAGCCAGGCCGAGATGTCGGCCGGCCTGCGCACCGACGGCCTGGGCACGCTGATCGGCGGCATCTTCAACACCTTTCCCTACACCAGCTTTTCGCAAAACGTCGGCCTGGTCGGCGTCACCGGCGTGAAGAGCCGCTGGGTCTGCGTGGCTGGCGGCGTCATCATGGTCATCCTGGGCATGCTGCCCAAGATGTCGGCCTTCGTCGAGTCGATTCCGATCTTCGTGCTGGGCGGCGCCGGGCTGGTGATGTTTGGCATGGTCGCGGCCACCGGCATCCGCATCCTGTCCACGGTGGATTACAAGGGCAACCGCAACAACCTCTACATCGTCGCGCTGGCCATCGGCTTCGGCCTGGTCCCGCTGGTGGCGCCGCGCTGGATGCAGCAGATGGCGCACAGCCTGCACCCGCTGCTCGAATCGGGCATCTTGCTGACCGCCGTGTCGGCGGTGCTGCTCAACCTGTTCTTCAACGGCGCCAAGGCCGACGTGGGCCGTTCCATCGAGGCGGCCAAACTGGCCGAGGCGCATTGAGCCTGGAAAAGCTTTTTGCTACTTAATCAATAGCTGCTGTCGCATGCTGGATATGCGCAAGCAGCGTATTTGATGCTGAAAAAGTGGTTTGCCGGCTGGAACCTATGCACTCCAGGAAATCCTGTGCCTGCGGGATCGCAGGCGGTGGGTTTCACATCGCCTGACGCCACCAGTCGCCCGCCAGCGCCTGCTGCAAAAAGCCGCTGAAGCTGGTGACCTTCAGCGGCACCAGCCTGGGCGAGGGAAACACGGCATGCACTTCCTGCCCGGGCAGTCCATGGTCGGCCAGCACCGGCACGACGGCGCCATCGGCCAGCGACTCGCGCGCGACGTACCAGGGCAGCACGGCCAGGCCCATGCCCGCGCGCGTGGCCGCCAGCACCGCCGACAGGTTGTTCGAACGCAGTGGGCCCTTCACCGGCACCGACTGCTTCTGGCCCGCCGGGCTGACCAGGCTCCAGCGGTCGTCGCCCTGCACGCTGCTGTACACCACGCAGTCGTGCGCGGCCAGGTCGGCCGCGCTGCCCGGCGAGCCGCGCGCCTGCAGATACGACGGCGCCGCGACCATCAGCCACGGGTTGGTGCCCAGGTAGCGCGCGCCCAGCGTCGAGTCGGCCATCGGCCCCATGCGGATGGCCAGGTCAACGCCTTGCTCGACCAGGTTCACGTAGCGGTCGTCAAAGCTCAGGTCCAGCGTGATGTCGGGGTGCTGCTGCATGTAGCGCAGCACCAGCGGCACCACCACGCGCCGCCCGAACGCTACTGAAGTGCTGATGCGCAGGTTGCCGCCGACCTTGCTTTGCTGCAGCGTGGCCAGGTTGTCGGCTTCCTCAATCTCGCGGGCGATCAGTTTGCATTTTTCATAGTAGAGCGCGCCCACCTCGGTCAGCGTCACGCCGCGGGTCGAGCGGTGCAGCAGCCGTGCGCCCAGGCGCTGCTCCATCGCGGCCACCGCCTTGGTGGCGGTGGGTTGGGTGATGCCGGTTTCCTCGGCAGCCTTGCTGAAGCTGCCGGTTTCAACGACGCGAATGAAAAGCGCTATGCCGGTGACTCTGTCCATGGGCCTGACTTTAATCGCCCGGCGCGCTGGCCTGCTTTCTTTATGCCGCCACGGAATAGGTCTTATCGGCTGAACAGGGTTCTCAAGCCGGTGCATCGGGCGAATGATGGAGCCATTCACATTTACACAAGGAGACAAGCAATGGCAAAAATGAAGGCCGCAATGGCCGTCGTTCTGGTGATGGAAAAAGAAGGCGTGACGCAGGCCTTCGGTGTGCCGGGTGCGGCCATCAATCCGCTGTATGCGGCGATGCGCGAGCGCCAGTCGATCGCCCACATCCTGGCGCGCCATGTCGAAGGCGCCTCGCACATGGCCGAGGGCTACACCCGCGCCCTGGCCGGCAACATCGGCGTGTGCATCGGCACCTCCGGCCCGGGCGGCACCGACATGGTCACCGGCTTGTACTCGGCCAGTGCCGACAGCAGCCCGATCTTGTGCATCACCGGCCAGGCGCCGCGCGCCCGGCTGTACAAGGAGGACTTTCAGGCGGTCGACATTGAAAGCATTTCCAAGCCGCTGACCAAATGGTCGTACATCGTGCGCGAACCGGGCCAGCTGCCGCGCGCGTTTCAGCAGGCCTTTCATCTGATGCGCTCGGGCCGGCCCGGCCCGGTGCTGCTCGACTTGCCGTTCGACGTGCAGATGGCCGAGATCGAGTTCGACATCGATACCTACGAGCCGCTGCCGGTGTACAAGCCGTTTGCCTCGCGCAAGCAGATCGAGAAGGCGCTGGACATGCTGGCCCAGGCCGAGCGGCCGCTGATCGTCGCTGGCGGCGGCATCATCAATGCCGATGCGTCCGACCTGCTGGTCGAGTTTGCCGAGCTGACCGGCGTGCCGGTGATCCCGACGCTGATGGGCTGGGGCACCATACCCGACGACCATCCGCTGATGGCCGGCATGGTCGGCCTGCAGACCAGCCACCGCTACGGCAATGCCACCCTGCTGGCCAGCGACTTTGTGCTGGGCATCGGCAACCGCTGGGCGAATCGCCACACCGGCTCGACCGAGGTGTACTGCAAGGGCCGCACCTTCGTGCATGTGGACATCGAGCCGACGCAGATCGGCCGTGTTTTTAGGTAGTGCAACATTCGTTCTGTAATTTCCCCGACCATTGAAACTGAACCTGTTTGGAAGTTTCTGGTTTTGGGATTTTTCAATCAGGCCCCTGCCAGGCCGCCGGAGGCCCCCCCCCCGATGGCACAGACTGGCAAGCCTGGACCGACATAGAAAGAACGTATTTCCATGGCCCAACGAACCCAACTCGATGCTAGCTGCCACCCGCTGCATGAAGCCTACGCCTGCCTGCTCGCCAATGGCCTGGACGGCGCCGGTGAAGCCTTGCGCATCCTGGTCAATGAAGCCTCCCGCATTGAGCGGGCCCAGCACCTTCAGGCCACGCCGTACGAGCGCTCGGCCCAGCGGGTCGATTACGCCAACGGCTACAAGGACAAGACTGTTTTGACCCGCATGGGCGAAGTCACCTTCGAAGTGCCGCAAGTGCGCTCTGGCGGGTTCTATCCCAGCGCCCTGGAGCGCGGCAGTCGCTCGGAGCAAGCCATGAATCTGGCGCTTGCCGAGATGTATGTGCAGGGCGTCTCCACCCGAAAAGTCATCGAAGTGTTGCAAAAGCTGGTGGGGCCCGAGGTGAGCATCTCCAGCACGCAAATCAGCCGTTGCACAGCGCTGCTGGACACGGGCTTGCACGCCTGGCGTACCCGGCCCCTGGATGAGACACCGTACGTGATTTTGGATGCGCGTTATGAGCGCGTGCGCGAGGCCGGCCGGGTAGTCGATTGTGCGGTTTTGGTGGCCATCGGCGTGACGGCTTCAGGCCACCGCCGGGTGTTGGGCGTGTCGGTGGCGCTGTCAGAAGCTGAGGTGCATTGGCGGGCCTTGTCTAGACAGCCTGATTGAGCGCGGCCTGCGCGGGGTCAAGTTTCTCGCCAGTGACGACCATGCCGGTTTGAAGGCCGCGCGCAAGGCGATGTTTCCCGGTGTGCCCTGGCAGCGCTGCCAGTTTCACCTCCAACACAACGCACAGGGCGACGTCAGCCGGCTGGACCAGCGCACGCCGGTAGCGCGCCAAATACGCGGCATCTTCAATGCGAGCGATGCCATTGAGGCACAGCGACTGCTCAACGCGGCGCTCAAAGACTGGCAAGTCAGCCACCCGCAACTGGCCGCCTGGGCCGAGAAAAACCTGCCGGAGGGTTTTGCCGTCTTCGACTTGCCCGAGGCCCATCGGGTGCGCATGCGCACGACCAACGGCCTGGAGCGTTTGAACAAGGAGCTCAAGCGGCGTACCCGTGTCGCCACGTTGTTTCCTAACTCGGCCAGCTGCCTGCGCTTAATCAGCGCCTTGCTGGCCGAACAAGACGAGGAGTGGATGACCGCAAAAATCTACCTCTCCATGAAGCCCTGAGCATTGCCAATCACCAGTACCCAAGACCGAATCTCGGAAATTTACAGAAAAGAAGTTGCTTTATCTGTTTTTACGCCCGAGCTGGGCATCGTGTCGGATGCCAAGGCGGCCTTGCAGCTGTTCGTCGATATCGCCCGGGAGCGCCAGGCAGCGGGCAACCTGCCCAGCCGCGCCGACTGGGCCGGCCGCTGCGCCGAGCGCAAGCGCCTGATGCACCGCAAGACGCATTACGACAACATTCCGATCAAGCCGCAGCGCGTCTACGAGGAAATGAACAAGGTGTTTCCGCGTGACACGGTGTATGTGAGCAACATCGGCCTGAGCCAGATTGCGGCGGGCCAGTTCCTGAACATCTACGGCCCGCGCCAGTGGATCAACTGCGGCCAGGCCGGCCCGCTGGGCTGGTCGATGCCGGCGGCGCTCGGCGTGGTGGCGGCCGACCCGACCCGCACGGTGGTGGCCATCACCGGCGACTACGACTTTCAGTTTTTGCTGGAAGAGCTCGCCGTCGGCGCGCAGTTCAAGCTGCCCTATGTGCATGTGCTGGTCAACAACGCCTACCTGGGCTTGATTCGCCAGAGCCAGCGCGGCTTTGACATGGACTTTTGCGTGCAGCTGGCGTTTGACAACATCAATGTGCCGGACTCGGACGACAAGCTGCGCAGCTACGGCGTCGACCATGTGGCCGTGGTCGAAGGGCTGGGCTGCAAGGCGCTGCGCGTCAAGGACCCGGCCGACATCGAGGCGGCGCTGCGGCAGGCGCGGGTCATGGCCGCCGAGCACCGGGTACCGGTGGTGGTCGAGATCATCCTGGAAAAAGTCACCAACATTGCCATGGGCGTCGAGATCGACAAGGTCAACGAGTTCGAGGACATCGACTGCCGCCATCCCGAAGGGCTCAAGGGCCTGGCGCTGGCCGGCTTGCTTGAATAGTCGCGGTGCCACCCCGTAAACCAATAACCCCAAGGACATTGACATGCCGCGTTTCGCTGCCAACCTCACCATGCTCTTCACGGAAGTGCCGTTTCTGGAACGCTTTGACAAAGCTGCCAAAGCAGGCTTCAAAGCCGTGGAATTTTTGTTTCCGTATGCCTGGCCGGCCGAAGAAATCCGCCAGCGCCTGGACGCCAATCATTTGACGCTGGTGCTGCACAACCTGCCGGCCGGCGACTGGGATGCCGGCGAGCGCGGCATCGCCTGCCTGCCTGAGCGGGTGTCGGAATTCCGCGAAGGCGTGGCTAAAGCCATTGTTTACGCCCAGGCATTGGGCGTGCAGCAGCTCAACTGCCTGGCCGGCAAGGCCCCAGCCGGCGTGTCCGATGAAGTGCTGCGCCAGACCTTCGTCGACAACCTGCGCTTTGCCGCCGCCGAGCTGAAGAAGGCCGGTTTGCACTTGTTGATCGAGCCCATCAACACCTTCGACATCCCGGGCTTCTACCTGAACCGCACGGCGCAGGCGGTGGCGATCCTGGACGTGGTGGGCGCCGACAACGCTTTCGTGCAGTACGACCTCTACCATGCCCAGCGCATGGAGGGCGAGCTGGCCGCGACGCTGCAGAAGTACTTGCCGCGCATCGGCCATGTCCAGCTGGCCGACAACCCGGGCCGCCACGAGCCGGGCACCGGCGAGATCAACTACGCCTTCCTGTTCGCGCACCTGGACCGCATCGGCTACGGCGGCTGGATCGGCTGCGAATACAAGCCCGCCACCACGACCGAAGCCGGCCTGGGCTGGCGCCAGCGGCTTGCGGATTGATCCCTCACCACAACAAGGAGAACACCTCATGACTTCACAACCCCTGAACATCGGTTTCGTCGGCCTGGGCGTCATGGGCGCGCCCATGGCCGGTCAGCTCATCAAGGCCGGCCACCAGCTGTTCGTCCACACGCGCGGCAAGATGCCTGCTGCGATTGCCGGCAGCAGCGCCACCCAGTGCGTGAGCGCGCGCGGCGTGGCCGAGCGGGCTGATTTCATCATCCTGATGGTGCCTGACACACCGGATGTGGAGGCGGCGCTGTTTTCCGACAAAGGCATTGCCGCCGGGCTGAGTGCCGGCAAGGTGGTGATCGACATGAGCTCGATCTCGCCGATCGCCACCAAGGCGTTTGCCCAAAAGATCAACGCGCTGGGCTGCGACTACCTGGATGCGCCGGTGTCCGGCGGCGAGGTCGGCGCCAAAAATGCCACGCTGTCCATCATGGTCGGCGGCCCGGAGGCAACCTTCGAGCGCGTCAAGCCGCTGTTCGAGCTGATGGGCAAGAACATCACGCTGGTCGGCGGCAATGGCGACGGCCAGACCGCCAAGGTCGCCAACCAGATCATCGTCGCGCTGAACATCGAGGCCGTGGCCGAGGCATTGCTGTTTGCGGCCAAGGCCGGGGCCGACCCGGCGCGGGTGCGCCAGGCGCTGATGGGCGGGTTTGCCGCGTCGAAAATCCTCGAAGTGCATGGCGAGCGCATGGTCAGGCGCACCTTCGCGCCGGGCTTTCGCATCGCGCTGCACCAGAAGGATCTGAACCTGGCGCTGTCCAGCGCCCGCGCGCTCGGGGTGGCCTTGCCCAACACCGCCATGGCGCAGGAGCTGTTCAATTCCTGCGTCGCCCACGGCGGCAAGGCCTGGGACCATTCGGCCATGGTCAGGGCGCTGGAGATGATGGCCCATTTCGAAATCGGCCAGCAGGTGGCTTGAGCCTTGGGGGAGGGTGGCGACGCAGGTTGACGTTTTACTCATGAATTGATAGCTGCAAACGCAATACAGTCATGCGCAAAGGTCATTTTTCATTAAAAAAATTGTCGTGATCCGGTTGGGGCCGCTGGCGAGGCAAAGCCACAGCCCCTGGTCAGCGTTTTCCCGGCGCCTGCGGCATCGGCCGGGGGCGCATATGCTGGCAGGCCTGTACCGGGCCGGGCGCCCGGCCATCCAACGTACCGGAGTTTCATCGACATGCGTTACCACCCTCTTGGCCGCACCGGCCTTTTCGTGTCCGAGCTGTGCCTGGGCACCATGACGTTTGGCGGCGCCGACGGCATGTGGCGTCAGATCGGCGCGCTGCAACAAAACGACGCTGAAGCACTGATCGGCCAGGCAGTCGATGCCGGCATCAATTTCATCGACACCGCCGATGTGTATTCGGAAGGCGTATCCGAAGAAATCACCGGCCAGGCGCTGAAAAACCTCAAGATTCCGCGTGAACAGGTGGTCGTGGCGACCAAGGTGTTTGGCCAGACCGGCGAAGGACCGAATGGCCGGGGTCTCACCCGCAGCCACATCCTCGACGGCGTCAAGGCCAGCCTCAAGCGCCTGCAGCTCGACCACATCGACCTCTACCAGGTCCACGGTTTCGACCCCGCCACGCCGATGGATGAAACCCTGCGCGCCCTGGACCAGCTGGTGCGGCACGGCCATGTGCGCTACATCGGCGTGTCCAACTGGGCCGCCTGGCAGATCATGAAGGCGCTGGGCATGTCCGAACGCCTGGGGCTGGCACGCTTTGAATCGCTGCAGGCCTACTACAGCGTGGCCGGGCGCGACCTGGAGCGCGAACTCGTCCCGATGCTCAAAAGCGAAGGCGTCGGGCTGATGGTCTGGAGCCCGCTGGCTGGCGGCTTTTTAAGCGGCAAGTACAGCCGCGATTCGCAGGGCCAGGCCGAGGAAGGCAGCCGCCGCATCGCCTTCGACTTTCCGCCGGTCAACAAGGACAAGGCCTGGGACTGCATCGACGCCATGCGCCCGATCGCCGAAGCCAAGGGCGTGTCGGTGGCCAGAGTGGCGCTGGCCTGGCTGCTGCACCAGCCGCAGGTCACCAGCGTCATTGTCGGCGCCAAGCGGCCCGAGCAGCTGGCCGACAACCTCGCCGCCACCGGCGTCGTGCTCAGCCCGGACGAGTTGCGCCAGATAGGCGACGCCAGCGTGCTGGCGGCCGAATACCCCGGCTGGATGCTGGAGCGCCAGGGCGAATACCGGGGCAAGCAGATGGCGCCGGCGCTGCCAGGAAACGCCTGAGCGATTCGCCGGGGCTGAGGCGCTACCCTGGCTGCGCTACTGCATGAAGCCGATCCGGGACTTGCCGGCTGCGCTGCGTGGCAGGTCATCGACCTGCAACTGGCCCCGGCAGGCCAGCCGCGCATTGCCGAAAGCGGCCATCAGCGCCCGGCGCATTTCCCGGGGAACCAGGCCGGACAGCATGTCAAGCAGGTCGTCGGATGGCGCGTCATCAAAGCGCGAGCCCCAGTCGTGGCCGGCACGGATTGCCAAGTACAGGCGCAGCGCGATGTGCCGCGCCTGGGCCGGCGTGAGCGGCTGGATCTCGAACACATTCATGCGGTTCAAAATCGGTTTGGGAATGCCGCGCTCGTCGTTGGCGGTGGTGATCCACAGCACCTGGCTGGCGTCGATCGGCACTTCGGCGAACTCGTCGACGAAGGACGAAGCCGTGTCGTGTTCCAGCAGGCTGTACAGCGAGCCAAGCGGGTCGTACTGCGCGTCGCTGGCGGCCTTGTCGATCTCGTCGATCACGATCACCGGGTTGGCATAGCGGCCATCGACCAGCGACTCGAACACCTTGCCCGGCTTGGCGCCCTTCCACTGCGACGCGGAGCCCGACAGCAGCCAGCCGGCAGTGAGCGAACCCATCGACACCAGGTTCATGCCGGTGCCGATCAGGTCGGCCACCTGCCGGGCGAAATGCGTCTTGCCGATGCCCGGCTGGCCCAGCAGCAGCATCGGCGTGACCTCCAGGCCGTCGCTGCTGTCATGGCTCAGGGCGACATGGCGCCGCACGTCGTCGAGCACGTCGGTGAAGTTGGGCAGCGCGTCATACAGTGGCGCCATTTCAGGAATGCCGCTGGGCTTCATCTGGAAGCGCTCCGGGCCGCGCTCCAGCATGCGCTCATAGGTAGCGCGCAGGCTGTCGTGTTCGCGGGATTCGCTGCTCTGCAGCTTGCCCAGCTTGCGTTCGACATCGGCGATCTGGTAGACGCTGCGCACCTTGGCCACGGGTAGTGTGAAGGTAAGCGCCTGGGGAACGACTTGAATGGATTCCATCGAGCACTCCTTGTGGTTGAGCTGCGTGAACTTCATTCAAACACATCTTTGCTTTTTTCACCTCAAGGCATTTACAACACTCGGGGCCGGCTGGCCGGGAAGGGGCTGGCTGGCTGCAACCCCCCGCTGCAAGTGTGGCGCCGGCGCCTTGCCCCACATGCGGCGCCACAGCCAGGGCAGCGCCGTGGCCAGGTCCGGCCGCTGGCTTTCCAGCGTCGGCGCTGTGCCGCCCGCTGCCAGATCAGCAGGCTTGCCCAGGTTGAAGTTGAAGGTGTAGGCCGGTTCCTGCCCCATGCGCAGGTCCGTCACAAACAAGCGGCCGCTGGATTCCGAAAGACGGTAAAACCCTTGGCTGAAGTCCGCGATGCGGGCGACCGACGGTGCCTGGCCGTGCCGGTCCATGAGCGCTGCGCCCCGATCGTGCGCACGCCAGCGGATGCGCGGGGAGTCGTCCAGCAGCGAATAATGGCCTTCGAAATACTGCGTGGGCGTGGTCGCCACCAGCCGCCAGAGCAGCGTGTTGAACGGCGCGGGTGTGACCAGCAGCCCGCTGGTGGCGATGCCTTCGGCCTGAAGCGAGGCGCGCGCTATCTGCGTCGCCTGCTGCTGCGCCCCGACGCTCCAGCCCAGGTACAGCGTGCTCAGCACCAGGCCGGCCGCATTCCAGCGCAGGCCGCGCCGGCTTTTCAGGCGCAGCGCCGCCACCACGCCGACAAGCAGCGGTACGGTGTAGAGCGGGTCGATGATGAAGATGCTGCCCACCGCAAACGGGTAGTCGCTGAAGGGCTGGAGCAACTGCGTGCCATACACCGTCAGGGTATCGAGCAGCGGATGCGTGAACAAGGCCAGCCACAGCGCCAGCCACCAGCGCCGCAACAGCGCTGGCTCGCCGTGCAGCCGGCTGACCCCCCAGGCCAGCAGCGGCGCCGCGAGGGTGAGAAACAGCAGCGAATGGCTTTCGGCGCGGTGGCGCGTCATGTTCAAGATGGCGTTGCCATGGTCGATGAAGGCGTCCAGGTCGGGCAGGGTGCCGGCCACGGCGCCCCAGAGTGCGGCCTTCCAGACGGCGGTGCGACGGCCCATGACGGCCACGCTCAAGGCCGAGCCGAGGGCGATTTGGGTGAGTGAATCCATGGCGGGCAGCTTAGCGCACGGCACCCGTCCAGCCGGGTGGCCCGCAGGATGGGCCGGCGATGGGGCGCGGCTTCAGGCCTGCACGATGATCGCAAAGCGCGCCCGCAGACTGTCCGTATCCGGCGCGAACGGCACGGTCAACGCGGCACGGCCTTGCGCGTTCAACTGCCGCCACAGAAAGTCACGTTCATTGCCCGGATCACCCGCCACGTAAAGCTGGGTGGTCAGCAGTTCCCGGCGCTCCAGCCGCACCTTGACATGGATGTGTGGTGTGCGCCCGCTGTACGGCGCCGGCCGCAGCGTGCGAAAGCGGTAGCCCCCGTCGCGGCCCACGGTCACGCGGCCAAAGCCCTGGAACGCCGGGTCGGCCCGGCCACCGTCGCCGGGGTGGTGGTAGTGGCCCGCCTGGTCGCACTGCCAGATTTCCACCACCGCGCCCGACACCGGCCTGCCCGCCGTGTCCCGCACCGTGCCTTCCACCCAGGCCGGCTGGCCGCGCGGGTAGGGGGCGTTGCCGTTGCGCAGCAGGTCAAAGTCGCTGTCGGCGGGCAGGGCCACCGGGTAGAACGGCCCTTCGGTCTGGCTGGGCGTCGGCTGGAGCGGGCGGGCCTGCGCCTGTCCGAAGCCAATCGGCGCCATCGTCGCGGCCAGAACGGCTGCGCCAGTGACGAGCAATGTTCGGCGCTTGCCTGGCGTACAGGCATGACGCGCGTCGAGGGGGCTGGGCATGACGGTCTCCCTTTGGTGGCCAAACGCGTAATTTACCCGCCTGCGCCCGGTCTGGCCAGCCAAGGGGCTTGCCAGAATCCGGGATGCTTTTTCCGGGTTCGTGCACGCTTGAGGCAAAGGGGTGTGCGCGTTGCGCGATGGGCCACAATACTGCATGCCAGGTCCGATGCACGCCCGCAGGCCATGCAAGCCATGCCGGCACATCCGGAGATTTCGCGACAACGCAACCAAGGAAACCGCGTGAGCATTGCAGGCAGCGAACTGACTCCTCTGTCAGGCCCGGCCCGGGAGCCCGCCGGTGATCGGCCTGTGCGGGATGCTTCACATCCAGGCGACGCAGCGTTTCGCCTGCTGGCAGATGTCATGCCCCAGATCGTCTGGACGATGCAACCCGATGGCCTGCACACCTACTTCAACCAGCGCTGGCTGGACTATTCCGGCGCTTCCCTGCAAGACAGCCTGGTCCACGGCTGGAGCCGGTCCATCCATCCCGATGATTGCGCGCAGGTCACCGCGCTATGGACCCAGGCGCGCGCCAGCCACGAAGCCTGCGAGGTGGAGTGCCGGCTGCGCCGCGTTGACGGCGTCTACCGCTGGATGCTCGGCCGCGCGGTTCCACAGCGCGACGCAGCCGGCCGTCCCGTCGGCTGGGTGGGCACACTGACCGATATTGACGAACTCAGGCAACGTACCGAGCTGCTGGACAAAAATCTCTACATGAGCCGGATTGCCGGCAGGGTGGCGCGCCTGGGCGGATGGACGATCGACCTTCCGGAGCGCACGCTGACCTGGTCGGACGAGAATTGCCTGATCCACGATGTCGCACCGGGCTACACGCCCACGCTGGACGAGGGCATCGGCTACTTTTCCCCCGAGCATCAGCCGCTGGTGACCAGCCATGTGCAAAATTGTGCCGAAAACGGCGTTCCCTATGAATTTGTGCTGCCCAAGTGCACGGCGACGGGGCGGCGAATCTGGGTGCGTTCGATGGGTGAAGCGGTGCGCGATGCCAGCGGAAAAATCGTTCGCATCCAGGGTGCGTTCCAGGACATTTCGCAGCAAAAGGAGGCCGAGGCGCGCGCGCTTTCCCTGGAGGCGCAGCTCACCGCCACGCTGGAAAGCATCACCGACGGCTTTTGCCTGATCGACCAGGACTGGAAGATCACCTTTTTCAACGGCCAGGCCGAGCGCATGCTTCAGCGCCGGCGCGAAGAGGTTCTGGGAAAAACCCTGTGGCAGGAGTTTCCCGAGACCCGGGGCACCCGCATGGAGCGCGAATGCCGCCTGGCCCTGCGGGAGCAGCGCACGACGCGCTTTGAAGCCTTTTACCCGCCGTTGAACCTGTGCATTCATTTTCATGTCTACCCCACGCAAGACGGGCTGGCAATTTACTTTCAGGACATCACCCGGCAGCGCGCAGAACAGTCGCAACTGCAGCTGCTGCAGACGGCGGTGTCACGCCTGAACGACATCGTCATCATCACCGAAGCCGTCGCGCTGGATGAAGGCGGCCGGCGCATTGTTTTTGTGAATGAGGCCTTTGAGCGCCAGACCGGCTACAGCCGCGAGGACGTGCTGGGCCAGACCTCACGGCTGCTGTGCGGGCCGAACACCCAGCGCTCCGAGCTGGACCGGATTTGCGCCGCCATGGCCGGGCGGGAAGCGGTGCGCGCGGAAATTGTGATCTACGCCAAGGACGCCAGCGAACGCTGGCTGGAAACCGACATCGCGCCCATCGCCGGCAAATCCGGCAAGTTCACCCATTGGGTGGCGGTCGGGCGTGACATCACCGAGCGCAGGCAGCAGCAGCAGGAAATCCTCAGCCTGAACAACGGACTCGAGGCGCGGGTGCTGCTGCGTACCTTCGAGCTGGAGCGGGCGAACCGGGAACTGGAGTCCTTTGCCTATTCGGTCTCGCATGACCTGCGCACGCCCTTGAGCAGCATCCATGCCTTCAGCCAGCTGGTGGTGAAAGTCGATGGCGGCCAGGTGAGCGCGAAAGGCCAGCATTACCTGGAGCGCATCGGGGTGGGCGTCAAGCACATGGGCGATCTGATTGAAGGCCTGCTGACCCTGGCCGATGTCTCGCGCAAACAGATCGAATCAAAGCCTGTCGATCTTTCGGACATCGCCCGGCGCATTGGGCGCAACCACCATGCGCAGGAGCCGGGGCGCCAGGCAGTGCTGCAGATCCAGGACGGCCTGAGTGCGCAGGGCGACGCCCGCCTGCTGTCGGTTGTTTTTCAAAATCTGCTGGGCAATGCCTGGAAGTTCACGTCCCGGGAGCCACTGGCGCGCATTCAGGTTGGCGGCGAGCCGGATTTCGACGGCAACACCGTCTTTTTTGTCAGGGACAACGGCGCGGGATTCGACATGGCTTTTGCCCCCAAGCTGTTCGGCACCTTCGAGCGCCTGCATTCGCCCGAGGAATTCTCGGGAACCGGCATCGGTCTGGCCACTGTCAAGCGCATCATTGAACGCCACGGAGGCCGCGTGTGGGCCGAAAGCACGCCAAACGAAGGGGCGGCGTTCTTTTTTACGCTGGGACGCACGCGAGAGGCGCTGCCGTGACGGGGTCCGTGTGCCACTGCCCTGCGACATTGCCCAGCCTGCTGGCCGCGTGGGCCTCGAGGGGGGCGATGCATCGTCCTGTACGCCTGGCGATCTAACCGATCCGCCCGCCAGTCGGTTCGAAGTCGGCCATCAGGGGGATATTTTCGTGCTGGGCCACCATTTCCAGCGCACGCTCGAAAAGCGCGCGTGCCGAGCCTGAAATGGCATGCAGGTGGGCATGCAGGTGCGCATCTTCCTCGTTTTTGTTCAGGCACTCCTGGCTGTATTGTTCAAAGCTTGCCAACTGCGCGATCAGTTCGGCGACATGCCTGGGGCATTCGCACAGCATGTTGCTTGAAATGCCTGCCACCCGCGACAGCGTGTCGTCAGAATATTTGCGCGGTGGAATCAGTGAGTCGGCGTGAATTCCGCCCAGGCTTTTGGCCGTGTCGACCAGCAGCACCGAACTGATCAGGTCGGACAACTCGTAGTCCGAGACCGGCCCGCGCCGCACCAGGGTGCCGGCCATCCGCATGGCTTGCACCACTGCTTCCTGCGCAAAGCTATAAACCACCACCGTATGCGCCACGCCCTGCTTCAATGCCAGTGCCTGGATTTGTTTGCGGATGCTGTCGTGCAGGGTGTTGACCTTGACCAGCAGGATCTGGGGCGGTTCCCGAAAACCGGCGGCGTCCGCCTGCGCCAAATCAGCAAAACTGTCGGTCACCCGCAGGCTGCTGCCCAGGAACTGCCGGATGAACTTTCCCGACGCCACACGGTCGGCAATTCCGGCGCCAATCACCGCCAGTGACACCGTGCCGGCTGGCTGCTTTGGCGCTTCAGGCGGTCTGGACAGCACCTTTTGTGGCTGCTGCAGCCTTTCCAGTGCCGCCGCCTCCAGGAGTGCAATCGTACTGATGGCATGCCCCTGCCGGCTGAGCTCCTTGAGCAAACCGGCCTTGTGCACATCCTCCTGGCTGTAGAGCCGGTGCTTTCCCGTGGTTTTTGACGGGGAAAAGGCGTGGTGCCTGACTTCCCAGATGCGAAGGGTGGAGACAGGAATCCCCGTCATTTTTGCCAGCGCACCGATGCGAAAAGGGGTGTTGGTCAACACAGGGTCATTTTGAGTAGTTTTTTGCATGGCTATTTGCGTAGATTTCACTGTTTATAACTTAAAAATTCGATTTGTTTCGACTTTTTCTCGTTGAATTTGTTTTAATTGTGTAGTTTTAGCGTTAAGCTACGCATTAATATCTACTCAAAACCGGAAGGTCAATCATGTTGATTCCCAAAAGAACGCGGGTTGCCGTTGAATCACTGGTCTATATCGCTGCCAAAGGCGCTCGTCAGCCGATTCCTGCCCGGGAAGTGGCACAGGCCCTGAGCGTGTCGCTTGCCGGACTGGAAAGCATTTTGCGGGTGCTGCGCGAGCACCATCTCGTCTGCTCCTTCAAGGGGCCCGGAGGCGGTTACCAGGTGGAGGGTGACCTGAAAAAATTCACCGTCCTGGATGTGGTGAAGTTTTTCGAGGCTTCTCCGCCCAAGACGCGCAGCGGGTCTGCGTGCGACGATTTTGCCGTTGACTTCCACGAGGCCTGCAAGAGAGCGTTCAATTCGGAAAACCTGCATGACCTGGTGAGCGCCGCAGCCTGTAGCGACCTTGCGCTTCCCGCAGCCAAGCCGCGCTTTGGTCTCCGGCCGCTGCCGTCGCCGGTCTTCCCGCGCGGGCCGAACTCTGTGTTCCAGCTGCATGCCTGTGATTCGGTGCTGCGCAAGAGCGCTGCCTGAGGGGGCGTCCCGATGCCAGAAAACAGGCTTGATCTGGACCGCAGGATACCTTGCGGGCAGGCATGGCAATGGCATGTGAGTCTTGATGACGATGACGATGACGATGACGATGACGATGACGATGACGATGACGATGAGGACCAGGTGCCGCGAAATCCTGGCCACCCCGGTCACCCGCTGGCACCCAGCCGGTTGGTCCGGTTCAACCCCGCATTGATTGCTCTTTTTTCAAAGGACCCGGCCCATGCTGACGCACCTCAGCGACCTGATCGTCGCCGCCAATGTAGGCATCATGCTGTTTTTCACCGTGGCCGTGGCACCCACCATTTTTGTCGTGCTGCCCCAGGAATGGGCAAGCGCTTATGTGCGCTCGTTTTTCCCTAAATACTATTTGTTTCTCGGCTTGAGCACGGCAGGCGCTGCGGCGCTGGCGGGCGTGGCGCTGGTGCAGGCCAGCCTGGTGGCTGTGGCGCTGGTCTTTTTCCTGAGCCGTTTCTGGCTGACGCCGCTGGTGAACCGGGCGCGCGACAACCAACAAGTCCGGCTTTTCAAACAGCTGCACACCTTGAGCGTGGCGCTCAATATGCTGCAACTGGCCGTGCTGGTCTGGATTCTGGTCAAAAGCCTGGGCACGGCATGACCTTGTCCACTACGACCAATGGCGCCCAGATGTCTTGCGAGGCGCTCACGGTGCTGTTCGACGGCGCTTGCCCCCTGTGCCGGCGCGAGGTCGGCGTCTACCAGGCGCTCAAACCAGCGCAGCCGGTGGCCTGGCTGGACGTCAGCAAGGCATCGGTCCCGCTCACGCTTGAGGACCGTGCCCGTTACCTGGCGCGCTTTCATGTGCGCCGGGAGGACGGGTCGCTGTTGAGCGGGGCGGCCGCGTTTGTGGCGCTTTGGCGGGTGATGCCGGGGTGGCGCTGGCTGGCGCGTCTGGCCATGCTGCCCGGCGCCACGCCGGTGCTTGAGCGGCTGTACCGTGGATTCCTCCGGGTTCGGCCCGGTATCCAGCGGCTGGCACGGGCATGCGACACCTCGCATCTGCCGGCTGGCCTGGTGGCCGACCTGCGCTCCGACCATGCTGGCGAAACCGGCGCCGTCTGGATCTACCGGGGCATGCTTTGCGTGACGCGCGATGAAACCGTGCGCAAGTTTGCCAGGCAGCACCTGGACACCGAGTTGCAGCACCTGCAGACAATGTCAGCCCTGTTGCCGCCGCTGCGCCGCAGCTGGTTGCTGGTGGCCTGGCGCGTGGCCGGTTTTGCCACGGGCGCCCTGCCAGCGGTCTTTGGGCGCCGGGCGGTATTTGCCACCGTTGCCGCCGTGGAGACATTTGTCGTGCAGCACTACGCGCATCAAATCGAGGCTCTCACGGCGCAGGCCGGGCAGGCCGCCCTGCGGCAGGTCCTGGTCGACTGTCAGCGCGATGAAGCGGCCCACCGCATCGAAGCCCAGGCGCATCTCGCGCATCCCCCGGGCGCATTTCTGGCCGGCTGGTGCACGGCGGTCGGCCGGGGCTCTGCGCTGGCCGTGACGCTGGCGCGCAGGGTCTGACCTGGACGCGTGCATTGGCATGACCCGAAGAAACTCGCCCAACGACTTCAAGGTGGCCGAAGACTTGAGCCGGCTGTCGGAAATCGTGGTTGACAAGCGCAACGGCAAGCGCGCAGAGGCCAAGGCCGGGCGTCGCAACCGCCACTATGAAAAGCAGTTCCTGGACAGTGCCGTCAAAACCGGGCTGTATCGGCAGACCAGCGACTAGCGCCGCGCAGGCATCCGGGCTGCCAAGCGCAGTGGGCTTGCCTCAAATCGCCAGCGGATCGACATCAATCGCCCAGCGCACCAGGCTTTTGAAGTCGGCTTGCCGGCGCGTTTCGAACAGCACCGGTTGCCAGGCGGCCAGAAAACCCTGCAGCGCCTTGCGCGACGGGCTTTCGACCAGCATCTGGGCGCGCTCGACATCGGCGACGCGCTGGATGGTCATGGGCACGGCCGGGTAGGGCGTGACGTGTTCATGGCCGGGCAACTGCTGCAGCTGGGCGGCATGGGCGGCAGCGTTCAGGAAGCCCTGGGCAACGTCCTGGGTCTTGGCATCGGCCCGGATGAGCGCTGAAAAACCGAAGGGCGCCAGGCCGGCGGCCTGCCGTTCGGCCAGCTCCCGGGCGGCAAAGGCCGGATAGTCGTGGCGCTTCAGGGCTTCAAACAGCGGGTGGTCGGGGTGGAAGGTCTGCACCCACATTTCGCTGGTGGCGCTGTGCCGCGCGTCACGGCCGGCGCGGCCCGCCGCCTGCATCAGCAGGCTGAACAAGCGCTCGGGCGCGCGAAAGTCGCTGGAAAACAGCGCGCCGTCGGGATTGACGGCGGCCACCAGCGTGATGTGCCGGAAGTCGTGGCCCTTGGCAATCATCTGCGTGCCGACCAGCACATCGACCTCGCCGGCATGCACGCGGGCCAGTTGCGATTCAAGCGAGCCCTTGAGCCGCGTGCTGTCGGCGTCGATGCGGGCAATGCGCACCGGCTCACCGTCGGGCCGCCGCACATCCGCCAGCAATTCGGCCAGGTGTTCTTCCAGCCGTTCGGTGCCGCGTCCGACCGGCGCGATGTCCACGTTGCCGCAGCTCGGGCAGGCGCGCGGCACGCGCTCGGTGAAGCCGCAGTGGTGGCAGCGCAGCGTGCGGTCGATCTTGTGGAACACGCGGTAGGCACTGCAGTGCGGACAGTCGCTTTTCCAGTCGCAGTCCAGGCAGGCCAGCACCGGCGCATAGCCGCGCCGGTTCAAGAAAATCATCGACTGCTCGCCACGCGCCACGCGCTGCCCAATGGCCGCCAGCAGCGGCGGCGCGATGAGGCAGTGCCGGGGCTGATGGTTCATGTCCACGCGCCGGACCGTGGGCAACTGACCCGCCGCAGCCAGTATTTGCGTGGCGGGGACTACAGCCATGCCCGTATCAGGACTGTTTAAACCAGGGCCGCAGAACCGGCTTTGCCGGGCTGCAGGCGCAGCGGCCCCTTCGGGGGGCAGCGAACCACCCGCAGTGGGGAGCGTGGGGGCGCCAATTCGTTCTTCCATGTCCAGGCGCTGGTAACGGCCGGTGATCGTCCCCTGCCAGCTTTCCAGCGAAGGCGTAGCCGAGCCTAGCAACACCCGGCAAATCTTGGCCTCCACGCGGGTCGTTTCGCATGCCGCCGTAGTTTCCAGCCGGGCGCGGTACACCGCCAGGTCGCGCGCCGAGTAGCGCGCGCCTTCTTGCTGCTTGTAGCTGGGGTCGTGTTCTTCGTCGACGACGATCAGGCGCAGGTTCGGCATCGAGGCAAACACCGCCATGCGCGTGCCCAGCACCAGCCGCGCCTGGCCCGAATGCGCGGCCAGCCAGCCCTTGAGCCGCTGGGCCGGCGTGAGGCCGCTGTGCATCGGCACGACGCGCGCGCGGCCCAGGTGGGCAAAGCGCGCTTCAAACCGGGCCTGCAGCTGCGGCGTGAGGTTGATCTCGGGCACCATCACCAGCACCTGCGCCTCGGGGTGTTCTGCCAGCACCTTGGCGGCGGCGCGCAGGTAGACCTCGGTCTTGCCGCTGCCGGTGGCGCCAAACAGCAAGGCGGGCCGCTGCTTTTCACTGGTTTCTGCATCAAATTGGGCTATTGCGCATGCCTGCTGGATGCTGAGTGCTATTAATTTGGTAGTGTCGGGCGTGCCCTCGGTGGTGCTTGCCGGCCGCTTGAGCCGGCGTGCCAGTTGCAGGCCCGTGAGGTCGCGCAATTGCGGCGGCAGGGCCGCCAGTGCCACCTCGCCGAGTGAGCGCTGGTAATAGCCGGCGGTGAAAGCCACCAGCTGGCGCCAGGTGGCCGGCAGCGGGTCAAGCCCATCGAGCGCGCCGGCAATGTCGCGGATGCTTTCCTCTGCCATGTCGCCGCAGTCTGGCAGCGCGTCCCATACCACGCCCAGCACCTCGCGCCGGCCAAAGGGAACGCGCACCAGCGTGCCTGCGGCAAGCGGAACGGCGCTGCGGTAGGTCAGCGGCCCGGCGATGGCGCTGTGCGCCGGCGTGGCCACGACTATCAGCAGCCAGTGGCTCATAGCCGGTATCCTGAAGGGCGCCCGGCGGCAACAGCCCGACCACGGCAGTCGCTAAGTCCTTGATTTTTCACTGTTTTGGAGTTGTCCAGATTTTCTGTGGATAACTTTGTTGATAGCTTGTTGCAAGCGGCCGCAGAGCCTTGTAAATCAAGGCTTTCCTTAAACTGCCCGGCAAAAAGGCAATTTAAAGTTTCTATATAAATCAACAACTTACGTCTGCTATGGGTTTGATAGTACAAAGCCTGGCCGAAGCTGGACCTTAAAAAGCTGTACCACAGGATTTGTGCATAAGTCTGTCGAACGAGGCTATTTTTTTGTGGTAGAGGGCGTTAAGGATGCCAGTTTTCAGCCCATCCGCAAGTGGCCGGAAGGTTTTCAGGCCTTGCTGGCGCGCAGCCTGCGCGATTGCGCATGCACCGCGTGAACCAGCACGTCGACGTTTTCCGGCGGCGTGAACTGGCTGATGCCGTGGCCCAGGTTGAAAATCTGGGTCGGTCCGGTCTGGGTCAGGTCGGTGTGCGGCGCGCCGAAGCTGCCCAGCACGGCAGCCACTTCGGCCTCGATCTGCGCCGGGTTGGCAAACAGCACGTTCGGGTCGAGGTTGCCCTGCAGCGCCTTGGCGTTCGGGCCGTTTTCGCCGACCAGCGCCCGCGCCCTGGCCAGGTTCACGGTCCAGTCCAGGCCCAGCACTTCGCAGTCGAGCTGCTTCATGGCCTCCAGCCACTGGCCGCCGCCCTTGGTGAACACCAGGCGCGGAATGATGACGCCGTTGTGCTGGCGCTTGAGCTGGCTCAGCACGCGCGCGGTGTAGGCCAGGCTGAAGGTGTGAAAGGCCGCATCGGCCAGCACGCCGCCCCAGCTGTCGAAAATCATCACCGCCTGCGCGCCGGCTTCGATCTGCGCGTTCAGGTACAGCGCCACCGCGTCGGCGTTGATCGCCAGCATCTTGTGCAACAGGTCGGGGCGCTGGTACAGCATGGTCTTGACCAGCCGGTAGTCACTTGATCCGGCACCCTCGACCATGTAGCAGGCCAGCGTCCAGGGGCTGCCCGAAAAGCCGATCAGCGGCACGCGGCCATTGAGCGCCTTGCGGATCGACGTGACCGCGTCGAATACATAGCGCAGCTTGTTCATGTCGGGCACTTCAAGCTTGTTGACGGCGGCTTCGTCGCGCACCGGCGTGGCGAACTTCGGGCCTTCGCCGAGCTGGAACGACAGCCCCAGGCCCATCGCGTCGGGCACGGTCAGGATGTCGCTGAACAAAATGGCGGCGTCCAGCGCAAAGCGCTCCAGCGGCTGCAGCGTGACTTCGGTGGCGTAGTCGGTGTTGGTCGCCAGCCCCATGAAGCTGCCGGCCTGGGCGCGCGTGGCCTTGTATTCGGGCAGGTAGCGGCCGGCCTGGCGCATCAGCCAGACGGGGGTGTGGGGAGTCGCCTGACGCAGGCAGGCACGCAGAAAGGTGTCGTTTTGAAGGGGTGCAAACATCAAGGGATTGTCTCAGGTGTGGGGAATGGATTGTGCTGGCCGCCCGGTCACATCGGATTTACCATGGGGCCATCGTTCTCATGGGAACGCGAATTCGACCGTGAAAGGAACCGTCATGCACATCAGTGACCAGGACTATTTTCGCAGCTGCATTGCCAGGGAACGCCATCTGGCGCAGCTGCTCGGCCACCAGCATATCGAGGAATGCTACGAAAGCGCCGGCACGCTCTGGGCGGGCAACCAGGCCCTGCCGCAGTGGACGCGCGACTGGCGCGCCTGCGGCCCGCTGATGACCGAGCACGGCATTGGCGTCAGCTACGAGCACGGGCCGGGGCCGGGCGGCCTGGCGCGCATCGGCAGCACCACGGTTCATTTGGCCGACCACCCGACGCGGGACCGGGCGGTGATGTACGGCGTTGTGAAGGAGCTGATCTTCCTGCTGGAGCATGGCAAGCTCGCCAAACCGCTGCTGGCCGCCTGATTCGCATTGCTATCTTATCGATAGCTGTAGGCGCCCGCTGTCATTGCGCCAGGGTGCTTAAACGCTTGCGGTAGCGTCAGGATGCCTGAGCAGCAGCCGCTCCAGCGCGTTGAGCGTGTCATAGGACTCGGCAAAGTCGGCAAACAGACCCGCATTGTCGGGTGCGGCCGCCTGGCCCTGCCAGCCGGCGCGAAACTGGTCAAACATCTCGCCGAAGCTTTTCCGCCCGTCGATGAGCCGCAGGATTTTTGCACCGTACTTGCCGGGGTTGACGGTGACCGAGACGCCTGAATGCTGGTGCGTGAGCCTGAAGGGCTGGCCCTTGTTGCTGCCAAAGACCTGCGCCGCGACCTCGCCGGTCAGCGGCTCATGGTAGAAAAACGGAACGTAGGCTGCATCGCCGTAGGGTGCGGTGCAGGCCGCATCCTGCGTCAGGTAAAGCGAATGGGTGATGAGGTTGCCGATCATCAGCTCGGCCATCTCGTACTGCTGGCGCCGGGGCAGGCGGCGCAGTTCGGCGGCCATGGCGGGCGGCTTGCTGCCCAGCACCATGTGCGGCAAGTAAGGCGAGCGGCCGCGCTGCACATCGCTGAAGCTCAGGTGCCTGCCGTGCTGCACGTTTAGCCAGTCAAACAGTTCGCCCACGCTGTAGGCGCGGTCCTGTGAATGCAGCAACAGGTCGTAGATGCCGGCGTCGCCGGCCTTGTGGTCGTTGAACAGCGATTCGCTGGCCTTGAACCAGTTGCTGGCCGGCAGGCTGCCGAGCAGGTCGCGGGTGTTGGCAATCTTGCGCGGGTCGTCGGCTTCCTGGCCGGTGCCATTGCGGTTGACCATGCGCATCAGCGCCTGCATCTGGTAGACGCCCGTGCGGCCGGTGCTGCCGTAGACCATCAAGCCGATGGCGCCGCCCGGTTTGAGCGCACTCAGCAACACCCGCAAGCCCAGGTCGGGATCGGCCAGGTGGTGCAGCACACCGCTGCAGTTGATGTAGTCGAACTTGCCCAGGCCCAGCGCCGGCAGGCTCAGCAGCGAGTAATGGCACCAGGTGATGTTGGTCAGGCCGCGAATTTTTGCCCGCTCCTGCGCCAGCACGATGCTGGCGTGGCTCATGTCGAGGTGGACGATCTCGGCATCCGTGCCGCGCAGCTGCTCGGCCAGGAAGATCGTTGCGTCGCCGGTGCCACCGCCGGCCACCAGCGCCCTGAAGCCCTGGCTGAAGGACTGTTTTCCGGCAAAGCAGTAGTGGTTGATCATCGGCAGGTCTTCCAGCCACGTCATCGCCAGGCGCTGGTGCTCGTCCTGCGGATTGCAGGGCGGATAGGGCATGGCTTCGTACTGGCTCTTGACCTTGGGCAGGTGGTTTTGGGGCATGGGTGTCTCGAATCAATCAGGAAAAAAACGGGCGACAAAGCCCTTATTGTCAGCCAGCCGCGTGGCGTACCGCAGCCGGGCAGGCTCAGCGCACCGGCAAAAACTGCAAAAATGTCCCGCCGACAAAGTTCTGCACATAGCTGATCACGGCGCGGCGGTATTTCTCGGTCGCCACCTCGGCCAGCAGGTCGAGCCGGCCAATGATCTTGCCGAATTCGCGCTCGAAGCTCAGGTTGCGCTCCAGGCCGGAGATGTCGTCGGCCAGCAGCAGCGGCTGGCCTGCGGCATTGCGCCGGCTCGACAGCAGCCAGACCGCAATCTCGACGTTGCGCGCCGCGTTGTAGACATGCTGGTTGTCCAGGCTGTCCACCAGGTACACGCGGGTTCTGCCGCCATGCGCCGTTACCAGCATGTCGGCGCTGGCCGCCACGAAGGCGGCGACCCGGTCGCCGGCGAAGTCAGGGTGCAGCGCCAGCGACAGCGCGGCAATGTCGCGCTTGCCCTGCAGTTCGGGCCACGGCACCGGGCTTTCCAGCGACAGGCGAAGCTGCGCCAGGGCGGCGTCGCGGCTGGCCACGCCGGTTTTTCGCCATTCGGCCGGGTTGCGCCGGTACAGCTTGTCGGCAATGCGCAGCAGGCTGTCCAGGTTGTCGCGCATGGCCAGCGTCGCCATGCGGTTCACGTCTGATTGGGCCAGTTCCGTCGGCCGCATGGGCGCCACCAGCGTCTCGCCGCGCTCGGTGGGCGCCGGACCGGCGCAGCCCGCCAGCGACACCATCAGCGTGGCCGGCAGCCAGGCCAGGAAACGCGCAGCGCGGCGCGGCGCGCCCCTGCGCGCCCGGTCATCCGGGTTCAGGGCAACGGCCTTTCAGGCCGCGCCCGGGGGTCAAGCAGGCCGCTGGACAGCAGCACCCGGTGGTCGATCTTGAGGCAATGGTCCTGCACCACCAGCAGGCCGGCGGCTTCGGCCGTGGCGGCGGCCTGGGCATGCGCCACGCCGAGCTGCATCCACACCGCGCGGGCACCGATGGCGATGGCCTCATCGACGATCGGCGGAATGTCTTCGCTGTTGCGAAAGCAGTTCACCAGGTCAATTTTTTCGTGCTGCGCCGCCTCCCGCAGCGTGGCATAGGCCTTTTCGCCCAGCACTTCGGTGGCGTTCGGGTTGACCGGAATGATGCGGTAGCCGGCGGCCTGCATGTAGCGCGACACGTCAAAGCTGGCCCGGTGCGGCTTGGGCGACAGGCCGACGACGGCAATGGTGCGGCAGTCGTTGAGGAAGCGGGCAATCCGTTCGGGGGTGGCATGGGACTTCATGGTGGGGCTCCTGGTGGCTGTGGAGAGCAGGGCTTTCGAGGGAAGGGCGGGTCAGGCAGGAATTCATCACAGCCTGGCCAGCTCGGCCCTCACATCGCTCACGGACAAGATTTCGGACAATACCACCGGCGCGCGGCCGGGCTTGTAAAACACGTAAACCGGCACGCCACTGCGGCCCAGTTCGGCCAGCGCCTTCGTCACGGCGGGGTCCCGACGCGTCCAGTCGGCGCGCAGCAAGGCGACATTTTTGGCGTCCATGTCGGCCAGCACCTCGGCATTGCCCAGCGTGGTTTGCTTGTTGTACTGGCAGGTCACGCACCAGGCGGCCGTGAAATCGACAAACACGCTCTGGCCCTGCGCCGTCAGCTGCTCGACGCGGCCCGGCTGCCAGTCCTGCCAGCGCGCCGAAGCGGCGGCCACAGGCGTGCTGACCGGCTTGACGATGTTCGGGCCGATGGCCCAGAGGCCGACCGCGCCCAGCGCGACTGAAAACGCAGCGATGCCGCGGCGTGCCCCGCCGCGCAGGCTGAACGACCAGACCGCCAGCGCCAGCAGCACCAGCAGCGCCAGCAGCGCACCCGCGCCGTCGATGCCGCTTTGCTGGCCCAGCACCCAGACCAGCCAGGCCACCGTGGCAAACATCGGAAACGCCATCAGCTGCTTGAACGTCACCATCCACGCGCCAGGGCGGGGCAGCAGCCGCGCCACGGCGGGCACCGCACTGGCCGCCAGATAGGGCAGTGCCATGCCGACGCCAATCGCGCCAAATACCGCCAGCGCCTGCGCCGCCGGCAGGCCGACGGCATACCCCAGCGACGCGCCCATGAACGGCGCGGTGCAGGGCGAGGCAATGGCCGTGGCCAGCACGCCCGACAGGAAGGCATTGACGCTGGGGTTTTTCGCCTGCAGGTTGACGACGCGGCTGGGCAACATGCTGCCAAAGTCAAACAGGCCCGCCAGGTTCAGTCCCAGCAAGGTGAACAGCGCCGCCAGACCCGCGACCACCGCCGGGCTTTGCAGTTGAAAGCCCCAGCCCAACTGCTCGCCTGCCGCCCGCAGGCCCAGCAGCAGCGCGCCCAGCGCCAGGAATGACAGCACCACGCCGGCGGTGTAGGCCAGTCCCGAGCCCAAGCGCCGGGACTGGTTTTTTTCGTTTACAAAGCCGACCACCTTGATGGCCAGCACCGGAAACACGCAGGGCATCAGGTTCAGGATCAACCCGCCGAGCAGCGCGCCCAGCAAGGCCGCCAGCAGGCCGGGCAAAACCTTGGCCGATGCGCCAGGCGCCGCAGCCGGGGCTGCCGCATTGGCCCTGAGCGCCGCCTGCAGGGCCGGCGACAACCCCACCGGGGCCGCCACCGCAGGCCATTCGCCGGTCACCGGGGCCTCGATGCGGTACGCCGCGTCCTTGTAGGCCACGACCAGCGGCAGGTTCAGCGGGCTTTCGGTGCGTTGGTTAGAGAGCGGGAGTTGCGCCGTCCAGAGCGCGCCCTGCCAGGCCTGTTCCCAATCACCGGCCGGCTCGATCACGCCGCCGGTTTCCGGAAACAGCGCCAGCGTTTGCCCTTGCATCGAAGCGGGCAGGCCGGCCAGCGAGACCTTCAGCGCCTTGCCGCTGACTTCGATCTGGCTGATGCCTGTGGGCAGCGGTTGGGGCGTGGCGACAAACGCCGCCTGGAACAGCGTGCCGCTGGCCGCTGTCGAGCCCCTGGTCGGCAGGCTCAGCGTGAATTCGCCCTCTTGCGGAATGCATTCCTTGCGGCAGACCAGCCAGCTGGCTTTGAGCTTCACGTCGAGCTGCGGCGCATTGAAGCCGGGCGCGACGGTCAGCGGCACGGGCAGCAGCACGGTGTGCTCGTAGCCGTAGTTCACCAGCGTGCCGATGGGGATTTTTTTCGGCGTCGGCCAGGCGATCTCGCCCGCCGTGATGCCCGCCGGCAGTTGCCATTCGAGCATCGTCGGCAGGCCCGAGTCGCCGGAATTTTTCCAGTAGGTGTGCCACTCGGGCTGGTGCGCCAGCTTCAGGCCCAGCCAGACCGGCTTGCCGGCTTCAACGCCCTCGGGGGCCCAGGCCAGCAGTTCGGCGCGCACCTGTTCGGTAGCGACCACCGGGCCGCCCGGTGCCGGTTTTATCAAGCCATATTGGGCATTTGCGCCTGCTGGTATTGCGCAAGCAGCTATTAAAAAAATAGCGGAGAGGAAACGGTTCAAATTCATGGTGAGGGTCTGAGAGGCGGCGTCGTCATTAGTTCCGGGTGCACGCCTGACAGGCCCGGCAGGTCTGATTGTGCGTCAGCCGCCCCGTTGCCTCGTGGCGTGCCCGGCTATGCCAGCGGCTGGGCAAACACCGCCGGCAGCTTTGTCGGCGCCCGGATGCGCAACTGCTTGTTGACGTTTTCCTGGCCGAACACCACCTCGATGTCGGCCACCGCCACGCCGAACAGCGGCGCCAGAAAGTGCAGCATGTGGTCGGTCGCCTTGCCGCCCCTGGGCGTGGCGGTCACGCTGACCTTGAGCTGCGTGCCCTTGGGCTTGCCGATCGCGTCCTTGCCGGCGCTGGGCTTGCCCAGGATGTTGACCACCAGCACGTCGCCGTCCCAGGCAAAGAAGGCGTCGCCGGTGGCGTTGCGGATTGGGCCCCGGCTCATGCGGCGGGTTGCAGGCGCTGCATGGCTGCGTGGTGCGGGGAATTCAAGGGACGGTCTGGCATGGTTTGCCGATGATAGGGGCTGGCCAAACGGGTATCTGCTAGGGGCCGCCTCCATGCGGCGATCCGCTGCAGTCCACTTGCCTGGTATTCACCATCTGTCGGCGGCGTCAGCCTCAGCTTCCGGCCACAGGCGCGGGAACAGAAAGCGCAAGGCATGCTGCGGCAGGCCAAACCGGACTGGAATTGACAAATTTGTAGCCGTTCGATTACTATCTGCCCCTGTACACCGTCAAACAAATGCCCGAGTTCACCGGCTGGCTGGGCGGCATCAAAGATGCCATGACCCGCATTCGGCTGGGTATGCGGCTGGACAAGGCGCAGCGCGGATTGCTGGGCGATGTCAAGCCTGTAGGCGACGGCGTGTTTGAGATGCGCGAGTTCTTTGGCCCTGGCTGGCGCATGTACTACGTCTTGCAGAACGGCGTGTTGATCGTGATGCTGGGCGGAGGCGACAAATCCAGCCAGCCATCAGACATTGACTCAGCCATTGACCTGTCCAAAACCCTGTTGAAGGAGCCTGAAGATGACCCGAAAAATTAACGCTGCTGATCTGCCCGAGTTCGATCTGGCGGAAATGCTCAAGACCGAACAGGACATTGCCACCTACCTGACGCTGGTCATTGAAGAAGGCGATGTCTCGGCGCTGTCGCACGCCTTGGGCGTTGCCGCCCGTGCGCGCGGCATGACGGAGATTGCCAAGGCGTCGGGCCTGAGCCGGGAGGCGCTGTACAAGGCGCTGCGCCCCAATGCCAGCCCGCGCTTTGACACCATCAGCCGGGTGTGCCGCGCGCTGGGGGTGCGGCTGGTGGCGCGGGCGGGCTGAGAGAAGAAAGAAAAAAACCTTAATCTATGGCAAGACGCGATGGATCACGTTTGGCCTGCTGGACGCGCGCTTTGTGGTGCGGGTCTGGACACTGCACGGCGCGGATCGCCGCATTATTTCCATGAGGTAAGCGAATGAACGCGAAATTGCCAAACACGCCGAAAGCCTGGGTTGACCCCGACGATGCCCCCGAACTGGACGAGACGTTCTTTCGCAACGCCACGCCTTTGATTGACGACAGGCCGGCGTCCCCCGCGCCGCACGCCAAGGCGGTGCGCCGTGGCCATCCCGTGGGCAGCACCCAGGACGCGGTCAAGGTACCCACGACCATCCGGCTGTCGCCCGAGGTGTCGGCAGCCTTTCGCGCCACGGGCCAGGGCTGGCAGACGCGCATTGACGCGGCGCTCAAGGACTGGCTGAAGGACCAGTCGCCCGCGTGACGGGGGTCGCCACCGATTGAGGCGTTGACCCGGAGGATGCGGGTGAATCAAGCTTGAGTTTCGGCTGCACTATTTGTTTGAAAATCGGACCAGCTCGCTATTAATAAAATAGCTGCTTGCGCATACACAGCATGCGCTAAAAGCCAATTCGACTTAAAAAACTACCCTGCGCCGTCTCAACCTGGCGAAAACACCGCCTGCAGCGTCATCAGCAGTTTTTGCAGCGTTTCCGGATGTACCACGCCCAGGCGCTTGACCAGCCGCACCTTGTCCAGCGTGCGCACCTGGTCGAGCAGCACCAGCCCCGATTTGCCACGAAACGTCAAATCAATCCGAAAGGCGGCAGGCTGCGAGCCGGTGGTCATGGGCGCGACGATCACGGTGCGCAGGTAGTCGTGCATCTCAGGCGGCGAGATCACCACGCAAGGCCGCGTTTTTTGAATTTCACTGCCCAACGTGGGATCGAGATTGGCCAGCCAGACCTCTCCTGTCGCCACCGCCGGACGGCTCACCACACCAGCTCCGCATCCCCTTCGTTGCCCAGCGCGGGCCACACCAGCGCATCGTCGTCCGTTGCCGCCAGGCGCTGGCTGTCTTGTGCCCAGCCTTCACGCGGGCTGCACTGGGGCGGGCGAATCTCAATCACGCCATTGTTCACTTGCAAGTCGGCCGCATCGACCAGGCCGAGTTGCTTCAAGATAGGCTTGGGAATCAAGATACCCTGGGAGTTGCCCATTTTGCGGATAGAAACCTGCATGAATTTCTCCTAAAAATAAGCACAATGTTAGCACTTTTATAGATTCTCAGGGGTTAAAAGCAGGCGTTGGCTGTGTCAGCCCATCCGGTTAGCGTCGATGGCAAACCCGACGCAATGAAGAATTGCAGGGCATGCTGATGTTCGACAGGCTTCTAAATCCGCAGGTGCATCAGCGTGGGCGGATGTTGTGATGGGTGTTTTCAGCGTCTTTTATCGCGTCTTCGGCGTTGGTTGTGCTTTCTTCTGACTCTTCCATTTCACCAGCGCCAGCACCGCCCAACGAGCCAACCCCAGCGCCGCCCATCGCACCGGCAACAGCGCCCACCATGCCACCGACCAATACACCGACCGGCCCTGCAACCACTGCCCCAACGGCTGCACCCGCTGCCGAACCGGCCACCAGGCCGCCGCCTACCAGGGTAGACTTTGACTCCCGTTCGGCTTCTTCAGGGCTGAGGGCAACCTGCGCCGCAAGATTCGGGTCTTGGGACGGAACGCCATGCCCGGGAGCTGCCTGCTCGACAAGGTCTGCATCAACAGGCTTTGCGTCTGTCGGCTGAGTAGGGGATGAGTTCATATGCGCTCCTGGGAAAGTTAACGCGTAAACGAGCAGAACGCGCACTGCAACACCGTTATAAATCCCACATCACGCTGTTCTCGTGGTCTAACAGACTGCGACACTGTCAGACAACCTTCCGCTGCACCGGCCACCCTTGACACACGTCAAGCCGCGCTCGCAATGGAATACGTCACCAGTTTTGATGCTGGTGAAGCGCTCCGTAAAAGCCGTTCCCGCTCCTAAACTCGATAATGCTGCCATGCCTTCCCCTCAAGCCGCCGACTCGCCCGCCATCGTCCTGACCACGCTCAACGCCAAGTACATCCACGCCTCGCTCGGCCTGCGCTGCCTGGCGGCCAACATGGACCGGCATGGCGGCGCGGGCCTGCGCGCCCGCACGCAAGTGCGCGAATTCACCATTGCGCAGCGGCCGGTGCAGATCGTGGAAAGCCTGCTGGCACTCAATCCCCAAATCATTGGACTGGGCATCTACATCTGGAACGTGGTTGAAACCACGCAGGTCGTGCGCCTGCTCAAAACCCTGCGGCCCGACATCAAGATCGTGCTGGGCGGGCCGGAGGTCAGTTTTGAAACCGGCGAGCAGGAAATTTGCCGGCTGGCCGACCATGTGGTGACCGGCTGGGGCGACGTGAGTTTCCCCAAGCTGTGCCGCGCGCTGCTGGAGGGCCCGAAGCCGTTGATGAAAGTCGTGATCGGCGAGCAGCCGGCGCTGGAAGAACTGGCCTTGCCCTACAGCGAGTACACGGCAGAAGACCTGGCCAAGCGCCTGCTGTATGTCGAAGCCTCGCGCGGCTGTCCGTTCAAGTGCGAGTTTTGCCTGAGTTCGCTCGACAAGACGGCCTGGGCGTTTGAACTGGACCGCTTCATGGCCGAGATGGACACGCTGTTTCAGCGCGGCGCGCGCAACTTCAAGTTCGTGGACCGTACCTTCAATCTGAAGGTCGATTTTTCGGTTCGGATTTTGCAGTTCTTCCTGGACCGGATGGCGCCTGATTTGTTCGTGCATTTTGAAGTCGTTCCCGACAGCCTGCCGGACCGGCTGAAGGCGCTGATCATGCAGTTTCCGGCCGGATCGCTGCAGTTTGAAGTCGGCATTCAAAGCTTCAACCCCGAGGTTCAGCAGCGCATTTCGCGCAAACAGGACAACGCCAAGACCGCCGACAACCTGCGCTGGCTGTTGGGCGAAAGCCAGGCGCATGTGCATGCGGATTTGATTTTCGGCCTGCCGGGCGAAACGCTGCAGAGCTTTGCCGATGGCTTTGACCGGCTGCATGAACTGGCGCCGCACGAAATCCAGTTCGGCATCTTGAAGCGCCTGCGCGGCACGCCGATCACCCGCCACACGGCGGACTTTGCAATGGCTTACGACCCGCAGACGCCCTACACCATTTTGCAAACCTCGACGATTGACTTTGCGACGATGCAGCGCATCCAGCGCTTTGCGCGCTACTGGGAAATGGTCGCCAATTCGGGCCGCTTTTCTGCGGCGCTGCGTTTGCTGCTGCGCGATGATACGGATTCGGCGGGCTCGGCATTCGGGCATTTTCTGGCCTTCAGCGACTGGCTCTGGCGCACCACCGCCAAGACGCATGAATTTGCGCTGGAAAAGCTGGTGGATGTGCTGTTTGAACATCTCACCGTCGTTCGCGCGCTGGCCGTTGGGGAGGTGCAGGCGGCGCTGCTGCTGGACTACCGCGCCAGCGGTGCGCGCGGCCGACCGCAATGCCTGGCCGACTTGTTGGCTGCCGAACGCAGCACCTTGCCGGCGGGCGCTGCCAAGCCCCGGTCCGAGCGGCAGGGCCGGCATGTCAGCCAGCAAACGCACCGCGACGCCATCCAGAAAGCGGCTGCGGCGGCCTGATCCGAATTTTTAGCGCAGACCATCGCATGTCGCAAAAGCATGCGCTCGGCGATGCATTCACACCCAAGTTGCCGGCGTCGCTGAAAATGCAGCCATGAACACTGCAATGCCCCCCTTTGCTGATCTGCCGCGCTACTGGGCCGACCTGAAAACGACCGATTTTTCGCGCCTTGACCTGGACCGCTGCATCGCCGTGCTGCCGGTGGCTGCCGTTGAGCAGCACGGCCCGCACCTGCCGCTCAATGTCGACGCCACGCTGGTCGAGGGCGTGGTCGCCAGTGCGCTGACGCATTTGTCCGCCAGCCTGCCAGTGCTGTTTTTACCGACGCAGTCGATTGGCTTCAGCCCCGAGCACACGCGCTTTGCCGGCACGCTCACGCTGAAGGCCGAAACCGTCATCCGGCTGTGGACCGAGGTGGCCGAGTCGGTGGCGGCCACCGGTGTCAGGAAACTGGTGCTGCTCAATTCGCACGGCGGCAATGTCGGGCTGCTCGATGTGGTGGCGCGCGACCTGCGCACGCGGCTGGACATGCTGGTGTACAGCGTGAATTCCTTCAACCTGCCGCTGGTCGATGAACGCGGCGACTCGGTGGCGGCGCAGTTCAGTGCGCATGAGCACCGCTTTGGCATCCATGCCGGCGAGATCGAAACCTCGATGATGCTGGCGCTCCAGCCCGGGCAGGTCGATATGGGGAAAGCGCAGGATTTCCATTCCACTTCGCAGGACCGCTCCGAGCGCTTCAGCATTCTGGGCGATGGTCGCAGCGCCAAGCTGGGCTGGCAGATGCAGGACTACAACCCGCACGGCGCGGTCGGCAATGCGCTGGCAGCCACGGCTGAAAAAGGCCAGGCGCTGCTGTCCGCCATGGGCCGTAGCCTGGCGCAACTGCTGCTTGAGATCGACCAGTTGCCGCCCGATACGCTGCGCGACGCGACGGCGAACTGACCGGGACCGCCGCAAAAGGCAAACCCCCAGGCAACGGGTAAGTCGCTTGGGGGTTTGTACCGCAGGCCTGGCCGGTAAGCGGGCTGCGGTGTGAAACAAGTATCCGCCACCCACTGCCGAAGGATTTACCTGATTTGCTGCTGTAATTTATAAATACGGATAAATATTCTGTCATTCTGATAATTTCAGCTAAATTACCTGAATGGATACTTTAGACCGAAAAATTCTTCAGGTTTTGCAGGCTGACTCGCGCACCAGCCTGCAGGACATCGGCCAGGCGGTGGGGCTGAGCCCGTCGCCATGCTGGGGCCGCATCAAGAAAATGGAGGACGCCGGCGTCATCGAGGGCTACACCGTGCGGCTCAATGCGCAGGCGCTGGGGCTGGGCGAAACCGTGCTGGTGCAGGTCACGCTTGACAGCCATTCCGACAACACGCTGGAAAAGTTTGGCGAAACCCTGGCGGCGATTCCCGAAGTGATTGAGGCCTGGCTGGTCTCCGGCGAATACGACTACCTGCTGCGCATCGCGGTGAAAGACACGAAGGATTACGAACGCCTGCTGCGCGAGCGGCTCTACAAGATCAAGGGCATACGCCACAGCCAGTCGAGCTTTGTGCTGCGTACGCTGAAAAAGGCCGATTTGCCTTTGCTGCCGGGCTGATGCATTTGACCTGCTGACAGGTGCATGGCTGACAAAATCCTGCGCGTGCCACTGACGGTAGCTGTCGCAGGCTGCGGGCAGAGTGGTTGAGGGGTTGAGGGGTTGCGCTGCGTCCGAGCAGTATCCGAACAACGGTTTCAGGAGATTTTTTATGTCATCAACGCCCTTGCGCACCTTTGCATTCAGGCCTTGCGTCGCTGCCGTTGCAGGCTTTGCCTTGCTGGGTGGCCTGACTGCCTGCGGAGACATGGCTTCGCTAACCCCAACTGACGGCATGGGTGCCACGCCGGTCCTGCCCTTGCCCAAAAGCAGCCTGATTCCGACTGTCAAGATTGCACCCGCCACCGGCTGGCCCGACGGCGCCATGCCAACCGCCATGGCCGGCCTGAGCGTGACGCCGCTGGCCACCGGGCTGGACCACCCGCGCTGGGTCCATGTCCTGCCCAACGGCGACGTGCTGGTCGCCGAAAGCAATGCGCCGCCCAAGCCCGAAGACGGCAAGGGCATCAAGGGCTGGGTCATGAAAAAGGTGATGGCCAAGGCCGGCGCCGGCGTGCCGTCGGCCAACCGCATCACGCTGCTGCGTGACCTGGACGGTGACGGCAAGGCCGAAACCCGGACGGTTTTTATGCAGAACCTGAATTCGCCCTTTGGCATGGCGCTGGTTGGCAGCGACCTGTACATCGCCAATGCCGATGCGGTGGTGAAGGTCACGTACCAGACCGGCCAGACCAGCATCAGCGAAGCGCCGGTCAAGGTGCTGGACTTGCCCGGCGGCCCCATCAACCACCACTGGACGAAAAACGTCATCGCCAGCCCGGACGGCAGCAAGCTGTATGTCACCGTCGGCTCGAACAGCAACGTCGGGGAACGCGGCATGGAGGCCGAGGAAGGCCGCGCCGCCATCTGGGAAGTGGAGCCGAAAACCGGCAGCCACCGGGTCTTCGCATCCGGCCTGCGCAACCCGAACGGCATGGGCTGGGCGCCCGAAACCGGCGCGCTCTGGACGGTGGTGAACGAGCGCGATGAAATCGGCAGTGACCTGGTCCCGGACTACCTCACCTCGGTGAAGGACGGCGCCTTCTATGGCTGGCCCTACAGCTACTACGGCCAGAACGTCGATGTGCGCATGAAGCCGCCCCGGCCCGACATGGTGGCCCAGGCCATTGCGCCCGATTACGCGCTGGGCTCGCATGTCGCGCCGCTGGGCATGGCGTTTTCCGAAGGCAGCGCCTTGCCGGCTTCGCTGGCCAGCGGCGTGTTCGTCGGCGAGCATGGGTCGTGGAACCGCAAGCCGCTGAGCGGCTACAAGGTGGTGTTCGTGCCCTTCGCCAGTGGCCGGCCCACAGGTTTGCCAGTGGATGTGCTGACCGGCTTTTTGAGCCCCGAGGGCGATGCCTACGGCCGGCCGGTCGGCGTGGCAATGGACAAGCGCGGCGCGCTGCTGGTGGCCGATGATGTGGGCAATGCGGTCTGGCGTGTGGCCGGAACGCCAGCCCGCTAGAAGCCTCGGCTGTACAGCGCTGATTCATGGCCAAAAACGTTTACGGCGCATGATGAATATGCGTATCCAGCTATGCTTTTAGTAGCGTGGTCCGGCGCTTGGACAGTTATGCTCCGGCCTAATGCAGGGTGGCCAGATAGGCTGCCATGTCCCGCGCATCGGCCTCGTTCACGCCCATGTCGGGCATGGCCGTCAGCGGCTTGATGGCTTGGGGGTGGCGCAGCCAGGCCGCCAGGTTGTCCGGCGTGTTGGCCAGCTTGCCGGCAATCAGGCTGCGGCTGGCCAGTCCCGCGAGCGGCGGCCCGACATTGGGCGATGAGCCGGTGATGCCGGGTATGGTGTGGCAGGCGCTGCAGGCATGGTGGACCAGCGCCAGGCGGCCGCGCTCCGCATGGCCTGGCCGGTTGACTCCATCAGCCCGGCCCATGGACAGACTGGCGGGCAGTGGCGCTGCTTGAACCGCCCTGGCATAGGCTTGCGGCGTCAGTTCGGGCAGGCGCTGGACAAAGGCGACCACATCCCACAATTGCGCATCCTCCAGCCTGAACTCCCAGGCCGGCATGCCGCTCATCTTGATGCCGTGGCGCGTGATCCAGTAAATTTCACGCGGACGCCAGCGTTGCAGGGCGTCCACCAGCGGGCCGGGCAGGGGCTGCATGCTTTTGCCGATGTCGTTCTGCGCCACACCCGGCGCGCCGTGGCATTGCACGCATTTGCCATGAAACAGCGCCGCGCCGCGCCGGATGCGTTCAGGGTCCTGCAGGTCGGGTGCTTCAATGTTGCGCGCGCGCAGGCGCACCGACTGCTTCATGGCGGTTTCCAGCAGTGAATACACCGGCTGGACATGTTGCGTGGTGGCCGCGACGTTGTAAAGACCGCCGTACACCACCAGCGCGCCCGCACAGGCCGTCAGCGCGGCCAGCACGGCAGCGGCCAAGGCCAGGGCGGGAAGCGGTTTCATGCGCAGTTATTTTGTCGCCATGCGGCGGCCGTGCCGGCAGCTGGCGGTGTTCTCTGACATGAAATTGCGCCTGCGTACACAAGAATCAAGCAATGCGCATTTCCTTGCAGTCTGCAACTTCCCGCACAGGGCGACCGGCGCGGTCTTCTGCAGCCGGGCGGTTTGTGATGATGACGATAGGCTTGCTGATCGGCCTGGGCGGTGCCGGCTGCGATGCCGGACCGTCAGCGAGCCGTTCGCCCGCCAGCGAATTCCCGGCAGCCGACCCCCTGCGCGGCCAGCGCCTGCTGGCGCAGTACCAGTGCGGCAGCTGTCATGCGATTCCCGGCGTGGCGGCGGCGCGCGGTGAACAGGGGCCCACGCTGCAGGCTTTCGGCAGGCGCAGCTACATTGCCGGCCACCTTCCCAACCAGCCGGACACCCTGGCCCGCTGGATTGTGGCGCCGTCGGCGCTCGTGCCCGATACCGCCATGCCCGGCATGGGCGTGTCGCCGGTGGATGCGCGCGACATGGCGGCATATCTGGGAGGCCTGGAATGAATGCCTTGACGGCGCCGTCACTGGCGCCGCTGCAATCGGTGCTGTCGCCCGCCGGTCCCGCCGCCGCCGGCATCGCCAGCGTGAGCTGGATGCTGTTTGTCGGGGCGGCCATCATCTTTGCCGGCGTGATGGGGCTGCTGGCCTGGGCCGTGGCGCGCCGCAGCGCCCGGCCGGTGCAGCCGATGCGCTGGATACTGGGCGGCGGGGTGGTGTTTCCGCTGGCCGTGCTGGCCACCCTTTTTGTCTACAGCCACTGGCGCACGCCCGGCTGGCTGGTGCAGCCGCCACCCGGGGCGCTGATCGTCGGCATCACCGCCCACATGTGGTGGTGGGAGGTGCGTTACCGCGATCCGGCCAGCGGCCAGGACATCACGCTGGCCAACGAACTGCACCTGCCCCTCGGCCGGCCGGTGTGGCTGGGCCTGAACAGCCCGGACGTGATCCACAGCTTCTGGGTGCCGGCGCTGGCCGGCAAGGTGGACATGGTGCCGGGGCGCGTCAACCACCTGCTGGTGGAGGCCAGCGAAGCCGGCGTGTACCGCGGTCAGTGCGCCGAATTCTGCGGCGAGCAGCATGCGCGCATGGCCCTGCATGTGGTGGCCAGGCCGCCGGCCGAATTCGACGCCTGGCTGGCGGCCCAGGCCCGGCCTGCCGCCGCGCCAGCCGGACCTGATGCGCCGCTGCTGGCGCTTGGGCGTCAGGCTTTTGTGGCGCAGCGCTGCAATGCCTGCCACACGGTGCGCGGCGTTGCCGGGGAAGGGCGGCTGGGGCCCGACCTCACCCATGTCGGCAGCCGGCTCTACCTGGGCGCGGGCACGCTGCGCAACCAGGAAGGCGCCATGGCGCAGTGGGTGGCCCATACCCAGGCCGTCAAGCCCGGTGCGCGCATGCCGTCGTCGTCCGACATGGACGCGGCCACGCTGCAGGCGCTGGCCGCCTGGCTGGAGCAACTGCAATGACGATGGACGCCCAAAAACTGCCCTCCGGCCTGCCGCGCCCGCCCGGTGAACTGGCCGCGCTGGAGCGCGCCTGGAAGGCGCCGACCGGCTGGCGCTATTTTTCCGCTGTCAACAACAGCCATGTCGGCATTTTTTACATCGCCACCTCGCTGCTGTTTTTTGTGCTGGCCGGGGTGCTGGGGCTGATGATCCGCGCCCAGCTGGCACTGCCCGACAGCCAGTTGATGAGCGCGCAGACCTACAACCAGGTGTTCACCATGCATGGCACGGTGATGATGTTTTTATTTGCCGTGCCGGTGGTCGAGGCGATTGCCGTGTACCTGCTGCCCGGCATGCTGGGCGCGCGCGATTTGCCGTTTCCGCGCCTCTCGGCCTATGCGTTCTGGGCCTACGCCATCGGCGGCCTGGCCTTTTTTTGCACGATTTTTTTTGGCGTGTCGCCCGACAGCGGCTGGTTCATGTACCCGCCGCTTTCCAGCAAGGAGCATTCGCCCGGGGTGGGCGCCGACTTCTGGCTGCTGGGCATCGGTTTCATCGAAATCTCGGCGATTGCCGGGGCCATCGAGCTGATCATCGGTATCTTGATGACCCGCGCGCCGGGCATGACGCTGGGACGCATGCCGGTGTATGCCTGGGCCATGCTGGTGACCGCCTTCATGATCGTGTTTGCGTTTCCGGCCATCATTGCCGGCACGCTGCTGCTGGAGCTGGAACGGGCTTTTGACTGGCCGTTCTTCATTGCAGCGCGCGGCGGCGACCCGCTGTTGTGGCAGCACCTGTTCTGGTTTTTTGGCCACCCCGAGGTCTACATCATCTTCTTGCCAGCCGCCGGCATGGTCTCCATGATGGTGCCGGCCATGGCCGGAACGCCGCTGCTGGGTCATCGCGCCATCGTCGTGGCGTTGGTGGCCGTGGGCGCCCTCAGCTTTGCGCTGTGGATGCACCACATGTTCACCGCCGGGCTGGGCAGCAACGCCATGCGCCTGACCTCGGCGGCCAGTTTTGCCGTCGCCATTCCCAGCGCGGTGCAGGTGTTTGCGTGGATCGCTACCTTCCTCAAGGGCCGGGTGCGCCTGCAGTCGCCCACCTTGTTCCTGCTGGGTTTTCACTTTATCTTTGTGCTGGGCGGCCTGACCGGCGTGATGGTGGCGGTGCTGCCGTTCAACTGGCAGGTGCATGACACCTATTTCATCGTCGCCCACCTGCACTATGTGCTGATCGGCGGCATGGTGTTTCCGGTGTTCGCGGGCCTGTATTACTGGATGCCGCTGCTCAATGGCCACCGGCTGTCGGAGCGGCTGGCGCGCTGGGTCTTTGGGTTGATGTTCGGCGGTTTCAACCTGGCGTTTTTCCCGATGCACATCAGCGGCCTGCTGGGCATGCCGCGCCGCGTTTACACCTATGCAGGCGACATGGGCTGGAACACGCTGAACCTGTTGTCCAGCGTGGGGGCGTTGGTCCTGGCGCTGGGCGTGCTGCTGTTTTTTGCCGATGCGGCGCGGGTCGTGTTCAAGCAGAAAAAAGAGCACGGCAATCCTTGGCGCGCCCCGACGCTGGAATGGCTGCCGCAGGGCGACTACGGCGTGCGCAGCATCCCGCAGATTACCGCGCGCGAGCCGCTCTGGGACCAGCCGTCGCTGCCCGGCGATGTGGCGGCGGGCCGCTACTTTTTGCCCGGCACCCATTCGGGCGGGCGCGAAACGCTGGTCACCAGCTGGCGTCATGCCGTTCCGCAGCACCTCTTGGTGCTGCCCGGCGACAGCTGGTGGCCGTTTGTGGCAGCGGCCGGAACAGCAGGGTTTTTCCTGCTGCTGACGGTCGAGCTGACCGCGCTGGCTTTTGCCTGCGGCATCGCGGCCATTGCAGCCATCGTCATCTGGCTGTGGCAGTCTGACAATCCGCCGCACAGCGCCAGGGCCGAGGTGGCCGATGGCGTCTTCTTGCCGGTGGGCGCGCGCGGCAGCGCCTCGCATTCGTGGTGGGCCATGGTCATCCTGCTGTGCGTGGATGCGACGGTGTTTGCGTCACTGGTGTTTGCCCATGTGCATGTGTCGATGGCAGCCGAGGTGTGTCCGCCTGATGGTGCCCGCCTGCCGCAGTGGCCCTGGCCCGTTGCAGCAGCGGCGCTGCTGCTGGCCGGCTCGGCCGCGCTGGCCGGGGCGCGCAAGATGCTGGACCGGGCGCGCCAGGCCGGTGTCTGGTCGCTGCTGCTGCTGGCCCTGCTGTGCCTGCTGGCCGCCATCGTCCTGGACGGCTGGGGCCATCGCCTGGCCGGACTGCAGCCGGTCGTCAACGCCTGGAGCGCCACCGTAGCCGCGCTGCTGGCCTGGCAGGCTTTTCATGTCGCGGTGCTGGTGGTGATGGGCCTGTATGCCTGCGCGCGGAGCTGGAGCGGCAAACTGCAGCCCGACGCACGCGCAACGCTGGACAACACCGCCCTGCTCTGGCATTACGTGACGCTGCAGGGGCTGGCCGGCATGGGCGTGATTTACCTGATGCCGATTTTTTGATGCGCAGTGCCTCGGTTTATGATGAAAATGGTGGCTGGCGCAATAGAGTCGGGCGCCAGCAGCTATCAATTTAATAGTTTTCAGCACAAATCCGCCCCGTCAGGCGAAAGTCACCCAGTCCGCATGCTCGGGCGCATCCAGGTGCGGCAGTGTGTTGAAGGTCACCAGCCGGTGGCGTTTGGGCGTAAAGGAAAATTCGGTGACCGAGCAGTTGCGGATGCCCAGGTTCAGCTCAATCGTCGTTTCCGGGCTGGTGCCCAGCACCTGGCCGACGGCCGTGGCAATCGGCCCGCCGCTGGAGACCAGCAGCACATGGCCTTGATGGTGGGAGCGAACGTGGTCCAGTGCCCCGGTGATGCCGGCGACAAACTCGTGGTAGCTGGGCATGCCCCGGGGGCTGACCACGCCGGCCATCCACTGCGCCAGACCGTCTTTCAGCAGGCGAAAGTGGTGCTTGTACAGCTCCGGTGTGTCGGGTTTGTCCAGCGGGAAGGGATGAATTGCGGCAATCACGGCGGCGCTGTCGAATTCATTCAGGCCGGGCCAGAAAAGATGCGCCAATGGCGCTGCCTTCATGCCAGGCGCCACGCCGGCTGCGCTGTCCGCACCGGCGGAGGACGCGTGGCTGGTTTCAAACGCAAGCCCCATGCCTTCGCAGATGCCGGCAAATGTCTGAACCTGGCGGTTCAGGGTGCCGGTCAGGGCGGCGTCAAAACGCACACCCTTGTCTTTGAAATACTCGCCCAGGCGCAGGCTTTGCTGGTGGCCCAACGGGCTCAGCACGTCATAGTCATCCGCACCAAATGAAGCCTGGCCGTGGCGTACCAAATAAAGTGTTCCCATGGCAGGAATTTTGACCAGGAGGCCGATCCGCCCTTGTCACCCGGGGGACGGCAGCACCAGGTGCCTGGGCGTCACAAGGTGTGCATGCCGAAAAGGGGCTCCGCCGAGAACAGTTTTGCCGAATTTGCAGGCCAATAGCCTGCGACGGAACTCAAAGTCGGTGAAAAATGGACCGGCACGCCCGCTTTGCAGCGCACGTCCTTTCTGCCGCCCAGGCTCCTAGGCTGCGCACTGGGGCATTCTGGCGGCCATCGACTTGCAGTAAGTGACCAGGCTCTCAAGCTCGGTCGCCTTGTGGTAAACGGCATCCACGCCAAGCCGTTCGCAATGATGCAGCAGGTGGTCATTGCGCGCATGGTTGGTCATCACGAGAATGCTCTGCCCGGGGCGCCGGTTCTGGCAATGCCTGATCACGCCGACACCGGTTCCTTCGCTCAGGTAAAGGTCGACCAGGGCAATGTCCCACTGGTCGGGATGGCGGTCAAGCCATTCGACCGCCAGGGGTTCCGTGGCTGCCACGCCGACAATCACCACCTTCGCTTCCGCTGTCAGGATTTGCGTCACGTAGGCGCACTGGGCGGCACTGTCTTCAACCAGAAACACTCGTAGAGCCATTGTTTTCCTTTAAGCGAAAGGCGCGACATGTTTTTTCTGGAAATGGCGCTGTGAACCTGTCACTGTGGGGTGCAGAGGCCAATTTATTACAAAAGTGTCGGGTTAAATATGAAATTTACGAAATGTCAATACTTTGTGTATCGCTCACTCTACTTTAAGTAATTAAATTTATCAATTTAAAATTGAAATTTACCATTCAAACAGGACCAGCAAAGGTGGACCACGCGGTTTGCAAGCAGGGCTGACTTAGCAAGCGGCGACGGGATCGCCTGACAAGCCCTGATTTTCAGAGGGCAGGTTGAACGCCAGCCGCACACCGCTGTCGCTGCGCGCGAGCCCGACGGATTCGGAGGCCGCCAGCAGTTCCAGGTCCCGCCAGTTCAACAGCCGGTAGCCCTGGGCATGAAGAATTCTTGCCTGCTGCGATTCTTGGGCGCTCAGGTCAATCGACAGGTCGATGCGGTCAGGGAACGCCTGGGCGCGCAGCGTGAGCGTGGCCGGCGCGGTTGACTCATCGCTCAGGCAGACAAGCGCTGCGCTGACGACGCTGCGAAGCACCCGGCTGGAGAGTTCCGCAGCGACCTGCGACACCTCATTGGCGATGATGAAACCCTTGAGCTTGAACTCGTTTAGCAGCAGCGTGGCGCATTCCTCCACGCCCGCATCAAAGCGCTGGGTGGCCGAGGGTTTTGGACGAACCCACGTCAGCAGGTTGATGACTGACTTGATGGCAGACTCCGACACGCTGCCCAGCAAGGCGCAGTCCTGGCGCATGCTGTCCAGGTCGGGACTGGCCGACTGAAGCCGCCGGTCCATCATGACGGCAATCATGTCCATCGACTGGAAGTTACCCATGATCTGGTGCTGAAGTACCGGCGCCAGGCGCTGCAGCAAGGCATACCGCGCGCCGTCTTCAAGCAGCGATAACTCGGCGTGCGGTTCATTTCCGGGCAGAAGGGGGCTCGTCAAAGTTTGCGGGTTCATCCTGGGAATCCATCGTTGGCCGGGGAAAGTCTTGTTCAAAGGACCTTCCGGTGAGTGGGGCAAAGGCTTGATTGCGCACTTGTTGCTTTCCGGGATTCTAGGCTGACAGCCCGGCCATGGGGCCGCCACCTTGATGCGTACAGGGGCAAGAGACACGCCGGCGCCGATTCTGGTTACCCAAGGGCCGCCGCCGGCCTGACCGGAGGCGTTGTCAGCTCAGGCTGGTGCCAAGCATGACTTGGCCTTCAATGCAGGTCACCGACTCGCCGCCGACCCAAACCTGGCCCTGGGCATCGCGCTCGACATGGACCTGGCCGGCATGTCCCAGGCAAACGCCTTGCGACGCCAGGTAGCGTGCGGGCATGTGGTCCTCGGCCATCAGCCACTGCGCCAGGCTGGCATTCAAGCTGCCGGTCACGGGGTCTTCGGCAATGCCGATGGCGGCGGCGAAAGCGCGCACTTCCAGACCAGGCGCAGCCGAAATACCGGGCTTTTTCCTGACGTCAATGTCGAACGCGCGCGCCTCCCGGTTGGCCCGGCCGATCAGCAAAGGCACTTCCTCGGGCGGATATATGCCTGCAATGCCGACTTTCACCCCGAGCTTTTCAAGCGCAAGATGGTCGGGTGCCAGTTGCAGCACGGACTCCACGCTGCCCAGCAGCAGGCCCAGCCACACCGGTCCGTTGTCCAGCAGTTGTGCCGCAAGCACCTGCCCGGCTTGCAGCCCGAGTGCCTGGACCACCTGTGCCAGCAGGTCTGCACCGGGCGCCGAGCGATGCAGCGGCGGTGCGGCAAAGGCCAGTCGCTGCGTTGTGGTTTCACGCCGGATGTTGACCAGGCCCACCTGGCATTCCTGCACGATCATGCCGCTGTCTTTTGGCTGTCCGCCGGCCTGCAGCCAGGCGTGGCAGCTGCCCAGCGTCGGATGGCCGGCAAAGGGCAACTCGCCACCGGGCGTGAAGATACGCACCCGGTAATCGGCCGCTGCCTGGGTGGATGGCAGCAAAAAAGTGGTTTCCGACAGGTGCGTCCAGCGGGCAAAGCGCTGCATCGCTGCGTCATCGAGCCCGCTGCCATCAAGCACGACTGCCAGCGGGTTTCCCAGGTAGGGCACGGACGTGAAAACGTCAACTTGCCGGAACGGACGAGGCGTCATGGGTTTCTTTCCTGCCGGGTTGACGGCCAGCGTTTCAGGCGAGGGGAAGTGCTTCAAGCGGCGGAATGCTGCCGGCCGCTTGAGCACGGGAGCCGGCGCGCATGTCCCGAATGGCGGCGGCCAGCGCGGCAATTCCAGTGTTGATCTGCGCCACGCTCGCGGTCACGAAGGACAGGCGCAGCGTGCGGGCGTCGGCCTGGCCGGCATAAAAAGCCCAGCCGGGTACAAAGGCCACATTGCGCTCAACCGCCTTGGGCAGCAACTCGATTGCCTGCATGCCTTCGGGCAATCGCGCCCACAGGAACATGCCGCCAGCCGGCGTATTCCATTCCACACCCGCGGGCATTTCGCGCTGCATGGCGGCCAGCATGGCGTCGCGCTGCGATTTGTAAAGTGCGCGGATGGTGGGAACGTGGCGGTCGAGGAAACCGTCTTTCATCACCTCGGCCACCACGCGCTGGTTGAAGCCGGGGCTGTGCAGGTCGGCCGCCTGCTTGGCCTGCAGCAGTTTTGGAAAAATCGACGCGGGCGCCACCATGAAGCCCAGCCGCAGTCCCGGCGCCAGCACCTTGGAGAACGATCCCAGGTAAATGCAGCCTTCCGGGTTGCGCGCGGACAGCGGCAGCGGCGGCGGCGTGTCGAACCACAGGTCGCCGTAGGGGTTGTCCTCGACCAGCGGCAGGCCGAGGCGGGCGGCCTCGGCGCTCAGCGCAGCGCGGCGCGCTTCGGGCATGGTGCGGCCGGTCGGGTTCTGGAAATTGGGCAGCACATAGAAAAAGCGTGCGCCTTCGGCTTTGGCCGCCAGGTCGGCCATGTCCACGCCGCCATCGTCACTGGCGACGCTGACGATCTCGGGCTCCATCGGCGTGAAGGCCTGCAGCGCGCCGAGGTAGGTCGGCGTTTCGACCAGCACGCGGCTGCCCTCGTCAATCAGTACCTTGGCAACCAGGTCCAGCCCTTGCTGCGAGCCGGTGGTGATCAGCACCAGCGCCGGATCGACGTTCCATGGCAGCATCGCCGCCACCATCTCGCGCAGCGGCGCAAAGCCTTCGCTGGCGGCGTACTGCAGCGCCGCATGGCCGTCTTCGCGCAGCACCTTTTCGCAGGCGGCACTGAAGGCGTTGACCGGAAAGGTCTTGGGCGAGGGCAGGCCGCCGGCAAAACTGATGATGCCGGGCTTTTCGGTGACCTTCAGGATCTCGCGGATCACCGAGGGGTTCATTTTTTCGGCGCGCCGCGCCTGTGTCCATTTCATTTCGATCTCCTGTTGATGGCCTGATTGTGAGACAGATAGGCGGCAGTCCGGATCAGCCTTTGTTGGCCAGCGGTTTGGATGGCGTCCCGTTCACCGGCATTTTTTTGCCGATGAACACCGTCGCCATCACGCCCAGGCCAAAGCCCAGCGTCGCCGCATCCAGCTGTTCGCCCAGCAGCGGCACGGCAAACAGCATCGACAAAAAGGGCTGCACCAGCTGCACCTGGCTGACGCGCACCACGCCGCCCAACGCCAGGCCGCGGTACCAGGCAAAAAAACCGATCCACATCGAAAACACCGCCAAATAGGCAAAAGCGGCCCAGCTCGTCCAGCCGATGGTCTGGCTGGCGGCTGGCGCGTGGATGAAGGCCAGCGGCAGCGAAACCGGCAGCGAGATCACCAGCACCCAGCAAATCACCCGTTCCGCGCCCAGCGAAGGCGTCAGCCGCGCGCCGCCGATGTAACCCAGTGCCGCGCTCAGCATGGCCAGCAGCAAGAACACATCGGCCAGCTGAATCGCAACGTGGCCGCTGCCATCGCCCGAGTGCAGCGCCATGAACAGCAGTACCAGCAGTGTTCCTGTCACAGCGCAGGCCCAGAAGGCCAGGCTCGGGCGCTGACGGAACCACAGCGCCGCCATGCCTGCCGTGGCCAATGGCAGCAGCCCGGTGACCACCGCGCCGTGCGTGCTGGGAACATATTGCAGGGCCAGCGACAAAAACAGCGGAAACCCCACCACCACGCAAACCGCCGTGAAGCCCAGCAGACGCCATTGCCGGCCCTGGGGCTTTTGCCGGTGGCCGCGCCAAAAGCCAAAACCCAGATAAAACAGCGACAGCACGCCCGCCACGGCCGCCCGGCCAAAGGTGGTGAACCAGGGTGACAGCTGTGGCGCATCGATCGACCCCACTGCCAGTTTGGTCATGGGCAGCGTGACTGAAAAGATCGCGATGCCCAACAAGCCAAGCCATAGCCCTCTGTTAATCTGAGCATCATCCTGCGGCGGGTTCATAAAAATAGCATCCAGATTGCGGTGACTACCAGCACGGCAGCCATGACGCGGTTGAACATGACCAGCCGGTGCCCTGACCCCTCGGGGCCGGCGAGCCATTCACGCAGCAGCGAGCCTGCCAGCGCATAGGTCAGGTTGCTGGCAAAGGCAAAGGCAAGCATCACCGGCACCACCACGGCCATGCGCATGGCGGGGTCGGCGCGCCCGGCAACCCAGCCGCTGACGATCGCCAGCGCCAGCATCCAGGCCTTGATGTTGACCAGCTGCAGCGCTGCACCCTGCCAGAAGGTGACGTTGAGCCGTGCTGCATCGGCCGGGCTCAGCTGGCGCGAGCGTGCTATTTTTGATGCCAGCCACAGCAGGTAGGCCACGCCGACGAGCTTGATGGCCCAGCCCAGCAGCGGCACCGCCAGCACCAGCGCACCCAGCCCCAGCGCGCAGATGCCCAGCAGCACGCCCCAGCCGACCGGCACGGCACAGACAAAAGGCATGGCGCGACGCAAGCCATGGTTGGCCGCGAGCGCGGTGGACAGCGTGGTGTTGGGGCCGGGCGTGAAACTCATGGCCGTGGCCAGGACGAGCAGCGCGGTAAATTCTTGCCAGTTCATGGCGATGACTTTATAGTTTGCAGCAGCACACTGCCAATACAGTTTGAGCGACAAATCAAAAAACTGTATTGCCCGTTTTGACAGTACACGGCAGCGCGTCCTGCCAGAAAAGGCCCTGCCATGTTGATGAAAACCGCCTCCCAGTCCCTCGCCGAGCAGCTCTGCGCACGGTTCGCCGAACGCATCCGCACCCGTTTGCTGTCGCCGGGCGCGCGCCTGCCGTCGGTGCGCCTGTGCGCCGAGCAGCAGGGCGTCAGCGTGTCCACCGTGGTGGCTGCCTATGACCAGCTGCAGGCCCAAGGGCTGGTGGTCGCGCGCAAGAATCGGGGGTTTTTTGTCCGGGATTCGGCGTCAAATATGCCGTTTGCGCAGGATGGATATGCACACAATGCTATTAAAAATATAGCGGCTTCAGCGCATGCGCCGGTCGATGCCGCCGCCTTGATTCGCGGCATGTTTCATTCGGTCAGCAACAAGCCGCAACCAGGCATGGGCGTTTTTCCGGCGGAATGGCTGGACACCAGCTTTCTGCCGGCAGCGGTGCGAAAAGTCACCAGCGCCAGTGCGCTGCGCGAGCTGTCGCTCCACTATGGCGAGCCCATGGGCGACAGCGGCCTGCGCCGTGCGCTGTCGCAGCGGCTGGGCGCGCTCAACATCCCGGCCGAGCCCGGGCAGATCATCACCACCGTCGGCGCCACCCATGCGCTGGACATCATCAGCCGCACCCTGCTGCGCGCCGGCGACTGCGTGATGGTCGAGGAGCCCGGCTGGGCGGTGGAGTTTGCCCGGCTCGATGCGCTGGGCATGCGCATTTTGCCGGTGCCGCGCCGTGCCGATGGACCCGACCTGGACGTGATGGCGCAGTACTGCCAGTTGCACAGCCCCAGGCTGTTTGTCAGCGTCAGCGTGTTCCACAACCCGACCGGCCATTGCCTGGCGCCGGGCAGCGCCCACCGCCTGCTGCAACTGGCCAGCCAGCACAACTTCCACATTGCCGAGGACGACACCTACAGCCACCTGGCGCCCGACCATGCCACGCGGCTGTGCGCGCTCGACAGCCTGCAGCGCACGATCTACGTCAGCGGCTTTTCCAAGATCCTGGCGCCCGGCTGGCGCGTGGGCTTCATGGCCGCGCCGCCCGACCTGGTCGAGCGCCTGCTCAACACCAAGCTGCTCGCCACCCTGACGACACCCGCGCTGCTGGAGAAGGCCTTGGCCTGGTGCATTGACCAGGGGCAGCTGCGCCGCCACGCCGAACGCATCCGAAGCCGGCTCGACCAGGCACGCGGACGAAGTGTCAAGCTGGCGCTGGCCCATGGCTGCACCTTTGCGGCCGAGCCCGCAGGCCTGTTCGGCTGGGTTGAAGCCGGTGTGGACACCGATGCGCTGGCCCAGTGCCTGCTGGACGAGGACTACCTGATCGCGCCCGGTTCGTTGTTTCATGCGGTGCGCAAGCCCGGCACGCTGATGCGGATCAATTTCGCGACCACCCAGGATGCCGCGTTCTGGAACGTGTTTGTGCGGCTGCGGGACCGCATGCGCTGAACTGCGCCCGCCAATTTGGGCCATGCAGCCCGAACGGTGTTTGTCAGCCAATGCTGCCAATTCAGCGCCAGGCCTCGCGCACGTCCGGCCCGATTGATCCCCTCGCGCATTGATTTTCACCCGCGAGGAATTCCCACGGTTTGAAGCGCTGCGTGCTGACACGTCACGCCCCTTGTCCATGCTTTCCCGGTGCCCGGACCAGAAAGATGGCCAACAGGTTTTGACACAGTTGGCGCCCTGAAGCACGTCGTCTTTCTGAGTATCAGAACTTGTTTTGTTACATTTAGTAGAGAATTCAGGTATTATTTCTGTGTAACTAGAAGTAAAAATTTTAGAAAAATAACGATTTGGCATCGTTTTTCAGTGTCAATTCGGGATTTTTCATGAAATTTATCCAAATTTCTTTATTTTTTTTGGTGCGAGCCGGTTTCTCAATGATTTTTTAAAATAAATTTACATAAATTTTGTTTTAAAAAAATACAGTAATAATTTGCAATTCAGCTTGGGGCGTTTGATCGCAGTGGGCTGTGTCTGATGTGTCAAGACTGAATGCCACCCCGATGAAACTCCTTCTGGCTTTTTGTATTTTTAGTTGCCGGCCTGGCTTTTGGTCAGGCTGAACTGGCTCAATCTGCTCTTGAAACGCAAATGAATTCAGGTGCCGGTTTGGGTTGTTGCAACAAGATTTTGGTGTGCTTGATGGCTGCCATGGCTTGGCTCGCTGCTCTTGCTGCTCTTGCTGCTGGTTCTGCGGCCGGCACGCCAATAGCCAATTCGGCCACGCTGAGTTACTCGATTGAAGGTCGGCCTGCAGCGCCCATCACAGGAGTCGCTCCGGTGGTTGTCGTGGCTGAAGTGATCAATCTGGTGCTGACCTGGCAGGACAGCACCCCGGCGGGGGTGAATTCCCCGGATTCCGGCAAGGCCTGAGCTTTGTGCTGACCAACACCGGCAACGGCACCGAAACCTTCCGGCTGTTGCGCAACAACGGGATCGCAGGGAACCAGTTCGATCCCGGGAATGCTGCCTCCGGCGCCATCTACCTTGAAAGCGGCGTGCAGGCTGGCTTTCAGGCCAGCGGACCGAATGCCGACATCCTGTACCTGCCGGGCACCAACGACCCGATGCTGGCCGCTGATTCCAGTCAGGCCGTTTACGTTTTTAGCAGCATTCCGGCGGCTTTGGCCACGGGTGCGTTGGGCCATGTCCGCCTTGCTGCCAGCTCTGCCACGGCCGGTGCGCCGGGCGCTCCGCCCGGTACCACGCTGGCAGGGCTGGGTCAGCGCGGCGTGGATGCGGTGGTCGGCGGCAGCCGTGGTCAGGCAAGCGCCCAGGGCAGCTACATCGTCTCGGGCATATCCCTCAATCTCATCAAAACTGTGGCGGCCGTGCGCGATACGCTCGGCGGCACCCTGGTCATGCCCGGCTCGGTGCTGACTTATCACATCGTGCTGAGTCTGACGGGCGCCGGCATTGCCGAGAAATTCTCTTTTGCCGATCCCCTGCCTGCCAGCACCACCTACCTGCCCGGCAGCATCACCGTCGATGGCGCTGCGCGCAGCGACGCCGCCGACACCGACAACGCCAGTTTTTCGACCGGCACGGTCAGCGTGCTGTTCGGCAACATCCCGGTGCCCGCCCAGCGCGTCATCGAATTCAAAGTCACCGTTAACTAACCTCCTCAATCCTGAAGCAACACCATGCGAAAAACCCTGATCAATCTGCTCTTTTTAAGCCTGGCCGCCATCGCCGCCCCCCAGTCCTATGCACAAGCCCGCCCTGCAGCGGGCAGCATCGAGCTAAAGAACATCGCCGAGGTTGAAGTTGAGGTCCAGGCCGCTGACGGCAAGGTCGAGAAAAAGCGCGGCCCGGTGCAAAAGGCCATTCCTGGCACGGTGGTCTTCTATACCTCGACGTTCAGGAACATCAGCGCCAAACCGGCCGGCAATATCGTCATCAACAACCCCATTCCCGCCAACACCACGTTGGTGGCTGCCAGCGCGTACGGAGAGAACATGGACATCGGTTACTCGGCAGATGGTGGCAAAAGTTGGGCGTCGGCTGACAAGCTCAAGGTCAAGGGCGCAGACGGCAAGGAACGCGCGGCTGCACTTTCCGAAATCACCCATATCCGCTGGACCGTCCGTGGCAAGCTTGCGCCAGGCAAGCACGACGAGGCGGGTTTTCGCGTCGTCGTGAACTGATGCCTGGGCGGGTTCTGTTTGACTGGCCATCACGGCATGCAAGAAACCTAGTATTTTTGCTACTTAATCAATAGCATCTTGCGCAGACACAGTCTGTGCAAGATGCCTGTTTGATGATGGAAAAGTGGATGCCTGCTCAGAACGGGCCCGCTCCAGCACCCTGCCGCAGTGCCATCACATCCATCCGAAAAAATTTATTGAAGCACCGACAACGTTCAGATCGCCGCGCAGCCGCGGGCGACGGGGGCTACTCGACCTGTCTTCAGGAAGGGACTGAATCTCACCACCACACCACACCACAGCACATTCCTATTTTCAAGCTTCACCATTTATCAAGAAAAAACATGAACTCACTTTTCAGCAATCCCTGGGCCAAATCCGGAGCCGCCCTGACCCTTGCGTTGGCGGGCGTTTTGGGCGGCGGCGCTGCCCATGCAGCGGGCATCTTGTCAGGCACCGACATCAGCAACCTGGCCACGCTCAATTACACCGTCGGCACGACAGCCCAGCCCGCCATTGGTTCATCGGCAGGCGGCAATACCGTGGGCGCAGGCACCCCCACCACGTTCAAGGTGGACAACAAGGTCAACCTCAGCCTGGTCGAGTCGGGCAGTCTGGTTGCCAGCGTCGTGCCCGGTGACACCAACCAGGTGACCACATTTGTCCTGACCAACCTGGGCAATACGGTGCAAGGTTATACCTTCGTTGGCGCCAACACGACCGGTGCCACCATTGCCGGCAGCGCTGACACCATTGATGTGTCCAACCTGCGCGTCTTTGTTGAAAGCGGTACAACACCCGGCTATCAGCCGTTGGAAGACACGGCGACGGCAATATTGACGCTGGCGCCAGACGCGACACAAACGGTTTACATCGTCGCAGACATTCCGACCACCGCGACCAATGGCCGGCAAGCCAATGTGAGTCTGACCGCCACCACCACCACCATGGGCACGGCCACTGCAGTGGCGCAAACCGCCGGCGCCAATACGGTGGGCGTGGATATTGTGTTCGCCGATGCGGCCACCACCGAACTGGAATTTGTCGGCGCCAGCCCGGCGCGCGATGCCAAGGCCACGGCGCGTGATGCCTACAAGGTCGTGACAGCCACCCTGACCGTTGCCAAGACGGCGACGCCACTGTGCGATCCGTTCAACGGCAGCGCAAATCAAAAGAACATTCCAGGCGCACTGGTTCGTTACACCATCACCATCACCAATTCAGGGGCTTCTTCGGCGACTTTGAACACCATCACCGACACGCTGGTTTCAACGGTCACCATCGACCCCAATCTGGTCCAGGGCACGGGAACCATTGCGCCCGCAACCACCTGTTCTTTGACGACCGGAACGCCTACATTGGCAGCGGGATCAGGCTTTCAAGTCACCAGAACGGCTGCGGGGACCCGCACGGGTTTCCCCAAGAGCTACACCACGACAAGTTCCGCCGACGGTGTGGACCTTGCCGGAAGCGTGATCACCGCCACTTTGGGCACGGTGCTGCCTGTCGAGACCGGCTATACCGCCGGTGAATTGAAAACGGGCGAGTCCATCGCGCTGATTTTCAACGTGCAGATCAACTGATCTTCGCGCCTTTACGCATGCTTTTTAATGGGGTGTTGCAGCCCCGCAGCGCGGCTCGACGCGCTGCGAAGGCTGCCATTTTCTCGCCTGGGTCCGCTTTCGCGGGCCTTTGCATGGGTACGCCAGGTGCCCATGCAAAGGCCAGTCATGCTTTTAGTTTCAGTGCGCGTGCTTCGATTGCGCGCCGACTTCTGGCCAACGGCGTGGCCGCCCTGGCCAGTCTGACCGCCTGCACCGTACTGGCCGCCACGCCGCCCAGCACGCCCATCACCAACACGGCCAGCGCCAGCTACGGTATTTCAGGCACGCCGATCACGGTGAGCGGCTCGGTGACTGTGAACACCATGGCCAGCACACCCGCGACCATCGGATTTTTGCAGTATGTGTCCAGCGTGGCGGGTATTCCGGCTGCCGGTGCTGCTTCCCAAAACGTGTCGGTCACGCAGTGCAACGCGGGTGCCGGATTCAAGCCTTTGCCAGCGCCCAGGCTGCCGGGTGGCCCTGCGCTGACGGTGCCGGGAGAGCTGTTGCTGGCTCCAGCCAGCCTGTATGCCAGCGGCGACCCGGTGTTCGTTCGCGTCACGGACTACGGCAGGAACCTGGACCCGCTGGTGGCGGAAACCGTCGTGGTCACCGTGTCCAGCAACGGCGTTGACACCGAATCACTGCGGCTCACCAAAACCGGTCCGTCCACTGGCGTGTTCATCGGCGCCATTGCCTCATCATCTGGCGCGGCCCGGTCGGGTAACTGTGTCCTCAATGTCGGCAGCAACTACAAATTGCTGGCCACCTACATGGACCAGTCTGCCAACAGCGTGGCCATCACGGCAGACGCTTTGGTGGACCCGCTCGGTGTGGTGTTCGATGCCTCCACAGGCCTGCCGGTCAGTGGCGTGCAGATCACGCTGATCAGCATGGCGACCGGCCAGCCTGCTGCGGTGCTGGGCAACGACGGCACCAGCTTTTATCCGTCCACCGTCACCACGGGCGCCAGCGTGACCGACAGTGGTGGCACGGTGTATGCCATTGGCCCGGGGCGCTACCAGTTCCCGCGCATTGCGTCTGGCAGCTACCGCCTGGCAGTCACGCCACCAGCCAACTACGTTTTTGCCTCTCTGGCAGCAACTCCGGCGTTGCAGACTTTGCCCGGCACGCCTTTCTTCATCGTCACCGGCTCACGCGGAGAAGTCTTCCAGGTGCTCCCCGGTTCACCGATTGAAATCGACGTGCCGCTCGATCCGGGTCCCCTGGCAGGTGTGCAAATTTCCAAAAATGCCGGCAAGGCTGTCGTCGCCATCGGTGAATTTGTTCCCTACACCGTCACCGTCAGCAATGGCGACAAAAATCCCGTGGCCGCACTGCGGATTGCCGACCGGCTGCCCCTGGGCTTTCGCTACCAGACCGGTTCGGCCCGGCTGGACAAAGCCGTGCTGGCAGACCCCATCATCAGCGCCGACGGACGCGACCTGGAATTTCGCCTCGGCACGCTGCCCGGCAACGCCAGTCTGAGCCTGCGTTATGTGGCGGCCGTCAACGCGGGCGCCCGGGCCGGTCAGGCCGAAAACACCGCGCAGGCGATTGGCGGCGCAAGCTCCAACATCGCCCGGGCCCGTGTGCTGGTGAGCGAAGACCTCAACCGCAGCCGCGCCATCCTGGTGGGCCGCGTCACGCAGGTTGGGACCTGCGACAGCAAGCAGGACGGGCCGAGCGAAGAAAAGGGCGATGCAGCCAGCGCGCCCCTGGGGCTCAAGGGGGTGCGTGTCCTGCTGCAGGATGGCACCTATATCGTGACCGATCAGGAAGGCCGCTGGCATGCCGACAACCTGCGTCCCGGCACCCAGGTGGTGCAACTAGACGAAACCAGTCTGCCCAAAGGCTTCGAGCTGCAAGCCTGTGAACAGAACAGTCGCACCGGAGGCCGTAATTTTTCGCAGTTCGTCAACCTGCGTGGCGGCACCTTGTGGCGCGCCGATTTCCGGCTCAAGCGGGTCGCAAGTTGCCTGAACGAGCAGTTGCAGGTCCAAGGCAAAGTGGTGAGCCTGCGCCTTGCCGCACCCGTTCCCAACCAGGCGCTCAGTGCCACGGTGATGCTGCCTGATGGCGTCAAGGTGGTGCAAGGCAGCGTCATGCTCGACGCCAATCCTTTTGCGCAAGCCGAACTGGCCGATGGGTTCTTGGTGGCGCGGCTGGGCGCGCAGACCGGGAATTGGCAACGGCTGCTGAAATTTGAACTGGAGTCAGCGCCTGTGGGAAACCTGGGTTTGCTGGTGCAGGTCCAGCCCATCGATCAACCGGCGCAAAGCCTGCTGCCCCTGCAACTCAAGGCGCCAGCGACACAGGCTGCACAGTGTGCGCCGATGGCCTTGCCGGCGCAGCTTGCGGTAGGCCCAGCGCCCAAAGGGCCTGCCCCGGTATCCAAAGCCAGCGGTGCTGTTTCAGGATTGCAACTGGTCGAGAAGTTGCCTTACGACGACCAATGGATTGCTGCGGCCACGCCCGGAACCGAATGGCTGCATCCGCAGACTGGCTTCGTCCCGGCGCTGCCGGTCATCAAGGTGGCGGTCAAGCACGCGCCCCGGCATCAAGTGGAGTTGAAGATCAACGGCGCGCTGGTCAATCCCCTGCGTTACGAAGGTAACGTGATGAACCCGGCCGGCACGTTGGTACTGTCCAACTGGAGCGCCGTGGACCTGCGCGATGGCGCCAACCTGATGGAGTTGACCGTGCGCGACCCGCAAGGCCAGACCGTTCTGCACGAAAGCCGTACCATCCACTACGCTTCAGGCCCGGTCTCTGCAGTGTTGGATCTCAAGCGCTCGCAACTGGTCGCCGATGGCCGTACACCGGCGGTCATTGCGGTGCGCATGCTGGACAAGGATGGCCAGCCGGTACGGCGCGGCGCCGGCGGGGTGTTCCAGATCGCAGCGCCCTATCTGTCGCAAGACCAGGCCGACGCGATGCAGCGCGAGCCCTTGACCGGCAACCTTGGCGGCAACCCACCACGCAGGCCGGCGAGGTGGTGCTCAACTTCGACTTCGGCAACAACCGCACGCAAGAGGTCCGGACCTGGCTCACGCCGGAACTGCGCGAATGGGTGCTGGTCGGCTTTGCCGAAGGAACCAAGGGCTTCAAGACGCTGAGCGGCAACATGGACAGCCTGAAGGCGGCCGGCGCCAGCGAACAGCTGTTCGACCAGAACCGCGTGGCCTTTTATGCCAAGGGCCAGATCAAGGGCGAATACCTGATGACCCTGGCCTACGACAGCGCCAAGGAAAAGAATGCCGCCGGCAGCATGGCACTGAATCAGCCGTTCAGCCAGGCCTTGAACCAGGCGGTTGACCCGAACCGGTTCTACACGCTGTATGCCGACGCAACCCAGCCGCAGTTTGACGCTGCCAGCGCGCGCAAGCTCTACCTGAAAATTGAAAAAGCGCAGTTCTATGCACTGTTCGGTGACCACGACACCGGCTTGTCGGTGACCGAACTGGGCCGCTACAGCCGTACCCTGAATGGCTTCAAGTCAGAATTCAAGGGCGAGCGATTCGGCTACAACGCCTTTGCCAGCATGACCGCGCAAAGCTTTCGCAAGGACGAAATCCAGGGCGACGGCACCTCCGGCCTGTACCGCCTGGCCAGCCGCGACATCGTGGTGAATTCCGACAAGGTGCGCATCGAGGTGCGTGACCGCTTCCGGCCCGAAATCATCATCAGCAGCCGAACGTTCACCCGCTACCTCGACTACCAGATCGACCATGCGCTGGGAGCGCTGTTCTTTCGCGAGCCGATTGCCTCGCGCGATGCCGACTTCAACCCGGTGTTCATCGTGGCCGAATACGAGTCCGGCGGCCAGGCCGACGCCAAACTGACCTACGGCGGCCGCGTTGCCATGAAGGTTGGCGACAACCTGGGCCAGAAAAGCGAGGTGGGCTTCAGCCGCATCCATGAAGGCAACGTCGGCCGGGAAGCGACGCTGACGGCTGCCGACAGCACTGTGCGTTTTGGCGACACCACCAAGCTGCGCACCGAAATTGCCACCAGCCAGCGCAATTCGGTGCTGGGCAAGGAAAACGGCAGTGCCTATCTGGTCGAGCTAAGCCACATCGAGGGCAACACCGCTGCGCGCGCCTATGCGCGCCAGCAAGACGCCGGTTTCGGCCTGGGCCAGCAGGCCGGCTCCGAAGCCGGAACGCGCAAGATGGGCGCCGACGCACGGCTCCAGCTGTCGGACTCGGTGCAGCTCCAGGCCGAGACTTACCGCCAGACGAACCTGGTCACCACCGCCCAGCGAGAGGTGCTGGAGGCGCGCGGCCAATGGAAAAACGAAGGATTCACCACCAGCGCTGGCCTGCGCGCAGCCAGTGAAACCGACGGCAAGGGCAAAGACGCCAGCGTGCGCCAGCTCATCACCGGCATAGGCTACGAATTGCTGGACAAGCAGCTGCTCCTGCGCGCCAGCAACGAGCTGGACCTGGGCAGCCGTGCCGATGGCGCAAGCGTCAGCTTCCCGAACCGGCTGATCCTGGGCTTCGATTACAAGCTCAACCCGCAAACGACCCTGTTTGCCCAGCATGAACTGGCGCGCAGCGGGGAACTCAAGGCCGACACGACGCGTGTGGGCCTGCGCACCCAGCCCTGGACCGGCGGCGAAGTGGTCACGTCACTGGGCAACCAGGCCGGACTTGACGGTGGCCGTATGTACGGCAACCTCGGGCTGGTGCAGAAGGTGCAAATCAGCGAGCAATGGGCTGCCGATTTTGGCGTGGACCGCTCGCAAACGCTGCGCGGCTCAGCCGTCAGCCCGTTCAATGCGGCGCAGCCGCTGGCGTCCGGCACCCTTGGCACCAGCGGTTTTTCCGGCGCCACGTCAAATACCACGCCCGGTGTCACGAACAGCCTGGTCACGGGTGACTACACTGCCTTGTTTGTCGGCGGCGCCTACAAAACACGCGACTGGAGCAGCAATGCCCGGCTCGAATGGCGCGGCAGCGACATGGACACCAAGGTCAACCTGCTGCTGGGCGCGCAGCGCAACCTGGACGAGGGCCGCACCCTGGCCGCCGGCCTGATCTACAACCGGGGCAAAGGCACCGTCGACACCACCCGGGTGGACACCCGTTTGAGTTATGCGCACCGGCCCCTGAACAGTGAGTGGATCTGGCTCGACCGGCTCCAGTACATCCATGAATCCAGCCAGGACCTTGCAGGCCGTTTGCTGACCCGCAAGCTCATCAACAACCTGAACGTCAACTGGATGCCGAACCGCCAAACGCAGATTGCTTTGCAGTACGGCCTCAAGTATGTGCGCGACAGCATCGACAGCACTGCCTACAAGAGGTTCACTGATTTGGTCGGCATCGAGGCGCGGCAAGACCTGGACGAGCACTGGGACATCGGCCTGCATGGTGGCATGCTGCACTCCTGGCAGGCGGGCACACGCGACTACCAGCTGGGCGTTTCGCTGGGCTTCAAGCTGGCTGACAATGCCTGGCTGAGCGTGGGCTACAACCAGCGCGGCTTTCTTGATGCCGATTTTGCTGGCGCCCAATACCGCGCCCGTGGCCTTTACCTGAACTTGCGCGTCAAGTTTGACCAGGACTCCTTCAACCTCAACGACCGGAACAAGGTGCAGCTGGCTCGCCAGCCCTGACCGTTGAATCCATGCGCCCTGCCATGTCTGCTATAAAAATTCCCCAGGCTGCTGTCAGCAGCTACAGCGCAATGCGTTTGCTGGCGGCTTCGTGGCTGAGGTTGCTTGCCGGCTTGCTGGTGGCGATGCTGTCTTTTTCAGCGGCGGCCCTCAATTGCGCCACACCTGGAAAAGACGGTGCCGGCAGTACGCTCAACGGCGTGATCAATCGCTATTGGCCAGGAACGGCCAGTGCCAGTGCTGGTGCCACCAGCATTGTCCTGGGCTTCTCGATTGGCTCGGGCGCCGCCATAGCCGTGGGTGACTTGCTGCTGGTGATCCAGGTGCAAGATGCCGCGATAGATCGCAGCAATGACAACACTTATGGCAGCGGCAACGGTCTTAATCGGGGCTCCGGCTCGACTGCATTGAACAGTGCCGGGCTGTATGAATATGTACGCGCCACCAACGCCGCAGCCATTGGCGGTGGAACAGTGACTGTTGTGGGCGGCAGCGGCGCTGGCTTGCTCAACACCTATACCGATGCGGCTGCCAGCAGTACGCAAGGGCAGCGCCGTTTTCAGGTCGTGCGTGTCCCGCAGTACACCACCGCGACCTTGGGTTCAGCGCTGACCGCGATGGCCTGGAATGGCAGCACGGGCGGCGTTTTGGTGTTCGATGTGGCCGGGCAGTTGACGCTTGGCGGCGCGACGGTGAGCGTCAATGGCCTTGGATTTCGCGGCGGCGCCGCACGGGAGCTGACGGGAGGCCCTGGCGCCAATACCGATTACCGCACCAACGCTGCCAATGACAACAATGACAACAATGGCTCCAAAGGCGAAGGTATTGCCGGAACACCACGTTATGTCAATAACCTGGGCGTGCTTTTGAACACCGGTAGTGAAGGCTACCCCAATGGCAGCCACGCACGGGGCGCGCCAGGCAATGCAGGGGGCGGTGGCACCGACGGCAACCCTGTTGACAACAAAGAGAACACAGGAGGCGGTGGCGGTTCGAATGCAGGTGGCGGTGGCAAGGGCGGCAATGGTTGGCGCAGCGCGTCTCCTACCGGCGGCTTTGGTGGCTTTGATTACGCCCCTTCTTTAAACCCGGGACGGTTGTTCCTGGGCGGCGGCGGAGGCTCGGGCACCAACAACAACGGCACCGACGACATCGGAGCCGGTTTCGCTTCCAGCGGCGCGGCAGGGGGCGGCCTGGTGATGATTCGCGCTGGCAGCATCACTGGTAACGGCACGATCAGCGCCAATGGCGCCAATGCCAACAACAGCGCACGAAACGACGGCTCTGGCGGTGGCGGCGCAGGCGGATCGGTACTCGTGTACGTAAATGCCGTCAGCGCTGGCTTGCTCAGCGTTCAGGTCAAGGGCGGTAATGGCGGCACCAACGCGGGCAGCTCTGCGGCACCCGCGCACGGGCCGGGCGGCGGCGGTAGCGGCGGTTTTGTCGTTACCTCTGCTACGGTTTCAGCGTCGATTAATTTCGACGGAGGTGCGGCAGGGACCACTGTTGTCAACACCGACAACTTTGGTGCGACTGCAGGAAACAGCGGTACGAACGCGACGCTGAACAGCGGACAAGTCCCGGGTGTGAGTTCCGGGAGCGAATGCAGCCCCCGCTTGGTCTTCATGAAAACCGTGTCTGTATTCAGAGACCCGTTCAACAACACCACCAATCCGAAAAATATTCCCGGAGCCGAGGTTCTTTACACGCTGCGGGTAACCAATACAGGTACCGGCACGGTAGACACCGGCGCTACTGTCATCACCGACCCGATACCCGCCAACACTGAATTGTTTTTAGGTGATCTGGGTGTTGCCAACTCCGGTCCGATCGCTTTTGTCCAGGGCACCAGCACGTTGACCTGGACCTTTGACTCGCTGGCCAGCACGAGTGATGATGTCAGTTTCTCAAAAGACAACTGCGCAAACTTCGTCACGCCAACGCCGACACTGAACTACGACTCGACTGTCAACTGCATACGCTTGAACCCCAAAGGGGTCATGGCCGCTGCGAGCGCCGCCGGCAACTCATATTTCGAACTGAAGTTCCGGGTGCGCGTCAAGTAGGTTGGGTGACGCGCGAAGATGCAGCGCTGCCTCAACTCGACATGAGCCAGGCACAGCCTGAACCAAATTACAGCATCTCGTCCGGTGCCAGCGGTCCGAACAGTTTGAGCAGCAGCTTCAGGGTCAGGCTGGCATCGGGCTCAATCGTCGAATCCTTAAGCCCTGAGCCCTGCGGCGCGCGCCACATCAGTTTCCCGCCCACCAGCGACACACGGTAGGCACCGTTGGCCAGTGCGGGCTCGATCATTCTCGTGGTTTCCTGTGACAGCAGGCGGTTTCGGATGACGATGGCGACTTCGCTGTTTTGTAGTTTCGAGCGCAAGTCCAGGTTCATCGAACCCACCACCAGCAGCCGGCCGTCCATCACCACCACCTTGGCATGCAAGCTTGCGCGTGAGCCGCTTTTCGACCCCCCGGTAGAACCAACGCCCGAACCGAAGCTTTTGACCGTTCCTTCCTGTTCGGCGCGCATTTCATAGAGCTCAACGCCCATGGCCAGCAGCGCTTCCCGGTAGCGGGCATAGCCTGCATGGGCGGCAGGCGCATCGTTGGACGCCAGGGAATTGGTCAGCACTCGGACCCGCACGCCGCGGCGGCGCATCTCGGCAAACTGGCGCATCATGAGTTGGCCCGGAACAAAGTAGGGCGAGACGATCAGCAGGTCGGTTTTGGCCTGCGACATGAGTTGCAGCAGGCCATCGACCGCCGTTTCCTGCGCCTCTGCCACGTCGTCGGCATCGGCGGCAATCTTTGACGGGTGGTCGACCAGCAGCACCGATGGTGCCCAGTTCCAGGTCAATAAACTCAGGTCGGTCGAGTCGGGCAAAGCGCTGGGGGCCTCGGTGGCTCTAACCAGAGGCTTGACGGGCGATTCCCCAGCCGCGTCTGCCGCTGGCTGCGTGGCGCTGGTAACTACGCCCGGGCCGGCTGCCACGGGACTGGGCTTGAGCACCTTGATTTCTTCCTCGCTCATCAACGACTGCACCGGATAGGCCAGCGTATTGTTCCAGTACTGGTCAAAGCTGCGCGACAGGTCGCGCGCGATACGGCCTGCCGCCAGCACATCGATGTCAACGAAATTGGTGCCTTCGCCCTGACCAAAATAGGTTTCGCCCAGATTGCGCCCGCCCGTAATGGCGACGGCGTTGTCTGCGACAAAAATCTTGTTGTGCATGCGTCGCTGCATGCGCGCCACATCCTTGAGGTTGCTCAGAATCCGCAACAGCATCGATCCGCGCCCGCCGGGTAGCGGGTTGAACAGGCGCAGCTCAATGTTCTTTTCAAACGCCATCTTCAGCACCTGCGCATTCTTGCCTGAGGTGTTGAAGTCGTCCAGCAGGATACGGATGCGAACACCGCGCCCGGCCGCTTCGCGCAGGGCCTCAAACATGCGTTCGGTGGTGTCGTCGGCAAAGATGGCGTAGTACTGGATATCCAGCGTTTTTTGCGCTGCCTTGATCAGCGTCATCCGGCTGGTGAAGGCCAGTTCGGCATTGCCGACAAGTGCGAAGCCGGAGTCGTTGCGTGTGCTTGCGCGGGCGGCGCGCGCCTGCACCAGCTGGCCCAGCCGGGTTTCCATCGGGTTGGCCAGCGCCGTTGACACTGGGCGTTCCACCTGCCCTGGCAGCGAGGCGCATCCAGTCATGCAGACGCTGAAAAGTACCAGGGCCAGCCATTGACGAATGTCGCCACGCCGGCTTGCCTGCAAAACGGTAAAAGGGCTGAGGCCGAGCGCAACAGTGGTTTGCATGATGCTGGCCACTTTAGCGTAAGGCCGGTCCGTTCAAACACCCAGCAGGGCACATTTCTGCCGCTACTTTTTGCAGTTAACGAGCCTGATGTCAGCGTCGGCCACATCGGTGCGATACCACCGCCCGCATAAAGATCGCAAGGTGGCCAGCCACGTTGAAAAGTTCTCAGGACGATAAGGCTTCCCAGCGTTGCAGAGCGTCCATGAGCTCTTCCTCGATTTTGCTGTTGCGCGCCGTGAGTTCGGCTGCCCTCTTGGCATTGCTGGTGTAAAGCGTGCCGTCATAGAGCTCCTGCTCGATCGCCTTTTGCTGCGACTCGAGTTGCTGGATCAACGCCGGCAAGCCGTCGAGCTCACGCTGCTCCTTGTAGCTCAGTTTCTTTTTTGATAGCTGCTCGCGCTCATCCTTATTCAGCTCGGAACTGTTTTTCTCCTTGCTTTTGGCGCTGGAGGCTGTGGGTGCCGTTTTATTGCTGCCGGTGATTTGCGCCGCGCGTTTCGACTGGGTGATCCAGTCGGTCACGCCGCCTTCGTATTCGCGCCAGAAACCCGGGTTCTCAGGCGTGCCTTCGTAGGCGATGGTGCTGGTCACCACGTTGTCGAGGAAGCGCCTGTCATGGCTGACCAGAAAGACCGTGCCTTCGTAGTTTTGCAGCAGGTCTTCCAGCAGTTCCAGCGTGTCGATGTCCAAGTCGTTGGTCGGCTCGTCGAGCACCAGCACGTTGGCGGGCCGCGCAAACAGGCGCGCCAGCAGCAGGCGGTTACGCTCGCCTCCTGACAGCGTGCGCACTGGCGAGTTGGCGCGCGAGGGCGAGAACAAAAAGTCCGTCAGGTAGCTCTTGACGTGCTTTTTCTGGCCATTGATCTCGACCCATTCGCTGCCTGGGCTGATGAAGTCTTCCAGTGTGGCATCCAGGTCCAGCGCATCGCGCATCTGGTCAAAATAGGCCACCTGCAGATTTGCGCCTTGGCGGATCTTGCCGGGCGGGGTGGTTACATCCGGCTGCAGTTCTCCCAGGATGAGCTTGAGTAACGTGGTCTTGCCCGCGCCATTCGGGCCGAGCAGGCCGACCTTGTCGCCGCGCAATAGCGTGCCGCTGAATTTGTTGACGATGATCTTTTCTACACCCGGATGGCCAAAGCTTTTAGACACGTCGGTGAGTTCGGCCACGATCTTGCCGCTTTTGTCGCCGCTTGACACGTCCAGGTTGACGCGGCCAACCGCATCGCGCCGGGCTGCGCGGTTTTCCCGCAACGCGTCAAGCCGCACGATGCGGGCGGTACTGCGTGTACGGCGTGCCTCCACCCCTTTGCGTATCCACACTTCCTCTTGCGCCAGCAGTTTGTCCGCCTTGGCAAATATGACGGCTTCCTGCGCCATCTGATCGTCTTTCTGGATCAGGTACTGAGCAAAATTGCCGGGGTAGCTGCGCAGTTTGCCGCGATCCAGTTCAACAATGACATTCGCCACTTGGTCCAGAAATGCCCGGTCATGGGTGATGGTGATGATGCTGCCATTGAAATTGACCAGCAGTTCCTCTAGCCAGGCAATCGAGTCAAGGTCCAAGTGGTTGGTTGGCTCGTCGAGCAACAGCACATCGGGCTTGGCCACCAAGGCTTGGGCCAGCGCCACGCGCTTCTTGGTGCCACCTGAAAGCGAGCCCACGATGGCGTCTTTGTCTAAATGCAACCGGTGCAGGGTTTCTTCAACTCGCTGCTCCCATGTCCAGCCATCTAGCGCTTCGATTTCGGATTGCAGTGCGTCAAGATCTGTATGCTCGTCAGCTGCGAGATACATCTCAACTACATGCTTGGTGCGCGCCAGGCCTGCGCTGGCAGCAATGAAGACCGTCGCATGGGGGTCCAGGCTGGGTTCCTGCGGAACATAGGCAATGCGCAGGTTCTGCTGCAATTGCAAGGTGCCGTCATCGGGTTTTTCCAGCCCCGCAAGGATTTTGAGCAACGATGACTTGCCCGTGCCATTGCGACCAATCAAGCCAATGCGTTGGTTGGTTTCAAGAGAGAAATCTGCATGATTCAGCAGAGCGACATGCCCAAAAGCGAGTTGGGCGTCTAAAAGAGTAATGAGTGCCATATAGAGAGTGATTATCCCGTCATGGGGGTAACCACGCGATTTCCTGAGATCAGTAGAGCAAGCAGGCATGTATTTTCAATTGACCTTCCTTTTTTTCAGTCTCGGCAAGAAGATGGCGCACATCAAGGGTGGCGCAGTCATGACTAGCAGTCGGGGCGTTGTCAGTCCAAAAAATCCTGCGAGGAAATAAAAATTTTCGTAGTGGATGATTCGCAAAGTCCGAGCGAGGGTGCTATGATTTGTGGCTCTGCAGATGACAAAGCGGCTTGTTCAAAAGACGGTTGCCGGATTTCGAAGCAGTCAAGTCAAACAAATTTTCGTGCTGTGTAAAAAGCGGTATATAATTTGAGGCTCAGCTGATTACAGCTAACGACACGAAACGGGGTGGCAAGCGCTACCGGGTGGAGTGTCAGGATCATTAAAAATTTACAGCCGATAAGTATGGGCGTTTGAAGGGCGAAAAGCCAGGTCACTTGTGACCAGGTCTTTTGGACCTTAAACGCTCATGGAGATAGAAAAAAGTGAAGTCGTCAAGATTTCTCTTTCAATTCCGTTTTTATGAGTTTTCTTCGTGTGTTGGACTTTTGTTCGATGCGCGGAGTTGAAAATTATTGCAGAGATTAAACTATAGAGTTTGATCCTGGCTCAGATTGAACGCTGGCGGCATGCCTTACACATGCAAGTCGAACGGCAGCACGGGAGCAATCCTGGTGGCGAGTGGCGAACGGGTGAGTAATATATCGGAACGTGCCCAGTCGTGGGGGATAACGTAGAGAAATTTACGCTAATACCGCATACGATCTAAGGATGAAAGCGGGGGACCTTCGGGCCTCGCGCGATTGGAGCGGCTGATATCAGATTAGGTTGTTGGTGAGGTAAAAGCTCACCAAGCCGACGATCTGTAGCTGGTTTGAGAGAACGACCAGCCACACTGGGACTGAGACACGGCCCAGACTCCTACGGGAGGCAGCAGTGGGGAATTTTGGACAATGGGCGAAAGCCTGATCCAGCAATGCCGCGTGCAGGAAGAAGGCCTTCGGGTTGTAAACTGCTTTTGTACGGAACGAAAAGGTCTGCCCTAATACGGCGGGCCCATGACGGTACCGTAAGAATAAGCACCGGCTAACTACGTGCCAGCAGCCGCGGTAATACGTAGGGTGCGAGCGTTAATCGGAATTACTGGGCGTAAAGCGTGCGCAGGCGGTGATGTAAGACAGTTGTGAAATCCCCGGGCTCAACCTGGGAATTGCATCTGTGACTGCATCGCTAGAGTACGGTAGAGGGGGATGGAATTCCGCGTGTAGCAGTGAAATGCGTAGATATGCGGAGGAACACCGATGGCGAAGGCAATCCCCTGGACCTGTACTGACGCTCATGCACGAAAGCGTGGGGAGCAAACAGGATTAGATACCCTGGTAGTCCACGCCCTAAACGATGTCAACTGGTTGTTGGGTGCATTAGTACTCAGTAACGAAGCTAACGCGTGAAGTTGACCGCCTGGGGAGTACGGCCGCAAGGTTGAAACTCAAAGGAATTGACGGGGACCCGCACAAGCGGTGGATGATGTGGTTTAATTCGATGCAACGCGAAAAACCTTACCTACCTTTGACATGTACGGAACTCGCCAGAGATGGCTTGGTGCTCGAAAGAGAGCCGTAACACAGGTGCTGCATGGCTGTCGTCAGCTCGTGTCGTGAGATGTTGGGTTAAGTCCCGCAACGAGCGCAACCCTTGTCATTAGTTGCTACATTTAGTTGGGCACTCTAATGAGACTGCCGGTGACAAACCGGAGGAAGGTGGGGATGACGTCAAGTCCTCATGGCCCTTATAGGTAGGGCTACACACGTCATACAATGGATGGTACAAAGGGTCGCCAACCCGCGAGGGGGAGCCAATCCCATAAAGCCATTCGTAGTCCGGATCGCAGTCTGCAACTCGACTGCGTGAAGTCGGAATCGCTAGTAATCGTGGATCAGAATGTCACGGTGAATACGTTCCCGGGTCTTGTACACACCGCCCGTCACACCATGGGAGCGGGTTCTGCCAGAAGTAGTTAGCCTAACCTGCAAAGGAGGGCGATTACCACGGCAGGGTTCGTGACTGGGGTGAAGTCGTAACAAGGTAGCCGTATCGGAAGGTGCGGCTGGATCACCTCCTTTCTGGAAACGAAGCAATTCGCGCTTCTTACGCCCATTCTTATCGGCTGTTGTGTCAAACAACAGCATTGGTCATCAATCCAATTGGTGCTGCCTTCAAAGAGTTCTTTATTGAATCGAGAGGGTCTGTAGCTCAGCTGGTTAGAGCACTGTGTTGATAACGCAGGGGTCGTTGGTTCGAGTCCAACCAGACCCACCAAATCAGGTTTGAGGAATTTCAGGGAATTTTCAAAGAATTTCGATTCTGGGGGATTAGCTCAGCTGGGAGAGCACCTGCTTTGCAAGCAGGGGGTCGTCGGTTCGATCCCGTCATCCTCCACCATTTACCAGCGCGCACCGCGAAAAAAGGTGGGCTCAATTTACTAATGCAAAGTATTCTCTCTGAGAGTGCTTTGTTTTGGTTGGTTTATTAATTTATATCAATCGATTATTGGCTGTTCTTTAAAAATTCATAGAGTTAAATCAGCGCTGCTGGCGGAAACTGCACATTCGTAAAGGTTTAGTGCAGACCGTGCCGCCAGTAGCAATTTAGAGAAATTTTGATTGCGTCAAAATGAACTTTTAATTTCGAACTTAATGCAAATTAAATCGAATTGAAAGATACGGCATAACGCGTCAGGTGAAAGACCTGACAGATCATTCCTTGAAAATAACGGCGAGAAATCAAAGTTATAGGGTCAAGTGAATAAGAGCACATGGTGGATGCCTTGGCAATGATAGGCGACGAAAGACGTGATAGCCTGCGATAAGCTTCGGGGAGCTGGCAAATTAGCTTTGATCCGGAGATCTCTGAATGGGGGAACCCACCTAGCAATAGGTATCTTTAACTGAATACATAGGTTATTGAGGCGAACCGGGTGAACTGAAACATCTCAGTAGCTCGAGGAAAAGACATCAACCGAGATTCCGAAAGTAGTGGCGAGCGAAATCGGAAAAGCCTGCACGTGATATCAGGATTCTTAGCAAAGCAGCATGGAAAGGCTGGCCATAGCGGGTGATAGCCCCGTATGCAAAAAGAGACCTGTGGTACTAAGCGTGCGAAAAGTAGGGCGGGACACGAGAAATCCTGTTTGAATATGGGGGGACCATCCTCCAAGGCTAAATACTCATCATTGACCGATAGTGAACTAGTACCGTGAGGGAAAGGCGAAAAGAACCCCGGGAGGGGAGTGAAATAGATCCTGAAACCGTGTGCTTACAAAAAGTAGGAGCCTCGAAAGGGGTGACTGCGTACCTTTTGTATAATGGGTCAGCGACTTACATTCAGTGGCAAGGTTAACCGAATAGGGAAGCCGTAGAGAAATCGAGTCCGAATAGGGCGAACAGTCGCTGGGTGTAGACCCGAAACCAAGTGAGCTATCCATGGCCAGGATGAAGGTGCAGTAACATGCACTGGAGGTCCGAACCCACTAGTGTTGCAAAACTAGGGGATGAGCTGTGGATAGGGGTGAAAGGCTAAACAAACTTGGAAATAGCTGGTTCTCTCCGAAAACTATTTAGGTAGTGCCTCAAGTATTACCATCGGGGGTAGAGCACTGTTTTGGCTAGGGGGTCATGGCGACTTACCAAACCAAGGCAAACTCCGAATACCGATGAGTACAGCTTGGGAGACAGAGCACCGGGTGCTAACGTCCGGACTCAAGAGGGAAACAACCCAGACCGCCAGCTAAGGTCCCTAAAATTGGCTAAGTGGGAAACGAAGTGGGAAGGCTATAACAGTCAGGATGTTGGCTTAGAAGCAGCCATCATTTAAAGAAAGCGTAATAGCTCACTGATCGAGTCGTCCTGCGCGGAAGATGTAACGGGGCTAAGCCAGTTACCGAAGCTGCGGATGTGCCATTTTATGGCACGTGGTAGGAGAGCGTTCTGTAAGCCTGTGAAGGTGGCGGTGTAAACCCTGCTGGAGGTATCAGAAGTGCGAATGCTGACATGAGTAGCGTTAAAGGGGGTGAAAAGCCCCCTCGCCGTAAGCGCAAGGTTTTCTACGCAACGTTCATCGGCGTAGAGTGAGTCGGCCCCTAAGGCGAGGCAGAGATGCGTAGCTGATGGGAAACAGGTCAATATTCCTGTACCGATGTGTAGTGCGATGTGGGGACGGAGAAGGTTAGCTCAGCCAACTGTTGGATATGTTGGTTCAAGCCTGTAGTCGTGCCTGGTAGGTAAATCCGCCGGGCTTAGATGAGGGGTGATAACGAGGCTGCTTGCAGCCGAAGTGAGTGATACCCTGCTTCCAGGAAAAGCCACTAAGCTTCAGCTACACACGACCGTACCGCAAACCGACACTGGTGCGCGAGATGAGTATTCTAAGGCGCTTGAGAGAACTCAGGAGAAGGAACTCGGCAAATTGACACCGTAACTTCGGAAGAAGGTGTGCCTCTAGTAGGTGAAGGGATTTACTCCTGGAGCTCAATGAGGTTGCAAAAAATCGGTGGCTGCGACTGTTTATTAAAAACACAGCACTCTGCTAAGACGAAAGTCGACGTATAGGGTGTGACGCCTGCCCGGTGCTGGAAGATTAAATGATGGGGTGCAAGCTCTTGATTGAAGTCCCAGTAAACGGCGGCCGTAACTATAACGGTCCTAAGGTAGCGAAATTCCTTGTCGGGTAAGTTCCGACCTGCACGAATGGCGTAACGATGGCCACACTGTCTCCTCCTGAGACTCAGCGAAGTTGAAATGTTTGTGATGATGCAATCTCCCCGCGGAAAGACGGAAAGACCCCATGAACCTTTACTGTAGCTTTGTATTGGATTTTGAACAGACCTGTGTAGGATAGGTGGGAGGCTTTGAAGCCGGGACGCTAGTTCCGGTGGAGCCAACGTTGAAATACCACCCTGGTGTGTTTGAGGTTCTAACCTAGGTCCATTATCTGGATCGGGGACAGTGCATGGTAGGCAGTTTGACTGGGGCGGTCTCCTCCCAAAGTGTAACGGAGGAGTTCGAAGGTACGCTAGTTACGGTCGGACATCGTGACGATAGTGCAATGGCATAAGCGTGCTTAACTGCGAGACTGACAAGTCGAGCAGATGCGAAAGCAGGACATAGTGATCCGGTGGTTCTGTATGGAAGGGCCATCGCTCAACGGATAAAAGGTACTCTGGGGATAACAGGCTGATACCGCCCAAGAGTTCATATCGACGGCGGTGTTTGGCACCTCGATGTCGGCTCATCTCATCCTGGGGCTGTAGCCGGTCCCAAGGGTATGGCTGTTCGCCATTTAAAGAGGTACGTGAGCTGGGTTTAAAACGTCGTGAGACAGTTTGGTCCCTATCTTCCGTGGGCGCTGCAGATTTGAGGAAGCCTGCTCCTAGTACGAGAGGACCGGAGTGGACGAACCTCTGGTGTACCGGTTGTCACGCCAGTGGCATTGCCGGGTAGCTAAGTTCGGAAGAGATAACCGCTGAAAGCATCTAAGCGGGAAACTCGTTTCAAGATTAGATCTGCCGGGGCCTTGAGCCCCCTGAAGAGTCGTTCAAGACCAGGACGTTGATAGGCTGGGTGTGGAAGCGCAGTAATGCGTTAAGCTAACCAGTACTAATTGCTCGAGAGGCTTGACCCTATAACTTTGGCCGTCTCAACAAGACGCGTTCAAGGCTGTTATGCCAAGACTGACGCATTCAAAAGACACAGTCCCAGCGGACTGTGCAACAATCTAAATTACAAGCTGATTTGCTCTATGAATTCGATGGACTGCTTCCCATGTGGCAAGCCGTTCGTCAACCAGTTATGCCTGATGACCATAGCAAGTTGGTACCACTCCTTCCCATCCCGAACAGGACAGTGAAACGACTCAGCGCCGATGATAGTGCGGATTCCCGTGTGAAAGTAGGTCATCGTCAGGCTCTTATAGCGACATGCGCCCAGCTGAAAACCAGTTGGGCGTTTTGTTTCAAGGGTATGGGTTAATTTTTTTTTGCACTTCATAAAGAGTGCAAAAAAAAGTCAAACAAATTTTCGTGCTGTGTAAAAAGCGGTATATAATTTGAGGCTCAGCTGATTACAGCTAACGACGCGAAGCGGGGTGGCAAGCGCTACCGGGTGGAGTGTCAGGATCATTAAAAATTTACAGCCGATAAGTATGGGCGTTTGAAGGGCGAAAAGCCAGGTCACTTGTGACCAGGTCTTTTGGACCTTAAACGCTCATGGAGATAGAAAAAAGTGAAGTCGTCAAGATTTCTCTTTCAATTCCGTTTTTATGAGTTTTCTTCGTGTGTTGGACTTTTGTTCGATGCGCGGAGTTGAAAATTATTGCAGAGATTAAACTATAGAGTTTGATCCTGGCTCAGATTGAACGCTGGCGGCATGCCTTACACATGCAAGTCGAACGGCAGCACGGGAGCAATCCTGGTGGCGAGTGGCGAACGGGTGAGTAATATATCGGAACGTGCCCAGTCGTGGGGGATAACGTAGAGAAATTTACGCTAATACCGCATACGATCTAAGGATGAAAGCGGGGGACCTTCGGGCCTCGCGCGATTGGAGCGGCTGATATCAGATTAGGTTGTTGGTGAGGTAAAAGCTCACCAAGCCGACGATCTGTAGCTGGTTTGAGAGAACGACCAGCCACACTGGGACTGAGACACGGCCCAGACTCCTACGGGAGGCAGCAGTGGGGAATTTTGGACAATGGGCGAAAGCCTGATCCAGCAATGCCGCGTGCAGGAAGAAGGCCTTCGGGTTGTAAACTGCTTTTGTACGGAACGAAAAGGTCTGCCCTAATACGGCGGGCCCATGACGGTACCGTAAGAATAAGCACCGGCTAACTACGTGCCAGCAGCCGCGGTAATACGTAGGGTGCGAGCGTTAATCGGAATTACTGGGCGTAAAGCGTGCGCAGGCGGTGATGTAAGACAGTTGTGAAATCCCCGGGCTCAACCTGGGAATTGCATCTGTGACTGCATCGCTAGAGTACGGTAGAGGGGGATGGAATTCCGCGTGTAGCAGTGAAATGCGTAGATATGCGGAGGAACACCGATGGCGAAGGCAATCCCCTGGACCTGTACTGACGCTCATGCACGAAAGCGTGGGGAGCAAACAGGATTAGATACCCTGGTAGTCCACGCCCTAAACGATGTCAACTGGTTGTTGGGTGCATTAGTACTCAGTAACGAAGCTAACGCGTGAAGTTGACCGCCTGGGGAGTACGGCCGCAAGGTTGAAACTCAAAGGAATTGACGGGGACCCGCACAAGCGGTGGATGATGTGGTTTAATTCGATGCAACGCGAAAAACCTTACCTACCTTTGACATGTACGGAACTCGCCAGAGATGGCTTGGTGCTCGAAAGAGAGCCGTAACACAGGTGCTGCATGGCTGTCGTCAGCTCGTGTCGTGAGATGTTGGGTTAAGTCCCGCAACGAGCGCAACCCTTGTCATTAGTTGCTACATTTAGTTGGGCACTCTAATGAGACTGCCGGTGACAAACCGGAGGAAGGTGGGGATGACGTCAAGTCCTCATGGCCCTTATAGGTAGGGCTACACACGTCATACAATGGATGGTACAAAGGGTCGCCAACCCGCGAGGGGGAGCCAATCCCATAAAGCCATTCGTAGTCCGGATCGCAGTCTGCAACTCGACTGCGTGAAGTCGGAATCGCTAGTAATCGTGGATCAGAATGTCACGGTGAATACGTTCCCGGGTCTTGTACACACCGCCCGTCACACCATGGGAGCGGGTTCTGCCAGAAGTAGTTAGCCTAACCTGCAAAGGAGGGCGATTACCACGGCAGGGTTCGTGACTGGGGTGAAGTCGTAACAAGGTAGCCGTATCGGAAGGTGCGGCTGGATCACCTCCTTTCTGGAAACGAAGCAATTCGCGCTTCTTACGCCCATTCTTATCGGCTGTTGTGTCAAACAACAGCATTGGTCATCAATCCAATTGGTGCTGCCTTCAAAGAGTTCTTTATTGAATCGAGAGGGTCTGTAGCTCAGCTGGTTAGAGCACTGTGTTGATAACGCAGGGGTCGTTGGTTCGAGTCCAACCAGACCCACCAAATCAGGTTTGAGGAATTTCAGGGAATTTTCAAAGAATTTCGATTCTGGGGGATTAGCTCAGCTGGGAGAGCACCTGCTTTGCAAGCAGGGGGTCGTCGGTTCGATCCCGTCATCCTCCACCATTTACCAGCGCGCACCGCGAAAAAAGGTGGGCTCAATTTACTAATGCAAAGTATTCTCTCTGAGAGTGCTTTGTTTTGGTTGGTTTATTAATTTATATCAATCGATTATTGGCTGTTCTTTAAAAATTCATAGAGTTAAATCAGCGCTGCTGGCGGAAACTGCACATTCGTAAAGGTTTAGTGCAGACCGTGCCGCCAGTAGCAATTTAGAGAAATTTTGATTGCGTCAAAATGAACTTTTAATTTCGAACTTAATGCAAATTAAATCGAATTGAAAGATACGGCATAACGCGTCAGGTGAAAGACCTGACAGATCATTCCTTGAAAATAACGGCGAGAAATCAAAGTTATAGGGTCAAGTGAATAAGAGCACATGGTGGATGCCTTGGCAATGATAGGCGACGAAAGACGTGATAGCCTGCGATAAGCTTCGGGGAGCTGGCAAATTAGCTTTGATCCGGAGATCTCTGAATGGGGGAACCCACCTAGCAATAGGTATCTTTAACTGAATACATAGGTTATTGAGGCGAACCGGGTGAACTGAAACATCTCAGTAGCTCGAGGAAAAGACATCAACCGAGATTCCGAAAGTAGTGGCGAGCGAAATCGGAAAAGCCTGCACGTGATATCAGGATTCTTAGCAAAGCAGCATGGAAAGGCTGGCCATAGCGGGTGATAGCCCCGTATGCAAAAAGAGACCTGTGGTACTAAGCGTGCGAAAAGTAGGGCGGGACACGAGAAATCCTGTTTGAATATGGGGGGACCATCCTCCAAGGCTAAATACTCATCATTGACCGATAGTGAACTAGTACCGTGAGGGAAAGGCGAAAAGAACCCCGGGAGGGGAGTGAAATAGATCCTGAAACCGTGTGCTTACAAAAAGTAGGAGCCTCGAAAGGGGTGACTGCGTACCTTTTGTATAATGGGTCAGCGACTTACATTCAGTGGCAAGGTTAACCGAATAGGGAAGCCGTAGAGAAATCGAGTCCGAATAGGGCGAACAGTCGCTGGGTGTAGACCCGAAACCAAGTGAGCTATCCATGGCCAGGATGAAGGTGCAGTAACATGCACTGGAGGTCCGAACCCACTAGTGTTGCAAAACTAGGGGATGAGCTGTGGATAGGGGTGAAAGGCTAAACAAACTTGGAAATAGCTGGTTCTCTCCGAAAACTATTTAGGTAGTGCCTCAAGTATTACCATCGGGGGTAGAGCACTGTTTTGGCTAGGGGGTCATGGCGACTTACCAAACCAAGGCAAACTCCGAATACCGATGAGTACAGCTTGGGAGACAGAGCACCGGGTGCTAACGTCCGGACTCAAGAGGGAAACAACCCAGACCGCCAGCTAAGGTCCCTAAAATTGGCTAAGTGGGAAACGAAGTGGGAAGGCTATAACAGTCAGGATGTTGGCTTAGAAGCAGCCATCATTTAAAGAAAGCGTAATAGCTCACTGATCGAGTCGTCCTGCGCGGAAGATGTAACGGGGCTAAGCCAGTTACCGAAGCTGCGGATGTGCCATTTTATGGCACGTGGTAGGAGAGCGTTCTGTAAGCCTGTGAAGGTGGCGGTGTAAACCCTGCTGGAGGTATCAGAAGTGCGAATGCTGACATGAGTAGCGTTAAAGGGGGTGAAAAGCCCCCTCGCCGTAAGCGCAAGGTTTTCTACGCAACGTTCATCGGCGTAGAGTGAGTCGGCCCCTAAGGCGAGGCAGAGATGCGTAGCTGATGGGAAACAGGTCAATATTCCTGTACCGATGTGTAGTGCGATGTGGGGACGGAGAAGGTTAGCTCAGCCAACTGTTGGATATGTTGGTTCAAGCCTGTAGTCGTGCCTGGTAGGTAAATCCGCCGGGCTTAGATGAGGGGTGATAACGAGGCTGCTTGCAGCCGAAGTGAGTGATACCCTGCTTCCAGGAAAAGCCACTAAGCTTCAGCTACACACGACCGTACCGCAAACCGACACTGGTGCGCGAGATGAGTATTCTAAGGCGCTTGAGAGAACTCAGGAGAAGGAACTCGGCAAATTGACACCGTAACTTCGGAAGAAGGTGTGCCTCTAGTAGGTGAAGGGATTTACTCCTGGAGCTCAATGAGGTTGCAAAAAATCGGTGGCTGCGACTGTTTATTAAAAACACAGCACTCTGCTAAGACGAAAGTCGACGTATAGGGTGTGACGCCTGCCCGGTGCTGGAAGATTAAATGATGGGGTGCAAGCTCTTGATTGAAGTCCCAGTAAACGGCGGCCGTAACTATAACGGTCCTAAGGTAGCGAAATTCCTTGTCGGGTAAGTTCCGACCTGCACGAATGGCGTAACGATGGCCACACTGTCTCCTCCTGAGACTCAGCGAAGTTGAAATGTTTGTGATGATGCAATCTCCCCGCGGAAAGACGGAAAGACCCCATGAACCTTTACTGTAGCTTTGTATTGGATTTTGAACAGACCTGTGTAGGATAGGTGGGAGGCTTTGAAGCCGGGACGCTAGTTCCGGTGGAGCCAACGTTGAAATACCACCCTGGTGTGTTTGAGGTTCTAACCTAGGTCCATTATCTGGATCGGGGACAGTGCATGGTAGGCAGTTTGACTGGGGCGGTCTCCTCCCAAAGTGTAACGGAGGAGTTCGAAGGTACGCTAGTTACGGTCGGACATCGTGACGATAGTGCAATGGCATAAGCGTGCTTAACTGCGAGACTGACAAGTCGAGCAGATGCGAAAGCAGGACATAGTGATCCGGTGGTTCTGTATGGAAGGGCCATCGCTCAACGGATAAAAGGTACTCTGGGGATAACAGGCTGATACCGCCCAAGAGTTCATATCGACGGCGGTGTTTGGCACCTCGATGTCGGCTCATCTCATCCTGGGGCTGTAGCCGGTCCCAAGGGTATGGCTGTTCGCCATTTAAAGAGGTACGTGAGCTGGGTTTAAAACGTCGTGAGACAGTTTGGTCCCTATCTTCCGTGGGCGCTGCAGATTTGAGGAAGCCTGCTCCTAGTACGAGAGGACCGGAGTGGACGAACCTCTGGTGTACCGGTTGTCACGCCAGTGGCATTGCCGGGTAGCTAAGTTCGGAAGAGATAACCGCTGAAAGCATCTAAGCGGGAAACTCGTTTCAAGATTAGATCTGCCGGGGCCTTGAGCCCCCTGAAGAGTCGTTCAAGACCAGGACGTTGATAGGCTGGGTGTGGAAGCGCAGTAATGCGTTAAGCTAACCAGTACTAATTGCTCGAGAGGCTTGACCCTATAACTTTGGCCGTCTCAACAAGACGCGTTCAAGGCTGTTATGCCAAGACTGACGCATTCAAAAGACACAGTCCCAGCGGACTGTGCAACAATCTAAATTACAAGCTGATTTGCTCTATGAATTCGATGGACTGCTTCCCATGTGGCAAGCCGTTCGTCAACCAGTTATGCCTGATGACCATAGCAAGTTGGTACCACTCCTTCCCATCCCGAACAGGACAGTGAAACGACTCAGCGCCGATGATAGTGCGGATTCCCGTGTGAAAGTAGGTCATCGTCAGGCTCTTATAGCGCCCTGAACCAGCCCGGTTGATCTCACGATTGACCGGGCTTTTTCTTTTTGGCTCGCGTTTAGTAAGCGGCCGGCCATGGCACCTTGACTATGGTTCCCCAAATATGCTGAGGTTTGGCGCAGGCCTCAGCCCGTAGCCTGCCAGCGATGGGGCAGCAACTCGTCGATGCGGCTGTTCAGGTGGTTGGGTAGCCGTGTGAGGACGTCCTTGAGGTACGCCCACGGGTCGTGGCCGTGCATCCTCGCGGACTGCACCAGGCTCACCCGACTTCGACAGTTAAACGCGTAAGTCATTGATCCATATAGGGGTGCGATGCAATCGCTCCACTAAAAAAGGGTCAACTGGGTGTTCAGAGTGGGTTTTTTGACAGTCAGTGCGTAAGCGGCTGGGCACACCATCTTGAAGGACTGCGAATAGGTTGAGATAGTGTGCGCGATGAACATCATGCACACCATGGCGAGCGAGACTCGCACCACCCAGGTTCCCAAGCGCCGGTTCTACAGCCTTGAGCTCAAGCTGCAGGTTGTCCAGATATGCGCGTGTCCTGGCGCGTCCATTGCTGCAGTAGCCCTGCAACACGGCATCAATGCCAACATCGTGCATCGATGGATACGTGAGCATAGTCAGGGAACGCTGGTCACCCAGCCACAGGCGTTTGTGCCGGTCACCTTGAGCACACAGCCCGAACCCGTTGCCAGCCAACCTGTGGCGGTGGCGGCCACGGCAGAAATCCGTATGGAATTGCGGCGCGGCACCTCCTCGATGACGGTGATGTGGCCGAGCGACCTGGCCGGTGATTGTGGCGCCTGGCTGCGCGAGTGGCTACGATGATCCGCATCGACGCGCTGTGGCTGGCAACCACCCCGATAGACATGCGCATGGGAACGGAACGTTTGTTGGCACGGGTGGTGCAGGTGTTCGGTGCCGCCCAGGTCCATCACGGCTACCTGTTTGCCAATGCCCGTGGCAACCGCATGAAGCTGCTGCTGCACGATGGTTTTGGCATGTGGTGTGCGGCCCGTCGGCTCAATCAGGGCGGGTTTGAATGGCCACGCGGTGGCGCCAGTATGGCCACCTCGATGACGCTGACAAAGCAGCAATTCGACGCCCTGGTGCTGGGACTTCCGTGGAGCCGACTGGAACAAATGCAGTCCATTACGCGGCTGTAGGAACTGTTCTTTAACGCTGCAAAAAGGGCAATCAGAGGATGCCCTGATTCTTTTTTTTGTGTGGATTTTGCACAATACAAACATGCTCCGCGTCGACCAACTCAGCGCCCAAGACTTTGTCGGTCTGAGCCTTGGGGCCGCTGCCCAATTGGCCGCCCGCGTGTTGGCACACGTTGGCGAGCAGAGCCGGCAAATCGAATCACAGGCCCAGGCCATCGAGTTCAGGGATGCCAAGATCGCCAGCATCACCTTTGAGCTGCGCCGCCTCAAGGCCTGGCGCTTCGGTGCCAAGACCGAATGCATGTCTGCCGAACAACGCCAGCTGTTTGAAGAAACGATGGCAGCCGACCAGGCAGACCTGGAAGCCCAACTCGCAGCTCTGAAGGCAGCATTCAAAGTGCCGGGCAATGCTCCAGACACCGACACCCCTCGCAAGCCAAAACGCCAAGCCTTGCCCGAGCACCTCAAACGGGTTGACCACCACCATGAGCCAGAGAACACGATCTGTGACTGCGGCGAGGCGATGGTACGTATCGGCGAGGCTATGTCACCGTTAAATGTGGAAATTTTGTTCCAGAGGAGTAGAGTCACAGCGAACCCTGCCAGGAGGTAGCCATCATGAATGCCAAGACTTTCAATGGATTGCTGAAACAAGTAGCCCGGCTCACGTTGCACCAGCGCGAGTTACTCCGAAAGCGGCTTGATACGCTCGATGGCGGCGAGCAAAAAGTGCTGGCCGTCATCGAGTCGCCCAGATCGGAGCACCCGCGCAGCTGCCCGCACTGCCATGGCACCGAGCTTGACCGGCATGGTCAGGTCAGCGGGCTGCAGCGCTATCGCTGCCAGACGTGCCATCGCACCTTCAACGCATTGACCGGCACGACGCTGGCGCGGCTTCGCAAGAAAGATAAATGGCTTGGTTTTAGCGCCGCGCTGGTGGCGTCCCAGCCGCTTCGCCCGGCAGCCGCTGCCTTGCAGGTTCACCGCAACACCACGCTGCGCTGGCGCCACCGCTTCTTGAACAGCGTCAAGGCGGACCGCCCCACCACGCTGCAAGGCATCACGGAGGCCGACGAGACGTATTTTCTGGAGTCCCGCAAGGGTTGCCGCAAGCTGGAGCGGCCCGCTCGCCGGCGCGGCGGCAAAGCGGGCAAACCGGGTTTATCCAATGAGCAGGTCTGCGTTTTGGTGGCACGCGAGCGCACGGGGCAGACGCTGGACTGGGTGATGGGGCGCGGGCAGATGAGCAAAGCCGAACTGGCCAGTGCATTGCAGTCCGTGCTGGCCAAGGACGCGCTGCTGGTGAGCGATGGCAATCCGACCTATCGCGGCTTTGCGCAAGACGCGCACCTCGCGCATGAGGCGGTCAACCTCAGCGCGGGCGTACGCGTCAACGGCGCCATCCATGTCCAGAACGTCAACGCCTATCACGGCCGCCTCAAGCACTGGATACAGCGCTTTCATGGCGTTGCCACGGGTTATCTGGACAACTACCTGGGCTGGTTTCGCGCCCTAGACAACCACCATGCCGCCTCTGCGGAGGCTGTCCTGGCAATGACATTGGGGAAATTTCCACATTTAACGGTGACATAGCCATCGGCGAAGACGTGAGCGAGCGCCTGGACATCATTCCGGCTCAGTTCTTCGTGCACCGCCACATACGGGGAAAGTGGGCCTGCAAGTGCTGCCAGACCCTGGTACAAGAACCGGTGGACCCGCAAATCATTGACAAGGGCATGCCCACGGCCGGTCTGGTGGCGCACACGACCGTGAGCCGCTTCGTTGACCACATTCCGTACTACCGCCAGGAGCAAATCAACGCCCGCTCTGGCGTTCACACACCGCGCTCGACGCTGGCGTCGTGGTCGGGTCAGGCAGGCGCAGCCTTGCTGCCCCTGTATGCGGCGCACCGGGAGTTTGTCCTCAGCTGCGCAGTGGTGCATGCCGACGAGACGCCGGTGGCCATGCTGGACCCCGGAGCGGGCAAGACCAAACGGGCCTACGTCTGGGCTTATGCTAGAAGCGGCTTTGATGTGTCACCCGGCGTGGTGTATGAATTTTGCCTGGGCAGAGGGGCCAAATACCCACTGGAATTCCTCAAGGGCTGGTCGGGCACGCTGGTCTCCGACGGGTACGGGGTGTACGACCAGGTCCTGAAGCAGCAGACCCGTGTCGGCGCAGCTTGTTTCGCGCACGCACGTCGAAAGTTTGATGAACTGGTCAAGGACAACCTCAGTCCGGTGGGCACGCAGGCCATACAGCGCATGGCAGCGCTCTACCAAATTGAGCGCCAGGTCAAAGGCTTCTCGCCTGAAGATCGGCAGGCCATCAGGCAATCGAGCTCCAAGCCGCTTTGCGAGGATCTGCATGCTTGGCTGAAGCTGGAGCGCCAACGCGTGCCCGAGGGCGGTGCCACGGCCAAGGCGATTGACTACAGCCTGAACCGCTGGGAAGCGCTGACAACTTACCTAGCCGACGGCAACGTCCAGATTGATAACAACCATCTTGAGAATCTGATTCGGCCATGGGCAATGGGGCGCCGGGCATGGTTGTTCGCAGGCAGCGAACTTGCCGGCCAACGTGCCGCCATCATCATGAGTCTGGTGCAGTCGGCCAAGTTGCATGGCCATGACCCGTGGGCCTATCTGCGCGACGTGCTGACAAGACTGCCATCGCACTTGAACAGCCGCATCGAGGAACTGCTGCCACACCGCTGGCAAGCGCAATCCTGAATCGGCGGCACGGTCAAGGTGCCGTGCCCAGCCGCTTACCGCATATCTGGACAACCTGCAGCTTGAGCTCAAGGCTGTAGAACCGGCGCTTGGGAACCTGGGTGGTGCGAGTCTCGCTCGCCATGGTGTGCATGATGTTCATCGCGCACACTATCTCAACCTATTCGCAGTCCTTCAAGATGGTGTGCCCAGCCGCTTACGTAGATCGGCCCAATCTCGATCTCGGACTTGAGCACCCTGGGTATTCCGTTTCATCGTGACCGCACATTCCGGCATCGTGACCAGGGATTCCGGTGATCGTGACCGGGGGTTAAATCACAGATTCCGGCATCGTGACCGCAGATTCCGGTGATCGTGACCGATGCCCCAGCAGGCACGGTGTTGCGCATGTAAACCAACCCGTTGGGCCTGTAGCCTCTGACAGTTTGTCTGGAGCCACATGCCCACCCCCAGGATCAACATGCGCAAACTCAAAGACGCCCTGCGTCTCAAACTCGTTGGTGGGCAAAGCCACCAACAAATAGCCAGCGCCCTTGGCATCGCCAAAGGCAGTGTCACCAAATACTGCGCCCTGGCTGCGACGGCCGGCCTTGACTGGAGCGCCATCGAGGCCATGAGCGAGACCGATTTGGAGCACCGATTGTTCGGCGCCTCCCTGGTCGCCAACTATGCCCGCCCGGACTATGGCCGCATGCACCAGGAGCTGCGCCGCAAAGGCGTCACCGTCATGCTGCTGTGGCAGGAGTACAGCGCCCAAGTAAGCGATGAACACTGCGAGTCTTCGCCGCGCAAAGCCCTGCGCTACTCCCAGTTCAGCGAGAACTACCGCCAGTTTGCCAAGCGGCTCAAGCGCTCCATGCGCCAGACCCACCGCGCTGGCGAGAAGATGTTCATCGACTACGCCGGCCCCACCATCGCCCTGATGGAGCACGGCGTGGAGGTGGGCCGCGCCAACATCTTCGTGGCCGGTGGCTGTCAAGGAAGTTGTCGCCTGAAGTGAAGTGAGTCAGGCTACTTTTTGCGTGTTTCGAAGCTCCTTGATTTGTGGGGTTTCTGGGTTGAGGTGAACGACATCGACATGCGTCCACTGGCGAGCCTGTCCTGACCAGCGCTGGGGATTTTCCTGGCGGGCCCGTTCATAGACGAGCGCGCGCTCCTCAAGCAGGGCCCGGTCCAGGCCGGCATGGCGCTGCGCCGGCGTCACGAAGCCAATGGCGCTGTGGCGATGCTCCTGGTTATACCAATGGGCCAGCTCGGTGACCCAGCGCCTTGCGGCCAGCAGGTTCTCGAACGGCTTGACCGGCAGTTCGGGGCGGTACTTCAGGGTTCTGAACGCTGATTCGATGTACGGATTGTCATTACTCACGGATGGCCGGCTTCGCGTGTGTGCCACCCCTAGGCGCTGCATGGTGGCCAGCATAGTTTCGCCCTTCATCGGCGCGCCATTGTCCGAATGCACCGTCAGCTGGCCCGGGACGATACCCTGGCGCAGGCAGATGTCGGTCAGCAACTGACTGGCCAGAGCGGCGCTTTCGCAGTCAAACACCTGCCAGCCGACGATCTTGCGGCTGAACAGATCCTCGAACAGGTACAGATAAAAATGCTGGCCGCGCACCTGGGTCGGCAGATACGTAATATCCCAGCAGAACACCTGATCGGGCCCGGTCGCGGCCAGGGCGCGCGGGCGGCTGCGCTTTTGCGCTGCACGCTCTGATCGCCGGTGGGCCAGCTGGCCCTGCTGTCGAAGTATTCGGTACATCGTGGACTCGGACGCCACATACACGCCTGTGTCGGCCAAGCGAGGCACGATCTGGCTGGGCGGCAAGTCCTTGAACGCTTCGCTGTTGAGCGTGGCCATCACGGCTTGGCGCTCGTCCTCGCGCAAACGGTTGGCAGGGCGCACGTAGCGCCGCTTGCCCGATGGGCGCTGGTCGCCCTCGGCCACACCAGAGCGTTGCCAGCGCTGCACGCTGCGGCATGACAGGCCCACTTGGCGACAGGCCACGTCCCGGCGGGCGCCATCGGCGCAGGCCTGATCAATGAGACCAAGCAAGGTTTGGCGCTGCTGGACGGACCTCATGTGTCCGCGCCCTCCAACAGCGCCTGGAAGTTTTTTTGCAACACCAGCAAGGCAGCCACCTCGGCCAGCGCCTTTTCCTTGCGCCGCAGCTCTCGCTGCAACTGATCGTGCTGGCGCTGCAACTCGCGAAAGGCGCCGCTCGCCTCGCGTGAAGCGGGCACGGCAGGCGTGCAAAACTCCTGGTGCCACTGCACCAGCTGATGCTCGAACACGCCATGCTCGCGGCACCAGCCGGCCCGGGCCATGTCGTCCAGTGCGTAGCTCTGCTGCAACGCCATCAAACGCTGTGCGGGCGACCAGGCAGACGCTGGGCCGTCCAGCGCAGCAGTTGCAGCGGGCACCGGGTGGGCTGTCGTGCCAGTTTTCTTGCTTGCGCTTTGCAGCCACTTCCTGAGCGTGCCGGCGGACATGTTGAGCTCGCCGGCAACGCTGATAACGGAACGCGTTCCGCGATGCCTGGCTTTGAGCAGTGCCTGCTCTTTGAATTCGGGAGAGTGATGTGAATGCGGTGTTCTGGTCATGAAATGAAGCTGTCGGGCAGTTAGCCATCAAAGAATTGGATGCGACAACAATTCTGACACCGGGGGTGGCCGCTATGGCCGCCTCCGGCTACAGCTTTGCGCTGGCCACGCCGCGCCAGACAGCGGCTGACTGGCTCAATGGCACCGCTTGTGCGTTGACCTTCTTTGGTGGCGTGCCCCAGCTCATCATCCCCGACAACCCACGCGCCCTGGTCACCCAGGCCAACCGCTACGAGCCGCTTCTGAGCGACAGCGTCATGGACTTTGCCCGCCACTACGGCTGCTCGGTGCTGCCCGCGCGCGCCTACCACCCGCAGGACAAAGCCAAGGTCGAGTTGAGCGTACTTCTGGTCGAACGCTGGATACTGGCGTGCCTGCGCCACCAGCGCTTTGCCAGCGTGCAAGAAGTCAACGACGCCATGGCGCCGCTGCTCACGCGGCTGAACAACAAGCTGTTTCAAAAGCTCCCCGGCAGCCGCGCCAGCGCCTTTGCACAGCTCGATGCCCCGGCACTATCACCGCTGCCGACACAGCCCTGGGAGTGGGCCAGCTTCAAGACGGTGCGCGTTCACATCGACAACCACATCGAGTTTGAAGGCCACCGCTACAGCGTGCCCCATGCCCTGGTGGGTTTGGCGCTGGAGCTACGCATCACCGCCCACGCCGTGGAGGTGCTGCACCGGGGCGAGCGGGTTGCCAGCCACATGCGCTGCGCCCACAAGGGCGGCTACACCACCACCGTTGAGCACTTGCCGCTGGCCCACCAGGCCCACGCCCAGTGGACGCCCCAGCGCCTCATCGCCTGGGGCGAGCGTATCGGGGTGGCCTGTGCGGGCGTGGTCTACCCAAGATGCTGGAGCGCCAGCGCCACCCCGAGCACGCCTACCGCGCCTGTCTTGGCCTGCTGTCCCTGTGCAAACGCTATGGCGAGGCCCGACTGGAGGCGGCTTGCGCCATCGCCCTGGGCCTGGGCACCAGCAAATACACGCATATCCGCGACATGCTGGCCAATGGGCGCGATCAGGTCCAGGCCAGCACCCCCGAGTGGAGTGCGCCCGCCCACGCCCATGTGCGTGGTCCCCACTACTACCAATGAAACAAACAAACAAAAAGGATTCCACCATGATGATGAACATCACCTTGAACCAACTGCGCAGCTTGCGCCTGGAAAGCATGGCCCAGGCACTGGAGCAGCAACTCCAAACCAGCGGCATCACTGCCATGAGCTTCGAAGAACGCTTGGGCCTTCTGGTTGACCGCGAAGTCCATGGCCGCCAGGACCGGCGCTGTGCGCGCCTACTCAAACTGGCCAAACTCAAATACCCCCAGGCCGCCATTGAAGACCTGGACAGCCGCACACGCGGCATAGAGCGCAGCGCCGTCATGAGTCTGGCCTTGGGCGAATGGGTGACCCAGGGCCACGCCGTGCTGATCACCGGGGCCACCGGAGCGGGCAAATCCTGGCTGGCCTGTGCCTTGGCGCAGCACGCTTGCAGGCGCGGCCAAAGCGCCTATTACCAGCGCGTACCGCGCCTGGGCGAGGAGCTGCGCATACGCCACGCCAACGGCACATTCACGCGTTGGCTGGAGACACTGAAGAACACGGATGTATTGCTATTGGACGACTGGGGCATGACGGCCATGGACGCGCAGACCCGAGCTGATTTGCTGGAGATCATTGATGACCGTGCCAACGCACGCGCGACCATTATTACCAGCCAGTTGCCTATCGAGCACTGGCACGAATGGATAGGCGACGCCACGATTGCTGACGCGATGCTCGACAGGCTGATGCAAAACAACCACCGCTTCACGCTCACGGGCGAGTCGATGCGCAAAAAGACCGCCACCAAAGCCAATATCAGCACAGCTGCGACCAACCCCGAGGGCGCATAGGCCCGCAGCCCTCGCCGAGGGGGTAATGCATGGGTAGATGCACAACCGGGGGGCCTGCCGGCGGCCCTGGCGGGGGCCTGAATTAACAAATTACAAACACCCAAAACCGAATACCAGGAAAGGTCAAAACCGCTCAAAAAACCAGCACCCTCTACAATTTAAACCGCGCAACACCATGCCCGGTCACGATCACCGGAATCTGCGGTCACGATGCCGGAATCACCGGTCACGATCAACGGAATACGCAAGCACCCGAAACCCGCGCTCAATATCGGCCAGCGACTTGTAGCGTTTGATGACCTCAGCGGGCGCAAAGTCCGGCGCATTGGTCACCAGCAATAGTTTGCCATCCATCAAGCGCGCATGCGTCAAGGCGCGCTCGTCAAGATGGTAGCTAAACAATTCACTCTTGAGGTCCACCTTGATGATGCGCGCCAGATGCGCCAGGCACACCTCATGGTAAAAGCGGGCTCTGGCACCCCCATCGGAGAGCTTGCGGCCGCGTTTGGATTGACCGGTATCCTGCTCGTCAAGCTTGCCTACCCACTGGGCGGCCTGCTTTTCCAGCTCCGCAATGCGGTTGTCGCGCTTGGTACTGGCCTCCAAGGCAACGTGTGGATCGTGCGCAATGATCAGGCGCAGCTTGTTCCACTGCACCTCGCCCAGCACCTCCTGCCTGGCACCGGCGCACTGCGCCGCATGAAACGGCCCCAAGAGTTCCACGAAGTCCCCATAACGACGCCCCGGCACAGCCAGAATGAACTCCAGTTTCCCGCCACCGGGCAGGGTGATGGCCTGCAAACCAGCCAGGTTGTCCGTTGACAGCAAGCCCCGATCAGCCACGGCAATCACGCGCTTGACGGGAAAGCGCTTGACGATTTTTTCGATCACACCCTTGATGGTGGTGACTTCCGCCGTATTGCCGTCAAACACCTCGTGGTACAGCGGCAAGCCCTCAGACGTTTGCACCACGCCGAGCATGACCTGGCGCGCCACCACGCCTTCCTTGGACATGCCGTAGTGGCGTACATCACCGTCCTCTTCTGAGAGGCCGGCCGCGCGAATGGTGGTCATGTCGTAGAACACCATGGCCAGGTCCTGATCGACCAAGGGGCGCAGCAGGGCGGACATGACCCCATCGACCGCCTCCTTGTGATCGACCAAGGCGTCCATGGCGCGCAGCAGGTGTTGGTGGTCAATCGATTCGAGCGTGACACCGGGCAAGCTCACGGTCTGCAGCCAGCGCAGCACACCGAGCTTGGAGTCCGGGTCACACAAACGGTTGAGCACCATCACGCGAATCAGCGACTCCACGTCAATACTGTGTCGGGTACGCCGAAACACTTTTCGCAAGCGATCAAAGCCCAGCGAATTCCACAACTCGGTCAACGTCCAGACGTCACCGAAATCACGCGCTGACTCGAAGCTCACCGTCGGGGTGGGCGGCGATGCAACAGGGGTCTGCCCGGTGATACGTTGCAGGCCCGAGATCACTGACTGGAGTTCGCCTCCCAACTGGTCAAGCCGCCCAAGGGTGGCGACGGTGCGTTGCTTGGGGCGGCCCGTGTCGTCACGAAACGCCTCGACGAGTTGGACGTATTGGTTGGGGCCGGAGCGGGTGAGCTTGATGAACACGCCATTACTTTAACGCAGATAAATAAGAATACAAGATAACATTTATACAGACAAATCATGCCATTACAAAAATTTCCAAAATTCGCCGCTAAGTGATTGATTTCATTGAAGTCGGTGCGAGTTTTTGGGTCTGAACTGTCGAACCCGGGGGCGCATGACAATGGCAGCGCGCTGGCCGGCGAGCTCGCTGCCGGCGAACAACCATGCTTTTCTTCCCATGGCCCACGGGCGCATGAGATTTTCAATATGGTTGTTGTCGATGGCCACGTTGCCGTCAAGCAAGTAGGCCGTCAGCGCCGTCCAGCGGTTCAGGCTGTAGTCAATGGCGCCGGCGATGGCGCTGCCGTCGGGCACGCGCTGGCGCTCCAGACGCAGCCAGAGATGGAGTTCCTCGCAAAGCGGCCCAGCCCTGGATTGCCTCATGGCAAGGCGCTGCTGCTCAGGCAGTTCCCGGACTTCTTTCTCAATCCGATACAGCCAGGCGATGCGTTGCACGGCATGGGTGGCCACCGGGCTCTGGTTTTCTTTAATCAGCTCGTCAAATTTTCTCCTCGCGTGCGCCATGCAGCCCGCTTCGATTCGAGTTTCGAGCTTGAGGACGCTCTCGTAGACCTTGTAGCCGTCGCACACCAGCGTGCCCGACCAGCCCTTGAGAAATTCAACAGGGTATTTCGCTGCCCGGCCAATGCAAAAGTCGTACACCACGCCCGGCAGCGCATCAAAAGCACTACGGGCGTACGCCCAGACGTAGGCGCGCTTGGTCTTGCCAGAACCCGGGTCAAGCATGTTCACCGGCGTCTCGTCGGCGTGCAGGGTCGCCGTGCCAAGAACAAACGCGCGATGCGCCTCGTACAGTGGCATCAAAGCGGCACCAGCCCTGCCTGACCAGGCCGCCAGCGTCGAGCGCGGCGTGTGCATGCCCGAGCGCGCGTTGATTTGTTCCTGGCGGTAGTAGGGAAGGTGGTCAACAAAGCGGACCACCAGGGTGTGGGCAATCAAGCCCTCGGCGGGCATGCCCTTGTCGATGATGTGCGGCTCGACCGGCTCTTGTACCAATGCCTGGCAGCATTTGCACGCCCACTTGCCCCGGATGTGGCGATGCACGAAGAACTGCGCCGGCACGATGTCGAGCTTCTCGCTGATGTCCTCGCCCACGCGCACCATCGGCTGGCCGCAGCCGCAAGTGGTGCTTTCGGGTTCGTGGCGGTGCTCCACGCGCTGCAGATGTTCGGGCGGCGCCTGGCGCCGGGGTTTGCACGGGGCAACAGACTCAAGTGCCGCGCGCTCGCCCTGCGCGCCGCTTTGGCCCTGCAACGCTTCGAGTTGGGCCTCCAGGCTGGCCTGGTCAGCGGCCAGCGTTTCCTCGAACAACTCGCGCTGCTCGGCGCTCATGCGCTCAGTCCGGGCGCCAAAGCGCCAGGCCTTCAGGCGCGCGAGCTCGTGCGTGATACGCTCAATTTTGATGTCGCGCAGCCGTATGGTGTGCGCCTGGAAGTCGATTTGTTGGCTCTGCTGGGCGATGCGCGCCAGCATTTCGGTAGCCATTTCTGCCAGCGCACCGAAGCTCAGACCGTGCAGGTCCTGAGCTTTGAGTTCGTGCACGTTGAGCATGCCTGTATTGTGCAAAGCCGCCTCTCAGGGCGCCATTGGGACATGTGCCGATTGCTTAACTATCCGGGCAGCGCCCCCATTTACCTACATGCGCGTAATCACCTGCATTTGCTCGAACCGCTGCCAGGGCAGGCCCAGCACCAGGGCGTCAAACTGCGCCTGTGTCAGCGTCATCGGGGCCGCAGCCTCAGACACTTCGCGTGGCCAGGCAAAGCGGCCCTGGTTCAGGCGCCGGGCCGCGCACCACACGCCAAAGCCGTCATGCACCAGCAGCTTGGATAGCGCCGTGGCCCGCGCGTTGGCAAACAGGTAGCCGTGATGCGCCTGAGCGGCGCCGAACACCTGAACCACCCGGGCCAGCAGCCGCTCGGGGCCGGCGCGCATGTCAACGGGGGAAGTCGCCAGCCACAGCGCGTCGATGCGAATCACCGCAGCCACTCGCGCAGCCAGGCCGCGCACTGGGCACTTGCTTGAAGTGGCCAAGCCAGCGTGACAGTCGATGCACCTCGGCGCACTTCGATGCGAATGTCTGTCGAAGCGCCCGCCACAGCCGCTGGCGGCAATTGCACTGCAATGAACTCGCCACCTTGCCGGGCGCTTACCGCGGCATGGCTGCCAGCGCCTGCCGCAACGCCTCGGGCATCCTCGCGCAGCCAGCGGTAAACCACGTTGGCGTTCAACCCGTTGCGCAGCGCTATCGCGGCCACGGAGGCATCGGCCTGGCGGCACGCCTGAAGCACCCCGGCCCTGAATTGGGCGCTGTGTTTGCGCCGCGCCACTCTCTTCGTTTCCATAGTGTCCACCTGTTTAGTTCGTGGACACTATGTTTGCCCGCTTTCTTCATAATCTCAAGATGGCATGGCCAGCCGCTTACGTTGTCGATGGCGACGTTGCCATTGACCAGGTAGGCGGTCAGCGCCGTCCAGCGGTTCAGGCTGTAGTCGATGGCACCGGCGATGGCGCTGCCGTCGGGCACGCGCTGGCGCTCCAGGCGCAGCCAGACATGGAGTTCCTCGCAAAGCGGCCCGGCCCTGGCTTGGCGCATGGCCAGGCGCTCGTGCTCGGGCAGCTCCCGGGCCTCTTTCTCGATGCGGTACAGCCAGGCGATGCGCTGCACCGCCTGGGCAGCGACCGGGCTCTGGTTTTCTTTAATCAGCTCGTCAAACTTTCTTCTCGCATGCGCCATGCAACCCGCCTCGATGCGCACCTCTAACTTGAGGACGCTCTCGTAGGCTTTGTAGCCGTCGCACACCAGCGTGCCGGACCAGCCCTTGAGAAATTCAACAGGATATTTCGCTGCCCGGCCAATGCAAAAGTCGTACGCCACGCCCGCCAGCGCGTCAAAGCTGCTGCGGGCATAGGCCCAGACGTAGACGCGCTTGGTCTTGCCCGAGCCCGGCTCCAGCATGTTCACCGGCGTCTCGTCGGCATGCACGACCGCCGCGCCAAGGACGAAGGCGCGGTGCGCCTCATACAGCGGCATCAAGCCGGCGCCGGCCCGCCCCGACCAGGCCGCCAGCGTCGAGCGCGGCGTGTGCACGCCCGAGCGCTCGTTAATCTGTTCCTGGCGGTAGTAGGGGAGGTGGTCAACGAACCGGTTCACCAGCAGGTGGGCGAGCAAGCCCTCGGCGGGCATCCCCTTGTCGATGATGTGCGGCTCGACTGGCTCTTGTACCAGCGCCTGGCAGCATTTGCACGCCCACTTGCCCCGGATGTGGCGATTCACGAAGAACTGGGCCGGCACGATGTCCAGCTTCTCGCTGATGTCCTCGCCCACACGCACCATCGGCTGACCACAGCCGCAGGTGGTGCTTTCGGGCTCGTGGCGGTGTTCGACGCGGGGCAGGTGTTCGGGCAGCGCCTGGCGTTTGGGCTGGCGCCGGGGTTCAACGGCCGCGGTTTCGCTTTGCGCGCCAGACTGCGATTGCAGGGCTTCGAGCTGGGCCTCCAGGCTGGCCTGGTCGGCTGCCAGCGTTTCCTCGAACAACTCACGCTGCTCGGCGTTCATGCGCTCGGTCCGCGCGCCAAAGCGCCAGGCCTTCAGGCGCGCGAGCTCGTGCGCGATGCGCTCAATCTTGATGTCGCGCAGCTTGATGGTGTGCGCCTGCAAGTCGATGTGTTGGCTCTGCTCAGCGATACGCGCCAGCATTTCGGTGGCCTTTTTGCCAGCGCAGCGAAGCTCAGACCGTGCAGGTCCTGGGCTTTGAATTCGTGCACGTCGAGCATGCCCCATTGTGCAAAGCCGCCTCTCAGGGCGCCATTGGGACATGTGCCGATTGCGTCTCGCGCGAGCAGCGCACCCGGTTGCCTACATGCGCGTAATCGCCTGCATTTGCTCCAGCCGCTGCCAGGGCAGGCCCAGCACCAGCGCGTCAAATTGCGCTTGGGTCAGCGTCATCGGGGTCGCCGCATCAGACATTTCGCGCGGCCACGCAAAGCGGCCCTGGTTCAAGCGTCGGGCCGCGCACCACACGCCAAAGCCATCATGCACGAGGAGCTTCATGCGCGTGGCCCGTGCGTTGGCAAACAAATAGCCGTGATACGCCTGCGCGCAGCCGAACACCTGCACCACCCGGGCGAGCAGCCGCTCGGGGCCGGCACGCATGTCCACGGCAGAAGTCGCCAGCCACAGCGCGTCGATGCGAATCACCGCAGACACTCGCGCAGCCAGGCCGCGCACTCGCTGGCATATTGGACCGGCCAATTCACCGTGACAGTAGCTGCCCCTGGGCGGCGCACCTCCACGCGGATTTCTGGCAAAGCCTGCGCCATCGGCGCGGGCATCTGCACGGTGCGTATTCCGTTGATCGTGACCGGTGATTCCGGCATCGTGACCGCAGATTCCGGTGATCGTGACCGGGCATGGTGTTGCGCGGTTTAAATTGTAGAGGGTGCTGGTTTTTTGAGCGGTTTTGACCTTTCCTGGTATTCGGTTTTGGGTGTTTGTAATTTGTTAATTCAGGCCCCCGCCAGGGCCGCCGGCAGGCCCCCCGGTTGTGCATCTACCCATGCATTACCCCCTCGGCGAGGGCTGCGGGCCTATGCGCCCTCGGGGTTGGTCGCAGCTGTGCTGATATTGGCTTTGGTGGCGGTCTTTTTGCGCATCGACTCGCCCGTGAGCGTGAAGCGGTGGTTGTTTTGCATCAGCCTGTCGAGCATCGCGTCAGCAATCGTGGCGTCGCCTATCCATTCGTGCCAGTGCTCGATAGGCAACTGGCTGGTAATAATGGTCGCGCGTGCGTTGGCACGGTCATCAATGATCTCCCGCAAATCAGCTCGGGTCTGCGCGTCCATGGCCGTCATGCCCCAGTCGTCCAATAGCAATACATCCGTGTTCTTCAGTGTCTCCAGCCAACGCGTGAATGTGCCGTTGGCGTGGCGTATGCGCAGCTCCTCGCCCAGGCGCGGTACGCGCTGGTAATAGGCGCTTTGGCCGCGCCTGCAAGCGTGCTGCGCCAAGGCACAGGCCAGCCAGGATTTGCCCGCTCCGGTGGCCCCGGTGATCAGCACGGCGTGGCCCTGGGTCACCCATTCGCCCAAGGCCAGACTCATGACGGCGCTGCGCTCTATGCCGCGTGTGCGGCTGTCCAGGTCTTCAATGGCGGCCTGGGGGTATTTGAGTTTGGCCAGTTTGAGTAGGCGCGCACAGCGCCGGTCCTGGCGGCCATGGACTTCGCGGTCAACCAGAAGGCCCAAGCGTTCTTCGAAGCTCATGGCAGTGATGCCGCTGGTTTGGAGTTGCTGCTCCAGTGCCTGGGCCATGCTTTCCAGGCGCAAGCTGCGCAGTTGGTTCAAGGTGATGTTCATCATCATGGTGGAATCCTTTTTGTTTGTTTGTTTCATTGGTAGTAGTGGGGACCACGCACATGGGCGTGGGCGGGCGCACTCCACTCGGGGGTGCTGGCCTGGACCTGATCGCGCCCATTGGCCAGCATGTCGCGGATATGCGTGTATTTGCTGGTGCCCAGGCCCAGGGCGATGGCGCAAGCCGCCTCCAGTCGGGCCTCGCCATAGCGTTTGCACAGGGACAGCAGGCCAAGACAGGCGCGGTAGGCGTGCTCGGGGTGGCGCTGGCGCTCCAGCATCTTGGGTAGACCACGCCCGCACAGGCCACCCCGATACGCTCGCCCCAGGCGATGAGGCGCTGGGGCGTCCACTGGGCGTGGGCCTGGTGGGCCAGCGGCAAGTGCTCAACGGTGGTGGTGTAGCCGCCCTTGTGGGCGCAGCGCATGTGGCCCCCGGTGTCAGAATTGTTGTCGCATCCAATTCTTTGATGGCTAACTGCCCGACAGCTTCATTTCATGACCAGAACACCGCATTCACATCACTCTCCCGAATTCAAAGAGCAGGCACTGCTCAAAGCCAGGCATCGCGGAACGCGTTCCGTTATCAGCGTTGCCGGCGAGCTCAACATGTCCGCCGGCACGCTCAGGAAGTGGCTGCAAAGCGCAAGCAAGAAAACTGGCACGACAGCCCACCCGGTGCCCGCTGCAACTGCTGCGCTGGACGGCCCAGCGTCTGCCTGGTCGCCCGCACAGCGTTTGATGGCGTTGCAGCAGAGCTACGCACTGGACGACATGGCCCGGGCCGGCTGGTGCCGCGAGCATGGCGTGTTCGAGCATCAGCTGGTGCAGTGGCACCAGGAGTTTTGCACGCCTGCCGTGCCCGCTTCACGCGAGGCGAGCGGCGCCTTTCGCGAGTTGCAGCGCCAGCACGATCAGTTGCAGCGAGAGCTGCGGCGCAAGGAAAAGGCGCTGGCCGAGGTGGCTGCCTTGCTGGTGTTGCAAAAAAACTTCCAGGCGCTGTTGGAGGGCGCGGACACATGAGGTCCGTCCAGCAGCGCCAAACCTTGCTTGGTCTCATTGATCAGGCCTGCGCCGATGGCGCCCGCCGGGACGTGGCCTGTCGCCAAGTGGGCCTGTCATGCCGCAGCGTGCAGCGCTGGCAACGCTCTGGTGTGGCCGAGGGCGACCAGCGCCCATCGGGCAAGCGGCGCTACGTGCGCCCTGCCAACCGTTTGCGCGAGGACGAGCGCCAAGCCGTGATGGCCACGCTCAACAGCGAAGCGTTCAAGGACTTGCCGCCCAGCCAGATCGTGCCTCGCTTGGCCGACACAGGCGTGTATGTGGCGTCCGAGTCCACGATGTACCGAATACTTCGACAGCAGGGCCAGCTGGCCCACCGGCGATCAGAGCGTGCAGCGCAAAAGCGCAGCCGCCCGCGCGCCCTGGCCGCGACCGGGCCCGATCAGGTGTTCTGCTGGGATATTACGTATCTGCCGACCCAGGTGCGCGGCCAGCATTTTTATCTGTACCTGTTCGAGGATCTGTTCAGCCGCAAGATCGTCGGCTGGCAGGTGTTTGACTGCGAAAGCGCCGCTCTGGCCAGTCAGTTGCTGACCGACATCTGCCTGCGCCAGGGTATCGTCCCGGGCCAGCTGACGGTGCATTCGGACAATGGCGCGCCGATGAAGGGCGAAACTATGCTGGCCACCATGCAGCGCCTAGGGGTGGCACACACGCGAAGCCGGCCATCCGTGAGTAATGACAATCCGTACATCGAATCAGCGTTCAGAACCCTGAAGTACCGCCCCGAACTGCCGGTCAAGCCGTTCGAGAACCTGCTGGCCGCAAGGCGCTGGGTCACCGAGCTGGCCCATTGGTATAACCAGGAGCATCGCCACAGCGCCATTGGCTTCGTGACGCCGGCGCAGCGCCATGCCGGCCTGGACCGGGCCCTGCTTGAGGAGCGCGCGCTCGTCTATGAACGGGCCCGCCAGGAAAATCCCCAGCGCTGGTCAGGACAGGCTCGCCAGTGGACGCATGTCGATGTCGTTCACCTCAACCCAGAAACCCCACAAATCAAGGAGCTTCGAAACACGCAAAAAGTAGCCTGACTCACTTCACTTCAGGCGACAACTTCCTTGACAGCCACCGGCCACGAAGATGTTGGCGCGGCCCACCTCCACGCCGTGCTCCATCAGGGCGATGGTGGGGCCGGCGTAGTCGATGAACATCTTCTCGCCAGCGCGGTGGGTCTGGCGCATGGAGCGCTTGAGCCGCTTGGCAAACTGGCGGTAGTTCTCGCTGAACTGGGAGTAGCGCAGGGCTTTGCGCGGCGAAGACTCGCAGTGTTCATCGCTTACTTGGGCGCTGTACTCCTGCCACAGCAGCATGACGGTGACGCCTTTGCGGCGCAGCTCCTGGTGCATGCGGCCATAGTCCGGGCGGGCATAGTTGGCGACCAGGGAGGCGCCGAACAATCGGTGCTCCAAATCGGTCTCGCTCATGGCCTCGATGGCGCTCCAGTCAAGGCCGGCCGTCGCAGCCAGGGCGCAGTATTTGGTGACACTGCCTTTGGCGATGCCAAGGGCGCTGGCTATTTGTTGGTGGCTTTGCCCACCAACGAGTTTGAGACGCAGGGCGTCTTTGAGTTTGCGCATGTTGATCCTGGGGGTGGGCATGTGGCTCCAGACAAACTGTCAGAGGCTACAGGCCCAACGGGTTGGTTTACATGCGCAACACCGTGCCTGCTGGGGCATCGGTCACGATCACCGGAATCTGCGGTCACGATGCCGGAATCTGTGATTTAACCCCCGGTCACGATCACCGGAATCCCTGGTCACGATGCCGGAATGTGCGGTCACGATGAAACGGAATACCCACACGGCAATGAACTTGGCGTCGTGCCGGGCCGTGCTCACCGCATGACTGCCAGCGCCTGCCTCGACGCCTCAGGCCTCTTCGCGCAGCCAGCGGTAGACCACATTGGCGTTCAACCCATTGCGCAGCGCTATCGCGGCCACGGAGGCATCGGTTTGGCCGCAGGCCTGAAGTACCTCGGCCCTGAATTGGGCGCTGTGTTTGCGCCGCGCCACTCTTTTCGTTTCCATAGTGTCCACTTGTTTGTTTCGTGGACACTATGTTTGCCCGCTTTGCGGCCAGTCTCAAGATGGCATGGCTGGCCGCTTACCGCGTTTATTCGCTTGCATCGCGCTGTTCTCATAAATTGACGATGTATTCGCCTTCTTGTCCTGCAACGCCAGCGGTGGCCAGTTCATCGTACAGCTGCTCTATCCATCGATGCATTGGTATGTCTGCAAAGAAACGCTCCCGGATCTGTTGAAAATAGGGAGTTACCGTGGCCCATTTTGTAAATTCAATGGTTGACTGGCGTTGCACCTCGAGCAGCTTGAACTTGAGTAATACCTTTACCCCATGCCTTGCATGCCGCAGTGGACTGGCGGTGAACGCATCTAGGCGCTGGTACGCTTTGGACAATGTCTGTGGCGTGTAACTGAAAATCCTTCCATGTCCGGGGATGATTGTTTTTGGATTTAGCCGGCCGATCAGGGCCAGCGTAGCGGCAACTTCAGAAAAGGCGCTCTCTCCTTCAAGCTCGGGAAACACCACACCGAAGCCGTTTTCCCATAGAGCGTCTGCTGAAATCAAGACTCGGGTAACAGGCTCAAAAAAGACAACTGAATGCGGATCATGCCCAGGGGCCGCGTGAATCTGCCAGTCAGCCTTCCCGAATCGAATCTCGGTTCCCGGCTGAAGCGTCTGGTCAAAATTAAATCTTGGACACAACTGGCCGGTGGGTACATAAGTGAGCGCTACGGCATCCCATTGCGCGACCTGCCGGGCATGACCCGGCGGAATCCATGTTTGAAGCGCTGGGTAGCGTGCCTGTAAGGCGGCATTGCCTCCGCAATGGTCGCTGTGCAGGTGTGTGTTGACCAATGCATCCAGCGGGCAACTGCCCAGCACGGCTTCAACCAGCGACAGCGTTTGTTCCGCGTGCGTGCAGTAACCGCTGTCAACCAACAGGGTTTTGTCGCCGCCCGTAAACAGAATGTTGTTGCTTGAAAGCCAGCCTCTTTCAAAAACATGCGTGCCTTCTGGCAGAATGCGCGCCGCCATCACAAGCCAATCGCTTTACTTGATTCAGGCTTTTGCACGCAATGCCCGCCTGAGGATTTTTCCGACATTGGTCTTGGGGAGTGCATCGCGAAATTCAATGTATTTGGGTCTTTTGTAGCCGGTCAGGTGCTGCTTGCAACAAGCGCTGATGTCGTCTTCCGTCAGTGCCGGATCATTTTTAACCACAAATACCTTGATGGCCTCGCCTTGCCTCTCATCGGCCATGCCGATCGCCGCACACTCGACAATGCCAGGGCACAGGGAAATGCCATTTTCAAGTTCGTTGGGAAAGACATTAAATCCCGAAACGATGATCATGTCCTTCTTGCGATCAATGATTCTGGTGTATCCGCGTTCATCCATGATGCCGATGTCACCGGTGCTCATGAAATCGTCTGCGGTAAAGGCTTTTTCTGTTTCCAGCGGTTGCCGGTAATACCCCGTCATGACCTGCGGACCCTTGATGCAGATCTCGCCACCTTGTCCGGGTTCCTGGCTGTTCCCGGCGTCATCCTTGATGGCAATCCAGATGCCGGGCAAGGGCAGGCCGATGGTGCCTGAAAAATCTTGGCTGTTGACTGGATTGTTGGTTCCGATTGCGCAGGTTTCACTCATTCCCCAGCCTTCGATCATGGGGCACAAAGTCAGCGCGAAGATGTGGTACAGCGGTAGCGCTGCGATGTTGTTGATCCGGCTGACATCACCGATACGCCCCAAAGCGGGCGTAAACCAGGCCTCGGCCTGCAGGATGGCCGCCACGATATTGCGGTGCGTGAGCACCGCGCCTTTTGACAGGCCGGTGGTGCCGCCGGTGTATTGCAGGAAAGCGATGGAGTCCAGTGTGCAATCCACCGGCTTGAGCGTGTGCCGCTTGCCTTCGGCAATCGCGCGTGTGAACGGCGTGACCGTCAGCCCGCCGTCCAGGCCGAACGTGTAGGCAGGAACCATTCTCGCCAGATGCCTGACGGCGAAAGTGATCCACGGGCCATACGCTGCGCCGAGCAGATCGCCCATCGACGCCATGATGACATGCCTGAGCGGCGTGCGCTTGATCACCTCGGCCAGCGTGGCCGCGAAGTTTTCAAGAATGACAATCGCCGTCGCCCCGGAGTCCTTGAGCTGATGCTCCAGTTCACGCGCCGTATAAAGCGGATTGACGTTGACGCAGGTATGGCCGGCGCGCAGGATTGCCGCCATGGCAACTGCAAACTGCGGCACGTTGGGCAGCATGATGGCAACTCTGGCGCCGGGCTCCAGGCCAAGATGCTGCAGCCAAGCGCCCAAGGCGGCCGACAGTTCGTCCAGTTCGCGGTAGGACATCCAGCGGTCCATGCAGACCGAAAACGGTTTGGCCGCATGGGTCTTGAAGGATTCTTCCAGCAACTGGTTCAGCGAGGTGAACTGCTCCGGATGGATGTCGTGCGGTACGCCTTCGGGATAACTCTTGAGCCAATGTCGGTCCATAAACACTCCTTGTGGACCATTGTGAAAGCCTGGCTTCCGAAGCTTCAGCGGGCTTGTCCTAATGCGCGCCGTCGGAGGCCAGCAAATGACTCAATTCAGTCGCGCAGGCGACATCGCCGTCGTCGAACAGGGCGCGAATCCATTCGGATTCGCGATCCCGGACCTGCGTCAGAAATTCTTCCGCGCTGACCATCTGTGCAAAGGCGTCAAAGCCGGTTTCCAAAAACTGCTGAAGCGCTTCCAAGCCTGCGGCGGTGGCCCCGCGGCGCATCAACCTGAACAGCGTGCGCAGCCCGCGTGCGCGGGTCAGGCGGTCAAGCTCCCGCCCGAGTTGCTGCACCACATCAAGCTGCTGCTGGCGTGCAGCCTGGTCGCCCGACTGGCGCCAGCAACGGACGTAGCGTGCCGACTCGCCATCCTGCGGCGCTGCCCGGCTGTCTGCGCGCCAGGCGTGGCCCATTCGCTCGCCCAGCGTTTCCGTCAGCGCGTGGACCTCGGCCAGCGCCGCTGCCGTGGCAACGCTAGGCTGCGAGAACAGCCTGGCGATGGTGCTGGCAATGCGCGCAAACTGCTGGTCACGGCTGGCATAGTTCCTGTCGCTGTACAGCTCCTGCAAAAAAATCGGCCGCCTTGGCATAACGCGGGTGGTGCAGCAGGTCAGCGCAGGTCGCCTGGAAACGGCGCACCTGAAAATGCTTGACCTCGGCAATCGCCCTGGCCAGCGCCGGATCGCCGGCCTGCTGGTGCCGAAACTGCGCCACGCGCCGCAATGCATCCTGGATGGTTTGTGCCGGAGTCGCCATAGTGGCTGCCGGTGTAGCCAGCGCCTCTAAAGACCGTTCTCTAGTGGTGCCGGCAGGGCCGTGCGAAACTTCTTGCGATGCAAAGACGAACACTGCTCACGCTGGGACTGGCCTCGTCTGTCGCGCTGGCGGTCGGGGCTGCAGGCTGGCTGCTGCAGCCCGGCCTGCAGCAGGACGGCCGCCTTTCGCCGGCAGGCCGGGGCGTGTTTGCCGCCGTCGGCCGTGCCGTGCTGGACAAGACCCTGCCAGCGGAGGAGGGCGAACGCCACAAGGCCGTTGCGGGACTGCTGGCGCGGATCGACACGCTGGCGCAGGCGCTTTCGCCGCACGCGCAGGCCGAACTGTCACAACTGCTGGCAGTGCTGGCCCGCGCGCCGGGCCAGCTTACGCTGGCGGGTCTCGGCCAGCCTTGGGGGCAGGCGTCCAGCGCCGATCTGCAACTGGTGCTCCCGCACATGCGGCTGTCCGGGCTGGCCCTGCGCCAGCAGGCGTACGCGGCCTTGCACGACATTGCGACCGGGGCGTATTTTGCCGATGCCCCGACCTGGACCCTGCGGGCTATCCCGGCCCGATCAGCATCTGACAAACCACTCCTGAAAGCCGATCTACCCATGAGTTCATTGAACGACCCGATCAGGGAGGGACTGCAGCGCGGCTGGAAAGTCCTTGGCGGCACACTTGGGGCCATACCGGAAAAAATCGCCTGCGATGTCGCCATCATTGGCAGCGGCGCGGGCGCGGGCATCACCGCCGAGCTGCTGGCCAGGGCCGGGCTTCAGGTGGTGATGGTCGAGGAAGGACCGCTCAAGAGCAGCAGCGACTTCAACCAGCTGGAGTCCGAAACCTATCCGGCGCTCTACCAGGAAGGCGCGGCGCGCAAGACCGAAGACAAGGCCATCAACATTCTGCAGGGGCGCTGCGTTGGCGGCTCAACGACGGTCAACTGGACGAGTTCCTTTCGAACGCCGGCGTCCACGCTGAAATTCTGGCAGGACCGCTTCGGCCTGGCTGGCTACAGCAAAGCCGCCCTGGCGCCGTATTTTGCGCAGGCCGAGCAGCGGCTGAACATCGCCCTGTGGCAGGTCGCGCCCACCGAAAACAATGCGCTGCTCGGCCGTGGCGCAGGCAAGCTCGGCATTTACACGGAGCCCATCGCGCGCAATGTCAAAGGCTGCTGGAACCTGGGCTCTTGCGGCTTGGGCTGCCCGACCAATGCCAAGCAGTCAATGCTGGTCACCACCATTTCAGCGGCGCTGGACCTGGGGGCGCAACTGCTGACGCAAACGCGCGCCGAGCACTTTGAACTGGCCAATGGACGGGGCACCTCGCTGATGTGCCGAAATAGCGAGAAAAATGGGGCGCTTGCGCAGTCCCTGTCTGCGTCGTGTGCTATTAAAATAATAGCTAATAATTGTGGGCTGGCCGGCGGCGCCATCAACTCGCCGGCGGTGCTGCTGCGCTCTGGCGCACCCGATCCGCACGGCCGGTTGGGAGGCCGGACCTTTTTGCATCCAGTGGTGATGTCGTCCAGCCTCTTTGACCAGAAGGTCGAGGCCTGGAACGGCGCACCGCAGTCGATCTACACCGACCATTTCCTGCCGAACCAGCCGATCGACGGCGCCCTGGGCTACAAGCTGGAAGCGCCGCCGCTGCATCCGCTGATCTTTGCCTCCACCGTGCCGGGTTTTGGCCAGGGTCAGCATGACCTGCTCAGGTCATTTCCGCACAAGCACACCCTGCTGGCATTGCTGCGCGACGGTTTCCACGACGAAGCGCCCGGCGGCCAGGTCAAGCTGCGCGGCGACGGCTCCGCCGTGCTCGATTACCCGCTGGGCGACTGCGTCATGCAGGGCGCGCGCCGGGCGCTGCTGTCAATGATGGAAATCCAGTTCGCTGCCGGCGCCCGGCAGGTGCTGCCACTGCACGAGATGGCCGTGCCCTACAACTCCTGGGCGCAGGCGCGGGAGGCGATGCTGGCGCTGCCGATGAAGCCGCGTCTGGTCAAGATGGTCAGCGCGCACGTGATGGGCGGCTGCGGCCTGGCCGACAGCCCGCGCCAAGGCGTGACCCGGCCGGACGGCATGCACTGGCAGCTGGACAATCTCTCGATTCACAACGGTTCGATTTTTCCGACCAGCATTGGTGCCAATCCGCAGTTGTCGGTGTATGGCGCCGTCAACCGGCTCGCGCAGGGCCTGGCCAAAACGCTGACGGGCCGCGATGTGGCGCTGGCCTGACCTGACCTGATGCTCGCATCGCTGCAGCGGCTCATCACCCTGTCGATCATCGCTGCGGCTGCGGGCTGGCTGTGGGTCTTCGGCCGCAGCGCGCCTCTTATGGCCTTTGCAGGTTTTATGGCGATTGTGCTTGCCTACTCTGGTTTTCTTGCGATCGAATTGATACTTGCAAGGCAACTGAACAAAAGCGATCCGGTGCCCCAGCCGCGCTGGCGCGAACTGTTCGCGGCCTGGTGGGGCGAAACCGTCTCCGCGCCCCGGGTTTTTTGCTGGCGCCAGCCTTTTCGGCCAAATGCCATCGCTGACCAGCTCGGCCCGCCCGCGCGGGTCAAAGGGCGCCGCGGCGTGGTGTTCGTGCATGGGTTTTTCTGCAACCGAGGCCTCTGGACGCCGTGGCTTGAGCGCCTCCAGGGCAGTGGCCACGCCTTCATCGCCGTCAATCTGGAGCCGCTGTTCGGCTCGATCGACGACTACGCCCCGCAGATCGACCAGGCTGTCCGGCGCGTCACCGAAGCGAGCGGGCTGGCGCCGCTGCTGGTCTGCCACAGCATGGGCGGTCTGGCGGCCCGGGCCTGGCTCAAACTGATGAAGGCCGAGGCCCGCGTGCACCATGTGGTGACGATTGGCACGCCGCACCGGGGCACCTGGCTGGCACGTTTTGGCCATGGCCTGAATGGCCGCCAGATGCGCTTGCTGTCAGAGTGGAACACCGCGCTGGACCATGAAATGCCCGCGGGCCGCCATGCGCTGTTTACCTGCTGGTATTCGAACTGCGACAACATCGTGTTCCCGGCCACCAACGCCACGCTTCCGGGCGCCTGCAACCGGCTGGTTCGTGGTGCAGCGCATGTGCAGATGGCCTTTGTGCCTGAAATCATGCACGCCACGCTGGCCTTGCTGGACCCGGCAGTCGCCTGACTTTCTGCAAGTGCGGGAGGGGTATTGGTTACCCCTCGTAACGCTGAAAAATTACACATTCCCCCTGCAGTCCTCGCTAAATTTGCATTATTTTGGATAAATCATTGTTTTTTTGTGACAATTGACATTATTGAGATAAAAACTTCTCAGGTTGTTATTTTGCTAAAAAAGACAAAAAGACAAAAAGACTCATTTTTAGCATGAATCAACGTTCACGTGCATCAGGCGTTGTACCGGCATCCTGGGCCTTGGCCGAAAAAGGCTTGTCCGGTAGCCATTCCACAAGGTCGGCTGTCAAAAATTAGCGAGAATTGTTATGCCCATGATCGTGGTAATTGATGATGATGCCGGCACGCGCCTGCTGGTAAGCCAGGTGCTGAAGAAGGAAGGCTACGAGGTGATGGCCGCTGAAGACGGCGCCAAGGGACTGGCGCTGGTTCGCGAACACAAGCCCGACCTGGTCGTCAGCGATGTGCAGATGCCGCTGATGGACGGCTTTGAAGTGCTCGATCAGGTGCGAAGCGACCCGCTACTTGCAGCCACGTCGGTGATTTTGCTTACCTCGCTGCAGGAGCGCAGCTACATGCGGCTGGGCATGACCACTGGGGCTGACGACTACCTGACCAAGCCGTTTGCACCGCAGGAACTGCGCGAAGCCGTCAGCGCGCAGCTGCACAAGCGCGACCGTGCCGACGCCATGCGCACCCAGGTGGTCGACAAGGCGGTGCAGCTGGCGCTGGACGTGCAGCGACACAAGATTGGCGCACTGTACGAAAGCCGCTTGGTCAAGGCGCTCAGTGCGCAGTGGCCGGACAGCAGCACGGCGCCGAGCAGCGAGAAGTTCTCCAGTGCCACGGTGCTGTATGCAGACATGCGCGATTACGCCCTGTGGTCGCAGGCGCTGGGCAGCAGTGAACTCAGCGAGATCGTCCAGCTGCTCTACACCAGCGTCGGCGACACGGTGTATCTGTTCGGCGCGCATTACATGCAGTTTGTCGGCGATGGCATGCTGTGCATTTTTGTCGATACCGCCGACACCCAGTCCGTGAACCACGGGCTGCGGGCGGTCCGCGCCGCACTGGGGCTGACAAATGCCACCCGTCGTATTGACGCCCATGTGCAGAAAAGCCTGAGTGGCCGCGGGCTGCCGACGTTTTCGCTGGGTGTGGCGCTGCACAGCGGTCCGGTGAGCTTTGCCCACCTGGACGGCCTGATCAGCCGCACCGGCCAGAGCACGCCGGTAGGCGACACCGTTTCGGCGGCGCTCAAGCTGTTCCAGGGCGAGCCGCGCCTGCCCTGGTCAGTGGCGGCCAGCGTGCAGGCGTATCGCCTGGTCACCGGGGCGGTTCGGACCGGTGAACGAGCCCTTGTCCAGTTGCCGGGGCGCAGCCAGCCCATGGATACGCTGGAAATTCTGGGCCTTGCATGAACTCAAGCCTGATGCCGCCCAAGACTTTCTCGCTGAGGGCGGTGCTGATCGCCAGCCTGCTGGTGTTCTCGCTGCTTCCGGCCGCCACCGTGGGTTGGTTTTTGTACCGCAGCAATGTGCAAAGCGTGCAGCTGCTGTCGGAAAAAGTCATCGAAGACATGACCGAACGCATCAAGACCGATGTGGAAAACCATCTGGCGCAGGCCCATGTCGTGCTGAATGGCCTGGTTCACGCGCAACCCGATGCGTCGGCCGTGCTGCGCGCGCGCCAGCTGATTGCGTCGCCCGAACTGTTCGAGCAGGCCGCGTTCGCCATGACGCGCATGACCCCCGATGTTCCCCGGATGTACCTGGCAAGGCAGCGCGGTGATTTTCTGGCGGTTGACACCTTCGCCCAGGAAGCCGCCACTCTGGTGCGCGTGAGCGAGCGCAAGGCGGGTGGCGAGGGCCGGCGCTTTTTCATGGCTGCGTCGCCAGGCGACCGTCGGAATGAACTGCCTGCCGAAACCCGCAATTTTGAGCCCCGCAACCAGTCCTGGTATCAGCGGGCGATTGAAAACAAGGGGCGTGCCTTCACGCCCATATCGGTTTCTGCAATGGACCCGCAACTGCGCCTGACGCTGGCGCAGCCCGTCTACGCCACCAATGGCAGCGCCTTGGGCGTGTTTGCCGTCGACCTGCCGCTCAAGCGCCTGAACCAGTTGCTCCAAGGCATGCGGATCAGTTCCCATGGTGCGGTGTTCCTGCTGGACGAACAGGGTTTTGCCGTGGCCAGCTCGACCGGCGACGAACTCTTTTCCAATGATGCCGGTGTTTTGCAGCGCCACAAACCCCTGCAAAGCCGCAACGCCATCATCCGGCAGGCTTACGGCGAAACCGTTTCCAGCCTGGGGAAAACCCTGGAGTCCAGCGTGCAGCGCGTGTCTTTCCTGCGCCGAGTTCCCATGGAGGGCGATACCCTGGTGGTGGCATTGAAGCCCTTTGGCGAAAGCATTGGCGTGCGCTGGAGCCTGGTGGTGGCAGCCCCTGAAAGCGACTTCACCGCAGCAACGCGGGCGGCCCTGAAGGACACGCTGGCCGTGACCGCACTCATCCTGGCGCTGGGCGCACTGCTGGCCATTGCACTGGCATGGCGGCTGAGCCTGCACTTCCGGCGCCTGGGCACAGCCGCGGCATTGCTGGCGCGGGACGAGGTGCCGCCCGCGTACCCGGCCAGCCGCATTGACGAAGTGCGCCAGCTGTCCCAGTCCCTGCATGACAGCGCCCGTGAACTCAAGCGCAACCGGACGGCCATCCGGGCGCAGACCGTGGCCCTGCACGAGGCCAATGAGACACTGGAAGACCGGGTGGCCAGCCGCACTGCCGAGCTGAACGCCTCGCGTGACGAAGCCCTGGGCGCCGCCCGGGCCAAGGCAGCGTTTCTGGCCGCCATGAGCCATGAAATCCGTACCCCGCTCAACGGCGTGGTCGGCATGACCACGCTGCTGGCCGACACGCCGCTGGACGCCGAGCAGCGCGACTATGTCCACACCATGCGCATTTCCAGCGACCAGCTGCTGGGCGTGATCAACGATGTGCTGGATTTTTCCAAGATCGAATCGGGCAAGCTCGAACTCGAGGACGAGGCGCTCAACCTGCTGGCCACGATTGAGGAAGCTTGTGACATCGGCGCGCCGCGCGCCCGTGAAAAAGGACTGGAGCTGCTGGTGGACCTGGGCGACGACTTGCCCGGCTGGGTGCTTGGCGACGTGACGCGCCTGCGCCAGGTGCTGCTCAACCTGGTGAACAATGCGGTCAAGTTCACCGACAACGGGCAGGTGGTGGTCTCGGCCCACATGCTGGAAGGCTTCAGCCCGGACCAGGGCGCGCTGATCGAGTTCCGCATCAAGGACAGCGGCATCGGCATTGAGCCGGACCGCCAGGCCGCCTTGTTCCAGTCCTTCGTCCAGGTCGATGCCAGCACCACCCGCAAATACGGCGGCACCGGGCTTGGCCTGGCGATCTGCAAGCGTCTGGTCAAGCTGATGGGCGGGCAGGTCGGACTGGAATCGGCGCCGGGCCTGGGTTCCACCTTCTGGTTCACCGCCCGGCTGGGCCATGCGCCGGCGCCCGAAGTGGCCATGTTGTCGGGGCTGCATCTGGTCAGCCTGGCCGGCCAGCAGGTCGCTGTGGTCGATGACACGCCGCTCAACCTGCGCATCCTGGACAAGCAGCTCAGGCGCTGGGGCATGACGCCGATGCTCTTCGAGCGAGCGGCCGATGCGCTGGACTGGCTGGCCGGGCATCCTGTCGATGTGGTGATCAGCGACATGCACATGCCCGAGATGGACGGCTTGAACTTTGCCCGCCTGCTGCGCGCACGGATGCCGGCCCTGCCCATCGTACTGCTGACCTCGGGCACCATGCCCACCGGCGAGCCGGCCCGGGTATTCGATGCACGACTGCTCAAGCCCTACCGCCAGTCACAGCTGTTTGAGGCCTTGGCGCGCGTCACGTCTCCTCCGGCAGCTATTGAAAAAGTAGCAAGAGCCGAACCGGCCGCCGCCCGTAACCAGTTCATTTTGGTGGCCGACGACAACGCCATCAACCTCAAGGTTGCGCTGGCCATGCTGGCCAAGCTGGGCTACGAAGCCGCCACTGCGGTCAACGGGCGCGAAGCCGTGGACATGGTCAATGCGTCGCTGCTCAGCGGCCCGGGCGGCCCGTCGCGCCAGTACGCCGCGATCCTGATGGATGCCAACATGCCGGTGATGGACGGCTTTGTCGCCTCGCGCCTGATTCTTGCTGCGCACGGCGCGTCGGCGCCGCCGCTCATTGCGCTGACCGCCTCGGTCCTGGAAGAGGACCGCCAGCGCTGCCTGCAGGCCGGCATGATCGGCTTTTTGCCCAAGCCGCTGCGTATTGACGAGCTGTCCGAGGCGCTGGCGCGTTACGCCCGGCAGCCCGGGCAAGAAATTGCGCCAGAACTCATCGCGCCTGTTACACAGGATGCTTCTGCGGGTTTAAAGCCAGAGCCACTGCTCATCGACTGGAGCCGGCTGGAGCAGTTCCGGGAGTTTGACGATGAAGACCTCAGCATAACGCGCGAGGTGATGATGCTTTTCATCACCGAGATGCCCCAGCGCACCGACGACATCCGCCGCGCCCTGGCCGCTTGCGATGGTGCTGTGCTGTCGCAGGCTGCCCATGCGCTCAAAGGTGCGGCTTCCAATGTGGGCGCGCAGTCCCTGAGCGATGCCTGCGCCGCTTTGGAGCATGCCTGCCTGCAGGGTCTGTGGCCTGCCGATGCAGCATTGCAGGTGGCAAGGCTGATGGCCTTGGCCGAAAGAAGCTGCCAGTCGCTGGAAGACTGGCCCGCCGCACCGGCCGCGGTCTGAATAGCAACACCCCCGACGGGAAATCACTGCATGCAAAGAACCGGCAGCAGTATTTGATGCTATTGAATTAAGAGCTGCTGGCGCTCATGCACAATGCGCCAGCAGCACTTTTGATGCAAAAATCCGTTTTCTGTTCAGGACGCGTGGGCGTTAGCCAGCCTGGGAATATCCTGTATTCAGCGTCTGGTAAAGCGGCTTGAAGTCGGGCTCGGTCAGCGCCCGCAGCGTGTCGAAGCGGTCGATCACGAAATACTGTTGCTGGTAGCTGTCGATCTTGTAGCTTGACGCCATGCAGCGCAGCAGGTCGGCCGTGTCCCGCAGCGGCGTGCGTTGGGGCTCTTCCGACTGCACGCAATACGCCAGTTCGCCCGGACTGCTCAGCAGCCCCGCGCCATAGGCCCGCATCTGGCCGCCGGAGCGCTCGTCGCGCATCAGCCCGAACTCGATCGTGTACCAGTACAGGCGCGACAGCATCTCGACCGCGCCGGGCACCGGATGCGGCCCGTGTTCCAGCGCATGGGCCTTCAGCGCCCCTTCGCCATAGGCCTGGATGTGGTCGGCATAGCGCGGCTCGAACAGCAGCGGCACATGGCCGAACAGGTCGTGAAACAGGTCCGGCTCGACGATGTAGTCGAACTCGTCCGGCGTGCGGATCCAGTCGGTCACCGGAAACTTGCGCGCTGCCAGCAGGCTGAAGAAGGGCACCTCGGGAATCAGCCCCGGCACGCCGACCAGCTGCCAGCCGGTCGCCGGGAACAGCCGCGCATTGATGTCCTCAAAGCGCGGAATCGTGTCGCTGGCGCCCAGGTGCGGCAGCGCGTCGATGAACGCGCTGCACGCCAGCCCCGGCAGCAGCGCCGACTGCCGCGCATACAGGCGGCGATAGGTGCCGTGGTGCGCTTCGGTGTAGGCAGCATAGTCCTGTGCGCAGGTGTGGTCGCTGCCGGCGCGGCCGTAGTCACCACGCGAAGATGTGGCCCCCACGCTCCCCGCTGCGCGTGGTTCGCTGCCCCCCGAGGGGGCCGCTGCGCCTGCAGTCCGGCAAAGCCGGTCCTGCGGCCCCGGCTGGTCTGGAGCGGACACTTTTGCAGCCCCCACGCTCCCCGCTGCGCGTGGTTCGCTGCCCCCCGAGGGGGCCGCTGCGCCTGCAGTCCGGCAAAGCCGGTCCTGCGGCCCCGGCTGGTCTGGAGCGGACACTTTTGCAGCCCCCACGCTCACCACTTCGTGTGGTTCGCTGCCCCCCGAGGGGGCCACTGCGCCTGCAGCCTGGCAAAGCCAGTTCTGCGGCCCTGGCTGGCTTGAGGTTGAATCCCCCGCGCTCTGCGCTGCGCCTGGTTCGTCGCGCGACATCATGCTTTTTCCAGCACGCCGCGGCGCATCTGGTCCAGCTCGATGCTCTCGAACAGCGCCTTGAAGTTGCCCTCGCCAAAGCCCTGGTTGCCCTTGCGCTGGATGAATTCGAAAAAGATTGGCCCCAGCTGGTTTTCGCTGAAGATCTGCAGCAGCAAATCGCCCGGCTGGCCGTCCACCAGAATGTTGCGCGCCTGCAGTGCTGCCACGTCCTCGCCATGGCCCGGAATGCGCGCATCAAGCAGCTCGTAGTAGGTGTCGCCGGTGTTCAGGAGCTTCATGCCGGCGAACTGCAGCGCATCCACCGTCGCCGGCAGGTTGTCCGAGCCCAGCGCGATGTGCTGGATGCCTTCGCCCTGGTAAAGGTCGAGGTACTCCTGGATCTGGCCGGATTTTTCGTTGCCTTCCTCGTTGATCGGGATGCGGAGCTTGCCGCAGGGGCTGGTCATGGCCTTGCTTTTCACACCGGTCGAGTGGCCTTCGATGTCGAAGTAGCGCACCTCGCGGAAATTGAACAGCCGCTCGTAAAAGCTGGCCCATTCGGCCATGCGGCCCCGGTGCACGTTGTGTGTCAGGTGGTCGATGTAGGTCAGGCCATGGCCGGCCGGGTTCAGCTCGGCGCCTGGCAGGGGCTCGAAATCAACATCGTAAAAGCCGATGTTGCCAATGTCACCCGCCTCTGCGCCGTTCTTGCCGCGCCAGCGGTCGATGAAATAGATGATCGAGTCGCCGACCCCCTTGATCGCCGGAATGTTCAGCTCGCCCGGCGCCGCCGTTTGGGCATAGCCCCAGGCACCCAGTGCAATCGCCCGCTCATAGGCGAATTTGGCGTCCTGCACCCGGAAGGCGATGGCGCAGACGCTGGGGCCGTGCTGGCGCGCAAAGCGCTGGGCGAACGAGTCGGGTTCGGCATTCAAAATGAAGTTGATGCCGCCCTGGCGGTACAGCAGCACGTTCTTGTGCCGGTGCCGGGCAATCGCCTTGAAGCCCATGCGCTCGAACACCGCGCCCATGGCCTTGGGGTCGGGCGCGGCGTATTCGATGAATTCGAAGCCGTCGGTGCCCATCGGGTTGTCCCGGGTCGCGTCAGCTTCGGTTGAAAGAGGCTTGTTCATGTTGTCTCCGTGGTTGGTGCGCCTACTCTAGGCCCGCAGAGGGTGTGGATTCATGCAAATCAAGGCGCGCACCTTCTGCTTCACGCAGGAAAGCTGCAAAATAAACCCGATGCAGACACTTGACAAGCTCGACCGGCAAATTTTGCGCAGCCTCCAGGCCGACGGCCGCGCCACCTACGACCAACTGGCTGCAGAGGTCGGCCTGTCGCCCAGCGCGGTGCTGCGGCGCGTGAAAAGGCTGGAGGAAACCCGCGTGATCGACCGCTACGTGGCGCTGGTCAAGCCCGAATCGGTCGGGCTGGGGCTGACGGCCTATATCACGGTGCGGCTAGAAAAGCACCTGGAAAGCCACAAGCGCAACCCGATGGACCTGTTTCGCGCCAGCGTGCAGACCTGGCCCGAGGTGGTCGAATGCGCGGCGCTGACCGGCGAGATGGACTACCTGCTGCGCGTGCTGGTCGCGGACATGGCGCACTACAGCCGCTTCATCATGGACACGCTGCTCAAGCACCCCAGCGTGCAGGACTGCAAGACCAGTTTCGTGCTGGACCGGGTGAAGTCCACCACCGCCGTTCCCTTGTGATGCAATTCACGGGATGGTTTGCCGCGTCGGCGCGCCGCCGTGCTGCCCGCCGACGCAGCCCAATGGCGTTGCTGCATTGCAACATTTTGTGTCGGTAGTATTACCTAGCATGGGCCTGTCATTGCTATGCTTTCTATAGCTATTGATGCATTCAGGCGTTGCGAAAAATCATGATTTTTTGCGGATCGAAATTTGCCCGATGCTTTAGGGCTTTACGCTGATGGTGCGTGGAATATAGGGATAACCCTTATATTTGGCGAATGGTTCATCCCGGCACACTTTTAAAAGCCTCCTTCATGGCGAGCAGGGCGTTTTTCCGCTCGCCAGCGCAGGGCGGCGTGCACCGCCTGGCGGCGGCCGACAGTGCGCCTTCGGTCATGGTGCCGATCCGCTCCATCGGTCCCACCCAGACAGGGCGCATCACCGCGCACCTGCTGGCGCTTGAGCCCCGGGACCGCTACCTGCGCTTTGGCTATTCGGCCAACGACGAGCAGATCCGGCGCTATGTCGCCGGGCTCAATTTCGAGCGCGACGAAATCTTCGGGATCTACAACCGCAAGCTCGAACTGATCGCCATGGCGCACCTGGCCTTTTCCACCGATCCCGAACTCCAGAGTTGCGCCGAATTTGGTGTTTCCGTGCTGGCGCATGCGCGCGGCAGGGGCTATGGCGCGCGCCTGTTCGACCGGGCCGCCATGCATTCGCGAAACGAAGGCGTGCAGATGATGTTCATCCATGCGCTGAGCGAAAACACCGCCATGCTCAACATCGCCCGCAAGGCCGGCGCCACAGTCGAGCGCGATGGTTCGGAAACCGAGGCCTACCTCAAGGTGCAGCCGGCGGACCTGGACTCGCGCATGAGCGAATTGCTCGAGGAGCAGATCGCGCAGACCGATTACCGGCTGAAGGTCCAGGCCAAGAAGTTCTGGGATTTCCTGGCGCTGCTGCAGGAAGTGCGGCGCGGCGTGCGCGGCAGCCGAAGAGCCTAGCCCCCACGCTCCCCCAAGGGGGTTGCTGCGCCGGCGATTCGGCGCTGCACTTTACGGGGCTGCACCTCCCGTCGGATCGTGGGCTTCAGGTTACCCCAACTTCCGGGCCGCCGGGAAAATTCGGCTATCCTAGGCCGCTTCTCCACTACCGACCGCCCTTACGTGTCCGATGTTCCTCCCAGTCGGTCTTCCAAAACCGAAGACAAGCGCGGCTTTTTGCAAAAGCTTGCGGAAATGCTCCACCCCGGTCCTGACTCCAGGGACGAGCTGATCGAAACCCTGGTGGAAGCCCAGGACAACGATGTCATTGGCCAGCAAAGCCGGGAAATGCTCGAAGGGGTGATCCGCATGGCGGACATGACGGCTGGTGATGTGATGGTGGCTGCGCCGCGCATGGACCTGGTCAATATCAATGCCCCGTTCGACGAGTTGCTGCACCTGATCATCGACACCGCGCATTCGCGTTTTCCGGTTTATGAGGACGAAAAAGAAAACATCATCGGCATCCTGATGGCCAAGGATTTGCTCAAACTGCAGCGCGCCCCGGAGCTCAACATCCGGGCGCTTTTGCGACCGGCGGTGTTCGTGCCTGAAAGCAAGGGACTGAACGAATTGCTGCGCGAATTCAGGGTCAACCACAACCACCTGGCTGTGGTCATCGATGAGTTCGGCCGGGTGGCCGGCCTCATCACCATCGAAGATGTGCTGGAGGAGATCGTCGGCGAGATCGAGGATGAATTTGACATCGAAGAAGACGCCGGCGACATCTTCGCCCTGACCGACCACACCTACCGCGTCAGCGGGGACACGGCGGTCGAGCGGGTCAATGAATCGTTCGAGGTGCTGCTGCCGGAAACCGATTTTGAAACCATCGGCGGCCTGGTCGCGCACGAAATGGGCCATGTGCCCAAGCGCGGCGAGCATTACGCACTGGCCGGCCTGCAGTTCACGGTGCTGCACACCAAGGGCGGTGCGGTGCGCTGGTTCAAGGTGTCGCCAGCGGCTGCCACGGCCGTCCCGGTGAGCGAAGCGCCGTGACGCCGCTGATGGGCTGCCTGCCCTGGCCGCCTCGCGCATGAGGTCTTTACCAGCGGTACGACTGGGCTCGCCAGGCATCCGGCGCATCGCCCCGGCGACAGGCTACCGGCTGGCATGGCTTCAACTGGCCATCGTCCTGGTCGCCGGCGCTTTGCATGCCGCCAGCATGGCCTGGCCTTTTCCCTTGGGCGCGTCCGCGCTCGGCCTGGTCCCGGGCCAGCCTGCGGGGTGGCTGCAATTGCTGGCGCTGGCGCTGCTGGCCGGGCAACTCGATGGCGCCCAAAATTGGCGGCGCGGCGCGTGGCTGGGCGGCCTGTTTGCCGTGGCCATGCAGTGCGCCACCTCTTGGTGGCTGTTCATTTCCCTGCATGTGTACGGCGGACTGGCCGCGCCGCTAACGGTGCTGGCGATCGTGCTGCTGGCCGTCCTCCTTGGGCTTTACTATGCTGCCGCTTCTGCACTGTTTGTGGCTTTTGCGCCCGTCCAGGCTGCGTGGCGTGCTCTGTTTTTTGCGGCGATGTGGCTGCTGGCCGAACTCGCCCGGGTCCAGTTTTTCACCGGCTTTCCGTGGGGCGAGGGCGGTTATGCCCATGTGGACGGCTGGGCCAGGCCGCTGGCCGCGTGGGTCGGCGTGCATGGCCTGACTTTCATCGCGGCGTCGGTCGCCGCCTGGCTGGCATTCAGCCTGCTGGCGCCCCGGACCCGCTGGCGTTCTGCGCTGGCCGGCGTGCTGGCCAGCGCCGCCATCGCCTGGCTGCCGGTGTTCAATGTGGGCGATGTCGAGCCCGATCCGGCGCTGGTCCGGCCGATGTCGGTCACGCTGCTGCAGGGAAACATTCCGCAGGACGAAAAATTCGTCAGCGGCACCGGCGTGGCCACCGCGCTGCGCTGGTATGGCGAGCAACTGCAAAGCGCCAAGGGCGCGCTGGTGATTGCGCCCGAGACGGCGCTGCCGCTGCTGCCTCGGCAACTGCCCGACGGTTACTGGCAGGCGTTGCGGGCGCGTTTTGCCAGCGGCGACCAGGCCGCGCTGATCGGGCTGCCGTTGGGCGACTTCAACACCGGCTACTCAAATTCGGTGCTGGGCTTGAAACCCGCGCTGCCTGGCCAGGCGGCACCGCTGGTGCAGCCCGAGCCCTACCGTTACGACAAGCACCACCTGGTGCCTTTCGGCGAGGTCATTCCGCCCGGTTTTCACTGGTTCATCCGCCTGATGAACATTCCGCTGGGCGACTTCAACCGCGGCGCGGTCGGCCAGCCGTCCTTTGCCTGGCAGGGTCAGCGCCTGGCGCCGAACATCTGCTACGAGGACCTGTTTGGCGAGGAACTGGCTGCGCGCTTTGCCGATGCAAGCCAGGCGCCGACGGTGTTCGTCAATGTCAGCAATATCGGCTGGTTCGGCAACACCGTGGCGATCGACCAGCATCTGCAGATCTCGCGCATGCGCGCGCTGGAGTTTGGCCGGCCGATGATCCGCGCGACGAATACTGGTGCCACCGTCATCATCAACCGCCTGGGCGAGGTCACGCATTCGCTGCCGCGCCACACCCGGGGCGCGCTGAATGGCGACGTGCAGGGGCGCAGCGGCATCACGCCCTATGCCTGGTGGGCCGGGCGTTTCGGGCTCTGGCCGCTGTGGGGTCTTGGCTTGGCGGCGCTCGGGCTGGGGCTGTTTTTCAGGCGCCGGGGCTGAATCGTGGCCGCGTAAAATGAATTTTTGTGCAATGCCATCCCCGGCATTCCCAACTCCATGACTTTTCGGTGCCTCGACGCTGCACCTGCCATCAAAAACAACAGTTCCTATGCTCACTTTCCAGCAAATCATCCTGAAGCTGCAGTCTTACTGGGCTGACCAGGGTTGCGCACTTTTACAGCCTTATGACATGGAAGTCGGCGCCGGGACGTCGCACACCGCTACGTTTTTAAGAGCGCTTGGCCCCGAGCCATGGAAAGCGGCCTACGTGCAGCCGAGCCGCCGCCCGAAAGACGGCCGCTATGGCGAAAACCCGAACCGCCTGCAGCATTACTACCAGTACCAGGTGGTGCTCAAGCCCGCGCCCTCAAATATTCTGGAGCTGTACCTGGGCAGCCTGGAAGCGCTGGGCTTCGATCTGAAGCAAAACGACATCCGCTTTGTGGAGGACGACTGGGAAAACCCGACACTGGGCGCCTGGGGCCTGGGCTGGGAAGTCTGGCTCAATGGCATGGAAGTCACGCAGTTCACCTATTTCCAGCAGGTCGGCGGCATCGACTGCAAGCCGGCCACCGGCGAGATCACCTACGGCCTGGAGCGCCTGGCGATGTATTTGCAGGGCGTGGACAACGTCTACAACCTGACCTGGACCGACGGCCTGACGTATGGCGACGTGTACAAGCAAAACGAGGTCGAGCAATCGACCTACAACTTCGAGCATTCCGACACCGACTTCCTGTTCACCGCCTTCGCCGCGCATGAAAAGCAGGCCAAGTACCTGATCGAGCAGCAGCTTGCGCTGCCGGCCTACGAGCAGGTGCTGAAAGCGGCGCACAGCTTCAACCTGCTGGACGCGCGCGGCGCCATCAGCGTGACCGAGCGCGCCGCCTACATGGGCCGCATCCGCAATGTCTCTCGCCTGGTGGCGCAGAGCTATTACGAAAGCCGCGAGCGCCTGGGGTTCCCGATGGCGCCGCGTGAATGGGTCGAGCAGATGACAAAAACAACAACATCCACGGCCACGACCAAGAAGAAGGGCGCCTGAACCATGACCACCCAAAACCTTCTGGTCGAGCTGTTTGTCGAAGAGCTGCCGCCCAAGGCACTGAAAAAGCTGGGCGATGCCTTTGCCGGCGTGCTGGCCGAGCAGCTCCGGGCGCTGGGCCTGGCCACTGCCGAATCGGTCGTCACGGCGTACGCCTCGCCGCGCCGGCTGGCCGCGCACATCAGCCACGTCTGGCGCAAGGCCGACGACAAGGCGGTGCAGCAAAAGCTCATGCCGGTGTCGGTGGGGCTGAACGCCGCCGGCGAGGCGACGCCCGCGCTGATGAAAAAACTGCAGGCGCTGGGTGCTGACCTGTCCGATCCGCTCGCGGCCGTGGCCGCGCTCAAACGCGCGCCCGACGGCAAGGCCGAAGCGCTGTTCTACGACAGCTTGGTGACCGGCGCCACGCTCGACACCGGCCTGCAAAAGGCATTGGAAGAAGCCATTGCCAAGCTGCCGATTCCGAAGGCCATGACTTACCAGCTGGAAACCGACTGCGAACTGCCCGGCTGGACCAGCGTGAACTTTGTGCGCCCGGCGCACGGGCTGGTCGCATTGCACGGCAGCACCGTGGTGCCGGTCAAGGTGCTGGGGCTGAAGGCAGGCAACACCACGCACGGCCACCGCTTTGAAGCCGCCGTGGACCCGGTGGTGCTGCGTGATGCCGACAGCTATGCGGTGACGATGGAAATCGACGGCGCGGTGATTGCCAGCTTTGCCCAGCGCAAGGCCGAGATTGCCCGCCAGCTGGCCGACGTGGCCGCTGAACTGGGCGGCGGCGTCCAGCCGATCGAGGACGATGCGCTGCTCGACGAGGTGACGGCGCTGGTCGAGCGGCCCAATGTGCTGGTCTGCGCGTTTGAACAAGAGTTTCTGGACGTGCCGCAGGAGTGCCTGATCCTGACGATGAAGGCCAACCAGAAATACTTTCCGCTGCTGGACGCCGACGGCAAGCTGACGAACCGCTTCCTGGTCGTCAGCAACATCAGCCCGGAAGACGCCAGTGCGGTGATCGGCGGCAACGAGCGGGTGGTGCGCCCGCGCCTGTCCGATGCCAAGTTTTTCTTTGACCAGGACCGCAAGAAAACGCTCGCCTCACGCGTGGCCGGGCTGGACAAGGTGGTGTATCACAACAAGCTGGGCACCTTGGGCGAACGCATGAGACGCGTCGGCGATATCGCCTATCAAATTGGCATGAAGCTGGCTGTCGTCGAAGGTGATTCAACGTTGGCCATTCATGCTCAGCAAGCAGCACAACTGGCAAAGGCTGATCTTGTCACCGACATGGTGGGTGAGTTTCCGGAATTGCAAGGCACCATGGGCCGTTACTACGCGCTCAATGACGGGATTCGCCAGGATATTGCCGATGCTGTTGAAGATCACTACAAACCACGTTTTGCCGGTGATGAGTTGCCGCGCGGTGAAGTGGGGCTGGTCGTGGCGCTGGCCGACAAGCTCGAAACACTGGTGGGTATGTTTGGCATCGGAAATCTGCCTACGGGCGATAAAGACCCGTTTGCCCTGCGTCGTCATGCACTCGGTGTGATCCGCATGTTGGTGGAGAAGGATTTAGCGCTGAGTTTGGACACACTGACCCAGTGTGCGGCGAGTGAGTTCAAGGGCATTACTGGATTTGAATACGGACGAGCCGTCGTGGAACTGAAGGATTTCATCTACGACCGCTTGGCGGGTTCCTTGCGCGAGCAGGGTTTCAGTGCGCAGGAAGTCGATGCCGTTTTGGCTTTGCGCCCGCAGTGCCTGAGCGATGTCGCCAAGCGCCTAACTGCTGTCCGCACTTTCGCTGCATTGCCCGAAGCCCCCGCCCTGGCGGCCGCCAACAAGCGCATCGGCAACATCCTGAAAAAAGCCCAGGAAGTGGACCCGCATGTCAGCGAACTGCTGCTGAAAGAGCCCGCTGAAATCGCCTTGTATGCCGCGATGAAGGACATCGTTCCCCAAGCCAACGCGCAGTTTGATGCAGGCGACTATGCCGCGTCGCTGCAAACCCTGGCGGCCTTGCGCGCGCCAGTCGATGCCTTCTTCGACGGCGTGATGGTCAACGCCGAGGAAATCGACCTGCGGCTGAACCGCCAGGGCCTGCTGAAAAGCCTGCACGACGCCATGAACCGGGTCGCCGACCTGTCGCGTCTGGCGGCTTGAGCCGGTCATGCCTTCCACCGATTCCCTGAACCGCAGCGCACTGAATCCCCCCGGAAACGGCTGGACTTCGCAGCGCACCGCCTGGCTGATCTTCGGTCCGCCCGCGTTCATGGTCGCGGTGCGCTGGCTGCTGCAACTGGTGGATGACCGTCAGAACACCGTGCCGGCGCTGCCGCTGGTGCCGGTGTCCACCACGGCCGGCACGCTGGACCTGCTCTGGCCGCTGGCCCTGGCACTGGCCGTGCTCGTCGCGGCGGGGCTGGTCATCTACCGGCTGGGCTGGCGGCGTGTCATGCCGGTGATCGGCGGCGCCTGGCTGCTGCTCTGGCTTCTCGGCAGCGGCGCACTCCTGCAGCGCCACTTGAACCGGCAGGGACTGGTGTTGCAGGGCATGACGGCCGCAGCACCCGCGCCGGTGCAGGCGCGGGTGGTGAGCGTCCGGTTCAAGCCGGCCAGCCTGCGCAGCCTGGGCGGCACCGAGCTGGTGCTGCAGGTGGGCGGCCTGGACATTCCGAACCGGCTGCTGCTGGACGATGCCGGCGCCGCAGCGCTCAAGCCCGGCGACACGCTGGCGCTGCAACTCGTTCCCGGCCGTTTTGGCGGCCTGTTTGTCACCGGCTGGCAGGCTGCGCCGGCCGTTTCCCCCTTGATGAAAACCCCATGAAACTCGTCATCCTCGACCGCGACGGCACCATCAACAGCGACAGCGACGACTTCGTCAAGACGCCCGACGAGTGGCTGCCGCTGCCCGGCGCGCTCGAAGCGATTGCCCGGCTCAACCATGCGGGCTGGCATGTGGTGATTGCCTCCAACCAGTCGGGGCTGGGGCGCGGCCTGTTCGACGTGGTGTCGCTCAACGCCATGCATGCCAAGATGCAGAAGCTGCTTGCCGTGCAGGGCGGGCGGATCGATGCGGTGTTTTTCTGCCCGCATACTGCCGACGAAAACTGCAACTGCCGCAAGCCCCGGCCCGGGCTCTTCGAGCAGATCGGCATGCGTTTTGGCGTGCAGCTCGCGGGCGTTCCAACGGTTGGCGATTCCGTGCGCGATGTGCAGGCTGGCGCGGCGGCCGGCTGCGAGCCGCACCTGGTGCTCACCGGCAAGTCGGAAAAATACCGGGGCCTGGCGCCGCCCGAAGGCCTGCCGCCCGGCACGGTGGTGCATGCCGACCTGTCGGCCTTTGCCGACTTCATTCTGGCGCGCGGCAGGCCGCCTGACGCCGCGCATGGCTGATGCTATGAGTTAAATAGCTGACAAGGCAAGCAGGACGAGCGGAAAGTGCCTAAAACGGCACCAAATCAGCCCTTCTGTCACGCCTGCCTGGCAGGCCACTTGCCCTATCCCTTTCACCATCACCCCTCAACGCCAAAGTTTTCGCCATGCCCCTGATTCGCTCCCTTTTGCACATGCTGTGGCTGATTTTGACGGTCATTCCCTGGGCACTGTTCGTGGTGTTGGCCTCGCTGTTCGTCAGCAGCACCACGATGTACTGGATGTGTGCCCGCTGGCTCAAGCTGGCGGTCGACAGCGGCACCGTCATCCTGGGCATCGAGAACCGGGTGACCGGCATGGAAAATCTGCCGACCGGCGAGAAAAGCGCGGCCGTGCTGCTGTGCAAGCACCAGTCGACCTGGGAGACGCTGACCATGCCGGCGATCATGCCGCACCCGCTGGCTTATGTGTTCAAGAAGGAACTGCTCTACATCCCGTTTTTCGGCTGGGCCATGGCGCGCATGGACATGATCCACATCGACCGCAGCCAGCGCTCGCAGGCCTTTGGCAAGGTCGTGGCGCAGGGCAAGCGCCTGATGGCGCAGGGCACCTGGGTGATCATGTTTCCCGAGGGCACGCGCATCAACCGGGGGCAAAAAGGCGTGTACAAGTCGGGTGGCACCCGCCTGGCCATCGAGACCGGCGCGCCGGTGATTCCGATTGCCGTGACCTCGGCCAAATGCTGGCCGCGCAAGGCCTTCATCAAGAAGCCAGGCATCGTCGACATTTCCATCGGCAAGCCGATTCCCAGCACTGGCCGCAAGCCTGACGAGCTGATGCGCGAAGTCGAAGCCTGGATCGAGGCGGAAATGCGCCGGCTCGACCCTGAAGCCTATGCCGGCCGCGACGCCGTAGCGGCCAGGCCGCATTCCTGAAGGAGGCCTGGGTGGCTGCCCCGTCCTGTCAACCCGCCGCCAAGGCGCGCAGGCTTGTCCAGTTGGCGCTCGACTTTTTCACTCCCGAGCCCGATCTTCCTGTGGGTGCCAAAAAACCGGCAAATTCAATATCAGAAAAGCCACCTTCGCAAGTGGGTGTTGTACATGATGCTGTGGAAGTAATCGCGCAGACGGCGGTCCCGGTGCCAGCCGTTTTTCGCCATCCGCGCGCCACGCGCGAAATCCTGCTGGCAGGCCGGCTGGTGGCCTATGAAGTCAGGCGCCGAAAACGCCGGACCATCGGATTTTCCGTAGGCCGCGAAGGCCTGGTCGTCAGCGCACCGACATGGGTGCCACTCCAGGAGATTGACCAAGCCGTGCTGGGCAAGTCAGGCTGGATTGTCAAAAAACTGCATGAAACGCGTGAGCGGCACCGCCAGCAGGAATCGCAGCGGATCGACTGGCAAGACGGTGGCGTTTTCCCTTTCCTGGGCGAACCGGTGCGGCTGGTGCTGGATTGCCACCTGTCACACAGCGTTTTGGACCATGGGGCCGCTGGCGAGACGCGCGTCCTGCGCCTCAAACTGCCGCCTGATGCCACGCCGGTCCAGGTCCACGCCAGTGTCCGGGCCTGGCTCATCCAGCAGGCGGTGCCGGTTTTTACCGCCCGGCTGGACTTTTTTGCGCAGCAACTGGGGGTGCAGTGGCACAAGCTCAGCCTGTCCAGCGCCGTTACCCGCTGGGGCAGTGCCAGCAGCAGTGGCGCCATCCGGCTGAACTGGCGGCTGATGCACTTGCGCCCGGACTTGATCGACTATGTGGTGGTGCATGAACTCAGCCACCTGCGCTTCATGGACCACAGCCCCCGTTTCTGGGCCACCGTGCAAAGCGTCATGCCTGGCCATGCCGCCTTGCGCCGGGAACTCAAGGACAAAGTGCTGTCACCACAATGAATATAAGAGTTGTCAACACTATATTGTAAAAAATAGAAAAAATTGGAGCATTAGTAAAATCTGTAAATAGCCAAAACGGGCTAAAATTTACGAATAACTATGGAACCAAGCATGTCCGATAAGCTGATACTTGTTGTAGAAGACAACCCGGACCATCTGGAACTGACGGTGTTGACGCTTGAAGAACTGGGCGTTGGCGCAGAGATTGTCGTGGCCTGCGACGGCGCTGCGGCGCTTGACTACCTTTTTGGCCAGGGAAAGCATGCAGGTCGCGATGTTCGCAGGCAGCCGTCTTTCATTCTGCTGGACATGAAACTGCCCAAGCTGTCGGGTCTTGACGTGCTGCGCAGTGTTCGCAGCAATCCGCTGACCACCTTGGTGCCCGTGATCATGCTGACGTCCTCGAGCGAGCACTCGGACATGGTCGGCTGCTACAAGAGCGGGGCCAACAGCTTTGTGCGCAAACCTGTGGATTTTGTCGACTTCACTGAAAAACTGAATCGCCTGCAGGCCTACTGGCTGGGCGTAAATGAGTCACTGGCGGCTGTTTGACGCCACGGCTGGCTAGCCGGCCTGCTTTCTGTCGCTGCCTCGCTGGCTTTTCTTCGTTTGAAGGCTTGATGCGATGAAGTTGGACATCACGCTACGCACCCGTCTGGTCATGCTGGTACTGGCGGCCATCGTTCCCCTGTTTGGGTTGGCCATCATCGGTGCAGTGCTGACATCCGGAAAAGCGGTGAGCCAGGCCCGGCAAAATCTGGAATTTTCTGCATCGCTGGTTGCTGCCAACCAGGAGCGCGTCGCTGCATCTGCGCGTCAAATGCTGACCGCTATTGCCACTATGCCGGTCGTGCAGGAGGGCCGAGATGCAGATTGCCAGAAGTATCTTCAGCTTTTAAATCTGCAGGCGCTGGGTTATGCCAATTTGGGCATTGCGGGAATTGACGGGCATATACGCTGCCTTGATGTGGGAGGGCGTCCGGATGAATTCGCAGGAGACCGCCCGTATTTCCAGGAAGCCATTGCGCGCAAGGGTTTTGTCGCAAGTGGTTTTCTGAAGGGGCGCGTCAGTGAAAAGCCTGTGGTCGTCTTTGCCCAACCGGTCCTCAACCCACAGGGAAACATCAGTGCCGTCGCCTTCGCTACCATCAGCCTGACAGAACTCTCAACGTCCTTGGCCGAGGCACCCTTGCCCAATGGGACGCACTTTGTCGTGACGGACCGCCAGGGCATTGTGCTGGCTGCCAATCTTGAAAATCCTGTGGCGATCGGGCAAACGCTGCCTGATCCGGCCCTTCAGGCGGCGGTTAAGGCTGGCGTTGCGGGGGGGCTCGAAGGCGGTGACGCGAACGGTGCGCAGCAGATTTATGCATTTCGGCCCAGCGGTAAATCTGCCGACTCGCCTTTTTTTGTGGCGGTGAGCGCGGACAAGAACGAGGTGCTCGCGCCGGCCCGCCAGCGGCTGGCGCTGGTTTACCTGGCGCTGACGCTGGTCGCCATTTTTGGGAGCTGGATCGCCTGGATGCTGGGCGGCCGCGCCATTGTGAAACCCGTCGCTGAAATTTTGGTTGCCACGCGCCAGCTCCAGGCGGGGAGGCTTGATGTGCGCATTCCGCTGCAGTCCGAAAATGACCCGAGCGAATTGACGCAAATCTCGACGGGTTTCAACCGCATGGCCGAGTCCATGCAAGCGAGTCAGCTTGCGCTTGAAGCCGAGCTGGCCCGCAGCAAGTCGACCCAGGAAAAATTGCAGTATGCGCAACGCTTGGCGCGCATCGGCTACTGGCAGTTTGACCTGGCCACCGCACAGCTTCGCCTGTCCGACGAGATTTTTGATTTTCTCGGCATCGACGCTTCGCTTTTTGAGTGCAATCTTGGCAGCCTGCTCACCTGGGTCCACCACAGCGACCGGCAGGCTTTCCGGGCTGCGTGCAACACCGCCATTCGAACCGGGACCAACCCCGACATCGAATTTCGCGTGGTCCTGCGTGGCGGGCATATTCGCTGGATTCATCAATTCGGCCTGGCCAGTCCCAGCAGTGAAGCCGGCCAATCCATGCAGCGCACCGGGGTGATCCAGGACATCACAGCGCGCAAGAACGCCGAACTGGCCCTTCTGCGCAGCACCCAGCTGCTGAAGCGCACGGGCGCGCTGGCCAAGGTGGGGAGTTGGGAGTTGCTTGTCGACACCATGACGCTTTGCTGGTCGGAAGAAACCTACCGCATTCATGGCGTCGATCCTACGCGGGACATCAGCTTTGAAGACGGCGTCAATTTTTTTGAAACCGACGCCCAGCCTGTCATTCAGGCAGCAGTCCGCTCAGCCATCGGCGACGCCACACCATGGGACGTCGAACTTCCTCTGCGCACTGCTGCAGGAGAACCCATCTGGGTGCGCATCCAGGGACACGCGCTGTTCGAAAACGACAAGGTCGTGCGGCTGATGGCGGCAATACAGGACATCACCGCGCAGCACCAGGCACACGCACAAGCGCGCCTGCTGGAAACCTGTATTTCCCACCTGAACGACACAGTGATGATCACCGAAGCCGAGTCGGTCGAGGCGCCTGGGTCGCGTATCGTATTTGTCAATCACGCCTTCGAGCGCATGACAGGCTACAGCCGTGACGAGGTAGTGGGAAAGTCACCGCGAATGCTGCAGGGCAGCAACACCCAGCGCAGCGAACTCGACCGGATACGGGGAAGCCTTGAAAAGTGGCAACCTGTCCGCTCCGAACTGGTCAACTACACCAAAAACCGAAGCGAGTTCTGGGTCGAGATGGACATTTTCCCCATCGCCAACGAAAAAGGCGGGTTCACCCACTGGGTTGCTGTCATGCGCGACATCACCGAGCGCAAACGGGCCGAGCAAGCCCTCGTCAACAGCGAGCAGCGTTATGCCGCGCTGTTCAATACAGCGCCGGTTTCCATGTGGGTCTATGACGTTGCGACAAACCGCTATCTCGCCGTGAACCAGGCTGCCTGCCAGGCTTATGGATATTCGGAGACGGAATTCCTGACGATGAGCATTTTTGACATTCGGCCCATCGCCGAGCATGCGGAACTGCGCCAATGGCTGGGCGATCCCCTGCGAAAAAATGCCCTGTGGCACGATATGCGCAAGGACGGCTCGCTGTTCGCGGTCGAGACGGTTTCCCAGCCGGTTCAATATGCCGGCCGGAATGCGCGCTTTGTCATTGCGCTGGACAAGACCGGCCAGGAAAAAACCGAAAAGGATGCGCAGGAATACGTCTTCACCCTTCAGCGCGCGGCAGACGCCGCCCAGGCCATCACCTGGCATCGGACGCTCGAAGGGACCATGCAGGAGATCGCCGACCAGGCGCGAGGCGTCATCGGCGCTCACCAAGCTGCCGTGTGCCTGGGCGCCGACAGCACGCATCCGCAAACCATGCATGCGCTGTCGCTCTCGGAAAAGTATGAGGCTTATCGAAGCTTGATGAAGCCCACCGACGGCAACGCCATCTGTGCCGTCGTGTGCAAGAACAACCGCTCTGTACGGATGACGCAGGCCCAGCTTGAAGCGCACCCCGGATGGCCGAATTTTGGCAGCCACGATGAGGTGCCTCCTCCCATGCGCGGCTGGCTGGCCGTCCCTCTGATGGGCCGGGATGGGAAAAATATCGGTATGTTGCAGCTGTCTGACAAATACGAAGGCGAATTCACCAAGGAGGATGAGTACGTCGCACTGGAATTGAGCCACCTGGCTTCTACCGGACTGGAAAACTCGATTCTTCTTGAAGAAATCGGCCAGCTCAATGCAGGGCTGGAACAAAAGGTGGCAGAACGCACCGCTGCGCTGGCGCGCCAGGAAGCCTTGTTCCGGGCGCTGGCAGAGCAGGCCCCGCAGATGGTCTGGACGGCCAGCCCAGACGGGCGCGCCACCTATTTCAACCGAGTATGGTTTGACCTGATGGGTGGAGTGTTGAACGACTGGACCGGATACCAATGGCTGACCGCTGTTCATCCGGACGATGTCGCTGGCATCAAGGACGCATGGGCCGTTTCCAGGAAAAACCAGTCCCCATACGCGGGACTCAGGCGTCTGAGGGCCAGCAATGGCGGTTTCCATACCATGGCTTACCGGGCGTCCCCCGTGCTGGATGAGCACGGTGATGTGGCTTTTTGGGTGGGAATCGATGCGGACATCACGGAAATCAAGGCCATTGAAGCAGCATTGCGGCTGTCAAACCAGGAACTGGAAGCCTTTTCATATTCTGTATCCCATGACCTTCGCTCTCCGCTCAACACCATCGATGGCTTCAGCCGACTGCTTGCCAAGCAGTTGGCGCCACACATAACGGGTGATGCCGGTGTCAAGGCCGGCCATTACCTGATGCGCATTCAGGCAGGCGTGGCACAGATGGGCCAGTTGATCGAGGATTTGCTGTCTCTGTCACAGGTCTTGCGTGCGCCCCTGAACACCGCACCCGTGGATCTGTCCCTCATGGCGCGCAAGCTGGTTGAGGAATGGCGCACCCGCGAGCCCGAGCGGCAGGTGACGGTAACGGTAGAGAACGGATTGCAGGCGCATGGCGATGAGCGTCTGGTGCAGGTCGTGATGGAAAACCTGCTGGCAAATGCGTGGAAATTCACAGGGCAAAGGGAGCAGGCTGAAATCGGCGTCGGCCAGCAATCCGACAATGCCGGTTTGCCGGTCTATTTTATAAAAGACAACGGCGCAGGTTTTGACATGGCTTATGCCGACAAGCTGTTTCATCCATTCCAGCGGCTGCACAGTGTTTCTGAGTTCTCGGGAACCGGCATCGGTCTGGCCACCGTCAGCCGTGTGATCAAGCGGCACGGTGGCCGCATATGGGCCGAGTCAGCGCCAGCGCTTGGCACAACGTTTTTCTTCACCCTGTCCTAGCAGGCTGCTGAAATACTGACTGCGTAGGCGCAGCAGTTGAGGTGAAGCATTGCATTTTTACGATTATTTTTCATACTTTGAAATTTCAGCGTTCTTTCAACCGTTTATCGCTGGGTTAAATCGCTCCTACCGCCTTTTTTAGCCATTTATTGACCCTGCAAACGGATTTGTCCTACCGTGCGCATGCGCGTCAAGTTGTACGCGGCCATCGTCAGCACAAACATTTGGTCCACCCGCTCCAGCCCGCGCACCATCACCTGGCGAATTCGGCCCACCGTTTTGGCCCAGCCAAAGCCTTGCTCGATGAGCTTTCTCTTTTGCTGAGAGACGGCGTAGCCCTCGCTTTGGGCAATCTCATCGGGGACGGCCGAGCGCCGGCCCGAGGTGTTTTGCGCCACATGCGGCGTGACGTTCATTGCCAGGCACGCCTCAATGAACTCCTGCGCGTCATAGCCTTTGTCAGCGCCCAACGTTATGGCGGTTTGCGCGTCCGACAAGGCCTGCCGGGCATCGTCAATCATGACCTTGGCCGCTTCGCGCTCGGCGTAGCCGTCGGCCCGCGTGACCACGGCGCTGGCAATCAAGCCATGGCGGTTGTCACTCAAGGTGTGGCCCATGAAGCGCAACTCGCTGGCCGCCCCGCCCTTACGGTACAGCCTGGCGTCAGCATCAGTGCTTGACTGGTGCGTCTCGTTTGAACGGCTATGACCCTTGAAACTGCCGCCTCCTTGGTCGCCGTCGCTGCCGTCCTTGCGCACAAAGCTCTTGTGGCTCGCCCAGGCCTGGATCAGCGTGCCGTCCACGCTGAAATGTTCGCCCGAAAGCCAGCCGTGCCCGTCGGCACTTTGCAGTACGTGGTTGAACAACTCGATGACCGCGTCATGCTCAAGCAAGCGCTCGCGGTTCTTCGTGAACACCGTAGGCACCCACACCGCATCCTCCATTGCCAGGCCGATGAACCAGCGGTACAGCAGGTTGTACTGCACCTGTTCCATGAGCTGACGCATCTGAGCGGATGCTGTAGAACACCTGGAGAAGCATGGCGCGCAGCAGTTTCTCGGGCGCAATGCTGGGCCGCCCGCCTTTGGTGTCCACCTCGTACATCCCGGCAAACAGCCCATCCATCTTGAGTAACGCCTCGTTGACCATCTGGCGTATTGGGCGCAGCGGATGCTCGGCCGGCACAAAGTCCTCCAGGCGGTGCAGCGTGAAAGGGCTTTCGGTGAAGGTATCGGCTCCGCGCATGGGTTCAATGGGTTTGTATCGGGTCAGAAAAAGGGCTGCTGCAGATTGTCGAGTGAGGCTGCAGAACCTGCAGGCTTTGCCTTGAGGTATTTCAGCGGCCTGCTAGGCCTGTTAACACTGCCGCAGTGCCTCTGCGATTAGTATTACGTTCTGACCTTACGCAGCCGCCTGTCCTGTTAGCCTACGCGCATGAAAAATTCTGAACTGGAGTTGTACACGGATTACCTGCTGAGCAGCTTTGGCGCGACAACAGCGACAGGGCTTTCGGCCATGGTGCAGGGCGATGTCAGCCACGACCGGATTACCAGGTTTTTATCCGGGCAGGACTACACGTCTAAGGACTTGTGGCGGCAAGTCAAGGCGATGGTGCGGGAAGTGCAAACGGCTGAAGGCGTGCTGATTTTTGACGACACCATCCAGGAAAAAGCCTGGACGGACGAGAGTGACTTGATCTGCTGGCATTACGATCATTGCAGTGGTCGCACGGTCAAGGGCATCAACCTGCTCAACGCGCTGTACCACTGCGGCGGCAGGTCTATTCCGGTGGCGTTCGAGTTGGTGCAAAAGCCTCTTCAATGCGACGTTGCGAGCCGCCAAGTCAAACGCAAAAGTGAGAAAACAAAAAACGAAATGATGCGCGAGATGATCCATGCCTGCCTGCAAAACGCCTTGCGATTTCGTTTCGTGCTGATGGACAGCTGGTTTTCCTCCGAGGAGAATTTTGATTTCATTACGAGCCGGGGTAAGCACTTCATCGCAGCCCTGAAGGACAACCGGCTGGTGGCGTTGAGCCAGGAGGACTGGAAGAAAAAGCGCTTCGTGCGCGTAGACGAGCTGGAATTTTCAGAGCAATGCACGGTGCAAGGCTGGCTCAAGGGGTCTGCCAGAGCAGTCCGTTTGGTCCGCCAGGTCTTTAAAAACAAAGACAGCAGCACCGGCACATTGCACCTGGTTTGCAGCGACCTCACGTGCGACTACGACGCCATCACCACGACCTACAAAAAACGGTGGCAAGTGGAGGTGTTTCACAAATCCTTGAAGTCCAATGCGGGCATGGCCAAATCCCCAACGCAGACGTTGAGAACCCAAAGCAACCACGTCTTCATGGCGATTTATGCCGTCTTCAAGCTCGAATGCTTGAGCGTTAAAAGCAAGATCAACTCCTTCGCTTTAAGGTTCAAACTTCTCATCAATGCCACCCGCAGCGCTTTTGACCAGCTTCAGAAATTTCAGGCGGCTGCGTAAGGTCAGTTACGTTGATAAAGCCAGCGAACATCACATCGGGCTTGCTGTAGCGGGTAAACACGCGTCGCCAAGCCTTGACTCGCCTGAACAAGCGCTCGATGCGATTGCGCTGGCGATAAAGCACCTTGTCATATTGTTTCCAAATCATTCCGAGATAAGGCGCGAAGCCGCAGACAGTGCTGCAGCACGGCAAGGCGAAGCAACGACATATCGGAATGGTCTAGAAATGGAATCACAGGTCCACGGCTGACGGGGCTGGGCATTGGGTTGCATCACCGGTACGAGCCCCAGGCTGCAAGCGAGCTCGCGCGTGGCGTTGTCTTGGTAGGCGCTGTCGATCATCAGCGCAACCTGGCCTTCGTGGGACCCGAGCTCCTGTGCCAGGCACCTGCCTTCGGGCGCATCGCCCGCCTGCCCGCCCGTCAGGCTCCAGGCCACGACGTTGCGATCATCCGCAGCAACCAAATGCAGCTTGGTCGTCCAGTCGCCCCGGCTCTTGCCGTGGGCTTGGGGACCGTTTTTTTTGCGCACCCGTGCCATCGGGGGGGGGGGCACTTTGATGATGCTCGAATCCAGGCAAATGGACTCGATGCGCACGTGCATAAGCTGGCGGCGCTGCAAGTGCTCGAAAATTCGGTCGAGCACGACCGCCCGGCGCCAGCGGCTTATGCACGTGTAGATCGCGTGCCAGTTGCCATAGCGCGCGGGCAACGCGCGCCACTTGCAGCCGTTGGCAGCCATATGAAGAATGGCATTGAGCACCTGAACGTTGCTCATGCTGACGTTGCCGCGCTGTCGCGGCAGCAAGTCCTCGATCTGCTTGAATTGTTCGATGGTCAGTTCCATGGGCTGGACTGTGCAGTTTTCTCTCTCAGGCGGCAAGTAGTGCTGGCAAACCGTAGTCCAAGGCCTGCCGCAGCGAACAAAGTGTTGTCTCTTTGTGTATCTACAGAGAAATTTTTCCCTGAGACAAATAAAAATCATTAATTTAATTAAGATTACAACTGTGACAAATTTAAACTATTTCAGAGTGCCTTAATGTCGCGTGAACCAAAAACTTTCGAAGCTGCCATTACCGCCACTGATTTTTCAAGTGACGATTACTGCGGGACGAGCTATGCAGCCAAGATGCTGGGCTTGTCTGTGGCAACAGTGCAGTCGCTGGTGGAAAAGGGCGAAATCGATGCCTGGAAAACGCTCGGCGGTCACCGTCGCATTGCCCTGCAGTCGCTCAACGCCTACCTGACCAAGCACAGCCCTCAACTTTCGCGTGCCGATCTTCACCCCAAGCACCGCTTGCGGGTGCTAGTGGTAGAAGACGACGAGGCGACGCGTGACCTGTACCGATGCCATTTTGACGAGTGGGACCTGCCGGTTGACTGCACCTGGATGCCATCGGCGCTGGACGCCCTGATGGACATTGCCAGCATGCGGCCAGACTTGCTGATTGCCGATCTGTCCATGCCGGGTGTCGACGGGATTGAGATGCTCAGGACCATCAAGCGCAACCAGCAACTGGCAGACATGCAGATTGTGGTGATCAGTGGAATGGCGGTGGATGCCATTGCCGCTCGCGGCGGTCTTCCTCCGCAAGCGCGCCTGGTTCAAAAACCGGTCAATTTTGACTGGCTGCAGGGTTATGTCACTGCACTGGTCATGGCCAATGCCAAGTGGCGCTGACTTGCTTGTTGCATGTGTCTTTTAGTCTCTGACCACCTACGCCCGTTTACCTGCCATGACCCGATTTCTGGACAAGTCCGGGGCAAACCCGCCAGGCAACCTGCCCGTAACCAACCCGCATGATGTCAACGCCATCGTGCCCCCAGCACGGCATGAATGGGGCATCGGAGACCTGACGCTGGACGGCATCGTACTGCTTGACCCCAAGCTCGTCGTTGTTGACGCCAATCCACGTGCGATCGGGTTTCTGCACACCTCCCTGTCCGCCATAAGGGGCTACAGCCTGTGGGATGTTGTGTCTGAGCAAATTGCCAGCCAGCATGAGGAGTTGGCCGAACGGGCACTTGCGGATTCGGATCAATACGTGTTCGTTGTCCATGAAAGTCATGCAAACAGTTGGGTTGAATACACCCTTCGGCGGTGCGATGCTGGTTACATCGTCAACCTGCGCGAAGCAGGACCTGCGCAAAAGTACCAGCGCTTGCTTGAAGACAGCAAACGCTACAACCAGCTGATCTTTGAAGCCAATCCGAATGTGATGTGGGTGTTCGACAGGACTTCGCTTCAAATCTTTGCGGTTAACCAGGCCGCCATCAGGTTTTACGGCATCGCACGCAAGACGTTCACGACGCTCGGAATGGATGCGCTTTTCCCCGAGGGAGAAGGCGCCGAACTGCTGCATTCGCTGCATACCGGCAAGGAAGGCCAGTCCGAGATGCGGCTGTGCCGGCAGAAAAAAATGGACGGCAAGGAAGTCCTGGTCGAACTGGCCTGGAGCCAGGTCAAGTGGAATGGTCATCAGGCGGTGCTGGTCAGTCTGGCTGATATCAGCGACCGGCACATTGCCGACACAGTCCTCAAGAAATCCAATGCCGAGCTGCAACAGACCCTGCTGGCGCAGCAGGTCGAGCTGAAAAATGCCAGGCACGATCTGCTGACCTTCACGCAGGCGGTATCCACCGACCTGCAGGATTCGCTGCATGTGGCCCAGGGTTTTGCAGCCAGGCTGGCTGAAAAGTATTCGCCGGTCCTGGACGATCAGGGCCTTCACTACGTCAGGCGTATTCAGGCCAGCATCAGCCAACTTGCCAGGCTGGTGGATGACCTGCGAACGCTGGCCCAGCTGCCGCTTCGCTCCGGCACGTTGGAAATGGTTGACCTGGCACCCGTCTGTCGCACCCTGTTTGCTGATCTGCGCAAGCTCGATCCGGACCGGGATGTGACCATCGAGATGGACAGCAGCCTGATGCTTGTCGGGAACCGGAGTCTTTTGACCACTGCCTTGTTTTGCCTGCTCGACAATGCCTGGAAATTCACCGCCAAAAAGAGCGAGGCCTGGATCAAGGTCGGGCTGCTGCCCGGCAAGCTGCCAGGCGAAATGGTTGTGGTGGTGGCAGACAACGGTGCAGGGTTCGATCCGGTTTACAGTGGCAATCTGTTCACGGCGTTTCAGCGCCTCCATTCTTCCGCCGACTTTCCCGGAAATGGCTTGGGGCTGGCCATTATCAAACGCGTGTCGCAGCTGCATGGCGGCACGGTATGGGCCGAAAGCCCCGACCAGATCGGTGCGAACTTTTTCATGTTGCTGCCGCAGGTCCAACCCGTCGTTTCCTGAGTCTGGTTTTTTCGCCATCGGCCTGCATTTCCCGCCAGTGCTTCCCTCCGGGCGCGCATCCTGGGAAACCAATAACAGCGCAAATTAATTAGCGAGTCGTCGAACGGGTTGCGCTGTGCCCATAGACCCACTTTTCCCATTCACGTTACATTTGACGTTTACGTAAACGTAAGGCGCCACGGATTGTGGTGGCAACACGGTATCGGTTTTCGTTATTGTGCTGTTGCCCCAGTTTGGCTTTTATTTCCTCTCATGGCCACTACCTACACCATCACCGATCTTGCCAAAGAGTTTGACCTGACCACCCGCGCCATGCGTTTTTACGAAGACATGGGCCTGCTGAAGCCCGAGCGCGAAGGCCAGGGGGGACGCAATCGCGTCTATTCGGCGCGTGACCGCACGCGGCTCAAGCTTACGCTGCGCGCCAAGCGGTTGGGACTTTCCCTGACCGAGGCCAAGGAGATCATCGACTCCTATGACAGCCCGCGAGATACGGCGCCGCAACTGAGGAAATTCCTGGACATCCTGACTGACCACCGCCAAAAGCTCGAAGCGCAGATGGTCGATCTGCAGGCCAATCTGGAGGAACTTCGCGTCCGTGAAAAAGAAACCAGAATGCTGCTTTCAAAAGCTGAAAAGTCAAACTAGGTGATAATTGACGTTTACGTAAACGTCAATTAAAAATCCGGTTGGAAGAGCGTCTTCGACCTGTCTGCATAGAGAATGTTCATGGATGCATCCGCGGCGCCGACAGCGCTGTTCCAGCGAATCGAAGCGAGTTTCCTGCGCCAAGGGTTGATGCGGCATCTGGGCGCGCGGCTGGTGCGGGTGGAGCCCGGCCTGTGCGAGGTGGCGCTGCCTTATTCGGAGCGTGTCAACCAGCAGCAGGGCGGCTTTCATGGCGGCGCCATGGGCGCGCTGGCCGATATCGCCGGCGGCTATGCAGCGCTGACCCAGCTGGCTGACGACGTTGAAGTCACCACCGTTGAATACAAGATCAATTTCCTGGCCGGTTTTGGCAGCGGCGAGTTGCGCGCTGTTGGCCGTGTCATGCGGGCCGGCAAGCGCATCATCGTGACCACGGCTGACGTGACGCACCTGGACGCCGACGGCAAGACCAGCGCCTGCGCACTGATGCAGCAAACCCTTGCGCCCGTGCCCAAAACCTACTGATTCCCACGCGCCCTTCATCATTTTTAGAGAAAGATTTCAACCATGAACAACATGCCAGGACTCAATTTCCAGCTCGGCGAAGACATCGACGCCCTGCGCGATGCGGTGCGCGACTTTGCCCAAGCTGAAATCGCGCCGCGCGCCGCCGAACTCGACCGCACGGACCAGTTCCCGATGGACCTGTGGGAAAAGATGGGTTCGCTCGGCGTGCTGGGCATCACCGTCGGCGAGGAATACGGCGGCGCCGGCATGGGCTACCTGGCGCACATGATCGCAATGGAGGAAATCAGCCGCGCCAGTGCCTCGGTTGGCCTGTCGTATGGCGCGCACAGCAACCTGTGCGTGAACCAGATCAAGCGCAACGGCACCGAGGCGCAGCGGCAGAAATACCTGCCAAAACTGATCAGTGGCGAACATGTCGGCGCACTGGCCATGAGCGAGCCGGGCGCGGGCAGCGACGTGATCTCGATGAAGCTCAAGGCCGAGGACAAGGGCGGTTATTACCTGCTCAACGGCAGCAAGATGTGGATCACCAATGGCCCCGACGCCGAGACGCTGGTGGTCTATGCCAAGACCGAGCCCGAACTGGGCGCGCGCGGCGTGACAGCCTTTTTGATTGAAAAAGGAATGCCGGGTTTTTCCGTCGCCCAAAAGCTCGACAAGCTCGGCATGCGCGGCAGCCACACCGGCGAGCTGGTGTTCAGCAATGTCGAGGTACCGGCGCAAAACATCCTGGGCGGCCTGAACAGCGGCGCCAGGGTCCTGATGAGCGGCCTCGACTACGAGCGGGCTGTGCTCACCGGCGGGCCGCTCGGCATCATGCAGTCGGTGATGGACAGCGTGCTGCCCTACATCCACGACCGCAAGCAGTTTGGCCAGAGCATTGGCGAGTTCCAGCTGATCCAGGGCAAGGTCGCCGACATGTACACCGTGCTGCAGGCCGGGCGCTCGTTCGCCTACACCGTGGCCAAGAACCTGGACATGCTGGGCCCAGAGCATGTGCGCCAGGTGCGCAAGGACTGTGCTTCGGTGATTTTGTGGTGCGCTGAAAAAGCCACCTGGATGGCCGGTGAAGGCATCCAGATCTACGGCGGCAACGGCTACATCAACGACTACCCGCTGGGCCGCCTGTGGCGCGATGCCAAACTCTATGAAATTGGCGCCGGCACCAGTGAAATCCGCCGCATGCTGATCGGCCGCGAGCTGTTTGCCGAGACCATGTGATGGTCGCTGGGCGACAACATACTTTTATGACCAGCTCCCTTCAAGACCTCTTCACCGACAACCGCGCCTGGGCTGCGCAAATGGAGCGTGAGCGTCCCGGCTTTTTCACCAGCCTCAAAAGCCAGCAAAACCCCAAGTACATGTGGATAGGCTGCTCCGACAGCCGGGTGCCCGCCAACCAGATCACCGGACTGGACCCGGGTGAGGTGTTCGTGCACCGCAACGTGGCCAATGTGGTGGTGCCGACCGATCTCAACTGCCTGTCCACCATCCAGTTTGCGGTGGACCAGCTCCAGGTCGAGCACCTGATGGTCGTGGGCCACTACGGTTGCGGCGGCGTGAAAGCGGCCCTGAACAACCTGCGTCTGGGGCTGGTGGACAACTGGCTGCACCACGTCAAGGATGTGCGTGACCGCCATGCCGCGATGCTTGAGGCGGCAGCGCCGGAAGCCCGGCTTGACATGCTCTGCGAGCTCAATGTGATTGAGCAGGTCATGAACGTGGCGCAAACCACCGTGATGCAGGACGCCTGGGCGCGCGGGCAGCGCGTGACCCTGCATGGCTGGGTCTATGGCCTGAAGGACGGGCTGCTGCAGGACCTGCACATCACGCTGGACAGCCTTGAGGGCATGGCGTCGCTGTACCGTGCCGCCATTGCCGGTGTCGGAAACCCGGCGTTAACGCTGCCCGTGTCCGCAGCCTGCACCACCTCAACACCACCACGCCATGTTTCCCCAACGCCTTGATTCCACCGTCGCCTACGCTGTTGCCAAGGCGATGATGGACGGCTTCAACCGGCACTACCAGCTGTTTCGCACCGAGTCAAGCCGCGCCCAGCATCGCTTTGAAACCGCCGACTGGCACGGTCAGCAGCGCGCCCAGCGTGAACGCATCGAGTTCTATGACCTGCGGGTGCGGGAAGCGTCGATCCGGCTGGAACGCGAATTCAAGGCCGGCGAGCAACTCATGGACGTCTGGCACCAGGTCAAGCTGCATTACATCGGGCTGCTGGTCAACCACCATCAGCCCGAGCTGGCCGAAACCTTTTTCAATTCGGTCACCACCAAGATTCTGCACCGCAGCTACTTTCAGAACGATTTCATCTTCGTGCGGCCGGCCGTCAGCACCGAGTACATCGAAAACGAGGAGCCGACCGCGCAGCCGACCTACCGCGCCTACTACCCGACGCGCGCCAGCATGCACGAGACGCTGGTCGCGCTGGTGAACGACTTCGGTCTGTCGTGCGAGTTTGAAGACCTTGCGCGCGATGCTGGATACGTGGCCGATGCCATGACCGGGCGCCTGGGCGATGTCAAGCTGCGGGCCAATTTCCAGATCCAGGTGCTCTCAGGCCTGTTTTTTCGCAACAAGGGCGCCTACGTCGTCGGCAAGCTCATCAACGGCTTCAGCGAGATTGCGTTTGCCTTGCCGATCCTGCACAGCCAGCCGGCGCCAGGACTGGCTGCCGAGGCCAAGGGCATCTCCGGCCAGTCGGACGCCGGCAAGCTGGCGATTGACGCGGCGCTGTTTGGCGAAGACGACCTGCTGATCCTGTTCAGCTTTGCGCGCGCCTACTTCATGGTCGACATGGGCATTCCGTCGGCCTACGTGCAGTTCCTGCGCAGCATGATGCCGCGCATGCCGCGCGCCGAAATCTACAACGCGCTGGGGCTGGCCAAGCAGGGCAAGACGCTGTTCTACCGCGACTTTCTGCACCACCTGCGGCATTCGACCGACAAGTTCCGCATTGCCCCGGGCATCAAGGGCATGGTGATGCTGGTGTTCGACCTGCCGTCGTTCCCGTATGTGTTCAAGGTCATCAAGGATTACTACCCGCCGCAAAAAGACACGACACGCGAGCAGATCAAGGGCAAGTACCTGCTGGTCAAGCAGCACGACCGCGTGGGCCGCATGGCCGACACCCAGGAGTACACGCTGGTGGCGTTTCCGCGCGACCGTTTCAGCGACGAGCTGATCGCCGAGATCGATAAATTCGCGCCCAGCCAGCTGGAAATCAGCGACCGCGATGGCGATGGCCAGATGGAAGTCATCCTCAAGCATGTCTACATCGAGCGGCGCATGATCCCGCTGAACATCTACCTGCAGGAAGCGTTCGACATGGGCGTGAACGAACCCGCCGCCAAGGCGCAGATCGGGCGCGCCGTGGTGGAATATGGCAATGCCATCAAGGACATGGTCGCGGCCAATATTTTCCCGGGCGACATGCTGTGGAAAAATTTCGGCATCACCCGCCACGGCAAGGTCGTTTTTTACGACTACGACGAAATCGAATACATCACCGACTGCAAGTTCCGCAAGGTGCCGATTGCGCGCAACGAAGAAGAAGAAATGAGTGGCGAAGTCTGGTATTCAGTCGGCCCCAAGGACGTGTTTCCCGAGACCTTCGAGCCCTTCCTGCTTGGCAACGACGCCGTGCGCGAGGTGTTCATGAAGCACCATGCCGACCTGTTAGATGCCGCCTTCTGGCAACGCCACCAGGCGCGCATCCAGGCCGGCCATGTGTACGACGTGTTTCCGTATGACCAGCAAAAACGCTTTGCGGTCATGCATTCCAGGGCGCATGCCGACTGACGCGGTGCCATCCACGCAATTCATTTCCATCCCTATTTTTCAAGGAGAAAACCATGCTTGACCCCATCGTCATCCTCGGCGCCGCCCGCACCCCCATGGGCGCTTTCCAGGGCGAATTCGCCAGCCTGTCCGCCAACGACCTGGGCGGCGCCGCCATCAAGGCCGCCGTCGAGCGCTCGGGTGTTGCGCCCGAACGCATCGACGAAGTGCTGTTCGGCAACTGCCTGATGGCCGGCCAGGGCCAGGCGCCGGCGCGCCAGGCCGGTTTCAAGGGCGGCCTGCCGGCCAGCACCGGCGCCGTCACGCTGTCCAAGATGTGCGGCTCGGGCATGGAGGCCACCTTGCTGGCGCACGACCAGTTGTTGGCCGGCAGCCGCGACGTGGTCGTCGCCGGCGGCATGGAAAGCATGAGCAACGCGCCGTATCTGCTGCCCAAGGCACGCGGCGGCATGCGCATCGGCCACGACCGCGTGATGGACCACATGATGCTCGACGGCCTGGAAGACGCCTACGAGGCCGGCCGCTCGATGGGCACCTTCGGCGAAGACTGCGCCGCCAAATACAGCTTCACCCGCGAGGCGCAGGACGCGTTTGCCACCGCCAGCGTGCAGCGCGCCAAGGCGGCCACCGAGTCCGGCGCGTTCAAGGCTGAAATCACGCCTGTCACTGTCAAAACCCGCGTTGGCGAGACCGTGGTCTCCACCGATGAAGCACCAGGCAAGATCAAGCTCGACAAGATTCCTTCGCTCAAGCCCGCGTTCAAGACGGGCGGCACCATCACCGCCGCTTCCAGCTCGTCGATCAGCGACGGCGCTGCGGCGCTGGTGCTGGCCCGCGAATCGACCGCCAGGGAACTCGGCGCCACGCCGATGGCCCGCATCGTCGGTCACGCCACCTTTGCCCAGGCGCCGGAGTGGTTCTCGACCGCCCCGGTCGGCGCGGTGCAAAAGCTCTTGACCAAAATCGGCTGGGAAATCAAGGACGTGGACCTTTGGGAAATCAATGAAGCGTTTGCGGTCGTGCCGATGGCCGCGATGACCGAACTGAACATCAGCCACGACGTCGTCAACGTCAACGGCGGCGCCTGCGCACTGGGCCACCCGATTGGCTGCAGTGGCGCCCGCATCATCGTCACGCTGATGCATGCGCTCAAGGCGCGCGGCCTCAAAAAAGGTGTTGCCACGCTGTGCATCGGCGGCGGCGAAGCGACGGCGCTGGCGCTTGAGGTGCTATGAACTTAATAGCTGTTAACGTAGGCGCAGTCTGCGCAGGAGGCCGATTTGATACTAAATAACGAACAAGAGCAGGTGCGCGACGCCGTGCGCGCCTTTGCCCAGGCCGAACTCTGGCCCCACGCCGCGCGCTGGGACAAGGAACATTATTTCCCCAAGGATGCCCACCGGGGGCTGGCCGCGCTGGGCGCCTACGGCATCTGCGTACCCGAGGAACTCGGCGGCGCCAACCTCGACTATGTGACGCTGGCGTTGGTGCTCGAAGAAATCGCCGCCGGCGACGGCGGCACCAGTACCGCCATTTCCGTGACCAACTGCCCGGTCAACGCCATCCTGATGCGCTACGGCAGTGCGGCGCAGAAAAAGCAGTGGCTGGTCCCGCTGGCGCAGGGCGAGATGCTAGGCGCTTTTTGTCTGACCGAACCGCACACGGGAAGCGACGCTTCATCGTTGCGCACCACGGCTGTCCGGCAAGGTGACGCCTATGTGCTCAACGGCGTCAAGCAGTTCATCACCAGCGGCAAAAATGGCCAGGTCGCCATCGTCATGGCCGTGACCGACAAGGGCGCGGGGAAAAAGGGCATGAGCGCCTTCATCGTGCCGACCGACGCGCCGGGTTATTCCGCCTCAAGGCTGGAAGACAAACTGGGCCAGCATTCGAGCGACACCGCGCAGATCAACTTTGATGACTGCCGCATCCCGGTCGAGAACCTGATCGGCGCCGAGGGCGAAGGTTACAAGATCGCGCTGGGCGGACTGGAGGGCGGGCGCATCGGCATCGCGGCGCAAAGCGTCGGCATGGCACGCAGCGCCTTCGAGGTGGCGCTGGCTTATGCCAAGGACCGCCAGAGTTTCGGCACCGCCATCTTCAACCACCAGGCGGTCGGTTTCCGGCTGGCCGACTGTGCAACCAAGCTTGAAGCCGCGCGCCAGCTGATCTGGCATGCCGCCAGCCTGCGCGACGCCGGCCGGCCGTGCCTGAAGGAAGCGGCCATGGCCAAGCTGTTCGCCAGCGAAATGGCCGAGGAAGTCTGCAGCGCCGCCATCCAGACGCTGGGCGGCTACGGCTATGTGAGCGACTTTCCGGTCGAGCGCATCTACCGCGATGTGCGCGTCTGCCAGATTTACGAGGGCACCAGCGACGTGCAGAAGATCATCATCCAGCGCGCGCTGGCCTGAGGGTTTGCGCGACAGACCGCAGCGCAGTGCAACTCTTTCCTCAACTGACCAGGGAGTTTTTGGGGCAGACCACAACGCAGGGGTATTTCGGCGCAATGGTGCAGCCCATTCCAATCGAAACCTGCCCCTGATTGCGGTTCAATACCGCGACAGCGGTGGGTTTGTTTGTGCAAACCCGTAATCTGCCGAACGCACGGTTCGGGAACACGTTGTTAAATTCAGCGATACGTTTTAATATTGCGGTTTTTGTAAGCGGTCAACAGTCCGACAGAGTGGCTTCAATGGTGTGGTCACGTTGAGCCTGGCGAAGTCTTGGCAAGGACAACCGCCTTGACCCAATGCTTCAGGGAGCCATGAAAAATTCCTGCTGAATTGATAAGAATCCCTTCAACAGGGAGGCGCCGGTCAGGGCGGGAATCAAGACAGGGAAGACAAGGGCGCATCCCTCAATTCAATGCGGGCGCGGGCTCGGAGACCTCGATCAGCGCGCCGTCTTTCATTTTGAAATGAAAGCGGCCACTTGACGGGTTGGACCAGTGATCCTTGTCCTTTATTTCGCGCGCGAATGACGGAACGCCAACAGTGACCGTGGCCCCATAAATCCCATGTCCGGCAAGAGTGCTGTTCTCGGAATAATGCAACCCACCGCTGCCCCACATGGGTGGCAAGACGACTTTCACGGTTTTCCCGTTGTCTTGGTTTGTTGCAGTGAACGTGGCCACCGCGGAGGGGATGCGCGTTTTTGTGGCGTTGTCCGTCGCCTTGACTGTGATGCAGTCACGCTCATTTTGTGCCGGCTTGTGTTCACTCCATCTGGCCGGCTTGCCCATCGGCATCCACATCGCTTCGGCCCCTTCAAGCGCCAGCTGCCGTGTGAGGCCGTCCGTGATGGTTCTGCCAATCAGCACGGTTTCTTTCGTCGGATCCTTCGGCGCTGGAAGATTCTTGACGGTTGCGGCCTTGGCTGGGGTGGACCCAATGGTGTCGTCACCTGCCCCTTTGGCGTATGCCGGCGAGGCTGCGGCGGCCAATATGACATAGCCGACGACGAGGGCGGCGCTTGTGCGGCGCAATGATCGCTTCCTTGGATGTCTGGACTGCAGCGCCTGCGATCCGCTAGGAACCTGGGCTGCAGAGAAAGGACGTGCGCTGCAAAGCGGCCGCGCCAGTCCATTTTCCACCGCCTCTTTGTCCAACAGCAGGCTATTGGCGTGCAAACTCGGCAAAAACCGTCCTTGGCGGGCCACTTTTCGCCATGCGCATCTCCTGCCGCCATGCATACTGCCCGTGTAGCAGACAGCGTCAAGGAATATGCCGTGAACAGGCGGTCCTGTTCAGCGCTTTGGCATTTTTTCGGGCGTTGGCATCAAGGCCGAACGCACCCGCTCAAGACGGCTGCGGACCTCGTCCGCAACCTTGGCGACTTCAGGATCATCCGTCAGCCGCATCACCGCCACAGGGTCCATGAAACCCACCGTGAAGCTGTCAGCGGCAACCTCCCGTACGATGACATTGCAGGGCAGCAGCAGGCCAATATCAGGCTGGGCGACCAAGGCACGGTGTGCCAACGGCGGGTTACAGGCGCCGAGGATCCGATAGGGCGGGACATCGACCCCCAGCTTGGCCTTCATCGTCGCCTGCACGTCGATGTCAGTCAGCACGCCGAAGCCTTCAACCTTCAAGGCTTCGGTCACGCGGGCCACCGCATCGGCAAAGCTGGTGCCGCCCAATGAACAGTAGAAGCCATAAGCGGCACCCGCCGGCGCACCTGCAGGGGATTTCGTGTGCGTATTCATGGTGAGCTTTTTATGGTTTGCCAGGTGCTGGCGGCATTTGGTCCATCATCATTTTCATCATGGCCTGCATCATGTCCATGCGCTTGGCCATCATCTGGTGGTGCGCACCCATATCGCCAGGCATCCCGGGCATCCCCGGCATGCCTCCCCTGTTGCCCATGCCAGCGCCGGACATGCTGCCCATCATGTCCATGCTGTCTTGCATGGCCTTTTTGTGTTCGGCCATCAGCTTGTTTCGCTCTTCCGGACTCTTCGCCGCCATCATCTTTTCGTGCATGTCCTGCATGGTTTTCATCTGCGCGTCCATCCTGGCCATGTGGTCGGGTGTCGCCATGCTGTTGGCAGATGCCGCGCCCATGGGCATCTCCGGGGCAGTGTTGCAGGCGACCAAAAGGCTAGCGCTGGCGAGGACCGCGGCATGTGGAATGAATCGAAAAGGGGTCATGACAGGCTCTTGGGTTAGGTAACGCTGGAAACAGCGAGGGGAAATCTGTTGGGAGGCAGTGCTTGTCCTGGTTTATTTGCCGCGTCCCTTGAGGACCAATACGACAAGAGCGACAACGACGATAACCAGCAAGAACGGCATCCATGCCCCTGCGTACCCACCCATCCAGCCAGCGCCCCGCGAGCCATCATTCATCATGTTTGTGCTTTGCGCCAACGTGACGCCGGTGGTCAACAGTGCTGGCGCGCCAACCACCAGTGCAAGCAAGGCTTTCATTGCGCCGCCATCTTGCGGCACTCTTCAGCGCACTTGAGGCAAGCTTTGGCACATTGCTGGCAATGCGCCATCGGGTGTTTTGCACACGCGTCGCCACAAGATTGGCAAATATCGGCGCACAGGGTGCAGATGGCTTTGCTGTGTTGACTGCCGCGCGACATGGCGGCCGCAGCCAGTGCACAGACTTGAGCGCAATCCATGTCCAATGCGATGCAATGCGCCATCATCTTGACGTCCGACTCTTGAAGACATGAAGCTGCACAGTGGTTACAGGCTGCTGCACACGCATTGCATGCCTCTATGCAAGCGTTGAATTTTTGGGAATGCATTTGAATTTTCCTAGGTTGCGGGTGCACGGCAGCGAAAAGTCCCCAAGCTTGTGCGCATTCCTGCACGGCATCCTGTAAGTCTTTATGCCGTCTGCCTATCATCTTTTGCAAGGCCAGCCCTGCCGGCAGATACCTGGGTCTTGTAAGACATCCCGCTCGGCTTGCTCGTTCTGGCCGCGTCCCTCAGCCATGAAACCGGGTGAAAACCGGGCCAGCTTGGCCGGAGCGCGGATGGCCCGGGAATGGCTGTTTTTGAAAATACGGGGGGTGATGATATGCAGGCCCTTGTGTGTACATGGACATCCCAATGTTGGCGGTGTGTATTCTGGTTTTTAAACTGACAAGCACTGAAACGTGCCGCTATCTGGCGACAATACAAAATCGGCCCTCCCGGCCCGCGTAACCACCCAACCCACAAGGAGGCACCCATGCCCATTACCAAAGGTTTTCAGGCTCTTGTCGATGAAGCGATGGAAGAGATCAAAACCTATACGGTCGAGGACGTGAAGGCCCGGCTGGCCGACCCGGCCATGCAGATCGTCGATATCCGCGACCCGCGCGAACTGGAGCGCGAAGGCACGCTGCCCGGTGCGCTGCTGGCACCGCGCGGCATGCTGGAGTTCTGGGTTGATCCGGTGTCGCCCTATTTCAAGCCAGTGTTTGCCGACGAAAGCCGGGAGTTCATCCTGTTTTGCGGCGCAGGCTGGCGCAGTGCGCTGGCGACCAAAACGCTGCAGGACATGGGCATGCGCAATGTCGCCCACATTGACGGCGGTTATGCCGAGTGGAAAAAGCAGGGCGCACCGACGGAAACTCTGGAAGCGCGCAAGGCAAAGAAGGCTTGAGCTGGCAGCGCCAGTCGTCGCGCAGTTGACGGCTGGTTATTAACTGACCTTACGCAGCCGCCTGTCCTGTTAGCCTACGCGCATGAAAAATTCTGAACTGGAGTTGTACACGGATTACCTGCTGAGCAGCTTTGGCGCGACAACAGCGACAGGGCTTTCGGCCATGGTGCAGGGCGATGTCAGCCACGACCGGATTACCAGGTTTTTATCCGGGCAGGACTACACGTCTAAGGACTTGTGGCGGCAAGTCAAGGCGATGGTGCGGGAAGTGCAAACGGCTGAAGGCGTGCTGATTTTTGACGACACCATCCAGGAAAAAGCCTGGACGGACGAGAGTGACTTGATCTGCTGGCATTACGATCATTGCAGTGGTCGCACGGTCAAGGGCATCAACCTGCTCAACGCGCTGTACCACTGCGGCGGCAGGTCTATTCCGGTGGCGTTCGAGTTGGTGCAAAAGCCTCTTCAATGCGACGTTGCGAGCCGCCAAGTCAAACGAAAAAGTGAGAAAACAAAAAACGAAATGATGCGCGAGATGATCCATGCCTGCCTGCAAAACGCCTTGCGATTTCGTTTCGTGCTGATGGACAGCTGGTTTTCCTCCGAGGAGAATTTTGATTTCATTACGAGCCGGGGTAAGCACTTCATCGCAGCCCTGAAGGACAACCGGCTGGTGGCGTTGAGCCAGGAGGACTGGAAGAAAAAGCGCTTCGTGCGCGTAGACGAGCTGGAATTTTCAGAGCAATGCACGGTGCAAGGCTGGCTCAAGGGGTCTGCCAGAGCAGTCCGTTTGGTCCGCCAGGTCTTTAAAAACAAAGACAGCAGCACCGGCACATTGCACCTGGTTTGCAGCGACCTCACGTGCGACTACGACGCCATCACCACGACCTACAAAAAACGGTGGCAAGTGGAGGTGTTTCACAAATCCTTGAAGTCCAATGCGGGCATGGCCAAATCCCCAACGCAGACGTTGAGAACCCAAAGCAACCACGTCTTCATGGCGATTTATGCCGTCTTCAAGCTCGAATGCTTGAGCGTTAAAAGCAAGATCAACTCCTTCGCTTTAAGGTTCAAACTTCTCATCAATGCCACCCGCAGCGCTTTTGACCAGCTTCAGAAATTTCAGGCGGCTGCGTAAGGTCAGTTATTAATGAAATAGGCTTGAAGCGCATGCATGCATATGCTTCAAGCAGCTATCAACAAGTGAGTTTGACCGGCAGCGCTGCGCACTTTTTCAAATGTTTCTGCCAACCCGCGATCGACTTGACAACTGCCTGCCCATGCTGCGCTGGCCCTCCGACTTTGCGCTACCCCCTTGAAGCAATCTCATGCCTGGACTGCTGCCCAACATCGACCCTGACGGTTTGCTTGAATTCTCGGTGGTCTGCAGCGACGTAAGCGGCTGGCCATGCCATCTTGAGATTATGAAGAAAGCGGGCAAACATAGTGTCCACGAACTAAACAGGTGGACACTATGGAAACGAAGAGAGTGGCGCGGCGCAAACACAGCGCCCAATTCAGGGCCGGGGTGCTTCAGGCGTGCCGCCAGGCCGATGCCTCCGTGGCCGCGATAGCGCTGCGCAACGGGTTGAACGCCAACGTGGTTTACCGCTGGCTGCGCGAGGATGCCCGAGGCGTTGCGGCAGGCGCTGGCAGCCATGCCGCGGTAAGCGCCCGGCAAGGTGGCGAGTTCATTGCAGTGCAATTGCCGCCAGCGGCTGTGGCGGGCGCTTCGACAGACATTCGCATCGAAGTGCGCCGAGGTGCATCGACTGTCACGCTGGCTTGGCCACTTCAAGCAAGTGCCCAGTGCGCGGCCTGGCTGCGCGAGTGGCTGCGGTGATTCGCATCGACGCGCTGTGGCTGGCGACTTCCCCCGTTGACATGCGCGCCGGCCCCGAGCGGCTGCTGGCCCGGGTGGTTCAGGTGTTCGGCGCCGCTCAGGCGCATCACGGCTACCTGTTTGCCAACGCGCGGGCCACGGCGCTATCCAAGCTGCTGGTGCATGACGGCTTTGGCGTGTGGTGCGCGGCCCGGCGCCTGAACCAGGGCCGCTTTGCCTGGCCACGCGAAGTGTCTGAGGCTGCGGCCCCGATGACGCTGACACAGGCGCAGTTTGACGCCCTGGTGCTGGGCCTGCCCTGGCAGCGGTTCGAGCAAATGCAGGTGATTACGCGCATGTAGGTAAATGGGGGCGCTGCCCGGATAGTTAAGCAATCGGCACATGTCCCAATGGCGCCCTGAGAGGCGGCTTTGCACAATACAGGCATGCTCAACGTGCACGAACTCAAAGCTCAGGACCTGCACGGTCTGAGCTTCGGTGCGCTGGCAGAAATGGCTACCGAAATGCTGGCGCGCATCGCCCAGCAGAGCCAACAAATCGACTTCCAGGCGCACACCATACGGCTGCGCGACATCAAAATTGAGCGTATCACGCACGAGCTCGCGCGCCTGAAGGCCTGGCGCTTTGGCGCCCGGACTGAGCGCATGAGCGCCGAGCAGCGCGAGTTGTTCGAGGAAACGCTGGCCGCTGACCAGGCCAGCCTGGAGGCCCAACTCGAAGCGTTGCAGGGCCAAAGCGGCGCGCAGGGCGAGCGCGCGGCACTTGAGTCTGTTGCCCCGTGCAAACCCCGGCGCCAGGCGCCGCCCGAACATCTGCAGCGCGTGGAGCACCGCCACGAACCCGAAAGCACCACTTGCGGCTGCGGCCAGCCGATGGTGCGCGTGGGCGAGGACATCAGCGAGAAGCTCGACATCGTGCCGGCGCAGTTCTTCGTGCATCGCCACATCCGGGGCAAGTGGGCGTGCAAATGCTGCCAGGCATTGGTACAAGAGCCGGTCGAGCCGCACATCATCGACAAGGGCATGCCCGCCGAGGGCTTGATTGCCCACACCCTGGTGGTCCGCTTTGTTGACCACCTTCCCTACTACCGCCAGGAACAAATCAACGCGCGCTCGGGCATGCACACGCCGCGCTCGACGCTGGCGGCCTGGTCAGGCAGGGCTGGTGCCGCTTTGATGCCACTGTACGAGGCGCATCGCGCGTTTGTTCTTGGCACGGCGACCCTGCACGCCGACGAGACGCCGGTGAACATGCTTGACCCGGGTTCTGGCAAGACCAAGCGCGCCTACGTCTGGGCGTACGCCCGTAGTGCTTTTGATGCGCTGCCGGGCGTGGTGTACGACTTTTGCATTGGCCGGGCAGCGAAATACCCTGTTGAATTTCTCAAGGGCTGGTCGGGCACGCTGGTGTGCGACGGCTACAAGGTCTACGAGAGCGTCCTCAAGCTCGAAACTCGAATCGAAGCGGGCTGCATGGCGCACGCGAGGAGAAAATTTGACGAGCTGATTAAAGAAAACCAGAGCCCGGTGGCCACCCATGCCGTGCAACGCATCGCCTGGCTGTATCGGATTGAGAAAGAAGTCCGGGAACTGCCTGAGCAGCAGCGCCTTGCCATGAGGCAATCCAGGGCTGGGCCGCTTTGCGAGGAACTCCATCTCTGGCTGCGTCTGGAGCGCCAGCGCGTGCCCGACGGCAGCGCCATCGCCGGCGCCATTGACTACAGCCTGAACCGCTGGACGGCGCTGACGGCCTACTTGCTTGACGGCAACGTGGCCATCGACAACAACCATATTGAAAATCTCATGCGCCCGTGGGCCATGGGAAGAAAAGCATGGTTATTCGCCGGCAGCGAGCTCGCCGGCCAGCGCGCCGCTGTCGTCATGAGCCTGGTGCAGTCCGCCAGGATGCACGGTCACGACCCGTGGGCCTACCTCAAGGACGTGCTTACGCGCCTGCCCGGCCACTTGAACAGCCGTATCGACGAGCTGCTGCCGCATCGCTGGCAGCCTGCCGGCTGACGCTTCGCTAACCCGTAGCATATTTCGACAGGCATATTCAATATGCCATCGCTGGCCGCTTACGCACCGACCGTGCACTCAACCACATGTCGCGCAGCTTTCAAGGCGTGATGAACGACATTTCGCGCATCCTCAAGGATGTGTAGAAATCACATTCCGTGGCACTGGTACCCGGCAGCGGCACCTATGGCATGGAAGCCGTGGCGCGCCAGTTCGCCACGGCCAAGCCGGTGCTGGTGATCCGCAACGGCTGGTTCAGCTGCCGCTGGACGCAGATTTTCGACATGGGAACATTCCTGCTTCGTCCACCGTGCTCAAGGCCCGTCAGCCAGGTGCCGGCGCGCAAGCTCCATGGGCGCCCGCACCGATTGCCGAGGTGCAGGCCGCCATCGCCCGCGACCAGCCCGCCGTCGTTTTTGCGCTGCATGTCGAAACCGCCTCCGGCAGGATCCTGCCCGACGCCTGTCTGCGCGCCGTGGCCGACGCCGTGCATGCGGTGGGTGGCCTGTTCGTACTCGACTGCATTGCCTCGGGCGCGATGTGGGTTGACATGCGGGCCACTGGTGTCGATGTGCTGATTTCCGCGCCGCAAAAAGGCTGGAGCAGCTCGCCGTGCTGCGCCATGGGTCATGCCCAGCGAACGCGCCCGCACGGCCATCGACGGCACCGTCAGCACCAGCTTTGCCGGCGACTTGAAAAAGTGGCTGCAGATCATGGAAACCTATGAAAAAGGCGGCCACGCCCACCATGCCACGCTGCCCACCGACGCCCTCACGCGCTTGCGCGCCGCCATGCAGGAAACGCAAGCCCATGGCTTCGCCAAGGTGAAGGCCGAGCAGCAAGCGCTGGGGCAAAAGGTACGCGCCCTGTTTGAACTTTTAGGAAGAAGGGCCATTTTGGTGTCAATTTAAAGTTCAAAAGTGACGGGTTGAAGGTGAACCGACACCTGCGGCGCAAGTTGGGCGTGCACTCGGCGAGCGAACTGCCGAAGATCCCGCTGGCGAACGGCTGGACCCTGCTTCGAGCGAAGTATGGCCTTTGCAAGGCGATGTCGATCAAGCGTCCGCGTTGGCCTTCAGCGTCGACATGTCGATCACGTAGCGGAAGCGCACCTCGCCGTGCTCGACCTTGCGGTAGGCATCGTTGATGTCCTGGATCGCGATCACTTCAATGTCCGGTCCGATGCCGTGTTCAGCGCAGAAGTCGAGCACTTCTTGCGTGTCGGCCAAGTTGCCGATCAGCGAGCCAGCCACCGACTTGCGATGGAAGGCCAGCAACTGGTTGTTGACAGGCGCCAACGACTCTAGCGCACCCACCACGACCAGCGCGCAATCGCGCTTCAGCAGTCCTATGAACGGGTTGACGTCGTGCTTTTCGGGGATGGTCGAAAGCATGAAGTCAAAGCTTGACGCCAGTGCTGCGAGTTGTTCCTTGTCCTTCTCCAAAACAACCTTGACGCCAAGCCGCTCGCCTTCACCAAGCTTGTCGGGGCTGGTCGTGAAGACGGTAACGTCGGCGCCCATCGCCTTCGCGAGCTTGGCTGCCATGTCGCCCAAGCCGCCGAAGCCGATGATCCCGACCTTGTCGCCGGCCTTTACGCCCCAGTGCTTCATCGGCGAGTAGGTCGTCACGCCGGCGCAAAGAATCGGCGCGGCCACTTCAGGTTTGAGCGCGGGCGGAATCTTCAGCACGAAGTCTTCCTTGACGACGAGCACGTCGGAATAGCCGCCAAAGGTGTTGTCGCGGCCGTACATGTTGCCGCCTTCGGGCACCTTGGCGGCGGGCACCATCGGGCCGTTGTAGGTGGAGAGTCAACTGTTGGGGCCGGCGCAGTAGTTCTGGTCTCCGCTTTGGCACGGCTCGCAGTGCCGGCAACTGTCGATCATGCATCCGACCCCGACAAGGTCGCCGACTGCGTGCCGAGTGACGCCGGGGCCGATATTTGCGACTCGGCCGACGACTTCGTGTCCCGGCACGCACGGGTAGACTGTGTTGGACCACTCGTTCTTGACCTGATGTATGTCGGAGTGGCAGACGCCGCAATAAAGCACGTCGATCTGCACTTCGTTCGGTCCGACTTCGTTGCGCTCGAATTCGAAGGGTTTAAGGCGACTGAAGGAATGCTATGGCAGCATAGCCGATGGCTGGGATCATGTTGGGCTCTCGTTTGGTGGATGAAATCCCGCCGGCGCGTCGTAACGGATTCTCCAACTACTATGGTCGTCCTCAGCGGATTGCCGTGTAGGACATCCGTTCATGCCGTTGTCCGCCGACTCCGGAGCACCGATTGCCAGTTGCCAATCGACATTGGGTACGTTGACCCGACAGCGTGACACCACCTGGAGTCGATGAACATGGGCATGCCGCCCGGCGCGCCGCTGACGGTCGCTTGCTTCGGTAATCCGTGATTCGACGTCGAATCTCCCTCAAGCTTTCTCAGCGCCACGTATGCGCCCGGGCAACACATATTGAGCTGATGCTGAGTTCAATAGACAGTTTCGCCCCTGAATCACTGTCCAGTCTGAACGCAGAACAGCTGCGAAAACTGGCCCGTGATCTGATTGCAAAGGTTGCACGGCAGGATGCGCAAATCACGCAGCGCGATCAGAAAATCGCCAGCCTTGATCAGGCCATCAGCAGCAAGGATCGGGAGATCTTGTATCGCCAAGCCAAGATCGATCAGCTCACGCATGAGATGGCGGTCCTCAAACGCTGGAAGTTCGGGCGCAGCCGCAAACAGCTGGATGCGGCTCAGGCCAGTCTGCTTGATGAGACCATTGATGCCGACATCGCAGCCATCGAACAAGAGTTGGAAGATCTGGCGTCAGCCGCTAAGGCTGACACAGAATCTCGCAAGCAACCCAAGCGCGCAGCCTTGCCAGCAGAACTGCCCTGCGTTGACATGCCCCGGGCGCAACCTGGGATCGATTTGTATTGGGTGCAATGAATAACGCCAGGAAACCCAGCATTGGCTTGAGGTAGTTCTGTAAGTTACTGATTTAATTGGGCTTCCTGTTTGCTTTTTTTCTGGGTATCGTCAGTGTCCCAATTTACGGATCGACACAAGCAATGCCAAGCTGGCACACCACATACCAACACCAACTCACGACCTATGGGCACCGGCGGCGACTGAATCCGCATTGAACCCTTCGGGTGCTAAGCGCGTTCTCCTACAGAGACGCCGTGTGCCAGCGGCGACGATGGAATCGTGCCAGTGCTTTCCACTGACATCAGGGTCGCGCTGGACATCCCGTTGAGTGCCCCATCCAAACAAGGATATCTGACATGCACGACATTATCGACACGGCCGTCGCCGCCGGCACCTTCAAGACCTTGGCCGCCGCCTTGACAGCCGCCGGACTGGTGGACACGCTCAAGGGCACCGGACCTTTCACGGTGTTTGCGCCCACCGACGACGCCTTCGCCAAACTACCTGAAGGCACCGTAGACAAGCTGCTCAAAGACGTGCCTAAGCTCAAAGCCATCCTCTGCTACCACGTGGTGAGTGGCAAGGTCATGGCAGCTGATGTGATGAAGATGGACGGCAAGACGGCCAAAACGGTCAACGGCGCTGATTTGAAGATCTCCACGGAGGGCGGTGTAAAGCTCAATGGCAACGTACATGTCACCAAGACCGACATCGCTTGCACCAACGGCGTCATCCACTGTGTGGATTCCGTTTTGATGCCCCCAGCCTGATTCTGAAAGTTATTTGAACCACTGCCGATGCCGCTGAGCATCGGGGTGCCCTCCATCTGACTCGAAAGTACATTATGAAAAAGCATTTTGTGGCCGCTGCCGCGATCGCGCTGGCCTCGCTGTCTGCCCAAGCAGCCGACATTGTGGACACCGCCGTGGCTGCAGGCAATTTCAAAACCCTGGTGACAGCGCTGAAGGCCGCTGGCTTGGTGGACACGCTCAAGGGCCCGGGGCCCTTCACCGTTTTTGCGCCCACCGATGAAGCCTTTGCGAAGATCCCGAAGGTGGACCTGGACAAATTGCTGGCAAACAAAACGAAGCTCAAGTCGGTTCTGACATACCACGTGGTGTCGGGCAAGGTGATGTCAACGGACATCAAGCCTGGCAAGGTCAAGTCGGTGGAGGGCTCGCAATTGACCATCGGCACGACTGGCGGCGTGATGGTCGACAAGTCCAAGGTGGTTGCCGCTGACGTGGTGGCCGACAACGGTGTGATCCATGCCATTGACACGGTATTGATGCCCAAATGAGCGTGGCTCGGGGTCTTAAACTAGGGCGTGTCATCAATTGAAAACGGCATCAACGCTATTGAAGAGCACGATTTGCCCCTTATCTCGTAAACATGACCAGAAGATATGCACTGCGAGATGATCAATGGGAACGCATCAAGGACTCGCTGCCCGGACGCGAAGAAACTGTTGGCGTGAGCGCCCGGGACAATCGGCTGTTTGTCGAAGCCGTGCTGTATCGCTACCGCGCTGGCATCCCGTGGAGGGACTTGCCAGAGCGCTTTGGCGACTTTCGGGTGGTGCATCTGCGTCACTCGCGTTGGAGCAAGACCGGGGTATGGCGGCGCGTGTTTGAGGTCTTGGCGCAGGATGCAGACAACGAGTACGTCCTGATCGATTCGACCATCGTCAAAGCCCATCAGCACAGCGCGGGGGCTAAAAAAAAGGGTCCAAAGATAGCCAAGCAATCGGGCGCAGCCGTGGCGGCTTGAGCACCAAGATCCATGCCACGGTCGATGCGCTGGGGAACCCGACCGGTTTTCATTTGACGCCCGGGCAGACCCATGATCTGGACGGCGCAGACGTGTTGCTCAAGGACACGGCGGGCGCCACCGTCATCGCTGACAAGGCCTATGACGCACAAGAGCGGGTGGTTGAACCGCTGGAAAAAGCGGGCAAGGCGGTGGTAATTCCGTGTCTGAGCACCCGCACGCATCAGCGCATCTATGACCGCCATTTGTACAAGGCGCGCCACCTGATCGAGAACTTTTTTGCCCGGCTCAAGCAGTACCGTGCCATAGCCACGCGCTACGACAAAACGGCGCGTAACTTCCTTGGCGCCATTCACTTGGCTGCAGCGGTAGTTTGGCTTAATTGATGACACGCCCTAGACCCCGGCCTTATCGCGCCCCGCACGATATGCTGACCGTTGCGCTGCAAGGCTTGCTGTTCATGGTCCTGTTGGCATTCGGTGCATGGGTACTTAGCTTGCGCAACGACGATGTCAGCATTGTCGACAGTGTGTGGCCGCTGCTGATTCTGGCTGGCTCAGCAACCTACGCATTAGCCTCGCTGCAAACCGGACCCCGGGCGATCGTCATGGTCACACTGGTTGCACTGTGGGCGGTGAGGTTGGCGACTCACATCACCTGGCGCCATTGGGGCAAGCCGGAAGATCGACGCTACCAAGCCATTCGCGCCCGCAACGAGCCCCATTTTCGGTGGAAAAGTCTGGTGCTGGTGTTCGTTTTGCAAGCCATGCTGGCGTGGCTTGTTTCTTGGTCCGTGCTTGCCGCTGTGGTGAACCCGAGACCTTGGCACTGGCTTGACTGGGCGGGTGTGTGCGTCGTTGTAGTCGGCGCCTTGTTTGAAGCAGCAGCAGATTGGCAGCTGGCCCGCTTTAAGTCGAACGCAGCCCATAAAGGGCAGGTTATGGACACTGGTTTATGGCGATATTCCCGCCACCCCAATTACTTTGGCGAGTTTTGTGTGTGGTGGGGCTTCTATGCAATTGCGCTGTCACCACAAAACTGGTGGGCCGTCGCGTCTCCCGCGCTCATGACCGTTCTGCTTTTCAAGGTTTCGGGTGTGGCGTTGCAGGAGAAAGACATTGCTGACAGACGTCCAGGTTACCGCGAGTACATAGCTCGCACGAACGCTTTTTTCCCAGGCAGGCGACGGCCAAGCCAAGAGGATGTGAGCACATGATTGCCTTGCACGAAGGGCTGGCATGTCCGATGCCAACAGCCTACGCGTCCCGACGCCTGCACGCGTGTCACTGTCACTGTCCTGGGCAAGACAACCCCTGTTGCGTGACCTGATTTCAAACACCTGTTGGCACCGATCCGCATCACTGAATTTCCTTGACCCACAAATTAACGCAGGATGAAACCGACATGCTGAACTACCTTGCCTCCTACGGTGCCGCTACGGCGACCATTCTGGTCCTGGATATGGTGTGGCTCGGTTTTGTCGCCAAGTCCTTCTACCGCGACGGCATCGGGCATTTGATGGCCGACCCACCCAACCTGGTGGCGGGCGGCGTTTTCTGGCTGCTGTACCCGGTTGGTGTGTTGCTTTTCGCCGTTGCACCCACGGCTTGGTCTGGGGGCCTTACAGCGCCGACAGATTTGCCTTGGTCGCGCGCGGTGTTGGCCGGTGCGCTGTTCGGCTTTTTTGCTTATGCCACCTATGACTTGAGCAACCTGGCCACGCTGAGGGGATGGCCGTTGCGCCTGGCGTTGGTCGATATTGCCTGGGGCACGGTGCTGACCGCCGCTTCGGCCGCAGCAGGCCGCTGGGCACTGGGGCGCATGACATGAGCGACACCAAGGCCCAGGCTTGACGCGCGTGCCGCCATGTCGCACTCCCCGCTGGCAATCTACGGTGCGATCAGTGTCAATGTCGCCATTGCCGTCACGAAGTTCACGGTTGCCGGCATCACAGGCAGCTCGGCCATGTTGTCCGAAGGCGTGCACTCCGCCGTAGACACCTTCAATGGCCTGCTACTGCTGATGGGCATCCGGCTCAGCCGCTCCGCGATGCTGTCTACAAGACAGCGGCTGCAAAGTGCATTGCGGCATGTATGGCACTGAATTGCGATGCTCTCTCAGTGGCACTGGCCAGTCTGCAGACAGCGCTGCGTTTGCTGGCCAAGCGGTGGAAAGCTCTTAATGAAGCGCTACGTGAACTCGATGCACACCTGGCTCGGTTGACCAAAAAAGCCGTCCCCAGATTGCTCGACCGCTTTGGCGCGGTAGTGCAACATTCGTTCTGTAATTTCCCCGACCATTGAAACTGAACCTGTTTGGAAGTTTCTGGTTTTGGGATTTTTCAATCAGGCCCCTGCCAGGCCGCCGGAGGCCCCCCCCCGATGGCACAGACTGGCAAGCCTGGACCGACATAGAAAGAACGTATTTCCATGGCCCAACGAACCCAACTCGATGCTAGCTGCCACCCGCTGCATGAAGCCTACGCCTGCCTGCTCGCCAATGGCCTGGACGGCGCCGGTGAAGCCTTGCGCATCCTGGTCAATGAAGCCTCCCGCATTGAGCGGGCCCAGCACCTTCAGGCCACGCCGTACGAGCGCTCGGCCCAGCGGGTCGATTACGCCAACGGCTACAAGGACAAGACTGTTTTGACCCGCATGGGCGAAGTCACCTTCGAAGTGCCGCAAGTGCGCTCTGGCGGGTTCTATCCCAGCGCCCTGGAGCGCGGCAGTCGCTCGGAGCAAGCCATGAATCTGGCGCTTGCCGAGATGTATGTGCAGGGCGTCTCCACCCGAAAAGTCATCGAAGTGTTGCAAAAGCTGGTGGGGCCCGAGGTGAGCATCTCCAGCACGCAAATCAGCCGTTGCACAGCGCTGCTGGACACGGGCTTGCACGCCTGGCGTACCCGGCCCCTGGATGAGACACCGTACGTGATTTTGGATGCGCGTTATGAGCGCGTGCGCGAGGCCGGCCGGGTAGTCGATTGTGCGGTTTTGGTGGCCATCGGCGTGACGGCTTCAGGCCACCGCCGGGTGTTGGGCGTGTCGGTGGCGCTGTCAGAAGCTGAGGTGCATTGGCGGGCCTTGTCTAGACAGCCTGATTGAGCGCGGCCTGCGCGGGGTCAAGTTTCTCGCCAGTGACGACCATGCCGGTTTGAAGGCCGCGCGCAAGGCGATGTTTCCCGGTGTGCCCTGGCAGCGCTGCCAGTTTCACCTCCAACACAACGCACAGGGCTACGTCAGCCGGCTGGACCAGCGCACGCCGGTAGCGCGCCAAATACGCGGCATCTTCAATGCGAGCGATGCCATTGAGGCACAGCGACTGCTCAACGCGGCGCTCAAAGACTGGCAAGTCAGCCACCCGCAACTGGCCGCCTGGGCCGAGAAAAACCTGCCGGAGGGTTTTGCCGTCTTCGACTTGCCCGAGGCCCATCGGGTGCGCATGCGCACGACCAACGGCCTGGAGCGTTTGAACAAGGAGCTCAAGCGGCGTACCCGTGTCGCCACGTTGTTTCCTAACTCGGCCAGCTGCCTGCGCTTAATCAGCGCCTTGCTGGCCGAACAAGACGAGGAGTGGATGACCGCAAAAATCTACCTCTCCATGAAGCCCTGAGCATTGCCAATCACCAGTACCCAAGACCGAATCTCGGAAATTTACAGAAAAGAAGTTGCTTTATCTTTGGCGCAGGACCGCAAACGGCAGCAACCTTGCTGGTAGCCGCTGGCGATACGCCCACTCGGTTACCCAGTGAGGCCGCACTGGCCGCGCTTTGCGTAACCAGTCCCCTGCAGGCGTCTTCTGGATAAACACAAGGTCATCGGCTAAATCGTGGCGGAAATCGTCAGGCCAATAACGCGTTGCGAACGATTGCGATGGTGCGCATGCGAAGCGACGCGCGCGCAGGGCAATATATAGCGCGGCGCACAGGTGAAGGACTGTCAAAAAAGGAGATTCACCGCTGTTTGAAACACTACATTGTTCGTGCGCTACATCCACTCATCTTGGCTAATTTGAAGGACGCTGCATTTATTGCTTGACATAAGAGCGTCAACGCGGTCATGGAGCGTTTCTTCTTGAACCTGAAAATGGAGCGGGTCTGGCAAAAGGACCATGCCAATCATCTTGAGGCGTCAAACGATATCGCTGATTACATTGTTGGCTTTTACAACGCGATCAGGCTGCACTCAAAATTGGGCAACATGTCACCGAACGCTTTCGAGCGTGGATCGACATCTGAAAAATCCATCGAACTGTCCGAAATTACCTGGCCACCACGCACCTTCGTGACGGCCGCTACAAATCATTTGATAGGTTGGTTGAAACCGGTAATTCTCAGTGTGGAACATTCATCTATCATTCTGAATTTTGCAAAAATCAGCACTGTGAAAAATCTCCCTGAGTGTCCAAACGGCGCGAATTTCGCCTTTGGCATGGAAGCTCTCAACGCATGACCACTCCTTGCCCCTGCGGTCGCACCCCAACGAATACACCCGCTAAAACCAAGCCTGCCCAAAATCAGCCCATGCCTTTCCCCGCCTGCTGCGGCCGCTACTTGGATGATTTCGATAAACACCCTGCGCCCGACGCCGAATCGCTGATGCGCTCGCGCTACAGCGCCTTCGTGCTGGGGCGACGCGACTATCTATTGGCCACTTGGCATGCCAGCACGCGACCGACAGGCCTTGTGCTTGACCCGGCCGCAAAATGGCTGGGCCTGGACGTGCGCTCGCACACGGTGCAAGACGCCGACCACGCCGAGGTCGAGTTCGTCGCCCGCTACCGGGAAGGCGGCCGCGCGGTGCGACTGCGCGAGCGCAGCCGCTTTGTGCGCGAGTCGGGGCGTTGGTTTTACGTCGATGGCGACCAGCTTTAATATCAAAAAGGGCTCTTGCGCACGATTGACGGGCGCAAGCAGCTATTAATAAGTGAGTAAATATGAAGTTTGAAGCCATCTTGTTCGACTGCGACGGCGTGCTGGTGGACAGCGAGCCCATCACCAACGGCGTGCTGCGCGAGTTGCTGGCTGAAAGCGGCTGGACGCTGTCGCCCGAAGAATGCATGCGCGTGTTCGTCGGCAAGGCGGTGCGCGACGAGCGCGTGCTGATCGAAACCAACACCGGCCGGCCGCTGACCGAGGCCTGGATGGCCGAGTTTTACACGCGGCGCAACCGCGAATTGCAGGCGCGGCTGGTGGCCATTGCCGGCGCGCACGAGGCGGTGGCCGCCGCGCACGCGCATGCCGGCCAGGGCATTGCCTGCGCGTCCGGCGCCGACCGCTTCAAGGTGGAAATGCAATTGGCGCAGGTCGGGCTGATGCCCTGGTTTGACGGCCGCATCTTCAGCGGCCAGGAAATGCCGCGCTCCAAACCGGCGCCCGATGTGTACCTGGCAGCAGCGGCGCAGCTGGGCGCGGCGGGCGCGCATTGCCTGGTGATCGAGGACACGACGACCGGCGTGGCGGCGGGTGTGGCCGCTGGCGCCACCGTCTGGGCCTATTGCCCGACGCCCGGACAGGGCCCGGCCTTGAGGCAGGCGGGCGCCAGCCGCCTGTTTGGCCACATGGCCGAGGTGGCGGCGATGCTCGCGGCGGAGTGATTTCCTTGCCGAATCGATCCGGCTGTGGCGCCGGAAATGCCTGAAGTGCCTGCACTGCCCGAGGTTGAAGCAACTGATGACCTTTTTTCATTAACCTCAAATGTGATAAGTTGCATTGAATTTCAAATTTTTTCTGGTTTTTGCTTCGAAACAGGCTCTAAATTGGTGCTTTCTAAAAACAGCATCACCCATGAAATTTGTCACAAAATCCTCTGTCCTTGGCCTTTCATTGCTCACCCTGGCGCTTGCAAGCCATGCGCAGTTGCCACCGGAAGCCAGTGCCCCTCCCGCCAAGCCTGATGTGTCCAGGTCGGAACGCGTCGCCAGTCCGAACCGCACCAGTTCGCGGACGTGGGCCGATTCGGGCAAGGCCGACAAGCACAGGCACCAGAGCGAAAAATCTGACAAAGGCGACAAAGCCGACAAAGCCGCCATCAAATGGGTCGATTCGACAGGCCGGACCATGGGACGGGCCATCGGAAGCTCTGCCATCCTGACAACTTTCGACAACCAGCTGGCGACGATCACAGGGCTTTACCCGGACCAGACCTGCGATGCCAACCGCGTGTGCACCTACCCGAGCAACGGCGCCCGGTGGACGGAGTTCGAATCGGTTTACTACACCACGGCCGATTGCACCGGCCTGCCTTATTCGCTGTCTGGCGCCATGGGAACACCCTATCTGGGCATTCCGGTGGTTGACAGTGGCGGCGCGTACCTCTATTTTTTCAAGGCGGTCGACACGACCCGCGTGACGCTTCGTTCAAGTTATTCGAACAATGTCTGCGCTCAGATCGGGATTCGGGGGGCGTTTCCGACCGACGCCGCGCCGGTTTCCGATGTGGTCCCGGCGTCCACCTACGGAACGCCGCCTTTCTTTTTGAAATAGCAGGCAGGGCGACACGGGAAGCCGCTGCAGGCGCTCACGGCTTTTCAGCCGCCAGGCCTTGACGGTGTTGCCTAAATTCTGCAGGCGACTGGCCGGTCCAGCCCTTGAAAGCGCGCATGAAGCTTTTCTCGTTCTGAAAGCCGGCGGCTTCGGCCACCTGCTTGATGGGGCGGCGGGTGCGCAGCAGCAGTTCCATGGCGCGCGCGCGCCGCACCTCGTCCTTCAGCCCCTGCAATGACGCGCCTTCTTCCTTCAGCTGCCGGTGCAGGGTCCGCGGCGAGACGTGCAGCATCGCCGCCAGCGCATCGGCGCCATGGGTTTGCGCCGGATGCGCGGCCAGCGCCTGGCGCACGCGCTGCACCAGCAAGCGGTCGCGCCGGTAGGGCAGCACCGTCAACGGCAGGGCGCGCTGCAGCATCTGCTGCAAGGCGCGCTCGTCGCGCCGCAGCGGCAGTGTCAGATAACGGGCGTCAAAAGAGATTGCTGCCGGTGCGCTGTCGAACGCGGTGGGGCCTGTGAACAGCACGGCGTACACCTCCCGGTGCAGCGGCGCGTCAAACGGCAGTTGCGCGCCCAGCAGCGGGATGCGCGAGTCGATCAGCCAGCAGGCCACGCCCAGGAGGTTGCGCAGCACCGAAACCAGGCAGAATTCGCGCAGGGCGCCCAGGTCGCGCCGCTCGGTGATGGACACGCTGGCCGTGTCGCCTGCCACGCCAAGCGTCAAGGCGATGTCGTCGGCAATCAGTCCGTGGTGCCGGCACCAGCGCTTGAGCGCCACACCCAGCGTCGGCGCGCTGAGCGACGCCCGCGCGAGCATGCCATAGCTGCCCCAGGGCAGGCGCCGGCTGAACCAGCCCAGCGCCTCATCATCCAGTTGCTGCATCGCCAGGCCCGAGATGCGTTCCATCTGCCAGGCGGTGATTCGCGATGACGCATCAAGCAAGGCCGCCGGCGCGATGTGTGCCTGCGCCAGCGCGCCGGCCGGATCCATGCCGCGCTGCGCATAGGCCAGCAGGATCGCCCGGACGAAGGCAATCGGTGTGACGGCGGGCGCACCCGGAGGCGGCGTTGCGGCCGTGGCAAAGAGGGATGATGGCATGGGCCCAAGTGTGGGGCGCCGTGGCACGATTTGCAACCATCGTGGCTTTGTCCGATGACGCGCTTCGCCGGGCATGCGCCATACTGTCACTGGCCGCGTGTGCCGGCGGCCGCAAGGAGACAACCATGAGCGAAGACCTTTCCGCATCGCGTCCCGCAGCCGCGCCCTTCACGCCACCTTTCACCCGAAGCTGCGCCAGTGGCACCACCGATGTGCCGCTGATCGAGCAGCCGATCGGCGTATTTTTCGATGCCATCGCGGCACGCCAGCCCGACCACGAAGCGCTGGTCAGCGTTCACCAGGGCCGCCGCTACAGCTACCGCGAACTGCAGCGCGAAACCGACCGCCTGGCCAGCGCGCTGCTCGGCCTGGGCCTGCAGCCGGGCGAGCGCGTCGGCATCTGGTCGCACAACAATGCCGAATGGCTGCTGCTGCAGCTGGCCACCGCCAAGGTCGGGCTGGTGCTGGTCAACATCAACCCGGCCTACCGCACGGCCGAAGTCGAGTACGCGCTGAACAAGGTCGGCTGCCGTGCGCTGGTCAGCATGGCCCGGTTCAAGACCAGCGATTACTTTGGCATGCTGCGCGAACTGGCGCCCGAGTGGGCGCACGGCCAGCCCGGCCAGCTTGAATCCGTGACGCTGCCGCATCTGAAAACCGTGGTCTGGATTGACGAAGCCGGGCAGCACTCCTCCGAACACGACCAGCCCGGCCTGACGCGTTTTTCAAGCCTGCTCGCCAGCGGCAATCCCGATGATGCGCGGCTGGCTGACATCGCCGCCACGCTCAAGGCCACCGACCCCATCAACATCCAGTTCACCAGCGGCACCACCGGCTTTCCCAAGGGCGCGACGCTGACGCACCGCAACATCCTGAACAACGGCTTTTTCATCGGTGAAGCGATGCGGCTCACGCCGGCCGACCGGCTGTGCATTCCGGTGCCGCTCTACCACTGCTTCGGCATGGTGCTGGGCAATTTGGCGTGCCTGACGCACGGCGCAACCATCGTTTATCCAAACGACGGTTTCGAGCCCTTGAGCGTGCTGCAAGCGGTGCAAGACGAGAAATGCACCGGCCTGCACGGCGTGCCGACGATGTTCATCGCCGAACTGGACCACCCGCGCTTTGCCGAGTTTGACCTGTCCACGCTGCGCACCGGCATCATGGCCGGCTCGCCGTGCCCGACCGAGGTGATGAAGCGCGTCGTCAGCGACATGAACCTGGGCCAGATCACGATTGCCTACGGCATGACCGAGACCAGTCCCGTGAGTTGCCAGAGTTCGGTCGACACGCCGCTGGCCAAGCGCGTCTCGACCGTCGGCCTGGTGCAGCCGCACCTCGACGTCAAGATCATCGACCCCAAGAGTGGCGAGATCGTCGCGACGGACGTGTCGGGCGAATTCTGCACACGCGGTTATTCGGTCATGCACGGTTACTGGGACGACCCGGCACGCACGGCGGAGGCGATTGACGCCGACGGCTGGATGCACACCGGCGACCTGGCCACCATGGACAGCGAAGGCTACGTCAACATTGTCGGCCGCATCAAGGACATGGTGATACGCGGCGGCGAGAACATCTACCCGCGCGAAATCGAGGAATTCCTTTACCGTCACCCGAAAGTACAGGACGCGCAGGTCGTCGGCCTGCCCGACAAGCGCTACGGCGAAGAACTCTGCGCCTGGGTCGTCACGCGGCCCGGCGAAACGCTGACCGAGGACGAGGTGCGCGAGTTCTGCAAAGGCCAGATTGCGCACTACAAGGTGCCGCGCTACATTCGTTTCGTACCGGGTTTCCCGATGACGGTGACCGGCAAGATCCAGAAGTTCAAGATTCGCGACGAAATGAAAAACCAGCTCGGGCTGGACGAAGACAAAACCGCCTGACACGCCTGAAAGAACACGGAAACATGACCACGCTCGAATCCAAACTCAACGCCCGTTCCGCCGACTTTCAGGCCAATGCCAGCGCCATGCGCGCGCTGGTCGATGACCTGCATGTGCAGCTGGCCAAGTCCGCCGCCGGCGGCGGCGAAGTGTCCCGCGCCCGGCACACGGCGCGCGGCAAGCTGCTGCCGCGCGACCGGGTGCAGATGCTGCTGGACCCCGGCACACCGTTTCTGGAAGTCGCGCCGCTGGCCGCACTCGGCATGTACAAGGGCGACGCGCCCTGCGCCGGCCTGATCGTCGGTATTGGCCGCGTCAGCGGCGTGGACTGCATGATCGTGTGCAATGACGCCACCGTGAAGGGCGGCACCTACTACCCGCTGACCGTCAAGAAGCATTTGCGCGCGCAGGAAATCGCCCAGCAAAACAACCTGACCTGCATCTATCTGGTCGATTCGGGCGGTGCGAATTTGCCGAACCAGGACGAAGTGTTTCCCGACCGCGACCATTTCGGTCGCATCTTTTTCAACCAGGCGACCATGAGTTCACTGGGCATCTCGCAGATCGCCGTGGTCATGGGCAGTTGCACCGCAGGCGGCGCGTATGTGCCCGCCATGAGCGACGAAAGCATCATCGTCAAGAACCAGGGAACGATTTTCCTGGGCGGCCCGCCGCTGGTGAAGGCCGCGACCGGAGAAGTCGTGACGGCCGAAGACCTGGGCGGCGGCGACGTGCACACGCGGCTGTCGGGCGTGGCCGACCACTTGGCGCAAAACGACCTGCATGCGCTGGCGCTGGCGCGGGCTTCGGTCAAGAATTTGAATAAGAACAAGGCTCCGGCGCATGCTGGGCGGGCGCCAGTGGCTCCTGAATTCGTAGCAGAGGAGCTTTACGGCGTGATTCCCGTTGATGTGCGCAAGCCCTTCGATGTGCGCGAAATCATCGCCCGCATCGTCGATGGCAGCGACTTTGACGAGTTCAAGGCGCGCTACGGCACCACCATTGTTTGCGGCTTTGCGCACATCGAAGGCATGCCGGTCGGCATCATTGCCAACAACGGCATCTTGTTCAGCGAATCGGCGCTCAAGGCGACGCACTTCATCGAGTTGTGCTGCCAGCGCAAGATTCCGCTGGTGTTTTTGCAGAACATCACCGGCTTCATGGTCGGCCGCAAGTACGAGAACGAGGGCATTGCCCGCAACGGCGCGAAGATGGTCACCGCCGTGGCGACGGCGGCCGTGCCCAAGTTCACCATCATCATTGGCGGCAGTTTTGGCGCCGGCAACTACGGCATGTGCGGCCGGGCGTTTTCGCCGCGCTTCCTGTGGATGTGGCCGAATGCGCGCATCAGCGTGATGGGCGGTGACCAGGCGGCCGGCGTGCTGGCCACCGTCAAGCGCGACGGCATCGAGGGCAAGGGCGGCGCCTGGAGCGCCGAGGAAGAAGAAGCCTTCAAGGCGCCGATCCGCAGCCAGTACGAACACCAGGGCCACCCGTATTACGCCACCGCCCGGTTGTGGGACGACGGCGTGATCGACCCGGCCGACACCCGCCGCGTGCTCGCGCTGGGACTGAGTGCGTCGCAGAATGCGCCGATTCCCGAGACGAAGTTTGGCTTGTTCCGGATGTAAATGATGAGTGCCCTGCAAACCACCCAGACCGGCGCCGTGCTGACCATCACGCTCAGCCGCCCCGACATCCGCAACGCCTTCAACGACGAGGTGATTGCCGAAATCACCGCTGCCTTTCAGGACGCCGCCAGCCGCGCCGAGGTGCGTGCCGTGGTGCTGGCGGCCATTGGTCCCGCCTTTTGCGCCGGTGCCGACCTGAACTGGATGCGCCGCATGGCCGATTACTCTCGCGATGAAAACCTGCTTGATGCGGCTGCGCTGGCCGAGATGCTGCGCGTGATGTACGAATGCCCCAAGCCGACCATTGCCCGCATTCAGGGCGATGTGTATGCGGGCGGCATGGGGCTGGTCGCGGCCTGCGACATGGCGGTCAGCGTCGACACGGCGAATTTTTGCCTCAGCGAAGTCAAGCTCGGGTTGATTCCGGCCACCATCAGCCCGTATGTGATCCGCGCCATGGGCGCGCGGGCAGCGCACCGCTACTTTTTGACCGCCGAGCGCTTCGATGCGAACGAGGCGCACCGCATCGGCTTCGTGCATGAGGTGGTCAGCGCCGATCAGCTGGACGCCAAGGTGGTCCAGTTGACGAATGCCCTTAGCAGCGCCAGTCCGAACGCGGTGCGAAGCTGCAAGACGCTGGTGCAGGAAGTGGCCGGCCGCGACATCGAGGCGCCGCTGATCGGCCGCACGGTCGAAGGCATTGCCGACATCCGCACCAGCAGCGAAGGTCGGGAAGGCGTGCAGTCCTTCCTGCAAAAGCGCAAGCCGTCCTGGCTCGCCTGAACTCCTGAAAGGGCTCCACCATGCAAGCACTTGATACCGCACAACTTGTGGCTTTGGCTGGCGCCGTGGGCTGGGCCAGTGGCATCCGCCTGTACCTGGTGCTGTTGCTGACCGGCCTGGCGGGTTACCTGGGCTGGATGCAGTTGCCGCAGGGGCTGCACCTGCTGGCCAATCCGGTGGTGCTGGGCGCCAGCGGCTTCATGGTGTTTGTCGAGTTTTTCGCCGACAAGATTCCGGGGCTCGATTCGCTCTGGGACGTGGTGCACACGGTCATTCGTATTCCGGCGGGTGCGGCGCTGGCGGCGGGTGTTTTCAGCGCTGACAGTGCGGCCATGAGCCTGGTCGCGGCATTGGTCGGCGGCACGCTGGCGGGCACCAGTTTTGCGGCCAAGGCCACGTCGCGCGCCGCCATCAACACCTCGCCCGAGCCGTTCAGCAACATCGGCACCTCGCTGGTCGAGGACAGCCTGGTGCCGGCGGGCCTGTGGCTGGCGGTGGCGCATCCCTTTGTGTTTCTCCCCTTGCTGGTCGTGGTGCTGGGGCTAAGCGTCTGGCTGATCCGCCTGTGCTGGCGCTTTTTGACCCAGCTGTTTGCCCGGGTGGCGCGCATTTTCAGCGGCAAGCCCGATCCCGGCTTGTCGCCTGCTTTCACCTTCAAGCCCCCTTTTTCAAAGGACGTTGGACATGATTGACCAACCCACCGCGTCATGACGATGCAACGTCGGGAAGTTCTGAACTGGGCATGCGGGGCGTGTGTCGGCGCAGTCGGATTGGCGCGCGCGCAAGACGGGCTGGGCCTGAACGATGCGGCGCTCGGCAGTGGCCGAAGATTCGGGTTTGCGATTGATCCTGGCTACGCCAACAAGGAGCCCGTCAAAAGTTTGCTGCGCCAGCATGCAGGGGTCATCACTGCTGAAAACGCCATGAAGTGGCGCAACATCGAAAACGTGGCGGGTGTGTCCGACTACACCCGCGCTGATTGGGTCGCTGACACGGCGGAACGCTTGGGCGCAGCCCTGCGCGGCCACACGCTGGCTTGGCATCAGTCCACGCCTGCTTACCTTTCGACTGCGACACGCGAGGTGTTCGCCGTGGCGCAAACCGCCCATCTGCAAGCCATGACGGCGCGATACCGAGGCCGTATTCACACATGGGACGTGCTCAATGAAGTGATCGACGGGGACCAGAAAAACAAAAGCGGCCTTCGCGAATCGGTTTTATCGGAGCTGTGGGGTGAGGACCGATATCCGGAGCTGTTTGAACTCGCGCGTGCGTCGGACACACGCGCCAAGCTCGCCTACAACGACTACGGCATGGAGCAGAACGAACCTTGGTGCGAACGTCGTCGGACTGCCGTGCTGCGCATGCTTGAGCAATGGATCAAACGAAAGACGCCTGTTGATGTGATGGGCTTGCAAGCGCACCTGGATGTGTCGCGCAAGTTTTCCGCTACCCGGCTTTCCCGCTTTTTTGATGAACTGCGCGCGCTCGGCCTGGGCATTCAAATCACCGAACTGGATGTACGCGATGCGCTGCAACCCGGTACGGTGTCAGACCGGGACGCAGCGACCGCCGCGCTCTACAAAGACTTCATGGACACCTGCATGGGTCATGCTGCGGTCGAAATGATCGTGATGTGGAATGTGACCGACGAAGAAAGCTGGGTGAATCGGGGGGTGCAAGCCCCCCGCCGCCCCGACGGGCAACCCATGCGGCCGACCCTGTTCGATATGCAGGGTCAGCCAAAAGCCGCGTTCGCTGCTGTAGCTGGGAGCCTGCGTCAGGCTGCCGTACCTTTTGACTTGAAGAATACGAATACCAAACATGTTTAAAAAAATACTGATCGCCAACCGGGGCGAGATTGCCTGCCGCGTTGCTGCCACTGCCCGACGCATGGCCGTCAAGACGGTGGCGGTTTATTCGGATGCCGACGCCAGCGCCAAGCATGTGGGCTGTTGCGACGAAGCCGTGCATATCGGTGGCAGTGCGCCGAAAGACAGCTACCTGCGCTGGGAAAAAATCATTGAAGCGGCCCAAGCGACGGGCGCCGAGGCGATTCACCCCGGCTACGGCTTTTTGAGCGAGAACGAGGAGTTTGCCCAAGCGTGCGCCAACGCCGGGCTGGTCTTCATCGGCCCGCCAGCGTCGGCCATCAAGGCCATGGGCCTGAAGGCCGAGTCCAAGCAACTGATGGAAAAGGCCGGCGTGCCGCTGGTGCCGGGTTACCACGGCGCGGACCAGGACCCGGCGCTGCTCCAGCGCGAAGCCGACCGCATCGGCTACCCGGTGCTGATCAAGGCCAGCGCGGGCGGCGGCGGCAAGGGCATGCGGGCGGTGGAAAAATCCGAGGATTTCGCCGCCGCGCTGGCCTCGTGCCAGCGCGAAGCCATCAACAGTTTTGGCAACGACACGGTGCTGGTCGAAAAATATGCCCAGCGTCCGCGCCATATCGAAATCCAGGTGTTCGGCGACATGCACGGCAACTATGTTTACCTGTTCGAGCGCGACTGCTCGGTGCAGCGCCGGCATCAGAAGGTGCTCGAAGAAGCGCCGGCTCCCGGCATGACGCCGGAAATGCGCGCCCAGATGGGCGAAGCCGCCGTGGCTGCAGCCCGTGCGGTCAACTATGTGGGCGCCGGCACGGTCGAATTCATCGTCGAGCAGCGCGCCGAGGGCAGCATGAATTTCTTCTTTATGGAGATGAATACAAGGCTGCAGGTCGAGCATCCGGTGACCGAAGCCATCACCGGCCTGGACTTGGTTGAGTGGCAATTGCGCGTGGCGTCGGGCGAGCCGCTGCCGCTGCCGCAGGACCAGTTGAAGATCAATGGCCATGCCATCGAGGCGCGCATCTGCGCTGAAAACCCGGACAACAATTTTTTGCCGACCACTGGCACGCTGCAGGTGTACGACAAGCCGGCGTGTACGGCATTCGAGCGCGGCACGGTGCGGATCGACGACGGCGTGCGCCAGGGTGACACGATTTCGCCGTTTTACGACTCGATGGTCGCCAAGCTGATCGTGCACGGCCAGACACGTGAAGAAGCGCTGGCGCGCATGGACGAGGCGCTGGCACAGACGCGTATCGTGGGCTTGAGCACCAATGTGCAGTTTTTGCGCTATGTGGTGCGCAGCCCGTCGTTTGCCGAGGCCAATCTGGACACCGCCTTGATCCCGCGCGAAGAAGCGGGGCTGTTCAAGCAGGAGCCGGTCGGCCTGCCAATGGCAGCGGCCAGCGCGATTGCCCGGACGCTGCTGGACGAAAAAGCCGGCGAGGGCAGCGACCCGTTCAGCCGCCGCGACGGCTGGCAAACGCATGGCGTGACGCAGCGGCCTTTCGAGTTCGACTTCCATAGCGAGCCGGCGAAAGCCGTATTGACCTGTCAACACGACGGCGCCTTGCAGTTGACGGTAGGCGACGTGTCGGGTCCGCTGGTGTTCTCCCAAGGCGCGCAAGGCATCGACATCCAGTTCGCCGGCCAGCGCCTGACGGCAACGGTCTACACGCAAGGCGAGGTAGACCACGTTTTTACCGCGCGTGGCGCGACCCGGATCACGGCGATTGACCTGCTGGCGCATGCCGGCGAAAGCCACACTGAAGGCGGCCGCCTGACCGCGCCTATGCCCGGAAAAATCCTGTCGTTTTCGGTCAAGGCCGGCGACACGGTTAAAAAGGGCCAGCCACTGGCGGTGATGGAAGCCATGAAAATGGAGCATACGATTGCCGCTCCCGCCGACGGCGTGGTCGAGGAACTGATGTACGCCCCCGGTGACCAGGTCACCGAAGGGTCGGAACTGCTCAAAATAACGGTCTGAAATTAACGGGAACCCTGAATGCGCATTAGTTTTTGCTGTACCGGTACCAAAGCCCAGCCCTGGCTGGAAGGCCTGCGTGCCGCCTTTCCTGGCACCGAGGTGGAAACCTGGTCGGCAGGTGCGCCGGCTGCCGACTATGCTGTGGTCTGGACGCCACCGCAGCAGTTCATTGACGAGCAGACGCAGCTCAAGGGCATCTTCAACATTGGCGCTGGCGTCGATGCGCTGATGGCGCTACGTTTGCCGCCCGGCGTTCCGGTCGTACGCCTGGACGACGCCGGCATGTCGGTGCAGATGGCCGAATATGTCAGCCATGCGGTGATCCGGCATTTCCGGGAGCTGGGTGGCTACGAGGCGGATGCCGCAGAAGGCAAATGGACTTACCGCAAACCCCGGATGCGTCAGGATTTTCCGGTCGGTGTCATGGGGCTGGGCATCTTGGGTGAACGCGTGAGCCGGGCGCTGGCGCAGTTTGATTTCCCGGTGATGGGCTGGAGCCGTTCCGCCAAATCCATCCCCGGCGTGCATTGCTTTTCAGGCGAAGCGGGTTTCAACGATTTCCTGGCGGCCAGCCGAATTCTGGTGTGCCTGCTGCCCCTGACGCCGGACACCGACAACATCATGTGCCAGGGCACGCTGGCCCGCTTGCAGCCGGGCGGCTATGTCATCAACGTGGCGCGCGGCAGCCATCTGGTGGACGACGACCTGATCGCGCTCATTGACAGCGGCCACCTGGCCGGGGCCACGCTCGATGTGTTTCGCACCGAGCCGCTGCCTGCGGCACATCCCTTCTGGAGACACCCCCGCATCACCGTGACGCCGCACACGTCGGCCCGCACGCTGCGCGAGGAAAGCATTGCCCAGATTGCCGGCAAGATCGCCGCACTGCAAGACGGCGAGCCGGTGGCCGGCGTCGTCGATCCTGCGCGTGGCTATTAAGGGAGCGGGGGCATCGTCATTCGGATGTCCGGATGAGTGCGCCGCCTGATGCGGTTCCTGTTCAACACCGGACTTTTGAGCCCTGCACCCTCCGTGATCGCATCATTCCCAGGCGCAGAGCGGCAATCAACGGGTTGCCGCCTCACAATGGCGAAAAATATTTTTTGACCTGGGGATGACCGAGCCGCGCGCTCGATGAAATCAAACAGGCATTTGCGAACGCATAAATTATCAAATAACCTACTTTTGTCAGTGTTTGCTCAACGGCAATACGGGTAATAACCTATTGCATTGAGCTGGAAGTGAAACGGCCAAGCCATCTCCGAAATATTCACCGTTCTCTTGACAAGGATTGGTAAGTTTTGGGTAAGCGTTTGGTAAGTAGGTGGTAAGTCGTCCCGCTTAATCTTCGGTCCGTTGCAGCTTGCATTGCATTTTGACTATTACCAGGAGACGACGATATGGAAGATGATTTGGTTCAACGGATTGTTAGCAATCCAAAGTACCAGGAGCTAAAGGCCAAGCGCACCAGCTACGGCTGGTGGCTCACGCTGGCAATGATGGTCGTTTACTACGGCTTCATTTTGCTGGTGGCCTTTAACAAGCCCTTTCTTTCGCAGCGGCTGGGCGAGGGCGTCATGACCGTCGGTATTCCCATCGGCTTTGGCGTGATTATTTTCACCATCGTGATCACGGCCATTTATGTCACGCGCGCCAACAAAGAGTTTGACGACCTGACGGCAGAAGTGACCAAGGCGGTGCTCAAATGAATTTCAAATCTGACAACATTCGGCGCATCCTGACGCTGCTGGCCTTGTTTGGCGTATCGGCTGCAGCCTGGTCCGCCGGCGCAGACCTGGGGCAGGCTGTCAAGCAGCCTACCAACTGGACGGCCATTGGCATGTTCGGAGGCTTTGTGGTGTTGACACTGTTCATCACCAAGTGGGCCGCGTCCAAGACCAAGTCCGCTGCTGATTTCTACACCGGCGGTGGCGGCATCACCGGCTTTCAGAACGGTCTGGCGATTGCCGGCGACTACATGTCGGCCGCCTCCTTCCTGGGTATCTCCGCCGCCGTGATGGCCAGCGGCTTTGACGGCCTGATCTTCTCCATCGGCTTTCTGGTCGGCTGGCCGGTCATCACCTTCCTGATGGCCGAGCGTCTGCGCAACCTGGGCAAGTTCACCTTTGCCGACGTGGCGGCCTTTCGCTTCAAGCAGGCGCCGGTCCGCATTTTTGCGGCCTCGGGCACGCTGGTTGTGGTGGCCTTTTACCTGATCGCCCAGATGGTGGGCGCCGGTCAGCTGATCAAGCTGCTGTTTGGCCTGGAATACTGGATCGCGGTGGTCATTGTCGGTTCGCTGATGATGATTTACGTGTTGTTTGGCGGCATGACGGCCACCACTTGGGTGCAGATCATCAAGGCTGTCATGCTATTGGGCGGCGCGAGTTTCATGGCGATCATGGTGCTCTGGAATTTCGGTTTCAGCCCTGAAGCGATGTTTGCCCAGGCGGTGAAGATAAAAGCGGACCTGGCTTCCAGCACCGGCAAGACGGCTGAAGAAGCCGCCAAGCTCGGCCAGTCCATCATGGGCCCCGGCAACTTCGTCAAAGACCCGATTTCTGCCATCTCCTTTGGCATGGCGCTGATGTTCGGCACCGCCGGCCTGCCGCACATCCTGATGCGCTTTTTTACCGTACCCAGCGCCAAGGAAGCGCGCAAGTCGGTGATGTGGGCGACTGGCTGGATCGGCTACTTCTACCTGCTGACCTTCATCATCGGTTTTGGCGCCATCAGCTTCGTGTTGACCAACCCGTCATTCCTTGACGCCAAGGGCGGCCTGCTGGGCGGCAACAACATGGCAGCCATTCACCTGGCCAACGCCGTGGGCGGCAACGTGTTCCTGGGGTTCATCTCGGCGGTGGCTTTTGCAACCATCGTTGCCGTGGTGGCCGGCCTCACACTGTCGGGTGCTTCTGCGGTCTCGCATGACCTGTATGCCACGGTGATCAAGAAGGGCAAGGCTGACAGCACTTCGGAATTGCGAATTTCGAAAATAACCACCTTGGTGCTGGGTGTTATCGCCGTGGTCTTGGGCATTGCTTTTGAAAAGCAGAACATCGCCTTCATGGTCTCACTGGCCTTTGCGATTGCCGCGTCGGCCAACTTCCCGGTGCTGTTCATGTCAGTACTGTGGAAAGACTGCACGACCCGCGGCGCAGTGATTGGCGGCTTCATGGGCCTGATCTCGTCGGTGGCGCTGACGGTGGTTTCGCCTTCTGTCTGGGAAGCCACATTGGGTAATCCAAAGGGCTCGGCGCTGTTCCCTTATGCTTCGCCAGCCTTGTTCTCCATGACCCTCGGCTTTCTGGGTATCTGGCTGTTCTCCATCCTGGACAACAGCAAGCAGGCCCAGATTGACCGCGCCGGCTTCCTGGCGCAGCAGGTGCGTTCGGAAACCGGCATTGGCGCTGCGGGTGCATCGGGCCACTGATGTCGCATACCTGAGCAGGGCGGACCACCAGGGCCGTCTTGAGACAGTCTAGAAGGACTGCAGGACCATTGCCTGCAGTCCTTTTTTCATGGGATACCCGCCATGCCGGACGAATATTCAGAACCCTTTTCTTTTGAGGCACCACCTTTTGACTGCCTGAGCCCAGAGCAGCAGGCGCTGGTGCGTGGCAGTTTGCGCCGGGTGTCTTTTCCGAAAGATGCCGTGATTTTGACCCCCGACATGGACCCGGCCCATGTGTATGTGCTGCTCAAGGGGCATGTGCAGCAATTGGAAGCAGGCGAGGTCGTGGCGGTCTACGGGCCGCCCGATTTTTTTGCCTTCCGCGCGGTAATGGCCGGCCGCGCCAGCGGTGTGTTGCAGGCGCTGGACGAGGTGGAGGCCTGGCAGCTGCCCGGCGTCACGGCGCGGGCGCTGATCGCAGGCAACACCCTGTTCAGTGCGCTGGTATTTGCCGACCTGTCGCAGCGGCTTTCGGCCGCGGCAGAAAACCGCAAAAGCCGTGAGTTCCTGTCGTTGATGATGGTACGGGTGCGGGACGCCTACATCCGAAAGCCGTTTTTTGTCGATGGCGGACTGGACCTGGTGTCGGTCTGCCGCCTGCTGTCGGCGCAAGGGCAAAGCAATGCGCTGGTACGCGACCTGCACGGCGGCCTGGAGCGCATCGGCATGTTCACCACCACCGATTTGCGCGATGCCCTGCTGCATCCCGTGCCGCCCCAGCAACTGGCCGTGCGCGAGGTCGCGCAGTTCACGCTGGTGTCGGTTCAGTCCGACGCGGAACTGTCGGAAGCCCTGCTGGCAATGATTCGTCACCGCGTCCATCGTGTGCTGGTGCGCGAAGGCGATGCTATTTTGGGCGTGCTGAGCCAGCTTGACCTCATGAGCTTTGTGTCCAACCATTCGCACCTGATTGCGCTGCAGGTGGAGCAGGCCGCTTGCATTGCGGAACTCCGGACGGCGGCCTTGCAGATGGACGGCCTGATCGCGCTGCTGCACAGCGGAGGGGCCCGCATCGAGCTGATTTCCAGCCTGGTGAGCGAGCTCAACCAGCAGATTTTTGCCCGCCTGTGGTCGTTTGTCGCACCGGCCGACCTGGTGGCCAACAGCTGCCTGATCGTGATGGGCAGCGAAGGGCGTGGCGAGCAGATCCTCAAGACCGACCAGGACAATGCCCTGCTGCTGCGCGACGGCTTTGTGTGCGCTGAACTGCAGCCGAGCGTGCAGCGTTTCAACCAGGCTCTGATCGGGTTTGGCTACCCGCCCTGTCCGGGCAACATCATGGTGACCAATCCGCTGTGGTGCCAGCCGCTGGCCGGCTTTCAGGACAGCATCCTGCGCTGGCTTTATGGCGCCGATGTGGACGGGCCGATGAACCTGGCCATTTTCATGGATGCCCGGGCAGTTGCCGGCGACGCCTCGCTGCTCAAACAGGCCAGGGACTATGCGCACCACATCATGGCCGGCAGCGATGCGTTTTTTGCGCGCTTCGCCGCCGCCATTGACCAGTTCAGCGAACCGGACGGCTGGTGGGCGCGCCTGGCCACGCTGCGCGGCCGTGAAGAGCAGGTGTTCGATCTGAAGAAGCTCGGCACGTTTCCCATCGTGCATGGCGTGCGTTCCCTGGCGCTGGAGCATCGGCTCGACGAGGTCGGCACGGCAGCGCGCCTGCAGGTGCTGGTGAGCCGCGGGCATATTCCGACCGATCTGGCGCGCGACCTGATCGACGCGCTGCATTTCCTGATGGGCCTCAAGCTTGGGCGCAATCTGCAGCAAAAACAGCTGGCGCAACCGCTTGACAACCTGTCGCATTTCTCCAGCCTGGGAACGCTGGACCGTGACCTGCTGAAAGACTCGCTGGCCATCATCAAGCGCTTCAGGCAGCACCTGCAATGGCGCTACAAAATTGCAAGCTGAACCCGTTTGGCCGTCCATGAAAACCCGTCGCCGACCCTGCCGCCTGTCCCGAGCAGGCGCGCCGCATTCATCGGGAAAGCAGTTTTTGCGATACTTCAGCCTAGAAAGACCCCTCCATGAAACTCCCTGCCCACGTCAAACTCGTCGATGTCGGACCGCGTGACGGTCTGCAAAATGAACAGCAGCCGGTGCCCGCCGCCATCAAGATCGAACTGGTTCACCGCCTGCAGGACGCTGGCCTGAAAAACATCGAGGTCACCAGCTTCGTGTCGCCCAAGTGGGTGCCGCAGATGGCCGACAACGCCGAGGTGATGGCCGGCATCCGCCGCCAGCCCGGCGTGTGCTATTCGGTGCTGACGCCCAACCTGCAGGGCTTCGAAGCGTCGCTGGATTCGCGTCCGGACGAGATCGTGGTGTTTGGCGCCGCCAGCGAGGCGTTCAGCCAGCGCAACATCAACTGCTCGATTGCCGAAAGCATCGAACGCTTCCGCCCGGTGGTCGAAGCCGCGCGCGCAAGGGGCATCCCTGTGCGGGGCGCGATGTCCTGCACCGTGGGCTGCCCCTACGAGGGCGAGATTGCGCCGGAGCGGGTGGAAAGGCTGGCCCGCCTGATGAAGGGCATCGGCGTGCAGCATGTCGGCGTGGCCGACACCATCGGCGTGGGCACGCCGCTGAAGGTGCAGCGCGCGCTGGAAGCGACCTTGCGCCACTTCGACATCGACGACATCTCGGGCCATTTCCACGACACCTACGGCCAGGCGCTGGCCAACACCCTGGCCAGCCTGGAAATGGGCGTGTGGCAGTTCGACACCTCTGTGGCGGGCCTGGGCGGCTGCCCTTATGCCAAGGGCGCGACGGGCAATGTGGCGACGGAAGATGTGGTCTACCTGCTGCACGGCCTGGGCATAGCCACCGGCATCGACCTGGACAAACTGATCGACGCCGGCCAGTTCATCAGCGATTTCCTGGGCCGAAAATCCGGCTCGCGTGCTGGCACGGCCTTGCTGAACAAGCGGGCGGCTTCATGATGTGCGGCGCCGAAATCCAGACCTTGCCCGAAGGCGTGCAGCGCGTGGCGGCGGTGCTTCGGGCCAGCGGACATGCGCATGCCCCTGTCATGCTCAACGATGCCGCCCGGACCGCGCAACAGGCAGCCGATGCGCTGGGTGTGTCGGTTGGCCAGATTGCCAAGAGCATTGTGTTTCGCCGCAAGCACGACGATGCTGCCGTGCTGGTGGTGACCTCTGGCGACCAGCGTGTGGACGAGAAAAAGGTCGAGGCGCTGGTCTGCGATGGCCAGCGGCTCGGCCGGGCCGATGCCGCGTTCGTCAAGCTGAAAACCGGCTTTTCGATTGGCGGCGTGGCGCCGCTGGGCCATGCCGGGCCGGTGCTGGTGCTGATCGACGCGTCGCTGTTTCGCTTTGCCGAAGTCTGGGCGGCCACCGGCCATCCGCATGCGGTGTTCAGGCTGTCGCCGCAGGCGCTGGTGCAGCTGACGCAGGCGGCGGTGGCCGATCTGGCGGTTGACCCGCAGGTGCAAGACCATGCCATCGCCCTGCTCACGCTGCGCGCGCAGACGGTGCCCGGGGCGCTGGCTGTGCCCTCGCCCTGCACCTCGGTCTGCCGCATGAATGGCGCCTCCGGGCTATGCGAAGGCTGCTTTCGCAGCGGCGCCGAAATTGCCGGCTGGAGCCAGGCGGGCGAGGAGGGCAAGCGCCGCATCTGGCGCACCATTGAGCAGCGCATGCACCGGCTGCAAGCCTGACAAGGCTCAAAGCGCCGACGGGCCTCGCGCGCCCCATGCCGGCAAGCGGCGGCGAGCGGCGAGCGGCGATTTTGTACGGGTTTTCATTCTGAATTCGGGGTAAGTGTTTTCCCTTGGCTTATAAGGGGTAACCCCGAGAGCGCCCTTTTTTATCAGTTAGCTGTAGAGGAGAAGGCTCGACAGTGCAAAGGCATAACCTGGTGCCGGCCAGGGCTGGTGTCCGCTCAGCGGCTTGCGCCGCTGATTTTTTCCCCTAGCAGGCTGCTGAAATACTGACTGCGTAGGCGCAGCAGTTGAGGTAAAGCATTGCATTTTTGCGATTATTTTTCATACTTTGAAATTTCAGCGTTCTTTCAACCGTTTATCGCTGGGTTAAATCGCTCCTACCGCCTTTTTTAGCCATTTATTGACCCTGCAAACGGATTTGTCCTAACGTGCGCATGCGCGTCAAGTTGTACGCGGCCATCGTCAGCACAAACATTTGGTCCACCCGCTCCAGCCCGCGCACCATCACCTGGCGAATTCGGCCCACCGTTTTGGCCCAGCCAAAGCCTTGCTCGATGAGCTTTCTCTTTTGCTGAGAGACGGCGTAGCCCTCGCTTTGGGCAATCTCATCGGGGACGGCCGAGCGCCGGCCCGAGGTGTTTTGCGCCACATGCGGCGTGACGTTCATTGCCAGGCACGCCTCAATGAACTCCTGCGCGTCATAGCCTTTGTCAGCGCCCAACGTTATGGCGGTTTGCGCGTCCGACAAGGCCTGCCGGGCATCGTCAATCATGACCTTGGCCGCTTCGTGCGTATTCCGTTGATCGTGACCGGTGATTCCGGCATCGTGACCGCAGATTCCGGTGATCGTGACCGGGCATGGTGTTGCGCGGTTTAAATTGTAGAGGGTGCTGGTTTTTTGAGCGGTTTTGACCTTTCCTGGTATTCGGTTTTGGGTGTTTGTAATTTGTTAATTCAGGCCCCCGCCAGGGCCGCCGGCAGGCCCCCCGGTTGTGCATCTACCCATGCATTACCCCCTCGGCGAGGGCTGCGGGCCTATGCGCCCTCGGGGTTGGTCGCAGCTGTGCTGATATTGGCTTTGGTGGCGGTCTTTTTGCGCATCGACTCGCCCGTGAGCGTGAAGCGGTGGTTGTTTTGCATCAGCCTGTCGAGCATCGCGTCAGCAATCGTGGCGTCGCCTATCCATTCGTGCCAGTGCTCGATAGGCAACTGGCTGGTAATAATGGTCGCGCGTGCGTTGGCACGGTCATCAATGATCTCCCGCAAATCAGCTCGGGTCTGCGCGTCCATGGCCGTCATGCCCCAGTCGTCCAATAGCAATACATCCGTGTTCTTCAGTGTCTCCAGCCAACGCGTGAATGTGCCGTTGGCGTGGCGTATGCGCAGCTCCTCGCCCAGGCGCGGTACGCGCTGGTAATAGGCGCTTTGGCCGCGCCTGCAAGCGTGCTGCGCCAAGGCACAGGCCAGCCAGGATTTGCCCGCTCCGGTGGCCCCGGTGATCAGCACGGCGTGGCCCTGGGTCACCCATTCGCCCAAGGCCAGACTCATGACGGCGCTGCGCTCTATGCCGCGTGTGCGGCTGTCCAGGTCTTCAATGGCGGCCTGGGGGTATTTGAGTTTGGCCAGTTTGAGTAGGCGCGCACAGCGCCGGTCCTGGCGGCCATGGACTTCGCGGTCAACCAGAAGGCCCAAGCGTTCTTCGAAGCTCATGGCAGTGATGCCGCTGGTTTGGAGTTGCTGCTCCAGTGCCTGGGCCATGCTTTCCAGGCGCAAGCTGCGCAGTTGGTTCAAGGTGATGTTCATCATCATGGTGGAATCCTTTTTGTTTGTTTGTTTCATTGGTAGTAGTGGGGACCACGCACATGGGCGTGGGCGGGCGCACTCCACTCGGGGGTGCTGGCCTGGACCTGATCGCGCCCATTGGCCAGCATGTCGCGGATATGCGTGTATTTGCTGGTGCCCAGGCCCAGGGCGATGGCGCAAGCCGCCTCCAGTCGGGCCTCGCCATAGCGTTTGCACAGGGACAGCAGGCCAAGACAGGCGCGGTAGGCGTGCTCGGGGTGGCGCTGGCGCTCCAGCATCTTGGGTAGACCACGCCCGCACAGGCCACCCCGATACGCTCGCCCCAGGCGATGAGGCGCTGGGGCGTCCACTGGGCGTGGGCCTGGTGGGCCAGCGGCAAGTGCTCAACGGTGGTGGTGTAGCCGCCCTTGTGGGCGCAGCGCATGTGGCTGGCAACCCGCTCGCCCCGGTGCAGCACCTCCACGGCGTGGGCGGTGATGCGTAGCTCCAGCGCCAAACCCACCAGGGCATGGGGCACGCTGTAGCGGTGGCCTTCAAACTCGATGTGGCTGTCGATGTGAACGCGCACCGTCTTGAAGCTGGCCCACTCCCAGGGCTGTGTCGGCAGCGGTGATAGTGCCGGGGCATCGAGCTGTGCAAAGGCGCTGGCGCGGCTGCCGGGGAGCTTTTGAAACAGCTTGTTGTTCAGCCGCGTGAGCAGCGGCGCCATGGCGTCGTTGACTTCTTGCACGCTGGCAAAGCGCTGGTGGCGCAGGCACGCCAGTATCCAGCGTTCGACCAGAAGTACGCTCAACTCGACCTTGGCTTTGTCCTGCGGGTGGTAGGCGCGCGCGGGCAGCACCGAGCAGCCGTAGTGGCGGGCAAAGTCCATGACGCTGTCGCTCAGAAGCGGCTCGTAGCGGTTGGCCTGGGTGACCAGGGCGCGTGGGTTGTCGGGGATGATGAGCTGGGGCACGCCACCAAAGAAGGTCAACGCACAAGCGGTGCCATTGAGCCAGCCAGCCGCTGTCTGGCGCGGCGTGGCCAGCGCAAAGCTGTAGCCGGAGGCGGCCATAGCGGCCACGAAGATGTTGGCGCGGCCCACCTCCACGCCGTGCTCCATCAGGGCGATGGTGGGGCCGGCGTAGTCGATGAACATCTTCTCGCCAGCGCGGTGGGTCTGGCGCATGGAGCGCTTGAGCCGCTTGGCAAACTGGCGGTAGTTCTCGCTGAACTGGGAGTAGCGCAGGGCTTTGCGCGGCGAAGACTCGCAGTGTTCATCGCTTACTTGGGCGCTGTACTCCTGCCACAGCAGCATGACGGTGACGCCTTTGCGGCGCAGCTCCTGGTGCATGCGGCCATAGTCCGGGCGGGCATAGTTGGCGACCAGGGAGGCGCCGAACAATCGGTGCTCCAAATCGGTCTCGCTCATGGCCTCGATGGCGCTCCAGTCAAGGCCGGCCGTCGCAGCCAGGGCGCAGTATTTGGTGACACTGCCTTTGGCGATGCCAAGGGCGCTGGCTATTTGTTGGTGGCTTTGCCCACCAACGAGTTTGAGACGCAGGGCGTCTTTGAGTTTGCGCATGTTGATCCTGGGGGTGGGCATGTGGCTCCAGACAAACTGTCAGAGGCTACAGGCCCAACGGGTTGGTTTACATGCGCAACACCGTGCCTGCTGGGGCATCGGTCACGATCACCGGAATCTGCGGTCACGATGCCGGAATCTGTGATTTAACCCCCGGTCACGATCACCGGAATCCCTGGTCACGATGCCGGAATGTGCGGTCACGATGAAACGGAATACCCAGCTTCGCGCTCGGCGTAGCCGTCGGCCCGCGTGACCAGGTAGTGCAACATTCGTTCTGTAATTTCCCCGACCATTGAAACTGAACCTGTTTGGAAGTTTCTGGTTTTGGGATTTTTCAATCAGGCCCCTGCCAGGCCGCCGGAGGCCCCCCCCCCGATGGCACAGACTGGCAAGCCTGGACCGACATAGAAAGAACGTATTTCCATGGCCCAACGAACCCAACTCGATGCTAGCTGCCACCCGCTGCATGAAGCCTACGCCTGCCTGCTCGCCAATGGCCTGGACGGCGCCGGTGAAGCCTTGCGCATCCTGGTCAATGAAGCCTCCCGCATTGAGCGGGCCCAGCACCTTCAGGCCACGCCGTACGAGCGCTCGGCCCAGCGGGTCGATTACGCCAACGGCTACAAGGACAAGACTGTTTTGACCCGCATGGGCGAAGTCACCTTCGAAGTGCCGCAAGTGCGCTCTGGCGGGTTCTATCCCAGCGCCCTGGAGCGCGGCAGTCGCTCGGAGCAAGCCATGAATCTGGCGCTTGCCGAGATGTATGTGCAGGGCGTCTCCACCCGAAAAGTCATCGAAGTGTTGCAAAAGCTGGTGGGGCCCGAGGTGAGCATCTCCAGCACGCAAATCAGCCGTTGCACAGCGCTGCTGGACACGGGCTTGCACGCCTGGCGTACCCGGCCCCTGGATGAGACACCGTACGTGATTTTGGATGCGCGTTATGAGCGCGTGCGCGAGGCCGGCCGGGTAGTCGATTGTGCGGTTTTGGTGGCCATCGGCGTGACGGCTTCAGGCCACCGCCGGGTGTTGGGCGTGTCGGTGGCGCTGTCAGAAGCTGAGGTGCATTGGCGGGCCTTGTCTAGACAGCCTGATTGAGCGCGGCCTGCGCGGGGTCAAGTTTCTCGCCAGTGACGACCATGCCGGTTTGAAGGCCGCGCGCAAGGCGATGTTTCCCGGTGTGCCCTGGCAGCGCTGCCAGTTTCACCTCCAACACAACGCACAGGGCTACGTCAGCCGGCTGGACCAGCGCACGCCGGTAGCGCGCCAAATACGCGGCATCTTCAATGCGAGCGATGCCATTGAGGCACAGCGACTGCTCAACGCGGCGCTCAAAGACTGGCAAGTCAGCCACCCGCAACTGGCCGCCTGGGCCGAGAAAAACCTGCCGGAGGGTTTTGCCGTCTTCGACTTGCCCGAGGCCCATCGGGTGCGCATGCGCACGACCAACGGCCTGGAGCGTTTGAACAAGGAGCTCAAGCGGCGTACCCGTGTCGCCACGTTGTTTCCTAACTCGGCCAGCTGCCTGCGCTTAATCAGCGCCTTGCTGGCCGAACAAGACGAGGAGTGGATGACCGCAAAAATCTACCTCTCCATGAAGCCCTGAGCATTGCCAATCACCAGTACCCAAGACCGAATCTCGGAAATTTACAGAAAAGAAGTTGCTTTATCCGTGACCACGGCGCTGGCAATCAAGCCATGGCGGTTGTCACTCAAGGTGTGGCCCATGAAGCGCAACTCGCTGGCCGCCCCGCCCTTACGGTACAGCCTGGCGTCAGCATCAGTGCTTGACTGGTGCGTCTCGTTTGAACGGCTATGACCCTTGAAACTGCCGCCTCCTTGGTCGCCGTCGCTGCCGTCCTTGCGCACAAAGCTCTTGTGGCTCGCCCAGGCCTGGATCAGCGTGCCGTCCACGCTGAAATGTTCGCCCGAAAGCCAGCCGTGCCCGTCGGCACTTTGCAGTACGTGGTTGAACAACTCGATGACCGCGTCATGCTCAAGCAAGCGCTCGCGGTTCTTCGTGAACACCGTAGGCACCCACACCGCATCCTCCATTGCCAGGCCGATGAACCAGCGGTACAGCAGGTTGTACTGCACCTGTTCCATGAGCTGACGCATCTGAGCGGATGCTGTAGAACACCTGGAGAAGCATGGCGCGCAGCAGTTTCTCGGGCGCAATGCTGGGCCGCCCGCCTTTGGTGTCCACCTCGTACATCCCGGCAAACAGCCCATCCATCTTGAGTAACGCCTCGTTGACCATCTGGCGTATTGGGCGCAGCGGATGCTCGGCCGGCACAAAGTCCTCCAGGCGGTACAGCGTGAAAGGGCTTTCGGTGAAGGTATCGGCTCCGCGCATGGGTTCAATGGGTTTGTATCGGGTCAGAAAAAGGGCTGCTGCAGATTGTCGAGTGAGGCTGCAGAACCTGCAGGCTTTGCCTTGAGGTATTTCAGCGGCCTGCTAGTGATCTTTCAGTAATAAACGACATCACTGACCTTACGCAGTGCCAATCGTCTATCTCACAAAAATTGACTAAAAAGCGCAAAACACCAGTTGATATGTTGAGGTTTTTGCGAGAAATAGATGTGGCTTTCCCACTTTAAAAGTAGAAAAACAACCGGCTGCGTAACATCACTGACATCACCAAAGCGTCGTTTGTTTCCAGCAAGCGGCGATGGTGCTGGGCCGCTTTTGAGCGCTGTTAAGCTTATTGCGCGCTATGGTTTGCAGTTCCCTCAAATTGTTGGGGTAGTAGTTGGCCAGCGCGTGGCGCTTGAGCCAGGCCCACCAGTATTCGACCCGATTGAGGTCGGGCGCACAGGGCGGCAGGAAGGAGATCGCGATCTGCCCACCCAGGCTGTCCGGATTGGTGTCACCCATACCCGCATCCGATCCCGTTGGCGACATTTGGTGCATGCGATCGCTTACCACCAAGCCGACATTCGCCCATCGGTAGCGGGGCTGCGCTTGGCATTTTGTGCCAGCACACCATAGAAGCGGATCAGGTGGCGCCTGGGCTGCTGTACCAGTGCCGCCAGCCGCTTCGTGAACTCCAGTGGCGACATCACGAGGTGCGTGGTCCCGTCGCGCCACGCACTCTGCATGTCGGCACACAGCGCCTGTGCAAACGCGGCATCGCACCTTGCACCGTGAAGACCTTCTGCCCGGCACGCGGACCAAAGGCGATGCGTGATGTGCCGGCTGAGGTGGCTCGCCGTCTGCAATTTTCCAGTAAGAAAGCACCTCTACACTCCGGCCGACCAAGCTCAAAGCGCACGAGGCCAAAGGCTTGCCAAAGGACGGATCGCAAGACCAACATAGTCATGCAAACTGCCACTTACCTGTTCACCGGGATGGCTCGGATTCATGCAGAAGGAGACAGAGCAGCAGGTATTGAGAAACCTGCGTCATCACATCATCTTCGGGCCGTGCGGCCGGAGCAACAGAGACAATCCGCAGTCCGACTGCGTTTAAGAAAAGTCTGGCCCAAGTGCCGGACAAACATGGAGCAAGAAAAATGGCTACAGCTGATATAACAACGAATGTGCGGGAGCGATCCCGCCCCATGACACGCGAAGAGAGGAAGGTCATCATGGCCTCTTCTGCAGGTACCATTTTTGAGTGGTACGACTTCTACCTTTACGGTGCGCTGGCCGCAATCATCGGGGCACAGTTCTTCACCGCTTTCCCCGAAAACACACGCAACGTGTTTGCATTGCTTGCCTTTGCTGCCGGCTTCATCGTGCGTCCGTTCGGCGCATTGGTATTCGGTATGCTGGGTGACATGATCGGTCGCAAGTACACCTTCTTGATGACCATCGTCATCATGGGTATATCGACTTTCCTGGTCGGCGTGCTGCCGAACTATGAAAGCATTGGCACTGCCGCGCCAATCATCCTGATCATTTTGCGTATGGCGCAGGGCTTGGCCCTGGGCGGCGAATATGGTGGGGCTGCGATCTACGTGGCAGAACATGCGCCGGCCAACCAGCGTGGCTATTTCACCGCCTTCATCCAGACTACGGCGACACTGGGTCTTTTGTTGTCGCTGATCGTGATTTTGTCGGTGCAAGGCTACGTCAACGGTGCCTACCCGGATGTGCCCCTGCTAAGGGATGGCGTTGCGGTTCTGATGGCCGACGGTAACCCGACTATGGTCAAGGCGTTCAATGCCTGGGGATGGCGTATTCCGTTCATCGGCTCGATCTTCCTGTTGGCGATTTCGCTTTATATCCGCCTGCAGATGAATGAGAGCCCAGCCTTCAAGAAAATGAAGGAAGAAGGTCGCACGTCCAAAGCACCGCTGAGCGAAGCATTCGGTAACTGGAAAAATGGCAAGATTGCCCTCATTGCGTTGTTCGGTCTGGTCGCAGGTCAGGCTGTGGTCTGGTACACCGGTCAGTTCTACGCGCTGTTCTTCATGCAAAACGTGATCAAGATCGACAGCTTCACCGCCAACGTCATGGTTGCTTGGTCGCTGATTCTTGGTACCGGCGGTTTTCTCGCCTTCGGCGCGCTGTCTGACCGGATCGGCCGCAAGCCGATCATTTTGACGGGTTGTCTGCTCGCGGCAGTCACTTTCCTGCCAGTATTCGGCCTTTTGACCAAGACCGCAAACCCGGCGATCTACGCGGCGCACCAGACTCCGGTCACAGTGACCGTGCCGCCGGAAGACTGCTCATTCCAATTCAACCCGACTGGAACGGTCAAATTCACTTCGTCTTGCGACATCGCCAAGGCGCAGCTGGCCCGGACTTCGGTGAACTACTCCACCGTCGAGAGCACAGCGGGCGCGTTGGCCACAGTGAAGGTCGGTGAAACCTTGATCGAGTCCTATGACGCGCGCAAGCTGACCGGCGACGACTTGAAGAAGGCAAAAGCCACCTTCGACACCAACCTGAACAATGCGCTGAAGAAGGCGGGTTATCCGCTGGTGCCCGCCGACAACACCACCATCGCCAAGGCACAGCACTTCTTTGATATTTTCTCGGCGCAAAAGTTGACGATCGTGTTCATCCTGGCTTACCTGGTGATCCTGGTGACGATGGTCTACGGTCCGATTGCGGCCATGCTGGTCGAAATGTTCCCGACCCGAATCCGCTATTCCGGCCTTTCGCTGCCATACCATATCGGCAACGGATGGTTCGGCGGCCTGATGCCGGCAACTGCTTTCGCGATCTCTGCCCAGACCGGCAATATCTATTCGGGGTTGTGGTACGCCATCGTGATTGCGGTCATGACGGTGGTGATTGGCACGCTATTCGTGCCGGGTGGCACCCACAAGAAAGATATCTTCGCCGGCGACTCTGCTCGATAAATACAATTCGACACCGGGCCTTGGTCTTCTTCGGGACCTGGCCCGGTCACTTTTGCAATTCGACCAGCTCCCCTGTGGGGCAAACGGTCGGTCTGCTTCCCGCAAATCTGGTTCTGCAACCTGAGCCAGATTTGCGAGGTGCAGAAAATGGCAGGCGCGATGCCCGCTAGCAGCCTGCTGATAATGTGTTTGCCTGGAACGGGTTTTAACGGTTGCATTTCAAAAGACCCCTGTTATTGATGCGGTCCTTAATTTCCGTACCCACGTAACCGCCCACCTCGCTACACACGTGCAGCACACGGGAGAATGGCGCGATGGGCCCCCACTTAAAAGCTGTTTACATGAGGCAAAGGAAACGCTGCTGTGACTGATCTTGTGCTTTCGCAATTGAGCGACCTGTTTCGCATCGGCCTGATCATCGCCCTTGTGGTCACGATGCTCAGAACTTCTGCTGTGACAGGGCGCATCCTCCCTTTGGTCCTGGGTGTGGTGTTTGTAGCCGTGATATTGCCTACCACCATGCCAAGTGGCTCGGCAAGCCTTACCGATGCGATCCTCGCCGGGCTTGTTTCGAACCTAGTCATATTGGTACTGGTTCTTGCCATTGCGAAGTTGGTCGTACGATTGCGGCGCTGAAACCACTCTCTTCTGATTCCATCGCCTCTTTTGCGGATTAAAGCCTTGAAGTACTGGTTCGGTTGATACGCGCTGAACGAAATGGTGAGCAACCCGAACGCGGGCACTGTCATCGTGGCGGTGCTGTTGTGGCTGGTGGACTGCCAGTGCCGAACGGCGCAACTGAAGCGCCTCAGTACACGAGGCGTTCCGGGCGGATTTCTTGCGGGATTGTTGTCGCAATTTCTTCGATCGACTGGGTCGTCGTTGACAACCACCGGATGCCTTCGCGCCGCATCATGCCCTCGGCTTCGCTCACTTCCATGCGGCAGTTGTCCAGGCTGGCGTAGCGCGGATTGTGCTGGCGCTCGTTGCAAATCTCGCTCAGGCGATCGGGCGCGATCGTGAGGCCGTAGATGTTCTTGCGGTGCGCCACCAATGCAGGCGGCAGCTTGGGACGTTCGAAGTCTCCCGGGATCAAAGGGTAGTTAGACGCCTTCAGGCCGTATTGGATGGCCAGGTAGAGCGATGTGGGTGTCTTCCTGCTGCGGCTCACCCACACCAGGATCACGTCAGGGCCCTGCATTTCCTTGTGGCTCTGGTGATTGGCGTTAACTACCCTGGCCGTCGTCGAAGATGACGTCGGTCTGGGCAATATTTTTTTTGGCCGCGTCTTGGCCACGCGTTGCGGGTAGTACCCCAGCGCGTTCAGCCGCAGGCGCAGCGTCTCGTGTTTTGGGCAACTTTGGCTGGTGTAGCCCTTTTGCGCGATGAGCTGGCGATGCACCTCCTCGACCGAGAGCCGGGTGTACAGGCGCTGGTTGCGAAACTGCGGGTCCGTTTGGCTTTGCCCGTCGACAATGGCTCCGATATCGTCGAGCAGCCTGGGCAGGTGCGCCTCGACCGGCCGACGGCCCCGCAGATGAAAGGCTTCCACGCACACGAGGCCGCTGGCGAGTTCGCGCCGTCCTTTGCGGATGGATCACTCGGACCACCCCAGCTCGCGCATGACCAATGCCTGACCACCGCGCCTGAGCTCCTGGACAGTGCACGCCATGAAGACGCGCCGCGATGCGCCCTTCAAGGCGGCCGCCGTAACTTTGAAAAGGGTTTTGAGGGATTCTGTCAGTTCCAGCGCTTGCTCTGGAAAAAAATTCCAGCTCGGACAAGCTTTCACTCGTTTAATTCCCTGCAAGTCCCTATGTGTTTGCCCACAAGGGCATCTTCTTCATCAAGGGAACCAACTTCCTGCCGATGATCGGCGGCGCCAACAGCTTCTTCGGCATCACGCCCGAAGCCTTCGGTGCGGTCGGTACGATGGTGAATTTCGCGGTCGCTTTCCTAGTGGCCAAAGTCACCAAAGAGCCACCAGCCCACATCCAGGCAATGGTGGAAGCGATGCCTATCCCGCGCGGCTCCAAGCTGGTGACCGGCAGCCATTGAGCTGACTGGCCATAGCCTGACGCCCCTTCCTGCCCGTGAACGCGGGTGGGCGTGACAATGGGGGTCCTGCTGGCTGCGCTGGCAGGAAATTTTTCAATGAATCGGCCCGACGCCGCCCACGGTGTTGTCGGCCCCAGGGAGTCCTTCATGGTTTTTGATTTCAGCGTAGCCTTGACATGGATTCTTTTTTTGGCGCTATTTCCGATCGCGTTCTTCTGGCTGCGCCGGGCCTGGCGGATTTTGGTCCGGCGCGATTTTTCCGAGGTCGCGCTCAAGCTCGGTCAGTCGCCGCCCCATCCGGAAAAGTTTGCGCCCTACGAGATGGCGGTCAATCTGGTCGCAGGCGTTGTCATCGTGGTGGTCATCGTCGCCGTGGGGATGGGGTATCTGGACTACGCCACTTGGTCGGCTGTCGCCGGTAGCACCATCTGGTGCAAGTTTTTCGTGGACTTTGCGTTGTCTCGCCATGCGCATGCGGGCGTCGCCAAGCCCAGCACCAAAGCTGATCTGCATCAACCCGGCTATCGGGATAAGGAGGCGCTTGTGTTCAAAGGACTTGCTGCGCAACGACTGCTTGCCTTCTTTGTCAGCGGCTGGCTGCTGTTCAATTTTCCGCTGCTTGGCCTGTGGGACCAGGGAGCGATGCTCTTGGGTGTTCCGCTGTTCCCTGCCGCGCTGTTCATTCTCTGGGCGCTGCTGATCGCCGTGCTGGCCTGGCAGATGGAGCGGCCGGGCCAGGCGCATCCGGACGACTAGGCATGCTGTCGCCCGTCTGGGTCATCGGCGCCTCGCTGGCCTACCTGCTGCTGCTGTTTGGGGTAGCCCATTACGGCGACCGGCGGGCGGCCCAGGGCCGCTCGATCATTGCCAATTCCTGGACCTATTCGCTGTCGCTGGGCGTGTACTGCTCGGCCTGGACCTACTTCGGCAGCGTCGGCCGGGCAGCGTCCGGCGGCATGTGGTTTTTGCCGATCTATCTCGGACCGACGCTGGCCATGGTGCTGGGCTGGATGGTGCTGCGCAAGATGATCCGCATTGCCAAAACCTTGCGCATCACCTCGATTGCCGACTTCATCGGCAGCCGCTATGGAAAAAGCCCGCTGCTGGCCGGGCTGGTTACGGTCATCGCCGTGGTCGGCATCGTGCCCTACATTGCGCTGCAGCTCAAGGCCGTGTCGGCAGGGTACGGCCTGCTCACCGCGCCGCCAGGCACGCCCGCCGCCAGCCCGGTGCACTGGCTGCGCGACAGCGCCTTTTATGTGGCCCTGGTGCTGGCCGGCTTCACCATGGTGTTTGGCGCCCGGCACCTGGACGCCACCGAGCGGCATGAAGGCATGGTGGCGGCAATTGCCTTTGAATCGGTGGTCAAGCTGGCGGCCTTTTTGGCGGTGGGCCTGTTCGTGGTTTATGGCCTGTTCGACGGCCTGGCCGACCTGTTCGCCCGCGCCCGGGCGGTGCCGGCACTGCAAAGCCTCGTGCGCCTGGAGCAGGGCGGCACCTTTGCCGGAACGCAATGGTTCGCGCTGATGCTGGTGTCGATGCTGTCGGTGCTGTTCCTGCCCCGGCAGTTCCAGGTGATGGTGGTGGAAAACGTGCGCGAAAGCCATTTGCGCCGTGCCGTCTGGGTGTTTCCGCTGTACCTCTTGTTGATCAACCTGTTCGTGCTGCCGATTGCGCTGGGCGGGCTGCTGTACTTTGGCGCCAGCCCGATGCAGCCCGAGAACTTCGTGCTGTCGCTGCCACTGGCCGCCGGCCAGCCGCTGCTGGCGCTGTTCGTGTTCATCGGCGGCCTGTCGGCGGCGACCGGCATGGTGATTGTCGAAACCATTGCGGTGTCCACCATGGTCAGCAACGAGCTGGTGCTGCCGCTGCTGCTGCGCTCGCGCCATTTCCACGGTGGCGCCGGCCAGGACCTCAGCCGGCTGCTCCTTGGCATCCGCCGCGCTGCCATCCTGGGGGTGCTGGTGCTGGGCTATGTGTATTTCCATCTGGCGGGCGAGGCCTATGCGCTGGTCAGCATCGGCCTGATCAGCTTTGCCGCCGTGGCCCAGTTCGCCCCGGCGGTGCTGGGCGGGCTGTACTGGAAGGGCGGCACCCGGCTTGGCGCGCTGGCCGGCCTGCTGGCAGGCTTCCTGATGTGGGCCTACACCCTCATGTTGCCGTCGATGGCTCGGTCGGGCTGGCTGGGCGCCGACTTTATCACCCTCGGCCCCTGGGGCATTGCGCTGCTGCGGCCCGAGCAACTGCTCGGCCTGCAGGGCCTGGACGGGCTGACGCATGCACTGTTCTGGAGCCTGCTGGTCAATGTGGCCGCCTATGCCGGCCTGTCGCTGTGGCGCGCGCCGTCAGGGCAGGAAGCCAGCCAGGCGCTGTTGTTCGTCGATGTGTTCCAGCGCACCGCCGCCTCCAGCCCGGTGTTCTGGCGCGGCCAGGCCAGGGTGCCCGACCTGCTGCACCTGTGCGAGCGCTTCCTGGGCGCCGCCAAGGGCCGGGCCTTGTTCGCGTCCTATGCGCGCCAGGCCGGCGTCCTCCAGGCCGAAGACCTCCGGCCCGATGCCCGGCTGGTGCAGTTCGTCGAAACCCAGCTGGCCGGCGCGGTTGGCAGCGCCTCGGCCCGGGTGCTGGTGGCTTCGGTGGCCGAAGAAGAAGTGCTCACGCCCGAGGACGTGCTGCGCATGCTTGATGAAGCGTCCCAAATCCGCGCCTATTCGCGCGAACTGGAGGAAAAATCGCATTCACTGGAACGCGCGACGGCCGGACTGCGCCAGGCCAACGAGCAACTCAAGAGCCTGGACCGGCTGAAGGACGATTTCATGTCCTCGGTCACGCACGAGCTGCGCACGCCGCTGACCTCGATCCGCGCGCTGGCCGAACTGATGCGGGACGACGACGACATGGCGCCGGCGCAGCGCCAGCATTTCACCGCCCTCATCGTGGCCGAGACCGAACGCCTGAGCCGGCTGGTGAACCAGGTGCTGGACATGGCCAAGATCGAGTCTGGAAATGCCGAATGGCACAACAGCGCGGTGGACCTGGCCGCGCTGCTGGGGCGCGCCGTCGAAACCATGGCCGAAATGTTCCATGAGCGGCACTGCAGGGTGGAGGTGAAGGTGCACCTGCCACCGCTGTTGCCCATCCTGCGCGCCGATCCCGACCGTTTGATGCAGGTGGTGCTCAACCTGCTGTCCAATGCCGCCAAGTTCGTGCCCGTGCCCGGCGGCCGGGTGGAGGTCAGCCTGCAGGGCGATGTCAGCGGGCTGACAGTGCGGGTGCAAGACAATGGCCCCGGCGTGCCGGCCGGGCAGCAGGCGCTGGTGTTCGAGCGTTTTCGCCAGGGTGGCGACGGCCTCAAGCGGCCGCAGGGCACCGGCCTGGGCCTGCCGATCAGCCGCCAGATCGTCGAGCATTTTGGCGGCCGCCTGTGGCTGGAAGAACCCGGCGCCGGGCCGGGCGCCTGCTTTGCCTTCTGGCTGCCCTGGAACGCGCCCGTGTCCGGACGCACACTGCAAGAGGAGACAACCCATGAGCCGAAAAATCCTGGTGGCCGACGATGAGCCGAACATCGTCATTTCCCTTGAATACCTGATGCAGCGCGAAGGCTACACCGTGCTGGTGGCCCGCGACGGACAGGAGGCGCTGGAGATGATAGAGCGCGACCGGCCCGACCTGGTGCTGCTGGACGTGATGATGCCGAAAAAGTCCGGCTTCGAGGTCTGCCAGGCGGTGCGCGCCAGCCAGACGCTGCAGGCCACCAAAATTTTGCTGCTGACCGCCAAGGGCCGCGACACCGACCAGGCCAAGGGCCTGGCGCTCGGGGCCGATGCCTTCCTGACCAAGCCGTTCTCCACCCGCGAGCTGGCGCAGAAGGTGGCCCAGATGCTGGCCGCGCAGCCATGAAGCCACCCGACCGCCGGTTGGTCCTGGCCCTGGCTACCGCCGGGGCGGCGCTGGCGGCCTGGACCGGCCTGACGGCGGCGGGGCTGTGGGCCACGCTGGCGCCGGCCGAGCGCCAGACGCTGGCCGCGCTGCTGTTCCCGCGCATGGCCCTGCTGGGCCTGAGCGGGGCGGCCGCCCTGGCCGGCATCGCCTGGGCGGTGCAGCGGCTCTACCAGCGCCAGGTCATCGCCCCGGGCCGGCTGCTGGAACAGGCCCGTCTGCTGCTGGCCGCCCCCGGGCCGCAGCCGCAGCGCCTGACGCCACAGCCCCCGGGCGGCGCCGAGCTTGACGCCCTGGCCGGCGCCATTGACGCGCTGGCCGGCCAGCGCGACCGCCTGCGCGAGGACGTGGCCCAGCAGGTCGCCGAGGCCAGCCACAGCGTGCAGCAGGAAAAAAACCGTCTGGCCGCGCTGATGTCCGAGCTGACGCAAAGCGTGGTGGTGTGCAACCTGGACGGCCGCATCCTGCTCTACAACCGCCGCGCCCGGCTGCAGTTTCGCGCGCTGTCGCAGGCACCCGCGCTGGCCGATGGTGCCGAGCTGATGGGCATTGGCCGCTCGATCTATGCGGTGTTCGACCGCCAGCTGGTCGCGCATGCGCTGCAAACCATTCATCAGCGCCTGCGCCGGGGCGCGGCCAGCCCGTCGGCCCAGTTTGTCACCGCCACCCGCTCGGGCCAGCTGGTCCGCGTGCAGATGGCGCCGGTGCGCGACCCGCAGGCTGCCGATGACGGCGCCGCCTTAGGCGGCTTCGTGCTGATGCTCGACAACGTGACCCAGCGTTTCGAGGAGGAATCGCTGCGCGACCAGCTGCTGCACGGCCTGACCGAAGGCAGCCGCTCATCCCTGGCCAATCTGCAGGCGGCAGTGGACATGCTGGGCTATGCCGACCTGGAGCCCGAGATGCGCGAGCGCTTCCTGGGCGTGGTGCGCGAGGAGGTCGCCGCCATGAGCCGGCGCATCACCGACCTGGCGCAGCGCGCCACCCAGGGGCTCAAGACCCGCTGGCCGCTGGAGGAAATGCTGGGCAGCGACTTTGTCACCGCCGCCCAGCGCCAGATCGAAAGCCATTGCCAGCGCAGCGTGACGGTGGAGGGTGCAGACGCCAGCCTCTGGCTCAAGGTGGAAAGTTTCACGCTGCTGCAGGCGCTGACCTACCTGGCCGGCCGGCTGGTTGATGAATTCGACGTGAAATACTTGCAATTGCGGCTGCAGCGCGCCGGCCTGCGCGCGCAGCTCGACCTGATCTGGGCCGGCCAGGCAGTAAGCACCGAAACCGTCATGGCCTGGGAACTCGATCCGATGCGCTTTGGCAGCCAGAGCACGCCGCTGACGGTGCGCGATGTGATCGAGCGCCACGGCGGCGAGATGTGGTTCGAGCGCGAGCGCATCCGCTACCAGGCTTTCTTTCGCTTTTTGCTGCCGCTGGCCAGCGAGCAGGAGCAGCTTGACGCCACGCAGGCCATGCACCACGAAAGCCGGCCCGAATACTACGATTTCGACCTGTTCCAGTCCGGCGAGCAGGCCAGCGAACTGGACGACCGGCCGCTGGCTGGGCTGTCCTTCACCGTGTTCGACACCGAAACCACCGGCCTGAACCCCTCCGGAGGCGACCAGATCATCCAGATCGGCGCCACCCGCATCGTCAACGGCCGGCTGCTGCGCCAGGAGTCGTTCGAGCAACTGGTGAACCCGGGCCGGCTGATCTCGCCCGCCTCGGTGCCCATCCACGGCATCACGCAGGACATGGTGGCCGGCAAGCCCGGCATCGACGAGGTGCTGCCCGCCTTTCATGCCTTCGCGCAAGACACGGTGCTGGTGGCACACAACGCCGCCTTCGACATGAAGTTTTTGCAGATGCAGGAGGCCAGCACCGGCGTGGCCTTTCGCCAGCCGGTGCTGGACACGCTGCTGCTGTCGGCAGTGGTGCATCCCAACCAGGAATCGCACCGGTTGGAGGCCATTGCCGGGCGCTTCAACATCACCGTGCTGGGCCGGCACACCGCGCTGGGCGACGCGATGGTGACGGCCGAAGTGCTGCTGCGCCTGCTGCCGCTGCTGCAGGCCCGGGGCATCCACACGCTGGGCCAGGCGCTCGAAGCGGCGCAGGCCACCTATTACGCACGCCTGACGTATTGAATTTCAAGCAAAAAACGTAACTGCTCAATAACTGACCTTACGCAGCCGCCTGTCCTGTTAGCCTACGCGCATGAAAAATTCTGAACTGGAGTTGTACACGGATTACCTGCTGAGCAGCTTTGGCGCGACAACAGCGACAGGGCTTTCGGCCATGGTGCAGGGCGATGTCAGCCACGACCGGATTACCAGGTTTTTATCCGGGCAGGACTACACGTCTAAGGACTTGTGGCGGCAAGTCAAGGCGATGGTGCGGGAAGTGCAAACGGCTGAAGGCGTGCTGATTTTTGACGACACCATCCAGGAAAAAGCCTGGACGGACGAGAGTGACTTGATCTGCTGGCATTACGATCATTGCAGTGGTCGCACGGTCAAGGGCATCAACCTGCTCAACGCGCTGTACCACTGCGGCGGCAGGTCTATTCCGGTGGCGTTCGAGTTGGTGCAAAAGCCTCTTCAATGCGACGTTGCGAGCCGCCAAGTCAAACGAAAAAGTGAGAAAACAAAAAACGAAATGATGCGCGAGATGATCCATGCCTGCCTGCAAAACGCCTTGCGATTTCGTTTCGTGCTGATGGACAGCTGGTTTTCCTCCGAGGAGAATTTTGATTTCATTACGAGCCGGGGTAAGCACTTCATCGCAGCCCTGAAGGACAACCGGCTGGTGGCGTTGAGCCAGGAGGACTGGAAGAAAAAGCGCTTCGTGCGCGTAGACGAGCTGGAATTTTCAGAGCAATGCACGGTGCAAGGCTGGCTCAAGGGGTCTGCCAGAGCAGTCCGTTTGGTCCGCCAGGTCTTTAAAAACAAAGACAGCAGCACCGGCACATTGCACCTGGTTTGCAGCGACCTCACGTGCGACTACGACGCCATCACCACGACCTACAAAAAACGGTGGCAAGTGGAGGTGTTTCACAAATCCTTGAAGTCCAATGCGGGCATGGCCAAATCCCCAACGCAGACGTTGAGAACCCAAAGCAACCACGTCTTCATGGCGATTTATGCCGTCTTCAAGCTCGAATGCTTGAGCGTTAAAAGCAAGATCAACTCCTTCGCTTTAAGGTTCAAACTTCTCATCAATGCCACCCGCAGCGCTTTTGACCAGCTTCAGAAATTTCAGGCGGCTGCGTAAGGTCAGTCAATAACTCAAGGCAAGCCAGCCGCAGCAGCCTGGCGAATGAGAGTAGGCAGCGGCGGGATGGCATGGTTCAAAGACACCCGATCGAGCAGGTACAGCCAGAAAGACACACCGAGCTTGCGGCAGGTTTTCTTCAGGCTGGCAAAGGTGTCCCGGCACTGGCGGCCCAGATCACTGCGCGTGCCCCCGCTGACCTTGCGCTTTTTCACGTAGTCCCGGATATCGGTTTCACTGCCGTTGGTGTGCAGCGGGATGTCCGGGCGCTTCAAGACCAGCAGCAACTCACTTTTGCGCCGGTGCAGTCGCCCCAGCAAATCATCGAGCGTGTAGTAGCCCGTGCTTTGCGTGAACAAGGCATCAAAGCGCGCCTGCAGCGGCGCGACGTTGCCCGGCTCCGGTTGCCGCTTGTACGCCTTCAAATCAGCATACAAGTCCCAGAGCTGCCCGCGCACCCGCTCCTGGCTCTGGCGTTGGGCCTCATTGATGGGGATCAGCTTGTGGATGAGCCGCTCGGCATGAATCCAGCACAGCGCGTGCAGGCCCACCGCAAACTGCCTGGCCCCATCACTGACGATGGCCAAATCCGGGTTGAACCCCTTGTGCAGCAAACTGCCCAACAACGCCCCTTCGGTGGCCATGCGCACATGGCGCTCCCCGGTGATCTTCAGGCGCGCCAGGTGCTCGTGCCAGTCCTGCAGGGGGCGGCAGGACTGTGATGGCATCTGCTCGGGCGTCTGGGCCAGCTGCTCGCGTACCTGCGCACTCAGGCCTTGGGCCTGCATGTAGTCCAGCGCCACTTCATTGACGCGGGTCGTGATGGCGCCGGCATGCAGCTGCTCCAGGAAATTGATCCGGCTCTTGCTGGCCGTGCTGCCAAACCAGCCAAACAGCTCGTTGCCAATGTGCAGCACGTAGCCGTTCTTGCCCTGGTGGCGCGCGCCCGAGTCATCGACCGTGATGGCGCGGCCGACCTGCAGACCGGCCACCAGTATGTCGTCCTTTTCCGCATGGAACGGCTCTTTGCCGGCGCTGAGCAAGGCATCCATCTGGCCGGCCGAGATGTCAACACCCCATTGCCTCAATTGCTCCACCAGCAAGGGCTGCGTAACATGGCAGTGGTGGTGCTGGTGCAGTACGTAGCTGCGCAGTTGGGGGTCAAAGTGATGGCCCTGCACCGATAAAGGCAGTTGGCCTGTCAGCCAACTGCCGTCCGGGGTGCGCCAGGATTCCAGCCGGTAACGGATGTTGTGGGCTTTGATGAGCAGGCCCTGAACCACAAAGTCCCGGTAGCCTTTGAACCGGGCACCGGCAGGCACGGGCGTTGCCGGGGCGAGCACGCGTTCTTCGTGAATCTGCAGCGCTGCGGTTTTGCTTTGCTTGGCCGAGCCGGCTCGTTTGCTTTTCTCCTCGTCCTGTGGCGGTGCGCCTTCGTCGTCGCCTTGCTCAGCGTTCTTGTTCTTGTCCGTGCCCTGATCCATTTTGCTGGATTTGAACTTCGGCTTGGCCTTTTGGCCTTTGAGCACGGCGATTTCATCGCGCAGCTGCCCGATTTCGTCTTGGGCGCGTTGCAGCGCCTGCAGCAGCCCGTCTATCCGCGCCACCAGCTTTTTGACCACCGGGGTCATCTCTTGCTCGTCAATAGGGGGGGGTTGGCGTTTTGCGGTTGCACTCGGGGCTTTGTCTGGGAACTGATTGGGCGTGGCTGCCAGTCTACACAGTCTGCTGATCCCTTGATCTGCGCTCTTGCCTTGAGTTATTGAGAAGTTACCAAAAAACGGCTTTCCCGCCCTGTCGGCGGGCCAAGTCAGCTATTTAACCCATAGCATGAAGGCCAGGCGGTACTTGGCGGTCAAGAACGGTCGGCGCCACGCCACAACGCCGCTATGCTGTTATCAGCCGCCCGCCATCCAGACACAAACCGCCAGGAGCGTCAGCCATGAAAGACATCACGTTTTATCTCGATTTCATCTCGCCCTACGCCTGCTTGGCCTTTGAAGCCCTGCCCGACGCCCTGGCCGGCACCAGCTATCAGGTGCGTTACGTGCCCTTGCTGTTCGCCGGCCTGCTCGGGCATCACGGCCAGCTGGGGCCGGCCGAGATCGCGCCCAAGCGCGACTGGACTTACCGCCAAGTGCTGTGGCTGGCGCACAGCCGGGGCATTCCCCTGCAGATGCCCGCCAGCCATCCCTTCAACCCGCTGGCCCTGCTGCGGCTGGCGCTGGCCTGCAGCCCCGAGTCCACGCCGGGCATGCCCAACCGCTATGTCTGCGAAACTATTTTTCGCCACGTCTGGCGCGGCGGCGGCGAAGCCCTTGATGCAGAGCAGCTGCAGGCGCTGACAGCCCAGCTGGCGCCCCTGCGCGACCCACAGGGCGAAGCGGTGAAGGCGCAGCTCAAGGCCAATACTGACCAGGCGATGGCGCAGGGCGTCTTCGGCGTGCCCGCCTTTGCCGTGGACGGCAGGCTTTTCTGGGGTTTCGATGCGCTGCCCATGCTGCGCGACTGCCTGCGGGGCGGCGCCTGGTTCGACGGCCCGGACTGGCAGGGCGCAGCAGCGGTTCCCCAGGGCGCGAGCCGCCGCCGATAGCGCGGTTTCGTCCTGAGTTGCAAAAACAGCTGTCAAGTTCATCCGGCCCCTGCCTCGCCCGTCATTCCCGCCTTCGCGGGAATGACGGCGGCGCAGTGATCGAGGCCGGCCAAGCGGAAAATTTTGTCAGTCAGGCTGCTGGCGCGCTGTCTTCCCGGCCTGCCACTGGGTTGAAAAGAAAGTCGCAGGCCGGAGCATTCGCAATAGAAAAGACAGGGAAAAAAGCTGGAAAATTCATCCTGGATATGCCCCCTGACCGCCTCAAACCTTCAAGTTTTTCCGGCCATTTGCGCGCTCAACGCTGCTGCGCTGAGAGTCGTCGGCAGGGGCCATTCAAGGGTTTTTACCAATGCAGTTCACAGGGTGAAAAACTTCTCAAGGGTTCCCCCTTGAGTTGTCAGCATAGTGAAGGTTTGGCGAAAGGTTTTGTTATTTTGGCGTCAGACCTGTGACAGGTTTTTACAAAATACTGGGTGCAGCTTCCAGTTCGGAGGCAATTATTATTTTGGAGACCAGACAATGATGACACCAGCAGTGGACAACAGACCGATGTCAGCGGAGCAAAAGAAGGTGATCTTCGCCTCTTCGCTGGGCACGGTTTTCGAGTGGTATGATTTTTACCTCTACGGTTCACTGGCAGCCATTATTGCCAAGCAGTTCTTCAGCGGGCTTGACGCCGGCTCGGCCTTCATCTTCGCGCTGCTGGCCTTTGCCGCCGGTTTCATCGTCCGGCCCTTCGGCGCGCTGCTGTTCGGCCGGCTGGGCGACATGATCGGACGCAAGTACACCTTCTTGGTGACCATCGTGATCATGGGCCTGTCCACCTTCATCGTCGGCCTGCTGCCCAACTATGCCTCCATCGGCGTCGCGGCGCCGATCATCCTGATCGCCCTGCGCATGCTGCAGGGCCTGGCGCTGGGTGGCGAATATGGCGGAGCCGCCGTTTACGTGGCCGAACATGCGCCGCACCACAAGCGCGGCGCCTACACCTCCTGGATCCAGACCACCGCCACGCTGGGCTTGTTCCTGAGCCTGATGGTCATCCTGGGCGTGCGTACCGCCGTCGGCGAGGCCGCCTTTGCCGACTGGGGCTGGCGAATTCCGTTCCTTGTCTCGATCCTGCTGCTGGCCGTGTCGGTGTATATCCGCCTGTCCATGAACGAGTCACCTGCCTTCCAGAAAATGAAGGCCGAGGGCAAGACCTCCAAGGCACCGCTGTCCGAATCCTTCGGCCAGTGGAAAAACCTGAAAATCGTGATCCTGGCACTGATCGGCCTGACCGCCGGCCAGGCCGTGGTCTGGTACTCGGGCCAGTTCTATGCCTTGTTCTTCCTGACGCAGGCGCTCAAGGTCGATGGCCCGACGGCCAACATCCTGGTGGCCTATTCGCTGATCCTGGGCACGCCTTTCTTTGTGATTTTCGGCATGCTCTCGGACAAGATCGGCCGCAAGCCGATCATCATGGCCGGTTGCCTGCTGGCGGCGCTGACCTATTTTCCGGTCTTCACCGCGCTGACCAAGGCCGCCAACCCGGACCTGGCCGCCGCACAGGCGGCCAACCAGGTGGTGGTCACCGCCGACGCTTCGGAATGCTCGTTCCAGTTCAACCCGACCGGCACCGTCAAGTTCACCAGTTCCTGCGACATTGCCAAGCAGGTGCTGGCTGGCGCTTCGGTCAGCTATGAAAACGCCGCTGGTGTTCCTGGCACGCCCGCCATCATCAAGATCGGCACGACCGAAATCGTTGGCTACACGGCCAAGGGCCTGCCGGCCGACGAAGTCAAGAAAAAGGATGCGGAATTTAAAAAGTCAGTAGCTGACGCGCTGAAGACTGCCGGTTACCCGTCCAAGGCCGACCCGGCCAAGGTGGACAAGTTCAAGGTCACCCTGATCCTGTTCTATCTGGTGCTGCTGGTGACCATGGTTTACGGCCCGATCGCTGCCATGCTGGTCGAAATGTTCCCCACCCGCATCCGCTACACCTCCATGAGCCTGCCTTATCACATCGGCAACGGCTGGTTTGGCGGCCTGCTGCCCACCACCGCCTTTGCCATCGTGGCGCAGACCGGCAACATGTACAACGGCCTGTGGTATCCCATCATCATTGCTGCAGCAACCTTCGTGATCGGCACGCTGTTCATCAAGGAAACCAAGGACGTCGACATCTACGCCAACGACTGATGGCCCTGCGACGGGCGCCAGCATCATCGGTGGCGCCCCTTTGAAATTTCTGCCAATCCCCAAGCCCTTGTCATCCGGCAAGGGCTTTTTTTTGAAAAAGAGACTGCCATGTGGAAAATTGTGATTGGATTCCTGTTGTTTGCCGGCCTGGCCTTGTTCCTGCTGAACCAGGGCGGCGACATTGACCTGGGCGGTGAAAAGCATGGCATGGCCATGCCTGGCCTGTCGCAGCACGGCTGACCCCGCGCCGTCCGGGGGCCGCTAGCCGGCAGCGATCCGAAGGGATCAAGAATGAGGCAACCTTTTGAAAGGCAAAAAAAGCCTCAGGATGTAATGGTATTAAATCTGCCCCAGGGCGTCATGGGCCAGGCGCCGGCACCTGTGAAAGGCACACCATGATCTACATGAAAACACAGCACGGCCAGTCAGCTTTTCAGAAGCGGACCGTCTCGCTGACCTCCCGGCAACGTTCGGCCTTCATTTTGTTTGACGGCAGGCGCGACCTGCAGGAAGTCATGAAAGCCACGGCCGGGCTTGGTGTCACCCCGGAAGACATTGGCCATCTGGTGTCGCAGGGGCTGCTGGCGCCCCGGGAGGCCGCCGCCCAGACGCTTGTCACAACCAGCGCGCCGGCCGGCAAGCCAGCCCTCCAGGATGCAGCGCCCTTCGTCTTTTCCTGCTGCAACGACTGCTTCTTTTTCCCTGCCTTCTTCCTCAGGCTTGGGCGGCCTGCCCAGCGCCACGGCACAGGCACATTATTCAAAGGCCTATCCCATCGCCACCCGCCTGACGGCTGGCCTAGGCTTACGCGGTTTTAGGCTGAACCTGGCCGTCGAGGCGGCGGGCGACCTGGACAAGCTCAGGGAACTGGCCCCCCGTATCAAGGACGCCGTGGGCGCCGAAAAATTCAGGGAACTTCAAAGCTCCCTCTACGACTGAGGCGCTGCTGCTCAGCGTTTGAACTTGCCATCGGTTCCGATGATGGACAGGTCTGCAAAGTCAAGTCCGGTGTGATCCTCCGGGCTGAAGTTCACCTCCAGCCCACCCAGGTCGAACTTTCGCATGCCTTCCATCGCCGTCTGGATTTTTTCACGGCTCGGCTTGGGGCCGGCACGGCGCAAGCCTTCCACCAGCACCTTGGCCGCTGCAAAACCCTCCAGCATGGCCGGGCTGAGTTCTCCCGGTGACTTGGTACTGGCTTTGAGCAAATCCTGGGCTTCCTTGACCATTGAATAATTGATGGACCGCTCCGAAGGAAATACCTGTGTCACGATCACGCCGCGCGCGTTGTCGCCCAGGCTCTTGGCAAAGCCGCTCGAGGCATTGTTGGACAGGGTCGCAATCTGCGCGGTGGAGCCTGCTGCGCGCAAGGCCTTCACACCGTCAACGACTGCCTGCCCCGAAGCAACCATGAGAACAGCCTGGGTATTGGCCTGGTAGATTTTCGGCGTGATGGCGCTGAAGTCGGGCTTGACCCGGTTGAACTTTTCTATAGCCACCGGCGTGAGCCTGGCCGCTGTCAGGCCTTTTTGGGCACCTACCAGCCCATCGGCACCAAAGCTGTCATCGGGATAGACCAGCGCAATCCGGGTGATGCCCATGGAAGCCAGGTGCGCAATGACCTTTTCTGCCTCGCGCTGGTAAGTTGCCCGCACATTGAAGACATGTTTCCTGACCGGCTGGTGCAGCACCATCGCACCTGTCGAAGGGCCAATCAGCGGCACGCCGTGTTTGTCCAGCAGGGGAATGATGGCTTCGGTGTGCGGCGTGCCGCGTGTCAGGAACATCGCGACCACGTTTTTTTCTTCAATCAGCTTGCGGGCATTGTCCACTGCCAGCTTGGGGTCGAACTGGTCGTCCAGGGAAATCAGCTCAATCTTTTGCCCGCCCACACCGCCTTTGGCATTGACTGAGTTGATGTAGAGCGCTGCGCCGTCGGTGGTTTCCTTGACGCCAGCGCCCACCGGACCGGTAAAGCCCGCCGTCTGCCCAATCAGGATTTGGGCCTGGCTGACCTGGCTCAGGATGGCCACCAGAATGGCGGCGCACCATAAATTCGTTTTTTTCATTATGGCTACCTGTTTTTAATTGAAAAGAATGTTTCATTACACACCCCGGCCGGGTCGCCAGCTTATGTGAAAACCATTAGACGCAGGGTTTGCCAAAGTTCATGCCCGCTTGTTTGACGCCCGGCCCAACCTGCGCAAAACCCTTGTCCTGGCTGGCGGTAGGGTCAGTTTTCGATCCACCATTCCCCGTTTTTTTCTCCAGGAGCCGGGCTGTTGGCCGGCAAATCCGGTAAGGACTGTGCCGGCTGGGGCTGCCTTTTGCCACCCCGGCGTTTGCCATCCCGCAACCCTAGAATGTTTGACCTTTTCAGGAAAGACCTCTACCCATGACCCAGGGAACCATCCGCATTCGCGGAGCGCGACAGCACAATCTTAAAAATATCGACCTGGACATCCGTACTGGCGAGATGACGGTGGTGACCGGACCCAGTGGCTCGGGCAAGTCGTCGCTAGTGTTCGACACGCTGTTTGCCGAAGGCCAGCGCCGCTATGTGGAAACCTTTTCGGCTTACGCCCGGCAGTTCCTCGACCGCATGGACAAGCCCGCCGTGGACAAGGTCGACGGCGTGCCGCCGGCGATTGCCATCGACCAGACCAATCCGGTGCGTTCCTCCCGCTCGACGGTGGGCACCATGACCGAGTTGAACGACCATTTGAAGCTGCTCTATGCCCGGGCAGCCCAGCTGTTTGACCGGCAGACCGCGCAGCCCGTGCGGCATGACTCGCCCGAATCCATCTATGCCGAATTGATGGCGCGCACCGCTGACAGCGACCCGCGCGTCATCATGACCTTCCCGGTCGAGCTGCCCGGCAACACCAGCGCCGCAGAGGTCGAGCAGTGGCTGTCGGCCAGCGGCTTCACCCGCGTCCATGCCGAGCGCGACATTGGCACGCCGGCCGGCCCGCACAAGCTGCTCGATGTGGTGGCCGACCGCTTTCGCCTGCACATCACCGAGAAAGTCCGGGCCATCGAGGCGATTGAAACCGCCTTGAAGCGCGGCGGGCGTCTGAATGTTTATGTCCAGAGCGCCGAGGAAGGTGCCGCCGAGGAAATGCTGCGGTTTTCCACCGGCCTGCATTGCCCTGACAGTGACCTCCGTTATACGGAACCCACGCCGTCGCTGTTTTCCTTCAATTCGGCCATGGGCGCCTGCGAAACCTGCAAGGGCTTTGGCCGGGTGATCGGTGTCGATTACGGGCTGGTGATTCCGAACGACAGGCTCACGCTGCGCGCCGGCGCCGTCAAGGTCATGCAGACGCCGGCCTGGAAAGAAGCGCAGGACGACTTGATGCGCCATGCCGAGGCCGAAGTCATTCCGCGCGACACGCCCTGGTCCAAGCTCACGCCCGGGCAGCAGGCTTGGGTCATCAACGGCTCGCCGCACTGGAAGGGCAAATGGGAAAAGCACTGGTTCGGCATCAAGCGCTTCTTTGCCTACCTGGAAAGCAAGGCCTACAAGATGCACATCCGGGTGCTGCTGTCCAAGTACCGCAGCTACACCACCTGCGAAACCTGCGGCGGCGCGCGCCTGAAGCTCGAATCGCTGCAATGGCGGCTGGGCACCAAAGAAGCCGCCGATGCGGTATTGCCGCCCACCGAGCGTTTCATGCCGGTGGGCGTGCAATGGACGCGCGCGCAGCTTGAAGCGATGCCGGGGCTGTGCCTGCATGACCTGATGCGGCTGCCGATTGACCGGCTGCAAAAGTTCTCCAGCAGCCTGTCGCTCGCCGCCGAGGGCATTGATGCCGAGCAAAAGGCGCTGAAATCGCTGTTCGAGGAAATCCAGACCCGGCTGAAATACCTCTGCGATGTCGGCATCGGCTACCTGACGCTCGACCGCCAGAGCCGCACCTTGTCGGGTGGCGAGGTGCAGCGCATCAACCTGACCACCGCACTCGGTACTTCGCTGGTCAACACGCTGTTTGTGCTTGACGAGCCGTCCATCGGCCTGCACCCGCGCGACATGAACCGCATCACGCAGGCCATGCGCCGGCTGGTGGACGCCGGCAACACGCTGGTCGTGGTCGAACACGACCCGGCCGTCATGCTGGCCGCCGACCGCATGATTGACATGGGGCCGGGGCCGGGCGAGCGGGGCGGCCAGATCGTGTTCGACGGTCCGCCCGAAGACGTCCGGCATGCCGACACGCTGACCGGCGCTTATCTGGGTGGGCGCAAGCAGGTCGGCATGGGGCTGAAGCGCGCCGTGACTGAGAGCACGCCGCGCCTGATTCTGGAAGGTGCGCGCGACCACAACCTGCAAAACCTGACCATCGCGTTTCCGCTGCAGCGCCTGGTCTGCGTGACCGGCGTCAGCGGCTCCGGCAAATCGACGCTGATGCAGGACATCGTCGCGCCTGCGCTGCTGCGCCAGTTCGGCAAGGCGACCGAAACACCGGGCCTGCATGACCGCTTGCTGGGTGCCGACCACCTGACGGACGTGGTGTTTGTCGACCAGTCGCCCATCGGCAAGACCGCGCGTTCCAACCCGGCCAGCTATGTCGGTGCCTGGGACGCCGTGCGCGAACTGTTTGCCCAGGCGCCGCTGGCCCGGCAGCGCAGCTACACCGCGACGAAATTCAGCTTCAACAACGGCGACGGCCGCTGCCCGACCTGCGGCGGCTCGGGCTTCGAGCATGTCGAGATGCAGTTTTTGAGCGACGTGTACCTGCGCTGCCCCGACTGCGACGGCAAGCGCTACCGGCCTGAAATCCTCGAAGTCACCATTGAGCGAAAAGCCATTGGCCAGCTGATGCCCCGGTTGCTGAACGTGGCCGATGTGCTTGACCTGACGGTCAGCGAGGCGGTGCAGTTGTTCGCGCAGGACCGCGAGGTCATGCGCGCCCTGCAGCCCATCGTTGATGTGGGGCTGGAATACGTCAAGCTCGGCCAGCCGGTGCCCACGCTGTCAGGCGGCGAAGCCCAGCGGCTCAAGCTCGCGGGTTTCCTGGCCGGTGCCAGCAAGTCGGCGGCCAAACCCAGCCTGAGCCGGCAGGGGCTTGCGCTGATGCGCCCACATCGCGGCACGCTGTTTTTGTTCGACGAGCCGACCACCGGCCTGCATTTCGACGACATTGCCAAGCTCATGCGCGCGCTGCGCCGGTTGCTGGAAGCTGGCCATTCGCTGATCGTCATCGAGCACAACCTGGACGTGATCCGCTCGGCCGACTGGCTGATCGACCTCGGCCCCGAAGGCGGCGAGGGCGGCGGCCTGCTGGTTGCCGAAGGGCCGCCGGAAACCGTTCGCCAGCACCCCACGTCGCACACCGCGCTGGCGCTGCGCGAGTACGAACTGACCATGAACCAGACGCACCAGGTCGAGGAGCAGCGGCCCCGGGCCTGGAAGACACGGCCCGCGTTCTCCAACCTGATCCAGATCGTCAACGCCAAAGAAAACAACCTCAAAAGCCTGTCGGTCGACATTCCACGCGGCAAGTTCAACGTGGTGACCGGCGTCAGCGGCTCGGGCAAATCGACATTGGCCTTCGACATTTTGTTCAACGAAGGCCAGCGCCGCTATCTCGAATCGCTCAATGCCTACGCGCGCAGCATCGTGCAGCCGGCCGGCCGGCCCGAAGTCGATGCGGTCTATGGCATTCCGCCAACGGTGGCCATCGAGCAGCGGCTGTCGCGCGGCGGGCGCAAGTCCACCGTCGGCACGACCACCGAGGTGTGGCACTTTTTGCGCCTGCTGTACGTCAAGCTGGGCATCCAGCATTGCGTGAAGGACGGCGCGGCGGTCATGCCGCAGAGTCCGGAAAGCATTGCCGCGCAGCTGCTCAAGACTTATCGCGGCCAGCACATCGGCCTGCTGGCGCCGCTGGTGATGAACCGCAAGGGTGTCTACACCGAGCTGGCCGACTGGGCGCGGCCACGCGGCTACACGCATCTGCGGGTCGATGGCGAGTTTTTGCCGACCACCCAGTTTCCGCGCATCGACCGTTTCAAGGAGCACACGGTCGAGCTGCCGATTGCCGACATTCACGTCACGCCCGACAACGAAGCCGAGTTGCGCGCCGCGCTGGCGACCGCGCTGGAGCATGGCAAAGGGGTGGTGCATGTGCTGGCGCCGCTCGACGGGCTGCACGACGCGATGCGGGCAGGCGCCAGCACCCAGAAAATGGGCCGCATTGAAGCTTTTTCGACGCGCCGCGCCTGTCCGGTGTGTTCCACCTCCTACCCCGAACTCGACCCACGCCTGTTCAGCTACAACAGCAAGCATGGCTGGTGTCCGGACTGCGTCGGCACCGGCGTCAAGCTGACCAAAGACCAGCGCCAGGCCTTCGACGATTCGGTGCTGAGCAGCGACGAGAACAAGGGCCGCGAGCAGACCTTTGGCGAACCGGAGGTCGATGATGTGCTGGATGCGGTTTGCCCGGGCTGTGCCGGCACGCGGCTCAATGCCACGGCGCGTGCTGTTTTGTTTGGTGCGGGGGCAACCCCTCACCCCTGCCCTCTCCCCAAAGGGGCGAGGGAGCAAGATTTGCCCGACTCGCGCCCGCAGGCAGACCGCAACGTGCCAACGGACATGGATACGGACACGGACACGGACACGGACACGGACAAGGCGGTTCCCGGCTTGCTTACCCTTGTGCCGAAACCCTCGGAGATGCCACCTCCTGCGGGTGTGGCGGTACCCGATTTACTCCCTCTCCTTCAGGGAGAGGGCAGGGGTGAGGGCAACGTGGCCCGCCCAAGCGAAGGCTGGCCCATCACCGCCATCGCCCGCCTGAGCGTGACCGACATCCGCGCCTGGGTGGACACGCTCGCGCTGACGGGCCGCGAAGCCGGCATTGCCAGAGACCTGGTGCCCGAGATCAAGAGCCGGCTCGAATTCCTTGAAGACGTGGGTCTGGGTTACCTCACGCTCGACCGGGGCGCGCCCACGCTGTCGGGCGGCGAGGCGCAGCGCATCCGGCTGGCCGCGCAGCTGGGCTCGAATCTGCAGGGCGTGTGCTATGTGCTTGACGAGCCCACCATCGGCCTGCACCCGCGCGACAACCAGATACTGCTCGGCGCTTTAAGCAAGCTCAGCGAGCGCGGCAACACGCTGGTGGTGGTCGAGCACGACGAAGACACGATTCGCCGCGCCGACAACATCATCGACATCGGCCCCGGTGCCGGCAAGCGCGGCGGGCAGCTGGTGGCGCAGGGCACGGCGGCGCAACTGTCTGCCGTGCCCGAGTCGCTGACCGGGCGCTATCTGGCCCATCCCTTGATTCATCCGCTGCATGCGTGGCGCGTGACGAAGCCGCCCCTCACCCCAGCCCTCTCCCCGGAGGGGCGAGGGAGCGAAACGGATGCCAGCGCTGGTGATTCAGTTCGCGCGCCCGACTTACTCCCTCTCCCTCAGGGAGAGGGCAGGGGTGAGGGCTCCCCGCTCCCGGCCAAACCCTTGAGCAAAGCCAAGCAGGCCGCCCTGAAAGCCCAGGCCCTCAAAGCCGCAGCCGCCACGGCCAGCGCCCTGCACAACAGCACTCCCGCCGCCGCCAGCCCCTACACCTCCTGGCTGAAAGTCGAAGGCGCCAGCCTGCACAACCTCAAGAACGTTTCGGTCGACGTCCCGCTGTACCGCCTGGTCGCCGTCACCGGCGTTTCAGGTTCCGGTAAATCCACGCTGGCGCGCGACGTGCTGCTGACCAATGTCCATGCCGGTGTCACGCTGCGCTCGACCAAAGCCGGGCGCGAAGCCGACGACGCCGGAAAACACCCGGCCTGGACCGGCTGCGAGCGCATCGAAGGCTACCGGGTCGTTGACCGTGTTTTAGAGGTCGACCAGACCCCCATCGGCAAGACGCCGCGCTCCTGCCCGGCGACCTACATCGGCTTCTGGGACACGGTGCGCAAGCTGTTCGCCGACACGCTCGAAGCGCGCGCGCGCGGCTACGCGGCCGGGCGCTTTTCCTTCAACACCGGCGAAGGCCGCTGCCCGACCTGCGAGGGCGCAGGCGTTCGCACCATCGGCATGAGCTTTCTGCCTGACGTGAAAGTGCTGTGCGAAACCTGCCACGGCGCGCGCTTCAACCCCGAGACGCTGGCCGTCACCTGGCGCGGCAAAAGCATTGGTGACGTGCTGAAGATGGAAGTCGATGAGGCGGTGGATTTTTTTGCGTCCATGCCGGCCATCGGCCATCCGCTGCAACTGCTGAAAGACGTGGGCCTGGGTTACCTCACGCTCGGCCAGCCGTCGCCCACACTGTCGGGCGGCGAGGCGCAGCGCATCAAGCTGGTGACCGAACTGTCAAAGGTGCGTGACGACATCACCCGGCGCGGCCAGAAGGCGCCGCACACGCTGTATGTGCTGGACGAGCCGACGGTCGGCCTGCACATGGCCGACGTGGAAAAGCTGATCCATGTGCTGCACCGGCTGGTCAACGGCGGCCACAGTGTGATCGTCATCGAGCACGACCTCGACGTGATCGCCGAAGCCGACTGGGTGATCGACCTGGGTCCGGACGGCGGCAACGCCGGCGGCCTGGTCGTGGCGTCCGCGCCACCCGAGGCGGTGGTGGCGCTGGGAACGCCAACCGGCAAGGCGCTGGCCAGCGTGCTGGCGCGGAAAAAAAAGCCATAATTGCTATGAAATAAATAGCTGGCTTCGCAAGCACAGCGTGCGCCAATGGCTTTTTTTGCTTGAAATTTTCTTCCTGGCACCGCAGGGGCTCGCCTGGAATGCCTTGCAAGGAAATGTAGCCATGACGCCAGAAGCCAACGCCAGGGAAAAAATCGACCACACGCTCGCCCTGGCGGGCTGGTGGGTGCAAGACCTCAAGCCGCTCAACCGGGGCGCCGCCACCGGCATTGCGGTGCGCGAACACCCGACCGACACCGGCCCGGCCGACTATGTGCTGTTTGTCAAGCGCATCGCCGTCGGCGTGATCGAGGCCAAGCGCGACGAGCAAGGCGCCAACATCACCGCGCATGAAGCGCAGACCGAGCGTTACGCCAGTGCCACCCTCAAATGGCGTAAGGACACCACACCGCTGCCCTTTTTGTTCGAGTCCACCGGGCAGATCATCCATTTCACCGATGGCCGCGACCCGGCCCCGCGCGCCCGCTAAATCTTTCATTTCTTCAGACCCGAAACGCTGGACCACTGGCTGCGCCAGCCCGACACCCTGCGCCGCCGCCTGAAAGACCGCATGCCCGCGCTGCCCGAGCGCGACCTGCGCGACTGCCAGGTCAGCGCCGTCACCGGGCTGGAAACCTCACTGGCGCTGAACAAGCCGCGCGCGCTGGTGCACATGGCCACCGGCGCGGGCAAGACCTTCACCGCCATCACGTCCGTGCACCGCCTGCTCAAGTTCGGCGGTGCCAAACGGATTTTGTTTCTGGTCGATACGCGCAACCTTGGCAAGCAGGCGCACCAGGCGTTCATGGCCTACAGCCCGCCCGACGATGGCCGAAAATTCACCGAGCTGTACAACGTGCAGCGGCTGGCCAGCAGCGCCATCGACCCGCAGGCGCAAGTCGTCATCTCCACCATCCAGCGCCTGTATTCGGTGCTGTCGGGCGAGCCCCTCGACGAATCGGCCGAAGACGTGTCGCTGGCGGAAGTGCAACTGCCCGCCAAACCGGCCCGGCTGGTGCGCTACAACCCGGCCGTGGCCGTGGCCGTGGCCGTGGAGGCGTTTGACTTCATCGTCATCGACGAATGCCACCGCAGCATCTACAACCTGTGGAAACAGGTGCTCGACTACTTCGACGCCAGCCTGATTGGCCTCACGGCCACGCCCGACCAGCGCACCTTCGGCTTTTTCAATGAAAACATCGTTGCCCAGTACAGCTACGAGCAATCGCCAGCGCCCGGATGCTGCCGCGCACTAGCGCGGCCAGGGCGTAAATCAGCAGGAACACGACCACCGCCAGCAGCAGGCAGGGCAGCCGCTGCACAAAGCCGTTGGCCAAATCCTGCAGCGCCCCGGTGGCCTCGCTCAAGTCGAAATCCATGGCGGCTCCTTCAGGGGTGGCGCTGTCGCTCAGCCGATGCTGGCGTTGCGCAGCGAGCGCTCCAGCAGGCGGGCGCGGCGCCGGGCCGGCGCCGAACGGATCAGGGGCTCCACCCGACACAGTTCGCGGTAGATATTGCGGGTGGCATGGGCCAGGCTGGCATGGCGCTGCGGATCGGCGCTGGCCTTGGCGACAAAGCCGATTGCGTCGAGCATCCGCCCCAGCACCTGCAGGTCGCCCCGGCTGTGGGCCACCACCGGGTCCAAAGCCAGCTTCACGATGGCGGCAAAGTCTGGCGCCGGCGCGATCACCCGCAGCCGTCCCTGGGCCATGCGGTGCGGATCCGGAATGCGCCGCGAGGCCAGCCGCGCCAGCAGCGCGCCGAGCCGGTCGATGCACATGCAGGCGGTGGTCGGGTCGTTGATGCCGGGCGACAGCGCCTTGAGCGCCACATCGACCAGCTGCTGCAGGCCGAAGGCCGCGTCCTGCTCCACCGCGCGCTGCGGCGCCAGGCTGACCCAGCCGCGCAGGCGCTGCGCGTCGTCCTCGGCTGGCGCGTCGGTGCCGCTCAGCTCGACCACCGGGCTGCCGGTCACGACGAAAGCGCCGGTCGCAACGGCCAGGCGCACGATGCGGCCGTGGTCCAGCGCAAATTGCAGCACGCTGTCGCTGTCGATGCCGGTCACGTAACCGTCCTGGTCGGCCCGCACCGCCGTCCAGTCCCGGGGCAGCACCGGCGCCAGGGCCGGGTGGTGCGCGGCCGGCTGGCCGATGTCTTGCGGGAACAGCTTTTCGATGGCGCCGGCCGTGTCGTGCGCGATACGCTCCAGGATGGAGGCGGCCTGGATGCTCTGGGCCACATGATGGATGAAGTAGATCAGCAGGGCCACGCCGGCCAGCGCATAGACCATGCCGGCCAGCACCGCCAGCGACGGGATGAAGTCGCCGTCTTCGGCGCCGCGAACGGTGCGCAGCACGATCAGGCAGTAGGCAAAGATGCCCATGAACACGCCCAGCACCACCTGGGTCGGCCGGTCGCGCATGAAGTTGCGCAGCACCCGGGGCGAATACTGCGTCGAGGTCAGCGACAGCGCCACGATGGTGATCGAGAAGACCACGCCGGCCACGGTCACCATCGAGGTGGCAATCGCCGCCAGGATGGCGCGCGATGCGTCGGCGCTGGCGCCGAGCAGCCGGGGCCAGCGCTTTACCAGCTCCGTGCCCACCCGTCCTTCGGTTTCGGTCATCAGCACGGCGGCCAGCATCGAGCCCAGCACGATCAGCGAAGGCACGAACCACAGGCTGGCGCGAAGGTCGATCCAGAAGCTGTGCAGGCGGTTCATCGACTGCCGCCCGGCTGCCGGCCACGGGCCGTGTCGTCCTGCGCCGGGTCGCCGCCGCCCGGCATCGCCGAGCCGTCGGCTTGCCCCCTGGGCAGCACATGAAAGCTGCCGTCGGTCTCCAGCACCACCGCGCCGGCCTGCTCCAGCGCGCCCAGGCCCGCGCCCCGGACCACCGACTCGATCTCGTCGGCCGTGACCCGCTCCTGGCGCATCGCATCGTTGAGCAAACGACCACGGTAGAGCAGCACCCGGGGCTCCGACTTGACGGCGCGGCGCACCGCCCCGTAGCGCGCCGAGAGCCTGGCCACCGCATACTGCCCGAAGATCAGCACCGCAAAGGCGGCAATGCCTTCGGCCAGGGCGACTTCCTTGGACAGCAGCACGGTGGCAAAAGTCGAGCCCAGCGCCACGGTGACCACCAGGTCGAAGGCATTGAGCTTGGACAGGGTGCGCTTGCCGGAAATGCGCAGCAGCGCGATCAGCGCGGCATACGCCGACAGGCCGATCACCACCACCCGGGCAATGCCTTGCCAGCCGTCAAACCACATGGGGACGGCTCGGTTCGGGGATTGACCACGTCAGGTTGGGGCTGGCGCAGCGCCCAGCGCGACGGGCCTTCACGGCACGGGCCTGCCTTCGCTTCAGTAACGCCACATGCGCTCCCGGTAGCTGAGCTTGAGCATGCTGCCGGGCGGCGCGCCGTCGGGCAAGGCGGTGATCTCGAAATCGATCACCTCGCGGGGCAGGAAGTCGTAACTGCCCACATAGGACACCCGGCCGTTTTCATTGACCTCGCGCAGGCTGATGTCGCGCCGCACGCCGGCCAGGTTCTGCATGGACGCGGTCACTGCGGCCGCGACGGGGGTGTCTGCCGCGCCGCCGCGCCTGAGCACCAGCACATTGAGCACGGCCCGGCTGGCGGCCGGCTCGATCCCGTGCTGCGCCGCCGTGGCCGGGTCGATGCGGTTGCTGGCCACCGTGGAGCTGCGCAGCAGATGGTCGCCCTGGCGGGTTTTGTGGACTTGGGCCTGGCTGCTGGCGGCGCAGGCTGCCAGCGCCAGGGCGGCGATCAGGCGTGGAAGTGGGCGCATGGTTTTTTCCTGGATAAGGGTGACAAGCTGATCGGCCGCCCCTTGCAGGGGTGTCTGCCACGTAGCCGCAAGACATGCTTGAGCCTTGCGCAGGAGGCCGTCGCTCGGCGTGCGCCAGTTTCGCTCCGGTCCGTCAGCCGATTCCGACAGCAATGTCCCGCCAAGGCTGCCGGCGCACCGAATCCTGCGGCCATGGCTGTCTACACGGTCTTGGTTGTCCTACAGCGACGAAGTGAAAGGGCTGACAGCCCTGGCCGCAGCAGTCCCCAGACTGAGATCATGAGGATCCAGTCGGGCTTTTTGCCGCTTCCCGCCGCTCGTCCTGACGCTCTGGACGCAAGCGAAGCGTTGGGCGGTCCGGGCCAAGTCCGGGTAGGTGTCCAGCCGTCCGAACAGGAGGGCAGGCGGTGATGCGCGCCCAGCGCCTGAAGCAAGTTGCCGTCGTTCTGGCAGCGCTGGTGCTGATTTATGCGGCGGCCGGCTTTCTGCTGGCGCCGTGGCTGGCCGAACACCGGCTCGCACCCTGGCTGCAGGAACGGCTCGGGCGCGGCGTCTTGGTCGGCGTGGTGCGCGCCAACCCCTTTTTGCTCACCCTGGAGGTGCGCGATGTCCGCATCGAGGGCCGGCACGGCAGCCCGGTAATTGCGTTTGACGAGTTGTCGGCCGACCTGGACTGGGTGGGCCTGTTCCGCCGCACCTGGACGCTGGACAGGCTGGCGCTCCAAGGCTTGCGGGTACATCTGGTGCGCGAACCCGGCGGCGGGCTGAACCTGGCTGAACTCGCGCAGCGCCTCGCAGGCCCGGACGGCGATCCCGGCCGGGGCGCGCAGGCGGCGGTCCTGCGCCAGCTCGATGTGCCTCAGGCCAGCCTGGTCTTCACTGACCTCACTGGCGCCCAGCCAGCCAGCGCGACCCTCGCGCCGGTCAGCCTGCAGGCGAACGGCCTGTCCAACATGGTCAACCGGCGCGCCACCCACAGCCTGAGCGCTACCTTGCCGGGCGGTGGCGCGCTGGAGTGGCGCGGTGGCGCCGTGCTGCAACCGGCGCTTGATCTGACTGGCAATGTGCAGCTGAGCGGCCTGCAGGCCGCCGCGCTTTGGCCCTTCGTGCGCGACAGGCTGCGATTGTCCGAAATGCAGGCCAGCGCCAACCTGTCGGCCCGTTATGCCTACAGTGCCGGCGAGTCCCTGCGCCTGGATGGCATTGCCATCGACCTGGCCGACGTGCTGCTCGCCCGCGCCGGTGAGGACGGCCGGCTGCTGGCGATGCAGCGCATCACGGCCGGCGGCGGCAGCCTGGATGTGGCGCGACGCGCCGCGGCGTTGGCGACATTGGAGTTCCAGGGCGGCGAGACTACCGTGGCCGTCGCGCCCGATGGGCGCATGAACTGGGTGCTTGCCGCACAGCCGCAGGGCGCCAGCGCGGCCGTCAGCGCGCAGGAGGCCGCGCCGGGCTGGACGCTGCAGGTCGCGGCACTGTCCCTGGGCCAGGTCGGCTTTCATTACCGGGACCGCAACCGCCAGCCGACGCTGGCGGCAGACATCGGTGACATGGCCGGGTCCTTGCAGCTGGTACTGGCCACCGGCCCGGCCTTCGGGGTGGTGGCCAGCGGCATCGAGGCCCGGCTGCAGCAGGCCAAGCTGCAGGCGCCGGGCGCCCAGCAGGTGGCGCTCGCCCTCGGCTCGGTCCAGATGCAGCAGGGACATTTCGACCTGCAAGGCAGGCGTTTGGCCGCGCAGCAGCTCCGAATCGCCGACGGACAGGTCGCCATCGGGCGCCCATCGGGCAGCAGCATTACGCCTGTTGACCCGGCCGTGCAGTCGCGGCAGCGCGGCCTCGGGCAGGCGAGGGGTACGCTGTCCCGCAATGGCGCCCCATGGGCGCTGCAGGTCGACACCCTTCAAGTCGACCGGCTCGGCGCGCAGATGACCGACCGCAGCCGCCGCACGCCGCTGGTGCTGCGCGCCGGCACCATCGACGGCCGTGCCAGGCTGCGCCTCATGCTGGGCGCAAGCAGCACCCAGGTTGCGCTGGAAAATCTGGATGCCCGGCTCCAGCAACTCGAACTCGCCATACCCGGCATCCCGCAGCCGCCGTTCACCCTGGCGTCCGCGTCGATCGTGCAGGGTCACCTAGACCTTGCCGACCAGCGCATCGGCGCCAGCGAGCTGGTGCTGCAGGGCGGCACAGCGAGCATCGTGCGGAACGCCAATGGCCGGCTTGCCCTGCGCGGGCTGCTGGCACCGGCCACTGGGGCGGGGCCTGATGCGGACAGGCCGGCATCAGGCCCACCATCGGAGTTGGCCGACTGGCGGTACGCCTTCGGCCTGGTAAGGCTCGAATCCCTGGGGCTGAAGCTGGCCGACCGCAGCTTCAAACCGCCGCTGACCCTGGGCGCCACGCTGCAGGCCAGCGCAAGAAACGTTGCCAGCGACCAACGTGCAGCGTTCGAGGCGGCCCTGTCCCTGGCGCCGGGCGGAACGGTCCGGGCCAGCGGCACTGCCGACCCCGGCGCAGCCAACGTGCAGGCGCAGGTGGAAGTAGCTGGTCTGGCCCTGGCGCCGCTGCAGCCGCTGCTGGCGCGGTTTGCCGCACTCGACGTGCGCTCGGGCGCCGTCTCGGCTTCCACCCAGCTGCGTTACCAGGGCGGGGCGCAGGCCTCGCTTCAGGCCCAAGGGAGCCTGGGCATAGCGGACCTGCTGGTCAACGAGGCATGGTCGGGTCAGCGCTTCCTTTCATGGCGCAAGCTCGATGCCGACGGCGTCGCCTTTGACCTGGCTTCGCGGCGCCTCACGGTGCAGGATGTGACCGTGAACGCGCCGGGCGCGAAGATCGAGATCGCCAAGGACCGCAGCGTGAACCTGGCGCAGGTACTCAGGCGTGGCGAGCCGGCCCGGCAAACGTCCGGACCAGCAGACGCGCAGCCGAATGCGCCGGCCGCTGCGCCCTGGGACCTTCGCGTCGAGCGGGTGCGGCTGCACGGCGGCGAGGTGAACTATGCCGACCTGAGCCTGGTGCTGCCTTTTTCCACCACGGTCAAGGCGCTGGACGGCACGGTGGTCGGCATTTCGAATGACAAGTCGCGCCACGCCGAGATCCAGGCCAGCGGCACGATCGAGCCCTACGGATCGGCAAGCGTCAGCGGCGGCATCGCGCCCTTCGCGCCGGCACAGTTCACCGACCTGCATGTCGAGTTCAACAACGTCCTGGTGCCGCCGCTTTCCCCCTACACCGCCACCTTTGCAGGCCGCAAGGTCAAATCGGGGAAGTTGTGGCTTGATCTGGAGTACAAGATTGCCGAGGGCGAACTGCGTGGCAACAACGCCATCCGCCTGGCAGACTTCACGCTCGGCGAGCGCGTCCAGGCGCCCAGCGCCCTCAGCGTGCCGCTCGACCTCGCCGTGGCGCTGCTCACCGACGCAAAAGGCGAAATCCATCTGTCAGTGCCGGTGCGTGGCGACTTGGGCAACCCGAGCTTTGGCGTCGCCAGCGCCGTCAGGCAGGCGCTGGGCAACGTGCTGCAACGCGTGGTGAGTGCGCCTTTTCGGGCGCTCGCTCGCCTGTTCGGCGGCAATGCCGAATCGCTCGCAGCGATCGACTTCGAGCCCGGTAGCGCTGCCCTGCGGCCTGAACAGCGCGAAAAACTCGATGCCTTGAGCCGCGCCTTGCAGGAACGCCCGCGCTTGCAGCTCGTGGTGAGCGCGCCGTACAACCCCCAAACCGATGCGCTTGCCTTGCGTCGCGAGCAGGCCAAGCGCGCGCTCGCCCAAACCCTCGGCCGCAGGCTAGAGGCGAACGAAGATCCCGGACCCATCGCCTACGACGACCCGGCGACACGGCGCGCGCTGGAGCAGATACTCCGAGAGCAGGCAGGCGTGGATGCAGTGCGCCAGCTCAACCGCGAGTTCGCAGGCGCCAGCGACGCCGGCCGCAGGCTGTACGAGGCGATGTTCGAGCAGATCGCGGCAACCCGGGCCATGGGCGAAAGCGCCACGCAATTGCTCGCGGCCGAGCGAGCGCGGGCCATCGCCGGCTACCTCGTGCAGCAGGGCGTCGGGCGTGAGCGGGTGCAGACTGGCCAAATCGCGGCCGTGCCGGATGGCAGCACCGGCGCGGTAAGCGCGCAACTGCAGGTCGCGGCCGCCGGCGCGACCGGCTGACCGCAGCGGAGCTTGCAATGGTCTATGGCGTTTCCTGGAAGAATTTTCTTGGCGGTCTCTACGGCGAAGTCAAGCGCGACAACATCTTCAACGGCGCTGCTGCGCTTGGCTTTTACCTGACGCTGGCAATTTTTCCAGGGATGATTTTCGTCATGGCGGTGATCCCCTACCTGCCAATTGCCAATGTCGACCAGGCCATCATGGACCTGCTGCGCCAAGTCCTTCCCGGTGCAGCCGCCAATGCCTTCACCAGCGTGGTGGACGAGGTCACCAACGAGCGCCGCAGCGGGCTGCTGTCGCTCGGCCTGGCCGCCGCGCTGTGGGCGTCTTCGTCCGGCATGTACGCGATCATGCAGCAGATGAACATCGCCTTCGATGTCGGCGAGGGAAGGTCGTTTTTAAAGGCAAGGGCCACCGCCCTGGCCCTCACGCTCCTCTTTGGCGTGCTCGTGCTCGGCGCGTTTTCTCTGGTCGTTCTGGGCGGCATCATCCAGAGCTGGATCGGCAACCGGTTCGGATTGAGCGACGCCCTGCTCATGTTTTTTGCCGGCTTTCGCTGGGTCATCATCGTGCTGGCGCTGCTGCTGGCGTTTGCGCTTGTCTACTACCTCGCGCCGAACGTCAAGCGGCCTTTTGTGATCATCACGCCCGGCAACCTCACCGCAACGTTTCTCCTGATCGCCGCGTCGCTTGGTTTCAGGCTCTATACGTCGAATTTTGTCGATTTTGGCGCGACCTACGGCAGCATTGGCGCGGTCATCGTGCTGATGCTGTGGCTTTACATGGCGGGCTTTGTCATTTTGCTGGGCGCCGAGATCAATGTGGCGGTCGAGCACTGCAAGGGTGCGGACAAGCAGCCGGTTGAAACGCGCAAGCGCTAGGGGTGGAGGACGCACGGCGCGCCGGAGGGTGATGGGGGAGGGAGGCTGGTTGCAGGCACCGGGCCATGCTCTTTGAACCCCGGCGCTGTCCACGATTGCGTTGTGGGGCTAGTGCTGGTCGCGCTGATTCCTTTCCCGAAGTTCGTCGCGCAGGGCCTTGATTTCCTGCCTCAGCTCGGCAATCGAGCGTGCGCTGGCGAGTTCGGCATCTTCATTTTCTGCATCGCGCCCGATAAAAAATGTCGCCAGCGTGGCCGTGACATAGCCGAATACGGCAAAGGCATACAGCGCAAGCATGAAGCAAAGGATGCGTCCTTCGGCCGACTTCGGCCAGTAGTCCGAACCCAGCGTTGTCATCAGCATGGCGGTCCACCACAACGCGGTGCCGAAGCTGTCAAAGCCGGGCCCCTGCGGCAGTTCGCGCTCGAAAAAATACATCCCTGCGGCGCCCGTGACCGCCACAATGAGCGTGAGCAGCACCACGTAGCCGAAGCCGCGCCGCTGCATCGCAGCACCCAGCGCCTTCATGCCGCGGTTGACCGAGCTGACGACGCGCAGAAGACGAATGCCGCGCGTGGCTCTGCCGACCTGCAGAATCCTCGCAGCGCGCGCGATCCGAAACACCCGCAGCGCCGGCACCAGCAACGCCAGCACGGTCAACCAGTTTTCCTTGAAGTACGTCACTTTGTTCGGCGCCAGTGTGAGCTTGAGAAAAAAGTCTGCGATGAACACGACCCAGATAGCGGTGCCGACAAACTGCAGGCCCGGTCCAAGGTGCCCGGTCAGTTCAATGACCAGCAGGACCAGCCAAACAAAGCCAAGAACCAGCATGGGTGTTTCGAGCCAGTCTTCAAAACGATGCAGCACGGCGTAACGTTGTTGCAGGACTTCCTTGTCAACGTCTTCATCGGCCTTCTCAACCGGCTCCTGACGCGAGTTTGTGTTGGAGTTCTCGTGATTTTTCTTCATCATCGTGTCGTGCTGATGAGCAAATTGGGTTGATGTGCACGCCAGGGCGCGTTTCGATCCAGGAGGGTGTTGACGAAATCAAACCATGTTGGCAAGTCTGTCGAGAAGGATACGCGCCTCGGCCAGCCAGACCCAGGCCGTGGAGACCGAGGTCTTGCGGTGAAGGTGCATGAGCATTCGGCGCCAGCGTTCTCCCCATGCGTGAATACCTTCTACAACCCGATATGGACCCGACGCCTTTTGCAAGCACTCTTGGATGACTTTGAAACGGTCTGCACGCCTGTGTACGGCTTGCTAAAGCGCAATCCGCTTGACTGGCAATCAATGCATCTGAAAAACCAGCATTATTTGCTACTGAATTGATAGCTAAAAGCCCTTGTAAATCATGCGCCAGAGGCCAATTCGATACAAAAAATTCATTTGCTCGTCAGAACGAATGCGCTCTAGGTGGGCAGGGTCACTCGGAGGCCCGCGGTATTGATGAGATCCGCGCGCTGTCCCTGCCAGCCGTTCGGCTTGAGGTGCCCAGCCTTTAATTGTTCGGACCTTTCCTGGCGCTTACGCGGGTTCCATCAGCGTTTGGGCAAGGCATAGGCGAGCACATCGTCGCCGGCCTTGGTTCCCAGCGATCCATGCCCGCCGGCAACCACCAGCAGGTATTGGCGGCCGTCCTCGCCGGTGTAGGTCATGGGCGTGGCCTGCCCGCCGGCAGGCAGGCGGCTTTGCCACAGTTGCTGGCCATTGCGCACGTCATAGGCGCGCACATAGTAGTCCAGCGTGCCTGACAAAAACGCAACACCGCCAGCCGTCATGATCGGCCCGCCCAGGTTGGGCACTCCCATTTTAAAAGGCAGGGGAATTGGCGACTGGTCGCGCACGGTTCCATTTTTATGCTGCCAGAGCACCTTGCCGGTGGTGAGGTCAGCGCCCGCCACATAACCCCAGGGTGGCTGCTGGCACGGTATGCCCAGCGGCGAGGTGAACGCGCTGAGCTTGACGGCAAACGGCGCGCCGAAGTTTTCATTCAACGATGGCAGGCTGCCTTGCGGCCGTTCATCGCCCTGCACCATCAGGCTGGTGTCATCCCGGCGCGGCACCAGCTGCGAGACAAACGCCAGATAGGTGGGGGTGGTGAAGGCTATTTGCCGCTTCGGGTCCACCGCAATGCCGCCCCAGTTGAAGACGCCGAAGTTGCCGGGATAGACCAGTGAACCCTGGGTCGATGGCGGTGTGTAGCGGCCTTCATAGCGCAGGCGCTGAAAGGCGATGCGGCAGTAGAGCTGGTCAAACATCGTCGCGCCCCACATGTCGCGACCGGCAAGCGGCGGCGGATCAAACGACAGCGCCGAGCGCGGCTGGTTTGGCGCGGTGAAGTCCCCTGGGGCGGCGCCCTGCGGCGCGGGCACGTCGGTCACCGGCAGCAGGGGCGCGCCGGTCTGGCGGTTCAGCACAAAAATCTCGCCCTGCTTGGTCGCCTGCACCAGCGCGGGAACGTTGACGCCGTTGAGGGTCAGATCCACCAGGCTGGGCTGCGCCGGCACGTCATAGTCCCACAGGTCATGGCGAACGGTTTGAAAATGCCAGCGCAACCTTGCCGGTTGCCAAGTCAAGCGCCACCACGGCGCTGGAGTATTTTTCAACCGACGGGCTGCGGTTGCCGCCCCATTGGTCAGGCGGCTGGTTGCCCAGCGGCACATAGACCATGCCCAGCGCTTCATCCACGCTGGACACCGACCAGCTGTTGGGTGAGTTGACGGTATAGGTCTGGCCCGGCGCGATCGGGGCGGTGGCTTGCGGGTTGCCGGAATCCCAGTTCCAGACCAGGGTGCCGGTGTCGATGTCATAGGCCCGTATCACGCCAGACTGCTCTTTGGTCGAGACGTTGTCGAGCACCGTTCCGCCCACAATGATCAGCCGGCGGGTCAGCACCACGGGCGATGTCGAGTAGTAAGCGCCCAGCTTGGGGTTGGGCATGTTGGCCCACAGGTCCAGTTCACCCTGTCGGCCAAAACGGGTGCACACCGCGCCGGTGTCCGGGTTCAGGGCTATCAGACGGCCGTCCGAAGTGGGCATGAAAAGCCGGGCTGCACAGGCGGAAGCAGACTGTGCGCCGGTCGCTGCAGCTGCCGAAGAGGTGGTCGCAGCGCCGGTTTCATTCACCGCCTGGCCAGACAGATTTCGGGCAACCGGCGCTTTTGCCGGCTCGGCAGCCGTTGCAACGTTGGCGGCCACAGGACCCGGCGGCGATGCCGGCGGCTGGTAAGACAGGCCCCGGCAGGTCAGGTGCTGCAGGGCCAGCTTGCCCTGGATCTGCGGGTTGTAGCGCCATACCTCGGCGCCGGTGGTGGCGTCCAAGGCGATCACCGACTGGTGTGGGGTACACAGAAAAAGCCGGTTGCCGACCTTGAGCGGCGTGACCTCAAAAGTGGTTTCCACCGGATCGCCCGGCCGTCCTCGCAGATCGCCGGTCTGGTATTTCCAAGCCAGCTCAAGCCCGCTGACATTGGCCGGCGTGATCTGGTCAAGCGGCGAATACCGCTGGCCATACGATGTACGGCCATAGGCATGCCATTCGCCGTCGGGCATTGGCGGCTGCCCGGCTGCAACGCCTTCTGCGACGGCGGCGAAGGCGCCGGTTGCCATAGCTGGCAATGTTGATGCAGGCGTGGATGCAGCCAATGAAGTTCCCGATGCCCTGATACCGTGCGCGTCACGCAGCATGGCTGTCACCGACACCCCTGCAAAGGCCACCAGGGCGATGCCCAGCACCCAGGCGCCGCCACGCGCGCTGGCGCTGCGGCCGGCAACCTGGCCGTCGGCTGCTTGCGGCGTGAAAAGCGGCTTGTTGATCGGGGGGATCAGCAGGCAAATGCCCAGTACAAACAGCACGTCGCCACGCGCGGCCAGCGGCCACCAGTCCAGGCCGGATTCCCACAAGGCCCAGGCCAAGGTTGCCGCCACCAGCGCCGCAAATACCCACAGCGCCAGCGGATTGAGCGCCATCAGCAACATACCCGTCAGCAAGAAAGCGGCGCCAGCCAGCAGGTAGTACCAGGAGCCGCCCAGCGCCATCAACCATCCGCCCGCAGCGCACAGGCCAAGGCCGATGCTGACCAGCAGCCACCCAAACACAAGCGGTGCCCGGGACACGGTTTGCAACGCGGTGTTCGCTTTAGCGTTCTGCATATTCGTCCTTGGCAGTCACGAAAATCGGACCGGCATTTTTGGCCGCTACTGGCAGCCCGCATGCGCCATCATTGTTTGCCTGAACGTCAATGCGGCACAACCGGCGCCGCCCTGGTGCTTGCCATAGGCCCATGCCTGGGCACGGCAAAAGCGGCGAACAAAGGGGAAGACCTCGCGGTTTTTTGCGCGGTTCCCTTCGCATACCGTATCAGGCTACGCCAGCCGCCGCAAGCTCGTCGGCAATTACTCACCAGACAGACCTGACACCAAGGCGGCGGCGCATCGCGATATCCTGTCGGTCTTATGCACAACTATCGCGGGTGCCGCCCGCAGCCTCTGCATGACGCCCTCGAAACTCGGATTCACCGTCGGCATTGCCGCCTTCGTGCTGACCACGCTGGCCTGGCTGCTGCTGCAAAACCTCTCGCTCGGCGACAAGCTGATCGACGAACGCATCGAGGTCGGCTATGCGGCCTCGGATCCGCAGTTCGAGCGTGTCATGGGCGCGGTGCTCGGCCCGACCATCGTCGGCGGCAACCGGGTCCAGGCATTGCAAAACGGCGATGAAATCTTCCCGGCGATGCTGGGGGCGATCCGCAGCGCGCAGCACACTATCACTTTCGAGACCTACATCTACTGGTCGGGATCAATAGGCAAGGAGTTTGCCCAAGCCTTGGCCGAGCGCGCCCGCGCCGGCGTGCGCGTGCATGTGATGCTCGACTGGTGGGGCAGCGGGCTCGAGGCGTCAAATCTGGACGCGATGCGCGCTGCCGGCATCGCGCTGCAGCGCTACAACCCGCCGCGCCTGACGACGCTGGGCCGCATGAACAACCGCACGCACCGCAAGCTGCTGGTGGTCGATGGCCGCACCGGGTTCACCGGTGGCGTCGGCATCGCCGATGCGTGGCGCGGCCAGGCGCAAGACCCGCAGCATTGGCGCGACATGCACTACCGCGTCGAGGGACCGGTGGTCGCGCAGCTGCAGGCCGCGTTCCTGGACAACTGGGTTGGCCTCACCGGGCACCTGCTGCACGGCCAGAAGTACCTGCCGCCGTTAGCGGCTGTCGGTACGCAGGCTGCGCAGGCCTTCACCAGTTCGTCCGGCGGCGGGGCCGAAAGCATGCAGCTGATGATGTTGATGTCGATTTCCGCGGCGCGCAGCACACTGGCGCTGTCGATGGCGTATTTCGTTCCCGACAATGTGGCCGTCAACTCGCTGGTGGCAGCGGCGCGGCGTGGCGTTCGGGTGCAAATGATCGTGCCAGGCGCCTACACCGACAGCGAACTTGTGCGCCGCGCGTCGCGCTTCGAATGGGGCCCCTTGCTGCGCGCCGGCATTGAAATTTACGAGTACCAGCCGACCATGTACCACTGCAAGGTGATGATCGTCGATGGCCTGTGGACCTCCGTCGGCTCGACCAATTTCGACAGCCGCTCGTTCAGCGTCAACGACGAGGCCAATCTCAACGTGCTCGATGCATCGTTCGCCGAGGCGCAGCGCGCGACTTTCGATGCCGACCTGCAGCTGTCGCGCCGTGTGACGCTGGCCGAATGGGAGAGCCGGAGCTGGACCGATAAATTGCTCGACGCACTGGCCGGAACGCTGAGTTCGCAGTTGTAAGGCGCGTTGGTTCACTGGGCGCGTCTGTAAGCAAATGCCTACAGACTCAGATGCACCTGACCCACAAGGCCGGAGGGAATAGGGGTTTGAAATTGCCGGTCAAGCCTTTTTTGAAATAGAAACGTGACAAAACCCCGTATGACTGAATCGATACCTGGCCAACGCATCCCGTGTTCGGGGATGAAAAAATGAAACGTCTCGATTGCGCTGCGACGTCTGGCGGGTTCACGCGTCAGATGCCGGCCAGGCCGCCAGCGCGGCTAAAAGCCTTCGGGCTGCTGTCGGCATTGTTGGTGATCGGCGCGCTGGGCGCTTCCAGTGCTACGTTAGCTCAGAGCAGGACACTCAACGGTTGTCGCATCGGCCCGGGCGCGTTGTGCCCCGATGTTCGTCTGTCAGACGCCAATTTGCGCAATGTCGACCTGACGGGCTCGCTGATGTCAGGCGTTCAACTCAATGGCGCGGAGCTGAGCGGCGCAAAGATGACGGATATCAATCTCAGAAAGGCCAATCTGCAGAGCGCGCGGCTCGATGGCGCTTTGCTCGCGAATGCCGATCTGGAAGATGCCAACCTGCAACAGGCATCGCTGCGCGGAGCCCGCTTGCCGAACGCCAACCTGCAGTCCGCCGACCTGCGCGAAGCCGATTTGCGCAAGGCTGTGTTGCGCGGTGCGAAGATGGTGTCGGCAAGCCTGACCGGTGCGACGCTGCAAGGTGCCGATTTGCGCCGCGCCAACTTTGATGCGGCGGATCTGGCGGGTGCTGATTTACGCAAAGCCGATTTGCGCGGCGCCAACTTCGAAGGCGCGAATCTGCGTGATGCCGACTTGCGCGGCGCCCGAATCGACGCGAGCATCCGCTGGATCAGTGCCGATACGCAAGGTTGCAAGGGTTGCCCGGCCACACCGCGTTGAAGCAAAACTGCTATGAATCCAGGCACGCCAGTTCTCTGGCGCCTGATCGCGTTGCGGTCCCCGGAGTCCTCTTACATTCAAGTCCATGCCCGTTTCCTGTGCCCTTTAGGCATTGCCCTGCGTCCTCACCCTTGAGACGGTTCAGCACGGCCACTCCCTGAAGCTGGCCGGATTGAACCGGCTGCATGATTCGGGTTTGAGTAAAAAAGGTGCTCAAGCCCAATAAGAACGGGCGCAAATAGCTATAAAAAAAGAGCGACAACAGGGTTGGCATCAACTGCCCCGGATTTATTCAGGAGACATTCTTGCAGCGTCCACGTCCGCTCACTGCCTCACCATTGTTCCGCAACGCCGGATACAGCACCATGCCGCCGTCGACATAAAGCGTCGCGCCGGTCACGCAGTCGGACTCGTCCGAGGCCAGCCACACAGCGGCTTTGGCGACATCCTGTGCATTGCCGACGCGGCCAAACAGAATCAGCTGCAGCAGTCGTGCTTCTTCATCCGGCGTGGCCCAAGCGTCACGATTGATGTCGGTCTTGATGGCCCCCGGCGCAATCGAATTGACCCGTATGCGCTGCGGCGCGGGTTCCTGCGCCAAACTCGTCATCAGCATCGCCACGCCGTCCTTCGATGCCGCGTGGTTGATGTGCCCGGCCCACGGAATGCGTTGATGGACCGACGAGATGCAGATAAGTTTTCCGGCCGCGCACGAGCGCTCGGCCACCACGCCACGTCGCAAGAACTCGCGAGCGGCTTCGCGGGCACAAAGGAACTGGCCGGTCAGGTTGACCGCGATCACCTGCTGCCAGTCGTCCAGGCTCATTTGCAACAGGTCGGCGTCGCGCTGGATGCCGGCGTTGTTGATCAAGATGTCAACGGTCCCTAAGGTCTGGACAGCCACGGCGAACATCGCCAGCACGTCGGGCTCCAGCGCAACAGCGGCTCCTGATCAATGTGCAGGAGCCGCTGTTGCGCTGGAGCGAGGTCGTGCTGGGTGCAGCACTTTTGGTGTGCGCGGCGCTGGTGCTGTCGTGGCGGGCAGCCTGGGCTCGCTGGCTGTGTGCCGGCATTGGGGCGCCGGTGATGACAGCGCCATTTTTGTTTTCAACCGGCTGGAAATCTTGACCGGCATCGTCGGCTCGCGGATGCGCTGGCGCACCATGCCATGGCTGGTGGTGCTGTTCGGGCTGATGATTGCGCCGCTGGGCATCACCTCGATTGTTTTCATCATCATCCAGTTGGTCATCATCGGCACCTGGAGCACGATTGCGCTGATCGGCGGGGCGGCGGTTTTGTTGCAGATTCCGTACTCGCTGGACGAGCTGCTGGCATCACTTCAGTTTTTGCGCCGACGCCAGAAAGCAGGCCAGAACTGGCTGCGCGTTCTATTTGTGGGCGATACCGGTGAGGAGCCGAAAGCAGCAAGCGCGAAGCGCACGGAACCGCTGGCTGACGAGTTCGATCAGCCGGCCGGCAATGTCCTCAAGAGCCTGCTGGGTGGAGGTGTCAGCCTGCCGTGGAACCTGGCACTGGCGGCGCTGATCGGTCTTGCGCTGCGGTTCACCCGCGTCACGCTGGGCGTTGATGGCACCCTGGCCAATGCCCATCATGTGATCGGCTCGCTGGGGCTGACCGTGGTTTCGGTGGCAGCAGTAGAAGTGGCCGGGCCAGCGCGCTGGCTCGACGCGCTGGTGGGCGCAGCCCTGATCGCCACGTCGTTGTTGTAGGAGGCCAACACCTTGGCGGTGGCGGTCAGCGTGGCGCTGGGCTTGGCGCTGATTATGCTCAGCATCCGGCGCGGCAAGGTCCGCGAGCGTTACGGCAACTGGAGCCGCTTGATTGATTCGCTTTAGCGGCGAAAAAATGCTGCTGTATTGATAGCTGACAGCCCAACTGATTGGGCCAGAGGCACTTTTTGCTTTGAAAACTGCCTGAAGTCATCCAGCGTTGCCCGGCAGTCGAGGGCAATGATTGACAGATTCCGACATGGGTAACTTCAGGTCACGCCATCATGCGCCGGGTTCATCACCGGTTCCGCGACGGTCTTCCGACTGGTCGTCAGCGCCCGCATCCTCCTCTCCATCGGTAATCACCCCGGCCTTCTTGACGGTGTTGCCGACGAGGCCGCTTTGCATGCCCCTGGTGCCAAGGCCGATGGGCGAACCCTCTTCGATGGGCTGGTTCGACTCGATCTCGGGCAGGTGGGTGTCTCCGGTCATCTTGGTATTGTCTTTGGGACTGGGCATGGGTTGCTCCTGTGTTGAAGAGACACCAATTTACGCCCGCCTGCAGCGCAGCCGCGTAGGAGAGGGGATAAAGCAACTTCTTTTCTGTAAATTTCCGAGATTCGGTCTTGGGTACTGGTGATTGGCAATGCTCAGGGCTTCATGGAGAGGTAGATTTTTGCGGTCATCCACTCCTCGTCTTGTTCGGCCAGCAAGGCGCTGATTAAGCGCAGGCAGCTGGCCGAGTTAGGAAACAACGTGGCGACACGGGTACGCCGCTTGAGCTCCTTGTTCAAACGCTCCAGGCCGTTGGTCGTGCGCATGCGCACCCGATGGGCCTCGGGCAAGTCGAAGACGGCAAAACCCTCCGGCAGGTTTTTCTCGGCCCAGGCGGCCAGTTGCGGGTGGCTGACTTGCCAGTCTTTGAGCGCCGCGTTGAGCAGTCGCTGTGCCTCAATGGCATCGCTCGCATTGAAGATGCCGCGTATTTGGCGCGCTACCGGCGTGCGCTGGTCCAGCCGGCTGACGTAGCCCTGTGCGTTGTGTTGGAGGTGAAACTGGCAGCGCTGCCAGGGCACACCGGGAAACATCGCCTTGCGCGCGGCCTTCAAACCGGCATGGTCGTCACTGGCGAGAAACTTGACCCCGCGCAGGCCGCGCTCAATCAGGCTGTCTAGACAAGGCCCGCCAATGCACCTCAGCTTCTGACAGCGCCACCGACACGCCCAACACCCGGCGGTGGCCTGAAGCCGTCACGCCGATGGCCACCAAAACCGCACAATCGACTACCCGGCCGGCCTCGCGCACGCGCTCATAACGCGCATCCAAAATCACGTACGGTGTCTCATCCAGGGGCCGGGTACGCCAGGCGTGCAAGCCCGTGTCCAGCAGCGCTGTGCAACGGCTGATTTGCGTGCTGGAGATGCTCACCTCGGGCCCCACCAGCTTTTGCAACACTTCGATGACTTTTCGGGTGGAGACGCCCTGCACATACATCTCGGCAAGCGCCAGATTCATGGCTTGCTCCGAGCGACTGCCGCGCTCCAGGGCGCTGGGATAGAACCCGCCAGAGCGCACTTGCGGCACTTCGAAGGTGACTTCGCCCATGCGGGTCAAAACAGTCTTGTCCTTGTAGCCGTTGGCGTAATCGACCCGCTGGGCCGAGCGCTCGTACGGCGTGGCCTGAAGGTGCTGGGCCCGCTCAATGCGGGAGGCTTCATTGACCAGGATGCGCAAGGCTTCACCGGCGCCGTCCAGGCCATTGGCGAGCAGGCAGGCGTAGGCTTCATGCAGCGGGTGGCAGCTAGCATCGAGTTGGGTTCGTTGGGCCATGGAAATACGTTCTTTCTATGTCGGTCCAGGCTTGCCAGTCTGTGCCATCGGGGGGGGGGCCTCCGGCGGCCTGGCAGGGGCCTGATTGAAAAATCCCAAAACCAGAAACTTCCAAACAGGTTCAGTTTCAATGGTCGGGGAAATTACAGAACGAATGTTGCACTACCGGAGAGGGCCGATCATTCTGATGTCAGGCGTAAGCCCAGTGGCGTTTTTTAACTACCGGCAGGACAGACCCGCTCGGAACTTTACAAACGTATTGGTGCCATAGCGCGACAAGCCAAGCATGCCGGCTCAGTCTGCCGCGCATCGGGTACGCGATGCAATTTGGCATGAATACACCGCCGAAATACAAGATCAGGATTGCAAGTGAATCCACACCCATCCGCATCACGGTGCGGTCGCGCCGCTCGATCAGTCCCACCAGAAACAAGGGGGTGACCGCAATGCCGAGCAGCGCCGCCAGCGTTAAAAAGCGCCCGACCTCGCTCAAAACCCGTGTGGCCACTTTGTTCCCCAACTCTGCCAGTTGCCTGCGCCTGGTCTGTGCCTTGCTGGTTGAACAAGACGAGGAGTGGATGACCGAAAAAATCTACCTGTCCATGAAACCCTGAGCATTGCCAATCCCCCATACCCAAAACTGAATCTGGGAAATTTACAGAAAATAAGTTGCACTGCCCAGTGGGGTGCTGTGCCACGTCGTCTTCTCCTACATCCCTATGGTCCGCTTTCGGGCTGCGTGTTGCCGCATCGTGCACTAACTTTAATGTCCACGACGCGGAGCGCATTCGTCTTTCGCCGCAAACAAATGCTGGCCGCCTGGGTAACTGCCAGAGCGAGGTCAGATTCACCGAGCGATCCAAGTCAGCTGCTAACTACCCAAGGAGAAGACATGAAAGACATACCAAAAGGCATGCTTGCAGGGCTCGCCGCTACCATCGTGCTGTCACTGCTGATGGTTATGAAGGCAATGATGGGCCTTATGCCGCAACTCGACCTTCCAAAAATGCTCGCTGGGATGATGGGTTCACCCGACAAGCCCCTCATTGGCTGGATCGTGCATTTCGCGATCGGTATCGTCGGCTACGGTATTGCCATCGCCGCTCTCGACGCGAAGCTGCCGGGAACGAGCCGCGTCGGACACGGGGTCATGCTCGGCGTCATCGGCTGGCTGATCATGATGTTGGTGTTAATGCCGATGGTCGGCGCTGGCCTGTTTGGGATGAACATGGGCATCATGGCTTCCATGATGACTTTGGTGCTGCATCTGGTCTTCGGCGCGGTTCTTGGTTGGGTTTATGGCCGGTCGGTCGCGTCGCGAGACGTGTCGAATTCACGGGCTCACGTTTGATTCGACTCGCTAGACAAAACCTTGACGAGAGGGTTGAGCATGCATGATCCCTTGACCTCCCGTGCGTCCTGCTGTTCGACGTTAACGAAACGCTGTTCGACATCCAGCCGATGTTGCCATTGGCTGAAACGCCCGAGTTCGATGCTGCCGATTTGCTCGGCTTCGCCGAAAAGCTATTTCCCAGTCCGGCGAACGAGGCAGCAACGGCCGTTACGGCGATGGTTGTCAGGTTATCGCGCTGCGGACGGGATAATTCTGGGTGCCGTTCTGCAAGGGCGTGAAGCTCAAGGCATGAGGAGCATCACATGAACAAGAGCAAGCCCGTTCTCGAGTTCGATGTCGCCGTGATCGGCGCCGGCCAGGCCGGACCGAACCTTGCCATGACGCTGGCTGGGCGCGGTGAGAAGGTTGCCCTGATTGAAGGGGGGCTGGTCGGCGGCTCATGCGTCAATTACGGTTGCACGCCAACCAAGACCCTGCGCAAAAGCGCGCGGGTCGCGTACCTGGCGCGTCGTGCCGGCGACTTCGGCATCCAGGCCGGGAAGGTCGAAATTGACTTCGCGGCCGCGATGGGGCGGATGCAGCAGCGGGTCGACGAGTCGCGCGCGGGGCTGGAAGCATCGATCACCGGTCAGGACGGCTTGACCTTGCTGCGGGGCTGGGGTGCCTTTACGGGCCGAGCCGGCGACCGGTTCGAGCTGACCGCCGGTGACCAGGCGCTGCGGGCAGCGCGGGTCTTCCTCAACACCGGCACCCGCGCGTTCATCCCGCCGCTGCCGGGCATCGATGACGTGCCGCACCTGGACAACGTCAGCCTGCTCCAGCTGCGCGAGCGTCCGCGCCATCTGATCATCATTGGCGGCAGTTATATCGGCCTCGAAATGGGACAGATTTTTCGCCGGCTCGGCAGCGAGGTCACCGTGATCGAGGCCGGTCCGCGCATCACCGGCCACGAAAACGAGGCGGTTTCTAAAGCGATCACCGAAATGCTGCGGGGAGAAGGCATCCATTTCTACACCGGCAACGAGGTTGAGCGTGTAGAAAATATTTTCGATGCCGGGATCGCCGTGACGGTGGGTGGACAGCGGGTCGAAGGCTCGCACCTGCTGGTCGCCACCGGGCGCAGCCCGAACACCGAGCGCCTCAACCTGGCTGCAGTCGGGGTCAAGGCCGACGAGCGCGGCTTCGTGCCCACCAATGGCAAGCTTCAAACCAATGTTCCGGGCATCTGGGCAGTCGGCGACATCAACAAGCGCGGTGCCTTCACCCACACCAGCTACCAGGACGGCCAGATCGTGCTGGCCAATCTGAAAGGCGGCGCACGTTCCGCCGACGGCCGGGTATCGACCTACGCGATGTACACCGATCCGCCGCTGGGCCGGGTCGGCCTGTCGGAGGGTGAGGCTAGAGAGTCGGGCCGCGCCACGCTGGTGGCGAATTTTCAGATGAAGGACGTCAGCCGGGCCAAGGAGGAGAGCGAGACCGCGGGCCTGATGCAGATATTGGTGGACGAGCAAAGCGAAGAGATCGTCGGTGCGTCGCTCCTGGGGTTCGGCTGCGACGAGGTGATCCAGGTGATCAGCAATTTCATGGCCACCGGCGCCCGCTACCAGGTGCTGCGCGATGCCTTGCCGATCCACCCCACGGTCGCCGAATTCCTGCCCTTCCTGCTGGACCAGCTCGAGCCGCTGAAGTAGCGCCGCACGGTTGACGCTCTGAGCGGCTGGTGAGCGCAGGCTTGGTCCTCTTTCTTTTATCTCAATTCTTTCCAGGAGCTTCAATGACACCCTCCCGCCTCACTGCCGGTTCACTTTTTCCTTCACTCGACTGGCCTGCCGTTGGCGGCGGCCACGTAAACCCTGCGAAGGGCGACGGATGGCGACTGTTGGTCATCTACCGCGGCAAGCACTGTCCGCTGTGCAAAAAGTACCTCGCCACGCTCAACGAAATGCTCGGTGACTTCAAGGCCGCCAACATTGATGTTTCGGTCCTGTCGGCCGATGGCTTGGAAAAGGCACGCACGGAGTCCGAGGAATGCGGCTGGAATTTCCCTGTGGGCTACGACCTGACCGTCGAGCAGGCCAAGCAACTTGGCCTGTACGTCTCGTCGCCGCGCTCGCCGCAAGAGACCGACCAGCCCTTCGCCGAACCCGGAGTATTCGTCATCAATCCCAGGGGCCAGGTGCAGATCGTCGATGTCTCGAACGCGCCCTTCGCACGCCCGGACCTGCGGGCGCTGCTTGACGGCATTCGCTTCGTCATCGAGAAGGACTACCCGGTACGCGGCACCGCTTGAGGCCCGCGAACTCAAGCGGTAAAAATTCCGCATCGCGGCAGCAGCCCTCGACAACATCTCCCGGCCGGAAGGCCGATCATGAGTAGCCCCCAAACTTCAGGATATCTACATGACCAGCCCCGCGCCCCGCCCCAAGGTCCTGATCTTCGACGTCAACGAGACCTTGCTCGACATGGCGCCGATCAAGCAGGCGATGGACGACCTGCTGCTGGCGCCCGACAGCTCCGCCCTCTGGTTTTCGACCCTGTTGCACCATTCACTGGTGATGAGCGTGGCCGACCGCTATGCCGATTTCATGGACATCGGCGTGGCCGCATTGCAGATGGTGGGTCGTAACCGCGACCTGGCCATCGACGACGCCGATGCCAGGCAGTTGCTGAGCGGCATGCGCAGCCTCGCGCCGCACCCTGATGTCGTCCCTGCGCTTGAGCGGCTGCAGCGCGCCGGCTTTCGCCTGGCGACACTGACGAACTCTTCGCAGGCGGCGGTGATGGCGCAACTCAACCACGCCGAACTCACCCACTTCTTCGAGCAGCAGTTGAGCGTCGAGACGCCACAGCGGTTCAAGCCGCACGCCAGCGTCTACCGCTGGGCGGTCGGCGAACTCGACGCGCAATCGGCCGACTGCATGTTGGTGGCGGCCCACGGCTGGGACGTGGCCGGCGCAAAGTGGGCGGGCCTGCAGGCAGCGTTCATCGCCCGCCCGCACCAGCAGCAGTTCCCGCTGGCCGAGCCGCCGGATATCGACGTGGCGGATTTCAGCGCACTGGCCGATGCGCTCGGTGCCTGAATGACCGCCGCGCAGCCGACCGGCCCCGGCGGTCCGAAAGTCCTCAAGGTCGATCTCTGCGTCACTGGCGCCGGCTCGGCCGGCCTTTAGGCGGCATCAACGGCCGGGCAACTCGGCGTGCGGGTGGTGCTGATCGAGCGCGGCGAGATGGGCGGGGAATGCCTGAACACCGGCTGCGTGCCCTCAAAGGCCCTGCTGGCGGCGGCGGCGCAGACGGCACACGCGATGCGCAGCGCCGGCGGCTGCGGCATCGAGGCGGTCGAACCGTGCGTCGATTTCGCCGCGGTCCATGCGCACGTGCACCAGGTGATCGCCGCCATTGCACCGCACGATTCGGTCGAGCGCTTCGAGGGGAAGGGCGCGCACGTCATCCGTGCCGAGGCCCGCTTCGTGGCGCCGTGCGTCCTGATGGCTGGCGGGCAGCGCATCGAGGCCCGGCGCGTGACCATCGCCACCGGCTCAGCGCCCGTCGCCCCGAAGATCGACGGCCTCGATGCGGTGCCGTACTTCACCAACGAGTCGATCTTCGACAACCGCACGCTCCCCGCGCACCTGCTGATCATCGGCGCGGGCCCGATCGGCCTGGAGATGGCGCAGGCCCATCGCCGGCTGGGCTCGCAGGTCACCGTGATCGAGCGCAGCAAGGAGCCGAGGGCGTGACGATCCGCCCGCAGGTCGAGGTGACCAGCGCCCGCCAGGATGAATCTGGCATCACCCTCGGTGTGGTTGAAGGCGGCCAGCACGGCGAGGTGCGGGGCTCGCTCCTGCTGGTGGCGGCCGGACGGCGGCCGCGGCTGGAGGCGCTCGATCTCGACAGGGTCGGCGTGAAGACCGACGCCCGCGGCATCGTCGTCGATGCGAAGCTGCGGACCAGCGCGCGCGGCGTCTACGCGATCGGCGACGTCGTTGCCAAGTCGCCGCAGTTCACGCACGTGGCCGGCTATCATGCCGGCATCGCTGTCCAGAATGCTTTGCTCGTTCCGTACGCCAAGACCGACTACGCGTCGCTCACCCGGGGCGACCTATTGCGACCCCGAGCTGGCGCACGCCGGCATGGTCGAAGACGAGGCCCGCAAGCAGCACCGCGGCGACGTGCGCATGCTGGAGGTCGAACTCGGCGGCAACGACCGGGCCCGGACGGAGCGCGCGGCGCGCGGGTCGATCCGGCTCGTCGCCCATCGCAACGGCTGCGTCCTCGGGGTCTCGATCCTGGCAGCGCACGCCGGCGAACTCGCCCATGCGTGGGTGCTGGCGATCGGCGCCGGCTTGAAGCTCAAGGTCGTGGCGCGCATGATCGCGCCATATCCGACGCTCGGCGAGGTCAACAAGGCGGTGGCCGGCGAGTTCTACAAACCGAAGCTGTTCGGCGCGCTGTCAAGAAGAGTCGTTGCGCTTTTCTCCCCTCTCCCATGAGGATTCGATGAGCCCCTCCGGACGCCCGCTCGAAGGTCAGAAGGCCCTGGTCACCGGCGCCAGCTCCGGCATTGGCGCGGCCGTGGCGGTGGCGCTGGCCCGCGCCGGTGCCGCCGTCGGCGTCAATTACCATAGCGGCAGCGAAGCAGCGGATGCGGTGGTGGCGCAGATCCGGAGCGTCGGCGGCGAGGCCCTGCCGGTTCGCGCCGACGTCTCCGACGAAGCCGATGTCGTGCGGATGTACGACGCCGTCCACGCAGCCTTCGGTCGCATCGACATCGTCGTCGCCAACGCCGGGCTGCAGAAGGACGCGGCGATCGCAGACATGACCCTTGAGCAGTGGCGCGGCGTCCTTGACGTCAACCTCACCGGCCAGTTTTTGTGCGTTCGCGAAGCCGTACGCCGCTTCATGGCCCAGGACACCACGCTTGTCTCCCGGGCACGCGGCAAGATCGTCTGCATGAGTTCGGTACACCAGCAGATTCCCTGGGGCGGTCACGCAAACTATGCGGCCTCCAAGGGAGGCGTGACGATGCTGATGCAAAGCGTCGCACAGGAAGTCGCCGGACAGGGAATCCGCATCAACAACATTGCTCCCGGCGCGATCAAGACCGACATCAACGAGGATGCCTGGGACACGCCCGAGGCCCGGGAGAAACTGCTCAAGCTGATTCCCTACGGGCGCATCGGAGCGCCGGACGACGTCGCCCGTGCAGCCGTGTGGCTGGTCTCCGACGATGCCGATTACGTCACCGGCACGACACTCTTCGTTGACGGCGGCATGAGCCTCTACCCCGCATTCCGTGACAACGGCTGAAGCTTTCGCCGGCGGCGCCGCTCAGCCCCGTGGCTATCGGCCAATCGGGGACTATGCTCTGATTGGCGACTGCCACAGCGCGGCGCTGGTCGCCAGCGACGGCAGCATCGACTGGGCCACCCTGCACCGCTTTGACGCCGATCCCGTTTTCTGCCGCATGCTCGATGCTGGCCGGGGCGGTTTCTGGTCGTTGCACCCGCGCGATGCCTGGACGTCGAGCCGCGCCTACCTGCCGGGCACCAATATCCTGCGGACCGTGTTCAGCACGGCCTCGGGCGAAGTCGCTGTCACCGACTTCATGCCGGTCGGGCGCCAGCTCGACGCCGGGGTCAACGACTACGTGCGCCTGAACGCACCGGCCTGGATCGTGCGCCGGGTCGAATGCCTGAGCGGCGTGGTCGAGATGGAGACGGCCTACCGCCCCTCGCGCGCCTTCGCACGTGAGGGCGTGAGCCTCGCCGCCGAGTGCGGTGTCGTCGACGCGGGAGCCGAAATGCCACGCCTATTCGCCGAGCTCGACTACAAGCTTGAGCACGACCTCGCGACAGCCGCGTGGACGATGACTGCCGGCGCGTGCCGAGACCTCGTCCTCGCCGGCAACACCATCGCTGGCCAGGCCCCCGCCGACCGTGTCGCCGAATTCCTGGCTGCCACCTGCGCCTTTTGGACCGAATGGATCGGGTATTGCCGCTACCGCGGCCCGTTCGAGACGGAGGTGCGGCGCAGCGCGCTGACCCTCAAGCTGCTGACCTACGCGCCGACCGGCGCGATCGTGGCCGTACCGACGACTTCTTTGCCCGAGGCTATGTCACCGTTAAATGTGGAAATTTTGTTCCAGAGGAGTAGAGTCACAGCGAACCCTGCCAGGAGGTAGCCATCATGAATGCCAAGACTTTCAATGGATTGCTGAAACAAGTAGCCCGGCTCACGTTGCACCAGCGCGAGTTACTCCGAAAGCGGCTTGATACGCTCGATGGCGGCGAGCAAAAAGTGCTGGCCGTCATCGAGTCGCCCAGATCGGAGCACCCGCGCAGCTGCCCGCACTGCCATGGCACCGAGCTTGACCGGCATGGTCAGGTCAGCGGGCTGCAGCGCTATCGCTGCCAGACGTGCCATCGCACCTTCAACGCATTGACCGGCACGACGCTGGCGCGGCTTCGCAAGAAAGATAAATGGCTTGGTTTTAGCGCCGCGCTGGTGGCGTCCCAGCCGCTTCGCCCGGCAGCCGCTGCCTTGCAGGTTCACCGCAACACCACGCTGCGCTGGCGCCACCGCTTCTTGAACAGCGTCAAGGCGGACCGCCCCACCACGCTGCAAGGCATCACGGAGGCCGACGAGACGTATTTTCTGGAGTCCCGCAAGGGTTGCCGCAAGCTGGAGCGGCCCGCTCGCCGGCGCGGCGGCAAAGCGGGCAAACCGGGTTTATCCAATGAGCAGGTCTGCGTTTTGGTGGCACGCGAGCGCACGGGGCAGACGCTGGACTGGGTGATGGGGCGCGGGCAGATGAGCAAAGCCGAACTGGCCAGTGCATTGCAGTCCGTGCTGGCCAAGGACGCGCTGCTGGTGAGCGATGGCAATCCGACCTATCGCGGCTTTGCGCAAGACGCGCACCTCGCGCATGAGGCGGTCAACCTCAGCGCGGGCGTACGCGTCAACGGCGCCATCCATGTCCAGAACGTCAACGCCTATCACGGCCGCCTCAAGCACTGGATACAGCGCTTTCATGGCGTTGCCACGGGTTATCTGGACAACTACCTGGGCTGGTTTCGCGCCCTAGACAACCACCATGCCGCCTCTGCGGAGGCTGTCCTGGCAATGACATTGGGGAAATTTCCACATTTAACGGTGACATAGCCTTGCCCGAAGGCATCGGCGGCGAACGCAACTGGGACTACCGTTACTGCTGGGTGCGCGATTCGTCGTTTGCGCTGTATGCGCTCGCAGTGCTCGGCTACAGCGGCGAGGCCGGGTGCTTCCACGAGTTCCTGCTGGGTGTCATCAGCCGTTCACTCCCCGAAGTCCGGCCGCTGTACGGGATCGACGGTGCGCTCGACCTGACCGAGACGACGCTCGATCATCTGGAGGGATATGCCGCAAGCTCCCCGGTGCGGCAAGGCAATGGCGCCTACCTGCAACGCCAGATCGACGGCTACGGACAGATCCTCGACCTCGCCCTGATGTACCAGGCTCTCGGCGGCAAGCTCGACCGACAATACCGTCGGCTGCTCGAAGCAGTTGCAAACTTCATCGCTGCGCACTGGTCCGAGCCCGACCAGGGTATCTGGGAAATGCGAGGCCCGCCGCGCCACCATGTCCACGGCAAGTTGATGTGCTGGGTCGGTCTTGACCGTGCAGCCCGTTTGCTCGGTGACCACTGGAAAGCCGCCGCGCGTGCGATTGCCGATGACATCCGCGTCTGCGGTGTATCGGCGGACGATGGCGCCCTGCAGCAGGCCTACGATGGCGGCACCGACGCGGCGGTGCTGCTGGCGCCAATGCTCGGCTTTGCATCACCGCCGGGTACCCTGGAGGCCACGATCGCGCGCGTCCGGCGTACGCTCGGGCGCGGCGAGTTCATCGGGCGCTATGTCGGCGAGGACGGTCTCGAAGGCGAGGAGGGAGCCTTCCTGGTCTGCAGCTCCTGGCTGATCGACGCCGAACTGGCAGCTGGCCGCATCGACACTGCGCGCAGCATGATCGAGAAGCTCGTCGGCTGCGCCAACGATGTCGGTCTCTATGCTGAAGAGGTCGTGCCCGACGACGGCCGGATGCTCGGCAACTTCCCGCAGGCGCTGACGCACCTTGGGCTCATCGGCAACGTCATTAACCTGCAGCTGGCGCAGCGCCAAGGCGCCGACCGACTGACCGGCAGCTACGCCGATCGGGCGCATGCGGCCGTGTCGGCAACCTTTGGCTGGCGAGGGGTCCTCTTTGGGATGCTGGCGTCGCGGCGCTTCGCCCGAATCTTTTCTTCGCGGCGTTCGAAGCTGGCCTGGCCCTAGGGCGTGTCATCAATTGAAAACGGCATCAACGCTATTGAAGAGCACGATTTGCCCCTTATCTCGTAAACATGACCAGAAGATATGCACTGCGAGATGATCAATGGGAACGCATCAAGGACTCGCTGCCCGGACGCGAAGAAACTGTTGGCGTGAGCGCCCGGGACAATCGGCTGTTTGTCGAAGCCGTGCTGTATCGCTACCGCGCTGGCATCCCGTGGAGGGACTTGCCAGAGCGCTTTGGCGACTTTCGGGTGGTGCATCTGCGTCACTCGCGTTGGAGCAAGACCGGGGTATGGCGGCGCGTGTTTGAGGTCTTGGCGCAGGATGCAGACAACGAGTACGTCCTGATCGATTCGACCATCGTCAAAGCCCATCAGCACAGCGCGGGGGCTAAAAAAAAGGGTCCAAAGATAGCCAAGCAATCGGGCGCAGCCGTGGCGGCTTGAGCACCAAGATCCATGCCACGGTCGATGCGCTGGGGAACCCGACCGGTTTTCATTTGACGCCCGGGCAGACCCATGATCTGGACGGCGCAGACGTGTTGCTCAAGGACACGGCGGGCGCCACCGTCATCGCTGACAAGGCCTATGACGCACAAGAGCGGGTGGTTGAACCGCTGGAAAAAGCGGGCAAGGCGGTGGTAATTCCGTGTCTGAGCACCCGCACGCATCAGCGCATCTATGACCGCCATTTGTACAAGGCGCGCCACCTGATCGAGAACTTTTTTGCCCGGCTCAAGCAGTACCGTGCCATAGCCACGCGCTACGACAAAACGGCGCGTAACTTCCTTGGCGCCATTCACTTGGCTGCAGCGGTAGTTTGGCTTAATTGATGACACGCCCTAGTGTCGCGTCACGAACTATGTGACGTGGACAAGGGGGGATGGGACATTACAAAGTCACCTTGTCAGAGCAGGAAAGAGCCGAGTTGCAGGGCATCGCAGGCAAGTGCACGCACGCAGCGTCCAAGGTCATCAATGCCTTGATACTGCTCAACTGCGACCAAGCCGAAGGCCGCGCCGAGCGTCCCCGCACCTGCGACATCGCGGCCATGCTGTGCGTGAGCGAGCGCAAGGCGGACCGGATCATGGCGACTACCTGGAGCAGCTGACCTGCCTGCTGTTCCTGAAAATGGCGCACGAGTACGCGCAAGAACCGTACAAGCGCGACACGCATATCCCCAAAGGCTACGACTGGCCCACGCTGAAAGCCAAGGTGGGCGAGCCGCTGGAGGCGCAGTACCTGGCCACGCTGCACCGGTTGGGCCCCGAGAAAGGCATGCTGGGCGCAATTTTCTTCAAGGCGCAAAACAAGATCCAGGACCCGGCCAAGCTGTCGCGGCTGGTGCAGCTGATCGACGCCGACAGCTGGGTCGGCATGGACGCCGACACCAAGGGCGACCTGTACGAAGGCCTGCTGCAAAAGAACGCCGAAGACACCAAGAGCGGTGCAGGCCAGTACTTCACGCCGCGCGCGCTGATCCAGGCGATGGTCGAATGCGTACGGCCGGAGCCATTGAAAACCATTGCCGACCCGGCCTGCGGCTCGGGCGGCTTTTTTCTGGGCGCGCAGCAGTGGCTGCTGGCGCAAAGGCTGAACCGCAAAGCCGCCGAATTTTTGCGTGACAAGACCTTTCACGGTAACGAGATCGTGGCGGGTACGCGGCGCATGTGCCTGATGAACCTGTTCTTGCCCAACATTGGCGACCTGACTGTCGAGCCGACGGTGGACCGCGCCGATGCGCTGATTGCCGATCCCGGCGCGCGCTTTGACTATGTGCTGGCGAATCCGCCGTTCGGCAAGAAGAGCAGCATGACCATCACCAACGCCGCGGGCGACGAAGACCGCGATGCGCTGACCTGCGAACGGCAGGATTTCTGGGAAACCACGTCGAACAAGCAGCTGAACTTCTTGCAGCACATCGTCACCCTCCTGAAACCAACGGCCAGGCGGCGGTGGTGCTGCCCGACAACGTGTTGTTCGAGGGCGGTGCGGGCGAGAAAATCCGCCGCAAGCTGCTCGAAACCTGCGACGTTCACCCCGTGCTTCGCCTGCCGACCGGGATTTTTTACGCCCAGGGCGTGAAGGCCAATGTGGTGTTTTTTGATGCCAAGCCGAAAGACGGCAAGGTGCATACCCAGGGTGTGTGGTTCTATGACCTGCGCACCAACAAGCATTTCACGCTGAAAACCCGCACGCTGAAAGTTGAAGACTTGCAGGATTTCATCACCGGCTATCGCACGGCAAACCGCCACCAGCGCACTGAGACCGAACGATTCAAACGCTATTCGTATGCCGAACTGGTGGCAAGGGACAATGCCAGTCTGGACATTTTCTGGCTCAAGGGCGACACGCTGGACAACCTCGACGACCTGCCGCCACCCGATGTGCTGCAGCAAAAAATCATCGACCACCTGGAAGCGGCGCTGGCAGCGTTCCGGGACGTGGCGGCAGGGCTGCCGACCACGAACGATCAGGCGCTATCAACAAAATAGTTGCTTACACCCGCGCCCATTGCGCAAAAGCCCTGAAAGGCTTGTAAAACCAGCTGACGCGCAGGTGACAGCGCTTCAGGTGTTGCCCTGATGTGGTTGGAGCCAAGGTGACGCATCATCAGGGTTTCGCCAACCGCCAGACTTTTAAGGAGACGCTTACATGCAACGCCGCCAACTACTCCAATCCGCTGCCGTCCTGGCCGTTCCCGCGCTGGGTTCGCTGGGCGCCGCCTTCGCCCAGGCCCAGGGCTTTCCGGTCCGGCCGATCAAGCTCATCGTTGCCTTTCCGGCCGGTGGGCCGACCGACATCACCATGCGCTCGCTGGCCGAAAACGCGTCGAAAATCCTCGGCCAGCCGGTCATCATCGACAACAAGCCCGGTGCCGGCGGCACGCTGCCGGCGCAGCAGCTGCAGACCGCGCCAGCCGACGGCTACACGCTCGCGCAGATTCCGCTGGGCGTGTTCCGCCTGCCCTATACCACCAAGATCAACTGGGACCCGGTCAAGGACATCAGCTATGTGCTCAACATCACCGGTTATGCCTTTGGCATCGTCGTGCCGGCCGACTCGCCGTTCAAGACCTGGGCCGACTTGGTCGCCTATGCCAAGGCCAATCCGGGCAAGCTGACCTACGGCTCGACCGGCACGCTGACGAGTCCGCACCTGACCACCGAACTGATCGCGCAAAAGGCCGGCATCGAGCTGCAGCACATTCCCTACAAGGGCAGCGCCGACCTGATGCTGGCGGTGCTCAGCGGCCAGCTGATGGCGGCGGCCGACAGCACCGGCTTTGCGCCGCAGGTCGAGGCCGGCAAGCTGCGGGTGCTCAACACCTGGGGCGACAAGCGGCTGGACAAGTTTCCGAATGCGCCGACGCTCAAGGAACTGGGCTACGACATTGTGCAGAACTCGCCCTTCGGCATTGGCGCGCCCAAGAACACGCCGCCCGAGGTGGTCAGGCGGCTGCACGATGCGTTCAAGAAGGCCATGGAAGAACCCAGCTACGTGACGGCGCTGGGCCGCTACGACATGCAGCCCAACTACATGGGCACGGCCGACTACAGCAAGTTTGCGCAGGAAACCTTCCTGAAGGAAAAAGCGCTGGTCGAAAAGCTGGGGCTGGGCAAGCCGTCCTGACGCGGTCCGCTACCGCTTCAAGCGGTGCGGGCTGCCAGCACGGCCGCCGCCACTTCGGCAAAGCCGGCGCCGCGCTCGCCCCGGGTGATGTAGCGCGGCAGGTGGCTGAGCTGCGCCTCAAAGCGCCGCACATTGGCCACGCCGATGCTGTTGCCGAAGGCCTCGAACATCCGCTGGTCGTTGGTCGAGTCGCCGACGTAAACCCAGCGGTCCCTTTCGGCTTCCAGGTCGCGTCCCAGCAACTCGCGAACGATCCAGCCCGCGCCCTGCAGCTTGTCGTGGTCGCCCAGCCAGCCGTTGATGTGGATCGAGCTGACGGTGGCATTCAAGCCTTCGCTGCGCATGATGCGCACCACATCGGCAACCTGCGCCAGGTCCAGGTGCTCGAATTCGCTGTGGTCGATGGCGATGTCGGTTTCCCGCCCGGGCGAGTCGGTGGCGCGGCGGGCATCCGGCAGTTCGCGCTCGATGCGCGCCAGCACCGCCTGCAGGCGCGCCAGGTTGGCCGCGCGGGTTGATGCATCCGATTGGTATATTTTTGATAGCGTCTGGTGCCCGCCAGCCGTGCGGAAAATGCCTTTTTTATTGTTAACCAAGGCCACGGCGCCGTTCTCGGCCACGATGGCATCGACCGGCCAGGCCAGCGCAAAGGGTTCGCTCCAGCCCACTGGCCGGCCGGTGATGGCCATGACGTCCAGGCCGGCGCTTTTCAGGGCGGTCAGTGCAGCCAGCGCGTCGGGCGTGATGGCGCCTTCGGTGGTCAGGGTGTCGTCAATGTCGGTGAAAACGCCGGTGATTCGGCGGCGACGGTCCATTGGCCAGTGTTCAAGTGCTTGCATCGGTTCATTTTGGCATGCAGGCTTTTGTCGGGATGCGCGTCCTGGTTTGACGTGTTCTGTACAATGCATCCTCTCCTGAGGAGCGTTGCAACCCACGGCATGTGGTCTAGGCTCAGGACTTTTTCTTGCAACCACGCTCACCCGCATGTGCCTTGATGCCGGGTGAGTGAATTCCACACTTTCCTTCACAAGCCCTGCGGTCGTGGCTATTTTGCCCGCTTGACCCTGATTTTGGAGAGACCCAAATGAACGCCGTTTTGAAGACCATTTTGAATACCGACCACATCATCGCCGACTTGACCCTGGCCGCGTGGGGACGCAAGGAACTGAAGATTGCCGAGACCGAAATGCCCGGCCTGATGGCGATTCGCCAGGAATTTGCCGCTGCCCAGCCGCTCAAAGGCGCACGCATCACCGGCTCGCTGCACATGACGATCCAGACCGGCGTGCTGATCGAGACGCTGCAGGCGCTGGGCGCCGAGGTGCGCTGGGCATCGTGCAACATTTTCTCGACGCAGGACCATGCCGCCGCCGCGATTGCCGCCGAAGGCACGCCAGTGTTCGCCATCAAGGGCGAAACCCTGGCCGATTACTGGGACTACACGCACCGCATTTTCGAGTTCACTGGCCACAAAGGCACGCCGGAAGAAGGCCCGAACATGATCCTGGACGACGGCGGCGATGCGACGCTGCTGATGCACCTGGGCGCCCAGGCTGAAACCGATGCCAGCGTGATCTCCCGGCCCGGCAGCGAAGAGGAAATCTGTCTGTTCGCCGCCATCAAGGCCAAGCTGGCAAAAGACCCGACCTGGTACAGCCGCCGCCTGAAAAACATCATCGGCGTGACCGAGGAAACCACCACCGGCGTGCTGCGCCTGAATGAAATGTCGGTCAAGGGCACGCTGGCGTTTCGCGCCATCAATGTGAACGATTCGGTCACCAAGTCCAAGTTCGACAACCTCTACGGCTGCCGCGAGTCGCTGGTCGATGCCATCAAGCGCGCCACCGACGTGATGATCGCCGGCAAGGTTGCCGTGGTTGCCGGCTACGGCGACGTGGGCAAGGGCTCGGCCCAAGCGCTGCGCGCGCTGAGCGCCCAGGTCTGGGTGACCGAGATCGACCCGATCAACGCGCTGCAAGCCGCCATGGAGGGCTACAAGGTCGTGACCATGGAATACGCCGCCGACAAGTGCGACATCTTCGTCTCCGCCACCGGCAACAAGAACGTCATCACCTATGACCACATGGCGGCCATGAAAGACCAGGCCATCGTTTGCAACATCGGCCATTTCGACAACGAAATCGACGTGGTGGCGCTGGAAAAATGCACCTGGGAAGAAATCAAGCCGCAGGTGGACCATGTGATCTTCCCGGACGGCAAGCGCATCATCCTGCTGGCCAAGGGCCGCCTCGTGAACCTGGGCTGCGGCACCGGCCACCCGAGCTTCGTGATGTCGTCGAGCTTTGCCAACCAGACGATTGCCCAGATCGAGCTGTTCACCAAACAGGCTGAATACGACGCCGGCAAGGTCTATGTGTTGCCCAAGCACCTTGACGAAAAAGTCGCCCGCCTGCACCTGAAAAAGGTCGGCGCCATGCTGTCCGAACTGAGCGACGAGCAGGCCGCGTACATTGGCGTGTCCAAAGCCGGCCCGTACAAAGCCAACACCTACCGCTATTGAAGTGGTTGGCGTCCCCTGCATCACGGTGCGGGGGGGGGTTAAGCCATATTGGCCTCCGGCGCATGCTGTGCATGCGTTGTCAGCTATCAAGATGATAGTTTCATTTCCCTGCACGCAACTTTGACGTTGCCCGAACCTATGCGCGCTGATCTATTTCTTGTCGAACACGGCCATGCCACCACCCGTTCCCAGGCCCAGCGCCTGATTGCCTCTGGCGTGCACTGGCGGGTTGACGCGGCGGTGGCGTGGAAAAAAATCGCCAAGAACGGCGACGAGATTCCCGCCGCTGCCGAACTGCAGCTGCTTGACACCACCGAAGCGAAATACATCTCGCGCGGCGGCCTCAAGCTTGAAGGTGCACTGAAGGCTACCGGCCTGAAGGTGAGTGGCCTGCGCTGCCTCGACATCGGACAGTCCACCGGCGGCTTCACCGACTGCCTGCTGCAGCACGGCGCTGCGCAGGTCGTGGGTGTCGATGTCGGCCATGGTCAGTTGCACGACAGCCTGCGCAGCGACGAGCGCGTGGTCTGCATCGAGGGGGTGAATGCGCGGTCGCTGACAGCCGACGAACTGAGCGAGCATTACCGCCGCGCCTTGCATGGCAGCAGCCTGGGTGACGATGCGTTTGCCGATGTCGAGGAAGACGGCTACAGCGACCAGGACATGGACGGGTTCGATCCGGTGTTCGACTTCTTGACCGGCGACCTGTCCTTTATCTCGCTGACGCTGGTGCTGCCCGCCGTGGCGCGCCTGCTCAAGGCCGACGGCCAGCTGTTGATGCTGGTCAAGCCGCAGTTCGAGCTGCAGCCCGGCCAGATCGGCAAGGGCGGCATCGTGCGCGACGCGGTGCATTTCGAGTTTGTGGAAAAGCGCCTGCGCGATGCCTGTGCCGCTTTGGGGCTGGAGGTCAAGGGCTGGCTGGCGTCGCCGATTGCCGGCGGCGACGGCAACCGCGAATTCTTCATCCATGCCCAGAAGGGCCACGAAGTAGAAGGCGAAGACCAGCCACTGGCCGCCGCGCCAAAACGACAAGTTGCCAAGCGTGTGTCGCGCAGCGAAATGCGCGCCTCCCGCGAGCCGCACGAAGACTCCGAGGCGGCCGAGGCCGCGCATGCCGGCCAGCATGGCCCGGCCAAGCGGCGCGGCAAGAAAGCCGACGACAACGCCACCAGCGACTAGAAAGCCCGCAATGAACATTCCGGTCAGTTTTGAATTTTTCCCGCCCAAGACCCCCGAGGGCGTCGACAAACTGTGCCTGACGCGCCAGGCGCTGTACGCCTGCCAGCCCGAGTTTTGCTCGGTCACGTTTGGCGCCGGCGGCTCGACGCAGGAGGGCACCTTCAGCACCGTCAAGGCTATTCTTGACGAGGGCGAGGCCGCCGCTTGCCACTTCTCGTGCGTGGGCGCCACGCAGGCGACAGTTCGCGAACAGCTGGCTGCCTTGCGAGCCATGGGCGTCAAGCGGCTGGTAGCCTTGCGCGGCGACCTGCCCAGTGGCTATGGCGCGGGCGGCGAGTTCCATTACGCCAGCGACCTGGTGGCCTTCATCCGGCGTGAGACTGGCGATGCCTTTCACATCGAGGTGGCCGCCTACCCGGAAATCCATCCGCAGGCCAAATCCGCCGACGCCGACCTGCAGGCCTTTGCGGCCAAGGTCAGGGCCGGCGCCGATTCGGCGATCACCCAGTATTTTTTCAACGCCGACGCCTATTTCCGCTTTGTCGACGACGTGCAGCGCCTGGGCGCCGACGTGCCGGTGGTGCCGGGCATCATGCCGATCACCAATGGGGCCCAGCTGATGCGCTTTTCGGACGCCTGCGGGGCCGAAATTCCGCGCTGGATCCGCCTGCGGCTCCAGGGCTTTGGCGACGACACGGCGTCGATCAGGAGCTTTGGCCTGGACGTGATGACCGACCTGTGCGACCAGTTGCGCACGGCGGGTGTGCCGGGCATTCATTTTTATACGATGAACCAGGCGGCAGCGACGTCCGAGATCATTCGCCGGTTGACGCCGGCCTGATGGCGGGGCAGGTCTTCGCTTTCCAGGCTGCCGTCAAGTGCTGGCTGGCGGCAGGTTGTCTTGCACTGCTGGCTGGCTGCGTCACGCCACCTGAACCGCCAGTGCCGGCTGACACGGCACTGGTTTTATCTCCTACGGCGTCCACGGCGTCGACGCCTGCAACGCCTTCATTGGCACCTGTCGCCGAAACGCCGCGGCCGTCACGCCTGACGGATTTCATTGCCAGGCGCTTTCGCCGGCAAATCGAGTCCGCCGTGCCTGCCGTCGAGGCTGAAACGCCAGGGATGCCAGACATGCCGGTGGATGAAAAATACCAGTTCACCGGCGAAGACGCCCGCGAACTCGAGCGCGGCCACGCTTCGTGGTATGGCGCGCGGTTCCATGGCCGCCGCACCGCCAGCGGCGAAAACTACGACAAATATGCGCTGACGGCGGCGCACAAAACGCTGCCTTTCGGCACCATCGTGCGGGTGCGCAGCCTGGCGCTGGGCCGCGAGGTCGATGTGCGCATCAACGACCGGGGACCGTTTTCCCCGGGTCGGGTGATTGACGTGAGCCAGGCCGCTGCCGAGGCGCTGGGGCTGGTGGGCGCTGGCATTGCCGAGGTGTCGCTGAACGTCGCCAACAGTCCCGGCGACACCACACCTTCGCGTTCACGCAAGAAAAGCGCGCCGCGCCGCGCTGCACGCAAGCCTGCCGACCCCTACCGCCACTAGTCTTTCTGCCGCTTCATTCGGTTGACAAACCCAGCCGAGAGTAGGCGCGAAGCCGGAGAAAGTGCTGCAGCACGCGCCAAGTGAAGCAACGGGATACCGGATTGATCTGGAAAGGGAGTCAGCCGTCCGGCGGCCATCAACCCTTGCATGGTTGGGCTTGGCGCAGCCGGTGTTGCCGGCTTATCCGTTTTCGCGCAAGGTCAAACAAAACTGCCAGCGCATCGCTTGCGTGTTTACTAAAATTTCAGTAATTCCTGAAACTTCAGTAGATTGCGTACCATGAACCTTGCTCCCTTGACCCAGCGTTTTGTCCTGCATTTCGGTGAGATGGGCAGTCGCTGGGGCATCAACCGCACCGTGGGGCAGATCTATGCCCTGCTGTATGTCTCGCCCCGGGCACTGAATGCTGACGACATTGGCGACGCGCTGTCGTTTTCGCGCTCCAACGTCAGCATGGGTTTGAAGGAGCTCCAGTCCTGGAACCTGGTCCGGTTGCAGCACCTGCCGGGCGACCGGCGCGAATACTTCCAGGCGCCCGAAGACGTGTGGGCCATTTTCCGCACGCTGGCAGAAGAGCGGCGCAAGCGTGAGATCGACCCGACGCTGTCCATGTTGCGCGATGCGCTGATGGAGCAGCCCAGCGGCGAGGACGACATCCATGCCCAGGCGCGCATGAAGCAGATGCACGACCTGGTCGAACTGATGACCGGCTGGCTGCTTGACGTGCAGAAGATGGATTCGGCGACGCTGGTCAGCCTCATGAAGATGGGTGCGAAAGTGCAAAAGCTGCTGGAAGCCAAGGACAAGGTAGCGAGTACTGTCAAAGCCGGATTCAGGGGTCGTATTTTGCCAATTTCAGCGCCGACACCGGAGTTGGCACTGAAGGCGGCGGTTGCTTTTTCTGATAACGACAGGAGTTGATCATGGATGGACTTGACCCCGTTGTATTGGCCCGTATTCAGTTCGCGGCCAACATGACCTTTCACATTTTGTTCCCGACGATCAGCATCTCGCTGGCCTGGGTGCTGCTGTTTTTCAAGCTGCGCTTTGTCAGGACCGGCCAGCAACACTGGATGGACGCCTACCAGTTCTGGGTGAAGATTTTTGCGCTGACCTTCGCGCTGGGCGTGGTCAGCGGCATCACCATGAGTTTCCAGTTCGGCACCAACTGGCCGGGTTTCATGGAAACCGTCGGCAATGTGGCCGGTCCTTTGCTGGCCTATGAAGTGATGACGGCGTTCTTCCTGGAAGCCACCATGCTCGGCGTGATGCTGTTCGGCCGGTCCCGCGTCAGTGAACGGATGCACACCATTGCCACGCTGCTGGTGGCCGGCGGCACCACGCTGTCGGCCTTCTGGATACTGGCGCTCAATTCATGGATGCACACGCCGGCCGGCTTTGAAATGATCAACGGCCAGGCGCATGTGACCAGCTGGCTCGAAGTGATCTTCAACCCGTCGTTTCCCTACCGCTTCACGCACATGATGCTGGCGTCGGGCCTCACGGTGGCCTTTCTGGTGGCCGGCATTTCCGCCTACCGCTGGCTGCGCCAGGACCGTGCCGCCGACGTGATGGCCAGCCTGAAGACCGGCATCTACCTGGCCGCCTTCCTGATTCCGCTGCAGATCGTGGCGGGCGACTTTCACGGCCTGAACACGCTGGAGCACCAGCCGGCCAAGCTGGCCGCCATGGAAGGCATCTGGGAAACCCAGAAAGGCGTGCCGGCCGTGCTGTTTGCGCTGCCGGACGAGAAAACCCGGACGAACCGCTATGAAATTGCCATTCCCAAGCTGGCGTCGCTCTACCTGACGCACAGCCTGGACGGCGAGGTCAAGGGGTTGAACGAATTCGAGGGCAAACATCCGCCCGTCGCCCAGGTGTTCTGGGCGTTTCGCATCATGGTCGGCATGGGCCTGCTGATGCTGGCCGTCAGCTGGTCGAGTGTGCTGCAACTGGCGCCCTGGAAGAAGCAAGCCCCCATGCTAGTCGCTTCGCGTACTGCGCTGCCCCCCGAGGGGGCGCTGCGCCTGCGGCCCGGCGAAGCCGGTTCCGCGGCCCTGACTGGGGGGGAAGGGCTTGCCAGCGGCACCATACTTCCTCCTGCACGCGAGTTGAAAACCTGGCAGGCGAGGGTATTGGTGGCCATGACCTTTGCCGGCTGGGTGGCCTTGATTGCCGGCTGGTACACCACAGAAATCGGCCGCCAGCCCTGGCTGGTGTCGGGCGTGCTGACCGCCGCCGACGCGGCCTCGCAGGTGGTGGCGCCCAAGATCGCGCTGACGCTTTCCCTGTACCTGGCCTTGTATGCCGCGCTGATCACAGCCTATGTCTCGGTGGTGTTTTACCTGGCGCGCCACCGCACGCATGCCGACAAGCCCTTCGAGGCCGGCATGGAAGACACGCTCAATCCGGTGAACTACCCGGACCCAAGCGCCGCCCGGAAAGTCAAACCCGCAGGAGCCTCTCATGCTTGACCTTGCTCCCGACCTGACGCAGGCCGCCGGCTGGATGCCGATGGTGTTCCTGGTGGTGATGGGCCTGGCGATGCTGGCCTATGTAGTGCTCGACGGCTACGACCTCGGCGTCGGCGTGCTGATGAACCGCGCCAGCGAAGACCACAAGGACAGCATGATTGCCAGCATCGGCCCCTTCTGGGACGCCAACGAGACCTGGCTGGTGCTGGGCGTGGGCATCTTGCTGACGGTGTTTCCGATGGCGCACGGGGTGATCCTGGGTTCGCTCTACCTGCCGGTGGCGATGATGCTGATCGGCCTGACGCTGCGCGGTGTGGCATTCGACTTTCGCGTCAAGGCGCGCGCTGCGCTCAAGCCGCTCTGGAACCGCGCTTTTTTTGCCGGCTCGGTGCTGGCCAGCTGGAGCCAGGGCTACATGCTTGGCTCGCTGATCACCGGCTTTGACTCAGGCGGCTGGGTCATCGCCTTCAATGCGGTGATTGGCGCGGCGCTGGTGTCGGCCTACTGCCTGCTGGGTGCCGGCTGGCTGATCATCAAGTCCGAAGGCGACCTGCAGTTGCAGGCGGTGCGCTGGGGGCGGGCCAGCCTGTTCTTCACCATGGCGGGCATTGCCGCAATTTCGGTCGCCACGCCGCTGGTGAGCCAAAACATCTTTGACAAGTGGTTTGGCTTTCCCAACATCGTGCTGCTGCTGCCGATTCCTGCCGCCACCGCCGTGCTGTTCTGGGTGATCTACCGCAGCCTGCAGCGCCTGCCCAAGCGGCTGGCACAGGGCAATGAATACGGCGCCTGGGTGCCCTTCGGCGCGACCATCGGGGTGTTTGTGCTGGCGTTCTATGGCCTGGCCTACAGCCTGTTTCCATGGCTCGTGATCGACCGGATCACCATCTGGCAAGCCGCCATTGCACCGGAATCCATGGGCATCATTTTGGTCGGCGCCGCCGTCGTGTTGCCGATGATCATTGGCTACACGGTGTTTGCCTACCGCGTGTTTTGGGGCAAGAGCACCGCGCTGAAATATTAGGCCCCCACGGTCGCCCACTGCGTGTGGCTTCCTGCCCCCCCGAGGGGGCCGCTGCGCCTACGGCCCGGCAAAGCCGGTTCCGTGGCCCCTGCTGGTTAGGAGGAGCGCGCCCACGATCGCGTTCTATTTGTGATTTCTTGGCCCCCCGAGGAGGGGTTGCAAATGCAGCTGGGCAAAACCGGTTTCAAGGCTCTTTGCCGATGTGCGCGTAGCCCTCGGGCTGAGGACGTGTCGTTTGTTGCTGGGGCTCAGCCGCCGTGTTCCAGGGTGAAACCGGCGTTGCGGTCCTGGCCGAGCAGGGCGACCATTTGCGGCAGCGCGGCGTTCAGGTCGGCCTTCAGCGTGTGCGGCGGGTTGATGATGAACATGCCGCTGGCAGGCAGGCCGGGGCGGACCACCTCGCCTTCGGGATCTAGCGTCAGCTTGCTCGACTTGACCGTCAGCGTGGCATGCAGCCAGCTGCGGTGCGCCTTGACTGCAAGGGTTTTCAGCTTGCGCGGCAGGTCGTGGGCTTCGGGGCGCGGAATGATCGGGTACCAGACCACGTAGGTGCCGGTGGCAAAGCGCTTGACGGCGTCCGCCATGCAGGCGGCCACGCGCGCATAGTCGCTCTTCATTTCATAGCTCGGGTCGCACAGCACCATGGCGCGCCGGGCCGGTGGCGGCAAAAAGGTCTTCAGCGCCTCAAAGCCGTCTTCGCGTGCCACCGCCACCTGGCGGCCAACGCCGAGCTGCTCGATGTTGCCGGAAAGCGACTTGAAATCGGTCGGGTGCAGCTCGAACAACTTGAGCTTGTCGCGCCCGCTCAGGAATTTTTGTTCGATGAAGGGCGAGCCCGGGTAAATTTTCAGATGCGCCGGATCGCCGGTCTGGGCAAAATGCGGGTTCAGGCTGCGCAGCAGTTCCAGGTAATCCAGCAAAGCCGGCGCCCAGGCGTAGCTGCCAGCTGGAGGCGAGGCGGCATCGGCCGCGGCAGGCGCGGGCTTGGTGTCATTTGCTATTTTTTTGGTAGCTGTACCGGAACGTCCCGCTTGCGCTGGAGCGGATTTTGATGCCAAAATCAGCTTGAAGATACCTTCGCTGGCTTCGCCGCTGGTCTCGGTGTAGTCGCCGTCGAGGCGGTACAGTCCGGCGCCGGCGTGGGTGTCGATCACGGTCAATGCCGTGTCTTTCTGGGTCAGGTACTTCATCAACGCAACCAAGGTGGTGTGCTTGAGAACGTCGGCATGGTTGCCTGCATGGAAGGCGTGGCGGTAGGAAAACATTCCTCTATCGTACCTTCTCGCACGCGAAGACCCTCAAAAATTGACGCCAGCGCTTGATTCTTCATATAATCGCAGGCTCTGCAGCGCACATGTGGTTCCGCGGCAGGGTTGCTTGAAGATTTTTTCTGGACTTGTCCAGAGAACGCCCGCAGGCAAATGACCACCTAAGAGGTTCTCATCAGAGGAACGCCGACCGTGGAAAAGAACCCGACAAACCCTTTTTTCCGAAAAGAAAACTCATGAAAACCTTCAGCGCCAAACCCGCTGATGTGACGCACGAGTGGTTTGTGATTGACGCGACCGACAAGGTCCTCGGACGAGTAGCCAGCGAAGTTGCTCTCCGTTTGCGCGGCAAACACAAGGCCATTTACACGCCTCACATCGACACCGGTGATTTCATCATCATCATCAACGCAGCCCAGCTGCGCGTGACCGGTGCCAAGTCGACCGACAAGATTTACTACCGCCATTCCGGTTATCCAGGCGGCATCACTGCCACCAATTTCCGCGACATGCAAACCAAGTTCCCGGGCCGTGCCCTGGAAAAAGCCGTCAAGGGCATGCTGCCCAAAGGCCCGCTCGGTTACGCCATGATCAAGAAACTCAAGGTGTACGGCGGTGCAGAGCATCCGCATACCGCCCAACAGCCTAAAGTGCTGGAAATCGCAGGAGTCGCCAAATGATCGGTGAATGGAACAACGGCACCGGCCGTCGCAAATCCAGCGTTGCCCGCGTGTTCTTGAAAAAAGGCACCGGCAAGATCACGGTCAACGACAAGGACATCCAGGTGTTCTTCGGTCGCCAGACCTCCATCATGATCTGCCGCCAGCCCCTGTTCCTGACGAACCACGTCGAGACGTTTGACATCATGATCAACGTCCACGGCGGCGGCGAGTCCGGCCAGGCCGGCGCTGTGCGCCACGGCATCACCCGCGCCCTGATCGACTATGACGCAACGCTGAAGCCAGCGTTGAGCCAGGCCGGTTTCGTGACCCGCGATGCCCGTGAAGTCGAACGTAAAAAGGTCGGTTTCCGCTCAGCCCGCCGCCGCAAGCAGTTCAGCAAGCGCTAATTCCGCTTTCCCTGCTTCGCAAAAAGCCGCCTGGTTCGCCGGGCGGCTTTTTTCATTGGGCGTTGCGTTGTGTGTTAAGGCGCGCAGCCGGTATGGTTGATCGATTTACTGTACTATTTCCCCCTATTGCCTATTGATCAACGGAGTTCCCCATGAGTGCAGTTGCCGAAAATATCCAGACCGAAATGCCTTCCCCCTTCGTGTTCACCGACAGCGCGGCCTCCAAGGTGGCCGAACTGATTGCCGAGGAAGGCAACCCCGACCTGAAGTTGCGCGTCTTCGTGCAGGGCGGCGGCTGTTCCGGGTTCCAGTACGGGTTCACCTTCGATGAAATCACCAATGACGACGACACCACCATGACGAAAAATGGCGTATCGCTGTTGATCGATGCCATGAGCTACCAGTACCTGGTCGGTGCGGAAATCGACTACAAGGACGATCTGGAAGGCGCACAGTTCGTGATCAAGAATCCGAACGCCAGCAGTTCGTGCGGTTGCGGATCGAGCTTTTCGGTCTGAGCGGGTGATGTAAGGGCCGTTCACGTTGCCTTTTCGCACAAGCCGCCTTCAGGGCGGCTTTTTCAATTCCAGGAAAATTTTCTCCCATGACCCGAAGCCTGTTCAGGCCGGATACAGCGCCCCCAGCACGCGCGCACCGGCCGCGCCGGTTACGCCGGGCAGGTTGCCCGGCTGGCGCCTGAGCATCTGGCGGGCCAGCCAGGCAAACGCGGCCGCCTCGACCTGCAGCGGTCCCAGGCCGTGCGCATCCGAAGTGCTGACGCGCAGCCAGGGCAATGCCGTCTGCAGGCGCTCAAGCAGATGCAGATTGAAAGCGCCGCCGCCGCAGACAATCAACTCACTGCTCTTTTTTCCATAGCTGCTTACGCCGGCAGTACATGCGCAAACCGTCAATTCGGTCAATGTATTCTGAATATCCTCGGGGCGTTCACCTGCAAAGGGCTGGATCTTTTCAGCCAGCCACGCCAGGCTGAAAAGATCGCGCCCCGTACTCTTGGGAATAGGCTGCCCAAAGTAGGGCTCGTCGAGCAGGCGGCCCAGCAGCGCCGGAATCAGCCGGCCGCTTTTGGCCCAGGCGCCGCCTGCGTCAAACGGCTGGCCGGTGTGCCGAAGGCACCAGGCGTCCATCAGGGCATTGCCCGGCCCGCAGTCAAAGCCGACCACAGGCCATGTGGCGCCTGAGGGCGGCAGCACGCTGAGATTCGAAATGCCGCCCAGGTTCAGCACCGCCACGCTGTCATCGCCGTTGCCAAAAACGCCTTGGTGAAAAGCCGGTACCAAGGGCGCACCCTGGCCGCCTGCGGCGACATCGCGGCTGCGGAAATCCGCCACCACATCGATCCCGCTCAGCTCGGCCAACAGGGCGGGGTGGTTGAGCTGGAGTGTGTAGCCCACGCCCGAGGGCGCATTGGAAGTTCGCTGCGGCTGATGCCTGACGGTCTGCCCATGCGCGCCTATTGCCTGGACATGGACGGCGTAAATTCCCTGCGCTTGCGCCTGATGCATCAGGGCGGCAACCACCCGTGCATACACCACCGCCAGTTCGCTGCCTGCCAGTGCAGCGCGATGCAGTTCATTGTGGGAAGGCGCATTGAGCGCCAGCAGTTCGGCCCGGAAGCTGCCGGCAAACGGTTCGCTGGCACTGGCGACGACGCGGAGTCTGTCACCGGAAAAATCGACCATCACGCCATCGGCGCCGTCAAGAGAGGTGCCTGACATCAGGCCGATGAAATAGTCGTGCATGCAGCGATTTTGCCGCAGTCGCCGCCTGTTCCGGCTTATTCGGCGCGCGTCTGGTCGATGGTGGCAGCGGCCTGCAACTGGTTGCGAAAACCATTGGCCAGCTGCCTGAACTGGGGCAGGGCGGCGACGGGCACCGGAACCACGTCGCTTTGCCGGGCAATCGTCATCGGGTCCTGCTGAACGCCGTTGATGCGCACCTCGAAATGCAGGTGCGGCCCGGTGGCCCAGCCGGTGGCGCCGACCAGGCCGATGGTCTGGCCCTGCGTCACGGTCTGGCCGGCCTGTACATTGATCTTGCTCAGGTGGGCGTAGACGGTTTCCATGTTGTTGCGGTGCTTGACGAAGACCACGTTGCCAAAACCGTTCTGCACACCGGCGAACTCGACCACGCCATCGCCGACGGTGCGGGCCGGTGTGCCGGTGGTGGCGGCAAAGTCGGTGCCGTTGTGGGCTCGCCAGGTTTGCAGCACCGGATGAAAGCGCATCGAGAAGCCGCTGCTGATGCGCGAGAACTCGACCGGGGAACTCAGGAAGGAGCGGCGCAGGCTCTGGCCGTCCAGCGTGTAGTAGCCGCCCTTGAGGGGCACGCCGGCGGTGTCAATGCCCGGCGGCTGGAACCACATCGCCTGGAATGTCTTGCCGCCGTTGACAAACTCGGCCGACAGCACGCGGCCGACGCGCATGGTTTCGCCATCGGCTTCCAGGGTTTCGTACACCACGTTGAAGCGGTCGCCTTTGCGCAGCGAGCGGCGAAAGTCAATGTCGGCCGAGAAGATTTCTGCGATCTGCACGCCGACCCCGTCGGGGATGCGTGCATCGTCGATGGCGGCAAACAGCGTGGACTGGATGGCGGCGCTGGCCAGCTGGGCCGAGCGGGTGTAGGGCACAGTCTCGATGCGCGATGTAAAGCCTGCGCTGCTGCGCTCGATCACCAGGCGCTGGAACATCTGTTCGTCGTCGCTCGGCCAGCGCATGCTGAGCTTGAGCAACTGCTGGCTGTCATTGGCTTCAACTGTTACATTCTTGCCCGGCTGACCGGCCAGAACCAGTTGCGCATTGGGGTCACTCCGCAGAAAAGCATCGGCTGGCGCGTCATCAAGGTTGAGCCGCCTGAGCAGCGAAGCCGCCGTGTCGCTGCTGCGTGTGGCCTCGGTACGGAACAAGCTGAAGCTGAAGTCGGCGAGCGCTTCGGTCTGGGCTTGAGCTGACGCGGGCGCCAGCGGCTGAATGGCTTCGAGCACCTGGCGGACCGGCAGGTCGGCGGCATCAGGCGCCAGCGGCGCAACACCGAAAGCCGTCACGCCGGTTCCCAGCAGCAGCATGGCCAGGATGCCGGTGATGCGCCGGGGGTGGCGGCGCAGGCTTTCGCCTACAGCGGTCAATATGCGGGAAAGGGTCAGCGGAACATGAGAGGCGACGGGCAGGCGCAAAACGTAAATCCCAACTAGAGTGCACCGGGCTCTCAGGAGCGGCCGGACAGTGATGACAGGTCGATCGATGCCGTGTCCAGGCGTTTTGCCAGTGCGAGGGGGCATCGAACTCGAAAATTTTGGCTTCCTCGCCAGCGATCAGTAGCGCCTTTAAAATGGCGGCCCGACGTAGGAAAGTCGGAATTATATCTGTCAGACATCCGGCAGCCCCTGGAAAAACCCTTATGAATCAAGAGCTTGTTACAAATAACCCCCTGTCTGAGCATGTCAAGTCGGCGCTGGCGGTCTCCCTTCGGGGCTGCGAAGAACTGATTCCGCAGGACGAATGGACGCGCAAGCTGGTCCGCAGCGAAGCCACCGGCGTGCCGTTGCGCATCAAGCTCGGGCTGGACCCGACCGCACCCGACATCCACATTGGTCACACCGTGGTGCTGAACAAGATGCGCCAGTTGCAGGACCTGGGCCACACCGTGATTTTCCTGATTGGCGACTTCACCACGCTGATTGGCGACCCGTCGGGGCGCAACAGCACCCGCCCGCCGCTGACAGCCGAGCAGATCAAGCTGAATGCCGAAACCTACTACCGCCAGGCCAGCCTGGTGCTGGACCCGGCCAAAACCGAGATTCGCTACAACAGCGAATGGTGCGACCCGCTGGGTGCGCGCGGCATGATCCAACTGGCATCGCGCTACAACGTGGCGCGCATGATGGAGCGCAACGACTTTCATGACCGCTTCCATGCCGGAACGCCGATCAGCGTGCATGAGTTTTTGTACCCGCTGCTGCAGGGTTATGACTCGGTGGCGCTCAAAAGCGACCTGGAACTTGGCGGCACCGACCAGAAGTTCAATTTGCTGATGGGGCGGCACCTGCAGCAGGAATACGGCCAGGAGCCACAGTGCATCCTGACCATGCCGCTGCTCGAAGGCCTGGACGGCATCGAGAAGATGTCGAAAAGCAAGCACAACTACATCGGCATTTCCGAGGACGCCAACAGCATGTTCGCCAAGGTGCTGTCGATTTCCGACGTGCTGATGTGGAAGTGGTACACGCTGTTGTCGTTCAAAAGCGAAGCCGCCATTGCCGCGCTGAAGACCGAGGTTGAAGGCGGCCGCAACCCCAAGGATGCCAAGGTGGCGCTGGCCAAGGAAATCACGGCGCGCTTTCATTCAGTGGCCGCTGCTGACGCCGCCGAGCAGGATTTCATCAACCGCAGCAAGGGCGGCGTGCCCGACGAGATTCCCGAGGTGCAGCTGGCAGGCGCTCCGATCGGCATTGGGGCGCTGCTCAAGGCGGCGGGCCTGGCACCTTCGGGCAGCGAAGCCAGCCGGCTGATTGACGGCGGTGGCGTTCGCGTCGATTCGAGCGTGGTCAGCGACAAGGCGCTGAAACTGCCGGCCGGAGTTTATGTGGTGCAGGTTGGCAAGCGCAAGTTTGCGCGGGTCACGCTGAGCTGATGCGCCGGGCGCAGCGTTCATGAAAGCCGTGCTGCAGCGTGCGGCCGAAGCCCGCGTCGTGGTGAATGGCCAAACCGTTGGCCAGATTGGCCGGGGTTTGCTGGTACTGGTCTGCGCCGAACGCGGCGACAGCGAAACGCAAGCCGACAAGTTGCTGGCCAAGCTTCTCAAGCTGCGCATCTTTTCGGACGATGCCGGCAAGATGAACCGCAGCGTGCAGGACCTGGACGGGCAGGGCGCGTGCGGCGGGCTGTTGATCGTCAGCCAGTTCACGCTGGCGGCGGATGTGTCGGGGGGCAACCGGCCGAGCTTCACCGGCGCGGCAACTCCCGAAGACGGGCGGCGGCTTTACGATTATTTCGTGGTCCAGGCCCGCAAGCTGCATCCGCAAGTCGAAACCGGCCGGTTCGCCGCCGACATGCAGGTGCACCTGGTCAACGACGGGCCGGTGACGATTCCGCTGCACATCGCGCCTGATGCCTGAAGAACCGGTGGTTGCTATGGTTTAAATAGCTGCTTGCGCCCGTCCTGATTGCGCAAAAGCTGTATTTGATGCAAAAAACTGTCAGCAGTAGGGGTTGTCGATGCCCAAACCGGCCAGGATGTCGATTTCGCAGGCTTCCATTTTTTGCGCCTCCTCGTCGCCGGTTTCGTGGTCCCAGCCTTGCGCGTGCAGCGTGCCATGCACCAGCAGGTGCGCGTAATGCGCCTGCAGGGTCTTGCCGTTATCTTGCGCTTCTCGCGCTACCACTGGTGCGCACAGCACCAGATCGGCCGTGACGACCGGCTCCTGCGTGTAATCGAAGGTCAGCACGTTGGTCGCGTAATCCTTGCCCCGGTAATCGCGGTTCAGCGTCTGGCCTTCTTCCTGGCCGACAATGCGCACGGTGATTTCGGCATCGCTTTGCAGGGCGTGACGAATCCAGCGGGCGACGCTGTGCCGGGGCAAAGCAGCGCGGTGCAGGGCGGCGTCGGGGAATTTTCCGAACTGCAGCGACAAGCTCAGTGAATCAAGAGCCATTTCGGCTCCTGGCGCTCGTCTTGCGGATGGGAGTCGCCAGCACATCAACAGCGTCATCTGCCGCTTCAAGCACGGCCTTGGCATCGTCCCGGTTGCTCGGCGTCTTGTCGTAGGCGTCCACAATGCGCGCCACCAGCGGGTGCCGCACCACGTCGGCGCTGGTCAGCCGGGTAATCGCAATGCCCTGCACGCGCTTGAGCACGCGCTCGGCATCGATCAGCCCGCTCATCTGCGTGCGCGGCAGGTCGACCTGGCTCACGTCGCCGGTCACCACCGCCTTGCTGCCAAAGCCGATGCGCGTCAAAAACATCTTCATCTGCTCGGGCGTGGTGTTCTGCGCCTCGTCCAGGATCACGAAGGCATGGTTCAGCGTGCGGCCGCGCATGAAGGCCAGCGGCGCAATCTCGATCTGCTGGCGCTCGAAGGCCTTTTGCACGCGCTCGAAACCCATCAACTCGTGCAGCGCGTCGTACAGCGGCCGCAGGTAGGGATCGACCTTTTGCGCCATGTCGCCGGGCAAAAAGCCCAGGCGCTCACCGGCCTCGACCGCCGGGCGCGTCAGGACAATGCGCTGCACCGTGCTGCGTTCCAGCGCATCGACCGCGCAAGCCACCGCCAGATAGGTCTTGCCAGTGCCGGCCGGGCCGATGCCGAAGGTGATGTCGTGCGCGGCAATATTTTCCAGGTACGTGCCCTGGTTGACGGTGCGCGCGCGCAAATCAGCGCGGCGCGTCGTCAGCGTGATGCCGCCTTCGGTCGTGTTCAGCGCCATGTCGCCGGCCAGCATCAGCTGCACGGTTTCCGGTTCGATCGGCCGCTGGGCGATTTCATACAGCGCCTGCAGCACTTCCAGCGCCTGGGTCGCGCGCAGCTTGGTGCCGTCGATCTTGAACTGCTCGAAGCGGTGCGCAATCGTCACCTGCAGCCCCGCCTCGATGGTGCGGATGTGGATGTCCATGGGCCCGCACAGGTTGGCCATACGGGTGTTGTTGGGCGGCGTGAAAGTGTGGCGAAGCATCAAGATCAGGGTTTCCTAAAGCAGTCAAGACAGGGCGGTAAAAGGCGATTGTCTGCCTAAATCCGCGCCGCTGGCCGGCTGCTAAGATTTGTCCATGATAGGAAGACTCACTGGCCAGCTGGCCGAAAAAAATCCGCCCGAAATCCTGGTGGACTGCCATGGCGTCGGCTACGAAGTGCTGGTGCCCATGAGCACCTTTTACAACCTGCCGGGGCTGGGCGAGAAGGTCAGCCTGCACACCCATTTCATCGTGCGCGAGGATGCGCAATTGCTTTACGGCTTTGGCAGCACCGCCGAACGCGCCGCGTTTCGCCTGTTGATCAAGATCACCGGCATTGGCCCGCGCATGGCGCTCAGCGTGCTCAGTGGCATGAGCGTGGCCGATCTGGCGCAGGCGGTGACCCTGCAAGAGACCGGCCGCATCATCAAGGTGCCGGGCATCGGCAAGAAAACCGCCGAACGCTTGCTGCTGGAACTCAAGGGCAAGCTCGGCGCCGACATTGGCGCGCAGGTCAGCGTGAGCAACGAAGCGCAGCTCGACATCCTGCAGGCGCTGGTCGCGCTGGGCTACAGCGACAAGGATGCCGCCCTGGCATTGAAAGCCCTGCCGCAGGACGTGGGCGTGAGCGACGGTATCAAGCTGGCGCTGAAGAGTCTGGGGAAATAAATCCGCACGGTCAGCTTGATCCATTTTTCCATTGGATTGATTAAACTAACCCGACTTGGTCCACAAGAGCCCTTGATGCAAACCGTCAATATCCACGAAGCCAAAACCCATTTGTCGCGCCTCGTCGAGCGTGCCTCCAAAGGCGAATCCTTCATCATTGCCAAGGCGGGCAAGCCCATGGTGCGGGTGGTGCCGATAGAGCCCGAGACGCCGCACACGCCGGCGCGGTTGGGCTTCATGCGGGGCAAGGGGAAAATCCCTGAAGACTTCGACACGATGTATGCTAAGGAAATCGAAGACCTGTTCAATGGCGACGGCACGCCGTGAGCCAGCGGCTTTTGCTCGACACCCACCTGCTGTTATGGGCGGCCTTGTTTCCAGAGCGCCTGCCTGAAAAAGCAGACCGGCTGATGCGTGATACGGCGAATACGCTGTATTTCAGCGCCGCCAGCATTTGGGAAATCAACATCAAGCTGAGTCGGCCACGCAAGGATCTGGCGATTGATGTCCAGGAGTGGCGAGCCGGCATGCTGGCCAACGGCTATCAGGAGCTTGGCATCACTTCCTTGCACGCCATGGACGTTCGCAACCTTCCCGATCTGCACAAAGACCCGTTTGACCGCTTGCTGCTGGCCCAGGCGATGCGCGAAGACCTGACGCTGGTCACGGCCGATGCTCTGCTGGCCAGCTACCCCGGCCCTATTTTGAAGGTCTGAAAAACCATGAGTATCCAAACCGACGACTTCGACATGGCCGACCTGCCGCCTGCCCGGCGCATGCTCTCTAGCGCCCCGGCTTCGCCCAAGGAAGAGGCCATCGAGCGCGCGCTGCGGCCCAAGCTGTTCGACGACTATGTCGGACAGGCCAAGGCCCGCGAGCAACTGGAAATCTTCATCGGCGCGGCGAACAAGCGCGGCGAGGCGCTCGACCATGTGCTGCTGTTCGGCCCGCCGGGCCTGGGCAAGACCACGCTGTCGCACATCATTGCGCACGAACTGGGCGTGAACATGCGCCAGACCTCGGGGCCGGTGCTGGAAAAGCCCAAGGACCTGGCCGCGCTCCTGACCAACCTCGAAAAAAACGATGTGCTGTTCATCGACGAAATCCACCGCCTGAGCCCGGTGGTCGAGGAAATCCTCTACCCGGCGCTGGAGGACTACCAGATCGACATCATGATCGGCGAAGGCCCGGCGGCGCGTTCCATCAAGCTCGACTTGCAGCCGTTCACGCTGGTCGGCGCCACCACGCGCGCCGGCATGCTGACCAACCCGCTGCGCGACCGCTTCGGCATCGTCGCCCGGCTGGAGTTCTACACACCCGAGGAACTGGCGCGCATCGTCAAGCGCAGCGCCGGCCTGCTCAACGCGCCCATGGACGAGGAGGGCGGTTTTGAAATCGCCCGGCGCTCGCGTGGCACGCCGCGCATTGCCAACCGGCTGCTGCGCCGGGTGCGCGACTATGCCGATGTGAAAGGCAGCGGCACCATCACGCTGGACATTGCCAACCGTGCGCTGGCGATGCTGGACGTTGATCCGCTGGGGTTTGACCTGATGGACCGCAAGTTCCTGGAGGCGCTGATCCACCGCTTCGACGGCGGCCCGGTCGGGCTGGACAACATTGCCGCCAGCATTGGCGAGGAGCCCGGCACGATTGAAGACATGATCGAGCCCTACCTGATCCAGCAGGGCTTCATCCAGCGCACGCCGCGCGGGCGCATCGCCACGCTGGCGGCGTATCGGCACCTGGGTGTGGCGCCGCCGCAGTCGGGCGATGGGCTGTTTGGCACGTGACCGGGCGCTGGTTGGGTTATCAAATCAGGCGCTTGCGCAGGTTGGGCTTGAATAAAAAGCTATTGAAAACATAGCAATCTGTTTGTCAGCCCCGCTGAGTTTGCCTGACGCATCCCTTGCGCCCGAGCTGCCCGGCCAGCGGCCGGGTTCAACCGCCCTGCGGGGCATAAGCGGGGCGAATGCGCGATTTTTTCACGCGCCCTGACGGGTCGAACAAAATGACGAGTTCAGCATTGGCCGCCTCGCTCCTGAGCGGATTCTGGCGGTAAACCCAGACTTCATAAGCGCTGTCGAACCGCACCACGGTGGCTGGGCCGAGTACCGCCAGCACATCGTCTTTGCTGGACTGGCCAAGCACGACTGCCCCGCTCGCGGCCTGCATCGACAGCCCGGGATCGCGAAATAGCCCGGCCGTGCCGGAGGCGTTGAACGGCCCGGCGCAACCGGCCAGCCACAGGCACGCGACCATCAGCCAAGGCTGGATGGCGCCGGTCTTCATTCGTCCTCCATGTATTCAAATTCGACGCGCGTGTCGTCCGGCCAGCTGCGGTCGCCGAGCGGCAAGACATAGGTGCGGTCCACCAACACCTCGCAATCGCAATAGGGCAGTTCGTCCTTCAGCTTGGGATCGTCGCTGGCGGCCGCGTAGAGCATGTCGATGGGCAGAATTTCGCGGCGCGGGCCGGCCACCAGCGCGACGCTGAACAGTGGCCGGTCGGCAAAGAACAGGTAGAGCGGCACCTGCCGGTCGCAGTAGGCCGGCGTGTCCAGCAAGGCCTTGACCATCCGGCCGACGATGTTGCTCCGGTTGGAAATCAGGCCGGCTTCCATGCCCACCCGGCATTCCATCCGGAGGTCTCCAAGGCGCCGGGTGTCGGGCGGCAGACCGGGCGTTTTGATCTGGCTGAGCCAGGTCATGCTTTGCGCCCTCCGGTTGGGCGACACCTGGGCGTTTTCGTCATAGGCTTTCTGGCTGCGCGCCAGCGTGAAGGTCTGGTCCGGCGCAATCGGCACCCCGAAATCCACCGTGGAGCCGACCACTTCCATCTCGATGCGCTGCATGTTGGTGTCAGGCCGGCGCGGCAGCAGCTTGAAGCGCAGCGTCGCGTCGGGAGACCGAAGGCCGCGCTCCTGGTCGAACAGGTCCATTGCGCTGATCATTTTCCGGTAGGATTTTTCGACAGGGTCGGGGTTCGCCTTGGCCGAGATCGTGACCGTCGGGAGATCGCCGCCGGTTGTACCCTGCGCGATCGCGTTCAAGCAGGCGGATGCGGCAAGGCATGTCCATGCCACCGGCTTCACGAAGCGCAGGAAAAACAGACAGTTTGCGGACACCTTGGCAGTCGGCATGGCATTTTCCTTGACACAGCAGGACATGGTAGGCCGCCGCATGCAACGGCCCTGTAGGACGCTGCCAGCGTTATCGGGGGGGGCGCGTTGCTGGCGTCTGCGCCATGCCCGTTCGATCGGTTGTTTCCTCTTTTCAGAAGCATTCAGGGGCATCGGCCGCGTCCGTGTTTCATCCCGCGCGCAGACCCGGAACGCCGGCATTGCCTGGCGGCCGGCTGACTATCCATCGGTCTTTACATTCCTCTTTACCTTCCGACGGGTCAACTTTCATGCACTGGCAGCCGTTAAACAGGTTTATCACGGCCTGGACAACACAATGACCCGTTTTACCCACTCCCATCGCCTCGTTGCGCTGGCCATTGCGTCGCTTTTCATGGCAGGGTCCAGCTTTGCAAAAGACCACGGCGACGAGGAACACGGCAGGGACAAGCAAAAGGACAAGGGCCACGGCAAGCATGCCGAGGTGCACAAGGTCAAGCCGCAAAAGGAGCAGCAACATGCCGTGCAGCGCCAGCGGCAGGAAATCAGCCCAGGTGCGTATTTCAATGACCAGCAGCGCACCTATGCGCGCCAGTACTACAGCCAGAACTACGGACACGGCAGGAATTGCCCGCCCGGCCTGGCCAAAAAGCACAACGGCTGCATGCCTCCGGGCCAGGCCCGGAACTGGTCTGTTGGCCAGCCGGTACCCCGGGGCGTGACGGTTTACTCGGTCGCCCCGCCGGTGCTTCGTCGCCTGCCTCCGGCGCCCTACGGCTACCGGTATGCACGCATTGGCGGCGACATCGTTCTGGTGCAGCAGCAAAACAACCTGATCGTTGACATCATCGTGGGCTTGCTCGGCTGAACAGAAAAAGCCGTGAAAAACGGCCATTCGCTGCAGAACACGTATTAACCCCAGACTGGTGACCCCCACCCGTATTTCCAACCGGAAAACCCACATGACATCATTCCTCAAGACAACCCTGGCGATTGCGGCGCTGTTGGCGGCTGGCCAGGCCATGGCACAGGCCACGTTCTACCAGGACGACAATTACCAGGGCGCCACCTTCACCACCGACCGGCCCGTCGAAAACCTCAGGCAGTCCGGCTTCAATGGCAAGGCAGCATCGGTCATCGTTTCCGGCAAGCTGTGGGAAGTGTGCGACCGGCCGCGCTTTGGCGGCCACTGCACGGTGCTGCGCCCTGGCCAGTACCCGTCGCTGGCGGCGCTGGGACTGGCGCAGCGCGTGGCGTCTGTCCGCGCCGTGGACCGCAATGAACGGATCGATGAAAGCCGTTACGCGCCAGTGGCAGCTGCCGTGCCGACCAACGCCCAGGTGATTTTTTACGCGAATGAAAACTTCCAGGGCCAGTCGTTCACTGCGCAGAGCCAGATTGACGATTTCACCCGCTACGGCTTCAACGACCGGGCTTCCTCGGTGGTGGTGCTGGGTGACCAGTGGGAGGTGTGCGAAAACGTCCGGTTCAGCGGCCGTTGCGTGGTGCTGCGGCCTGGCCGCTATGCCTCGCTGGTGTCCATGGGCATGGAAGACCGGGTGTCGTCGATCCGCGGCGTGGCGGCCAATGCCCGGGTCGGCAATGAGCGTTATGCGCCGCTGCCGGCGCCGGTGTACGACAACCGCCGCCGCAGCGAGGAGCGCCTTTACGACGTCGAGGTCACGTCCGTACGCGCCGTGCTGGCCGCGCCCGAAAAGCGCTGCTGGATAGAGCGCGAGCCGGTGGCGGCGCAGCCGGGCGCCAACTACAACATCGGCGGCGCCCTGGCCGGCGCCCTGATTGGTGGCGTGCTCGGCCACCAGGTCGGCGGCGGAACCGGCAAGCAGATCGCGACGGTGGGCGGCGCCGTGGCGGGCGCGGCGGTCGGCGCAAATGTGGGCCGCAGTGCGGGAGCCGGTCCGCAGATGGCGGGCCAGGATGTGCAGAAGTGCGAAACGGTGCCCAGCCAGGCCAAGACCGAGTTCTGGGACGTGACCTACACCTTCCGGGGCCAGGAGCACACGATTCAGACCACGACGCAGCCGGGCAGGACCATCACGGTGAATGGCCAGGGCGAGCCTCGAGTCTGAGCGCAAGCGCCGCAGCCACAGCTTTTGGATTGACGTGAAGTAACCTGACACGAACGGGCGAGCTGAATTTTTCAGCCGGCCTTTTTGGTCATGTTCTTCTGCCGCGCCCGGTGTGCCCGGGGAGCACCGTTTCCCTTGTGCTTATTTGCGCGACGCCAGATGCTCGCGCACGGCCGTGACGTGTTCGCCGACCTGGGTGACTGCCTGCGCCAGTTCGGGCTCGGTGCAGTGGAGTTCCTTGCTCCAGTAGGCAAGTTCTTCCCGGTCAATGATGTCGATGCGACCGGGGTCCAGCGGTTTGAAATGGGGTGGACGGTCGGGCATGCGAGCTCCTGTGGGTTGTTCAATTTCCAAATCAATTCCGGTATGGCTATGCCTGGCCTGGCCGCACAGCACTTTTTGCGGCTCCGGCTCCAGTCCCGGACAGATTTAAAACAAAGTCTGGTTGCGCGCCGAACCGATACCAGGAGCCTGGGCGGCAAAAGGTATGCATGGAGAAAAGGCGGTGAAAAATGGACCGGTGCGGCCGCTTTGCAGCGCACGTCCTTTCTGCCGACCAGACTCCTGGCGTCCCTGCCACGAGGCAATACCTTCATGCGGACCGATGGCTCAGCCCCTGTCCGCCCGGCCTGTCCTGCCCTGGATTCTGCCGGGGCTGGCGTCTGACACGCCGGCCATCGTGCCCACTGCTGGGCAGTGCTGGTCGTCGTTGACGTACACCAGGGTCGCGCCCTGGCCAAAGCGCTGGGGCACGGTCCGATGGTATTCATACCGTGTGTCCACCGGGGCCTCGCTGGACTGGTGGATCAGACTGCCCGCAGGGTTGTACACGCTGTAGCAGCCTGCATGGGCTGACATCGACAGGCCACAGGCCGCAAGAATGGCAAAAACGTTTTTCAAGGTCAGGCTCCAATTGTCGGATTTGATCATGGGCAGTCCCCCGGCAGTGCACTGTAGGACTTGCGAGCATTTCGCGGGCTTCGGCATGCCTGAAATTTCAATGCCCCGGCGCCGGCTTTATAGGCTGGAATCAGGCGTAAATTCAGGACGAAGTCGTTCCGATGCCTGCACATACCCGGCGTGACCGTGGCCGGATGCCGGAGCGTCCGGGGCATGCATCCGGAACGCATCGGGACGGTTGACAGCTTGGTCCGATTCTCGCAGGACCAAGCGCTGGTGCATTGCAATCCCAATTAAACACGATCTCAGCCTAGCTTCGCCATGGCATGCTGTGGGACTGATAAGTTTTTTGCTATTAATTTAATAGCCTCTTGTGTTGGCCAACAGTGCGGGAAAGCCCTATTTTCTTGAGTTTCAGGTGATCGCGCCACGCGCATCCACCTGGAGGATGCGTTCAACGGTGCCGCTTTTCAGCCCGCCGCTCACGCCGATCATCACGTCATGCAGGTTCACGGTCGGGTCGCAATGGCCGGGAATCAGCCACAACAGCTGGCCCAGGTCGGGCAGGCGGGTGTGGCCGGCCGACGGCCGCAAGATGCCGTGTTCGTCGCCGCCGTTGAAGTAGTCCAGACCGCCCTGGCCATCAAAGGCATGCACCTGGGGCAGGCCGGAGTCGATGGCGTGGCTCTTGTGGCCGGCGTCGCACACCGCGTGGCTGGCATGGCCGCTGATGACCTGTGTCCTGACGAACAGGGCGTGCTCGAAGCAGGGCTGCACCGGGTCGCGCTGGTTCTGCGCATAGTCGGCATCCATGAAGATGAAGGAGCCGGCCTGCAATTCCCCATAAACACCGCTGGCGGCCTCCAGCGCAAAGCTGCCGGTTCCGGCGCCGGTCACCAGCCCTGGCGCGATGCCCTCGGCCTTGAGCAACTGGCAGGTCAACTCGACCGCCTTCATGGCATCGGCGGCGGCCATGCGCCGCTCCTGTATGTTGCGTACGTGCTGGACCTTGCCATGGTAGGCCTGCAGTCCGGCAAAACGCAGCGCCGGATGCTTGCGGATTTCCAGTGCCAGCAGGACCGCGTCCGGCCCGGGCTGAACGCCGCAGCGGCCCTGGCCGACGTCGATCTCGACAAATACGTCGATCACCGTGGCTGCGTTCGGTGTGCCGTTGCGCGAGCCCGTCCGGGCCTCGGTCATCGCCTGCGCCAGCCGGCCCACGCCTTCCAGGCTGTCCACGGCAATGGCGATCTGTCCACCCTGCCCGGCCACGGCCTGCGTCAGGGCTGCCACCCGCGCCAGCTTGGCCGGCGCGATCACCTCGTTGCTGATGTACACATCATTCACCCCGCCGGCGACCATGATCTCGGCCTCGGAGGTCTTCTGCACGCACACGCCGACGGCGCCGGCCTTGACCTGCATCTTGGCCAGCAGCACGCACTTGTGCAGCTTGGCATGGGGGCGCCACAGGACGTGGTGTTTTTTGGCGAATTCGGCCATCCGGCCCAGGTTGCGTTTCATGGCGTCCAGGTCAATCACCAGGGCCGGGGTGTCGATGTCGTGGACGGATTTGCCGATCAACTCGGACAGGTAAGGCGCAGGTTTGTTCATCGGGTGCCGGTGCCCGCAGCAGCCGGACCGGCGGCGAACAGGCCGTCATCCAGCGACTCGTCGTCCAGGTGCTGGGTGTCTGCCCAGCCCACCAGGCTGAAGCCCTGTGGCGTCCAGAGCAAGCGGTTGATGGCCGCGTTGCCCAGCGTCCAGGTGCGTGGCGCCTGAATGTGCAGGCGCGTGGCCGCGCGGTAAAGCACATCCATCACGCCGCCGTGGCCAACCACCGCGATCAACTCGCCTGGATGCCTGGCGGCCAGCCGCTCGACGGCCTCGACCACCCGGCGATTCAGGTCTTGCAGCGACTCGCCGCCGGTTGGGGCAAATTCCGGATCGCGTTTGCGCCAGCGCATCGACTGGTCGGGCAGCAGGGCCTCGATCTCGGCAAAGGTCTTGCCTTCAAAGTCGCCAAAGCCGCGTTCGCGCAGGCCGGTTTCAGCGTTGATTGGCAGCCCGTGCGCGCGCCCCAGGTACTCCGCCGTTTCCCAGGCACGCACCAGGTCGCTGGCGTACACCGCCGTGATCGGCTCATGCTTCAGCGCCCGCGCCATGCGGGCAGCCTGCACGCGGCCGGTGGCGTTCAGGGGAATGTCGAGGCGGCCCTGGATGCGGGTGTCCACATTCCAGGTGGTTTCGCCATGGCGGATGGCAATGATGCGGGTCGGTTCAAGCATGGGGTAAGTGCCGGTTGACGAAAGATGTCAAAGTGAAAAAAGGATGACAGGTGATAGGTGCGGTTGACCCCGTTCTACCCCGCCGGGGCCGCAGAACCGGCTTTGCCGGACTGCAGGCGCAACGCCCCCTCGGGGGGCAGTGAACCACACGAAGTGGGGAACGTGGGGGCCATATTCAGCGGCTTTGCCGGGCCGCAGGCGCAGCGGCCCCCTCGGGGGGGCAGGAAGCCACACGCAGTGGGCGACCGTGGGGGTCATATTCACCGCGGGATTTGCACATTGATGCGGCGCGGCCCTGGCGGCGGTTGCGGAAAGCCCTGCAGCGCCGCGTCAAGCATGGCTGACAACACCGCAGGCGTTTCGTTCTGAACGCCATCATTGGTGACGCGGGTTTCAAAAACAACCTGGCTGCTGCCCAGGTTGCGCACCAGCAGCGTCAGGTCGCGGTGAAAGTAAGGGCTGGGCGTTGAATACCCCAGCGGAAAGGACAGGCCGAAGGCAGCACCCCGGTTGCCGCCACCCAGAAAAACGCCGGGCATGCCAAATCCGAAGCCATCATGGCCGGGACCATAGGGCAGGGCTTCGATCACCTGGGTGCTGACCCGCACCTGCACGCTGAAGATCGGCGACGCGGGGTTCAGTTCCATCCCGACCCTGGCCAGCGCAATGCGCGCGGCTTCCTCGACGCGGCCCTGGTAGGCGGCGCTTATCTGCTGCGACGGCAGGCGCTCGAAGCGGTAGGGCGTGCCGGGCCCGGGCGGCGGTGCGTTCCAGTTGTGGAACGCGGTGACGTTGTTTTCAACCACCTGCAGTCCGGAACAGCCGGCCATGAAAAATCCCAGCAAAGCGATTGAAAAAATTGCCGCAAGCGCTCGTTTCATAAGGCCTCCTGTAGGAACGGGTAAGAAAAAACGGTCAGTCGGACGTTCGCGGGCTGATGCCGATCGCGGTGCGGCCCGGGGGGGGCACCTCCATGAACTCCTCGGCATCGAAGGCCTTGTCGCCTTCGGGATTGGCCACGCCGGTCGTCTTGATGCCCTTGAAGTCGTGGCGCTTGCTGTCCATGAGATGAGACGGCACGATGTTCTGCAGCGCCGCGAACATGTTCTCGATGCGGCCGGGATACTGCTTTTGCCAGTCGCGCAGCAGGTTGCCGACCTGCTTGCGCTGCAGGTTTTCCTGGCTGCCGCACAGCGTGCACGGAATGATGGGGAAGTCTTGCACCTCGGCCCAGCGCGTCAGGTCCTTTTCGGTCACGTAGGCCATCGGGCGGATCACAATGTTCTTGCCGTCATCGCTCACCAGCTTGGGCGGCATGCCCTTGAGCTTGGCGGCAAAGAACAGGTTCAGGAAGAAGGTCTGCAGCATGTCGTCGCGGTGGTGGCCCAGCGCGACCTTGGTGCAACCCAGCTCGCCCGCCACGCGGTACAGGATGCCGCGCCGCAGCCGCGAGCAGAGCGAGCACAGCGTCTTGCCCTCGGGAATCACGCGTGTGACGATGCTGTAGGTGTCCTGGTTCTCGATGTGGAAGGGCACGCCCAGCTTGGCCAGGTATTCCGGCAGCACATGCTCGGGAAAGCCCGGCTGCTTCTGGTCGAGGTTGACGGCAACCAACTCGAAATTGATCGGCGCGCGCTTTTGCAATTTCAGCAAAATGTCCAGCATGGCGTAGCTGTCCTTGCCGCCCGACACGCAGACCATCACCTTGTCGCCTTCCTCAATCATGTTGAAATCCACAATGGCCCGGCCAACCTCGCGGCACAGGCGCTTTTCCAGCTTGTGGTCTTCGCGTTCGATCTTCATCGCGTTCTGCACCCGGGATGAAGTTTCCAGCTGTTCGTCTATCCAGATGGCGCTCATGTCGGTCACCACTGTCCTGTCTCGACGCGAATGGCCACTTCGCAGTCGTCAAAAATTTCAAGTTTGGCGATTTTCACCCGCACGCCCAGCACGCCGGGCAGTTGCATCAGCCGGTGTGCCAGCTTGCCGATCAGGCTTTCCAGCAGGTTGGCATGTTCTGCGGTGCATTCGGTGATGATGATCTGGCGCACTTTGCGGTAGTCCAGCACATGCGTGATGTCGTCGTCGCGGGGCTGCAGCGGCTGCGCGCCCAGGTTGAGTTCGGCATCAACCTGGATCGGCTGCGGCGCGTTTTTCTCGTGCTCAAGGATGCCCAGGTTGGCGTCAAAGCGCAAGCCGGTGAGGTTCAGGATCTGGGTGCCCCGGGTGGTGAACATGTTGACAGTCTGTAATAGGTAAGAAGGGGGAGTCTGTCAGCCATTGCCGACGCTTGGGTCGTGGCAAGGCTTACATCAGCGAAAAATCGCGTTCGAAGCGCATCAGGTGCTGGCCGCCATCGACCAGCAGCGTGGTGCCGGTGATCGACGAATTCTCCAGCGCAAATTTCACCGCGCTGGCCACATCGGCCGGCGTGGACGAGCGGCCCAGCGGCGAGAGCTTGTGGTGCGCGGCGAACTGCACGTCGCTCAGGAGGTGGCTGGTCAGCGTCAGGCCAGGCGCGACGCCAACCACCCGCACGCGTGGCGCCAGCGCCATCGCCAGCATGGTGCCGGCCGCTTCCAGCGCGGCCTTTGACAGCGTGTAGCTGAAGAAATCCGGGTTCTGGTTCCAGAGCTTCTGGTCGAGCAGGTTGACGACCGCGCACTGGCCGGCGTGTTCCGGCTCACCATCCAGCGCCCCCCGTGACACGACATGCGCATGCAGCGCCTGGGCCAGCAAAATGGGCGCTCCGGCGTTGCTGTGCAGGTGCTTGTCCAGCGCGGCAAAGCCAAAGGACGCGGCGCTGTCGTGCTCGAAGGTCGAGGCGCTGTTGACCACCGCATCGACACGGCCAAAATGCGCGATGACGCGGGGCAGCAGGCCGCGCACGGCGGCTTCACTCGATAAATCTGCATCAAAAGCGGCTGCTCCGCACGTCAGGCCGTCACAGTCAGCTACGGTTTTAATAGCGTCTTCTGCGGAGTTGCGGTAATGCACCGCCACTCGCCAGCCAGCGGCCGCCAGTGTCAGCGCTATTTCGCGGCCCAGCCGCAGGGCAGCGCCGGTCACAAGGACAACGGGTCGGGGCAGGGCAGGTGTCATTGGGTGGCGCAGGAGGGCGTTTAAAGGGTCGGGGGAATCGCAGACAATCAGGCTCGGTGACAAACATGACGAATTCCTCTATTTTAACGACCACCTTGCAGGCCGTGATGGCCAAGGCAATTGACGCGGCTGGCGGATGGCAGGGTTTTGACGCCTTCATGGCGCTGGCGCTGTACCAGCCGGACCTGGGCTACTACGCCAATGACTCGCAGAAATTCGGACGCATGCCTGCGGTAGCCCGCATGGGTGATGGTGCGCAGGGCGGCGGCAGCGATTTCGTCACCGCGCCCGAGTTGTCGCCGCATTTCGGCCGCACGCTGGCGCGGCAGGTGGCGCAGGCGCTGCAGGCTTCGGGCACGGACGAAGTCTGGGAGTTCGGGGCAGGTTCCGGCGCGCTGGCGCAGCAGTTGCTCGACGCGCTGGGCGGCCAGGTGGCGCGCTACACGATCGTCGATCTCTCCAGCGTCTTGCGCGAACGCCAGCGCACGCGGCTGGCGGCCCACGCCGGCAAGGTGCACTGGGCGAGCGAATTGCCGGACCGGATGCGCGGTGTGGTGCTGGGCAACGAAGTGCTCGACGCCATGCCGGTCAAGCTGCTGGCCCGGCTGAACGGTGCCTGGTACGAGCGCGGCGTGGCGATGCACGAAGGGCGTTTTACCTACGCTGACAGCCCCACCGAGCTGCGGCCACCGCTGGAGGTGGCTGGCATGCACGATTACGTTACCGAAATTCATCTGCAGGCCGAAGGTTTCATCCGCACGCTGGCCGACCGGCTGGAGTCCGGCGCGGTGTTCCTGCTGGATTACGGTTTTCCGGAGCAGGAGTATTACCATCCGCAGCGCAGCATGGGCACGGTGATGTGCCACCGCGCGCACCTGGCGGACGCCGATCCGCTGGCCGATGTCGGTGAAAAGGACATCACCGCCCATGTCAACTTCACCGGCATCGCGCTGGCCGGGCAGGACGCGGGGCTGGAAGTGCTGGGCTACACCAGCCAGGGGCGTTTCCTGCTGAACTGCGGCCTGCTGGAGGGTCTTGACAGCGGCATTGACGCCGCCAGCCTGGCGCGGCGCGTCATGGTGCAAAAGCTGGTGAACGAGCATGAAATGGGCGAGTTGTTCAAGGTGATCGCGTTTGGCGCCAAGGGCCGCCCGGTATGGAAACCACTCGGTTTTTCGGCGGGTGACCGCCTGCATACGCTGTAAGCTGCAGCCATGATCCGCTGGTTCATCGTCATTTTTTTGGCCCTGATGCTCATCAGCTGGTTCAGTCCGCTGCTGCAAAAACTCGGTTTCGGCAAGCTGCCGGGCGACCTGCGCTTTCGCCTGTTTGGCCGCGAATGGTTCATTCCGGTGACCACCACCATTTTGCTGAGCTTCGTTGCCAGCCTGGTCAGCCAGCTGATCTGATGCAAAGGACACGCCCGCCATGAACGCTCCGTCATTTCCCCAAGCCATGCCACCCGAACTTCGTCTGGCACAAGGCGCGGCGCCGGTGGCCTGTGTCGATATTGGCGGCACCAAGGTGGCCGTCAACATGGTGGACCATCGTGGCGCCTTGGGCCGGCGGGTCGAGCCGACGGCCAAACAGGGCGCGCCCGATGCGCTGGCCCGGCAGGTGCTGGGCATGATAGGCGCCAGCTGCGAGGCCGCCCATATCGATGCGCGTGACATCGCCGCCGTCGGGGTGGCCTCCTGCGGCCCGTTTGTGCTGAACCAGGGACTGGTCGAGCTGGCGTCGCCGAACATTTGCGGTGCCTTGGCAGGCAGCGGTCGCGGCCTGCCCAACGACTGGACCACCGCCGTGCTCGAAGCGCCGCTGCGCGAGGTGTTTGCCCGGGTGCGGGTAGAAAACGACGGCATTGCCGCGCTGCAGGCCGAGCGCCGCTGGGGCGCATTGCAGGGCCTGGACCACTGTGCCTACGTCACCTGGAGCACCGGCGTCGGCGTTGGCCTGTGCGTCGATGGCCGGGTGCTTCGCGGCAAGAACGGCAATGCCGGGCATGCCGGCCACATGTTTGTCAGCGACAACCTGGATGCGCTGTGCGGCTGCGGCAATATCGGCGATGTGGAGGCGCTGGTGGCGGGCAACGCGTTGCCCCGGCGTTTTCCGGCCTGGCTTGACGCCGCTAGCGTTTTGATAGCTGCCAAGGCAGGCGAGACCGGCGCCATAGCCATTATTGATGAAATATGCCGGGTGATGGGCCGGATGCTCTACAACCTGGTCGTCACCTTGGACCTGCAGCGCATCAGCCTGGGCGGCAGCGTCTTCTGGCACCACCGCGATTATTTGCTGCCGCGCCTGCAGGCGCAACTCAAGGGCCGGCTGCCCGCGCTGACCGACGGCTGCACGCTGGTGCCGGCTGGCCTGGGCGAGCGGGTAGGCGACTTTGCAGCGCTGGCCCTGGTTGCTTGACGCCGCCGGCAGGGACTTCAGTCGGGCTCGCAGGCCGCCAGCGCAGCCAGGTAGGTTTTTCGCCACCAGTGCACGTCCTGGCTGCGCACCCGCTCCAGCAGCTGCTGGTGGCGCCGCTGGCGCTCGATCAGCGGCATCTGCAGCGCCAGCTGGATGCTTTCGGCCGTGCCATGCGTGTCGTAGGGATTGACCAGGATGGCTTCCTTGAGCTGCTCGGCCGCGCCGGCAAAGCGCGACAGCACCAGCACGCCGGGGTCGGCCGGGTCTTGTGCGACGATGAATTCCTTGGCCACCAGGTTCATGCCGTCGCGCAGCGGCGTGACCAGCGCCACGTCGGCCACGCGGTACAGCCCCGGCAGGCGCTTGCGGGCGACGTTGCGGTGGATGTAGCGCACCGGCATCCAGTCCAGCTCGCCATAGTCGCCGTTGATGGCGCCGCACAGGCTTTCCAGCTCCTGGCGCAGGCCGGCATAGGTGTCCAGCGCCTCGCGGCTGGGCGAGGCAATCTGGATCAGGGTGGCGCTGTTGATGTTTTCCGGGTAGTTCTTCAGCAGTTCCCGAAACGCCTTCACGCGTTGCGGCAGGCCCTTGGAATAGTCCAGCCGCTCAACGCCCAGCAGGATGCGGCGTCGCGAATATTCGTTTTTCATGCGCTCGTACATGTCGCGGCCTTCCTTGGCATGCGTCAGCGCGGCGAATTCGTCCACGTCGATGCCAATCGGAAAGGCCTGCGCCTGCACCTTGCGCCCGAAGGCGCGGAACTGGTGCTTGTCCAGCGCCTCGGCACCCACCTCCTTGCCGACATAGCTTGAAAAATGCTCGACGTCCGCCTGTGCCTGAAAGCCGACCAGGTCATAGGCGAACAGCGAGCGGATCAGCCATTCATGCTGCGGCACGGCAGCCAGGATCAGCGGCGGCGGCAGCGGAATGTGCAAAAAGAAACCGATGCGGTTCTTGCAGCCCATGGCGCGCAGCTCGGCCGCCATCGGGATCAGGTGGTAGTCATGCACCCAGATGATGTCGTCGGGCAAGAGCTCCGGCATCAGCTTGCGCGCCAGCAGCTTGTTCACCCGCCGGTAGCCGCCGATGTAGCCGGCATCGAAATCGGCCAGGTCGAGCCGGTAATGGAACACCGGCCAGAGCACGCCGTTGCTGTAGCCCAGGTAGTAGCTGTCGTGGTCTTCCTTGCACAGGTCGACGGTGGTCAGGGTGACGTTGCCGGCATGCTGGGTATGCACCTCGCCTTCGCCCGGCGTGCCGTTCTCGACCACCGTGCCGCTCCAGCCGAACCACAGCCCGCCGTTGGCCGACAGCGCATCGCCCAGCGCCACCGCCAGGCCGCCAGCCGCCGCCGACTTGCGCGGATCGGCAATGCGGTTGGAAACAACGACCAGACGGCTCATTGGGTTTCTCCTGTGCAGGGGTTCAGGGGTTGTGCGAACCACACGCAGTGGGGAGCGTGGGGGTCATACTTGGCTGTCCCAAGGGGCCGACAGGCGCATCGCGGCATTGATGATGCCGACCATGGAATAGGTTTGCGGAAAGTTGCCCCACATCTCGCCGGTGACCGGGTGCGTGTCCTCGGACAGCAGGCCGACATGGTTCCTGGCGGCCAGCATGGTTTCGAAAATCGCCCGGGCCTCGTCCTTGCGGCCGATGCGCGCTAAGGCGTCGATGCGCCAGAAGGTGCAGATGTTGAACGCCGTCTCGGGCTTGCCGAAGTCGTCGGGCGCCTCGTAGCGGCGCATGTAGGGGCCGTCGCACAGGTACTTTTCCAGCGCATCCACGGTGGCCACGAAGCGCGGGTCCTTCGGTTCGATGAAACCGACTTCAATCATCAGCAGCACACTGGCATCCAGGTCGCGTCCGCCAAAGCTTTCGGCAAAGGCCTGCCGTTCCTCGCTCCAGGACTCGCGCAGGATGCGCTCGCGCATGACCTGCGCATGGCCGCTCCAGTACAGCGCGCGCTCGGATTGCTTCAGGGTGACGGCAATCTTGCCCAGCCGGTCACAGGCTGCCCAGCACATCAGCGCCGACGAGGTATGCACCCGGGCGCGGGTGCGCAGCTCCCACATGCCGGCGTCGGGCTGGTCGTAGCAGCGAATGGCCTGCTCGCCGACCGCTTCGAGGCGCTTGAACTCGGCCGCGCCGGCCCGGTGCAGCAGCCGATGGTCGTGGAAGGCCTGCGCTGCGCCCAGCACCACGTTGCCGTACACGTCGTGCTGGAAATGCTCCTGCGCCTGGTTGCCCACGCGCACCGGCCCCATGCCCCTGTAGCCACCCAGATGGCCATACACCGCTTCAGGCAGCTCCATTTCCAGGCCGATGCCGAACAGGGGCTGAATATGCCCGCCGTCGGCCTGCACCACGACATTGCCCAGCCAGCGCAGGTAGTCCTCCATGGTGCCGACCTCGGACAGGCTGTTGAGCGCCCGCACCACGAAAAAGGCATCGCGCAGCCAGCAGAAACGGTAGTCCCAGGTGCGGCCGCTGTTTGGCGCCTCGGGAATGCTGGTGGTCATGGCCGCGACGATGGCGCCGGTGTCCTCGAACAGCGACAGCTTGAGCGTGATGGCCGCGCGGATCACCGCTTCCTGCCATTCCAGCGGAACGTGCAGCCGCTGGCTCCACTTGCGCCAGTAGGCCAGCGTTTCCTGCTCGAACAGGCGCGCCGTGTCGGCAATGCCTTCGGCCAGCGACTCGTCGGAGCCGAGCAAAAAATTGTGCTCGCGCGTCAGCACGAAAGGCCGCTTGGCCAGCAGGTGCGACAGCGGCGCATCGGTGTTCAGGCGCAGCGTCAGCGCATCACCGACATAGCGCAGGTGGTTGCTGCCCTGGGTGACCACCGGCCGCGAGCGGCCCCAGTCGAACAGCACGTCGAGCAGCACGCGGATGCGCGGCGCGCCGTGGACCGGGCGCACCCGGCGCACCAGCATCATCGGCTTGTAAAAACGCGAGCGGCTGTAAAAGCGCGGCGCAAAGTCGGTGATCTCGACCGCCTGGCCGATCTTGTCGAACAGCTGGGTGCGCAGCACGGCGGTGTTCGGGTCGTAGAACTGTGTGGCGTGGGAAAAATTCTCGATCTCGATGGCAAAAGCACTGGCCTGGGGGGTAGCGTCGAGCAGCGCGTTGAACACCGGGTCGCCGTCAAAGCGCGGCAGGCAGCACCAGACGATGCGCCCGCGCGCATCGACCAGTGCACTGAAGGCGCAGTTGCCGATGACGCCCAGCGACAGCGACGGCGGCGCGGGCGGCAAAAATTGCGGGGCTGCGGCAGCCGGGGCGCTCATGCTGTGAATCCCGGATGGCTGGCGGGCGAGCCGGTGCCGGGCAGGGATGCCACGGCCGATTGCAGCCATACGGCCAATTGCAATACGCCGTCGCAGCGGTGCTGTGCCAGCGTCGGCCCCGGGCCGACCTTGATGGCGTGGCCCCCCATGCGCTGCACGGCCTCGAAACCCGCCTCGTCGGTCACGTCGTCACCGGCAAACACCGGGACACGGCCGGCAAACGGCGCTTCGCCCATGAAAAACGCGATCGCCGTGCCCTTGCTGAAGCCCTCGGGTTTCAGGTCGATCACGCATTTTCCCTGCATCAACTCGACGCCCTGGCTGCGTTCCAGCGCTTCGCGCATCACCTGCAGGCACAGCGCTTCGAGTTCGGGCGCCTGCCGGTAGTGCAGGCTGAGTGCCAGGTTCTTGCGTTCCAGCTTCAGCGCCGGATGGCGGGCGACCAGGCCTTGCGCCGCCTGCAGCAGCAGCTCGAGGTCCGCCGGGGGCGCGCTGATCATCAGGCCGTCGGCCGTGCGACGCTGCGCGCCATGTTCGCCGGCCGCTGGCAGCAGCAGCGGGGCCAGGAATCCGTCCAGGTCGAGCAGGCGCCGGCCGGACACCAGCGCCAGCGCGCCGTCCAGCTGCCGGTGCAGTTCGGCCAGGGTGCCGGCCAGGCCGTGGGGGACTTGCACCAGTTCGGGCTGCGCGGCCAGGGCCACAAGCGTTCCGTCAAAGTCAAGAAAAAGCGCCGTCTCGGGCGTGATGCGGGGAAGGTTTTCAGAAGGCAAGAACATCCAAAAACCATAGCAGATAGCGGGCTGTTTGCCTGTAGGTCAATGCGCAGTCCGCGAGCTCATTGAACGTTGCCACCCTCAAAAGACCAGCGCCAGGCCGGGCGGCCGCCCGGCGGCGCTTCAGGGCAGGTCTTTGTAGGGCTCGGGCGTGGCCGCGTCGCGCGGTCCGACCTTGCCCAGGCGGCTTTTCAGCGACTGCGGCTGACCGGTCAGGAGGGCGGCATAGTTGGTGGTGTTGGACACCACCTTTTTTACATAGTCGCGGGTTTCGGCAAACGGAATGTTCTCGGCCCAGATGGCGGCATCCAGCACCGGACCGTTGCGCCAGGTGCGCGGCCGGCCCGGCCCGGCGTTGTAGGCGGCGGCGGCCATCGGCATCGAGCCGTTCAAATCGTCCAGCGCGAGCTTGAGGTAGGCCGTGCCAATGGTGATGTTGGTGTCACGGTCATTGATCTGGTCGGGCGTGAAGCTGCTCAAGCCGATCTTGTTGGCAGTCCAGCGCGCCGTGGCCGGCATGACCTGCATCAGCCCGGAAGCGCCCACGCCCGAGCGGGCATCCATGATGAAGCGGCTTTCCTGGCGGATCAGGCCATACACATAAGCCGGGTCCAGGCCGATGGTCCGGCTGCGGCTGACGACGGCCTCGCGAAACGGCATCGGAAAACGCTGCTCGAAGTCGGCCACGCTGCTGGTGCGCTCGCTGGTGTTGATGCAGCGGTCCCAAATCTGACGGTCGCAGGCCAGCTGGGCGGCGGCCAGCAGGTCGCGCTCGTTCATGCCGCCCTTGCGGTGCAGGTTGGTGGCGTAGTTCCATTCGCGCACGCCTTCGGAGCGCAGCCCGGACTGGATGGCGTAGGCCGCCCGCATCAGACTCGGGTTGCCCCGCGCGGCTTCTTTTTCCTCGGCCGTGAGGGGCGCGGGCCGGGGCGGCACGGAAATCTTCAGGCCCAGCTCTTCGAGCGCCAGCTGCTCGTAAAAGCCGCGCACCGAGGCGATGGACTGCAGCAGCGCCAGCGCCTCGGCGCGCTGCGGTGCGATGGCCGTGGTGGTCGCCGGGCCTTGCGGCGTGATGGCGGCGGTGGCAATGTCGGGCGGCGACGTGGCCAGCAGCGCGCGCGCCTTCCAGTAGGTCCAGGTCGGGTCCTTGCGGCCCTCTTCACTCATGGCATTGATGGCCTGGAGCACCAGCTGCCAGCTCGGCAGGGTGCCGGCGCGCAAGGCGGCGCGCGCCTTCCAGGCCAGCATGTCATCGGTCAGGTCGGTGTCCTTGGTGACCCGGGCGTAATACGCCAGCGCATCGCCGGCCGGCACCGTGCCCATGCGGCTGGCGGTCTGCTTGCCGATCAGGCCCCAGAGCCAGTTGCGTTCCTCGGCGGTGAGCTGCAGCGACCATTTGCCGTCAAGCTGAAAAGCGGCGCCTTCCGAATCGCTGACCGCCAGCTTGACCAGCGCCAGCGTGATGATTTCCTTGCGCACCGTGCGCACCGCCAGGTACTTGCCGGCCAGGAACTTGATGGGGCTGCTGTTCAGCTCGGTGACCATGCCCAGCGCTTCGGGCGCGACGATGGCCACGGCATTGCTGGCGGCGCGCGGCCGGTTGGCTTCCATCGCCAGCCGGGCCTTTTGCCAGACGTCGAGCGGCGTGAGGTTCTGGCTGCCCACCAGCCGCTCAGCGGCGGCATTGCAGCCGTCATCGGCATCGCGCTGGGCGTACCAGTTCTTGCGCACCTCGTCGGACAGCCGGGCATCGATCGCCGGATTCTTCAGGTGCTCGATCAGCAGGGCGTAGCATCGCACCTCGCGGTCGTCGTTCATGCGGTAGTTCGGGTATTCGGCAGCAAACCCGGCCCAGTCGCGGCGCTGGCCGAGCAGCAGCAGCCAGTCGTTGCGCAGCCGGTCTTCCTGGTAGCTGCCGGCATAACGCGACAGGAAACCCTGCACCTCCTGCGGGCTGGCCTCGCCGAGCCGCGCCTTGAGTTCCCAGTAGGCCGCCCAGGGCTCCAGCGCATGGCCCCGGGCCTGCGGCAGCAGTTGCGCCAGCCGGCCCTTGTTGCTGCTGCGAAAGGCCTTGTTCATCTCCACGATGAGGCTGTCGCCGTCGGCATTGGCACCCGGCGTCCAGGCGATTGGAGGACTTTGCGCCAGGGCTGGCGCGGCCAGCACGGCTGAAACTGCCGCGCTGCATAGAATTTTGTATAGCATCGGAGGATTATGGACAAATTAAGCACACGAAAAGCACTGGTGCAGTCGCGCCTCGACATGCCCGACCGGCTGGCCCGGGCCGACCTGCTCCAGCGGGTGATGCGCATCTGGCTGGTCGGCTCGCCCCATGAGGTGATTGGTGCCTACTGGCCAATCAAGGGCGAGTTCGACCCGCTGCCAGCGCTGTACCGCTGGCAGGAAGATGCCGTGCTGGCCCCGGAATTCAAAGAAAATACGGCCTCTGCGCAGGCGGGACAGGCGCAGTTAGCTACCGAAAGCATAGCGGGCAGGTCGCCGCGCAAGATCGGCCTGCCGGTGGTCAACAAGCTGCACAAGACGCTGACCTTTCACGCCTGGTACCCCGGCTGCCCGATGGAGGAAGACGCCTACGGCATTCCCAAGCCCAAGGACACCGAGGTGATCGTTCCCACGCTGCTGTTCGTGCCTTGCGTGGGCTACGGGCCGGGCGGCTACCGGCTGGGCTATGGCGGCGGTTTCTACGACCGCACGCTGGCCACGCTGTCGCCGCGCCCGGTCACCGTCGGCCTGGGTTTCAGCCACGGCTGGCTGCCCGACCTGCTGCCCGAGCCGCACGACATTGCGCTTGATGTGCTGCTCAATGACCAGGGCGTGGCCTGGCCGCTGTGAAGGCATGGCCATTTATCGGGATGCTATTGAATATATAGCTGCCTGCGCACGCTTTATATGCGCTAAACGCTGATTCCATTGATTCTTATCGGCAGGTGATATAGACGGCACAGCGCCAATCGCTTCGCATGTCTGCACCGTGTCCTGGGCTTGGCGGCATAGCGTTTTGCTCCAAATCCATCCGTTTTACCCATCCACGTCCAGCCCAGACAGCAATGCCGCGAAACCATCAACCGCCGCCTGGCCCTTCAGCCGCTGCAGCCGCTCCAGCAGTTCGATGTCTTCCACTGACGTATAGCCCAGCCTGACGCGCCTGAAGCGCCGCTGGTCCAGCGGTCCCTGGTGCAGGACTTCGACGTTGCGGTGACGCGGATCGCCCTGGATGCGCGCCATGACCGCTGCCACTTTATGGGCACAGACTTCGTGTTGCTGGCAAAAATGCAGGCCGTCGAACACCAGCAGGCCGGTGATGTCCGACTGCTGATTGTGGCTGCGCGACTGCATGGCAATGTGGGCGACCACGCGGACCGGCGCGTCATCCGCAAGGGTGCTGACGTAAATGATTTCGTGGAGATCGGGAGACGGCATGCGCATGGTGGTACGGCAGAATGTACAAGGCTGTGCAGTACACAACAATGTCAAAAGACACAGTGTTTCAGTTCATTTTTGCCAAGGGGCATGCATGCGTATTTTTCAACCCGTTCCCGTCTCCTGTCCACCGCCCTGCACCGCTTGCCGGCTGCGAAAGACCGGTGCCTTCACGGCGGTGTCGGGTGAAGAGCTGGCGTTCATCGAATCGTTTCGCAGCGATGCCCTGACCCGGCAGGCCGGCAGTACCTGATCCATGAGCAAAAGCCCAACGGGCGGCTGTACACGCTGTACGAAGGCTGGGCGTTTCGCTACAAGACCCTGAGCGACGGGCGCCGGCAGATCCTCAATTTCCTGCTTCCCGGCGACCTGATCGGCCTGCAGCAGGAGTTCAGCGACGGCGCCATGCACGGCATCGAGGCCGTGACCGATGTCAGCCTGTGCGCGTTTCCGCGTGAAGGCCTGCTGGATCTGTTTCGCCGCATCCCCCGCCTGGGTTACGACACCACCTGGCTGGCCGCGCGCGAGGAAGGCATGGTCGATGACAACCTGCTGACCACCGGCCAGCGCAATGCCGCCGAGCGTGTTGCAATGCTGCTGATGCATCTGTACCGCCGGCTGGAGCGGCTCGGGCTGGCGCACGAAGGATCGGTTGAATTTCCGATCAACCAGCAACACATCGCCGACACCCTGGGCCTGTCGCTGGTGCACACCAACAAGACGCTTCGACGGCTGAAGTTGCTTGGGCTGCACGACCTACGCGGCGGGCGGCTGTGGCTGCGCAACCCCCAGGCGCTGGAGCGGCTGGCCGACTACTACGACGCGCCGCCGCGCAGGGTGCCGCTGCTGTAGCGGCGCGTCAGAGTGTGCGGGCGTTCAGAATCCTGAAGTCCTGCTCGTAGCCCCTGAGGGTTTCCACGGCCTTGCCGCGCTGCGCCGGCGTCGTGCTGTTGTGCAGTTCGGCAAAACTCTGGCAGTTTTCCTGGCCCAGTTGGTCCAGGTAGCGCCGGTAGACCGGCTCCAGCGGGTTCAGCGTGCGTTCGACCAGCCCGCGCAGGGCGGTCTTTGCCTGCGCGGGCGAGACTTGGCCTGCCGCCATCGGCTGCAGGGTCTGCAGCATGTCGCGCTGACGGCGCTGCCTTTCGGCGAACAGCACGCGCAGGTCGAACCGGGATTGCTCCAGGCGCCGGGCAATGACGGCGCGCTGCGGCTCGTCAAGCGTCCCGTACAGGCTCTCGGCACGGCTGAGCAACTGCCGGTAGCGCTTGCCTTGCCGGGTTTTTCCGTTGTTGCCCTGCAACTCGTCTTCGGCCTCGGCATTGGTTTTGGCAAATTTTTGCGCCAGGTGCCTGAGCTGGCCCGGCTGGAGCATGACGGCCACCCCGGCGGCCAGCGATTCGGCCTGCTGCGCCACCGCGCCAAGATTGCTGCGCACGTCGGCAGCCACCGCGCAGGCTGCGGCGGCGGTGGTGTCCGACGGCAGTTGCTGCTGGAGCTGCTGCAGCGCCGTGATGTAGACCGGCAGCTGCGTCTGCCGGTGCCAGGCCTGGAGCTGGCTCAAGCTGGCCTTGACCTGCAGGCTTTGCTCGCCCGTGAGGTCCAGGTAAGTGTCAAGGTACCAATAAGCCAGGTCGGGCGCCTGGTTGTAGGCCAGCTTCACGACGCTGCAGGCCTGCAGCACGCCGGCCACGGCCAGCAGGCCGAGCACCCCGATAATCCGGTGGTGAAAGCGCAGGCCGGGCCGCGCTTTGTCCCTTTTTAGCAGCCCAAAATTCACAGGAAATCTCATGTCGAACCCTCTTGACGTTGTCATCATGGCCGCAGGCAAAGGCACGCGGATGAAAAGCGCATTGCCCAAAGTGTTGCACCGATTGGGCGGACGCGCCTTGCTGGCGCATGTCATGGACTGCGCTGGTCAGTTGTCGGCCCGCCAGGCGGTCGTGGTCACCGGTCATGGCGCTATGGAAGTGGAAGCAGCCTGCGCCCGCAGGATGGGCGCTTCAGCCGCTTTGAGTTTGAATTTTGCGCGCCAGGAGCCGCAGCTGGGCACCGGCCACGCGGTGCAGCAGGCCATGCCTTTCCTGGCCGATGACGGCATCACGCTGGTGCTGTCGGGCGACGTGCCGCTGACGCAGGCCGCCACGCTGGAAGCGCTTTTGGCGCAATGCGATGGCCAGCGGCTGGCGTTGCTGACGCTCAGCATGGCCGACCCGACCGGCTACGGCCGCATCGTTCGCGCCGGCACGCAGGCCTCTAGCCAGGTGCGCGCCATCGTCGAGCACAAGGACGCCAGTGAAGCCGAGCGCGCCATCCATGAAATCTACAGCGGCATCATGGCCGTGCCGACGCGCCTGCTGCGCCGCTGGCTGGCGCGGCTGGACAACCAGAATGCGCAAAACGAGTATTACCTGACTGACATCGTGAAGTTTGCCGTGGCCGACGGCGTGGCCGTGGTGGCGCACCAGATCACGGACGCCGCGCAGGTCGCCGGCGTCAACAGCCCGGTGCAACTGGCCGAACTGGAACGCGTGTACCAGCAGCGCCTGGCCGTCACGCTGATGGAGCAGGGTGTTCGCCTGGCTGATCCGGCACGGCTGGACGTGCGCGGCACCTTGACCTGCGGCGCGGATGTCGAGATCGATGTGAACTGCGTGTTTGACGGCCAGGTCAGCCTGGGGCAGGGTGTGCGCATCGGCGCAAACTGCGTGATTGCGAATGCGGTGATTGCCGCCGGCGCAGTGATTCACCCCTTCACCCACATCGACGGCGAAAGGCTCGGCGTGCAGGTCGGCGAAGGTGCGCTGGTGGGCCCGTTTGCCCGCTTGCGGCCCGGTGCGGTGCTGGGCGCCGAAGTGCATATCGGCAATTTCGTCGAGGTCAAGAATTCCACGCTGGCACGGGGTGCCAAGGCCAATCACCTGGCTTATCTGGGCGACGCCACGGTGGGCGAGCGCGTCAACTACGGTGCCGGCAGCATCACCGCCAACTACGACGGCGCCCAAAAGCACCGCACGGTGATCGAGGCCGATGTGCACATTGGCAGCAACTGCGTGCTGGTGGCGCCGGTGACGGTGGGCGTGGGCGGCACGGTAGGCGGCGGCTCGACGATTACCAAGGATGTGCCGGCTGGCAGTTTGAGTGTGGCGCGGGGCAAGCAGGTGAACCTTGCGAACTGGTCGCGGCCTTTGAAGAAATCCAAGGGTTGAGGTGCTGATTGGCTGTTTGCGCAATGCTGTCTTGCGCTGGCTGCTATCGAATTTTTAGCTCGGGTTTCTTTGCATAGCTTTGCTGGCCGGGAGTTGCCCGGCGGCAACTCACTTGTCTTTTGCTTCGCCAAAAGAAAGTAAGCAAAGAAAAGGCGACCCGACTGGCTGGGTCCCTGCGCTGCGCTTCGGGCAACCTGTGCTGCCCAGGCAAAGCGGGGGTCGAGCTCGAACTCGCCTTCGGCTCAGACAATCGCTCGCCCTGATCCCGCTTTCCCTGGTCATCACAGGCCCAGCCAGAACGGGGTGGTGTGGAGTTCGGGGGCGGATTCGGAGTCAAAAGCGACTTTTGTGCAGGTGGGGTATGCGCAAGCAGCTATCAAATTCGTAAGATTCGTTATTTATTTGGCGCGATGTCTATTTGACTTCTGCTGTTTTGCTGTTCGGCTGCTCGTGTTGGCCTGTGTATTCCATTTCCCAGCCCCTTCTGTCTGCGCTGAGGAGCGGAAGGCTAGACGGATCAGGGCTCGTGCTTGTTTGAGCCGAAGGCGAGTTTGCACGAGACCCCGGCTGGACTGAGCACCGCAGGGTGCCCGTAGCGAAGCGAAGGGTCGCGGACAGCAGGGGTCGCCTTTCTTTGCTTACTTTCTTTGGCGAAGCAAAGAAAGTGAGTAGCCGCCGGGCTACCCCCGGCCAGCCAAGCCCTGCAGCGCCACCACGTGACCAAACAGGGAGCGAATACAAACAAAACAGAGCTATGAATTAAATAGCTGAATACGCAAGCAGTCATTGCGCAAACAGCACTTTAGGCTTGAATTTGGCGCGCTTGACACTAAAAAAAGCCTTTACATTCCGCACATTCGCGTCGCTGGTAAACAGCCGCTGCGCCAGCGCCAGATAACCCGGCATGTCGGCCACATGCACGACCAGCATAAAGTCCGGCCCCGGCGACACCCGGTAACACTGCTGAACGGCGTCATCCCCCACCGCCCGCGCCTCGAACGCCTCCAGCCCCTCGGCACCCTGGCGGTCCAGCGAAATCTCGACCAGCGCGGTCAGGCCATGGCCCAGCGCGGCGCCCAGCCGGTCGGCGTTGAGCACCGCGATTTCACACTCGATCAGCCCCGCATCGCGCAGCCGCTTGACGCGCCGCAAGCAGGTCGGCGGCGACACATGCACGCGTTCGGCCAGCGCCTGATTGCTCAGGCTGGCATCGCTTTGCAGGCATTCGAGCAGCTTGATGTCGGTAGGGTCAAGTTCTATTTGTTCCATGAAAGTATTATTAAAGAAATTAAATTTCACGAATGTTGATTCCTGAAATTTAATTTCAAAAATAACAAAAAATCAAACACATAGAAAAGCGGTTAATCCTTAGCATCAGCCCATCATTTTTCAGGAGTACTTTTTATGTGCGGCATCGTTGCAGCGGTTTCCAGCCGAAACATTGTTCCCATCCTGGTGCAGGGCCTGCAGCGGCTGGAATACCGGGGCTACGACTCCTGCGGCGTGGCGGTGTACGCCAATGGCCTGAAACGCGCGCGCAGCACCGCGCGCGTGTCCGAGCTGCAGGCGCAGGTCAGCAGCGAACACATCCAGGGTGGCACCGGCATTGCCCACACGCGCTGGGCCACGCACGGCGCGCCGGCGGTGCACAATGCGCACCCGCATTTCAGCCACGGCACCGGCCCCGACAGTGCGGCGCGGCCGGGCAAGATCGCGCTGGTGCACAACGGCATCATTGAAAACCACGACGAACTGCGCGCCGCCCTGCAGGCCCGGGGCTATGTGTTCGAAAGCCAGACCGACACCGAAGTCATCGTCCACCTGATGGACAGCCTGTACGACGGCGATCTGTTCGACGCGCTCAAGGCTGCCGTGGCGCAACTGCACGGCGCCTATGCGATTGCCGCCTTTTGCAAGGACGAGCCGCACCGCGTCGTCGGCGCACGCGCCGGGTCACCGCTGATCCTGGGCGTTGGCGCCGACAACGGTGAAACCTTTCTCGCCAGCGACGCGATGGCGCTGGCCGGCGTCACCGATCAGATCGTTTACCTGGAAGAAGGCGACCTGGTCGATCTGCAACTCGGCAAATACTGGATTTTTGACCGCCACCACCAGCGCGCCCTGCGCGAAGTCAAGACGGTGCATGCGCACAGCGGCGCGGCCGAACTCGGCCCTTACCGCCACTACATGCAAAAGGAAATCTTCGAGCAGCCGCGCGCCATTGCCGACACGCTGGAGGGCGTCGTGGGCATCGTGCCCGAGCTGTTCGGCGACGAGGCATACCGCACCTTCAAGGACATCGATTCGGTGCTGATCCTGGCCTGCGGCACCAGCTACTACAGCGGCTGCACCGCCAAGTACTGGCTCGAATCCATTGCCGGCATCCCGACGCAAGTGGAAGTTGCCAGTGAATACCGCTACCGCACCTCGGTGCCGAACCCGCGCACATTGGTCGTCACCATCACCCAGAGCGGCGAAACCGCCGACACGCTGGCCGCGCTGCGCCATGCACAAAGCTTGGGGCAAACGCAAACGCTGACCATCTGCAACGTCGCCACCTCGGCGATGGTGCGCGAATGCAAGCTCGCCTACATCACCCGCGCCGGCGTCGAGATCGGCGTGGCCTCCACAAAAGCTTTTACCGCCCAGCTGGCCGGATTGTTCCTGCTGACGCTGGCGCTGGCCCAGTCCAATGGGCGCCTGAGCGAAGACCAGGAGGCCGGCCACCTGAAAGCCTTGCGCCACCTGCCCGCCGCGCTGCAGGCCGTGCTGGCGCTGGAGCCGCAAATCATCAGCTGGTCCGAGGACTTCGCGAAAAAGGAAAATGCGCTGTTCCTGGGCCGGGGCATGCACTACCCGATTGCGCTGGAAGGTGCGCTCAAGCTGAAAGAAATCAGTTACATCCATGCCGAGGCCTACCCGGCCGGTGAACTCAAGCACGGCCCGCTGGCGCTGGTGACCAACGCCATGCCCATCGTCACCGTCGCGCCGAACGACGCGCTGCTGGAAAAGCTCAAAAGCAACATGCAGGAAGTGCGCGCCCGGGGCGGCGTGCTGTATGTGCTGGCCGACGCCGACAGCCGCATCGACAGCAGCGAAGGCGTGAATGTCATCCGCATGCCCGAGCATTACGGCGCGCTCAGCCCGCTGCTGCATGTGGTGCCGTTGCAATTGCTGGCGTATCACACGGCGTGTGCGCGGGGCACGGATGTTGACAAGCCGCGCAATTTGGCCAAGAGCGTGACCGTGGAGTGAAGCGGGTCGGACCAGACCCGCTGCCTGGCTGCTTATTCAGCCGTTACTGGACTGCCGCAACACACAGCACCTGGCAGCAACCCTTCTTTTATCCAGGGGGTTCGATCAGCAGCATGATCCAGGTTGTTTTCAATCGGCAATTCGAAGAATTTGGTTGACGGTTCATCCAGTCAATCGGCAACAGGAATCAATTCCATGCACTTGAATGCAGACCACAGTCAGCGGATTGTTCTCAACCACCACGACCTTGAATGGGTTGGAAGTCCACAAACAGGTGTCGAGCGCCGCATGCTCGATCGTGTCGGTGACGAGGTTGCCCAAGCCACTTCGGTCGTGCGCTATCAACCGGGCGGGTAGTGCAACATTCGTTCTGTAATTTCCCCGACCATTGAAACTGAACCTGTTTGGAAGTTTCTGGTTTTGGGATTTTTCAATCAGGCCCCTGCCAGGCCGCCGGAGGCCCCCCCCCCGATGGCACAGACTGGCAAGCCTGGACCGACATAGAAAGAACGTATTTCCATGGCCCAACGAACCCAACTCGATGCTAGCTGCCACCCGCTGCATGAAGCCTACGCCTGCCTGCTCGCCAATGGCCTGGACGGCGCCGGTGAAGCCTTGCGCATCCTGGTCAATGAAGCCTCCCGCATTGAGCGGGCCCAGCACCTTCAGGCCACGCCGTACGAGCGCTCGGCCCAGCGGGTCGATTACGCCAACGGCTACAAGGACAAGACTGTTTTGACCCGCATGGGCGAAGTCACCTTCGAAGTGCCGCAAGTGCGCTCTGGCGGGTTCTATCCCAGCGCCCTGGAGCGCGGCAGTCGCTCGGAGCAAGCCATGAATCTGGCGCTTGCCGAGATGTATGTGCAGGGCGTCTCCACCCGAAAAGTCATCGAAGTGTTGCAAAAGCTGGTGGGGCCCGAGGTGAGCATCTCCAGCACGCAAATCAGCCGTTGCACAGCGCTGCTGGACACGGGCTTGCACGCCTGGCGTACCCGGCCCCTGGATGAGACACCGTACGTGATTTTGGATGCGCGTTATGAGCGCGTGCGCGAGGCCGGCCGGGTAGTCGATTGTGCGGTTTTGGTGGCCATCGGCGTGACGGCTTCAGGCCACCGCCGGGTGTTGGGCGTGTCGGTGGCGCTGTCAGAAGCTGAGGTGCATTGGCGGGCCTTGTCTAGACAGCCTGATTGAGCGCGGCCTGCGCGGGGTCAAGTTTCTCGCCAGTGACGACCATGCCGGTTTGAAGGCCGCGCGCAAGGCGATGTTTCCCGGTGTGCCCTGGCAGCGCTGCCAGTTTCACCTCCAACACAACGCACAGGGCTACGTCAGCCGGCTGGACCAGCGCACGCCGGTAGCGCGCCAAATACGCGGCATCTTCAATGCGAGCGATGCCATTGAGGCACAGCGACTGCTCAACGCGGCGCTCAAAGACTGGCAAGTCAGCCACCCGCAACTGGCCGCCTGGGCCGAGAAAAACCTGCCGGAGGGTTTTGCCGTCTTCGACTTGCCCGAGGCCCATCGGGTGCGCATGCGCACGACCAACGGCCTGGAGCGTTTGAACAAGGAGCTCAAGCGGCGTACCCGTGTCGCCACGTTGTTTCCTAACTCGGCCAGCTGCCTGCGCTTAATCAGCGCCTTGCTGGCCGAACAAGACGAGGAGTGGATGACCGCAAAAATCTACCTCTCCATGAAGCCCTGAGCATTGCCAATCACCAGTACCCAAGACCGAATCTCGGAAATTTACAGAAAAGAAGTTGCTTTATCACCGGGCGCAAAATTCGAATCACACACGCATGAATTGGGCGAAGAGATACTGGTGCTCCAAGGCGTGTTCAGTGATGAAAACGCAGACTATCCGGCGGGAACGTACATGATGAACCCTCCCGGTTCATCACACGCACCCGCAGCCACACGGGTTGTGTTCTCTTCGTGAAGCTTAGACACCTGGGGGCTGATCAACAGCACAGGGAAGTCATCAATACACGCACTGCGCAGTGGCATCAAGGAATGGTGCCGGGCCTTACCGTCATGCCCTTGATGCGCCAGGGTCTGGGGTCTACGCTGGTTCGGTGGGCGCCACAAACCTACTTCAACCCGCACAGGCATTTTGGCGGGGAAGAGATTTTTGTCGTGGATGGCGTATTTGAAGATGAGCACGGGCGCTACCCGGTCGGCTCATGGATCAGGAGTCCGCACATGAGCATGCACCGTAAGCGGCCAGCGATGGCATATTGAATATGCCTGTCGAAATATGCTACGGGTTAGCGAAGCGTCAGCCCAAAGCCTGCCAGCGATGCGGCAGCAACTCGTCGATACGGCTGTTCAAGTGGCCGGGCAGGCGCGTAAGCACGTCCTTGAGATAGGTCCACGGGTCGTGACCGTGCATCCTGGCGGACTGCACCAGGCTCATGACGACAGCGGCGCGCTGGCCGGCGAGTTCGCTGCCGGCGAATAACCATGCCTTTCTTTTATGTGCAGATGTACATAAAAGAAATAATGCGAACTGCGCGCTTATGCGAAGTCGTGCGGTCGCACGCGGTCAAAGACTGTGATGGACTTCGCATAAAAACAGGTGTCTCCTGCGGTGGCAAACCCCACTTCAGGAGCTCATCATGGATGCCTTCAGTTCTGTCTCTGCGACATCAGCAGCATGGCTGCGCGACAGCGTCTTCGCGCCGTTCGTCCCTGCGTACGTTAATCATCTGACCTCTCGGCAGTACACTGCGGGAACCACGCGGGCCTACCTCGGCTGCGTTGCGCACTTCGCGCACTGGTGTCGCGGACGATCGCTTGATCTTGGAAATCTGCAAGGCCTCCTCAGGGACTTCGTTCAAGACCACTTGCCTCGTTGTGACTGTGCGCGGCGCGTGCAGACGGACCCTCGTCAAGTTCGGGCAGCTCTGAGCCACTTGCTGACAGTCCTTGCTTGTCATGGCGTTGCAGCTGCCGCTGGCCCAGTTGGCCCCAACGACTCCGTGCTGCAGCGCTTCGATGAATACCTGGAACAAGCCCGGGGTCTCGCGGCCAGCACACGGCATCGCCGACTTAAGATTGCCCGGTCGCTCATCCTGCACACATCCTCGGCCATGCCCAGTGCGTCGGAGCTACGCCAGTTCATCGCCGGGGAGCTCGCTCGGGTATCGGCCGCCAGCGGCGCCTCGCTGGCAGGCGCGCTGCGAAGCTACTTGCGCTTTCGGGCGTTTGAGGGCGAGCTGGTCGACCATCTACTACCCGTGATCGCATCACCTGCTCATTGGCGTCTGGCACCGTTGCCGCAGACGCTGTCGGTGTCAGAACTTGATCGACTGCTCAACGCATTCCCTGCGAACTTGCCGTCACGCCTGCGCGCCTTCGCCATCGTCCGCTGTCTTGTTGACCTGGGACTTCGCAGCAGCGAAGCCATCAACCTCAACCTGGACGATATCGACTGGGCAGCTGGGACGCTGTGCGTCGCCCATGGCAAGTCCCGCCGTGCGGATGTGCTGCCCTTGCCCGAATCGACCGGCAGGGCCATTGCCGAGTACCTTCGTTCTGAGCGGCCTACGACCACCAGCCGACGGGTCTTCGTTCGGCACGTTGCGCCTGTAGACCACCCGGTCGGTGCCGACGTGGTTCGCAACACCGTGCGAGCTGCCTACCTGCGCGCTGGCTTGCCACAAACCCGGGTGCACATCTTGCGCCATACGCTGGCCAGCCGGTTGCTGGCAACTGGCGGCACGCTCAAGGAAGTGGCTGACGTGCTGCGTCACCGCGAGCTCGACACGTCGATGATTTACGCCAAGGTCGATCAGACTCGCTTGGCCGCTGTCGCGATGCCGTGGCCAAGGAGCGCAGCATGAACGCCGCGGGTTCATTGATGGAGGCGGTGCAGCGCTACCTGCAGGAGCGAAGACAGCTTGGCTTCGCGCTGATCGCACCAGCCACGGAGCTGAAGCGGTTCGCTCGCTTTGCTGACAGCCGAGGCCACGAAGGTCCGATCACCCTGGAACTGCAGATCGCGTGGGCGCAAGAGCATGTCCAGCGCACCAGTGAGGTGACTGCAGCACGACGGCTCGAGATCATCCGACCGTTCGTTGCCTACTACCGGCAGTTTGAGGTGGCCTCCGAGATACCGCCAGCGGGCGTACTTGGGCGGGGGCACCGCCGACTGACCCCACACATCTACACGGACAAGGAGATCCAGGCGCTGCTTGATGCCGCCGGTGGCCTGACACCGACGGGCGGCATGCGTGCGCTCATGTACTGCACGCTGTTCGGGTTGATCGTCGCCGCAGGTCTCAGGCTCTCCGAGGCGTTGCAGTTGAAGGTGTGCGACGTTAATCTGGAGGAGGCGACCATCACGGTGCGCCAGACGAAATTCCATAAGTCGCGCTGCCTGCCCATAGCTGCCAGTGTGGTCCAGGCGCTGCTCCAGTACCGGGATCGCCGTAACCAATACGCCGATTCCGGCGCAGCAGCACCGTTCTTCGCATCACGCAACGGTGGCATCCTTCCCAAGCGCACGGTCGAGAACGTGTTCGAGCGCCTGAGGCCGAGCCTGCATTGGCAGACGCGAGGCGATCATATGCACCCGCGTATCCACGACCTGCGCCACACCTTTGCGGTGCGACGCGTTCAGCGATGGCACGAGGCAGGCGTATCGATCGAGCACGCAATGTTCTGGCTGTGCACCTACCTGGGTCACGCCAAGATCAGCGACACATACTGGTACCTCACCGGCGTGCCTGAGCTCATGGAGTTGGTCGGCTCGAAGTTCGAGCGCTTCGCCTGTGAAGGAGGCCGTGATGAGTAAGCCGTCCTCGCCGACGTTCGCGAACCTGGTGCAGCAGTTCTTCACCGACTACATGACCCAGCAGCGCGCACTGAGCCCGCCAACCGTAGCCTCCTACCGCGACACGTTCGTCCTGATGCTGCGCTTTGCGCACGAGCACCACGGCAAGGCGCCGACCGACTTCCAACTGACGGATCTCACCGCGAAGTTCTTACTCGGCTTCCTCGATCATCTTGAGCAAAAACGCCACAACTCGGTACGCAGCCGCAACGTCCGTCTGGCGGCAGTGCGGTCGTTCCTGAAGTTCGCCGCCGGGCGCGATCCGGCCCACCTGAGCGTCATCGAGCAAGCGCTGGCGGTGCCGATGAAGCGATTCGATCGCAAGATGGTCGGCTTCGTGCCTAAGGAACAGATGCTGGCCGTGATTGACGTGCCGGCCGACACCTGGGTCGGCCAGCGGGACCGCCTGATGTTGACGCTGATGTTTAACACCGGCGCGCGCGTGTCCGAGATCGTTGGCGTGCGCGTCGTCGATGTGGTGCTCGGGCCAACGTCGAGCGTCCGGCTGCACGGCAAGGGCCGCAAGCAGCGAACGCTGCCTCTATGGAAGACAACGGCCAAGGCCATCAGAGACTGGCTGGAGCTGAACCCCAATCTGCAGGCAAATTCGCCGCTGCTGCCTCGCCGAGACGCAATGCCGATGACCCGCGCGAACGTCGCGCAGCGCTTGAAGCTGGCCGTGGATGCCGCCACCCTGCGGCACCCCGATTTGGCAAAGATATCGGTCTCGCCTCACGTCATCAGACATTCGACTAAATCGCTCCTACCGCCTTTTTTAGCCATTTATTGACCCTGCAAACGGATTTGTCCTACCGTGCGCATGCGCGTCAAGTTGTACGCGGCCATCGTCAGCACAAACATTTGGTCCACCCGCTCCAGCCCGCGCACCATCACCTGGCGAATTCGGCCCACCGTTTTGGCCCAGCCAAAGCCTTGCTCGATGAGCTTTCTCTTTTGCTGAGAGACGGCGTAGCCCTCGCTTTGGGCAATCTCATCGGGGACGGCCGAGCGCCGGCCCGAGGTGTTTTGCGCCACATGCGGCGTGACGTTCATTGCCAGGCACGCCTCAATGAACTCCTGCGCGTCATAGCCTTTGTCAGCGCCCAACGTTATGGCGGTTTGCGCGTCCGACAAGGCCTGCCGGGCATCGTCAATCATGACCTTGGCCGCTTCGCGCTCGGCGTAGCCGTCGGCCCGCGTGACCACGGCGCTGGCAATCAAGCCATGGCGGTTGTCACTCAAGGTGTGGCCCATGAAGCGCAACTCGCTGGCCGCCCCGCCCTTACGGTACAGCCTGGCGTCAGCATCAGTGCTTGACTGGTGCGTCTCGTTTGAACGGCTATGACCCTTGAAACTGCCGCCTCCTTGGTCGCCGTCGCTGCCGTCCTTGCGCACAAAGCTCTTGTGGCTCGCCCAGGCCTGGATCAGCGTGCCGTCCACGCTGAAATGTTCGCCCGAAAGCCAGCCGTGCCCGTCGGCACTTTGCAGTACGTGGTTGAACAACTCGATGACCGCGTCATGCTCAAGCAAGCGCTCGCGGTTCTTCGTGAACACCGTAGGCACCCACACCGCATCCTCCATTGCCAGGCCGATGAACCAGCGGTACAGCAGGTTGTACTGCACCTGTTCCATGAGCTGACGCATCTGAGCGGATGCTGTAGAACACCTGGAGAAGCATGGCGCGCAGCAGTTTCTCGGGCGCAATGCTGGGCCGCCCGCCTTTGGTGTCCACCTCGTACATCCCGGCAAACAGCCTATCCATCTTGAGTAACGCCTCGTTGACCATCTGGCGTATTGGGCGCAGCGGATGCTCGGCCGGCACAAAGTCCTCCAGGCGGTGCAGCGTGAAAGGGCTTTCGGTGAAGGTATCGGCTCCGCGCATGGGTTCAATGGGTTTGTATCGGGTCAGAAAAAGGGCTGCTGCAGATTGTCGAGTGAGGCTGCAGAACCTGCAGGCTTTGCCTTGAGGTATTTCAGCGGCCTGCTAGGGCGTGTCATCAATTAAGCCAAACTACCGCTGCAGCCAAGTGAATGGCGCCAAGGAAGTTACGCGCCGTTTTGTCGTAGCGCGTGGCTATGGCACGGTACTGCTTGAGCCGGGCAAAAAAGTTCTCGATCAGGTGGCGCGCCTTGTACAAATGGCGGTCATAGATGCGCTGATGCGTGCGGGTGCTCAGACACGGAATTACCACCGCCTTGCCCGCTTTTTCCAGCGGTTCAACCACCCGCTCTTGTGCGTCATAGGCCTTGTCAGCGATGACGGTGGCGCCCGCCGTGTCCTTGAGCAACACGTCTGCGCCGTCCAGATCATGGGTCTGCCCGGGCGTCAAATGAAAACCGGTCGGGTTCCCCAGCGCATCGACCGTGGCATGGATCTTGGTGCTCAAGCCGCCACGGCTGCGCCCGATTGCTTGGCTATCTTTGGACCCTTTTTTTTAGCCCCCGCGCTGTGCTGATGGGCTTTGACGATGGTCGAATCGATCAGGACGTACTCGTTGTCTGCATCCTGCGCCAAGACCTCAAACACGCGCCGCCATACCCCGGTCTTGCTCCAACGCGAGTGACGCAGATGCACCACCCGAAAGTCGCCAAAGCGCTCTGGCAAGTCCCTCCACGGGATGCCAGCGCGGTAGCGATACAGCACGGCTTCGACAAACAGCCGATTGTCCCGGGCGCTCACGCCAACAGTTTCTTCGCGTCCGGGCAGCGAGTCCTTGATGCGTTCCCATTGATCATCTCGCAGTGCATATCTTCTGGTCATGTTTACGAGCTGACCTTACGCAGCCGCCTGAAATTTCTGAAGCTGGTCAAAAGCGCTGCGGGTGGCATTGATGAGAAGTTTGAACCTTAAAGCGAAGGAGTTGATCTTGCTTTTAACGCTCAAGCATTCGAGCTTGAAGACGGCATAAATCGCCATGAAGACGTGGTTGCTTTGGGTTCTCAACGTCTGCGTTGGGGATTTGGCCATGCCCGCATTGGACTTCAAGGATTTGTGAAACACCTCCACTTGCCACCGTTTTTTGTAGGTCGTGGTGATGGCGTCGTAGTCGCACGTGAGGTCGCTGCAAACCAGGTGCAATGTGCCGGTGCTGCTGTCTTTGTTTTTAAAGACCTGGCGGACCAAACGGACTGCTCTGGCAGACCCCTTGAGCCAGCCTTGCACCGTGCATTGCTCTGAAAATTCCAGCTCGTCTACGCGCACGAAGCGCTTTTTCTTCCAGTCCTCCTGGCTCAACGCCACCAGCCGGTTGTCCTTCAGGGCTGCGATGAAGTGCTTACCCCGGCTCGTAATGAAATCAAAATTCTCCTCGGAGGAAAACCAGCTGTCCATCAGCACGAAACGAAATCGCAAGGCGTTTTGCAGGCAGGCATGGATCATCTCGCGCATCATTTCGTTTTTTGTTTTCTCACTTTTGCGTTTGACTTGGCGGCTCGCAACGTCGCATTGAAGAGGCTTTTGCACCAACTCGAACGCCACCGGAATAGACCTGCCGCCGCAGTGGTACAGCGCGTTGAGCAGGTTGATGCCCTTGACCGTGCGACCACTGCAATGATCGTAATGCCAGCAGATCAAGTCACTCTCGTCCGTCCAGGCTTTTTCCTGGATGGTGTCGTCAAAAATCAGCACGCCTTCAGCCGTTTGCACTTCCCGCACCATCGCCTTGACTTGCCGCCACAAGTCCTTAGACGTGTAGTCCTGCCCGGATAAAAACCTGGTAATCCGGTCGTGGCTGACATCGCCCTGCACCATGGCCGAAAGCCCTGTCGCTGTTGTCGCGCCAAAGCTGCTCAGCAGGTAATCCGTGTACAACTCCAGTTCAGAATTTTTCATGCGCGTAGGCTAACAGGACAGGCGGCTGCGTAAGGTCAGTTACGAGATAAGGGGCAAATCGTGCTCTTCAATAGCGTTGATGCCGTTTTCAATTGATGACACGCCCTAATTCAGTTTCCAAATCCAATAAGTAATCTCCCGGCTTTGCCGGGGGACGGTTGCTTGGCATCATCCTGTTGATTCGCGCCGATGAATTTTGAATTTTTTTGCCGCATGCGCAAGTTTGCATTTTTGGAATCATAGGGCGTGCGCCACAGTCAGTGAGGTCTTCCAGTAACGGGTGATAAAGCTGCTGTGTAGTCGCTGCCAATGACTTGGCATTGAAACGTATTCATGTGTGTAAACACGGTGCTGCGTTAACCGGTTGGCATGGCATGCACAAACGTTGGCGCAGCGCCCGCATCATCACTCAGACGGTTGCTGACCATGACAATCCAGAAAATTGGTGCGGCTTTCTTGAGAGAGGCGCAGAAGGTTGATTTTTTATTGACACCAACAGCCGTGGCGATTTGGCAGCAAGCGGCTACACGCTTGCCAGACCTCAACGTCAATGCGCTGTGCCTGTCGCATCACTGCAGGCGCTGCAGAAGGTCCGGCGTCGGATAGCCATCCGCCGGCAGTCCCAGGCTGCGCTGGTAGTTGCGAATTCCGTCACGCGTGGCCGGGCCCATCATGCCGTCGGGCGTGCCGCTGTCGACGCCGCGCGCATTCAGCGCCGTCTGCAGCGCCAGCAACTGGCTGCGCGTCAATGCCGGCACATCGCGCGGCCAGCGTGCCTGCACCGCAGGGCCGCCGGTCAGCTGTTGCGCCAGCAGGCCGACGGCGAGCGCATAGCTGGTCGAGTTGTTGTAGCGCAGGATGGTGCGAAAGTTGGCGCCGACCAGGAAGGCCGGCCCGTGCGCGCCGGCCGGAAGCAGGATCGAGCCGTCGGCCAGCGCCGGCAGCGGCGTGCGGTCCATCGATTGCACGCCTTCGCTCGTCCAGGCGGAAGCGGGCTGCCGCACGTCGGCGTCGGCCCGGGCATAGTCGAAGCCGGGTGGCAATTTAACCTCCTGCCCCCACGGCTGGTCAGCCTGCCAGCCGGAGCGGGCCAGGAAGTTGGCGGTCGACGCCATCACATCGGGGATGCTGCCCCAGATGTCGCGTCGGCCATCGCCATCGGCATCGACTGCATACGCCAGAAAGTTCGAGGGCAGGAACTGCGTCTGACCCATCGCGCCGGCCCATGAACCGATCATCTGCGCGCGGTCAATGTCATGGTTCTGCAGGATTTTCAATGCGGCGAGCAACTGGCCACGCGCCCAGGCCTCGCGTCGGCCCTCGAAACCGAGCGTCGCCAGGGCGTCGATGGTCGGGATGTCGCCGACGTAGCCGCCGTAATTGCTCTCCATCCCCCAGATCGCGACGAGGATTTCTGTCGGGACGCCGTAGCGTGCTGTCAGGGCATCGCTTTGGGGGCGCAATTGGAGCAGCTTGTCCTGGCCGCGGGCGATTCGCTGCGGCGACACCGCGTTGTCGAGGTAGTCCCACACCGTGCGGGTGAACTCGGGCTGCGACTGGTCCAGCTTGATCACACGCGGCACCAGGCGCACGCTGTCAAAGGCGCTGTGAAGCGTGGCCTCTTCGATGCCGGCGGCACGGGCAAAGGTGCTGAATTCGGCCACCCATTGGGCAAACTTCTGGTTCTCTGTTGGCTCGTTGGGTTCGGTTTGCGTCGCTGTGGCGGCGGCCGTCGAGGGGGCTGTCAGCTGGGGTGTGACTGAAGGCGCGGAAGCGCATCCGGCAACCGCGAAGATCGCCAGCAATGCGGGAGCAAGCCTGCTGTGGCCTGACGCGGGAAAGCGGAATGGTGTTTGCATTCCTGCCATTCTCGTCGCTCAATAAAACCAGATTGATCTGAAGGCCACAGCGCTCATCACGTTGCACGGCGCGCCCTTGTCCAACACCGGTCCGCTTGTCGGCCCTGGCTGCCGTTGCGCGGCCGGGGCGGTCAATTTGACGCACCCCGACCTGTCGCGCGCAGTGTGGCGTCAGGCGGTCCGGAAGGCCGATGCCGGCTTGAGGCACACTGGCCCCCTTCAAAAGTTATTTCCCGGTTTTCACACATGCTCCGTTCCCTGGTTTTCTCGCTGGCCGTCCTGGGCAGCGCCTCCGTTTTGGCCGGCACTGCCTGCCCCCAGCACTTCGCCGCCAGCCAGCCCCCTGTCGTCACTGACACCAAGCGCCAGCCGCGCACCCAGGAACTCTGCTTCAGGGCGTTTGCGGTGCTGCATTCCGGCGTGAGCCGCACGCCGCTGTATGCGGCCGAGCACCTGACACGCCAGAACATGAAGAATGCGGCCAAGCTGTCGCGCAAGGATTCCTTTCACGCCGAGGACGCCTTGCCGGAACGCGACCGGGCCGAACTCAGCGATTACGAACGCTCGGGCTACGACCGCGGACACATGGCGCCGAACGCCGACTTTGCCACCCGCAAGGCGCAGGCCGAGTCGTTTTCGCTGGCCAACATGGTGCCCCAGGTGCATGAGAACAATGCCGGTGTCTGGGCCGGCATCGAGAGCGCAGCGCGCCAGTTGGCCACCGCCGAAGGGGATATCTATGTCATCTCTGGCCCGGCCTTCATCGGCGGCAACCTCAAGAAAATCGGCAACGTGCTGGTGCCCACGCACATTTGGAAGGTGATCTACAGCCCGGCGCAGCAGCGCGCCGGCGCCTACCTGATCACCAACGACGACACCCGCGACTATGCGGTGGTCTCCGTCTCGAAGCTGGAAAAGATGGTCGGCCTCAGCCTGCTGCCCGGCCTGCCGCCGCAGGTGCGCGATGCCGGCATGGCGCTGCCCAAGCCCGAGCCCCGCCAGGACCGCAGAAAGAAAACCCGGCCGCAAGACGAATTCACACTGCGCGATTTCACCAGCCTGGTGATGGATGCCCTCAACCGCGCAATCAAACATTGAGGAAAATCGCCATGAACCACTTCAAACCCTATGCCAACGAAAGCGATGTGATCCGCATCGGCGCGCTGGAGATCGAGAACCGCACCGACCGCGTCTCACTCACCGGTGACGTGGTGCTGACCCGGGACCAGGCCGGCCTCGCCCTGGCCAAAGAACTGCATACGCTGCTCGGCCAGGTCGTCCAGGCGCTGCAGGCGGAAGAAAAGCTCCCTCAAATCGTTGAGGTCAAGCCGGCGCAGATCGTCAAAAACCCATTTTGAATCGCTTGCAACCTGACACGAATGCGCTCTTGAAAGCTGATATTTTGGCGTTAGCCTTCACTCGGAACGCAGGTTAAATCCATTTTTTGAAAGCCGCACCATGACCCGCCCCTCTACCCGCGTGCCTGCCGCCATGCAGGACCAGTTCGATGCCATCGCCCAGGCCACCGATGCGTTTTGCAACCAGCGCCTGAACGATGAATACCGGCAGCTCAGCCGCCTGGCGCTCGCTGCCCTGAGCCGCAAGCGCCCTTCGCCACTGCTCAAGGGCAAAGACAGCGCCTGGGCCGCCGGCTTGGTGCATGCCTTGGGCATGGTGAACTTTTTGTTCGACCCGTCGCAGACGCCGCACTGCAAGAGCGCCGACATCCAGGCCCATTTCGGTGTGGGCGCCAGCACCTGCTCCAGCCGCTCCAAGGAAGTGCGAGAGGCGCTGGGCATGAATCAGATGGCACCCGAATGGACGCTGCCCAGCCGGCTGGAGCACAACCCGCTGGTCTGGATGCTGCAGGTCAACGGGCTGCTGGTCGATGCGCGCTACATGCCCTTGGAGGTGCAGGAAATGGCCGTTGCACAGGGTTTGATACCGTTCATTCCCGGCCGCAAGGAGGCCCGCGCATGAGCAAGAAAACCCTGCGTGCCGCCCTGGAGCAAGCCCTGCTGCACGGCGCCGCCATGAGCGCCGCGCTGTGCACCGACGTGCTGATGGACGCCGCCGACGAACTGCAGGCGTCGCTGCGCGAAGACGGCGACGACGCCCTGATCGCCCTGGTGGTTGAAGACCACGAGGTCGCCATGCTTCTGATTGACAAGGCCAGCGTGCGCTACCAAAACGAGGCAGCGCTTGAGCAGTTGCAGCAGATGTGGCGCCAGCACTACGCCGCCAATCTGCAAACCGTGCTGCCCTTGTTTGTAGACGACCTGCACCAGGGCATGCTGGCTGTCGCCGGGGTGCAGTGGGTGCCGGCGCCGCCAGCTTGAAGATGGTATCAATTTAATAGCTGCCAACGCCCGTCCCGCATGCGGTTAAGGCTTTTTTGGTTAAATTTTTTTAACTGCTCAGACCGCTTTTTGGGTTGATGCTCCATGACCTGGGTCTTTGCTATTCCCGGCTTCCTTTGTCATCCCAGGCTTGACCCGGGATCCACCTCGCGCCTAAGCGGGTTCATGGATTGCGGATCAAGTCCGCAATGACAAAAAGAGTGCAATGCGCTTCGAAGCTGCTGCCAAAATTTTCAGCCCTGCCCACCCCGGCGTACGCTAAGCCTGTCCCGCCGCAGGGCTGGCTGCCACGCCAGGCTCGAAGCGTTGCAGGACGTGGCAAGTCATGCCCCTGGCCAATTCTTCCTCGCCCAGGAAAACCGTTCCAATACCGTCCTGGCGCAGCAGTTGCAACTCGTCTTCGCTGTGGGTGCGCAGCACGATTTCGATGGATGGGTTCAATGCGCGGGCGGTGTCCACCATCTGGCGGACGTTGAGGGTGTCGGGCGTGGCCACCACCAGCATGGCGGCGTTGGCAATGTGCGCCTGGATCAGGACCGCCGGATCGGCCGCATTGCCAGACACGGCGGCCATGCCCTGGCTGCGCAGGTCCTCGACCAGTTCCCGGTTTTGCTCGGCCACCACGAAGGGAATGCCGCGCTCCTGCAGCGCGCCGGCGATGCGCCGTCCCACCCGGCCATAGCCCACCAGCACGACCTGCCCGTGCAGGAACTGGTTGTCGGTGCTGATCGGCAGCTCGGCATAAGGGTCGCCGCGCTGCTCCAAGTGGCGCGCCAGTTCGGAGCGTTCGAGCAGCCAGCGCTGCAAGGGGGCGATGCCGGCGAACAGCAGCGGGTTGAGCGCAATCGAAATCAGCGCGCCGGCCAGCACCAGGCTCATGCCCTCGGCAGGCAGCAGCGCCAGCGACACGCCCAGACCGGCCAGGATGAAGGAGAACTCGCCAATCTGCGCCAGGCTGGCCGCAACGGTCAGCGCGGTGTTGAGCGGATAGCGCAAAGCCACCACCAGCACCAGCGCGGCAATCGCCTTGCCAATGATGATGATGGCCACCACGCCGAGCACGTGGGCCGGCGCCTGCACCAGGATGGCCGGCTCGAACAGCATGCCGACCGACACGAAGAACAGCACCGAGAACGCGTCGCGCAAAGGCAGCGACTCCTGCGCCGCGCGGTGGCTGAACTCGGACTCGCGCATCACCATGCCGGCAAAGAAGGCTCCCAGCGCAAACGACACATTGAACAAGGCCGCCGCGCCGTAGGCAATCCCGATGGCCGACGCCACGACCGCCAGGGTGAACAGTTCGCGCGAGCCGGTGCGCGCCACCTGCCAGAGCATCCACGGCAACGCGCGTTTGCCGACGATCAGCATCAGCGCGATGAACGCCGACACGCCCAGCAGCGTCTGCCCGATGGTGCGCCACAGCGGCGCGGCGCCTTCCACGGCGGGGGCGCCGCCGAGTACGCCGGCCAGCGGCGGCAGCAGCACCAGCACCAGCACCGTGGCCAGGTCCTCGACCACCAGCCAGCCCACGGCAATGCGGCCGTTCATCGTGTCCAGCACGCCGCGCGCTTCCAGCGCCTTGAGCAGCACGACGGTGCTGGCGCACGACAGCGACAGCCCGAAGATCAGGCCGGCGCCCCAGCGCCAGTCCCACCACCAGGCCAGGCCCATGCCGAGCAGGGTGGCCAGCGTCATCTGCACCACCGCGCCCGGAATGGCAATGCGTTTGACCGCCATCAGGTCGGCGAGCGAAAAATGCAGCCCGACGCCGAACATCAGCAGCATGACGCCGATTTCCGAGAGCTGCGAGGCGATGTGCACGTCGGCGACGAAACCCGGTGTCGCCGGGCCGATCAGGATGCCCGCGACCAGGTAGCCGACCAGTGCCGGAACCTTCAGCCGCTCGGCGATGAAGCCCAGGATCAGCGCCATGCCGAAGCCGGCGGCAATTGTGGTGATGAGGGGGATGCTGTGTTCCATGCCGCAGGCTGGTTTCAGGGGCCGGATGCCGCGAGGACATGCCCCAGTTCTTCAGCGCTGAGCGGCTCGGCGGACAGGCGCAGCGGGTCAAGCACCCCGGCGGTGGCTTCCGACGCATCGCCGCGCCGCCCCTGCAGGCGTTCACGCAAGACCTGCAGCGGTGCCTGGCAGTCAACGATCGAAAACGGCACGTCCAATGCGCCGGCCAGCGCCCGTGCCTGCGCGCGTTCGGCGCGGTGCAGGAAAGCGGCATCGAGAATGACCGGCCAGCCCGCCTGCAGCGCCCCCCGTGCGCGACTGAACAGCTGCGCATAGGTGCGGGCAGTGACTTCCGGCTGGTACAGGTCCAGCCCGCTGGCCCGCGAATCGGCCAGCATGTCCAAGCCGAACAGGCGCTTGCGCTCCACATCCGAACGCAGCCGAATGGCCCCTTCACGCTCCAGCAGCCTTTGCGACTCAAACGTCTTGCCCGAGCCCGGCAGGCCGTGGGTGATGAACAACCGGGGCTGGCCGGGCTGCGCCAGCGCCAGCGCGGTGTCCAGGTAGCGGCGCGCAGCGGTTTTGTGGCCAGGGCCGTTCAGCTGTTCGACCTGCGCCCGCACCAGGGCGCGGTACACCAGCGAAAAGCGCAGCGCTGGCAGGCCGGCATGGTCGCCGGTAACGTCCAGCCAGCGGTTGAGCAGCCGCCAGGCAAAGTCGGCCCGACCACGGGCCATGAAGTCCATCACGGGAAAGGCGATGTCGTCCAGCACATCGATCCAGCGCAGCGCCGGGTCGAACTCGATGCCGTCGAACGCCGCCACGCCGCCTGCCAGGCTGACCACGTTGTTCAGGTGCAAATCGCCGTGGCATTCGCGCACCCGGCCTGCATGGCGGCGCTGGGTCCACAACCCTTGCAGGGCGGCCGCTTCGGCTTCGAGCCAGTCGTGCAGCTGCACCTGTTCGGCTGGGCGGGCCACCGCAAGCGCACCCTTGAGCGCGGCCCGCGCCGCCATCTGCCGGACTTCGGCACTGGCGTATCTTGCTGCCGGCTCGGCCGGCGCCTGGCCGTTGTGAAAATTGGCCAGAAGGGCACCCAGCTGGTCAACGTCGAGGCCGGACAGCGTCCCCGCCGCCAGTTGTTCGGCAAACAGCGCACCTTTTGGAAAACGGCGCATGTGCACCGCGTATTCCAGCGCCAAGCCGCTGCCGTCCAGCTGCGGCGCCTGAAGGGAGCCGGTGATGCGTGCCAGGCCCAGGTACAGCGAAGGTGCCAGCCGGCTGTTCAGCCGCAGTTCCTCCTGGCAAAAATGCCGGCGCGCCTGCAACGCGGTGTAGTCGACAAACGGCAGCCGCACCGGTTTCTTGATCTTGTAGGCACTGTCGCCGGCCAGCAGCACCCAGGAAATGTGGGTTTCGATCAGGTCGGCGCCCAGCCTGTCGGCCAAGGCGCCGACCCGGGTCCGGGCCTGGTCAAGGGAGTGGGCATTGCGCATGGCCTGCAAGTTAGCACATGCCACGGGCCGGATGCCTCTTGGGACAGCACATTGTTTTGCCAAGCCGCATCGCGCGCGGGAATTCTGCCTGCTCCTACGTCTGTTTGAGCGTTTTCCGATAGGGCAAGCAAGTGACGCCATGGGAATCTATCCCTGTCCGGCACATGTCGGTCCATGACCCAAACAAACACGAGGAACCCACCATGGCAACTACAGCCGCTGCCAGAAAGCCGCCAACGGCCAGCGCCAAGACAACACAGGCCCGGGCACCTGCCAAGGCCAAACGGCAAAAGGATGCCTGCGATCTGCTTGATGCGGACCACAAAGCCGTCAAGGCCTTGTTCAAGGAATCCGAAAGCTTGAGCGAAAGCCGCAGCCGTTCCACCACCAAGAAGCGTCAGCTGGCCAACCGGATCTGCAAGGAACTGACGGTTCACGCCACCATCGAGGAAGAAATCTTCTACCCGGCGGTGCGCAAGGCCATCAAGGACAACGACCTGATGAACGAAGCCACGGTCGAGCATGCCAGCGCCAAGGACCTGATCGCGCAGATCAAGGGCATGGACCCGGCCGACGAACTGTTCGATGCCAGGGTGACGGTCCTTGGCGAATACATTGACCACCACGTCAAGGAAGAGCGCACCGAGATGTTTGCCCAGGCGCGCGCCAGCAAGCTGGACCTTCTCAGCCTGGCCGAGCAGCTCAAGCAGCGCAAGGACGAGTTGATGGCCCAGGAGGACCTCAAAGCGGTCACGCCGCTTGCCGAACCGGCCATGGCCCATTAATTACGTTGTCACCCTGACCCTGCCTTGACCCGTGTTTTTTAACCACCCTGAAAGAAAAAAATGAGCATTATCTGGACCATCATCATTGGCTTGATCGTCGGCATCGTTGCCAAATTCCTGATGCCAGGCCGCGACCCGGGAGGCTTTGTGATCACCGCGATCATCGGTATCGTCGGCTCCGTGATTGCCACTTACCTGGGCCAGGCACTCGGGTTCTACCGGCCTGGCGAATCCGCCGGATTCATTGCCGCCGTCTTGGGCTCGATCATTCTGTTGTTCCTCTATCGCATGGTGATCGGCAAGAAAGCCTGAACACGCTGCATTGGCCTGAACAGCCATAACGGCTGTTCAGGCCCAGGCCTTGAATGGCCTGCAGGTGAGGCGACAATAGGGAAAATTTTCTTTCGCCATGAACCCGCTTGCCTCCATCTCCCGCGCCCATACTTCTGCCCTGGTCCTGTTTTCAGGCGGGCAGGATTCCACCACCTGCCTGGCGCAGGCGCTCAGCAAATACCAGCGTGTCGAGACCATTGCCTTCGATTACGGCCAGCGGCACCGGGTTGAACTGGACGCCCGGCTGAACGTCCTGCGCGAACTTGAAAGCCAGTTTCCCGCATGGTCTGAAAAGCTGGGCCAGGACCACCTGCTTGACCTGGCCGTGCTGGGCCAGGTGAGTGACTGCTCGCTGACGCGCGACGTGGCGTTCAAGATGGAAAGCTCGGGCCTGCCCAACACCTTTGTGCCGGGGCGCAACCTGCTGTTCCTGACCCTGGCCGCGGCGCTGGCCTACCGGCGTGACCTGCAGGTGCTGGTCACGGGCGTGTGCGAAACCGACTTTTCCGGCTACCCCGACTGCCGTGACGACACCATGAAGGCCATGCAGCTGGCGCTGTCCCTGGGAATGGACAAACGGTTCCTGATCGAAACCCCGCTGATGTGGATCGACAAGGCCGACACCTGGGCGCTGGCGCACTCGCTGGGCGAGCAGTCGGGCCTGCCCCATGGCGGCCAGGCGCTGGTAGACCTGATCGTCGAGCATACCCATACCTGCTACGTGGGCGACCGCACGCACCGGCACGACTGGGGCTACGGCTGCGGTGAATGCCCGGCCTGTGAGTTGCGGGCACGCGGCTATGAACGGTTTGTTAAGGCTGGCAGCTAAAGCGCATTCGTTCTGAGCAGAAAACGATTATTTGCGTATCAAATAAGTATTTGCGCAGGTTGTGCATACGCTGCAAGCTACTATTTCAGTAGCAAAATACTGGTTTGACGGTATGCCGTGGTGGCCAGCCAAGCGGATTCGGCTTCAGGCCCGCGCCAGTTCCTCGACCACGCAGCGCGTCACCAGGGGCGGACTGTCGCCGATGTGAAACGCCAGCTTGCGCTCACGCAGCGCCACATCGCTGGCCGTCACCCTGTCAAAACGCCGGAGGTGTTCGGTCCACGATTCATCAACGATCTGCTCCAGGAAGCGCCCGGGCTGGTTCACGTCGCGCAGCACCTCCCATTCCAGCGCGCCCTGGCGCAGACGGCTGCGGCGGCTTTGCTGCATCACTTTCAGGAAGTCATCAGCCCGCGTCGGCTCGATCAGGTACTCAATCGTCACCACCATCCGGCCGACGCCAGGCGGCGCATCAGTTACCGGCATCTTGAATTCGCGTGAAGGTGTCAGGTCTTCCTCAATGCTGAGGTCGCGCACCCAGTGCTGCGCCAGCAGCATGGTGACGGTGCCGCTCACGGCGGCTGCCAGCAGCGCGGTCGGCACGCTGGTCACCGTGGCCACCTGGCCCCACAGCGCCGCGCCCAGCGCGCTGGCGCCCATGATGGCCATCTGGTACATCGACATGCCGCGTGCCCGCACCCAGTCGGGCAGGGCCAGCTGGGCCGACACGCTGAGCGCATTGGCGCAGGTGATCCAGGCCATGCCGTTGAGCACCATGGCCGGCACGGCCACCCAGGCATTGGGCGCCAGGGCCATGGCAAAGGTGGACGCCGACTGCAGCATGACCGAGCGCAGCACCAGCGTGTCACGGTTCATCATCTGGCGCAGGCGCGGCAGGAACAGGGCGGCCACGATGGCGCCCGAGCCCATGCACGCCAGCAGCAGGGTGAAGGTGCCCGCATCCCCGCCCTGCAGGCCGCGCGCGACCAGCGGCAGCAGCGCCAGCAAGGCCGTGGAATGCAGGAAAAACAGCGAGACGCGAACCAGCACCGCACGCAGCCGGGTGGACTGGCTGACAAACTGCAGCCCGACGCGCATGGCGCTGAGCAAACGCTCGCGGCCCAGCGGACTGGGCACATGCTCGCGCCGCCAGCGCATGATGAGAAAGCCCGAAATGATGGACAGCACGGCGTTCAGCACAAACACATATTCGGTGCCGGCGCTGGCAATCAGGGCCCCGGCCACCAGCGGGCCGACGATGCGCGACGCGTTCATCGAAATGCCGTTCAGCGCCAGCGCCGCCGGCAGCTGGCTGCGCGGCACCAGCTCGGGAACGATGGCCGAAAACACCGGCCAGCGCATCGCCAGGCCAATGCCGTTGGCAAAGGTCAGTGCCAGCAGCAGCGCTGGCGTCATGACGCCTGAAATCACGGCGATGCACAGCAGCGTGGCCACGCCGGCGACCCAGAACTGCGTCATGATGAAGTAACGGCGCCGGTCCAGGATGTCGGCCAGCGCGCCGCTGGGCAGGCCGAGCAGGAACACCGGCAGGGTTGAGGCCGACTGCACCAGCGCCACCCAGAGCGGCGTGCTGGTCATCGACGTCATCATCCAGGCGGCCGCCACGTCGTTCATCCACATGCAGATGTTGGCCGTCAGCCAGACCGTCCAGAGCATGCGGAACGCCGGCCGCTTGATCGGCCCCCAGGGCGAGAGGGACGGGACGGCGGCGAGCGATGCGGGGGAAGTCGCTTCTTCAGGCATGGCCTGTCATTCTCAGGCTTTTGCGCCCACCGCGTCGTGAGGGGTTTCGCGCACCTGGTACAGGGCGGGCGCGCCTTCGGGCAGTTTCTCCAGTTCCCACAACTTGCCATGAAACGCCGCCACGGTGGGCCGGTGGGCAATCGACACCAGGCTGCCCTGGGCCGATCTGACGCTGGCCAGCAGCTTGTCGTAGAGGGTTTTCTCGGCGGTTTCGTCGAGCGCGCTGGTGGCCTCGTCGGCAAAGATCCAGCGCGGCTTTTTCAGCAGCACCCGGGCAATCGCCAGCCGCTGCTGCTCGCCGCCTGACAGCTTCTGGCTCCACGCGTCCTCGTCGTCGAGCCGTCCGGTCAGTTGCGGCAGCAGCGCGTCAATCAGCGCCTGCCTGAGGGCCGCGTCGTCGTACTGCGCGGCGGGCTGCGGATAGGCCAGCGCGTTGCGCAGGCTGCCATCGGGAAAGTAGGGGCGTTGCGGAATGAACATGGCGTCCGCCGGCAAATGCGTCTGGCCGGTGGAGAAGGGCCAGATACCTGCCAGCGCCCGGAACAGCGTCGATTTGCCGCTCCCCGACGGGCCTTTGAGCAAGATGCTTTCGCCCGGTCCGGCCTGCAGCGACACGCCGCTGAGCAGCGTCGCGCCGGTTGGCAGCTTGAGCGACAAGTCGTTGACGGCCAGCGTGTCCGCCGCCAGCGGTCTGGCCTTATTTGCTACTAAATTAATAGCTGATTGTGCCCGTCCCTGTTGCGCTAAAGCCCTTATATTGTCTTCAAAACTGGTCAGGCGGTCGGTTGTGGCGCGCCAGGCGGCCAGGCTGCTGTAGTTGTCGACCAGCCAGCTCAATGAATCCTGCACGCGGCCGAAGGCGGACGCAATCTGCATCAGTTCGCCCAGCTGGATGGCGCCGCTGAAAAAGCGCGGCGCGGCCACGATGAAGGGAAACACCACCGCCGCCTGGCCAAAGAAGTTGGTGAACCAGACCAGGTTTTTCTGCTTCTTGATCAGCTTGAGGTAGTTGGCCAGCACGGCGGAAAAACGGGTGTCGAGCTGCGCCCGCTCCACCGCCTCGCCCTTGTCCAGTGCAATCGATTCGCTGTATTCCCGCACCCGCACCATGTGGTGCCGAAAGTCGGCCTCGACCTGTTGCTGCTGAAAGTTGAGCTTGATCTGCGGCCGGCCGATGTAGTGGGTGATGATGCTGCCAGCCACGCAATACAGCACTGCCATCCAGACCATGAAGCCCGGAATGCTGTAGCTGCTGCCATTGAAGCTGAAGGCGAACGCGCCCGACAGCGACCACAGGATGCCGACAAAACTCACCAGCGTGACCACTGCGTTCAGCAGGCCCATGCTCAGCGAAATGCTGTAGGTGGTGAACAGGTTGATGTCTTCCTGGATGCGCTGGTCCGGGTTGTCCGGCGTGCCGTTGGCATGGTCGGCACCGGAAAACCGCGCCAGTTCCATCTTGTAGAACGCATGGTCGCTTAGCCAGCGTTGCAGGTAGTGCGCCGTCATCCAGGCGCGCCAGCGCACTTCCAGCAACTGCGTCAGGTAAAAGCGGTAGACGGCGATGATGATGAAGGCAAACGCCAGGTAGGTGAAGCGCGCCAGCTGCGTCCAGAATACCGCCGCATCCTTGTTTTGCAGCGCGTCGTAGAACACCCGGTTCCACTCATTGAGGAGCACCAGCATGTAGACCGCGCCCAGGTTCAGCAGCACGATGGCAGCCAGCAGGCCGCGCGCCCGCCATTTGTCTTCCGAACGGAAGTAGGGCGCCGACAGCGCCCAGACCCGGCGGGTGAAGTGCCTGAAGTCGCGGAATTTTTGCGCAGTGCGGGAAAGCAGGTTCATTCAGGTTTCTCTCGGGAAATTCAGGTCGGACGGTTGGACGCGCCGCTCACCACATGGCCGGCAGGCACATGCTGCGCCGCTGAGTTGACATGGCCGGTCTGGTCGTCAAAGAAAAAATCGGGCTCGAATTCGCGCAGGAAGGGTCCTTTGGCCAGGCCGCCGAGGAACATCACTTCATCGACTTCGATGTTCCAGTTCATCAGGGTGCGGATGGCGCGTTCATGCGCTGGCGCGCTGCGCGCCGTCACCAGCGCGGTGCGAATGCTCATGCGCGAGGTGCCGGCCTGCTGCAGCCGTTGCAGCGCCTCCAGCAGTGGCTTGAACGGTCCGGCCAGCAGCGGCTGCGCGGCCTTGTCGCGCTCATGCGCCTGGAAGGCCGACAGGCCCTGTGCCTGGAACACCATTTCGGCCTCGTCCGAGAACAGCACCGCATCGCCGTCAAAGGCAATCCGCACCTCGTTCGGATGCGCGTCGCTGGCCCGCACCGAATGCGGGTATACCTGCGCGGCCGGCACGCCGGCTTCCAGCGCGGCGCGCACATCGCTGAGGTGGGTGGACAAAAACAGGTTGGCGTGCAGCGGCTTGAGATAGCGCCACGGCGGCGCCCCCCGGTTGAAGGTGCCGCGCTGGATGTTCAGGCCGTAATGCTGGGCCGAGCGGAACACCCGCATGCCCGACACCGGGTCGTTGCGCGACAAAATGACGACCTCGACCCGCTGACGCGGCTCTGCCGGGCTGACGGCTTCTCCCGTGCTTTCGGGCGCGTCGTTGAAGGCAAGCAGCTTTTTGACCAGCGAAAACGCCACGCCCGGCCTCGCCGGCACATCGAGCCGCTCCAGTTGCAGCTTCATGTACGCGGCGTCTTTCTTGACGCCTGGCGGCAGGTCCCGCGTCAGGACGGGTGCCGGACCATCTTCAAAAACCCGGTTTTCTTCTTCAAGGTCAAACAGGGCGCGCGAGGAAATCGCCACCACAAGCTGTCCGTCGAGATTTGCTGACATGGAGTTGCTTTCTTTTGCGTTGCCTGTTGTTCACAGCGCGGTGTGGTGGCGTGCCTGGCCAGTGTGCAGGTCCAGTGTCCGCCATTGTCCATAGTTAGGCGCTTGCAGCGGCCACTGGTCTGCGCGTTCGATGTGGCGCACGCCATTGCCCAGCAGTTCAGCCGCCCGGATGACGCCGGCATGGGTGATCCACAGCGCAGTGCCTTGGTCCGGTAATGCATCAAACGCCGCGCCGACACGCGCCATGAATGCCGTCACGCTTTCACCGTCACCCCCCACGGCGTACTGCGCAAAGTCGCCGGTCCAGGCTTCCAGTTCGGATCGGTCAATGTCACGCCAGGCGCGGCCTTCCCACTGGCCAAAATCCATTTCCTGCAGCCGCGCATCGGTTTTATAAGCCAAATCAGGCCTTAGCGCATGCAGGGCCAGCGCGAGCTGCTCACATCTTTGTAGCGGCGAGCTGATGACGTGCAGCCCCCCCGGAAGTTGTTTGGCCAGCCTTGCAGCGCATTCAGCGGTGGCATCGGCATCTGCTGCCATGTCAAGCCGCCCGTAGCAGATGCCGGCGGCAACCAGCGGCTGTGCATGACGGACGAGCCAGAGTTTCATTGAGGCGATCAGAGGCTGACCGCCAAGCCGAGGTAGAACGCGATTTCGCACACCTGCTGGGTGGTGCCCAGGCAGTCGCCGGTAAAACCCTGCAGGCGGCGTTTGAAGAACCGCAGCATCGCCAGCAGCGCCACGACTGAAAAACTGCAGGCAACTATTAAATTCATAGCATCCAGCACAAGACTGGCCAGCGCAAGCGCACCAAAACACCATGCAAAGGCAATCAGCAGCCCGCTGGAAGAGATCTGGTCGGCCAGTGGCTTGGATTTGGACGTTGCCGTGTCGCCGACATGGGCTAGCTGCCGGATCACCAGCAGCGGCAAGCCGCGCGACACGATGTGGCCGGTCCACAGCGCGGCGCAGACATACCAGCCGCTGAAAAGCGAGGGTGCTTCGGCGGCAGTCACCAGCTCGACCGAGCCCAGCAGTGCCAGCAGCGCGACCTTGCACAGCAGCGCCAGCACCAGCGCCATCGCACCGAACGCGCCCACGCGCGAGTCCTTCATGATCTCCAGGGCGCGTTCGCGGTCGTAGCTGCCGCCCAGGCCGTCGGCCACATCGGCCAGGCCGTCTTCATGAAAGCCGCCGGTCAGCAACACGGTGGCGATGGTGGAAAACACGGCCGCCACCAGCGGCGTGAAGGGCGTGTCGGGCAGCAGTATTTGCAGCAGCGCAAAAACCGCCGCCGCTGCGCCGCCCACGACCACGCCAATGCCGGGAAAGTGCGCGGCGCTGGCGCGCAGCATTTCGGGGCTGTAACCGACCCAGTCAGCCAGGCGCCCGGTGATCGGGATGCGGGTGAAGAACTGGACGGCGAGCAAATATTCGCGGATGAATTGAAGCACGGGTTTATGAGTTATTTAAGGCTCTAGCGCAATATGGGCGGGTGCTGGCAGCTATCAATAAAGGAGTTTGCTGTAGCAAGGCAACGGCGTGCGCAGGCCAACGGAGCCGGCTTCCGCTGCCAACCGGCATCAGGCTTTTTTTCACCGCGTCAAACCGGCTGGCAAAGAAATTCATCCATGCAGCGCCCGACTCAGGCGCTTTCCTTGCCGCTGACACCCGCCGAGTCGAAACTTGCCATTTCATTGAGAAAGTTGGCCGCCGACTGCACCAGCGGCCAGGCCAGCAGCGCCCCCGTGCCTTCGCCCAGCCGCAAATCGAGTTCCAGCAGGGGCTTGGCTTGCATGTGCGCCAGCAGCAAACGGTGGCCGGTTTCGGCGGAGCGGTGGCAAAACACCAGGTAATCGCGCACGTGCGGCGCCAATGCCTGGGCGATGAGTGCCGCTGCACCGGCAATGAAGCCATCGACCAGCACCAGGCGCCGCTCGCTGGCCGCCTGCAGCATGGCGCCGCTCATCATGGCGATTTCAAAGCCGCCCAGCGCCGCCAGTTCAGCCACGGCATCAGGCGGTTGCGTGGCCGGGTGACGGGCCAGGGCACGCGTCAGCACGCCCTGCTTGTGCTGCAGTTGTGCGTCGTCCAGGCCGGTGCCGCGTCCGGTTGCGTCTTCGATGCTGGTGCCCGTCAACCGGGTCAGCAGCAGTGCGGCGGGCGAGGTGTTGGCAATGCCCATCTCGCCCAAGGCCACGACGTTGCCCGGCAATGCCTGCACCACGTGCATGCCTGCCGCAAGCGCCGCCTGTGCCTCGGCCCGCGACATGGCGGGTTCATTGCACAGGTTTTTCGTTCCCAAGGCGATTTTTCGCGGCAGCAAACAGGGGTGGGCCGGCAGTTCGGCGGCCACGCCCGCATCGACCACCTGCATCGCAAAGCCGTGCTGGCGGGCAAACACATTGATCGCGGCGCCGCCGGCCAGCATGTTGCCCACCATCTGCACCGTCACGGCTTGCGGAAAAGCCGACACGCCTTCAGCCGCAATGCCATGGTCGGCGGCAAAGACCACCATCTGCGGCTGTTGGAGCACGGGCGATTCGCTGCGCTGGACCAGGCCCAGTTGCAGCGCCAGGGTTTCCAGCGCCCCCAGCGCGCCCAGCGGCTTGGTCTTGTGGTCAATCTTGTGGCGCAGGCGCGCTTGCAGCGAAGCGTCGGCGGTGGATTCAATGGTTGGGATGTGAAAGCGCATTTTTTCGTTCATCGGTGATCTGTTTCAGGCAGGCACGGCAAAAGCAGGAGGCTGCGCCGCTGTCCGGCAGCGCGTTTTCAGGCAGGGCACGGGGAACCGGCATCACAGGGGGCAACTGGACGCACCAGCATTCGGCATCGCCTGCCACCATGCCGCAGCGCAGGTCCGCACCGCAACGTGGGCACACCGAGGTGTTGGCTTTCAGTTCAGTCAGCGCCATGGCGACGCTCAGCTTTGAAGAAACAGCCGGTACACCGGGTTGTCGGTTTCTTCCACGTGCGGGTAGCCCAGGGTGTCCAGGAACTCCTGGAACGCGCCGTGGTCCGCCTGGGGCACCTGCAGGCCGACCAGAATGCGGCCGTAGTCGGCGCCCTGGTTGCGGTAGTGGAACAGGGTGATGTTCCAGTCTGGCCGCATCAGGCTCAGGAACTTCATCAGTGCACCCGGCCGCTCGGGGAAGATGAAGCGCAGCAGGCGCTCGTCTTTCGACAGCGCGCTGTGTCCGCCGACCATGTGGCGGATGTGCTCCTTGGCCAGTTCGTCATGCGTCAGGTCCAGCGCCTTGAAGCCGTGGCGGTTGAACTGCGTGGCAATCTTGCTGCTCTCGCCCTTGGTGGAAGTGGTCAGGCCGACAAACACATGCGCCACCGCCTGGCCACTGATGCGGTAATTGAATTCGGTCACGCTGCGCGGCCCGCCGGGCGCCTTGTCGATCAGCGCGCAAAAGCGCCGGAAGCTGCCGCGCTCTTCGGGAATCGTCACGGCAAACAGCGCTTCGCGCTCCTCGCCCACTTCGGCGCGCTCGGCGACAAAGCGCAGGCGGTCGAAGTTCATGTTCGCGCCGCACAAGATGGCGGCGTAGGTTTCGCCTTGGGTCTTGTGGGTGGCGACGTATTGCTTGATCGCGGCCACAGCCAGCGCACCGGCCGGCTCCACGATGCTGCGCGTGTCGACAAATACATCCTTGATGGCGGCACAGACCGCATCGGTGTCCACGGTCATGAATTCATCGACCAGTTCGCGGCTGATGCGAAAGGTTTCCTCGCCCACCAGCTTGACCGCCGTGCCATCCGAAAACAGGCCCACGTCGGGCAGCGTGAGCCGCTTTTTGGCGTTCACCGACTGGATCATCGCGTCAGAGTCGTTCATCTGCACGCCGATGACCTTGATCTCGGGCCGAACCGCCTTGATGTAATTGGCCACGCCGGAAATCAGCCCGCCGCCGCCAATTGCCACGAACACCGCGTCGAGCCGGCGCGAACCCAGGGTTTGCAGCTGGCGCAGGATTTCCATGGCAATCGTGCCCTGGCCGGCAATCACATCCGGGTCGTCGAAAGGATGGACAAAGGTCAGGCCCTGCTGTTTCTGCAGCGTGACCGCGTGCGTGTAGGCATCCGAATAACTGTCGCCGTGCAGCACGACGTCGCCGCCCCAACCCTTGACGGCATCAATCTTGAGCCGCGGCGTGGTCGTCGGCATGACGATCACCGCGCGCGCGCCGAGCTTTTGCGCGCTCATGGCCACACCCTGCGCATGGTTGCCGGCCGAGGCGCAAATCACGCCTTTTTTGAGTTGCGCAGAGGTCAGGTGCGCCATCTTGTTGTAGGCGCCGCGCAGCTTGAAGCTGAACACCGGTTGCTGGTCTTCGCGCTTGAGCAGTACCGTGTTGTTCAGGCGCAGGCTCAGGCTTTTGGCCGGCTCCAGCGCCGACTCGATCGCCACGTCATAAACCCGTGCCGTCAGGATTTTTTTCAGATAGTCGGCAGGCTTGAGTGTCTTGGCCGCAGGTTTGCTGGCCGGTTTGGCCATTGCCTTGGGCAGGGGTTTTGCGACTGCCGTGGGTGCAGCGCCAGTGGGTAATTTTTTAGGAGGGGACATTTTTTTATCGCAGCAGAACCCGATGATCATAGGCGCACGAAAAAAAGGCCCAGACCATGCGGTCTGGGCCTGTAAATCCACCCTTTGAGGAGGTGGAGGAGACAACCAGTGCAAAAATACAGCAGGTCGGCAAGGACTGTGTACTGATGCGATAAGTCCAGTATATCGGAGTCCATGCTGCACTGCACCATGTGTTTGCAGCGAAAGTCGCACAATTACAGGGTTTAAGGGGTTTTACCTACAAGTCGCGGTCCTGGCCGCCAGCGCGATGAACGCCGGCAGGCTCCACGACACCAATCATCATGGACAAGGAAGGGCAGTTATGGAATGCACAGTGAGCTGGACCGGCAGCAATGCGGTCAATGGATCGAAATCGGGAATGACCTTCCTGGCCGAAACCGGCAGCGGCCACACGCTGGTCATGGATGGCGCGCCTGACGCCGTCAAGCCTGAAAACGGCGGCGCCAACCTGGCGCCCCGGCCGATGGAAACCGTGCTGGCCGGCGCGGGTGGCTGCACGGCCTACGACGTGGTGCTGATCCTCAAGCGCGGCCGCCATGATGTCCGTGGCTGCACGGTCCGGCTGACCACCGAACGGGCGCCCGTGGACCCCAAGGTGTTCACCAAAATCCACATGCATTTTGTCGTGACGGGCAGCAAATTGAGCGACAGTGCCGTTGAGCGCGCCATTGCCATGAGCCACGAGAAATACTGCTCGGCCACCATCATGCTGGGCAAGACGGCGGACATCACCACCAGTTTTGAGTTGGTGGAAATTTCCGCCTGAACAGTCGCCAGAGGGCACGGCTGATGCAGGGCAAACTCTTTGACTATTGGCCGAAAAGCTAAATTCGGTACGCCACCGTTGTCATGACCTTGGCTGCGGACCGCATCAGCAGTCTGACCGGCGCGGGCAAGGGGGTGCTGCCGGCTTTTTCTGCCGCCCTGGCATGCCGCGCCTCGTCATCCTTCATCTGCGCCACGATGGCGCGCGACTCATGGTCCCCTGTCGGCAGATGCTCCAGATGGGTGGCCAGATGGGCTTCCACTTGCCGCTCGGTCTCCACCACAAAGCCCAGGCTCAGGCTATCGCCCAGCCGGCTGGCCACCAGCCCCAGTCCAAAAGCGCCCGCATACCATAAAGGGTTGAGCAGGGAAGGGCGGGCCCCCAGTTTGTCCAGCCGGTCCTTGGTCCAGGCCAGGTGATCGCCTTCTTCTCGGCTGGCATCCAGAAAATGCATGCGCAGCACCGGGTCGCGTGTGCCCAAGGCTTGCGCTGCATATAGCGCCTGGGCACAGACTTCGCCCACATGGTTGACGCGCATCAGCGCGCCTGAGAGGGACTTGTCCTCGGCGCTCAGTTCGGTCGCCTGGGAAGGAACGGTCGGGCAGGTGCGACTGGCATGGGGTTTGGCAAACAGGGTGCGCAAGGCGCCGTCGGCAATATTTAGGGCCTGGTCAAGGGCAGTGGTAGTGGGCATGGGTGGCTTTCATCATCAGTGCTTGCTGGGTGTGGAATGGGAACCAACACTGCAAAACCTGCCGAATGATCAAGAACAATCAGGCAGTTGCAGGATCGGCACTATTGCCGTCATGTTAGCGCCAGCATGCCAGGCTGCAAAAAATTGAAAAAGCCCCCAAAAGGGGGCTTGAGACCAAAGACATGCAGCGGCGCCAGTGCCGCGCTGTCTTTATTTAGAACATATGGCGAATACCGAAGGCCACGTTGGTCGAGTCCGTGCCGGCAGATGCTGTAACGCCACCCAGGAAGCCATTGCCACCCGGAGCCAGCTGGCCCGGACCCTTGTTGTTGAAGCGCGTGAGCACGGCATTCAGGTTGGTGCGTTTGGACAAGGCATAGGTATAGGTCACGCCGTAGGAATCCGTGTCGGCATTGACAGGGCGCTTGTCATCGAGTCGGTTGAATGCCGTCACGATGGTGTGGGGGCCGGTATTGAACTTGTAGCCAATGTGCATCAGGCGGGCATCTTGGCGAAAGGCAGTGTTGTAGGCATTTCTGAAGCTGGGCTGAAATGCTGCGTTGATGGTGCCTATAAGAGGTGAAAGCCCACTTGGGTTGTCATCCTTGATAGTTGCATACTGACCATAAACTGCACCTGGACCCACATTAAAACTCGCACCTACAACGCTATTGGTAAGCGACTTATTTCCAAACTCATCTTTTCTCGTGTTGTAACCAGCACCAGCCGAGAAGCTGTCACCTTTGTATATCGCCATCGCGCCTACAAAACGGCCTGTAGCATTGACCGAACTCGTTTCTGCTGCCCCGTACATCACAGTCGCTGTAATTCCACCGGTTTTGATGCCGTACTGCAAAGTATTGCTCAGCCGGATGTCAAATGCTGCAGGTAGACTGGCAACCTGGCCGGCCGCTAAACTTGACTGAGTTTGGGACGCATCGAAAGCAGCTGTCACGAGATACCCCGGCGTGTATTGACGACCCAGCGTAACAGCGCCAAAGGGAGTAACCAATCCTGCAAAAGCTTGACGGTCAAAAAGCCGATTTCCCTGCGCACCTATGTTCACACCAAATGCACTATCTGCAAGTCCAGCATTGAGCCGGCCAATGTATGCGGGCAAAGTCAGTCCTTGCGCCGCCAGTGCACCATTTAATCCTGCCAATTGAGCAGGGGAAAGACTATTTGTTAGCGTTGATTGAACTGTTGCGCCCACTCGATCAGGAACTTGATTCCCTGAAGCAGGCCGGTTAGACATTGAGCCCGTGTCAGCCTCGAACCGGCTTTCCAGCGTGAAAATCGCCCTGTAGCCACCGCCCAGGTCCTCGTTGCCGCGCATTCCCCAGCGTGAACCTTCCATGATGCCGCTGGCGAGGCCGTTGAAAGAGCCATTCTTCAGGCCGCTGACGTGGTTGTAGCCCGCGTCAACCAGTCCGTAAAGCGTCACCGTGCTTTGGGCCATGGCGCCGGAAGCGGACAAAAGCCCCAGCACGGCAGTTGCAACGAGAGTGAGTTTTTTCATGAAATCTCCAGGATTCTTGATTGGATAAGGGATGGTTTTCAACGCGCCGTCACTGTGTCGGTGGTTTCGACAATGCAAGATTAATGGCTTGGTAAAAACACGTAAAGAGCGGAATCACGCAGGCGTATCACTTTAGAGACAGGGGAAAACCCGGTGTTTTTAACCCCTCGAAGTCGTCCGGATGAACGCGCCAAAACTGTGTTGTATGGACTTTTGTTCCTTAAAACAGCTTGGGCCATCACACAGCAGACACGCTTCTGGCTGTGGCGTTTGGTTGCGAAAGTTTTTGCGGCCGGCAATTACATTTTTAACAAGCGTTGTAATAAAGAGACTTTGAATTCTGAGAACGCATGGTTTTGAATTGCCATTGTTTAGAGAATGGTTGAACACCAGTCAGTCGATGTGAACTGTCCATGCTTTTGTACCGCGATGCACTGATAGTGCTCAATCAAAAATTTATCACCACCATGCGCACTGTTTTGGTGTTTTCGATTGCATAAACAGGGCAAAACATCCTGCAATCGGGTGATTTCAAAGGTGTTTCTCCAACGAATTTGCCCACGAAGCGATCAGCGTTGCCAACCGCCAACAGATGAGGCATACAAATTGCTTTTGGTTTAAAAGACTTTGCTTTGTATGTAACAGTTTGGTTAAATCGAACTAGGGTTAACCCGAAATCCCTCAAGCAATGTTTGGGAACCAGTTTTTTGTCTTCCACTTTTTGGAGTTTCTTCAATGAAAAAGAATTTGATCGCTTTGGCAGTTCTTGCCGCATCCGGCATTGCATCGGCTCAGTCCAGCGTGACCCTTTACGGTTTGGTTGATGCCTATGTCGGCAGCAGCAGGGTCAAGCTTTCATCGCCAGGTGTTGCCACCACCTCGACGCGCCAGACGGTGGTGGACAGCGGCGGTTTTAATACCAGCCGTTTTGGCCTGAAGGGTTCGGAAGACCTGGGCGGCGGCTTGAAAGCCAATTTTGTGCTGGAAGCTGGTTTCAACGTCGACACCGGCGCCGCCAACAGTTACATTAATCCGTTCACCGGTGCTGTGTCCGGCTCAACCTTCGGACGCCAGTCGTGGGTCGGCATGTCGGGTGGTTTTGGCGAAGTGCGCGTCGGCAAGATGTGGACGCCTTATGACGAAGTCAAAGGCAGCGGCGCCGCTGCGTTCGATGCCAACATTTTTGCACCCGCTGCCGGTGTGTGGGCTAGCAACAACTACCAGGACCGTCCAGGCAATGCGCTTTACTACGCAACGCCTTCTTTCAGCGGTTTCAGCGCTGCCGCCATGTACAGCTTGGGCGAGAACAAGACGGCTACGTCTAGCGCAGGCAAGATTGCCAGCTTCAATGTGCAATATGCCGGCGGCCCTGTGGCAGCGGCACTGGCTTACCAGACCGAAAAAGACGGCGGTGCATCGCTCAACACCAACACCACCAAGTTCACGCAGCTGAATGGTTCATATGATTTCGGCCCTGCCAAGCTGCTGGCTGCTTATGGCCATGTGAAAGATGGCAGCGACAAGGCTAAGGAATACCAGATTGGCGTGGATGTGCCATTTGGTGCCGTCACCTTGTCGGGTGGTTATGCGCATTCCAAAATTACCAGCACCGCTGGCGATGTCACGAGCAAGGGCATTGGTCTGGCTGCCAAGTACGACTTGTCCAAGCGCACCTTCCTGTACACCGGCCTCCAACTGGCTAAAAATGAAATCGCCGGTTCGGAAGTCAAGACCGACACCTTTGCAGTGGGCGTTCAGCACAAGTTTTGATCGGCTCCTGGCTTGATGCCAGGACGTTGAACTTTTTTAAAGCCGCTTTCGGGAAACCTGAAGCGGTTTTTTCGTTTTTTTCATCACCTGATTTGAATCACTGAAATTTGAAAGCCTTTAAGCACCAGTACATCTGCGTTGTTTTTGCTCCACGCAGGAGTCTTTTTTGTCGCGTCCCTGCAACAGAAAAGCCCTTTTATGGCGCATTTCTTTGCGGATCAAGGTTCCTTCTGGTGCAATAGACCCAACTTCCCGAAAGGGGGTTGGCCCGGGTCTCTGGGGGAGCTGCAAATGCGAAAGTATTGGGCAGTCCTCTTACCGGAGCCCTATGTTTAACCTTGGAGAAATTCTCAATGAAAAAATCACTCATCGCCCTGGCTGTATTGGCTGCTTCCGGTGCCGCAATGGCCCAATCTTCGGTAACCCTGTACGGCATCGCTGACGCATGGGTTGGCAGCTCTGAAACCCAAGTCAATGGCGTTGGTCAACGTCAAACCGTCGTCAACACCTCCGGTGTCAACGGTTCGCGTTGGGGCCTGAAAGGTTCTGAAGACCTCGGCGGCGGCATGAAAGCCATCTTCACGCTGGAAAGCGGTTTCAGCCTTGACACCGGCGCTTCTGCCCAAAACGGCGCGCTGTTCGGCCGTCAAGCCTACGTTGGCCTGCAAAGCGGTTTTGGTACCGTGTCCCTGGGTCGTCAGTACTCTGCGTATGACAACTTGCAAGGCGCAGTCAACAACAACTACGATGCGTTCACTTTCAACGCACGTACCGGCGCTGGTCCTAATAACGTTGCTGCCAACGGTGTTCAAGACTACACCAGCCGTGTTAGCAACTCGATTGCCTACGCTTCGCCAAGCTTCAGCGGCTTCAGCGGTGCAGTTGTGTATGGTTTCGGTGAGAATAAAAACGCCACTACAGCAACTCCAGCTAACTTTGGTGACGCCCGTGACATCGCAAGTGTGCACATCAAGTACGCAAATGGCCCAATCCTTGTAGGCTACGCTTATCAGCAAGACGAACTGAATGTTGCAACTTTGGGCGGTACCAAAAACAAAAACAAGTACAACCTGCTTGGCGGTTCTTATGACTTCGGTGTGGCTAAACTGACGGGTAGCTACAACACGGCCAAGAACAATACGTATAGCGACAAAGAAGGCCAGATCGGCGTGTCGGTTCCCTTCGGTGCCGCTGCCATTTCTGCCGGCTACGCGCGCTCCAAGAGCGAAAGTGCTGGCATTGAGCGTACCGGTAAAGGTTATTCGATCCTGGGTACCTATGCCCTGTCCAAGCGTACCGGCCTGTACGCCGGTGCTCAAAACACCAAGTCTTACGGCCCTGCTTTCACGGCTGCCACAGGTGAAACCGAAATCACGACCTACGGTCTGGGTGTTCGCCACTCGTTCTAATTTTTCAGCTGGCGCAAGCCAGCGGTTAAAACAGAAAACAAAAACCCCACCGTGGCGACACGGTGGGGTTTTTTTATGGGTGGCTCCCTGTGGGCGTTGATCCTTTCAGCGGTGGTGTCGGTTGGTGGCATTGGGGTTGGGTTTGTGTGATGGTCGCCTGTATCTGTCCCCAGGCTGTCGTTTCTACGCAAATACCGTTGGCCTGTGCTTCCTGATGTTTACCGCACCAACGTTTCACCCTAGTATTTACCACTTGCTGACATCGGGACCCAACAGACATGCGCACTCCGGCTCTTCTTGAAAAAACCCTTTCGCCGCTGTCTGCGGACATGCGCGATTCGGTCGCCGTTCACCTGCCACGCCCCTTGCAGGTCAACGGCCGTGCCTTTGCACAGATTGCCCGCTTCCATCCCGAGCTGACCGCCTTCCGCCGGGACCTGCATGCACATCCGGAACTGGGTTTTGAAGAGGTGTACACCGCCAGCCGGGTGACGCAGGCGCTCAAGCTGTGCGGGGTGGACGAAGTGCACACCGGCATCGGAAAAACCGGCGTGGTCGCGGTCATCAAGGGTCGCCAGCCTGGCCCTGCTTCCCGCGCCGCGCAGACCGGGGTCAGGCCGATGACCGGCCTGCGCGCCGACATGGATGCGCTGCCCATGACCGAGCGCAACGATTTTGGCTGGAAATCAGCCAAGCCCGGCCTGATGCATGGCTGCGGCCATGACGGCCACACCACCATGCTGGTCGGTGCCGCGCGTTACCTGGCCGAAACCCGGAATTTTGCCGGCGATGCCGTGCTGGTTTTTCAACCGGCGGAAGAAGGGCGCGGCGGCGCCGAGGCCATGATCAACGACGGATTGTTCGAGCGGTTTCCGGTGCAGGCGATTTACGCCATGCACAACTGGCCGGCCATGCCGCCCGGCAGCATCGGCATCAATTCCGGACCGATGATGGCGGCGGCCGACCGCATCACCATCGAAATCACCGGCAAAGGCGGGCATGGCGCCCATGCCTACCTGACCGTCGATCCGATCCTGGTGGCGGCGCACATCATCACGGCCGTCCAAAGCATCGTGTCGCGCAACGTCAAGGCCATGGACAACGTCGTGGTCAGCTTGTGCGCCATGCGGGCCGGTGACATGGCAGCGATGAGCGTGGTGCCCGGCCATGCCACGCTGGTCGGCACGGTTCGCACCTTCAAGCCCGAGATGCAGGATTTTGTCGAGCAGCGCCTGCAGCAGCTTTGCGCTGCGGTGGCTGATGGTTTTGGCGCCACGGCGACGGTTAGCTATGAACGCATCTATCCCGCGACCATCAACTCGCCGGCCGAATACCGGCTGGCAACCCTGGTGGCCGAGCAACTGGTGGGCGCCGAAAACGTGGTGCGCAACCTGGAGCCGAGCATGGGGTCGGAAGACTTTTCCTTCATGCTCAAGGAAAAACCGGGCGCCTATTTGCGGCTGGGCCAAGGCGAGCAGGGCCCGGACGGACAGGGCGGCGTGGGCAGCCGCTTTCTGCACAACAGCTGCTACGACTTCAACGACAACGTGCTGCCTTTGGGCGCTGCGCTGTTTGCTGGCATCGTGGAGCGCTCAATGCCGTTGGCGTGAATTTGAACGTTGTTGAGTGATTGCTATTTAATTAATAGCTACAAGTTCCCACCCAGCTTGCGAAAAGGCAGTAGTTTTAATAAAAACAGGCGCTGGGCCGGCGCAGGACTGCCCGGCCTTTATGTCCACGTCTGCCGCCGCGTCAGGTGTAGCGTTTATTGCGCAAATTGTTTTTCATTTCCTTGAGCAGCGGCTGCAGCTTGGGGCCGATGCGCAGCGCCACGCAGGTCGCCAAAATGTCGATGATCATCAAATGCAGCAGGCGCGACACCATTGGGCTGTAGCGGTCATAGCCTTCGGGATGGTCGGCGGCCAGGTGGATGTGGCCGGCGGCAGCCAGCGGTGACGCGGTGGCGGTGATAACAATGGTTGTGGCGCCGTTCTTGCGCGCAATGTCGCACGCGTCCATCAGGTCGCGGGTGCGGCCCGAGTTGGAAATCACCACCACGCAGTCGCCCGGCCCCAGCAGTGACGCGCTCATGACCTGCATGTGGCCGTCGCTGTAGGCGATGCAGTTGATGCCCAGACGGAAGAACTTGTGCTGCGCATCCTGCGCCACGATGCCGGAGTTGCCCGCGCCGAAAAACTCGATGCGCTTGCCACTCTGGTAGGCGCCCAGCAGCGCCAGCACGGCTTTTTCAATCGCCACCGGGCTGGCGTCATTGCGGTATTTGAGAAAGGCCGCCACGGTGTTGTCGATCACCTTGACCATCACGTCGCCGGTCTTGTCGTCCACATCGACGCTGCGGTGAATGAAGGGCACGCCTTCGCTGACGCTGCCGGCCAGCTTGAGCTTGAAGTCGAGCAACCCGTCGTAGCCGACGCTGCGGCAAAACCGCACCACCGTCGGCTTGCTGACATGCGAGCGGCTGGCCAACTCGGTGATCGGCAGGCTGGCAAACGCACGCGGGTCGGCCAGCACCAGGCGTGCCACGCGTTGTTCCGCCGGGGCCAGCGAGGGCAGGGAAGCCTTGATTCGGTCGAGCATGCTATCGCTCCTCGCTCCAGCAGTAGCCATCGCGGGCGATCATCGCGCTGGCGGCGCTCGGTCCCCAGGTGCCTGCCGCATACGGGCGCGGTGCCGTCGGGTCATGGCTCCAGCGGTCCAGGATCGGTTCGACCCAGCGCCACGCTTCCTCTTGCTCGTCACTTCGCACGAACAGGTTCAGCCGGCCGTCAACCACATCGAGCAGCAAGCGCTCGTAAGCGCCGACGCGCTCCGCCCCGAAGCGCTTGTCGAAGTCCAGGTCAAGCTGCACCGGCTCCAGCGTCGGGGTGCCACGGCGCAGTCGCTGGTCAGTGCCCTGCGCCAGCAGGTGCAGTTCCAGGCCATCCCGGGGCTGCAGGTCGATGACCAGCCGGTTGCCAGTGCTGCAGTCCTGCCGCGATTTGAAAATCGCGTGCGGCGTGGGGCGAAAGTTGACCTCGATGTGCGCGTCGCGGCCGGCCAGCCGCTTGCCGGTGCGGATGTAGAACGGCACACCGGCCCAGCGCCAGTTTTCGATCTCGGTGCGCAGGGCGACGAAGGTCTCGGTGCGGCTTTCCGGGTTCACGCCGGGCGCACTGCGATAAGCCTCAACCGCCTCGCCATCGATGGTTCCGGCGGCATACTGGCCGCGAATGACATGCTGGCTCAGGGTTTCAGGCGTCCAGGGCTTGAGCGAGCGCAAGACCTTGAGTTTTTCGTCACGAATCGCGTCGGCATGCGAATTGATGGGCGGCTCCATGCCCACGGCGCAGAGCAACTGCAGGGCATGGTTCTGCACCATGTCGCGCAGCGCGCCGGTGCTGTCGTAAAAAGCGCCGCGTTTTTCCACACCGAGTTCTTCGGCAATCGTGATCTGGATGTTGGCGATGTACTCGCGCCGCCAGAGCGGCTCGAACAGCGAATTGCCAAAGCGCAGCGCAAACAGGTTCTGCACCGAAGGCTTGCCCAGGTAATGGTCGATGCGAAAGATCTGCTGCTCGGTCAGCACGCTGCGCACCGTCTGGTTGATGGCGCGGTTCGACGCCAGGTCATGGCCCAGCGGCTTTTCAAGCACCACGCGGGTTTGCGGGCCGTTCAGGCCGGCAGCGGCGATCTGTTCGCAGACCGTGGTGAACAGGCCGGGCGCGGTCGCCAGGTACATCACCACCACATCTGCCGGCCGCTGCCTGAGCTGGTCCGCCAGGCGCGCATAGTCGTCCGGTTTCGACAGGTCCATGCGCAGGTAGCCAAGCATCTGGGCAAAACGCGTGAATTCTTCTTCGTTCGGCCGCTTGGACAATTCGACATGGTCAAAACGTGACTTGATGAGCGCGCGGTACTGATCGTCTGACAGCTCGTCGCGGGCCACGCCAATGATGCGGCCGTCGGCTGGCAGCGAACCGTGGCGAAAGGCCTGGAACAGGGCAGGCATGATCTTGCGCCAGGCCAGGTCGCCGGTTCCGCCAAACAGGATGAGGTCAAAGCTCATGGTAAGGACTTGTGATGGTAATAAAGTTTCACATTCTATGGGCATAATGGTAACTACACCCGGTGACCTGCTGTGACCCCTGTGTTGGCACGGTGCGGTTTTCGGGCTTCCTGATCCACTTTTCGCCCTTGCCCGGCGCCCCAAGCCCATGAACCAACTCGACGCCCTGAAACAACTCACGACGGTGGTGGCCGACACCGGCGACTTCAACCAGTTGGCCCAGTTCAAGCCGCAAGACGCCACCACCAACCCGTCGCTGATCTTGAAGGCGGTGCAAAAAGCCGATTACGCGCCATTAATGCAAAGCACGATGGCCCGTTTCAAGGACCGGGCGCTGGACGAAACCATGGACCGGCTGCTGGTGCGTTTTGGCTGCGAAATCCTGTCCATCATTCCGGGCCGCGTCTCGACCGAAGTCGATGCCCGCCTGAGTTTTGACACCAGCGCCACGGTGGCCCGGGGCGAGCGCCTGATTGCGCTGTACCAGGCCGAAGGCATCCACATTGACCGGGTGCTGATCAAGGTGGCCGCCACCTGGGAAGGCATTCAGGCCGCCCGGCTGCTGGAGCAGCGCGGCATCCACACCAACCTGACGCTGCTGTTTTCCTTTTGCCAGGCCGTCGCCTGCGGCCAGGCCAGGGTGCAGCTGATTTCCCCCTTCGTCGGCCGGATTTACGACTGGTACAAGAAGTCGGCCGGCATCGCCTGGACTGAAGATGCGAATGCCGGCGCCAACGATCCCGGCGTGAAGTCGGTGTGCGAGATCTACAACTACTACAAGCAATTCGGCATTGCCACCGAGGTCATGGGTGCGAGTTTTCGCAACGTCGGCCAGATCACGGCGCTGGCCGGCTGCGATTTGCTGACCATCAGTCCCGAGTTGCTGGCCCAGCTGGCTGCCAGTGACGCGCCATTGCAGCGCGCGCTGGATGCGAGTGCCGCCGATTCGCTTGACCTGCAGGTGGTGGACTTTGACGAAGCGCGTTTTCGCTATGCGCTCAATGAAGACGCCATGGCTACGGAAAAGCTCGCCGAAGGGATTCGCGCCTTTGCCGCGGACGCGGTCAAGCTTGAGCAGTTGATGCAGGCTGTCTGAACACCAGGAGACCGTGATGAAACCAGTGCGTTGCGACCAGACCCCAGCCTGGGGAGAACTCAAGACCTGTTTTGAAGCCAGCGGCCAAAATTTCGACCTGCGCGACGCGTTCGCGCACGACCCCCACCGCTTCGAAGCCTTCAGCCAGGAAGCGCCGCATGTGTTTGCCGACCTGTCCAAGAACCTGATCGACGCCGACAGCCAGGCGCTGCTGCTGGCGCTGGCGCGGCAGTGCGGGCTGGAGCCCCAGCGCGACGCGATGTTCGCCGGGGAACGCATCAACCGCACCGAAAACCGTGCCGTGATGCACTTTTTATTGCGAAATCCGCCTTCCACGCGATACATACCTGCACAAGCAGCTATTAATAAAATAGCAGACGCACAGGCTGAGGTGGAAGTGACCCTGAACGCCATGCTGGCCTATGCGGAGCAGGTGCGCGCCGACGAAGCGATCACCGACATCGTCAACATCGGCATTGGCGGCTCGGACTTGGGGCCGCAGATGGCAGTGCTGGCGCTCGGTGAATTCGCCGCGTCCGGCAAGCGGATTCACTTTGTGTCGAACATTGACGGCGATGAACTGGCCGGCGTCCTGAGGCAGCTCAAACCCGCCAGCACGCTGTTCCTGGTGGCGTCCAAGACCTTCACCACCACCGAAACCATGACCAATGCGCATTCTGCCAAGGCCTGGTTTGAAGCGCAGGGCGGGCGGGACATTGCCCGTCATTTCGCGGCGCTGACGACCAATGTGGCAGCGGCGAACGACTTCGGCGTCACCACCACCTTCGGTTTCTGGGACTGGGTGGGCGGGCGTTATTCGCTGTGGTCGGCGATTGGATTGCCCCTTGCCATTGCGATTGGCGCGGCGGGCTTTCGCGAGTTTCTGGCCGGTGCGCATGCGATGGATGGACACTTTCGCACGGCAGAACTGGCGCACAACCTGCCGGTGCGGCTGGGCCTGCTCGATGTCTGGTACCGCAACTTTCACGGCTTTTCCAGCCGCAGCATTGCGCCCTACAGCAGCGCCTTGTGCCGCTGGCCGGCGTATTTGCAGCAACTGGAAATGGAAAGCAACGGCAAGCGCGTGGACCAGGACGGCCAGCCCTTGCCGTTTGACACCTCGCCGGTGCTCTGGGGCGAGCCCGGCACCAACGGACAGCATGCCTACTTTCAAATGCTGCACCAGGGCACATCGGTGGTTCCGGTCGAATTCGTGGCGATCAAACAAGCGGCGCATGCGCCGGATGATTTGCCCGGCCACCACGACAAGCTGCTGGCCAACGTGTTGGCGCAGGCACAGGCGCTGATGCACGGCAAGCCTGATGCCGGCGGCCACCGGGATTTTCCCGGCAACCGGCCCAGCACCTTCTTGCTGCTGGAGCGGCTCACGCCCGCCAGCCTGGGTGCGCTGATTGCGCTGCAGGAGCACCGCGTGTTTGTCAGCGGCGCCATCTGGGGCATCAACAGCTTTGACCAATGGGGCGTCGAGCTGGGCAAGGTCTTGGCCCGAGACATCGAGCCGCGCTTGCGCAGTGGCGATGTTTCGGGGCTCGATGGCTCGACCGCCGGCCTGCTGCGAAAGCTGCGGTCCGATCCGGCATGAACATCGTTTTTGATTTTGGTGCCGTGCTGTTTGACTGGCAGCCGGCGCAGCTGATGGCGCAACACTTTCCCGACCTGGGCGCCACGCCCGCGCAGGCAAAAAAACTGGCCCGTGCCGTGTTTGACCATGCCGACTGGCGCGGTTTTGACAGTGGCACGGTGGCGCTTGAACAGGTGGTTTCCCGCACCGCCCTGCGGCTTGGATTGTGCGAGGCCAGGCTTCGCAACGCCCTGGCGCCGATTGGCGAGCAGCTAATGCCCATTGACTGCAATGTCGACCTGCTGGCCGGCTTGCGCGACCGCCGCGACAGCCAGGGCGGCATCCAGCTTTATTTTTTGTCCAACATGCCCGAGCCCTTTGCCCGGGCGCTGGAACGGCGTCACGGTTTTCTGCAGTGGTTTGACGGCGGAATCTTCTCAAGCGATGTGAAGCTCGGCAAGCCGGACCCGGCGATTTTCAGGTTGCTGGTGTCGCGCTACCGCCTTGCGGACGCCGACACCCTGTTCATTGACGACAGCCTGGCCAATGTGCAGGCGGCGGATGCGCTGGGATGGCAGACGGTTCACTGCGAAGTGCCAGAGCGACTGCCGGGTCAGTTGACGGAAAAATTAGGCTTGTAGCGCTTTGCCTGCAGCCATGGAAATGGAACAAGCAGCCCATGAAAAAACCCGCAGCGCTTGCACGCTGCGGGTTTTTTTTGTGTCGGCCAATTGAATGGCCCGGGCATTGCCAATTGCCGGAAAACAAGCACTGCGAAGCGGTTGCTTCCCGGCCAAGTCAGCTTACATGCCCATGTCGCCCATGCCGCCCATGCCACCCATGCCGCCGCCCATGCCGCCGCCGGCAGGTGCGTCGTCCTTGGCGGACTCGCAAATCATGGCTTCGGTGGTCAGCATCAGGGATGCGACCGACGCTGCGTTTTGCAGGGCCGTGCGGGTCACTTTCGTGGGGTCCAGGATACCCATTTCGATCATGTCGCCATAGGTGTCGTTGGCGGCGTTGAAGCCGTAGTTGCCGGTGCCGGCCAGCACGGCGTTCACCACCACAGAGGCTTCGCCGCCTGCGTTGTAAACGATTTCGCGCAATGGGGCTTCGATGGCGCGCAGGACCAGCTTGATGCCGGCGTCCTGGTCAGCGTTGTCGCCCTTGATGACGCCAGCGGTCTGCTTGGCGCGCAGCAAGGCCACGCCGCCGCCCGCCACGATGCCTTCTTCGACAGCCGCACGGGTGGCGTGCAGTGCGTCTTCAACGCGGGCTTTCTTTTCCTTCATCTCGACTTCGGTGGCCGCACCAACCTTGATCACGGCAACACCGCCGGCCAGCTTGGCCACGCGCTCTTGCAGCTTTTCACGGTCGTAGTCGCTGGTCGCTTCTTCGATCTGGACACGAACCTGCTTGACGCGGGCTTCGATGTCAGCGGCTTCGCCGGCACCGTCGATGATGATGGTGTTTTCCTTGCCCACTTCGATGCGCTTGGCCTGGCCGAGGTCAGCCAGCGTCACTTTTTCAAGCGACATGCCGACTTCTTCAGCGATGACCTTGCCGCCGGTCAGGACAGCGATGTCTTCCAGCATGGCCTTGCGGCGGTCGCCGAAACCTGGGGCCTTGACAGCCACAACCTTCAGGATGCCGCGCAGGGTGTTCACAACCAGGGTTGCCAGGGCTTCGCCTTCGACTTCTTCGGCAATGATCAACAGTGGACGGCCCGCCTTGGCGACTTGTTCCAGCGTCGGCAGCAGGTCACGGATGTTGCTGATCTTCTTGTCGTAGAGCAGAACGAACGGGTTGTCCAGCAGTGCGGACTGCTTTTCAGGGTTGTTGATGAAGTACGGGCTCAGGTAGCCGCGGTCAAACTGCATGCCTTCGACGACGTCGAGTTCGGAGTCGAGTGACTTGCCGTCTTCCACGGTGATCACGCCTTCCTTGCCGACCTTGTCCATCGCATCGGCAATGATCTTGCCAATGGTTTCGTCGGAGTTGGCAGAGATCGAACCGACCTGAGCGATTTCCTTGGAGGTGGTGGTGGCCTTGGACGCCTTCTTCAGCTCTTCGACCAGGGCAGCAACTGCCTTGTCGATGCCGCGCTTCAGGTCCATCGGGTTCATGCCGGCAGCCACGTACTTCATGCCTTCATGCACGATGGCTTGGGCCAGCACGGTGGCGGTGGTGGTGCCGTCGCCAGCGATGTCAGAGGTCTTGGAAGCGACTTCCTTGACCATCTGCGCGCCCATGTTCTGCAGCTTGTCTTTCAGTTCGATTTCCTTGGCCACGGACACACCGTCCTTGGTCACGGTCGGCGCGCCAAACGAGCGCTCCAGCACCACATTGCGGCCTTTGGGGCCCAGGGTGACCTTGACGGCGTTGGCCAGGATGTTGACACCCTCGACCATGCGTGCGCGGGCTTCGCCGCCGAAAATTACGTCTTTTGCTGCCATGATTCGGATTCCTTAAAATTTATCAATGAAATAGCGTGCTTGCGCACGTTCTGCTTGCATAAGCAGCTATTAAATAAGTAGCAATATTGGAGAGAGTGAAAATTACTTCTCGACCACTGCAAACAGGTCTTCTTCTTTCATGACCAGCAGTTCGTCACCGTCAACCTTGACCGTCTGGCCGCTGTACTTGCCGAACAGCACGCGGTCACCGACCTTGACGGCCATGGCGCCGAGTTCGCCCTTGTCGTTCTTCTTGCCTGGACCGACGGCCAGCACTTCGCCTTGATCTGGCTTTTCAGCAGCGCTGTCCGGAATCACGATGCCGGAGGCGGTTTTGGTTTCGTTTTCCACGCGTTTGACAATCACGCGGTCATGCAAAGGACGAAGATTCATGAAAAGCTCCTTGTTTTTTAACAATGGTTTTTGGAATTCAAGCGCAGCTGCTGAAAAAGCGACTGCCTGTCGATTGGGCGGTGTGTGATGTTGTTAGCACTCCATACCATCGAGTGCTAATAATAGGGGCATTCATGCCGGTTTTCAAGAGCGGCGTGATTAATTGATGTGTCGGCCTGTGATCGGGCCGGCAGGCATTCCACCGGCCACTGCTATTATTCGACCGCTACCGGCTGCCGCCGATGCGCCTTTGTCGGACGATTTGCGTTTGGCATTGCTGCACACGCGCATCCCTGACTCATGATTTATTGACACTTTCTGCTTCTCCTTTATGTCCAGCGAAATTCCTCATCTGAAAGAGCGCCTTGCCGAGGCAGCCCGCTACGCACTCATGCGCCGGCTGTTGCCGGCCATCCGCCACAACCTCGCCGGGACGCTTCAGCCGATCGGCATGATGTCGGCCATGCTGGACAGGCGGATCAAGGCTGCAGTTCCTGACATGGCCCAACTGGCCAAGAACACCCAGGCGCTCGGCACCTTGTCGCGGGAAGCCGCGGCCACGTCCCTGAACCTGATGACCTGGCTGGCGCCCAAAGACAACGAACTGATCGCGGTAAACAGCGCGGTCGAGGAATCGCTGGGCCTCATGGCGACCGAGCTTTCCTTTCGCGGGTTCTCCCTGGACAACCAAGCGACAGGGGCCGTTGCCAAGCTGCCCAAGGGCATGCTTCGCAGTGTGTTCACCGCGAGCCTGATCGCCCTGACCGATACCTTCGAGAAACCGGCTGGCGTGGTGATTGGCGTGGAGGGTGAAGCAGGCGACACCCGGTTGCGCATCACGGTAGAGGCTGATGCGTCGAATGAACTGCTCGTCCTGGGCAACCGGATGCCGACCTATCGTTGCCTGCAATGGTCTGATGTGCAGGCGCTGGCCGATGCCGAAGGCGTGCACATTGAATATGCACCGGATTCTGTGCAGCTCAAGTACTCGGGCGTAAGCGCTGTTGTTTGCGGGCAGTGAGTTGGCAGATGCTGGACAGGGTTACAGAATTCTAGGGAATGGACGAGCAAAACTTGCTTCATGTCCTACATGTATTTCCTCTGGGTCCGATGCGCAAGCTGCAAAGGCAGCCTTAAAGTGAATTTCTGTTGACTGCGATCCAGAAATCACCATGCCAAAAGATAGTTCAAGCTTTCGCGATTCCAGTACACCCATCGCGGTTAGAAATTTTCAGTTGCGCAGCGAAATTCCCGCCGCGGGCAGGTTGCCCAGCCGCTGGCCATTTACGGTCGAAAGGAGTCTCACCATGGCGCGGTCCCCAGCAGCCGACAGCCTGCCGCTGACGCGCAAGGAAAGCAGCCCTTTCATTACCTGAGAGAGCACCGGACATGGAAAAAACGCCTGATTCACCAGATCCCCATGGCCCACAAGGGGCGCAAAAGGCCAACCCCGCACCTGACTCCGGCCCCAAGCGTCGAGGCAAGGATTTTGGTTTTGAGGGAACCAACAAGACCGTCCCTGTTCCTCAGCCCGATGCAGAACCTGCACCCGAACTTCAGGGGACCAAAAGCAAGTTCATTCCGGATTCGCCTTACACCCGGGGATAGCGCCAGCGTCCGACGCGTCTTGTCGCCCTGACTTGGTCGCAGCCCGAGCGCGGCCTTGACAACAGGCGCAACAAAACATCGTTTTTTTGATCGCTCACCGCGCACAGCGAGCCATCGACCTGCTGTGCCCCTTCGGCCTGCCCTTGCAGGTCCCGGCCAAAGGAATGGCTTTACAGGCCGGCGGCGTTGCGCAAAATTGCTGCCTTGTCGGTGCGCTCCCAAGTGAATTCAGGCTCGTCGCGGCCAAAGTGACCGTAGGCGGCGGTCTTTTCATAGATCGGCCGCAGCAGGTCCAGCATCTGGATGATGCCGTTCGGGCGCAGGTCGAAATGCGCGTTGATCAGTTCTGCGATCTGGCTGTCCGGGATGACGCCGGTACCTTCGGTATAAACCGTCACATTCATCGGCTTGGCGACACCAATCGCGTAAGCCACCTGAATCTGGCATTGCCGGGCCAGGCCGGAGGCCACGATGTTCTTGGCCACATAGCGCGCTGCGTAAGCCGCCGAACGGTCCACCTTGCTCGGGTCCTTGCCGCTGAAGGCGCCGCCGCCGTGCGGGCAGGCGCCGCCATAGGTGTCGACGATGATCTTGCGCCCGGTCAGACCGCAGTCGCCCTGCGGTCCGCCGATGACAAAGCGGCCGGTCGGGTTGATCAGGTAGCGGGTATTTTGCAGCCACTCCTTAGGCAGCACCGGCTTGATGATCTCTTCAATCACGGCTTCGATGAACGAGGCCTTCATCTTGTACGGTGTCTCGCTCTGGTCGGGGCTGTGCTGGGTTGACAGCACCACGGTGTCGATGCTGTGCGGCTTGCCATCGACGTAGCGCATCGTCACCTGGCTCTTGGCATCGGGCCGCAAAAACGGCAGGCGGCCGTCCTTGCGCAACTGGGACTGGCGCTCGACCAGGCGGTGCGCGTAGTAAATCGGCGCGGGCATCAGTTCGGGTGTTTCGTCGCAGGCATAGCCGAACATCAGACCCTGGTCGCCTGCACCCGTGTTCAGGTGGTCGTCGCTCGCATGGTCCACGCCCTGGGCAATGTCCTTGCTCTGCTTGTCATAGCAGACCATGACCGCGCAGCCCTTGTAGTCGATGCCGTACTCGGTGTTGTCATAGCCGATGCGCTTGAGGGTGTCGCGCGCCACCTGGATGTAGTCAACATTCACATCTTCACGCGCGGTGATCTCGCCGGCCAGCACGACCAGGCCGGTGTTGGTCAGCGTTTCGGCGGCCACGCGCGCATGCGGGTCCTGTTTGAAGACGGCGTCCAGAATGGCGTCTGAAATCTGGTCGGCAACCTTGTCGGGATGGCCTTCAGAGACGGATTCGGAAGTAAAGAGAAAATCGTTTGCCATTGCGTACACTCCATAAGTTTTGCTGGCGCGTTGCCAGCAGGAAGTGCTTTGGCGAACGCTTTAGCAGTTTGGTTTAATGTCGCCCTGCAAGTTGTTCAGTAACTCGGCGACAAGTGCAATTATAAGACGCTCCCTTTTTTGGCTTCATTAGTCCTTTAGCACCCTTTTCATGCTCTGGTTATTCCGTTTTTTCTCCCGCTGGCCGTTGCCGGTACTGCACACGCTGGGCGCCGGACTGGGCTGGGGCGTCTGGTGGCTGAGTGCCCGTTACCGCGCCCAGTTCCGCGCCAACGTGGCGCAAGCTGGCCTGCCGTTTGAAGCAGCCCGGCCGGCGATTGCCGAGGCCGGGCGCTTTGTCGGCGAATTGCCCAAGCTGTGGATGCGGCCGCGTTCGCAGTCGTGCCTGGGCAATGTCCGGGTCGAAGGCCGGGCGCATGCCGACAACGCGTTTAAGCAGGGCAAGGGCGTGATATTTTTCGGGCCGCACTGCGGCAGTTTCGAGCTGGGGACGCAGGCGCTGGCCGAGTTGTACGGGCCGATCACCGCCATTTACCGGCCCGCCCGCAAGGCCTGGCTGGCTCGCCTGGAAAGCTTTGCCCGCGACCGCCAGAACCTCACCATGGTGCCGGCCAGCATGCGCGGCATCCGGCTGATGCACAAGACCCTGAAGGCCAACCAGGCCATCGCCATGCTGACCGACCAGGTGCCGCCCGAAGGCTGGGGCATCTGGGCGCCATTTTTTGGCCGGTCGGCCTACACCATGACGCTGGCAGCCCGGCTGGCCCTCCAAACCGGCGCGACCGTGCTGCCGGTCAGCTGCGAGCGTCTGCCCAGGGGCCGGGGCTATTTCCTGAAGATCTGGCCGGCCGTGTCCGGTCTGGACGCCGTTGAAAAGGGTGGAAAGGCCTATATGCTGCCGGCCGTTACCCGCATTAACCAGGCGATCGAGGCCATCGTGCTGAGCCAGCCCGGCCAGTATCTCTGGGGCTATGCGCGCTACAAGACGCCTCGAAAGGACGCTACTTGAACAATCTTCGCGCCTCGGTCGGCGATGCGATGACGCGGGTTGGCATTGCCTTCATGAAAGCGCTGGCCTGGCTGCCGCTGCCGGCCGTGCGCGCCCTGGCAACGGTGCTGGGCTGGGTGCTGTATGGCCTGATCGGCGCGCGCCGGCGCGTCGTGCATGCAAATTTCTCGGTGTGCTTTCCAGCGCTGTCAACAGCAGAGCGACGCAAGCTGGCCATCGAGACCTTTGTCTGTTTTTCGCAGGCCTGGCTGGACCGCGCCTGGCTGTGGCATGCGCCTGAATCATGCGTGCGGCAGCGTGTCCGGCTGACTGGCGCTACCGAGGAATTGGCGGGCACCGACCCGACGGTAATTTTTCTACCGCATTTTGTTGGTCTGGATGCGGCCTGGGCCGCCACGGCGCTGGTTGTGCCCCGGCCCTCCACCACGATTTACACCGACCAGTCGAACAAGCTCGTCGACCAGTGGATCTTGCAGGGCCGCCAGCGCTTTGGCCATTTGCGCCTGTTTGGGCGCATTGAGGGCGTCAAGCCGATCGTCGCAGCGCTGCGCGAAGGACAGCCGCTGTATTTGCTGCCGGACATGGATTTTGGCCCGGACGAGTCGGTGTTCGTGCCCTTTTACGGCGTTCAGACTGCCACCGTGCCGTCGCTGTCGCGCTTTGCCCGCCTGGGACGGGCCAAGGTCGTGCCGCTGTTGCCGCGCCTGACGCCTGAGGGCTATGACGTGCAGGTGATGCCGGCCTGGACCGATTTTCCCAGCGACGACCCGGTGGCCGACACCGCGCTGATGAATGCGCGGCTGCAGGACTACATCGTCACCATGCCGGCGCAGTATTACTGGGTGCACAAACGCTTCAAGACACGGCCCGAAGGCGAGCCTTCGCTGTACTGAGCGGACGTTCAGTCATCGCGGCTGTTTTTTTAAGCTTTTTAGCGTCTTTGCGCATTACAGGATTGCATTTATAGCTATTATTTTTATAGCAGTTCGCGCGCAATCACGGGTTTATCGAAGAAAATCTTCCAGGCAGCCGATGACCCGTTCGGGCTGCTCATGCACGATCCAGTGGGTGGCGCCCTCGACACGGTGCAACTGCATTTGCGGCACGAAGTCTTCAAGACCGTCGAGCAAGGCCGGGGGCAGGGCGGTGTCGTCCATGGCCCAGATGACCAGCGTCGGCACGTGCACTTCCAGCTTGTCGCGTGGAATCACCACGGCGGCGGCCGCCGGGTCGTGGTGTGGCGCACCTGGCCGGGGCGGACGCAGCGGTGAGGCACGGTAGTAATTGAGCGGGCCGGTCAGCCCGGCGCGCCAGATGTCGCGGTATTGCGCCTTGACGGCGTCAGTCAGCCAGGCGTGCGGTCCGTCAGCTGCGCCCATGGCGGTAAAAAATTCCCACAGCCGGCGAAAGTCATCTTCGGCCAGCAGCGCTTCGGCATCCGGGCGAATCAAAAAATTCATGTAGGCGCTGGCGGCCTGCTGCGCCGGCGAATGCTGCAGCTCGCGCAAAAAGGTGCCAGGGTGTGGTGAATTGATGATGGCGAGCTTTTCCATGCAGCCCGGCGCGCTGGCGGCCAGGTTCCAGGCCACGGCGCCGCCCCAGTCATGCGCCACCAGACAGGCCAGCGGGCCGCCTTCGTGCTCGATCAGTGCGGCAACGTCCTGCACCAGATGCCCGGGCCGGTAGTCGGCCACTTCGGCAGGTGCGCTGGACTGCCCGTAGCCGCGCAGGTTGGGGGCGATGCAGCGAAAGCCGCCATTCCCGGGGCGCGCAAAATGTTCCAGCAGGCCATCCCAGACAAACGCCGCTTCCGGAAACCCGTGCAGGAACATCAGCACCGGCCGGCCCCTGGCGCCGGTGCAGCGGCAGGAAAGGGTGATGCCGTGGGGCAGGGCGCAGTCGCTCGTTTCAATCATGGTGCTATTTTATTGATAGCTGCTTGCGCATGCAGGACATGCGCTATAGCCATTATTTGCTTGAAATTGAAGTTGTCGGTCGTTTGGAATGCCTTGTCGGCGATCAGGCCAGGTCAGCCGCTGGCGGTATGGGCGTTTGCGGGTCTGATTCGCCGCCAGTTGGCGACTCTGGCGCAGGTTTTGGCGCCTTGACCGGTTTTTCCATGGGATGCGCCCAGTCCCACAAGTGCTGGGCCACCTCTTCGACACCCTGGCGTTTCAGCGATGAAAACAGCTTCACGTCGCCGCCGCCCGCCTGCAGCTTGACGATCTGCAATGCCTTGGCTGCATCGGTCTTGTTGAGCTTGTCGGACTTGGTCAGCAGCACCAGGAATTTCAGCCCTTCCTCGACGCGCGGACGGATCACGTCGAGCAAGATTTCGTCGAGTTCTGTCAGGCCCAGCCGTGGGTCGCACAGCAGCACGATGGCCTGAAGGTTGTCGCGCGTCTGCAGGTAATTGCCCATCACCTGCTGCCAGCGGTATTTGGCTTCCTTGGGAACGGCGGCATAGCCGTAGCCCGGCAGGTCGGCAAGCACGGCATCGGTCACGCCCTGCTTGCCCAGCGAAAACAGGTTGATGCTTTGCGTTCGCCCAGGCGTCTTTGAAGCAAACGCCAGCCGGTGCTGCTGCGTCAGGGTGTTGATGCAGGTCGATTTGCCGGCATTGGAGCGGCCCACGAAGGCGATTTCGGGCACTTCGATCCGCGGCAGGTGCTTGAGTTCGGGCGCGGTCGTCAGGAATTTGGCGGTGTGCAGCCAGCCCATGGCGATCTTGGGATCGGGCTTGGTGGCGGCGGCAAGAGGCAAGGCGGCTGAAGAAGTCATGATGGGGCGATCCCTGGAAGTCGGTGGCTGCGCTGCCGTTGCAAGGCAGGCCGGAAAAAATAAAAGTGCGCAACGGCAGGCGCTGGCCCACAAGGCAGGCGAATAGCCGTTTGCCAAATCCCGATAATAGGGCTTGGCGTCCAAGCCATTGTAAAATCCCGCCTTACCCAAGTTCTGTGCGCCAACCAATTAAAAGTCCCGATATGAAGCTGTTCGCTACTTCCCTACTGGCCGCCTTGCTGGCCTTGCCTGCCATGTCTTCATTTGCTGCGGCTGAAACTGCACCGGCGGATGCCGCCCAAGCGCCTGCGGTCGCTGTTGTGGCGCCGGTCATGGCTGCCAAGCCTGACCTGGTCAAGGGAGAAGCCACCTTCACCGCCGTCTGCGCCGCCTGCCATGGTGCCGACGGCAATTCCGGAACACCGGCGTACCCCAAGCTCGCGCAGCAGCATCCTGAATACCTGGTCAAGCAGTTGCAGGAATACAAGTCAGGCAAGCGTAAAAATGCCATCATGCAGGGCTTTGCCGCCACGTTGTCGGACGCCGACATGAAGAACGTTGCCTACTGGGCTACCAGCAAGAAGGCCAAGCCCGGTTTCGCCAAGGAAAAAGAGCTGGTCACGCTGGGCGAGCGCATCTACCGCGGCGGCATTGCCGACCGCCAGATCGCTGCCTGCGCCGGCTGCCACAGCCCGACGGGTGGCGGCATTCCTGCACAATACCCGCGCCTGAGCGGCCAGCATTCCGAATACACCGCCGCGCAACTGACGTATTTCCGTGACGGCATCCGCACCAACAGCATCCAGATGACCCAGGTGGCGGCCAAGCTCAATGACAAGGAAATCCGGGCGGTTGCCGACTACATCGCCGGTTTGCGCTAAGCCCTGAACTTGGGGTTTGCCATGGTTTAAGCCAAGCGCCCCTTTTTTGCAGTTTTACTCCAGAAATCCTTGGCTTGGATTGAACCGAAGCCGTATCAATCAATCACATCAAGGCGGGTCTTTCTGGGGAAAGTCCGCCTTTTTGTTTTTTTACCGTCCATTTCCATGCTCCACACCAAGCCTGCGGGCTTTCAGTTTCACCTATGACAGTTTCCACCGAAGGCATGAACGTCAATTGGGGCTCGCGCACTTTGCGCGCGTCGGTGGAGCTGCTGTCGTCGATGCGCTTTTCGATTTCGCTGCTGACCGTCATCTGCATTGCCTCGGTGATCGGCACGGTACTCAAGCAGCAGGAGCCGCTCGGCAACTACGTCAACCAGTTTGGACCGTTCTGGGCGCAGGTGTTCAGCCTGGCAAGCCTGAACACGGTCTACAGCGCCTGGTGGTTCCTGCTGATCCTGGCGTTTTTGGTGGTGTCCACATCCCTGTGCATCGCTCGCAACACGCCCAAGATCCTGGCCGACTTCAACCAGCTCAAGGAAGACGTGCGCGAGCAAAGCCTCAAGGCTTTTGGCCACCGCGCGCAAGTTGGTCTGGCCGAGTCGCCCGAAGCGGCCGCGCGGCGCATCGGCCAGACCCTGGTGCAAAGCGGCTGGAAGGTCAAGCTCCAGCAGCGAAGCGCCGGCTGGATGGTCGCCGCCAAAAAGGGCTCAGCCAACAAGCTGGGCTACATCGCCGCACACAGCGCTATTGTGCTGATCTGCATCGGCGGCCTGCTCGACGGCGACATGATCGTGCGGGCGCAAATGCTGATCAACGGCAAAACCACCTTTACCGGCGGCGGGCTGATTGCCGACGTACCGGCCGAGCACCGCTTGAGCGAGCGCAACCCGACCTTTCGCGCCAACCTGCTGGTGGCCGAGGGCACCCAGTCGAGCACTGCGATCCTGAACCAGCCGGGCGGCATCCTGCTGCAGGAATTGCCTTTTGCCATAGAACTGAAGAAATTCAGCGTCGAGTACTACTCCACCGGCATGCCCAAGCTGTTTGCCAGCGACATCGTCATCCACGACAAGGCCACGGGCGATAAAACGCCGGCGCGGGTCGAGGTCAACCACCCGGCGAACTACAAGGGCGTGGAGATTTACCAGTCCAGCTTTGACGATGGTGGCTCCAGCGTCACGCTGAGCGCGATTCCGATGTCCGCCGCCACCCGGCCTTTTGAAATCCAGGGAACGATTGGCGGCTCCAGCGCGCTGACCAACGGCCAGGGGGCCGGCGCCGAGCAGCTCACCCTGGAATACACCGCGCTGCGCGTCATCAATGTCGAGAATTTTGCCGGCGTTTCGGGTAGCGCGGCAAGCCCGGGCGCCGATGTGCGCAAGGTAGACCTGCACAAGGCGATCGAAACGCGGCTCGGTGCGGCCAACAAGACCGTCACGCAAAAGCAGTTGCGCAATGTCGGCCCCAGTGTGAGCTACAAGCTGCGGGACGCAGCCGGTCAGGCGCGTGAGTTCCAGAACTACATGCTGCCGGTCAAGATGGATGACAACCCCGACACCCCGCCCATGTTCCTGATGGGCGTGCGCGAAAACACGGTCGACGCCTTCCAGTACCTGCGCATACCCGCCGATCCGGAAAGCAGCACGGCAACCTTCGTTCGCCTGCGCGCCGCGCTGGCCGATCCGGCGCAGCGCGACCTGGCGGTCCAGCGCTACACCCGTCTGGCCGTCGGCACGGCCCGCCCGGAACTGGCGCAGCAACTGAACGAATCGGCATCGCGCGCGCTGGCGCTTTTTGCCGGTGCGGAGGCAACTGCGGTGATACCTGCCGGCAAGGCCGGGCCGGTTGCCGGACTGCAGGCAATTTCCGATTTCATGGAGGCCAATGTGCCGCAGGCCGAGCGTGAGCGCGCCGGAGAAGTGCTGGTCCGTATCCTCAACGGCGTGCTGTTCGAGCTGACGTCGATGACGCGCGAGAAGGCTGATCTCAAGCCCTTGCCGCAGGACGAGAAAACGCAGGCCTTCATGTCGCAGATGGTGCTGAGCCTGTCGGACGCGCCGCATTACCCGGCGCCGATGGCGTTTCAGCTGAAGGATTTCAAGCAGGTCCAGGCCAGCGTTTTCCAGGTGGCGCGGGCGCCAGGCAAGACCATCGTTTACCTGGGCTGTGCCTTTTTGATCCTGGGTATCTTTGCCATGCTGTACATCCGCGAGCGCCGGATATGGGTCTGGCTGGCGCCGCTTGCGCCTGCCCATGCACCCGGCAATGCTGATTCCGCCGGTGGCCTCGAGGCCATGCATTCGGTGTCAGAATCTGCCCAAAGTAGCCAGGCCACCATGGCCTTGTCCACCAACCGCAAAACCATGGACGGCGACAAGGAATTTGAGATGTTGAAAACGAAATTGTTGCAGGCACCCCAATGAATACCACGACGAGCATCAACACCACGACCACCCTTTCTTCCGGCGGCGACAGCACGCTGAGCCTGAACGAAGGTTATTTCGCCAAGCGCAATGCGCTGGACTGGGTCTTTGCCGTGCTGGTGGCGGGCGGCTTCCTGTATGCCTTTGCCCGCTACAGTGCCTACATGGATGTCTATGAAAAAGGCATCTTGTTTGGCGCTATTCCGGCCACCATCGCAATGGGCTGGTTCTGGCGACCGCTGCGCGTGCTGATGATGGTCGTTGCCGGCTTTGCCCTGCTGGGCATCACGTCCTACCAGGGCGATCTGGCGCAGGCCGAACAGGTGTTCTGGCTCAAGTATTTCCTGTCCAGCCAGTCGGCCATCCTGTGGATGAGCATGCTGTTCTTCATGAGTACGATTTTTTACTGGCTCGGCATGTTCGCCAGCAACACGCCGAACAGCGTCGGATCGAGTCACAGCGCAACCCTGGAGTCGCTGGGTTCGAAAATCGCCTGGGTGGGTGTGGGCATGGCACTGATCGGCACGCTGGTACGCTGGTACGAAAGTTACCTGATCGGCCCCGACATCGGCCACATTCCCGTCAGCAACCTGTATGAAGTGTTCGTGCTGTTTTGCTGGATGACGGCGGCTTTTTACCTGTACTTCGAAGCCGAATACAAGACCCGCGCGCTGGGCGCATTTGTCATGCTGGTGGTCAGCGCTGCGGTCGGTTTCCTGCTCTGGTACACCGTCATTCGCGAAGCGCATGAAATCCAGCCGCTGGTGCCGGCGCTGAAAAGCTGGTGGATGAAACTGCATGTGCCGGCCAACTTCATCGGCTACGGCATGTTCGCGCTGGCGGCCATGGTGGCGCTGTCCTACCATGTCAAGCAGCAGGCGCAGGAAACGCGCTGGTACAAGCTGACGCCTCTGTGGATGCTGGGCGTGGTGCTGTGCTTCGTGCCCATCGTGTTTCGCAAGTCGCCGCTCGAAGCCGGCGGCAGCAACTACTGGATGGGCTACCTGCTGGTGGCCGGTTTGATCACCGGTGGCATCCTGCTGGGCCGCAAGCACATTGCCGCTCGCATGCCGAGCCTGGAAGTGCTGGACGACGTGATGTACAAGGCGATCGCCGTCGGCTTTGCCTTCTTCACGATTGCCACGGTACTGGGCGCCCTGTGGGCCGCCGAGGCCTGGGGCGGCTACTGGAGCTGGGACCCGAAGGAAACGTGGGCTTTGATCGTCTGGCTCAACTATGCCGCCTGGCTGCACATGCGGCTCATGAAGGGCCTGCGCGGCACGGTGGCGGCCTGGTGGGCGCTGGGCGGACTGGCAGTCACCACCTTCGCCTTTCTCGGTGTCAACATGTTCCTGTCGGGCCTGCACAGCTACGGAACCTTGTAGCGGCCAGTTGAGTCCTTCGTATTGAATCCTTTATGGGATTTGCTGCGTACTACAGCCAACCACTGCAGGTTTGAAAGGAACTCCCATGCTTATCAAGACAAATTCCAGCGGGTTGAATCATCCGCTTTCCAGTGACATCACCCCGCAAGGCATCTACCAGGGCCGTCGCGACCTGATCAAGCTCATGGCCAGCGGAACGGCAGGCGCCGCGCTGGCAGGCTGGGCCGGGCGCGGTGCGCTGGCGCAAGGCGTGCCCAAGCCGGGCAAGCTGGCGGCGCTGACCGGTGGAAAATCTGCGGCCGCCGGTGCAGTGACGATGGAAAAAGTCACCGAGTACAAGGACGCGACCACCTACAACAACTTCTACGAGTTCGGCACCGACAAGGCCGACCCGGCGAAAAATGCTGCGACGCTGCCGGTGAAACCCTGGTCGGTTGCGGTCGAAGGCCTGGTCAAGAACCCGAGAAGCTTCTCGCTCGAAGAGTTGCTCAAGCTCAGTCCGCAGGAAGAGCGCATTTACCGCCTGCGCTGCGTCGAGGGCTGGTCGATGGTGATTCCCTGGGTGGGGTATTCGTTGTCCGAACTGATCAAAAAGGTCGAGCCGCTGGGCAGCGCCAAGTATGTCGAGTTCATCACGCTCGCCGACCCCAAGACCATGCCGTTTGTCGGCTCGCGCGTGCTCGAATGGCCTTATGTCGAGGCATTGCGCCTGGACGAGGCCATGCACCCGCTGGCGTTGCTGACCTTTGGCATGTACGGTGAGGTGCTGCCCAACCAGAACGGTGCACCGGTTCGCATGGTCGTTCCCTGGAAATACGGTTTCAAAAGCGGCAAGAGCATTGTCAAGATCCGCTTCACCGACAAGGAGCCGCGCACCGCCTGGAACAAGGCGGCGGCGCAGGAATACGGCTTTTACTCGAATGTCAATCCTCTGGTTGACCACCCGCGCTGGAGCCAGGCCACCGAGCGGCGCATTGGCGAGGACGGGCTGTTTGCCAAGAAGCGCAAGACCCTGATGTTCAACGGCTATGAAGCGCAAGTCGGCCAGCTCTACGCCGGCATGGACCTCAAGAAGAATTTCTGATGGCGGCTGTAATGGCGGGGCGGCAAAAATGGTTGTTGCACCCGGCGGCCAAGCCGCTGGTTTTCATGCTGTGCCTGCTGCCGTTTGCGTGGCTTTTCTACCAGGCTTTCAGCGACCAGCTGGGCGCAAATCCGGCCGAAGCGCTGATCCGCGCCACGGGCAGCTGGACCTTGCGGTTTGTCTGCATCGTGCTGGCGGTCACCCCGTTGCGGGTTATCAGCAAAACCCCGGCACTGGCCCGCTTTCGGCGCATGCTGGGGCTTTTTGGTTACTTCTATGTCGTGGTTCACCTGCTCAGCTACAGCTGGTTTGACATGGGCTTTGACGTGGCCGACATTGTCAAGGACATCATCAAGCGACCGTTCATTCTGGTGGGTTTTTCGGCCTTTTTACTGCTGACCCCGCTGGCGGCCACGTCCTTCAATGCCGCTATCAAGGCCATGGGCGCGAAGCGCTGGCAGTTGCTGCACAAGCTGGTGTACCTGATTGCCGGCTTGGGCCTTCTGCATTTTTTCTGGATGCGCGCCGGAAAAAACAACTTCGATGAAGTTTTCGTTTATGCCGCCATTGTTGCCACGCTGCTGGGCTGGCGCGTGTGGAACCACTGGTCCAAGAAACGGCGACAGGTTTCGAGCCAACCAGTCGTTGCTACTCGCTGACTTTACTGCTATTAAATAAATAGCTGGTTGCGCCCGTGAAATAAGCGCTGGAGGCGTATTTGGCTTGAATACAGCCTGCGGTAGCGCTGAAATTTCAACCAACGCGCTTTGGCGCTTCTTCATTCAGGGCAGCAGCAGTTCACCGCGAAAGGTGTCGGCTGCCGACTCGCGCGCACGAATCAGCCGGGCCACGTCGCCATCCACCAGCAGTTCTGCCGCGCGGCCCCGGGTGTTGTAGTTGCTGGCCATGCTCATGCAGTAGGCGCCAGCCGACATGACGGCCAGCTGGTCGCCGGCCGCCACATTGAGCACACGGTCGCGGCCAATCCAGTCGCCGCTTTCGCAGACCGGACCAACCACGTCGTAAACCAGCCCGTCCGCTCTTGATGCGGCCGGCTCGACCGGCACGATGGCATGAAAAGCCTGGTACATGGCCGGGCGCGGCAGGTCGTTCATGGCCGCGTCGATGATGCAGAAGTTTTTCTGCTCGCCGGGCTTGAGGTAAAGCACTTCGGTGATGCAGATCCCTGCATTGCCGACCAGCGAACGGCCGGGTTCGATCATTAGTTTTCTGCCGCCATAACCGCGGGCATCAAGCTTGGCCAGCAGTTGCCGCCAGAGTGCATCGGCTTCGGGCGGCATGTCGTGGTTGTAGTCAATGCCCAGCCCGCCGCCAAAGTCGATGTGCGACAGCGCGATGCCCGCGTCCTCAATCGCGGCCACCAGGTCCAGCACGCGGTCCATGGCGTCAAGGTAAGGCGTTACCTCGGTGATCTGCGAGCCGATATGGCAGTCAATGCCTACCACTTCCAGCCCGTCAAGCGAAGCGGCATGCCGGTAGATGCGCACCGCGTCTTCATGGGCCACGCCGAACTTGTTACCTTTTAGTCCGGTGGAAATATAAGGATGCGTTTTCGGATCGACATTCGGATTGACGCGGATGCTGACGGGCGCGCGCAGCCCCATGGCCAGGGCCACGCCGGACAGCACGTCGAGTTCGGCCTCGCTTTCGACATTAAAGCAGCCAATGCCTGCGGCAAGCGCCTGGTGCATCTCGGCGCGCGTCTTGCCAACGCCTGAAAAAATGACCTTCGCTGCATCGCCGCCTGCTGCCTGGACACGCTCCAGTTCGCCGCCGGAGACAATGTCAAAGCCGCAACCCGCACGGGCAAACACCTGCAGCACCGCCAGCGAGGAATTGGCCTTCATCGCATAGCAGATCTGCGCATCCCGGCCTTCAAAGCCGCGCTGGTAGGCCGCCAGCGCCGACAGCATGGCGGCTTTTGAATAGATGAACAGGGGCGTTCCGTAGGTGGCGGCCAGTTCGCTGACGCGCACAGCCTCGGCAAACAGCGCGTTGCCCTGGTAGGCAAAATGGGGATGGCCGGGAAGGACGGGAAGTTGCATGGGGCAGGTTCTGTTGGAGCAAGGGGCAAAAAATGGGAGCGATGACTGAGAGGCCGGCTGCCTTGTATGCTGCCATGCAAATCAGCGCATGAAAGGATGAATGACCGCCACGTCGGCAACGGCTATCGCGCTGCCGACGCCGACGCCGGGGCAGTCGCAGGCGCGGGAAACTGGGAAAGGCTGGGCGACAGCACCAGTGCAGGCGCCTGTGGGGGTACCGGCAAAAACAGCGGACCTTTCTGCCCGCAGCCGGACAGCATTGCAGCGCCCGCCACAATGGCAACAAAACCATGCCTGGCAACGACACGGGCAAGGCGGCCTAGAATTCGGTGTGAAAAAACCATGACAGGATTGTAATGACGGACCTTGAATACCAGAACCAGGCAGAGCGCGTGCTCAAGGCCATCGAGCAGGCTTGCGACCGGCTGAACGACGAGAGCGATGTGGACATCGACAACCAGCGCACCGGCGCAATGGTCACGCTGACTTTTGCCAACCACAGCCAGATCATCATCAACCTTCAAAAACCGCTGCAGGAAATCTGGATGGCTGCCAGGGCCGGCGGTTTTCACTATAAATTCAATAGCGCGAAATGGCTTGACACCAAGGATGAGCGGGAGTTTTTTTCAAATCTTTCGCACTACGCCAGCGAACAGGCCGGCCAGCCCCTGGTGTTTGCCGCTGCTGCCTGATCATTGGCAAGCCCGAGAAAAACGGACCTTGAAGGTCCGTTTTTTTATTCAGGGTATTTTCAGGACACGGAGGGCTTCAGTTCTTGAACAGGTCCAGGATTCGTTTTTTCTCGTCAGAGGGGGGGAGGACCTGAATGCCGCCGCCTGGCGCAGGTGCTGTTTCCTCGCTGGAAGCGCCAGTCTCTGGCTGCATTCCCACGCTGCTGATGCCCGCGCCCTTGGCATATTCCTCGTAGTACCACTCGCCATTCAGGTTGACCACGCCTGCTGGCGCCTGGTATTCGGTGACCGGCACGCCCTTGAGGGCATATTCCATGAAGTTGATCCAGATCGGCAAGCTCAGGCCGCCGCCGGTTTCACGGTCGCCGAGCTTCTTGGGCGTGTCGTAACCCATCCAGACCGCTGCCGCCAGCGTGGGCTGGAAACCGACAAACCAGGTGTCGATCGAGTCATTGGTGGTGCCGGTCTTGCCGAAAATATCCGGACGCTTGAGCATGGCCTGAGCCTTGGCCGCCGTGCCTGAACGCGCCACTTCCTGGAGCAGGCTGTTCATGATGAACGCGTTTCGGGCATCGATGCCGCGCATTGACTCGTTGAGCGCTGGCGGCGTGACATCAAGCAGCACCTTGCCGCGCTGGTCAGTGATTTTGGTGATCAGGTAGGGATTGACGCGGTAGCCGCCATTGGCAAAAACCGAGTAACCCGTTGCCATCTGCATCGGGGTCACCGATCCGGCGCCCAGCGCCATCGTCAGGTAAGCCGGGTGCTTTTCCGCATCGAAACCGAAATGCGTCACCCATTCCTGGCCATACTTGGCGCCAATCGATTGCAGGATGCGGATCGACACCAGGTTTTTTGATTTTTTCAGGGCGGTGCGCAGGCTCATCGGGCCTTCGAAACTGCCGTCGTAGTTCTTGGGTTCCCAGGGCTGTCCGCCTGTCACGCCGGCGTCGAAAAACAGCGGTGCATCATTCACAACGGTGGCCGGGGTGAAGCCTTTTTCCAGCGCCGCCGAATAAATGAAGGGCTTGAAGCTCGAACCGGGCTGGCGCCAGGCCTGGGTCACATGGTTGAACTTGTTTTTCTCGAAATCAAAGCCGCCAATCAGCGCGCGAACCGCGCCATCACGCGGATCCATGGCCACAAAGGCGCCTTCGACTTCCGGCAACTGGGTGATTTCCCAGCCATCCTTCGGCGTCTTGACCACCCGGATCAGCGCACCCGGACGAATCTTGATGTTCGGGCCGGCCTTGTCGGCCAGGCCCGATTGCGCAGGCCTCAGGCCTTCCCCGGTGATCGTCACCTTTTCGCTGTTCAGGCGCATCGCAATGATCCGCTTGGGATTGGCCTCCAGCACGACAGCCGACATGATGTCTCCGTTGTCAGGATTCTCGGCCAGGGCCTCGTCAATGGCATCTTCGACTTCCGGGGGGTTGGACGGCAGGTCAATGAATTTTTCGGGACCCCGGTAGATCTGCCTGCGCTCGTAATCCATGATGCCCTTGCGCAAGGCTTTGTAGGCCATGGTCTGGTCGGCAGACTTGAGCGTGGTGTAGACATTCAGACCGCGCGTATAGGTTTCTTCGCCATACTGGTTAAACACAAGCTGGCGAACAGTTTCAGCCACGTATTCGGCATGCACGCGCCCGGCATCACGTCCGGTCCTGATCTGAAGTTCTTCTTCCTTGGCTGTTTTTGCCTGCTGGGCATTGATGAAGCCGTTTTGCTCCATGCGCTCGATGATGTAAAGTTGACGCGTCTTGGCCCGGCTGGGGTTGGCGATCGGGTTATAGGTTGAAGGCGCCTTGGGCAGGCCGGCCAGCATGGCGGCTTCGGCAATGCTGACATCCTTGAGCGGCTTGCCGAAATAGGTTTCCGCCGCCGCAGCAAAGCCGTAGGAACGATTTCCCAGAAAAATCTGGTTCATGTAGATCTCAAGAATCTGGTTCTTCGACAGTGAATGCTCCAGCTTGAAGGTCAGCAGGATTTCATAAATTTTGCGTGTGTAACTTTTTTCGGCCGTCAGGTAGACATTGCGCGCAACCTGCATCGTGATGGTCGAGGCACCCTGGCTTTTCGCCCGGCCCAGGTTGGCCAGCGCCGCACGCACCACGCCCAGATAGTCCACTCCGCCATGCGAGAAAAACCGTGCATCTTCGATAGCCAGCACTGCATCTTTCATGATCTGCGGAATTTCATCGATGGGCGTGAGCCTTCGGCGCTCTTCGCCGAATTCCCCGATGATGACGCCGTCAGCCGTGTACACCCGCAGCGGTTGCTTCGGCCGATAGTCCGACAAGGCGGAAATGTCCGGCAGGTTGGGGTAGGCGACTGCCAGGGCAACCGCCAGAAAAATCGCCAGGCCGGCAAGACCGGCCAGGACCAAGCCAATGCTGGCCAGCAAGAACTTGGCAAAAGAGCGCAGCCAGGAAGAAGGCTGCTTCACTGTGCTGGGTTTTGATCGGGAATCGGGAGTCCGGGAGGAAGAGGGCATCAGGGTCAATCGTAGAGTCGCAACCGCATTATAAAAATTTCTGGATGCGCCAGCGTGACAAGCAAGCACCGGAGAATCGCACTGTTACACCACAGGGCAACTTTTTACATGAGCACTTTCCCTGAAGTCCGTCCACTTTTGGCAACGCAGCCTTTGTTGTGAACGGTAAAAGTGGTTACTTCTGCACAGTCTTGCTGCTAACATCCAAGTGATTTTTAAGCAAACAGGTTACATAGTAGCCGTTCATCCGGGGGCGCCCTTGATCTCACTGGGATCGTTATTCAACCGTCAACAATCTCCTTTACTGGGCGTCGACATCAGCTCATCCAGTGTCACACTGGTCGAGCTGAGCCGCAACAGCGTTGGCCGCCTGGTTCTTGAGCGCTGTGCCATCGAGCCTCTGGACGTCGGATGGGTCACCGATGGCAACATCGAAAAATTCGACGAGGTGGCGAACGTGCTCCGCCGGGTTGTGAAAAAGAGCGGCACGCGCACTCGAAATGTCGCCATGGCGCTGCCACCTTCCGCTGTTATCAGTAAAAAGATTATTCTGCCTGGCGGGCTGAGCGATGCCGAGTTGGAGATACAGGTAGAGTCCGAGGCCAACAAATACATCCCTTTTTCGCTTGATGAAGTCAGCCTCGATTTTTGCCTCCTGGGGCCCAGCGCAACGTCCAGTGGCGATGTCGAGGTGCTGATTGCCGCTTCCCGCAAAGAAAAGGTCCAGGACCGTCAGGGTCTTGCCGAAGCCGCCGGGCTCAAGCCTATCGTGGTGGACGTGGAGTCCTATGCGTCCCGCCTTGCCACTGCCCGGCTGATCGAGAACATGCCCAACAAGGGTGTGGACACCATGGTGGCGCTGTTCGAGATTGGCTCAGTTACCACCAGCATGCAGGTCATCAGGAATGATGAAGTCTTGTACGAGCGTGACCAGGCGTTTGGCGGCGCACAACTCACCCAACTGATTGTCAGGCAATATGGTTTTTCGCTTGAAGAAGCAGAAACCAAAAAGCGTGGCGGAGAACTCCCGGAAGACTATGCGCTCGGCGTGTTGAAACCGTTTGTCGAGAGCATGACCCAGGAAATCAGCCGGGCGCTCCAGTTTTTCTTTACCAGCACGCCCTACAACCGGGTGGATTACGTGATGCTGGCCGGTGGATCCTCTTCATTGGGCGGGCTGACGGAATCGGTAACGGAGCAGACGGCTTTTGCCTGCCAGATGGTGAATCCTTTTGACGGAATGGAAATCGGCAGCGGCGTTATGGAAAACAAAATGCGACGCGAAGCCTCCTCTTACCTGACTGCATGCGGCCTGGCTTTGCGAAGGTTCGCACAGTGATTCTGATCAACCTGCTGCCGCACCGGGAGGCCGCCCGCAAACGCCGGCGTGAAGTCTTTTTCGCGACCCTTGGCCTGGCTGCGCTGGCCGGCGTGCTGATCTGCAGCCTCACGTATTCCTGGTATTTGACGCAAATCGAAAGCCAGCGCGGTAGAAACACTTTTTTGCAATCTGAAATCACGCGCCTGGACGAACAGATCAAAGACATTGCCACCTTGCAGGCAGAAATCAACTCGCTCAAGGCGCGCCAGACAGCTGTTGAGGATTTGCAGGGAAACCGCAACCTGCCGGTGTATTTGCTGAGCGAACTGGTCCGGCAACTTCCCGATGGCGTGTATGTAAACAGCCTCAAGCAGGAAAACCAGACGGTCTTGTTGACAGGCATTGCCCAATCAAACGAGCGGGTTTCAGAACTTTTACGCAACGTTTCCAACAACAGCCCATGGCTGTCCAAGCCTGAACTGGTAGAAATTACCGCGGGAACAGTGACGCTGAGTCCGCGCGACCAGCGCCGGGTTTCAAATTTCTCGATGCGGATGGAAATCAAACGGGCCAGTGATCAAAAAGAGGCCGCCTCGTCGGCACCTGCTGAGGCCAAGCTTTGATGCAGCACGAATAAATTGATCATGGCAAAAAAAACGTCCAAACCCTCCTTTGATTTTGCAGCCTTCCAAAGCCGTATCCAGCACCAGTTCACCGGCCTGGACCCGAACGATCCTTCTTCCTGGCCCTCTCTTCCGCGCTACCTTCTGAGTGTTGCCGTCACTGTCGCGGTAGTCGTGGCGCTCTGGTTTGTGTGGCTGAGTGCAGCGGATTCAGAACTGACTGCGGAAAAGACAAGGGAAGTCCAGCTTCGTCAGGACTACACAAGCAAGCTGACGCAGGCTATTAATCTGGAGGCGCTGAAGAAACAGCGTGAACAGGTTCAACAGTATGTGACGCATCTTGAAAAGCAGTTGCCCAGCAAAGCTGAAATGGATGCCTTGCTGTCCGACATCAACCAGGCCGGCCTGGGTCGCAGTCTTCAGTTCGAACTGTTTCGGCCGGGGCAGGTGGTTATCAAAGATTACTACGCCGAGTTGCCTATCCAGGTCAGGGTTACAGGCCAATACCACGACATGGGTGCATTTGCAGCCGATATAGCCAACCTTTCGCGTATTGTGACGCTGAACAATTTGGCCATCACACCTGCAAAAGACGGCAACCTGGTCATGGATGCGACAGCAAAAACCTTTCGCTATCTGGACAGCGAAGAAATTGCCTTGCAGCGCAAGAATGCTTCAGCCAATGGAGCCAAGAAATGAGCGCCACCCGACCAATCCTTGCCTTGACCATGGTCTGCAGCCTGCTTTTATTGACAGCTTGCGGTTCATCGGATCATGAAGAACTGCAGCAATGGATGAGCGCCCAGCGTGACATCACCCGGCCCAAGGTCGCGCCATTGCAGCAACCGACCAAATTCACGCCGCAAACCTATGACCAGGAAGGCTCGATCGAGCCTTTCAGCAATCAAAAACTGGTGCAGGCGCTCAAACGTGATTCCAGCCAGGCGACGTCCAATGCCGCGCTGATCACGCCGGAACTGAGCCGGCGCAAGGAGCCGCTGGAGGCAACGCCCTTGGACAGCGTGGCCATGGTCGGCAGCCTGACCAAAGCCGGGCGGCCCGTGGCACTGGTGCGCGTTGACAACCTGATCTACCAGGTACGCGTCGGCAATTATCTGGGCCAGAACTATGGCCGTATCACTTCCGTGACCGAAGCCAGTATGGTGTTGCGTGAAATCGTGCAGGACGCAGCAGGCGAGTGGACAGAGCGGCCAGCGACTTTACAGCTTCTAGAGGAAAAGAAATGAACAAGCAGACAGCGGAATTGGCAGTGAAGGCGAGGGTGCAAGAAAGTCTGCCACGTTTGCTTGGGCGCGTCGTGCGCCGCGCAGTGCTGGGTGTGATGGTCGTGGCCGGCAGCATGCCCCTGCTGGCACAGGCAGAAAACTCCATCCAGGCGGTTTCGGGTTCGGTACAGGGAGGCTCGGAAGTGATACGGATCGAATTGGCCGAACCATTGGCCAGCGTTCCTACGGGTTTCAGCATTCAGGCGCCTGCGCGTATTGCCCTTGATTTTCAGGGTGTCGGCAATTCCCTGGGCCGCTCGGCGATTGAAATCAACCTGGGCAACATGCGCTCTGCCAACGTGATCCAGGCCGGCGAGCGTACCCGCGTCGTGCTCAATCTGAAAACGCCAACGGCTTACAAGGCCGAACTGCAAGGCAAGTCCTTGCTGATCATTCTGGATTCGCAGGCCGTGGCCGCGCCTTCGGTGGCCGCAGCCCCGGTATTTGCCGAAAGCCGTAACCGCGACACGCTGCCGCTGAAAGATATCGATTTCCGGCGCGGCCCCAACAACTCGGGCCGCATCGTGGTCGCCCTGCCAAACAACGAAGTTGGCGTGGATATTCGCCAGCAGGGCAAGACCGTGGTGGTGGAATTCCTGAAAACTGCCCTGCCCGAAGGGCTGCGCCGCCGGCTCGATGTCACGGATTTCGGAACCCCGGTGCAAACCGTGACCACCTCGCAGGTTGGCGACAAGGTTCGCATGGTGGTGGAGCCCACCGGTCAATGGGAACAAAGTGCCTATCAGAGCGACAACCAGTTCGTGCTGGAAGTGCGCCCGCAAAAGGTGGACCCCGACAAGCTGACCCAAGGCACGGGTTTCAATGGCGAAAAGCTGTCGCTCAATTTCCAGAACATTGAAATTCGCTCACTGCTGCAGGTGATTGCCGACTTCACCAACTTCAATGTGGTCACCTCGGACACGGTCACCGGATCGGTCACCTTGCGCCTGAAAGACGTGCCTTGGGACCAGGCGCTTGACATCATCCTGCAGGCCAAGGGCCTGGGCATGCGCAAGACCGGCAATGTGTTGCTGATTGCCCCCAAGGACGAACTGGCGGCCAAGGACAAGCAGGAACTGGAGTCCCGCGTGGCGATCCAGGGCCTGGAAGCGGTTCGCACGCAGTCGTTCCAGATCAACTACGCCAAGGCCAGTGAAATTGCCGCGCAGATTTCCGCAGGCGGCGCGGGCGCAACCACTGCGCGCATACTGTCCAGCCGGGGCAGCGTGATTGCCGAGCCACGAACCAACCAGTTGTTCGTCACCGACATTCCTTCCAGGCTGGAGCAGGTGCAAAGCTTCATTGGCAAACTGGACATTGCCGTGCGCCAGGTGCTGATCGAAGCGCGAATCGTCGAGGCGTCGGACACGTTTGGACGGTCTTTGGGCGTGAGGCTGGGTGGCGGCATGATTGGCGCCGCCGGTGCCTTGTCAAACGGCAATACCAACGTCACGCTGGGCACCAACTACGGCGCGACAGCTGCCGACACCAGTGGCAATTTCGTCAGCTTTCCCGCGTCAACCCTGGGCGTTGCCAACAATGCGGCTTCGTTTGCCGTGTCGATTTTCAACGCAGCGGCCAACCGCTTCCTGAATCTGGAACTGTCGGCGCTTGAAGCCGATGGCAAGGGAAAGATCGTTTCCAGCCCGCGCGTGGTCACGGCGGACCAGGTCAAGGCGTTGATCGAGCAGGGCACCGAATTCCCCTACCAGACCGCCACTTCCAGCGGTGCCACGTCGCTGGCTTTTCGCAAAGCCAACCTGAAACTCGAAGTCACGCCGCAGATCACGCCTGAAGGCAACATCATTCTGGACCTGGACGTGAACAAGGACAGCCGTGGTGAAACCACCGCCGCCGGCATTGCCATTGACACCAAGCACATCAAGACGCAGGTATTGGTCGAGAACGGCGGCACGGTGGTGATTGGCGGCATCTTCACGCTGGAAGAGACGAATAATGAAACCAAGGTTCCGCTGCTGGGCGATGTGCCTTACCTGGGCAACCTGTTCAAGAGCCGCGAGCGCACGTCCCGGAAACAGGAAATGCTGGTGTTTATTACGCCGAAGATGATTACGGACCGGGCTGCGGCACGCTGAGTTGAATTTATTCCCTGAAGAATCGAAAGAGTGACATGAAGTTTTTGAAGTATTTCTCGGCCACGGCTTTGGTAGTTGCTTTGGCGGCTTGCGGTGGTGGAGGTGGAAGTGCGGAAACTACTGCTTCAATTGGAACCTCTGTAACTGGCGATAAACAAACGGCAGCGACTGCATCTATGACCGTAGATGTAATTAGCGGCGCTGGCACTTCAACAAACCGTGCTTATCCGGTTAACCCCCAAGACATACTAGATGTAGTGGGTCGGGATTTTGTAGCGTAGAACTCGGCATAAGTCAGGGAAGTGGCATCGCCCGCAATACCAAGCAAAGAACGGAATGCATTGAAAGGGTAGAAGCGGCGGTTGAAGCGGAACGTGAACTCGTTGAGGTACGCCTGTAGGTGCTGCGGGCTGACACCATGATGGATGCCACGCAACCAGGTCTTGAGGTTTGAAAATACGAGATGAATGATGGGCATAAACTCTTCGGCAACGTGCGGGTCGCCCCGTTCCGCGACGCTGGCGTGGTGGTAACCGTATTTGGTGAGCCCAGCGTAGCCGCCCCAATCATCTGTGATGATTCTGGCGCCTGGTGCCACAACACTTTTGACGAAGCCGCAGAGTGCGTCGGCGCCGCGGTCAGACACCACGGCAAGCCGAACCCGCCCGGCATAGCGACTATTGCGGCGGTCATTGAGAGCACTGTCGCGTTTGCGGCGCCGTACTTCAACGGCAGCGGCCACGATCGTCTTGTGGTGCACGCCTCGGCCTTCCCCGCGTGTTCGACCGCCCACATAGGTTTCGTCGACCTCGACGTGCTCGCCTGGTTTGCCCCCGATTTGGTCCTGATCCGGGCGCACCATGCCGACACGCAGTTTGTGAAGAATCTGAAAGGCCGTCTCGTAGCGCGACAGCCCGAGCTGGCGTTGAAACTGAATGGCCGAGATACCCGGCGTCTGGCTGGTGACCAGATAGGCCGCCCAGAACCATACCGAGAGAGGCGTGTGCGTACGCTCCATGACGGTGCCGGCGGTGAGATAGCTATTGATCTGACAGTGACGACACCGAAGAACAGTCGGGCGGTTGGCGAATCGATAGGGCTCGTCGGCCACCGTACAGCGCGGACAAACAAACCCGTCGCGCCAGCGCGCACGTTCAAGATAAGCCGCGCACGCCGACTCGTTCGGGAACAGTCTTTGGAACTCGGGAAGCGAGCGCGGAAACGGCAGATCGCCCCGATCAAGTACATCGATAGCCATAGTCGCCCCATATCGACACGCATAGCCGACATACTACCTATGGTGTCCTTGGGTGTAAACCGGATAAGCACGCAACAAACTCTATTTCGGCAATCGAAATTTCCAAAGTGTCGATTACTTTAAAGGATGCTGCAGGTAAAGCAGTCCCTGGGGCGGTAGTCACTTTTGCAGAATCTGGTTCTGGTTTGCTTTCTTTTGCGCCATCCTCCAAAACGGCACTGACTGACGCAAGCGGAGTTGCGAGCATTGAGATTCGTGCAGCTTCTTCGTCTTCTGTTGGCGCGACAACTGTTGGTGCCTCCGCTACGGTTTCTGGAGGTGCAATCGCTGCGCAAAAAGCTATTGCAGTGACTAGCAGGCCGCTGAAATACCTCAAGGCAAAGCCTGCAGGTTCTGCAGCCTCACTCGACAATCTGCAGCAGCCCTTTTTCTGACCCGATACAAACCCATTGAACCCATGCGCGGAGCCGATACCTTCACCGAAAGCCCTTTCACGCTGCACCGCCTGGAGGACTTTGTGCCGGCCGAGCATCCGCTGCGCCCAATACGCCAGATGGTCAACGAGGCGTTACTCAAGATGGATGGGCTGTTTGCCGGGATGTACGAGGTGGACACCAAAGGCGGGCGGCCCAGCATTGCGCCCGAGAAACTGCTGCGCGCCATGCTTCTCCAGGTGTTCTACAGCATCCGCTCAGATGCGTCAGCTCATGGAGCAGGTGCAGTACAACCTGCTGTACCGCTGGTTCATCGGCCTGGCAATGGAGGATGCGGTGTGGGTGCCTACGGTGTTCACGAAGAACCGCGAGCGCTTGCTTGAGCATGACGCGGTCATCGAGTTGTTCAACCACGTACTGCAAAGTGCCGACGGGCACGGCTGGCTTTCGGGCGAACATTTCAGCGTGGACGGCACGCTGATCCAGGCCTGGGCGAGCCACAAGAGCTTTGTGCGCAAGGACGGCAGCGACGGCGACCAAGGAGGCGGCAGTTTCAAGGGTCATAGCCGTTCAAACGAGACGCACCAGTCAAGCACTGATGCTGACGCCAGGCTGTACCGTAAGGGCGGGGCGGCCAGCGAGTTGCGCTTCATGGGCCACACCTTGAGTGACAACCGCCATGGCTTGATTGCCAGCGCCGTGGTCACGCGGGCCGACGGCTACGCCGAGCGCGAAGCGGCCAAGGTCATGATTGACGATGCCCGGCAGGCCTTGTCGGACGCGCAAACCGCCATAACGTTGGGCGCTGACAAAGGCTATGACGCGCAGGAGTTCATTGAGGCGTGCCTGGCAATGAACGTCACGCCGCATGTGGCGCAAAACACCTCGGGCCGGCGCTCGGCCGTCCCCGATGAGATTGCCCAAAGCGAGGGCTACGCCGTCTCTCAGCAAAAGAGAAAGCTCATCGAGCAAGGCTTTGGCTGGGCCAAAACGGTGGGCCGAATTCGCCAGGTGATGGTGCGCGGGCTGGAGCGGGTGGACCAAATGTTTGTGCTGACGATGGCCGCGTACAACTTGACGCGCATGCGCACGTTAGGACAAATCCGTTTGCAGGGTCAATAAATGGCTAAAAAAGGCGGTAGGAGCGATTTAACCCAGCGATAAACGGTTGAAAGAACGCTGAAATTTCAAAGTATGAAAAATAATCGCAAAAATGCAATGCTTCATCTCAACTGCTGCGCCTACGCAGTCAGTATTTCAGGTAGTGCAACATTCGTTCTGTAATTTCCCCGACCATTGAAACTGAACCTGTTTGGAAGTTTCTGGTTTTGGGATTTTTCAATCAGGCCCCTGCCAGGCCGCCGGAGGCCCCCCCCCGATGGCACAGACTGGCAAGCCTGGACCGACATAGAAAGAACGTATTTCCATGGCCCAACGAACCCAACTCGATGCTAGCTGCCACCCGCTGCATGAAGCCTACGCCTGCCTGCTCGCCAATGGCCTGGACGGCGCCGGTGAAGCCTTGCGCATCCTGGTCAATGAAGCCTCCCGCATTGAGCGGGCCCAGCACCTTCAGGCCACGCCGTACGAGCGCTCGGCCCAGCGGGTCGATTACGCCAACGGCTACAAGGACAAGACTGTTTTGACCCGCATGGGCGAAGTCACCTTCGAAGTGCCGCAAGTGCGCTCTGGCGGGTTCTATCCCAGCGCCCTGGAGCGCGGCAGTCGCTCGGAGCAAGCCATGAATCTGGCGCTTGCCGAGATGTATGTGCAGGGCGTCTCCACCCGAAAAGTCATCGAAGTGTTGCAAAAGCTGGTGGGGCCCGAGGTGAGCATCTCCAGCACGCAAATCAGCCGTTGCACAGCGCTGCTGGACACGGGCTTGCACGCCTGGCGTACCCGGCCCCTGGATGAGACACCGTACGTGATTTTGGATGCGCGTTATGAGCGCGTGCGCGAGGCCGGCCGGGTAGTCGATTGTGCGGTTTTGGTGGCCATCGGCGTGACGGCTTCAGGCCACCGCCGGGTGTTGGGCGTGTCGGTGGCGCTGTCAGAAGCTGAGGTGCATTGGCGGGCCTTTCTGGACAGCCTGATTGAGCGCGGCCTGCGCGGGGTCAAGTTTCTCGCCAGTGACGACCATGCCGGTTTGAAGGCCGCGCGCAAGGCGATGTTTCCCGGTGTGCCCTGGCAGCGCTGCCAGTTTCACCTCCAACACAACGCACAGGGCTACGTCAGCCGGCTGGACCAGCGCACGCCGGTAGCGCGCCAAATACGCGGCATCTTCAATGCGAGCGATGCCATTGAGGCACAGCGACTGCTCAACGCGGCGCTCAAAGACTGGCAAGTCAGCCACCCGCAACTGGCCGCCTGGGCCGAGAAAAACCTGCCGGAGGGTTTTGCCGTCTTCGACTTGCCCGAGGCCCATCGGGTGCGCATGCGCACGACCAACGGCCTGGAGCGTTTGAACAAGGAGCTCAAGCGGCGTACCCGTGTCGCCACGTTGTTTCCTAACTCGGCCAGCTGCCTGCGCTTAATCAGCGCCTTGCTGGCCGAACAAGACGAGGAGTGGATGACCGCAAAAATCTACCTCTCCATGAAGCCCTGAGCATTGCCAATCACCAGTACCCAAGACCGAATCTCGGAAATTTACAGAAAAGAAGTTGCTTTATCGTATTTCAGCAGCCTGCTAGTGCACCTACGGTAGGAGTTACTGTTCCAGATCCTCAAGCATTGGCAAACGCATTGAACTTTTTGGATGTAAATCCCGCTGACAAATCTATCGTTCTGGCCGGGGCAGGCGGTAATGGCCGATCGGAGTCGGCAACCTTGCGGTTTCGTGTGGTTGACAAAAACAATACTCCAGTTAAGGGCGCTAACGTCACTTTCGCAGTGGTGCCGGCAAATGATGTCACATTGAATATTCCCAATTCAACCAGCGATGCGGATGGGGTTTTGGTCACGACGGTGTCGTCAAAGAGTGTGGCGACGGCTGTGGTGATCAAGGCTACAGTCACTCGTGTAGACACCTCGACCATTACTTCCCAGTCAGATCAGCTTCTGGTGACGACGGGTGTGGCGACTCTAGCTGGGTTTGACATGTCCGCTACGAAGTACAACTTGAATTTCCGCCTCACTGGAGATTCAACCACCATTACCGCACGAATTGTCGATTCCAACGGTAACCCGGTTGCGGATGGCGTTCCCGTAGTTTTCACGGCACCCTTTGGTGCAGTAGGAACGTCCTCGCGCGGTGGCTGCGGCACTGTTTCTGGTGGGTGTTCGGTGGATTACAGTGTTCAAAATCCTCGTCCAAACGATGGGCAACGCGCTACAGTAACGGCGTCAACCCAAGTAGGAAATGGCAGCTCTATCAGTGGTACCTTGACTTTCAATTTTGTGGATGCCAATTTGCTAGATCTCTTCACTACTGCCACGTGATCAAATGATGCGACATTTTCATTCGGAAACTCATGTGCCAAACGTACGTTTTCGGTGTTTGCCGGCACTCCAGCTGGTTTCCCTGCACCTGCAGCTACAACCATCGAAGTTACCCCAATTACTTCCGCTCTTACAGCAAGCTTGAAGTCGGGTAGTCCAATCACTGATCAACTCACTTCACCTCCTCAACGAACCCGAGTAGATTTTGAGGTGGACGTTTCTGCAATTGCAGGATCTGATCAATGCGCAGCTGGCGGCGCAGATACAGCAACTGCAAATTTCGACGTCAAGTTCAAAGCAGGTACTATTGAAACGACTCGTCGAATAGAAGTAACTTATCCACGGCCCTGATAAATCTTGATTGTCCTCATCGGCCTCCCCGGCTCCGGTAAATCCACCGTCGGGCGACAACTCGCCCGGCGGCTGCAGCTGTCCTTTCTCGACTCCGACCACGTCATCGAGGAGCGGCTCGGCTGTTCTATACGGGATTACTTCGAGCGGGAAGGCGAGGCCAGTTTCCGCGATGTCGAGGAATCGGCAATAGATGAACTGACCCTGCAGGCGAGCGGTGTCCTCTCGACGGGCGGTGGGGCGGTATTGCGACCGGCCAACCGACTGCATCTGCATGACCGGGGCCATGTGGTGTACCTGCGTTCATCCCCCGAGGAACTGTTTCGCCGGCTACGGCATGATGCCAGTCGCCCCCTGCTGCAGGTGGCTGATCCCCTCGGCCGCCTGCGCGACCTGTATGCCCAGCGCGATCCGCTTTACCGCGAAACCGCGCATTTCGTCATCGAAACCGGCCGTCCCTCGGTGTCCACACTGGTCAACATGATCGCCATGCAACTCGAACTGGCAGGCATGGTTCCGGGGTCGTGAAGCCTCGCCACTCGGCAGTGCTGACCCTCAACGCCGCGTAAAAAAGCCACCTGCCCATCCCTGCCGAAAAGTGCCTCTACACTTCGGTGATGCACGCAAATCCTCCTTTTTCTCCCGCCACGGCGCAGGTCCGGATCAACCTGGCCGAACGCAGTTACCCCATCGTGATCGGCACCGGTTTGCTGGGCCAGGCGGCAACTTATCAGCACCTTCCCAAGGCCGCAACGGCGCTGGTGGTGTCGAACACGACCGTGGCGCCGTTGTATGCGGCGCAGCTGACCGATGCCCTGCGCGCGCACTATGCCAGGGTGCTGCTGGTCACGCTGCCCGATGGCGAAGCGCACAAGGACTGGCCGACGCTGCAGCTGATTTTTGACGCGCTGCTTGAAAACGGCTGCGATCGCAAGACCGTGCTGTTCGCCCTGGGCGGCGGCGTGGTGGGCGACATGACCGGCTTTGCGGCTGCCAGCTACATGCGCGGCGTGCCGTTTGTGCAGGTGCCGACCACGCTGCTGGCGCAGGTGGATTCGTCGGTGGGCGGCAAGACCGCCATCAACCACCCGCTCGGTAAAAACATGATTGGCGCGTTCTACCAGCCGCAACTGGTGGTGTGCGACCTGGATGCGCTTCAGACGTTGCCCGACCGCGAACTGAGCGCCGGCCTGGCCGAAGTCATCAAGTACGGACCAATTGCCGACATGGGTTTTCTCGACTGGCTGGAAGGGAATCTGGATGCGCTGCTGGCCAAGGAGCCCACCGCGCTGGCGCATGCGATCCAGCGCAGCTGCGAGATCAAGGCCTGGGTCGTCGGCCAGGACGAGCGCGAATCGGGCCTGCGGGCGATTTTGAACTTCGGCCATACCTTTGGCCACGCCATTGAGTCCGGGCTGGGTTACGGCGAATGGCTGCACGGCGAGGGCGTCGGTTGCGGCATGGTGATGGCCGCGCATCTGTCGCAGCAGCTGGGGCGGGTGGATGCGGCTTTTGTCAGTCGCCTGACCACGCTGATCGAGCGCGCCGGGCTGCCGGTCAAGGGGCCGGTGCTCTCCAGCACCGACAATGCGGGCCGCTACCTCGACCTGATGCGCGTGGACAAGAAGTCCGAAGCTGGCGAGATTCGCTTCGTGGTAATCAACGGCCCGGGCAAGGCCGCCGTATGCGCCGCGCCCGATGCGCTGGTGCGCGAAGTCATCGACCTGTGCTGCACCTGATCAACGGGTAACGCGCTTTACTATGAAATTAATAGCTGCTTGTGCTTATCCATATTGCGCAACCAGCCTTTTTGATGCATAAACCATGAATCTGGCTGCCTACGCCTGTGATCCGGCCCAGTCGCGCGGCCGCCGCATTCCCGAACCGGTAGCGCCAACGCGCTCGGACTTCCAGCGCGACCGTGACCGCATCGTGCATTCGACCGCCTTTCGCCGGCTGGTCTACAAGACCCAGGTCTTTTTGAACCACGAAGGTGACTTGTTTCGCACCCGGCTGACGCATTCGCTGGAAGTCGCGCAGCTCGGCCGCTCCATTGCCCGCACCCTGCAGCTCAATGAAGACCTGGTCGAGGCGATTGCCCTGGCGCACGACCTGGGCCACACGCCTTTCGGCCATGCCGGACAGGATGCGCTGAATGCCTGCCTTCAAGGCCACAACCCGGACAGCGCCGGCTTCGAGCACAACCTGCAAAGCCTGCGCGTTGTCGATGTGCTGGAAGAGCGTTACCCGGACTACGACGGCCTGAACCTGACCTTCGAGACGCGCGAAGGCATCCTGAAGCACTGCTCGAAACGCAACGCCCGGCATATCGAGGCTAGAGAGCCGGGCGGCGTGGCGCGCCGGTTTGTCGATCAGCCCGGTGCTGAACCCGCCTGGCGGCAGACCGGCCTGGAGGCGCAGCTGGCCAACCTGGCCGATGAAATTGCCTACAACGCCCATGACATGGACGACGGCGTGCGCTCTGGCCTGTTGAGCCTGGAGCAGCTGGAGGACGTGCCGCTGTTCAGCCGCTACCGGCGCGAAACCCTGGCCGCCCATCCTCGGCTGCAGGGCCGGCGCCTGCTGTTTGAAACCATACGGCGCATGCTCAGCGCCCAGGTTTACGACGTCATCGATGCCACCGGGCGGGCGCTGGCGCAGGCCGCGCCGGCCGATGTCCTGGCGGTTCGCCAGCACGCGGGTCTGGTCTGCTTTTCAGATGAAATGGCCTTGCAGTCCAAGTCCCTCAAGCGTTTTCTGCTACAAAATCTATACCGCCATCCGCAGGTGGTGCAGACCACGCAGGCCGCCCAGCAGGTCGTGCGCGACCTGTTCGAGGCCTACATGGCCGACCCGGCGCAGATGCCGCAGGCGCATATCGACCGCTTCGACCGCTTCGACCGCCTTGACGGCAGCGACTGTCCGCAGGCCGCTGGTGCAAAACCTGAACGCGTGGTGGCCGACTACATCGCCGGCATGACCGATCGCTTTGCCGGCAAAGAGCATGAGCGGCTTATGGGCCATGCGGTTTTTCCTGCCTGAGCTGTCAGCCTGGTGGTGAGTACCCTGACGCTTGATAACGACCATGAGTTGCGCGCTGCCCGTTACGTGATCGCGGCAGGCGTGGTGGCCGCGCTGCATGTCGGCAAGCTGCCGCCGGCCTTGCCGGTGCTTCGCGACGTGCTGGGCATTACGCTGCTGCAGGCCGGTTTTTTGCTGTCGCTGGTGTAACTGGCCGGCATGACGCTCGGGCTGCTCACTGGCCTGGCGGCGCAGCGCGTCGGCCTCAAGCGCAGCATGGTTGCGGGGCTGCTGATGCTGGGGTGCGCGAGCGCGCTTGGTGGACTGGCGAATGGCGCCGCCTGGCTGCTGGCAACGCGCGCGCTGGAAGGCTGGGGGTTTTTGTGGGTTGTGCTGCCCGCGCCCGGACTGGTGCGCCGGCTGGTTTTGCCCGAGCGACTCAACGGCATGCTCGGCGTCTGGGGCGCCTACATGCCCTTCGGTACCTCGCTGGCCTTGCTCCTCGGACCGTCGGTCATGCAACTGGACGCCCCGGCATGGGGTTGGCGGATTTGGTGGTGGCTGCTGGGCGCGCTGGCGGTCATGCTGGCGCTGCTCCTGAACTGGCGCTTGCCGGCAGACCCGCCCCGGCAACGGCCAACAGTCCTGGCGTATCAAGGCCCCAGGCATTTTTCGAACCGCAGCCTGCTTGGCCTGACCCTGCGTTCGCGCGCCGTCTGGCTGATGGCACTGACCTTCGCCATGTATTCAGGCCAATGGCTGGCGGTGATCGGTTTCCTGCCTTCGATCTACGCGCAGGCCGGCTTGCCCGGCAGCAATGCCCCCTGGCTCACGGCGGGTGCGGCAGCGGTCAATATCGTGGGCAACCTTGCGGCGGGTCACTGGCTCGGCCACGGTTCCCAGCCGTTCGCGCTGCTGGCGACCGGATTCCTTGCGATGGCGGGCGGCGCGTTGCTGGCGTTCGGCGCCACGGCGCATCCGCTGCCGCAATACGCTGGCGTACTGGTGTTCTCGATGGTGGGCGGGCTGATCCCGGCGACCCTGTTCAACCTGGCGGTCAGGCTGGCGCCCAGCCTTGATACCGTCTCGACCACGGTGGGCTGGGTCCAGCAATGGTCTGCCCTGGGCCAGTTCGCAGGTCCGCCTTGGGTCGCTTGGGTGGCGGTGCAGGCCGGAGGCTGGCAACTGACTGGTTGGGTAACCTCGGTTCGCTGCGTTATCGGACTGTTCCTGGCGCGGGAACTTCAACGAATTGCGGTGAAGCCTGCAGGCGTACGACGGCTGTAGCGATTGTTGAACGTCGGTAAATTAATCGGCAAGATTCTTGCTGCGACCAATGTCACAAATAAATACTATTTGTGACTATTTCAAATATTATGCTTTACAAGTTTGTTGGTCAACCAGTATTCTGAAAGGACATGTCATGAAGTTCAATCGTCGCCAGATGATGTTGGGGGCTGCTGCAGCCTCGGCGGTTATTGCCAGTCCTGCACTGCGGGCACAAACGGGCAAAAACATCACGAAGGTGAGGGTGGGGCAGTCGGTGCCGCTGACGGGCATGGCAGACCAGATCGGTCTGGCTTACCTGAATGGCGCGAAGCTCTGCTTCGATGCCCTCAATGCCGTGAGCGGCCCGGGTGGCTTCAGGATTGAGGTCAAGGCACTTGACGACGGTTACGATCCCGCCAAGGCCGCTGTCAATGCCCAAAATTTCATCAAGGACGGGGTCGATGCGCTGTTTGGCTTTGCCGGCACAGCCAGTTGCGATGCGGCCTATGCCGTGGCAAAACCATCCGGCGCCTTGTTTTTTGCACCCTTCGCGGCTTCGGACGCGTTGCATGATCCTTCCTTGGGCAATGTCTTTCATGTGCGCCCGGCGCTGGCAGACGAGGCCTACAAAGTGGCGCGCCATTGCGCAACCCTCAACCAGGAACGCATCGCCGTGTTTGCTGAGGACGATGCCATGGGGCGTGCCGGTCTGGCTGCCGTCAACCAGGCACTGGTTGACCTGAAACGTCCGCCCCTCGTGGCCAGTGCCTTGGCACCTGCCAACAGCGACAAGGTCGATGCGGCGGTGGCCCAATTGGCAAAGGCGAAGCCCCAAGCCATCATTTTGGTGAGTTTGTTCAACACATCGGCGGCCTTTATCCGGAAAATGCGGCTGAGTGGTTTTGGCGGCCAGTTTCTGACCTTTTCGGTGGTCGGCATCGATCCCTTGTTCAGTGCGCTGGGCAGGGAAATCGGCGGCATCGTCATTTCCCAGGTCGTTCCGTCCCCGCGCAGTTCTACCATGCCCCTCATCAAGGAATACCTGGAGGTGCTGAACAAGACCGACCAGGCGCCCAGCTACGAAAGTGTGGAAGGCTATGTCGCTGCCCGCTGCTTTGCCGAAGGCGTGCGACGGAGCATTTCTGGCAGCGGCAAGCCGGACCGGGCCGGATTGCGCAAAGCTTTCACTTCGATGAGTGACTATGACGTGGGTGGCTTTCGCGTCAACCTGCGACCCAAAAAATACGAGTCAGTTCGTGCCATTGACCTCGTCAGCATCACACCGGACGGAAAGATCATCCGGTAATTCCGATCCACCTTAAAAACCATCACTGCGCGGCTTCGCCTTCTGGCTGATGCGAATGCGGAATGGAACAAGGAACAAGGAGCAAGCCGGCAGGAATCAGGCCATTGGGAGCCAGATCAACTTATCATGGCGCGAACTTCCGGTGATGCAATTCATGGCCCGTCTTCCCCGCCTTGCCGTTCCAGGTTACCCGCACCACATCATCCAGCGCGGCAATAACCGTCAAACGATTTTTTCATCGGCCGCTGATTTCCAGGTGCTGCTCTCGCTACTTGAGGAAAACGCGCAGAAATTCGGCGTTGCGGTGCATGCCTATGTGCTGATGGACAACCATTTCCATCTGCTGGCCACGCCGACAACCTCCGATGGTCTGCCACAAATGATGCAGGCGGTGGGCCGCCGCTATGTGCGCTATTTCAATGACCGCCAAGGGCGGACAGGCACGCTGTGGGATGGGCGTTACCGCTCGAACGTGATCGACACCGACGGCTACCTGCTGGCGTGCATGGCGTACATCGACCTCAATCCAGTGCGCGCCGGGCTGGTCAGGGAGGCCGCCGCCTATCCGTGGTCCAGCCATGCGCACTATGTTGGCCAGCGGGCAGACCGGCTGGTCACGCCGCACGCACTGTTTTGGACGCTGGGCAACACCCCGTTTTCGCGCGAAGCCGCCTATGCGGCGCTGGTCGCCCAGGGCATCGCGCCGGAGCAGCAGCAGCAACTGACCGGCGCCGCGCTGGGGGGCTGGGCGCTGGGCAATGACCGATTTGTTGCGAATCTGCAAAAGCAGATCAGCCGTCGCGTCATGAAAAGCAAGGCCGGGCGGCCCTTGTCAGCCAATAAAATTAGTTGAAAACAAGTCGCGCGCTCGCCACAAAAAAATTCGCTATTTTTTTGATATGTCCCCATATATTTAGTGCGGGGCTAAAGTTGGAATTAATTGGAATCTGACCCTGATTAAAAAATTTGGCTTGCAGGCTGGCATGTACTATGCTCATCTTTTTTGGATTTAGAAACACCCGGCAGACAGGCTTGGCGTTTTTTGACCCGCGCCTCCTGTTTCCCCACTGACAAGGAATTGCCATGACCACGGCTGCTGAAATCAAGCATTTTGAAGAACACGGTTTGTACGCAGGCGCCAACGAGCACGATGCCTGCGGGGTTGGCTTTGTGGCCCATATCAAGGGCCACAAGAGCCATGCGATTGTTGAGCAGGCCCTCAAGATTCTTGAAAACCTCGATCACCGGGGCGCCGTGGGTGCCGACAAGCTGATGGGTGATGGCGCCGGCATCCTGATCCAGTTGCCTGACGCGCTGTACCGCGAAGAAATGGCCGTTCAAGGCATCGCCTTGCCGCCACCGGGCGAATACGGCGTGGGCATGGTGTTCCTGCCCAAGGAACATGCCTCGCGCCTGGCCTGCGAACAGGCACTGGAACGCGCCGTCCATGCCGAAGGCCAGGTGCTGCTCGGCTGGCGCGACGTGCCGGTGAACAAGGACATGCCGATGTCGCCGACCGTGCGCGCCAAGGAGCCCATCCTGCGCCAGATCTTCATCGGCCGCGGCAACGACGTGATCGTCCAGGACGCGCTGGAGCGCAAGCTCTACGTGATCCGCAAGACCGCCAGCGCCGCCATCCAGCGCCTGCACCTGACGCACAGCAAGGAATACTACGTTCCCAGCATGTCCAGCCGCACCGTGGTCTACAAGGGACTGCTGCTGGCCGACCAGGTGGGCACCTATTTCATGGACCTGACGGACGCGCGCTGCGTCTCGGCGCTGGGTCTGGTGCACCAGCGGTTTTCCACCAACACCTTCCCCGAGTGGCCGCTGGCGCACCCCTACCGCTATGTCGCGCACAACGGCGAGATCAACACTGTCAAGGGCAACTACAACTGGATGAAGGCGCGTGAAGGCGTGATGTCTTCGCCGGTGCTCGGTGCCGACCTGCAAAAGCTCTACCCGATCAGCTTTCCCGGCCAGTCCGACACCGCCACCTTCGACAACTGCCTGGAGCTGCTGACCATGGCCGGCTATCCGATCAGCCAGGCGGTGATGATGATGATTCCCGAGCCGTGGGAACAGCACACCACCATGGACGAGCGGCGCAAGGCCTTCTATGAATACCATGCCGCGATGCTGGAGCCGTGGGACGGCCCGGCCTCCATCGTCTTCACCGACGGTCGCCAGATCGGCGCCACGCTGGACCGCAACGGCCTGCGCCCCTCGCGTTACTGCGTCACCGACGACGACCTGGTCATCATGGCGTCAGAATCCGGCGTGCTGCCGATTCCGGAGCACAAGATCATTCGCAAATGGCGCTTGCAGCCCGGCAAGATGTTCCTGATCGATTTGGAGCAGGGACGGATTGTTGACGACGACGAAATCAAGGCCACGCTGTCGCACAGCAAGCCGTACAAGCAGTGGATCGAAAACCTGCGCATCCGGCTCGACGATGTAGCGCACCTGCCAGTGGGGGCCGCGAACCGGCTTGGCCGGGCGCAAGGCGCCGCCCCCGGCGAGGGGGGAGGCGAACCACACGAAGTGGGGAGCCACGGGGGAGTGCTTAGCCTGCTCGATCGCCAGCAAGCCTTCGGCTACACCCAGGAAGACATCAAGTTCCTGCTCTCGCCGATGGCCTCCAACGGCGAGGAAGCCACCGGCTCCATGGGCAACGACAGCCCGCTGGCTGTGCTGTCGAACAAGAACAAGCCGCTGTACAACTACTTCAAGCAACTGTTCGCGCAGGTCACGAACCCGCCGATCGACCCGATCCGCGAAGCCATCGTGATGTCGCTGGTGTCCTTCATTGGCCCCAAGCCGAACCTGCTCGACATCAACCAGGTCAACCCGCCAATGCGGCTCGAAGTGAGCCAGCCGGTGCTGAACAATGCCGACATGCAAAAGCTGCGCGACATCGAAATCCGCACCCAGGGCAAGTTCAAGAGCTACACCCTGGACATCACCTATCCGCTGGCCTGGGGCAGCGAAGGCGTCGAGGCCAAGCTGGCGTCGCTGTGCGCCGAAGCGGTCGATGCGATCAAGACCGGCAAGAACATCCTGATCGTCAGCGACCGCGCCCTGAGCACCACGCAGGTCGCGATTCCGGCGTTGCTGGCGCTGTCGGCGATTCACCAGCACCTGGTGAAGGAAGGCCTGCGCACCACCGCCGGGCTGGTGGTCGAAACCGGTTCGGCCAAGGAAGTGCATCATTTCGCCGTGCTGGCCGGCTACGGCGCCGAGGCGGTCCACCCTTACCTGGCGCTGGAAACCCTGGCGGAGCTGTCCAGGGGCCTGCCGGGCGACCTGAGCACCGAAAAAGCGGTGTACAACTACACCAAGGCCGTCGGCAAGGGCCTGTCCAAGATCATGTCCAAGATGGGTGTGTCCACCTACATGAGCTACTGCGGCGCGCAGCTGTTCGAGGTCATCGGCCTGAACCGCCAGACGGTTGACAAGTTCTTCACCGGCACTTCCAGCCAGGTCGAAGGCATGGGCGTGTTCGGGATTGCCGAGGAAGCCCTGCGCATGCACAAGGCGGCTTTTAGCGACGACCCGGTGCTGGCCAACATGCTGGACGCCGGTGGTGAATATGCCTGGCGCGTGCGCGGCGAAGACCACATGTGGACGCCTGACACGATTGCCAAGCTGCAGCATTCCACCCGTGCCAACAACTGGAACACCTACAAGGAATTCGCCCAGCTCGTCAACGACCAGAACCGCCGCCACATGACCTTGCGCGGCCTGTTCGAGTTCAAGCTCGACCCGAGCAAGGCCATTCCGATCGACGAGGTCGAGCCGGCCAAGGAAATCGTCAAGCGCTTTGTCACCGGCGCGATGTCGCTGGGCTCGATCAGCACCGAAGCCCATGCAACGCTGGCCGTGGCCATGAACCGCATCGGCGGCAAGAGCAACACGGGCGAGGGCGGCGAAGACCCGGCGCGCTATCGTCAGGAACTCAAGGGCATCCCGATCCGGCGTGGCGACACGCTGAAAAGCGTGATTGGCGAGAAGGTCGTTGAGGTCGACCTGCCGCTGCAGGACGGCGACTCGCTGCGTTCGCGCATCAAGCAGGTGGCGTCGGGCCGTTTTGGCGTCACCGCCGAATACCTGGTGTCGGCCGACCAGATCCAGATCAAGATGGCGCAGGGCGCCAAGCCGGGCGAGGGCGGACAGCTGCCCGGCGGCAAGGTCAGCGACTACATTGGCCAGCTGCGCTTTTCGGTGCCCGGCGTCGGCCTGATCTCGCCCCCGCCGCACCACGACATTTATTCGATCGAGGACCTGGCGCAGCTGATCCACGACCTGAAGAATGTCAACCCGCGCGCCAGCATCAGCGTCAAGCTGGTCAGCGAAACCGGCGTCGGCACGATTGCCGCCGGCGTGGCCAAGGCCAAGGCCGACCATGTGGTGATTGCCGGCCATGACGGCGGCACGGGCGCTTCGCCCTGGTCGTCGATCAAGCATGCCGGATCGCCCTGGGAAATCGGCCTGGCCGAAACCCAGCAGACGCTGGTGCTCAACCGCCTGCGCGGCCGCATCCGCGTGCAGGCCGATGGCCAGATGAAGACCGGCCGCGATGTGGTCATCGGCGCGCTGCTGGGCGCCGACGAGTTCGGCTTTGCCACCGCACCGCTGGTCGTCGAGGGCTGCATCATGATGCGCAAATGCCACCTCAACACCTGCCCGGTCGGCGTCGCCACGCAGGACCCGGTGCTGCGCCAGAAGTTCAGCGGCAAGCCCGAGCATGTCGTCAATTACTTCTTCTTTGTCGCCGAAGAAGCCCGCCAGTTGATGGCGCAGCTCGGCATTGCCAAGTTCGACGACCTGATCGGTCGCCCTGATTTGCTGGACATGCAAAAAGGCATCGAACACTGGAAGGCCAGCGGCCTGGATTTCAGCCGCCTGTTCTACCAGCCCCAGGTGCCGGCCGATGTGGCGCGCCTGCACGTGATGGACCAGGAGCATGGGCTTGAAAAAGCGCTGGATCTGCGCCTGATCGAGAAATCCAGGGCCGCGCTGGAAAAGGGCGAAAAAGTCCAGTTCATCGAAGTGGCGCGCAACGTCAACCGCACCGTCGGCGCCATGCTGTCGGGAGAACTGACCCGCCTGCGCCCCGAAGGCCTGCCGGACGACACCTTGCGCATCCAGCTTGAAGGTACCGGTGGCCAGTCGTTCGGTGCCTTCCTGGCCAAGGGCATCACCCTGTATTTGATTGGCGACGCCAACGACTACACCGGCAAGGGCCTTTCGGGCGGACGCATTGTGGTGCGCCCGAGCATTGATTTCCGGGGCGAGGCGGTGCGCAACACCATCGTCGGCAATACCGTGATGTACGGCGCCACCAGCGGCGAAGCCTTCTTCAGCGGCGTGGCTGGCGAGCGCTTTGCGGTGCGCCTGTCGGGCGCGACGGCGGTCATCGAAGGCACGGGCGACCATGGCTGCGAATACATGACCGGCGGCACGGTGGCAGTGCTGGGCAAGACCGGCCGCAACTTTGCCGCCGGCATGAGCGGCGGCGTGGCCTATGTGTACGACGAGGACGGCCTGTTTGCGACGCGCTGCAACATGTCGATGGTGTCGATGGACAAGGTGGTCACCACGGCAGAGCAGCACACCCATGACCCCTCCGACTGGCATGCCGGCCAAAGCGATGAAGAGCAACTCAAGCGCCTGCTGCAGGACCACAACCGCTGGACCGGCAGCAAACGCGCCCGGGAACTGCTGGACAACTGGAGCGTGTCGCGCCTGAAGTTCGTGAAGGTCTTCCCGAACGAATACAAGCGCGCCCTGATTGAGCGCAAGGAGCGCCGGCTTGAAGCGGCGACCGAAACCACCCGCGCCCAGGTGGCGACCAACCGGGAGGCGGTGGCCACCAAGTAAGCCGGGCAGGGCGGGCGGCGCCCTGGCATGCCTTGCCAACCCGCCGGCCGCGCTGCCGTTTGACCATTTTGCTATCGTATCAATAGCTGCTGATGCCCGCTGGATGGGCGGAAACGGCATGAAAAGCTTAAAAAATCGCACAGGAAGAGATCATGGGAAAAATCACCGGCTTCATGGAATACGAGCGCATCGAAGAGGGCTACAAGCCTGTTCCCGAGCGTCTGAAGAACTACAAGGAAATCGTCATTGGTCTCGATGACCGGCAGGCCAGCACCCAGGCCGCACGCTGCATGGACTGCGGCACGCCCTTTTGCAACAGCGGCTGCCCGGTCAACAACATCATTCCCGACTTCAACGACATGGTGTTCAGGGATGACTGGAAAAACGCCATCGACACGCTGCACAGCACCAACAACTTTCCGGAGTTCACCGGCCGCATCTGCCCGGCGCCCTGCGAAGCAGCCTGCGTGCTGAATGTGAACGACGAAGCGGTGGGTATCAAGTCGATCGAGCATGCCATCATCGACCGCGCCTGGCTGGAAGGCTGGGTCAAGCCCCGTCCGGCCCAACACAAGACCGGCAAGAAGGTCGCTGTCGTCGGTTCCGGCCCGGCTGGCATGGCCGCTGCGCAGCAACTGGCGCGCGTCGGCCATGACGTGACGCTGTTCGAGAAGAACGACCGCGTCGGTGGCCTGCTGCGCTACGGCATTCCCGACTTCAAGATGGAAAAGATCCACATCGACCGCCGCGTCGAGCAGATGCAGGCCGAGGGCGTGACCTTTCGCACCGGCGTCATGGTGGGCAGCCTGCCCAAGGGTTCCAAGGTCACCAACTGGGCCAAGGAAACCATCACGCCTGAACAATTGCAAAAAGACTTCGATGCGGTGGTCCTGACCGGCGGCGCCGAGCAGTCGCGCGACCTGCCCGTGGCCGGCCGCGACCTGGACGGCGTGCATTTTGCAATGGAATTCTTGCCGCAGCAAAACAAGGTCAACGCCGGCGACAAGGTCAAGGGCCAGCTGCGTGCCGACGGCAAGCACGTCATCGTGATTGGCGGCGGCGACACCGGCTCGGACTGCGTCGGTACCAGCAACCGCCACGGCGCGGCCAGCGTCACCCAGTTCGAGCTGATGCCCGAGCCGCCGGTCGAAGAAAACCGCCCCATGACGTGGCCCTACTGGCCGATCAAGCTGCGCACCAGTTCCAGCCACGAAGAGGGCTGCGAGCGCGAATTCGCCATCTCGACCAAGGAGCTGATTGGCGAAAAAGGCAAGCTCACCGGCCTGAAGACCGTTCGCGTTGAATGGAAGGATGGAAAGATGGTTGAGGTTGCCGGCTCCGAACAGATTTTGAAAGCCGACCTGGTGCTGCTGGCCATGGGCTTTGTCTCGCCGGTGGCGTCTGTGCTCGACGCCTTTGGCATCGAGAAGGACAACCGGGGCAATGCCCGTGCCGGCACCGACTTCATCGGCGGCTATGCCACCAACATTCCCAATGTGTTTGCGGCGGGTGACATCCGGCGTGGCCAGAGCCTGGTGGTGTGGGCCATCCGCGAAGGCCGCCAGGCCGCGCGGTCGGTGGACGAGTACCTGATGGGCTACAGCGACCTGCCACGCTGATTAGCGTAATCCCTTATGATCCAGAAGCCGGAATCCCCGGCTTTTGTCTTTTCTATGCCCGCACCTTCCAACCCTGCCATTGTCGAACTTCGCCACCTGACCTTTGGCTATGGGGAACGTGTCATTCTGGACGATATTTCGCTGTCGGTTCCCCGGGGCAAGGTCACGGCCCTGCTGGGTGCATCGGGCGGCGGCAAGACGACCATCCTGCGCCTGATCGGCGGGCAGAACCGGGCGCAATCGGGCCAGTTGCTGTTCGACGGCCAGGACGTCACGCCGATGAACCAGGAACAGATCTACGCAGCCCGCCGCCGAATGGGCATGTTGTTCCAGTTCGGCGCACTGTTTGCCGACCTGAGCGTGTTCGAGAACGTCGCCTTTCCACTGCGCGAGCACACCGGCCTGCCCGAAGCGCTGATCCGCGACATCGTGCTGATGAAGCTCAATGCGGTCGGTCTGCGCGGCGCCCGCGACCTGATGCCCAGCGAGGTGTCGGGCGGCATGGCGCGGCGCATTGCGCTGGCCCGCGCCATCGCGCTGGACCCCGAGCTGGTGATGTACGACGAGCCTTTTTCCGGACTCGACCCGATTTCGCTGGGAACCTCGGCACGGCTGATTCGCCACCTGAACGACAGCCTCGGGCTGACCAGCCTGTTTGTCTCGCACGAGCTGGAGCAGACGTTTGCAATCGCCGACCATGTGATCATCCTGGCCAATGGCAAGGTTGCCATCCAGGGCACACCCGACGAGGTGCGGAGCAGCACCGATCCGCTGGTCCACCAGTATGTGCATGCGCTGCCCGATGGTCCGGTGCGCTTTGACTATCCCGGCGTCGCCGTCGAGCAGGACTTCGGTCCCGGCGGTGCGCCTGCATCCCTGAAATCCGGAGCTTCCTCGTGAGTTGGTACAAGCCCGCGGACGTTGGATTCGCCACCCGCAGCTGGCTTGCCAACCTGGGTTTTGGCGCCCGGCTGTTCCTGCGGCTGCTGGGGTCTTTCGGCTCCAGCCTCAAGCGCTTTGGCCTGGTGCGTGACCAGATCCATTTCCTGGGCAATTATTCGCTCGTCATCATTGCCATTTCCGGCCTGTTCGTCGGTTTTGTGTTCGGCCTGCAGGGCTATTACACGCTGCTGCGCTTTGGCTCGACCGAAGCACTGGGCCAGCTGGTCACCTTCACGCTGGTGCGCGAACTCGGCCCGGTGGTGACGGCACTGCTGTTTGCCGGCCGGGCCGGCACCTCGCTGACCGCCGAGATCGGCCTGATGAAGGCCGGCGAGCAAATCAGCGTGATGGAAATGATGGCGGTCGATCCGATCCAGCGCATTTTGGCGCCGCGTTTCTGGGGCGGCGTGATTGCCATGCCGCTGCTGGCCGCCGTGTTCAGCGCCATGGGCGTGATTGGCGGCTGGGTGGTCGGCGTGCTGATGATCGGCATCGATGCCGGCTCCTTCTGGAGCCAGATCCAGGGCAGCGTCGATGTCTGGCGTGATGTCGGCAACGGCATCGTCAAGAGCATCGTGTTCGGCTTCACCGTGACCTTCGTGGCGCTGCTCCAAGGCTACCAGTCGCAACCAACGCCCGAAGGCGTGGCCAGCGCCACGACGCGCACGGTAGTGGTGGCCTCACTGGCGGTGCTGGGCCTGGATTTCATCCTGACAGCGATGATGTTTACGAAGTGATCGCTTGAAAAAATTCGCGGGACAGGCCCTTGCCGTGCGATGGCCGGATGGGCACTGTCCTCAACCGTTTGGAAGGAAGTTTTGATGCAACGCTCGAAGATTGACGTATGGGTCGGCCTGTTTGTGCTGGTGGGCGCCGTGGCCATTTTGTTTCTGGCATTGCAGGCGGCCAATTTGCTGAACCTGAATTTCCAGCCCACCTACCGGATCACGGCTGAATTTGACAATGTGGGCGGGCTCAAGCCCAAGGCGTCGGTGCGCAGTGGCGGCGTGGTGGTGGGCCGGATCGAGGACATCAGTTTCAACGACCAGACATTCCAGGCGCGGGTCACGCTCGACATGCAAAGCCGTTATGCTTTTCCCAAGGACAGTTCGCTGAAAATCCTCACCAGCGGGCTGCTTGGGGAGCAGTACATTGGCATCCAGGCGGGCGGCGACGAAAACAACCTCGCCGCGGGCGACATGATCCGGCAGACACAGTCGGCCGTGGTGCTTGAAAACCTCATCGGGCAGTTCCTGTTCAGCAAGACCGCCGACGAATCTTCAGGAACAGCTCCTTCCCTGCCAGCAACCGGAACGACGGACAAAAAATGAATCAAGCCATTCCTCTATATAAAGTCTCGGGCTGGGCAGCCACCGCACTGGCCATCGCCCTGCTGCAGGGTTGCGCCACCGGTCCACAGGCGAATCCAGCGGATCCGCTGGAGCCGTTCAACCGCGGCGTCTACAGCTTCAACGAAGGGCTGGACCGCGCCGTGCTCAAGCCCGTCGCCACTGCCTACCAGAACATCACGCCGTCGCCGGTACGCACCGGCGTCACGAACTTCTTTGCCAACATCTCGGATGTCTGGTCCATGGTGAACAATGTTCTGCAGGCCAGGCCGGCCGAAGCGATGGATTCGCTGTTTCGCGTCACGACCAACACGCTCTGGGGCGTGGGCGGCATTTTTGATGTCGCCACCGAGCTGAAAATTCCCAGGCACAAGGAAGATTTCGGCCAGACCCTGGGCACCTGGGGGCTGGCGTCCGGCCCGTATGTCGTGCTGCCGCTGTTCGGTCCTTCAAGCGTGCGCGACACGGCAGGCCTGGTGGTGGGCATGCAGGGCGACTTGGTGTCGCAGTCAAACAATGTGCCAGTGCGCAATTCCCTGAAGACCCTGGATTTGGTCGATACGCGGGCCAACCTGCTCGGTGCCGGCGATCTGCTTGACCAGGCCGCGCTCGACAAATACGCCTTCACCCGCGATGCCTATTTGCAGCGCCGCAAGAGCCTCATCGGTGGCAACGAGCGCACCGAACCCGAAGAGCGCTTCGACCTGCCTGAAGTGCTGCCCGCAGGCGTGCCGGCGGTCCCGGTGCCAAATCCCCTGTAATACAGTAAAGCCCTGGTAACAAGCTTTACCAAAGCGTTTTAAAACTTCATCGGCTGCCTGCTGACCAGACTGCAAAATAACTGGTTACACACGGCTTGCCGCCGCAGCTCAGATGGAACGGTCCATGGCGCTGCCGGCAGCCATCTGTTTTGATCTTGAAAGAAAAATCATGAACCGTAGAACTCTCGGACGTTTGTTGACCGCCGCGCTCAGCCTGGCCCTGCTGGCTTCAGCCCCCTTGGTACGCGCGGCGGCAGATGAGGCACCGGATGCGCTGGTCAAGCGCATTTCCAGCGAAGTGCTTGACGCCATCAAGGCCGACAAAGCCATTCAGGCGGGCGAAACAAACCGGGTGCTGGCGTTGGTGGACACCAAGGTCATGCCCAATGTCAATTTCACCCGTATGACGGCTTCTGCCGTCGGCCGCAACTGGCGCCAGGCCACGCCTGAACAAAAAAACCGGCTCCAACAAGAATTCAAGACCCTCTTGATTCGCACTTATTCGGGCGCGCTGTCGCAGGTCAACGACCAGACGCTCAACGTCAAGCCGCTGCGCGCGGCCGCTGGCGACACCGAGGTGACGGTCCGCACTGAAGTGCTGGGGCGCGGCGATCCGGTCCAGCTGGACTACCGCATGGAAAAAACGCCGACCGGCTGGAAAATCTATGACCTCAACGTGCTGGGCGTCTGGCTGGTGGAAACCTACCGCACCCAGTTTGCCCAGGAAGTCAGCGCCAAGGGCATTGACGGCCTGATCGCCTCGATGGCGCAACGCAACCAGACCAACGCAGCCGGCGCCAAGTCCTGAACCCGCCAATCGCCGTGTTAAAACTTCCTGCTGTCCTGACCCATGCCGCTGCCTGCAGATTTTTCGACACCGTGGCTGAGGAAGTGCTTTCGATGCCTGGAGATGTTGTTGTGGACGCCAGTGCGCTGATCCAGTTTGACTCGTCGGCGCTGGCCATCCTGCTGGAATGCCGCCGGCAGTCCCTGGCGGCGGGCAAGGGTTTTTCGGTGCAGGGCGCGTCCGGCCAGCTGCTCCAACTGGCCGACGTCTATGGCGTTGGCACGCTGATTCCCGCTTCGCCAGCCCCAGCAGCCGTGGCCGCCTGAGCGCGCGCTGGCAGGGCCTTGGCCGGCTGCCCGGGATGAGAAAGCCATCAGCCCCTAAAATAGCGGGTTCATGCCAGCCATCTCATTCCAGTCCGTCTCCAAAACCTATCCTCCCCCGAGAAACCAGGCCGGCACCGGACTCAAGGCCTTGGACCATGTCAGTTTTGACATCCAGCAGGGCGAATTTTTCGGTTTGCTCGGACCCAACGGCGCCGGCAAGACCACCCTCATCAGCATTTTGGCAGGACTGTCCCATGCCAGCAGCGGCCGTGTCCTGGTGCATGGCAGTGATGTGCTGCGGGACTATGCCAACACTCGGCGCAAGCTTGGCGTGGTGCCGCAGGAGCTGGTGTTCGATCCTTTCTTCACCGTGCGCGAAGCGCTGCGCATCCAGTCGGGCTATTTCGGGATCAAGCGCAACGACGACTGGATTGACGAGTTGCTCGCCAGCCTGGGTCTGGCTGACAAAGGCAACGCCAACATGCGCCAGCTTTCCGGCGGCATGAAGCGCCGGGTGCTGGTGGCGCAGGCGCTGGTCCACAAGCCGCAGGTCATCGTGCTTGACGAGCCGACGGCCGGCGTCGATGTGGAACTGCGCCAGACCCTGTGGCAGTTCATTGCCAAGCTCAACAAGCAGGGCAGCACGGTGTTGTTGACTACCCATTACCTGGAGGAGGCCGAGGCCCTGTGCAGCCGCATCGCCATGCTCAAGCAGGGCCGGGTGGTCGCGCTGGCGCAAACGTCCGACCTGCTCAGCGCGGCTTCCAGCAATGTCTTGCGCTTCAAGATTGATAGCGAACTTCCCTTGCATCTGGCGCGCCAAGCCCGCATTACAGGCCGAATTGTGCAGTTTCCGGCGCACAATGCGCGTGAAATCGAGCAGTACCTGGCTGCCGTCCGCGAGGCCGGGCTGGTGGCCGAAGACGTGGAAATCCGCAAGGCCGACCTGGAAGATGTGTTCCTTGATGTGATGAACGAAAAAGAGGTGAAGGAACCCATGGCGATGGACCTGCAAGGAGCCATGAAATGACCGGCTGGCAAACGCTTTTTTATAAAGAAGTGCTGCGTTTCTGGAAGGTCGGTTTCCAGACCGTCGGCGCGCCGGTGCTGACGGCCGTGCTCTACATGCTGATTTTCGGCCATGTGCTGCAGGGCCAGGCGCTGGTCTATGGCAAGGTGAGCTACACCGCCTTTCTGGTGCCGGGGCTGGTGATGATGAGCGTGCTGCAGAACTCTTTTGCCAACAGTTCTTCGTCGCTGGTGCAGAGCAAGATCATGGGCAGCCTGGTGTTTGTGCTGCTCACGCCGCTGTCGCACTGGCACTGGTTCTGGGCTTATGTCGGCTCGTCCGTGGTGCGCGGCCTGATGGTCGGTACGGGCGTGTTTGTCGTCACGGCATTTTTCGGCCGGCCAGGTTTCGCGGCGCCGCTGTGGATCGTGGTGTTTGCCGTGTTGGGCTCGGCCATGCTGGGCGCGTTGGGCGTGATTGCCGGCCTGTGGGCCGAGAAATTCGACCAGATGGCAACCTTCCAGAACTTCGTCATCATGCCCATGACGTTTCTGAGCGGCGTGTTTTATTCCATCCATTCACTGCCGCCGTTCTGGCAGAAGCTCAGCCACCTGAACCCGTTTTTTTACATGATCGACGGTTTTCGCTATGGATTTTTCGGCGTCAGCGATGTGTCGCCCTTGCTTAGCCTGGGCTTGGTGGTGACGGCGTTTTTCGTTATCAGCGCCATCGCGGTCAACATGCTGCGCACCGGCTATAAGATCAGAGGATGACCCCCACGCTTGTCGCTTCGCGTACTGCGCTGCCCCCCCCGAGGGGGCCGCTGCGCCTGCGGTCTGGCGAAGCCAGTCCCGCGGCCCCTGCTGGGGAAAGCGCACCCCATACTTGTCACGCCCTGCGCTGCGCCGCTCCCATTTTTCACGCCATCCAAGGCACTGCACCATTTTCTAGAGACCCTGTATGACCAGCGAAGAACTTCAAACCATCATTGCCGCCGGCCTGCCCTGCGAGCACCTCGAGGTGTCCGGCGACGGCAGCCATTGGTACGCCACCATGGTGTCCAGCGCCTTTCAAGGCCTGTCGCGGATTGCGCGCCACCATCGCGCTTATGCGACGGTGGGAAACCGGATTCAGACCGGTGAAGTGCATGCCCTGTCGATGAAGACCTATACGCCTGCCGAATGGGCTTCCCTGAAGGCGCAATAAACACATGGACAAACTACGCATCAAGGGCGGCAATTCCCTGGCCGGTTCGGTCGACATCTCGGGCGCCAAAAACGCGGCATTGCCCGAACTTTGCGCGGCCCTTCTGACCGCGGACACGGTCACGCTGCAAAACGTTCCCGGGCTGCAGGACGTGACCACCATGCTCCAGCTGATCCGCAACATGGGGGTCGAGGTGGAGCGCAGCGCCAGCGTTCCCGGCACCGTCACGCTCAATGCCGGACCGCTGAGTTCGCCCGAAGCGCCTTACGAGCTGGTCAAGACCATGCGCGCATCGGTGCTGGCGCTGGGGCCGCTGCTGGCACGCTTTGGCGAAGCCACGGTGTCGCTGCCCGGCGGCTGCGCCATCGGCTCGCGGCCGGTAGACCAGCACATCCGGGGCATGCAGGCCATGGGCGCTGAAATCACGGTCGAGCACGGCTACATGCTGGCCAAGCTGCCCAAAGGCCAGACACGCCTGAAAGGCGCGACCCTCACGACCGACATGGTGACCGTCACCGGAACCGAGAACTTCCTGATGGCCGCCACGCTGGCCGAGGGCGAGACCATTCTTGAAAACGCCGCGCAGGAGCCCGAAATTGGCGACCTGGCCGAGATGCTGATCAAGATGGGCGCCAACATCGAAGGCCACGGCAGCCGGCGCATCCGCATCCAGGGCGTCGAACGGCTGCACGGCTGCACCCACCAGGTGGTTGCCGACCGGATTGAAACCGGCACGTTTTTATGTGCCGTGGCGGCAACCGGCGGCGATGTGGTCTTGAGGCATGGCCGCGCCGACCACCTCGAAGTGGTGATTGACAAGCTGCGCGAAGCCGGTGCGACGGTCACGGCAGGCGAGGGCTTCATCCGCATCCAGGCCCGCGGCCGCATGAAGGCCCAGTCGTTCCGCACCACCGAATACCCGGGTTTCCCGACCGACATGCAGGCGCAGTTCATGGCGTTGAATGCCGTTGCGCAGGGCACCAGCACGGTGACCGAGACAATTTTTGAAAACCGCTTCATGCACGTCAATGAAATGGTCCGCCTGGGCGCGAAGATCCAGATCGAAGGCAAGGTCTGCGTGATTGAAGGCGTTGAAAAGCTCTCCGGCGCCACCGTGATGGCGACCGACCTGCGTGCCTCGGCCAGCCTGGTGATTGCCGGCCTGGTCGCCAGCGATGAAACCTTTGTCGAACGCATCTACCACCTCGACCGGGGCTACGACCAGATGGAAATGAAATTGCGCGGCATTGGCGCCGACATCGAAAGACTGAAAGCATGATCACGCTCGCGCTGTCCAAGGGCCGCATCTTCGACGACATCCTGCCGCTGCTCAAGAGTGCCGGCATCCAGGTACTCGACGACCCCGAAAAGTCCCGCAAGCTGATCCTGGACACCAACCAGCCCGACCTGCGTGTCGTGCTGGTGCGCGCCACCGACGTGCCAACCTATGTGCAGTACGGCGGCGCCGACATCGGTGTCGTCGGCAAGGACACGCTGCTCGAATCGGGCAGCCAGGGCCTGTACCAGCCGCTGGACCTGCAAATCGCCAAATGCCGCATCAGCGTGGCGGTGCGCGAGGGCTTTGACTACGCCGCCGCCGTCAAGCAGGGCTCACGATTGAAAGTGGCGACCAAGTACGTGGAAATTTCGCGCAACTTTTTTGCCAGCAAGGGCGTTCACGTTGACCTGATCAAGCTCTACGGCAGCATGGAGCTGGCGCCACTGACCGGTTTGGCCGACGCGATTGTCGATCTGGTGTCCACCGGCCATACGCTCAAGGCCAACCATTTGATTGAAGTTGAACGCATCATGGACATCAGCTCGCACCTGGTCGTGAACCAGACAGCACTCAAGCTCAAGCAGGCGCCAATTCGCAAGTTGATCGATGCGTTTGCCTTGGCGCTTGTCAAGCCCCTAACCGCCTGATTACAATGAAATTGATAGCTACTCCCGCCCGTCTGTCATGCGCTGAAAGCACTTTTGAGTCTCAATTCAAGGCGCGTCTGCACTGGTCGGCCGACACTGATGCCCAAATCGAGCAGCGCGTGGCCAATATCCTGGCCGACGTGCTACAGCGCGGCGATGCAGCCGTGCTCGACTACACGGCCCGCTTTGACGGCTTGAGTGTCGGCGCGATGGCCGAACTCGAACTCACGCAGGCCGAACTGAAAGCCGCGTTCGAGTCGATTCCCGCCGCACAGCGCGCTGCCCTTGAGGCCGCTGCCCGCCGCGTGCGGACCTATCACGAAGCCCAAAAGAAAGCCAGCGGCGAAAGCTGGAGTTACCGCGACGAAGACGGCACGCTGCTGGGCCAGAAGGTCACGCCGCTGGACCGCGTCGGCATTTACGTGCCAGGCGGCAAGGCGGCATATCCGTCGTCGGTGCTGATGAATGCGATTCCCGCCCATGTGGCCGGCGTCGGCGAAATCATCATGGTCGTGCCCACGCCCAGGGGTGAGAAAAACGCCCTGGTGCTGGCTGCCGCCTACGTGGCCGGCGTCACGCGCGCCTTCACCATCGGCGGCGCACAGGCCGTGGCTGCGCTGGCCTACGGTACGGCGACCGTTCCCAAGGTGGACAAGATCACCGGCCCCGGCAATGCCTACGTCGCCAGCGCCAAGAAGCGCGTGTTCGGCACCGTCGGCATCGACATGATTGCCGGACCGTCCGAGATTCTGGTGCTGGCCGACGGCACGACGCCGGCCGACTGGGTGGCGATGGACCTGTTCAGCCAGGCCGAGCATGACGAGCTGGCGCAAAGCATCCTGCTGTGCCCCGACGCCGCCTACATCGACGCCGTGCAGGAAGCCATCAACCGCCTGCTGCCCGCCATGCCGCGCGCCGAGATCATCGCCAGGTCGCTCAACGACCGGGGCGCGCTGATCCACACCCGCAGCATGGAAGAAGCCTGCGAAATTTCCAACCGCATCGCGCCCGAGCATTTGGAAGTCTCCAGCCACGACCCGCACCGCTGGGAGCCGCTGCTGCGCCACGCGGGCGCGATTTTCCTGGGCGCCTTCACCAGCGAAAGCCTGGGCGACTACTGCGCCGGCCCGAACCATGTATTGCCGACCAGCGGCACGGCACGCTTTTCCAGCCCGCTGGGCGTGTATGACTTCCAGAAACGCTCCAGCCTGATCGAGGTCAGCGAAGCCGGCGCGCAAGTCCTCGGCCCGATTGCCGCCGAACTCGCCTATGGCGAAGGCTTGCAGGCGCATGCCCGCGCCGCTGAACTGCGCCTTGCCACCGTGCCCGACATGAGAAAACCCCATCAATGACCGCGCCTGCTTCAACACTCGATCCGAAACTCAAGCAACTGATCCGCCAGGACGTGCAGTCGATGCACGCCTACGCCATTCAGGAATCCAGCGGCATGGTCAAGCTTGATGCCATGGAAAATCCGCACCGGCTGCCCGCCGCCTTGCAGGCGCATTTGGGGCAACGCCTGGGCGCGCTGGCGCTGAACCGCTACCCGGATGGCCGCGTCAACGACCTGCGCCGCGCGCTGGCCGACTACGCACAGATGCCCGAGGGCTTCGACATCATGCTGGGCAACGGTTCGGACGAGCTGATCGCGCTGCTGGCGCTGGCCTGCGACGTGCCCGGCGGCTCGGTGCTGGCGCCGCTGCCCGGCTTTGTGATGTACGCCATGAGCGCGCAGCTGCAGGGGCTCAAGTTCATAGGCGTCGATCTGACACCCGATTTTGAGCTGGACGAAGCCGCGATGCTGGCGGCTATTTGCCTGCACAAGCCGTCCATCACCTACCTGGCCTATCCCAACAACCCCACGGCCAACCTGTGGGACGACGCGGTGATTGAAAAGATCATCGAGGCGGTCGGCGCGCAGGGTGGCCTGGTCGTGATGGACGAGGCTTACCAACCTTTTGCCAGTAAAAGCTACATCGACCGCATTGCAAAGCACAGCCATGTGCTGCTGATGCGCACCCTGAGCAAGTTCGGCCTGGCCGGCGTTCGCCTAGGTTACATGATGGGGCCGAAAGCCTTGATTGCCGAGATCGACAAGGTGCGCCCGCCCTACAACATCAGCGTGCTGAACTACGAATGCGCGCTGTTCGCCCTCGAACACCGCGATGTGTTTGAAGCCCAGGCGCAGGAACTGATCGCACAGCGCGCTTTCCTGTCCCATGCGCTCGGCGCCCTGCCGGGCGTCAAGGCCTGGCACAGCGACGCCAACATGATCCTGATCCGCGTGCCTGACGCGGCGCGAACCTTCGACGGCTTGAAACACCGTAAGGTGCTGGTCAAGAATATTTCTAAAATGCATCCTTTGCTGGCCAACTGCCTGCGCCTGACCGTCGGCACCGCCGAAGAAAACGCGCAATTGCTGGCCGCGCTTGAACCCTCCCTATGACCACTTCCATCACCGACTCTCTGCCCGCCTTGTCCGCACCACGCACCGCCGAGGTGTCGCGCAACACCGCCGAAACCAAAATCACCGTCAAGGTCAACCTGGACGGCACCGGCAAGGCCACGTTGTCCACCGGCATCGGATTTTTTGACCACATGCTCGACCAGATCGCCCGCCACGGGCTGATCGACCTGGACATCCATGCCGTGGGCGACCTGCACATCGACGGCCACCACACGGTCGAGGACGTCGGCATCACGCTCGGGCAGGCCGTGGCCCAGGCCGTGGGCGACAAGAAGGGCCTGCGCCGTTACGGCCATGCCTATGTGCCGCTCGATGAAGCGCTGTCGCGCGTGGTCATCGATTTTTCAGGCCGCCCGGGGCTGGTGATGAACGTGCCGTTCAAGAGCGGCATGATCGGCACCTTCGACAGCCAGCTGGCCTACGAGTTCTTCCAGGGCTTTGTCAACCATGCGTTCGTCACGCTGCACATCGACAACCTGAAGGGCGAAAACGCCCATCACCAGGCCGAGACGGTGTTCAAGGCCTTTGCCCGCGCCCTGCGCATGGCGCTGGAAATCGATCCACGTTCGGTCGGCGTGATTCCTTCAACCAAGGGTTCGCTGTAAGCCGCACCGCATTGCTTTTATGCATGTTTTAGTCCTTATGCGCAGGCAGGGCATGCACTGATAGCTATTAAAATAGTAGCATTTTACTTTTTCCCTTTCCGAATGTCCAAATTGAAAATGGTGGCGGTGGTCGATTACGGTTCGGGCAACCTGCGTTCGGTTTCGCAGGCGGTCCGGCATGTGGTGCAGGGCACCGGCTGCGAGGTGCGGGTCACGTCCAACCCGCAGGACGTGCTCGATGCCGAGCGCGTCGTGCTGCCCGGCCAGGGCGCGATGCATGACTGCATGCTGGCGCTCGAACACTCGGGCATGCTCGGCGCCGTGCGGCATGCCGCCGGCCACAAGCCGCTGTTTGGCGTATGCGTCGGCATGCAGATGCTGCTCGACAACAGCCACGAAGGGCTGGATGGCGCGCCTACGCCCGGCCTGGGGCTGGTCCATGGCGAGGTCGTCAAGTTCGACCTGGCCGGCAAGCTCCAGCCCGACGGCAGCCGCTACAAGGTGCCGCAAATGGGCTGGAACCAGGTCTACCAGGCGCATGCCGACGGCGCAAAGCCCCACCCGGTCTGGGATGGCGTGCCCAACGGCGCGTATTTCTATTTTGTTCACAGCTTTTACGCCTGTCCGTCTGATAAGCGCCACATTGCGGGCGAGGCAGACTACGGTGGGCGCTTTGCAGCGGCGATAGCGCGCGATAATATTTTTGCCACCCAGTTTCACCCCGAAAAGAGTGCCGACCAGGGGCTTGCGCTGTACCGCAATTTCCTGCACTGGAATCCCTGATCAGCCTGTCCTGTTTCCTTTCCCGATGCGCTCATGCCCGGGCGAATCTTTTTTAACCTCACCAACTGCTTTTCCTTAGCCCAACATGCTCCTCATCCCCGCGATTGACCTCAAAGACGGTCACTGCGTCCGTCTGAAACAAGGCGACATGGACCAGTCCACCATTTTTAGCGAAGACCCGGCGGCCATGGCCCGCAACTGGGTCAACAAGGGCGCGCGCCGCCTGCACTTGGTGGACCTGAACGGCGCCTTCGCGGGCAAGCCCAAGAACGAAGCGGCAATCAAGCGCATTCTGGCCGAGGTGGGCAGCGAAATCGACGTGCAGCTGGGAGGCGGTATCCGCGACCTCGACACCATCGAGCGCTACCTGGATGCCGGCCTGCGCTACGTCATCATCGGCACCGCTGCCGTCAAGAATCCAGGTTTCCTGCAGGATGCCTGTACGGCGTTTGGCGGCCACATCATCGTCGGCCTGGATGCCAGGGACGGCAAGGTCGCCACCGACGGATGGAGCAAGCTGACCGGCCATGAAGTGGTCGATCTGGCCAAGAAATTCCAGGACTACGGCGTCGAATCCATCATCTACACCGACATCGGCCGCGACGGCATGCTCAGCGGCATCAACATCGAAGCCACCGTCAGGCTCGCGCAGGCGCTGACGATTCCGGTGATTGCCTCGGGCGGCCTGTCGAACATGGCCGACATCGAAGCGCTGTGCGCCGTCGAGGACGAAGGCGTGCAGGGCGTGATCTGCGGCCGCTCGATCTACAGCGGTGACCTGGACTTTGAAGCGGCGCAAGCGCGCGCCGATGAGCTAAATGGCTGAACGCGGTGCTGATGTGCGGAAAGCCTGGCCACAGAGCGCGCCTCTGCAAGCCAGCCAGGGCCGCGGAACCGGCTTTGCCGGGCCGCAGGCGCAGCGGCCCCCTCGAGGGGCAGGGAGCCACACGCAGTGGGCGACCGTGGGGGCTTATGCTCGCTAAACGTATCATTCCCTGTCTGGACGTGACCGGCGGGCGGGTCGTCAAGGGCGTCAATTTTCTGGAATTGCGCGATGCCGGCGATCCAGTCGAGATAGCTGCCCGTTACAACGACCAAGGCGCCGACGAACTCACGTTTCTCGACATCACCGCCACCAGCGACGAGCGCGACCTGATCCTGCACATCATCGAGGCCGTGGCGTCGCAGGTGTTCATTCCGCTGACGGTCGGCGGCGGGGTTCGCACCGTCGAGGACGTGCGCCGGCTGCTCAACGCCGGCGCCGACAAGACCAGCTTCAACTCAGCCGCGCTGGCCAATCCGCAGGTCATCACCGACGCCTCTGCCAAGTACGGCGCCCAGTGCATCGTGGTGGCAATTGACGCCAAGCGCCGCAGCGACGAAGACGCGCTGCTGCGCGGCGCCGGCTGGGACGTTTACAGCCACGGCGGCCGCAAGAACACCGGGCTCGATGCCGTGGCCTGGGCCGTTGAGATGGCTAAGCGCGGCGCGGGCGAAATCCTGCTGACCAGCATGAACCGCGACGGCACCAAGTCGGGCTTTGACCTTGAACTGACGCGCGCCGTGAGCGATGCCGTCAGCGTGCCGGTGATCGCCTCGGGCGGCGTCGGCACCCTGGACCACCTGGCCGACGGCGTGCAACTGGGCGGTGCCGATGCGGTGCTGGCAGCCAGCATTTTTCACTACGGCGAATACACCGTTGCCCAAGCCAAGCGCCACATGGCCGGTCGCGGAATTCCGGTCCGTCTCTGAATTTCAAAGCGTTTAAGGCTGTTTGCGCTTGATGAACCGGCACTTGCAGCTATTGAATTCATAGTGTCGACATGCGTTTCAAGACCACGCCGGCCCTCCCACGACAGCCTGCCACAATCGCGGACAATACCCTCATGAATTGGTTAGACACGGTCCGTTGGGACGACAAGGGCCTGGTGCCCGTGATTGCGCAGGAAGCCGGCAGCGGCGACGTGCTGATGTTCGCCTGGATGAACCGCGAAGCGCTCGAAAAAACCGCCGAGTTGGGCCAGGCGGTGTACTTTAGTCGCTCGCGTGGACGACTTTGGCACAAGGGCGAGGAGTCCGGTCACTTCCAGGTGGTGCATGAAATCCGTCTGGATTGCGACAGCGACGTGGTGCTGCTCAAGATTACCCAACTCGGCCATGAACCCGATCAGCCGGGAATAGCCTGCCACACCGGACGGCACAGCTGCTTTTTCAGCCGTTACCAAAATGGCCAGTGGGTGGCGACCGAGCCGGTCTTGAAAGATCCCGCCAGCATCTACAAATAGCCTGCAATGCACACCCTAAATTCCAACGACACCCTTGAGCGCCTGGCGTCCATCATCGAAAGCCGCAAGCTAGCCCAAGGCGGCGACCCGTCCACCAGCTATGTGGCGCGCCTGCTGCACAAAGGTCCCGATGCTTTCCTGAAGAAAATCGGCGAGGAGGCCACCGAAACCGTGATGGCCGCCAAGGACATCGATCACGGCGGCGCCACGCCCGAACTGCAAGGCAAACTGGTCGGCGAGGTGGCTGACCTGTGGTTCCATTCGCTGATCGCGCTGGCGCACTACAACCTGCGTCCCGCCGATGTGCTGGCCGAACTGGAACGCCGCGAAGGCACGAGCGGCATCGAGGAAAAGGCGCTGCGCAAGGCGCAGCACCGCGAAGCCACCAACGACTGACAAAGGGAGCTACCCATGCGCGACGACATTGTGACGATAGAGCCTGACGAAGGGCTGAAAACCTGGGGCTGGGTCAGCTACCTGCTGCACCTGGTGGTTGCAGTGGCCGCCGTGCTGCCGGGTGCCCAGGTGTCCATCGCCCTGCTGGTGGTGGCGCTGGTCATTGACCTGGTCAAGCGCGGCGACGCGGCCAACACCTGGCAGGCCTCGCACTTCAGCTGGCGGATCCGTTCCGTGATCTGGGCCGGCGTGCTGTACTTGCTGACCTCCTGGCTCTGGCTGCTGTTCATCGTTCCGGGCTGGATTGCCTGGGGCTTGATCTCGGTCTGGTTTCTTTACCGCATTGTCAAGGGCATGGTGCGCATGAATGCCGGCCGCTCCGTGGAGGCCGCATGAGCCATTCTGAAAACTGCATTTTCTGCAAGATCGCCGCTGGCGCCATTCCCAGCCGCAAGGTGTATGAAGATGATGATCTGTTTGCGTTTCACGACATCCATCCCTGGGCGCCGGTGCATTTCCTGATGGTTCCCAAGACGCATATTCCGTCAATGGCACAGGTCGGCCCCGAACATGCGGCACTGCTCGGGCGCATGATGGTGCTGGCGCCACGGCTGGCGATGGAGCAGGGCTGCAATCCCTACCCGGCAGGCGGTTTTCGCACCGTGATCAACACTGGCGAAGAGGGTGGCCAGGAAGTGCATCACCTGCACATGCATGTCATCGGTGGTCCCCGGCCGTGGCTCAAGGGCTGAACGCGTCTCGGCAATGGACCAGAAGGCCGAAAGGCCGGTTTTTTAACTACCCTGCAGGCTTGCAGGGTCATAGGCGCTGTCACATGGGGCCTTTAGAATCAGGCTTTGTTGCAAACATGGCAGTCAATTGACTGTTTTTAGATTAGGAGATGACTATGGGTGGATTTTCCATATGGCACTGGTTGATCGTGCTGTTGATCGTGGTGATGGTGTTTGGCACCAAAAAACTCAGGAACATGGGCGGCGACCTGGGCGGTGCCGTCAAGGGTTTCAAGGACGGCATGAAGGATGGCAGCCAGCTGCCCGAGGATGATAAGCCAGCGGTGCCTGCCAGCAAGGTGACCAATGCCCAGGCCAATGCAACGTCTGAGCGCAACACCATCGACGTCGAAGCCCGGCAAAAGCCCTGATGCATGCTGGAACTTTCCTTTTTGCGTGTTCAATGCGTTGCGGGGCTGATCTGTCGTGATTGACCTAGGCATCTCCAAAATTGCCTTGATCGGAGCGGTTGCGCTGATCGTCATCGGGCCCGAAAAACTGCCGCGCCTGGCGCGTACCGTGGGCACGCTGCTGGGCAAGGCGCAGCGTTACGTCAACGATGTCAAGCAGGAAGTGAACCGTTCCATGGAGCTGGACGAGTTTCGGAAAATGAAGGAAACCGTCCAGGATGCTGCCCGCGACGTTGAAAGCTCGATCCGTACCGGCGCCACTGACTTTGAAAAATCGTGGTCCGACACGGTGACTTCCACCACGTCCGACAGTCTGTCCGGCTTCGAGGTGTTTCCCGAATACCGGCATCCGAAAAAAAATTGGCGGCTCAAGCGCGGCGCCACGCCGCAATGGTTCAAGGCCCGCTCAGGCGTTCGCACCAAGGCCCAGTCCGGCGCGGCCCGAGTGGCACGATTTCGTCCGCAGCCCAGCCGCAAGGCATGAAGCATTTCCCTGAATTTTCCCTTGCGTGCAGACCGGCGCAATTTACACAGCGCAAACTTCCTTCATGAGCGATCCCAACTCTACCGGCGGCGACAAGCCCGACGAGCTCGCAGGCACCGAGCAGCCTTTCGTGCAACATCTCATGGAGTTGCGCGACCGGATGATCAAGGCTGTGATAGCCATTGGCATTGCGGCAGGCATCCTGGCGCTGTTCCCCGGACCAGGCGCCCTGTATGACCTGATGGCCGCGCCGCTGGTGGCCAGTTTGCCCAAGGGCGCGACCCTGATCGCCACCAACGTCGTGTCGCCGTTTGTCGTGCCGATCAAGATTCTCTTCATGGCGGCGTTCATGATCGCGCTGCCCGTGGTTCTTTACCAGGTATGGGCTTTCGTGGCGCCCGGCCTGTATTCGCACGAAAAAAAGCTGGTCATGCCCCTGGTGGTTTCCAGCACGCTGCTGTTTTTCATCGGCGTGGCGTTTTCCTACTATGTAGTGTTTGGCCAGGTGTTCAGGTTCATCCAGAGCTTCGCCCCCAAGTCGATCACCGCGGCGCCGGATATCGAGGAATACCTCAACTTCGTGCTCGGCATGTTCCTGGCGTTCGGACTGGCCTTCGAGGTGCCGATAGCGGTCATTTTGCTGGTGCGCATGCGCGTGTTGACGGTCGCCCAGCTGCGCGAATACCGTGGTTATTTCTGGGTGGCCGCCGCCATCGGTACCGCCTTGGTCACGCCGCCCGATGCCGGCTCGATGATCATGCTGCTGATGGTAGTGGGCGGGCTGTACGAGGTCGGCATCCTGGCCGCCCAGATGTTCCTCAAAAGTACCAAGGCGCCTGACACCGACACGGAAGTCGCCAAACCCTGAAACTGCGCCGGTTTTAAAAAAATAAAGCCGTTCGCGCATCAACCATAAAAGTCTGTCGCTATTTATTCAATAGCGAATGACGCGGTATCCAGGGCAAACGCCTTAGCGCGGAGCCGTTTCCACGAATCACCCCCCACCTTCAACGCTGCACCCTGGGCCGCTGGCGCTGGGCCGGTGTCACCGAAATATCCACGGGGCCGTCGCCGCGCAGCACTTTGAGTGGTGCAGGCGTGCCGGGCTTGAGCGCAGCAACCGCCGTCAGCAACTGGCTGACATTGCGGACCGGATGGCCATCGACGGCCATGATCACATCGCCAGGCCGGATTCCGCCCAGGGCGGCGGGTCCGTTCTGCAATACGCCCGTGATGATCACGCCACCGGCCTTGGCCGCTTCCGGCTTGAGCTTGAAAGCCTCGATCAGTTCGGCATTGAGTTCCTGCGGTTCGACACCGATCCAGCCCCGGGTTACCTGGCCTTCGGTGACGATGCCCTCGAGCACCTGCTTGGCGGTGGACACGGGAATGGCAAAACCAATGCCCATGGAGCCGCCCGAGCGTGAATAGATGGCAGTGTTGATACCCAGCAGGTTGCCATTGACATCGACCAGCGCACCGCCGGAATTGCCGGGGTTGATGGCCGCATCGGTCTGGATGAAATTTTCAAAGGTGTTGATGCCCAGCTGGTTGCGGCCCAGGGCGCTGACGATGCCGCCGGTCACGGTCTGTCCCACGCCAAACGGATTGCCGATGGCCAGCACCGGGTCGCCCACCTGCAGCTCGTCCGAGTTGCCCAGGACAATCACGGGCAGCTTGTCCAGATCGATCTTGAGGATGGCCAGGTCAGTGTCGGGATCGGTGCCGATAACCTTCGCCCGGGTCTTGCGGGTGTCGTTGAGAACGACCTCGATTTCATCGGCGCCTTCGACCACATGGTTGTTGGTCAGGATGTAGCCGCTGCTGCTCACGATCACGCCGCTGCCCAGGCCTGCCTGGGCTTCGCCCGGGTTCTGGTCGCCGAAGAAAAACCGGAACCAGGGGTCGTTCATTTGCGGGTTTTTGGCGGCGGCCTTGCTGGTGTTGATGCTCACCACGGCAGCGGAGGCTATTTTGGCTGCCTTCGCAAAGTTGCTGACTGGGCTGGCCGAACCGCTGGCACCCGGCAGGCTGCTGGCGGGGGCTTCGATGACTGAGACACCGCCAATCGTGGCGCGCCTGTTCAGCCACTGCGGCTGGAGCGTGGCAACGACGAAGTAAGCCGCCACCAACACAGTGACGGTCTGGGAAAACAGGAGCCAGGTGCGCTTCATGGATCAAAAAGGAGTTGACAGGCGTAAAAGGAAAGCGGGTACAGGCCGCCAAACACGTATTGTGCTTTATGCCGGATGCTCCGGCGTAGGACGCAAGCCACTGCAAAGCTGTGAATACGGGAAAAAATCCAGAATGACCGGCGGTGCGGACTGGCCTGAGACAATCCTGCCATGAACACCACGACAAGACAGGAGTTGCTGGCCGCGTTTGACATGCTGATGCAGCCTGGGCGCTTCAAGGATTACGGCCCCAACGGCTTGCAGGTGGAAGGGAAAACGCAGGTGTGCCGAATGGTTTCCGGGGTCACGGCTAGCCTGGCGTTGATCGAAGCGGCCATTGACGCGCAGGCCGATGCCATCTTTGTGCACCATGGCCTGTTTTGGCGCGGCCAGGACGGCCGCGTGACAGGCTGGATGAAGCAGCGCCTGGCGCTGCTGCTGGCCCACGACATCAGCTTGTTTGCCTATCACCTGCCGCTCGATGCGCATCCCGAGCTGGGCAACAATGCGCAACTGGGGTTGCGGCTGGGCTTGTCGGTCAGCAGCTGCTTTGGTGAGCAAAGCCTGGGATTTTTGGGTGGGCGAAGCGATGGCGGCAGCTTTGCCACGGCCGGCGATCTGGCTCGGCATATTGAAAATACGTTAAAAAGGCCTGTTACGCAGGTAGGGCCTGTACGTGCTGCTATAAAAAAAATAGCTTGGTGCAGCGGTGGGGCGCAAGGCTATTTCGAGCCCGCCATTGCCGCCGGCGCTGACGCCTTCATCACGGGCGAGATTTCCGAGCCGCAGGTGCACGTGGCGCGCGAAATGGGCGTCACGTTCATTGCCTGCGGACACCATGCGTCGGAGCGTTACGGCGCGCCGGCAGTTGCCTCGCATGTGGCGGCGCAATTCGGCCTGCATCATCAGTTCATTGACATCGACAACCCTGCATGACCACCCAAACCCTTCCTTTCCTCATCACCATGGGCGATGCCGCTGGCATCGGCCCTGAAATCATCGCCAAGGCCTTCGCCCAGTCACCGCTGGAACTGACGGGCTGCGTGGTGGTCGGTGACGTGCCGACGCTGCGGCGCGCTTGCGCGCTGGTGGCCAGGTCATCCCGAAATCCGGCAATGCCGGTAGCCGAGCTCGATTCGCTGGCCGACCTGCCGGCCATGCCGCCAAACTGCATCGGCGTGTTGCAAAAATGCACACTGCCTGACCTGGTTGCCTATGGACAGATCAGCGGCCTGGCTGGCGGGGCTGCGGCGGACTGCATTGCCTGGGCCGCCCGCACCGTGCTTGCCGGCGAGGCTGCCGCCATGGTCACGGCGCCGATCCACAAGGAAGCCCTGTCAGCCGCCGGTGGCTGGGCTGCCCGTTTCCCAGGCCATACCGAAATGCTGCAGGCAGAGGCCGCCGCTTTCCTGGACAAACCGGTGAGCGAAGTCCCGGTGCGCATGATGCTGGCCAACGATGAACTCACGACGGTGCTGGTGAGCATCCACATGTCTCTCAGGCGTGCGATTGACGCCGTGAACTTCGACAACGTGCTGCAAACCCTGCGCATTGCGCACCAGGCGCTCAGGATTGGTCTGGGACGATCGCCGCGCATCGCCGTGGCGGGCCTGAATCCGCATGCCGGCGAAGGCGGCATGTTTGGCACGGAGGAGCAATTAATCATTGCACCGGCCATTGCAGCTGCCTTGCGTGATGGTCTTGATGTGCGCGGTCCCTTTGCCCCGGACACGGTGTTCATGCGGGCACGCAACACCCTCTCGAAGCCCGGCGAATTTGACGTGGTAGTGGCCATGTATCACGACCAGGGCCTGATTCCTGTTAAATACCTGGGGGTGGAGCAGGGCGTCAACGTCACGCTCGGGTTGCCGCTGGTTCGTACCAGTCCAGACCATGGCACGGCTTTTGATATTGCCGGCGCCGGCCGGGCTGACGCATCCAGCCTGCTGGCCGCGATCCGGATGGCGCGCCTGCTGGTTGCATAGTCAATATTAAAGAAATTTTTGCCGGTCGCAGAATCAGCAATGCGTTAATTTACGCGCAGGGATGGCGTGATTCAAGCTTGACGATTCAGGCTGTCGCGAATTTCACGCAACAGCACGATGTCTTCCGCCGGAGCCGCCGGAGCGGCAACTGGCCGGGGTTTTCTAAGACGGTTCATCTGCTTGATCATCATGAAGATGATGAAGGCCAGAATGATGAAATTCAGCGCCACCGTGATGAAGTTACCGTAAGCGAAGACGGCGCCTGCCTTCTTGGCTTCTACCAGCGGGAGTCCAGCGGCCTGCCCGGCCAGGGCGACATAGTAATTCGAGAAGTCAAGCCCGCCAAAGAGTTTGCTGACGACTGGCATGATCAGATCGCCGACGATGGAATCGACGATTTTGCCGAAAGCCCCGCCGATGATCACACCGACGGCCAGGTCCATCACATTGCCCTTGACGGCAAATTCCTTGAATTCCCGCATTATTTCCATGGTTTAACTCCGCTTCCTTGTGGTTGTTGTACCTGCACCGCACTGCTGCCGGCGGCAAATAATTATGCAGCCTCGGCATGAATTCACAAGCTGGTTCGAAGCCTGGTTCGCCACAAACCAGGCTTGCCCTTTCATCGCAAAAGGGCGGACCAGGATGACCTCAAACCATAGCGAAGCCTCCAAATACCACCTCCTGCTCCGCTACAATCACGGGTTGATCCCTCACTAATCCTTTTTCAAGCCAGTTCTTGAAGGACTTTCATGACCCAAGCAAGCGTAATGGGCGCGCCACACGGCACGCCTGTCGATAAAGATAAAAGAAACTGGATCGTCGCCACCTGTGCCGTAGGCGGAGCAGGCGTTGCCGCGGTAGCCGTGCCGTTTGTGAGTACTTTCCAGCCGTCCGAGCGCGCCAAAGCCACAGGTGCTGCGGTCGAGGTTGATATTTCTGCTCTGAAGCCGGGTGAAAAGATGACCGTTGAATGGCGTGGCAAGCCGGTCTGGATCCTCAAGCGCACACCCGAGCAGTTGGCGTCTCTGTCCCAAGTTGACAGCATGTTGGCAGACCCCAACTCCGAACGAAAACTGCCTGAATGGACGCCCGAATACGCGCGCAATGAAACCCGTTCCATCAAGGCCGATACCCTGGTGGTGGTGGGCATTTGCCCGCACCTTGGTTGCTCGCCTTCCGATAAGTTTCAAACCGGCGCTCAGCCATCGCTGCCTGATGACTGGCATGGCGGCTTCCTGTGCCCTTGTCATGGATCGACATTCGACCTGGCCGGCCGCGTGTATAAAAACAAGCCTTCGCCTGATAACCTCGAAGTGCCCCCCCACATGTACCTGTCGGATGCAAAGCTGCTGATTGGTGAAGACAAGAAGGCTTGAAGGCCCGCTACCTCTTATCAAAAGACCCTGCCGCCTGCGCTTGAAACCCTGCCGTTGAGCACTGTATCAATCCAAGGCCAAAGAAACTCACCGAACCAGGATCAGTTATGGCTGTATTCAAAGAAATTTCCCCCGATGCTCCGCTCGCCGACAAGGCGATGACGTGGGTTGACAACCGTTTTCCTGCAAGCAAGCTCTTCAAAGAGCATATGAGCGAGTATTACGCGCCCAAGAATTTCAATTTCTGGTATGTCTTTGGTGCGCTGGCCTTGCTGGTGCTGGTGATCCAGATCGTCACGGGGATTTTCCTGACGATGAACTACAAGCCCGAAGCGTCGCTGGCTTTTGGTTCGGTCGAATACATCATGCGCGACGTGCCCTGGGGCTGGCTTATCCGCTACATGCACTCCACCGGCGCTTCGGCCTTTTTCGTCGTGGTCTATCTTCACATGTTCCGTGGACTCATCTATGGCAGCTACCGCAAACCGCGTGAGCTGATCTGGGTGTTTGGCTGTGCCATTTTCCTGGCGTTGATGGCAGAAGCCTTCATGGGCTACTTGCTTCCATGGGGTCAGATGAGCTATTGGGGCGCCCAAGTCATCGTGAACCTGTTTGCCGCCATCCCGTTCATTGGTCCTGACCTGGCCCTGCTGATTCGTGGCGACTATGTGGTGGGCGATGCAACGCTGAACCGTTTCTTTGCTTTCCACGTAATTGCTGTGCCACTGGTGCTGCTGGGTCTGGTCGTGGCACACATCATTGCCTTGCATGAAGTCGGCTCCAACAATCCTGACGGCGTCGAGGTCAAGGGCCCGAACGCGCCTCGAGATGCCAACGGCCATCCGCTGGATGCCATCCCGTTCCACCCGTATTACACGGTGCACGACATTTTCGCTGTCAGCCTTTTTCTGATGATTTTCAGCGCTATCATTTTCTTTGCACCCGAGTTTGGCGGTTATTTCCTGGAGTACAACAACTTCATCCCTGCCGATCCGCTGAAGACGCCGCTGCACATTGCACCGGTCTGGTACTTCACGCCTTACTACTCGATGCTGCGTGCCATCACCAGCGAGATGATGTATGCATTGATTGCCTGCGTGCTTTTGGGTGCAGTCCTGGGTGTGCTGAAGGCGCAGATCGCTGGATTGTTCAAAGCCATCATCGTCGGCGCAGCTGTGGCGCTGGTCGGTTCCATGCTGTTGATCGATGCCAAATTTTGGGGCGTTGTGGTCATGGGCGGCGCCGTCATCATCCTGTTCTTCCTGCCATGGCTGGACAACAGTGAAGTCAAATCTATTCGCTACCGTCCGAGCTGGAACAAATACCTTTACGGTATTTTCGTTATCAACTTCTTCGTCCTGGGCTATCTGGGTGTGCAGCCACCTTCCGCCATTGGCGAGCGCGTTTCGCAGATCGGAACCCTTTTCTACTTCGGTTTCTTTCTGCTGATGCCTTGGTGGAGTCGCTTGGGCACTTTCAAGCGCGTTCCCGATCGCGTTACTTTTGCGGCCCACTGAGAGCTGGGAGTTATCACCATGAAAAAAATAATTTTTGCCCTGATCACTTCAATAGGTCTGCTGGCCGGTGCGCAAGCCTCTGAAGGCGGCATGGCATGGGATAAGGCGCCCAACAAGACGAACGACATGGCTGCCTTGCAAAATGGTGCCAAGCTTTTCGTCAACTACTGCTTGAACTGCCACTCTGCAGCCTTCATGCGCTTCAATCGCCTGAAAGACATTGGTCTGACCGACCAGCAGATCAAGGACAACTTGTTGTTCACGACTGAAAAAGTCGGTGAAACCATGAAATCGGCGATTGATCCCAAACAGGCCAAGGACTGGTTTGGCGGAACGCCACCCGACCTCACCGTCATCGCCCGTTCACGCGCCGGTGCGGGCGGCTCAGGTCCAGACTACCTGTATACCTACATGCGTACTTTCTACCGTGACGAAACCAAGGCAACGGGCTGGAACAATCTTGCTTTCCCCAATGTGGCAATGCCGCATGTGCTTTGGGAGTTGCAGGGCGTGCGCAAGCCGGTGTATGACGAGAAGGAAGAACACGGCCACAAGGTTGCCGTTTTCAAGGGCTGGGAACAAGTCGTGCCGGGTTCGATGACCCCGTTGCAGTATGACCAGGCCATGGGCGATCTGGTCGGTTACCTTCAGTGGATGGCAGAGCCTGCCCAAAATACCCGTGTTCGCATCGGGGTGTGGGTGCTGCTGTTTCTGCTTTGCCTGACCTTCGTGGCCTGGCGCCTCAACGCGGCGTTCTGGAAAGACGTCAAATAGTTTTTGTGCCGATCAACGCGTCCAGGGCCTGCCCTGACGCACATTGGCACCTTCGGAGTGGACGGTTCTAAGGTATGAATCTTAGCCTTCCACTCTTTTGCTTTTAGGAGTTCCGAATCATGATGGTCCTTTATTCAGGTACAACCTGCCCTTTTTCGCACCGCTGCCGTTTCGTATTGTTTGAAAAGGGCATGGATTTTGAAATTCGTGATGTTGACCTGTACAACAAGCCTGAAGACATCAATGTAATGAATCCCTACGGTCAGGTACCTATTCTGGTTGAGCGCGACCTGATCCTGTACGAGTCGAACATCATCAACGAATATATTGACGAGCGTTTCCCGCACCCGCAGCTCATGCCCGGCGACCCTGTCGACCGCGCACGGGTTCGGCTGTTTTTGCTAAATTTTGAAAAAGAACTGTTTGTTCACGTCAGTGCCCTTGAATCCCGTGCTTCCAAGGGAAACGAAAAAGCGCTCGAGAAATCTCGCGCCCATATTCGTGACCGTTTGACTCAGCTGGCGCCCATTTTCCTGAAGAACAAGTTCATGCTCGGAGACAATTTCTCGATGCTCGACGTGGCGATTGCACCGCTGCTCTGGCGCCTGGACTACTACGGCATTGACCTGTCAAAAAATGCGGCACCCTTGCTTAAGTATGCCGAACGCATTTTTTCCCGTCCCGCCTACATCGAAGCATTGACGCCTTCCGAGAAAGTGATGCGCAAGTAAAGCCGCATCGAATTTAACGGAATCAGCAACTTGGCCGAATTCATGAATGCACCGAACGCCACGTCAACCCGTCCCTACTTGATTCGTGCCTTGTACGAATGGTGCACCGACAACGGTTTCACGCCTTACGTGGCGGTGTCGGTAGACAACACCGTGCAAGTGCCACGTGAATACGTAAAAAATAACGAGATTGTGCTGAACATTGGGTTTGATGCCACCAGTTCCTTGACCTTGGGAAACGAGTTCATTGAATTCAAAGCACGCTTTGGCGGCGCTGCACGCGAAATTCTGGTGCCAATCAGCCATGTGATCGCCATCTATGCCAGGGAAAATGGGCAGGGCATGGCTTTTCCACTCGAAACAACTTCTGCGGGAACCAGCGACCTTCTCGAGCCACCGCCTGGTGCGTCGGATCATCAAGCTTTGCAGGCTGTACCTTCTTCATCAGAAACGCCCGACAGCAAGATCATGCAACTGGTGGATAACGTACCTGGAGCGCATGCCAAGGGAAAAGGAAGGCACAAAAAAACAGATGCGCCTGAGCCTCCCCAACCGCCGCCACGACCCCGTCCTTCACTCAAGCGCGTGAAGTAGAATGTGACTTGCGCCGCTTTAGCTCAGTTGGTAGAGCAACCGCCTTGTAAGCGGTAGGTCGTCAGTTCGATTCCGACAAGCGGCACCATTCAATGGTTCTTGTGTAAATTCACTGTTTACGCACACAGCAGAAGCATTGCTTGCTATTTATCGAATAGCAACAGTGAAAATAAAAATCCCCTGTTCATATTTCGCTTCCTCCGAAGCCACCAGAGTTGTCAAAGGTTCTTGGCGATCAAAATTTTCAGTCGGATGGACTTGACCTTCCAGCCCTGACGCAACAGGCTCGACTGGATGAGCGGGATCAGTTGCCGGACTTTTGCCGAAGCTGCATTGCCATTCACCAGAAGACACCAGCTTTCGCCGTCAATTGGCCCTGCTTGGACGGCCGATCGCAGAGTCGCCGGAATCAGCGCTTCAATGGCTATCAGTCGATGGTTCGATTCGCGGACCAGGTCGGCAAGCCGCGCAAGGGTCGGCGAATTGCCAGCCGCCTGATGCAAGCTGACTGCGGATTGCAAACGTTTATGCATGGTCAGTTTTTGATGAGAGTCAGCATGGCGGTTTGATTATCGTGGATGCCCGTCCCGGGTTGTTCCGCAGCGTTCAATGACCAGCTTTGCTGTTGCGACAAGCCCGGGCGTTGCATCGGACGACTTGGCAATAACCATCCCGAAAGACTCAGGCACCCTTCAAGAAACGAAGCTGCATTTTTCCGCACGATTGTTTTCAAACGCAGGCCAGCACTCAAGCTTTGCGCAATTTCATACATGGCAACCCGAAAACCGCATTCGTTGAGCTCAAGTGAACGGCGGTTTTCCTGGCGGCGCTAAAATCTGCGGTTTGCGCACGGTTGAACTAACTGTTTGTGCCCACACCTAAGTTCCGTACTCAATAAGGGATTTTGGCCGCATTGCCAGCTCAGGGGAGCGGGCATTCGCGGCTTCGCATTTATGGCTTCCAATATCCTGACAAAAATTTTCGGCAGCCGCAACGATCGGCTGCTCAAGACCTACCGCAAAACCGTAGACCAAATCAATGCGCTGGAAACGCAGTACGAAAAGTTTGACGATGACCAGTTGCGCGCCAAGACGCACGAGTTCAAGGACCGGGCAACCGCTGGCGAAACTTTGGATGCCTTGCTTCCGGAAGTTTTTGCCGTCGTGCGCGAAGGCAGCAAACGCATCATGAAGATGCGTCATTTCGACGTTCAGATGCTGGGCGGCATGTCGCTGCACAACGGCAAAATTTCAGAAATGCGTACCGGCGAAGGCAAGACCCTGACCGCCACGCTGCCGGTCTACCTCAATGCCCTGACGGGCAAGGGCGTGCATGTGGTCACGGTCAATGACTACCTGGCCAGCCGCGACGCCCGCTGGATGGGCAAGCTCTACAACTTTCTCGGCATGAGCGTCGGCATCAACCTGCCCAACATGTCGCGCGAGGAAAAGCAGGCAGCCTACAACGCCGACATTACCTACGGCACCAACAACGAGTTCGGCTTTGATTACCTGCGCGACAACATGGTGTATGAAGTCGGCGACCGGGTCCAGCGCGGGCTGAACTTTGCCATCGTCGATGAGGTGGACTCGATCCTGATCGACGAGGCGCGCACCCCGCTCATCATCAGCGGCCAGGCCGAAGACCACACCGAGATGTATCTGGCCATCAACCAGGTCGTTCCCTTGCTGACACGCCAGGAAGGCGAGGCTGATCCGCGAACGGGCGAGGGCGTGACCCAACCCGGCGACTACACGATCGATGAAAAGACGCACCAGGTGTTCCTGACCGAGCAAGGCCACGAAAACGCCGAACGCATCCTGTTCGAGATGGGCCTGATTCCCGAAGGCGCCACACTCTACGACCCGGCAAACATTTCGCTGATGCATCACCTGTATGCCGCCCTTCGCGGCAACCTGCTGTACCACCGCGACCAGCATTACGTTGTGCAGGAAGGCGAAGTCGTGATCGTGGACGAGTTCACCGGCCGCCTGATGTCGGGCCGCCGCTGGAGCGATGGCCTGCACCAGGCGGTTGAAGCCAAGGAAGGGGTTCAGATCCAGGCCGAGAACCAGACGCTGGCTTCGATCACCTTCCAGAACTATTTCCGCCTGTACGAGACGCTGGCCGGCATGACCGGAACGGCCGACACGGAAGCCTACGAATTCCAGGAAATTTACGGTCTCGAAACCACGGTCATTCCGCCCAACCGCGTGAGCAAACGCGAAGACCAGCTGGACCGCGTGTACAAAACGACGCGCGAAAAATACGAAGCTGCGATCCAGGACATTCGCGAATGCTATGAACGCGGCCAGCCGGTGCTGGTGGGGACGAGTTCCATCGAAAATTCCGAAATCATTGACCAGTTGCTCGTCAAGGAAAATTTGCCGCACCAGGTGCTCAATGCGAAGCAGCACGCCAGAGAGGCTGACATCGTGGCGCAGGCCGGGCGTCCGAAGATGATCACCATTGCCACCAACATGGCGGGCCGTGGCACCGACATCGTGCTGGGGGGCAACCTTGAAAAAATGATGGAAGCGGTGGAAGCCGACGAGTCGCTGGACGCTGCCGCGAAAGAAGCCGAAACTGCCCGCTTGCGGGTTCAGTGGAAACAGGAGCACGAACAGGTCACTGCGCTGGGCGGCTTGCGCATCATCGCGACCGAGCGGCATGAGTCGCGCCGCATCGACAACCAGCTGCGTGGTCGTTCAGGCCGTCAGGGTGACCCGGGTTCCTCGCGCTTTTACCTGGGCCTGGATGATCCGCTGATGCGCATTTTTGCCGGTGATCGCGTCAAGTCCATCATGGAGCGGCTGAAAATGCCCGATGGCGAAGCCATTGAAGCGGGTATCGTCACGCGCAGCATCGAGTCGGCGCAGCGCAAGGTCGAGGCCCGCAACTTCGACATCCGCAAGCAGTTGCTTGAATACGACGACGTGTCCAACGACCAGCGCAAGGTGATCTACCAGCAACGCAACGACATCATGGATGCCAGCGATCTGCAGCCGCAAATCGCATCGCTGCGCGAAGGCTGTTTCACCGACCTGGCGCGGCAGTATGTGCCGGTGGAAAGTGTGGAAGAGCAGTGGGATGTGGCGGGGCTTGAAAAAACGCTGCGCGAAGACTGGCATATCGAACTGGACCTGCGCCAGGAAATCGAAGCTGCCACGGCCATCACTGACGAGGAAGTGCTGGAGAAGGTCAGCGCCGCCGCTGAGGCCGCCTTTGCCGAGAAACTCGAAAAGATCGGCAAGGAAAACTTCACGCAGTTCGAACGCGTGGTGCTGCTGCAAAGCATCGACAGCCACTGGCGCGAGCACCTGAGCGCGCTGGACTATTTGCGCCAGGGCATTCACCTGCGCGGCTATGCCCAGAAGCAGCCCAAGCAGGAATACAAGCGCGAAGCCTTTGAATTGTTTGGGCAATTGCTGGACAGCGTGAAGAACGAGGTCACCAAGACCTTGATGACGGTCCAGGTCCAGTCGAACGAGCAACTGGAGCAGGCGGCCGAAGCGCTCGAAAGCCGGGCGGAAAACATCAGCAATGTGACCTATACCGCGCCGACTGAAACGGGCGAAACGGAAACGACGGTTGATGAAGCGACTCGGCGGCGACAGGCCATACCCGCCTCAGCCATGCCGCGCGTGGGCCGCAACGATCCGTGTCCGTGCGGCTCCGGCAAAAAATACAAGCTCTGCCACGGCAAACTGACCTGATCCCCTGGGCGTCCCGACCATTTCACGGGCGCCTGCGGCGTCCCCACCCTGTCTTACCGGAGTCAATTCCATGCCTGTCAACCTGATGGCCACGTCTGCCGCCGACCTTCATGCCGTGCCTGGTGTGCGTTGGGGCATTGCCGAAGCCGGTATCCGCAAGGCCCATCGCAAGGACCTGGCCGTGCTGCTGCTTGATGAGGGCGCTTCGGTCGGCGCGGTCTTTACCCAGAACCGGTTTTGCGCCGCGCCGGTGCAAATCTGCCGCGAGCACCTGGCCGCCCATGCTGGTCGGAGCCACGGCATCCGGGCCATGCTGATCAACACCGGCAACGCCAACGCCGGCACCGGCCAGGACGGTCTGGTTCGCGCGCAGTCCACCTGCATCGAACTGGCCCGTGCGCTGAACCTGTCGCCCGAGCAGATCCTGCCGTTTTCAACCGGCGTCATCATGGAGCCCCTGCCGCATGACCGGATTGCCGCCGGGATTCCCGCCGCGCTGGCCGATGCCAGGGCCGACAACTGGGCCAACGCCGCCGAAGCCATCATGACCACCGACACGGTGCCCAAGGCGTTTTCAACCCGTGTCAACCTGGGCGGCGCCACGGTCACCATCACCGGCATCAGCAAGGGCGCGGGCATGATCCGCCCGAACATGGCGACCATGCTGGGCTTCCTGGCCACCGATGCCTGCGTGTCGCAGGCCTTGATGGCGCAACTGGCCAGGGAACTGGCGGACGCCTCCTTCAACCGCATCACGATTGACGGCGATACCTCGACCAACGATTCCTTCGTGGTGATTGCCAGCAACCAGGCTACGCACGAGCCGGTCACGTCGCTCGACAGCGCGGACGGCCAGGTCTTGCGCGCGGCCATGATGGGCATTGCGCAGCAACTGGCGCAAGCCATCGTGCGCGACGGCGAAGGCGCGACCAAGTTCATCACCATCCGCGTCGAGGGTGGAAAAACCGGCGAGGAATGCCGGCAGGTCGGCTATGCCATCGCCCATTCGCCGCTGGTCAAGACGGCATTTTTTGCCAGCGACCCCAACCTGGGCCGGATTCTGGCCGCCGTGGGTTATGCCGGCATCGCCGACCTGGACCCGACGCAGATCGACCTCTACCTGGACGACGTGCTGGTGGCCAAAAATGGCGGCCGGCATGTGGACTACCTCGAAGCCGATGGCCAGCGCGTGATGAAGCAAGCCGAGATCACTGTGCGCGTCGTGCTGGGCCGGGGTGAGGCTGCCGACACCGTCTGGACCTGCGACCTGTCCTACGACTACGTCAAGATCAACGCGGATTACCGCAGCTAAACCAACTGGTGATTGCGCATGAACGAACAGTTTGAACGCCTGATGGTGCGGGTCGAGTCGCTGATGGCGCGCATCGAGTCCGTCCTGCCGCGAGCCCTGGGCGCGCCGGACTGGAGCGCCTCCGTGGCCTACCGCTACCGCAAGCGCAGTTCCGGCCATGCTTCTCTGGAGCCGGTCCGGCACCTGGGCACGCTGCAACTGGCCGACCTGAAGGAGATCGAGGACCAGAAAGAAAAAATCCGGCGCAACACCGAGCAGTTCGTTAGCGGCCAGCCAGCCAACAACGTGTTGCTGACCGGCTCGCGCGGCACCGGAAAATCGTCCCTGATCAAGGCCTGCCTGAACGCGTACTCGGCCCGTGGCCTGCGCCTGATTGAAGTGGACAAGGCCGACCTGACCGACCTGCCCGACATCGTCGATGTGGTGTCCGGCCTGCCGGAAAAATTCATCGTCTTTTGCGATGACCTCAGCTTTGAAGAAGGCGAACCCGGCTACAAGGCCCTCAAGTCCATTCTGGACGGCTCGATTGCCGCCGCCACGCCAAATGTGTTGGTCTATGCCACCAGCAACCGCCGCCACCTGCTGCCCGAGTACATGATGGAGAACCTGACCTACACGCACACCGAGGATGGCGAAGTCCATCCCGGCGAGGTCGTGGAGGAAAAGATTTCCCTGTCCGAGCGCTTTGGCCTGTGGGTCAGTTTCTATCCTTTCAGCCAGGACGAATACCTGACCATCGTCGCCCAGTGGCTGTCGTCGTTTGGCGTGGGCGCCGACGCCATCGCCGCGGCCCGCCCGGCCTCGCTGGTCTGGGCGCTTGAGCGCGGCTCGCGCAGCGGGCGCGTGGCCTACCAGTTTGCGCGCGACTATGCCGGCCAGCATGCGGCCACGTTGCAGTGACCGAAGCGGTGCTGATGGCGGACGTGAATGTGCCCCGCGAAGGTGGTCACGAACGCAAGGTGGTCGAGGTGGCGGTGGGCGTGTTGATTCAGCCCGGTGGCCAGTTTTTGCTCACCTCGCGCCCGCCTGGCAAGGTCTATGAGGGCTATTGGGAGTTTCCGGGCGGCAAGCTGGAGGCCGGCGAGAGCGTTGAACAGGCGCTGCGACGCGAACTCCAAGAAGAAATCGGCCTGACCATCGGCGCTGTCCAGCCCTGGAAAGTCGAGATGGTCGATTACCCGCATGCGCTCGTTCGCCTGAACTTCTGCAAGGTCTTCGACTGGCAGGGTGAGTTGCAGATGCACGAAGGCCAGATGTTTTCATGGCAGTGCCTGCCGGTGCAGGTCGCGCCCGTGCTCCCGGGAACGGTTCCGGTTCTGGCGTGGTTTGCGCAGGAGCGCGACGCCCAAGCGGCTCCGTTGTGACCTGAAAACGACTTTTTGTTATTGAATATGCCTCTGGCGCACGCCTGGTATGCGCTGGTAGCTATAAATTCAGTAGCGAAGAAGGCGCCTCACCGTGGGCCGCTAAACTCAATGCCAGGCGCGCCCATGCCGCCAGTCTCTGCTGATTGCCTTTCATGACCCTTTACCAAAGCCTTTTTGTGATCGGCCTGCTGATCGCGGCCAGCGCCTTCTTTTCCGTGGCGGAAATTTCCCTGGCGGCTTCGCGCCGCCTGCGCTTGCGCCAGATGGCTGACGATGGCAATGCACACGCCGAACGCGTGCTGCGCATTCAGGAGCAGCCGGGCGACTATTTCACCGTCGTGCAGATCGGCCAGAACGCCGTCGCTATTCTGGGCGGCATCGTGGGCGAGGGCACGTTGAGCCCGCATTTCAATGCATTTTTCGAACTCTGGCTGCCTGCGCCCACCGCGCAGACGGTCGGTTTTCTCGGTTCCTTCCTCATCGTCACGTCGCTTTTCATCCTGTTCGCAGACCTTTTTCCGAAGCGCCTGGGCATGGCCACGCCCGAGCTTCTGGCCCTCCGCGTGTCGCAGCCCATGACGGTCTGCATGATGCTGATGCGCCCGCTGGTGTGGTTTTACAGCCGCCTGGCCGACGCCCTGTTTCGCCTGTTCGGCCTGTCCTCGCTGCGCGACGACCGCATCACCTCGGACGATGTCCTGGCGATGATGGAAGCCGGTGCGGTGGCCGGTGTGCTGGCGGCACGCGAGCAGCAGGTGATCACGAATGTGTTTGAACTCGACACCCGCACGGTGGGCAGCGCCATGTCGCCGCGTGACCGGATTGCCTTCTTTTTGCGCGATGACCTGGACTCGGTGGTCCGGCTGCGCATTGCGGCCGAACCGTTTTCGACCTACCCGGTGTGCGAGGGCGACATCGACCATGTGGTCGGCTACGTCGATGCCAAGGACCTGTTTCAGCGCGTGCTCAACAGCCAGCCGATTTCACTGGCCGACGACAGCCTGGTGCGCAAGGTGCTGGTGGTTCCCGACCGGCTGACGCTGTCCGAAGTGCTGGAACAGTTCCGGCAGGTCCATGAGGACTTTGCCGTCATCGTCAACGAATACAGCATGGTGGTCGGCGTGGTGACGCTCAATGACGTGATGAGCACCGTGATGGGCGACCTGGTGTCGCCCTTCGATGAAGAACTGATCGTGCGGCGCGACGAGAACTCCTGGCTGATTGATGGCGTCACGCCCATCGAGGACGTGCTGCGCGCGCTGGGGCTCGATCATTTGCCCCACGATGAGGAATACGAAACCCTGGCCGGCTTCCTGATGGTGATGCTGCGCCGCGTGCCCCGGCGCACCGACAGCGTGAGCTGGGGCGGTTTCAAGTTCGAGGTGCTCGACGTTGACAGCTACCGCATCGACCAGGTCATGGTGTCGCGGCTGGCCGATGGTGCGGCCGGCACGGCCGTGGCCGCTGCGCAGGCTGGTCCGGCTTCGTTCTGACGCGCTTGCAGGCTGTCTGCTTCAGCCGACGGCGCGGTCCCCGGGCAGCCAGCTGCGCTGCGCGGCAAACACCGCTTCGGGGTAGGGCGCCCGGCCCCGGCTGCCGTTGTAGCGGCCCAGGCCCAGAAAAGGATCGCCGCGCTCCCGGTCCAGGTAATGGCGAAGTATCACGCAGCCAAAGCGCAGGTTGGTCTGCATGTGGAACAGCTTGCCCGGGTCGCCATCGCCAATCACGCGTGTCCAGAAGGGCATGACCTGCATGTAGCCGCGCGCGCCGACGCTGCTGACGGCGAACTTGCGAAAGTTGCTTTCGACCTGGATCAGGCCCATGACCAGCGTCACATCCAGCCCGGCACGCCGGCTTTCGTACCAGGCCGTCTGCAAAAATTCCTGGCGCATCTGCAATTCGGGTATTTTGCGTTTCAGGCGCTCGCTCATGGCGCCCATCCAGCGCAGATACGCCAGCTTGGCTTCGGTGCTGCCGAACTCGGGAATTGGTGGCGCCTGGTTGGCAATGGCAGAGCCCAATGCCGTTCGCACCGAGTCCATCAGCGGTTCCTCCAGCTGCCCTCCGGCACTCGCATTCTTTAAAAATAATAGCGACAAACCACCGCTGGATATGCGGGAGAGCCATTTTCTTCTTGAAAAAGTCACTGAAATTTCTGTGAGAGACGGGGTCACGGCCATGCGCGGATCAAGACGGTCTGTCAGCGTTTCACAACGCCAGTTTGTCTTTGAGAAAGTCGAACACGTTTGCTGCATCGACCTGGCTGGTGGCCGTGTCGCGGCGGTGCTGGTATTCGATGTGGCCCTCCTTCAGGCCCCGGTCGCCAATGGTGATGCGGTGCGGCACCCCAATCAGCTCCCAGTCGGCGAACATGGCGCCCGGCCGCTCATTGCGGTCGTCCAGCATCACATCGACGCCTGCGGCCAGCAACTCGGCATGCAGTTTTTCAGCCGCAGCCTTGACGTCAGGAAAACGGTCTGGGCTGATCGGGCAGATCACCAGCGTGAAGGGAGCAATCGCATCCGGCCAGATGATGCCGCGCTCGTCATGGTTCTGCTCGATCGCCGCCGCCGGCAGGCGGGTGATGCCGATGCCGTAGCAGCCCATTTCCAGGAATTGCGGCTTGCCGTTCTCGCCCAGGAAGGTGGCGTTCATGGCCTGGCTGTACTTGGTGCCGAGGTAAAACACATGGCCAACCTCGATGCCACGCTCGATGGCCAGCACGCCCTGGCCGTCGGGCGACAGGTCGCCGGCGACCACGTTACGCAGGTCGGCAATCAGGTCGGGCTCGGGCAGGTCGCGGCTCCAGTTGACGCCAGTGATGTGAAAATCGGCTTCGTTCGCGCCGCAAACCCAGTCGGCCAGCACGGCGACCTCGCGGTCCACCACCAGCTTGAGCGGCTTTTTCAGGCCCAGTGGCCCAAGGTAGCCCGGCTCGCAGCCAAAGTGGTCGACGATCTCTGCCAGCGTGGCAAAGCGAAACCCCTGCAGGCCGGCAACCTTGCCAACCTTGATTTCGTTCATGTGGTGGTCGCCACGCAGCAGCAGCAGCCAGACCTGTGTTTTGACGACTTCGCCGGCTTCACTGGTCTGGTCCGTGGCGAGCACCAGCGACTTGACGGTGGTTTCCAGCGGGATGCCGAGCAGCTCGGCCACATCGGCACACGTGGCCTTGCCCGGCGTCGGCGTTTTGGTCAGCGGCTGCGAGGCCTGCTGGCGCGGGCCGGCCGGTGCCAGCGCCTCGGCCTTTTCCAGGTTGGCCGCGTAGTCGCTGGTCGGGCAATAGACGATGGCGTCCTCGCCGGTGGCGGCGATCACCTGGAACTCTTCGCTCAGGTCGCCGCCGATGGCGCCGCTGTCGGCCGCCACGGCGCGGTAGGTCAGGCCGAAGCGGTCAAAGATCCGGCGGTACGCCTGCGCCATGTTCTGGTAGCTGACCTTGGCGGCGGTGGGGTCGCGGTCGAAGCTGTAGGCGTCCTTCATGATGAATTCGCGGCCGCGCATCAGGCCAAAACGCGGACGGCGCTCGTCGCGGAACTTGGTCTGGATCTGGTAGAGGTTTTTCGGCAGCTGCTTGTAGCTGCGAATGTCCTGGCGCATCACGTCGGTGACGACTTCCTCGCTGGTCGGCTGCACCACGAAGTCGCGGCCATGGCGGTCCTTGATGCGCAGCAGTTCAGGCCCCATGCTTTCGAAGCGGCTGGTTTCCTGCCAGAGTTCGGCAGGCTGCACCACCGGCATGCTCATTTCAATGGCGCCAGCCCGGTTCATTTCCTCGCGGACAATCGCTTCGACCTTGCGGATCACGCGCAGGCCCATGGGCATGTAGTTGTAGATGCCGGCGCCCAGTTTCTTGATCAGGCCGGCGCGCATCATGAGCTGATGGCTGACGATTTCCGCGTCGGCCGGGGCTTCCTTGAGAGTGGAAATGAAGAACTGGGAGGCTTTCATGGGCTATTTTTCTGGGTTTGGAGACTGTCGTCCGGCCGGGCGCTTGGCGGGTGCGCCTTCGCTGTGCATAATGGACTCAGTTTAAAAATTTTGAGGTTTGATTATGCTTGACAGGGACGGATTTCGGCCCAATGTCGGCATCATCTTGCTCAACCAGAGAAGCCAGGTATTTTGGGGCAAACGCATCCGTACCCACTCATGGCAATTCCCGCAAGGCGGCATTGATCGGGGCGAAAACCCCGAGCAAGCCATGTTCCGCGAATTGCATGAAGAGGTAGGATTGCACCCACAGCATGTTCAGGTGCTGGCCCGTACCCGAGACTGGTTGCGCTATGAGGTGCCTGACCGATTCATCCGGCGCGATGCGCGCGGACACTACAAAGGCCAGAAACAAATCTGGTTTCTGCTTCAGCTGGTCGGTCACGACTGGGATCTGAACCTGCGCGCCACCAACCATCCCGAGTTTGATGCGTGGCGCTGGAATGACTATTGGGTGCCGCTCGATGTCGTGGTCGAGTTCAAGCGCGGCGTGTACGAAATGGCGCTGACCGAGTTGTCCCGGTTTGTGCCACGCTGCGAATTCCGTTTCGATGCGCGTCCTGAGCAGCGCAACCGGTACTTGCGCGGCGGGCTGCACCAGCGCGACCTGCTGGCCGGCCAGTCGACGGAATCGGCGTCGTTCCTTGCAGGGAGCGGAATTCCTTCATGCGCCAGCCGGCCTGGAGTTCCTTTCGAGTTGCCGCCCGGCGCCACTTTCGAGCCTGACCCGCAAACCAGTTATGGCTTGGATGCATCCACGAAAAAAGTATGAAATTGAAATCATTGTCGCTCTACGCCGGGGTGCTTTTGCTGGGCTTGGGCACGCCGGTCTGGTCGCAATTCGCTGTCGATGAACCTGAATGGAAGGAGTCGAGCGTGCCGCCGCCGCCCGCTTTTGAGTTAGGCAAACTGGTCATCCTGGACGTGTCCCCCAATTCATCGCTGGTGTATGGTGTCGATCCTGCATCCATCAGCATCACCCAGAGCGACGGCGTGGTGCGTTATGTGATGGTGGCGACCAGCGCCAGCGGGGCGCGCAACGTGATGTATGAAGGCATACGTTGCGCTACCGGTGAATTCAAGACATATGCTCGTTATTCGGCCGACGGGAAGTGGACGTCGGTCGGCAGCCCGGAATGGCGCTCGATGTTTGGCAATATGCCCTCGAAACACCCCTTGCGTCTGGCGAAGTCTGGCGCTTGTGACAACGCAGCGCCGGCAACGTCGGTCAAGGAGATGCTCAGCCGGCTGAAAAACCCGAATTACAGGGTGATGCCGTAGGCCAGGGCCGCCAGCCTTTGCTGGCGGTGAATGCGCCAGGCTCAGCGGCTAAGGATCAGGTTGGTGCGGTGGACCATTTCGGGTTCGCCGGTGTAGCCGAGCAACCGTTCGAATTCCAACGAAACCTTGCGGCAAATCAGCCGGGCTTCCGAACTGGAGTAGTTGGCAAGTCCGCGCGCAATTTCAGTTCCATCCGGGTCCCTGACGGCAATCACGTCACCGCGTGAAAAATCGCCCTGAACCCCTGTCATGCCGATGGGCAGCAGGCTTTTGCCACCGTCCCGTACCATGCGCGCCGCGCCCGGGTCCACCGTGACCGAACCGCGCAATTGCAGATGATCCGCCATCCATTGCTTGCGCGCCTGCATCTTCTGTGTCTGGGCCACCAGCAGCGTGCCAATCGCCTCGCCCTGGGTCAGCCGGATCAGCGCTTGGGGTTCACGGCCCCAGGCAATCACCGTCGAGGCCCCCGAACCCGCCGCACGTTTGGCCGCCAGAATTTTGGTGATCATGCCGCCGCGGCCAATGCTGGAGCCTGCGCCGCCCGCCATGGCTTCAAGCGCCACATCGCCGGCCTTGGCTTCATGAATGAATTGCGCTGCCGGGTTTTTACGCGGATCAGCGGTGTACAGGCCTTTCTGGTCGGTCAGGATGATCAACGCATCGGCTTCTACCAGGTTGGCCACCAGCGCACCGAGCGTGTCGTTGTCGCCGAACTTGATCTCGTCATTGACGACGGTATCGTTCTCGTTGATCACTGGCACCACGCCAAGCTGCAGCAGCGTCAGCAGGGTAGAGCGGGCATTCAGGTAACGCTCCCGGTCGGCCAGGTCGGCATGCGTCAGCAGCACCTGCGCGCTGCCGATGCCGTTTTCGCGGAGCTTGGTTTCATACATCTGCACCAGGCCCATCTGGCCCACGGCAGCCGCCGCCTGCAGTTCATGGATGGCCTTGGGGCGTGTGCGCCAGCCCAGGCGCTTCATGCCTTCGGCAATCGCGCCGCTGCTCACCATGATGACTTCGCGCCCGTCCTTGACCAGGGCAGCCAACTGTTCGGACCACTGACCGATGGCCTCGGCATCCAGGCCGCGGCCTTCGTTGGTCACCAGACTGGAGCCGACCTTGACCACAATGCGCCGGGCGTTACGCAGAACAGGAGAGCCTGAGGGAGCGTGCATTTTTCAGTGTTTTAAGGCTCTGGCGCAAGGTGGGCGTGCACATTCAGCTATTGTTTACAGAGCAACCAAGAGTCTTCGGTTATCGGAAAATGGGCAGCAATCAGTCGGAGGACGCCGGGCTTCTGGGCTCGGGCGGCAGTTCGATGAAGCGTGGATCAATTTCCTCCTCGGGCTGCTCGCTTTTCTGGACTTTCTTGACGTGCTGGTAGATCGTCTTGACGAGCTGCTCGCAGCCTTCACGGGTCAGCGCAGAAATTTCAAACACCGGGCCTTTGAACTTGAAACGTTTGACGAAATCCTTGACGACTTCGGCACGCTTGTCGCCATCGATCATGTCGAGCTTGTTGAGGACCAGCCAGCGCGGCTTTTTGTGCAGCGCCTGGTCGTACTTTTTGAGCTCGCCAACGATGGCCTTGGCCTGTGCCACCGGATCGACGTTTTCGTCAAACGGCGCCAGATCGACAATATGCAGCAGCAGGCGGGTGCGTTGCAGATGCCGTAAAAACAGGTGCCCCAGGCCCGCGCCTTCCGACGCGCCTTCAATCAGGCCCGGCAGGTCAGCCACGACAAAGCTCTGTTCAGGTCCGACCCGGACCACGCCCAGGTTGGGGTGGAGCGTCGTGAACGGGTAATCGGCAATGCGCGGCCTGGCATTGGAAACAGCCGTGATGAACGTCGATTTTCCAGCATTGGGCATGCCCAGTAGGCCCACATCGGCTAGCACCTTGAGTTCGAGCTTCAGGCTCTTGCGGTCGCCGGGCCAGCCGGGCGTCTTGCTGCGTGGCGCGCGGTTCGTCGAGCTTTTGAAGCGCAGGTTGCCAAAACCGCCATCGCCGCCCTTGGAAATCAGGATCTGCTCGCCCGGCACCAGCAGCTCGAAAAGAACCTCGCCGGTTTCGGCATCGGTCAGGATGGTGCCGACCGGCATTTTTAAAATGATGTCGTCGCCTTTGGCGCCGAACATGTCAGAACCCATGCCATGGCCGCCGTTGCGCGCTTCATGTCGACGTGAAAACCGGAAGTCGACCAGCGTGTTCAGGTTGATGTCCGCCACCGCGTACACATGGCCGCCGCGCCCGCCATCACCCCCGTTTGGACCGCCGAACTCTTTGTATTTTTCGTGGCTGAACGAGACGCAGCCGCTCCCGCCATCGCCGGCGGCAATGTCAATATAAGCTTCGTCAACAAATTTCATGATGGAGTGGTGTGCAGGTAGGAGAGATTATCCGGGGACAGTTGACAAACAAAAAAGCCCCGACTGGTCGGGGCTTCGATGCCATCGAAGTGATCGGCTTACGCCGAGGTCACATTGACAGTGCGCTTGTTCATCGAACCCTTGACGCAAAAGGAGACTTGGCCGTCCACCAGTGCATACAGTGTGTGGTCCTTGCCAATGCCGACATTGACGCCTGGGTGGAACTGGGTGCCACGCTGGCGCACGATGATGCTTCCTGCGTTGATCACTTCGCCGCCAAATTTCTTGACGCCAAGCATCTTGGGCTGTGAATCACGCCCGTTTCGCGTAGAGCCGCCGCCTTTTTTCTGTGCCATTTTTCTTTACCTCTTGGGACTTCCTGGTACTGAACTGATTAGCCGACGATCGCGCCGATTTGCAGTTCAGTGAAGTTCTGCCGGTGACCCTGGCGTTTCTGATAGTGCTTGCGACGGCGCATCTTGAAGATGCGAACCTTGTCGTGCCTGCCGTGAGACAGCACCGTGACAGTAACAGTTGCGCCGGAAACCAAGGGCGTACCAACCTTGATTGAACTGCCTTCGCCGACAGCCAATACCTGGTCAATAACGATCTCTTGGCCTACGTCCGCAGCAATCTGTTCTACTTTAATTTTTTCTCCAGCAGCAACTTTGTATTGTTTGCCGCCGGTTTTTATGACCGCGTACATGTAAACCCTCGTAAATTGAGTTCTGCGGACGGATTTCCACAGAGCCCAAGATTCTAGCATTGAGCTTAAAAAATGTACAGCCACATGTGCCTGGCTTCGGTTTGATGGCATATAAGGCAAGTCTGGCTTTCTATAATCTGCCCAAACTTAACGTCTGGATTTCCCCTTGTCTGCCAATTCTTCCAGTACCGCTGCTGCCCTTGCCCTGATCGCCGACGACATGCGGTCCATGGATGCCATCATTGCCCGCCGACTTGAATCCGACGTGCCCCTGGTAGCCCAAGTCTCGCAATACATCATTGCCGCCGGTGGCAAGCGCCTGAGGCCCGCCTTGGTGCTGCTGATGTCGGGCGCCTTGGGCTTTCGTGGACCTCAGCGTCTGAACCTGGCCGCCGTCGTGGAATTCATTCACACCGCCACTTTGTTGCATGACGATGTCGTTGATGAATCCACGCTGCGCCGGGGCCGTTCAACCGCCAACGAGGTGTTTGGTAACCCGGCAAGCGTGCTGGTGGGCGATTTCCTATATTCGCGGGCCTTCCAGATGATGGTGGAAGTCGGCGAGATGCGTATCATGCAGACACTGGCAGAGGCCACCAATGTGATTGCCGAGGGCGAGGTGCTGCAACTCATGAACATGCATGATGCCGGCCTGAGCGAAGAAGGCTATCTGCGCGTCATCCGCTCCAAGACCGCCAAGCTGTTTGAAGCCAGTGCCCGGCTGGCCGCCTTGCTGGCGGGGTCTTCAGCCGCTGTTGAGCAGCATTGCGCCGCTTACGGGCAGGCGCTGGGCACGGCTTTCCAGGTGATCGACGATGTGCTCGACTATGACGGTGACGTGCTGGAAATGGGCAAGAACCTGGGCGATGATTTGCGCGAAGGCAAAGTCACGCTGCCGTTGATCATCGCCATGCAGCGAGGCACCGAAGCCGAGCGCTTGACCATCCGGCAGGCGATTGAAACCGGCGGCACTGGGCAGATGACACAAATCGTCGCCATTGTTCAGCATACCGGCGCCCTGCAGGCCACCCGGGATGCTGCAGCCGGAGAAGCGCTGCGTGCGCTGAATGCCTTGCAAACCCTGCCCCAAAACCCTTACAGTCATGCCTTGGCGCAACTTGCTTCGCAATTGCTGGTGAGGCGCTCTTGAGGATCGACGCCAGCCGGGGTGTAGCTTAGTCTGGTAAAGCGCTACGTTCGGGATGTAGAGACCGGAAGTTCGAATCTTCTCACCCCGACCAGATTTCTGCAATGAAATCAAGGGTCCGGCTTGAAGCGGCATAGAGGGCGCTGGAGAAAATCAGCGAAAAGGGGTGCAATGCGCCAAATCTGTGCCAAATTTTGGGTACGCCGGGATCTGGATTCCTGCACCTGGAAGTTGTGCCTGTTCCTGCCTTTGGGAGCAGTGAAGTCTGCCAGCAAAAATCCAGAAACCAGTCAATTTTTTGGTGTCTCGTGAAACCGCATGAGGCAACAAAAAACCTGCTGTGCCAGTAAACATGTGGGTTTTGAGACGTTGTGATGCTATCGGCTGGTGCCACCAACAGGAATCGAACCTGTATCTAGCGCTTAGGAGGCACTCGTTCTATCCGTTGAACTATGGCGGCACGTCTTGGCAAGTTGCAAAGAACCGGCAATTGTATGCGCTGATCAGACCCGGTTGAAATGCCGGCGGTTATCGCATCAGTCGTAGGGAATGGTAAAAATCAGGTCCACCGCGCTTTGCTGGCCAGCTTGGGCGCGGATCGTGAAGCGCTGCGACAGATCGTAAAAAACAAACAGTGTTCCGAGTGCGCCAGAAATGCTGCGTTCGTACGCTGCGTAAAAATTGCGTGAAAATCGTTTGCCCAGTGTGACGGCGCCACCGGAGGCCGTACCGTCCGCGTTGCTCGATGCGCCCCGAAACGACAACTCGTCCAGACCCAGCGATGCGGCCAGACCACCGGACATGCCGCCACTTTTGCTGCCCAACAGCGCCAGCGCGGCCTGCTGCAGCAGGGCTGCTTCAGCACCGCCCGAAGCCGAGGCCCTTCCCACGACCAGCCATGACAGCTTTTCCGCGTCCGGCAATTCGGGTTGCGCATACAACCTAACGCTGGGCAGAAGAGCCGTGCCGGTGATTTGCACGCCAACACGCTGTGTCAGGTTGGGGCGAACGGCCAGGATGTCGAGCGTCGGGTTGTCAATCGCCCCGGTGAAGCGGATCAGGCCCTGTTCGACATCCAGCCGCTGGCCATAGGCGCGGTATTGCCCGCCAGCGGTCCTGACGGTGCCCAGCAGGCGCGGACCGGTCAGCGAGTTGCCGCTGAGCGTCAGCGTGCCTCGAATCCGCGTGTCAATGCCCTTGCCCTGAATCTGGAAATCGCGTCCCAGGTCGATCTCTACGGCCAGCTTGAGTGGCCGTGGCGCCTTGTCGATGGTCTGGGTGCTGGTCTTCTCGGGGGCCTTCCGGCCTGCCGCCGCACCGCTGGTGGTACGCACCACCACGTCATCGCCCAATTGTGGCGTGCCTTCTTCGGGCAGCAGGATGCGCGCCTGGTCGATGAGCAGCTTGCCCGTGAGTTCAGCCTCGTCCCCCTTGAGTCCGGCCTGGACATCACCCGACACCGTCACTTGACGGTCGGTGCGGATGCTGGCGCGCAGCCGCTGCAACTTGGCATCAAGCTGCACCTGCGGCTTCCCGTCGATCCAGCCTGCTTCGCCCTGGGCGGTCAGGCTGCCGCCAGTGCCTTTTTCGCCTGCGCCCTGAAGGGTGAATTCGTCGATGCGCATGCGGGTGCCGTCAAGCCGGGCGCGCAGGCGGCCATTGCCGAATTCGATGCCATCGACGACCGAACGCAATGCCAGGTCATTGGCCTGCAAATCGCCCGCCAGGCTGGGGGCAGCACGTGTTCCGCCGATGGTGACATCCGCCCCGAGCGAGCCGCGCAGGCGCCAGCCGGGCGGCGCCAGCAAGGACCAGACGCCGATGCGCGGCAGTTGCGCCTTGATTTGGCCGTTCAGTGGCGCATCTTCCGGCCAGAGCCATCCGCCGATGGCGCCTTGCCCGTCGGCAGCGCGAGCCAGCCGTGTCCTGAGCTGGCCGCTGGCCGTGCCGGCGCGTTCGCTGTCCCAGACCAATGCAAGGCTCAAGGCGTCGCCTGCGGTTTCCAGCGAAAGACGGGCTTGCTTGATGCCAGCTGCCACGCGCGCCGAATTGCCTTGCACGCCTTCGGCCTGCACGGTGATGTCGCCGCTGCTGCGCGCCAAGCTGGCCTTGAGTTGCAGGGTGTCGCCGAGCACGGCATCCCATTGACCGTTGAACACCAGGCTGCCGCCCAAGCCAGCGCCCTTCATCTGCGGACCGGCGAGCAATTCAACCCAGGCCATTGGCAGGCCTGTGATTTTTCCAGCAGTCACGAGTTCGCCGGATCGCCAGCGCACGGGTTGCCAGGACAGTGTGGCCTGTGATGGCGCAGCGCTTGATGCATTGGTGGATGGCGCAGTCAACAGCGCTTCGCCAGCGCCACTTTCAAAGGCGCCGCCATTGCGCGTGGGTGTCCACCTGAGCGGCAGCGGACCGCGCGTGGCCAGCCGCCAGGCACCGGCGCCCAGGGCGGGGTCGTCAACGCTCAGGCTCAGTTGCCTGACCACGGCTTGCCAGGGCACCTCGTTCAGCCCGGCATTGGCGTTGCCCGCCGTTTGCACGCGCCCGCCATCGCCTACCAGTTGCAGTGCGTATCGGCGCTGGTCGATTTCAACGCGGCCCTGCGCTTGCAGTTGCGCCTGGCTCAGGCGGCCGGAAAGCGTAGCCCGCAGTTCACGGATTTTCAACAGACTAGCGCCGGTTGCGGTGACCGCAACCGGCGCTGTGGGCATTGCTGTAGTGATTTTTCCCTGTGTCAGGGCCTCGGGTGTGGCCGCGATCCAGTCGAGCGACGGGACTTCCAGCGTTGCCTGCACGGCAGGGGTTTGCCAGCCGCCTTGCCAGCGGGCCAGAAGCCCGGCGTTGCCGCTGGCCGATGCGTTCAATACCGCAGCTGGCATGCCGGGAAGTTTTTGCAGCCAGCGCAAGGCCTGCGCTGCATCGCCAGCCCGCAGTTGCAATTCGCCGTCGCCGCTGGTGGGCCGCAAGGCACCATTGAACCGGGCGCTCAGACCAGGAGCGGTCAGGTCCAGCGCACCCTGAACCCCTTTTCCTGCAGGCTGGACTTCGAGCTGGCCCTTCAGCTCGGCATCGTCGGTGTGGACCTGAAGCGCCGACAGCGCCAGCGTGCCGCCGGCTTGCTGTGCGTTCCAGGTGCCAGTGGCGCTGGCATCACGCAGGCGCAACTGCCGCAAAAAGTTATTCTGGCCGGAATGTGTCCGGGGCGCTGGCCTGCTGCCGGACGCGTTTGTGCCTGAAGCGGTCTGCACGCTGGCATCGAACCGCAGGCTGGCGCCCTGGCCGCTGGCTTCGGCCTTGCCGTCCAGCGGCAGGGGGGCCAGCTGGGTGTGCAGCTGTGCCGGGTTGATGCGCTTGAGCGTGGCATTGACTTTCCAAATTGGTTCGGACATGGTCGGGGCCGCCGCTGCGTTTTCGCCAGCGGGCGGGGGCGGGGTCCATTGGCCGCTGGCGAGCAGTTCGCCGCCAGCCAGTTGCGCCTTGAGGCTACGCACTAGGGCCGCGCCATTGCGCCATTCGCCCTGGGTGTCCAGTTGCTCCAGCGGCAGGCGTTGCTGGTCCCAGGGGCCTGGCAGGGCGTTGACGAGTTTCAGCTGCAGGGCCCAGGCCTGCAGTGCGGCAGTTGGAGCGGCAGGGGCATTGTCTTCAAGCGGCCTGACACTGCCGCTGCCGGTGAGCCGGGTTTTCGGCATGTCTGGAAACAGGGCTGCGATGTCCAGGTCGCGGAAGGTGGCATCGGCTTGCGGCAAGGGCTGCGCCGCCCAGGGCATGACGCGAGCGGTCGCACTCGCCTGGGGCTGTTCGGTTGGTTTTTGTGCACCGGCAGCCGGTGGGATGACTTGCAGTTCGGCCTTGACCAGCAATTCTGTGAGGGGTCCGTTGGCGGTCGTCTGGAATGTCAGCGGCACCGATGCTGCACCATTGGGAATGGCCGCATCCAGCGTGCCGGACAGGCTTGCATCGAGCGTCAGCGGGACGGCGGCCGTGAGTGAGGCGCGTCCGCTGTAGCGACCCTTGGCGATGCTCACGCTTTTCAGGTCAAGTTGATGTAGCAGGCCGGTGTAGAGATAGCTCCCCGCAATCGCGGAGGCCGTGAAGGCAGTCTTTCCTGCAAACCAAAACTGGCCCAGCGAGAATTCGTCCAACGCAATCCGTAAGGGAAGGCCCAGCGCGTTGGGCGGTGTCTTCGGCGTAGGGGTTGGGGCGCGCAGGTCAGTGACCTCAACGCTGGCAGCGGCAAGGCGGTCGAGCTTGAGCGTTCCCTCAAGCAAGGACCAAGCCTGCCAGGCCAGGCTGACATCGCGTGCATCGACGGTAATGCCGTCTTGCTGCCAGTGCAACTGGTCAATATGCCCGCCAGCCCGCAAGGAGCCTGTTGCCTCTCCGAAGGTCAGCGGCTGGGATTGGCTGACCCAGCGCAGGCCCTTGGCCAGCGAGCCTTCGGTGCCCGCCCACCACCACAGCACACCCGTCGTGCCAACAGCCAGCGCTACCACGCCCGCGGCTGTCCAGGCAGCCCTTGTCAGCCATCGCCTCGCTGGCTGGGCGGCAATGGCGGACTCGCCTTTGGGGGTGTTGGGTGCAGCCATCAGAAAACGAATCCGACGCTGATGTGCAGACGTGCCTGTTTGACCTTCAGACCGTAGGCCAGGTCAATCTGCAGGGGGCCGATCGGGCTTTTCCAGCGAACACCGGTTCCGACACCGAAGGACGGCCGCAGGTCTTGCGGCTTGTCAGCCACTGCGCCGGCGTCAACAAACACCGTGTGTTCAAACTCGCTGGACCGGCCCCGGAGCGTGATGGGTCGTTGCCACTCGACGCTGCCGACAGCCAGGTATCGGCCCGGGCCAATCGCGCCGTTGGCCAGTGCAATGCCAATGTCGCGGTAGCCGTAGCCCCGCACCGTGTTGTCGCCGCCGGTGCGAAACAGCTGGGTGGCCGGTATATTCGCAGTGTCCTTGACCAGTACCGCACCAGCTTCCGCCCGCATCGCGATCCGGCCGCTTTCCAATGGCTTGATTCCCATCCATCGGCCCACTGTGCGTGTAAACGGCTGGCGGTCCTGACCCAGCGTGGTTCCGGCTCCCAGTTCAACGCCCAGGGCATAGCCCCGGCTGGGAAAAGGCAGGCTGTCAAAGTAGCGGCCGGTCCAGACGTAGTTGGCCGTCAGCGCCGAGCCGTCGCCGGTAGCGGCCGCTGAATTGCCCAGCAGCCCTGCGCCTTGCACGCTGGCCCGGTCGTATTGCAGATATATGTTGCGGTCAATCCGGTCGCCAATTTGCGAGCGGCCAAATCGCAGGCGCTGCGCCTGGGTGATCAACTCCTCGTCATTGATGCGCTCGGCACGCGCCAGAACGCCCCAGCGCCAGTTGGCTTCGTCTGGAATGGACGTCCATTCGGTCTGGGCAAACGGCGATTTTTTTTCCAGCTGGAGCTTGGTCACGGCGCGCCAGCCCGTGCCGGGTACCCGCAGATGCGTGTGCTCCACCGAGGCGCGCGGCCCGCTGTCAGTGGTCACGCCAACGCCCAGAATGATTTTTTGCAGCTTGGCTTCGCGCACCTGCACCTGCACGGGAACCGCCAGCGGGTCGTTGTCGGGGTTGATGAAAACATAGGCCGAATCAAAGTAGCCGCTGGACGCCAGGCGCAACTGTGCTTGGACGAGCCGGTTCAGGTCATACACCTCTCCCTCGTTCAGCCGCGCCAGACGGGGTACCAGCACCGGGTCATAGCGCTCCACGCCGCTGACCTGCATCGGTCCAAGCCGGTACAGCGGGCCGGAATCCAGGTTGACTGTCAGGCTGGCGCGCCGCGCCGGGGCATCCACGTCGGCCAGGCTGCCAGCCAGCCTGCCTGCCGGATAACGGCGGGCGACCAGTTGACGCAAAGCCTGGGTTTTGGCGCTGCTCCAGCCATCCTGGGTGAAACGCAGACCGGTTGGCAAGCGCCAGTCGCGCTCGATTGAAGTGCGCTGCGCCATCGCGTCGGTGTCAGGCGAGCCGGCAATGTCACCCGCAAAAGTGATGGCAACCGGACCAATCTGTGTGGCTTCACCGGGGTCAACGGCAACCACGATAACGGGATGCTCATTCATGCCGCCTTCGCGCGTGATGCGGATGTCGGGGCTGAAGTAGCCCAGCGTACCCACCAGGTTGCGGACATTGCGTTCGGCCAGCACGATCAGGCGCGCCAGCTCGGCCTCGTCCAGATCGGTGACGGCACGGTAGCGCTGCAGTTCAAGGTGCTTTTCAACCATTTCGCGAACTTCTGACGGAGCGCGAACCGATATGTCAAAAGCAGTCACTTCGGGCTCGGCGCTGGTCGGGCCGACAGCGCCTTGCGGTGTGACCTCGGGTTCGACTGTTTCGGGCGGAGGTTCAGGCGCAGGGGCAGTTTGCTGGACGCTGGAAGGCGGTGTGGATGAAGAAGACATCGACGGGCCTTCTGGTGGCGCAGTTTGTGCACTGGCAGCAGACACAAGGAACAGCGCCGTCAGGGCAAAAGAAGAGAGCGCAACACGGGCAGGAATTGGAGTTGCATCAATGGCCGTTCGCGCGCAGTGGGTACTGGGATGGATCACGAGCCCGAGTTTACGTTGACATTATTTCGAGAGCAGGCGAATGGCTTCTTCCAGTCCTTTGAGGGTCAGGGGATACATGCGCTGGCCCATCAGTTGCTGGATCACGCTGATGCTCTGGCGGTATTGCCAGACACCCTGTGGCTCGGGGTTGATCCAGGCAAACTTCGGAAAAGCGCTGGTCAGCCGTTGCAGCCATTCGGCACCGGCTTCCTCGTTGTTGTATTCGACGCTGCCGCCAGCCTGCAGGATTTCGTAGGGGCTCATGGTGGCGTCGCCGACGAAGATCAGTTTGTAGTCCTTGTTGTATTTGCGGATGATGTCCCACGTCGGAAACTTCTCGGCATAACGGCGGCGGTTGTTCTTCCACATGAAGTCATAAACGCAGTTGTGGAAGTAATAAAACTCCAGGTGCTTGAACTCGGCCTTGACGGCGGAGAACATTTCCTCCACCCGGTGGATGTGGTCGTCCATGGTGCCGCCGACGTCCATCAGCAGCAGCACCTTCACGTTGTTGTGGCGCTCGGGCACCATCTTGATGTCCAGCCAGCCCGCGTTGGCGGCGGTGGAGCGGATGGTGTCCGCCAGGTCCAGCTCTTCCTGGTTGCCTTGGCGGGCGAATTTGCGCAGGCGGCGCAACGCGACCTTGATGTTGCGCGTGCCCAGTTCCTGCGTGTCGTCGTAGTCCTTGTAGGCGCGCTGGTCCCAGACCTTGACGGCGCTTCGGTTGCGGCTTTTTTCCTGGCCTATGCGAATGCCTTGCGGGTTGAAGCCGTTGGCGCCGAAGGGCGAGGTGCCGCCGGTCCCTATCCACTTGCTGCCGCCCTCGTGGCGTTCTTTTTGCTCTTCAAACCGCTTTTTGAGTGTTTCCATGAGCTCGTCCCAGCCCATTTTTTCAATCTTTGCCTTGTCCTCCGGGCTGAGTTCAAGCTCAAGGTTTTTGCGCAGCCATTCGAGCGGAATGTCCTTGGTGAAGTCGGCAATCATCTCCACGCCCTTGAAATAGCTGGCGAAGGCGCGGTCAAACTTGTCGTAGTGTTTTTCGTCCTTTACCAGCACGGTGCGACTCAGGTAATAGAAATCGTCAATTTTGTAGGCGCTCTCGCTAATCTCGCCATCGGGTCCGTCGGCCTTGCCGCTGTTGGGGCCGACCACGCCGGCCTGCAGCGCTTCGAGAAGCATCAGGAATTCCTTGACCGAAACCGGCAGCTTGGCCGAGCGCAAGGTATAGAAAAAATCGATCAGCATGGTGTATTTGACATTCAGTCGCGTGGTTTGCCAAGTTGATGCAACAGGTGCGCCTTGACGGTGGGCCACTCGCTGGCAATGATGCTGAACACCACGGTGTCCCGCAACGTGCCGTTGGGCGAGATTTGGTGGTTGCGCAGCACGCCGTCCTGCTTGGCACCCAGGCGGGCAATGGCCGCCCGGCTGTCGAAATTGAACCAGTGGGTGCGAAATTCCACCGCAATGCAGTTCAGCTTTTCAAAGGCGTGCTTGAGCAACAGCAGCTTTGCCTCGGTGTTCGATCCGGTTCGCTGAACGCTTTGGCTGTACCAGGTATGACCAATTTCCAGCCGGCGGTTCTTCGGGTCCACCTGAAAGAAGCGGGTGGAACCGACAATTTTTTGGTCCGATTTGCGGCGCACGATAAACGGCAAGGCGCCGGACTCGTCGCGCATTTTCAGGGCGTCGTTCATGTAGCCGATCACGGCGTCCGGGCTGGCAATGGCTGTGTACCAGAGCTTCCAGAGTTCCCCGTCCCTGGCTGCCTCCAGCAGTCCGGACTCATGCCTGCTTTCCAGCGGCTCCAGGAGCACCCACTGTCGTCCGGTCAGGGTGATGGGTTCAATGAATCGCATGCAATTCAAGTCCTTTCGCTTGACGATGGTTTCTTTCGGCAACTACCAGAGACTGAACAATGCAGCTTCGCCCTGAACAGGGCAGGGATGCCATGTCCAGCTGGTTCACTGGCTTTCATCGCGCTTTTGCGCCAGCGTGGCACGCCAGCGCCGCGCCAGCTGAAGGCCCAGACCGCCGCCCAGCCCGACCAGTAAGATGGCGCCAATGGTGCTGTTGCCGTAGCCTGGCGAAAAAATGTCCAGGCCCAGCAGATGCCCGGCCCAGAAGCCCAGCAGCGCGCCGCCCAGAAAACCCATGGCATCGGACAGGCCTTCTATCCACAACGATCGCTGGTTCATGCAGGTGCTTTCACGGTTAACGGTTGTTGCGCTGCATGAACACCAGCTTTTCGAACAGTGTCACGTCCTGTTCGTTCTTGAGCAGCGCGCCGAGAAGCGGCGGTACTGAGACTTTCTGGTCGCTGCTTTGCAGCGCTTCAAGCGGAATGTCTTCGGCCACCAGCAGCTTGAGCCAGTCGAGCAGTTCGCTGGTGGACGGTTTCTTTTTCAAGCCGGGCAGGTTGCGCACGTCGTAAAACGTTTTCATCGCAGCGGCCAGCAGTTCTTTTTTGAGCGTCGGGAAATGCACGTCCACGATTTGCTTCATGGTGTCGGCATCAGGGAACTTGATGTAATGGAAAAAACAGCGGCGCAGGAAGGCGTCCGGCAATTCCTTCTCATTGTTCGAGGTGATGAACACCAGCGGCCGGTGTTTGGCCTTGATCAGCTCGCGCGTCTCGTAGACATAAAACTCCATGCGGTCGATTTCGCGCAGCAGGTCGTTGGGGAACTCAATATCGGCCTTGTCGATTTCATCAATCAGCAGGGCTACCGGCTCGTCTGCAGTGAACGCCTGCCACAGCACGCCCTTGACGATGTAGTTGTGGATGTCCTTGACCTTTTCATCGCCGAGTTGCGAATCGCGCAGACGCGAAACGGCATCGTATTCATACAGCCCCTGCTGTGCCTTGGTGGTGGACTTGATGTGCCACTGGAGCAGCGGAAGATTCAAGGCCTGGGCTACTTCCTCAGCCAGCATGGTCTTGCCAGTACCCGGTTCGCCCTTGACCAGCAGCGGCCGGGTCAGCGTCGATGCGGCATTCACCGCGAGCATCAGGTCCGGCGTGGCAACGTAGTTTTTTGAGCCTTGAAATTTCATGGGTTTTGCGATGAACGTATTGACATGGATGGGGTGTTGGGTGAGATTATCGGCAACGGTCCGGATGCAGACAGGCCCAGATATAATCCACCGTTGTTTAAACGATGACTTTTCACCGGATTGTGCGCGCAAAATGAATAAGCTGTTCACCTCGATAGTTGCCTTGGCCCTCTCTTCAGTGACGGTCGCAAGCTTTGCCCAAGACATCAAGGGCGATGCCAACGCCGGCCAAACCAAGAACGCGATGTGCATTGGCTGCCACGGTATCAAGGGCTATCAGGCCTCCTTTCCCGAGGTTTACAAAGTGCCCATGATCTCGGGCCAGAGTGCCGGGTATCTCTCTTCTGCGCTGTATGAGTACAAAAAAGGCAGCCGCAAGCACCCCACCATGCGCGGCATTGCTGCCACCCTGACCGACCAGGATATTGCCGACCTGTCAGCCTATTACAGTGTGCATGGCCTGGTAGCCGATGCCCAGTTGCCTGACAAGCCCGCCAAAGAGGCCGGGGCAGAAGTTCAGGCGTTGCTGAACAAGGCCAATTGCGCCTCCTGCCACGGCGCCAATTTCAACAAGCCCATCGATCCTTCCTATCCCAAGATTGCCGGCCAGCATGCCGACTATTTGTACGTGGCGCTGAAGGCCTACAAGTCAGACAACGGCACCAATCCCAACGCCAAGGTTGGCCGCGCCCATCCGATCATGGGTGCCATGGCCAAGCAGTACACCAATGCCGAACTCAAAGCCATGTCCAACTACCTGTCATCCGTTAAGGGTGACCTGAAGGTGGTTCCCGAAAGCCGTTTTCGCTGATTCGGCGAACCGGCCGGGAAGTAATAAAGCCGCTGAACAAGCGGCTTTTTTGCGTGTGCATGGCGGACCGGCGGTAGCCTGACAGCGATCAATCTCGCGTGGCGTGACGCTGGACACACTCGATATAGGCTGCACCCTCGGGTGGTTGGCCTGAACGCTGGCTTTCCCAAACCATCCGGCCCAGGCATTCCATGGTTTCATGGTGCGCTTCATGCAGGGAATTGCGCCGGGCAGTCAGCAATTCGACCGCCTGGCGAATGCCACGCGGCTGGTCGATGGAACACTGCTCGCTGATCGAGAGGTGCATCGACAGGTGCAAAAAGGGATTGGTCTTGCCACCTTCCACGTCATACATTTTCTCAAGCGCAGCATCTGCGTCCTTGAAGTCGGCGTGGTGTTCAGGATGTTCATCCATCCATTGGCTTGCTATGGTTTCAATAGCTTCCAGCGGTTGTCTGGTCAGCGACTTGGCATAAACGGAGCAAAAAAACCGGCGAACATCGGCTTGGGAGGGCGTGTACATGGCAAGAGCGTATCACGTGGTCTCTTTCCTCGAACTGCCGGGTTTTTTGTCCTGAGCGGATGGTTACAGGCCCATCGGCAATTTACCGCTGGTAACGTCCTACAGACAAGTTCAAAGCAAGTCCTTACATTATTCGCAGGGTGGCGCAGTTCCGGGGCGGGGCCGCCCAAAGACCCACAAGCCCGGCAAGGAAAATTCGATGAACGCAGCGCGCATTGCAGGCATTATTTTGATCGTGGCCGGCCTGGCCGGATTTTTTACCGGCGGATTCAGTTTCACCCAGGACACGACCGCCGCCAAAATCGGTCCCATGGAACTGACGGTCACTGAAAAGAAAGCCGTCAACATTCCCCAGTGGCTCAGCTTGGGCGCCATCGCCCTGGGCGCCATCGTGCTGGTGATGGGTTCGCGTAAATCCTGAGACCTGCTCCAAATGCCTTTACAGGGAGCTTTCGGCTCCTGGCGCCAGGATCGGCGTCTCAGGTGCGCTGCAGGCTCAGCCTCTGGGAGATGCTCTGCGCCGCTTCCAGCAATGCGGGCAGCATCGTTTCCTGCATGACCTTGGCGCTGGTCCGGTTGGCCTGGCCGCTGATATTGAGCGCCGCCACCGTCTGGCCGGTTCGATCCGTAATGGCTGCCGCCATCGACACCAGACCCTCTTCCAGTTCCTGATTGACCATCGACCAGCCTTGCGTGCGCACCTGTGCGATTTTGGCGGCCAACTCGTTGATGTCGGTCACCGTGTAGCGGGTCCGCGCAGTGCGTTCTGACGCCTGCAGCACCCGCAGCATCTGATCCGGCGGCAAGGCCGACAGCAACATGCGGCCCATCGAGGTGCAGTAGGCTGGCAGCCGCGAACCGACGCCCAGGCCGATGCTCATGATCTTGTGGGTCGATACGCGCATGACGTAAACAATGTCGGTGCCGTCCAGCACCGCCGCCGAGCACGATTCCTTGACCCGGCCGGCCAGCGTTTCCATCAGGGGTTCAGCCAGGTTCCAGATCGGCAGCGACGACAGGTAGGCAAAACCCAGGTCCAGCATGCGCGCCGTCAGGCGAAACAGCTTGCCGTCGCTTTCCACATAACCCAGTGTTTGCAGCGTCAGCAAAATTCGCCGTGCGCCAGCGCGCGTCAGGCCGGTGCGCGCGGCCACTTCGGACAGGGTTTGCCGGGGCGACTGCGCACTGAAGGAGCGAATCACCTCCAGGCCGCGCGCAAAAGACTGCACATAGCTGTCGCCGGGCGCGGGGGACGCGCGCTTTGTCGCAGGCGCGACATCCGTGCTCGCAAGGGTTGGGGTTCTGGCAGTTGCCATGGCGGTTTAAATCTCCTAAAATTCATTATACGAACAGTTGTTCTTATTGTGAACAAATAAGACCATCATCTGGTTTTTTGCTTCATGGCCTTTGCCATGACTTCGCCAGATATTCCTGCCTTCTGGAGACCCATCAATGATCAACAAGATTGCCCGGTCGGTGGCCGATGCCCTCGCCGATGTCAAAGACGGCTCGACGGTATTGATTGGCGGCTTCGGCACCGCCGGCAACCCGACCGAACTGATTGACGGCCTGATCGCGCAGGGCGCCAAAGACCTGACCGTCGTCAACAACAACGCCGGCAATGGCGAGGCCGGCCTGGCCGCCCTGCTCAAGGCAGGACGCGTGCGCAAGCTCATCTGCAGCTTTCCGCGACAGGCCGACAGCCAGGTATTTGATGGCCTGTACCGCAGCGGCCGCATCGAGCTCGAACTGGTGCCGCAGGGCAATCTGGCCGAACGCATCCGTGCGGCGGGGGCCGGTATCGGCGCCTTTTTCTGCCCGACGGGCTATGGCACCGAACTGGCAAAAGGCAAGGAAACGCGCGAGATCAACGGCAAGCATCACGTGCTCGAATACCCGATTCATGGCGATGTGGCCCTGATCAAGGCCGAGCAGGGCGACCGCTGGGGCAACCTGACCTACCGCATGTCGGCGCGCAATTTCGGACCGGTCATGGCCATGGCGTCCCGGCACACGGTGGCGACGGTGCATGAGATCGTCGAACTGGGCATGCTCGACCCCGAGAACATCGTGACGCCGGGCATCCATGTCAGCCAGGTGGTGCGCATCGCGCGTGTCGCCACCCAGGCGGGCGGCATCAAAATAAGTGCCAAATTGGCCTCTTGCGCATAAGGAATGGGCATGAATAGCTATCAAAAAAGAAGCAAGGAAGAATTGGCCAAACGCGTGGCGCAGGACATCCATGACGGCGCCTATGTCAACCTCGGCATCGGCATGCCAACGCTGGTGGCCAACCATATTCCGGCCGGGCGCGAGGTCATCCTGCAAAGCGAAAACGGCATTCTCGGCATGGGGCCGGCACCCGCTGCGGGCGATGAAGACTACGACCTCATCAACGCCGGCAAGCAGCCCGTCACGCTGCTGCCGGGCGGCGCCTATTTTCACCATGCCGACAGCTTCGCGATGATGCGCGGCGGCCACCTTGACATCTGCGTGCTGGGGGCGTTTCAGGTATCTAGCACAGGAGACCTGGCCAACTGGAGCACCGGCGAACCGGGCGCGATTCCGGCCGTCGGCGGCGCGATGGACCTGGCCGTCGGCGCCCGGCAAACCTGGGTCATGATGGATTTGCTGACCAAACAAGGCCAGAGCAAGGTGGTGGCGCAGTGCAGCTACCCGCTGACCGGCATCGGCTGCGTCAAGCGCATTTACACCGAACTGGCCACGCTGCAATGCACGCCGCAGGGCCTGCGCCTCATTGACAGGGTGGAGGGGCTGGCGCATGCCGAGCTTGAAAAGCTGATTGGCTTGCCGATCATGGCGCAGGCCGACTGAATTCAAAATTTTGCATCGAACTGACAACCTGACATCCAAAGAAAGAGACCCACCAAATGACCATGAACCAAGCCTTCATCTGCGACGCCATCCGCACCCCTTTCGGCCGCTACGGCGGTGCCCTGAGCAGCATCCGCACCGACGACCTGGGCGCGATTCCCATCCGGGCGCTGATGGCGCGCAACCCGAACGTGGACTGGCAGGCCGTGACCGACGTGATCTACGGCTGCGCCAACCAGGCCGGCGAGGACAACCGCAACGTCGCCCGCATGAGCGCGTTGCTGGCCGGCCTGCCGATTGAAGTGCCGGGCGCCACCCTCAACCGCCTGTGCGGCTCGGGGCTGGACGCGCTGGGCACCGCCGCGCGCGCCATCAAGTCCGGCGAAGCGGGGTTGATGATTGCCGGCGGCGTCGAAAGCATGAGCCGCGCGCCGTTCGTCATGCCCAAGGCCGAAAGCGCTTTTTCCCGTAGCAATGCCGTGTACGACACGACCATCGGCTGGCGTTTCGTCAACAAGCTGATGAAGGCGCAGTACGGCGTCGATTCCATGCCGGAAACGGCCGAGAACGTCGCCACCGACTTCGGCATTGAACGCGAAGCCCAGGACCGCATGGCCCTGGCCAGCCAGCTCAATGCCGTGGCCGCGCAAAAGGCCGGCCACCTGGCGCGCGAAATCGTGCCGGTCAGCGTGGCGCAGCGCAAGGGCGAACCGGTCATCGTCAGCCAGGACGAACATCCGCGCGAAACCAGCCTCGAAGCGCTGGCCAAGCTCAAGGGCGTGGTGCGTCCCGACGGCAGCGTGACCGCTGGCAATGCGTCGGGCGTGAACGATGGCGCCTGCGCCTTGCTGCTGGCCGATGAAGCCACGGCCAGCAAAAATGGCCTGGTGCCACGTGCCCGCGTGGTCGGCATGGCGACGGCCGGCGTGGCGCCGCGCATCATGGGCTTTGGGCCGACGCCCGCGACGCTGAAGGTGCTGGCGCTGACCGGATTGACCCTTGACCAGATCGACGTGATCGAACTCAATGAAGCCTTCGCCGCGCAGGGCCTGGCCGTGCTGCGCGCATTGGGCTTGAAGGACGACGACGCCCGGGTCAACGCCTGGGGCGGCGCGATTGCGCTGGGCCATCCACTGGGCGCCAGCGGTGCGCGCCTGGCCACCACCGCTGTCAATCGCCTGCATGCCACGGGCGGGCGCTATGCGCTGTGCACCATGTGCATCGGCGTGGGGCAGGGCATTGCCGTGATCCTGGAAAAGGTTTGAACACCATGACTGCCGCCCTGGATGACGTCACTGTCGTCACCGGCGCCAGCTCCGGCATTGGCCGCGCCATTGCCGAAGCCCTGCTGGCCCAGGGCCGCAAGGTGGTCAACCTCGACCACGTGATGCCGGACTGGGAGCATGCGCAACTGGTGTCCTACCAGGCCGACCTGACGCAAGACGCGCCCACGCGCGAGCGTGCCGCCGAGATTGCTGCCCGACACCACGTCACCGCGCTGGTCAACAATGCCGGCGCCACGCGGCCCGGCACCATCGACACGGCCACGGCGGCCTCGCTGGACGACGTGGTCGGCCTGCACCTGCGCGCGCCCATGCTGCTGACACAGGCCTTTTTACCCAGCCTGCGCGCCTGCGGTCAGGGCCGCATCGTCAACATGTCCTCGCGCGCCGCCCTGGGCAAGGTGGACCGCATCGTGTATTCGGCGACCAAGGCCGGGATGATCGGCATGACGCGCACGCTGGCCATGGAACTCGGCCGTGACGGCATCACCGTCAATGCGATCGGTCCCGGGCCGATTGCCACCGAGTTGTTCCGCAAGAGCAACCCCGAAGGCGCGCCGCAGACGCAGCGCATCCTGGACAGCATTGCCGTGGGCCGCATGGGCACGGCGGGCGATGTGGCGCGCGCGGCGATGTTCTTTTTGTCGCCCGACAACGGTTTTGTCACCGGGCAGGTGCTGTACGTCTGCGGCGGCACCACGCTGGGTACGGCACCCCTCTGAGTTATTGCTACTGAATTAATAGCTAAAAGCGTATATACATCCTGCGCGAAAAGCCAATTTGATGCGCAGATTCAATTACAAAATGCACCAAAAGCTAATGTAAGGGGTTTCATCTCGATGGCATGAAACACCTCGTGAGGAGTGCGAAATCCCAGGCATTTGCGGGGGCGGTGGTTGAGTTGGTAGACCGCCTCCTGAACGTCTTCGTCGCTGACCTTCAGGAAGTTGCTGCTCTTGGGAAAGCGCTGGCGCAACAAACCATTGGTGTTTTCATTGAGCCCTCGCTCCCAAGAGTGGTACGGGTGCGCAAAGTAGATGTCGGCATCCAGGCACTGGCCGATGAAGGCATGCTCGGCAAACTCCTTGCCGTTGTCAAACGTCACCGTGTGGCACAGGTGCTGGTACGGGCGCAGCAGCCGGATGACGGCCTGCGTCACGCCTTCGCTGTGCCTGGAGGCCACCCGGCTGGACAGCGTGTAGCGGGACTTGCGCTCGACCAGCGTCACAAGAGCGCCCTGATGGCCTTTGCCGATAACCGTGTCGCCTTCCCAGTCGCCGATGCGGCTTTTGCGCGCCACGATGGGCGGGCGCTGGTCAATGCACACGCGGTCCCGGAGCACGCCGCGGCGTTCTTGGCCACTGCCATAACGCTTGCGCCGCACCTTCTGGCAGCGCAGGTAGCCGATCAGGTCACCTCCCCGGCGCTTGTCCTGGTAGATGTGCTGGTAGATGGTCTCGTGGCTGATGGCAAACGCGCCTTCCAGGCGCAGCCTGCCGGCGACCTGCTCGGGCGACAGGAACAAGCGCAGATAGGCCTCTACGCGCAGCCATTGCGCCGCACTCGTCTGGCGTGCGTTGCGCCTGTCCGTCTGGCGTGTGCGGGCCATGGTGTGAGCTTTGGCGGGGGTATAGCCGTGCGGCGAAGCATTGCGCTTGAACTCGCGCGCGATGCTCGATCGATGGCGGTTGAGCTCTGCGCCGATGCGGGCAAAACTAACACCCTGACGGCGTAGTGCGTGGATTTGGTATCGTTCTTCTTGGGTCAAGTGTTTATTGCGCATCGCGTTTCTTTCGACTGGCTGGTCTGAAGGACGCATGCTATATGCCCTTGGCCCACCCGTTTCCTTAACGATGCAGTTTGTTCTTGAATCCGCGATGCTTAAAAGTCGTTGGCTGGCCAAAACCAATGCGCTCCAGCCCACAGATTTCCAACAACCCTTTCTATCGAGGACTCTCTCCATGTCGCATTCATCTGATTTCAACCAGGCGTCACGCCGCCAGTTCAGCCTCGGCGCGCTGGCGTCTGCGGCCCTGCTGGGCGCCGGCCTGCTGGCTGCCGTGCCCGCAGCGGCGCAGGCGGCCTACCCGAACAAGACCCTCACCATCATCGTGCCCTTCGCCGCCGGTGGCACCACCGACATCCTGGCGCGCATCGTCGCCCAGGGCTTGACCGCAGAACTCGGCCAAACCGTGATTGTTGACAACCGCGCTGGTGCAGGCGGCAACATCGGTGGCCAGGCCGCGGCCCGTGCGGCGGCTGACGGTTACACGCTGTTCATGGGAACCGTCGGCACGCATGCCATCAATGCGGCGCTGTACAAAAAAATGCCCTTCGATCCGGTCAAGGACTTTGCGCCCTTGACCCGCGTGGCCAATGTGCCCAACCTGCTGGTCGCCAACCCGAAGCAGCCCTTCAAGACCGTCAAGGAACTGATTGCCTTTGCCAAGGCGCATCCGGGCCAGCTGAACTTTGCATCGGCGGGCAACGGCAGTTCCATCCACCTGTCGGGCGAGCTGTTCAAGTCGATGACCCACGTCGACATGCAGCACGTTCCCTACAAGGGCAGCGCGCCGGCCGTAACCGATTTGCTGGGCAACCAGGTCGGCATCATGTTCGACAACATGCCCTCGGCGATCCAGCATGTGCGTTCGGGCAAGCTGCGCGCCATCGCCGTGACCACGGCCAAACGTTCGCCGGAACTGCCGGACGTGCCGACCATCGCCGAAGCCGGCGTACCCGGTTACGAGGCCACCTCGTGGTTCGGCATGTTTGCGCCAGCTGCCACGCCGCCTGCCGTCATCACCACACTCAATGCTGCCATCGTCAAGGTGCTGGCCAAGCCGGACGTCAAAAAGCAGATCAATGACCAGGGCGCCGAGGTCTACACCGAAACGCCGGCGCAGTTTGCCGACTTCATCCAGAAGGAATCGGCCAAGTGGAGCAAGGTGGTCAAGGATTCCGGCGCCAGCATGGATTGAGCGACTGGATCTTGACCGGTGGAATGCGGCGCTTGCGCCGTGTCGATCCAGGGCGCGACGGCACGCTGGATGCCGCCGGAACTTTGCCGCCTCAGACCCGCCAGGCCGGCAGTTCCCAGTTGCGCCACAGCGCCACGAGGCGCAGGCCGGCCGTCACGGTGGCGCAGGCCACCAGCGCCATCCAGCCCGGCGCGTCCAGCAGCCACAGCCCCACATACACCCAGCCGCCGGCAAAGGCGCAGACGGCATACGGCCGGTGGTCCCTAAATGCGGTGGGCACTTCATTGCAGACCATGTCGCGCAGCACGCCGCCGAACACGCCGGTGGTCAGCCCCATCAGCACCGCCACCAGCATCGGCATTTGCGCATCCAGCGCCAGGTGAACGCCGGTCGCCGTGAACAGGCCCAGCCCCAGCGCATCCGGCCACTGGATGGACTTTTCGGTCACTTCAAAATGGTGCTGGCGCAAGAACAGCATCGCCAGCACGCACAGCGCCATCACGCCCCAGAGCAGTTCGACATGCCGGACCCAGAAAAAAGGCCGCTGGTCGAGCAGCAGGTCGCGCAGCGTACCGCCGCCAAAGGCCGCCAGAAAGGCGACCACGCAGACGCCGACGGCATCGAGCTTTTTGCGCGCCGCTTCCAGCAGGCCCGACACGGCAAAAGCGGCCGTGCCCGCCAGTTCGACCAGCAGGCGCAGCGTTTCTCCCCAGGATTGAATGTCTGCCAGCATGCGGCTATTGTCGTGCGGCCAGCGCTTGCTGCACGGCGGGTAACATGGCGCACTTTGTTGTTGCCACGCCCGCCTTGCCGCCCGGCGTGGGCCAGAAAGACCTGCCGCCGTGGACTTCCCGCTGATCACCGACCCCTTCTTTTACGCCGTCGCCGTGCCGGCTGTGCTGCTGCTGGGCATCAGCAAAAGCGGCTTTGGCGCCGGCTTTGGTTCGCTGGCGGTGCCCATGATGGCGCTGGCCATTACCGTGCCGCAGGCCGCTGCGATCCTGATGCCGCTGCTGCTGCTCATGGACCTGCTCGGCATCGCCGCGTTCCGCAAGGATTTTGACTTCCAGCTCCTGAAATTTCTGGTGCCCTTTGGCCTGGTGGGAACGGTGGTGGGCGCACTGCTGTTCCGGGTGCTTGATGCCCAGACGGTCGCGGCCCTTGTAGGCGCTTTCACGCTGCTGTTCCTGGCGCAGCGCCTGCTGTTTCCGCCCCGGCCTGACAGTGCACCGCCGCCAAAATGGCTGGGCGCGCTGCTGACCATCACCTCGGGGTTCACCAGCTTCGTCGCCCATGCCGGCGGCCCGCCAATCAGTGCCTATGTCATTCCGCTGCGCCTGAGCCCGGTCAAGTTCACCGCCACCATGGCGTTTTTCTTTTTTGTCATCAACCTGTCCAAGTGGATTCCCTATGCCTGGCTGGGCCTGCTCGATTGGCGCAACATGGCGACCTCGCTGGTGCTGCTGCCGCTGGCGCCCATTGGCGTGTGGGTGGGCGTGCGCATGGCCCGCACCATCAGCCCGCTGTGGTTTTACCGGATTCTGTATGGCGGCATGTTTTTGACGGGGGTCAAGCTGCTGTGGGACGGATTTCACTAGAAGCCGCTGATTTGTCAGGGCGGCAACCGGGAAAGATGGAAAGCCCGCAGGTTTTCAGGCGGACGGGTCGGCCATGCAGCGGGCTGCGGCCAGATCCCAGCCGCCCCAGCCGCAACTTTTGAAAAACACCGGGCCGCTGGCCAGCCGGTCGGCCTGACGGGCCCAAGCCGCGGTATTGCCCACCACATCGGCCAGCGTCGGCAGGGCGGTCACGTCGATGCCTGCCTGCAGCAGGTCGCCGGCTTCATGGTCGGCGTCGCGGGTGTCGACCACCAGCGTGCCTTCTGTGGCCAGGCGGCGGCAAATGGCGGCATCCCACTCGACCATCGCGGGCGTGAAGGCGCCCACGGCTGCCACAAACGCATCCGGCCCCGGCATGGCGCGCAAGGCGACCTGCTGGGCCGGTGTGGTGCTGACGACCATCGGGCAGTCGGCCATTGCGGCGTCGGCGTCATCGACCCGCCGGGCACGCAGACCCAGCGTCCGGGCGTGTTGCACCAAGGCATCGGCGCTGGCGGGGTTGCGCGAAGCCACCCACACTTCCTGCAGACTCAGGCCGGCGTGAAAGGCTTCCAGATGAGAGCGCCCCTGCACACCTGCCCCGACGATCAGCAAAGGGCCGTCGGTGCGCCTGGCCAGCTTTTGCGCGGCCAGCAGCGACACGGCGGCCGTGCGGCGCGCGGTGACGGTCGGGCCGTCCAGAATCGCCATCCGGCTGCCGGTGACCACGTCGAACACCACGATATCGCCCTGGATGCTGGGCAGGCCGCGGCTGGCGTTGCCCGGCGTGAAGGTGATGAGCTTGGTGATGGCGACGCGGGCGTCGGTCGCCGGCATGACGAACAGGCTGCCACCACCCGGCAGCGGCTGCACGATGCGCGCCGGAACGACCACCGCCGGGTCGCGCAGCACGGCTTCAATCTGCCGCGCCAATGCCGGGTAGGGCAAGGCAAGGGCGGTTTCGGCGGCGCTTAAAACGGTGGGGGCAGCTTGGGTCATGGGCGAATCCTGGAAGTTTTGCAATGCAGGGAGCAACTGGGTTGCGACTTGATGCTATTTAAATAATAGCTAATTACGCCCGTCAGTGTTGCGCAAAAGCGCTATTTGGTCACTATTTCAGTAATTGCGCAGGTCGCTTTTTAGGTTAAATTGCCATGACAGGATTCTCGGTTGTTGGCGGCCGCAGGCGCAGCCCGCAACGACAAAAGGGAATACGAAGAGCTTCAAGGGAACTGAGCGTTTACGAAAGCAACTGAAAATTCGTATTCAGGCTTCACAGCAACTGCCCCTGCAGCGACGCTTCGGCCAGTGGCCGCAGGCGGGCATAGTCCAGCAGTTCGGCCAGCCGCGCGCCCTTGCCCTGCCACTCGTACACCACGTCTTCGGCCAACAGCACGTAATGCCACGGCAATCCGCCGCGCAACTCTGCCGGTAGGTCGTTGAGGCGCTGGCACCAGGCGGTGGCGGCCTTGAGCTTGCGCTGCACGTTCGGGTGAATCGTCTGCTGCTGTGCCTTGGTTTCCACCAGATAGACCGCCTGCGCCGTACGCACCAGAAAGTCGGGCGAATAAAACGCTGGCAGGCCGTCGTCCTTCACATAGCGCAGACGGGCGAAGGTATGCCGGTTTTCGCTGATCTTGCAAAACGCCTGCACGCCCGAGTCGGCTTGCGCCCAGTGGATGAAGGCGCGTTCCAGGCCGCCATGGCGTGAGGGCCAGCCCAGTCGGGTGTAGATGCACTTGGCGACTTCCACCGAATGGCTTTCCCGCAGCATCAGCGTGGGCACTTCCGACAGATGCCGGTGGCGCACTTCCGTCTGGCCGGTCACATGCTGCTGCTCGGACTCGATCAGCGCCACGGCAAACACCTTGGTGATGTGGTCCACCACCGGCTGCAGCAGCAACACGCGCCAGTTCTCGTTGTCCATCGGGTTGAAGTCCGCCGCAAACAGCTGCGTCCAGATGTAGTCGTCCAGCCAGCCGGTCAGCTCGGCGGTGTTGACCTGCAGGTAGGGCGCGGCCGCATGGTGTGCCACCTTGTTGCCCTTGGGCAGCGGGTAGCTCAGGGCCTGGGCAATGCGCCGCGTCAGGCGCGCCAGAAAATCGTTGTAGCCGCTGACGTTCATCACCGCGCCATCGACCCGGTAGTCGCCAAACAATGTGGCGCTTTGCAGGTCTTGCGAAATGAAGGTGTCGCCCTTGCCGAGCAGGTCGCTCAGCTGCGCGGGCGTCATGGCGCTGAAGGCGGGTAGGGCGGCGGTGTCCAGCGCCTGGTGGTCGCGTACCTCGTCGGCTTCGCGCAGGATGAAGGGCAGGCCAAAATCAAACGCCGCAAAGCCTTCGCGCAGCGCCACCGCCATCACGTCGCCGGTGGCGCTGCCGCCGTCCGTGTCGTCACCGGTGGTGCCCGCCAGTCCTTCCTTGATCAGTTCGTCATAAAACGACTGGAATGCCGGGTGCTCCACGATGGACAACACGTCGAGCAGACTGCCGGGTTCCTGACCGGCATTGATACGTTCGCGGTTTTCCTGCTTGAGGTCGGTGTATTCCGGATCGCGCCACATCAGCCGCAGACCGCGTCCGATGGTTTGCTCCAGCAGAATCTGCGCCTGCGACGAGCGCAGCGGCACGATGACGCAAATGTTGTTCACGTCAAAGCCTTCGCGCAGCATCAGCACGCTGACAATCACGCGCGGCGTGGCATGGCGGTCCACGCTGAACAGGCGTTCGCGCACCGAAACCCAGTCTTTTTCACCCAATTCGGCCTTCTTGCCCGAGTCGATGGTCATCACCTCGTCTTCGCCCAGGCCTTCCTGCTGCAAAAACTGCGCCACCAGCGGCGACACCGTGGTGTCTTCACACACCACCAGCATCTTGGGATGGCGCGTCGGGTCTATCAGGGCAAAGTCTTTTTCGAGCTTGCGCAGCTTTTGCAGCCCGGCGCGCAGCATCACGCGCTGGCCTTCGCTGAGCGCCGGGTTGCCGTCTTCGTCGCGCTCGGCCTTGAACTCCAGCGGCAGCGCGCCAATTTCCTTGCGCCGGTCCAATACCAGCGACTTGACCAGCCCGGCCCGCATGGCCGATTTCAGGTCAAAGTCGGTGATGATGTGCGGAAAATACAGCTTGCGCTTGTTCTTGCCGCTGCCCACATCGTTGTACGGCGTGGCGGAAAAGTCCATCTGCACAAAGCGCCGACCCTTGGATGCAGCAATGCGGCTCAGGCTTTTTTGCCACTCGACCTCGGTGCTTTCGCCCTCGCGCTTGATTTCATGGATGTGGTGCGCCTCGTCGTTGAACACCATCAACTCGGGCAATTTGGCCAGGAATTCCAGCACGTTGCCGCGCGCATAGCGCCTGTCCAGCACGTCCAGGCTGTTTCCGGTGGCCCGGCCCGGCATCAGGGGCAGCACGGCCTTGATGACTTGCTCGGGTGCCAGCGGCGCACCCAGCACGGTGATTTCTTCCTCGTCTTCAAGCGCTTGCGCGTCATCGCCCTCGGCCAGCAAATGCCAGTTGGCCATTGCAATCATGCCGTTGCCCGTGGCCTTCAGGCCGATTTCGGTCTTGTTGCAGACATTGCCGCGCACAAAGCCAAACACCTGCTCGCGCCAGGCTTCGGGAATGAACAGCTCAGAAAATAGCGCCATGTCCGACGTCGCAAAGTCGCGTGCTCCGTTGCCGCCTTCGACCAGCTTGCCGCAAAACGCATCGAGCAAGCGGTCATAAACAATCAGCCCCGGCGCGACGATCAAAAACTGCCGGGTAAAGCGCGCATCGTCCATGCCGTCTGCCAACGCCGCCGTCTTGTTCAGCAATTGCCAGATCAGGAGCGCCTGCAGCACCCACGTCTTGCCGGTGCCGGTGGCCATTTTCAGGCAGTATTTCGGGTGCGCATGTTTGGCTTGCGCGATCTCGTTCAGCCGTGTGCCGGTCAGCAATGCGTCGGGCGCAGCCTGCTGGTACAGGTCCAATAGCGTCGTCGCGCCCAATACTTCGTGCGCCACGATGGTGTTCAAAATCGCCTGCTTTTGTCCCGCATGAAAGTTCAGGCCGACACGGCTCGCCACCATGTCTTCGCCAAACCACCATTTCAGCAATTCGGCGGTGGTGGGCGTGACGAGTTCCAGAATGTCGGCTGCGCCGGATTCGAGGCCGATGCAGAGTTGCTTGGTTCTGGCCGTCAGTGCGGCTGAAAGGGCGAGTTGGGATTGCGCTTCAGACATAGTTCATTCCCTTTGGGTTGTATTTTGTAAACAAAATGTTTAGAATTGCTTGGTGATTGAAAGCTTTGCCAATCCGGAAACCGAGCGCCTGTTTGCCACGGGAAAGTCGCGCCGTCTCCCGCCTGAAATCCTGCGTCGCGCGGTGATGCGCCTGACCCAGCTGGAGGCAGCTACTCTGGTTGAAGACTTGCGCCAACCGCCGTCCAACCGGCTGGAGGCATTGGGTGGGCAGCGCGCCGGCCAATGGAGCATCCGCATCAACGACCAGTGGCGCGTATGTTTTCGATTTGAGCGCGGCAATGCCCAAGACGTTGAAATCGTGGACTACCACTAAGGAAAAATACCCATGAAAACCAGAATCAATGGCCTTCCAGCTATTCATCCCGGCGAGTTTCTGCGCGAAACGCTGGATGAGTTGGGCTTGAGCCAAGCCGCCTTCGCCGAAGCACTTTGCATTTCGCCCATGCGGGTGTCGCACCTGCTCAAAGGTGTACGCCCTGTAACGGCTGAACTGGCGCTGCGGATGGGGATCGCTTTGGGACAGACACCCGAATACTGGCTGAACCTGCAAACCAGCTATGACCTGAAAATGGCGCAGGCCGAAATGAAAGACAGCCTGCGCCTGGTCCGTGCGCTGGCTTTGGCTTGAAGTCTTTAACAAGTCCATGCAGCAGGATTTAAGCGACCCCAGCGCATCGATGTCTGTTTTTCACGCCGCAGCCACCGTGCTCACCACTTCCGCCTCAAACCCAAACACATCGACCACCCGCACGCAGACCTTGCGCGGCCCCGGCTTGGCCGGCACGGTGACGCTGGCTTGCGCGACCACGCGCAACGCGTCGGCGTCGTTCGCCGTGTTGCCCCGGTAGTCCTGCCACACCGACCGAAACACCTTGCCGTCGTAGTCCGGGTCCACCGCCCAGTATTCAATCAGCGCCAGCGGCTCCTGGTTGATGACGGCTTGCAGCTTTTGCCGGTTGGCTTCGTCCAGGTTGATGGCCTCTGGCGACAGCAGTACATAGTTTTTGAGCTTGACGGTCAGCGTTTCTTGCGCCCTCTCCCCCTGGGAGAGGGCAGGGGTGAGGGTCTTGCGCTCTACCGGGTGAATCGTCAAATACTGCAGCGACGAAAACCGCACCTGCCCGCGCAGCTTGTCGAGCCCGCCTTTTTTCTTCAGCCGGTCCATCAGGTCGGGCGGAATCACCAGCACTTCGAGGCGGCTGTCGTTCAGCGCCGTGATGGTTTCGCCAATCGAGGACTCAAAGTTCCAGCCCAGCACCACCACCCGGTCCCAGCCGCCCATCAGGTTGTCGCGCTGGGCAATCGCTTTCTTGAGCGTGGCCGCGCCGGTGAGTTTGTTGGGCGAGTCGGCCAGCACCAGCGTTTTGCTGCCCCTTAATTCACTCCCTCGCCCTTTGGGAGAGGGTTGGGGTGAGGGTGACCCCGAATCCATGCGCGGATTGATAGCCGCCACGTAGCCCAGGTTGCGAAGTGGATTTTCTTCGGGCGGCAGCGGCAGCGCGCCATAGAGCGACAGCACGATCTGCGACAGGTCGCCCATGCGAAAGTCGCGCCCCAGCACGGCCTTGGCTGCTTCCACCTGGTAGTCGCCAATGGCCTGGTAGAGAAAAGGCTTGGCGTCCTGGTCGATCAGGCGCTTGCGCATGATCATGCAGGATGGTTTTCCTATGTCGGTGGTGATCCAGCGGCGGCCGAGTTTTTCGGCGGCGGCTGCGGTGGTGCCTGAACCACCAAAGACGTCTAATACAAGATCACTTTCATCGCACGATGCCTGGATGATGCGTTGTAGTAATGTTTCGGGTTTTTGGGTTCCATAACCGGAATTTTCGTCACTCAGTTTGTATGGAACCTCTTGGTCTAGCGGATATATCCATAAGTCTTGACAGGATTTCCCTTTGACCTCGTCAAGATATCTTTTTTCGTATGGGACTCCACTATCTGTGTAGTAAAGACCCCCTTCAACTTCCAGCCGTTGCATGCGTGCTTGAGAGATCCCCCACCATTTATTTGTAGGAAGGACTTTTCCTTTCCATTCATATTTCGATCCGGGCTTGTTAACCACCAAATTTGAAGTTGCGAAGCGTCTGCCGCTTGCTTCAGTCTTGAAGTCACGGGCAATTTCCTCTTCGGTGTACGGTTGAACTGGATAGTTCCATTTATAGTTTTCAGCCTTTGAGTAAAAGAAGATTTTTTGATGAATGTTCCCGTAGTGGTTAACTCGATTGTGAGCGCTGTGATTCCTCCACACCACTTCGCTTCGGAAGTTTTCTTTTCCAAAAACTTCATCCATTACGACCTTCACGTAATGCCCCACATGCCAATCCAGATGCACATAAATCGAGCCGGTCTCGGCCAGCAGTTCGCGCATCAGGATCAGCCGGGGCGTGATCATCGCCAGGTACGACGCCGTGCCGTCCGACCACGTATCTGAATAGGCAAACTGCTCGATCACCGTCGGCTTTTGCTCCAGTTCCACGCCGGGCAGCGTGACCTTGGTGCGGTAGTCGGCTTTGGAGTCAAACGGCGGATCGATATAGATCAAATCCACTTTGCCACGCAAAGATGGCGTGTGCTCATCGCCCGCCAGCAGTGCGGCCATCGCCAGCAGGTTGTCGCCATAGATCAGGCGGTTGGTCCATTCTGAATCGACGGTGCTTTGCTGAGCGGCGCGGGTTTGTGTCGTGACCCAGTCTTGCGCCGCACTGTCTTTGGCGGGCAGCACGACCTCGCGGGTCTGCAGGCTGATGCGGTGGCGGCTTTCGATGCTCTCCAGGATTTTTTCAGCGGTCTTGCGGCCTTGGGCCACGATGTCGGGCAGTTGTTCGAGGAGGGATTTCGCCATGTCTTCTTGTTCAATCAAAAGTGAACAAGAAGTTTAGTTTGAAATGAACAGCAAGTTGAGTTTCGAGATCGCCAAAACTTAACTTTTGGTTCATGAATGAAAAAGCGGAATTTACTGAGCGCCTGCGTGACGCCATGACCCGAGCGGGCTACCAGTTGAGGCCGGTAGTGCTGGAGCGCGAGTTCAATACACGTTACTGGGGCAGATCAGTCACGCTGCAAGCCGTTCGCCGATGGTTGCGCGGCGAGGCCATCCCATCACAGGAGAAATTGCAAGTACTGGCTGACTGGTTGAAGGTAGAGCCTGAGGTTCTTCGCTTTGGCGACGCGGTACGCAATTCTGTCCAGCAGCATAGGCAGCGCTGGGACGAAGGCATCGGTTACCTCGAGCGCGAAACCTTTGACGCTTTTTTGCAGCTACCCGCACCCCAGCGAAAACTCATCCGTGAAGTGATCCTGACCTTTGCCAAGGTGCATGCGGCCGGGAGCGACGAGGAACGCGAGTCGGCGAAGTGATGACCTGACCACCGCCGCTTGAAACACTCACTTTTTAATAGCTGCTTTTGCCCGTCAGTATTGCGCAAAAGCCCTATTTGGTCACTATTTCAGCCCGTGCTTCCTGCGCCTGCCGCACCAGCTGCTCGCGCTCCAGCTTCATCTGCGCTTCGAGCTGCATCCGCCCCTGCTTGGCCACGGCGATGAACTGCTTGCGGTCGTTGCGGTGCGGGTACATCTGCTCGAACAGTGCCAGGTTGTGCTGGCGAAAGCGTTCGGCGGCCTGCTGCGCGGCGTCCTGTGGCTGGCCCAGCAGTTCGAGCACCGTGCGGGCGCTGCGCAGGCTGGAGTCGAACAGTTCACGCTCGACGCGCACCACGCCCCGGTCGCGCAGGGCGTTCCAGTGCGACACATCCCGGGCACGGGCGACGATCTGCAGCTGTGGAAAGTTCTCCTTGACCATGTCGACGATTTTCAGCGACTGCTCCACGTCATCGACCGACAGCACCAGGATTTTGGCCTGGGCCGCGCCCGCCGTGCGCAGCAGGTCCAGCCGGGTGGCATCGCCATAGAACACGCGGTAGCCGAAGGTGCGAATGGTTTCGATCATGTCGGCGTCATGGTCCAGCACCGTGGCCGAAATACCCTGCGCCAACAGCATGCGGCCGATGATCTGGCCGTAGCGGCCAAAGCCGGCAATGATGACCGGCGCTTCCTGCGGCTCGGAGATTTCTTCCATCGTTGATTTTTTGCCCTTGGCATAGCGCGGCAGCAGCAGCTTGTCGATGGCCACCAGCAGCAGCGGGCTGATGAGCATGGACAGCGCCACGGCGCCGATCAGCAGCGAAGCGGTTTGCGACGAAAATACCCGGGCGCCGGCCGCCGCCTGGAACACCACGAAGGCAAATTCGCCGCCTTGCGCCAGCAGCAGGGCAAACACCGGCCTTTCCTGCCAGGGCAGCTTCATCGCCGATGCCAGACCGTAGATGGCGAGCAGCTTCAAGCCCAGAAAGCCGGCCAGGATGGCGAGCATCTGACCCGGGAATTTCCACAGTACGCCAAAGTCGATGCTCATGCCGACGGCGATGAAAAACAGGCCCAGCAGCAAGGCCTTGAACGGCTCGATGTCGGTTTGCAACTCGCGCCGGTATTCGCTTTCTGCCAGCAGCACGCCGGCCAGAAAAGCGCCCAATGCCATCGACAGGCCGACGAGTTGCATCAGCGCGGCAATGCCGACCACCAGCAGCAGCGACGCGGCGGTGAAGATTTCGGGCGTGCCGCTGTTGGCGATCCAGCGCAGCACCGGCCGCAGCAGCAGCCGGCCGCCGAGAATGATGCCGGCAATGACAGCTATGATTTTTATAGCTTCAAGCGCCCGGTGCGGCTGCGCCAGCGCCTCATTTGATCCATCAATCGTCGCCAGCAGCGGCATCAGCGCCAAAATCGGGATGGCCGCCACGTCCTGGAACAGCAGGATCGAAAAACCGGCCTGTCCGCTGGAGGTGCGCATCAGGTTGCGTTCATGGATCGACTGCAAGGCAATGGCCGTGGACGACAGCGCCAGCCCCAAACCGGCCACCAGCGCGGTCTGCCAGGCAATGCCAAACGCCATCGCCGTGCCGGTCAGCAGCGCCGCGCAGCTCAGCATCTGGGCGCTGCCCCAGCCAAAGATGGGGCGGCGCAGGCTCCACAACCGCTTGGGCTCCAGCTCCATGCCGATCAGGAAGAGCATCAGCACCACGCCGAATTCGGCAAAATGAAGGATGTCCTGCACATTGGTGACCAGCCCGAGTCCCCACGGCCCGATGGCGATGCCGGCGGCCAGGTAGCCAATGATCGAGCCCAGGCCGAGCTTTTTGGCCAATGGCACAGCCACCACGGCGGCGGACAGGTAAATGAAGCTGTTGATCAGCCAGACCGGTGCGTGGTTCATTCAGGGCTCACGGCTGCAGTCGTGCAGGCCAGCCGCCAGGGCTGGAAACAGGTTTTTTGGAGTGCGTGCATCGGGCAACGATAGCGGAAAAGCCAAGCGCCACCTGCAACAAACAAGATTTTTGTCGGCGGTGTTTTTACACCCGGACTGTCACCCAACCGACACCCGGCCAGCTTCCCGTACCAGCCATCCGGCTACAGTGGCTTGATGAAAACCTTTCAAACCCTGTCTGACCTGGCGGCCTGCACCGGCCAGGAAGTCGCCGTCAGCGACTGGCTCACCATCACCCAGCAACAGGTCAACCTGTTTGCCGAGGCCACCGGCGACCACCAGTGGATTCATATTGACCCTGAAAAAGCCGCCGCCGGTCCGTTTGGCACGACGATTGCGCACGGCTTTCTGACGCTGTCGCTGCTGCCGAAGTTTTTTGAGTCGTCGATGGAAATCATCGACTGCCGCATGGGCGTGAACTATGGCCTGAACAAGGTGCGTTTCACGGCGCCCGTGCCGGTTGGCAGCCGTTTGCGCGCCCGGATGACGCTGCTGAGCGCCGAGCCGATCGAGGGCAACGGCCTGCAGATGGCGTGGAACGTGACGGTGGAGCGTGAAGGCGCGGACAAGCCGGTGTGCGTGGCCGAATCGCTGGTGCGGCGCTACCCGTGAAACGTGTGGTTTGACGCCGTCGGGCTCAGCCGGGCAGGGCGGCACCGGCAAAACCGTTTTGCCGCCAAGCCTCGAACACGGTGACAGCCACGCTGTTGGACAGGTTCAGGCTGCGCTGGCCGGCGAGCATCGGCACTTTCAAACGCTGGCCCGGGCCAAATGATGCGCGTACTTCTGGTGCCAGTCCCTTGGTTTCAGAGCCGAATACCAGCCAGTCACCCGGCAAAAAGCGCGCACCGTACATCGTGCTTGAGCCCTGCGTGGTCAGGGCAAACAGCCGTTCAGCTACTGGCTGCTCGCTGGCCAGGAATGCTGGCCAGCTGGCATGGCGCAGCACCTGGGCGTACTCGTGGTAGTCCAGCCCGGCGCGTCGCATGTGCTTGTCATCCATTGAAAAACCCAGCGGCTCGACCAGGTGCAGCCGACAGCCGGTGTTGGCTGCCAGGCGAATCACGTTGCCGGTGTTGGGTGGAATCTCGGGCTCGACCAGGACGATGTTGAACATGGGTTGACAAGGGGAGGGGAAAGGGCCGCGCCTTGAACAGCGGATCAATGACGACGAAGGCAGCAGCGCGGTGAATGGAGCGGCGATTCTAGGCGGGCGCCGTGCGCGCCAGCACAACCGCCGTAATCTGCGCCGCGCCGGCATCCCGCAGCGCCTGCGCTGCCGAAAAGAGCGACGCGCCGCTGGTCATCACGTCGTCGACCAGCACCACGCGCCGGCCGGCCAGTTCGCCCGCGCGCAGCGGATCGACCTGGAAAGCCCCCCTGACATTGGACAGCCGGGCTTCCCGCCCGAGCTGGCTTTGCGGACGTGCGTGCTTCAGCCGCAGCAGCAGCCGCGTGTCGGGCCGGGCCCGGGTTCCGGACTGGCGTGCCAGGGCACTGGCCAGTTCCCACGCCTGGTTGAAGCCGCGCGTTTGCAGCCGCTCGGCCGACAGCGGCACAGGAAGCAGCCAGTCCTGCGCGTCCATTTCGCCCAGTGCCTGCGCCACCCCCGGCGTCTGCAGCAGCAGGCCGGCAAAAAAACCAGCCCAGCCCGGCTGCTCGCCAAACTTGTAGCGTGAAATCAGCGCCGACCAGGGATAGGCATAAGGCACGGCAGCCAGCGTCGCGTCCATGGGCGGGCGCTGGCGCATGCAAGCGGCACAATGGCGCAGTTCTGTTTGCGGCAGTTCACTGGGCAGCAGCGTGGGCAGCGGCAATGCACACACCACGCAGCAGGGCGGGCATGGCATGAAGCGCGCCAGGCAGGGATGGCAGATTTGCGCTGCCGGCCAGCTGTGGCAAACGGCGCACTGGCTGGCCACGCTGGGCATGAATCGTCGAAGAAAAGTCAGGCATTGGAACACCGTGTCAATATACTCGGCCCGACCTTGTGCCACCATTGTTCCGTTCCCAAATCAATCCGGTATGTCGTTGCTTCGCCTTGCCGTGTTTCAGCACTGCCTGCGTCTTCGCGCCTAATCTTGGATTGATTTGAAAACGGAATTACCCCGCATGACCACCACCTCGCGTCCACCCACGCTCGATCCGAACGCCGTCAATCGCTGGCAGCGAACGGCACCCCTGACATCACCCTGGCTGCATGAGGAAGTGGCCAGCCGCATGCGCGACCGGCTGGAGTGGATCAAGCTCAAGCCGCAGGCCTGGGCCCATTGGGGCGCCTTGCGCGGCGGACTGAAGGCCCATGCCGAACTCGCGAAAACTTATCCAGATTCAGCATGTTTTATTACTGAGGTGCAGGAAGGGCGGGCACAGGTAGCTATTAAAAACATAGTTAAACCGTGGTGGAACCCAAGCCAGTGGCGCGCCGCGCCGGTGCGTTTCGAGATGCCGCCGCCGGACAGCGTGGACATGCTGTGGGCGAACATGGCGCTGCACGAATCCGCCGATCCGCAGGCGCTGCTCGCCCAGTGGCACCGCGCCCTGAAGGTCGATGGATTCCTGATGTTTTCATGCCTCGGACCCGATACCGCCCGAGAGCTGCGTTCGCTGTACGCCCGTCTGGGCTGGCCACCCGCAGGCCATGAACTGACCGACATGCACGATTGGGGCGACATGCTGGTGCAAACTGGCTTTGCCGAGCCAGTGATGGACATGGAGCGCATCACGCTGACGTATGAAACACCGCAACGCCTGCTGCAGGAACTCGGTGAACTCGGCCGCAATTTTCATCCCGCCCGGTTTGCAGGCTTAAGGGGCAGGGCTTGGAAGTCAAGACTGGAGCGTGAACTGGCAACGCAACTGACAGGCAGCGACGGCCGGCTGTCGCTGACGTTCGAAGTTATTTATGGCCATGCACTGAAGGCCAGGCCGAAATTCAAGGTGAGTGCGCTCAGTGCGGTGTCGGTCGAAGACATGCGCAGGATGCTGCAAAGCGGTTCGAGCACCTCGGGTTGATCTGTCGGTCCTGCTGCGTGGCAAAACATCCTGATGCATTGTGTTTAAGGCTTTTGCGGTTTTCCTAAAAAGGATTGAGAAAGATTCTGTTCAAATCAATAAATCCAGGTCGTCTGAGAGAGATTCAAGTCTTGTCATGCCTGTTTTCCTCTCCTGTTTTTTCACGTTGCCTGCTGTTTTCGTGAGGGTTGTCCCATGTTGCAATCGTCTCCGGCTTTTCAATTTGCCACCCTGTCGTCAAACCATGTCGCTACCCAGGGCTCGGTCGTGCTATGGCGTCTGAAGCGGCACAGCGCGATCTCGCCGCCACAACTCGGATGGTTCTATCTGTCGCTCTGCCTTGCATGCCTTGGAGTGGCGGCGGTTTTGTCTTCGCAGAACGCTTCGGTCGTGATGACATTTGCCTTGCTGGCGATTGGCACCGGATTTGTTGTTTATTCGCGTCATGCGGGCGATTTTGAAAAGATATTTTTGCAGGACGGGCAACTGGTAATCGAACTTGAAACCGCTGGCCGGACCAAGCGGGCCGCATTCAATCGGGAGTGGGTTCGCATCGAGCCCAAGAATGAAGACGGTTCCCTGATCGAAGTGTCGGGCCAGGGCCGCTCGGTGCGGGTGGGCCGCCATGTCCGGCCAGATTTGCGGCCCCTGCTGGCCCGCGAAATACGCTTTGCCTTGCGCACCTGCTGACCCATGGCCGGCATGTTGCTGCCTCATTTCCGATTTTGGAAATTTGACCTGTCGCAAACTTTATAATCATTGGTTAATTCAATCAGTAATTGAAGCAGAAAAAAAGTGATCACGATGAACCTGAGCAACTCCATGAGCAAATTGACACGGCTTGGCTTTCAGCATGCAGGCTCGGCAGGTGTCTTTGCAGCATCCTGGCTGAGCACTGCTGCCTATGCCGTCAACGATCTGCCTGGCGGCCCGGCGGTCAACCAGCTCAATCTTCATCCTGCCGTCACCCGCATTGCTGAAGAGCAGCACTGGCTTCACTGGTTCATGATGATCATCTGCGTGCTGATCTTTGTGGCTGTTTTTGGTGTGATGTTCTATTCCATCCTGAAACACCGCAAATCGGTCGGGCACAAGGCAGCCAATTTCCATGAGTCAACCGTTGTCGAGATTGCCTGGACCATCGTTCCTTTTGTCATCGTCATTGCCATGGCCCTGCCTGCCACCAAGGTTCTGGTTGCCCAGAAAGACACCACCAGCGCCGACCTGACCATCAAGGCGACCGGCATTCAGTGGAAATGGGGCTACGACTATATCAAGGGCGAGGGCGAAGGCATCGGCTTTGTCTCGACGCTGGACACTGCGCAGCGCCAGATGTCCAACAACGGCGGACCCAAAGCCGGTGAAACAGCACCTGACAACTACCTTCTCAAGGTGGACAATCCTCTGGTGGTTCCAGTCAACAAGAAAATCCGCATCATCACGACTGCCAACGACGTGATACATGCCTTTGCCGTGCCAGCCTTTGGCATCAAGCAGGATGCGATTCCCGGGTTTGTGCGCGACACCTGGTTTCGTGCTGAAAAGATTGGTGACTTCTATGGCCAGTGCCAAGAACTCTGCGGCAAGGAGCATGCCTACATGCCCATCCATGTCAAGGTGGTTTCCGCTCAGGACTATTCGGCTTGGGTTGCAGTGAAAGCCAAAGAGGCTGCAGCCCTGGCCGATGATCCGTCGAAAGTTTGGATGCTCGTGGACCTCAAGGCCCGCGGGGAAAAGGTGTACACCGCCAACTGCGCTGCATGCCACCAGGCCAACGGCAAGGGCGCCGGCCCCATCAAGCCTCTAGATGGATCAGCCATCGTGCTGGATGCCGATCACAACAAGCAAATCCAGATTCTTTTGAATGGCGCCGCAGGCGGTGCCATGCCATCCTGGAAAACGCTGAGCGATACCGACCTGGCCGCCGTGTCAAGCTACACCAAGAACAACTGGTCCAACCAGACGGGGCAAATTGTCCAGCCCGCCGAGTTTCAGGCTGCGCGCAAGTAAATCCACCATTGATAAATGACGGGCTGCCGAGCGATTCGTTCCCGGCCCTAGAAGACAAAAAGCTACAGGCACAAGCCACCAAAGGAAGCCAAGATGAGTGCAGTTCTAGACCATCCCGATCACGCGCATGATGCCCACGATCACCATGCCCCGACGGGCTGGCGCCGCTGGGTGTTTGCCACCAACCACAAGGACATTGGCACGCTTTACCTGCTGTTCAGCTTCGCGATGCTGATGTTCGGTGGTGTCCTGGCGCTCCTGATCCGGGCCGAGTTGTTCCAGCCCGGTTTGCAGCTTGTGAATCCGGAACTGTTCAACCAGCTCACGACCATGCACGGCCTGATCATGGTGTTCGGCGCCATCATGCCGGCGTTCGTTGGTTTTGCGAACTGGATGATTCCGTTGCAGATTGGCGCTTCGGACATGGCGTTTGCCCGCATGAACAACTTCAGCTTCTGGCTGATGATTCCCGCGGCCTTGATGCTCACCACATCCTTCCTGCTACCAGGCGGCGCGATGGCTGGCGGCTGGACCATGTATGCGCCGCTGTCGCTGCAAATGGGGCCGGCGATGGATGCCGGTATTTTCGCGATTCACCTGCTGGGTGCTTCGTCCATCATGGGTTCGATCAACATCATCGTGACCATTTTGAACATGCGCGCACCCGGCATGACCTTGATGAAAATGCCGATGTTTTGCTGGACCTGGCTGATCACGGCTTACCTGTTGATCGCTGTGATGCCGGTGCTTGCTGGTGCCATCACCATGACCCTGACCGACCGCCACTTCGGAACCAGTTTTTTCAATCCGGGCGGCGGCGGCGATCCGGTGATGTTCCAGCACATCTTCTGGTTCTTCGGCCATCCCGAGGTCTACATCATGATCTTGCCGGCCTTCGGCATCATCAGCCAGATCATTCCGGCGTTTTCACGCAAGCGCCTGTTTGGCTATGCCTCGATGGTGTATGCGACCGGCTCGATTGCCATCCTGAGCTTCGTCGTATGGGCTCACCACATGTTCACCACCGGCATGCCGGTAACCGGTCAACTGTTCTTCATGTACTCGACCATGTTGATCGCTGTGCCGACCGGTGTGAAGGTGTTCAACTGGATCGCCACGATGTGGAAGGGTTCGATGACGTTCGAGACGCCGATGCTTTTTGCGGTCGGTTTCATCTTCGTGTTCACCATCGGCGGTCTGACCGGCGTGATCCTGGCGGTGGCACCGATTGATACCCAGCTGCAGGACACATACTACGTGGTGGCCCACTTTCACTATGTCCTGGTAGCTGGGTCGCTCTATGCGATGTTTGCCGGTTACTACTACTGGAGCCCCAAGTGGACCGGTGTAATGTACAGCGAGCGCCGTGGCCAGATCCATTTCTGGTGGTCGCTGATTTCGTTCAACGTCACATTTTTCCCGATGCACTTCCTTGGGCTTGCCGGCATGCCGCGCCGTTATGCTGACTACCCGATGCAGTTTGCCGACTTCAATGCAATTGCCAGCGTCGGCGCCTTCTTCTTCGGCTTTGCACAGGTGTATTTCTTCTTTTTCGTGGTACTGCCGGCGATGCGCGGCAAGGGCGTACCAGCCAAGGCCAATCCCTGGCTGGACGAAGGTGGCAAGGGCGCAGAGGGCCTGGAATGGGAAGTTCCGTCGCCTGCGCCTTTCCATACCTTTGAAACACCGCCCAAGCTCGATGCGACGGCAACCCGCGTGATTGCCTGAAACTGATGTCCCATCCCATGAAACCTGGCCAGAAAAAAAGCAATATTCGACTTGCCCTGATCCTGGCGTCGGTGGTTGTCGTTTTCTTCTTTGGTTTCATGGCCAAGATGATCTTTCTCGGCCGTTGAGTCTAAAAAGCTTCAAGTCCTGGCAATTCACAATGCTCAAGCGCGAAAATTTCAACATGTTGGGAAAGCTGGGTGTAATCGTGCTCGGCATGTTCTGCTTCGGCTATGCGCTGGTTCCAATTTACAAGGCCATTTGCGAGATGACCGGCATCAACGTGCTGGCTTTGGGCGACCGGCAGATACCCGGTGCAACCGCCTCGCTTCCGGCCAATACACAGGTTGACCGCACCCGCACCATCACCGTGGAGTTCGACGCCAACTCACGCGGCCCTTGGCATTTCAAGCCGGCCCAGAATTCTTTGCAGGTGCATCCCGGGGAATTGACGACCGTCATGTATGAATTTCAGAATGTGCAGAACCGCACCATGTCGGCGCAGGCCATTCCCAGTTATGCACCAGCGCAGGCAGGCTCACATTTCAACAAGCTGGAATGCTTCTGCTTCAGCCAGTACACCCTGGCACCTGGTGAGAAAAAGCAGTGGCCGGTTGCGTTTGTGATTGACCCGAAACTGTCTAGGGATGTTAAAACCATCACGCTGTCCTATACCTTTTTTGAGGTGGGCGGCAAGACACCAGCCGTTCCGGATGTATCAAAAGCGGCAGGTGCCTGAAGGTGGCAAAAATCCCCTTGCGCAAATTATCACTTTGGCGAACCGTCAAGGCAGTCGCCTGGTCTTTCATTGGCTTGCGGGCCAGAGGCGACTATGAAGAAGATGTCAAAAACCTGAGCCCACTTCACATCATTGCCGTCGGACTGGTCGGCATTTTTGTATTTGTGGCGGTTCTGGTGCTGCTGGTGAACTGGGCGGTTGCGCGTTAGCCGCCACGGCTAATTAAAAGATTATTGAAATTCGAGAGAAAAACAGGAGTCGAGTGATGTCAGCAGCAACCCATGGGGCAACCCCTTACTATTTCGTGCCCGGACCTTCAAGTCGTCCAGTCATGTCGGCCATCGGCCTGTTTTTTGTGATCTTGGGCGCAAGCCAGTGGATCAATGGGGCCGGCTGGGGGGCATGGTGCCTGGCTTTTGGCATGTTGTTCTGGCTCGGCACGTTGTTTCAGTGGTTTCGCGACTCGATTGCCGAAAGCGAAGGCGGCATGTACGGTCACAGGATTGACTTGTCCTATCGCTGGAGCATGAGCTGGTTCATTTTTTCAGAAGTGATGTTTTTTGGTGCTTTTTTCACTGCGCTCTGGTGGGCCCGTGCGCATTCGATACCCGCCTTGGGAAGCCTCGACAACGCCTTGCTCTGGCCTGACTTCAAGGCCGTCTGGCCCAGCCTTGTTGCCATCGGGGCGACTGCGTCGCCTGCCGGCATCGTAGAACCATTTTCAACCGTGGGACCATTCTGGTTGCCCACCATCAACACCGCATTGCTATTGAGTTCAGGCGTGACACTGACGATTGCCCACCATGCACTGCGTGAAAACCACCGGGGCCGCACGATTGCCTTTATGTGGCTGACGGTGCTGCTTGGCATTGTGTTCCTGTGCGTTCAGGGTTACGAATACTTTCATGCCTATTCAGATCTCAACCTGAAACTAAGTTCTGGCATTTATGGTTCGACCTTTTACATGCTGACCGGCTTTCACGGCTTCCATGTACTGGTCGGCATGCTGATGCTGCTGTTCATCACCTTGCGTTTGCAAAAGGGTCATTTCACCGCTGACAAACACTTTGGCTTTGAAGGCGCAGCCTGGTATTGGCACTTCGTGGACGTGGTGTGGCTGGGGCTTTATATACTGGTGTACTGGTTGTAGTTTCCCTGGCGGTTGATCTAGCCGCCATGGAATGCTGAGTTTCTTTGAAAAAGGCCGCTTGATGCGGTCTTTTTTATTGACACGCCTTATTATTTTCCGACCGGGATGCCGGTCGGCTGGAGATAACCCAGTTTCCATGAGATCAGAATGCATATAAACAGCAATACCGAGAACCCAACGCGAAACGCCAATGCACGCGCCATGTTGCTGGTTTTTCGTTTGCCGTCAGTCCCGTCTTTCATCATGAAAAAAAGAGCAGCGCCTAAGCTGGTAAGAATGGCGATGAATGCCAGTGCAACAAGATAAGTCATGAATCCTATTATCAGCTTATGACTCCTGCCTTGCATTCCCGAAATTTCTGGATTCTCACGCTAGCGGCACTAATAGTCGCAGGGGGTACCTTTTCGCTGGGACAGTGGCAGTTGAGCCGTGCTTCCCAAAAAGAAGCTGTCCAGGCTGAAATCAATGCCAAGACTAACTTGTTCCCGCTTGATGGCCGCGCATTGTCGGCCAGCGAAAACATGCCTGCTGAAATTTACCGGCAGGCTGTGCTCCAGGGCGTGTGGCAAGCGGAGCGCACGGTCTACCTTGACAACCGTCCGATGAACGGACGCAGCGGCTTCTGGGTGCTGACGCCATTGAGGCTAGAAAGCACTGGCCGGGTAATTGTGATTCAGCGTGGATGGGCTCCTCGGGATTTTGCCGAACGTTCCCGCTTGCCACCTGTGATCACACCGGCGGGCGTGGTCGTGGTCCGAGGCCGTATTGCCCCGCCACCCTCAAAGCTTTATGAGTTCAAAGGTGTAGATACAGGGCCGATACGGCAAAATCTTGATCTGCCAGCTTATAGAGAAGAAATTGGTTCTCTGCTGTTTGAACAAGTTTCCCTGCTGCAGACCGGCGCGCCCAGCGAAGGTTTGCTGCGTGAATGGGCAGCTCCCAATCTGGGGGTCGACAAGCATTATGGCTATGCCTTCCAATGGTTTGGATTGTGCCTGATGGTGGTTATTTTATATGTCTGGTACCAGATCATTCTTCCTTTTCGTGCTTCCTTGCGCGCCCAGCGCGGCGATTAACCGGCCTTGAATACCGTGACAAAAGATTCCCCTGACTCATCCTTTTTGCATTCCGCTTCCGCTGCTAAGGACCATCCGCTGGGCTTGACTGTCCATGCCATGCCAGCGATCAACCCGTCCGCAATAGGTTCAGAAAATACCCGTTCGGGCCGCTGGAAAATGACTCTTCTCTTGCTGGTGTGCGCCAGCCCGGTCGTGGCTTCCTATTTCATGTATTACGTGGTCAGGCCCGAGGGGCGCCGCAACTTCGGTGAGTTGATCAGCCCCCAGCGTCCCTTGCCACCCCTGGCCACGCAGACGCTGGACGGCAAGGTCGGCGAACTCAGCACTTTAAAAAACCAATGGCTGCTGCTAAGCGTTGCCGGCGGGGCCTGCGACACGCGCTGCGAGCAAAACCTGTATTTCCAGCGTCAGCTGCGCGAATCGCTGGGCCGGGAAAAGGACAGGCTGGACCGCGTCTGGCTGTTGGATGACGACATCCCGGTACGCCAAGCCCTGCTGCCAGCCCTGACGGCTGCCACGGTCCTGCGGGTGCCACCCGGTGCTTTGGCCCAGTGGCTTGAGCCGGCGCCGGGCAAACGCCTTGAGGATCATCTATACCTGGTGGACCCGTTGGGGAATCTGATGATGCGTTTTCCTGCCGACATGGATGCTGAAGCCGGTGCCAAGGCTAAGCGCGACCTGGACCGCTTGCTGCGCGCCTCCAGCAGCTGGGACAAGGAAGGCCGGTGAGTATGGCCCCCACGCTCCCCACTTCGTGTGGTTTGCTGCCCCCCGGGGGGGCTGCTGCGCCTGCGGCCCGGCAAAGCCGGTTCCGCGGCCCCTGCTGGCGTGGAATGCTGTTGCTCTTGGTGGCAGTGTGCAGCGCCGAGGTTGCCGGGTCTGTGGCTTGGTTAAGACGGTTTTACGGGCGCTGCTGCGTCAACACATCATTACGCTTGGCAAAAGCCGGCTCTTTTTAGACATGGATACACAAGACCTTTACAACCTTAGTCCGGCCGTGCGGCTGATGCTCATGGGACTCGTGGTGGCGCTCGGGCCGCTGGCGTGGGTCTGGGCGCGAAACAAGAATTCGCCGGTGGCCCAGAGGCTGCGCGTGCTGACGCTGGTCACCTTGTTTCTCACCTTTGACTTGGTGGTCTTCGGCGCTTTTACCCGATTGACCGATTCAGGCCTGGGCTGCCCGGATTGGCCAGGCTGCTATGGCAGCGCCAGCCCCGTCGGTGCGCAATTGCACATCGATGCCGCCCAGAGCGCAATGCCCACCGGCCCGGTGACGCATGCCAAGGCCTGGATTGAAATGATCCACCGCTACCTGGCCACCGGCGTTGGCGTACTGATCCTGACCCTGACGCTTGTCACCTGGATGGCCCGCCGCGAGCAGCAACCCGGCGCAGGAATTCCAACACCAACGTCTGTGCTTTCGCCGTGGTGGCCCACCGCCACTTTGGTCTGGGTTTGCCTGCAAGGCGCATTTGGCGCGCTCACGGTGACGATGAAGCTGTTTCCGGCCATCGTGACGATGCATCTGCTGGGAGGCCTGATCCTGTTGGCCTTGCTGCGCGCGCAGTCAGTTCGCTACGCCCAGGCGCATGAACAAGAAAAACCGAGCGTTATGAGTACCGCCAACCGGCGCTTCGTGCTGGCCGCCTTTGCCATGCTGTGGCTGCAGATTGCGCTGGGCGGATGGGTGAGCACCAATTACGCCGTGCTGGTCTGCACCGATTTCCCGTCTTGCCAGGGTTCATTCTGGCCATCGATGGATTTCAGCCAAGGGTTCACGCTGTGGCGCGAACTGGGCGCAAGCCATGAGGGTGGTTACATCAGCTTTCAGGCGCTGACGGCCATTCACTATGTCCATCGCCTGGCGGCCTACGTGGTGTTTGCCGTGTTGATGCTGCTGGCGCTGCGCCTGCACAGGATGCGGGCGTTTCGCCTTCAGGCGCGCTGGCTCGCCGGTCTGATGCTGTTGCAGGTGGCCACCGGATTGAGTAATGTGGTGCTGGGCTGGCCATTGCTGGCGGCTGTCGGTCACACTGGTGGTGCTGCGGCGCTGGTGGTGGTCCTGACGGGCATTGTTTTTTCCAGCCAGACATCGCCCGCGCGGGCGCGTGTTTCTTCCTTGAATGCGTCGAGAATGTCTGCATGAATTCCCCTCATCCGTCCGCTGCCACGCCAACCGGCGTGCGTGCCTCGTCACGTTTCAGCCAGTTTTACGTGCTGACCAAGCCGCGTGTGGTGCAGCTCATCGTGTTTTGTGCGTTGATCGGCATGGTGCTGGCGGTCCCGGGACTCCCAAGCTGGTCCGATGTCCAGCTTGCGGTGGTTGCCTGCGCTGGTATCTGGCTGGTCGCTGGCGCGGCCGCGGCTTTCAACTGCATGGTTGAGCAGCAGATTGATGCCAAGATGCGACGCACCGCCTGGCGACCGACTGCCCAAGGCCAGCTCAGCAACCCGCTGACATTGACTTTTTCTGTCGGCCTGTGCGCCCTGGGATCGTGGATTTTGTATGTGTGGGTCAATCCGCTCACCATGTGGCTTACCTTTGCGACCTTTGTCGGCTATGCCGTGGTGTACACCGTGATCCTGAAGCCGCTGACGCCGCAGAACATCGTTATCGGCGGCGCTTCGGGCGCCATGCCTCCGGTGCTCGGATGGGCTGCCATGACCGGTTCGGTCGGCCCTGAAGCGCTCATCCTTTTCCTGATCATTTTCTTGTGGACGCCGCCACATTTCTGGGCGCTGGCGCTTTACCGCGTTGAAGACTACCGCAAGGCCGGCCTGCCGATGCTGCCTGTCACGCATGGCAACGAATTCACCCGGCTGCAGATTTTTCTCTACACGTTGGTGTTGTTCGCTGCCTGCCTGATGCCTTTCATCTTCAAGATGAGCGGCTGGCTCTACCTGGTGGCAGCGGTGGGGCTGAGTATTGGTTTTAGCGCTTATGCCTGGATGCTCTGGAAAAATTATTCCGATGCGCTGGCACGCAAGACCTTTCGTTTTTCGCTGATCCACCTGTCTGCCTTGTTTGCAGCATTGCTTCTGGACCACTACCTCCTATGAAAAACACATTGACCATGCACCCTTCCAGAAGGCGTGCTGTCAAAATTCTGGCAAGCCTTGCGGCGATGTCGCTGACTTCCGCCGGGCTGACGGCTTGCGCGCCCGACAAGCCCCAGTTCAAGAGCATCGACCTGACCGGCGCCGACTATGCGCAGGGTTTTTCCCTGCTGGACCACAACGGTCAGTTGCGCACCGTCAAGGATTTCGCCGGCAAGGTCGTGGTGGTGTTTTTCGGCTTTACCCAGTGTCCTGACGTGTGCCCGACCTCGATGGCCGAGTTGGCCGAGGTCAAGCGGCTGCTGGGAGCCGATGGCGCCAAGCTCCATGCGATTTTCATCACGCTGGACCCGGAACGCGATACTCCTGAACTCCTCAAGGCGTACATGGGAAATTTTGATCCCGGTTTTCTGGCACTCCGGCCGACGCCCGAGCAACTCCCGCAAGTCGCCAAGGAGTTCAAGATATATTACAAGAAGGTCGACGGCAAGACCAAGGGCAGCTACACCATGGACCATTCGGCAGGCAGCTATATTTATGACCCGAAAGGTCGCATACGTTTGTACAACCGCTACGGCTCGGGGGCGGAAGTCCTCGCATCCGATATTCGCCTGCTGATCAAGACCAGTTAAAAAAAGCCTGCCACTTTTCAGCGCAGGCTTTCAATCACGTTCACTTTGCAAGGCCGGTATTCGCCGGCCCGCGCGTTCAGACGTAGGTCGCCAGGACTTTCTTCATTTTCTTCATCGCCGCCACCTCGATCTGGCGAATGCGCTCGGCGCTGACCTTGTATTCGGCCGCCAGGTCGTGCAGCGTCATGCCGCCCGAACCGTCGTCGTTCACGTTGAGCCAGCGCTCTTCGACAATACGGCGAGCGCGCGGATCAAGTTCCTCCAGCGCGGTGCTCAGGCCGCCGGTCATCAGGTCATCACGCTCGCGCGATTCGATCAGCGACGTAGGTTCCTGCGCGCTGTCTGCCAGATAGGCGATCGGACCAAAGGCGTCTTCGCCATCGTCGCTTGGACTTGGATCAAGCAGGACATCGCCGCCGGACATGCGCTGCTCCATTTCGATGACTTCCTCGCGCTTGACATTGAGCGTCTGCGCCATCGAGTCGATCTGTCCCTCGGTGAGCGTGTCGCGGTGTGTGGCAACATTGGCATCATCCTTGTAGCTCTGCTTCATCGAGCGCAGGTTGAAGAACAGCTTGCGCTGGGCCTTGGTGGTAGCCACCTTGACCATGCGCCAGTTCTTCAGGATGTACTCGTGGATCTCGGCCTTGATCCAGTGCATGGCGTAACTCACCAGACGCACGTTCTGGTCAGGATCAAAGCGCTTGACCGCCTTCATCAGGCCGATGTTGCCTTCCTGGATCAGGTCGCCGTGGGGCAGGCCGTAGCCCAGGTACTTGCGGGAAATCGACACCACCAGACGCAGGTGCGACAGCACCATTTTTCCGGCCGAATCGAGATCGTTGTTTTCCTTGAGTTTTTTCGAAAACTCCTGCTCCTGCTCCAGCGTCAGCATGGGCAGGCGGTTGACCGCCGAAATATAGGCATCAAGATTGCCCAGCGGGGGCACCATCGACCAAGGATTGAGTGTGGCCACGGTGTTGGCCGACATGGAAGGCGCAACCGCAGCAGACATCATTGACTTGGGGGAAAGGGCATAAGACATTGCAACACTCCTTTTCGCTAATGCTAAATATTAGCACTCCACTGTGGAGAGTGCCAGGCAACGTGTTCAATGGCGTCAATAGCGCAAGACTAATCAGCGTTAACCCTGGCTGTCAGACAGAATTTTGACCGATTGGTTCATCAGACTTGGTTTCGGTCTTGTAAAGCTGCAGGACTGGCGCGGCCCTGAGCCAAGAAATCCAACCTGTGATTTCTGGAGTGAGGTCTAAAAATAACAGTGAGAAATGCTTATTGCGCAATGCCTGTATGAATTTATTGCTATCTAAAATATAGCAAATGAATTGGCGGGTCCCAGCAAATCGGCCGGCTTTCAGGATTCGCGGCGCTCATCGCGGAGTTCGCGCGCTTCGACATCGATCACCTGGCCTGAGGCAGCCTTGTGCGAAGGCTGACGCGCAGGGCCGCTGGTCCACATCCCTGGTTGCGAAAATTTCTGGAAATGGGCAAAGGCCATGAGGGGCGCTGATTTCCGGCCGGTGATCAATGATTTGAGCAGGCTCAAGGCAAACACCGTCAGGGCCACCAACAACAGGCCGACAGCCAGCACGGCAGCAGACAGGGCAAAAACAAGTTTCAACATAAAACGGAAAATCTGACGCAGAGGGTTGTTCACGCGGTCAATCCTTTAAAAACCTCAAGTGGTGACGATCATGCAGTTTTCAATGCCCGCCAAGGGGCGGTCGGCATGACCAGACGCATCAGCCGAGCAGGGCCTGGGCAAATTCGCGGGCATTGAAGGTTTCCAGGTCTTCAAGTTTTTCGCCGACGCCAATGAAATACACCCCCACTGGCCGCAAGCCCGGCGATGCCCTGGCCCGTTCGCGCGCCCACAGCGCGATGGCCGCCAGCACGCCGCCCTTGGCCGTGCCGTCGAGTTTGGTGACGATCAGGCCGGTCAGTTGCAGCGTGTCGTCAAAAGCCTTGACCTGCGCCAGCGCATTCTGGCCGGTGTTGCCGTCGATCACCAGCAGCACTTCGTGCGGTGCCGTGGCGTCGGCCTTTTGCACCACGCGCTTGATCTTGCGCAGCTCTTCCATCAGGTGCAGCTGCGTGGGCAGCCGGCCGGCGGTATCAACCAGCACCACATCCTTGCCGCGTGCCTTGCCAGCGGTGACCGCGTCAAAGCTGACCGCCGCCGGATCGCCGTTTTCCTGGCTGACGATCTCGACCGTGTTGCGGTCGGCCCAGACGCTGAGCTGTTCGCGCGCGGCGGCGCGAAAGGTGTCGGCCGCGGCCAGCAGGACCGAAGCGCCTTCGTTGGCCAAATGGCGCGTGAGCTTGCCGATCGAGGTGGTCTTGCCTGCGCCATTGACACCCGTCACCATGATGACGGTGGGCACGAATTCGCCAATCACCAGCGGCCTTTCGAGCGGCTTGAGCAGCACCGTGATGGATTCGATCAGCGCATTCCTGACGGCCACCGGATGCGTCATGCCGCCTTCCTTGACGCGGCGCCGGACGTCGGCCAGCAGGTGCTCTGTTGCGCTGACGCCGGTGTCGGCCATCAACAGCGCGGTTTCCAGGTCTTCGTAGAGTTGCTCGTCGATCTGGCTGCCGGTGAAGACAGTTGAAATGCTGGAGCCGGTCTTGCGCAGGCCTTGCTGCAACTTGCCGAACCAGCGCTGCCGCTCGGGCGCCACAGCCAGCGCCAGCGCCTGCGGAATGTCGATCGGCGTGACCAATGCGCTGCCGATCATCGAGCCGCCGCTGCCGGCTGGCCACTTTGCCGGGGCTGGTGCTGACGCGGGTGCTGAAGCGGCGGGCGGCGTGTTGGCAGCGCCAGAGCCAGAGGCGTCACCCGATTCGGGTCGCGCCGGCTGCGCGGGCACCTCGGTCGGCGGGGTCGGGCGTAATTTTTTTTTGAAGAAACTGAACATTGCTTGGTCTTGTAGAGTCCACCATTCTATGAAACACCTCAAGCAAATGGGCGTGAAGCCCCCACTATTGTTTTTCCGGCGCCCGGCATGCGCTTTTTCAGGGCTGCTGCTGTCGGCTGCGCTGGCAGCCGGCCCCGGCCAGGCGGCCCTTGCCCAGACGCCCGCGCCGCTCGAGCAGTTCACGCTGGCCAACGGCTTGACGGTGATCGTCAAGCCCGACCACCGCGCGCCCACGGTGGCGCACATGCTGTGGGTGCGGGTCGGCTCGATGGACGAAGTCGATGGCACGTCGGGCGTGGCCCATGTGCTTGAACACATGATGTTCAAGGGAACGCCGACCGTCAAGGCGGGCGAGTTCTCCAGGCGCGTGGCGGCACTCGGCGGCCAGGAAAACGCCTTCACCGGGCGCGACAACACCGGCTATTACCAGCAGATTCCGGCCAGCCGTCTGGAAGATGTGATGCGGCTGGAGGCCGACCGCTTTGCCCACAGCCAATGGGCTGACGATGAATTCAAGCGCGAGATCGAGGTGGTCAAGGAAGAGCGCCGCATGCGCACCGAGGAATCGCCCCACGCCATGCTGCAGGAGCAGGCCAGCGCCGTGACTTTTCTGGCGTCACCGTACCGCCGCCCCATCGTCGGCTGGATGAGCGACCTGGACGCCATGACACCGGGCGACGTGCGCAGCTTCTACCAGCGATGGTACGTTCCGGCCAACGCGGCCCTGGTGGTAGCCGGCGATGTCGAGGTGGCGCAGGTCAGGAAGCTGGCCGAAAAATACTATGGCGCCATTGCCGCGCGCCCGGTGCCCGAGCGCAAGCCGCGCACCGAGCCCGAGCAGGCGGGCCTGCGCCGCATCGACCTCAAGGCGCCGGCCAGCCAGGCGTATGTGAGCATGGCCTTTAAGGTGCCCAAGCTTTCGGCGGCCGATCTGGCGCCAGTGTCCGGCGCCGTTTCACCGGCATCTTCACCGACCCTTGCCACCAGCCGCGATGCGCTGGCGCTGACGGTGCTGTCGGCCGTGCTCGACGGCTACAGCGGCGCACGGCTGGAGCGCGCGCTGGTGCAGGGCCAGTCGGGCGGGCGCGTGGCTGACGGCGCTGGCGCCTCCAGTGGGCTTTTCGGACGCGGACCGCAACTGTTCACGCTCTACGGCGTTCCGGCCGCCGGAAAAACCACACAGCAGGTAGCCGACGCCCTGCGCCAGCAAGTCGCCGTGGTGGCGCGTGACGGCGTGAGCCAGGCCGAACTCCAGCGCGTCAAGACCCAGTGGGTGGCCAGCGAGACCTACAAGCTCGACTCGGTGTTCAGCCAGGCACGCGAACTCGGTTCAAACTGGGTCCAGGGCCTGCCGCTCGATGCCAGCGCGCGCCTGATTGCCCAGCTGCGCACGGTGACGACTGGCGAAGTGCAGGCGGTGGCCGGCAAATACTTCGGCGACGACCAGATGACCCTTTCCACCCTGCTGCCGCAGCCGCTGGACCCGAACCGCAAGCCGCGCCCCGCCAGCGCGCCGTCCAGCGGCGACCTGCATTGAGCCGCGCCCTGAATCCAACCAACTGAAACTCATGATGATTGCTACTAAAAAAATAGCTGTTCGCGCAATAGCAGTATGCGCAACTGGACTGTTTGTTCATACATTTTCACTGGCGACCATTCCCGTCCAGCACTGGACGCAGGCCAGCGGCGCGCAGGTCTATCTGGTCGAAAGCCCGGCCATTGCCATGGTCGATGTCCAAATTGATTTTGATGCCGGCAGCCGGCGCGACCCTCCCGCTCAAGCGGGGCTGGCAAGCATGACGGCGAACATGCTGGAAAAAGGCGTGCGCGCAAGCGCGGAAGCAACAAGCGCGGGCCTGCCAGCTCAAACCCACCAGGGACCACAGGACCAGCTTCGTCGGACCATCGGCGCAGCCGCCCCCTCGGGGGGCAGCGCAGTACGCGAAGCGACAAGCGTGGGGGCACCAGCACTCGATGAAAACGCCCTGGGTGAGGCCTGGGCCGATCTGGGTGCGGACTTTGGCGCCGGCGCTTCGGCCGACCGCATGAGCTTTTCGCTGCGCTCGCTGACCGATCCGGCCCTGCTCGACCAGGCCGTGGCGCTGGCGGCGCGCCAGATCGCCGAACCGGCCTATCCCGATGCGGTCTGGCAGCGCGAACGCCAGCGCCTGCAGGCCGCGCTCAAGGAGTCCTACACCCGCCCGGCCAGCGTGGTGGGCCGGGCCTACGCAAAGGCGGTGTATGGCACCCATCCGTATGGCCTTGAAATGACCGAAGCCACGCTGGCCAACATCAGCGTTGCGGATTTCCAGGCTGCGCATGCCGCCGGTGTGGTCGCTTGCCGCGCCCGCATCAGCATGGTGGGCGCCGTGAGCCGGGCGCAGGCCGATGCCATGGCTGCGCGCCTGCTGTCTCGCCTGCCCCTGGTGCCCTGCGCCAGCCTGCCGCCGCTGCCGGTCGTGCCCGACGTGGCGCCGCTCGCGCAGGCACAGGACATCGCCATTCCCTTTGATTCGGCGCAGGCGCATGTGCTGATCGGTCAGCCCGGTTTCAAGCGCACCGACCCCGACTACTTCCCACTGACGGTCGGCAACTACATTCTGGGCGGCGGCGGCTTCGTCTCGCGCCTGACGAATGAAGTGCGTGAAAAACGCGGCCTGACCTATGGCATTTCCAGCTCATTCTCTCCGGGCCTGCATGCCGGCAGTTTCAGCATCGGCCTGCAGACCCGGCCCGACCAGGCAGCGCAGGCGGTACGGATCGCGCGCCAGGTGGTGGGCGATTTTGTCGCCAGCGGCCCGACCGAAGCCGAATTGAAGGCCGCCAAGGACAATCTGGTCGGCGGCTTTGCGCTGCGCATCGACAGCAACCGCAAGCTGCTGGGCAACCTGGCCGGCATCGCCTGGAATGACCTGCCGCTCGACTACCTCGACACCTGGACGCAGCAGGTTGAAAAAGTCAGCGTGGCCGACATCAAGGCGGCTTTTGCGCGCAAAGTCCAGCCCGACAAAATGGTGACTGTTATTCTCGGAGCCGCAAAATGAAATACACACCCAAACCCATCGCCCCCGAGCCGGCAGCCAAGCCTTCGGCCAAGGCCAATACCGTCAAGCCCAAGGGCACCGCCCACCTCAAGCCGCCGGGTGAAATCCGCATCATCGGCGGGCAGTACCGGCGCACGAAACTCACCGTGCCGAACCATCCCGGCCTGCGTCCCACGCCCGACCGCGTGCGCGAAACGCTGTTCAACTGGCTCGGCCAGGACCTGACCGGCTGGCGCTGCGCCGACGTCTTTGCCGGCACCGGCGTGTTGGGCTTCGAGGCCGCCTCGCGCGGCGCTGCCGACGTGTTGCTGTGCGAGCAGGACCCCGCGCTGGTGGTGCAGCTCAAGGCGGTGCAGGCCAGGCTCAAGGCCGGCACGGTTCGCATCGAACGCGGCGACGGGCTGAGCGCGCTCAAGCGGCTGGATGCTGGCAGCATGCAGCTGGTGCTGATCGACCCGCCTTTTGACTCCAGCATGTTCGAGCCGGCGCTCAAGGCCGCCGCCCAGGCGATCAGCCCGACCGGCCTGGTGTACCTGGAAGCGCCCCGCGCCTGGCAGGACGACGAATTGCAGGCGCTGGGGCTCAAGGTCCACCGCAGCGCCAAGGCCGGCGCGGTGCATTTTCATTTGCTGACCAGAAGCGACCTGCCAGCGGAGCCTTTGCCGGCTTGAGGCGGGTCGGTGGCAGGTGTCTCAAGCGTCCGCATGGCCTTCAGGGTCACGCTTGGTGCCCAGGCTGTCCAGGCGTAGGCAAGGGCATAATTCTGCGCATGTCCATTCCCCGCATTGCTGTTTATTCCGGGACGTTTGATCCGTTCACCCTTGGCCATGGCGACGTGGTGCGCCGCGCCGCCGCGCTGTTTGACCGGCTGGTCATCGCGGTGGCCGTTGCCCATCACAAAAAGGCGCTTTTTTCGCTGTCCGAGCGCGTCGGGCAGGTGCAGCAGGCGACGGCCTCCATCGCGGGCATCCGGGTACTGCCGTTTGACGGCCTGATCATGGATTTCTGTGCCACGCAAAACGCCTGCGCGGTGGTGCGCGGCATTCGCAACCTCACCGACTTCGACTACGAGGCCCAGATGGCCGCCATGAACCGCAAACTGCGCCCGGAGGTGGAAACCGTGTTCTTGCTGCCCGAAGCGCCGCTGGCCTGCATCAGCAGCACGCTGGTGCGCGAGATCAGCAAACTGGGTGGCGATGTGGGCACCATGGTGAGCCCGGCCATCGCGTCCGCGCTGGCCCTCGTCCACACGAAACAAGGAGCTTGATTCCATGGCCTTGCTGATCACCGACGAGTGCATCAACTGCGACGTCTGCGAGCCCGAATGCCCGAACGAGGCGATTTTCCTGGGTGCAGAGATCTATGAAATCGACCCGAACAAATGCACCGAATGCGTTGGCCATTTCGACGAGCCGCAGTGCGTGCAGGTCTGTCCGGTGGCCTGCATCCCGGTCGACCCGCAGCACCGCGAGACTCGGGAAACGCTGTGGGAAAAATACAACCGGCTGCAAGCGGTTATCCCGGTGGTTCGGGTGCGCTGAGGCCGCCGACATTGAATTTTATGCATCAAATAGGCACTTTGCGCATAAGCAATATGCGCAAGCAGCTATCAAAATAATAGTAAGTATTACGCCGGCTTTGACATGCTTGCGGCCGTGTCGCTGGCCGCAGCATCCGGCACCGTCGTCGGCCGGGGCGGTTTGGGGCGTGGCGGCTGACTGGTGTGAATCAGCATCGTGGCCTTTTCCATTTCGCCCTTAAGCAGGTCCGGTACAGCTTTCAGGCTGCGCGCGATGCAGTCCTCGATGGCGACGCGGTGTTCCTGGGAAGGCTTTTTCAGCACCCAGTTGATGACTTCGGCCTTCACGCCCGGGTGGCCCACGCCGATGCGCAGGCGCCAGTAGTCAGCCGAGGCGAGTTGCGCATGAATGTCGCGCAAGCCGTTGTGCCCGGCATGGCTGCCGCCGAACTTGAGCTTGACCTGGCCAGGAACGATGTCGAGTTCGTCATGCGCGACCAGCACCTCGCCGGGTGAAACCTTAAAAAAGCGCGCCAGTGCCGCCACCGACTTGCCCGACAGGTTCATGAAGGTCAGCGGCTTGAGCAGCCAGACAGTCTGGCCATTGACCGTGGTACGGGCAACCTGGCCATGGTAATTCTTGTCCAGGCTGAGCGGCGCCTTCAACACTTGCGAGAGCGCGTCAATCCACCAGAAACCGGCATTGTGCCGCGTGGCCTCGTACTCGGGGCCTGGGTTGCCCAGGCCGACAAACAGCTTGATCATGGGGTATGCAAAAAAGAAAGGGGAGGGCGGCAAAGCGTAGCAGAAGCACAGGACATGAAAAAAGCCCTTTGCCTCGCGAGAGGAAAAGGGCCTTGGGTCACTGTCCGGGCAAGACCTTTTCAGGTCATTGCCGCAAGCCGGGAATTACTTCTTGGCGGCGGGTTTGGCAGCAGGCTTGGCGCCGGGCTTGCCCTTGGCAGCCTTGGGGTCGACGACCACGGGAGCGGCTTCGACTTCTTCGACAATCGGGGTCACTGAGACCATGACCGGATTGACCTGGCCTTTGGCAACAGCTTTCACGCCCTTGGGCAGCGAAACGTCCTTGACGCGCAGCGAGCTGCTCTTGGTCAATCCGCTCAGGTCGACGGCGATGAATTCAGGAATATCGGCCGGGAAGCAGGAAACGGTCATCTCGGTCAAGACATGGTTGACGATGCAGTTTTCCGTCTTGACGGCGGGGGATTCTTCTTCGCCGCTGTAGTGCACGGGCACTTTCACGGTCATGCGGGTGCGGGCTTCGACGCGCTGGAAGTCGATGTGCTGGACCTGCTGCTTGTAAGGGTGCATTTGCAGGTCACGCAGCAAAACCTTGTGTTCCTTGCCGGCCAGTTCCATCTCCAGAATGGAGCCGTGGAAAGCTTCCTTCTTGATGGCGTGCCACAAGGCATTGTGATCGATTTCGATCAGGATCGGCTCGGCGGTACCGCCGTAAACGATACCGGGCGTGCGGCCGGTGATGCGGAGACGGCGGCTCGCACCCGTGCCCTGCTTTGCGCGCTCAAAAGCGACGAATTTCATAATCTTCTCCTAAATGGGCGGACCGCGACCAGTCTCACCCTGACTCTAAAAGACTGCCCAGGCTTGAAACCTCGCTAGGTCCCGTTGCTGTGCAGCCGGCTTTTTTGTTTCAGATCAGATCAGGCTGGTCTTGATCCGAGAACAAACTCATGACGGACTCTCCCTTGGCGATGCGCTGCATGGTTTCAGCGATCAGCGGTGCCACGGAGAGCTGGCGAATTTTTTTGCAGGCCAGCGCGTCGGCGCTCAGCGGAATGGTGTTGGTGACCACGACTTCATCGAGTGCGTCGCCCTGCGTGATGCGCTGGATGGCCGGCCCCGAGAAAATCGGATGGGTGCAATAGGCATAGACCTTCTTGGCGCCGCGCTCTTTCAGCACTTCGGCTGCCTTGACCAGTGTGCCCGCGGTGTCGATCATGTCGTCCATGATTACGCAGTTGCGGCCTTCGATGTCGCCGATCACATGCATGACCTCGGACACATTGGCCTTGGGACGACGTTTGTCAATGATTGCCATGTCGCAGCCCAGTTGCTTGGCCAGCGCGCGGGCGCGCACCACGCCGCCGACATCGGGCGACACCACCATCAGGTCGGTGTAGTTTTTCTGCCGCAGGTCGCCCAACAACACCGGCGAGGCATAAATATTGTCAACCGGAATGTCGAAAAAACCCTGGATCTGGTCCGCATGCAGGTCCATGGTCAGGACGCGGGTCACGCCAACAGCCTGCAGCATATTGGCGACCACCTTGGCAGTGATCGGAACGCGCGCCGAACGCGGGCGCCGGTCCTGCCGGGCATAGCCGAAGTAAGGAATCACAGCGGCGATCTGGTCAGCCGACGAGCGCTTTAGCGCGTCCACCATGATCAGCAGTTCCATTAGGTTGTCATTGGTCGGCGAGCAAGTGGACTGCACCACGAACACGTCGCGGGCGCGGACGTTCTGCTGAATCTCGACGGTGACTTCACCGTCTGAAAATCGTCCCACATGGGCACTACCCAGTGAGATGCCAAGGTTCTGGGCAATTTCTGCGGCCAGGCCAGGGTTGGCATTGCCGGTGAAAACCATGAAGTCGGGGTGGTGCATTTGCGTATGAAGTCCAGCTGCGGACAGACTTGAAAGTGGAGTGAAATATTTATTGAAACAAAATACGCACTGAAAGTAGTGTGCAACGCGGACTTGGCAGTGAATTGCGTTGCAATCTTTCAAAATACACAGACCCGCCACTTGCGGGTCCGGAAGAGCCGCCATCAGGCAGCTCCTAGATCAACTCAAACCTGCGACGGGCAGGTCTGATAAATTTGGCAGGGGTGGAAGGATTCGAACCTGCGAATGCTGGAATCAAAATCCAGTGCCTTAACCAACTTGGCGACACCCCTACACAGGACAGTTGTTGTTGCCAACAACCGACCTATAACCGTTGCTTGCGAATTGCATTCCAGTGAGCCGGTAGTTTACCAACCTGCCAAAGGATGCATTTCCAGATTTTTGCATTTGCGGACCAGCCAGTCGCCAGGAGCGTCTGCCAAGTCGGTATTTTCAAGAATCTGTGCAAATACAGCACTTCCCGAGCCGGTCATGCGTCCTGGAAGCTGCTGAGATTCTAACCACTCAAGTGACTGGACAATCTGCGGGCAAAGCTTTTGCGCGACCGGCTGCAAGTCGTTATGGCCAAATTTAAAAACCTGTCCATCAGCATATGCAGCAAAGCCTAGCATTGTAGCAGTCGCTGTGTCACGTTTCAGACTTGAAGCCTTAAAAATTTCTGGCGTTGATACGCCCACAGGTGTTTTGACCACCAAAAACTGCGCCGATGGCAAGGCAAGCGGCGTGATTTCCTCACCAATTCCCTCGACCCAGGCATGACCTCCCGAAAGGAAGAAAGGAACGTCTGCGCCCAGTGAAAGCGCCAGGGTGCGCAGGTCTTTTTCCGGCAGGCGGACCCCCCATAGGCGCTGGAGCGCGAGCAGGCAACTGGCCGCATCGGATGAGCCGCCGCCCATGCCGGCCTGCGATGGAATATTTTTTTCCAGACCGATGTGAGCGCCCAGCGAGATGCCACAGGCCGCCTGCAAGGCGCGGGCGGCGCGCACGGCCAGGTCTTCGGCCGGTAGCACCTCGGAGGCGGTGCCGTCGGCGCTTTTCAGGTCGGTGCGGCTGATCTGCCCGTCGGTGCGCAGTTCAAAATGCAGCGTGTCGCACCAGTCGATCAGCATAAAAGCCGATTGCAGCAAATGGTAGCCGTCGGGCCGGCGGCCGGTGATGTGCAGGAACAGGTTGAGCTTGGCCGGAGCCGGCACGTCATACAGGGCCTTGAGGGGCCGCGAGGAAACAGGAAAGCGGTTCACGCTGGAAACCTTCAAAAACAGTGAGTCTGTCAGGCGGGCAGGGTGTTACTGGTCGAGCACCACACGAAGATCGGCCCGGGGCATGGGCTGCATCCGGGTGGCGGCGATGCGGCCTTCACCGTGCCGTGAAAGATCGGCTGACCAGCCACTGGCTGTCGCGTTGTCGCCCTGCAGCCAGGCGAACAGCGCACCCAGCGGAACGGCTGCGCCCGTGGCCTGCGCCATCAGGGCATCGACGGAGGCAAAGCGCTGGATGTTGCGGTTGCCCGACTCCAGTTCTGCTTCGCCGGGTGCCCAGCGCAGCACGCCCAGCACATTGCCCAGCGGGCTGATCAATGTCAGTTCACCGCGCTCAGACCGGCCCTTGAGCTCAAAGCCGGCCGAAAAAGACTGCTCGGGCTCGCTCTTGACGTTCAAGCTGATACGGCCTGCCCAAAACTCATTTTTTGGGTTATTTAATGATGTTCCGCTGACTGGACGGGCGCAACCAGCTATTAAAATAGTAGCAAAAATGAATCCGTGAAGAAGCAGGGCGCGCAGCCGGTGGGTGAATTGCACGGCGGTTCCCGGTTTATGGCGTCACCTTGAGGCGCTTGAGCGTCTCAAGCAGCGTTTCATTGTCAGCGTTGATGCGCTGGCCTTCTTTCCAGAGGGCCAGGGCGCGGTCTCGCTGCCCCAGGCTCCAGAGCACTTCGCCGAAGTGCGCGGCAATTTCAGCGTCGGGCCTGGCTTTGAAAGCGGCCTCGAAAATCTGCACCGCTTCAAGCGCGTTGCCCAGGCGAAATTCAACCCATCCCAGGCTGTCCTGGATGAAGGGGTCGCCCGGCGCGAACTCGATGGCCTTGCGGATCAGATCACGTGCTTCGGAGAGCCGCACATTGCGATCGGCCAGTGAATAACCCAGTGCGTTGTAGGCATGGTGGAAGTCTGGCTTGAGCTGGATCACTTGGCGCAGCAATCGCTCCATGTCGTCGAGCAGCCCAAGCTTTTCAGCCACCATCGACTGCTCGTACAGCAAGTCGGTATCGTCTGGCGTTTTGGCTACTGCCTGCGCCAAAAGTTCGTGAGCCTGGCGGTACTGCTTGAATTCGCGCAGCAGGCCGACTTCGGCATTGAACTTCAGCCGTGCTTCTTCGGGCGTGCGTTCGGGCAGCGCGCGAATCAGGCTGCGCCCTTCCTCTATCTTGCCCTGGCTGGCCAGAATCGAGGCGCGGCGGGTTTGCGCCTGCATCAGGTCTGCGGCGTTTTCAATCTTGCCGAGCCAGCTTTCAGCCGCCGAATAGTCCTTGCGTTTTTCGGCCAGTTGCGACAGCGAGAGATAGGCCTGCGCCAGGCCGGGGTTGCGTTCTGCCAGCGGTGTCTGCCCGGCCAGCGCAACATAGCGTTCCAGCGAAGCCTGGGCCGCCGCCTGCTGGTTGTCTTGCAGCTGCAGCGAACCGAGCACCAGCCAGCCTTCCGGGTAGTCGGGCTTTTCACGCGTCACGATCTGCAGCTGCGCATTGGCTTCGGCATAGCGCTGAACATCGAGCAGTACGCGGGCATATGCCATGCGGATTTCAGGCAGCGCTTTGGACGGGCTTTGGCCATCGTTCAGGTAATTTTTGACGAGTGTTTCGGCTTCGGGCTGCTTCGGATCAATCAGTTCGAGCGCCACCACTACCGGGCCTTCGGCGCGCGAATCGGCTGCCTGGCCACGCTGGGCCGCCACCAAGGCGCCTGGCCTGTTGTCAGCCGCCAGCCGCATCCGTCCGGCCGTGGTCCAGGCTGCACTTGCCGTGGCGAGAGGGGTCAGGTAATCGGCCAGCGCGGTTTCAACCACGCTGGCCGCCAGCTTGCGGTCGCTGACGCGGGCATAAATGCGCGGTATGGCCGCCAGCACGGCCAAGCGCTCGGCATCGGGCACCATCCTGAGTTCGGTTTTCAGCGGCTCGACGGTGTCGGCAATACGGTTCAGTGCAATCAGGATCTGCAGGACATAGCGGTTGGCCTCGCGGGATGCGGGCATCTGCTGCTTCCATGCAAGCGCGGCCTGCAACGCCGCGTCGCCGGAGCGGGCCTGCAGGGCAATGTCGGTGGCCCGCTGGTAAAGCTGGGCATCGCCGGTTTTTCGGGCAGCGTCGAGCAGCAGGGCAAAGCCTGCGGAAGCTTGGTCTTCCTGCGCCGTAAGCTCGCCGACCAGTACCTGGTAAAACAACGCGCTGTCCAGCGGAGACACGGTCGCCGATGCTTGGGCCTCCCTGGCTTCGGCAAGGCCCGAGACTGCTGCGGGTCTGGCGGGGGCAAGGGTCTCGGGTATCGTGGCCTGGGCCAGCACCAGCGGAGCAGCAAGGCACAGGCAGGCAAAAGCAAGGCCAGGTTTTTTCTTCATCGCCCATGATAATTGAAGGCTTCTGCCGGCGCTTTGCGCTGGTCATGCACGCAGGTGCTGACGTGGCGACCTCTTGTGCCAGGGTTTGCAAGCCCCATGTTGTCCTGAAGAGTTTTAAATACATGCCTGAACTGCCCGAAGTTGAAGTCACCCGCCTGAGCTTTGCCAACCGCATTGCAGGCGCCCGAATCGAAGACGTGGTGGTGGGCAAGCCCTTGCGCTGGCCACTGGGCTGCGAGGCGACCCAGTTGCATGGCCAGCAGGTGCTGGCTGTGCGCCGTCGTGGCAAGTATTTGTTGCTGGACTTGAGCCAAGGCCTGTTGCTGATGCACCTGGGCATGTCGGGCAGCGTCAGTTTTGGTGCCAAGCTGCCGGTGGCAGGCAAGCATGATCACTTTGACCTGGTGACCAGCCTGGGCACCTTGCGATTGCACGACCCGCGGCGCTTTGGGGCCGTGGTTCATGCCGCAAGCGAAGCCCATCCTTCGGCGCAAAAGCTGCTGGGGCATCTGGGTGTCGAGCCGCTGAGCGAGGCGTTTGACGCGCTGGTGTTTCATCAGTGGCTCAACGCGCGCAAGACCGCCATCAAGCCGCTGCTGCTGGCGGGCCAGGCGGTGGTCGGCGTCGGAAACATCTATGCCTCCGAGGCCTTGTTCCTGGCGGGCATCCGCCCCACCACCCGGGCATCGCGGATCAGCAAGCCGCGCGCTGCCCGCCTGCACCATGCGATCCAGACGGTGTTGACGAATGCCGTCGCCAAGGGCGGCAGCACGCTCAGGGATTTTTCCAATGCAGATGGCGAGGCGGGTCATTTTCAGCTGGACGCCATGGTTTACGACCGAGTGGGCTTGCCGTGCAGGGTCTGTGGCGCGCCGATCAAGGGTATTCGGCAGGGCCAGCGCTCCACCTTCTATTGCGCCCGCTGCCAGAAACCATAAGCGCTCCGCACAGTCGGCCGAAGTCCAATGCTATATTGGCCTGACCACTTGTATGACCACAGCGCATGTCTTTCAACGAACAATTTGACCAGTATGGCGCCTGGCGGCGCGAATTCGCCTTGTGTCTCAAACGGCTCGCCGAGTGGATGAAAGAGCAGGGCCTGCTCAACGCGGCGGTCGAAGCCCGGATGCTCAAGCTGGAGTCTCAGGTGCGCTCTGACAAGGTCATGGTGGCGTTCGTGGCGGAGTTCTCGCGCGGAAAATCCGAGTTGATCAATGCCATTTTCTTTGCCGGGCATGGCCGCCGCATCTTGCCGGCAAGCGCCGGGCGGACCACCATGTGTCCGACCGAACTGGGCTATGACCCCGATACTGCGCCTTGCTTGCGCCTGTTGCCCATCGAAACGCGGCTGCAGCGTCAGGCCTTGGCGGAGTGGCGCCTTGTGCCGGAAAAATGGCTTCAGGTTGACCTGGACGTGGACAACCCCGCCCAGCTGGCAGCGGCGTTCCAGAAGGTCGCCGAAGTGCTGCATGTGCCGCTGGAGCAGGCCCGCGCACTTGGCTTCTGGAATGACAGCAGTCCCGAAAACCATCCGCCGGTGACGGCCGATGGCCGGGTCGAGGTGCCGAAATGGCGCCATGCACTGGTCAACATTGCGCATCCGCTGCTCAGGCAGGGGCTGGTGATTCTTGATACGCCGGGGCTCAATGCCATCGGCGCAGAGCCTGAACTGACGGTCAGCCTGATTCCGCAGGCGCATGCCGTGGTCTTCATCCTGGCGGCCGACACGGGTGTGACCCGGTCCGACTTGTGCATCTGGCGGGAGCATTTGGCCAGTGGCACGAAAGGTAGCGATAACCGCCTGGTCGTGCTCAACAAGATTGACACCTTGTGGGATGCGTTGAGCACACCCGAACAGGTCCAGGCGCAGATTGACCGGCAAAGGGCAAGCTTGGCTGACATCCTGGGATTGCAGCGCTCGCAGGTGCTTGCCGTATCGGCGCAAAAGGGTCTGGATGCCAAAGTCATGCACGACGACGCGCTGTTGAAGGCCAGCCAGTTGCCGGCGCTTGAAGTGGCCTTGGCAAAAGGCTTGATGGGCCAGCGGCAGAAAATCCTGCGCGCGGCCGTCGCCGCCAGCATTCAGGAACTTAAAAGCGAGGCCGCACGCGCATTGACCATGCGCCGTCGCGACCAGACCGAGCAGATGCTGGAGCTGCGCGGCTTGCGGGGGAAAAACAGCACGGTCATCCGGCACATGCGCAAGCGGATCGCGCACGAGCAGGCCGAGTTTTCAGGCAGCAGTGCCAGGTTGCATGCGGTTCGTTCGGTGCACAACACCTTGCTGGGCGATGTCGTGCATTTGTTGGGCATGCCGACGCTCAGGGCCGAACTTGCCGGCTTGACCGCTGCGCTCAAGCAGCCCGGCATCAAGCTGCGCCTGAAAAAAACCTATGGAGAGACGTTTTCAAGCTTGCGAAAAGCGTTGTGTCAGGCTCAAACCATCACGACTGACATGCAGGCGATGCTGGATTCGGCCTTCCGGCAACTCAACGCAGAATTCGGTTTTTCGCTGCAGGCAGGGCGGGCGCCGGATATGACCCAATATGAGCAGGACCTCGAACTGATCGAGCGCAGCCACTTGCAGTACCTGGGCCTGGGCAATGTGATGCGGCTTGCGCAGGCCGGGTTTTCCGACCGGCTGGTGCGTGCACTGAGCAGCCGCCTGCGTATGGTTTTTGAGCCGGCTTTGGGTGAAGTGGAACAGTGGAGCCAGTCTGCATCCGTGCAACTCGATGCGCAAATACGCGAACGGCGCCAGGGTTTTGCCAAGCGCCTGGAATCCATCGAGCGCATTGCGCAGGCTGCGTCAACGCTGGATGAACGAATTGCAGAACTGAATGTGCAGGACATGCGGCTTCGAGCCCTGGAAACCACGCTCGGCGAGCTGACCTTGCAGCTTTTGGACGTTCAGCCTTTGCCTTTTGCGTTCCCTCCATTCCAGAACCCGGCGATTGATACGGCGGGCGCAGTGCTGGCTGAATTGGCATGATGAGGCGTAAATCAGATGCCAGCAGCCTGATTCAAACAGGCCACTCCCCCGAGGCGGGCTCTTTTATTCCGTCTTCGTTCGCGAACGAAATCGTGCATTGGCAGCAAGGCCATGGACGCAACAGCCTGCCCTGGCAGAACACGCGCGATCCCTACCGGGTCTGGCTGTCGGAAATCATGCTGCAGCAAACCCAGGTGGTCACGGTGCTGGCCTATTACGACCGGTTTTTGCAGCGCTTTCCCCGTGTGGGCGATCTGGCTGCCGCTTCCGATGACGAGGTGATGTCCTTGTGGAGCGGGCTGGGGTATTACAGCCGCGCGCGCAACCTGCATCGCTGTGCGCAGGAGGTGGTGGCGCTGTACAACGGGCAGTTTCCAGCGTCGGCCGAGCAACTCCAGACCTTGCCGGGCATCGGCCGCTCCACCGCCGCTGCCATTGCTTCATTCTGCTTCGGAGAACGGGTTGCCATTCTGGACGGGAACGTCAAGCGGGTGCTCACGCGGGTGCTGGGGTTTTCTGGCGATCTGGCGCAGGGCGCCCAGGAGCGCATGCTCTGGAGCCTGGCCACCGAACTGCTGCCCCAGGAAGACCTGGCGCAGACCATGCCGCGCTACACCCAGGGGCTGATGGACCTGGGCGCCACCGTTTGCACCGGCCGCCAGCCCAAGTGCCTGCTGTGTCCGGTGCAGGCGCTGTGCCGTGGACGGGCGCAAGGGAAGCCTGAGAAATACCCGGTCAAGACCCGCAAGCTCAAGCGCAGCGCCCAGTCGATCAGCCTGTTGTGGGCGCAACGGCCCGACGGGTCGGTGTGGCTTGAAAAGCGTCCCGCCACCGGCATCTGGGGCGGGCTTTACTGCCTGCCGGTGTTTGACAGCGATGACGCCTTCAAGTCGCTTCTGCCGCAAAGCCTTGAGGGCCGTATCGAGGCCCTGCCGGCCTTTGTCCATGTCCTGACGCACAAGGATCTGTATTTGTCACCGTGGATTGCAGGCTTCCAGGCCGATCAGCCCATGCCTGGATCGATGGTGTCTGAAACCCGTCCGGCCGCCTGGTTCAGTCCCGAAGCGTGGCCAGCTCTGGGTCTGCCCGCACCCATCCGCAAGCTGCTGGCGCAGGATGCCGCCGACCCAGCGGATGGAGCGGCCACGATTTAGCCCGAAAGTGAATTTTTAAGATAAAAAAGGTAACTTCTCAATAACTTAAGGCAAGCCAGCCGCAGCAGCCTGGCGAATGAGAGTAGGCAGCGGCGGGATGGCATGGTTCAAAGACACCCGATCGAGCAGGTACAGCCAGAAAGACACACCGAGCTTGCGACAGGTTTTCTTCAGGCTGGCAAAGGTGTCCCGGCACTGGCGGCCCAGATCACTGCGCGTGCCCCCGCTGACCTTGCGCTTTTTCACGTAGTCCCGGATATCGGTTTCACTGCCGTTGGTGTGCAGCGGGATGTCCGGGCGCTTCAAGACCAGCAGCAACTCACTTTTGCGCCGGTGCAGTCGCCCCAGCAAATCATCGAGCGTGTAGTAGCCCGTGCTTTGCGTGAACAAGGCATCAAAGCGCGCCTGCAGCGGCGCGACGTTGCCCGGCTCCGGTTGCCGCTTGTACGCCTTCAAATCAGCATACAAGTCCCAGAGCTGCCCGCGCACCCGCTCCTGGCTCTGGCGTTGGGCCTCATTGATGGGGATCAGCTTGTGGATGAGCCGCTCGGCATGAATCCAGCACAGCGCGTGCAGGCCCACCGCAAACTGCCTGGCCCCATCACTGACGATGGCCAAATCCGGGTTGAACCCCTTGTGCAGCAAACTGCCCAACAACGCCCCTTCGGTGGCCATGCGCACATGGCGCTCCCCGGTGATCTTCAGGCGCGCCAGGTGCTCGTGCCAGTCCTGCAGGGGGCGGCAGGACTGTGATGGCATCTGCTCGGGCGTCTGGGCCAGCTGCTCGCGTACCTGCGCACTCAGGCCTTGGGCCTGCATGTAGTCCAGCGCCACTTCATTGACGCGGGTCGTGATGGCGCCGGCATGCAGCTGCTCCAGGAAATTGATCCGGCTCTTGCTGGCCGTGCTGCCAAACCAGCCAAACAGCTCGTTGCCAATGTGCAGCACGTAGCCGTTCTTGCCCTGGTGGCGCGCGCCCGAGTCATCGACCGTGATGGCGCGGCCGACCTGCAGACCGGCCACCAGTATGTCGTCCTTTTCCGCATGGAACGGCTCTTTGCCGGCGCTGAGCAAGGCATCCATCTGGCCGGCCGAGATGTCAACACCCCATTGCCTCAATTGCTCCACCAGCAAGGGCTGCGTAACATGGCAGTGGTGGTGCTGGTGCAGTACGTAGCTGCGCAGTTGGGGGTCAAAGTGATGGCCCTGCACCGATAAAGGCAGTTGGCCTGTCAGCCAACTGCCGTCCGGGGTGCGCCAGGATTCCAGCCGGTAACGGATGTTGTGGGCTTTGATGAGCAGGCCCTGAACCACAAAGTCCCGGTAGCCTTTGAACCGGGCACCGGCAGGCACGGGCGTTGCCGGGGCGAGCACGCGTTCTTCGTGAATCTGCAGCGCTGCGGTTTTGCTTTGCTTGGCCGAGCCGGCTCGTTTGCTTTTCTCCTCGTCCTGTGGCGGTGCGCCTTCGTCGTCGCCTTGCTCAGCGTTCTTGTTCTTGTCCGTGCCCTGATCCATTTTGCTGGATTTGAACTTCGGCTTGGCCTTTTGGCCTTTGAGCACGGCGATTTCATCGCGCAGCTGCCCGATTTCGTCTTGGGCGCGTTGCAGCGCCTGCAGCAGCCCGTCTATCCGCGCCACCAGCTTTTTGACCACCGGGGTCATCTCTTGCTCGTCAATAGGGGGGGGTTGGCGTTTTGCGGTTGCACTCGGGGCTTTGTCTGGGAACTGATTGGGCGTGGCTGCCAGTCTACACAGTCTGCTGATCCCTTGATCTGCGCTCTTGCCTTGAGTTATTGAGAAGTTACTAAAAAAGGCCTCTGGCGCAATACTGGTATGCGCAAGTAGCTATGAATGAAATAGCAAAAAGCGCTCAAGCCACTTTGAGCACCGCAAGCGCCTTGAGACAAGGGCCGAGGGATATTGCGCCCGTGTTGAGCCGGGCTGATCAGCCCGCTTCAAGCTCGCGGTGCCGTTTCAGCGTCGGCCAATCCTTGCCAAAGGCCGCTGCCAGTGCCTCCACCAGATAAACCGAACGGTGCTGGCCGCCCGTGCAACCCACCGCCACCGTGACGTAACTCCGGTGGTCGCGCGCCAGGGCCTGCAGCCAGTGACTGAGGAATTGCTCGATATGCCGGAACATGTCGTCCACCTCCGTGTGCGCCTTCAGGAAGTCTGCAACCGCCTCGTCAAGCCCGGTCTGGTTCCGCAGCCCTGCCTCGTAGTGGGGATTGGGGAGCATGCGCACGTCAAACACGTAATCGGCATCAAGCGGCACGCCGCGCTTGAACGCAAACGACTCAAAAACCAGTGTCAGCTGACGGCCTGGCTGCCGAAGCAGCGATTTCACGTAGCCCTGCAACTGTGCCGACCGGATCATGCTGGTGTCAATCACATGCGCCTGCTCGCGCATTTCACCCAGCAGCTTGCGTTCAAGTTCGATCGCGTCGACCAGCGCCCGGTGCTGGTCGGTGGCGTCGATTCTTGACAGCGGATGCAGGCGCCTGGTTTCTGAAAATCGCCGGACCAAGGTGTCGGTATTGGCATCAAGGAAGAGCGACTGCACTTGCACCCCCTGAGCCTTCAATTCCCTGAGCTGCTGTGGCACCAGCGGCAGCGACGTGGCGCTCCTGACATCCATGGCGATGGCCAGCTTTGGGGCGTTGTGCGGCCGTTTCAGGGCAACAAAAGGTGACAGCAGTTCTGGTGGAAGATTGTCCACACAGTAGTAACCGGCATCCTCAAGGGCATGGAGCGCGACCGACTTGCCCGAGCCCGACATGCCAGTGATAAGAATCATTTCCATCACGTCAACCTTCCGGCTCGTGACAAGCGCTGTCCGGTCTTGGAACGGTCATGGCTGCGGGGTGAATTCGGGTAAATCAGAAGACAGGTATTCATGCTCCTGATGGTATCAAGCAGGCTGGCTAAATCCCTCTTCAGGGGATTGATCCAGCATTTCAGTGGCATGCGCAAGGGTGGCACCCGAAAGGCGTTCCCCGCCCAGCATTCGCGCAATTTCGGTCACGCGCAACTTGCCGGTCACATGCTCAACGGTGCTCAGCGTGCTGCCTTGCTCCGAGCGTTTGGACACCACGAGATGCTGGTTGGCAAAGGCGGCCACCTGCGCCAAATGCGTTACCGCCATTACCTGCCGGTCCTGGCCAAGTTGCCGCATCAGCCGGCCAACAGTTTGCGCGACTGTGCCGCCCACCCCAGAATCCACCTCGTCAAAAACAAGGGTCTGGGCCTGTCCCAACTGGCTGGTGGTGACGGCAATGGCCAGCGCGATGCGGGACAACTCGCCGCCCGAAGCCACCTTGGCCACCGGCCTGGGCGTGCTGCCGCCATGGCCGGCGACCAGAAACTCGGCCTGCTCCAGCCCGTGCTGCGCCGGTTGTTCGGCTGGCGCAAGCACCACTTCAAACCTGCCGCCCTGCATGCCCAGACCTTGCATGGCCTGGGTGATGGCGCTGGCCAGCAAGGGCGCCGCCTGGCTTCGCAGGCGCGACACCTGGCCGGCCTCTTTCAGGTACCCGGCTTTGGCCTGGTTCTCGTTGCATTCAAGCTGAACCAGGTCGGCGGCCTCGTCCAGTGCGCGCAGCTCAGCCTTCCACGATGCCAGCAGTTCAGGCAGTTCGGCAGGCGCCCGCTTGTAACGGCGTGCCAGGCTGATCCATTGCGCCAGGCGTTCGTCCAGCTCGGCCAGCCGCAGGGGGTCGAGTTCGGCGTCCCGGGCATAGGCTCGCAATGAATGCACGGTGTCGTCAATTTGCGCCAGGGCCGTGTGCAAGACTGCGGCCAGTTCCTTGAATTCCGGCTCTATTTGGGCCTGGTTTTCCAGGGCCTGAATGGCGCGGCTCAGCAGCGTCAGGGCATTGTCATCAGCCTCTCGCAAGGCGTCGACCGCTGTTTGCACGGCATCGCGCAAATCCTGCATGTTTGACAACCGCCCATGCTGGGCGTTGAGTTCTTCCCATTCATGCTCGCCAGGCGCCAGTTTGCCCAGTTCCCCAATCTGCCATGCCAGCCGTTCGCGGTCACGCTCCAGGCTCTCCCGGGCATCGTTTGCCTGGGCGAGGATTTTTAGTGCCATGCGCCATTCTTGCCAGCGCAACGAGAGCAGTTCGGTTGAAACGCCTGCATACGAGTCCAGCAGGCCGCGAACGGCGTCGGGGCGCGTGAGGCTTTGCCAGGCGTGCTGGCCATGAATGTCCACCAGCTGACTGCCGATGTCCTTGAGCTGGGTAACAGTGACTGCGCTGCCGTTGATCCATGCCCGGCTCTTGCCCTGCGCGTCCACCGTGCGGCGCAGCAGCAGGGTGTCGCCGGACTCCATGCCGGCCTGCTCCAGCCACGGTGCCAGCCGGGCAGGGCTGTCGAATTCGGCACTGATCTCGCAGCGCGCCGCGCCCTCGCGCACCACGCCGGCATCGGAACGCGCGCCCAGCACCAGTTGCAGTGCGCCAACCAGTATCGACTTGCCGGCGCCGGTTTCGCCAGTCAGCGCAGTGAATCCGTCCATCAGGTCAAGATCAAGTTCGCGCACGATCACGAAATCCCGCAGGGCAATGCTTTTAATGCTCATATCTCGGTGCAGGCCAATGGAGAGCGGCAGCGCTCAGGCTACAACGCCTTCGTTCCAGTGAAGCTTCTTGCGCAGCGTGTCGAAATAACTCCAGCCCTTGGGGTGCAAAAAACGCATCTGGAACTCCGAACGCCTGACAATGATCCGGTCGCCATGCAGCAAGCTGGCCAGCGACTGCATGTCAAAGCTGGCGCTTGCATCCCGGCCTGCTACCAGTTCAATGGCAACTTCTCCCGAGTCTGAAAGCACGATTGGCCGATTTGACAAGGTATGCGGGGCAATGGGCACCAGTACCCAGCCACCAATCGAAGGATGCAGCAATGGACCGCCCGCTGAAAGTGCGTAGGCCGTTGAACCCGTGGGCGATGCAATGATCAGGCCGTCGGCCCTCTGGTTGGCCACAAATCGGCCATCGACTTCGACACGCAACTCGACCATGCCAGAGGTCGCCCCTCGATTGACCACGACGTCATTCATCGCCGTGGCGCTGAAAACGCAATGGCCATCGCGCATGACCTTGGCCTCCATCATCCAGCGCCGGTCTTCCTCGAATTCTCCGCGCAGCATGGGTGTCAGGGTATTTTGGTAATCCTCAAAGGCAATGTCGGTGATGAAGCCCAGCCGTCCCTGGTTGATGCCGACCACAGGCACGCCAAACTGGGCCAGCAGGCGCCCGATACCCAGCATGGTGCCGTCACCACCTACCACCAGGGCCAGGTCGCACTGCGCGCCAATTCCGGCCGCATCGAGCGTGGCGAACTGGTTCAGACCTGTATTGCGCGCCGTGTCCTCCTCGAGCGCCACATCGCAACCCTGCGAGTCCAGGAAATGCGCAATGTCTTCCAGGGCAGAGCGGGAGCCTTGGGCCTGGTACTTGCCGATCAGTGCGACATGGCGGAATTGCGACTTCATTTTCAAATTACATCACAACCTGCCGAGCAAGCTTCGTAGAATGTCCTCATGCTTGATAGTCGCGCCCGTTTGTTGTTGAAAGCGCTGGTTGAGCGCTATATTGCCGACGGCCAGCCGGTCGGCTCGCGCACGCTTTCCAAGGCTTCCGGACTGGAGCTTTCCCCCGCCACGATCCGCAACGTGATGAGCGACCTAGAGGATCTCGGCCTGATCGTCAGCCCGCACACGTCTGCCGGACGCATTCCGACAGCGCGGGGCTATCGCCTGTTTGTCGACACCATGCTGACCACACAGCGCGACCCGCTGACGGTGGCCAGTCAGATGGCACGCATTGCGCCGGACCAGCCGCTCAAGGTCATCAGCAATGCCGCGCACATGCTGTCGAGCCTGTCGCAATTCGTCGGCGTGGTGATGGCGCCGCGCCGGACGTCGGTGTTCCGGCATATCGAGTTCTTACGCCTGTCCGAAAAGCGCTTCCTGGTGATCATCGTTTCACCCGATGGCGATGTGCAGAACCGCGTCATCTTCACCGAAACTGACTACAGCGCCTCGCAATTGATCGAAGCTTCGAATTTTCTCAATTCTCACTATGCCGGCATGGCGATCGAAGAAGTGCGTGAGCGCCTGAAGAATGAAGTGGACGCACTCAGGGGAGAAATCGCGTCCCTGATGCAGGAAGCGGTCGTGGTCAGTTCCGAAGCCATCGAGTCGCGTGACGAAGTGGTTGTTTCAGGCGAGCGCAACCTGCTGGCGGTCAGCGATTTTTCTGGCGACATGGACAACCTTCGCAAGCTGTTTGATCTGTTCGAGCAGAAGGCACAACTGATGCGCCTGCTCGATGTCTCCAGCCGCGCCGAGGGTGTGCGAATCTACATAGGCGGCGAAAGTCAGGTGATTCCGTACCAGGAACTGTCGGTGGTCACGGCACCTTACGAGGTCGATGGTCAGGTTGTCGGAACGCTTGGGGTGATCGGTCCAATGCGCATGCCCTACGAAAAGATGATCCAGATTGTCGACATCACATCCAAACTGGTCAGCACGGCGCTCAGCCACAGCAAATAGAGCCATTACAATCTGCCAGTGGAGGGGGCGTTAGCTCAGTTGGTTAGAGCAGAGGACTCATAATCCTTTGGTCCACGGTTCAAGTCCGTGACGCCCTACCAAGCTGCAAAAGGAAAGCCTGCTATTTAAAAAGTAGCAGGCTTTTCCATTTCAAGTGTTATGTAAGGGCGGATGTAAGACGATTTCAGGAATTTCACATCTGCTTTGACCAGGCCCCAGGGCTGGGCACAATAAATCACGCCACCGCCCGTTCCCGAATTTCGTCCAGCACCTGAATCATCTCCGTCACCCTGCCCGGCAAAAACAAGGCCTCTGGCCCCTGCTGGCTAATGTCCGTGAACGGCGACTCGTAAAGCCGCGCAGCATCCATCACGCCGTTTTCGGTCAGGTACTGCACGATGAGGTCTATGAACTCCAGCTGGCTCGCCGTGGCGGTCGTGCCGATGACGAACTGGTTGAATGCCTGACTTGCCGTTTCCCGTTCCAGCCCCACCAACGAGCGGATGAAGATGCCCAGGCCCTGGCTTTGCTCTGTGGCCTGCTGGATGACCTCCTGGGAGCCGCCAGCCTGCACCAGCATGCGCCCCAACTCCTGCAGGTCTGACAGCGTCAGGGGCTGATTGCGGCGCAGCCGCTGCAAAGACAGGTGGCTTTCATGGGCTTTCAAAAACTGCCGCGCCTTGTCCTTGAATTTCGCCAGGTTCATGCCCGTTCCGACACCCGGCAGTTGAACCGTCGCCCCCTCGCCCAACTCATCCTCGAAATCGGTGTAAACGACCACCCGCTGGCCCTTTTCAATGAGCTTGACCAGCGCCCGCAGTTTCTTGCGCGCCGCCTCCAGCATGGCCACGGTCACACCCTCCCACCACTCATCCCCGGCAATGGCCTGAATCAGCGCCATGTGCGCTTTGATGGCCGGGATGGCGTCCTGCCCTTCCAGGGCGCTGGCAATGGCCTGCAGGCGCTCTCGCAGGGCCACAAAGTCGGGCCGGGCCTGCAGGATGCTGAGCTGGGTGCGCAGCACCAGCATGTCGAAGCGCTTGGCATCCTCATCGTTGTCCAGTAGCGCCGTGGGCAGGCCGGCGACCTTTTGCGCCAGCTCGGTGAAGCTGTCCACATCCAGTTTTTTCCAGGCTTCGAGTTTGGCGAATTTCTCGACCGCCTGGCGCTGGGGCCGAACGACAAAGTTGTCCAGGTTCATGGCTGCCACGCCTTGGTGTAGCAGGCCCGCCAGCTCGCCGCGCAATTGCGTATCGCTGAGCTGGTCGCCGTACGGCGCCATGGGCTCCGCCACCTTGGGGCCGGCGTCAATGCGGCTGTCCAGCTCCACCATCATCTCCAGCCGCGCCTTGAAAAGCCGGGTGCTGAGCGACTCGGTGGTCGAACCGTCCGAATGGTTGGGGTTCTGGCTGAAAAACTCCAGGTTCTGGCAGTAATCGAACACGTTGAAAAACTGCTTGTGCTGCCCCTGCCCGTACAGGTCAGGACACAGCCGCGTGCCGCGCCCGACCATCTGCCAAAACTTCGTCTTGGAACGGATGACCTTGAAGAACACTAGATTGACCACTTCGGGCACGTCGATGCCGGTGTCCAGCATGTCCACCGAAATGGCAATATGCGGCATGCCCTCCTTGTTGGAAAACTCGTCAATCAAGCTCTGCGCATACTCGGTCTTGTAGGTCACCACGCGGGCAAAGTGGCCGATGTAGTGCGGGTAGTTGATATTGAAGCGCTCGGCAATGAACTCGGCATGGGCGTTGTTCTTGGCGAAGATGATGGTCTTGCCCAGGCGGTCGCCGCCGGCCACTTTCTCGCCCCTGGTCATCAGGTGCTCCAGCACCTTGTCCACCGTGTCGGTGTTGAACAGCCACTTGTTCAGCGCGGCCGACTCCACCGCATCGGGCACCGTGCCGTCTTCGGTCCATTCCAGCGCGTCCCACTGCTCCTGCTCGTCATCGGACAGGTCGGCGTACTTGATGCCGTCGCGCTGGAACTTGAGCGGTACCGAAATCGGCCGAGGCGGCACCAAGTAACCTTCGGCCACCGCTTCGTCGAGCCCGTAAACATCGGTCGGCACGCCGCTTTCCAGGTCAAACAGGCCATAGGTGTTGTGGTCTATCTCGTCCTTGGGCGTGGCGGTCAGCCCCACCAGCAGGCAGTCAAAGTAATCAAAGATGGCGCGGTACTTCTGGTACACCGAGCGGTGCGCCTCGTCGATGATGATGAGGTCAAAATGCCCGACGCCAAAGCGGCGCTGGCCATCAGCGGCGTCATCAATCAGCCCCATCATCGTCGGGTAGGTAGAGACAAACACACGGCCCTCGGTGCTTTTCTCGGTCACCAGATTGACGGGCGCTGAATCGGGCAGGTGCGTCTTGAAGGCGTTCACCGCCTGCCTGACCAGCGCTACGCGGTCGGCCAGGAACAAAATGCGCTTGGCCCAGTTGCAGCGCATCAGCACATCGGCCAGCGCGATGACCGTGCGCGTCTTGCCGCTGCCCGTGGCCATCACCAGCAAGGCCTTGCGCTGCTTGTCCACCTCGAAGGTTTCGCCTATGCGGCGCACGGCGCGGCTCTGGTAATAGCGCTCGATGATGTCGGCGTTGATGACTGCGTCGGCCAGCTTCTTGCGGCTGCTGCGGCGCTGAATCAGGAGTTCGAGTTCGGGCTTCTTGAAGAACCCCTGCACCGGCCGGGGCGGGTAACTGGCGTCGTCCCAAATCCAGTGCTGGTAGCCATTGGAATAGAAAATGACGGGGCGCTGGCCGTACTGGGCCTGCAAGCAGTCGGCGTACAGCCTGGCCTGCTGCTGGCCTGCCGTGGCGTCCTTGCGGGTGCGCTTGGCTTCCACCAGAGCCAGCGGCTTGCCGTCATCGCCCCACAGCACATAGTCCACGAAACCGATGCCTTGGTTATTGGGCATGCCGCTGACTTCGATTTCAAAATTCTTCTTGTCCAGCGCCCAGCCGGCTTCTTTCAGCATCAAGTCGATGAAATAGTCGCGGGTTTGGGCTTCGGAATAGTCATGGGTATCCGGCTGGGCGGTGTTGGCCTTTTTGGCGGCGGCCACTTCCTCGCGCAACTTTTTGAGTTCGTCGTCGAGCGCGGCCTTGTCGGAAAGCAGGGCCGAGAGCTTTTCATCCTGCGCCTGGAGCTGCGTTTCCAGCTTCTGGAGCTGGTCAATCGACTGGGGCTGGACCGGCAATGCGGGAACGGCAGTCGGCAGCAGGGCAGGCACAAAGCACAGGCCAGGGTCCGGTCGTGCATTGTGGCCGTAGGTGCGCGCCAGCCAGTAGCAAAAGTGAAACAGCTCGCGGGTGGCCGTGACCGCATCCACAGGCAGTATTTTCCGGGTACTGTGGACCGCCAGATTGCCCAAGTCCTTTATGAGTTTGGCTTTGGTGAAAATCGCATCGCCCGCCGTGGCCCGAAAGCTCGGTTCGTGAATCAGGGCGCTTAAATGGTCCTGATACGGCAGGCGCAGGGACTTGTCGTGCTTGTAGAGCCATCCAACGGCCAGTTCCAGCGTGCGCCTGGCATAAAAGCAGGAAGTGCGGGCATCCGTGTTCGCCGTTCCTTCGGCCTTGATGGCCGCACCAAAAAGGAAGGACCATTCAGACTGAAGGAAGGCGAAATTGCTCATTTACAGTTCGCCTTGGAAGGCGCGGTGTTGGAGAGAGGCGAAAAGGGTGTCAAGTTCGGCCAATGACCGCTGGGCTGTGGCTGTCAGGGTATTGACTACGCCTATTCGCCTCGCAAATACCTTTTGCAAATCAAGGGACGGGACGAAAATTGGCAACTGCCGTAGTTTGCCAAGGGTAATTTCTCGGAATGTTGCGCCTTTGACGTTTGACTGTATCCAAGCCTGAGCTGAGTGGGTGCGCAAATAGCTAAGAAGATACTCATTCCTCACTCCATCACCTGGAGAAATGCGCGCGGTACCCTGTGTGAGATTTCCGCCATTTAGCGACTCGGGAACCAGTGCAGTCGTACCTACGGTTGCACGAATACTCATAACAATATCGCCAGTTTTGATGGCTGACCTTGAGTAAGACTCAGCAATTTCGAAGCTCGTTTTGGACAGTCGGTCTTCCAAAATTACTCCGTTCTTGATGTCACCAGTGCGGATGTAGGGGACGCCATCAGCGACCTCTGGACCCGCCTGCACGATTCCGTAAGTGACGATTCGCCCTGGGGCAACAACGTCCGAAAGCAAGCTACAGGCGCCGGCCTCAATTTGGATTTTTGGGTCCCCAAACATCTCAATAAAAATCGACTGCGTGAGGCTGTCCAGTTGCGCCAAGGCTTCCCGGCGCTTGGCTCTGAGGGCATCGGCTTGGTCCAGGATGGCGGCAATGCGGCGCTGGTCTGCAATGGGCGGCAAATCAATTTCAATGCGTGAAACTGTTGCCTTTGACACTTCTTTGAAGGTCGCACCGTTTCCAAGGCTTTCTAAATAACTGACCTTACGCAGCCGCCTGTCCTGTTAGCCTACGCGCATGAAAAATTCTGAACTGGAGTTGTACACGGATTACCTGCTGAGCAGCTTTGGCGCGACAACAGCGACAGGGCTTTCGGCCATGGTGCAGGGCGATGTCAGCCACGACCGGATTACCAGGTTTTTATCCGGGCAGGACTACACGTCTAAGGACTTGTGGCGGCAAGTCAAGGCGATGGTGCGGGAAGTGCAAACGGCTGAAGGCGTGCTGATTTTTGACGACACCATCCAGGAAAAAGCCTGGACGGACGAGAGTGACTTGATCTGCTGGCATTACGATCATTGCAGTGGTCGCACGGTCAAGGGCATCAACCTGCTCAACGCGCTGTACCACTGCGGCGGCAGGTCTATTCCGGTGGCGTTCGAGTTGGTGCAAAAGCCTCTTCAATGCGACGTTGCGAGCCGCCAAGTCAAACGCAAAAGTGAGAAAACAAAAAACGAAATGATGCGCGAGATGATCCATGCCTGCCTGCAAAACGCCTTGCGATTTCGTTTCGTGCTGATGGACAGCTGGTTTTCCTCCGAGGAGAATTTTGATTTCATTACGAGCCGGGGTAAGCACTTCATCGCAGCCCTGAAGGACAACCGGCTGGTGGCGTTGAGCCAGGAGGACTGGAAGAAAAAGCGCTTCGTGCGCGTAGACGAGCTGGAATTTTCAGAGCAATGCACGGTGCAAGGCTGGCTCAAGGGGTCTGCCAGAGCAGTCCGTTTGGTCCGCCAGGTCTTTAAAAACAAAGACAGCAGCACCGGCACATTGCACCTGGTTTGCAGCGACCTCACGTGCGACTACGACGCCATCACCACGACCTACAAAAAACGGTGGCAAGTGGAGGTGTTTCACAAATCCTTGAAGTCCAATGCGGGCATGGCCAAATCCCCAACGCAGACGTTGAGAACCCAAAGCAACCACGTCTTCATGGCGATTTATGCCGTCTTCAAGCTCGAATGCTTGAGCGTTAAAAGCAAGATCAACTCCTTCGCTTTAAGGTTCAAACTTCTCATCAATGCCACCCGCAGCGCTTTTGACCAGCTTCAGAAATTTCAGGCGGCTGCGTAAGGTCAGTAAATAAGTCCTGTTTTTTCGAAGCCAGTGAAAAAGAAACTTGGCATCAAGAATGCCAGATTTAGGAATAAAACTTTTGAACCCTTGGTTTGTTGCCATTGGCACAGCGTTGATGGCAACATGACCAATCGGTGCACGAGAGCTAAAAAGGACTGAGCCACTTGGTAGCACTGAAGCGCCACAACTGGCTAAACCAAGGTTAGTTATTTTTCTAGGCGTATCTGCAAGGTAATGCGTCTCTAAATTGCTCAGGTCTTTCGGCGTTGTCCAGAAAATATCGCCGTCCCAATATTCTTCTACTGACGTTTTTGGTGTGGCGCCCGAGACAATCGTGCAACACTGGTCAAGTGTCACGGTTCTTAAAGCTATCATCCCAGCAGACCCGTAAGCGCTTTCATCCCCGCCTGAATCTCCGTTTCCAGCACCGCCAGCCGGGCCAAAATCTCTTTTGGCGGCAGATGCTCGCTCACCGCATGCACCACTTCCTTGTAGCGGTTGATGGACAGGTCGTAGTCGTTGCCTTCGATGTCACCTTTGGGCACACAGAAACTCTGGTCGGTGCGGTCGCGCTTGAGTTCGCCGCCATCCCGCTCGTTCCAGCGCGCCAGCACATCGGGCAAGTTGTTTTTGCAGTGCTCTGCTTCTGATAGCTGGCTGCGCCCGTCCTTCATGCCCTGGAAGCCTAATTTATCTTCAGGCAGCAGCGGCTGGCGTTTGTCGTCCAAGCTCCAGCCATCAGCCTTCATGTCATAGAACCATACGGTGTCGGTGCCGCCCGAGTTGGTTTTGGTGAACAGCAAAATCGCCGTGGACACGCCCGCATAGGGCTTGAAAACGCCCGACGGCAGCGAGATGACGGCGTCCAGCTTCTGGTCTTCCACTAGCATGCGGCGCAGCTCCTTGTGCGCCTTGGACGAGCCAAACAGCACGCCGTCAGGCACGATGACGGCAGCCCGGCCGCCAGGCTTGAGCAGGCGCAAAAACAGAGCCAAAAACAGCAGTTCGGTCTTTTTGGTCTTGACGATGGCCAGCAGGTCCTTGGCCGTGCCCTCGTAGTCCAGTGACCCAGCAAAGGGCGGATTAGCCAGAATCAGCGAATACTTTTCAGCGTCGCCCGCATGGTCCTGCGCCAGCGAGTCCTGGTAGCGGATGCTGGGGTTGTCGACGCCGTGCAGCGCCATGTTCATGCTGCCGATGCGCAGCATGGTGTTGTCAAAGTCGTAGCCGTGGAACATGCCGTGGTGGAAATGCTCCCTGGCCTGCGCGTCGCGCAGCAGTTCGGGATGGTTTTCACGCAGGTATTCGCCTGCCGCCACCAGAAAGCCGCAGGTGCCGCTGGCCGGGTCGCAAATCACGTCCTTGGCGGTCGGGGCTGTCAACTCCACCATGAGCTGAATCAGGTGGCGCGGCGTGCGGAACTGGCCGTTTTGCCCGGCGCTGGCAATCTTGCCCAGCATGTACTCGTAGATGTCGCCCTTGGTGTCGCGGTCTTCCATCGGCACATGGTCGAGCAGGTCCACCACCTTGGCCAGCAGGGCCGGCGTCGGGATGGTGAAGCGGGCATCCTTCATGTGCTGCGCGTAGGTCGAGCCATCGCCGCCCATGGTGCGCAGGAACGGGAACACATGCTCGCCGACCACGGTGTACATCTCGGCGGGCGCATAGTTCCTGAAGCGCGACCAGCGCAGGTCGTTGTAGTCGCGGCCCTTGGCGTCCTGGCCTTCGGGGAAAGTACGGCGCTCCATGGGTTTGCCAAGGCGCAGGGACTTGTTTTCTTCCAGGGTGTGCAGGTCGTCCAGGCGGCGCAGGAACAGCAGATAGGTGATTTGCTCCATCACCTCCAGCGGGTTGGAGATGCCGCCGGTCCAGAATGAATTCCAGATGGCGTCGATTTGGCTGCGTAGTTCGCCAGTGAGCATGGGGGTCGTACCTGTTCGTAAAAAGTGCCGCGCTGTTTTCGCGCTTTGGCGCTGATTATCAACGCAGGCTGTAGAGCTGGCGCTAGGTCAAATGAACGCAGGTTCCGATGAAACTGCTACTTGTCGAGCAATTTTTCAGTGGCCGCCATCATGTGGGAGGATTTGACATCGAGCGCGGCTGCCAGCTTAAAGATGGTGCTGATAGTGGGCTGATTTTGTCCAGTTTCACTCAGGGGAATGAGATTACGCTGCACTCGCCAAGAATGCTAAGAAATTTTAAAAGCGTCTGCCTGTTTTTGCGTCTTCAGTTCAGTTGAGCCTCACCATGGCGAGGCCGATGATTTTCCAACGATGCCGATGCCGTGGCATAGCGGCCCTGGCGCAAGCGCTTGACGAGAAGATTAGCGTTCACCGCGCCATGTTTCGCAATGAGCTGGGCTGGGTGGATTTTGAGTAGGGCGATGAAGGAGGGGCTGTAAAACCCAACGGGAAACGTCCCGGTGAGCGCGGCATCGCACACATTCTTGAAGTGCGCCAACGCACGGATGGCATGTCAGAGGGCCGGGCGAATCGTCTGCTTGAGGGGCTTGTCGAAACCATAGCGAATGGCCGCGAGTTGCGCCGCGCCGAAATCGGCGGGGCCACTCGGGCGGTCATCGAATGGAAGAACATGCAGGCTGTTCTGGTGAGAAATCCAGGGAGCGATACGTGGCTGCTGACGGGATGGGAATTGAAGCCCGGTGCAACCAATGCGGCCAATGACGCAACTGGCGCTACACACCGCATGGCTGACTCTAGCGACCACACGGCGGGAGCGGGCAGTGAAATTGTCGCGCAAAACCAGCCCGAAGGCAATCCCGACATCCGCTACAGCCGCAGCGCCATGAAGTCCATCGACGCCAATGTGCGCCGTGGGCGGGAGGCGCTGGCCAGGGCGCTCGATGAAAAGACAACGGTTCACCGCGCCATGTTCCGCAATGGGCTGGGCTGGGTGGATTTTGTATGGGGAAGTGAAGGCGTTACCAAGGCCAGCGGTAAAACCAAAGGCGCCATGGGCTTGTCCCACATTCTGGAAGCGCGCCAGCGCAAGGACGGCATGCGCGAGGCCGAAGTAACGCACTTGCTTGGAAGGATTGTTCGCACCATTGCACAAGGCACTGAGGTCCGCCGCGCTCAAGCAGGAAATATCGAGCGGGTGGTGCTGGCCCATCAAGGGGTTGAAGCCGTGTTGACCCGGCGCGCCGGCAGCAATGCTTGGCTGCTGTCGGGCTGGAAAATATGGTCCCTTGGTGAAGGTGGCGCCGGTAATGTTGCAACCACCACTACCGCCAGCAAGCCTACAACTGCCCAGCCTGTCGGGGTTTCAAGGGATGGCGAAATTGTCGCGCAAAACGATTCCGGTGGCAATCCCGACATCCGCTACAGCCGCCGCGCCGCGTCCGGCTACACCCAGGCGGCCACGGCCAAGCTCAACGAGTACCTGAGCCATCCGGGCAACCTCTCGCTGTGGGACCGCACCGTGGGCAGCCAGTACGCCTGGCCCAGCGCAGCGCGCCGTTCAAGTGGGTGTTTGACGTCACGCAGAACTTCATCAATGACGTGTCCTTTTGCGCCAACGAGGCGCCGCGCATCCATGCCGCGCATGGACAGCCTGGCCGACCTCAAAAAAGGCCCGACATCGAGCACCAATGACATGGCCATTGCCGTGCCGATTTTAAAGGGCACCTTGAGCTGGGGCTCCGACGAGGACGGCGTGTCGGTGTGCATCGAGGTACTGCAGACGCGCTCATGGGTGTCGAAGGGGGTTTGGCCGCGCAATGACCGAGGGCGATGGGGTACCGACCAAGCCCTGCGTTGCATGACCGCGCCCGGCTGATGACCATGCTTGATGACTTGAACAGCCGCTACGGTCGCGGCAAGCTGCGCTTTGCGTCCGCCGGCTTGGTCACTAACCAGCAGCCTGGGCGATAAAGCAGGTGGGCCGCTCACCGGGCTACGCGACGTAGTGAAAAAATATGCCGACCATGCGGATGTAGTGCCGCCCGGAATTTGGAACATGAGCCTTTTACTTTTAGAGGCTTAGCGTCGATGCTGGCGCCATTGATTTTTCTGCGTACTGCGTACCTTGTCAGCGCATCCCGGCAAGGCGACTGTCGCACTGCGCCAGCAATTCACGCAACGCTTTCAACTGGGCCAGGGTGTCCGCCGACCGGCCGCCATGCTTCAGCGCGTTGCGGGCCACCAGCGCCTTACCCGCGTCGGACTTTGGCCCGGTGGACTTTTTCCACGGCTGCCACGCCTGGATGGCCTGCGATTGCCTGGCCCGGTGCTCGGGTGTCCTCAAGTAGCTCATGGTGCGCGCCTGATAGTTTGTTTGTCGAAACCTCAATTTCTTCCATCGTGCGCGTAGGTTCCGCGCCGTTGTTCACCTGTTGCGGCCCATGGGCAATGTTGGCCTGCTTCACGAACGTAGCATGGCGGGGATTCTTCAACTCACCCAGCGCCTGCAAGGTCGCCCGGCTCCCGCTTTGTGCCCGCAGGGCCAGCCCGAGCATGCCTTGCATCTGCTCGGCGCTGCTCAAAGAAACAGCCCGCGCCGCGAGGCTGGTAAAAACCGTCTGCAGCGCCACTGCCTGGCTCATCAGCATGTTTTCAGCTTGCGCCAGATTGCCTGTGGCCAGGCTCGCGTGCTGCGCCTGGAGTTGCTCCATCACGGAAATCTGGTCGAGGCTGCTGCTTTTTGCATAAGCGGTCACGACGACGGATGCGGAAAATTCCGGCGAAAGGACGCTTTGCGCCATCGCCTGGTTCATGGCTTTGGCCTTGGCCTGCGCAAGCGCTTGGAGCCGGCTTTCCTGGCGGTCTGGGTGGGTTTTTTTTTGGGTCATGAAGGTCATTTCCAGCGGGACGGTTTCTGCGGCGGCAGGGGTGTGAGAACAAATTTTGCGCAGCCAGCAGCTTGAATCGTTGGCAGGTTAAGCCGCGCACGCGGCCGGCGCAACTCAAAAATCGTCTGTGTAGGACCGGCTTTTGCCAATTTTCTTTGCCTGCAAGGGGACTGCGCATTCTTGCCAGCGCTGGCATCGGCCTTCAAAGCTCAGCGCCAGCTCGCTCATGCGCCCCTGGCGGTTCTTGGGCACATCGAAGGCAATCACTCAAGCCTTGCGAATTGCCCGTTCAACGGGTGCGCTCTTTAAAACTCAGAAGTCCGCATCTTTGCATTCACGGTCAACGGGTCCAGTTTTGGGCCGGTCGGTCATCAATACGCTCCACCGTCTTTTGCAATCTTTTCCATGAGCGCATCGGTTTCAGCTTTTGAGGGTCCACGGCCCCAGCGGATGTCGTTGCCCTTCTGAGCGGCGACCTTGCGGCGGGCGCTGATGTTGGCGGCCTTCACCAGTTCGGTGCGGATCAGGTTGTGCGACCACACCCCATTGCGCGGAACGAAAAGGTTTGCCAGCGCCTGGCGGTGCTTGACCCATTGCTGGGTGGTTGCGCCGCTGATACGAAACAGTTGCGATTCGTCATCGTCAAGTTGGCCGCCGTTTTCCCATGCTGCCATTAAGAGGTTCAGGTACATGCCGGTAAATTCTGGCGGGCGGCCAATGGTTTCGCGCCTGATGTCGCCTATCCACACGGGCATCCATTTGGTGATGTTGGGCGAGGTCCGGTTGTCTGCGTTCATGAAATTCCTTCTTGGAACGGGCTGCTTTGAACCCGTGTCCGGTGTTTGGAGCGCGTTAGCTGCTCCTTAATGTGATGGGCGATCCATTTGCGATCCATTTGCGATCCGCTTGCGATCCGCTTGCGATCCGCTTGCGATCTAAATCAGGCGGGCTGGACTGCCTCACTCATCCATCGGCGCAGGGCCTGCGAAGCCTTAAAAGTGCCTTGCGCCTTGTGCATGTCGTTGAAATCGCCTTCGCTGGGCAGGTAGTACGGCAGGCCGGTCTGCACAGCCACGCGCTCCCCGGTGCCGCTGTCGTCCCTGTCTGCGACCACGTAGCCGCCATCGTGCAGCGCCGCCACCTTGGCCAGATTCCCGGCTGAAAACGTGATGTGGATGCGGTAGCGCATGCGCAGGGCGTGCAGGCACTCGCGCAAAGATAGGCCGGTGGCGTAGCCCTCGACAAACCAGTCGGCGGCGCCGCGCCCGTTGTTGGAAATCACGTATTCGGCTTCGCTGGTGCGCTGGCCGGTCAGGTAGCGCTTGCCGCCTTCCCGGTCAATCATCTGCACCCCCACAAGGGCATCGCCAACGCGCATGGGGATGCACAGCAGGTTTTGTTTTTCGTCAGGCCACCACACGGCGCCCTTGGCATTCGGCCAGCCTTTCGATTGCAGGTAGGCATGCTGTTCCTGCACGGTCTGGCGCATGATCCAGCCGGCTTTCTTGGCGGCGTTCTGCTGCGCATTCTTCCGCTCAATGCCCTCCCGTGTCAGCCGCTCGTCAATCTCGCGCTGGCGGGCCTGCAAAAGCTCGGGCGACGGACGGCTTTGCTTGTCGTCATCCTTCCAGCCGTTCGCCCGTGCATCATGAAACAGCGTCCCGGCCGTCACGCCCGAACCCTTGCACGACTTCCAGACGGCGCGCGCCGATGCCGCGTTGTAGTTTCCCGCTGTCTGCGACCAGTCGTCCCAAATATCAAAGCCAGCATCGCCAAGCTCGGACTTGACCGCCATGGCCATTCGCACCCAGGTTTCCCGGTGGTCTGCCGGGATGAAAGCCAGCGCGGCTTGTAGGCGGGCGGTCATGCCTGCGTTCTCCGTGCTTTGGAGTTGCGGATGTTCTGGCTTTTGATAAAGTTCAGCACGGCAAGGCCCGGCATGACGGGTTTGGGCGGTGCCATGGATGGGCCGACGCCAAACTTCTCCTTGTAGCGGTGCCAGGCGCTGCCGGGGTTGTGGGCCCGTTCTTCGGCATAGCCCAGCAGCTGAGCGTAAAACTCGGTCTTGAAATCTTGGCTGTACTTTTCCGGCTTGCGCGTCGTGGCGTTGACCTCGACCATTTCACCCGGCACGGCTTGAACCTCGTTGCGCTTGACACGCACATGGCCGCAATGGGCGCAGGTATCGCCGCCACTCCAGACCACGCTGCACTTCGGGCACTTGGCGGCCTCCTTCTGCACGTCGGTCGGCTCTTTTCTTGGCTTGCTGTCCTGCCCAGCCGCTAGTTCTTCAACGCCATCGTTGTAGAGCTTGTCCCAATCGTCCCGAAACCGCAGCCAATTCCCGCTGTTGTCCTGAATCACGCAAATCTCTTTACCGGGATGGATGCGGGCGCCCCGGCCCACCATCTGCACATGCTCTGAAAAGCTCTTTTTCAACGGCCGCGCCAGGATGACGTAATCCACATCCGACTGATCGAAGCCCCGGCTCAGAATCGCCACGGAAATCAGTATCTTGATGTCGCTGTCGGGCTTGGCGAAATCCTTCAGCACCTCGTCGCGGTATTCCTCGTCATCTTCTGAGCTGATCTGAATGGCGTTGATCCCGGCTTCCTGAAACTTTTGCGCCAGCTCGGCACCGTGCGCAATGCCGCAGGAAAAGCAAATCGTCTTGCGGTAGCCGCCAAACACATCGTTTGAAATGCGGATGTAGTCGGCCACCACGTCGCCCACGATCTGCTGCCCGCGTTTTTCAAGGTCGTCTCGTTTCCACTCTCCGGAAATGACCTTCAAGCCCTTGGTGTCGATTTCCTTGGCGACAAACACCCGGAACGGCACTAGAAACTTTTCTTCGACCAGCTGCGCCATGGTGGTGACGCTGACCACGTTGGAAAAATGAACACCGATGGCCGGATGAAACGGAGTAGCGGTCGCGCCCACAATACGCAAATTGGGCTGGGCCACAATCATGTTGATGATGCTTTTACGCAGACAGGCGTGAAGCTCGTCAATGAAAACAATGTCCACCAGCGGGATTGATTCCATGCGCTCCAAGGTCTGCGCGCTGGCAATCTGCACTTTTTCATAGGGGCGAAAGCGCCAGTGATTTGCCATCAAAACGCCGTGGGCAATACCGGCGTTGTCCAAGTGCTTGCTGAATTGCTCAACCAAAATGCGGCGCTCGCACACAAACATGATGCGCGAACCCTTGTCCAAGGCCGCGCGGATCATGTGCTCCAAGATGCGGGACTTTCCGGCGCCCGTGGGGGCGGCGAGCACCTGGCGGACATGGCCGGCGCGGAACCCGGCGCGGAGGGATTCGACTGACGAGGCTTGATAGGGCCTGAGTAGGAGGGAGTTCATAAGGGTAGCTCGTGGGGTGGGTTTATTTGCTGTTTTTCAACTTGTCGATTTCTTTCCTTTGCATCTGCATTTGTCTTTTCATCTGCGCGTTTTCTTCCATGAGTGAGTCACGGGCGAGGTACGCGGCTTTAAGGGTGGCGGTCAGGCTTTTGACTTCGGCGCGCAAGTCGGCAATGAGCGTTTCGGCTTGGAGCTTTTCTTCTTCAGGGATATCGCCCATGCGCGCGACAACCAAATCGGCTTGCAAGTCGCCTACGTGTTCGCGCAATGCATCCAGCTCTGTGTAATCGGCGGGCACTTCTGTTTCGGGTTCCACCACAGGCGTTGGCTTGGCCGGCTTGGCCGGCTTGGGCGCTGGCTTGTGCAGCGCGGCGGCTTGCTCATCAAGCGGCAGCTTGGCGATGGCGGTGGCCTTGGGAAGGCCCACTTCGCCGCGCTTGACGGCCTCGACCACTTCGGGCGCTGCATAGGTCTGCAGGCTCTTGGCCTGCTTGATGGTGCGCTCGCCAACTCCTGAGATTTCAGCCAGCTCCGAGTTCGTTTTTGCAATCGGGCACTCAGTGCCCGATTGGGCAAAGGCTGGGTTGCCGACAGACTTCCATTTATAAACATCCGTCGTTGCCATGGCCAATTGCGCTTGACTAATGTGCCGGCGTGCCTTGTTTTGCGCCATCACAAAGTCTTGCGGATCAACGTCGCCCAGCTCCTTGGAGGGGCAGTCCATGCCAGCTTCAGTGGCCGCCCGGTAGCGGTGCCAGCCGTCGATCACCATGCCTTCAAACAGCGTGATGGGGTTCTGCACGCCGATCTTTCCGATGCTGTCGGCCAGCACCTGATATTCGTCAGCGGGCATGGTAGGAAAGGCGGCAGACAGGGGGTGCTGCTTGAGGATCAGACCAGTCGAGCCAATGGGCAGCAAAACGGCTTTGCCGTCATCGTCTGTTGCAATCAGTGTGTTGTCGTCGAAGTCCCGCGTGCAGCCGTCAGGGTGCGCGTAGAGTGTGTTGTCGGCGCGGTTCATTAGATGGCGCTCCCGGCCAGCAGGCGACGGATATCTTCAGTTTTCCAGGCCAGGCGGCCATGCACACGCACTGGGCGCAATGGGCCGTTCTCCATGCAGGCCCAGCCGCGCAGCGTCTGCGGACAGCGGTTCAGGTAATGGGCAGCGGCGGCGGTGACAACGGTGGGGCGGTGTTCCAGCGCCAGCGGCGTGAACTGTAGCGGGGCATATGCCTCGCGCATCACGTTGATGTCTGAAAGAATTTTGGGTTGCAAGTTCGTTCTCCAAACCCAGCAGCACGGGCCTGCAAACATTGCAAGGCGTCCGGTCTGGGCATGGAACGAATTGAAAATATCCGCACTTTTTGCGGACTTACCCCGGAATTTGAAAACCTATATAAATCAACTGCTTACATAGATTCAAGTAGTGAAAAGCGGAATTAATCCCCGGATATATGGCGGCGTTATTCCGTGGCCCAATGCGTTTCAAAGTACTCACGAAATTCGTCATGCCACGGTCGCAATGCGGGATTTTTGGTGAATCGCGAATAAAAGACCTTCATCAGCTTTTCTTTCTCTCGCTTGTTTTTTATGCGGGCATGAAGCAGTTGCGCCATCAGCATGGGGTTCCACATCGACGGTGCGCCACCAGCTTGGCCTATCGCAATACGGGCAGAGTGAAGCCAATTTGATGCGCTTAAATTTTTGCTCCATCGTTCACAATCCCACCCGTTCACGCCGTCAAAGGCCTGGGCAATGTCTTTTGTTGATAGCCCTTGCTCCACGGGCTGCCGCTTAACCACGCCAACCTCCAAATCATCGAATGCGCCCACAGCCCTCAAGGGCGCTGGGTAAGGTGTCGTGGCCTGAGGCTGTGTTGCAGATTGCAGTGACGCGGCAGGGAAAACCTTCGCCATCAACAAATCCCGCTCAGCTTTCAGCACGGCAATCTTCTGCTCCTTTTCCTTCAGTTCGCCAATGGTGGGAGCGTTCGTCGCTTCCCACAGGTTGATTTTTTTATCCAGCTCATCCACAGAGACCAAAACATCCCAGGCATTTGTATATTCAGCCTGATGTTCGGCGCTGGGAAGGTTGTCAGAATTCTGCGTGTCGGCCATAGGGGTCTTTTGTCAAGTCTCAAAAAGGTTTTCAGGCGGGCGCTACCGGCTCACGCCCTTCAACGGCCATCCGGGCAATGAAGCCGGAACGTGTTTCTCCGGCCGTGCGGGCACGGGCGTCCAGGCGGTACAGTACGCGGCGCGGCAGGCTGATATTCACCCGCTCCAGGGTGTCGTCCAGCATGGCCGGGTCCACCTTCACCAGCGCCCACAGCCAGCCCTCGAACTCAGGACGCGCGGTGCGCAGCGCTTCGACAGGGGACGGCGCGGGAATGGCTTGCCCGTCATCAAGGGCGGTTTCAATCCAGCCCGTGATGGCGTCCTCTGCCTGAATCATGGCTTCCTCCAGTGTGTCGCCAGCCGAAAAGCAGCCGGGCAGGTCGGGAACAATCACGTTCCAAGCGGCGGCGTCGGTTCCGGCTTCAATGGCAACGGGGTAACGCATAGGTAGGCCTTTCAGACACCGGCCTGCCGCCGGATGGCTTTTCTCACGCCGCTTCTAATTCCGGTGCGGCCGTGCGCTTGACGCGCTTGCGCTGTAAAGCCTTTGGCTTGGAAACCTTCACCATCGGGGCCATGCCGGCGGTCGCGGCCATATCAATCAGGGTATCAAGCGAAAACAGGTTTATCTTGCCCCGCACGAGGTCGGAAATGCGGGGCTGGGTCACGCCAAACAGGCCGGCGGCTTCGCCCTGGGTCATGCCGCGTTCCCGGATGACTTCAGCCAGGGCCATCATCAGCGCAGAGCGGGCCTTCATGCTGGCGGCTTCCTGAGGCGTGTTTTCCAAGGCATCCCAGACGCTTGTAAAGCGTTGTGTGTCTGTCATTTTCCAATCTCCTTTAGCAGTTCCTTGAGGCGCTTCCGGGCTAAATCAATGTCGCGTTTGGCGGTCTGCTGGGTTTTTTTCTGAAAACAGTGAAGCACATAAACGGCATCGGCCAGCTTGGCGACTTACACCACCCTGAATGTTCCCGCTTCATCCCAGATACGAAGCTCTATCACACCGGCCCCAATACTTGGCATGGCCTTGGCGTCACCAGGCGGCAGGCCGTGCTGCACCTTGTCCAACTGGTACCCGGCTTCACGCATGGCACTACTTGGAAAATCGCGCAAATCATCCAATGCAGTGCCTTGAAACGCTATCAACTTCATGGTTGAAGTATATATATATTTGTATGTTTTCGTAGGTTCAAACCACTACGCGCAGCCCACCGGGCGCAGCCAATGCGTCAAACTTCACCCCGGCCTGCTCCAGAATCCACGCTTCAATTTTTTCGTGGTGGCTGCGCAGCAGGTCAAGCGGGCGGACGGTGTAATGTTTTTCAGCCGTCGCGCTGGGTTTGTGCCCCATCACTTGCGCCACCACGCCAGCTGGCACCTCAAGCCACTCTGTCAGGCTCTTGAAGGAACGGCGCAGGCCGTGCAAGGTCAGCCCCTCGATACCGGCCACGGCGCAAGCGATTGAATGGGGCTTGTGGGGCTTGCTCATGGCACCAGCAGCACCAGAAAAGACAAACTCATTGCGGCGGGGCAGGGCGGCCAGCAATTGCGAGACATACGGCGTCAACGGAATGACCCTTTCGCCCTCCACCTTGTCGCGGATGGTCAAGCCCTTCCACTTGGCATTCAAGTCTTCCCAGCGCAGCCCCAGCACTTCGCCAGGGCGGGCACCAGTCAGCAGCAGGGTTTGAAGGTAGGCGGCTGTTACCGGGTTGCCGATGCGTTGCACGGCGTCGAACCAGACGGTCAACTGTTCGCGCAGCAAGGCATCTTGTTTAACGCCAGCCTTGCCCAATGCTTCGCGGCTTCGCGTTGTCTTGGCTGGGTTTTTTGCAGGCAGCAGGGCAGCATAGGCGGGCTGTTCTGAGCACCAGCCTAAAAACACCTTCAGGCAGCGCCACGCCAGCCGAGCGGCGCTGGCGCGTGTCTTGGCTTCATGGGCGGCCCATGTTTCGATGGCGGGCGCGTCAAGGTCGCGCAAGGGCAGTGCCATCAAGGGGTAAAGCGGCCCGGCAATGGTCATGCCCCGGCCACGGGTCCCACGGTTTGCAGGCAAGCCCCCGGCCTTTGCCAAACGGATATGGTCGGCATAGTGCAGGGTTCCCCAGTGCGGGCGGCGTTCAGCCAAGTACACGGCCCAAACTTCGCCCGTGGTCAGGGCATGGGCAGCGGCCTGGACTTGCGCGGCAGCGGCGGCGGTCTGCTTTTCAGCTTGCGCGGCCAGGGCGGCACGCTTCAAGCCCCTGGGGTCGTGGCCTCCATCAATCAGGCGCTGCAGTTCGCGGGCCTTCGCTTGCGCGTCGGGGATGCTCCAGGCGGCAGGGCTCCCGATGGTCAGGCGAACGTCTTTGCCTTGGTACACGCTTTGGAACACATAGGCGGGTTTTCCGGCAGGGGTAGCACGCAAACCCAGCCCCGGCGCAGTCACATCCCATAGAAAAGCCTGCTTCTTGTCAGGTGGGCACTTAAACCCCGCAACCCGGCCAGCGGTGAATGCAATCTTTGCCATGTTTGATTCCCTTGCCGGTCTTACATCGCCAGGATGTAAGGGCGGATGTAAGACTATTTTCCGAATACTGACCTATTTCAATCAACACTTAAACCGGATGACTGTCCAGAAAAAAGGCGTAACTTGTTGATTTGTATAGATTATATCTACACATATCAACATAGGCAATTATGGATTAGGTGGGACTCATAATCCTTTGGTCGTCAGTTCAAGTCTGACACGCCCTACCATTTTTTTATGAGTCAAATCAAGGACTTGCGCGAGCAGGTCCTTTTTTCATGGGCGTTTGGTGGCGGTTTATGCCAAATCTATGCCAAATTACCTGCACTTGAATGCGCATGCGTGCATTTCGGTGGCAGCTACTTCGCTTTGCGTCACCCGGTGCTAAACACCTTAAACGCGGCGGACAGCTTAAAAAGGTGCCGTGTCTTTACGTCAAGCCAACTCCTGGCGCTACGTGAGAAAGACAGACATGCAGGACATTATTTTTCGGGCCCCAGCGCCCACCCCCAAGTTTCATCTTGAAGCGCTTCAGCGCCCGCAGGAGGGCTGCTGAGATGGCTACCTACGGCAAACAATCAGGAAAACATTTCGCCCGGATTCGCCTGGCCGGCTACAAGGATTTCAACGGGGGCTTTGACACCCGTAAGGACGCCAGGGAGTGGGCTGAGCGGCAAGAGGCTTTGTATGCCAATACAAAAGGGACCATGCGGGGCATGGGGCCGAAAAAAACCATGCTGGCACTCGCCTTGCGGGACTATGCCTATGACGTTGTGGTCAAGCAAAAGGGGTGCGTGCAGGCGCTGAGCCGCATCAACAAGTACCTGAAGGCCGGCGGACTGCCAACACTGCGAGCGACGTTGGTGCAGGGCGGGCGCACGTTCGAACCGGACGCGCAGGGCAAGCCCCAGGCGGGCAAACAGAAAATGACCTCGACACTGTTCGAACTGCACGAGGTCGCGCCAGCGCCGGTGTTTCAGGCAGCGCGGCAAGTGGCGTTCGCCAAGCGCGCAAGCGACAACGCCTTGCGGGACGCCGGACCGCAGGCCGTTCGCGAGCGCCTGGCGCGGCTGCCGGTGTCCGACGTTCGAGGGTTTCACCTCACGGAGTTGCTAAAGGCGACCGATGCGCCGGCGGCAGGCTATGCCGGCGCGACCCGACGGCAGGAGATTGCCATTTTGAGCAGCTTTTTCGCGCATGCGAAAAAAAACTGGAGCTGGCCGTTGGCCGAAAATCCGACGCTTGCCGTGCAATGGCCCAAGGGAGACGAGCGGGACCGGGTGCTCAGCAAAGAAGAAGGCAAGCGCCTGGCGGTGGCGCTGGCCGGATGCCCAAACAAGCAATTTTCAATTTTTGTTCTGCTGGCGATAGAAACCGTCATGCGAAAAGACGAGCTGCTGCAAACCGCTTGCTGGTGTGATATCGACCGCAACGAAGAGGACGGAGATGTGCTCAAGCTTGTAGCGGACAAGACGGGTCATCGGGACGTGCCCCTCACACCGTTCGCCTTGATGCTGCTTGCCGAGCTGCCCCAAGGTGAGCTCCATGAAAAAATATTCACGCTGACTGATGGCGCCGTCTACTCCTCTTGGAAGCGCGTTTGCGAGGCCGCCGACATCGATGATTTGCACATTCACGACCTGCGTCATACCGGCGCGACGATGTACGCCGAGCTGCTGAACGGGGACATTTTTACGTTGCAAAAAATCACCGGCCATAAAACCCTCTCCAGCCTGCGGCGCTACGTCAACCCGAAAACCCGGGATATCGCCAAACGCCTGCGGGTTTTGCCGGCCGACACCCTTGCTCAAACCCTCCATCAAGGCATTGCCGCCACACCCCAGCCGCCCAAGCGCTCGCGCGCGGTCGCTGAGAGCAAGCGCGCCATGGCGGCCCAAACCGCTGTGATGTACGACTTCCGGGCCTTTGCTGACGAACGCGCCCGGAGGCAAGCATGAGGCACCTGTTGCTGCGTGCCCAACTGGGCACGGTGCCGCTGCAAACCTGCCAGTGGGTTTTAACCGAGGAGGCGGGCGTTTCCCGGTGGCAGCTGCTGTCTCAGGACGGCCAGGACACCGGTTTGCGCACCGCGACCAGGGAGTTGGGCGCGTGGGCCTTGTGGGTGGCCTCTGCGAGCCCACGTGCGGTCGCTGAGCAGGTGCGCCTTGATGACTGGAGTGACGAAGCAGTAAATCGCCTCAGGCAAGCCGGGGCGGTGCTGGAGCGCCTTCAGCGGCGGGCCTACAGGCACAAGGAGACGCATGTGGTGGTCTAATTTAAACGGACACAACGATAGGTTTTTTCCAAACCTAAATGGCGCAAGACGTGAAGAATCCAAAATTCAGAAGAAGCTTTGATGCGAGTTTCAAACTCCAGGTCGTTCAGATGATCAAGGCCCAAGGCCTGAGTGTCGGGCAGGTTTGCCAAGACATGAACCTTGTGGAAAGTGTCGTCAGGCGCTGGCTCGGCCAGTTTGAAGCCGAGCAGGCCGGTTTGCCTGGTATCGGCAAACCTATCACCGCCGAGCAGCAGCGCATTCGCCAGCTCGAATCGGAAAATCGCCAACTGCGAGGCGATGTGGAAATATTAAAAAAAGCATCGGCCTTCTTTGCCCGCGAACTCAGATGAGCTACCAACTCGTGGAGCAGTTGCAAAAGAAGGCCGTACCCGTAAGCCAGGTGTGCCGGGTTCTGGGCGTCAGTCACTCGGGGTATTACGCCGCTCGCCTGCGCAGCTGCCAAGCACCCGTGGCGTGCGCCGACAGTGTTCACTTGAAAGCCGCTTTTGCCGCCAGTGGCCGCGCCTACGGCAGCCGTAGGCTGTGCGCAGTGCTCAAGCAGCAAGGCGTGACCATGGGACGCCGCCGGGTACGAACCCTAATGCGAGCCAATGGCTTGCGTGCGGTTTGGAAGCGAAAATTCATGCACACCACCGACAGCCGGCACGGCTTGGCCGTCTCGCCCAACGTGCTGGCGCGGCAGTTCGAGCAGCCCAAGCCCGATCGGGCCTGGGTATGCGACATCACCTATATTCGTACCCGCAGCGGCTGGCTGTACCTGGCGGCGGTGCTGGACCTGCATTCACGCAAAATCGTTGGCTGGGCCATGGCCCCTTCGATGCCTGCAACGCTGGTATGCACCGCCTTGCAAATGGCGATCGGGCAGCGCAATCCCGCCAACGGTCTTGTCGTGCATTCCGACCGGGGTACTCAGTACGCCAGCGCAGAGCATCAAGGGCTGCTGAAAAAGCATGGCCTGGTGGGCAGCATGAGCCGCAAAGGCAATTGTTGGGATAACTCGGTCATGGAGCGCTTCTTCCTGAGTCTGAAAATGGAGCGGGTCTGGCAACGCGACTACGCCAACCACGGCGAGGCCATCCATGACGTGGCTGACTACATCGTCAACTTCTACAACTCCGTGCGGCTGCACTCCAAACTGGGGTACTTGTCACCCAATGCTTTCGAGCATAAATCGGCAACTCAACCCACCTATTAAGTTGTCCGAAATAACTTGACCACCACAGCACCACCATGCTGACCTTGCGTGGATGAAGCAGCTTCTCCAGCAGGCCGAGCACTGCCTGAGCGCCCCCGACATCGGGGGGATGGACGCGCTAGAGCGCGTGGGCGCGGCGAAAGATGCCGGGGAGGGGGCTTCACGGTAAAGGCTTAGGTCTTCCCGAGATTCACCAACGATAGCGGCCTGCCAGCACGCCATAAGGAGTGCTGGCAGGCCGTTTGCTTTTCAGGGACTGCTGGGCTGGGACCCGGGCGCCCGGTTCTGCCAAAGGCCGGCCTGGTTTACCTGGCCTGGATGGGGCGCCACGCCTCCTGCGCTGCAAATTGAGTCCTGCGCCAGTTCTCCAGCGCTTTCGCTGACCAAAGGTCTTGCTTGCCATGGCGAACGCCGGCGGGAAATTGATTTTTCTCGAGCATATAAGCGAATTTTCTGTCGGAGCAGTGCAGGGCTTGGCAGACCTCCTGGCGCGTCAGTTCAACGAATTTTTCAGTCATGTTTCACACCTTGATGGTTGATGGGTGTGGTGTGTAGTCGCCGGCGTCCTTTAGATGGTTTGGAGGCTTTCTTCGTTTTAGGGGGGATGTTTGCGAAGCCGCTGGGTCGCTGGCAATGCCGGGATGCAGTGTCTTTAGGCGTGAAGAAATCAGGTTAAACCGCGCCAATGACGAGCAGTCCTGATTGCCGGTCACTACACGTGGTCCACGGCAGGCATTTCGCAGGCCGAAAAAAACGCCCTACACCCAAGCCGACCAAAGCAAACGGGGGTAGGGCGCCGCGGATGAGCCTATGAAACGTATAGCACCGGGTTCTCCGTTTTCAGGAGACCCCCATGACAAGCACTGCTTGCCGACACGCACTGCCCCTGGCGCGCGAAGAAGCCCTGGCCTATCACGACACCCAGCGCGCGGGATTTTTCTCGTTGCTGGTGCAAGGCGCAGACGGAAAACGCCGCCAAAGGTCTCACAAGCTTGAGCATCTGCCCGAGGTCATCAAGCGAATTGACCCGGCCAGGGACACTTGGATTTCGCAGGGGGAATTTTTTCGCCCGAACCGACGGGTGGTGAATTTGTGGCGGATGCCGCTGGCCTACATAGACCTCGATACTTACAACGTCACAGAGCTGGCCGGCCGTTCTGCCGAATTTCAACTTGCCCGGCTGCTGGAGCATTGCAACGTCGCCGGGCTTCCCCAACCGAGCCTTGTGGTGTTCTCTGGCCGGGGACTGCAAGCCAAATGGCTTTTCGAAAAGCCGGTTCCCAGGAAAGCCCTGCCACGCTGGCAGGCGCTGCAAAAGGAACTCTGCCGGCGGCTTTCCCCATTGGGCGCTGACCCGAAAGCGCTGGATGCATCCCGCGTGTTGCGTCTGGTCGAAACAGTCAACACCAAGAGCGACAACTTGGCCCGGCTCGTCTACCAGGACACCACTCCCACCATGGGGGGCGTTCGCATGGCTGGAGGTCTGGTCGGGTATGACTTTGACGTTCTGATGGATACCGTCATGCCACTGACCCGCACCGCCCTGGAGTTGCTCAATGAAGAACGCCGGCCGCAACGTGAGTTATGGGCCTTCGAAAAAGCAGCCAGGGAAGCGCGAAAGGCGCAACTTCTTGTTGTCGCAGGAGGCAAGACCTGTGGTGCGAAGGTCAACTCAAGCCGTCGGGTTCTGGTTCCGAGCGAACTTGCTTGGGCGCGCCTGGCGGATATTCGAAAGCTCGCTGTACTCAGAGGGTGGGCCGAAGGGGCGCCGGCCCAGGAAAGGGACTTGCCGTTGTTCCTGTCGGCCTGTTTTCTGGCGCAGGCCATGGTGGTCCCGCACTTGCGAGAAGAAATCGCTGAACTGGCGACCGAGTTCGCGCCGACTTGGACGGCGGCACAAATCGAGTCGTGTACGTCTTCGGTGTTGGCTCGGGCAGAAGCGGCGGCCAGGGGGGAGGTCGTTCAATTCAACGGCTTTCCTGTCGACCCCCGCTACCGCTGGCGCAATGGCACCTTAATCGACCGGCTGGGCATTACACCTAGCGAAGAGCGTCAGATGTGCACCATCATTGGCGGAGATGAGGCCAAGCGACGCGATGCCGAGCGCAAACGCCTTACGCGTGAGCAGGCGCGGGCAGATGGCCTGGCGATATCCCGCGCCGACTGGCGGGAAGGGCATGAACAAAAGCGCGCCTCAGCCCGAATTTTGCGAGCACAGGGCCATTCCTGGCAGGCCATCGCGACTCAGTTGGGGTATGCAAGCGCCGATGCGGCGCGAATGGCAGGAAAGTGACTTGGAACGGGGTACCGAAAAAGTCCCGTCCGTACGTATGGTGGAGGCGAAGCCAGTGGTCCTGAAGAAGAGCTTTTTCCAGGCGGGGGCGCTTTTTCACCAACAGACCAGACCGGCCATAATTTCTGGCCTTGAAAGCGTGGCTCCTGCCATTAAGGCGAGGCACTGGGCGGCGTGGAGACGGATGCCCGGGGTGCCCCCGAATTTTGAAAAAGCAGGTTGGGCGGGCACCTGCCCTTGGCAGTTGCTTTGGTGAGGAGGAGACTGTTTTACGCTTGATTACGCTTGATTACGCTTGATTACGGTTGACACACCATGAAGTAAAGTCTAGGCATAGGGTGCTTGGCTAATAGTAAACAAGCATTTGACCGGCGCAGCGGCAATTGACTGTTGCAAGGTGATGAATTTCAAGGAAGCGAAAGATAGTGGACCCCACAACAAGCAACAAAATCGTCTCTTTCATCTGGGGTATTGCAGACGATGTGCTGCGTGACCTGTTCAGGCGCGGTAAGTACCCGGATGTCATTTTGCCAATGTGCGTCATTCGGCGCATGGATTCTGTACTGGAGCCGACGAAACAGGCCGTGCTGGACACCAAAAAGATGCTGGACAGTGCGCAAATTACCGAGCAGAACGCAGCACTTTGCGACGCAGCCGGCCAGGCTTTTTACAACACCTCCCGCTTTACCCTGCGCGACCTGAAGTCGCGGGGCAGCCAGCAGCAGTTATTGGCCGATTTTGAGGACTACCTCAACGGGTTTTCGCCGAACGTCCTGGATATCCTGGAGAACTTCAAATTTCGCAACCAGCTCTCGACCCTGTCCAAGGCCGACGCGCTGGCAACCCTGATTAACAAGTTCCTCGACCCCGACATTGACCTTTCACCGGCTGGCATCGACAACCACTCGATGGGAACAGTGTTTGAGGAACTGGTTCGCAAGTTCAATGAAGAGAACAATGAGGAGGCTGGCGAACATTGGACCCCGCGCGACGCCGTGCGCTTGATGGCCAATTTGGTCTTTTTGCCAATTGAGCGCGACCTCAAATCAGGCACGTACCTGCTGTTTGACGATGCCTGCGGCACGGGCGGCATGCTGACGGTGGCCGAGGAGACGCTGGATGCCATTGCAAAGCAGCGAGGGCTGCAAATCGATAGTCGCCTTTACGGTCAGGAAATCAACCCCGAGACCTATGCCATTTGCAAGGCAGACATGCTCCTCAAAGGGGAGGGCGAAAACGCCGACAACATCGTTGGCGGGGCCGAATGGTCCACGCTGTCCCACGATGCCTTTCCGGCACAAGAGTTCGACTTCATGCTGGCGAACCCGCCCTATGGCAAGAGCTGGAAAAAGGACCTGGAAGCCATGGGCGGCAAGGACGGCATGCGCGACCCCCGCTTCAAGGTGATGCACGACGGTGAAGAGCTGTCGCTGGTGACCCGGTCCAGCGATGGGCAAATGCTGTTTCTGGTCAACATGGCGGCCAAGATGAACCACAAGTCGGCCCTTGGCAGCCGGATTGCCGAGGTTCACAATGGCAGTTCACTGTTCACGGGTGACGCGGGCCAGGGCGAAAGCAACATCCGCCGCTGGATTATTGAGAACGACTGGCTGGAAGCCATCGTGGCGCTGCCACTCAACCTGTTTTACAACACCGGCATTGCCACGTACATCTGGGTGCTGTCCAATCGCAAGCCTGCGCACCGCAAGGGCCGGGTTCAGCTCATAGATGCCAGCCAGTGGTTCAAGCCGCTGCGCAAAAATCTGGGCAAGAAAAACTGCGAACTCTCGCCAGAGGATATTGACCTAATCACGCAGACCTTTCTGGACTTCAAGGAAACGCCTGAGTCCAAGATTTTCTCCAACGAGGCTTTCGGTTACTGGAAGGTCACGGTCGAGCGTCCCCTGCGACTGCACAGCCAGCTCTCAATCAAGGCCATCGAGGCGCTGCGTTATGCCTCCGGTGATGAAGACCTGCGCAGTGTCCTGTTTGATGAGTTTGGCAGCGACCTGTTCACCAAGTTCACCAGCATCGCCGGGGCCTTGGAGGCTCGCCTGTCTGATTGGGGTGGGGAAGAGGCAGACGAGGACGATGCCGACGACGAAGAAGTGACCAGTACCAAAAAGGGCCTGCCGGAAAAGAAGAAAAAGAAACTGCTCGACCCCAAAACCTGGGAACGCGATGGCCGCTTGGTTGATACCGCCACGCAACTTCGTGCAGCGTTGGGCGACCAGCTCTTTGAAGACCACAACGTTTTCCGTGACCGGGTTGCCGAATCCCTCAAAAGTGCTGGCTTGAAGCTGGCCGCCGCCGACCTCAAGCAAATCTTGAAGGCCGTGAGTAGGCGCGTTGAGACCGCACCACCGGTCATCGCGAAAGTGCACAAGCCGGGCAAAGTGAAGGCTGACCCGATGCGCGGCGTTTACGCTGCTGTGGTGGACGGCAAGCCCTCAACGGTCGAATACGAGACGGATTCGGACCTGCGTGACACCGAACAGGTGCCGCTGTTGGAAGAGGGCGGCATCGACGCCTTCATTCGCCGCGAGGTGATGCCGTACACCCCCGATGCCTGGATTAAGACGGATGCGACCAAAGTGGGGTTCGAGGTTAGTTTCACCCGGCACTTTTATAAGCCGCAGCCGTTGCGCACACTGGACGAAATTCGCGCCGACATCCTCGCCATCGAGCAGGAGGCCGACGGGCTGCTGGACGGATTGCTCAAAGGCGGTGCCCAATGAAAGCCACTGAAGCCAAACTGCTGAGTTTTCTGCAAAAGTCGCCTCAGTTCGTCATTCCAATCTATCAGCGAACCTATTCGTGGACCGAAAAACAATGCCAACAGCTTTGGCATGACATCCTTCGCGCCGGTTCTAGTGACGCTGTAGTCGTGCATTTCATTGGCTCCATCGTCTACGTCGAGCAGGGCCTGTCTCAGGTCTCTCACCAGGCACCTCTGCTGGTCATTGACGGTCAGCAACGGCTCACTACCGTGGCCCTCTTGATTGAGGCATTGGCCCGCGCGCTGGGTGATGGGGAACCGGTTGATGGCTTTTCCGCCGCCAAACTGCGTCACTATTACTTGAGTAACCCTTTAGAAAGTGGCGACCGCTTTTACAAGCTGCTGCTTTCGCAGACTGACAACGCATCGCTCAAGGCGGTTATCAAAAACACCGAGCTACCAAAAGAGCCATCGCTTCGGGTAACGCAGAATTTTGACCAGTTCAGCAAACTGTTGGCTGGCCAGAAGGATGACCTTGCCGTCGTGTGTCGCGGCCTGGCCAAGCTGGTGGTTGTGGACATCGCGCTTAGCCGCGACCAGGACAACCCACAACTCATCTTCGAGAGCATGAACTCAACGGGCAAGGAGCTGAGCCAAGCCGACCTGATTCGTAATTTCATCCTCATGGGCCTTGAGCCCGTCCCCCAAACGCAGCTTTACGAGCAATTTTGGCGGCCGATGGAGCAAGATTTCGGGCAGGAGGCCTACGGCACCCAGTTCGACAGCTTCATGCGCCACTACCTCACCGTACGTACGGGCGACATTCCGCGTGAGCGTGAGGTCTACGAGGCTTTCAAGGACTACTCTCGCACCAAGCCCGTGCGGGACGCCGGTATCGATGCTTTGGTAAAGGATATCCGTGCCTTTGCGCGCTACTTTTGTGCCTTGGCGTTGGGCACCGAACAAGAACCCGCACTCAGTCTCGCCTTTCACGACCTACGTGAACTTAAAGTTGATGTCGCGTACCCGTTCCTGCTGGAGCTATATCACGACTACGCCACGGGTACTCTCAGCGTAGCCGACTTCAATGCAGCGGTTCGTTTGGTTGAAGCCTATGTGTTCCGGCGAGCCGTCTGCGCCATCCCCACCAACTCAATGAACAAGACCTTTGCCACCTTTGGCAAGGCACTCAAAAAAGACAGCTACCTCGAGAGCATCCAGGCACACTTCCTTCAGCTGCCCTCGTACCGCTGCTTTCCCACTGATGATGAGTTCCGCAGGGACCTGCATACCCGCGACCTTTACCACTTCCCACGCCGCAGCTTTTGGTTGCGTCGCCTGGAAAATCATGGTCGCAAGGAGCGTGTGCCGGTCGATGAATACACCATTGAGCACATTCTGCCGCAGAATCCAGATTTATCCGTCGCGTGGAGGCAGGCACTCGGCCCGGACTGGCAACAGGTGCAGGAACGTTATGTGCACACCCTGGGCAACCTAACGCTCACGGGCTACAACGCCGAATACAGCGACCGCCCATTTGCTGAGAAACGCGACATGAATGGCGGCTTCAAGCAAAGCCCGCTCAGACTCAATGCCGGACTGGGGCTGCTCGACGCCTGGAACGAAGCCGCAATTTTGGAGCGCGCCGGGCGGCTGGCCGAACAAGCGCTTACCGTTTGGGCCGCGCCCAAGCTCGATGCCACAATCTTGGCCACCTATCAGCCGGCGAAAGTTCCCGTGAGCGGCGGCTACACCATCGACGACCATCCGCAACTGCTTACCCCGAGCTTGCGCAAGGTCTTTGAGGCCTTTCGCAAGGAGGTATTGGCGCTTGACCCTTGCGTCAGTGAGTCATTCATGAAGCTGTATGTCGCCTACAAGGCGGAGACCAACTTCGTGGATGTGGTGCCACAGGCCCAGCGGCTGCGACTCAGCATCAATTTGACGTTTGCCGAAATCAACGACCCCAAAGGTCTCTGTAAGGACGTGACGAACCTCGGCCGATGGGGCAATGGTGATGTTGAGGTGGGGCTCAAGTCACTCGACGAGCTACCTTACATCATGGGTCTCGTCCGCCAGTCCTTTGAACGGCAGATGGGTGATGGAGGTCAGTCATGATTGCTGACCTCAAACCTTATGCTGCGTACAAGGATTCGGGGTTGCCGTGGCTTGGTCAGGTGCCAGAGCATTGGTCCATCAGCCGCATAAAGACAGTGTTGCAAGAACTGGATGGCCGCTCGACCGATGGTGAAGGAACACTTTTGTCACTCACACGGGTACGTGGCCTGATTGCTCATTCGGATAGAACGGACAAAGTTCACAGCGCGAAAACTCTTGTTGGATACAAGCTGTACCAGCCTGGTGAAATTGTGATGAATCGCATGCAGGCGTGGAGCGGTATGTTCGGAGCCGGGACGAGACCGGGACTTGTTAGTCCTGACTATGCCGTGTTCAAGATTCTTGGAGGCCACGACACAAAACTTGTTTTGGAGCGACTAAAGACGCCTGATTTGGTAGGACAGTTCACCATTGAGTCAACGGGTATTGGGTCTGGCTTCAATCGCCTTTACACAGACAGTTTTGGTCCAATTCCGATTTCCCTCCCCCCTCTCGAAGAGCAGGTCGCGATTGTGCGGTTCCTGGACTGGGCCAACGGACGCCTGGAGCGGACGATTCGGGCGAAGCGCCGGGTAATTGCGCTGCTCACCGAGCAAAAGCAGGCCATCATCCACCGCGCCGTCACCCGTGGTCTAGACCCCGCCGTCCCCCTAAAACCTTCCGGCATCCCTTGGCTTGGAGATATTCCGCAGCATTGGGAGGTGAGGCGCTGTGGCGGACTATTTTTCGAAGTAATCGATGTGGGTCATCCGGACGCGCTTTTACTTTCGATTGATAGGAAGAAAGGTGTTATCCCACAATCAGAAACTGGGCGCAAAGTTCGTGCATCCGAAAACCGTGGGTCTTATAAGCGTGTTCTTCATGGTCAGCTGGCCTACAACCTAATGAATGCTTTCATGGGTTCGCTCGGCTTTTCCCAATATGAAGGAATAGTTAGTCCCGCATACGCCGTTGCGCAGCCTCGAAGCGAAATCGAGACTGGATTTTTCCATCATCTGTTTAGGACAACGGCGTATACCGGGGAATTCAACCGCCTCTCTTATGGAATCATGTACGAACGCAATCGCTTGTATTTCGAGCGATTCAAATTGGTTCCCGCGCTTGTTCCTCCATTGGCAGAACAGAGAACAATATTCCGAGGCATTCAAGAAAGAACGTTGAGATTGGATGTTGCCATTTCCCGCATTGAACGCGAGATGGAACTGCTACTTGAATACCGAACCCGCCTCGTTGCCGACGTGGTGACCGGCAAGATTGACGTGCGCGAAGCGGCTGCCAGGCTCCCACTGGAAGAGGTCGAGTCATCTATCGACACCGCTGTTCAAGGCGACGACGTAGACATGGACAGGGATGAAGAAACCGAGCTTGAGGTTTGAGATGTGATGGTTGGGTAACAAAGGATATCAATGACCACTGACACCACGGAAAAAGGGCTTGAAACCCTCATCGTGCACCACATGACCGGCTTGGACGGCTTGGCCAAGGGTCCGCTCGGTCACACGGGCATAACGCCACTGATAGCTGCCAAGGCCAACGTCCCGTGGGGCGGCACCGGTTATCTGCTCGGCAACCCCAAGGACTTTGACCGTGCCCATGCGCTGGATGGGGTCCAGCTCTTTTCCTTCTTGCAGGCTACGCAGCCCGAAGCGTTCAAGAAGTTGGCAATGGTCGATGCGGCTGACGCCAAAGACATCAACCGCCTGAAGTTCCTCACGCGTCTGTCATCCGAGATTGGCAAACGCGGCGTAATTGACGTGCTGCGCAAGGGCGTTGAGCACCACCCAGCCGGCCACTTCGACTTGTTTTACGGCACGCCGTCCAAGGGCAACGCCAAGTCACAAGCCTTGCATGCGCAGAACCGTTTTGTCGTCACGCGCCAGTTTGCCTACAGTCTGGATGAAGCGCGCCGGGCCTTGGACCTGGGCTTATTCATCAACGGCCTGCCGATTGCCACCTTCGAGCTGAAAAACAGCCTGACCAAGCAGACTGTGGAAGACGCGGTGGAGCAATACAAGCGTGACCGCGACCCTCGTGAAAAACTTTTCGAGTTCGGCCGTTGCGTTGTGCACTTGGCCGTGGACGACAGCGAAGTGCGCATGTGTACCGAGCTCAAGGGCAAGGCCTCATGGTTCTTGCCGCTCAACAAAGGCTACAACGACGGTGCCGGGAACCCACCCAACCCGCTGGGCCTGAAAACCGATTACCTCTGGAAAAAACTGTTGACCCCGGCCGGGCTGACTGACATCCTGGAGAACTACGCCCAGATTGTCGAGGTCAAGAACGCCAAGACCGGTAAGAAGAAGCGCAATCAGGTGTTTCCACGCTTCCACCAGCTCGACGTGGTGCGCAAGGCGCTGTGGCATGTGCAGGGCCATGGGGTAGGCAACCGTTACCTAATTCAGCACTCGGCGGGTAGCGGAAAGTCCAACTCGATAGCTTGGCTGGCGCACCAGCTCATTGGTGTCAAGCACCAAGGCAAAGACGTATTCGACTCGGTGATTGTGGTGACCGACCGTCGCATCCTGGACGACCAGATTCAAAAGACCATCAAGCAGTTTATGCAAGTGGGCGCCACCGTGGGGGCCGTGACCGGCGGCTCCAACTCGAAAACCGAGCAGTTGAGCCAATTCATTGCCGATGGCAAAAAAATCATTATCTCCACCATCCAGACCTTTCCGTTTGTACTTAAAGTCATTGGGGACGAGCACCGGGGCCGTAACTTCGCCATCATCATCGATGAGGCGCACTCCAGCCAGGGTGGCAAGACCGCGGCATCCATGAGCGGCGCGCTTGGCGATGCAGCAGACGGCAAGACCCCTGATGAAGCCGAAGATTTTGACCCCGAAGACGTGGTGAACGATGCAATCGAAAAGCGCATAGCGGCGCGCAAGATGATGACGAATGCCAGCTACTTTGCCTTCACCGCCACTCCAAAGAACCGGACGCTGGAAATGTTTGGTGAGGCGCTGCCACCAGACGCAGAAGGTAAGGTCAAGCACCAGCCTTTCCATAGTTACACCATGAAGCAGGCGGTCCAGGAGGGCTTTATTCTGGATGTATTGAAATACTACACGCCGGTCGACAGCTATTACAAGCTTGTCAAGATGACTGAAGACGACCCGGAGTTCGACATCAAGCGGGCCAAGAAGAAGCTGCGCCGCTATGTGGAGAGCCATGACCACGCTATCCGCCTCAAGGCCGAAATCATGGTGGACCATTTTCACGAGCAGGTGCTGGCCACCGGCAAGATTGGCGGCCAGGCGCGGGCCATGGTGGTATGCAGCGGCATTGAGCGTGCGGTGCAGTATTTCCATGCCTTCAAGGCGTACCTGGTGGAGCGCAAAAGCCCGTATCAGGCCATCGTGGCGTTCTCTGGTGAGCATGAAATTGGTGGATACAAGGTGAGCGAGTCATCGCTGAATGGTTTTGCCAGTAAGGAGATTGCCGACAAAATTCAGGATGACCCTTACCGCTTTTTGATATGCGCCGACAAGTTCCAGACCGGGTATGACGAGCCCCTGCTCCACACGATGTACGTGGACAAGACGCTCTCGGGCATCAAGGCGGTGCAGACCTTATCGCGATTGAATCGTGCCCACCCGCAAAAGCGGGACTGCTTTGTGCTGGATTTCCAGAACAACGGCGAGGGCATCACCTTGGCATTTCAGGATTACTTTCGCACTACGCTGCTCAGTGATGAGACTGACCCCAACAAGCTCAATGACCTGAAAACTGCGCTGGACGACGCGCAGGTATATTCGCCAGAGCAATTGAACAGGTTTGTCGCATTGTTTTTGGCCGGGGTTGAGCGTGACCAACTGGACCCGATTCTGGACACCTGCGCCAGGGTGTACCGGGACTCGCTGGACGAGGACCAACAGGTGGACTTCAAAGGCAAGGCCAAAGCATTCTGCCGAACCTACGACTTCCTGGCCTCCGTCACGACCAGCAGCAACGCCGGCTGGGAAAAGCTCTCGATTCTGCTTAACCTGCTGGTATCCAAATTACCGGCCCCCATTGATGAGGACCTGGCCCAGGGCATTCTTGACTCCATCGACATGGACAGCTACCGGGTCGAGAAAAAGGCTGTGCAAAAAATAGCACTGGCCGACAGTGATGCCGAAATTGAGCCGGTCCCGGTCGAGGGGGGCGGTCACAAGGGTCAGCCCGAACTGGACCGCCTGAGCAACATCCTCAAGACCTTCAACGACAATTTTGGCACCTTATTTACTGATGGGGACCGTGTGGCCAAGCGCATTCGCGAAGACATTGCACCCAAAGTCGCTGCTGATTTGGCCTACCAAAATGCCAAGGAAAATACGCCGCACACCGCTCGCATGGCCCACGACCAGGCGCTGGGCAAGGTAATGCAAATTTTGCTGAAGGAAGACACGCAGGTCTATAAGCAGTTTGTAGAGAACCGTTCTTTCAAGCGTTTCGTTAGCGACATGGTTTACGAGATGACTAGCCCTTGAAGCCCTGACTTTCCTTTCAACATGGGTTGGCTACTTTCAAGGATATAGAAAAAGCTCCCATTTCTGGGAGCCTCCTCATTTGCCGCATATCTAATTGGCTTGCGTTGCCAAGAAGACCCCGAAGCAAAAGCTTCGGGGCTCGAATAACAAATAACGCAAACAGGGATAGCTCCCTTGCCTATGCCATCGCTGCGGTTCATTTGAGGTTGCACCTCAAACTTCCGCGCACCTTGCTAACGCTCGGGCTCACCAGACCGCCAAGTCTGGCTCACCGAATAAAAGCGCTGCAAGGGTCGAAAAAAGCCCGCCAAGGCTTTTTCTCCCAGAACCCCTCTCGCCAAAGAGGGGTCCGTTCACTTCAATCATCATCGTTTCAACCGACTCGGCTCCCGCCGGCCACTCAACCGCATAGACAGACCCTAAAGGTCTTGGGATATTGTCCGGGAATTGCTCCCCGCCCTTTACCTCAGCAGTTGGCTTATAGCCCCCGGTCGGCGTGGTAGTTACTTCCACGCCCCTCGGGCCATTTTGTGTTGGTTCGATACGCAAGTCTTAACGAGTAGAACGCAAATCACTCACGAGCAGCAGTGTTTTCTGGCGCGTCTCCAGATTTCCCTCACCCCGAAACCATTAAGCGGGTGGGTACTCATCGCACTGTTCTCTGCTCATTTCCATGAAATCCAGGCACTTCAGGCCCTAGTTTGCTCACACCCTTCCGATTGCCTTCGCAGGCTTTTACATGCTTTTGCTCCCAGTGATGCCGACGGCTTGATGGTGCGACCCATCTCACCCCCTGCTACCACCCATACCCCTCACCAGGTTCAGACCCTGGCTCATGTGTGGTCGCGGACTTCGACACCAAATTGGTGCCTCGTTTCGCCCAGCTGGACTGCATGTCGGTAATCGTCTTGCCTCTGCCCTTGTTCAGGGGGCAGGGTAGCAAGCCGACAGACTTTTAAAATCATCTCGCATATCAGGCGCTCGTCCCGGATGACAAATCCGGGGGTCACAGGCTCGTACAGCCCTTGGACAGGTTACTACCCCTGGCCAGCCCTTCCCCAATCGCACGGTTTCGGCGTGTTGCGTGCAGCGCACGGAACCCCGCCTGAAACCCCGGACGTTAATCCGGGCCATATGGAGTAGAGGCGGGGTATTACGCCGAACAGACAAGCTGTTCGGGATTACTCCCCGCCCCCCTCCCGACACGTAGCGGGCCGTCGTTTGAGAAGGCACTACGCGCTGTGGCACTTGGGAACTACCCAAGCTCACGCCGGAAGAAAAGATGATGATGAAGTTCGGGGCGTTGGCGCGCCCCTGTGAACTTCGATGAAGTGTGAGGGTGTTGGCGCACCTGGCCCCGTTCAATGCGCTGGCGCGCACATCACAGGTCCTATGAATATGTGTAGCGACTGTTTTTGCATTGGGTGAAAATTTTTTAATGGCTTCATAGTCTTCCTCGAAAAGGGCGTCTGCAGACGCCCCACTCTGACTTTTCGCCAGGGTAGACGGCCCATTGACGTCGGCACACGCCCCATTTGCAGGTCCTGTTGCTATAGGTAAGACCCTTCTACCAACAAATGGAACTGCTACTGATGAAACCTCCTCTCGATGTCCTGAGCCTGCGCGTTCCCACCGGAAAAACTGTTCTTATGCAGCACCTTCAGACTCTCGTTTTGCGTGGCAATCCGTACTGGATTGGCGGCGTCATCGCTACCAAAAAAATGCCGGCCCTCGCGGCCAAAATGGCTGAGCGTTACCCCATCCTGAGGGATGAGCGTGCCCGTACCTATGACCGCGCAAAAGGGTTGGCGTCCGCGCATTTTGTTGCTTATCCGACCGAGGGCGAAGTCGCCTGGTGGGTGCTGACCAGCGAGGGACGGGGCGGTCTCGCAGATAAAAAGGTACCGGATGCCCATGTGGCCAAGCACGCCTTGGCCACCAATGGTCACATCGTGTTTGAAGACTATGTGCTGCTGTACGCCCATAAAAAGGATGCGCGCACCCTTGTCGATGCAAAGACCGGGAAGGAAAAAAAGGTTATCAAAGATTGCTCGACCTGGACTTGGAAAATGACCGGCATTGCCTACAACAAGGCACTGAACAGCATTGAGCAAGAAGTCAATGCGCTGAACTTTGGTCGCGATGACGGGGGCATCCTGGAGGGTGTCCGCGGGACTCTGGCGTACCAGCGTCGCAGGCCATTGTTCTCCGGTGTGCGTTCGCAGGTGCTGCAGCTGCACCGCGAAGCGGAGAGCCGCTGGGGGCTGGTTCGCAATGCCTGGCTTGGACGATACACCCAGCTTGCAGCGCGGTACGGCGACAGTGCTGGTCGACTGCGGTCCCTCAAGGACATCACCAGTCAACACCTGCCGAAAATGGGACGATTCAAGGTTTTTGGTTCAACCACCGTTTCAGGTCTATGTCGTGGTGAAGAACTGAAAGATAACGGCACAGTGCATTGAATGTCGTTACACCTGCTATCGCAGGTCAAGAGGCCCAGCATCGATGTCGGGCTGTTCGCTTTTTTAAGAGCCTGAGCGGCAACCGAACGCCCCGCCTTTCTACGATTGAGGGGCAGCTTTTTTTCACAGAACACGGAAAAAATTGCCCCGCATCAGAAAAGCCTCACGGCATGAATTGCCCTGAGCAGGGCAGAGCAATGCCGCGGACACGGCAAAAAAATGCCCCGCGTCAAAAAAAGCCTCACGGCATCAAAAGCCCTGCGCGGGGCATCCCCTCGCCCGGAACACGGCAAAGGTTTCCCCGCATCAACAAGCCTCACGGCATGAATTGCCCTGAGCAGGGCAGAGCAATGCCCTGAACACGGAAAAAATTCGCCCCGCATTAAAAAAAGCTTCACGGCATCGAAAGCCCTGGGCGGGGCACAACATCGCGCGAAAAGGTGCAGCTTCATGCCCAGGACACGGAATTTAAAGCCGTTGCTATACGAAAACGAATGACTGGATTTTCCGGCGTTCAAATTCACTTCCAGGACGACCAACCGCATGTTTTTACGTAAACGCAAATCAAACCTCAGCATCGAGCGCGCAATCTACAGGCCCGCTCAGAAGGATGCAGATGGCAACATCGTCGTGCACCCTGTGCGAACGACTGAATACCTCGGCAGCATGAACGCCTATGCCACTTATGCCGATGCCCCAATTGACCTGCTGGCAAAGCTTGACGACAGTGAAAAAGCTGAGCTCAAGGAATTCCTGAAAATCAACGAACCGAAGGTCGACCGTTGGCTCATTGGCCTGCCCAGGAGCTTGGAATTGGCCGCCCGCGACTTGACCCATTGCGCTGGCCTTGCATCCAGCAAGGAGGACAAAATTACATTGGACGCATACGTCAAGGCCGCTGAACAGGGTAACCGTCCGACGAACACCATTCTTGCGCCGGGTTGATGAGCCGGGCAGTATCCGGGGAGTTGCCCACCACGATGGTGTGCACTTAACCCGGACAAGTGCACACCATCATGGAACCTCTCAAAGATCCCCTCAAGGCCACCAAACGCAGACACAGCGCGGCCTTCAAACGCAAGCTTGTCAAGCTGACAGAGCAGGCCGGCGCCTCGGTCGCGGCCATCGCGCTGGCGCACGGCATCAATGCCAACTTGCTGTTCAAGTGGCGCCGCGCACAGGCTAACCGCCCAGCGCGGCTCAAACCCGTTACGCAGGCCGTGCTGCTGCCGGTCACCATGGATCCCTTGCCACCGGCAAGCGCGATCATCGAGTTGCCAATGCCAGCGCCAGCGGTGCGGGCCAGCCCGGCACGGGCGGCGGCGGCCGGCGTCATCGAAATTGAAGTGGGCGGCGCGCGCGTGCGACTGCGCGGCAGCGTCGATGCGGCCAGTGTGCGCTGCGTGCTCCAAGCCCTGCGGGACGCGTCGTGATCGGTCTGCCGGCGGGTACCCGCGTGTGGCTGGCTGCGGGCCTGACGGACATGCGCCGCGGCTTTGACGGCCTGGCCGCCTTGGTGCAAAGCGCGCTGGCGCTCGATCCCTTCTCGGGCCACGTGTTTGTGTTTCGGGGCCGGCGCGGCGACATCGTCAAACTGCTGTGGTGGGACGGCCAGGGCATGTGCCTGTTTGCCAAGCGCCTGGAGAAGGGCCGCTTCGTCTGGCCGCAGGCCGACTGCGGCGCGGTTTCGCTGACGCCGGCACAGCTGTCCATGCTGCTCGAAGGCATCGACTGGCGCATGCCGGTGCGCACCTGGCAGCCCACGCTCGCCGCCTGAGTTCATGAACGGATGACCTGCTCCCCAAAGGGCATGCACGGGGATCCGGGCGGACGCAACACCACATGCGGGGGCTACCCGCAACCGTGAAACCCCTTCTGTTGGCGCGCCGGTTTTGCTGGCAAAGTGATGCCCATGAGTTCACACGCGCTGCTGCTGCAACAGATCGATGCCTTGAAGCAAGGCACCCTGCAGCGTGACCTGGAGATCAGCGCGCTGCGCCTGGCCCTCGACAAACTCACCCTGGAGTTGTTCCATCTCAGGCGCATGCGCTACGGGCGCTCGAGCGAGAAGGTGGAAAGCGCGCAGTCAGCAGTAAAGGCGCCTGGCGCTGCACTCGTGCCAAAGGGGGAGGCGGCTCAGGCCGTGCAAAGCGCCCCTGTCGCCGACCTTGAGGAAGCCCGCCACAAGCGCCAGGCGGTGGCCTGCCGCACCGCTCCCCGGCTGTTGCCCGGGCACCTGCCGCGCCAGGAGGTGACGCACCTTCCATCGCCACAATGCACCTGCCCGGGGTGCGGCGCCGGACTGCGCCAGATTGGCCAGGATGCCTCCGAAGTGCTGGAGTACCAGCCTGGCAGCTTCAGGGTCGTGCGCCACGTGCGCCCCAGACTCGCCTGCGCCCGCTGCCACACCATCGTTCAGGCGAGCGCGCCGAGCCGTCCGATCGAGCGCGGCCTGGCCGGCGCCGGCGTCATCACGCAGGTGCTGGTGGGCAAGTTCTGCGACCACCTACCCCTTTACCGCCAGAGCCAGATCTACGCCCGCCAGGGCGTGGTGGTTGAGCGCTCCACGCTGGCGGACTGGGTGGCCGGCGCGGCGCGGCTGCTCCAGCCTTTGGCCAACGCCGTGCGCCGCTACGTCCTGAGCGCGGGCAAGATCCACACCGATGACACGCCCGTGCCAGTCCTGAGCCCGGGCCGGGGCACGACGCGCACGGCCCGGTTGTGGGTGTATGCGCGCGACGACCGCCCCGGCGGCGATGCGTCGCCGCCAGCGGTGTGGTTTCAGTATTCCCCGGACCGCAAGGGCGAGCATCCCAGGGGCCACCTCTCAGGCTTTGCCGGCACCTTGCAGGCCGACGCGTTCGCCGGCTACGACGCCTTGTTTGCCGATGGCCAGGTCGTCGAAGCTGCTTGCTGGGCTCACGCCCGGCGAAAATACTATGAAATCCACAAGGGCCAAGGCGAGATGCCTGGCACGCTGGCGCACCAGGCGCTGCTGCGCATCGGGGCGCTGTACGCCATCGAGAAAGATATTCGGGGCAAATCCGCCGTGGAGCGACAGCGCCAGCGGCAAAGCCGCGCCAAACCCCTGGTCGAGGCGCTGCACGGCTGGCTCCAGCAAGCCCTGGGCCAGCTCTCGGCCAAGTCGTCCATGGCGCAGGCCATTGGCTACTCGCTCAACCACTGGCAAGCCCTTGTGCGTTTCGTGGACGACGGGCACATCGAGATGGACAACAACGCGGCCGAGCGGGCGCTGCGCGCAGTCGTCCTCGGGCGCAAGAACTACCTGCACTTTGGCTCGGACGCCGGCGGCGAGCGCGCCGCCGTGATCTACACCCTGATCGGCTCGTGCAAGTTGGGCGGCATTGATCCGCAGGCCTACCTGCACCATGTGCTCGGGCGCATCGCCGACCATCCGATCAACCGGATTGACGAGTTGCTGCCCTGGCGGGTGGCAGAGCGGCTCCGGCCTGCCTGGCAAGCGGTCCAGGAAGCTCAGGACATGGCGCGCGCGGCTTGATGCGGGCCACGGCGTGTCCACCGATTTCGCTACAGTAGCCCAAGCATGACGGCCAAGCTGCACCGACTGCCAGGTGGCGCGAAGAAATCCGGGGCCAAAACCTCGGCCAATGCCAGCGACGGGCTACGCGCCTACCAGCTCCATGTCGAGCTCGAATGGGTGTATCCCCGGGTCTGGCGCCGCCTCCTGGTGCCCACCACGATCGACCTCTCGCGCCTGCATGTCGCGCTGCTGTGGGGCACGGGCTGGCAAGGCGGGCATTTGCATGAGTTCGTCTTTGCCGATGCCAGCTACGGTCCGCTGGAGCCCGACTGGGACTTGGCCGAAGGCGTGATCGACGAGTCCACCGTCACGCTCGAAGAGGCGCTGGGCGCGCGCAGGACTTTCCTGTACGTCTACGACTTCGGGGACAACTGGCGCCACAAGGTCAAGGTGGAGAAAACCGTCACGCTGGGCGCGCCCTTGTCGCTGGCGCTGTGCCTGGCCGGAGAAAATGCCTGTCCGCCTGAGGACGTGGGCGGCGCGCCGGGCTACCAGGACTTCATGGAAGCATTGGCCGATCCAGCCCACCCGGAACACGACGAACTCAAAAAATGGATCGGCCGCCCGTTTGACCCTGCCGCATTCGACGTGGCCGAAATCAACCAGTGGCTCCACCAGACTGAGTCTTGAATTTCAATACGGGTACTGGGCGGACGCTTACTGAACAGGCGTGGAAGGCTTTCTATAAAAATGCGCAGGCCCTGGGATTGAAAAGAACAGTAAATCGGCGCAAAAAAGCACCCGCGACAAGCGAAGTCAAAGGGGCTGAGCCTCAAGCGTGACAGATAGGTTGAAACCTTGATTCGGCGCCCTCTCACCGAGGGCGTCTTTTCGTCACCCCTGTCGTCGTTGATTGACCGAAAACCGATACTGGTAGTGGTGTTGAAAAAACCGAAAGAATCTGCTGGAATTATTGGTTGACGGACCTGTTTTTGGCGTCAATCCGATACTTGTCGCCTGTATGCAATCTCTTTTCATTTCAAGCGTCGGGCCCGCCATCGAACCCATTTCTATGAACCCCGGATGGCATAGGCAGCGGACCTGTTTGTCGGCTGTTGGTTACCCGGGGCGGGGCGGAAATTGTGCTAAGCGCCGGTGGAAAGGCATCTTTGCCGCCCTTGCAGAATTGAAGGGCACCGCTTCGATTGGCAATAAACATGAAAAACCGCTGCCATGACCAGACCTGTACTTTTTCTAGACTTTGACGACGTCATCTGCCTCAACCGCACTTTCGGGGGGTATGACGCCATGCAGGCTATCGCTCGAATCGAAACAGAAGACTCGGTCGACCCGGAGGGTTTTGTGGGCCTTTGGACCGAGCTTTTTGACGTCGATGCAAAAGAGCATTTGCAAGCACTTCACAATGAATTTAAACCCTGGATTGTGTTGTCGACAAGTTGGTGTCGACTCCTTAAAAAGGAGTCGTTAATCGAAATACTCACCCGCTCCGGGCTGCAATTCATTGCTGACAATTTGCACCAGAATTGGGCTACTCCGCGAAGAATGCATGCTGATATTCGGTCTGGTGAAATAAGCAGTTGGCTACGTGCAAATCCGAGCTTTGACGACGATTGGGTAATCGTAGACGATGAGTTGTCGGGCAGGGGCTTGGCAGATTGGCCGATAGAAACGCAAAAGTCGTTCATTGTCCTGTGCAGGGAGAATGTAGGATTAACAAACGTTGAGTACCAAAAGCTTCGGACCGCATTTTTGCTTCGAATGAAAATCGGAGAAAACGAACCGGATTCCGGGCAGGCTGGCACCGGCAGAGCTTCGGCGAAAACCAAGGAATAACGCAATGATTCCCTGGACAATTCAAGCAGTGACGCACCCCCCTGATATCACTCTGGATGCATGGAGCGTCTACGAAGTACCCCTTCACGGCGACAGCCAGCCTTGGTCGCGGCACTTGGTTGGATTCAAGCGGGAAGGCTGTCGAGGACAAGTGAGTTCGGCGGTACAAGCCTTTGACCCGGTTAAGGGCGTTGCCATCACAAAAAGCGGCCGGGTCTACCTGCTTAACGCATACCCCGGTTCTGATGCTGACGCCAGGTATTGTTGGGGCCGCTGGAAAGCAGCCCACGCTATCCGCAAGGAGTGCGATGTAACGGACGAAGTATTTGGTGAAATAGTCCGTTCAGGACCCGCCACCACTCCGGGGTAGCGCTATGACTAATCCAAGACCGGGAACATTTTTCATCAGGTTTTCTATGGACCTTGAGCGCAGAGTGCGATTTCAGCTCTGGTTTATGCAATGTGCCGTCTTCCGACTGCTCAGTTGGTTCCTGAGCTTGGGAATTCCCCGAAAACACAAGCCAGGGCAGTTCCGTGACGGACGGAGTTGACCCGAGCGCTGTCAACTCCCTTGATGGAGGGAGCGCCGTGAGCACAGCAGAGCAAAATGAAGCCGAAGAGTTGATACGGGTAAAAGCGAAACTGGCCGATGCTATCAAAGCAATGCAAGCCGCGGAAGCTCAGCGCATCGCGCGATGGAAAACCATCATTGCCATCATCGTTTGTGTTGCTGTGGGCGGCGCAATCGCCATCGCTGTGCCAGTTTTCACCAAGTGACCGGGGTAGCGAATACATTCGCGGCATCGTTGGTCAGGTCGCAGCCGTGGGCCTGGGGCCCTATGCAAAATCGCCACCTGGAGTTTGGGTACGACTTTCAAGAGTGGTCTTCTGAACAAACGCATTTGCTCAACTTCTGGTTTGAGCAGGGAGGGCCTGACTAGCCCTGGTTCTTCGCGGTGGGTAAAGGTAGCACTGCGTTACTTGTCAGGGTTGGGAACTAGGCGTCCGCCATTGAGCGTATGAACGCAATCGTCCCAAGGCAAAACGTCGCAGCCACAGTCTGGCACGAAGATGACGGGCCGGGTAATGAAGGACGCCAAGCCTTGCTCCGGTGCCACGATTCTTGGTTTTTTCAGCTGCGGGGAACTCACATCCCCAGTCTTTTCTGTGGCCGCTTCCATATTTGGAATCCAGCGCAAGAACGGTGTGAGGTCAGCAACATCCACGATGTACCAAAGCTTTTTTGCCGCGTCCCAGCGGGCTCCCAGTGCCTTCACGGCATCCTTTTCGGCGAACGGGGTTACTAAATTGATTCTCATACCGGAATTATCTGTCCTTGTTCAACTTGCCTAAGATGTTATAACTTAGCTTGGAAATTCCTCCTGTAAGTAGAACAATTGGTTACAATCGGGAGTTTTTTCTTTCAAAATATAAAAATTTATTCATGTCAAAAACCTCCTATTCCGGTATATCAATGGACCACTTAAAGGTTCGGTCAGCGCTGGAGATGGCTGGAGTGGAGGGGCTGACTGAGGACAGGGTAAACGAAAAGCATTTACGGTACGGAGGTACATTCAACGCTGCTCGGTTTATGGTGAACATTTTCATGAAAGACAACGGTAAATGCACTATTGGCCATACCGCAGGCTTTGACAGGGATGCTTACGATGTTCTTGCGCCAGCCATCGCAAAACACTGCCGATATGGTGAAAAAACAACCCTTGAGCTCTCTGTCTCAAATTTCAAGGTTGCCAGTCAAACTCCTTTTATTGAATACTTAAAAAATCTTGGTGCGACCGTCGAGTTGGATGAAGTTCACGCTTATTTCCGGCAGATTCGGATTAAGGGACCGCGTGGAGACACCCTGACTGTCAAGTTTTACTCAAACTCGACTATTCAAGTTCAAGGAAATCATGCTCAGTTGGCTGTTTGGGTTCTGGAGTTCCTACGAACCGTGCTTCCACTTGACAAGATGTTGGAGCATCAGAGGGCTGTCTACAAGATACCGGGCACCCTTGAGACCGCCAGGAACGATTTGATTGCGCGTGTTCCTAACGTTCACGATGCGCTCGCAGAAGAGGTTCGGATGCAGCTTTCATCGGCGCTCTCGATGACGAAGGCTGGTGTTGTACTCGAAGACTACGCAGCCTTGGCGTTCCCGGCCCTGAAGGGGCTGGAAGGCTTATGTTTCCAACTCCTGCGCGAGGAATGCCAATTCAGTCCTGTAAAAAAGAGTACTCTCAGTGATTACTTTGACATGGAGGGACTCGGGTTCAAGATGCGTGTACCCCATTCTGAGGGGGTGCCAATTCCGGTGCAGAAGTTGCTTGTTCAATGTTATGGAATGTGGTACGACCAGCGCCATCGGTTGTTTCATATGGACGGTACGCTTGAAACGAGCCGAATCCTAGACGACCGGGACGATGCCATTGCCATCGTGAACAGAGTTCTTGATGTCATTGACCAGGGTTACGCCGAGATACTGATGCTAAAGGGAAAGCCATGAAGCACTTTGTTGTCCAATATTCTCCTAGCGACAAGTTCTCCGCAGTGGTCATCGCCACCGGGATTAACGGTCCGCAGGAAGATTTAGAGCAAGTTGAGGAAGAACTGCGTCGGCGTCGTCATGTCAGCGGGCAAGTCGTCTTCGACCTCCTAACTGCAAATGGAACAAAATCCCGCCGGTTCTTTTCGATGGATTTCGACGGAGAGCACTTTCCCAAAGTGCAGTTCCGAAGGGTTGAGCCGGATGAGGCCGTTAGGACAGCATCTGCGCAATTTTTCTGCAAGTACGCCGAAGAGGTGAACCTTTCGCTGCTTTCGCCGGCGATGCGGTTCGCTGTAAGCCAAGGAATAGAAATCTGAGTTTTCTCTGCGCCGCAGGGGCTCTGGCGAATTAAGTATCTTCGCTAGAAAGCTTTTGGCGGGTGGCAATACCTGCGAGTTCCGGGCTGGCGCAATTCAAGCGCGGCGCGCTTGATAGGGGTTCTCGTTGTTCGTGACATTCTCAGCGCACGCCAAGATGGTTGCTTTTCCCACTTTTTGTGCTGTCCCGGAATGTCATATCAGGCTTGTTGGCCGGCCTCTACACTGAGTTTCGCGTTCCTGGATGCATAGGCTTGCGGCGTTTTGAAGACCCGGGCAGGAGCAATCGCGCACCTGCCTTGACCTAATCCGCGCTTGCGTCGGTCCCCCGCAAGCGGTACGATTCGCTGGCGTTTGCAAGTTGAAAGTTATGCCAAAGTTATGACAATCGGTTTGCACACGAGTGCAGGTAGGTGCGGGATGGCCGTTATTTGGCGCTCGTAAGTGCTTGATTTTGCTAGGATATTGCTTGACCTAGACAAGCGCGTAAGCCCCCGGTTTGCTCTCATAATCCTTTGGTCCACGGTTCAAGTCCGTGACGCCCTACCACGCTAGATATGGAAAGCCTGCTATTAAAAGCATAGCGTTGTTTTTTGTTTTTTGTTTTTGATGCCGCAACCGCTGATTTACGGTCAATATGCTTTTTGTGTGGGACTCCATACTGGCAACTGCAGCTCAATAAACATGCCCCAGCAGCGACAGTCGCTGGCGGCGCAAAATCCTGGCAATCTGCGCTACCGTGCCTTGCTGAGGTAAGCCGATTCAACGCGGTTAATCATCGACCAATGGCTTGCCGGGCAAGCCTCTGCCAGGCCGCAATAATTGATCATGGATTCAAACATTGCCTTATACAAAATTCCAGAGTCGGTGCTGGTCATCATTTACACATCTCGACTCGATGTACTGCTGATCGAACGCGCTGACCATCCGGGTTTCTGGCAGAGCGTTACTGGTTCAAAAGACACTTCAGACGAGCCGTTGCTGGAAACAGCGCGCCGTGAGCTTGAAGAAGAAACCGGCATTGTTGCCGCGCCGGACCAAATGCGAAACTGGGGTCTTTCGAACGTGTACGACATTTATCCGGCCTGGCGCCATCGTTATGCCCCCGGCGTTACGCGCAATACCGAGCATGTCTTCAGTCTGTACCTGCCTGAAAGCTGTGCCGTCAGGCTGAGTCCCCGTGAACATACGGCTTCGCAATGGCTGGCGCATCAGAAGGCTGCGGAAAAATGCTTTTCCCCATCCAATGCAAAGGCGATCTTGCTTCTGCCAAGGTTCAAGGAGTCAGTCAATTAATGGGCGTGGCAGCGTCAGCAAGTTTGCTGTTCTCATAAGAATTTAAAGCTTTTCTCATAACTTCTCTTGTCCACTGATGGCAGATTCCACCCAATCCGAAACATTCCAACTGCTTCAAGGGGGGCAGGCATTGTTTCCCGCGCTTGTACAAGCCTTCGACGATGCTGCCCGATGGATACAGCTTGAAACCTATATTTTTGATATTCACGGGGCCGGGGCTTTGGTGGCCGATGCTCTGGTCCGGGCGGCCAAACGCGGTGTGACAGTTCAGGTGCTGGTGGATGCAGTCGGTACCGGGCCATTGCCAGTTGACTGGCAGAAAAATTTTTCCAGTTCAGGTGTTCAGTGGTGTGCGTATTCGCCGGTGGGCTCAAGCTTGGGATTTTTGGTGCCTGAACGCTGGCGCAGACTGCACCGCAAGCTGTGCGTGGTGGACGAGCGGATAGTTTTTTGCGGCGGCATCAACGTGCTGGACGATTTCTACGATCCCACCTACGGAAAACTGGAGGCGCCGCGCTTTGATTTTGCAGTGATCCTAACCGGACCCTTGGCAGCCGAAGCGACCGACGCCATGGCCCTGTTGTGGTGGCGTGTGCAGGCTGGCTACAGCGCGCGGCAAAGGCATTTGAATGAAGCCTGGGAGAAATTCAAGGCCGCAGGTTACGGTGGACGCATCGATGCAAAGTTGCTTGCACAACCTGTAGATTCCAACCTTTCCAGCCTAACAGGCAGTTCCCACACCAAGGCGGTGCTGGTGCTGCGCGACAACCTGCGCAACCGCCACAGCATCGAAAGGGCCTACCGCAAGGCCATTGGCAAGGCGCGCCAGGAGGTCATCATTGCCAACGCTTATTTTTTGCCAGGCCGCAAGTTGCGCCGCGCGCTGATGAAGGCCGCCAGGCGCGGTGTGCATGTGACCTTGCTATTGCAGGGCAAATATGAATACTTCATGCAATATCATGCCGTCCGGCCGGTGTACGGCGCCCTGTTGGCCGCAGGTGTCGAGATTCACGAATATTCCACCAGCTTTCTGCATGCCAAAGTGGCTGTTGTCGATGGACACTGGGCTACTGTCGGTTCATCTAACCTTGATCCCTTAAGTCTTTTGCTGGCCCGCGAAGCCAATGTAGTGATACAGGACCATGATTTTGCGGGCGAACTCAGGTCCTGCCTGCACGCAGCGGTCGCGCATCACGGAGCCCGCATAGACCCCGCGTTGTACAGCCAGCGTCCATTGGGCCGCCGTATCCAGGGCTGGATGGCCTATGCCTTGATGCGGCTGGCCCTGATACTGACAGGCCAGCGTTATTGAAATAAAACACAGTGACCGTCAAGTCATCAGTGCAAATTCTGTTTGCTATGTAATACATAGCTATAAAGGCTTTACAGTAGTGCGCGTGATCACTAAAAAGCTTATTTTTCCACATTCAAGACATGTTTAAAGGGGGCTGGTAATATCTGCCATGCTTATGAAAACTACTACAACCCTTCAGGATGTGACAGACGAGGGAGTGCCCGTTTCCATGAAGATACGCGAACGCCTGGTCCAGGCACGTAAGCGTTTTCATGCGAATGACAACATATCCAGTTTTATTGAGCCTGGCGAACTGGAGCGCTTGCTTGATGAGGTGGAGACCAAGATGCAAGGCGTTCTGGACAGTCTGGTTATCGACACTGTGGGTGATCACAACACTGGCAACACAGCACGCCGGGTTGCCAAGATGTACCTGAACGAAGTCTTCAATGGACGCTACGTGGCAGCGCCCAATATCACCGAGTTTCCCAATGCCGAGCACCTGAACGAGTTGATGATCGTCGGACCCATTACCGTTCGCAGTGCTTGTTCACACCATTTCTGCCCGGTGATCGGCAAAATATGGATTGGTGTCATGCCCAACGAACATACCAACGTGATCGGCTTGTCCAAATACGCGCGCCTGGCCGAATGGGTCATGGGACGTCCGCAAATTCAGGAAGAAGCTGTAGTGCAACTGGCTGACCTGATCATGGAAAAAACCCAGCCTGACGGCCTGGCCATCGTCATGGAGGCAAGCCATTACTGCATGGCTTGGCGTGGCGTCAAGGACATGGACAGCAAGATGATTAATTCAGTCATGCGCGGCGTGTTTCTCAAGGACTCGACCTTGCGCCGCGAATTTCTCGCACTTATTCCAAGAAAAGGTTGAATCCATGCTGGTTCGTTTGCTCTATGCAAGTCGCGCTGTGGACATGGGCGACGAAGCCATCTCCAGCATCTTGGCTCACTCCCGCCAGTACAACCCGGCACTGGGAATTACCGGCATTCTCTGCTACGGAGGGGGCATTTTTCTGCAGGCCATTGAAGGCGGACGCATGGCTGTGAGTGAACTGTATGGGCATATCTTGAAAGACCCGCGCCACAAGGATGTGGTGCTGCTGGATTTTGAGGAAATTTCAGAACGCCGTTTTGGCGGATGGACCATGGGAACTGTCAACTTGCTCAAGCTGAACCATTCCATCTTGTTGAAATATTCCGAGAAGGCCGAACTTGATCCCTATGCCGCGTCCGGCAAAGTGTCCATGGCCCTCCTTGAGGAATTGATGGCCACGGCTTCCATCATCGGTCGGGCCTGAAAAATAGCCAGCGAGCCCGTGGTTGCTCCTGAGCGAACTACCTCAGCGGCGCAAGGATACGATGAGAACGCCTGGTTTGATTCCCGAATTATTGGTTGGATGCGATTTTTCCAGCAGTCCTACCCGACGCAAACCGATTGTGATGGCTTCGGGAACCTCGCTGAAAGGCCGCGTACTTCTATCAGTGCTGGAACGCCTTGATTCGCTACATGCATTTGATCAATGGTTGCGCCAAGACCGCCAGTGGCTTGGGGCGTTTGATTTCCCTTTCGGATTGCCGCGCGAACTTCTCAAACACTTGGGCTGGCCTACGCAGTGGATTGAGTCGATGAATCACTATGCCAGTTTGAGCCGGCTTGAGATTCGCAACACGTTTGCAGCATTTTGCGATGCCCGCCCTATCGGAAAAAAATTTGCCCATCGCGCGACTGACATACCATCTGGTGCCAGTCCCTCCATGAAGTGGGTAAACCCACCGGTCGCCTTCATGCTTCACGCAGGCATTCCACGGCTTGTAGCTGCTGGTGTCAACATTCCCGGTCTTCACCCAGGTGACACCAGGCGCAATGCGCTAGAAGGGTATCCTGGGATGTTGGCTCGCGAAGTATTGGGAAATCGGTCTTACAAAAGTGATGACAGGGTCAAACAGACACCTGAGCGGCTTATTGCGCGCAAAGACCTGATCACTGCACTGGAGCATGGGCAGACACGTTTGAGCTTGCGCTTGAAGGTCAGCCATGCGCAGCGCGATGCCTTGGTCGATGATGGAAGCGGCGACAGCCTGGACGCTGTGTTGTGCCTGATGCAGGCCGCTTGGGCAGCGCAACAAGGCGCACCTGGATATGGTTTGCCTGCTGACATGGATACGCTGGAAGGATGGATTGTGACGGCTTGAATGTTCTGCTGAATCGGGGCAGAGTAAATGAAATGCATCGGCTGCGAGTGCCGATGACTCAATACTGTGAAGACATGAAGAATTTCAAGGATTGAGTTTGACACGAAATGGTTCTCATGCTGCCTAGCAAGAATTTACGCATGAGTAACGGATTCTTTGTTTTTCGCCTATGTGCCACCGCTGACGGTTAGCGGGTGGCACAAATGGCGAGAAAACAAGGTTGAAAAATTAGTTTTACGGCATGATTTTTGGGATTTTTAATCGATGAAAAGGTTATTTCGTGAAAAAAATACATTCGCAAAGTACAACCCTTGCTGTTTTTGGGTGGCACACAGGCTTCTTCGTTGTCAAGTCGCTGGCCATCGTAATGGCTCTAAGTGGATGCAATAAGCTTGACGACAATCAAACGGCCGGTCAAAAGCTTGACTTAGCGATTGGCAAGACAGAAAAGGCTGCCGCAGAGGCAAGAGTTCAGGGTGAGCAGTCAAGCGCTGACGTGAAGGCTAAAACCGAGGCTATATTTGCCAAAGCAGGTGATGCACTGAAAAATGCCACCGAAAATGCCGAATCCTCTGCCAATGTGTTTGCAAATAAAGCCATCAACAAGATCGATGACTTGGCAATAACTACTGCAATTTCGTCGGAGCTGCTGAAAGACGCGGAGATCAAATTTTTCCGAATCAATGTTGATACGAAAGACGGGGCAGTGGTATTGAAAGGCACCGTGCCTACAGACCTTGTGCGGGAAAGGGCGGCGGCGATTGCCAAAACGTTCAGCGGTGTTCAGTCGGTTGACAATCAACTGGTGATTAAAGCCAAATGACTAAAGCACTACATCACAGGTTTGTCCGGGTTAACTGCACTACTTGGCGTCGTCAATATAAGGGCATTGCTGCTGTTGTTTGGATTGCATTTAGGACTTACGCATTGACAGCTGCACGAAATTGTGGATTCAAGTGGTCTTTGCCAGGAATGAAGCCTGTGACAAAAGCGGCGACTACATTGGTAAACAATTCTGTCTTCCATTGGTAGGCGTTGACGATGGCGTGGGTGAACTGCATTTCTTGCAACTGCACAAAACTGCACAGCGCCGCAAAAATATGGTTCAGTATGGGCACTTTGCCGCGCACCTGGAAGCGCTCGACGTTGCATGCCTGCTTGAGCATGCGGTGGTATTGCTCGATCTTCCAATGCTGGTCGTGCAGCTTTTGGTAGTCCGCACGCCCGAAGGTGTTGTAGCCATCGGCGTCTAGCAGGCCAACCACGTAATTGCGCAACTGGTCTTTTAGTCGCGTCCGAAACAGTTTGACTAGGGCGTGTCATCAATTGAAAACGGCATCAACGCTATTGAAGAGCACGATTTGCCCCTTATCTCGTAAACATGACCAGAAGATATGCACTGCGAGATGATCAATGGGAACGCATCAAGGACTCGCTGCCCGGACGCGAAGAAACTGTTGGCGTGAGCGCCCGGGACAATCGGCTGTTTGTCGAAGCCGTGCTGTATCGCTACCGCGCTGGCATCCCGTGGAGGGACTTGCCAGAGCGCTTTGGCGACTTTCGGGTGGTGCATCTGCGTCACTCGCGTTGGAGCAAGACCGGGGTATGGCGGCGCGTGTTTGAGGTCTTGGCGCAGGATGCAGACAACGAGTACGTCCTGATCGATTCGACCATCGTCAAAGCCCATCAGCACAGCGCGGGGGCTAAAAAAAAGGGTCCAAAGATAGCCAAGCAATCGGGCGCAGCCGTGGCGGCTTGAGCACCAAGATCCATGCCACGGTCGATGCGCTGGGGAACCCGACCGGTTTTCATTTGACGCCCGGGCAGACCCATGATCTGGACGGCGCAGACGTGTTGCTCAAGGACACGGCGGGCGCCACCGTCATCGCTGACAAGGCCTATGACGCACAAGAGCGGGTGGTTGAACCGCTGGAAAAAGCGGGCAAGGCGGTGGTAATTCCGTGTCTGAGCACCCGCACGCATCAGCGCATCTATGACCGCCATTTGTACAAGGCGCGCCACCTGATCGAGAACTTTTTTGCCCGGCTCAAGCAGTACCGTGCCATAGCCACGCGCTACGACAAAACGGCGCGTAACTTCCTTGGCGCCATTCACTTGGCTGCAGCGGTAGTTTGGCTTAATTGATGACACGCCCTAGTCCAACATTGCGCAGCCACACCGTCTGGCCTTCATCGGGAATATCGAGTTTTTGCACCTGTGCGTATTCCGTTGATCGTGACCGGTGATTCCGGCATCGTGACCGCAGATTCCGTTGATCGTGACCGGGCATGGTGTTGCGCGGTTTAAATTGTAGAGGGTGCTGGTTTTTTGAGCGGTTTTGACCTTTCCTGGCATTCGGTTTTGGGTGTTTGTAATTTGTTAATTCAGGCCCCCGCCAGGGCCGCCGGCAGGCCCCCCGGTTGTGCATCTACCCATGCATTACCCCCTCGGCGAGGGCTGCGGGCCTATGCGCCCTCGGGGTTGGTCGCAGCTGTGCTGATATTGGCTTTGGTGGCGGTCTTTTTGCGCATCGACTCGCCCGTGAGCGTGAAGCGGTGGTTGTTTTGCATCAGCCTGTCGAGCATCGCGTCAGCAATCGTGGCGTCGCCTATCCATTCGTGCCAGTGCTCGATAGGCAACTGGCTGGTAATAATGGTCGCGCGTGCGTTGGCACGGTCATCAATGATCTCCCGCAAATCAGCTCGGGTCTGCGCGTCCATGGCCGTCATGCCCCAGTCGTCCAATAGCAATACATCCGTGTTCTTCAGTGTCTCCAGCCAACGCGTGAATGTGCCGTTGGCGTGGCGTATGCGCAGCTCCTCGCCCAGGCGCGGTACGCGCTGGTAATAGGCGCTTTGGCCGCGCCTGCAAGCGTGCTGCGCCAAGGCACAGGCCAGCCAGGATTTGCCCGCTCCGGTGGCCCCGGTGATCAGCACGGCGTGGCCCTGGGTCACCCATTCGCCCAAGGCCAGACTCATGACGGCGCTGCGCTCTATGCCGCGTGTGCGGCTGTCCAGGTCTTCAATGGCGGCCTGGGGGTATTTGAGTTTGGCCAGTTTGAGTAGGCGCGCACAGCGCCGGTCCTGGCGGCCATGGACTTCGCGGTCAACCAGAAGGCCCAAGCGTTCTTCGAAGCTCATGGCAGTGATGCCGCTGGTTTGGAGTTGCTGCTCCAGTGCCTGGGCCATGCTTTCCAGGCGCAAGCTGCGCAGTTGGTTCAAGGTGATGTTCATCATCATGGTGGAATCCTTTTTGTTTGTTTGTTTCATTGGTAGTAGTGGGGACCACGCACATGGGCGTGGGCGGGCGCACTCCACTCGGGGGTGCTGGCCTGGACCTGATCGCGCCCATTGGCCAGCATGTCGCGGATATGCGTGTATTTGCTGGTGCCCAGGCCCAGGGCGATGGCGCAAGCCGCCTCCAGTCGGGCCTCGCCATAGCGTTTGCACAGGGACAGCAGGCCAAGACAGGCGCGGTAGGCGTGCTCGGGGTGGCGCTGGCGCTCCAGCATCGGTGGCTGTCAAGGAAGTTGTCGCCTGAAGTGAAGTGAGTCAGGCTACTTTTTGCGTGTTTCGAAGCTCCTTGATTTGTGGGGTTTCTGGGTTGAGGTGAACGACATCGACATGCGTCCACTGGCGAGCCTGTCCTGACCAGCGCTGGGGATTTTCCTGGCGGGCCCGTTCATAGACGAGCGCGCGCTCCTCAAGCAGGGCCCGGTCCAGGCCGGCATGGCGCTGCGCCGGCGTCACGAAGCCAATGGCGCTGTGGCGATGCTCCTGGTTATACCAATGGGCCAGCTCGGTGACCCAGCGCCTTGCGGCCAGCAGGTTCTCGAACGGCTTGACCGGCAGTTCGGGGCGGTACTTCAGGGTTCTGAACGCTGATTCGATGTACGGATTGTCATTACTCACGGATGGCCGGCTTCGCGTGTGTGCCACCCCTAGGCGCTGCATGGTGGCCAGCATAGTTTCGCCCTTCATCGGCGCGCCATTGTCCGAATGCACCGTCAGCTGGCCCGGGACGATACCCTGGCGCAGGCAGATGTCGGTCAGCAACTGACTGGCCAGAGCGGCGCTTTCGCAGTCAAACACCTGCCAGCCGACGATCTTGCGGCTGAACAGATCCTCGAACAGGTACAGATAAAAATGCTGGCCGCGCACCTGGGTCGGCAGATACGTAATATCCCAGCAGAACACCTGATCGGGCCCGGTCGCGGCCAGGGCGCGCGGGCGGCTGCGCTTTTGCGCTGCACGCTCTGATCGCCGGTGGGCCAGCTGGCCCTGCTGTCGAAGTATTCGGTACATCGTGGACTCGGACGCCACATACACGCCTGTGTCGGCCAAGCGAGGCACGATCTGGCTGGGCGGCAAGTCCTTGAACGCTTCGCTGTTGAGCGTGGCCATCACGGCTTGGCGCTCGTCCTCGCGCAAACGGTTGGCAGGGCGCACGTAGCGCCGCTTGCCCGATGGGCGCTGGTCGCCCTCGGCCACACCAGAGCGTTGCCAGCGCTGCACGCTGCGGCATGACAGGCCCACTTGGCGACAGGCCACGTCCCGGCGGGCGCCATCGGCGCAGGCCTGATCAATGAGACCAAGCAAGGTTTGGCGCTGCTGGACGGACCTCATGTGTCCGCGCCCTCCAACAGCGCCTGGAAGTTTTTTTGCAACACCAGCAAGGCAGCCACCTCGGCCAGCGCCTTTTCCTTGCGCCGCAGCTCTCGCTGCAACTGATCGTGCTGGCGCTGCAACTCGCGAAAGGCGCCGCTCGCCTCGCGTGAAGCGGGCACGGCAGGCGTGCAAAACTCCTGGTGCCACTGCACCAGCTGATGCTCGAACACGCCATGCTCGCGGCACCAGCCGGCCCGGGCCATGTCGTCCAGTGCGTAGCTCTGCTGCAACGCCATCAAACGCTGTGCGGGCGACCAGGCAGACGCTGGGCCGTCCAGCGCAGCAGTTGCAGCGGGCACCGGGTGGGCTGTCGTGCCAGTTTTCTTGCTTGCGCTTTGCAGCCACTTCCTGAGCGTGCCGGCGGACATGTTGAGCTCGCCGGCAACGCTGATAACGGAACGCGTTCCGCGATGCCTGGCTTTGAGCAGTGCCTGCTCTTTGAATTCGGGAGAGTGATGTGAATGCGGTGTTCTGGTCATGAAATGAAGCTGTCGGGCAGTTAGCCATCAAAGAATTGGATGCGACAACAATTCTGACACCGGGGGGCATCTTGGGTAGACCACGCCCGCACAGGCCACCCCGATACGCTCGCCCCAGGCGATGAGGCGCTGGGGCGTCCACTGGGCGTGGGCCTGGTGGGCCAGCGGCAAGTGCTCAACGGTGGTGGTGTAGCCGCCCTTGTGGGCGCAGCGCATGTGGCTGGCAACCCGCTCGCCCCGGTGCAGCACCTCCACGGCGTGGGCGGTGATGCGTAGCTCCAGCGCCAAACCCACCAGGGCATGGGGCACGCTGTAGCGGTGGCCTTCAAACTCGATGTGGCTGTCGATGTGAACGCGCACCGTCTTGAAGCTGGCCCACTCCCAGGGCTGTGTCGGCAGCGGTGATAGTGCCGGGGCATCGAGCTGTGCAAAGGCGCTGGCGCGGCTGCCGGGGAGCTTTTGAAACAGCTTGTTGTTCAGCCGCGTGAGCAGCGGCGCCATGGCGTCGTTGACTTCTTGCACGCTGGCAAAGCGCTGGTGGCGCAGGCACGCCAGTATCCAGCGTTCGACCAGAAGTACGCTCAACTCGACCTTGGCTTTGTCCTGCGGGTGGTAGGCGCGCGCGGGCAGCACCGAGCAGCCGTAGTGGCGGGCAAAGTCCATGACGCTGTCGCTCAGAAGCGGCTCGTAGCGGTTGGCCTGGGTGACCAGGGCGCGTGGGTTGTCGGGGATGATGAGCTGGGGCACGCCACCAAAGAAGGTCAACGCACAAGCGGTGCCATTGAGCCAGTCAGCCGCTGTCTGGCGCGGCGTGGCCAGCGCAAAGCTGTAGCCGGAGGCGGCCATAGCGGCCACGAAGATGTTGGCGCGGCCCACCTCCACGCCGTGCTCCATCAGGGCGATGGTGGGGCCGGCGTAGTCGATGAACATCTTCTCGCCAGCGCGGTGGGTCTGGCGCATGGAGCGCTTGAGCCGCTTGGCAAACTGGCGGTAGTTCTCGCTGAACTGGGAGTAGCGCAGGGCTTTGCGCGGCGAAGACTCGCAGTGTTCATCGCTTACTTGGGCGCTGTACTCCTGCCACAGCAGCATGACGGTGACGCCTTTGCGGCGCAGCTCCTGGTGCATGCGGCCATAGTCCGGGCGGGCATAGTTGGCGACCAGGGAGGCGCCGAACAATCGGTGCTCCAAATCGGTCTCGCTCATGGCCTCGATGGCGCTCCAGTCAAGGCCGGCCGTCGCAGCCAGGGCGCAGTATTTGGTGACACTGCCTTTGGCGATGCCAAGGGCGCTGGCTATTTGTTGGTGGCTTTGCCCACCAACGAGTTTGAGACGCAGGGCGTCTTTGAGTTTGCGCATGTTGATCCTGGGGGTGGGCATGTGGCTCCAGACAAACTGTCAGAGGCTACAGGCCCAACGGGTTGGTTTACATGCGCAACACCGTGCCTGCTGGGGCATCGGTCACGATCACCGGAATCTGCGGTCACGATGCCGGAATCTGTGATTTAACCCCCGGTCACGATCACCGGAATCCCTGGTCACGATGCCGGAATGTGCGGTCACGATGAAACGGAATACCCAACATTGCAAAAGTCAGGGTCAAACAGGTAGTGGCTGCACATCGCGGCAAAGCGGGCATTGACGATGCGCCCCTTGCCCTTCTTGACTTTGTCCACCGCCGTCAACATGCAAGTCGTAAATGCCGCGCCGGGTGACCCCGCCGAGCGCATGGAAAGACCGCGTGTGGGCGTCGAACAGCATCTCGTGCCCTTGGCTGGGGTAGGCCACCAGCCAGAAAGCGCGGCTGGCGCACAACTTCAAGTGCGCCACCTGCAACTTGTAGAACACCCCGCCCACCAGCAGCCCTTCATCGCTCCAGTCAAACTGGAAGGCTTCCCCCAGCTCGAAGCTCAAGGGCACAAACCCCCGGTGTCAGAATTGTTGTCGCATCCAATTCTTTGATGGCTAACTGCCCGACAGCTTCATTTCATGACCAGAACACCGCATTCACATCACTCTCCCGAATTCAAAGAGCAGGCACTGCTCAAAGCCAGGCATCGCGGAACGCGTTCCGTTATCAGCGTTGCCGGCGAGCTCAACATGTCCGCCGGCACGCTCAGGAAGTGGCTGCAAAGCGCAAGCAAGAAAACTGGCACGACAGCCCACCCGGTGCCCGCTGCAACTGCTGCGCTGGACGGCCCAGCGTCTGCCTGGTCGCCCGCACAGCGTTTGATGGCGTTGCAGCAGAGCTACGCACTGGACGACATGGCCCGGGCCGGCTGGTGCCGCGAGCATGGCGTGTTCGAGCATCAGCTGGTGCAGTGGCACCAGGAGTTTTGCACGCCTGCCGTGCCCGCTTCACGCGAGGCGAGCGGCGCCTTTCGCGAGTTGCAGCGCCAGCACGATCAGTTGCAGCGAGAGCTGCGGCGCAAGGAAAAGGCGCTGGCCGAGGTGGCTGCCTTGCTGGTGTTGCAAAAAAACTTCCAGGCGCTGTTGGAGGGCGCGGACACATGAGGTCCGTCCAGCAGCGCCAAACCTTGCTTGGTCTCATTGATCAGGCCTGCGCCGATGGCGCCCGCCGGGACGTGGCCTGTCGCCAAGTGGGCCTGTCATGCCGCAGCGTGCAGCGCTGGCAACGCTCTGGTGTGGCCGAGGGCGACCAGCGCCCATCGGGCAAGCGGCGCTACGTGCGCCCTGCCAACCGTTTGCGCGAGGACGAGCGCCAAGCCGTGATGGCCACGCTCAACAGCGAAGCGTTCAAGGACTTGCCGCCCAGCCAGATCGTGCCTCGCTTGGCCGACACAGGCGTGTATGTGGCGTCCGAGTCCACGATGTACCGAATACTTCGACAGCAGGGCCAGCTGGCCCACCGGCGATCAGAGCGTGCAGCGCAAAAGCGCAGCCGCCCGCGCGCCCTGGCCGCGACCGGGCCCGATCAGGTGTTCTGCTGGGATATTACGTATCTGCCGACCCAGGTGCGCGGCCAGCATTTTTATCTGTACCTGTTCGAGGATCTGTTCAGCCGCAAGATCGTCGGCTGGCAGGTGTTTGACTGCGAAAGCGCCGCTCTGGCCAGTCAGTTGCTGACCGACATCTGCCTGCGCCAGGGTATCGTCCCGGGCCAGCTGACGGTGCATTCGGACAATGGCGCGCCGATGAAGGGCGAAACTATGCTGGCCACCATGCAGCGCCTAGGGGTGGCACACACGCGAAGCCGGCCATCCGTGAGTAATGACAATCCGTACATCGAATCAGCGTTCAGAACCCTGAAGTACCGCCCCGAACTGCCGGTCAAGCCGTTCGAGAACCTGCTGGCCGCAAGGCGCTGGGTCACCGAGCTGGCCCATTGGTATAACCAGGAGCATCGCCACAGCGCCATTGGCTTCGTGACGCCGGCGCAGCGCCATGCCGGCCTGGACCGGGCCCTGCTTGAGGAGCGCGCGCTCGTCTATGAACGGGCCCGCCAGGAAAATCCCCAGCGCTGGTCAGGACAGGCTCGCCAGTGGACGCATGTCGATGTCGTTCACCTCAACCCAGAAACCCCACAAATCAAGGAGCTTCGAAACACGCAAAAAGTAGCCTGACTCACTTCACTTCAGGCGACAACTTCCTTGACAGCCACCGCAAATGCCTTGGAGATGGCTTTGCCCGACAACTCGCGCCAGGCGCGGGTGAAGTCGGTCACGGCGCTGTAGCCGCCGCGGTAGCCCTGCGCCTGGATTTGCGCAAACAGCGCCTTGGCTGTGCGCCGGCCATGCTTGGGTCGATGGGCGTCAGCCGTGAGGGCTTGCTCCAGCGTTTCTTCAAAGGCAGTGAGTTTGCCTTCACTACTTTCCCGGCTGTATTTGGGAGCCTTACTGCTTGGCGCCTTGAGCCACTTCTTGACCGTATTGCGCGACAGCCCGGTGAGCTTTGCAATGGCGCTGTTGGAGAATTTGTCGCGCAGCTTCATGCGCCTGACCTTGCCTATCATGTCCATGGTAATCACCTTGTTCTCCTGCTGAAAAATTCAGCAGGTCAGTGGAACACCCTGGTCAATTTTGAATCGGCACTTCGGCCTCTAGCAGGCCGCTGAAATACCTCAAGGCAAAGCCTGCAGGTTCTGCAGCCTCACTCGACAATCTGCAGCAGCCCTTTTTCTGACCCGATACAAACCCATTGAACCCATGCGCGGAGCCGATACCTTCACCGAAAGCCCTTTCACGCTGCACCGCCTGGAGGACTTTGTGCCGGCCGAGCATCCGCTGCGCCCAATACGCCAGATGGTCAACGAGGCGTTACTCAAGATGGATGGGCTGTTTGCCGGGATGTACGAGGTGGACACCAAAGGCGGGCGGCCCAGCATTGCGCCCGAGAAACTGCTGCGCGCCATGCTTCTCCAGGTGTTCTACAGCATCCGCTCAGATGCGTCAGCTCATGGAGCAGGTGCAGTACAACCGTAAGCGTCCGCCCAGTACCCGTATTGAAATTCAAGACTCAGTCTGGTGGAGCCACTGGTTGATTTCGGCCACGTCGAATGCGGCAGGGTCAAACGGGCGGCCGATCCATTTTTTGAGTTCGTCGTGTTCCGGGTGGGCTGGATCGGCCAATGCTTCCATGAAGTCCTGGTAGCCCGGCGCGCCGCCCACGTCCTCAGGCGGACAGGCATTTTCTCCGGCCAGGCACAGCGCCAGCGACAAGGGCGCGCCCAGCGTGACGGTTTTCTCCACCTTGACCTTGTGGCGCCAGTTGTCCCCGAAGTCGTAGACGTACAGGAAAGTCCTGCGCGCGCCCAGCGCCTCTTCGAGCGTGACGGTGGACTCGTCGATCACGCCTTCGGCCAAGTCCCAGTCGGGCTCCAGCGGACCGTAGCTGGCATCGGCAAAGACGAACTCATGCAAATGCCCGCCTTGCCAGCCCGTGCCCCACAGCAGCGCGACATGCAGGCGCGAGAGGTCGATCGTGGTGGGCACCAGGAGGCGGCGCCAGACCCGGGGATACACCCATTCGAGCTCGACATGGAGCTGGTAGGCGCGTAGCCCGTCGCTGGCATTGGCCGAGGTTTTGGCCCCGGATTTCTTCGCGCCACCTGGCAGTCGGTGCAGCTTGGCCGTCATGCTTGGGCTACTGTAGCGAAATCGGTGGACACGCCGTGGCCCGCATCAAGCCGCGCGCGCCATGTCCTGAGCTTCCTGGACCGCTTGCCAGGCAGGCCGGAGCCGCTCTGCCACCCGCCAGGGCAGCAACTCGTCAATCCGGTTGATCGGATGGTCGGCGATGCGCCCGAGCACATGGTGCAGGTAGGCCTGCGGATCAATGCCGCCCAACTTGCACGAGCCGATCAGGGTGTAGATCACGGCGGCGCGCTCGCCGCCGGCGTCCGAGCCAAAGTGCAGGTAGTTCTTGCGCCCGAGGACGACTGCGCGCAGCGCCCGCTCGGCCGCGTTGTTGTCCATCTCGATGTGCCCGTCGTCCACGAAACGCACAAGGGCTTGCCAGTGGTTGAGCGAGTAGCCAATGGCCTGCGCCATGGACGACTTGGCCGAGAGCTGGCCCAGGGCTTGCTGGAGCCAGCCGTGCAGCGCCTCGACCAGGGGTTTGGCGCGGCTTTGCCGCTGGCGCTGTCGCTCCACGGCGGATTTGCCCCGAATATCTTTCTCGATGGCGTACAGCGCCCCGATGCGCAGCAGCGCCTGGTGCGCCAGCGTGCCAGGCATCTCGCCTTGGCCCTTGTGGATTTCATAGTATTTTCGCCGGGCGTGAGCCCAGCAAGCAGCTTCGACGACCTGGCCATCGGCAAACAAGGCGTCGTAGCCGGCGAACGCGTCGGCCTGCAAGGTGCCGGCAAAGCCTGAGAGGTGGCCCCTGGGATGCTCGCCCTTGCGGTCCGGGGAATACTGAAACCACACCGCTGGCGGCGACGCATCGCCGCCGGGGCGGTCGTCGCGCGCATACACCCACAACCGGGCCGTGCGCGTCGTGCCCCGGCCCGGGCTCAGGACTGGCACGGGCGTGTCATCGGTGTGGATCTTGCCCGCGCTCAGGACGTAGCGGCGCACGGCGTTGGCCAAAGGCTGGAGCAGCCGCGCCGCGCCGGCCACCCAGTCCGCCAGCGTGGAGCGCTCAACCACCACGCCCTGGCGGGCGTAGATCTGGCTCTGGCGGTAAAGGGGTAGGTGGTCGCAGAACTTGCCCACCAGCACCTGCGTGATGACGCCGGCGCCGGCCAGGCCGCGCTCGATCGGACGGCTCGGCGCGCTCGCCTGAACGATGGTGTGGCAGCGGGCGCAGGCGAGTCTGGGGCGCACGTGGCGCACGACCCTGAAGCTGCCAGGCTGGTACTCCAGCACTTCGGAGGCATCCTGGCCAATCTGGCGCAGTCCGGCGCCGCACCCCGGGCAGGTGCATTGTGGCGATGGAAGGTGCGTCACCTCCTGGCGCGGCAGGTGCCCGGGCAACAGCCGGGGAGCGGTGCGGCAGGCCACCGCCTGGCGCTTGTGGCGGGCTTCCTCAAGGTCGGCGACAGGGGCGCTTTGCACGGCCTGAGCCGCCTCCCCCTTTGGCACGAGTGCAGCGCCAGGCGCCTTTACTGCTGACTGCGCGCTTTCCACCTTCTCGCTCGAGCGCCCGTAGCGCATGCGCCTGAGATGGAACAACTCCAGGGTGAGTTTGTCGAGGGCCAGGCGCAGCGCGCTGATCTCCAGGTCACGCTGCAGGGTGCCTTGCTTCAAGGCATCGATCTGTTGCAGCAGCAGCGCGTGTGAACTCATGGGCATCACTTTGCCAGCAAAACCGGCGCGCCAACAGAAGGGGTTTCACGGTTGCGGGTAGCCCCCGCATGTGGTGTTGCGTCCGCCCGGATCCCCGTGCATGCCCTTTGGGGAGCAGGTCATCCGTTCATGAACTCAGGCGGCGAGCGTGGGCTGCCAGGTGCGCACCGGCATGCGCCAGTCGATGCCTTCGAGCAGCATGGACAGCTGTGCCGGCGTCAGCGAAACCGCGCCGCAGTCGGCCTGCGGCCAGACGAAGCGGCCCTTCTCCAGGCGCTTGGCAAACAGGCACATGCCCTGGCCGTCCCACCACAGCAGTTTGACGATGTCGCCGCGCCGGCCCCGAAACACAAACACGTGGCCCGAGAAGGGATCGAGCGCCAGCGCGCTTTGCACCAAGGCGGCCAGGCCGTCAAAGCCGCGGCGCATGTCCGTCAGGCCCGCAGCCAGCCACACGCGGGTACCCGCCGGCAGACCGATCACGACGCGTCCCGCAGGGCTTGGAGCACGCAGCGCACACTGGCCGCATCGACGCTGCCGCGCAGTCGCACGCGCGCGCCGCCCACTTCAATTTCGATGACGCCGGCCGCCGCCGCCCGTGCCGGGCTGGCCCGCACCGCTGGCGCTGGCATTGGCAACTCGATGATCGCGCTTGCCGGTGGCAAGGGATCCATGGTGACCGGCAGCAGCACGGCCTGCGTAACGGGTTTGAGCCGCGCTGGGCGGTTAGCCTGTGCGCGGCGCCACTTGAACAGCAAGTTGGCATTGATGCCGTGCGCCAGCGCGATGGCCGCGACCGAGGCGCCGGCCTGCTCTGTCAGCTTGACAAGCTTGCGTTTGAAGGCCGCGCTGTGTCTGCGTTTGGTGGCCTTGAGGGGATCTTTGAGAGGTTCCATGATGGTGTGCACTTGTCCGGGTTAAGTGCACACCATCGTGGTGGGCAACTCCCCGGATACTGCCCGGCTCATCAACCCGGCGCAAGAATGGTGTTCGTCGGACGGTTACGTACAACCTGCTGTACCGCTGGTTCATCGGCCTGGCAATGGAGGATGCGGTGTGGGTGCCTACGGTGTTCACGAAGAACCGCGAGCGCTTGCTTGAGCATGACGCGGTCATCGAGTTGTTCAACCACGTACTGCAAAGTGCCGACGGGCACGGCTGGCTTTCGGGCGAACATTTCAGCGTGGACGGCACGCTGATCCAGGCCTGGGCGAGCCACAAGAGCTTTGTGCGCAAGGACGGCAGCGACGGCGACCAAGGAGGCGGCAGTTTCAAGGGTCATAGCCGTTCAAACGAGACGCACCAGTCAAGCACTGATGCTGACGCCAGGCTGTACCGTAAGGGCGGGGCGGCCAGCGAGTTGCGCTTCATGGGCCACACCTTGAGTGACAACCGCCATGGCTTGATTGCCAGCGCCGTGGTCACGCGGGCCGACGGCTACGCCGAGCGCGAAGCGGCCAAGGTCATGATTGACGATGCCCGGCAGGCCTTGTCGGACGCGCAAACCGCCATAACGTTGGGCGCTGACAAAGGCTATGACGCGCAGGAGTTCATTGAGGCGTGCCTGGCAATGAACGTCACGCCGCATGTGGCGCAAAACACCTCGGGCCGGCGCTCGGCCGTCCCCGATGAGATTGCCCAAAGCGAGGGCTACGCCGTCTCTCAGCAAAAGAGAAAGCTCTTCGAGCAAGGCTTTGGCTGGGCCAAAACGGTGGGCCGAATTCGCCAGGTGATGGTGCGCGGGCTGGAGCGGGTGGACCAAATGTTTGTGCTGACGATGGCCGCGTACAACTTGACGCGCATGCGCACGTTAGGACAAATCCGTTTGCAGGGTCAATAAATGGCTAAAAAAGGCGGTAGGAGCGATTTAACCCAGCGATAAACGGTTGAAAGAACGCTGAAATTTCAAAGTATGAAAAATAATCGTAAAAATGCAATGCTTCACCTCAACTGCTGCGCCTACGCAGTCAGTATTTCAGCAGCCTGCTAGGTGGTCAACTTTCGGTCGGCGACAACAGTGTCCACTTGTTTGTTTCGTGGACACTATGTTTGCCCGCTTTGCGGCCAGTCTCAAGATGGCATGGCTGGCCGCTTACTGACCACAAGCCAACCCTCCAGCCAACGTAATTCGCCCCGCTCATCAATGCGTAAGTCCTATGCATTAAAGATAAAAAAAGCAGGTACGGAAATTTTCCAATACCTGCTTTTTAGCGCTGCTTTAAGAGCAGCGCAGTCAGATTAAGATCGATTAAGGACGAACGACGATATCGTTGCGAACGCTCCTGACGTTGTTAACGCCACGGGCAATGTTTTCAGCCTGCATTTTTTCAGCAGTGGATTTTGCAAAACCCGACAGTTGTACGGTCCCATTGAGCGTTTCAACACTGATGGATGTTGCTGAGACGGTCTTGTCTTCGGCAAACTTTGCCTTGACCGACGTGGTGACGGCTGCGTCATCAACATAGGAGCCTGCAGTCTGCTGACCACGTCCCACAGAGCAGCCGCTTCCAATAATAGTAATGCCAGCCAAAGCTGCGAAGGCGATTGCGCGTGCGTATTTCATAGGGATTCCTCTTCGAGTTGATTTATTTAAGTCAGTGCAGAGTTAAAAGGCCTGTCGAACAACGGCACCACGCTTATCGACCGGCACCGGGAAATTTAAAGATCAAGCCAGTCTTTGAGTTCGTCTGCATGCTCTTCTTCATCTGCCAGAATATCTTCGAGCATTCTGCGTGTTGTAGGATCCTTGTCGGCCAGCAATGAGATCATCTGGCGGTAGGTTTCCACAGCAATCCGCTCTGCGATCAGATTGACCCTGACCATGGTTTTTAAATCATTGGATTCATCATAGTCTGCATGGCTGCGCTGCAGAAGGGTGGCAGGTGAAAAGTCAGGTTCACCACCCAACTGAACAATACGCTGTGCGATGCGGTCAGCATGCGCCGATTCTTCTTTCGCATGAACCATGAACTCTTCTGCGATGCGAGGTGACGCTAGACCGCTAGCCATGAAATGATGCCGCTTGTAGCGCAGAACACATACCAATTCGGTTGCCAAAGCATCGTTTAAAAGCTTGACAATGGCCTCGCGATGCGGTCCGTAAGCAGGAGTAATTGCGCCTTGATCAAGGCTGGATCTAACAGCCTGGAGTGCCGATTCGTCAATGCTCAGTTCGCTGGAGGAGTTTGTCGTTGTGGTCATAGAGTCTTATCAGTATTGCCGGAAGGGCGGGTGAGAGACGAAAGCATAGTGAACAGCGTGTTTGACAATCCCGAGGATTTCACCGTTGCCACCAGCAATGCGCTAGCAGACATCATGCGCCATGGTCTAACGATCACCAGTGCGGCCCCAGTTGCAGCAGAAATCCCAAGCAATTTGAAGGGATGGAGACTCGCATAATCCCTCAAGAAAGGGCTGGCCAGTTCTACTGCAGCGCTGGCTGGATGACGATGCCACCACATGCGCACCGCGTACTTTATTTTTTCCAGCAAATTGTGATCTGAGGACGCAACCTGCGTACCGTTTCGATTAACTTGATCAACATTGCTGTCAAGCCGCTCCTCGACATCCCGATGGTGCCTGTTCATATGCCTAACGATAGCCTTGCGACTGATGGCTAGGCGCTCTTGAGGTGTAAGTTCGATAGGGAGAGAGACCATGCCGGATTCTTTTGATGACGTAAATCAGGAAACAGTACGTAATGCTTGTGCATCGCTGTCGATCTGAGCTTTCAACTCTGGAAACCGCTCGCTTTTTAAAGGCTTTGTGGCAACCACTGAAGCAATAACGGCAAGTATTAGGGCCAGACCAGGAACCACAACTAGAACCCAATGAAACTGATTTAGCAAAAAACCAAGCATCAATGCTATTCCTGAAAGCGCAAGAAAAACAGCGAGCGCCAAAATTGCCACTATCCCTGCCACAGCTCTTACTACCAGATCAGAACCTGCGTTTGATGCTTCCCTGTGAAACAGCGATCCGTACGCAGACAGATGGTCCATGACCAGATCGGGCCTTTGCACAATCGTTGAAAAAAGAGGATGCAGCATATGTGAAGTTAGGGGGGCGTCAGTGGTAGGTTGGCTTGGACAAGAAGAAACTTTAATAGCGGTTGTGATTGCGTTGACGCGAAGTTGAAACCAGCAGTGCTACTGCGGCACCAACTGCTGCGGCGATTAACACCGATCGCATGGGTTGCTCCGAAACATAACGGGTTGTGGCATCTGCGGCATGTTTAAGTGATTTTTCAGCACGCTCTTTGGCTTCGGACGCCATGTCCAAACTCTGGCGGGCCATTTTTTGTGCCTTGGCGGCTAGCACTTCAACCATTGGATCAACGCTGCCGCGCAATTCGCGAACCTTGCTTTCAGCTCGGTCGAGCGCTTGATTGGCATGTTCGCGCGTGGCCTCAATAGCCTTACCTGCTGAATTCATCATGTCATCCGACGTTTTTTGCATTGCAGAAACCGAATCGCGAGTCATGTTGGAAGGGTTGTTTGTGTTCATGTCTTTTCCTTTGTAAATACATTATGAAAGAGGCGCTAGCAAGACGAGGCTTTGGAGCCGCTGTTCGTGTGGGCTAGTTTTTTCTGATCAAGCTTAGAACAAAACTTACGATTGCCATGATAGCGAACAGAAAGAAGAGAATTTTGGCAATTTCCACGGCACTAGCGGCAATCCCGCCGAATCCAAAAACTGCAGCGATCAGTGCGATCACCAAGAAGACAACGGAATAGTGCAGCATTTTTTTTCCCTGGTATTGGCTTGGCGCGTGAAAAGCGCTTTTTAAAAGTCTTGCAGTAGCTTCGCCTTAATGTCGGATTTTTCCCATCGGCTTGAGACTTAAACCCCTGTCAGAGTCTGGGTTAATAGCCTGTAGGAAAAGGATGACATTTTGTAACGTACTGCCCAGTTCATGGCTTCATGGCTTTCACGGCGTGTCCACCCACTACCTGGACAACTACCTGGGCTGGTTCCGCTGCCTGGACAGCCACCACGCCAGCTATCCAGAGGGCGTCCTGGCCATGGCCCTGGGGAAATTCCCACATTTAACGGTGACATGCCTTTAATTCAGACCACCACACCACACCACACCACACCACACCACATTCTGGCTCAAGCTCCTTGTCAACGCCTCTCGTAGCATCTACACCTAACTTCAGCAATTGCGGGCGAACCCTTAAGGTGACTTTCTCATGCTTCCCTAATGGGATTTGGGCAGAATCGCACCGACCTGAGTGCCTCTGTTTGCAGCACTGGCTACGGTCAGTTTTCCGCCGGCAGCTTCCACCCGGTGACGCATGCCGGCGAGACCGTGACTTCCTGGGCCGATGCTTTCCAGTTTGAAGCCTTTGCCGTTGTCCTTCACATCCACCATGATGAAGTTGTCAAAGTTGTGCACACTGATCTCGACCCGGGTGGCATCGGCATATTTGGCAATGTTGGTCAAGGATTCCTGGACCAACCGGTAAACGGTCAATTGCGCTGCACCACCGAGCTCAACAATTTCCAAATCAGTGGTAATAGAAAGTCCAGACCTTTCCTCAAATTCACGCGCCAAAATTTCAAGTGAGGCCACCAGACCCAAATGGGATAGCGAAGAAGGTCGAAGATCTTCAACAATGCGTCTTTTCAATGCAATTCCAGTATTAAGTGTGCTGGTTAGATGCTCCAGTCGCTCCGAGGCTTCCGGCAGGTTGCCAGCAAGCCGGGATTTAAGGCGTGCCACATCGAGTTTGGCTGCCGTAAGCAGCGCGCCGAGTTCATCGTGGAGTTCTCGCGCCAGGTGGCCGCGTTCATCTTCACGCACGTTTTGCAGGTGGGTAGCCAGTTCAGCCAGACTTGCTGTTCGTTCCCTGACCTGTTTTTCGAGCAGGTCCCGCTCACGTTCAAGCGTCTCCTGTTCGCGTTGGCCTGAAACCAGCAGGGCCTTGTTTTGCATGAGATACATGTAAAAAGCTAGTAATCCGACAAGCGCAGTCGTGGCTATGCCTATGCGTGAAAGCTGTAGCGCTTTCCTGACTTGTGCCTGACCCTGTTCAATCTGCTGAATGCTGCTAGCGGACAATTTGTCTGATTGATTCCGGATGGCTTCCATTTCTTCCTTGCCCACGTCGGTAGTCAGCACAAACTTCCAGCCATCGTCATTTCCCTGCTTGCGCATGCGTACGCTTAGGTCCATTTCGGCCATCTTGCGTGACACGTGACGCGACAAAGTGTCGAAATCTCCAATCAGCGGAGGCTGCGAAACAAAAATCTGCTGCAAAACGTTGAGGTTCTCAGTAATATCTACTACGGCAACTCTGTACGGCTCCAGATAGCGTGTATCGCCAGTTAACAGGTACCCGCGCTGTCCGGTTTCTGCGTTCAGAACCTGACTCACCAGACCGGTAATGGCGCTACGCGTCTGCTGAGCCTTCTCCATATTGCTGACGGCCTTGGTTGATTGCTGGAAACTTGTTTCGTTGATGAAAATCATGAAGGCGGCCGCTAGAACGGCCAGGGGCAAGCTGATGGCGGTTTTCAACGCAGCAAATTTTTTCAAGACTAACTCCCGTTCGGTACTGGTGTGGATAACTCGTCAATAATGAGCAGTGATAATCAAGATAGCTGTTTTTGACTTGGCGCTTTTTTTTGCAGCATAGCCGGGTAGCACAGGTTTTATAGAAAGATAGTGACATGATAAAAATTGGAATTGTGGATGACCATGCCATTGTGCGTTCGGGACTGAAGCAGTTTTTTTCGGATCAAGTGGACTTGCGCGTCGTCGGCGAGGCGGCAAGTGGGCGTGAGGCGATTGATTTGGTTCGCAACGTTGAATTGGACATACTCGTCATGGATCTGTCCATGCCGGGTCAGAGCGGAATTGATGCGCTGGCCATGATTCGTGCGAAGGCACCCGATGTGGGCATCCTAATTTTGAGCGGCTATCCGGAAGAGCATTACGCTGTCAACCTGATTCGTCAGGGTGCTAGCGGCTACCTCAACAAAGAATGCGATCCTTCCGAGATTGTGGATGCCATTCGCGTGATTTCCTTGGGCAAGCGCTATATCACGGCAGCCGTGGCTGAGTTGCTTGCGCAACAACTGAACCGGCCAAAAGACGTTGCAGCGCACGAGCAACTGTCGGAAAGAGAATTTCAGGTTTTCCTCAAACTTGCCAAAGGAGAAACGGCTGGCGATATTGCCAAGGCCCTTTCGCTTAGCGTTAAAACGGTCAGCACTTACCGTACCCGCGTGATGGAAAAAATGAGTCTGGCTTCTAACAGTGACTTGACCTACTACGCCTTGAAAAACAAACTGATCGACTGAATGGTGGTTACTGAAGACCTCGAATCATTGTTGATCCAATACAGGTCTGCCACCGAGGAAACCGGTTGTCTGTGAAGTCAGTACTGTTGGAGATTCAGGCATAAAAAAACTTGAAACTTCATGAAACCATTTTAGGCAACTTAGTTTTTTACATCAAGAATATTGCCTTGTTGCAGGCAATAGTCCACAAGTGCATCGATTTCATTGGATTTGTCAAATACAGCATCAACTCCGAGTTGCGCGCACCTTTGGCGAATATCGGCAGTGGCGTAATTGCTAAGAACAACCACTTTTTGTGTAGATGGGCGGTCTTGGCAAGCTGCGAGCACGCCCAAACCACTTCCTTGTTTTAAAAAAAGATCGACGATCGCCAGATCCCAATCCTTCCGATTTGCGTTAAGCCAAGCCTTGCCATCGTTTTCGGTTTCAGCCGTTCCCACCGCAGTCACACAGGCAAGTTCCTCCAGCGTGCCAATCAGATTCTCACGAATGGTGGGGTTGTCTTCAACGATGTATGTTTTCAATCTCACGGCTCATATCCAGTTAACGGAGGCAGGACTTCGATGTGAGCTACAAAAGCCCGCCAGTGCGGCTAGCAAGAGCCGGAAATGCCAGTCTGTATTGTTTCCTAATGTATCTTTAATTTGATGCACGATTGTGCCAGCGGCATTTGTTCATATTTGTAGGGATTTTTCGACGATTGCGTGTCTAGATCATGTAGGCACCTGCCGACAGTATTTCATCGCATTAGCCGACTGCCCAAAACTCTGCATCAGGATGATAGTCAGGCCTTACATCCAAGTTTCATTGCGCCAGTTTTTTTCACGATTTTGTGCATTGTCAGCCATTGCCACCCGGACCTGTTATGTGGCTGTTTCCTTCACCAACGCATGAAAACTTCCCTCAACAAATCTTCAACCCTGCGCTATTGGCTGGCCGGCTTAGGCATCGTCTTGACCATGCTGGTGTTGGTTATTTTCTTTTTTCCTTGGGATTCATTCCGTGGACCCATCAACCGCTATGTTTCAGATCAACTTGGTAGGCGTTTCGAAATTACCCGCCATCTTTCAGTCCGCTTGGGTCTTATCACCACAGTGAGCTTAGAAGGCATCGAAATTGAAAATCCTGAATGGGCCCGCAATCCCTATCTGCTCAAGGCCAATGCTGCGCAATTTGATGTAAGTCTGCTGCCGCTGGTGGTTGGAAAAGTCGTGCTGCCGAACATCAGGTTGAACGAGCCCCGGATAGCCTTGGAGGCGGAACCCGACGGGCGAAAAACATGGGCCTTTTCGCGGGATACGTCAAAGAAGGGAACGGCACCGCAAATCGGCTCTTTCATCGTGGATCGAGGAAGTGTCAACTATCTAGCCAAGGCTCAGGGCGCTGACCTTGATGCGCAGTTTGCATTGGCATCAGACTCTGGCAACGCTTTGCCTTTAAGTTTCAAGGTCACCGGGCGATGGAATGATGGCGCATTCACGGCCAATGGACGCACCGGTGGCGTTTTGCAACTCAGCAGGGACTCAAAAGTTTCCTTTCCCTTAGAAGTCAATGCCGTTGCCGGAAGAACCCGTCTCGCCGTCAAAGGCTCACTTGCCGATCTTGTCAACCTCGACGGCATCGATGCAACTTTTGACCTGCAGGGCGAAAATCTTGACGACCTGTACGGTTTGCTTGGCGTTGTGCTGCCTGCGACGCCGCCTTACAAGCTTCGTGGAAAGTTGGACAAGAGAGAAAAAATCTGGGCTGTTAGTCAGATTCAGGGACTGCTGGGCAAATCTGACCTCAGTGGCGCTTTGAGTTTTGACCAGTCTTCAACGGTTCCGCTGCTGACAGGCAAGGTGCAATCAAAAGTCATGGATTTCGCAGATCTGGCACCAGTTATTGGAATTGCGCCTTCTCGTGGTTCAACGTCGAAGCCAAATTCAGCCATCACTTCAAAAGGCAGCAAGGCAGCACTTTCCGCTGCGAACAACCAATCTGTGTCAACAGGAGCAGCCCCTGGGAAGGTGTTGCCGCGTACGCCACTGGCTGTGCCCAGGCTCAATGCTATGAATGCCGATGTGACCTACGCTGCAGCCGATATTCTGCATGTCAAGGAGTTGCCGCTCGACAAAGGCTCCGTTCATGTCAAGCTGCAGGCTGGCGTTCTACAACTGGAGCCCATCACACTGGGCGTTGCTGGGGGATCAGTGGCTGGAACCATCCGCATTGATTCGACCGTTGTGCCAGCGGCCATCACCACCCGGCTGGATGTGCGTGCCCTGCAACTTAACCAGCTCTTTCCTGCCGTGGAAAGCACCAAGACCGGTTATGGCAAGTTCAGCGGGCAGTTCAACTTGAGGGGCCGCGGCAATTCGGTGGCGCAAATGCTGGGCTCAGCCTCGGGTGACGTGGCAATTCTCATGGGAAAAGGAGAGATCAGCAATATCCTGCTGGAGTTCATGGGCCTGGATGGCGGTGAGGTGATCAAGTTTTTGGTGCGTGGCGACAAAACGGTTCAGTTGCGATGTGCGGCAGCGGCTTTTGACGTGAAACAGGGCTTGATGACCAGCCGTGCCATTGTGCTCGACACCAGTGATACCGTTATCACAGGGCAGGGGCAGATCAGCCTGGCCAACGAAACACTTGATATCTTGTTCAAGCCACAACCCAAAGACATGAGCATTCTGAGCCTGCGTTCGCCGCTTCGGATTGGTGGGACATTTGCCAAAACGACAGCAGGACCGGAAGCTTCGGCCCTTGCAGGACGGGTTGGCATTGCGCTGGTCCTGGCTGCCATCAACCCTTTGCTGGCGCTGGCAGCAACGATTGAAACCGGGCCGGGTGAGAATGCCGACTGTGCCGCAGTACTGTCCAATGCTGCAAAAGCCACAGTCGCAAACGGCAAATAGGACAAAGAAAGGCAGCCGCTGCGGCTTATCGACCAAGTTGTTAACTGGTGACCCTAGCAGTGCCACAAACTGCACACCCCTCGCTGCGCACCAGCATCATCTGATGCCATTCCATGCTCCTGCCATCAAGCAGCAAGAGCCTGCCTGTCAAGACCCGGCCGATACCACATAACAACTTCAACGCCTCGGCTGCCTGCATGGCCCCCACAATACCGACCAGCGGGGCAAAAACGCCCATGGTGGCGCAGCTAATTTCTTCTGGCAGGTCTGATTCGGGAAAAATGCATTCGTAACAAGGGGATTCTGAAATTTGGGGGTTATACACTGTAATCTGGCCATCGAACCGAATGGCCGCGCCTGAAACGAGCGGCTTACGGTGCCCAACACAAGCCCGGTTGATTGCGTGCCGAGTCGCAAAGTTGTCGGTGCAGTCAAGCACCAGGTCTGCTTGCGGCACCAGGTGATTGAGGAGGACGTCATCCGCTCTTTGCACCACCGCGACGACTTCGACATCGGGATTCAGGGCCGCGACGGCTTGCACCACCGACACCGCCTTGAGTTCGCCGATTCGTGACACTGTGTGGGCAATCTGACGCTGGAGGTTGGTGACATCTACGCGGTCATCGTCAACCACCGTAATGCGGCCAACGCCAGCGCTACCGAGATAAAGCGCCACAGGCGAACCCAGTCCGCCCGCGCCAATCACCAGTACGTGGGAGGCAAGGAGTTTTTGTTGCCCCTCAATGCCTATCTCGTCAAGCAGAATATGCCGTGAGTAGCGAAGCAGCTGTTCGTCGTTCATGATGCAGGAAATTTCAAAAAAGGCAGCTGAATGGCACCGTATCGCATGGCATTCGCGAGCGAGGAATCGCAGGCAATGGCCTGTCTGAACAACCTATAAAGCAAAGCCCGTCGGGAAACGAACGGGCTTTGCTTCTACCGGATGAGCCAGTAGTCTAATTTTCTTTTTTCTCATTTTTTGGTTCGACCACTGCGGTCTTGCTGACCAACACCGGACGCCCCTTAAGCTGGTTGATGGCTTGGGCCAACTGAAAGTCCTTGTCGCTGCCCAGCTCGGGTGGACGACGCTGCTCAGGCGTTTTCTTGGCTTCTTCCTCAAGACGCTTGAGTGCTTCCTCGCGGGCTTTTTCACGGCCTGGATCCTTGACTTCAGCACCCTGACCACTGTTGAGGTGCTTTTCAAGGTCAGCCTCACGTGTGCGCAGCGCAGCAAAAGGACTGCCTTCTGCTGTTTCGTCGATCAGAACATCCGGCACAATGCCGCGCGCCTGGATTGATTTACCGCTTGGCGTGTAATAGCGCGCAGTTGTCAGCTTGATGCCGGTATCAGGGCCCAGTGGCCTTACCGTCTGCACCGAGCCCTTGCCGAAGGTCTGGTTGCCCATGACGGTGGCGCGCTTGTAATCCTGAAGGGCTCCAGCCACAATTTCGCTGGCCGAGGCAGAACCCTCATTCACCAGCACCACGAGCGGCACGGTCTTGAGGGCCGCAGGAAGCCGCTTGAGCGGATCAACCCCGCTGCGCCGCTGGTAGAACTCCGGGGAGGCCTTGTAGACTGACTTGCTTTCTGCCAGCTGGCCGTTGGTGGAAACAACGGTCACGTTTTCAGGCAAAAAGGCCGCCGACACGGCCACGGCAGCATCCAGAAGACCGCCTGGATCATTGCGCAGGTCCAGCACCAAGCCCTTGAGCTTGGGTTCCTGTTTGTAGATCTGTTCAATTTTGGTAACAAAATCTTCCACTGTCCGTTCCTGGAACTGGCTCAGTCGAATCCAGGCATAGCCCGGCTCAATCACTTTGCTTCGCACTGACTGGGTACGAATTTCCTCACGCGTGATGCTGACCGGAAAGGTGCGGCTTTCATCTTTGCGAAAGATCGTCAACAGCACCTTGGTCTGCGGCTCGCCACGCATTTTCTTGACGGCATCGTTCAGGCTCAGACCTTTTACCGCCGTGTCGTCGATGCGGGTGATGAGGTCGTTCGGCTTGAGACCGGCGCGGTCGGCAGGAGAGCCTTCAATCGGCGACACCACCTTGACCAGCCCGTCTTCCTGTGCGATTTCGATGCCCACGCCCACGAAGCGGCCCGAAGTACCTTCGCGAAATTCCTTGTAAGACTTTTTGTCGAAATACACCGAATGCGGATCAAGGCTGGCAACCATGCCCGAGATGGCATCGGTGATCAGTTTTTTTTCATCCACTGGCTCGACATAATCTGTCTTGACCATGCCGAAGACAGCTGCCAGTTGCTGCAATTCTTCAAGGGGTAGTGGCGCCATGCCCGCGCGCGCGACTGCCTGCAGTTGCACCGTGGTGAGGGCGCCTGCCACCACGCCGATTGAAATCCATCCGGCAATTTTTAGCTTCTGACCCATGTGATTTTCCTAAGCCTGTTGAAGGAGCCTGCGCTCCTTTTTTGTGAGAAGCAATATACACCTTGGATGCATGCGCTGCCCTGCAGTTCCGTGAACGGCAGGGCAATGACAACTAAATGTAGGGAAAGATGCGCCTTTTGCAAGGGGCTGTCTGCATCATTGCAGACATCAGGCGCCATGGGCCTGGCAAGGGCATTGACAGCTTTGCTTCCTCGCTGGCCGGCAGTCTGTCATCACGTCTGTCAGTCGGCGTCCTATGCCGAAACGGCCTTGCCTTGTGCCGCAACGGCGGCGGCGGCTTTGGCGGCGGCTTCGCTGTCGCCCAGGTAATAGCTGCGAATCGGCTTGAGGTTCTCGTCCAACTCATAAACCAGCGGAATGCCGTTGGGAATGTTCAGGCCCACGATGTCGCTATCGGAAATATTGTCGAGGTATTTCACCAGCGCGCGAATCGAGTTGCCGTGCGCAGCCACCACCAGGCGCTTGCCGGCCTTGATGGCAGGCGCCATGGCTTCGTTCCAGAAGGGCAGCACGCGCTCGACCGTGTCCTTGAGGCATTCGGTCAGCGGCACCTGACCGGGCAGCAGCTTGGCGTAACGCCGGTCGCCGTGCTCGCTTCGGGCATCGTTTGCCGCCAACGGCGGCGGCGGCGTGTCGTAGCTGCGGCGCCAGACCAGCACCTGCTCGTCGCCAAACTTCTTGGCGGTTTCAGCCTTGTTCAGGCCTTGCAGGTCGCCGTAATGGCGCTCGTTCAGACGCCAACTGTGCACCACAGGCAACCAGGTCTGGTCCATTTCGTCGAGCACATGCCACAGGGTGCGGGTGGCGCGCTTGAGGACGCTGGTATGGGCCACGTCGAATTCGTATCCTTCGGCCTTGAGCAACTGGCCGGCATTCTTGGCCTGCGCGATCCCGGTCTCGGTGAGGTCGACATCGGTCCAGCCGGTAAACCGGTTGTCCAGGTTCCAGGTTGATTCGCCGTGGCGGATGAGCACAAGTTTGTACATGGTGGTGATGTTTCGGAAGAAATGAAAGGCAGAAAGGTGGAATTTAAAAGCCGGCCTTTGGGCGAACTTTTACCCATTCTAAAATCACCCTTTGAGTGAAAAATATACAAAGGGTTTACGTGAAATTTCTGACTGACAACTGGATGCTGATTTCGATAGCCATTGCCTCGGGCGGCATGCTGGTCTGGCCGTTGATTGCCGGCAGCATGAATGCCGGCGCACTGAACGCCAGCGGGGCGGTGCAACTCATCAACCGGGAAAAGGCTGTGGTGGTGGATATTTGCGAACCTGCCGAATTTGGCGCTGGCCATGTGACCGGCGCCAAAAACATACCGCTGGCTGACCTTGAAGCCAAGCTGCCAGGCGTGGTCAGGAATAAGGCATTGCCCTTGATACTTGTCTGCGCGAGCGGCGCACGTTCGGGACGGGCAGTGGCCATCGCCAAAAAACTTGGTTACGAGCAAGCCCAATCCCTGAGTGGCGGGCTCAAGGCCTGGAAAGACGCTAACCTTCCTGTCGAGAAAACCTGACAAGACGCCTTTCACTTGCGTGCCTGAACGCTGCCGACGTGCAGCGCTGGCATTGACCACTCCCATCGGATGCCGCGCACCTGTCGCGACGTCGCCAAACAGGAAAACCATGCAAACCGTCAAGATTTACACCACCGGCTCCTGCCCGTACTGCATCCAGGCCAAACAGCTGCTCAAGGAGCGCGGAGTCACTGTGCTTGATGAGATCCGGGTTGACCTGGCGCCGGGCGAGCGCCAGAAGATGATGCAGATCACGGGCCGCCGCACCGTGCCGCAAATTTTCATTGGTAGCACGCATGTCGGCGGCTGCGACGATTTGATGTCCCTGGACGACCGGGGCGGCCTGATGCCGCTGCTGGCAGGCGCCGCCTGAGCGCCGAACTGGCGTTTTTCGGGCGAAGTCCCTGAGATAATCCGCCTCGAATGGCCTGTAGCCCTGTGCTGTCCCCTTGCGGATGGCCCAGCGGCTTGCGCACCCAAGCAATTTTTTAAACACCTTCACGAAAGACTCCCATGGCAGAAGAAAATCTTGACCCCGTATTCCAGATCCAGCGCGTTTACCTGAAGGACATGTCGCTGGAGCAGCCCAATTCGCCAGAAATCCTGTTGAACCAGGAGCAGCCCGCTGTCGAGATCCAGCTCGGTGTCGATGCCAAGCCGGTGGCTGACGGTCTGTTTGAAATCACTGTGACGGCCACCGTGCATACCAAGATTGAGGACAAGACCGTGTTCATGGTCGAAGCCAAGCAGGCCGGCATTTTTGAAATCCGCAATGTGCCGAGCGAACAGATGGGTGCGCTGCTGGGCATTGCCTGCCCGCAAATCGTTTACCCCTACCTGCGCGGCAATGTGGCGGACATCATCCAGCGCGGTGGCTTTCCGCCGGTGCACATGGCTGAAATCAATTTTCAGGCGATGTACGAGCAGCAGCAAGCCGAAGCCGTGATGGCTTCGGCTGAAGCGCCACAAATCATCGTCTGATGACGCAGCGCGTGGACACGGGCAAGTCGCCCTGGCCAGCATGAAAATCGTGGTGCTGGGCGCAGGCGCCTGGGGCACTGCGCTGGCCGTCAATGCCGCAGGCGCTGCCGATGCCGGCGTAGCCCGGCATGAAGTCACCCTGTGGGCGCGCCATCCGGCTCAGCTCCAGGCCTTGCAGACCGAGCGGGCCAATACCCGTTACCTGCCCGGCATCGCCCTGCCGTCCAGCCTGCGCTTGCAGGGCGGCGACGGGATGTCGCTGGCGCGGGCGGTCAGCGGGCAGGACCTGATCATCCTGGCCGCGCCGGTGGCGGCCGCGCGAAGCATGCTGATGCAGCTCAAGCATGCGCGCGCGCCAGTGGCCTGGCTGAGCAAGGGATTTGAATCGCCGGTGTTGGCGCTAACGCCTACTGCCTCTCTCTCAAGGCCTTTTGGTCTGATGGTGCATGAGGTGCGGGCACAGGTTGCGCCTGATCTCAGAGCGGGCGTGCTCAGCGGCCCAAGTTTTGCGGTGGAAGTGGCCCGCAGGCAGCCGACGGCGCTGGTGGCCGCCAGCGAACATGCCGAAGTGCGCGACGCGCTGGTGGCCGCCTTTCACGGCCCCAGCCTGCGGGTCTATGCCAGCGACGACCTGGTCGGCGTCGAGGTCGGTGGGGCCGTCAAAAATGTCATGGCGATTGCCGCCGGGCTGTGCGACGGCCTGCAACTGGGCCTCAATGCCCGCGCTGCGCTTATCACGCGCGGACTGGCTGAAATGACGCGGCTGGGCGTGGCGCTCGGTGCGCGTGCCGAGACCTTCACCGGCCTGTCGGGGCTGGGCGACCTTGTGCTGACAGCCACCGGCGACCTGAGCCGCAACCGCAAGGTCGGCCTGCTGCTGGCGCAGGGAAAATCCCTGGACGAGGTGCTGGCATCGCTGGGCCATGTGGCTGAAGGCGTTTACTGCGCGCGCACCGTGGTGCATCGCGCCGCCAGCCTGGGTGTGGACATGCCGATTGCGCAGAGCGTGGTGGCCTTGCTCGACGGCCGGCTCAAGCCATCCGAAGCGGTTGCGCTGCTGATGGAGCGCGAGCCGAGGACTGAACTTGATCTGCTATTGAATCAATAGCTGCTTGTGGCCGCCCCTGTTGCGGAAAAGGCGTATTCCATCATTGTTTTCGAAGCACGATGGTCAGCAGCAGCGATGAATCCTGCACCGCCGTCAGCGCATGGTCAACACCACCTTCCAGCCAGACCAGCTGGCTGGCCTTCATCTGCCGGGTTTGACCGCCCGCCGTCAGGCTGATTTCACCCTCCAGGCAGTGAATCGTGACTTCGCCCTTGACCCAGTGCGACGGCATGGTCTTGCCCGCCGGCATGACCAGGCGAATGACTTCCAGCTCGTCGGTCTTGAACAGGGCGACATTGCGTGATTCGGACAGCTTGTCGCCCAGGGGCTGAACGTCGACGAGTTGTCCGGGGGCGGCATGTGCAATGGCCATGGTGAAACTCCTTGGTAAGCGGCAGGAATGCCTTTGGCCGATTTATACATCAGGCTCAGTCAGCCGTGCTCAGGCGTGGATGACCAGCGCAGGCCTGACGACGACGGTAACGGATCCAAAAAATGTGAAAGATAGCCCCTTGCGCACGTCCAGCCTTGGCAGGAGGCCGTTGAAAAAAGAGTTGACCCATTGCCTTGTTGCAGGGAAACCGGCGTTTTTGCTTTAAATCTCCAGGTTGTCGATCAGCCGGGTGTTGCCCAGCTTGGCCGCGCCCAGCACGACGAGCGGCTGGTCGGCCAGCGGGCCGTGCGGCGGCATCAGGTCGGCGCGCCGGCGTACCGTCAGGTAGTCGGGCTTCCAGCCGCGCCGCGCCAGCGCCTGCATCGCCTGGGCTTCCAGCGCCGACAGGTCGGGCACGCCGGCCGCCGCGCGCGCGGTCTCGCCCAGCGCGCGCAAGGCTTGCGAAAGATGCACCGCTTCCTGCCGCTCGGCGGCAGTCAGGTAGCTGTTGCGCGACGACAGGGCCAGGCCGTCCTCTGCGCGCTGCGTTTCTCCGGCCAGAATCTCGATGGGCAGGGCAAACTGCTGGACCATGCGGCGCACCACCATGACCTGCTGGTAATCCTTCTTGCCGAAGGCCGCGACGCCGCCCGGCACACCGGCGAAGACGCAGGAAAACAGCTTCATCACCACGGTGCTCACGCCAATGAAAAAGCCGGGCCTGAAATGGCCTTCCAGCATGTCGCTCAGGTCGGTGGCCGGATGCACCTTGAAAGTTTGCGGCTCGGGGTACAGGTCTTTTTCACGCGGGGCAAACAGCACGTCGCAGCCGGCTGCTTCGAGCCGCCGGGCGTCCGCATCGAGCGTGCGAGGGTAGCTGTCAAAGTCTTCGTGTGGCGCAAACTGCAGGCGGTTGACAAAAATGCTGGAAACGGTCACGTCGCCCAGCGGTCTGGCCTGCCGGACCAGGGCGATATGCCCTTCGTGCAGGTTGCCCATGGTGGGAACAAAGGCCGGGCGCTTGAAGCCGCCCAACTGCTGGCGCAGTTGTGCAATGGTGTGGACGATCTGCATTTTTTGGGTTCCCTGAAAAAGGCCGAGGGCGGCCGGTCTGGATGGAGGCGGGTGGACTGGGGTGAAAGGGCGCGCGGCTACCAGGCGTGGGTGGCGTTCACCGGAAAGCTGCCGTCTTTCACGGCGCGCACATAGGCCTCCATGGCGCCGCGCACGCTGGGTGCGCCGTCCATGAAGTTGTGGACAAACTTGGCCATTTTGCCCAGGTTCATGCCCAGCATGTCGTGTAGCACCAAGACTTGGCCCGACGTGCCGTTGCCCGCGCCAATGCCAATGGTCGGGCAGTGCGTCAGCAGTTGCGTGACCTCTAGCGACAGCGCCGCCGGCACCATTTCCAGCACCAGCATGGATGCGCCGGCCTCCTGCAGCGCGCCGGCTTCGCGGCGCAGCTGCGCGGCTGATTCCTCGGTCTTGCCCTGGACGCGGTAGCCGCCCAGCGCATGCACGGTTTGCGGCGTCAGGCCCAGGTGGGCGCAGACCGGAATGCCGCGTTCGACCAGAAAGCGCACGGTTTCCGTGGTCCAGCCGCCGCCCTCTAACTTGACCATGTGCGCGCCGGCCTGCATCAGCACCACGGCGCTGCGCAGCGCCTGCTCTTTCGATTCGTGGTAGCTGCCAAAGGGCAGGTCGCCGATCAGCCAGGCCACGCCTTGCGCTCGTCGCAGGCCGTTGGCCACGCATTCGGTGTGGTGGCGCATGGTTTCCAGCGAGACGCCGACGGTGCTTGAAAGCCCTTGGCAAACCATGCCGAGCGAATCGCCGACGAGGATGCATTCGACGCCGGCGGCATCGGCCACGGCGGCAAAGGTGGCGTCGTAGGCGGTCAGCATGGTGATCTTGTCGCCCTGGGCATGCATTTCGCGCAGGCGCGGCAGGCTGAGCGGCTTGCGCGCCGAGGGCGTGGTGGCCGGCGGCAGTGTGCCATAGGGCGTGGCTGCGGGCGCTGCGGACGTTGTCGTGGATGCATCGGCTGGGGTCATGGGCACTCTCCTGAATGAGCGGGAGTTTAATCCGCTGGCGGGCGGTCCGTTCGGGCCGCAGCCAGTGCAAGCAGGCCCATCCGGTGGCTCAGCTCAGGCCGCTTGCGGGGCCGAACGGCGCATGCCCAGACGCGCCAGCAATTGCACATCGGCCTCGGTGTCGGGATTGCCGGTGACCAGCAGCTTGTCGCCGTAAAAAATCGAGTTGGCGCCGGCCAGGAAACACAGCGTCTGCACCGCATCGCCCATCTGCTGGCGGCCAGCCGACAGGCGCACCCGCGCCGTCGGCATGGTGATGCGCGCGACGGCAATGGTGCGGACAAACTCGAACGGGTCCAGGTCGGCCTGGTCGGCCAGCGGCGTGCCTTCGACCTTGACCAGGTTGTTGATCGGCACGGATTCGGGGTAGGGCGTGAGGTTGGCCAGCTCGGCCACCAGGCCGGCACGCTGGCGGCGGGTTTCGCCCATGCCGACGATGCCGCCGCAGCAGACTTTCACACCGGCGCTGCGCACCCGCGCCAGCGTGTCGAGCCGGTCCTGGTAGTTGCGGGTGGTGATGATGTCGCCGTAGAAATCAGGCGCGCTGTCCAGGTTGTGGTTGTAGTAATCGAGCCCGGCGCTTTGCAGGGTTTGCGCCTGACCGTCTTCAAGCATGCCCAGCGTCGCGCAGGTTTCCAGCCCCAGCGCCTTGACGGTGCGGATCAGCTCGGCGACTTTTTCAATGTCGCGCTCTTTGGGCGAGCGCCAGGCCGCGCCCATGCAAAAGCGCGTGGCGCCGGCGGCTTGCGCCAGCTTGGCGGCGGCCAGCACTTCGGCCGGCTCCATCAGCTTGCTGGCTTCGACGCCGGTGTCGTAGCGGGCGGCCTGCGGGCAGTAGCCGCAGTCTTCGGCGCAGCCGCCGGTCTTGACCGACAGCAGCGTGGCGAATTCAACCCGGGTGGGGTCGAAATGCGCGCGGTGCACGGTTTGCGCCTGGTGCATCAGCTCGGGAAACGGCAGGTTGAACAGCGCTTCGATAGCGTCAACGCTCCAGCGTTCGGCGCCGGTTTTGGGAGCCAGCGCTGCGGCGGCACTGGGGCGGTGCATGGTGATGGTCTGTTCTGCGGCAGTGTTCATGGTCTGTTTTCCTTCGTGAAAAATTGATTTCGGAATTTCGCTGAGTCCGTGTTGGGCACGGCTTCAGTGCAAGGGTTTGGCTGGCAGCCTGCCGGACTTAGGAATCGTCGGCTGCAAATCGACCGCAGCGGTCTATTTTTCCCCGCTTTCTTGCCCAATATCCAGATATTGGGAGGTGAAATCGTCAAAAACTATCCTCGCTGGGGCCGATTTTCGCTTTCGACGACCTAAGCCCGACAGGCTGCCAGGCTGCTCAGGGCTTCAATCAGCTGGTCCACATCAGTTTCGGTATGGGCGGCCGACAGGGCAATGCGCAGGCGGGCCGTTCCCTCGGGCACGGTGGGCGGGCGAATCGCCGGCACCCAGATGCCGCGCTGGCGCAGGCCTTCCATCGCGGCCAGCGCGTCGTCATTGCGGCCGATCAGCAGCGGCTGGATGGCGGTTTGCGAGTCGGACAACTGCCAGTCGCTGCCCTGCAGGCCGGCTGTGAGGCCGTTGCGCAGGCGCGTGATCAGGTGTTGCAGATGGATGCGCCGCCAGTCTTCGTGCTCGATCAGCTGGAGGCTGGCGCGCAAGGCGCTGGCCAGCAGCGCCGGGGCGGCGGTGGCAAAAATATAACTGCGGGTTTTCTGCAGCAGCCATTCGACCAGTGCGTCATGGCCGGCGACGAAGGCGCCGGCCACGCCGGCGGCCTTGCCCAGCGTCGCCATGTAGAGCACGCGGCGCGAAGCCTTCGGCCCAATGAGGCCGGCGGCGGCCAGGCTGCCCCGGCCCTGCGGGCCGAGCACGCCGAAACCGTGGGCATCGTCGAGCAGCAGCAGCGCATCGTGCTGTTCGCACAGCGCCAGCAGGGCGGTGATGTCGGCGCTGTCGCCGTCCATGCTGAACACCGCATCGCTGATGACCAGCTTGCGCCGGGCGCTGCTTTGCGCCAGTTCACGCGCCAGCGCGGCGAGGTCGGCATGCGCATAGCGGTGGATCTGCGCGCGCGACAGCCGGGCGCCGTCAATCAGGCAGGCATGGTTGAGCGCATCCGAAAAAATCGCGTCGCCGGCGCCCACCAGCGCCGCAATGATGCCGGTGTTGGTGGCATAACCGGCATAAAAATACAGCGCGCGCTCCAGCCCCGTGAAGGCGGCCAGTTCCTGCTCCAGTGCCGCATTGGCCGCGCTGTGGCCGCTGACCAGCGGCGAGCCGCCGGAACCCACGCCATAGGCCTGGGCGGCGTCGCAGGCTGCCTGCACCAGCGCCGGGTGCGTGGCCAGGCCGAGGTAGTCGTTGCTGCAAAAAGCCAGCATGCTGTGCCCGTTCACGCGCAGGCGGGCGCCGCTGTCGGGCGTGACCACCCGGCGCTGGCGGCGCAGGTGGTGTTGGTCCAGTTCGGCCAAGCGCGCCGGGAATTCGTCAAGCCACGAATTTGTCATTGCCATTCCAGTGGAAGGTTGAACGTCAGCGCGCGCGGGTCGGGCACGGACTGGTAAGGCACGGTGGCCAGCAGCGGCGCCTGGATCTTTTGCCGCAGGAAAGCGAGGTTGTCCTGCTGCGCCAGCATGGCCGGATCGACATGGTTGGCGACCCAGCCGGCCAGCGTCAGGCCGCGCGCCCGGATGGCTTCCAGCGTCAGCAGCGCGTGGTTCAGGCAGCCCAGCCGCAGGCCGACCACCAGCACCACCGGCAGTGCCAGCGCCTGCGCCAGGTCGGCGCCGGTTTCATGGTCTGACAGCGGCACCAGAAAACCGCCCGCGCCTTCAACCACCACGGCGTCGGCCAGCTGCGTCAATGCGCGGTGGCAGGCCACCAGGTGGGCAATGTCAATTTTCACGCCTGCGCGCGCGGCGGCGATGTGCGGCGACACCGGATCGGGCAGCAGCACCGGGTTGTCGAGTTCGGGCGGTACGGCGCAGGTGGATGCGGCGCGCAGGGCAACCACGTCCTCATTGCTCATCACGCCGTTGATGCGCTCGGTGCCCGCCGCCACCGGCTTCATGCCCACGACCCGTACATGATGGGCTGACAAGGCCTGCAGCAGGGCGGCGCTGACCCGCGTTTTGCCGACGCCGGTGTCGGTGCCGGTGACAAAGAGGGAGAGGGTTTTCAAGGGGTATCGCCTTTATCGGCCAGCGTGGCTTGCAGGGCCGCCAGGGCGCCGTTCGCCAGATGCGCCATCGTTTGCACATCCAGCACATAAGGCGGCATGGCGTAAATCGTGTTGCCGATGGGGCGCAGCACCACGCCTTGCGCCATGGCCTGCTGCGCATAGCGGCTGGCAAAGCGGGGCTGCGGGCACGCGCCGTCAAATCCTTCGTCAATGTCCCAGGCCCAGATCATGCCCAGCCGGCGGGCATTCGTGACCGACGGATGGTGCGTCAGCGGTGCGAAAGCCTGGTCCAGCTGCAAGGCCAATTCGACGTTTTGGGCCAGCACATCGGTCTGGTCAAACAATTCGAGCGTCGCCAGCGCGGCGCGGCAGGCCAGCGGGTTGCCGGTGTAGGAGTGCGAATGCAAAAACCCCCGGGCCATGTCGTCGTCGTAAAACGCGTCGTACACCGTGTCGGTGGTCAGCACCGCCGACAGCGGCAGCGTGCCGCCGGTCAGGCCTTTGGACAGGCAGATGAAGTCGGGCCGGATGCCCGCCTGCTGGTGCGCGAACATCGTCCCGGTGCGGCCAAAACCGGTGGCAATTTCGTCGGCAATCAGGTGCACCTCGTAGCGGTCGCACAGGGCGCGCGCTTCGCGCAGGTAGGCCGCGTCGTGCATCGCCATGCCGGCGGCGCACTGCACCATTGGCTCCAGGATCAGCGCGGCGGTCTCGGCATGGTGCTGTGCCAGCCAGTTCTTCAGACCTGCGGCTGCGCGCCGGGCTGCGTCAGCAGGCGTTTCACCTGGCAGGGCAGCGCGCGCATCGGGGCTGGGCACGGTGGCGGCCAGCCGCACCAAAGGCGCATAGGCTTCGCGGAAAATCGCGATGTCGGTCACCGCCAGCGCGCCCACGGTTTCGCCGTGGTATCCGCCGGCCAGGCCAATGAAACGGCATTTTTCAGGCCGGCCGGTGTTGCGCCAGTAATGCGCGCTCATCTTCAGGGCAATTTCGGTGGCGCTGGCGCCGTCGCTGCCATAAAACGCATGGCCCAGGCCGGTCAGCGCGCCCAGCCGCTCCGACAGTTCGACCACCGGCGGGTGCGTGAAACCGGCCAGCATCACATGGTCGAGCCGGTCCAGCTGGTCCACAAGCGCCGCCTTGATGTGCGGATGGCCGTGGCCAAACAGGTTGACCCACCAGGAACTGATGCCGTCCAGGTAGCGCCGGCCTTCCAGGTCATACAGCCAGACGCCTTCGGCCCGGGCAATTGGCACCGGGGGCTGCGTTTCGTGCAGCTTCATTTGCGTGCACGGGTGCCACACATGGCGCAGGCTGCGCTGGATCATCGAGGCGTTGTCCATCGAAGGCGTCAAAGTGGGCATTTGAGTCAGGCCATCTGCACCGCAATGGTCGAGCGCTCTTCCTGGATGCGGTTGTCGGGGTTGACGAACACCAGCTTCGGGCTGAACCCGGCGACTTCTTGCTCCTCGACCTGGGCAAAGGCGGCAATGATGACCAGGTCGCCGACGGCTGCGCGGCGTGCCGCCGAACCGTTGACCGAGATGATGCGGCTGCCGCGTTCGGCGCGGATCGCGTAAGTGATGAAACGCTCGCCGTTGTTGATGTTCCAGATGTGGACCTGCTCGTTTTCGCCCAGATTGGCGGCGTCCAGCAGGTCTTCGTCGATGGCGCAGGAGCCTTCGTAATTGAGCTCGCAGTGGGTCACGGCGGCGCGGTGGATTTTCGATTTGAGCAGGGTTCTGAACATGGTGGAATGTGGGTTGAAGCCAGCGGCCCCAAGGTAACGCAAGGCGACGCAAGCATGTTGGCAATCCACCATCCCGAGAGCGCCTTGTCATGGAGCGGTACCATTTGGACTGGTGGGCAAGAGTTTTTTAATTATTAATTATATAAGTGCGCTCTCGGGTGCGAGTTTTACCCCCATTATTTATGACAAAGTCTTTTGATTTCAATGCCGATTCGGTGGCCACGCTGGCCGCGGCCGATGTGGTGCGGGCGCTGGCCGAAGATATCGGCAGCGGCGATTTGACGGCGGCGCTGATTGATCCGGCCCGCCAGGGGCATGCCCGGGTGCTGGCGCGCGAAAGCGCGGTGCTGTGCGGCACGGCCTGGTTCGAGGCTGCCATCCGGCAGCTGGACCCGCAGGCCCGCATCGTCTGGCAGGTGCGCGATGGCGAACGCTGCGCGCCCAACCAGGTGGTGGTGGAAATGCGTGGCCAGGCGCGCGCGCTGCTGTCGGCCGAACGCACGGCACTGAACTTTTTGCAGCTGTTAAGCGCGGTGGCCACCAAGACCGCGACCTATGTCACCCAGGTGGCGGGAACCAAAGCGCGCATCGTCGATACCCGCAAGACGCTGCCCGGCCTGCGCCTGGCGCAAAAATACGCGGTGCTGGCTGGCGGCGGCACCAACCACCGGATCGGTCTGTACGACGCCGTGCTGATCAAGGAAAACCATATCGCGGCGGCCGGCGGCATTGCGCAGGTGATGCAGCAGGCCGCGCTGATTGCCGCGCAAGCCGACTTTGTCGAGATCGAGGTGGAAAACCTGGACCAGCTGGTCCAGGCGCTGGACGCCGGCGCCCACATGGTGCTGCTCGACAACATGGACCTGCCCACCCTGAAAGAGGCGGTGCGCCTCAACGCCGGCCGGGCGATGCTGGAAATTTCGGGTGGCGTCACGCTGAGCAGCCTGCGCGCCCTTGCAGAAACCGGCGTTGACCGCATTTCCATTGGCACGCTGACCAAAGATGTGCAGGCGGTTGATTTTTCAATGCGCATGGATGCGCTGCAAGGGAGCGAGTGATGCCCACTTCCGCCATGTCCCGGATCAACGTTGACTACGAGCAGCCGCTGCCCGAATCGGCCAGCTGCGCCACCCAGCACGCCTGGGCGCGCGTGCCGGTCGAGCCGTCACAGGCCGAGCGGGCGGTGCTGAAAGACCGCATCCGCAGCCTGCTGAAAGCCAAAAACGCCGTCATGGTGTCGCACTATTACGTGCACCCCGACCTGCAGGACCTGGCCGAGGAAACCGGCGGCATCGTGTCCGACTCGCTCGAAATGGCCCGCTTCGGCCGCGACCATGCGGCGCAGACGCTGGTGGTGTCGGGCGTGCGTTTCATGGGCGAAACCGCCAAAATCCTGTCGCCCGAAAAGCGCGTGCTGATGCCCGACCTGGACGCCACCTGTTCGCTCGACCTGGGCTGCCCGATTGACGAATTCAGCGCGTTCTGTGACGCGCATCCCGACCGTACGGTGGTGGTCTATGCCAACACCAGCGCGGCCGTCAAGGCACGCGCCGACTGGGTCGTGACTTCGAGCTGCGCACTCGACATCGTGCGCGCCCTCAAGGAACAAGGCCAGAAAATCCTCTGGGCGCCCGACCGGCACCTGGGCGGCTACATCCAGCGGGAAACCGGCGCCGACATGGTGATGTGGAACGGCGCGTGCATCGTGCATGACGAGTTCAAGGCGTTCGAGCTGCAGGCGCTGATGAAAGCGCACCCGCTGGCCAGGGTGCTGGTGCATCCGGAATCGCCGGTGGATGTGGTGGCGCTGGCCGATGCGGTTGGCTCGACTTCGGGCATCCTGAAGGCCGCGCACGAGATGGATGCGCCCGAATTCATCGTCGCCACCGACAACGGCATGATGCACAAGCTGCGCACGCTGAACCCCGGAAAAATCTTCATTGAAGCGCCGACAGCCGGCAACAGCGCCACCTGCAAGAGCTGCGCACATTGCCCGTGGATGGCGATGAACGGGCTGGCCGGGCTGGCGCAGGTGCTGGAAACCGGCGCCAACGAAGTCCACATCGACCCGGCGCTGGGCCTGCGCGCGCGCCTGCCGATTGACCGCATGCTGGCCTTCACGGCCGCGCTCAAAAACGGTCAGCCCACCGCCGGGCTGGTGCCGAATATCGGCGCGGCCTGAGGCTTGGGTGGCTTCTGGCCGTCCGATTTTCTCCTTTTCCTCCTGGTTTTACTCCCTCTCCCGGTGGGAGAGGGCTGGGGTGAGGGCCAGCGGTGATGGAACTTGAACTGCTACTTTTTTAATAGCTGCTTGCGCAATACCAGCAAGCGCAGAAGGCTGATTTGACACATATTTCTGCCCGCATTGACTTTTCCTGCCCGCAGGACAGCGCCGCGCCGCGCCTGCGCCATGCCTTTGGCACGCCGCGCACCGTGCTGGCGGCGCATGCGCCGCATGAGGTGCGCGCCGTGCTCGATGCCGTGCAGGCCGCCGCCGGGCAGGGCGCGTGGTGCATCGGCTATGTGCGCTACGAAGCCGCCCCGGCTTTTGACGCCGCACTGGCCGTGCATGCCGCCGACGGCCCGCTGGCCTGGTTTGCCGTGCATGACGCGGCCTTGCCCTGGCCGGAAGATGACAGCACCGCAGCCGCCCGTGTCGAATGGACTGACACCTGCCTGCGCCCGGCCTTTGACGCGTCCGTGGCGCACATCCAGCAGGCCATCACGGACGGCGAGCTGTACCAGGTCAACCTGACCGCGCCGCTGCTGGGCACATGGGCTGGCGAGCCTGAAGCGGGCGCGGCGCACGCCCTGTTCGCCGCCCTGCAGCGCGCCCAGCCGGGCGGCTACGCAGCCTTCATCGACACCGGCGATGAACAGCTGCTGTCGGTGTCGCCCGAGCTGTTTTTCGACTGGCAGGACGGCCAGATCCTGGCGCGGCCGATGAAGGGCACGGCCGCGCGCGGCGTCACGCCAGACGACGATGCCGCCCAGGCCGCCGCCCTGCGCGCATCGCCCAAGGAGCGCGCCGAGAACGTCATGATTGTTGATTTGCTGCGCAACGACATTTCGCGCATTGCCGAGCCCTTCAGCGTGCAGGTGCCGGCACTGTTCCATACCGAGGCGCTGCCCAGCGTCTGGCAGATGACCTCCGACGTGCGCGCCCGCACCCGCGCCGGCACGTCGCTGGCCGACGTGTTTGCCGCGCTGTTTCCCTGCGGCTCGGTGACCGGTGCGCCCAAGGTGCGGGCCATGCAGATGATCCGCGCGCTGGAAGCCGGGCCGCGCGGCGTGTACTGCGGCGCGATGGGCATCGTGCGGCCGAAGGAAACTGGCACGCCGGGACAGGGCGTGCGGGCCACTTTCAACGTGCCGATTCGCACCGTCACCGTCCAGGCAGGCGGGCTGCGCTGCGGCATTGGCAGCGGCATCACCTCGGGCGCGCTGCCGGAGGCCGAATGGCAGGAATGGCGCGACAAGCGCAAATTCCTGGAGCGCGCCAGCGAGCCCTTTGACCTGCTGGAAACCCTGGCGCTGGAGGATGGCCAGTTGCGCCATGCCGATGCGCACCTGCAGCGCCTGGCCGCTGCCGCCGCCCATTTCGGCTATGCGTTGGACATGGCGAGCGTGCACGATGCCCTGAATGCGCGGGCCCAGGCGCATCCGCACGGCCTGTGGCGTGTGCGCCTGCTGCTCGATGCGCAGGGCCGGCCACGCGCCGAAACCTTTGCGATGGACGCCTCGCCCGCCTGGGTGCGGCTGCAACTGGCGGCGCGCCCGCTCGAAGAGGCGCAGGGCGAGTTCGTGCGCTTCAAGACCACGCGGCGCGCGCACTACAACGCCTTCACGCCCACCGGGCCAGGTATTTTTGACACCGTGCTGTTCAATGACCGGCGCGAGATCACCGAATGCACCCGCGGCAATGTGGCGATGCTGCTCGATGGCCGCTGGGTCACGCCGCCGCTGGCCTGCGGGCTGCTGCCGGGCGTGGGCCGGGCGCTGGCGCTGCAAGGGGGCCGGCTGGTCGAGTCGGTGGTGCGGCTGGACGACCTGCCGCGCGTGCAGGGCTGGGCCTTCATCAACAGCCTTCGCGGCTGGCTGACCGCAGCAATGGGCTGAATCCATCACCAGGTCCATGCGGCAAACTGTTTTCTTGCCACACCACGGCGACTGGTGTTGACGCAAGGAAACTGGCCTGTATCAGCGTGTTTGTTGTATCAATTTGAAATGCCTTGTGCTGGATTTCTGCACTGAAAATTTTCTGCTGATCCAGCAACGTCAGCCAGTTCAAATCGATGAACAGGCTGTTTACCCCCCGGCAAGCAGTCACCAGACAAGCTCTCGGTTTCAGTATTTCCAGAAAAATTGGTCGTCGATCTGTCCCGTCGCGCTCAGGTACTTGAGCTGCTTGAGCCGGGTGAAGGGCCGCGCACTGAAGGTGGCGGCATCGATGCCGATGCGCTCGTACACATCATGCAATTGCTGTGCGCCCTTGCGTGCGTCCCAGGCACACTGAAAACCGTGCAGCTTTTCATGGATCTTGGCAAAGCTGACACGGTAGCTGCGGTTGTCGCCGCCCGCCTGGCCAAACGTCAGTTCGCAGCCGGGATAGGTATTGGCCACGATCTGGGCGATTTCGCGGACCTGGTAGTTGTCTTCGTCATGGCCGACGTTGAAGATCTCGTTGTGGATCGCATCCTGCGGCGCTTCCAGGGCGCTGGCCACGGCCTGGCAGATGTCGAGCACATGCACCAGGGGACGCCACGGCGTGCCGTCGCTGGTCATGACGATCTTGCCGGTGGTCGCGGCGATGCCGCACAGGTTGTTCAGCACGATGTCAAAACGCATGCGCGGCGAGGCGCCATAGGCCGTGGCGTTGCGCAGGAAGGTTGGCGAGAAGTCGCTCGATGCCAGCGCCATCACGTCGCGCTCGACCAGCGTCTTGCACTTGGCATACGCCGTCTGCGGATTGGTCGGCGACAGCTCGGTCATCGGCTCGTCGCCGGTGGACACGCCGTAGACGCTGCAGGACGAGGTGTAGACAAAGCGCTTGGCGCCCGCCGCCTTGGCGAGTTCGGCCAGCCGCACCGAGGCCTGGTGGTTGATCTGGAAGGTGAGTTCCGGAACGTTCTCGCCCAGCGGATCATTGGACAGTTCGGCCAGGTGCACCACTGCGTCAATGCCCTGAAGGTCTTCTGCCTGGATGTTGCGGATGTCGCGGTTGATGGTGCGCGGAAACCCCGGCACCAGCCGGCTGTCGCTGAACAGCCAGCCGTCGCGGTAGTAGCCGGTGTCCAGGCCGACGATTTCATGGCCGCGTGCCTGAAGGAAGGGGGCGAGCAGGCAGCCGATATAGCCTTCGACGCCAGTGACGAGCAGTTTCATTTGTTTTCTCCTGAGGATGTTTGTGAGTATTCGCGGAAGAAGCGCGCCATCTGTTCGCGCCAGAGCTGGTCGCACAGCCGGTTCTGCGGCAGTTCGACATCGTCAAACGTGAGCAGTGCGTCCTTGGGCACATCGCGCTTCAGGGTGCAGCCTTCGGCCAGGCCGATGGGCAGCAGGTTTTGCGACCGGGCGGTGTCGGCGTTTTCAGCCAGGCCGTAGGTCATGTAGCCGCCCAGGCCATCGATGCAGGCGCCCGCCTTCAGGTCGATCTTGGCTGTGGCCAGCACTTCGACACAGGGCGCACCCAGCGGTGAGAGGGCCGCGTCCTGGAACAGCACGGCCCGCGCGACGGTGTTGGGCACCTCGAAATGGCACAGGTGGTAGGGCGTGTAGAAGCAGTAAAGCGGTCCGTTGCCGAGCTTGTAGAGCGACAGGTAGTGCTTTTGCTGCGGATGGTCGTGCGTGCCCAGGACGAACACGCCGGGGCCGGGCATGGCGCCCACGACATAGTCGACGATGCCCGGGCCATCAAGCATGGCTTCCAGCGGGTAGCGCTCCGCGACCTCCTGGATGGGTGTGTTGGCCGGCACGGTGGGGCCGTACATGCCGCGCTGGCCAACCCGCATGCCGGTGCCGTTGGCGACGATGGCGTTCTCAAACGAGATTTTGGTGCCGTCGGCAAACGACGTGACCATGGCCGGGTTCTGCCCCCACTGCCGGGCAAAGCCTTCTTGCGTCGTCGGGTTGCGGTAGGGGTCGTGCAGCCCTTTGATGTTGCCGCACATCACCGGCTTGATGCCGATGCCTTTGACAAAGCGGTACAAATTCATCATCACGCCCGGCTGGTCGCCGTCGGCCGTGGTCAGCACGACGCCGGCGCGGTCGGCATAGGTCTTCAGAATAGGACCGATGGTGCCATCGATCTCGGCATTCATCAGCACCACATGCTTGCGGTGGGCAAGGGCTTCGAGTGTCACGCGCGCGGCATGCTCGATGGTGCCGGTGACCTCGATGATCGCGTCGATGCCGGCGGCACGGCACAGCAGCATCGCGTCTTCGGTGATGGCCGGCACGCCGGACTCGATGGCCCGCTCCAGTTGCGTGACCGTCTCGACGACGCGAACGCCTGAAACATCGGCCTCGCGGTAAGCGCGCCGGGCGCCTTCCAGTGTGCGGTTGGCAATCGCGGCCACGCGCATGCCGGGCACCGACAGGGCAATTTGCAGCGCCACGCCGCGCGCCATGAATCCGGCGCCGACCAATCCGACGCGGATCGGCCGTCCTTCGCGTGCCCGCTGCTGCAGGGCGGTGTCAATGATGATCATGCTGCGACTCCTTCGGCCACGAAAGCGGGCCAGTTGCGGTCCTTGTCGGACATGTCGATCACCGGCACCGGCCAGGCGATGCCGAAGGCCGGGTCGTCATGGCGGGCGCCGCGTTCGGCCTGCGGCGTGTAGAAGGCAGACACCTGGTAGGTGACGGCCGCATCGTCCGTCAGTGTGACAAAACCGTGGGCAAAGCCCTTGGGCACCAGCAGCATGCGGCCGTTGGCTTCGCTCAACTCCACGCCGATCCACTGGCAGTAGGTGGGCGACTCGGGGCGGATATCGACAATCGCGTCCCAGATCGCGCCCTGCACGCAGCGCACCAGCTTGTCCTCGGCATTCGGCGCCAGCTGGTAATGCATGCCGCGCAGCGTACCCGTCCGGCGTGTCAGCGACATGTTGGTCTGCACCATCCGGGTCGGCAGTCCGTGGGCCTCGAACTCGTGCTCGCAGTAGGTGCGGCCGAAATGGCCGCGTGCATCCTCGCGCCGTTCCATGTCGACGATGGTCGCGCCAGGCAGCGCCGTTTTTGTGAAAATCATGGGGTTACCTTGAAAAAACGAGTGTAAAAAAATCGGGCGCCTGCGCTCACCAGGTTTTCCAGGGCGCCTTGTCCGCAGCCCACAGGGATTCGAGCGTTTGCTTGTCGCGCAGCGTGTCCATCGGCTGCCAGAAGCCTTCGTGGCGAAAGGCGGCCATCTGGTTGTGGGCAGCCAGGTGTTCCATGGGGCCGCGCTCCCAGATGGTGTCGTCGCCTTCGATCAGTTCGACCACCGTTCGGTCGAGAACAAAAAAGCCGCCGTTGATCCAGGCCCCGTCGCCGCCCGGTTTTTCCTTGAAACTCGGCACCAGCGCGTTGTCGGCATGCAGGTTGAAGGCGCCGAAACGGCCAGGTGGCTGCACCGCCGTGACGGTGGCCAGCACGCCCTGCGCACGGTGAAAGGCCATCAGCTTGGTGATGTCCACATCGCTGACGCCGTCGCCGTAGGTGCAGCAAAACGGTCCGTCGTTCAGGTAGCGCGCCGCGCGCCGGATGCGCCCGCCGGTCATCGTGTCCATCCCGGTATCGACCAGCGTGACCTTCCACGGCTCGGTCGAGGTGCGCAGCATGGTCGTGGTGCTGTCTCGCATGTCAAAGGTGATGTCCGCCCCGTCCATGGCGTAGTCACGGAAAAACTGCTTGATCAGGTGGCCTTTGTAGCCGCAGCAGATCACGAAGTCGCTCACGCCGTGGGCCATGTACATCTTCATGATGTGCCAGATGATCGGCCTGCCCCCAATCTCGACCATCGGCTTGGGGCGAACGGCGCTTTCCTCGCTGATGCGCGTTCCCAGTCCACCGGCCAGAATCATTGCCTGCATGTTGATTTCCCTGTTGTTGATGTTGTCCCAGGCGCACGGGGCAGCTTGCCCCTACTGCGCAACCTTGCCCTGGCCAAAAATTCCGGCCAGAAAATTGCCATCTGCCGACTGGCCGACAGACGCCGTGGCGCCAGGCGCCGCCAGAGCGCTGCTGTCGTGCTGCTTTGCGCCTGCCGTTTCGGGGCTCTGCGCAGGCAAGCCGCTGCCAACCAGTTCGGCCAGCACCCAGGTGCGAATTGGCGCCGCCGGATCGTCGGGAAACTTGCGGGCAAAAAAGGCGGTAGCGGACTTGAGCTGCTGCATGTCTTTTTCGTCGATCCTTCCCGGGTGCGCATGGTCGAATCGCTGGATGTAATGGTTCATCGGGCCCTTGGCGGGCGCGACATGCATCAACAGCGTCGGAATCAGGAACTCGTCGGCAATGCACAGCTGGCTGAAATAGTCGCGCACGCCGGGATGCAGAAATTTTTCCAGCATGGCGGCCACGACGTGGCGACTGGCACCGAACCAGGTCGAGCCGTAATACGGCCGGAATTTCTCGTCGAAGATATGGTGACCGATCGATGGCCGGCTGAGCGCCTTGAACATGACCAGCGCAACCATGGCGAGAATGCTTTTTTTCCCGCCGCTGTGCAGCCAGATGCCGGCCTCGTCGCGCCTGCCGCTCGCCGTGCCAAAGTAGGCATCGCCCAGACGCCGCACGACCCGGTGGCGGAATGATTTTTCAGGCGTCAGGGCCCTGTAGCCGACCGACATCAGCGCATCCTGGTCGGCAAACAGGTCAATGCAGTCGAAATGGGCTTCCTCGCGCCCGGAGATGTGCGCCTCGAAGGCTTCAACCGGTTTGATCGGCAGGCAACTCGGACTGAGCAATTGCAGGTAGTCAAACTCCAGGTTGGCCAGTGCGTACTTCATCGAATGGAAAATCCCGTCGACAAATCCGAAGAAAGCCCAGCCGGTGCGCTTGGGGTCCGGGACAAACCGGGCATTCGGTGCGGTCAGCACAAAGTCCGGCGTCTGGGAAAAATCATGATGCACCAGCACCGTATGGGGCGCCAGTGAATGCGCCAGTTGGTCGACTGTTTCTGGATTGCCAACTGCCGACATCACCAGGAAAACAATGCTTGGTTTCATTTTTTTAGTGTTCATGGACAGTTTCCGAAAAGTTACAGAATGGTCCGGGTACATGCCAGGCATGTCGTTGCCGTGTCCAGTCCGTTCAATGGATTGCGTGGAATTTCGAGTCGGTGCATTACGTTTTTGCTAAATTGTGAAGATTTGTTGATTGGCTTAAGTGTTTGCGAAAACAGTAAAAGTCGTCAATCTCATGAACGGACTAATAATTTCTCACAAATGGACTATTGACAAACGTAAAAATAACCTTTTAAGGGGGGCAAATTTGCACCCGCTGCCTGAATCCGTGACACCAAGCGGCGCCATTCCATTTCCGGATCAATTTCACGGGGCATTGTTTTGCCTAGACCCTTGAAGATTGTTCTCCGGCTTCGCATGTATTCCAGAATTGATTTGAAACTGAATCATGCGGCGTGCATCAAACGGTTGACTTTCGTCGTCGCAGTACTGCCTGATCAAAGCCGGTTTTGGAAAAAAAAGTCACCCGGACCCGGCGAAAACCCGTCATGCAACAGTTGCCACCGGCAGGCGCTCCAGGACCGGTTTTTAGCCCTTGGCTGCCAGATTCAGGTCGCCAAGGATTGGCGCAATGTGCTATTGAAAAAATAGCAATAAAAACTTTACAGGAATGCACAAATCCCTGATTCCTTCAATTGTTCGGTATATGGTTGCTGCCGGTGCTGCGCAGGGTTCGGTAGCCCATCTGCTGGGTTACAAAGTTATTGAAAGCGCCAAGCAATGGCTGGAGCAGTCCAGCGTCGCCGTGCAACTGGGCCAGCGCGGCGCAGGTCGCTTCCAGGGTCGAAAGCTGGTCGGGCCGGTGCGCCTTGCGGATCAGGTAGTGCGAAGCCCCCACGTCCTGCAGCGTCAGGCGCGGGAGCTGTTGCAGCAGCGGGTTGCTGTAAAGCATCTTGCGGCTTTTGCGCCAGGTGCCGTCCAGAACGACCAGCCGCAGCCGGGCAGGATCGTCCACGGCGCCCGGCGCAAGCTCTAGGGGAGCGATTCCTGGCGGCTGGTTTTGCGGCGTCTGCGGGTACAGCAGGAGGTTGTGCTTCGGGCTGCCTGACGCGTTCCGGGTGCCTGGCAGGTCGGCCAGCAGGGCCGGCAGGTCGAACACCTCGCCGGTCACCAGCCGGCTGCGCGGCAGGCTCAGGTGCAGCAGGCGCGCACTGCCCTTGGGGTTGTCTACCTCCAGCGGATGCTGCAGGATCAGCACCTCGACCGCCTGCTCGACAGGGGTCACCCAGCAGCAGATGCAGGCGCTTTGCGGGCGCAGGCAGGTGGTGCAGGCCAGGCGTCTGATGCGGGAGGGCGTCATGGGCGGGTTTCCGCGTGGGGCAGGTTGGTCACTATAAAAAAGAGAGCAATAGGTGAAAGCTGGACGTGCGCCATAACCAGATTTGACCCGTTAACAGGCCAGTTGGCAAGCCTGGCGAGGAGAAGGGCGGTTTGCGGATGCGGCCGGCCACGCGATGCCGGCCGCATCCTGGCGCTGTTCAGCTGCGCGCGGGCAGCACGGTTCCCCGGCATTCGCCAAAGCCGATGCGTGCGGCGCCGGCTTTTTCGCACCAGCCGCGAATCACTACGGCGTCGCCGTCTTCCAGGTAGGTGCGGCTTTCGCCATTGGGCAGCTCAAGCGGGTGCTTGCCGCCGGTGGTCAGCTCGATCAGCGCGCCGGCCTGGTCCAGCGTCGGGCCCGACAGCGTGCCGCTGCCGAACAGGTCGCCGGGCTGCAGGTTGCAGCCGTTGACCGTGTGGTGCGTCACCAGCTGCGCCACCGTCCAGTAGGCATGGCGGTAACTGGTGCGGCAGATCGTGGCGTCGCCCTGGCCGGCGTCGCGCATGGTGGGCGTCAGCAGGCCGACCTGCAGCTGGATGTCAAGCGCGCCTTGCTGGCGATTCGCCTCGGAGTCCAGGTAAGGCAGGGGCTGCGGGTCTGCTTCGGGGCGCAGGAAGGGAAGGCGGTAAGGCGCCAGCGCTTCGAGCGTCACGATCCACGGCGAGATCGTGGTGGCGAAGTTTTTTGACAGGAAAGGCCCGAGCGGCTGGTATTCCCAGGCCTGCAGGTCGCGTGCCGACCAGTCGTTGAGCAGACACAGGCCAAACACATGGCCCTCGGCCTGCGTGATGGGAACCGGCTCGCCCAGCGCATTGCCGGTGCCGAGAAAAATGCCGAGTTCGAGTTCGATGTCCAGCCGCTGGCTGGCGCCGAAGACCGGCTGCGCGGCGCCGGGCGGCAGGGTCTGGCCCACGGGACGGTGAAAGCTTTGCCCGGACACGCCGATGCTCGAAGCCCGGCCGTGGTAGCCGATCGGCACCCATTTGTAGTTCGGCAGCAGCGGGTTGTCGGGGCGGAACAGCCGGCCGATGTTGGTGGCGTGGTGCACCGAGGTATAAAAATCGGTGTAGTCGCCGATGCGCGCCGGCACGCCGTAGTCGGCTTCGGACTGCGGCACAAGACAAGCGTCCAGCATGGCCTGTTCGGCCGCGCCCTCGCGCAGGGCGCGTGACAGCGCCAGGCGCAGGGCACGCCAGGCGCCAGCGCCCAGCGCCATCAGTGCGTTGAGCTTGTCCTGCGCGCCGGCCTGCACCGCCACTGCGGCCTCGCCGCTGAACACGCTGGTTGCCGCCAGCGCCGCCAGGTCCAGGATCTGGTCACCGATGGCCACGCCGCCGCGAAAGGCTTGTGCGCTGCCCCGGCGGCGAAAGACCGCGAACGGCAGGTTCTGGATCGGAAAGTCGGTGCCCGTCAGGTTGGCGGACGCAACCCAGCTGCGCAGCGCCGGGTCGTGGGTTTCGTTGAGTGCGCTCATGCTTCAGCTTTCGGCGGCCATGCTGCCGTCATGCATCCAGCGCGCATGCTGGGGTGCTTTCTTGGTCAGCGCCCATTCGTTGAGCATGTCCCACTTGGCCTCATCGAGCATTTGGGCCATCTTCGGCGTGCCGGTGTTGGCGCACAACTCAAGCCGGTGGCCGCTCGGGTCAAAGAAATAGATCGACTTGAAAATGGTGTGGTCCGTCGGCCCCAGCACGTCAATGCCGCCGGCCTCCAGTCGGGCCTTGGCGTCCATCAGGGCCTCCATCGATTCGACCTGCAGCGCCAGGTGTTGCGTCCACTCGGGGGTGTTGGGGTCGCGGCCCATCGGCGGCTGCGTCGGCAGCTCGAAAAAAGCCAGCACGTTGCCGTTGCCGGCATCGAGAAAGACATGCATGTACGGATCGGGTGCCTTGGTCGAGGGCACCTCGTTTTCGGCAATGGCCAGGATGAATTTCATGTCCAGGTACTTGCCGTACCACTCGACGGTTTGCTTGGCGTCCTTGCAGCGGTAGGCGACGTGGTGGATCTTCTGGATGTTCATGGTGACCTCAAACGTTGGGTTGTCAGGCGGGGACAGGCTTGCACAGGCGTCACAGGTCGCGCAGTGCGGCCTGGACATGGGTTTCAAACAGCCGGGCATCGGCCAGCGCGTTGGCATGGAGCAGGGCCAGTTTTACCAAAAACAGTTCGGCCTTGCCGGGGCCGGCCTTGTCGATGGCGCTGGCCAGGGTGTCGTACACAGTTTCCAGGCCCGCAAGGGGCAGGGCGTTTGGGGTGGCAGTCATGGAGCGCTCCGGTTACTGGGGAAGGGCAATGTTCAGGGCGGCTTGCAGGCGCGTGGCGTCTAGTGTCAGCCAGCGCGCGCAGACATGCTGGTCGGGCCGAAGCAGGTAGGCGGCGCCGCTGGCCTGCACGCCGTAGCGCTGGCGAAAGTGGCCGTCGGCGTCTGCCAGCGTCTGGTCGGCGCCGGCCACGGGCTGCGCGGCGCCCACGGCCGTCACCCTGAGCGGCACGCCCCGGGCGCGCATGGCCGCCACTACTTGCTGCAAAGGCTCGGGAATCGCCGCCGCCTGCGTGAAGTACAGCAGGTCAAAGCCGCCGCCCAGGTGGTCGAGCAAAAAGTCATCGGGTGCCAGGCGGATGTTTTGCGGCGGCGCGCCGTGCGCCGGGCCGGACCGGAACAGCGCGTTGTCGTCGCCCGGGCTGTTGAGCATTGAGCCGCTGTACGCGTGCGGACGCGAGGTGCGCCAGTGGTAGAGCGGCCGCACGAATGCCTCGGTCAGCGACAACGACAGCACCGCATCGCGCAGCAGCCGGAAGCCCCGGCTGGGCGGCGCCATGAAGCGCGTGCTCTTGCCCGCCTCGTCGATGATCTCGCGCGCCGCGCCGACGCGCTCGGCGCTGTGGTTGGCCAGCAGCTTGTCGCCCGCCAGACCCTGCACGACAAAGGCCAGGTGCCAGGCCAGCGATTGCGCGTCCTGGAACGCCGTGTTGGCGCCGCGCACGCCGAAGATCGGCAGCAGGTGCGCCGCGTCGCCGGTGAAGACCACGCGGCCCTGCACATAGTCGGGCAATGTCAGCGTGCGCGCCGAATAGACCGAGTTCCAGTCCATCTCCCACGGCGCGCCGGCGTGGCCGATCATGGCCAGCTGTGCGTCGATGCGCGTCTTGAGCGATGCCGGCCTGAGCGCCTGTTCGGGCGTCTCGCCCGGCGGCAGCTGGTAGTCCACGCGCCAGATGCCGTGCGGCTCGCGGTGCATCAGGATGGTGTTGCCGGGGTTCCATTCAGGGTCGAAATAAGCCAGTCGCTCGGTCGGCAGCGGCAGATCGACCCGGATGTCGGCGATGACAAACAGGCCCTCGTACGACGCGCCTTCCATCTGCAGCTTCAGGGCTGCGCGGATGTCGGAGCGGCCCCCGTCGGCGGCCACCAGCCAGTCGGTCTCCAACGTGTACGGGCCTTCGGGCGTGTCGATGGTCACGCAGGCCAGACCGGGCGCCTGCGTCACACCGACCACTTTGTTGCCCCAGCGAAGGTCGATCAGCGGGCTGGCCTGGCAGGCGTCGATCAGGTATTCCTCCAGGTATTGCTGCTGGATATTGAGCATCGGAAAGAAGCGGTCGTCCGCGTCGTGCGGCGCTTCCATGCGGAACACGCGCTGGCCCCGGTAGTAGGAATTGCCAAAGCGCCAGGGCAGGCCGCCCGCAGTCATGCGGCCGGCCACGCCGACCTGCTGCAAGATTTCCATCGAGCGGCGGGTGAACACGATGGCGCGGCTGCCTTGCGAGACCTGCAACTCCGGCGACAGCACCACGCTGGGCACGCCCAGGCGGGCCAGTTCCAGCGCCGTCACCAGGCCCGCCGGGCCGGCGCCGGCAATCACCACCTGTTGGCGTGCCTGGGCCGCATGTGCCGAAGGCAGCCAGGGTTTGAACACCTGGTAGCGGTAATAAATCGACGGACGGGCTAGGGAGGTGGGGTGGTGCATGCAGGGGGCTTCGGTGCGCTGAAAGGGTTAAGTGGTTGCGTACACAACCATTATTGGAGGTTTCAACAACATCGGCGTCAGTAGTTACCCTGACGCGGATCCCAACCCTGCCGCGTGCTGCTGTGCCTTCAGCGGGTCGTCAAGCGGCGCCAAGGGCTGGCACTGCACCAATCCGGTGGCGTCACGTATAGTGATTCGGTAACAACTTTTCGAACCCTGGCGCTGCAATGTCCTCCCCACCTGACTCGGTTTCTCTTGAACGCATGTTCACCCACCGGCTGCACACACTGTCCAAGCTCACCGACCGGCTCACCCAGGGCGCTTACCTCAGCGATGCCGGCATTGCCTTGAGCGAAGGGCGCTGCCTGTCGGCCATCGGGAGTTTCACGCCGCTGTCGGTCAAGGACCTGGCCTACCGCGCCAACCTGGACAAGGGCCAGGCCAGCCGCGCCGCCCAGTCGCTGGTTGACCAAGGCCTGGTGTTGAAGCAGGCCAGCGCCACCGACGGGCGCGGCGTGGTGCTGACGCTGGCGCCCGCAGGCGAGGCGGTGTGCGAGCGGCTGATGGGCGTCATCGGTCGCCGCAATGACGAGATCGTTTCCTGCCTGAATGCCGCAGAGCGCGCGCAACTTGATCATCTGCTTGACCGGCTGGTCGCCCATGCGCGGCTGGCGGGCGAGGGTGCCGGCGACGCGGATGCCTGAGCCGTGTGCCATGCAGCCATTGCCCGGCTGAAAGCTGCTTTCGGGTGGGTACATACCCCAGTTGTGTGCGCAACCATATTTTTCTATCATCGGCCTGCCTTGTCTGCCCGGTGCCGCAGATTCTTCGCTGAACCGGTGCAGATTTTCATGACCTGACATCACCGGAGTTCCCATGCACTACCCCCAAACCCTGCGCCGCTGGATCAGCGTTGCCACACTCGCCATGCCGCTGGCGGCGGCTGCGGCCTATCCCGACAAGTCCATCGAATGGGTCGTGCCCTACCCGGCAGGCGGCGGCTCGGACGTGGTGGCGCGCATTTTGTCGCTGCCCATGAGCCAGACGCTGGGCCAGCCCATCATCATCAACAACAAACCGGGCGCGGCCACCAACATTGGCGCCGACTATGCCGCCAAGGCGAAACCCGACGGCTATGTCATGCTGACCGGCGACACGGCCACCATGGCGGCCAACCCGGCGCTGTATTCCAGGCTCAGCTACAACGTCGAAAAAGACTTCACGCCGGTCGGCCTGATGGCACGCTTCCCGCTGATCCTGGTGGTCAACCCCAGTGTGCCGGCCAAGAACCTGACCGAGTTCATGGCCTGGGCGAAGCAGCAGCCGACGGGCGTGAACTACGCGACGCCTGGTGCGGGCAGCCCGCACCACCTGGCGACCGAATTGTTCCGCGAACGCAGCGGGCTCAAGATGGTGCATGTGGGCTACCGGGGGGCGGCCCCGGCGGTGCAAGACGTGATCGGCGGCCAGGTGCCGATGATGTTCGTCGACACCGCCAGCGGCTACCAGCACATCCAGTCCGGCCGTCTGGTGGCCATTGGCGTGGCCAGCCCGAAGCGCATTGCCACCTTCAACACCTTGCCCACGCTGGCCGAACAGGGCCTGAAGGGCTTTGAAGCCTATGCCTGGCAAGGGCTGGTGGTGCCTGCCGCCACGCCGCCCGAGGCGGTGGCCACACTGAGCAAGGCTTTGCTGGCGGCGCTGGACTCCACCGAAGTCAAGGCGCGCTTCCAGACGCTGGGCCTGGAAGCGATTCCCAGCACACCGGCGCAGATGGCCGCCTACGCCAAAGCTGAGCGCGAAAAATGGGCCAAGGTGATTCGCGCCAGCAATATCCGGCTGGATTGAAACAGCAGGCAAATTCTGCTATAAAAAGAGGAGCTACAGAGGCAATCCAGTAAGGCGCAGAAGGCTGATTTGGTTGGCAAGACGTAACTGCCTGGCATCGCCCGTGACACATGGCCGCGTGTCCGCATGACGCCTTCCCCCTCCGGAGGAAGGCGCAGAGAGGGGACAGCGGGCGTGGGATTGGTCACAAAAAATCGCCATCGGGGAGCCCTCACCCCGGCCCTCTCCCAGAGGGAGAGGGAGTAAGACGGACTGCATTCGGCAAACTGATAAGTTACGGCAAGACAGCGCTTGACCTGACGGCCGGCCTGTCAGCAACCGCGCCTACCAGCGCAGCACACGCGGCCCCAGCAGCGCGCCGGCCGCCGTCGGAATCGCGATGCCCAGCACGTACCAGACCGCCAGAAAAGGCGCTGCCGACTCCGGGCAGTGCAGCGAATACACCAGCGCGCTCAGTGCCCCCGCCAGCAGCCCGGCACTGGCGCCGGCAAGCGCCAGGCGGGTCGGGGCCAGGCCCTTGAACGCCCACAGGGTGGACGCGAACAGGGGCAGCGAGAGCAGCGCAATGTTGAAGGGGCAGCTCTTCCAGGTGTCGCCCAGAACCAGCGCGGCGCGCTGTGCCGGCTCGGCGTTGACCAGCACCAAAGCGGCCACCAGCCACAGCAGCAGCACCGGCAGGGCCAGCGCGGCATTGACCCGTCCCAGGCGCATGCCGGGGCGGGCCAGCCGTTCGCTGGCGGCCAGGCCGGCCAGGGCCAACCCGGCCGCAAAACCCGGCTTGAGCCAGAACATCAGCGTGCCGGCCTCTTCGGCCAGGTCGGGGCGTATGCCCAGGGCGACGACCAGCAGCAGGACCGCGCCCGCCAGGCCCCAGCCCAGGGCCATGGCAAAACGCCGGCCCACGGCGTGGGCCGGCACCGGCGCGACTCTGGCCGACAGCAGGCTGACAAGTTCATCGGTCTTCATGCAATTCCCCTGATTTTGGCGGCCAGCGCCTTCAGGCCCCGGTGCACGCCGATCTTGATGGCCGATTCCGACATGCCGGTCAGCTGTGCCGCCTCGACCACGGACAGGCCTTCGAGCTTGACGTGCACGATCGGCAGGCGCTGCCGGTCGGGCAGGCCGGCCAGCAGCGTGCCCAAGTCTTTTTTTGCCTCCCGGGCCTCGATGTCGGACGCGGCGAACAGCTCCAGCTCGTCGTCCAGCGGAACGTTCAGCGACTCGCCCGAGGCGCGGGCGCGCAGCAGGTCGATCAGCTTGTAGCGCGCCATCGCATGCACCCAGGCGGTCAGGGGCTGGTCGGTTCGGTAGGTGTGTCGCTGGTTGTGCACCGCGATCAGGGTGTCTTGCACGATATCTTCCACTTCATCGGTTCGCTGGAACAGCCGCTTCCGGAAATAAGCCCGCAGGTGCGCGCTCAATGCTTTCAGGAACTGGTGGTAGGCCGCCGCATCGCCGTCCAGGCCTTGCAGCATCAGGCCACGCAACCGGCTTTCGGTGTCGGTGAACCGGCGGTCTCTTTCTTGTATTCGGTCCATGCAGGCTCTGGGTTACAGCGTCGATAAAAAAAATATTTTTCAAAAATAATTCGCTGGCGTGTAACCGGCTGCTGGATTGCGCCGAACTACTGGACAGACTGTAGCGGAGTCCTTCCGCCAAGTCCGCAGACCAGTGCCACCCGCGCTGCCTGCCTGTTCAACCCTTTGTTTTTAACCGGAGCTACTCTCATGATCATCCGTTCCATCGCACTCAGCACCCTTGCCCTTGCCGCGCTCGCCTCGGGTGCCGCCATTGCCCAGAGCAAGCCCATGGACGCCAAGCCGGCCATGGAAAAATGTTTCGGCGTTGCCCTTGCCGGCAAAAACGACTGCGCCGCCGGACCTGGCACCACCTGCGCCGGCACGTCGAAAGTGGACTACCAGGGCAATGCCTGGAAGCAAGTGCCTGCCGGTACCTGCACCACCATCACGACGCCCAAGGGCATGGGCTCGCTCAGCGCCATCAAGGCCTGAGCGCGGTCAGGAGGCATGCCATGAACCCCGCCCGCATGAGCGCCGGCCTGAGCCTGAAGCCCGTGCATTTCGACGAGGCACTGGCCTGCGACGACGCCGGGCTGTGGTTCGAGGTGCATCCGGAAAACTATGCCGTGGCGGGTGGCCCGAGACTGGCCTGGCTCGACGCCATCCGGTCGCGGCATCCGCTGTCACTGCATGGCGTGTCGCTCTCGCTGGCGGCCGATGCACCGCCTGATGCGGCCCACCTGGCGTGGCTGGCCGCACTGGCCGACCGCATTGAGCCGGCGCTGGTGTCCGAGCACCTGGCCTGGTCGGCCTGGCGCGGCAGTTACCTGCCCGACCTGCTGCCTTTCGCCCGCACGCAGGCCGCCTTGCTGCGCGTGGCCGGCAACATTGCCCGCACCCAGGATGCGCTGGGGCGACGCATCGCCATTGAAAACCCGTCCCACTACCTGCGCATCGAAGGCCATGCCTGGGACGAGGTTGATTTTTTGCAGGAGCTCGCGCGCCGCACCGGCTGCGGCCTGCTGCTCGACGTGAACAATGTGTATCTCAGCGCCAGCAATCTGGGAACTTGCGCCGAGGCCTATATCGACGCCTTTCCTGGCGACGCGGTGATGGAAGTCCACCTGGCGGGCCACACCCCCGACCCGGTGCTGGGCCAGGCGCTGCTGGTGGATTCGCACGATGCGCCGGTCGCGCCCAAAGTTTGGGCGCTGTATGAACGCCTGATGGCGCGCATCGGCCCGCGCCCGACGCTGATCGAGCGCGATGACCAGCTGCCGTCTTTTGCCGAACTGCTGACCGAACGCCGGCAGGCGCATGCGCTGCTGCAGGGCCAGCCGCACGAAAAAGAGGCGCCGGAAAAAGAGGCGCTGGCGTCATGACCACCGAACTCTCCCGTTTCCAGGACCGCTTTGTCCAGGCGCTGTGGGCCTTGCCCGATGCGCTGCCCGAACACCTGCGCGACCTGACGGACCAGCCCGGATTTGCGGTGTACCGCAACACGGTCATCAGGGGCTGCATCGATGCGCTGCAGGCCAACTACCCGGCGGTGTCGCGGCTGGTGGGCGAGGACTGGTTTCGTGCCGCCGCCGCCCTGCATGCGCGCGCGCAGCCGCCTGTCGATCCCCGGCTGCTGATGTACGGCGCGGATTTTCCCGGCTTCCTGGCCGGCTTTGCGCCGGCGGCGGACCTGCCCTACCTGCACGACGTGGCCCGGCTCGACCGCTTCTGGACCGAGGCGCATGTGGCGGCGGATGCCCCGGTGCTCAAGCCCTCAGCGTTGGCCGGCCTGCCGCCGGAGCAACTGGGCGCTTTGGTGCTGCAGCCGCATCCGGCCGCGCGCTGGGCCTGGTTCGACGACCAGCCGATCTACACCCTTTGGCAGCGCAACCGGCAAGATGCCCTGCAAGGCCTGGACAGCGGCGATGCGCTGGACTGGACCGGCGAGGGGGCGCTGCTGACCCGGCCGGAGGGCGCCGTCGCCTGGAGCGCGCTGGAGGCGGGCGGCTGCGCATTTCTTGATGCCTGCGCCGCCGGGCGTCCGCTGGCACTGGCAGCGGATGAAGCGCTGGCCCGGCAGGCCGACTGCGATCTGGCGCGGCTGATGACCCTGCTGCTGCAGGCCGGCGCCTTTTGCAGCGCACAGACCGTTTCGATTCCGACCCCCAACCACCAGGAGCTGACATGAATCCCGTTTTATCCACCATGACGACCGCCGGCACACGTGCCCAACCCGCCGGGCTGCACGGCCTGGCCGGGCGGCTCACCCGCCTGCTGCCGCATGACGCGCTGGCGCTGGTGAACCGGATTGCCATCGCCGCCATCTTTTTCATGTCCGGCCGCACCAAGGTGGACGGCTGGCTGACGGTCAACGACAGCGCTTATTCGCTGTTCCGGGACGAATACCGGCTGCCGCTGGTGCCAGTCGACATCGCCGCGAATGCGGCTGCCTGGGCCGAGCACCTGTTTCCCATTCTGCTGGTGCTGGGCCTGTTCACCCGGCTGTCCGCCCTGGCGCTGCTGGGCATGACGCTGGTGATCCAGGTGTTTGTCTATCCCGATGCCTGGCCGACGCACCTGTCCTGGGCCGGCCTGCTGCTCTATCTGGTGGGACGCGGCGCCGGAACGCTGTCGCTGGACCGATTGCTTCACATTCGCTAGATGCTCTTGAAACCATAGCTGTCAGCGCACGTCCGTATTGCGCAAAAGCCTGATTTGATCCTATAAATAAGGTGGACCGGCCTGCCGTTCAGGCCACCGGCGGCACCAGGACGGTGGCCGCCGCCGGCGCCGCCATGTCAGGATAGTCGCGGCTGAAATGCAGGCCCCGGCTCTCGCGGCGCAACTGGGCCGAGCGCACGATCAGCTCGGCCACCTGCACCAGGTTGCGCAGTTCCAGCAGGTCGCGCGTGACGTGGAAGTGGGCGTAAAACTCCTGGATCTCGGCCTGCAGCAGCGTGATGCGGTGCGCGGCGCGCTCCAGCCGCTTGTTGGTGCGAACGATGCCGACGTAGTCCCACATGAAACGGCGCAGCTCGTCCCAGTTGTGCGAGATCACCACGCATTCGTCGGCATCGGTCACGCGGCTGTCGTCCCAGCGCGGCACCTCGGCCACCGGCGCAGCGGGCGCGCTGGCAATCGCCTGGGCGGCGGCCTGCGCAAACACCATGCATTCGAGCAGCGAATTGCTCGCCAGCCGGTTCGCGCCATGCAGGCCGGTGCAGGCGGTTTCGCCCACGGCAAAGAGGCCCGGCAGGTCGGCGCGGCCGGCCAGGTCGGTCAGCACGCCGCCGCAGGTGTAGTGCGCGGCCGGCACCACCGGAATTGGCTGGGTCGTGATGTCGATGCCCAGTTCGGCGCAACGCGCCAGGATGTTGGGGAAGTGCTCGTGCAAAAACGCCGGGCTCTGGTGCGAAATGTCCAGGTGCACGCAGTCGAGGCCGCGTTTTTTCATCTCGAAGTCAATCGCCCGGGCCACCACGTCGCGCGGTGCCAGCTCGGCGCGCGCGTCGTGGTCGGGCATGAAACGGGTGCCGTCGGGCAACAAAAGCCGCCCGCCTTCGCCGCGCACCGCCTCGGTGATCAAGTACGACTTGGCATGCGGGTGGTACAGGCAGGTCGGGTGGAACTGGATGAATTCCATGTTGCCCACGCGGCAGCCGGCGCGCCAGGCCGCTGCAATGCCGTCGCCGGTGGCGGTGTCGGGGTTGGTGGTGTACAGGTACACCTTGCCGGCGCCGCCAGTGGCCAGGATGGTTTGCGGCGCGCGGAAGGTCAGCACCTCGTCGGTGGCGTCGTCCAGCGCGTACAGGCCCAGGCAGCGCTGCGCGCCGGGCAAACCCAGCTTGCGCGCGGTGATCACATCGACCAGCGTGTGCTGCTCGAACAGCGTGATGCCGGGCGTCGTCCGCACCACGTCGATCAGGGTGCGCTGCACGGCCGCGCCGGTGGCGTCGGTCACATGGGCGATGCGCCGCGCGCCATGGCCGCCTTCGCGTGTCAGGTGCAATTCGCCGTCTTCCAGCGAAAACGGCACGCCCAGTTCGCGCAGCCAGGCAATCGCAGCGGGCGCGTTTTCCACCACGAAGCGGGTGGCGGCCAGGTCGCACAGGCCGGCGCCGGCCACCAGCGTGTCCTGCACATGGGCGTCAAAGCTGTCGCCGTCGGCCAGCACGGCGGCAATGCCGCCCTGCGCCCAGCCGCTGGCGCCGTCGCTGATGGCGCGCTTGGTGATGACGGCCACGCGGTGCGTGGGCGCCAGGTGGAGGGCAGCGGACAGGCCGGCCAGGCCGCTGCCTACGATCAAAACATCAAAATCATGCGTCATGGTGGGCCGGGTGTTGGGGGTTGGGGGGGTGGGTTGAAGCCTCACGCTGGCGTGTAGGCCAGGCGAACATAGATCGGCGCGAAGGATTCGGCCTGGGTGATTTCCAGCAGGCATTCCTTGGCCAGCTCCAGCAGCGCGATGAAGGTGACGACCAGCACCGGCATGCCGCGCGAAGCATCGAACAGTTCCTCGAACTCCAGGAACTTGCGGCCCTGCAGCCGGCGCAGCACGATGCTCATGTGCTCGCGCACCGAGAGTTCCTCGCGGCTGATGACATGGTGCTGCACCAGCTTGGCGCGTTTGACAATGCCCTGCCATGCTTCCTGCAAATCGACCAACGTGACATCGGGCAGGCGCGGCTCGGTGGATTGCTCCACATGCACCTGCACCACGGCAAAGTCACGCCCCCGCTGCGGCAGGGTGTTGAGCCGGTGCGCGGCCAGCTTGATGCGCTCGTATTCCAGCAGGCGGCGCACCAGCTCGGCGCGCGGGTCCTCGGCCTCCGGGCCTTCGGCTGCCTTGCGCGGCGGCAGCAGCATGCGCGACTTGATCTCGATCAGCATGGCGGCCATCAACAGGTATTCGGCCGCCAGCTCCAGGTTGGTGGCGCGGATTTCATCGACATAGGCCAGGTATTGCCGCGTCACCGCCGCCATCGGAATGTCGAGGATATTGAAGTTTTGCTTGCGGATCAGGTACAGCAGCAGGTCCAGCGGGCCTTCGAAGGCTTCTAAAAAGACCTTCAGCGCATCGGGCGGTATGTACAGGTCCTTGGGCATGGCGAACATCGGTTCGCCGTAAAGCCGGGCCAGTGCGACCGGGTCGGTCAGCCCCGGCAGTTCGGGGTTGACCGCTGCGGGCTGGGCCGCATCGTCAGGGGCGCGCAGTTCCTGCACGGGGAAATTCAAGGAAGGGGAAGGTGGCATCGGGCAGCAGCGGGAGGGCTCGGTTCAGGGGCTTGCCGCCATGCAAAACAGGCTGCCCGGGCCGGCGGGTGGCCGGCTGAAGGTGCCATGCGGAATACGGGAATCAGTCGCCGTTCGGATGGGCGCTGGTGCCATAGACATAGGCCTGCTGCGCCACGCGCGCCTCGCCATAGTCCGCCTGGTCGGCCAGGTTCAGGTTCTTGTCCCACCAGATCGCGCGACCGGCACGCTGCTCGGCTTCCAGGGTGGGTTTCTTCGCCTTCAGCTCGTCGATGAACGAGGTGATTTCAGAGGTGTAGTGGGTGCGTTGAAAAATGGACATGGGTCTGGACCGCCTAAAACGTATAGTGGCTGGATTTTACCGGGGTCTGCCATGCGTTCATTCATTCGTCGGCCCGTCGTGGCCCGAACTGCCCGTTTATCTGCGGTTTTGCCGATGGCCACTAAAAGGACGGTGTTGTCTATGGGTTTGCTGTCGTTCGTCCTGGGCCTGGCCGGCTGCGACCAGGCGCGCATCCAGGAACTGGAAGAAGGCGTAGCCACTGAAGCCGATGTCCGGGCGCGCTTCGGCGTTCCCGAAAAGGTCTGGGAGGCGGGCGACATGGCGTCGCTGCCGATGCCGGGCGCAGCCGCCGAGCCCGGCGCCCGCACGCTCGAATACAACCGCCAGCCTGCGGGCAATGTCAACTACCTGATCACCATCGGCCCCGATGGCCGGATGACCGCGCTGCGCCAGGTGCTCACGCCGCAAAACTTTGCCCGTGTGCTGCCCGGCATGCCGATGGAGACGGTGCGCAAGATGCTGGGCAAGCCGATGAAGGTCACGCCCTATGCCCTCAAGCGCGAAACGCATTACGACTGGCGCTACCTGAACCCGCCCAGCACCGCCATGATTTTCAGCGTGGTGTTCGACCCGGACCTGCGCGTGGTCCGCACGCAGTCGGTCGAGGAGGAAAGCATTAATCCCAAGGGCCGCTGAGCGCCTGGCCGCTGTTTTTTAAGGAAAAAAAGCCGTTTCCGCTTATCCGGCGTGCTTTAGCTGCTATTTATTTCATAGCGTTTCGACGTGTGCCAGGAAGCCCGAGCGTTCCATGACTTCCCGGGGCTGGGCATTGAGCCCGGCCAGCACCAGCCGGCCGCCGCGTGAGGCAATGGCTTTTTGCAGCTGCTCCAGCACATCCAGGCCCGAAGCATCAAGCACCTGCAGCGACTGCACGTCCAGACGGATGGTCATGCCCTGCGGAGCGCTTTCCACGACATTCAGGACCGGATCGATCTTGGCCACGGCGCCAAAAAAAAGCGAGCCGTACAGGCGAAAGCTGGCTTCTTCGTCGCTGCGCGACACCTCGACCACCTGGAACAGGGAACTCATGCGCCGCACGAACAGCACGCAGGCCAGCAGCAGCCCGACCTGCAGCGCCACCGTCAGGTCAAACACCACCGTCAGGAAGAACGTGCCCAGCATGATCAGCCGGTAGTGGTTGCTGGCGCGCCTGAGTTCGGCAAATTCATGCCATTCGCCCATGTTCCAGGCGACGTACAGCAAGATGCCGGCGAGCACCGGCAGCGGCACATGCACGGCCAGCGGCGCGGCCACCAGCACCACTGCCACCAGCGTCAGGCAATGCACCAGCCCGGAGATGGGCGAGGTGGCGCCGGCCCGCACATTGGTCACGGTGCGGGCAATCGTGCCGGTGGCCGGCATGCCGCCGAAGAAGGGCACGACGAAATTGGCCACGCCCTGGGCCATCAGTTCCTGGTTCGGGTCGTGGCGCGGCAAGCCCGAGATCTGGTCGGCCACGCGCGCGCACAGCAGCGACTCGACCGCACCCAGCAGCGCAATCGTGACCGTCGGTGCCACCAGCAGCCGCACCGTCGCCCAGGAGAAGTCAGGAAATTCAAAACCGGGCAAGGCGCGCGGAATCCCGCCAAAGCGGCTGCCGATGGTTTCCACCGGCAGGCTTAAGGCATAGGCCAGCGCCGTCAGCGTGAGCAGCGCCACGATCGGCCCCGGCAGGCGCGAGGCCAGCCGGGTGGCGCGCTTGAGCTGCAACCCCTCGCCGGCCTGGATGAGCCGGATCAGCCGGTTGGTGAAGGCGTGGGCATAGCGCGTTTGCGTGTCAAACAGGCGCGGCCAGACCAGCAGGCCGATCAGGCAGGCCAGCCCCAGGCCCAGCGCATACAGGTTCAGCGTGCCGATGTTCTGGGCAATCGCCTTGATCTGCGAGAAAAAATCCGCCGGCATCTTGCCTATCTCCAACCCGAGCAGGTCCTTGACCTGCGACAGCGCAATCAGCACCGCGATGCCGTTGGTGAAGCCCACCACGATGCTGACCGGCACATAGCGCACCAGCGTGCCGAGCTTGAAGAACCCGAGCAAAAACAGCAGCACCCCGGCGCAGGTGGTTGAGATCAGCAGGTTGGCCAGGCCGTAGCGCTCGATGATGCCGTAGACGATGACAATGAACGCGCCGGCCGGGCCGCCGATCTGCACCGCCGAGCCGCCCAGCGAGGCGATGATGGCGCCGGCGATGATCGCCGTCCAGATGCCCGCTTCGGGCTTGAGCCCGGACGCAATCGCAAAGGCCATGGCCAGCGGCAGCGCGACGATGCCGACCGTCAGGCCGGCGCCCGCATCCTTGAAGAACCGTTCGCGGTTGTAGCCGGCCATCGACAGCAGCAGGCGCGGGCGAAACCGGGCGAATTGAATGGGCAGGTGCATGCGCCAGGATTGTGCGCTTGAGCCCGCTTTGAAGCGAGAACCAGTTGATACAAAAACGCGGCCTGGCTGGCGCCCGTCGGCACCCTGACACGGCGGGAAACCTGGTTATTTGGCCGGGCCGGGCAGCACGGCGTCGGCCGTGGCGCCGATCGCCGATCCGGCGATGCGCGCCGTGCCAATGACCGCGCTGGCCGCCAGTCCGACGGTGCCCACCGCCACCGAGGCCACGGTATCGACGACGGCGACCACGGCGCAACCCGGCAGGGTAAACGCCGACAGGCCGATGAGCGCCGCCGCGGCCAGGCCGCGTGCGCGAAAGTGAGGCAATGCGGTCATGGCCGGGCTCCGTGGGGCGGTCTTGACCGGGTCAATGAATCCGCATGCCCGGCGTCGCGCCCGGCAGCGGCTCAAGCACATAAATGCCGGGCTGGGTTTTTTCGTCGGCATGGCTGGCAGCCAGCACCATGCCTTCGCTGATGCCGAACTTCATTTTTCGCGGCGCCAGGTTGGCGACCAGTACGGTGTGCTTGCCGATGAGGTCTTCAGGCTGGTAGCTCGACGCAATGCCGCTGAAGACATTGCGCAGCCGGCCTTCGCCCGCGTCCAGCGTCAGGCGCAGCAGCTTGACCGAGCCGGGCACCGCTTCGCAGTTCACGATTCTGGCGATGCGCAGATCGACTTTTGCAAAGTCGTCGATGGTGATGGCAGGCGCGATGGCCTCGCCGCCCGGTTGACTCCCTCTCCCTTCGGGAGAGGGTTGGGGTGAGGGTTCCCCGTTGACAGATGCTACGGTTTCAATAGCTGCTTGCGCCGGTGTGTCCTGCGCTGGAGGCTCAAACAGTGCCTCAAGCTGTTTCACATCGACGCGCTGCATCAGGTGTTTGTAGTCGCCGATGGCGTGGCCGTTGCCCAGGCGGATGGCGGCGTCGGCGAAGGTCAGCGGGCCGGTGTTCAAAAAAGCTTCGACCTGCGCTGCCAGCGCGGGCAGCACGGGTTTGAGGTACAGCGCCAGCAGCCGGAAGGCCTCGATGCAGACGGTGCAGACATCGTGAAGCCGCACCTCCATGCCTTCCTTCTTGGCCAATTCCCACGGCTTGTTCTGGTCCACATAGGCGTTGACATGGTCGGCCAGCAGCATGACTTCGCGCTGGGCCTTGGCGTATTCGCGGCCTTCATAGAGCACCTCGATGGCGTCCGATTGGGCGCGCAGGCTGTCCAGCAGCACCGCCCCGTCAGCCGACACCTCGCCCAGCTGGCCGGCAAAGCGCTTGCTCAAAAAGCCCGCCGCCCGGCTGGCGATATTGACGAACTTCCCGATCAAGTCGCTGTTCACCCGCGCCATGAAGTCGTCGGCATTGAAGTCGATGTCTTCGTTCTTCGCATTGAGCTTGGCGGCCAGGTAGTAGCGCAGCCATTCGGGGTTCATGCCCAGGCTCAGGTACTTGAGCGGGTCCAGGCCGGTGCCCCGGCTCTTGCTCATCTTTTCGCCGTTGTTCACCGTCAGAAAGCCGTGGACGAAGATGTTGTCCGGCGTCTTGCGGCCGCTGAACTTCAGCATGGCCGGCCAGAACAGCGTGTGGAAGGTGACGATGTCCTTGCCGATGAAGTGGTACTGCTCCAGACGTGGGTCGGCCATGTAGTCGTCATAGCTCTCGCCACGTTTCGTCAGCAAATCTTTCAGCGATGCCAGGTAGCCGATGGGCGCATCGAGCCAGACATAAAAATACTTGCCCGGCGCGTCCGGAATCTCGATGCCGAAGTAGGGTGCGTCCCTGGAAATGTCCCAGTCGCCCAGGCCTTCGCTTTGCGTGCCGTCCGGGTTGGTGCGCACTGAAAACCATTCCTTGACCTTGTTGGCGACTTCGGGCTGCAGCTTGCCGTCCTGCGTCCAGCCTTCCAGGAATTCCACGCAGCGTGCATCCGACAGCTTGAAGAAAAAATGCTCCGAGCTCTTGAGCATCGGCACCGCGCCCGACAGCGCCGAATACGGGTTGATCAGGTCGGTCGGCGCATACACCGCGCCGCAGACCTCGCAGTTGTCGCCGTACTGGTCCTTGCTGTGGCATTTGGGGCATTCGCCCTTGATGAAGCGGTCGGGCAGGAACATGTTCTTTTCAGGGTCAAAGAACTGCTCGACGGTCTTGGTCTCGATCAGCGAGCCTTGCGGGTTGTCCCGCAGGTCGCGGTAGATCTGCCGGGCCAGCTCGTGGTTTTCCGGTGAATCGGTCGAGCTCCAGTTGTCAAAGGCGATGTGAAAGCCGTCCAGGTAGGGCTTGCGGCCGGCTGCGATGTCGGCCACGAACTGCTGCGGTGTCTTGCCGGCTTTTTCGGCGGCAATCATGATGGGCGCACCGTGGGCGTCGTCGGCGCCGACGAAGTTGACCGCATGGCCCTGCATGCGCTGAAAACGCACCCAGATGTCGGCCTGGATGTATTCCATGATGTGGCCGATGTGGAAATTGCCGTTGGCGTAGGGCAGGGCGGTGGTAACAAACAGGCGGCGCTGGGTCATAGGATGGGCTTTTGGCGGTGGAGGGCTGACTTTCGATTTTAAGGGGCGCTCCCGGCCTGACGGGCATTCACATCGCCAGCCCCAGATGTTTTACAAGCCAAATAAGCCTCTGGCGCATGCTGCATAAGCTTAAGTAGCTATTAAAAATATAGCAAACTGCATGCCCCCAGTGAACGCTGGCCGGCGCGGCGGCGTTAGACTCCTTCTCAACCCCCGGCAACCCGCAGGCTTTCCTGAAAAAGCAGCGGCCTGCCTTGTCCCAATCACATGGAGATTTCCCCGATGGCTGTAGAACAACAGGCAATTTTGAACGCGCTGCAAACCGTGCTCGACCCCAACACCGGCAAGGATTTTGTCTCCACCAAGGCGCTGAAAAACCTGCAGGTCAGCGGCAACGACGTGTCATTCGAAGTCGAACTCGGCTACCCGGCCAAGAGCCAGATCGCCGGCCTGCGCAAGCGCCTGATCGAGGCCGCCCGCAGCGTTGCCGGCGTGGGCAACGTGTCGGTCAACGTCACTGTGAAGATCGCCAGCCACAGCGTGCAGCGCGGCGTGCAGTTGTTGCCGAATGTGAAGAACATCATTGCCGTGGCGTCGGGCAAGGGCGGCGTCGGCAAAAGCACCACCGCCGTCAACCTGGCCCTGGCGCTGGCCGCCGAGGGCGCCAGCGTCGGCCTGCTGGACGCCGACATCTACGGCCCGAGCGTGCCGATGATGATGGGCATCGAAGGCCGGCCCGAGAGCATCGACGGCAAGAACATGGAACCGATGGAAAACTACGGCCTGCAGGTCATGTCCATCGGCTTCCTGGTGGCGCAGGACGAAGCCATGATCTGGCGTGGCCCCATGGCGACGCAGGCGCTGGAGCAGCTGCTGCGCCAGACCAACTGGAAAGACCTCGACTACCTGATCGTCGACATGCCGCCCGGCACCGGCGACATCCAGCTGACGCTCAGCCAGCGCGTGCCCATGACCGGCGCCGTGATTGTCACCACGCCGCAGGACATAGCCCTGCTTGACGCCAAGAAGGGCATCAAGATGTTCGAGAAGGTCGGCGTGCCGATCCTGGGCATTGTCGAGAACATGGCGGTGCACATCTGCAGCCAGTGCGGCCATGCGGAGCACATCTTCGGCGAAGGCGGCGGCCGGAAAATGGCCGCCGACTACCAGATGGACTACCTGGGCGCGCTGCCGCTGGACATCAAGATCCGCCTGCAGGCCGACAGCGGCATGCCGACCGTGGTGGCCGACCCCGACGGCGAGGTGGCCGGCATCTACAAGGCCGTGGCGCGCAAGGTGGCCATCACGGTGGCAGCCAAGGCCAAGGACTTCTCGGCCAGGTTCCCGACCATCACCATCAGCAAGAACACCTGACCCCGGCCTGCGGCAGGCACCCGGCTCACTTTTGCGGCATACCGGATGAACCTGCTGACCTCCCTGCGCTACCTTGTGGCGCTGAACGAGCACCGGCATTTCGCACGGGCCGCCCAGGCCTGCCACATCACCCAGCCAGCGCTGTCCAATGCATTGCGGGCGCTGGAAAAGGAGTTCGGCACGCCCATCGTCAAGCGCGCCCGCAGCTACGCCGGCCTGACGCCGGAAGGCGAGTGCGTGCTGGTCAGCGCCCGGCGCATGCTGCGCGAGCATGCCCTGCTGCAGCAAGAACTGGCCAGCCGCGCCGGCCAGCCCCGGGGCCGTCTGCAACTGGGCGTGGTGCCCACCGCCGTGCCGGTGGCCGCGCGTTTTGCTGCCATGCTGCAGGCTGCACATCCGGGCATTGCCCCGGTGGTACGCGCGCTGAGCTCTCAACAGATCGAGGAGGGGCTGGAGAACCTGACGCTGGACCTGGCGCTGGGCTTTACCGAACGGCTGAAAAAAGGCGGCCCCTTTGCGGTGCTGCCGCAGTACACCGAACAATATTTCCTGGTGCGCCGTCTCGACAAACCAGCCCGCTCCCAGCACGGTGAACTGCGTCTGGGTGCCGAGATGGCCTGGGCTGACGCCGCGAAGCTGCCGCTGTGCCTGCTGACGCCGGACATGCACAACCGCAGCACCGTCGACCACGCTTTTAAGCAGGTAGGGGTGGCGGTTCAGCCGGTGATGGAAACCAATTCGGTGCTGACGCTGGCCCTGAGTGTGCTGGCCGGCGACATGTGCAGCGTGTTGCCTGGCGCGCTGGTCGGTGCCGTGCGAAGTCAGGGTGAACTCGAAGCGTTGCCTCTGGTGCAGCCCGAAATGCGCACCCCGGTGGGCTTCCTTCGTCTGGCCGCAACCCGTGCGCCGCCTGCGCTCGAGGCGGCGCTTGTCCTGGCGCAAGACGCGCAATGGCTGCAGCATGCAGCACAGCACAGCGGATCGCTCAAGCCCTGAAGCGCCGGCGCAGGCTGCCCGCGCTTACCGTTCAACAACGCGCACACCTGCAAATTGCGCGCAGCTGCTGGCGAAACCGCCTCTTCATGGCGATAAAGCCGCGAATATGCACCCCCAACCCGACGCGGCGCTGGGCTCGGCGGCAAAGGAAAAAATGCATTTTGATACCTGTCATGGGGAAAACCCTATCTATCAAGTCATATAGATGATCTATATTTATACGGCAGACAAATGCTGTCGCGACTTTTCAGATTCACGGGGCCCGGCCCCTCGGTTGCTCATCCACCCAAGGAGAATTTCAGTGATCCATTGCGTATTGCACGAAGAAAAAGACAGCGTCGCTGTCGTTGTTGTCGAAGGCATCCAGGCCGGCCAGGACATGACTGCCCTGATCCTTGACGACGACCGCACCATCACCATCAAGGCCAATGCGGCCATTCCGATCGGCCACAAGGTGGCGGTCAAGGACATGGCGGAAGGCGACACCGTCATGAAATACGGCACCGACATCGGCAAGGTGGTCGCAGCAATTGCCACCGGCGACCACGCCCACGTACACAACATCAAAACCAAGCGCTGGTAAGCCCGCCGCTGCCCGTCTGCCCATTCCATTCCATTCAAGGTTTTCTCTCATGTCCATCATCGACAAAAACACGACTTTCTGGGGCTACCGCCGCGAAAACGGCCGCGTCGGCGTGCGCAACCACGTCATCATCCTGCCGCTGGACGACCTGTCCAACGCCGCAGCCGAAGCCGTTGCCCACGCGGTCAAGGGCACCATGGCGATTCCGCATCCCTATGGCCGCCTGCAATTTGGCGCTGACCTGGAACTGCATTTCCGCACGCTCATCGGTGCCGGTTCGAACCCGAACGTCGCCGCCGTGGTGGTGATCGGCATTGAGGACAGCTGGACCAAGAAGGTGGTGGACGGCATTGCCGCCACGGGCAAACCGGTGGTCGGCTTCGGCATCGAAGGCCATGGCGACCATGAAACCATCATGCGCGCCTCGCAGGCGGCTAAGAAGATGATCCAGCACGCCACCAGCAAATTCCGCGTCGAATGCCCGATTGCCGACCTGTGGGTGTCGACCAAGTGCGGCGAATCCGACACCACGTCGGGCTGCGGCGCCAACCCGACGGTGGGCAATGCTTTTGACAAGCTGTACGACCTGGGCACCACGCTGGTCTTCGGCGAAACGTCCGAGCTGACCGGCGGCGAACACCTGGTGGCCGCGCGCTGCCGCACCGAAAAGGTCCGCACCGACTTCATGAAGATGTTCGACGACTACCAGGACATGATCAAGCGCCACGCCACCACCGACCTGTCGGACTCGCAGCCGACCAAGGGCAACATCGCCGGCGGCCTGACGACCATCGAGGAAAAGGCGCTGGGCAACATCCAGAAGATCGGCAAGAAATGCATGGTCGACGGCGTGCTCGGCAAGGCCGAAATGCCCGACAAGCCGGGCCTGTGGTTCATGGACTCGTCGTCCGCCGCTGCTGAAATGGTCACGCTGTGCGCCGCTTCGGGCTTTGCCGTGCACCTGTTTCCCACCGGCCAGGGCAACGTCATCGGCAATGCCATCGTGCCGGTCATCAAGATCTGCGCCAACCCGCGCACCGTGCGCCTGATGAGCGAACACATCGACGTGGACTGCTCGGGCCTGCTGCAGCGCGAACAAACCATGGACGCGGCCGGCGATGCGCTGCTCGACATGATGATGCAGACCGTCAACGGCCGCTTCACTTCGGCCGAGGCGCTGGGCCACCGCGAATTCGTGATGACCCGCCTGTTCGAAAGCGCCTGATCGAGGAGCGCGCTGCCCGCGCTCACGTGCTGCGGCTTCGGCCGCAGCACTGTCTTTTTCCAGATCCCTTAAGAGCGCGCACGCGAACGCCAAGGCGTTGCCGTGCATGGCCGATCCGGAAATGGCGTCAACCCAACCTACGGAGTTTCGAATGATCACACGGCGTTTTGCCCTTCACGCGATTGCATCGGCTGCGGCCGTGTCGCTTGTTCCCTCCCTTTCTCTGGCGCAGGACATCGGCGCCTACCCGTCCAAGCCGATTCGCTACATCGTGCCTTTTCCGCCGGGCGGGCTGACCGACGTGATGGCGCGCCTGATTGCGCTGAACGCCGGCATGGCGCTCAAGCAATCGATCCTGGTGGACAACCGCGCCGGTGCCAGCGCCAACCTGGGCGCCGACCTGGCGGCCAAATCCACACCCGACGGCTACACCTGGCTGGCCATCACGCTGGCCCATGCCGTGAACCAGTCGCTGTTCAGCAACCTGCCCTACAGCCTGGAAAAGAACCTGGCGCCCGTGGCCCACCTGGCCACCAGCCCGCTGGTACTGGTCGTCAATGAAAGCAACCCTGCCAAGACGCTGGCTGATTTTCTGGTCCAGGCGCGCGCCAAGCGGCTCAATGCCGGCTCCAGCGGCAACGGCACACCGCCTCACCTGGGCCTCGAGCTGCTGGCCTTGAACGCCAAGATCGACGTTTCGCACATTCCGTACAAAGGCGGCGCGCCATCGCTCAACGACCTGCTGGGCTCGCAGCTCGATTTCATCGTCTCCAACCTGCCCGAATGTTCGACCTATGTGAAAGCCGGCAAGCTGCGCGCACTGGCCGTGACCTCGGCCAAACGCCACCCGCTGCTGCCCGACGTGCCGACGTTTGCCGAAGCCGGCCTGCCCGGTGTCGAACTGGAAAACTGGACCGGCCTGATGATGCCGGCCGGCACGCCCAAGGCCATCATTGACAAGGTCTCGGCCGAAGCCATCCGGTCGGTCAAGTCCAGGGAAGTCTCGGACCGCGTGGCGTCGATGGGCTTCACGCCCACCGGCCTGGGTCCGGCCGAATTCGGCGAACTGATCAAGAAAGACGTGGCGCGCTGGCGCGAGATCGTCAAGGCCCGCAACATCCAGGCCGGCTAAGGCGTACCCACCATGAAAAAAATTGTCATCACCGAGTTCATGGACGAAGCGGCCGTCGCCTCGTTGCGCGCGGCGTTTAATGTGGTGTACGACCCCACGCTGGTGGACGATGCGGCCCGCCTGATGGCCGAGGTGCCCGATGCCCATGCCGTGATCGTGCGCAACCGCACCCAGGTTCGGGGCGGGTTGCTGGCGGCCTGCGCCCAGGCCAGCGTCATTGGCCGGCTGGGCGTGGGTCTGGACAACATCGACGTGACCGCCTGCGAAGCGCGCGGCATGCAAGTGATTCCTGCCACCGGCGCCAACGCCCTGGCTGTCGCCGAATATGTGATTGGCACCGCGATGGTGTTGCTGCGCGGCGTCTACCTGTCCAGCCAGGCGGTCGCCAGCGGCCAATGGCCCCGAACGGCACTGTCGAACGGGCGCGAGATGTCGGGCACCTGCCTGGGGCTGGTCGGTTTCGGCGGCATCGGCCGGCTGACGGCCCGGCTGGCGCATGGCCTGGGCATGCGCGTGGTCGCGCACGATCCCATGCTGCCGCCAGGCAGCCCGGTGTGGCAGGAAACCGGTGTGCACTGCGTGTCACTGGATCAACTCATCGCCCAGGCCGACGTGATCAGCCTGCATGTCCCTCTGACGCCTGAAACAGCCAACTTGCTGTCGGCTGGACGCATTGCGCAGATGAAGCGCGGCGCCGTCGTGATCAACACGTCGCGCGGCGGCATCGCCGACGAAGCGGCCGTGGCCGCCGCCCTGCGCGAAGGCCGTCTCGGCGGTGCAGCGTTCGACGTGTTCGAGCCCGAACCCATGGGTGCCGGCACGGCCTGGGAAGGCTGTCCGAATGCCATCCTCACGCCGCATGTGGCGGGCGTCACCGCCGAATCCAATGTGCGTGTTTCCACCCTGATTGCGGCCGCCGTGGCGCGCGCCCTGAAAGCCTGACCCCCATGCTGCACTCGTACCAAGAACTCAATACCCTGGTGCAAGCCGCGCTGACCCGGGCCGGCGCATCGCCCGACCAGGCCAGCGCCACGGCACTCGCCCTGGTGGCGGCCGAAGCCAGCGGCCTGCCGTCGCATGGCCTGTCGCGCGTCACCATGTATGTGGGCCACCTCAAGGCGGGGCGCGTGGTCGGCGATGCCGTGCCGGTGGTCAAGAACCAGCGCGCCAGCGCCGTGCTGATCGATGCCGGCAACGGTTTTGCCTTTCCCGCCTGCCGCCTGGCCATCGACGAAGCCATGGCACGTGCGGCGCAAACCGGCATTGCCATTGCCGCGGTCACCAACAGCCACCATTTCGGCATGGCTTCCTACCACCTGGACGCCGTGGCCAGTGCCGGCATGGTTGGCATTGCCTGCGGCAACTCGCCCGCAGCCATGCCGGCGGCGGGCGGCAAGCGTCCGATTTTCGGCACCAACCCGATCGCGGCCATCTTCCCGCGTGAAGGCAAACATCCGGTCAGCATCGACCTGTCGCTGTCCGAGGTGGCGCGCGGCAAACTCATGGTGGCGGACAAAAAAGGCGAATCCATTCCACTGGGCTGGGCGCTGGACGCGGACGGCAACCCGACCACCGACCCGAAAAAAGGCCTGGCTGGCTCGATGCTGCCGATGGGGGGCGTGAAGGGCGCGATGCTGGCCCTGATGGTCGAACTGCTGGTGACCACGCTGACCGGCGCACACTTCGGCGCCGAGGCCGACACCTTTTTTGTCGATGACGGCAACCAGCCCCGGCTGGGCCAGGCCTTCATCGTGATCGATCCGACCGCCTTGGGCGGCACTGCCGTCTACAGCGAGCGAATTGAAGCCCTGCTGTCGGCCATGCTGGTGGACGAGGGCGTGCGTCTTCCAGGCCAGCGCCGGTTCGACCTCATGGCCCGTGCCAATGCTTCGGGCATCGACGTGCCCCAGGCGACGCTCGATGCCATCAATGCCCTGATCTGAAACCACCCAGAAGAACCCGATGGAATTGAGCCGAAGCTACTTCAAGGGGTGTGTCCCTGGCGCGCTGATCTGCGCCGTGATTGCGTTGTCGGCCACCTTTTTGTCGGAACATTACGGTGGCCCGCAACTGCTTTATGCCTTGCTGATCGGGCTGTCGCTGCATTTCTTGTCATTGCAGGAAAGCACCCGGATCGGCATCAACTTCTGCGCCAAGACGGTGCTGCGGATTGGCGTCGCGCTGCTGGGCATCCGCATCACACTGGGCCAGGTTTCGCAGCTGGGCATGAGCGTGGGCGTGGTGCTGGTGCTGGCCGTCGCCCTCACGGTCGGTACCGGCTTGCTGCTGGCGCGCTGGCTCAAGCGCCCCATCGAGGAAGGCCTCCTGTCCGGCGGCTCGGTCGGCATCTGCGGCGCCTCGGCGGCCATGGCCATTTCTTCCGTGCTTCCCCAGACGAAGGAAAACGAACGTTTCACGCTGCTGGCCGTGGTGGGGGTGACCGTGCTGTCGACCACCGCCATGGTGCTGTACCCGTTCTTCATGCACCTGCTCGATCTGTCGCCGGTGCAGTCGGGGATTTTCCTGGGCGGCACGATCCATGACGTGGCCCAGGTGGTGGCCGCCGGCATGATGATGGGCCAGGAAGCAGGCGATGCGGCCACCGTGGTCAAGCTGTTTCGCGTCGTGCTGTTGATGCCGGTGGTGTTGCTGATCGCCTTTTCGTACCGCAGGCATGCCGGGGCCGCCACGGCACCGGGCACGGTCAGGGAAAAGGTGCCGCTGGTGCCGACTTTCCTGATCGGCTTCATGGGACTGGTTCTGGTCGCCAGCACCGGCAGGGTGCCGGCGGGCGTCGTCGCGTCCGCCAACGACATTTCACGCTGGTGCCTGGTCATCGCCATTTCTGCTGCGGGCGTGAAGACCAGCTTTGAAGACCTGAAGAAGCTCGGCTGGCAGCCCGTGGCGATGCTGGTGACAGAAACGGCGGTGATCGCCACTTTTGTACTGGCAGCCATCTGGCTGCTGAAGCTGGGCGTGCACTGAAAACTGCCGGCACAACCATGGCTTTTACAATCAGCCTGGCCAGCACAGTCCTCAGGATGCGTTCCCCGCCGGGGAACGCAAACAGTGTTGGCGTGAAGCGCAACAACCCGCGAGCAAGGCCTATCGTGAATAAAAAAGCAGCCAGCCCAGAGCACTTCGCTCTTTTGACTTCATGAGCACCGGAGCAGGGGCGCATCGCCGTGCCCTGGCGGCAAGAGTCGCCGCCCTGGCGCTGCGTGGCAAGTCCGCGATGGTTTCAAGCGGGATGCCTTGATCGTGCTTTACCGTCAAGTCAAGCGACAGCTGATTGCAGACATTCAGTCTGGCGTTGCCGGGCCTGGTGCGGCGCTGCCCAATGAAACCGATCTTGCCCGGCGCTTCAATGTGTCCATCGGCACCGTGCGGCGTGCGGTGGATGAACTGGTCGCCGAGCACGTGCTGGTGCGCCAGCAGGGACGCGGCACCTTTGTCGGCAAGCTGGACCGCGAGCGGTTCATGTTCCAGTTTTTCAAGATTGCCGGACGTGACGGCATCAGCGAGTTCCCGCAGGTGCGTCTGCACACCTTCACCCGCTCCCGCGCCACGCGCGAAGAAGCGCAGGCACTCGGCCTGCATGGCGCCCAGTCGGTGTTTTGTATCGACAACGTGCTGCTGCTCAAGGGCCGGCCCGTCATTCATGACCATATCGTCATCGCCGCCGCCATGTTTCCCGGCCTGACCGAAGACGTGTTTACTGAACGCACCGCCACCATTTACGGGCTTTACCAGTCTGCTTTCGGCATCACGATCGTCGAGGCCGACGAGCGGGTGCGCGCCGAACTGGTCAGCCTTGACAGCGCCCGGTTGCTGGACCTGCCTGCCGGCATGCCGGTGCTGCGCATCGAACGCGTGGCCTACACCTTTGACCGCAAGCCCGCCGAATTCCGGATTTCCGTGGTCGACACGCGCGATGTCGACTATGTTTCGCGCATGCGCGACGCCGCCTGAAAAGAAACGCCAGTCAAACCGTCCAGGCGCGATTCCGGGTGCTTCCTGACGGCTCTGTTCCGGTGTCAGCCAGGGCGTGGGCCATCCATGAAGGGGTCGGCGCGCAGGGGCGAAAGGCGCAGCCGGAGTCAGCCGCATTCCTCATTCACACATTGAATCACCCGATACACCGATTCAATTTGACGCATCTTCTGCTCCGGGACAAAGTAGCGCATGAATCCATCCCTCCAGATTTCCAGCTTCCCGGCCGTCACCATCGCCACAGTGGACCAGTTGCGCGAGCGCATCCGCCGCAAGAGCCAGCTCAAGGGCCGACAGGCCGATGACGCCTCGCTGGAACAAGTGCGCGCGCTGATTGGGGCCCGCCCGGCGCAGGGTCATCGCCGCGACCTGCTGATCGAATACCTGCATTTGCTCAACGACGCGCACCGCTGCCTGCACGAACGGCACCTGGTGGCGCTGGCCAGGGAGATGAACCTTTCGATGGCCGAGGTGTACGAGGTGGCGACGTTTTATCACCACTTCGAAGTCGTCAGGGGCGATGCGAACGGCGATGGACAGGCGCCCGGCCTGACAGTGCGCGTGTGCGACGGCTTGAGCTGCGAGATGGCAGGCGCGCAGGCATTGCTGGCGCACCTGCCTGCCTTGCTGGGCGCGCCGGATGTGCGGGTGGTGGCCGCGCCGTGCCTGGGACGCTGCGAGCAGGCACCCGTGGCGGTGGTGCACCAGACGCCAGTGCCGTTCGCCACGCTAGAGGCTGTGGTTCAAGCATCAAAAAAGCCCCTGGCGCAATATCCACAAGCGCAAGCAGCTATTAATTTCGTAGCGTCTGATTGGGCCGAAAAAAGCGTCCCCGACTATTCTGGCCACACCGACTACGCCACCTATCGCGTTTGCGGCGGCTATGCGCTGGCCGCGTCGCTGGTGAATGGGGAGGAGGAGGCCGAGCGCGTCCTGCACGCCATGGAAAACTCCGGCCTGCGCGGCCTGGGCGGCGCGGGTTTTCCGGCCGGGCGCAAGTGGCGCATCGTGCGTGGCCAGAGCGCGCCGCGCCTGCTGGCGGTGAACATCGACGAGGGAGAGCCCGGCACCTTCAAGGACCGCACCTACCTGGAGCGCGACCCGCACCGTTTTCTGGAGGGCATGCTGGTGGCCGCGCAGGTCGTGGGAATCGAGGCCTGCTACATCTATGTGCGCGACGAATACCACGGCTGCCGCGCGCTGTTGCAGGCCGAAATCGCCAAACTGCAGGCCGACCCGCCATTTGCGTTGCCGCACATTGAACTGCGGCGCGGCGCGGGCGCCTACATCTGCGGCGAGGAATCGGCCATGTTGGAGAGCATTGAAGGCAAACGCGGCGAGCCGCGCATGCGCCCGCCCTACATTGCCGAAGTAGGCCTGTTTGGCCAGCCCACGCTGCAGCACAATTTTGAAACGCTGTACTGGGTCCGTGACATCGTCGAGAAGGGCGTTGACTGGTTCGGCAGCTTTGGCCGCAACGGGCGCAAGGGGTTGCGCAGCTTCAGCGTCAGCGGGCGGGTCAAGCAACCCGGCGTCAAGCTGGCGCCGGCCGGCATCACCGCGCAGCAGCTGATCGACGAGTACTGCGGCGGCATGCTTGAGGGCCACACGCTTTACGCCTACCTTCCGGGCGGTGCATCGGGCGGGATTTTTCCGGCCAGCCATGCGCATGTGCCGCTGGACTTCGACACCCTGCAGCCGCATGGCGGGTTCATCGGCTCGGCCGCTGTCATCGTGCTCGGCCAGCACGACAAGGCGCGCAACGCGGCGTTGAACATGATGCGGTTTTTTGCCCACGAGAGCTGCGGCCAGTGCACACCGTGCCGCGTCGGCACGGCCAAGGCCGCGAAGCTGATGCAAGCGCCCCGCTGGGACCACGCCACGCTGGAAGACCTGAACGTGGTGATGACCGATGCGTCGATTTGCGGTTTGGGGCAGGCAGCGCCCAATCCGGTGCGCTGCGTCCAGAAATATTTTGCCCACGAGGTGGCCTGACATGAACGTACGCGCCCAAACCGCCAAAGCTGCCGAAGCCGCGCTGCCCACTGTCGCCTTCACGCTTGACCATCAGACCATTCACGCCTTCCAGGGCGAAACCATCCTCAAGGCCGCCGAGCGCCACGGCGTGAACATTCCGCGCCTGTGCTACCAGGACGGCCTGCGTCCCGACGGCAACTGCCGCGCCTGCGTGGTCGAGATCGCGGGCGAGCGCACGCTGGCGCCAAGCTGCTGCCGCAGCGTGACCGCGGGCATGGCGGTTCAGTCGCAAAGCGAGCGGGCGCTGAAAAGCCAGAAGATGGTGCTGGAATTGCTGCTGTCGGACCTGCCGGACACGGGTTACAAGTGGAACGATGCGAAGTCGGTGAGCCCTCACCCTGGCCCTCTCCCAGGGGAAGAGGGAACAACAGCCGCACCCGCTCCCGCTTTCGTCCCTTTCCCAGGGAAAGAGGGAACAACAGCTGCACCCCTTCCCGTTTTTTTCCCTCGCCCAAGGGGAGACGCAACAACAGCCGTACCCGTTCCCGCTTTACTCCCTCTCGCAATAGAAGAGGGAGCAATAGCTGCAATACGAACAACAACCGCGCCGGTTTCCGCTTTACTCCCTCTCCCTCTGGGAGAGGGCAGGGGTGAGGGCCTCCCCGGCCCCGGCCCCGCCCCCGGCCAGCACGGCGAACTCAGCGACTGGGCCGCGCGCATGGGTGTCACCGTGCGCCCCGAACTCCAGGCCCTGCGCCGGGAACAGCCCGCTGCCGACCTGTCCCACCCCGCCATGGCGGTGAACCTTGGCGCGTGCATCCAGTGCAACCGCTGCGTGCGCGCTTGCCGCGAGGAACAGGTGAACGACGTGATCGGCTTTGCGCTGCGCGGCGCCGACAGCCGCATCGTCTTTGACCTGGACGACCCGATGGGTGATAGCAGCTGCGTGGCCTGCGGCGAATGCGTGCAGGCCTGCCCGACCGGCGCGCTCATGCCCAAGACGCAGGTCGGCTCGCAAATCGTCGACAAAAAGGTCGATTCGGTCTGCCCGTTCTGCGGCGTCGGCTGCCTGCTGACCTACAACGTGAAAGACAACAAAATAGTCAGTGTCGAGGGGCGCGACGGCCCGGCCAACCAGTCGCGGCTGTGCGTCAAGGGCCGCTTCGGCTTTGACTATGCGCACAGCCCGCAGCGCCTGACCGTGCCGCTGATCCGCAAGGCCGGTGTCGCCAAAGATCCTGCAGCGCTGCAAACGCTCAACCGCGACAGCGCCGACTGGTCCGAGGTGTTCCGCGAAGCGACCTGGGAGGAAGCGCTGGCGCTGTCCACCGGTGCGCTCAAACATCTGCGCGACACCAAAGGCAAGAAGTCGCTGGCCGGTTTTGGCTCGGCCAAGGGCAGCAACGAGGAAGCCTATCTGTTCCAGAAACTCGTGCGCACCGGCTTTGGCAGCAACAACGTGGACCACTGCACCCGGCTGTGCCATGCGTCCAGCGTGGCGGCGCTGCTGGAGGGTGTCGGATCGGCGGCGGTCAGCAACCAGGTGCATGACGTGGAAAACGCGGGTTTGATTTTCATCATCGGCTCCAACCCGACGGCCAACCACCCGGTCGCGGCAACATGGATGAAGAACGCCGCCAGGCGGGGCGCAAAAATCGTGCTGGCCGACCCGCGCATCACCGACATTGGCCGGCATGCCTGGCGCACGCTGCAGTTCAAGGCCGACACCGATGTGGCGATGCTCAATGCCCTGATCTACACCGTCATCGACGAGGGGCTGACGGACATGGCCTTCATCGAGGAACGCGCCAGCAACTACGAAGCGCTGCGCGCCAATGTGCAGGGCTACAGCCCGGAAGCGATGGCGCCGATCTGTGGCATTCCGGCCCAAACGCTGCGCGAGGTGGCCCGGGAATTCGCCCGGGCCAAGGGCGCGATGATCCTGTGGGGCATGGGTGTGAGCCAGCATGTCCACGGCACCGACAACGCGCGCTGCCTGATTGCGCTGTGCAGCGTGACCGGCCAGATCGGCAAGCCCGGCTCGGGCCTGCATCCGCTGCGCGGCCAGAACAACGTGCAGGGCGCGAGCGACGCGGGGCTGATCCCCATGATGTTCCCGAACTACCAGCGCGTGAACAACAAGTCGGCGCACGACTGGTTCGAGAACTTCTGGGGCATGAAGCTCGATGACCAGCCCGGCTACACCGTGGTCGAGATCATGCACAAGATCCTCGCGCCGGAGCGTGACCCGCACAAGGTTCGCGGCATGTACATCTCGGGCGAGAACCCCGCCATGAGCGACCCCGACCTGAACCATGCGCGGCACGCGCTGGCCAGCCTGGAACACCTGGTGGTGCAGGACATTTTCATGACCGAAACGGCGTGGCTGGCCGACGTGGTGCTGCCCGCCAGCGCCTGGCCCGAAAAAACCGGCAGCGTCACCAATACCGACCGCATGGTGCAGCTCGGCCGGCAGGCCATTGACCCGCCTGGCGACGCCCGGCCCGACCTGTGGATCGTCCAGCAGATTGCCGCCGGCATGGGGCTGGACTGGGATTACGCAGGCGAGCACCACGGCGTGGCGGCGGTGTACGAGGAGATGCGGCGCGCCATGCACAGCGCGATTGCCGGCATCACCTGGGAGCGCCTGCAGCGCGAATCGAGCGTGACCTACCCGTGCCTGAACGCCAATGATCCTGGCGCACCGATTGTGTTTATCGACCGATTCGACACCGACGACGGCCGCGTGCACCTGGTGCCGGCCGACATCATTCCGGCCAACGAGCGGCCCGATGCCGACTTTCCCTTTGTGCTGATCACCGGCCGCCAGCTGGAGCACTGGCACACCGGCAGCATGACGCGGCGCTCGGAAGTGCTTGACGCCATCGAGCCGATGGCGACGGCTTCGCTGTGCGGCGCCGACCTGCTGGCACTGGGCCTGGCGCCGGGCGATGTGGCCACGGTGCAGTCGCGCCGGGGCGCGGTGGCGATCCATGTGCGCCGCGACGATGGAACGCCGCCGGGCGCGGTGTTTATCCCGTTTGCCTATTACGAGGCGGCGGCCAACCTGATGACCAATGCCGCGCTCGACCCGTTCGGCAAGATTCCCGAGTTCAAGTACTGCGCGGTGGCGGTGCGGCCCGGCGGCGCGGCTGCCGTGGCGGCGGGTTATGGCAGCGGCCGTGCCGGCGCGCCGGTGGATGAAATTTCAAGTGCCAAATAGGCCTATGCCGCAGGCAGGGAATGCGCCAGCAGCTATTAATTCAGTAGCGCGCAGGCGGCTGGGCCGCAGCAGTTGCCCGCCCGGGTGATGTCGCGCTAGGCACGGTTCCATCGAACGGCGGGCAAGGCGCGTCCAGCTCGATCAGCGCGCCATCGAATTCACCGGGCGCGGTCCACGCCGGGCGCACCAGCGAGGTGATGAACAGGCGCGAGCGGCCGGGGCCGCCCAGGCAGGGCATGGTCGGCGCCCTGAGCGGCAAGGCCAGCTTGTGCACCAGCTCGCCGGTGGCGTTGAACTGGTTCAGGCAGCCAGCGGAAACGCCGGCTGAAAAATAGTGGCCCGCCCGGTCCACCAGCGCGCCGTCGGGCCGGCCCGCCGCATCGCCGGAGGTGGCGAAAACCGCTGTTTCGCCCATCCGGCCCAGGTCTTCGTCCCATGGCGCCCGCCAGACGGTGCCGGCATGGCTGTCCGAAAAATACAGCCACTGGCTGTCAGGCGCCCAGGCGATGCCGTTGGCAATCGTCAGCCCTTCAAACAGGCGCGTCACCGAGCCGTTCGCTTCGGCCCGGTACAGCGCGCCGGTCGGCAGCTTGGCGCCGGCCCGGTCGTCCATGGAGCCGAACACAAACCAGCGGCCGCTTGGCGACACCTTGCCTTCATTCAGGCGATTGTGCGGGGGCTCATCCTGCACCACGGCAATGCTGCGCAGCTCGCCGCTCGCCAGGTCGAGCAGCGCAATCCGGCGCTGGAGCGCCAGCACCACCCGGTTCCCACCGGCCAGGCCCAGGGCGCCCACCACTTCCGGCAGCCTCCAGCGCGTCAGCGCGCCACTGGACGGGTCGAGTCCGAGCACGGCGGGCGCACGCACGTCGATCCACAGCAACCGCCGGGTTTCGTCATCCCATACCGGCGATTCACCGACCTGGTTGCGAACGCTCCAGGCATGCATGCCCAGGTAAGGCGCGGGCAGGGCAGTGCGCGTGATGGTTTCCTGCCGGACTTCGACATGAATGCTTTTAGGGGCCATGGGTATTTTCAGAGTGCATTCGTTTGAATAAAAATAACTTTCAAGCACCAAGTTGGTCCATGGCGCTTGTGGGTAATGCGCTGGTAGCTATGAATTCAATAGCGAGTCACCCTTGGTGCGCATTCCGGTGCCAGATCTCAGTCCGCACGAAAGCGCGGGTTGTCAAATTCCGCCGCAGCGAACGAGCCGCCCTGGAAATGCTCGGCCACCGGGCTGGCGCTGGTCTGCGCCTGCAGGCTGTCGATGAACGCATCTGCGCTGTGCGCGGGCCGGTAGCCCAGTGCTTCGGCCCGGTCGTTGGACCACCAGGAGCGGCTGTTGTTGGACACGCCGTACACGTATTCGTTTTCATACTCGGCCCGCAGGCCGACCTGCACCAGCGCCGACAGGTCTTCGGGATGAATCCAGTGCGACAGCATGCGGGCATCCGATGGCTGCGGCGCGCAGTGGCCGATGCGGATGCCAAAGCCGCGCAGACCGTGCTTGGCGGCATACAGACTGGCAAGGCTTTCCATGAACACCTTGGTCACGCCATAGCGCGAATCGGGGCCGGGCAGGGCACCCTGCGACAGCTTTTCACTGCGCGGGTACATGCCGACCGCATGGTTGGAGCTGGCGTAGAGGATGCGGCCGACGCCGGCCACACGGGCCGCTTCCCAGAGCGACGCGACGCCGGCCACGTTGGCCGCCAGCAGTGTCGGCCAGTCGGCTTCGCGCGGATAGCCGGCGAAATGCACCACGGCATTGGCGCCGGCCAGGGCCCCGGCTAAAACGGCCTGGTCGTTCAGGTCGAGCTGGAACGCGGTTTCATTGGCATGCCCGGCCGCCAGCGGCGACTGGTCGAGCAACCGCAGTTCCTTGCAGCTGGCGGCCAGGGCCGGGCGCAGCGCGCGGCCCAGCCGGCCGGCCGCACCCGTCAACACGATGCAGTCCAGCATCTCAGTTGAACCCGCTGGCCAGTGGGTAGTGCGCCGCCTGCTCGCCGCGCCAGACGGCAAACGCCGCCTGCTCGGACGCGTCGGTCATCGGGTACACGCCAAACAGGCCTGCACCTTCATCAATCCGCTTGGCCACCCAGTCTTCATACAGGGTCTGGTCATAGGCTTCCACCGCCACCGCATCGGCAATGTTCGACGCAATGCAGACCACGCCTTCGGCATCGCCCACCATGACATCGCCGGGGTACACCGCGACGCCGCCGCAGGCAATCGGCAACTGCAGGTCCATGGCATGGTGCCTGATGAGGTTGGTCGGTGCCGACGGCCGCTGGTGGTAGGCCGCAAAGTCCATCAGTGCGATTTCTGGTGTGTCCCGAAAACCGCCGTCGGTGACCACGCCGGCCACGCCGCGCTTCCACAGCCGCGTCAGCAGCAGGCCGCCGCTGGAGGCCGCGCTCGGGTCGCCCCGGCTGTCCATCACCAGCACCTGGCCGGCGGGGCACTCTTCCACCGCCACGCGCTGCGGGTGGCTGCGGTCGTTGAAGGCGTTGATGCCGTCGAGGTCTTCGCGCGCCGGAATGTAGCGCAGGGTGTAGGCCGCGCCGACCATGTTGGCCTTGGCGCCGCCCGCCGGGCGAACCTGCTGGAGAAAGGTGTTGTGAAAGCCGCGCTTGAACAGCACGGTGGTCAGGGTGGCGGTGGACACCCGCATCAGGCGGGCTCGGGTGGTGTCGTTCATGGGGTTGGCGTCTTCCGGGTTAGAAATTGGGGGGCGCGCGGACGGCGTGCCTGGGTGAGTACGGTCTGGTTTTCGGTGCCGGAGTTCCAGCCGCCGGTGGCAATCGCGATGTTTTTCTCGCTCGGGTGGCTGGCGACAAAATCCAGATCGAGCGTGACGCCCAGCCCGGCACCTTGCGGTACCTCGATCAGGCCGTTGCTGGCGGCCAGGGCGGTGTTGATGGTTCGGGCGCGCCCGGCCCAGTCGGGTTCCAGCCGCTCCAGGATCAGGCCGTTGGGAATCGCCGACAACAAGTGGGTGGCGGCGAACTCGGCCACCGGGCCCAAGGAGCCGGAATGCGGTGCGACCATGATGCCGCACGCCTCGGCCATGGCGGCCAGCTTTTTCATCTGCGTCAGCCCGCCGAAGCGGCCGGTGTCGGGCTGCACCACGTCGAACAGGCCGTTTTCCAGGAAAGGCCGCATCTCGGCCAGCGTGGCCAGGCGCTCTCCGCCCGCCAGCGGCAGCGCCACCTTGTCGCGCATCCGCTTCCAGCCGGCGATGTCGTCGGGCGCGACGGCTTCTTCAAGGAACAACAAATGCAGGGGCTCCAGTTCGCGGCCAATGGCCACCGCATCCCCGGTGGTCAGCCACGGCGGCCCGTGCAGGTCCACCATCAGGTCGATGTCGTCGCCCACCGCAGCGCGAATCGCAAAGGCGCGTTCCACGATGTCCTTGGTGCCGCCAACCTTGAGCGCCCGCACGCCATCAGCCACGGCGGCTTGGGCGGTTTCCACACTGGCGGCATGCACGTAATAAGGCACCGAGGCCCGGGTGGTGCCGCCCAGCAGCGCGGACACCGGCACGCCGAGCGCCTGCGCGTTCAGGTCCCACAGCGCCATGTCAATGGCGGCCAGCGCGCCCATGCCGACCACGCCGGTCTGGCCGTGCCCCATCAGGGCGACGCGGATTTTTTGCCCGATGCGCTCGACATCGCGCACGGTTTCGCCGATCAGCAGGCGGCTGAGGTCTTCGACGGCAGCGGCGACGACACGCGGCCAGCCCGAGCCTTCGCCGGTGCCGACCAGGCCGGCATCGGTTTCGAGGGTGACAAAAAACCAGTTGCGGCCGGTCGCCAGGGCGCTCTTGCCAGTGGCCGACCAGCCCGTGTGGCCCGGTGCGCCGGCCTGCATCAGGTGGCCTTTGATGGCGGTGATTTTCATGGAGTTCCTTGGATGCGTTGTTGAAGACCTGAATCCGCGTCGGGGCGCAGCCAGCGGCGGGCATTGAAATAGCAGAGGTCCTGGATGAAGGTCTGCAGGAAATCCGGGTTGCGCGGCAACTCGCCCGCCTCGACCCATTCGCCCACCAGGTTGCACAGAATGCGCCGGTAATACTCGTGCCGCGAATACGACAGCAGGCTGCGCGAGTCGGTCGTCATGCCGATGTGCCTGCCGAGCAGGCCCATGTTGCCCAGGGTTTTGAGCTGGCGCACCATGCCGTCGCGGTTGTCGTTGAACCACCAGGCCGGCCCGAGCTGGACCTTGCCCGGAATGCCTTCGCCGGTGAACGAGCCGGTCACCGAGGCGAACATGTCGGCATCCGACGGGTTCAGGGTAAAGAGAATCGTGCGGGGCAGCGCGTCCCGGCTTTCGAGCTGGTTCAGCAGGCCGCAAACCAGCGCCACATCGGACGAGCTGCCGATGCAGGCATAGCCGCCGGCCCCACCGGTGTGGTCGCGCAGGCGCTGGCTGGTGGCGCGCTGCGCGCCGATGTGCAGCTGCATGACCCAGTGGCGGCGGTGGTACTCGCCGCCCAGGTGCAGCAGCAGGGCGGTCTTGAGTTGCCGCACTTCCAGCGGCGCCAAGACGCTGCCGGCCATCAGCCGGTCGAAAATGCCTGCGACCACGCCATCCTGGGCCGGTTCAAACACCGGCTGGTCCAGCCCGACATCGGCCACGCAGCAGCCCAGCGACTGGAACACCTCCAGCCGCACGCCGATGGCCGCCTTGAAGGCTTCCAGTCCGTCGATACGCAGGCCGCTGGCGGTTTCCAGGGCGCTGCAAAACGCCTTGAAGCCCGGCGCATCCACGGCGATGATGCGGTCGGCCCGCAGCGACGGCAGCATTTTCAGCGCGCCGCCTTTGGCCTGCATCTGCCGGTGCGGGGCCAGCGAGTCCAGCAGGTCGTCGGAGGTGCAGAGCAGCTCGACATTCGCTTGTTTCAGCAGGCCCTGCGCCGACAGCCGCGGCTGCGGCAACTGGCGGTTGCAGTCCGTCCAGATGGCTTCGGCAGTCTTTGGCGACAGCAGCGCGTCAATGCCGAAGTAGCGCTTGAGTTCGAGCGAGGTCCAGTGAAACAGCGGGTTGCCGACGGTGTAAGGCACGGTCTGCGCCCAGGCGTCGAACTTTTCGCGGCCCGGCGCGCTGCCGGTGATGGCGTGCTCGGCAATGCCGTTGATGCGCATGGCGCGCCATTTGTAGGGGTCGGTGCTGATCCACAACCCGGCCAGATCGCTGAACACCCGGTCATCGGCCACGCTGTGCGGATCGATATGGCTGTGAAAGTCGATGATCGGCAGCGCGGCCGCATGCTCATGGTAGAGCGAGCGCGCCGTTGGGGAGCAGAGCAGGAAGTCGTCGGACAGATAGTCAGCCACTAGAGGTTTTCGTTTGATTTTTCAGCGGCGTCAGCAGTGCCCGCCGCCGCTGCCCTGCGCCATGCAGTCCCAGGCTTATTCGGCCTTGATGCCTGCGGTCTTGATCAAGGACGTCCAGCGCACCAGCTCGTCGCGGTACAGTTTCTGGAATTCAGCCGGGTTGGTGCTTGCCTGCACCTCGGTGCCGGCGCCGACCAGGCGGTCGATGACTTCCTTGTTTTTCAGCGCCGCCTGGATGCTGGCATGCAGCTTGTTGACGATTTCCGGCGGCGTCCCGGTGCGCACCGCCACGCCCTGCCAGCTGCGCATGAAGGCGGCTGGCGCAATGCCCTGCTGGCCGGCTGGCTTGATCGACGGGTAGCTCGAAATCGGGTCTTTCTGCATGACGCCGATGAACTTGATCTTGCCGGCCTCGACATTGGCCCGGTGCAAAGGCGTGACCGCCGTGTCGAACATGGCCTCGGTTTCACCGCCCAGCAAGCCTTGCAGCGCCGGCGCGCCGCCCCGGTAGGGAACATGGGTGTACTTGATGCCGACCGTACGGGTGAACAGCTCGGGGCCGAGATGGGACGAGGTGCCCGTGCCACCGGAGGCAAAGTTAAGACCGTTGGGGCTTTTTTTCGACGCGGCAATCAAGTCCTGCAGACTGTTGATCTCTGACTTGCCAGGCACGAACACCACGATGGGCATGGCCGTCATTTGCGAGACCATGGTGATGTCTTTTTCAGGGTTGTATCCAACCGACGCCATCAGCGCCGGATTGGTGGCAAGCGTCAGTCCGGCAAAAAGGAGGGTGTAGCCGTCAGCCGGCGCCGAGAGCAGTGCCTGCGTCGCAATGTGGGCGCTCGCCCCTGGCTTGTTGTCAACCACCACCGGCTGGCCCAGGTCCTTGCCCAGTTCCTGGGCCACCGCACGCGCCACCACGTCGGCCGAACCGCCCGGCGCAAAACCGACGATGAAGCGGATCGGACGGTTGGGGTAGGCGGCCTGCGCCTGCACGGTGAGCGGCGCAGCATTGAGCAGCGTCGCGGCGGCGCAGGCAGCGAGCAGCTGTCGTCGCGCAAGGTTTGAAGGGAAAAGCGCTTTTCTCATGTGATGGGTCTCCAGTTTTTTTAATTCAAAAAATATGCGCGCCGGGGGCAGGCGTCCGAGGTTTTGGGCTCAGCCGCCCATCGCCCGGCAAGTTGCAAGCAGGTCAAGGCGGGATGAATCGGTGTGCTCCAGCATGGCCTGCGCCGCCTTTTCTTCGTCGCCTGCGGCAATGGCGCGAACGATTTTCCGGTGCTGCTCCACCACCAGCGCCAGCCGGCCGCTGCCGTAGCCGACCGATCGGCGGTAGGCATCGACCAGCGTGGAGCGGCCCTGCAGCAAATCGACCGCCAGCGGGTTGTCGGCAATCACGTCGATATGTCGGTGCAGGTTGCGATTGGCCTCGACGCAGGCGGCTGAGTCATTGGAATGGGCCGCGGTTTCATAAATGGAAGCCAGTTCCATCATGCGGTTGACCTGATCGGGAATCGCCATGCGGGCCGCGTCGCGTACCAGCATCGACTGGATGGCACCGCGCAGCCGGTACAGGTTATCGATGTAGCGCGCATCAACCAGCGGAATCACCGCGCCGCGGTTCATGCGCATGGCAATGACGCCTTCGCCCTGCAGCTGAAGCAGTGCCTCGCGCACCGGATTGGCGCTGACCTGGTAATGCTCGGCCAATTGCGCCAGCGTCACATGGCTGCCCAAGGGCCAGATGCCGGAAACGATGTCAACGCGAACCTGGTCGCGCAAACGCATGTAGGTGGGGGTATTGATTGCAGGCATAAGGGTACTTTAAACTAAAAAACAGATTTTATAAAATATTTAATGTTTGTTAACATCAAGTCTTTCGCGGCTTTGGCTCGGCCCAATTGTGTGCCGCTGAAGCAGCGTGACAGGCACTGCGTGCGCAGGGCCTGCGCCGAATGTGGCAGTCCTTGGCTGTATCCAATTTTTCCCTTTTTCAACCCACAACCTCTTTTTTTGGAAAACCATTGCCATGAACCTTCATCCTGAAGTCGATGCCGCCGTTGCTTTGGCTTGCGACGCTGCCGGTAGCTGGGCGGTCTCCGACGGTACGCGGCGCGCCGCGCTGCTCGACGGCCTGGCCGAGGCGCTTGAGAACGACCGCGCTGCGCTCGTTGTCCTGGCCGATAGCGAAACCCATCTGGGCATGGCAAGGCTGACCGGAGAACTCGACCGCACCTGTTTTCAGCTGCGCGGCTTTGCGTCACTGGCGCGTGATGGCGGGCTTTACGGCCGCATCGACGATGCAGCCATTGCCGGGCCGCCGCCCGCAGGCCGCCCGCACCTGCTCCGGGTTCGCGTGCCGGTCGGGCCGGTGGCCATGTTTTCCGCGAGTAATTTTCCATTCGCTTTTTCGGTGCTGGGCGGTGACACGGCTTCTGCCCTGGCCGCTGGCTGCCCGGTGGTCGTCAAGGGCCATCCGGCGCATATCGGCTTGTCGCGCCGGGTGCATCAGCTGGCGCAGGAGGTTCTGCGCCGGCTGGAGTTGCCTGCAGGCCTGGTCGGCCATCTGGATATCGACAGCCATGCGGCCGGGCTGGAACTGGTGGGCCATCCCGGCATCCAGGCGGTTGCATTCACCGGTTCCCTGGCGGGCGGCCTGGCGCTGGGCCAGAAGGCGCAGTCGCGCAGCCAGCCGATTGCTTTTTATGGCGAGTTGGGTTCCGTCAACCCGGTGGTCGTGCTGCCCGAAGCCATTGGGAACGGCGCCGATGCGCTTGCCAAGACGCTGGCGGCTTCCATCACCCAAGGCGCGGGGCAGTTTTGCACCAGCCCGGGCCTGGTACTGATGCTTGACACGGCCGAGGCCCGAGCGTTTGTTGAAAAGCTGGCCGCCGAAGTCGATCAGCTCGGCCTGCACCCGATGCTGTCGGAGCGCATTGGACAGGGCTACGCGCAGGGGGTGTCGGCCCTTCGCCAGCATCCCGACGTTCGGGCGCTGACTTCTGCCGCACCGGCTCAAGGGCTGAGCCGTGGCTTTGTAGGGGTAGTCAGCGCTGCATCGTTCATGGCCGACAAGGCCCTGCGGCATGAAGTGTTCGGCGCATCGTGCGTGTGCGTGATGGCCGCTTCATTGGACGAGTTGTGTGCCGCCCTGCAGGCTGTTGGCGGCTCCCTCACCACCACGCTCCTGGGCGCTGATGGCGGGACAGCGCGGGATCGTCAGATTTTCCGCGTCGCCCAGAACATCTCGGGCCGGGTGCTGTTCAAGGGCATGCCCACCGGGGTGGCCGTCACGCTGGCCCAACACCATGGCGGTCCGTGGCCTGCCTCGACACAGCCGCTGTTCACCTCGGTTGGCTTCACCGCATCCGACCGTTTTTTGCGGCCCGTGGCATTACAGGACGCGCCTGGATGGCTGTTGGAACGCCAGGGCGTGCCGGCGTGAATTGACTGCGCAGGCTTGCGGCAGCTGTCCCGACACTGGCCGGTTTGCAAACGCCCTGGACAGGGGTCGGGGCTCTTCGGTTGCGCATGGGCCAACTTTTTGGCGTTGCATGCTGGATAAAGATCAAAATATATAAAACATTTTATAAAATATATAAAATTAAAAGTTACATTTACTGTTTTCGAAACCTGGAGACAAAAATGAAACTTGCTTTGATCACGCTGGCTGCCCTGATAACTTGCGGCACCTCTATGGCCCAATCGACCGTAACGCTGTACGGCATTGCCGATGCCTACTTCGGCCAGAAGCAGAGCGGCGTCGGCGCCACGAAACTGAAACGAACGGTGGTTGACAGCGACGGCATGGCCAATTCCCGCTGGGGCCTGCGGGGCTCGGAAGACCTGGGTGGCGGCCTGAAGGCCGAGTTCCAGTTTGAAAGCCTGTTCGACATCACCAATGGCGCAACAACGCAGGTCACCACCGTGCCGGCCGCGGTGGCACCGCAACTGTTCAGTAGCCAGGCATGGGTCGGCATTTCAGGCAGATTCGGCAATGTGAAACTGGGCCGCCAGGTGTCGCCTTTCCATTCATTCGTGGGCCTGACCAACAACCTGTACGACGCAACGGCTTTTTCGACCACCGGCACGGTCTGGGGCCTGGGCAGCCTGCCCAACTATGTGGGGCGCTTTGACAACTCGGTCAGCTACGAATCGCCGATTTTCATCGGTTTCAGCGGCAAGGTCGCGATGGGCTTTGGCGAAAACAAGGCACTGGCCACCCCCACGACGCCTGACCTGTCAGCTGCACGCAACACCAGCCTGAACATCAAGTACGCAAAGGGTCCGCTGGTCGCCGGCTACAGTTTCCAGGAGCAAAAGCCGCAGGGCAGTGCACCTGCTTTGAAGTACAGCCTGCTGGGCGGCTCGTATGACTTCGGCGTGGCCAAGGTGGTGGGCGCGGTCAATACTGCCCGGCGCGACAGCGCCAAGGACAATGAATGGCAGCTGGGCGTGAACATTCCGTTTGGCGCTGCGTCAGTTGCCGTGGGCTATGGCATCGCCAAAGGGCATGTCAACGGCGCCGCAGGCAACAAGGGCACCGGCCTGGCCTTGCTGGGCACCTACGATCTTTCCAAGCGTTCGCGCCTGTATGCCGGCTGGCGCACCACCACCGCCAAGAACGCCAGCGGCGCGACCACCAACGAAACCTCGACGATCGGCGCCGGTATGATTCACCGGTTCTGACCTGCTGCCGGCGTGCGCCCAATGGCTGCCAAATGCATTTGGCAAACGACAGTGCGGCCTCCAGCATGGCGCACCTGCGGCTATATGCCTGCCCTCTGTTCGGGCAGGTTAGAGCGCATCATGTTGGCCAGATAACCAATTTTTCAGGATTAAAAATGTCTTTTGCGCAGGGCGGACTGCACAACATGCTATTAATTTTGTAGTATCTGCCAGGGGTAGGACCGCGTGCTCAGCCCAGAACTGTCTTTGCCGCTTCAAAGCGGGCTGCGTAATACTTGTTGTCAAGCCTGTCCGTTCTCACGCCGGTGCGCGGATTGCTTGCATGTACGAAGCGCCCGTCGCCCACATAGATGCCGACATGTGAAAAGGAATAGCCCAAGGTGTTGAAAAACACCAGGTCGCCAGCCATCAGGTCGGCCGTATTGACCGGGCGCGCGGCTTTGGCCATCGACGCTGCGCTTCCCCGCAGCGCAATGCCCGCGGCCTGAAGGTAGACGTGCGACACCAGTCCCGAGCAATCGAAACCCGTGGCCGGGCCGCGTCCGCCCGACACGTAAGGCCTGTCCAGCAGCGACAGCGCAAACACTGCAATGTCGCTCCCGGTGCGGGAAGAATCCAGGGTGCGCGGGCTGCGGTCTGGTTGGGTGGCGCAGCCGGCGACAGCCAGCAGCGTCATGCAACCCAGCCAATGGCCCCATACCCTGCGGGAATACGCCTGATGGTCCATTGAGTCTCCAGCCAAAATGACAGCATGCCAGTGTGTCCGCCAGCGGAATCGCCTGAAACCGTTTGCGGCACGCAGGCGAGTTGTGCTGGCATCCTACCGCAGACGTTCGCCCGGCAAAAGACTTTGATTCCAGTGGGCATCAGGCGCCCCGTACACTTCGGCCATGTCTGATTTCCTGATGCAGTCCCCCGAGACCGATGAGGCCCTTCGCCGCCCGTGCATGGACGTGGCCGTGGTCATGCGACGCGAGCGCATCGACAACGTCTGGCAGCCGTGGCGCTGGATGCTGGCCGATGTGGTGCCGCATGAGGTCAGCTTTGGCAAACAACCGCGCCTGCTGCTGAAGGACGAGCGCGAGGAGCGCTGGCTGCATCCCGGCTTCCGGGTGGAGTTGCACCGGGGCGATGCCGAAGGCTACTACCTCAATGTCACCACGCCCCAGCCGTGTTTCTGGGTCGTCTGGCGCATGGAAGAAGAAGCGGCGCTGGCCGAAGAGCCGGTTGCCGTGCCGCAGATCGTCACCTTGAGCTACCACGATGCAGGCCGCTGGCTCGATGCCCAGGAAACTGTGGAACAAGTGCCGGCCCCGCCCGACGTGGTGCAGTGGATGCAGCATTTTGTCGATGAACACCATGTGCTGGAGGCCAAGCGCCGCCAGCGCCCGCAAAGCTTCAAGCCGCTGGTCGACCGCTTTGGCAGCCCGGCCCGCGTGAGCACTGAAAAGAAGTTTGGCGGTGGAGGTGGCCGTGGCTGAAGCGCCCTCTGGATTCCTGGGCCGCTGGTCGCAGCGCAAGACCGACGCGCTGCAGGGCAAGCCGCTGGCCGAGCCTGCCGCACCGGTGAAAGCCGCGCCAGCGATCGCCCCTGTTGCTTTCCCTACAGCGCTTGTAACTGGTACGGACCAGGCCTCCGCGGCTGCGACGCCGCCCGCAGAAGCGTCCGAAAAGCTGCTGTCGCTCGACGATGTGAAGGCACTCACCCAGGATTCCGACTTCCAGCCCTTCATGGCCCGAAATGTCGGTGCCGACGTGCGCAATGCCGCCATGAAAAAACTTTTCACCGACCCGCACTACAACGTGATGGACGGTCTCGACATCTATATCGGCGACTACTCCATCCCCGACCCGATTCCGGACTCCATGCTGCGACAGATGGTTGGCGCCAAGCTATTGAAAATTTTTAACGAAGATGATGAAAATAATGATAACGGCCAAGAAACCGCTGAAGTGCAATTTCCTGTAGATTCGTCACTTTCGGATGAGCTGAATAACCCTACGCCTGAAATCGTGGCACAGTCCGCAAATTCCCCAGATTCCGCAGATATCCACGGTCCGACAACCCCAATCGCTGAACTCCCCAGCCAGCCCGAGCCTTTCAAGGACCACGGCGCCAGCCAACCCGACGACCATGCCCACTCTCATCTGCGACTGCAACCAGACCATGCCCCTTCAGCCCCTGGCGCTGGGCTCGGCACTTGATGAAAACCTGACGCTGCATTCGACGCTGTGCCGGCGCGAAGCAGGCGCCTTCCAGAAGGCTGTCCAGTCCGGTGACGACGTCATCGTCGCCTGCACCCAGGAAACCCGGCTGTTCGCCGAACTCGCGCAGCAGACAGAAGGCGCCACATCCGTCATCAAGTTTGTCAACATCCGGGAAACCGGTGGTTGGAGCAAGGACGCCGGGCAGGCCAGCGCCAAGATTGCCGCCTTGCTGGCGCTTGCCCATCTGCCTGATGCCGAACCGGTGCCGACGGTGACCTACAAGAGCGCCGGCCGCCTGCTCATCATCGGCCCACTCGATGCGGCCGAGCGCGCCGCCGAACTGGTCTCGGATGCGCTCGACGTCACGCTGTTCAGCCTGGGCGCTGGCAGCAAAGGCGGCCTGCAAGAGCGGCGCTATCCAGTGCTGGCCGGGCAGATCGGGCAACTGACCGGCTGGCTGGGCGCCTTCGAGCTGAACTGGACACGCAGCAACCCGATTGACCTGGACCTGTGCACCCGCTGCAACGCCTGCCTGTCGGCCTGCCCGGAAGGCGCCATCGGCTTTGACTACCAGATTGACATGAACCTGTGCCAGTCGCACCGGGCCTGCGTGAAGGTTTGCGGCGTCGCCGGCGCCATCGATTTCAGCCGCGAGCCTGAGGCACTGAGCGAAAAATTCGACCTGGTGCTCGACCTGCGCGCCACACCGGCCTTTACCCAGCATGCACTGCCGCAAGGCTATTTCCGCTGGGATGGCCAGGACAGCCGCACGCTGCTGCAACTGCGTTCGCTGGTGGGCGAATTTGAAAAGCCCAAGTTCTTCAATTACAAGCAAAAGCTGTGCGCCCACAGCCGCAACAACACCGTGGGCTGCAGCGCCTGCATCGACGTGTGTTCGGCCTCGGCCATCAGCAGCGAAAAAAATCGCCAGCAGATCAAGGTGAACCCCAACCTGTGCGTCGGCTGCGGCGCCTGCACCACCGTCTGCCCGACCGGCGCCATTTCCTATGCCTACCCGCGCCCTGCCGAGCAGGGCACAAAAATCAAGACGCTGCTGACCACTTACGCCAAAGCTGGCGGCAAGCACGCCGCGCTGCTGTTGCACAGCCAGGAGGCCGGCACGCGTCTGCTCGGCGATTTGGGCCGCAGGGCCCGGCTCGACCCGGCGATTCGCGGCGTGCCGGCGCGCGTGATGCCGCTGGGGCTGTTTCACACCGCCTCAACCGGCCTGGAGCTGTGGCTTTCCAGCGTGGCATATGGCGCGTCGCAGGTGTGGGTGCTGATGACGGGCGAGGAAGCGCCGCAATACCGCGAAGCCGTGCGCGCGCAGATGGACGTGGCGCAGGCCATCCTCACCGGGCTAGGTTTTTCGGGCGAGCATTTCCGCTTGCTGGAGGCCAAAGATGCGCGCGATCTGGCGGCGCTTGATGTCCAGTTGCAGGCCATGCCCGCGCAGGGCGTTGCCCAGCCTGCCGGTTTTGCCGTGCAGGCCGACAAGCGCGCCACGCTGGAGCTGGCGCTGGACCATTTGATGGCGCAGGCGCCGGCCACGATGGTCACAGCGGTCAAGCTGCTCAAGGTTGAAGTGATTGCGCTGCCGGCCGCATCGCCGCTGGGCGCGCTGGCCATCAACAAAGACGCCTGCACCCTGTGCCTGAGCTGTGTCAGCGCTTGCCCGGCCAGCGCCCTGCAGGACAACGCCGAACGCCCGCAGCTCCGGTTCATTGAAAAGAACTGCGTGCAGTGCGGCCTGTGCGTCACGACCTGCCCGGAAAATGCGCTAGCGCTGGTGCCCCAGCTCAGGCTCACTGCGCAGCGCAAGGAATCCGTGGTCATCAACGAGATGCAGCCCTATGCCTGCATCCGCTGCAGCAAGCCGTTCGGCACGCTCAAGGCGATTGAGTCCATGCTGGGCAAACTGGCCGGCCATGCCATGTTCCAGGGTGCGGCGGCAAACCGCTTAAAGATGTGCAGCGACTGCCGCGTGATCGACATTTACTCGGCCGACAACGAAGTCAAGATTTCCGACATTCGTTAACTTCAGTTCACACCAGCCAACTCCAGCCCACAGGCAACGATCCATGCAAGCCCAACTCACCGCTGCCTCCCTCGACGAAGAAACCGCGCGTGCCGAGGTCTACGGACTGCTCGCCGCATTGCTCTATGCGGCGCCCACTTCTGACCTGTACGACAGGCTGCGCGTGGCCGTGACTGAAGCCCCGGCCGCCGGCGCGCTGCTTGAAAGCCCTTGGGGCGAACTGATTGCCGTTGCACGTGAACAGTCGCTGGCCGACACCCGCCGTGAATACGACGCCCTGTTCGGCGGCGTGGGCAAGCCCGAGGTCTATCTTTTCGGCTCCCACTACCTCAGCGGCTTCTTGAATGAAAAACCGCTGGCAGCGCTGCGCACCGACCTGGCGGACCTTGGCCTGGCGCGCGACGGCGCCATGTCCGAGACCGAAGACCATGCTGCGTACCTGTGCGAAGTCATGCGTTACCTGATCGCTGGCGACGATGTCGAAGTGGCCAATCTGACGCGCCAGCGGGCGTTTTTTACGCGCCATGTGCAGCCCTGGTTTTCCATGATGTGCGAGGCGGTCATGCTGCATCCTAAGGCGCGTTTCTACCGTACGCTTTGCGGCTTTACGCAAGCCTTCATCAACGTTGAAACGCAGGGTTTTGACATGCTGGACTGAAGCCTTTTACTTGCAGTGCATTGAGTGCCATTTCCACATGATGAATGTTTCCACCAACCGGCGCGTCGTTAAAAAAACGTCAAATTTTTCGTGGTTTTCCCTTGGTTTCAGGGTTGTGTTTACGTGAACCATTGTGGTGCGCCCACGTCTAAAGTAGAGTTATGAAAATAGTCACATACCACCAAAATTTCATGGAGCAAAGCATGCAGGACAGCCATCCCAAACCCTCACGCCGCGGTTTCTTTTTTGGTGCAGCAGCCACCGGCGCAGCCGCTGCTGCCGTGATGGCGCTGCCGCGAGTGCAGATTGCTGAAGTCGCCGTTGAGGCACCCAAGCCGGCGCCTGAAAAAGGCGGCGGCTACAGCGCCTCGGAGCATGTCGAGCGTTATTACAAGACCGCGCGCGTCTGATTCCACTTTCCGAATATTCGTTCTTCAATTCTCATGGAGAGCTTCATGCTGCTCACGAAAAAATCACCCGGCCTTTCTGGCTTGACACCGCACCGTGCGGGTTCACCGCGCTTTGTGCAAAGCCTGACGCGCGGCCTGTCCCACGCTCTGCCCACCATGGACCGACGTTCGTTCTTGCGGCGGTCGGGCCTCGGCGTTGGCGTAGGGCTGGCGGCGACCCAGCTTTCGCTGGTTAAAAAAGCCAGCGCAGCGGCTCCCGGCGAACCGGGCGGCAATTCCAAAATTGAAGTCAAGCGCACTATCTGCTCGCATTGCTCAGTCGGTTGCGCAGTGGATGCCGTCGTTGAAAACGGCGTCTGGGTGCGGCAGGAAGCTGTATTCGATTCGCCCATCAATCTGGGTGCGCACTGCGCCAAGGGTGCCGCGCTGCGCGAGCACGGTCATGGGGAATACCGCCTGCGCTACCCAATGAAGCTGGTCAACGGCAAGTACGAACGCATCAGCTGGGACACGGCCCTCAATGAAATCACTGCACGCATGCTGGCGCTGCGCAAGGAAAGTGGCCCGGACTCCTTGTATGTGATTGGATCTTCCAAGCACAACAATGAGCAGTCGTATTTGCTGCGCAAGTGGATGAGTTTCTGGGGAAGCAATAACTGCGACCATCAAGCCCGCATCTGCCACTCGACCACGGTGGCCGGCGTTGCCAACACCTGGGGCTACGGAGCCATGACCAATTCATACAACGACATGCAAAACAGCAAGTGCGCGTTGTACATTGGCTCGAATGCCGCCGAAGCCCATCCGGTCAGCATGCTGCACATGCTGCATGCCAAGGAAACCGGCTGCAAGATGATCGTGGTCGACCCGCGCTTCACGCGAACGGCGGCTAAAGCTGACGAGTACATCCGCATTCGCTCCGGTTCGGACATTCCTTTCGTGTTCGGCATGCTTCATCACATCTTTAAAAACGGCTGGGAAGACACGAAGTACATCAATGATCGCGTCTATGGAATGGACAAGATCAGGGAAGAAGTGCTGGCCAAGTGGACCCCCGACAAGGTGGAAGAAGCTTGCGGTGTCCCCGAAGCTCAGGTTTTCAAGGCCGCCCAGATGATGGCCATGAACCGGCCCAGTACGGTCGTCTGGTGCATGGGGCAGACACAGCACACCACCGGCAATGCCATCGTTCGCGCATCGTGCATCCTGCAACTGGCGCTTGGCAACGTCGGCAAGTCCGGTGGCGGTACGAATATTTTCCGGGGCCATGACAATGTTCAGGGCGCCACCGATGTCGGACCCAATCCCGACTCGCTGCCCGGTTACTACGGTCTGGCTGAAGGTTCGTGGAAGCATTTCGCCAAGGTGTGGGGTGTGGACTTCGACTGGATCAAGGCCAAGTACGCTTCACCCGCCATGATGGGAAAGCCGGGCATCACCGTGTCCCGCTGGATTGACGGTGTGCTGGAGAAAAACGAATTCATCGACCAGGATTCCAACCTGCGCGGCGTCTTCTACTGGGGCCACGCGCCGAACTCGCAGACTCGCGGCTTGGAGATGAAGCGGGCGATGGACAAGCTCGACCTGCTGGTGGTGGTGGATCCGTACCCGTCGGCCACCGCCGCGATGGCCGCCATGCCGGGCAAGGCCGAAGACCTGAACCCGAACCGCGCCGTCTACCTGCTCCCGGCCTCCACACAGTTTGAAACCAGCGGCTCCTGCACCGCCTCGAACCGCTCGGTGCAGTGGCGCGAGAAGGTCATCGAGCCGTTGTGGGAAAGCCGCAGCGACCACATGATCATGCAGCAGTTCGCCGACCGCTTGGGCTTTGGCAAGGAGTTGTCGAAAAACTTCAAGATGCAGCAAGTCAAGGGCATGGATGAACCCGTGCCCGAGGACATCCTGCGTGAGATCAATAGGTCCTGCTGGACCATCGGCTACACCGGTCAGAGCCCCGAACGCCTGAAGGCGCACATGCGCAGCATGCACCTGTTTGACGTCAAGACGCTCAAGTCCAAGGGCGGCAAGGACAAGCAATCGGGTTATGACACCACGGGTGATTATTTCGGTCTGCCGTGGCCGTGCTGGGGCACGCCAGAGATGAAACATCCCGGCTCACCCAATCTGTACGACACTTCCAAGCATGTCATGGACGGCGGCGGCAACTTCCGCGCCAACTTCGGCGTCGAGCGCGAAGGCAAGACGCTGCTGGCTGAAGACGGCTCGCATTCGCTGGGCGCCGACATCACTACCGGCTACCCCGAATTTGACCATTTGCTGATGAAAAAGCTCGGATGGTGGGCTGAACTGAGCGAGCCTGAAAAAGCGGCGGCAGAAGGCAAGAACTGGAAGACCGACTCGTCGGGTGGCATCATCCGCGTGGTCATGAAAAACCATGGCTGCTATCCCTTTGGCAATGCCAAGGCCCGGGCCGTGGTGTGGAACTTCCCTGATGCGATTCCGCAGCACCGGGAACCGCTTTATGGCACCCGGCCTGACTTGGCGGCCAAGTACCCGACGCATGATGACAAGAAGACCTTCTGGCGCCTGCCGACACTGTACAAAACCCTGCAGGACAAGAACATCGCCGACAAGGTGCATGAGAAATTTCCGCTGATCATGACGTCGGGTCGGCTGGTCGAATACGAAGGCGGCGGCGAGGAAACCCGTTCCAACCCCTGGCTGGCCGAGTTACAGCAGGAAATGTTCATCGAGATCAACCCCAAGGTGGCGGCCGAAAAAGGCATCCGCAATGGTGAACGCGCCTGGGTCAGCACGCCAACCGGTGCACGCCTCAATGTGCAGGCGCTGGTTACTGAGCGCGTCGGTCCTGACACTGTGTTCATGCCCTTCCATTTCTCGGGACGCTGGCAGGGCGCCGACATGCTGGCCTACTACCCCACAGGCGCTGCGCCGGTGGTGCGCGGAGAGGCCATCAACACCGGAACGACCTATGGCTACGACAGTGTGACGATGATGCAGGAATCAAAAACGACGGTCTGCAACGTCGAAAGAGCATGAACGCAGTCCTCACGCTTCCCACTTTGGGCGGTTCGCTGCCCCCTGAGGGCGCCACTGCACCTGCGGCCTGGCAAAGCCGGTTCTGCGGCCACTGCTGGGCCGGAGCGGTCGCCCCGAAGATGGCTTTGTCGCTTCGCACCCTATTTATGATGACTTTTCAGGATTCACCATGGCACGCATGAAATTTGTCTGTGACGCGGAGCGCTGCATTGAATGCAACGGTTGTGTCACCGCCTGCAAAAACGAAAACGAAGTTCCGTGGGGCGTGAACCGCCGCCGCGTGGTGACGCTCAATGACGGCGTTCCCGGCGAAAAATCCATTTCGGTGGCCTGCATGCACTGCAGCGACGCGCCCTGCATGGCCGTTTGCCCGGTCAACTGCTTTTACCGTACCGACGAAGGCGTGGTGCTGCACGACAAGGATATCTGCATCGGCTGCGGCTACTGCTCTTATGCCTGCCCGTTCGGCGCACCGCAGTTTCCATCCACTGGCACCTTTGGCGTGCGCGGCAAGATGGATAAATGTACTTTTTGTGCTGGCGGCCCCGAGGTCAACGGCAGCCAGGCTGAATTTGAGAAGTATGGTCGTAACCGTCTGGCAGAAGGCAAGTTGCCCGCCTGCGCCGAGATGTGCTCGACCAAGGCCTTGCTGGCCGGCGATGGTGATGTGGTGGCCGACATTTTTCGCAACCGCGTCGTGCAACGCGGCAAGGGCGCCGAAGTATGGGGCTGGGGAACGGCCTACGGTTCGAAACAGGCTGGCCAGCCGCCAGCAGGAGCGAAATCATGAAACGACTTGTCCTGCTGATTCCGGTTTTGGCTGCCTTGGCGGGCTTGTCCGCATGCGGCGATAAACCGCAGACCATGGGTGGCAACAAAGGCCATGTGGCCGCGTTCGAGGGCGCGAAAAACAAGTTTGTCGCGCCGGGCTGGAATCCAGGTGACAAAAACAGCTGGGAGCAGGGGCTGAAAGCCCGCCTGCAGAACACCCAGAACGAGTACTCCAAGACCAACTGATCGGAGGCCCTATGAAACATGCGCAATTAGCTATGATTTTAATAGCAATTGGCTTGGCTGGATCGGTTGCTGCGCAGGCCCCGGCGCCTGCCGCTACTGTGCCCGCCATGGAGGCGCAAGCGCCTGCCACCACCCAGGCTGCGCCGAGCGCACCGGCTGCCATGGGTGGTATCCAGAGCCAGAACATTTTCGAGGTCAAGCCTGACGCCAGCGAACTTCCGGGTTATGCCAGCCAGACCAATGGCGAGCGCGCCAAGGTCCAGCCCGGCAACAATGCCCCCATGTGGCGCCAGGTCGGTGCGGGTGTCACGGGCTACAGTAGCCTGCCCAAAAGCCAGGCACCGGAAGCCGGCAACCTGATTCAACCCTTCGTGCAATATCCCGGTTCACGCCTGACAAACGCCGGTGATGCATGGCGCCAGGTACGCAATAACTGGCTGATTCCTTATGGCGGCGCGCTGCTGGTGATCGTGGTTCTGGCCATTGCGCTCTTTTATTTCAGCAAGGGTTCGATCAAGAACCACACGCCGGACAATGGAAAAAAGATTGAGCGTTTCACGCCTTTTGAACGCGCAGCACACTGGTCAAACGCGATAGCTTTTTCCATTCTGGCCATCTCGGGCCTGGTGATGGCATTTGGCAAATTCTTCATGTTGCCGGTCATGGGGGGTACGCTGTATGGCTGGCTGACCTATGTACTGAAAAACATGCATAACTTTGCCGGTCCACTTTTTGCCGTGTCGCTGGTGATTGTGTTTTTTACATTTTTGCGCGACAACTGGCCGGAAAAGGGTGACTTGAACTGGTTGCGAAAAGGTGGCGGCCTGTTTTCAGGCAACGAGCCTGCATCCAATCGCTTCAACGCTGGCGAGAAAGTTGTTTTCTGGGGCGGCGTGTTTTTCCTGGGCTTGATCGTGGTGTCATCCGGTTTTGTGCTGGACAAAATAGTACCCGGCATGGTGTATGAGCGGGGAACCATGCAGATTGCGCACATGGTCCATGCCGTGGCCACGGTGTTCATGATGGCCATGTTCATGGGGCATATTTATTTGGGCACCATCGGCATGCAGGATGCCTACAAAGCCATGAGAACCGGTTATGTGGACGAAGCTTGGGCCAAAGACCACCATGAATACTGGTATGACGAAGTCAAGGCTGGCCGTATTCCTGCCCAGCGCAGCCAACCCGTGCCACCTGCCAGACCGGCGGTTCAGGCATAAAGACAAGAGCCAAGGATTGCCATGAAAAAATATCTGATCACCAGCCTGATGCTCGGTGCCTGCGCGCTGGCAATGGCCAAACTGCCGGCAGTTTCACCCGAGGCCAAGGCCAAATCCGATGAAATTGCCGGCAAGGCAGCATGGGCTGGAAAAGTCGATGCTTACCAGTTGTGCCAGGCGCAGGACCGGGTGGCAGCCATCTATATGGCTTCCGCCAAGACTGCCGGCAAGGAAACAAAGCCGGCGACGGCTACGCCGCCCTGTGCCGATCCGGGCACTTATACCTACGTACCGATTGAAAAGCCCAAGCCTATTGAGGCGTCAGGCGCCCATTCGCCAGCCACCACGGCTGCCAGCCCGCCCAGCAGCACGGTGCCTGATGCCGTCCTGAATCCGGCCAAAAAGCCCTGATTTTTGTTTCTTTTTTCCTGAAAGGCCGGGCCGCAAGGTGCCGGCCTTTTTTACGGTAATCTTTTTTCCATGACACTTCCCTATCTGACGCAAGCCCGGGCACCGCTGACCAGCGAAATCGACGCGGTCAACGAATTTGGCGAGCTGCAAAAAGTCTCGATTCCCGCCGAGCGGGCGCTGACGGTCTATGTAGACAAGCGCGAACTGGTCACGCTTATGACCTTGGGTGCCAACCCCGAACTGCTGGTGCTGGGCTACCTGCGAAACCAGCGCCTGGTGCGGGACGTGGCCGACATCGAGTCGATCACGGTCGATTGGGACGTGGGTGCCGCCGCCGTCAAGACGCGCCACGGCATCAAGGACATCGAGAAAAAAACCGCCCACCGGGTGGTGACCACCGGGTGCGGGCAGGGCAGCGTGTTTGGCGGCCTGATGGACGAGGTGGACCAGATTGCACTGCCTGCCGGCGCCTACATCACCCAAGGCCAGCTGTACAGTTTGGTGAACACTATCCGGCTCAAGGAAACTACCTACAAGTCGGCTGGCTCGGTGCATGCCTGCGCCCTGTTTTCAACTGCCTCCGGGGAATCCGACATGCTGCTGTTTGTCGAGGATGTGGGGCGGCACAACGCCATCGACACCATTGCTGGCTGGATGTGGTGTATGGCCCCCACGCTCCCCGCTTCGCGTGGTTCGCTGCCCCCCGAGGGGGCTGCTGCGCCTGCAGTCCGGCAAAGCCGGTCCTGCGGCCCTGGCTTGGTTGGAGAGTCAGAGCCCTGCGCAACTCCCGAAGCGTCGTTAAATGTCGACCCTGCATCCGGATTACTCCCTCTCCCACTGGGAGAGGGCAGGGGTGAGGGCTCCCCGGCGTCAAGCACGCAGAGCCTGGTCTTCTACACCACCGGCCGGCTGACCAGTGAAATGGTCATCAAGTCGGCGCAGATGGGCGTGCCGGTGGTGGTGTCGCGCAGCGGCATCACGCAGATGGGCCACCAGGTGGCGCAAGCGGTAGGCTTGTGCGCGATTGGCCGGGCGACCAATAAGCGGTTTCTTTGCTACACCCATGCCGAACGGCTCAGGCTGGAGCCTGACTTGCTGGCGGCACATCCCGCATCATCCGGTGCTGAATGAGCCGGGTCGGCTGTGCAAGTAGATACTCTTATTTGATAGCTGCCAGCGCAGGCGGAGCATGCGCGAAAGACTGATTGGCCTTATCAAAACAGCCGGAAGTGCACGGCGGTGCCAGCTTGGCGGCAAAGACGCATATTCCTGCTCATCAAATCTTAATCGCGCATCCCTTACCGGTTCTGCGCTAAGGTCACGCCATGAACACTCTTTTTCTCAAGCTCGGCTGGAAAACCTTGCTGCGCGACCTGCGGGCGGGCGAATTGCGGCTGTTGATGGTGGCGGTCACGCTGGCCGTGGCGTCCCTCACGGCGGTGGGTTTTTTTGCTGACCGGCTCAATGGCGGGTTACAGCGCGATGCCCTGCAGTTGCTGGGCGGCGATGCCGTGGTGCGCAGTGATGGCCCGGTTCCGTCGGTTTTTATTGAAAAAGCCAAGGAGCTTGGCCTGAACGCCATTTCCACCGTCACCTTTCCGACCATGGCCCGGGCCGCGGACGAGGACGGCGGCGCCAGCAAGCTGGTGGCGTTCAAGGCCGTTCCCGAAGGCTACCCTTTGCGCGGCAGCATGAAGGTGGCCGCCAGCCTCGACGAAACCACGGCTCGGCCGACCCGTGACATTCCCGCGCCGGGCACCGCCTGGGCCGATGCAGCGCTGCTCGATGCGCTGGGCCTGAAGCCCGGCCAGTCGCTGCTGATGGGCGATGCCCGTTTCACTGTCACCCACGTGATCGTCCAGGAGCCCGACCGGGGCGCCGGCTTCATGAGCTTTTCGCCGCGGGTCATGATCAACCAGGCGGATGTCGCGGCCACGGGCCTGATCCAGCCGGCCAGCCGCACCAATTACCGGTTTGCGGTCGCGGGCAATGACGCGCAAGCCGTCAAGTCCTATGTTCGCTGGGCAACCGATGCGCTGAAGATGCCGGGCGCCGAAACGACGCTGCGCGGTGCCCGGCTCGAATCGCTGGACAGCGGCAGCCCGCAGATGCAGCAGACGCTGGAGCGGGCCGAGAAATTCCTGAACCTGGTGGCGCTGCTGGCTGCGCTGCTCAGCGCCGTGGCCGTCGCCATCGTGGCGCGCAGCTTTGCCGCCAAGCACCTGGACGACTGCGCCATGCTGCGTGTGCTGGGGCAGCCGCAGCGAACGATTGCGCTGGCCTACACCTTTGAATTCGTGCTGGCCGGCCTGGTGGCCAGTGCGCTCGGCGTGGCGCTGGGCTTTGCGGTGCATCACGTGTTCGTGCTGCTGCTGGCCGGGCTGGTCAGCGCCAGCCTGCCGGCCGCCACTTTATGGCCGGTGGCTTTCGGCATGGGCATGGGGCTGACGCTCCTGCTGGCGTTTGGCCTGCCGCCGGTGCTGCAGCTGGCCCAGGTGCCACCGCTGCGGGTGATTCGCCGCGATGTCGGCAACCTCAAGCCGGTGTCGATGCTGGTGCTGGGCGTGGGCATTCTGGGGTTTGCCGCCCTGCTGATGGCCGCCAGCAGCGACCTCAAGCTCGGCTTGATCGCCGTCGGCGGCTTTGCCGGCGCAGTGCTGTTGTTTGCCGCTGCCAGTTATCTCGCGGTCAGGCTGCTGCGCGCCAGCGTCAACGAATCCAGGGCGCCGCGCTGGCTGGTGCTGGCCACGCGCCAGCTGTCGGCCCGGCCGATTTATGCGGTGGTGCAGACCAGCGCCCTGGCCATTGGCCTGCTGGCGCTGATGTTGCTGGTGCTGCTGCGCACCGACCTCATCAGCAGCTGGCGCCAGGCGACGCCGCCGGATGCGCCAAATCGTTTTGTCATCAATGTCCAGCCCGACCAGGGCCAAGCCTTCCAGCAGGCATTGAAAGATGGCGGCGTGACCAAGTTTGACTGGTACCCGATGATTCGCGGCCGGTTGGTGGCGATCAACGGCATGGACATCACGCCCGGGAATTTTGAGGACGACCGCGCCAAGCGCCTGGTGGACCGCGAGTTCAACCTGTCGAACAGCGCGGAAAAGCCGGTACACAACCAGGTGGTGGCCGGCCGCTGGACACCCGATGAAGCAGGCGCCATCAGTGTGGAGGAAGGTCTGGCCAACACCCTGGGCCTCAAACTCGGCGACAGCCTGCGATTTGACATTGCCGGCCAGACCAGCGAAGCCAAGATCACCAGCCTGCGCAAGGTGGACTGGGGCTCGATGCACGTGAACTTTTTTGTCATGTACCCGGTGGCCAAGCTGGCCGCCGAGGTGCCGGTGACCTTCATCAGCGCCTTTCGTGCCCCCGAACCCGCCATCCCGGTGGCCGACGGGCAAGCCCGGACGCAAAGTTTTGACAACACCCTGGTGCGCGCCTTTCCCAACATCACCAATGTGGACATGAGCAACACGCTGGCGCAGGTGCAGCGGGTGCTGGACCAGGTGATCCGGGCGGTCGAGTTTCTGTTCGGCTTCACATTGGCGGCCGGACTGGTGGTGCTGTTTGCCGCGATCACCGCTACCCGAGAGGAACGCGCCCGCGAATTTGCCATCATGCGTGCCGTGGGCGCCCGGGCGTCGCTGCTGCGGCAGGTGCAACGCGCCGAACTGGCCGGCGTCGGCCTGCTGGCCGGTTTCCTGGCGTCGATGGTGGCGCTGGTGGTCGGCTGGGGCCTGGCGCGCTATGTGTTCGATTTCAACTGGACTGGTTCCTGGACCGTGCCGGTGTTTGGCAGCCTGGCGGGTGCAGCCCTGGCGCTGGCCGCTGGCTGGTGGGGGCTGCGCGCCGTGCTGAAAACCCCGGTGGTGGAAACGCTGCGCAAAGCCCAGTAAAAGCCAGCTGCGCGGCGTCGTCATTCCCGCGAAGGCGGGAATCCAGTCCTGCTGTCTGTTCTCCATCCCCGGATTCGCAGCTTTGCGGCAAGGGCGGCTGGCGGGTTCATAAAATCCTCTGCATGCACACTGAAGAAAAACCCGCTGAAACGCCGCCCCCTGAAACCCCTTTTGCCTGGATCGGTGGCGAAGAATGCGTCAAGGCGCTGGTCGAACGTTTCTACGACCTGATGGACCTGGAGCCTGTTTACACCACCTTGCGTGCCGCGCACGGCAGCACGCTGGACAACGCCCGCGAGCGCCTGTTCTGGTTCCTGTGCGGCTGGCTGGGCGGGCCGCAATACTACAGCGAGCGCTTTGGCCACCCGCGCCTGCGCCAGCGCCACCTGCCGCAGCATACCGGCGGCGGCAGCATCGGCATCCGGGAGCGTGACCAGTGGCTGGCCTGCATGGACCAGGCCATGCAGGAAACCGGTGTGGAGGACGCCCTGCGCACACGGCTCAATGCGTCGTTTTTCCAGACAGCCGACTGGATGCGCAACCGGGGCGAGTGACGCCCGACGGTGTCGGCCCGACGCCAGCCTGTTGATCAGGCGCCGGCCATGCCGGCCTGCGTCAGCGGCGGCGTATCCTGCTTGAACATTGAGGCCAGCTGCTTGCGCAGCTCCGGTGTGTCGGTGCGACCCTGCACGGCGACGGCATGCTGCACGGCGGCCTCAAGCAGTTCCTTGTCGCTGGCAGCTGACAGCGCGACGCTACAGTTCATGGCGCTGGGGAATTCCCGGCAATCGATGTATTGGCGTGACATGATGGCTTCTTTCAGTGCTGTGTTGCCTCAACCAGGTCCAACGGCGTCTGGGCGGTCCACCGGACCTGTCATCTTCCCCCGCAACCGGGCTCGCACCGGCATGAAGGACTTCCAGTGCTGAAATGCAGGATTGCACAGGAAGTGCCCATCACGACATGCCGAACTCGCCAGAAAATATTGTCAATCTGCCGCCATGCGCAGGTACCAGCGCGCGCAGCGTGCTGATTCCATTTCTAAATCATTCCGAGATCAGGCGCGAAGCCGCAGACAGTGCCGTAGCACCGCAAGGCCACGCAACGACATATCGGCATGATTTGGAAATGGAATAAAAACCTGGAGCGCATTCATCTGAAGATGGGCGTGAAAGCGCACAAGGCGGCGGTGATGCGCGCCCTGGCAGCCCGCGGTCTGTGACCCATTCGAAAGATCGACAATTTATGGAGGAAAAGTGACGCTTGCGCTCTAAGCACTTGCGCCGACAGCTATTGAATAAGTAGCATTATCGGTTTCAGGCGTCACCCCGTCACCCCGTCACCCCTGCGCCAGAAGCACTACCAGCGCCCCGGCGCCGCCATGGGCCGGGCGGGCCTGAACGAAGGCCAGCACTTCCTGTTTCTGGACCAGCCAGCTTTGCACCCGGCCCTTGAGTACCGGCGCCTTGCCCGGCGAGCCCAGGCCCTTGCCATGCACCACGCGAACACAGCGCAGGCCGGCCTTGTTGGCTTCGCGAATGAAGAGGCCCAGCGCATTGCGCGCATCCTCGCGCCGAAAACCATGCAGGTCGAGCTGGCGCTGGATGCTCCAGTTGCCCCGGCGCAGCTTGCGGACCACATCGGCACCGATGCCGGGGCGCCGAAAGCTCAGGGCTTCGTCGGTGTCGAGCAGACTTTCCACATCGAATCCGTCTGAAAGGGCTTCCTGCATCACGGCCAGCTCGTCGCGCTGGCGCTGCTCGGCCACCGGTGCCGGCCGCGCCCGCTCCAGGTTGGCCTTGTGGCCCGGCCGGTGTTGCGCTGCCAAGGCCATGACGCGCCCGACGGCGCGCGAAAACAACTCTTTTTCAGCCCGGGCCAGCGCTGCGGCAGCGTGAACCTCGGCTTGGCGCTGCGCTTCCTGGCGGGCGCGCAGTTCCAGTTCGCGGCGAACCGGCATGAGGTCTTTGAGATCCCGGATCAGCAGGCGTTTCTGTCGTGGGGGTGTGGGCGCAAACATGGTGGCGGTGGGAATGGATGTGCGGATATGTCGAAAGTCCCCATCCTAAAGCAGTCCCCGTTCGGCCATCGAGACCGACTGGGAAGCCGTCACCACGAAATGGTCGAGCACCCGGACATCGACCAGTGCCAGCGCGGTTTTCAGGGTCTGGGTCAGCATCTCGTCCGCCCGCGACGGCTCGGCCGCGCCGCTCGGGTGGTTGTGCGCCAGCACCACGCTGGCGGCATTCAGCGCCAGCGCCCGGATCACCACCTCGCGCGGGTACACGCTGGTTTGCGTCAGGGTGCCGCGAAACAGTTCCTCCAGGGCAATCAACCGGTTCTGGCTGTTCAGGAACAGCACCGCGAAAATCTCGTGCGGCCGGCTGCCCAGTTGCAGCTGAAGGTAGTCGCGCACGGCCTGCGGTGTGCTGAACAACGCTTTTTCCTTGAGTTCCTCGGCCAGTGCGCGCCGCGCCAGTTCCAGCACCGCGACGATCTCGGCGCGCTTGGCCGGCCCCAATCCCTTGATGCACTTGAGCGCCTCGGGTCCGGTGTGCAGCAGCCCGGCCACACCGCCAAAGTTGTCGAGCAACTCCTGGCCCATCTGCAGCGCGTTCTTGCCAGGCAGGCCGGTGCGCAGCAGCAGTGCCAGCAATTCGGCATCGCTGAGTGCCGCAGGGCCGCGCGCCAGCAGTTTTTCGCGCGGACGGGCGTCTGCGGGCAGGTCTTTGAGGAGCATGGATCAGGCCGTTTTGGAGGAAGTGCAAGCAAAAGTAAGTGGAGTATGCCGCAGTGCAGGGTGATCCATGGCCGTGAACCCTGCTGGAAAAGCATGAAAAGGCATGCCGGCCAGCCCGCGCGCGCCGGGCTTTCTACAATAGGGCCAGTTCAGTCCCTGTTGCTGGCCGACCCTGGCTGGCCCGAAAGTCTTATGTCCAATTTGCAACCCCCAACTGTGTCCACTGCGCCTCTCGTGGTCGAGCCGGGCTCCTTCCTGACGCTGCATTACCGAATGGCGGCACCGGGCGGCGCGAGCATCATCAACACCTTCGAGGGCAAACCGGCCACGCTCAGCCTGGGCAACGGCCAGTTGTCGCCCGCCATCGAGCAGCGCCTGCTCGGCCTGCCAGAGGGCACACGCACCACGTTTCAACTGGCCGCCGGCGAGGCTTTTGGCGAGCGCAACCCCGAGCTGGTGCAATGGGTGGCGCGCAAGCTGCTCAATGAATTGGGCGACCCGGATGAGCGCTACAGCGTGGGCGATGTCGTGCAGTTCCCCACGCCCGACGGCATGGGCCAGTACGCTGGCGCGGTCCAGCAGGTCAAGGAAGACGGGACTGCCGTGCAGTTTGACTTCAACCATCCGCTGGCCGGCCAGCCGGTGGAGTTTGAAGTCCACGTGATCGGCGTGCTGTGAAAAATACCCTTACGCCTGTCGCTTGGCCTGCTGTTCCGTCCCCCGAGGGCGCTGTGGAGCCCACTGGCGGCATGTCGGCGAAACCCGCCCCGCAGCTTGAAGAAATCCTGTTGGCCGAGCCGCGCGGCTTTTGCGCCGGGGTGGACCGCGCGATCGAGATCGTCGAGCGGGCGCTGAGCAAGTTCGGCGCCCCCATTTACGTTCGCCATGAGATCGTGCACAACACCTACGTGGTGAACGACCTGAAGGTCAAGGGCGCGATTTTCATTGAAGAACTGTCCGACGTGCCGCCTGGGGCCACGCTGGTGTTCAGCGCTCATGGTGTCAGCCGGGCGGTGCAGGAAGAAGCGAAGGCGCGCGGTTTCCAGATTTTCGACGCCACCTGCCCACTGGTCACCAAGGTGCATGTCGAGGTCGCCAAGCTCAACAAGGAAGGCTACGAGTTCATCATGATCGGCCACAAGGGCCACCCCGAGGTCGAAGGCACCATGGGCCAGCTCGACAGCGGCATACACCTGGTCGAGGACGTGGCCGACGTGGCGCGCATTTCGCCGCTGCAGACCGAGCGCCTGGCCGTCGTCACGCAGACCACGCTGAGCGTGGACGACGCGGCCGAGATCAGCGCGGCCATCGTGGCGCGGTTTCCGCAGGTGCGCAAGCCCAAGCAGCAGGACATCTGCTACGCCACGCAAAACCGGCAGGACGCCGTCAAGCTGCTCAGTCCGCAGGTTGACATCGTGATCGTGGTCGGCAGCCCGACCAGCTCAAACAGCAACCGCCTGCGCGAACTGGCCGCCAAGCTGGGCACCGAGGCCTACATGGTCGATGACGCCAGCGAATTGCAGGAAGCCTGGTTTGACGGCAAGAGCCGCGTCGGCCTGACAGCGGGCGCGTCTGCACCGGAGATTCTGGTCAAACAGGTGATTGACCGCATCAAGGCACTCGGGGCCGTGTCGATCCGCAAGATGGACGGGGTTGAGGAAACCATCAAGTTTCCGCTGCCCAAGGGGCTCAAGCTGGATGCACAGGGGCATCAACTGGAACTCGGCGGCAGCCAGCTCCACCAGTTGAATTGAGCGCCGATGGTCATTGATTGCTATCAAATAGAGAGCTGTAAGCGTATATTCGACGGGCGCTATAGCCATTTTATTCATAAAACTCCGCTGTGGAGGCTGCCCGGCAGGGCGCTGGGCGTGGACTGCGCCGAAGTCTGGCTCAAGCTGGAGCACTTGCAGACCGGCGGCAGCTTCAAGGCGCGCGGCATGCTCAATCGCCTGCTGTCCCAGCCGATTCCGCCCAGCGGCGTGATCGTGGCATCGGGCGGCAACGCGGGCATTGCCACGGCGGCTGCAGCCCGTGAACTGGGCGTGCCCTGCGAAGTGTTCGTTCCCGACATCTCCAGCCCGGCCAAGCGCGCCCGGCTGGACGGGTTGGGCGCGCGCGTGGTGGTCGGCGGGGCGGCCTATGCCGATGCGCTGCGGGCCTGCCTGACACGCCAAGCGCAAACCGGCGCCTTGCTGACCCATGCCTATGACCAGCCCGAAGTGCTGGTCGGCGCCGGCACCATGGCGCTGGAAATCGAACAGCAGGGCGGCCTGCCGGATTCGGTGCTGGTCAGTGTTGGCGGCGGCGGCCTGATTGGCGGCGTGGCCAGCTGGTTCGGGCAGCGCAGCCGCGTGGTGGCGCTGGAACCCGAACGGGCCCCCAGCCTGTTCCGGGCGCGTGCAGCTGGCCAGCCGGTGAATGTCGAGATCGGCGGCATTGCGGCCGATTCGCTGGGCGCACGGCGCATTGGCAACCTGGCCTGGGACATCACGCAGGCGCAGGTGAACGATGCGCTGTTGCTAACCGATGAGTCCATCCGGGCGGCGCAGCTGTGGCTGTGGCAGGAACTCAAGCTGGCCGTCGAACCCGCCGCCGCCTTGCCGCTGGCCGCGCTGCACAGCCGGCGCTATGTTCCGCGTGCGGACGAAAATGTCTGCCTGGTCATTTGCGGCGCCAATGTCGATCCGGCCAGTCTGAACTGAAGCGGCCACCCCATTCCTGGCCAATGCGGCACAAAATACAATCGACCCCATGCTAGACATCAACCTGCTCCGTAAAGACCTGCCCTCGGCCATCGCCCGCCTGGAAACCCGCAAGCATCCGCAAACTTTCCTTAACGTCGAGGCCTTCCAGACGCTCGAGGCCGAACGCAAGGCCGTACAGATCAGGACCGAGGAACTGCAAGGCCAGCGCGGAACCTTGTCCAAACAGATTGGCCAGCTCAAGTCCAGGGGCGAAGACGCCAGTGCCGTGATGGCCAGGGTCACCGCATCCAAGGCCGAACTCGAAACCTCTGGAGCCCGGCTGGACCAGATTCAGGTCGAGATGCAGGCACTGCTGCTGGCCGTTCCCAATCTGCCGCACGACAGCGTGCCGCAGGGCATTGGCGAGGCGGGCAATGTCGAGGTGCGCAAGTGGAGCCCGTTCGAAGGCCTGGGCGGCGAACCCGCCGCATTGAGTTTTGAGCCCAAGGACCATGTCGATGTTGGCCAGCCGCTGGGGCTCGACTTCGAATCGGGCACCAAGCTGACCGGCTCGCGCTTTACCGTGATGAAAGGCCCGCTGGCGCGACTGCACCGTGCCCTGTCGCAGTTCATGCTCGACGTGCAGACGGCCGAGCACGGCTACACCGAATGCTACGTGCCCTATATCGTCAACAGCGATTCGCTGCGCGGCACCGGCCAGTTGCCCAAGTTCGAGGAAGACCTGTTTGCGGCCAAAAAAGGCGGCCAGGAAGGCCAGGCCGAGAATGCCGCGCTGTACCTGATCCCGACGTCCGAGGTGCCGCTGACCAATCTGGTGCGCGACGAAATCTTGCAGGAAACGCAATTGCCGGTGATGTTCACCGCCCATACGCCGTGTTTTCGCTCCGAGGCTGGCAGCTACGGGCGCGACACGCGCGGCATGATCCGCCAGCACCAGTTCGACAAGGTCGAGATGGTGCAGATCGTCCATCCCGAGAAAAGCTACGAAGCGCTGGAAGCCATGACCGGCCATGCAGAGGCCATTCTGCAAAAGCTCGGCCTGCCGTACCGTGTCATGCTGCTGTGCACCGGCGACATGGGGTTTGGCGCGACCAAGACCTATGACCTGGAAGTGTGGCTGCCCGCGCAGAGCACCTACCGCGAGATCAGTTCGGTGTCCAACTGCGAAGCCTTCCAGGCGCGCCGCCTGCAAACCCGGTTCAAGAACGCGCAAGGCAAGAACGAATTCGTGCATACGCTGAATGGCTCCGGGCTTGCCGTCGGCCGCACGCTGGTGGCGGTGCTGGAAAATTACCAGCGTGCCGACGGCGGCGTCGATATTCCGGCGGTGCTTCAGCCCTATATGGGCGGCATGGCGACTCTTTCCGCACCTGCGGCCTGAAGCAAGCCAAAAACGGCCATCCAGCCTGCTAGAATTGCGCCCACCACACACTGGAGAGGTGGCAGAGTGGCCGAATGTACCTGACTCGAAATCAGGCGTACCGCAAGGTACCGTGGGTTCGAATCCCACCCTCTCCGCCAATGAATAGCCCTAAGTGATTGATTTACTTAGGGTTTTTTCTTGTCCAGCTTTTTCTACCCACGTTCCAACCCACGTCGATAAAAAAAGTAGCTTGCTGCTGGTGGTGGTGGTGGTGGTGGTGGAGTAGCTGAATGTGGAGCGGCAGTTACGCCTAGAAAAAAGTCTCAGCTTGCGGTTGTGCGCAGAACAAGGACTATGCAGTTTACAAGATGGTTCGTCCAGACTTTGATGCCGCCCCGTCCATCAGGCAATTTGAATTGCGTTTAAAAGTGGCATATTTTCTGCGCGTGAGAAACAAGTGGGTTTACAGCTTGGGCACTTCCTGAGCTTTTGAGCCCCCCCTGCCTTGCTGTCATTCAAAACGGTTTTTCTATCTTGACTACGGAAATATTTGATTAACAACTGACCTTACGCAGCCGCCTGTCCTGTTAGCCTACGCGCATGAAAAATTCTGAACTGGAGTTGTACACGGATTACCTGCTGAGCAGCTTTGGCGCGACAACAGCGACAGGGCTTTCGGCCATGGTGCAGGGCGATGTCAGCCACGACCGGATTACCAGGTTTTTATCCGGGCAGGACTACACGTCTAAGGACTTGTGGCGGCAAGTCAAGGCGATGGTGCGGGAAGTGCAAACGGCTGAAGGCGTGCTGATTTTTGACGACACCATCCAGGAAAAAGCCTGGACGGACGAGAGTGACTTGATCTGCTGGCATTACGATCATTGCAGTGGTCGCACGGTCAAGGGCATCAACCTGCTCAACGCGCTGTACCACTGCGGCGGCAGGTCTATTCCGGTGGCGTTCGAGTTGGTGCAAAAGCCTCTTCAATGCGACGTTGCGAGCCGCCAAGTCAAACGAAAAAGTGAGAAAACAAAAAACGAAATGATGCGCGAGATGATCCATGCCTGCCTGCAAAACGCCTTGCGATTTCGTTTCGTGCTGATGGACAGCTGGTTTTCCTCCGAGGAGAATTTTGATTTCATTACGAGCCGGGGTAAGCACTTCATCGCAGCCCTGAAGGACAACCGGCTGGTGGCGTTGAGCCAGGAGGACTGGAAGAAAAAGCGCTTCGTGCGCGTAGACGAGCTGGAATTTTCAGAGCAATGCACGGTGCAAGGCTGGCTCAAGGGGTCTGCCAGAGCAGTCCGTTTGGTCCGCCAGGTCTTTAAAAACAAAGACAGCAGCACCGGCACATTGCACCTGGTTTGCAGCGACCTCACGTGCGACTACGACGCCATCACCACGACCTACAAAAAACGGTGGCAAGTGGAGGTGTTTCACAAATCCTTGAAGTCCAATGCGGGCATGGCCAAATCCCCAACGCAGACGTTGAGAACCCAAAGCAACCACGTCTTCATGGCGATTTATGCCGTCTTCAAGCTCGAATGCTTGAGCGTTAAAAGCAAGATCAACTCCTTCGCTTTAAGGTTCAAACTTCTCATCAATGCCACCCGCAGCGCTTTTGACCAGCTTCAGAAATTTCAGGCGGCTGCGTAAGGTCAGTTAACAAGCTGGTTTCCAGTTTGTAAGCGCCGCACTTTTAATCCCCCCCCGTGCCTCGCGCACGCGCACGACTGCGAGTTGTGCGTTAGCGTATGAGCGAACCATACATGCCGGTTTCCATGCGGCAACCACTAGACTTTGATGCCGCCCCCGGCTCTCATGCCGTTGTTACCCCCGGTCGTCTTATCGCGGTTGTATGGGCCGTCAGGACTGTCCGGTTTTCAGCGTGCAAGTGTCATACTTTTGGGCCGCCCCTGCCTCTCGCGGGCGACACGATCTGTACTCAGGTATTGAGTAACATGTCATCTTGTGTAACTGGAGACGCATATGGAATTGATTTTTTTGGGCTTCTGGCTGTTTCTGTGCGTGCTAGTTGGCATGTTTGCCCATAGACGCGGTCGCTTTGCCTTTGGCTGGGGTTTGATTTCCTTGGTGCTCTCGCCACTGGTGGGCTGGTTGATCGTTCTGACGTTGCCGAACGCGATCAAGCCTGTGTTGTCCGGAAAAGTCATTACCGATGCCACGCATATGCGCTGCTGGTCGTGCCGCGAACTTATCCAGCGCAACACTCGCTTATGCCCGCATTGCGGTCAAGTGATTCAGGCTTGAAAGGGTTTTCTCATTAAATTTATCAGGACGGCTTACAGCGCGTTTTGATCCGCTTGGCATAGTTGAGTCAGTGTTTCGGCTTGCGAGCGTCTGAGTCACCCAGCCATCAGCAGCCGCCCGATTGTGTCGAGCCGGTGGTGGTGGTCGTTGGAAATACTCGCCCGTGTTGGGGTCGTACAGCGATGCGTCAATCTGGTTGTCTCGCACTCGCACCGAGTCTGTGAAGGCTGGTGCTGGTCGAGCCGGTGGTGGTGCGCCGGTCGCAGTCGTGTCGTGCTGGTCAACTTGCACTACGTCATCATGAGCGGGTCCAGGTGGTCGAGCAGGCGGTGGTGGTGCCGGTGGTGGTGCTGTCTTTGGAGTAGCTGGTGGTGGTTGTTTTGGACCGAACCCTACAGAGCATAGGGTTTGCTCTTTTGATGCCGTACCGAACCCTATAGGGTTTGGCTCCTTTGCCGGTCCTTTGCCCTTGCTGGTCATGATTTGGGTGAAGCTGCGCTTGGACTTTTTCGCCACGTCAATCTCGATACCCAGCGCCAGCACCCACGGCCCCGGATTGGTTTCGATGCCGTCGCGTATCGTTGCCCACGCCATGCTCGATAGCGCCGGGTCTGACGTGCTTTTGAGCTTTGCCAGCACAGCAGCAGCAGCGGCCTGCTTTGATGCGCCAGTGAGCCGGGCAGGGGCTTTGAGCAGACCATAGCCCGATGCCACGGAATCATGAAACTGCTTATGCGTCGCCATCAGCTTTTGCTTGCCGCCGACCATATCGGAACCGGCCAGCTTGCGGTTCAACAAAGGCAATAGCAGGACGTGGCAATGCGGCGCACCTTCATCCCGGTGAATGTCCACACTCAGGATGTTCTGAGCGCCGCCATACTGAGCCGCTGCCCATGCCGCACAGTCGGCAAAGTAGGCCCGGTCATCAATGCGGTGGTCTGACGGCAAGCTGAAAACAAATTCCAGCGCCATCACGGAATCTTTGCGGAACTTGACCACGCCAGCCTCTCGCATCAGGTCTTTGGCAAGCTGTCCCACGTCATCAGCAGTCTGCGGCCCGTGAAGGGTTTCATTCAAGTGTGAGCGCGCCGGGTCGATTGAACCCGTTGCGCCCATCTCAGCTTGAATGACGCGCCGGTTATGGCGCGCCGCCACTGTGATGATGCCGCCGCCCTTGAGCTTTTTGATTCTCAGGAAAGCGGCCCCACTCATGCCGACCTCTTAAAACGCTGCCAGAGCACAGCGGCCCAGGTTGACGGACTCGCGCACCAGAGCCAGATTAAAAGTGCGTTGACGGCCTTCATATCGCAGCACCCCGGCCATGCTTCGGACGGTCAACCAGTTCGTAAATGGCGACGCGCTTATGCAGAAAACCCTGTTCATCGTAAATGTCGCGCTGGTCAGTCGTGGGAATGTAGTAACCCAGCTTGTCGTTCATCTCTTTGATGCGCGATGCCGGAGACATGATCCCGGCCCGGCGGAATTGGAACGTACTCTTTTCGCCCGTGGTCAACATGCGATCAATGCGCTCATATTGCGCTTCGGTCGCTGTGCTTTTCAGGCCGTACTTGCTGGTTTTTGTCGCTGGCTGGCCTGCCTTGAAAGTCAGTTTCAATTCAAGCTGGTTGGGACTGACAGCGTTAGAATCGTCACTGTTGGTAGCGCGTTTCATAGAGCCTTCGGATGTCCGTCCGAGGGCTTTTTCATTGCTGGTGTTGGTGCGCTTGCTCATTACGACACCTTCACGGCTTGAGCGTCGCGCCATGCGACAAGCTGGTCGCCATCAATGACGGTGCAGCGCGCCGACAAGCGGATCATTTTCGGGAAGTCGTGGCGCTCTTTTGCCCAGCGCCAGAAGGTTGCAAGCCCGATACCGAGATACTCAGCAGCTTGCTTGGGACGGTAGTTTTTGGATGTCATTTTTTCGCTTTCAATATGTCCCGGTTCGTCGTTAGTGACCCCGGTTGAAAGCGACTTTAAAAACCGTTTTTATGCTAGCGGCGCTAGCGTTAAGAACTATTTGGCTTGAGAGTACATGGCCTCAAGGCTGCCCCATGTATATGTCTTTTCTCCCATATCACCGTTTTCGTCCGTGATGACGTAAGTCTCTTTGTGGTCGAGGGTTTTGATCGTCAGTCCGTTTAGATGCTCGTTCGACCACATCGACATAAACGTTTGGAAGTTCGCGCAGTTAGATTTGTGACTTCGCATAGCTCTAGCAATCGCCGCTCTTAACGGGCTTTTTGCACTTGGTCTAGGTGCTTTTGCAGCGACTTTTGATTGTGTTTTTCGGCGCACGTCCTTTTGCTCTAGCGCTACCCCTGTGATGTTCATTCGCACAGCGTGCAGCGCCAGCCAATAGCTTTGAACGGCCATTTCAAGGGCTTCGGTGTCGTCAAAATACCGCTTGAATTTGTAGGGTAACTCGCCGCGCAAACCGACTAAGTGGGCATGCGCTTTTTCGTGTCCTACCCATTGCGCCACGTCATTCAAAAGTACGTCATAAGAAGTCAATTCGCGCCCTGATATGGCCTCAAGTTCAAACACCATATCATTTTCATCTGGGTCGTTGTACTGCCAAGTGCCATCCCCGTCTTGAGTCATTTCAATAATCATGCCGCCGCCTTCGCCCGTATCGCCACTACGTCGCCACTGACACGCACCACAGCGCAATGAGCGGCCCAATCTGACATAAGCGCCCGCCGCTTTTCAATCAGGTCGCCGCGCCTGTAGGCAGCTTCGCTTTTATCCTCAATTGCGTGTGCGAGCGCCATCTCTGCCACGTCACGCGGGTAGCTGGTGGACTCGCTGACCCAATCGCGGAACGTGCTGCGGAAACCGTGAACCGTCAGGTCGCCCCGATCCATGCGCTTCAAGGTTTGCAGGCAAGCCATGTTTGACAAAGGAGCGCCCTTTTTGCCGCCCATGAAAACAAACTCGCCGCCGGTCGATTCCGCCTTTGCCTTTTCCAGCACGGCCAGCGCCGCCGCCGACAAGGGCACGCGATGTTCCCGGAAACCCTTCATGCGCTCTTTTGGAATTACCCACAGCGCCGCGTCGAGGTCAAACTCTGTCCACTTCGCGTTAAGCACTTCGCTGGTGCGGGTCGCCGTCAGGATGATTAGCTCCATTGCGCGAGCGCCAGCCCCTTGCGCGGCCCGTAGCGCCACCATGAACGCGCCCATCTCTACCCATGCCAGCGCCGCATGATGGCCCGCAGCAGCCACCTTTGAAGGCGTTGGCAAGGCTTCGGACAAATGCCCGCGCCATGCCGCCGGGTTGTCGCCGGTCCGGTAGCCTTGCACTTTTGCCCAGTCGAGGATTTTCTCAATCCTGCCACGCACGCGGGTAGCTGTCTCTGTTTTGGTTGACCATATCGGGGACAAGATTCTCAGGACGTGGGCGGTTTCGATTTTGGACACGGGCAGCGCGCCAATAACCGGGCTTGCGTAGGTCGCCAGCGTGTTGCGCCACTGGTCGCCGTGCTTCGCATTGCGCCACGCCGGGCTGTTGGCTGTGATGAAAGCGGCAGCGGCTTTGTCGAACGTGATGATGTTTGCATCGGCCATCCGGCGCGCCAGCAGGTCGCTGTGCTTTTTCGCCAATGGATCAATGCCGTCTGTCAGTAGCTTGCGCTGTGCTGTAGCACGCTGTCGGGCGTCGGCAAGGGTGAAGGTCACGAACGAACCCAGACCCATCTCGCAGGGCTTGCCGTCGAGCGTGTAACGCATGATCCAAGACTTTGACCCCGACTTGCTGACTTGCAGGTACAGGCCCGCGCCGTCGCAGTAGTAGCCCGGCTTTGTCAGGTTTTTTACCTGTAGCGCGTTAAGTCTCGCTGTCTCGCGCGCCATAGTTTCTCCTTGTAAGGGTTTTCCCTCGCAGGAGTGAGATTCACTACCCACGCTTCAACCCACATCCAAGCATAAGATTGTACGGTATCACTTGAGACAATGCGGGGCTTATCGCATGACCTAAGCTATTGATTCAAAAAGGAAAATATTGTTGATTGGGATGACGTGAGATAACAGGTGATAAGGACACCCTCTCCTCCAGAACAAGACCCTAAGCGATTGACTCACTCAGGGTTTTTTTTTCGGAGTTTTTGTCCCTCATGACGTCCACCGCAGCAGCGAGCGGTTTAACGCACGGAAATGGGCGAATTCTCTGCTTTTCGTGCCTGATGCCTGGCAGCGCAGCGCCGGCCAGCCATTGAAGAACAGCCATTACCGTTTGTCTCTCAAGCGAACGTGGTCAATTTTTTTCAATGGATGAGGTCGCCCGCGCCCAGGTGAACCAATGAATCCTGGGTTGCGGTGGATGACGCAGCGCATTCGCCTTTTGCTGTCTGTTTTTAGATGGCCCACCTGCACCATTCCATCCATTTGGCAAAAAGCGCTGACCACATGCAGCGCCGTGTTCTGTCCCCCGCGCTGACCGCGCAGCGTCTTGCCATCCAGCGTCATCGCCCCTTGCACCAGGTTGACGATGCCGGCAATCCAGGCGCGTGAGCAACACTTGAAGACTGCGGCATCGAGCAGGCTGAACAACCGTTCAAACGTGTCGTGCGAAGGCGTGCCCTTGGCCAGCACCAAGCGCTTGGGCAGCCACGCTTGGTGGGTCGTCGCCCATTCGGTCACATCCACCCAGTTGCCGCAGCCGCACAGTACAGCACTCGGCGCCATCATGATCATCCCGCTCAGATCGTGTTACCGGGCTGGTCCCGTACACGGGTCTGGCAGTGCTTCAAATGTTTCCCGCAGTTTCATCTGAAAGTTCACAAAAATGCCAAAGGGAGGGAATTTGCTTCGTGCTGCGAGCGCATAACATGTATTGAGCCCGCGAACAAATCAGCGCAACAGCACTCGTTCGCGCTCACCCCGATGGGCGGTCACACCTCAAAATTCCAACTGCGATTGTCTTGGTATACCGTGCACGAGCCCAGCGGGTTCTCGCGGAAGCTGCGATAGTCTCGGACTTCACTAGCGCGCATTACTGACTAGGAAACCCATGATCAAGCTTTACTACCACCCCTCACCCAACCCTGCCAAGGTCGCCCTGTTTCTGGAAGAAGCGGGTCTGCCTTACGAACTGGTTCCAGTGGACACCCGCAAGGGCGAGCAGCACGCGCCGGCGTTCACCGCCATCAACCCGAATGCCAAAACCCCCGCGTTGGTCGACGGTGACGCGGTTGTCTTTGACAGCACGGCCATCTTGCTCTATCTCGCCGAGAAGACGGGTTCTTTTTTACCCGAGAACACGCCCGCTCAGCGCGCTCAGATGCTCTCGTGGCTGATGTTCGTTGCCACCGGCATCGGCCCTTATTCCGGCCAGGCCGTGCACTTCAAACATTTCGCACCCGAACCCAAGGCCTACGCAGTGAACCGATACGACTTCGAGGCGCAGCGCCACTGGGTCCTGATTGACGCGCAACTCGCCACACGCCGCTACATGCTGGGCAACACCTACACCATCGTCGACATGGCCGTGTGGGGCTGGGCACGCGCCGTGCCTTTCATCCTGGGGGCCGACGCTTGGGCAAGTCTGCCGAACGTCAAGCGGCTGCTCGACGAGATCAACGCCCGTCCGGCAGCGCAACGGGCCGAAGCCCTGAAGACCCAACACGCGTTCAAGGCCGAGATGGATGACGAGGCCCGCAAGGTGATGTTCCCGCAGAACGCCCGTCTCACCGCGTAAGGCCTGGGAGAACCGACATGATCGACCTGCATTACTGGACCACCCCGAACGGCCACAAGATCACCCTGTCGCTTGAGGAAACCGGGTTGCCGTATCGCATTGTGCCGGTGCACATCGGCAAGGGCGAGCAGTTCCAGCCCGAGTTTCTGCGCATCGCGCCGAACAACCGCATCCCGGCAATCGTCGACCACGCGCCGGCCGATGATGGCGAGCCGATCTCGCTCTTCGAGTCGGGGGCCATCCTGCTCTACCTGGCCGACAAGACTGGGCAGTTCATTCCGCAGGACCTGCGCGGGCGCAACCTGGCGCTGCAATGGCTGTTCTGGCAGATGGGCGGACTGGGGCCGATGGCGGGACAGAACCACCACTTCACGCAGTACGCACCCGAGCCCATCCCCTACGCCATTGAGCGCTATGTCAAGGAAACGGCGCGTCTGTACGCGGTGCTGAACAGGCAACTGGCTGACGGGCGCGAGTACATCGCTGGCGGCTACTCGATTGCCGACATGGCCTGCTACCCCTGGATCGTCCCGCATGAACGGCAGCGCCAGCGCCTGCAGGACTTCCCGCACCTGGCAGTCTGGTTCGAACGCGTGCACCAGCGCCCGGCGACCGTTCGGGCCTACGCACGGGCACAAGAGGTCAACAGCGCACCGGTCGTCGATGAGGCCTCCAAACGCATCCTGTTCGGTCAGAACGCGGCCACTGTGCAATGAGTGCGACCGTGCAGCGTCCCTACCGGTCAGCCCTGATCGTCGGCGCCGGCCCAGGGCTTGGCGCCAGCTTGGCGCGGGCGTTCATGCAAGATGCCGGCATGCACGTGGTCATGGCCGCGCGCCAGCTCGACAAGCTGCAGCCGGTGGCCGACGCGCTGGGCGCAGTGGCCCTGCGCTGCGACGCCACCGACCCCGCCGATGTCAAGGCACTGTTCGACCAGGCCAGCGAGCGGCTGGGTTCGGCGCCCGATGTGGTGGTCTACAACGCAAGCCGTCGGGTTCGCGGGCCGTTCGTCGATGTCGATGCCAGCGACGTGGCGCAGGCCGTGGCCGTCACCGCCCACGGGGCTTTCCTGGTGGCGCAGCAGGCGGCCCGTCGCATGCTCCCGCAGGGGCACGGAGCGTTGCTGTTCACCGGGGCTTCGGCCAGCACCAAAGGCTACCCACTGTCGGCCGCTTTCGCGATGGGCAAGTTCGCCCTTCGTGGCCTGGCCCAGAGCCTGGCGCGCGAGCTCCATCCGCAGGGCATCCATGTGGGCCATGTCGTCATCGACGGGTCGATCCGGCCCCCGTCTGACGACATGGCCGCCACGCCAGGAACGGCGGACGCGCAACTTGACCCGGACGCCATCGCACAGACTTACCTGCATCTGCTGGCACAGCCTCGCAATGCCTGGACCTGGGAAATCGAAGTCAGGCCGTGGGTCGAGAAATTCTGATGGCCTCACGATCTCGATGCTTCCCGAGGCGAGCCGAAAGGTAATGTGTTGGTTGACGCGTCCGGGACCCGTGAACTTCCCGGTTGGCACCCGGCGCAGGGAGATGGCTGTGCGCCCTTGCATGCGCAGCGTGGGGGACGCTGATGACAACGCCAGGCTTGAAGCGCTAATTTGCTCCCTTGGAGTGTGAAATCATTGCCCGGCGCAACTGAAGGGCCAAGACCGAGGCACGCCTGGCCGTACCGGCCCCAGGCATAGGCGTGCCGCCTGTACCGCGGGTTCACAACGGGGCATGGCGATGTGCATTGGCCTGGATTTGGATTGCATCGCGTGCAGGGCCGTCAAGTCGCGCCAGGTTTTTGAGTTGCATGGCCATGCGCGGGTTTTTCTTGAGCAGGACTTCGTGGCGCATCAAAAAATCCCAGTAGAGGGTGGTGTAGGGGCAGGCTGTTGCGCCGATCGATTGCGCGGGGTCGTGACGGCAGCCTTTGCAGTGGTTGCTCATGCGCTGGATATATTTTCCACTGGCCACATAGGGTTTGCTGGCCATCAGGCCGCCATCGCCAAACTGGCCCATGCCCAGTGTGTTGGGCAACTCCACCCATTCCACCGCATCCACATAGACGCTGAGGTACCACTGGTGCACCGCTTGGGGTTTCACGCCCAGCAACAAGGCGTACAGCCCGGTGACCATCAAACGCTGGATGTGGTGAGCGTAGCCGTGCTCCAGCGTCTGGGTGATGGTGTCTTTCAGGCAGGCCATGTCGGTGTCGCCGGTCCAGTAGAAGTCGGGCAACGGTGCCTGAGCGTTCGGGGCATTGCGATCCAGGTAGTCCGGCATTTGTGTCCAGTAGATACCGCGCACATACTCGCGCCAGCCCAAGATCTGGCGGATAAAGCCCTCGACCGCTGGCAGCGGCGCGTGTCCTGCACGGTAAGCATTTTCAGCGGCCAGCACCACCTCGCGTGGGTTCAGCAGCTTGAGATTCATGGCCGCCGACAGGTGCGAGTGGTACAGCCAGGGCTCCCCCGACCACATGGCATCTTCATACTGGCCAAACAACGGCAGGCGGCAAGCCATAAATGCTTCCAACGCCACCAGCGCCTGGGGGCGAGTCACTGGCCAGCCAAAGGTGGTGAGCTTGCCGGGATGAGCACGAAAGCGGGTGTTGACCAGTTCTATGACCTCCAGCGTGATGGTATCGGGCACAAAGCGCGCGGGCTGGGACACATTCACCGGACCAGCCTTGCCAAACGATTCGCGGTTGTCCGCATCGAAGTTTCATTGGCCGCCTTCCGGCTCTTTTCCAGCCATCAAAATGCCGTTTTTCCTGCGAAGTTCGCGGTACCGGTATTCCATGCGCAACTGTTTTCTGCCCTTTGCATGGGCGGCAAAGTCGCGCACGGAGGTGAAAAAATGCCGGTCATCACGCAGGTCCAGCGGCAGGGCCGCAACAACGGCAACCGCACGAACAGCTTGCAAGACGCGCCAGTCGCCTGGTGCCGTCATGACCAGCGCGGTGGGTTGAAGGCGCGCAATGTCTGCGGCAAGTGATGAACTCAGCGTGCCCGGGTTGTCGGTGCATCGAGTGGCGTGTAAGTCAAAGGCCAATGCTGCGCCCGCAGGGCTTCTGCAAAGTGGCGCATGGCGCTCAGGAATAAGGCAATGCGCTGTTTGGCAGACCACACATGCTCCGACTCTTCAGCCACCTCGGCCATCCAGATTTCGTCCAACCCGGGGTCGAAGCCGTTGAAGGCGCTGGATGCCTCATCGAGCTGGTCGCCCAGCACAATGACCAGGTTACGAATTCTGCCTTCAGTCATTTTTCAGTTTCTCTTTTTTGCGGGCCCGGCAGGCGTCGGAGCAATACAGCACCGACGCCCAGTTTTTAGCCCAGGCTTTGCGCCAGGTCATGGTGCGGCCGCACACTGCACACGGTTTGCTGGGTAGCGATTGTTTGTTGCCTTTGAAGTCGCTTTTCATTCGCTATCTTGCCCAAATAAATCACCTTGAACAAAGCGCGCGGTTTCGGTCTTTTTTGTATTTTGGCTGGTGCGCCGGTTGGCGCCAGGGGGCAGGCCGCTCTTGCGGGAACCATGGCGCACCAGCACTTGCCTGGCCTGCAGGTGTGCCTCTGCTGAGCTGCGCAGGCCATACAAGCGGTCCTTGGCCGCCTTCATGGCAGTCTTGTCGTCCACCACGGGTGCGGGGTAGTCGTGCCCTATGAAGCAGCCCGCCGTCCGCTGCACAGCAATGTCCATGGTCCAGGGGGTTGCCAAATAGGGCAGTGGTACCCGCGCCAGCTCGGGCACCCAGCGGCGGATGAACAGGCCCTGCGGGTCATGGTCCTGCGCTTGTTTGGTAGGTGAGTACATGCGAAGGGTGTTGATGCCGGTGGTGCCGCTTTGCATCTGCATCTGGCTCCAATGGATGCCAGGTTCAAAATCAAGAAATTGGCGGGCCAAAAAAATACCTGTAGTTCGCCAGTGCAGCCAAAGGTGGTTGGAGGCGAAGCTCACCAGCATGGCGCGCATGCGAAAGTTCAGCCAGCCGGTGGCGACGAGCGAACGCATGCAGGCGTCCACCATCGGGTAGCCGGTGCGGCCTTCACACCAGCTTTGAAAACGGGCTTCGTCCGCATCGCCAAAGGGCGCCGCACCACCCTGAACGTCACCGGGGCGTAAGCCATCACAGGCGCGTGAAAAATTATGAAACTCGATGGCCGGCTCGCTCTCCAGTTTTTGCATGAAATGGCAGTGCCAGCGCAAGCGGCTGGAAAAGCCTTTGAGTCCGTACGCCAATGATGGGTCGTTGGTTCGGGCCATGCTGGCCTCGGTGGCTTGATGCACGACGCGCATCGACAGCGTGCCAAAGGCCAGGTGCGGGCTCAGGCGGCTGCAGCCCGATTCGGCTGTCAGTGGGCTCGACAGTGCCTTGCAGTAGTCGCGGCCGCGGCTTTGTAAAAAAGATTTCAACGTTTGGCAGGCCGCTCGCTCACCCGCAGCCTGGAGGTTTTTTCGGTGGGGTGCCAAGCCCAGGGAAGCCAGTGTGGGAATGTCATCCACCGCCAATTGAGCCGTCTGGGTCTGCCCCGCGTTGAAGCCCCCTTGCAGCAGACGCAGCGGCGTATCCATACGGGCTTGCCAGCTGCCCGCCCACCCCTGGCGGGATCGCAAACGCCGTACCACACCGGTCTGTGAAAACTCAAGCCAATTCACACCTTGCCCCATGCACCACTGCCCTGCCTGCTGGTCGCGGGTGTAGGTCCAGCCGGGGCCGGTTTCTTCGTGGCTGAGCACATGGGTGAAAGCATAGTCTGCCTTCAAGGTCTGAAAGACCCGAAGGATGGAACCGGTCCTCACCAGCAGCGGCACACCACGTTGGGCGAGCGCCACGCGCAATTCTGCAAGGCAAGTCAGACAGGTTTCCACATGGCTGGCATCGCACTCCGGGCTCTGCAGCCATTCAGGCTCGATCACAAAAAGGGCGACGGTTGTGTCAAAGCCTTGTGCCGCAAGCAGCGGCGCGTGGTCGTCAATGCGCAAATCGCGTTTAAGCCAGACCAATGCGCGCGTTTTCACCATGGGCAGGACTCTACCAAGTGAGGTGTTTTGGTGTTTCGCGTGGTTACATTGACCTCAAGCCGTGGGCAAGCCGAAAGCAGTCAACCAGTTGCGCAGCCTGCTTGAGAGGGCGCCGTCCTTCATTTTCGGCGAAGTGCTCAAGGCCAAATCGACGCCATATGTTGCGGACTTCGGGGCACTTGCGGTAAGCGATCCCAATCCGGTCCGGGCGGGCCAAAAAGAGCTTGGTCTTGCTGGCCAAACGATGGGCAGAGGCCCAGCGAAGGAGGTGTACGAACTGGAACTGGAGGCTCGCCTTGCAACGTTGGAAAATCGCCTAAATTTCTGCTGCACCGCCTGGTTTACGTCTGCCATCAAGCCCACTGTGCAGTTCTTGGCGTCTGCATACGTTTGCATGGGGTGATGCGAGTCCATGAAAAATTAACAGATTGACGTGAATCACTGACCGGTTAATGTTTCTATGCCATTTGAGGCAGCGTGAAGCACGCAGTTCAAAACCACTCACTTCGCTCTATAAAGTCCCGATTAATTCATCTGCCCGGTGAGTTTTCTTGTGAAGCCTGTCTCTGCCCACCACGCGGCGGGGACGAGGGATCATTGCGACGTATTGATTTCTTTTTCGAGTGTGGCTTTCTTGCTGAACGTTTTTTTGCGGACGGTTTTAGTGCCATGGAATTTGCAGTGACCGCAGCAGCGGGCGAAGGCCTGACCGCGACCGAGAGGCGATCTGGCTCGCTGCGTTGCGTTGCAGCTTCTGACTCGATATTGGTGTTGGGAAGGTAGGTCAAGTCGATTTGAGCCCTGGCCGCCCGTCGCTCGACGTCGGTGAGCATGACTTCAAAAACCGTGATTTTCTGCTTGCGATCAATGATTTTGGTGCGAAGTTCCCGGGACTGCGCATTCAGTGCGGCTTTGCCTGTCGATGGGGCTGGCGTTGAAACGTCGGCGGTCGTGGGTGGCATGGGCGGCGCAGCGCAGCCGGCCAGAAACAGGGCAGCCAGGATCAACGTCGTTTTCAGTTTCTGCATGTCTTCCTTTCGTTTCCGTCTGCAGACAACTATCGCTTGCCCGACAGTACATTGCAAGTAGGCTGCCGCAAGGCTCGACAGTAGGACGACCTGCAGCAATGGATGAGGCAACTTCCCGAAGCGTCGCGCCTGGTCTGGCAGGCGCCGGCAAGCCGGGCTGAATCGTGGCCATGGTGGCGACGGTACCAAAAAAGCCCCGAACTTCGGGGCTCTTTCATCTTTTCAGGGGCCTGTCAGTGGCTGACGGCGCCATCGGCGCCAAAGCCGGTCTGGGCGCGGACCCACTGGTCCGCATAAGCCAAGCGCTCCTTGGCGGCGCGTGGGCTCTTGTCGGTGATGGAAAACACATAACCCAGCAGGAAAGCCAAAGGCATGGCAAACAAGGCCGGCTGGTCGTACGGGAAGATGGGTGCGCTATAGCCGAACACGGTCACCCAGACGGATTTGGACAGCACCACCAGCACCACCGCAGCCGTCAAGCCGCCATAACCTGCCGCCAGCGCGCCGCGCGTCGTCAGGTCCTTCCAGTACATCGACAGGAACAGCACCGGAAAGTTGCCCGCCGCTGCAATGCCAAAGGCCAGCGCTGCCATGAAGGCCACGTTCTGCTTTTCAAAGGCAATGCCCAGCACCACGGCGATCAGGCCGATGCCGAAGGAAGCCATTTTGGACACCTTGATTTCCTGCGCTTCGGACACATTGCCTTTTTTGATCACGCGGGCATACAGGTCGTGCGAGATGGCGGATGCGCCGGCCAATGCCAGACCCGACACCACCGCCAGAATCGTCGCAAAAGCCACCGCCGCCAGGAAGCCGAGCAGCAGGTCGCCGCCCACGGCCTTGGCCAGGTGCATGGCCACCATGTTGCCGCCGCCGATGATCTTGCCGCCCACCGTGCCGCCTTCGAAGAAGTCGGGGTTGGTGCCGACGATGACGATGGAGCACAGGCCCATCAGCAAAATCACGTTGAAGAAAAACCCGACAAACCCGGCCGCGTACAGCACCGACTTGCGCGCTTCCTTGGCGTTGTTGACGGTGAAAAAGCGCATCAGGATGTGCGGCAGGCCGGCCAGGCCGAACATCAGGCCCAGCGCCAGCGAAATGGCATTGACCGGGTCCTGCAGCAGCTTGCCGGGGGCGAACAGCATGTCTTTCAGCTTGTGGATCTCGATGCTCTTGGCGGCCAGGGTGTTGAAGCTGAAGCTGAACTGCGAAAACGCCAGCACCGTGATGACGGTGCCGCCGAACAGCAGCAAACACGCCTTGATGATCTGCACCCAGGTCGTGGCCACCATGCCGCCGAAAGTCACGTACACCACCATCAGGGCGCCGACCACGATCACGGCGATGTGGTAGTCCAGGCCGAACAGCAGCTTGATCAGCTGGCCGGCACCGACCATCTGCACGATCAGGTAGAAGCACACCACCGTCAGCGAGCCGATGGCCGCCATCGTGCGGACCTTGCCCTGGTCCAGCCGGTAGGAGGTGATGTCGGCAAAGGTGAACTTGCCCAGGTTGCGCAGGCGTTCGGCCATCAGGAACAGGATGACCGGCCAGCCGACAAAGAAGGCGATCATGAACAGATAGCCGTCGTAGCCGTTGGTGAACACCAGCGCGGTCAGGCCGAGCAGGGTGGCGGCCGACATGTAGTCGCCGGCCATGGCCAGGCCATTTTGAAAGCCGGTGATGCCGCCGCCTGCGGTGTAGAAGTCCGAAGCGGTCTTGGTGCGGCTGGCCGCCCAGTAGGTGATGCCCAGCGTCATGCCGACAAAGACGGCGAACATGATGATCGCCGGAATGTTGAGCGGCTGCTTTTGCGTGATGTCCACAGCGCCGGCGGCTATTGCCGCGCCGGTGGCGCCCAGGGCCAGCAGGCCGGCGGCCAGTTTTACAAGTGTTTTGATCATTTTTTTGCTTTCATGGATTCGCGCAGCAGCGCTTCGGTCAGCGCGTCAAATTCCGAATTGGCGCGGATCACGTAATACGCCGTCAACGCCCAGAACAGCACGAATTCGAAAAGGCCGATCACCAGGCCGGTGGTCACAAAGCTGTCGCCCAGCCGGATCGCCAGCACCGACGGGTTGAAAGCCACCGTCAGGAACAGCCCGAAAAACAGCACCAGGACGATGCCGGTGAGTGTCCAGGCCAGGCGCTCGCGCTTGCTGACCAGTTCCTTGAATTTCGGATTCAATCGAATCCGGGCATACATTTCAGAGCTCATGCTTCATCCTCCATTAAAAAAACAATTGAATTTCTTGCGCAAAGCTGGGGTAGCGCAGCCTGCCGTTCAGAACAGGTCAACCGGCATGCGGTTGGTGGTCGGGCCGGACAGGCAGATGCCCTGGGCCAGACCGGGCGCCTGCGTCAGCACCGATTCGGCGTAGAAACGGGCGGTGACCACTTTGGCGGTGAAAAACGCCGGGTCGCTGTCTAGCTTGTCCTGCGCCACCATCAGGGCGCGCGCCATCTGCCAGCCGCACAACACCACGCCAGCCAGCTTGAGGTAGTTCACCGCGCCGGCGTACACCGTTTTGGGCTCGCTCCTGCCGTTGGCGACCATGAAGTCGATGGTCTTTTCAAGCGCCAGCCGGCCCTGGCGCAAGGCACCCAGCATGGCGTTGCAGTCGTCGTTGTTGAGCGCGGCAAGGTCTTGCTCGGTGCTGGCGATCTGGTCGCACAGCGACCTGGCCACGACCCCCTTGTCGCGCAATGTCTTGCGGCCCACCAGGTCGTTCGCCTGGATGGCGGTGGTGCCTTCGTAAATCGTCAGGATGCGGGCGTCGCGCAGGTACTGGGCGGCGCCGGTTTCCTCGATGTAGCCCATGCCGCCATGCACCTGCACGCCCAGGCTGGCCATCTCGATGGACATTTCGGTCGAAAACCCCTTGACGACGGGAACCAGGTACTCGTACATCGCCTGGTGGTGCGCCCGGATGGATTCGCCGCTGGCGTGGTGCGCCGCGTCGCTGGCGGCGGCCGCCACATAGGCCAGGGCGCGCGCGCCTTCGACATGCGCGCGCATGGTCAGGAGCATGCGCTTGACATCGGGGTGGTGGATGATGGCGACCGGGCCGCTTGATCCCGCCAGGTCGCGGCTCTGGGTGCGGTCATGCGCAAAGCGCACGGCTTTCTGGTAAGCGCGGTCGGCCATCGCGATGCCCTGCATGCCGACGGCAAAGCGGGCGGCATTCATCATGACGAACATGTATTCGAGGCCGCGGTTTTCCTCGCCGACGAGGTCGCCGTCCGCGCCGCCGTGGTCGCCAAACTGCAGCACGGCGGTCGGGCTGGCCTTGATGCCGAGCTTGTGCTCGATGCTTGAGCAATGCACGTCGTTGCGCGCGCCCAGGCTGCCGTCGTCATGGACCAGGAACTTGGGAACCACGAACAGCGAGATGCCCTTGACGCCCTCGGGCGCGCCAGCCACGCGGGCCAGCACCAGGTGAACGATGTTCCCGGTCATGTCGTGCTCGCCGTAGGTGATGTAGATCTTGGTGCCAAACACCTTGTAGCTGCCGTCTGCCTGCGGCTCGGCGCGGCTGCGCACGGCGGCCAGGTCCGAGCCTGCCTGCGGCTCGGTCAGGTTCATGGTGCCGGTCCACTCGCCGCTGATGAGGCGGGCGGCAAACTTGCGTTTCAGCGCGTCGCTGCCGGCCACCAGCAGCGCTTCGATGGCGCCATCGGTCAGCATCGGGCACAGCGCGAACGACATGTTGGCGGCATGCAGCATTTCGGCGCAGGGCGTGGCGATCAGCTTCGGGAAGCCCTGGCCGCCGAATTCTGCCGGATGGATCACGCCTTGCCAGCCGCCTTCGGCAAACTGCTGGAAAGCCTCCTTGAAGCCGGGCGTGGTGGTGACGACGCCGTCTTTCCAGCTGCTCGGCGTCTGGTCGCCGGTCCAGTTCAGCGGCGCGACGACGCTTTCGCAAAATTTCGCCGACTCTTCGAGCACCGCCTGGGCGGTGTCCAGGTCGTAGTCTTCAAAGCCGGGCAGGGCGCTGACCCTGGGCAGGCCGGCGAGTTCCTGCATGGCGAACAGCATGTCTTTCAGGGGGGCTTGGTAGCTCATGGAGTGCTTTCTTGAGTGGCTGGAAGGATCAGGCGGTGGCTTGGGCGGCGGCCTTGGCGGCGCGCCGGACCGACGAATCGACCTTCACCAGCGCTTCGCCATCAATCACCACGGCGCCCCTGACGCTGCAGGTGGTGTGCAACACCACACGGCCACGGTCGGCAATGACTTCGCGCACCGTGACGGTGGCGTGCACGGTGTCGCCGGGGCGCACGGGCGCCAGGAACTTCAGGTGCTGGTCCATGTAGATGGCGCCGGGGCCGGGCAAGCGGTTGGCGACTGCCGCCGAGATCACGCTGGCCGACAGGAAACCGTGGGCGATGCGGCCCTTGAACGCCGTCGTCGCCGCGTACTCTTCGTTGATGTGGATGGCGTTGGTGTCGCCCGACACGCCGGCAAACAGCACGATGTCGGCTTCGGTGATGGTCTTGGAAAAGACCGCCATCATGCCCACGCTCAGGTCTTCGATGTCGTAGCCGTTCAGGTCGTTCATGTCGATGTCTCGTGTTGTGGATTGAAGGGTTGAAGGGTTGGAAACGGCCTTACATGCCGCTGTAGTTGGGCCCACCGCCACCTTCGGGCGTGACCCAGACGATGTTTTGCGTCGGGTCCTTGATGTCACACGTCTTGCAGTGCACGCAGTTCTGCGCGTTGATCTGCAGCCGGGAGGTAGCGTCCGGGTTCTTCACGTACTCGTACACCCCGGCAGGGCAATAGCGGCTCTCGGGGCCGGCGTAGGTCGCCAGGTTGACATTGACCGGCACGCTGGCGTCTTTCAAGGTCAGGTGCGCTGGCTGGTTTTCCTCGTGGTTGGTGTTGCTGATGAACACCGAGGTCAGGCGGTCAAACGTCAACTTGTTGTCGGGTTTCGGATACACGATCGGCTGGCACTCGGCGGCCGGCTTGAGCATCGCGTAGTCGGGCTGGGTGCGGTGCATCGTCCACGGCGGGCTCTTGATGCCAATGCGCGGCAGCAGCCACTGCTCCACGCCCGTCATGAACGAGCCCATGTACACACCCTTCTTGAACCAGGCCTTGAAGTTGCGCGCTTGGTTGAGCTCCTGGGCCAGCCAGCTGGCTTCATAAGCGGCGGGGTAGGCGTCGAGTTCATCGTGTTCGCGCCCGGCCACGACCGCCGCGTATGCCGCCTCGGCCGCCAGCATGCCGGTCTTGATCGCCGCATGGCTGCCCTTGATGCGGCTGGCGTTCAGGTAACCCGCCTCGCAGCCGATCAGCGCGCCGCCGGGAAACACCGTCTTGGGCAGGCTCAGCGCGCCGCCGGCCGTGATGGCCCGCGCGCCGTAGCCAATGCGCTTGCCGCCTTCCAGGTGCTTGCGAATGGCCGGGTGTGTCTTCCAGCGCTGCATTTCCTCGAACGGGCTCAGGTAGGGATTGCTGTAGTCCAGCCCGGTGACAAAGCCCAGCGTGACCTGGTTGCCTTCGAGGTGGTACAAAAAGCCGCCGCCGTAGGTGTCGCTCGTCATCGGCCAGCCGGCGGTGTGCACCACCAGGCCGCTCTGGTGCTTGGCCGGGTCGATCTCCCACAGCTCTTTGATACCCAGCACATAGGCCTGCGGATCGCGGCCTTCATCGAGCTTGAAGCGGGCGATCAGCTGGCGGCCCAGGTGGCCGCGCGCGCCTTCGGCGAACACCGTGTACTTGCCCAGCAACTCCATGCCGAGCTGAAAGTTCTCGGTCGGCGCGCCGTCCTTGCCCACGCCCAGGTTGCCGGTGGCCACGCCCCGGACCGCGCCGGTGTCGGTGTAGAGCACTTCGGCGGCGGCAAAGCCGGGGAAAATTTCAACACCCAGGTTCTCCGCCTGCTGCGCCAGCCAGCGCGTGACATTGCCCAGGCTGATGACGTAGTTGCCTGCGTTGTGAAAGCAGTCGGGCACCAGCCAGGCGGGGGTTTTGGTCGAGCCGGTTTCGCTCAGGAACAGCACCTCGTCGGCGGTGACCGGCTGGTTGAGCGGCGCGCCCAGCGCCTTCCAGTCGGGAATCAGCTCGGTGAGGGCCCGGGGGTCCATCACCGCGCCCGAGAGGATGTGCGCGCCGGGCTCGGAGCCTTTTTCGAGCACGACCACGGAAAGCTCGGTGCCTTGCTCAGCCGCGAGCTGCTTCAGGCGAATGGCCGCCGACAGGCCGCCGGGCCCGCCGCCGACCACGACCACGTCGTAGTCCATCGCTTCTCGGGGGCCGTACCGGGCCAGGATGTCTGCTGGAGTCATGATTCTTAAGTAAAAAAGGCCTGTTGCGCACGACAGTCGTGCGCAAGCAGCTATGAATTCAGGAGTAAGCGCCGGCGCGGTGCCGGCAGCTTCGGGGCGTCAGGCCAGGCGCGTGCCGTTCACGCCATGCTGGACGCCGAACGCAGCTGCTCGCGGAGCACGAACTTCTGGATTTTTCCGGTCGAGGTCTTGGGCAGCGTGCCGAACCGCACCTGCTTGGGCACCTTGAAGCGCGCCAGCTGCGCGCGGCAGTGTTCCATGATCTCGGCCTCGGTCACGCTGGCCCCGTCGCACAGTTCGACATAGGCGCAAGGCACCTCGCCCCATTTGTCGTCGGGCCTGGCGACCACGGCGGCGACCATCACGGCCGGATGCCGGTACAGCACTTCCTCGACTTCCAGGCTGGAGATGTTTTCGCCGCCAGAGATGATCACGTCCTTGCTGCGGTCCTTGATCTTGATGTAGCCGTCGGGATGCACCACCGCCAGGTCGCCGGTGTGGAACCAGCCGCCGGCAAAGGCTTCGGCCGTGGCCTGCGGGTTTTTCAGGTAGCCCTTCATCACCAGGTTGCCGCGAAAGAAAATCTCGCCCATGGTCTCGCCATCGGCGGGCACTGGCCGCATGGTTTCCGGGTTCAGCACGGCAATCGCCTGTTGCATCGGATAAGCCACGCCCTGGCGCGCATTCAGCGCGGCGCGCTCGCCAATCGGCAATTTGTCCCAGCCGGCCTGCCTGGCGCAGACGGCGGCGGGGCCATAGACCTCGGTCAGGCCATAGACATGGGTGATGTCGATGCCGATGCGCTCGCAGCCTTCGATGATGGCGGCCGGTGGCGCGGCGCCAGCAATCAGGCCGGCAATCGGGTGCGAGATGCCGGCGCGCAGCAGCTGCGGCGCATTGATCAGCAGGCCGTACACGATCGGCGCGCCGCACAGGTGCGTGACGCGGTGCGCGCGGACCAGCGAGAAGATCAGCGCCGGATCGACCTTGCGCAGGCACACGCTGACGCCCGCCTGCAGCGCCAGCGTCCAGGGAAAGCACCAGCCGTTGCAGTGGAACATCGGCAGCGTCCACAGGTAGACCGAGTGGCGCGGCATTTCCCAGGTCACCACGTTGGACACGGCGTTCAGGTAGGCGCCCCGGTGGTGCGTGACCACGCCCTTGGGGTTGCCGGTGGTGCCGCTGGTGTAGTTCAGCGCAATCGCATTCCATTCGTCGGTCGGCAGCGACCAGTCGTAGGCTTCGTCGCCGGTCTGCAGGAACGCCTCGTAGTCCATCTCGCCCAGCAGCGTGCCGCCTTCGTGCATCGGGTCATCGACGTCGATGACCAGCGGGCAGGGCTGGCGCATCAGGCCCAGCGCCCGCTCGATGAGGAGCGAAAACTCGCGGTCGGTCAGCAGCACCTTGGCTTCGCCGTGGTCGAGCATGAAGGCCAGCGTTTCGGCATCGAGCCGGGTGTTCAGGGTGTTGAGCACCGCCCCCAGCATGGGAACGCCGAAATGCGCTTCGAACATGGGCGGCGTGTTCGGCAGCATGGCCGCGACGGTGTCGCCCACGCCCACGCCGCGCCGCGCCAGTGCGCTGGCCAGGCGGCGGCAACGCGCATAGGTCTGCGCCCAGGTGAAGCGGATGTCGCCGTGAACCAGCGACGCGCGCTCGGGGTAGACACGCGCCGAGCGCTCCAGGAAACTGATCGGGGACAGCGCGGTGTGGTTCGCGCTGTTGCGCTCGAGTCCGTGGTCATAGGCGGTCGTGGGCATGTCGGCAGTCTCCTGGTTTTGGTGGCTGCGGCAGGCTTGAAGTGGTGCACGGGCAGCGTTGGTGCCACCGATGATGGCAGCCGACTGTTGCGCAATTTCGGGGCAAATGTATCGAATGATTGCGGCCTTCCGGCCCGCGCGGCAGCGCCCTAGAATGCACCAATCCGCCGGAGCCCGCCTTTGATGCCATCACACGTTTCCCCCGATTCCCAGCAAATCCACTACCGGCACGAGTTGCTGCAGGCCGGGTTGGACCGGCTTGACCAGGGGCTGACGGTGATCGACGGCAACCTGCGCATCGTCGCCTGGAACCAGGCGTTTTTGCGCCTGCTCGATTTCCCCGAAGACATGGCGTTTGTCGGCGCGACCTTCGAGTCCTTCATGCGCTACAACGCCGAGCGCGGCGAATACGGGCCGGGCGATGTCGAGGAACTGGTGGCCGAGCGCATGCGCCTGGCGCGGCATTTCACGCCGCACTACACCGAGCGCGACCGGCCCGACGGACAAATCCTGGCGGTGCGCGGCGAGCCCTTGCCGCACAACGGCTTTGTCACGCTGTACACCGACATCACGTCCAGCCGGCGCCACGAGCAGCAGATCGAGCAGCAAAACGTCGAGCTGGAGCGCCGGGTGGCCGAGCGCACGCATGAACTGCAGGCGACCAACCGGCGCCTGATCGTGGCCGACGACGCCAACCAGCGCATCACCGAGGCGCTGCGCCGCAGCGAGGAAAACCTGCGCCTGATCACCGACACCGTGCCGGCGCTGATCGGCTATTTTGATCACCAGGAAATCTACCGCTATGCCAACAAGGGCTACGCCGACTGGTTTGGCACGGTCCGCGAGGGCGTGGTGGGCCGCGCCATCCGCGATGTGGTGGGGGGTGAGGTCTACACCGATATCTCGCGCCATGTGCACCGCGCGCTCAAGGGCGAACGCGTCAGCTACGAATACGCCATGCGCCGCCCCGGCGGACGGCTGCTGCATGCGCGCAGCGAACTGGTGCCCGAGTTTGACGCGCAGGGCCGGGTGGCCGGCTGCTTCGTGCTGTCGGTCAACATCACCGACCTCAAGAACACCCAGGCGGCGCTGGTGCATGCGCAGAAAATGGAAGCCGTCGGGCAGCTCACCGGCGGCTTGGCGCACGACTTCAACAACCTGCTGACGGTGGTGATCGGCAACCTGGTCACGCTGCAGGCGCGCTATCCCGACGAGCCGGACATGGCCGAATACGTTCTGCCGGCGCTGAAGGCCTCGCGCCGGGGCGCCTCGCTGATCAAGCGGCTGCTGGCCTTTGCGCGCAAGCAGCCGCTGTCGCTGCGCCCGGTGAACATCGCCGACCTGGTGAACGAAACGCTGCTGCTGCTCAAGCGCACGCTGCCGGCGCATGTCACTGTCGCGGCCACGCCGGTGGACGAACCGGTCTTTGCCATGACCGATGCCCAGCAGCTTGAAAACGCCTTGCTCAACCTGGCGCTGAACGCGCGCGACGCCATGCCCGAGGGCGGCCAGTTGACGATCAAGGCCGCGCGCACGGTGCTGAGCCCGGCGCAGGCGTCCGATTTCGACGTGGTGCCGGGCTGCTATGTGGCGCTGAGCGTGTCCGACACCGGCATCGGCATGGACGCCGCCACGCAGGCGCGCGCCTCCGAGCCTTTTTTCACCACCAAGCGTTTCGGTTCGGGCAGCGGCCTGGGGCTGTCGATGGTGTATGGCTTTGCCAAGCAGTCGGGCGGCGGCCTCTCTATCCAGAGCGCGCTGGGCGAAGGCTGCGTGGTCACGCTGGTGCTGCCGTGCACCGACGACGAAATCCTCGAAGCCGAAACGCTGCCCGGCCCGCAGGCGCTGGCCAGCCGGCCCGGCGCGCAGCGCCCGCTGGTGCTGCTGGTCGAGGACGATACCGACGTGCGCCGGGTGATCCGGCTGCAACTGGTCGGCCTGGGCTATCCGGTGATCGAGGCCGACCATGCGGCCGATGCCCTGCAACTGCTGGCCAGCGTGCCCACCGTGGGGATTTTGGTGTCCGATCTGGTGATGCCGGGGGGCATGGACGGCCGGGCGCTGTGCAGCGCGGCAAGCCAGCGCGCGCCGCAGGTGAAGGCGCTGCTGATCAGCGGCTATGCCGACGGCGATGCCGCACCCGGCGGCGCGCCTACCGGCATTTCGCTGCTGAAAAAGCCCTTCACCGCCACCGAACTGCAGCAGGCGCTGGACGGCCTGGGCGCATGACGGTCGGCCTGTTTCGCCAGCCGGAGGGACCGCGCTGCATCTACCTGCTGGACGACGATCCCGACATCTGCCGGCTGGTTGGCAGCACGCTGCGCGAGTTTGGCTTCGAGACCGTCGAATGCCACACCGCGGCCGAACTGCGCCGGCTGCTGATGGTGCGGGTGCCCGACCTGTGCATCGTGGACCTGGGCCTGCCCGACGCCGACGGCATGGACGTGGTGCGCGAGCTGCAGGCGCGCCATGCCTGCGGCGTGATGGTGCTGACGGGGCGGGGCTACCTCAGCGACCGGGTCATGGGCCTGGAGCTGGGCGCCGATGACTATGTGGTCAAGCCCTTTGAGCCGCGTGAGCTGGTGGCCCGCGTGCGCAGCATCCTGCGGCGCCGTGACAAGGCGCCCGGCGCTCAAACGCCAACGCCCGCGCGTTCGCACATGGCCGAGTTTGGCGGCTGGCGTTTCCGCGCCGACTCCAACCTGCTGACGTCGCCGGGGGGCGAGGCGTGGACGCTCAGCGCTGGCGAGTCGCGCATGCTGCTGCAGTTTTTGCAGCGGCCCAACCGCATCCTGGACCGCGAGCAGCTGTGCGGCGACCGTGACCTGTCGGCGCTGGACCGCAGCGTCGATGTGCGGGTGTCGCGGCTGCGGCGCAAGCTCGAATCCGACCCCCAGCATCCGACGACCATTCGCACGGTCTATGGCGCGGGCTACCTGCTGGCGGCCGAGGTGACGTGGCTGTAGCCACGCGCACGGTATCGAAGGCAGTGGATCGATTTTGCTACTGAATTCATAGCTGCTGGTCCAATATTTACCTGCGCCAGAGGCCTATTTGATGCTCAAAAGGCAACTGCTCAGGTCGTCAGGCAAGCCTTGCGTCCGAATCTGAATGGCGCCTTCCCCCGCTGGGGGAAGGCAGGGATGGGGCCGGCGGGCGTGGCAACTCTCAAGGAAAATCGCCATCGGGGAGCCCTCACCCCAACCCTCTCCCAGGGGGAGAGGGAGGAAGACAAATGCCGGCCTCCCGTGCGCTGAGTTGTTGCCTGAAAGGCTGTCTGCTGGCTTTCAGGTGGTGGTGCCTTACGCCAGCACCCGCACCAGCGGCTGGCCGGTCAGCCAGGCTGTCAGGCATTCGCTCACGCCCGAGGCAAAACGCGCGAACACCGGCTCGGCGACAAAGCCCAGGTGCGGTGTCAGCAGCACGTTGTTGAACTGTCGCAGGGGTGAATCCTGCGGCAGCGGCTCGACATCGAACACGTCGAGCGCCGCAAACCCCGGCCGGCCCTGTTCGAGCGCGCTGACCAGCGCCCCGGTAGCGATCAGTGCCGAGCGCGAGGTGTTGACCAGCAGGCTGTCCGGCCGCATTAGCGCCAGATGCCGCGCGTCGAGCAGGTGGTGCGTGGCCGGGGTCGGCACCAGGTGCAGGCTGACGACCTTTGACGTGGTCAGCAGTTCTTCCAGCGTCACCGCCAGCGCGCCGTGCGCGGCGGCGCGCTCGGGCGTCATGCGCGGGCTCCCCCGGGTTCGACAGTTCAGACCCAAAAACTCGCACCGACTTCAATGAAATCAATCACTTAGCGGCGAATTTTGGAAATTTTTGTAATGGCATGATTTGTCTGTATAAATGTTATCTTGTATTCTTATTTATCTGCGTTAAAGTAATGGCGTGTTCATCAAGCTCACCCGCTCCGGCCCCAACCAATACGTCCAACTCGTCGAGGCGTTTCGTGACGACACGGGCCGCCCCAAGCAACGCACCGTCGCCACCCTTGGGCGGCTTGACCAGTTGAGAGGCGAACTCCAGTCAGTGATCTCGGGCCTGCAACGTATCACCGGGCAGACCCCTGTTGCATCGCCGCCCACCCCGACGGTGAGCTTCGAGTCAGCGCGTGATTTCGGTGACGTCTGGACGTTGACCGAGTTGTGGAATTCGCTGGGCTTTGATCGCTTGCGAAAAGTGTTTCGGCGTACCCGACACAGCATTGACGTGGAGTCGCTGATTCGCGTGATGGTGCTCAACCGTTTGTGTGACCCGGACTCCAAGCTCGGTGTGCTGCGCTGGCTGCAGACCGTGAGCTTGCCCGGTGTCACGCTCGAATCGATTGACCACCAACACCTGCTGCGCGCCATGGACGCCTTGGTCGATCACAAGGAGGCGGTCGATGGGGTCATGTCCGCCCTGCTGCGCCCCTTGGTCGATCAGGACCTGGCCATGGTGTTCTACGACATGACCACCATTCGCACGGCAGGCCTGTCTGAAGAGGATGACGATGTACGCCACTACGGCATGTCCAAGGAAGGCGTGGTGGCGCGCCAGGTCATGCTCGGCGTGGTGCAAACGTCTGAGGGCTTGCCGCTGTACCACGAGGTGTTTGACGGCAATAGGGCGGAAGTCACCACCATCAAGGGTGTGATCGAAAAAATCGTCAAGCGCTTCCCCGTCAAGCGCGTGATTGCCGTGGCTGATCGGGGCTTGCTGTCAACGGACAACCTGGCTGGTTTGCAGGCCATCACCCTGCCCGGTGGCGGGAAACTGGAGTTCATTCTGGCTGTGCCGGGGCGTCGTTATGGGGACTTCGTGGAACTCTTGGGGCCGTTTCATGCGGCGCAGTGCGCCGGTGCCAGGCAGGAGGTGCTGGGCGAGGTGCAGTGGAACAAGCTGCGCCTGATCATTGCGCACGATCCACACGTTGCCTTGGAGGCCAGTACCAAGCGCGACAACCGCATTGCGGAGCTGGAAAAGCAGGCCGCCCAGTGGGTAGGCAAGCTTGACGAGCAGGATACCGGTCAATCCAAACGCGGCCGCAAGCTCTCCGATGGGGGTGCCAGAGCCCGCTTTTACCATGAGGTGTGCCTGGCGCATCTGGCGCGCATCATCAAGGTGGACCTCAAGAGTGAATTGTTTAGCTACCATCTTGACGAGCGCGCCTTGACGCATGCGCGCTTGATGGATGGCAAACTATTGCTGGTGACCAATGCGCCGGACTTTGCGCCCGCTGAGGTCATCAAACGCTACAAGTCGCTGGCCGATATTGAGCGCGGGTTTCGGGTGCTCAAGTCGGAGATCGAGATTGGGCCGATCTACCACCGCCTGCCCAAGCGCATTCGCGCCCACGCAGCGATCTGCTTCATGGCGCTGATTGTGTACCGGGTGATGCGATCGAGATTGCGCGCGAGCGCCACCCCCATCTCCCCGGAGCGCGCGCTGGACAAGCTGCGCCGGATTCAGCATCACCAGGTGACGCTCAACAACACGCAACCGGTGACCGGCCTGTCCACGGTCAACCAGGAACACTCAGATATTTTGTCTGCGCTGACTGTCAAAAAACCCACTCTGAACACCCAGTTGACCCTTTTGTAGTGGAGCGATTGCATCGCACCCCTATATGGATCAATGACTTACGCGTTTAACTGTCGAAGTCGGGGGCTCCAGGCGATGACCTGCATGCCCAGTGCCTGGCCGACGCGGGCCACGCGCCCGCCGATTTCGCCCAGGCCGATCAGCCCGAGTGTCTGGCCGTGCAGTACGCCGGCGAGCGGCAGCGCGGTGTCCGGTCGCCACTGACCCTGGCGCAGCAGCGCGGTTTGCGCTTCCAGCTGGCGCGTGGCGGCCAGGATCAGCGCCCAGGTCATCTCGCAGGTGCTGTCCTTGGACGGACCCCATTCGGTATGGCTGACCGGTATCTGGCGCGCCGCCAGCGCGGCGAGGTCGAGCGTGGTGTTGCGCGTGCCGGTGAAGACCAGGTAGCGCAGCCGCGGCAGACGGGCGAGCAGTTGGGCGCCAAACGGCGTGCGGTCGCGTACCAGCACCACGGCATCGGCGTCCTTCAGCGCCTCGACCAGCGCCTCGCCGCTCAGCGGCTGGTGGTGCAGGGCGACGTCGGCCCGTGCCTGGATCGGCGCCCAGTCCACCAGCCGCTGCAGTGCCTGCTCGGCATCGCCCACGACGACAATCACGGGCCGGCCGCCTGGCGCAGCCGGGTTCACAGGCGCGTTCATGCCTGCGGCACCGCCAGCGCGGCCAGTGCCCGAACGTTGTCGGCAGCGGCCAGGTTCCAGCAGGCGCTGATCAGCTCGCCGCTACGCACCGCGCCCAGCAACGGGTCCGACAGCCCATGGAACTTGGCTTCAAGGTTGGCATCGGTCATCGGGTTCTGCAGCGAGCCGATGGCATGCTCGACAAACACATGCACGCGCTGGCCGTCCTTCAGCACCGCCGTCACATCGGCACTGGCCTCGTCAATCGAGTCATCGACCGTCGCCACCACCTTGCGGCGCAGCGCCACCATGTCGGCGCGGTTCACGACTTCGTCGGAGAACTCGCCCTCCGCCGCGCGGCCGAAGGTCAGGCCCGCCGCGCAGCCGTGGTAGACGCTGAACTTGGCCTGCAAGCCGTCAGCCGGCTCCTTCTTGCCGGTGAGTTCCAGCACCAGCGAATGCACTTTCAGCTCGATGCTTTCCACCTGGTCGGGCGTGACGCCCCGGCGGCCCAGCTGCACGCAGGCGTCGATGCTGGGGTGGATCACGATGCCGCAGGCAAAGGGTTTGTAGCTGTTGAAGGAGATTTCAAAGCGCTTGCCCAGTTCCTCGGTGATCTCCAGCCAGTCGTTCTTGGTGGACACCGTCTGCATCATGCCGCGCGGCGCTTCCAGTGCCCGGGGGCTGGCGGTGTAGCCCTGGGCGGCCAGCAAGGCGGACATCAGGCCGGCACGCGCGGCGGCGCCGGGATGAAACGGCTTGGTCATGGTGCCGAACTGCTCGCGCATGCCAATCGGCTGCGAGGCGGCGATGCCCAGCGCCATGGCGGTCCTGCCGGCGTCGAGCTTGAGCAGGCGGGCGCAGGCAGCGGCGGCGCCCAGCGTGCCGGTGGAGCCGGTGATGTGCCAGCCCCGGTCGTAGTGGTCGGGGTACATCGCATTGCCGACGCGGCAGGCCACGTCGATGCCCAGCACCAGCGCATCGAGCAGTTCACGGCCGCTGGCGCCCGTGTGTTCGCTAAGGGCCAGCAGGGCCGAGGCCACCGGTCCGGCCGGATGGATGATGGTCTTGAGATGGGTGTCGTCAAAGTCGAAGGTGTGCGAGGTGATGCCGTTGATCAGCGCGGCGCTGGCAATGTCGACCTTTTCCGGACGGCCGGGCAGCGTGGCCTGGGGCGCCGGCTGCAGGAACATGACGGCCGCGACGGCAGCTTCTGCCGCCTCGTGGTGCGCGGCTCCGACGGCGCAACCCAGCCAGTTCATGAAGGTGCGGTGGGCTTCGTGGTCCACGGCGTCGCTCCAGCCGCCCGACAGAAAGCCGGGATGGTTGGCGACAAATTCAGCCAGGATGTGGGTAATGGGCGGGGCATGGTGGTCGGCGGCGACCTGGGTGTTGCGGGCCATGGAGTGGTTTTTTCTATGAAGAGATGAAGAATGATGAAGTTGCTAATTTGCTATAAAAGATATAGCTGGCTATGCAATTGGAGTATGCGTAATGAGGCTTATCTTCTTGAAAATCCTCGCTACTGGTTTGTTGGATGCAGTCCCGTCTTCCTCCCTTTCCCTCTGGGAGAGGGCTGGGGTGAGGGCTCCCCGACGACGATTTTTTGTGATGAATTACACGCCCGCCGGCCCACATCCCAGCCTTCCCCCAGAAGGGGAAGGAGCCATGCGGACTCGAGGCCATGTGTCACGGGCGATGCTGCGCAGTCACTGAATTTCAGCTGTCCAGCGCGATCTTGCGTTCCTTGGCGAGCTTGGTCCAGCGGGCAATGTCGGTCTTGATGAAAGCCGAAAATTCCTCGGGCGACATCACGATCGGCTCGATCGCCTCGACGGCCAGCTTCTCGCGCAGGTCGGGCGCCCTGAGCACGGTGGCCAGCGTTTCATTCAGCTGCTTCACGATGGGCGCGGGCATGCCTGCTGGCCCCACGACGCCGTACCACTGCTGCGCATCGAAACCCTTGAAGCCCGATTCGTCCAGCGTCGGCAGGTCCTTGAACTGCGGGTGGCGCGTCAAGCCGGTGACGGCCAGCGGGCGCACCCGGCCCGAGCGGATGTGCGGAATGGCGGCGGCGAGGCCCGGAAACATGGCCTGCGTCTGCCCGCCGATCAGGTCGGTAAAGGCCGGTGCGATGCCGCGGTAAGGGATGTGCACCATGAAGGAATCGATCTGCTGCTTGAACAACTCCATCGTCAGGTGCGTCAGCGAGCCCTGGCCCGCCGAGCCGTAGCTGACGCGGCCCGGGTTCTTCTTCACATACTCGATGAATTCGCGCACCTCTTGACCGGCAGGCTGGCGTTGACCACCAGCACGTTGGGCGTCGCGCCGATCATGCCGATGGCGGTGAAATCCTTGATGGCGTCATAGGGCAGCTTGCGCGTGGCCGGGCTGGTGCCGTGCGTCGCCACATAGCCCTGCATCAGCGTGTAGCCGTCGGGCGCCGCGCGCGCCGTGGTCTGGGCGGCAATCACGCCGCCGCCACCGCCCTGGTTGTCGACGATGAAGGACTGCTTGAGCAGGCTGCCCCAGCGCTCGGTCAGGGTGCGCCCGACCATGTCGCTGCCGCCGCCCGCCGACACCGGGACGATGTAGCGAATCGGCTTGCTCGGGTAGGGCGTCTGGGCAAAGGCCAGGCCGGGGGCATAGATCAGTGCAGGGGCTGCCTGCAGCAGGGTGCGTCGTTTCATGGGGTTGTCTCCAGCAATCGATGGACGGATAGGGGGGGTGGACGCCGCTGCCGGCTTGGAGCCGGTCTTCGGGCTGCTTTTTATTCAGGAGTTCATGCCGGCAGGGGCCGGGCGGCTTCCAGGGGCGGTGGCGCGGCGTCCAGCAGCCGCGCATAAGCGCCGCCCACGTGCCGGGCCATCAGGGCTTCGCAACGCAGCGGGTCGCTGGCCTGGATCGCCTGCACGATCTCGACATGCTCGGCCATCGACGCCTGCATGCCCAGGTCTTGCGACAGGTTCTTCAGGCGCGACAGGTGCAGCTTTTGCACGATGCTGCGGTAGGTCTCAAGCAACTGCCCGTTGCCCGCCGACGCAACGATGGCCCAGTGAAAGTGCAGGTTTTCACCGTAGTAGCCCTGCACGTCGTGCCGGCCGGCAGCTTTCAGCATGGCGTCGACCGACTGGCCCAGCAGCGCCACCAGCGCCTGGCGCTCGCGGTCCGCCAAGCTGGCCGCGCAGCGTCCGGCAAAGCCGTCGAGCAGGCCACGCATCTGGTAAAGGTCACGAATGTCAGCGGCCTGCAACTGGCGCACAAACACGCCCGAATGCTTGCGCGACACGACCAGCCCGGAGCTCTCCAGTTCGCGCAGCGCCTCGCGCACCGGCACGCGCGACACCTTGAGCCGGCTGGCCACGTCAGGCTCGTTGATGCGCTGGCCAGGCACCAGTTCGCCTTTGAGAATGAGCGCGAGCATGTCGTCCCGCACCAGCTTGGCCAGCGAGGTGTCGCGGACATCGACCAGGCGGTCGGCAGGGGATTCGGTGAACCAGGGAAGCATCAACATCCAATTTTGGTATTTGTTATATCGTATACGAAAAAATAATCTTATTTTTATCGCTGGTCCATGCTGACAAGTAAAGGCTTTGAGAAGCGATGGTTTTTTCGCAGCCCCTGTCTGTAGGAACCTGCCCACGCCGTTTTGCGCCAAACCCCTGTTTTCTGGACTGACAAGGGCTATTAGCCTGAAAACTTCATCAACTTGAAAAAGGATTTCGCCATGAACAAAGATCAAGTCAAGGGCGCTGCAAAGGATGCCGCAGGCAAGGTGCAGTCCAAGGCGGGCGAGATGACGGGCAGCACTGAACAGCAGGCCAAAGGCATGGCCAAGCAGGCCGAAGGCAAGACCCAGAAGAAGATGGGCGACGCAAAGGAAACCGTTAAAGACAAGATCGACAAAATCTAGGGACTTTGGCGGCAGAAATGACGTGCGCTGCAAAGCGGCCGTGCCGGTCCACTTTTCATTGCCTTTTTGTCCAATAGCCCACGACTGGCCTGCAAATTAGGTAAAACCCCTTCCCGGCGTGCCCAACCTTGGCCATGCGTACCTTCTTCGGCCCAGGCTTCCAGCGCGAAACCACATGGGCGTGCCATCGGGGGATTCATGGCATATCACTGCTTTTTGCTACCAAATCGACAGCCGTTTGGGCAGGTTGCGATGGCGCCGAAGTCTTGTTTGATGCTGAACGCCACCGATGGGTCAACGCAACCGCGTAGCAGTCAGCTTTCCAAGCTCCAGCGAAAAGGCCGGTTTTTTTAACCGGCCTTTTCACGTTTATCCTGACGGGTGTGCGCGTCAGGCTTGTGAATCGCTGAAGAAGGCCAGTGCAGTGTCGAGTTCGTCCTGGCCAATCCCTGGGGCGGTTTCCAGCAGGTCGTGCAGTCCGGCCAACGCGGCTGAACCCTGTTTTTGCAGGGTGGAAATGGCGAGCGCCGCCGCTTTGGGCGCATCAAACCCACGGCTTTGCAGCAGCAGGCGCGCATCGGCATCGAGCAGCTTGAAGTAGAACCGGCCGTCTTTTTCGCGGTATTGCTTGAATGCCGGGGCAGTTTTTTTGGCTGCCTTGCTTTTGCTGGCCGCCGGGACGGAAGAACCCAGGTTGCGCAGGCCCACGGCGCGCCGCAATTCGCCCATGAACGGTGCCGCCACCGCCCGTGCCTTTGCCGCACCGGCTTGCAGCAGCTTTTCGATTTCCTGCGGGTTGGCGATCAGGTTCTGATAACGCTCGCGCATCGGGGCGACTTCCCGGTCGATGCGCTCGAACAGCATCTGCTTGGCATCGCCCCAGCCAATGCCGTCGGCATAGGCCTGGCGCAACGCAGCGGTTTCGCTTTCGCCGGCAAAGGCCTGGTAGATCTGGAACAGGGCCGAGCCTTCGGTGTCCTTGGCTTCGCCGGGCGCGCGCGAGTCGGTGACGATGCCAGCGATCAGCTTGCGCAAGGGGTCGGGCGGCGTGAACAGCGGGATCGTGTTGTCGTAGCTCTTGCTCATCTTGCGCCCGTCCAGGCCGGGCAGCAGGGCGACGGATTCCTCGATGGCCGCTTCGGGCAGCACCAGGTGTTCGCCGTACAGGTGGTTGAAGCGCTGCGCCATGTCGCGCGCCATTTCAATGTGCTGGATCTGGTCGCGACCGACCGGCACCTGGTGCGCCTTGAACATCAGGATGTCAGCGCCCATCAGCACCGGGTACATGAACAGGCCCGCCGTGACATCGGCATCCGGGTCGTTGTTGGCCGCTTCGTTCTTGTCCACCGAGGCCTTGTAGGCATGGGCGCGGTTCAGCACGCCCTTGCCCGTGACGCAGGTCAGCAGCCAGGTAAGTTCGGTGATTTCCGGAATGTCGGACTGGCGGTAGAACATCACGCGTTCCGGGTCCAGCCCGGCGGCCAGCCAGCTGGCGGCAATTTCCAGTGTCGAGCGCTGGATGCGCGCCGGGTCGCCGCATTTGATCAAGGCATGGTAGTCGGCCAGAAAATAAAAGCTCTGCACGCCGGGCAGTCGGCTGGCCGCTACCGAAGGGCGTATCGAGCCGACAAAGTTGCCCAGGTGCGGCGTTCCGGTGGTGGTGATGCCGGTCAGGAAGCGTTGGAGCGGTGCGGAAGAAGTGGAGGTCATGCGGAAAGTGGAGATGAAAAAATCAGCGCAGCAGGAAGGCCAGCGGAGAAATCAGCGTGTTGATCAGGGCGTAGCCCAGGGTCATGAGCGGACGCAGCCAGAAGGCGCCAACGACACCGACCAGCACCAGGCCCATCACGATGAAGAAGCCCCAGGGTTCAAGGCGCGAGACCATCTGTGCCTGCTTCCAGGGCAGCAGGCCGACCAGGATGCGGCCACCGTCCAGCGGCGGCAGCGGGAACAGGTTGAAGGCCCACATCACCAGGTTGACCAGGATGCCGGCCTGCGCCATCTTGACGAAAAAGGGCTCCTGAACACCCATGCCAACCAGCCCCACCAGCAACAAGGCCCAGAAAATGGCCTGCGCAAAGTTCGATGCCGGACCGGCCAGCGCCACCCAGACCATGTGGCGCTTGGGGTTGCGCAGGGCGCCGAAATTCACCGGAACCGGCTTGGCGTAGCCAAACAAAAAAGCGCCCGAGGTGGCGAAGTACAGCATCAGCGGCATCAGGATCGTGCCTACCGGGTCGATGTGCTTGAGCGGGTTCAGCGTGATGCGGCCCTGCGCGTAAGCGGTGTTGTCGCCAAAATGGCGCGCCGCGTAGCCGTGGGCTGCTTCATGGATCGTGATGGCGAACAGCACGGGAAGGGCGTAAAGGGTGACAGTTTGAATCAGGTTGGCAATGTCCATGGCCTGATTGTGTCAGACGCTCCGTTGGCCGTGCCTCACAGCCCGAGCAGTGCCAGCTCGCCTCGTCCCTGCCGGATCACCACCGGGTCGCCGCCGTCGGCCATGGGCGTCAGGTCGATCACGGTGGTGGCTTCCTTGTAGCAGGCGCCGGCATCGATCACTGCGGCGAGTTCGCGTTCCAGCGGGCCGGTGATGTCCTGGGGGTCGCTGATGGCTTCGGTTTCGCCGCGCGGAATCAGGGTCGTGGCCAGCAGTGCGCCGCCATGCAGCTCCAGCAGGGCTTGCAGCGCCTTGTGGTCGGGAACACGCAGGCCGATGGTCTTGCGCGACGGATGGCTCAGGCGACGCGGCACTTCCTTGCTGGCTTCCAGGATGAAGGTGTAGGGGCCGGGGGTGGCGCCCTTGATCATGCGGAACTGCTTGTTGTCGACCCGCGCATAGTTGGACAGCTCGCTCAGGTCGCGGCACAGCAGCGTGAGGTGGTGCTTGTCATCCACCCCGCGAATGCGGCGCAGGCTGTCGGACGCTGCCTTGTCATCGAGCTGGCAGACCAGCGCATAGCTGGAATCGGTCGGCACAGCGACAATGCCGCCGCGCTGGATCAGGGCAACGGCCTGCTTGAGCAGGCGTGCCGGCGGGTTGTCGGGATGGACTTCAAACAACTGGGCCATGACAGATTTCTTTCAGGATTCGGTGGCTTGGATGAGGACACGGCTTTCGCGCACGGCCAGCCATGCGCCCGTGGCGCCGCACACGGCGATCATGCCCATGCCCAGCAGCGACAGCTCGTCCGGCACATGGTAAAAAGCCAGCCAGCCACCCAGCATGGCAAAGCCGATCTGGGCATACAGAAAAGGCGTCAGGGTGGACACCGGCGCGCGCGCATAGGCCAGGATCATCATGAAGTGACCAACGGTGCCCATCAAGCCCATCAGCGCCAGGCCAGCCCAGAGCGCCCATGAATCCAGCGATGTCCAGACAAAGGGCAAGGCCAGCGAGGCCAGCAGCGTGCCGACCCAGCCGGTGTAGAAATGCATGGTGACCGGGTCTTCGGTGCGCGCCAACCGGCTGGTCAGGATTTGAAACCAGGCATGGGAAATCACCAGGCCCAGTGGCAGCAGCATGGCCCAGCTGAATTGATTTCCGCCTGGCCGGATGATGATGAGCGTGCCCACGAAGCCGCCAATCACCAGCGCCCAGCGCAGCACGGAAACCCGCTCACCCAGCGTCAGCGATGCCAGCAGCGTGATGACCAGCGGCGTGATCATGACGATGGCCGTGAATTCCCCCACCGGCATGTGCTTGAGGCTGAAAAAAGCAAAAGTGCTGGTCGCCAGCAGCAGCAAGCCGCGCAGGCACTGGAACTTCGGATGGGCGGTGCGCAGCAGGCTCCAGCCGCGCGAAGGCAGCATGGACACGGTGGTGGCAATCGCCTGAAAGGCGTAGCGAAACCACAGCGCCATCAGCACCGGAACGCTCAGGGAGATGATCTTGGTGGTGGTGTCCAGCACGGCAAAGCAGGCCACGGCCGCCACCAAAAGTGCAATCCCCGCCAGCGTGTTGGGAGGTGTTTTGCTCGCGCCACTCATGCCTGGATGCGGTCTGCCAGCAGCGCCCACACCGGCGTCAGGTCGCCCGGGAGGAAGGGCAGCGTGCCCAGGTCGGTATGGCTTTCGTCGGGGCTGTGAAAGTCACTGCCACGCGAGGCCGCCAGGCCGAATTCCTTGGCGGTTTCGGCATACTTGATGAATTCCTGCCTGGAATGGCTGCCGGTGACGACTTCCACGCCGCGCCCGCCATGCGCCTTGAACTCGGTGAACAGCGCATATTCGGCATTGGCTGAAAAGTTGTAGCGGCCCGGATGTGCAATCACCGCAAGGCCTTGCGCCTGCGTGATCCAGGTGACGGCATCCTTCAGGGTGGCCCAGCGGTGCGGCACGTAGCCGGGCTTGCCTTCTGTCAGGTATTTGCGAAAGACCTCATGGGTCTCCTTGCAGACGCCGGATTCCACCAGATGGCGGGCGAAGTGGGTGCGGGAAATGAGCTCGGGGTTGCCGACGAATTTCAGCGCGCCTTCAAAAGCCCCCTGAATGCCGACTTTTGCCAGCGAGTCCGACATTTCCTTCGCGCGCTGCTCGCGGCCACCCCGGGTGTTGTGCAGCCCCTGCCTGAGTTGCGCATCGTCAGGATCAAAGCCCAGGCCGACGATGTGAACCGTCTCGCCAGCAAAAGTGACGGAAATCTCGGTGCCGCTCAGGTAGGCCATGCCTTGCGCCCTGGCAGCGGCGGCGGCCCGGTGCTGGCCGCCGATTTCGTCATGGTCGGTCAGCGCCCACAACTCGACACCGTTGGATTTGGCGCGCGCTGCAAGTGCTTCGGGGCTCAAGGTGCCATCGGACACGACAGAGTGGCAATGCAGGTCGGCGTTCAGGATATTTTGGGGGTTCACGCCTTAATTTTAGGCTTTATGAGGCGCCGCCGCCGGGCTGCGTGCTTTCTTCACGGTGCTTCAAGCAAAAGCCATGGCTTGACGGGTGCGGCCGTGGCCATGCCTGGGGACCTGGCGTCTGGTGTGCGCTGACTGCTGGCGCAATGTCCACTGCGCCAGCAGTCAGCGCGCGGGCCAGCCCATTGAAAACGGCCTCTTCAAAGGCCGTGTATGCGATGCGGTGTCCGAGTGGTCAGTTTTTTTTCACCGCGCAGGTATTCCAGCCGAAGCGGTCATAGGGCGGGCACCAGCCGACAAGGCCGGTCGCCAGCGGCATCAGGCCCAGCCAGCCCCACACGCCGATGGAGCCGCTCACGGCCAGGCCGATCAGCGCCAGGCCGATGGCGATGCGAAGGATGCGGTCAATGGTGCCGACGTTGGATTTCATGGCTGTTTCCCCTCAAATAAAGTGGTTGATGGCTTGAATTGGATGCCTTTCCCCGCCCCCGGTCTGTGACCTGTGTTACACAGCGCCCGTGCGTGCGGTCGCGTGGTTCAGGTGCACGCGGGCAGATGGCGACCACGGCGCGCAGCGCGGCACGGTCGCCAATATGGATGCACTCGCGTGACAGGCTGACCAGCCTTTCTGCCCGAAGCGGCGCAGCAGCAGGCGAGAGGCGATTTCGCGCACCGTGCCCAGCTCGTCGGCCAGCCGCTGAAAGGCCATGGCGTCGATCAGGCTGGCCAGGTCGGCCATGGGTTCGGCGAACAGCCCGAGCACCTCGTTTCGAAAGGCCGGCGTTTCCATCCAGCGGTTGAACACGTCGGGCGGAATCAAGAGGCGCGTGCTGGGCCGGGTCGTCACGCCGTGCGCCGACAGTGGCTGGGTGCCAAACAGGCAAGCCGACGACACCAGGCACAACTCGCCGGGCACCACCCGGTACAGTTCGAGCGAACGGCCATTGCCTGAACCGCGCGCGACCTTGATCTCGCCTTCGAGTACCAGCCCAAGGCCCTGGCAGGGCGTGTTTTCAGTGAACAGGGCCGTCCCGGCCGGCACACTGACGGGCGCAATGGCTGGCTGCAGGTTGGCCAGCGAAGGCAGCACCTGTTCTAGGTCAGAGCGTGGCGGGCGCGGGCGTCATGATGGATTTTCGGTTGGCTGTCCGGGCAGGACGAGACTACAAGGCCTAGCCGAAATTCGACGTGATGGTGCTGGTCGGCGGTCGGCGGTCAGCGGCCGAGCCTGCTGGAAAAAACATGCCGCGCAACTTCAACCTGCTGCAATTCGATGCGACGCACCCTGGCGCGGCGAAGGTGCTGCAGGACCACCGGAAGACGCCGATTCAAAAGGCCATTCATCTGCTGCTCAATATTGCGGTCAACGAGTTGCCCTCGCGGGTGGTGGACTCGTACTTGGTCACCACCAATTTTGCCGACCCGCAAAGAAACCAGTTCATCAAGGATTGCCTCAACCGGTTCTGAACCAAATTCGGGGTGCTGCAGGAACGCGGTCAGGTCAACTGCATATCCCTGATGTTGGCAGCCGGCCCCGATCCTGCCGCTGCTGGCCGCAGGATGGCAGTATTCGGACAAGTTAAAAACGGAGTTGGCGAAGTGTCTTAGCTGTGCCCCGGCACTGCAACCGCAAAGTCCGGTGCCTGCGGCCCTCGGGAACGCATGACCGGGTTGTGTCACTGATGTTTTAAATCAAAAATAGCTGATTGCGCTCGCCAAGCATGCGCAAGAAGCTATTTAATCGATAGCAGTCCCTGAAAATGCTTTTTTTTGGTTTCAGCGCAGGCCAAAATAAGACAGGACAACGCCGATGATGACAACAAGGCCGACGATGTAAATGATGGTGTTCATGATTTCCTCTCTGGGACGCTGGAGGCTCCGGGACGGGCTCCTTGTGAACACCGATCATGGCCACCGGACAGGTTTGCGCCTGTAGGCAGCCCGACTGAAAAACCGTCGGACAAATTCCCTACGGCTTCGGCGGCTGGATTTCCGCTGCTTCGATGAGAAACTGCACGCGCCGGATGCCCTTCCACTCGTTGGTATCAAGCCGGAACGCCAGCGTGACGCGTGCCGGAAGCGTTTCGGTATGGCCGAACCAGATGCCGTCCACCGGCTCTCCCTGGTGCTTGAGCTTCAAGGACAAATGCTTGTCCTCCCCCACCAGCCGCTGCGACACCACCTCGACCTCCTCGCTGAAGGTTGGCGCGGCAAAGCCCTGGCCCCAGACTTCCTTGTGCAGCGTGTCGACCAGGTCGGCACGCCGGTACTCGGGCGCCAGCGGGCCGTCGGTGTCCAGGCGCCGCGTCAGCGTGGCGGCGTCCAGCCATTCACGGGCAACCTGTTGCAGGCCGAATTCAAACTGCTCGAAATGCTCCTCGGCAATCGTGCAGCCGGCCGCCATGGCGTGACCACCAAAGCGCAGCAGCACGCCAGGATGGCGCTTGGCGACCAGGTCCAGCGCATCGCGCAAGTGAAAGCCCGGAATCGAGCGGCCCGAGCCCTTGAGTTCATGTTCCTTGCCCGGCGCCTGGCTGGCGGCAAACACAAAGGTCGGCCGGTGCAGCCGGTCCTTGATGCGCGAGGCGACGATGCCGACCACGCCTTCGTGGAAGTCCGGGTCGAAAATCGCAATCGCCGGCGGCGGCTCCTCGTCCTCGTCGATCATCGCGTCGGCCGCCAGTTGCGCCTGCTCGCGCATGCCGGACTCGATGTTGCGGCGTTCGCGGTTGATGCCGTCGAGCATCTGCGCCAGCTCATCGGCCCGTGCGGGGTCGTCGGTCAGCAGGCATTCGATGCCCAGCGTCATGTCGGCGAGGCGGCCGGCGGCATTGATGCGCGGGCCGAGCGCAAAGCCGAAGTCGAAGGTCGTCGCCGTGGGCGCCTGGCGACCGGCCGCCTTGAACAGGCTGGCAATGCCGGCGGGCAGCGCGCCAGCGCGGATGCGCTTCAGCCCCTGCGCCACCAGCCGCCGGTTGTTGGCATCCAGCTTCACCACATCGGCCACCGTGCCCAGCGCCACCAGTGGCAGCAACGTGTCGAGCTTGGGCTGGTGGGCCGCGTCAAACACGCCGCGCGTGCGCAGTTCGGCGCGCAGCGCCAACAGCACGTAAAACATCACGCCCACGCCGGCGATGGATTTGCTTTCAAAGATGCAGCCGGGCTGGTTCGGGTTGACGATCACGTCGGCCTCGGGCAGGGCGATGTGCTCGTTGAACAGTGCGGGCAAATGGTGGTCGGTCACCAGCACCTGCAGGCCCAGCGCTCTGGCGCGCGCCACGCCGTCGATGCTGGCAATGCCGTTGTCCACCGTCACCAGCACCTCGGCGCCGGTGGCTTTCACCCGCTCGGCAATCGGCGCGGTCAGGCCGTAGCCGTCCACGATGCGGTCAGGCACCAGGTAGCTGACGTGATGGGCGCCCAGGAGCTTGAGCCCGCGCAGTGCCACGGCGCAGGCGGTGGCGCCGTCGCAGTCATAGTCGGCGACCACGCAGATGCGTTGTCCGGCGGCCATGGCATCGGCCAGCAGCCGGGCGGCTTCCTGCGTGCCCTTGAGCGAGGACGGCGGCAGCAGCCGGGCCAGCCCGTCGTCGAGTTCGTCGGGTCCGCGGACGCCGCGCGCTGCATACAGCTGCGCCAACAAGGGATGGATGCCGGCCTGCTGCAGCGCCCAGACGCTGCGCGGGGGCACGTCGCGTACCTGGATTTTCATGGTGTGGTGCCTGAAGGGGTGTTGATTGCTATTATTTTCATAGCTGCTTAAGTATATCCAGCGGCCGCAAAGGGCTAAAAAAGTTTGAAATTCTGGTCCGCAGGCCGGCGCGTTGCGTCTCGAAGGTCTGGGCGCTGCTTTCGCCGCACAAGGTCAGCCGCACCGACTCGCCGCGCTGCTGCCGGGCCAGCAGCGCGGCCATGTCACCCGCCTCCAGCGTGGCCCAGGCTTGGGCATAGCCGGCCCAGTCTTCACGGAAAACCGCCTCGGCCAGGCTGCGCGGGACGCTGATTTTCTCCCTCTCCCTCTGGAAGATGTCCGGGGTGAGGGCCTCCCCGGGTTCGGCTGACGGCAAATCCCCCGTGCCGCTGATCCAGAACGAATTCACCGGCAACTGGCGCCGCGCCGCGCGCTCGTCATTGGACGGATGCGTGTAAAGCAGCATCTGCATTTCATTTTGCAAACGACGCAAGGGCGCGGCGTTCTTCGTGTTTGGCAACCAGGCGTCCACATTGCGCGCCAGCACCCGGTCCATCGAGGCCGTTGGCAGGCCGCGAAACAATTCCCCTTCGGCCAGCCAGCGCCCAGGCGCCAAATAATGCAGTGTGATGCCGTCGGTTTCAAAATAAGGCTGCATCAGCGCCAGCAGGCGGCGCGATTCATCCTCCTGCAGATCGAGCAGCGCCGGGTCGCTCAGCGTCGCATGCAGGTGTCCCATGGCCCAGTGGCATGGCGTGATCCAGGCCCAGGCCTTCTCAAGGCCGGCCTGTAGCTCTTCCATGGCCTTGCTGGCGGCCCAGGGCAACAGACCATCGGCAGTGTCCCGCGTGGCCAGGCCCAGGGCGCGGGCCAAGGCGCGCTCATGCGGCGGCGAGAACGATTCGGCAACCTGGGTGTCGGTCTGCACGAGCTTCATGCCTTGCAGCAGCTGGCCAAGGCGCTTGAAGCCGTCCGGCGGCAGCGATTGCAGCGTGGGCAGCCAGGCTTCGGCGCTGCAGGCGGCAAAGGGAATCAACAAATGGGGGGTCAAATTGGGGCGCATCGGCCTATTGTCCGGGATGCCACAATCCCTCCCATGCAAATCCCCTATGAGCTGATTCTGGGCTGGCGTTACACCCGCGCCGGTCGCGCCACCCGGCGAAACGGTTTTATTTCCTTTATTTCGGGCGTTTCGATGCTCGGCATTGCGCTGGGCGTGGCGGCGCTGATCATTGTGCTCAGCGTGATGAACGGTTTCCAGAAGGAAGTGCGCGACCGCATGCTGGGCGTGATCTCGCACATCGAGGTGTTCGCGCCGGGGGGCGGCGCGCTGGTCGATCCGCAGAAAACCCTGGCCGAGATACGCGCCAATCCGAATGTCGTCGGCGCTGCAACGTTCATAGCGGCCCAGGCACTGCTGGCGCGCGGCGAGGACATGAAAGGCACTTTGGTCCGGGGCATTGACCCGCTGCTGGAGGGCCAGGTGACCGACCTGGCCGTGGAACTGGAAAAAACCTCGTTTCCCAAGCTCGTCAGCGGCGAGTTCGGCGTCGTGCTGGGCGGTGAACTGGCGCGTGCCATGGGCGTGCGCGAAGGCGACAGCGTGACCCTGATCGCGCCCAGCGGGCAGGTCACGCCGGCCGGCGTCGTGCCGCGCCTGAAGCAGATGACGGTGGCCGGCACGTTTGATTCCGGCCATTTTGAATACGATTCGGCGCTGGTCATGATGCACCAGGATGATGCGGCCCGGATTTTCCGGCTTGAAGGGCCGACCGGCATCCGCATCAAGCTGAAAGACTTGCACCAGGCGCGGCAAGTGGCGCTGCAGCTGTCTAAAACCTTGAGCGGCGACCTGCTGATCCGCGACTGGACGCAGCAGAACAAGACCTGGTTTGCTGCTGTGGAACTGGAAAAACGCATGATGTTCATCATCTTGACGCTGATCGTCGCGGTGGCAGCTTTCAACCTGGTCAGCACCTTGGTGATGACGGTGACCGACAAGCGTGCCGACATCGCCATCTTGCGCACGCTGGGCGCCAGCCCGAAAAGCATCATGGGCGTGTTCATGGTGCAGGGCGCCATGGTCGGCGTGATCGGCACGCTGTCAGGCCTGCTGCTGGGCCTGGGCATTGCCGTGAATATCGATGTGATCGTGCCGGCGCTGGAGCGGCTGCTGAACGCCAGTTTTTTGCCCAAGGACATCTACCTGATCAGCCGCATGCCCAGCGAGCCGCAGTACAGCGACATCATGCCGATCGTCGTCATCTCGCTGATTCTGGCTTTCCTGGCCACCATCTATCCCAGCTGGCGCGCCAGCCGCGTGAACCCGGCGGAGGCCTTGCGCTATGAGTGATCGTGCCCCCACGCTCCCCACTGCGTGTGGTTCGCTGCCCCCCGAGGGGGCCGCCCCGCCTGCAGTCCGGCAAAGCCGGTCCTGCGGCCGGAACCTGGATGAGCGGGGGCAGGCGTGTGATTCCTCCGAAGGGGTTGGGATTTGCGTATCGTCTGCGTACTTGGAAAGCCAGATTCGTGGTCGAAACTTGAACGAACGGGGCAGGCGTGTGCCTTGCCTGAAGTTATGAAAGATGCTGCTCCTATGCTGACTGGTTCAAACAGTTCGACGATTTCCGAGGGCGCCACTTCGCAAAATATTGGGTCCGACTCCGATTTGCTCCCTCTCCCTTTGGGAGAGGGCAGGGGTGAGGGCCTCCCCGCATCCGTGCCCCAACAGCCCCGGGGCGAAGTCGTGCTGCGCGCCAGCGGCCTGACCAAGCGCTTCTCCGAAGGCCGGCTCGACGTGACGGTGCTGCAGGGCGTGGACCTGCAGGTGCATCGCGGCGAGACGCTGGCCATCGTCGGCACCTCGGGTTCGGGCAAAAGCACGCTGCTGCACCTGATGGGCGGGCTGGATGCGCCCACCAGCGGGCAGGTCGAACTGAAGGGCCAAGTCCTTTCCAGCCTGTCGCCTGCCCAGCAGGGCGAGCTGCGCAACCGGCACCTGGGGTTTGTCTACCAGTTCCACCATTTGCTGCCCGAATTCAGCGCGCTGGACAACGTCGCCATGCCGCTGTGGATTCGGCGCCAGGACCGCGCCCAAGCATCGGAAGTTGCCAGCCGGATGCTCGCCAGCGTCGGGTTGCAAGACCGTATCCACCATCGCCCGTCCGAGCTGTCAGGCGGCGAACGCCAGCGCGTCGCCATTGCCCGCGCTCTGGTGACGCAGCCGGCCTGCGTATTGGCCGATGAGCCCACCGGCAACCTCGACCGCTCGACTGCCGACGGCGTGTTTCAGCTGATGATCAAGCTCGCCCGCGAGCATGGCACGGCCTTTGTCATGGTGACGCATGACGAGGCGCTGGCGGCGCGCTGCGGGCGGCAGTTGCGGCTGGTGCTGGGAAAGTTGTCGGACGCGGGGTGAGTCTGAAAGTCTTCATGGCCGGCGCTGGCAAAAGCGAACGGCCATGAAAAAAGACAGGCCATGCCTGTCTTTTTCGAGAGTGCAAGAACCGCTTACTTGACGGTAGCAGCTTTCACATCAGCCTTGCCTTCGGCTTTCACGGCGGTAGTGGCCGATGCGGCATTGACCTTGTCAGCCTTGGCGTCAACCTTGACCTTGTCGGTCTTGGCGGTGGCATTGACGATGGCCTTGTCAGCTTTGGCATCGGCCTTGGCATCGACTTTTTCGGCCTTGGCTTGTGCCGCTACCTTGTCTTTGGGCTCGGCCTTGGCAACCTTGGCATGGGCTTTTGCCTTGGTGTCGGTGGACTCTGCGTGTGCTTCGGCCTTGACATTGCCAGATTTCACTTCGGCCTTTTCAACCTTGGCGTCAGCCTTGGCATCCACTTTGGCTTCAGATTTGACAGCCTTGGCCGTGGCTTGGTCAGCCTTGGCTTCTGCTTTCACGACAGCAGGCGTAGCGGGCGTGACCACGGGCGCGGCAGGTGCCTGGGCAAATGCACCCGATACAAACAGACCGGCGATCAGGGAAGCGAGTAACTTGTTCATGGTGAGCCTTTAGTTAAAGTCAATTGATGCAGCGTTTTTGTTGCATCTGGTCTGTTAACGAAGCGCATCCGGATGCAGTTGACTGGCTTTACATAACCTTTGCAATTCAAGCGCAGAGCGGTGCCATGGCTGGCAGGGGTCTGCTCACGGGTTTGACCTTTCTGAACCGCTGGCGTCCCGCCGCATTCCTGCTGTCATGCTGCGCCTCAAGCATAATCACCGGCTTCGCGCATTGCGGTGGAACCTTCAGCCGCAAGGTCATGGCAGCAGGCACCGCCAGTCCGCCGCTTCCAGTCCCAGGACGAAATCACCCCACGCATGACGGAACACTACACCACCCTTGGGCTCAGCAGCGCAGCGACGCTGGCCGACATCAAAAAGTCGTTTCGGCAGAAAGCGTCCTACTGGCATCCGGATAAAAATGCGGCACCGCATGCCGCCGCGCGCTTTCGGGCGGTGCAGCAGGCCTACGAAGTGCTGTCCGATCCCGACCGGCGCCAGGCCTACGACGACAACCGCCGGCGCAACCTGCTCGACAGTCCTTTGGAGACGGCGCAGGACATCTGGCACAACTATTTCAATTCCCTGCTGTGAAAACTACCCGCACCATGACTATTTCCCCGTTTTTTCGCAACCTGCGCTCGGCCTACCGCGCTGAAATGGACGACCTGACGTTTGACTCCGACGGGCGCGACGTGCTGCGCCAGCGGCTCGCCGAAAAGCGCAAGGAAATCGGCTTTCTGGTGCAAATGATGGAACTCAGCCCCGAAATGGTGGCGGTGGTTTTTCACCAGGGCCTGCGCTTCACCGAGCCTGCGGTGATGGAGCACTTGCTCAGCCATGAAGCCGACGAATTCCCCGAGTGGGCCAGCGTGTGCGGTGGCATCGAGCTGACGCCGTGGGCGCGCGACCTGTCTCAAATCATCCTGCAGGCACCGGCCGGCGAGTGGTTCATGACGCTGGCGGCGGGCCTGCATTACCTGGCGGACAAGCCGGACGCGGCATTCGCCGGGCAGGGCGGCGACGACCGTGACGAAGACAGTGACGGCGATGACGGCGACACCGATGAACAGGACGATTTCAACGACCACGAAAGCGACGAAGTGCGCGGTGACGCCCGTGACCGCGAAGAGGCTGGCGCCAGCTGGCTCGAAGGGCAGGGCTTTGAGCGCAAAGACTGACGCATCGACTTCCTGAAAAACACACCCTAACCCGTATGAACCACCTTGCCCTGATTGAAAAAACCCAGCAACTCATTGCCGCCGGCGACATCGTCGGCGCCGAGTCCGCGTTGGTCGAACTGGCCGATGCCGAAGGCGATGCCGCGCTGATGGTGGTGCTCGACATGCTGCCGCCCAAGGACATTCTGGCGGTGATCCGCGAGTACGACAACTCCAGGGAATCCATCGTCAACCTGCTGGTCACGCCCGAGCAGTTCGCGCGCGCCGTGGTGATTGAAAAGCAATACAAGGACCTGACGCGCACCCACCTGCGCGGCATGATGAACGCCATCATCTTCCGCGAGGATGCCGATCCGTTGGAATTCATCAATGCCATCGGCGACCTCGAAGGCGGCAGCGAGGCGCTGGCCGACTACTTCACCGAGAAATGGGACCGCATCGAGGCCTTTGCCTGCAACGGCAGCTTCGACGCGATGAAAGACACCGGCGAACTAATTTCCAAGGCCGACCTGCAGGCCAGAAGCTATGAACGCCCGCAGGTCGAGCAGGACGAGGTGGCCGACCACGACTGGATGGAGCTGGCCTGGCTGCTGCGCTACCAGAACCCGGACCTGTTCATCGAGATGCTGACCGTGCTGCGGGCCAAGGCACGCGCCCATGACCTGGGGGCCGAGGACGACGAGTCGCTGGACGACGAGGACGATGGCAAGGTCGAGACCGGCGACACCGATAGGGGCCAGGCCACGCCGGCTGCACGCGACTCGGACGAGGAATCGGCCATCTGACGCGGGCGCCGTCAAAACAGCACGCCTTCACCATGACGATGAACCCTTCCGCTCCTGCTGCCCCAGCTTCCCCCGCGTCGGTTTCCCTCTACGATGCGCGTCCGTTCTTTGAAAAAGCGCTGCAGTTCGGCGTGCAAAACGGCATCCTCGACCCGCAAAAACTGGAGGCTATCCGCCTTGACGCGCCCAAGGGCATGGTGCAGATTGCGCGCTATTTCGGCAACGAGTTCCTGCGTCCGGATATTGAAAAGGCCAGGGACCGCATCGTCAACCTGGTGAGCCTGTCCCTCGAAAGCACCAGCGGCGGCGACCTGCGGCAGGCTGCCGAGTTGCTGCGCGACCATTCCTTCATGTCGCGCTCCAAGGCCGGATCGGACATGCTCCGCGCCCTGCTCGCGCTACCCGAAAGCACCGGTTTTCATGCCAGCCTGGACAGCGGCGCCGAGGCTGGTGGTCCGCCGAAAGGGCTGGCCGAGTGGTCGCTGAAAAGCCTGGCCGATTACCAGACCGAGCTGGCCCGGCGCCAGCCCATTCAGCAGGAAAAAGACGCCGCTGTCTGGCTGGCCGAACAACTTGGCCTGGACATAGAGGCGCTGGAAGAGGCGCACACCCATGCCGAAGCGGTGATCCGCAGCGCCTTGCTGGCACTGGCCACCCGGCGCACTGAAATGCCCGACTGGGTCGAGTTTGAAAAGTTGGTGGCCGACCTGCGCAAGAAATACCATGCCGCCAGGGCGCGCAGCGACGCCAAGACCCAAAAGGCCGCCAGCGCCCGGGCGCAGACGCTGTCCGTCACGATACCGCAGGACTTGCCCGATGAATTCCGGGACGTGGTGCAGGCCGTGCGCCAGTCCGTGCTGGGCGACCTGCCGCAAATCCTCGACAGCGCCCTGACCGCCCGGGCGCTGTTTGCCAATGACAGCGAACACCACCATGCGCCGCTGCTCGGCCGCTATTTCTGGGTGGAAGACATCGCCAGCGAGATGCACTACCACGAACAGTCGGTTTCCCTCGCCTGGGACAAGGTGACGGGCGGCAACTGCGACGACGGCTCGCTGCTGACCCTGCTGGTGTGTGTGGCGGCCGGTGCCGTACCCAAAACCGTCCTGACCGAAAAAGCCGCTGCCGCGCTGGTGCGCAAGATGCAAAAGCCAGGCACTGCGCCGGGTTTCAGTCCCGATCTGGCCACCCAGTACATTGCCTGCCATGCGCCTGCGCAGCACCAGGACGCGTACCTGCAACTCTGGGACGACTTTGTCGAAGAGGCCGGTGCCACGCTGCAAAGCGATTCGACCTATGCGCGCAAGGATGCGCTGGCGCTGCTGCGGCGCGAATGCCATGTCATCGCCTGAACCCGTGTGTGCAGCGCTGCCGGGTGCTTGCCTGTCCGACTTTCAGGACAATTCCTGACGCAGTGCCTCCCCGTCTGCAATGCTATGCTGCACTGCAACATAGTCGCACGCACCTGAACTTCGGGCGTATCGCGCAAGCACCGACAGGAGACACTTTGCTTTTTGGAAGACGCAGCCAGCAAACCATCAACCTGGCTCTGCAGGGCGGCGGCGCACACGGCGCCTTCACCTGGGGCGTTCTCGACCAGTTGCTGGAAGACGGCCGAACCGACTTCGAGGGGGTCAGCGGCACCAGCGCCGGCGCCATGAATGCGATCGTTTTGGCGCAGGGCCTGATGACCGGCGGCCGTGAGGGCGCACAAGCCGCGCTGCAGGCGTTCTGGACCCAGGTGGCCGGCAGCCTGCCGTTTGAAATTGCCACGCCGTCCAAAAATGGCCAGGATGTCAGCCTGGTGCCGGCTTTCAAGATGATGTTGCAGTTTGCCCATTACTTTTCGCCGCACCAGCTCAATCCCTTCGATGTCAATCCGCTGCGCAAGATCTTGCTGGCGCAGGTTGATTTCGAACGTCTCCGACGCGAAAGTCCGGTCAAGCTCTACATTGCCGCGACCCACGCCAATTCAGGCAAGGTGCGGCTGTTCCGCTCGCCAGAAATCAGCGCCGACGCGATTTTGGCCTCGGCCTGCCTGCCGCAGATGGCCCGCCCGGTCATGATTGAAGGCGAGCCCTACTGGGACGGAGGCTATGCGGCCAATCCGGCGGTTTATCCGCTGGTCTACGAATGCAAGAGCCGTGACATTCTGATGGTGCTGCTCACGCCGCTGAAACACAAGCACACGCCGCACAGCGTCCATGAAATCAAGGACCGGGTGCTTGAACTGGCGTTCAATTCGACCTTTTTGCGGGAAATGCGCATGTTTGCCCATGCGCGTGACTACGCCAGCGAATCGTTTTTTCCCATCGGACGGATGGAGCGGCGCCTGGTCCGCCTGAATTTCCATGTGATCGATGCGCCGGAGCAAATGAATGGGTTCAAGACCGAAACCAAGCTCGCGGCCAACATGGGATTTTTTGAACTGCTGAAAAATCTGGGGCGCCAGCGGGCCAAGGCCTGGCTGGAAGCGAATCACGGCGAGATTGGCAAGCATTCCACCGTCGATCTGGCCGAATTGTTCTATTGAAGGTGAAGGCCAGTGGATTGGCCAATGTGCAAAGAGTCCATTTTTTTAAAGGAGTGGCTGTCATGAAAAATCCGTTTATGAGCATGTTTCTCAGTGGCGCCAACAAGATCGCCGGATCGGCCCGGGCCCAGGCCACGGCCGCCGTCAAGCGCGAAGCGGCCAAGAACACCCGTCAGGCCACCAAGGCCTGGACGGATGCGCTGATGCCCAAGGCGGCAGCGCCCAAGAAGCGGAAATCGGCAAAAAAGTGAAATGCTATTGAAAACATAGCTGCTTTCTCACCCCAGTAATGCGCGAAAGGCTTATTTTTCGTAAAAACTACCTGTTGAGCCCGGCTTGCAGGGTGTCAGAGGATTCGGTTGAACCAGAGCAGCGACAGGCTGGCCGACAGCAATCCCAGGAGGGCGGCGGCCAATGCCAGCAGCCCGGAAATCTCGGTTTCCTTTTTCTGCACCGTCAACCGGGAACTGAGCGTCTGGTAGACCTTTTTCAGGTCTCCAGCCGTGCCCGCATAGAAGTATTCGGCCTGGGTGGCGCGGGCAATGCCCTTGAGGGTTTCCTCGTCGAGCTTGACGCGCATCGACCAGCCTTCAAATCCGATGGTCTCGCCAACGACCGTGCCGACGCCCACGGTGTAGACCCGCACGCCCCGGTCTGCCGCTGCCTTGGCCGCGTCGAGCGAATCGACACCGGTGGTGCGCTGGCCATCGGTCAGCAGGATGATGGCGGCCGAGTTGTAGGAGCCTGGCGCGACCGGCGTGAACGGTTTCTTGCCGCTGGCGTCGTCCTTCCCGGCCTGGTCGAGCGACAGGCCGCGCTTGCGGTCCCGGCCGGTTTCAAGCGATTCCAGGTCAATGCCCGCGTCAGGAAACAATTCGGCGAGCGACACGATGATGCCGTTGCCGATGGCCGTTCCGCGCTGCAGCTGGAACTTGTCAATTGCCGCCGTCAGGTCCTCGCGGCTCAGGGTGGGCGGTTGCACCACGGCAGCGGTGCCGGCGAAGGCCACCACGCCGACCCGCACGCTGCGCGGCAGGTTGGCCAGGAATGCCTTGGCGGCATTTTGCGACGCCACCAGCCGGTTGGGCTGCACGTCGGTTGCCCGCATGCTGCCTGACACGTCCATCGCCAGGATGATGGTTTCATTTTGCGACGGCAGCGTGACCACGGCGAACGGGCGCGACGACGCCACCAGCATGGCGGCCAGCGACAGCAGGAACAGCAATGGCGGGATGTGCCGGCGAAAGCCCTGGCCCTTTCCCATGGCTTCCCGCACGATGGACAGGCTGGCATAGCGCAGCGCCATTTTTTTCTTCCGGCCCAGCAGCCATAGGTAAACGGCGACCAGCAGCGGAAGGGCGAGCAGCAACCACAAAAACTGGGGCCAGAGAAAAGTCATGGGAAGTGTCATGGTGGTGTCTCCACGCAGTTCAGCCTGCACGGGCCAGATGGGCCGGCAGCCGGCCTGCCGCAGCATGGGCGCCGGACAGGCGGCTGCGTTGTTTGCGCAGGTCGGTAAAACGCATGATGGCGCTGGCCAGGTTGTCGTCGGTCGAAAGTTCCAGCGTGTCCACGCCCGCATTCCCCAGCGCCTGGCGCAGGTCGGCTTCGCGCTGGGCGGCAATGCGCGCAAAGCGTTTGCGAAAGCCGGCATCATGGGTGTCGACCAGCAACTGTTCACCGGTTTCGGCGTCTGTGATCGGGATCAGGCCCAGGTCGGGCAGTTCCAGTTCCAGCGGGTCGAGCAGGCGCACTGCCACCACTTCATGTCGCTGGGCCAGTTGCCCCAGCGGCGCTTCCCAACCCGCTTCGGTGATGAAATCGGACACCACGAACACCGTGGAACGGCGGCGTATCAGGTTGGCCGCCGACGCCAGCAGTTCATGCAGGCGGGTCGGTCCCCCGCTGGGCGCTTCCGGCCGCGAGCGCAGGGTGTGCAGCAGGTGCAGCACATGGGGGCGGCCGCTGCGCGCCGGCAGCGCGGCATCGACGCCCGAACCGTAAAGCAGGGCGCCGACGCGGTTGCCATGGCGCGTCAAAAGGCGCGCCAGCACGGCCACGAAGTCGGTCAGCACATGCCGTTTGCGCTGGTCGCTGGAGCCGAAATCCATCGACGGGCTCAGGTCAAGTAAAAACCAGGCGCTCATCTCGCGGTCTTCGGTGAACACGCGCACATGCGGCTGCTGCAGCCGGGCCGTCACGTTCCAGTCGATATGGCGCACGTCATCGTGGTACTGGTATTCGCGCAGGTCGGTCAGGTCCATGCCGGTACCGCGCAGCAGCGTGCGGTAGTCGCCCTGCAGCAACCCATCGAGCCGGCGCAGCACCGTCCACTCCAGCCGGCGCAAAAGATGGTCAGCGCTTTCGGCGGGGGCTGGGGCCGCAGGCGGCAGCTTCGAAGCCAATGACAGCCTAACCATGAGCGTCTTCCGAGGTATTCTTCAACAGCTGCGCAGGATCAATGCATTTTCCAGAATGCCCAAGCCCCGGCCACGGAACCGGCTTTGCCGGGCCGTAGGCGGGACGGCCCCCACGGGGGGCAGCGACCCGCGAAGCGGCGGAGCGTGGGGGCCAGTTCCAGTGGCTTTGCCGGGCCGCAGGCGGGGCGGCCCCCCGGGGGGCAGCGACCCGCGCAGCGGCGGAGCGTGGGGGCTCTCAAGCCGCGAGTTTTTCATGCGCAAGCGGCTTGGCGGGTTGCGGGATTCTGGCCATGATCTTGTCCACGATCCGGTCGGCGGAAAAGCCTTCCGACAGCGCTTCATACGACAGCACCAGGCGGTGGCGCAGCACGTCGGGAATCAGGTCGGCCATGTCTTCCGGCAGGGCATAGCTTCGGCCGCGCAGCAGGGCCAAGGCTCTAGCGCCTTCGGTCAGGTTGATGGTGGCGCGCGGGCTGGCGCCATAGGTGATGAAACGGGCCAGCTCCTCCAGGCCATGCTTGCCAGGGTTGCGTGTGGCCGACACCAGCCGCACCGCGTACTGGACCAGCGACGGATCGACATAGACGCGCCGGCACTCGGCCTGCAGCGCTGCCAGCTGCAGGGTAGTCGCCACGGCCGACACCGCCACCGCCGGGCCGGTGACGCGCTGGACGATGACGAACTCTTCCTCGTCGCTCGGGTAGTCCACCATCACCTTCATCATGAAGCGGTCCACCTGCGCCTCGGGCAGCGGGTAGGTGCCTTCGGTCTCGATGGGGTTTTGCGTGGCCATGACCAGGAATGGCGCGGGAACCTTGTGGGTGATGCCGGCAATCGTCACCTGCCGCTCCTGCATCACCTCCAGCAGCGCGCTCTGCACCTTGGCCGGGGCCCGGTTGATCTCGTCGGCCAGCAGCAGGTTGGTGAACACCGGGCCCAGCGAGGTGCTGAAATCGCCGGTCTTCTGGTTGTAGATGCGCGTGCCCACCAGGTCGGCCGGCACCAGGTCGGGGGTGAACTGGATGCGCTTGAACTGGCCGTGAATGGTTTCGGCCAGCGTCTTGATCGTCAGGGTCTTGGCCAGGCCCGGGACGCCTTCGACCAGCAAATGTCCCTGCGCCAGGATGGCGACCATGACGCGTTCCAGAAACCGGTCCTGCCCGACCACCACGCGCTTGACCTCGTAGAGGATCTGCTCCATCAGTTGCGCGGTGTCGTGGCCGGCAGCGGCCGAATGCTCGAAACTGTTTGAATCCATGAAAAAAGCCTTTCAAAACCCGTCAAAAAGGAGTCATGCCGGCGGCCGAGGCGGCATTTTCAATCGGCACCGCAAAACCGATGCCGACAAAAGAGCGCTGCCCGTTGGGGTTGTAGATGGCCGTCACGATGCCGATCACCTCGCCTTCCATGGTGACCAGCGGGCCGCCCGAGTTGCCGGGATTGGCGGCGGCATCGAACTGGATCAGGTTGGTGATGGCCTGATCACCCTCGGGCGAACGAAAGGTGCGCTTGAGTCCCGAGATGACGCCGCTGGACGCCGACGGGCCAATGCCAAACGGATAACCCACGGCGACCACGCCGTCACCCGGCGCCAGGTCCGTCGTCGAGCGCAGCGTGGCCGCCATCAGGTCGTCGGGAATCTTGTGCGCCTGCAGCACCGCCAGGTCGTTCTCGGGTTGCACGCCGGTGATGCTGGCGGTGGACTCCAGCCCGTCGGCAAAGGTGAGCTTGATGATTTGGGCACCCTGCACCACATGCAGGTTGGTCAGGATGATGCCCTTGTCCGTGATGACGACGCCGGTGCCAACGCTGCGGTCGGTGTGCTCGTCGCCGTCCTTGTCCTTGGTTGGCTTGCCCAGCCCGGTCACGCGTACCACCGACGGAATGATGGCCTCGTAGGCCTTCACCGCCGGCGAGGGAAGCACGGTCGTTTCCAGGGTTTTCAGCACGGCGGCGTTGATGTCCTTCTGGGTCAGCTTGCGGACGCCAGGCTGCATCGAGGAAATCAGGCTGATCGCCAGCAATAGCGCCAGCAGCCCGACCACCGACCACAGCAGGTGAATGTTGTGGGCGGACAGATGCCGCATGAGGCGCGCGGTGCTGGAGACGGGCTGCTCGGGCCGTTTGACTTCCAGCGGCGCAGGCTCGGCGCCATCGGTGCCCACTGGCCCCGGCGCGGGACGCTGGCGTTGGGAGCTACTGTAGAGGGCATGCCTGCGCATCCGTTCACCTGTGAGGTTGTGTCAAAAACCGGCGGACAAGAAATGCACCGTATCATGATTTCTGCTTTGCTGCACATGCTGAACGCCACGCCAAGGGCTTGTTGAAACAACCGCTTTCGGTTTGTTTCAACTGGTCTCATGAAGTGCCGGCTTGCGCGGCAACGCCATCACGCATGCGGCATTTCATCTTGAAAAAGCTGCACCAGTGCTGGTTTCATTTGTATGTCAACATGCCAGACCAGGCCAACCCCTTTTGCTTGACGCCACCCCCTTCATGACCTTCTGGATCGACACCCATTGCCATCTTGACGCCGCCGAGTTTTCAGCCGACCTGGGCGACATGCGCGCGCGCGCTTCAGCCCAAGGCGTGGCGCATTGCATCTTGCCGGCCGTGGCGGTGGGCAACTTCGAGGCGGTCCGGCTGCTGGCGCATCGTTTTTCCGACAGCTATGCGCTGGGCATTCACCCGCTGTGCGTGCCCGGTGCGCAGGAGGCCGACCTGCAGGCGCTGGATGCGGAGTTGAGCCTTCGCCGTGACGACCCGCGCCTGGTGGCGGTGGGTGAAATCGGGCTGGATTATTTCGAGCCTGCGCTCAAGCAAAGCCCGATGCGCGAACGCCAGGAATTTTTCTACCGCGAGCAGCTCAAGCTGGCGCGCCAGCACGGCCTGCCGGTCATGCTGCATGTTCGGCGCTCGGCCGACAAGCTGCTCAAGCACCTGCGCGAGCTCAAGCCCGGGGGCGGCTGGCGCGGCATTGGCCACGCCTTCAACGGCAGCGAGCAGCAGGCAAATGAATTCATCAAGCTGGGGCTGAAGCTCGGCTTTGGTGGCAATGTGACCTTTGACTCGGCGCTGCAAATCCGGCGCCTGGCCAGCCGCTTGCCGCTGGAGGCGCTGGTGATGGAAACCGATTCGCCCGACATTCCGCCGCACTGGCGCTACCGCACCGCAGCGCAGCGGGAGGACGGGCAGGGCCAGGGGCGCAACGAGCCGGCCGAACTGCCACGCATTGCCGGCGTGCTGGCGCAGCTTCGCGGCTTGACGCCTGAGGCGCTGGCCCGGGCCACCACGGCCAATGCGCTGCAGGCTTTTCCCAAGCTCCAGGGGTTGATGCCGTGCTGACCGGCCTGGCGCCGCTGGTCTCTGGCAACACCCGATTGCTGATCTTGGGCAGCTTTCCCGGTGTGGCCTCGCTGGCCGCGCAGCAATACTACGGCCATCCGCAAAACCGGTTCTGGAAAATTTTGCAAGCCATTTGGCCCTCTTGCGCAATGCCCACCGGCACTAATAGCTATAAAATACGTAGCGAATGGTTGCTCGACAGGGGGCTGGGCCTGTGGGACGTGTATGCCGCCTGCGAGCGCGAAGGCAGCCTGGACAGCCGCATCCGCAAGCCGCAGGTGAATGATTTTTCGCCGTTGCTCTGCTGGTGTCCGGACCTGCAGGCGATCGCGCACAACGGTGGTGAGAGCTTCAGGCAGGCGCAGCATGTCAGCGCTGCACTGACAACCGTGGCATCTCCTCTGGCCAAGCAGGGGCCGCAGGACCGGCTTTGCCGGACTGCAGGCGCAGCGGCCCCTTCGGGGAGCAGCGCATTACACGAAGTGAAAAGCGTGGGGGTACTATTTCACAAACTCCCGTCCACCAGCCCGGCCAACGCGTCCTGGTCGTTTGATCGCAAGCTCGCTGCCTGGCGCGAGGTTTTTGAAGCACATGGATTGACTGACAAGCAATGAGCAAACTTCCGTTTCCCTCGACCACCGAGGACGTTTTCAAGGCCTGGGCGCTGGAGCGTGCCACCCAGCGCAAGGGCGGCCTGTCGCCACGCTCGCTGGCGTCCTACCATTCACTCTGGACCGGCTGGACCGAGTATTTGATGACGCACGGCCCGCTGGCCTGGAACGAGGCCAAGTCAATCGACGTGCGTGCCTACCTCGAAGCGCTGAGCCCGCGCGGGCAGGCGCGCGGCATGCTGCATGTCAGCACCGTGACGCAGCGCCGCTACTACCGCGTGCTGAAAAAGATCTATGCCTTTGCCCAGGCGCAGGACTGGGTGGCCGACAACCCGGTCGATGCCGGCGCGTCGGTGTCGCCCACCGAGCAGATGGATTCGCTGGTGTTCCATGCGCTTGACTGGGACGCGCTGCTGCAGGCTGTGGCGCCGCCCATCGACCCGCCGCCGCAGGACCAGCCCTGGCTGGAAGTACGCGACCAGGCCATCCTGCGCCTGATGATGCAGGCAGCCCTGACGGTGGCCGAACTGGCCGGGCTGGACATCGGCGACGTGCAGCATCCCCGGCTGGGTTCTGCCCGGGGCGTGGCCGAACTCTGGCCGACCGGTGACACCGCACCCGGCGGGGAGGCGTCGGCGGTCATGCTCGACCTGAGCGGCGCCCGAAAGGCACAGGACCGGCGTGTCACCTTGCCCGGGGAAGCCAGCGCGGCCGTGCTGGCCTGGCTCACGGTGCGCGCCACGCTGCCGCTGCCGCAGGACGCCGGCACGCCGCTGTTCGTGTCGCGCAAGAAGGCCGGCCGGCTGACGCCGCGCGCGCTGTTCCACCTGGCCAACCGCCATGTGAGCAGCACGCTGGGGCCGCGCTACCCCGACACCGTTCTGGCGCATGCCGGGCCGATGACGCTGCGCAACTCATGCATCGTGCGCTGGCTCGATGCCGGCCTGCACGACGACGACATCCTGGCCCGCGCCGGTCTGCGTGAAGCCCAGGCCTTGCTGCGCCTGCGCAAGCATGTGCATGCCGCCGCTGCAGCCGATGCTGGCGCGCTGCAGGCATGAGGTAAAAATGGGGTTTGCGCCTGTGGCGTATCCCTTGAAAAAATTCCTGATCGCTATCCATGTCATCCAAAGAAAATCCAAATGCCCGGGTCCTGCCCGAAGTCAACTTTTCCGACTTCGGCGACGTGCGCTTCCTGCACCTGGGGACCGAATGGGTGCAGGGTTCGATGCTGAAGGACGCGCCCTACGACATCGAACTGGAGTATGTGCAGCGGATGATGGCCGGCCTGCTGTTCCTGGACGCCGAATCGGTGGCGAAGAAGCATGCGATGCAGCTCGGGCTGGGGTCGGCTGCGCTGACCAAGTTCTGCCACAAGAAGCTGCGCATGAAAACCACCGCCATCGAGATCAACCCGCAGGTGGTCACCGCCTGCAGGCTCTGGTTCAAGCTGCCGCGCGATGATTCAAGGCTGCAGGTCATCGAGGCCGATGCCGCCGACGAAATCAAAAAGCCGGCGCACCGGGGCACGGTCGATTTGCTGCATGTGGACCTGTATGACCATGAAGCGGCCGCGCCGGTGCTTGACAATGCCGATTTTTACGCCAACTGCCGTGAACTGTTGACAGACAGCGGCGTGATGACGGTCAACCTGTTCGGCCGCGATTCGAGCTACGAACAGTCGCTGGTCAAGATGGCCGAGGCCTTCGGCCCGGAGTCGATCTGGGCCTTCCGGCCGACGCGGGAGGGCAACACCGTGGTCTTGGCCCAGTTCGAGCCGACGCGGCCTGAACGCGAGGAGTTGCTGCAGCGCGCCGGCACCATCGAGTCGCGCTGGGACCTGCCGGCCAGAAAATGGCTGCGGCTGTTCAAGCCGGTGCTGTGAATTTCAATTTTTTCCAACAACCCTTGTGGTGAAGAGTCATTCATGCGTGCTGTGCACCCCCCCATACCACCCCTGAATCCGGGCTTTGGAAGGCTGCATGCCGGGCCTTTGGACTGGCGCAAGCTGGTCGAATGGCTGGGCGAAGATGGCCTCATCAGTGCCGCCGACGCGCAGCGCACCATCGCCCGCTGCGCGCAGGTGCAAAGCGCCCAGCATCCGATTGTCCGGCTGGCCAGCATCGGCATGACGCGGGTGCCAGACGGCAAGCCGCTGGACGCGGACGCGATCAGCGAGTGGCTGGCCGGACGTGCCGGGCTGCAATACCTTCGCATCGACCCGCTCAAGGTCGATGTCGGCAAGGTGGCCGACTCCATGTCGGCGGTCTATGCCGAGCGCCACAAGGTGCTGCCGGTGCAGGTCACGGCGCAGGAACTGGTGATTGCCACGTCCGACCCGTTCGTCACCGACTGGGTGCCCGAGGTCGAGCGCCAGTCCCGGCGCAGCGTGCGCCTGGTGCTGGCCAATCCGCTGGAAATCGCCAAGTTCACGGCCGAATTCTTTGCGCTGGCCAAATCGGTCAAGGCCGCGCTCAAGTCGAACAGCGGCTCGGGTTCGGCCAGTTTCGAGCAACTGGTCGAGCTGAACAAGACCAGCCGCCAGCTCGACGCCAACGACCAGGGCGTGGTGCAGGTGGTGGACTGGCTCTGGCAATACGCCTTTGACCAGCGCGCCAGCGACATCCACCTGGAGCCGCGCCGCGAGCAGGGCGTGATCCGCTTTCGCATCGACGGCATTTTGCATCCGGTGTACCAGCTGCCGATGGGCGTGCACAACGCCATGACGGCGCGCATCAAGCTGCTGGGCCGGATGGACGTGGTTGAAAAGCGCCGGCCGCAGGATGGCCGCATCAAGACCCGCAACCCGCGCGGCGACGAGGTGGAAATGCGCCTGTCCACGCTGCCCACGGCCTTTGGCGAAAAGATGGTGATGCGCATTTTTGACCCCGACACGACGGTCAAGAACCTCGATGCGCTGGGCTTTTCGGCGCATGACGCCGAGCGCTGGGAGCAGCTGGTCAAAAAGCCCCACGGCATCATTCTGGTCACCGGTCCGACCGGTTCGGGCAAGACCACCACGCTGTATTCAACGCTGAAAAGGCTGGCGACCGAGGAGGTCAACATCAACACGATTGAAGACCCGATCGAGATGATCGAGCCGGCCTTCAACCAGACACAGGTCCAGCCGATGCTCAACTTCGGTTTTTCCGAAGGCCTGCGCTCGCTGATGCGCCAGGACCCGGACATCATCATGGTCGGTGAAATTCGTGACCTGCCCACCGCCGAAATGGCGGTGCAGGCTGCGCTGACCGGCCACCTGGTCTTTAGCACGCTGCACACCAACGATGCGCCCTCGGCGGTCTCGCGCCTGATGGAACTCGGCGTGCCGAATTACCTGATCAGCGCCACGCTGCTCGGCGTGCTGGCCCAGCGGCTGGTGCGCACGCTGTGCAGCCAGTGCCGCCAGCCCGATGAAGAGGCCCGGCGCGAAACGCTGGCCGAACTGGTCAAGCCCTGGCAGGTCACCGGCAGCTACCGGCCCTACAAGCCGGTGGGCTGTGTCGACTGCCGCATGACCGGATTTCGGGGGCGGATGGGGCTGTACGAGTTGCTGACGGTGAGCGAAGCCTTCAAGGAAAAAGTCTCCCGGGAGCCGAGCATTGACGCGCTGCGCCGCCAGGCCATCAGCGAAGGCATGCGGCCGCTGCGGCTGGCCGGTGCGCTGAAAGTTGCCGAAGGGTTGACCACGATCGAGGAAATCCTCGCCACTACGCCGCCCCTGTCCTGATATCGCCAATCCGGAAATCGGACCGTATTCGGAATTCTTGACTCTGGATGAACTGCCTAGGGGTATCCCCGATGTAGGTGAAAGCCACATTATTCGGCAAGGTCTTTGAATGCACAATCCAGCGATTCACACTTTATCGAGGAGACATACCGTGAGAATCAAGAGTCAAAAAGACTTTTTTTCCGGGCTCATGTTCATGGGCGTCGGCGTGGCGTTTGCCTGGGGGGCAACGACCTACAACGTGGGCAACGGCGCGCGCATGGGGCCAGGCTACTTTCCGCTCTACCTGGGCGTTCTGATGACGATCCTGGGCGCAGGCATCACCTTCAAGGCGCTGGTGGTGGAAACCATGGGCGGCGACAAGATTGGCAAATGGGCCTGGAAGCCGCTGTTTTTCGTGATTCTGGCCAATCTGGTGTTTGGCGCGCTGCTTGCCGGCTTGCCGTACTTTGGCATTCCTGCCATGGGTCTGATCGTCGCCATTTATGCGCTGACCTTCATTGCCAGCATGGCAGAAGAAGGCTGGAGGTTCAAGCCCACTTTTGTCTTGGCGTCCGTACTGGCCGTCGGCAGCTACCTTGCTTTTGTGATTGCGCTGAAGCTGCAGTTTCCGGTGTGGCCCGAATTCATTACCGGTTAAGGAGAATAAAAAAATGGAACTGATTGAACACCTTTCACTGGGTTTTGGCGTGGCCTTCACGCCGATCAACCTGCTGTATTGCCTGGTCGGCTGTATTCTGGGAACGCTGATTGGCGTGCTGCCCGGCATTGGCCCGGTGGCGACCATCGCCATGCTGCTGCCAGCCACTTACGCACTGCCGCCGGTTTCGGCGCTGATCATGCTGGCCGGTATTTATTACGGCGCGCAATACGGCGGCTCCACCACAGCCATCCTGGTGAATTTGCCGGGAGAGTCGTCCTCGGTCGTCACCTGTATTGACGGCTACCAGATGGCCCGAAAAGGCCGGGCGGGTCCGGCCCTGGCGGCTGCGGGTCTGGGTTCGTTTTTCGCCGGTTGCGTCGGCACCCTGATCCTTGCGGCGTTTGCGCCGCCGCTGACCGAACTGGCTTTCAAGTTTGGCCCGGCCGAATATTTTGCACTGATGACCCTGGGCCTGATTGGCGCGGTGGTGCTGGCTTCGGGTTCGCTGCTCAAGGCCATTGCCATGATCGTGCTGGGCCTGCTGCTTGGCCTGGTGGGTACCGACGTGAATTCGGGCGTGGCCCGTTTCAGCTTTGACGTTCCCGAACTGACCGACGGCATCGGCTTCGTGGTGATTGCCATGGGCGTGTTTGGCTACGGCGAAATCATCAGCAACCTGGCGCAGCCGGAGCATGAACGTGAAGTGTTCACCGCTGGCGTGTCGGGTCTGTTTCCAACCAAGCAGGATTTCAAGGACATGACGCCCGCCGTGCTGCGCGGCACCTTCCTGGGTTGCGCGCTCGGTATTCTGCCCGGTGGTGGCGCCTTGCTGTCGGCTTTTGCCGCTTATGCGCTGGAAAAAAAGATGAAGATGAAGCCGGGCGAAGTGCCTTTCGGCCAGGGCAACATCCGCGGCGTGGCGGCGCCCGAGTCGGCCAACAATGCCGGATCGCAAACCTCCTTCATTCCGCTGCTGACACTGGGCATTCCGCCCAATGCCGTGATGGCGCTGATGGTGGGTGCCATGACGATCCACAACATCCAGCCCGGACCGCAGGTCATGACCAGCAACCCCGAACTGTTCTGGGGCCTGATTGCCTCGATGTGGATCGGCAATGCGATGCTGGTGATTTTGAACCTGCCGCTGATCGGCATCTGGATCAAGCTGCTGACCGTGCCTTACCGCTACCTGTTCCCGGCCATCGTGCTGTTCTGCGCCATCGGCGTGTACTCGACCAACAACAACACCTGGGACGTGTGGATGGTGGGCCTGTTCGGCATCATCGGTTACATCTTTGTCAAGCTGGGCGCTGAACCCGCCCCCTTGCTGCTGGGCTTCATTTTGGGCCCGATGATGGAAGAAAACCTGCGCCGGGCGCTGCTGCTCTCGCGTGGCGACTGGAGCGTGTTTGTGACCCGTCCGATTTCTGCCGGCCTGCTGGCGGTGGCCGTGTTGATGCTGGTGATCGTGTTGCTGCCCGCCGTCAAGAACAAGCGGGAAGAAGCCTTCGTCGAAGAATGACGCTGGCGCCCTGAAGGCCTCCACAAAAACGGCACCTTCGGGTGCCGTTTTTCGTGGGCGCTGCCGATTCCCACCGGCAGTTCGACAAGGAACGGCCGGCCTTCTCTAATCAAGGGGAGTGCCGCCCGAATGCTAGATGCCGCCAACCGCCCGGCCCGTGCCAAACTTCAGGCCATGCGACATGCAGGTTTTCGCGGCGTTCCGGCCGTGTCGAGTAAGCCCCTTTGAACAATATTTCTGAATCAAATACAACTCCGCCGCAAGGCGAGCCTGCACAGATAGCGCCTAAAAGCATAGCTGGCGGATTGCTGCTGGCGAGTTTTGGCGCGATCGCCTTCAGCGGCAAAGCAATCATCGTCAAGCTGGCTTACCGGCATGGCGTCGATGCGGTCACGCTGATCATGTACCGCATGCTGTTTGCGCTGCCGATCTTCGCGCTCATGGCCTGGTGGGCGAGCCGGGGCAAGCCACCGCTTACCCGCAAGGACTGGCTCGGCATCGTGTGGCTTGGCGTGACCGGCTACTACCTGGCCAGTTTCCTGGACTTTGCAGGCCTGGCCTATATCAGCGCCTCGCTGGAGCGGCTGATCCTGTACCTCAACCCGACACTGGTGCTGCTGCTGGGCCTGGTGTTTTACCAGCGACGCATTGCGCTGCCGCACCTCATCGGCATGGGCCTCAGCTATGCTGGCGTGGCGCTGGTGTTCGGCCACGAGATCACGCTGCAGGGCAGCGAAGCCGCCTGGGGCGCGCTGCTGGTGTTTGGCAGCGCCATCAGTTATGCGCTGTACCTGGTCTACAGCGGCGAGATGGTCAAGCGCCTGGGTTCGTTGCGGCTGGTCGGGCTGGCCACCAGCGTGGCCTGCCTGTGCTGCCTGCTGCAGTTCGCCCTGTTGCGCCCCTTGAGTGCCGCACTGGTGGCGCCCGAGGTGATCTGGCTGTCGGTGCTGAACGCCACGCTGTGCACCGCTGTGCCGGTGCTGATGGTGATGATGGCGATTGAACGCATCGGCGCCAGCCTGGCCGCGCAGACCGGCATGATCGGCCCGCTGTCCACCATCCTGATGGGCGTGGTGATTTTGGGCGAGCCGTTCACCGCTTGGGTGGCCGCCGGCACGGTGCTGGTGATCGCGGGGATTTTTGTCTTCACACGGGCGGCGCGCTAGCATTTCATGGCGAAAGCCGGCGGGCCAGACTTCGTATCATGGATGTTTTTTGGCTCTCACGCCCTTTAAGGAATCAACATGGATTTAGGAATCGCCGGTAAACATGCGCTGGTCTGCGGCGCCAGCAAGGGGCTGGGTTTTGGCTGCGCGCAGGCGCTGGTGCGCGAAGGCGTGCATGTGCTCATCGTGGCGCGCGGCGCCGAAGTGCTGGAAGCCTCTGCTAATAAATTAATAGCTGACAGCGCCCGTCCAGCATGCGCAACAGTCCAATTTGTGGCTGCAGACATCACCACGGTCGAAGGCCGTGCTGCTGTCTTTGCGCTGCGCAAGGAGTTCGACATCGTCGTCACCAACGCTGGCGGCCCGCCGACGGGAGACTTCCGCGACTGGGACAGGGATGCCTGGATCAGGGCCGTCGATGCCAACATGCTGACGCCCATCGAACTGATCAAGGCGACGGTCGATGGCATGGCCGCACGCGGCTTTGGCCGCATCGTCAACATCACGTCCAGTTCGGTCAAGTCACCGATTGACATCCTGGGCTTGTCCAACGGTGCGCGCAGCGGGCTGACAGGTTTTGTCGCCGGCGTGGCGCGTACCCAACTCGCCGCGCAGGGCGTCACGATCAACAACCTGCTCCCGGGCAAGTTCGACACCGACCGCATTGCCACCACCGTGCGCGCCGCGTCCGAGAAGTCGGGCAAGAGTGTTGAAGAGATTCGACGCACGCAACAGGCGCAAATCCCTGCCGGCCGTTACGGCACGCCTGAAGAGTTTGGCGCCATCTGCGCGTTCCTGTGCAGCCAGCAGGCCGCCTACATGACCGGCCAGAACGTGCTGGCCGACGGCGGGGCATTCAGCGGTACTTTTTAAACCAGATTGGAGTTCTGCAAAAAAATTTTGCAGAGATTCCAAATTCACCGGAATAAAGCGTGGGGCAGTTCCGTCTATCCGGTTGTCTGCTACAGACTTCAACCTAAGGACTCACTCCCATGAAAATCCAGTTATTTCCAGCCTTGATGATTTCCTGTGCTGCTGCACTGTTTGCGCCGCTGTCCCATGCCGAAGCTCCCATCAAGGCCACGGACGGCGTGATGGTCACGGCCGCAGGCAAGACGGTTTATACCTTCGACAACGACACGGCCGGCAGTGGCAAGAGCGTTTGCAACGGGCCTTGTGCCGGCCTGTGGCCACCAGTGGTAGCCGGCGCCGATGCCAAACCAGAGGGTGATCTGACGATCATCACCCGCGACGACAGCGCCAGGCAGTGGGCTTACAAAGGCAAGCCGATCTACCTCTACGCTTCGGACACCAAGGCGGGCGACCGCAGCGGCGACAACTTCAAGAACGTCTGGCATGTCATCAAGCCTTGAGCCCGATATGAATTGAATTGTTGTCGACTCAAGCCACGCCCATTCCATGCGCGCTCAGGACGAAGCCGATATCGTTGCCTGCATCCCGAGCCTGCGCCGCTATGCGCGCGGGCTGAGCGCTGACCGCGAGCGCGCCGACGACCTGGTGCAGGACACGCTGGAGCGCGCCTGGGGACGATTCGGGTTGTGGCAGCGGCGCGGTGAGGTCAGGGCCTGGATGTTCGGCATCATGCACAACCTGTTCATTGACCGGCTGCGCAGCCAGCGCAGCGCGCCCGAGCAATCCGCAGGCGATGCGTTTCCTGAATCGCCTGATCGCGCGACGCAAGCCGACCGGCTGGAGGTGCGCGATCTTGACCGGGCGCTGCAACGCCTTCCGCCTGAACAACGGGCGATTCTGCTGCTTGTCGGTGTGGAGGAAATGAGCTACCAGGAAGTGGCCGGTGTGCTCGGCGTGCCGTTGGGCACGGTGATGTCGCGGCTGTCGCGCGGGCGTGAGCGCCTGCGGGCTGAACTCGAAGGCCGCGAAGTGAGCCGCACACTTCAGCGTGTGAAATGACATGGAAAAAATGAAGCCAACGCCCCCCGGCACAACGCCGATCACCGAAGCGGATTTGCATGCCTATGCCGACCATCAATTGCCGTCGGCACGACGGGCCGAGGTCGCGCAATTTTTGCGAACCCGTCCCGATGAACTGCGCCGGGTACAGGACTGGCAAGGCCAGAACGAGTCGCTGCGCCAGCTGCTCAATCCGGTGCTTGAGGAGCCGCTGCCCCTGCGACTGCCGCTGCAGCCCGAGGCCATTGCATGGCCCTGGCGCGGTCTGGCCGCGGGTGTGGCCATTGCCGTGGTCAGCGCGAGTTCGGCCTGGTTCACGCGTGGATCGATGGATGACCGTGCGGTCCAGCTCGCCTCCCGCGCGAATCCTTCTCTTTCAGCCTACAAAGATGGACACCTGAGCGGTTTTGCCCGCCGGGCGGCTGTGGCCCATGTGGTTTACAGCCCCGACATCCGGCGTCCGGTAGAGGTGGGCGCCGACCAGGAGCAGCAGCTGGTGACCTGGTTGTCCAAGCGTCTGGGCACTGAGGTGAAGCCGCCCAGCCTGAATGCCGTGGGTTATGAACTGATCGGCGGGCGCTTGCTGCCGGGAGATTCCGGGCCCGTGGCGCAGTTCATGTACCACGACGGCACGGGTCAGCGCCTCACGCTCTACGTCACCCGTGAAGTGCCCAGAACGGCAGGCCCGTCAGAAACGGCTTTCCGGTTTGGAAAGGACGGTCCGGTCAACGTCTTTTACTGGGTCGACAAGGACTTTGGTTACGCCATTTCGGGCGGATCGGACCGCGAAGAATTGATGCGCGTGTCCAAAGAGGTCTATCGGCAGCTCGGCCGGGGGTGAACTTGCCAAACGCAGAGGCTGCTTGGACTGGCCGCCGCGCTTGTTCCTTTTTCCTGGCAAGCCCTCCAGCTTTCAAGCCTCTCTTTTTTAACTGAAACCAAATTTGTCAAGGACGCATTCATGAACGCCAATCGCCGGGATATTCTTAAATACACCGCTGCGGCAGCCGCTGCCACAGCACTGCCCGCCAGCTTTGCCCAGAACACCACAGGTGCAATCGATTCACGCGACCGAGTCTTCATCACCAATGAAGACTCGAGTACGCTGGTGGTCATCGACCCCCGCACCAACACGGTTGAAACCACCATCAACCTGACCAGCTTTGACGAAGATCCGCGCCCGCCGTTTCGCTACATCACCGCTGGCGTCGCACCGACCCATGCGGCGATGATCCACAAGCCGCTGTACCACGGCTGCATTGACGCCCACGGCGCCGTGCCCTCGCCCGATGGCCGTTTGCTGGCCACCAGCGGGCGCGGTTCCAGCAATATTTATTTGATCGACGCGGTGGAAAAGCGCGTCATCGGCAACACGCCCAATCCGGTTGCCGGACCCACCACCACTGCGGAGCGCCTGTCCAGCGGCATCCTGCTGGGACGCGAGCCGCATGAGCCGACGTTCAGCCGCAATGGCAAGGAACTGTGGGTGGCCTTGCGCGGCGAGGGCCGCATTGCCATCCTGGATGTCGAGCGCGCCCTGCGGCAGTTGCGGGGCTCCGAAGTTTCGTCGGTGCGCCAGTTCTTGCCCACGCTGAACGGCCCGGCGCAGGTCTGGTTCAACCGCCAAGGCACGCTGGCCTTTGTGGCCAGCCAGAAGGTGGCGAAGGTCGATGTGTTTAGCGTCAACCTGGACGCCAACGGCCACTCGCAGCCGAAGCACCTGCGCACGCTCGATATCAGCGCGCAGGACAAGCTGGGCTTCACGCCCTTCATGAAAACCACGCCAGACGGCAACGAACTCTGGTTCTCCCACAAACTGGCGGATGCGCTGTCGTGCCGGTCGACGCGCGAGGGCTTCGAGTTGCTCGACAACGTGTCGCTGGGGGCCATGGGACGGCCCAACCATGTGGAGTTTGTGGCCAATGCCCAAGGCAGTGTGGTGTATGCCAGCCTGGCGCGAGTGGACGACAGCGGTCCCGGCGGCGTGGCATCGAGCCAGATCGCGATCATCGACCGCAGCGCAAAAACCGGCGAGCGCAAGATGGCCATCAGCTTTTTCAGCCATGGCCGCGAATCACACGGCCTGTGGACCAATCCTGAAAACACCTTGCTCTACGTTGCCCACGAGCAGGACGAACTGCCCGGCACGCCCAACGCCGGCCAGACGGTATGCAGCGCCTTCGATGTCAGCGACCCGTTCAAGCCGAACTTCATCGCGCAAATTCCGCTCGGCAACCTGGCCCTGCCGTCGGGCGGCCTGCGCAACAAGAAGAGCATCAACCTGGTGTACGTGCGGCCCGGGGTTAAAGGCCAGACGGCATGAACGGCGCCGCCAGGATTCGTACACGACTGACGCTGGCCGTCGCCATGGCCTTGCTGGCGTGCAGCGCTGCGGCGCAGCAGGCCTCTGGACATGGCCAGGCAGCCATGCAGGCAGACTCGGCATCCCGGTTTCAGGCAGACATGGACGCGGGCATGGCGCGCATGATGCAGGACATGCATGCGCTGGACTACAGCGGCAATGCGGACGCGGATTTTCTGGCGATGATGATTCCGCACCATGCGGGCGCCGTGGACATGGCGCGGCTGCTGCTCAGGCATGGCCGCGATCCGGCAACCCGCCAGCTGGCGGAAGAGATCATGGCCGGTCAGACCATCGAGATTGAAAGCATGACGCGGCGGCTTGCCGCATTGCGTCAACCCGCATCTGCCAGCCCCAGGCCGGAGTTTCCGTCCCTGGGTGGCAACCGCGGAAATTGAGGGTGCCTGCCTAACGCCGCGCCGACCCCGCGATGCCGCCGACGATCAGCAAAAATGCCAGGCCGTGGTAGAGCTGCGGCAGCTCGCCCAGAAAGGCCGCTGACAGCAGGGCGGCAAACAGCGGCGTCAGGTTGGTGAAAAACCCGGCCATGGCCGGACCGACCCGCTGCATGCCCAGCCCCCAGCAACGACAGGCCACGACCGCCGGCCCGATGGCGATGTACAGCAGCGCCGCGACCAGCGGCCAGCCCCAGCGAATGTGCGCATCCACCAGCGCCCATTCACCCGCTGCGAGCAAGCCGGACCAGCCCAGCCCGAAAAAGACCTGTGCGATCAAAAAGGCTGCCCAGTCGGTGCGAAGTTCAGCAGGCTCCCTGGGTTGCGACAGCAACCAGCTGTAAAACGCCCAGGCCAGCGTGGCCAGCAGCACATACATGTCGCCCGGCACCAGCCGCACTTGCAGCAGCAACGACCACTGGCCCCGCGACAGCACCACCAGCACGCCGGCCATCGACAGCAGCGCCCCGGCGATCTGCTGGCGCGACACCGGCCTGCCGAGGCAGACAGCGCCCACCCCCAGCGCAGGAAGTTCAGCGTCATCGGCGGAATCAGCGCATGGACCACGCGGCCCACCACCGCATTGCCAGCCCACAGCAGGGGCGGCAGCGTCAGCAGCAGGGCGGTGGCGGGACTCAAGCGTTAATTCATGGGCGAGACTTTACCAAGCTGCCGGCCAGTTTCCGCGCAGTCGCTTCGGCGCCCTGTGGCCGCCAGCGGCAGGCCGCGATTCGTGTCACCATGGCGGCCCAGCGCCTTTCGCTGACCCAACGACCCCACCAAGGAACACCTGATGACCGTCATGACCTCCCAAGCCGTCCGCATCGACCAGCACGGTGGCCCCGAAGAACTCAAACTGGTGCAGGTGCCGGTGGGCGAGCCCGGCCCCGGCGAGATCCGCATCCGTCACAAGGCCATCGGGCTGAACTTCATCGATGTGTACCAGCGCAGTGGTCTTTATCAGTTGCCCATGCCCCTGCAGCTCGGCATGGAGGCATCGGGCATCGTCGAAGCCGTCGGCCAGGGCGTCACACACCTTAAGGCAGGCGACCGTGCCGCCTATGCCAGCCAGCCGCCGGGCAGTTACTGCGAAGTGCGCGTCATGCCGGCCAAATGCGTCTGCAAGCTGCCGGATGCGATTTCGTTCGAGACCGGCGCCGCCATGATGCTCAAGGGCCTGACCGCGCAATACCTGCTGCGCCGCACCCAGCCGCAGGGCGGGCTGAAAGAGGGCGATTTCGTGCTGTTTCATGCTGCTGCTGGCGGTGTTGGCCTGATTGCCTGCCAGTGGGCCAAGGCCATGGGACTGCAACTGATAGGAACCGCCGGATCAGACGATAAATGCGCGCTGGCCAGGGAACACGGCGCGGCGTTTGCCATCAACTACGCCAAGGAAGACTTCGTTGCCCGCGTCAAGGAAATCACCGCTGGCCAGGGCGTGAAGGTTGTCTATGACTCGGTCGGCAAGGACACGTTTGACCGTTCGCTCGACTGCCTGCAGCCCTTTGGCCTGATGGCCAGCTTTGGCAATGCCTCCGGCCCGGTTGCGTCGTTTTCTCCCGGCATCCTCGGCCCCAAGGGCTCGCTGTATGTGACGCGCCAGACGCTGTTCAGCCACATCACCACGCGCGAAAGCACGCAGGAAATGGCCGATGACCTGTTCGGGATGGTCACCAGCGGCAAGGTGAAGATTCGCATCGACCAGCGCTTTGCCCTGGCCGATGTGGCCGAAGCGCACCGGGCGCTGGAAGCGCGCAAGACCACCGGCTGCACCATCCTGACGCTGTAGCTTTTGAAGGCGTGCGCTGGCGTCCTGTCAGCGCCTGCGGTAAATCTGTGTAAAGCCGCAGATTGAAGGCAACGCACACTGCTGCCCATGCGTTACAAGCTCAGGCAGGAGATACAGATGCACAAAACCTTCATCGCAAGCCGCCTGGTCGCAGCCACTGTCGCTGCACTGACCAGCCTGCTGGCAAGCGCACAAACCAGCACCGTTCCCGTCGGCATGAGCCACAGCGGCCCGCCTGCGGTGTGGCGCGCCACCTCGCGCCTCGGTTATGCCCCCACCCCTGACCAGACGGCAGCGCTGACGCCCCGGACATGGGCTTTAAACCAAATTGATCTGGCCTACGCGGCGAGTCAGCAAGCGCCTGCCATTCCTCCCGAACTGGCCCGGATCAATTCCCCGCTGGGCGACATTGCGCGCGACTTCCAGGCCGAGCGGGAAGCCCGCAAGGTGCTGCGTACGCCGGTCGCCGCTGAGGGCATGGTCCGGCTGCCCGCTGCTGCAACTGCAGCTGTAGCGGGCGAGCAGGGGTTCAGCCGCGAAATGGCGCAGTCAGCCGCCGCCTGGCGTGTCATGGCCTGCAGCGACCCGGCGCTGGAAAACCCCTTGCTGGCGCGCATGACCGAGTTCTGGTTCAACCACCTGAATGTGTTTGCGGGCAAAGGCAATGTGCGGCCGTTTGTCGGGCATTACGCGGTCAATGTGATTCGCGCCCATGCGCTGGGCCGTTTCGAGGACTTGCTGCTGGCCAGCGCCAGGCATCCGGCCATGCTGTACTACCTGGACCAGGCGCAAAGCAGCAATCGGGGCCTGAACGAAAACTATGCGCGCGAACTGATGGAATTGCACACGCTGGGCGTGGGCGGCGGCTACACGCAAAACGATGTGCATGAACTGGCCCGCATCCTGACCGGCTGGACGGTCAACCTGCGGGACGGCGAAGGTTTCCGGTTTGCAGACCGGTTGCACGACAAGGGCGACAAGATTTTTTTGGACCGGCGTTACACCAACCAGGGCCAGCAGGAGGGCGAGGACGCCATCCGCTTCCTGGCGCGCCAGCCGGCAACGGCGCAGCGGGTGTCGGAACGGCTGGCGACATTCTTTGTGGCAGACAAGCCGCCCGCCGCCTTGGTCGAGCGATTGCGCCAAACCTTTCTGGCCAGCCAGGGCGACATGCGCGAGGTGATGCGCGCGCTGGTGTCGTCGCCCGAATTCTGGACCGCAGACAACCCGCTTTTCAAAACCCCGATGGACTTTGCCTGCTCGGCACTGACCGCAGGCGGCGGCGTGAAAGACCGGCGCGACATCGCCCAGACGCTGGGCTTTCTGGCCCAGGCCGGCCAGCCCATGCACGGCTGGCCGACCCCCGACGGTTATAAAACCGACGCCGCCACCTGGCTGGCTCCTGAGGCGCTGACGCGTCGCGCCGACTTTGCCATGGGCCTGGCGGCGCGCATTCCGGATGTCTTGTACCTGAATGCCTTTTTGAGCCCGGCCACGCAGGAACGCATCGCCCGTGAGCCGGCCCGGATGCGAACCGGCCTGATATTGTCAAGCCCCGATTTCATGCGCAAATAAACCAGGAACGCCCACACCATGAATAGCCCAGTTTTTTCTGCTCAAGCCTTGCTGCGCCGCCGCAGTCTGCTCGGCCTCGGGGCCTTGTCCGCGCTGGCGGTTTCCGGCGTTTCACGCCGCGTATGGGCACAGCCCGCGCCAGGGGACGGCAAGACGCTGCCGGGCGGCGGCCGTCTGGTGGTGGTGTTCCTGCGCGGCGCCTGCGATGGCCTGTCGGCTTTTGTGCCTTACGCCGACCCTGACTACTACGCCATTCGGCCCAACATCGCGATTGCAGCGCCCGACGGCACGGCGCAATCCGCCCTTCGGCTTGACAGCACATTTGCCCTGCATCCCGCGCTGAGTCCCTTGCTGCCCTTGTGGCAGCAAGGTGTGCTTGGCTTCGTGCCAGCGGCCGGCCTTCCCGCACCCAACCGGTCGCATTTTGATGCCCAGTACCAGATGGAAATTGCCCGGACTGGCAAAACCAGCAGTTCGCCGGGCTGGCTCAACACCGTGGCCGAATTGAATGCCCGGTCCGGCAAGGCAGGCGGCACTTCTGGCGATGGCAGCGCCGTGGCGATCGGTGTCGGGGAAGCCAATCCGGTCATTCTGGGCGGACCGGCTGCCGTCAGACTGATTGCGCGTGGGCAGACCGCCGAGAAAACCGGCGTGCTGGCCAACGACAAGACGCGTCAGGCCCTGCTGGACCTGTATGGCGGCAATGACAGCCTCAGCGTGGCGTTCCGGCAAGGCGCTGGCAGCCGCATGCAAAGCGCACAAGAACTGACCTCCGAAAAAATGCTGGAGGACGCACGCCGTGACATGTCGATGCGGGAGGCTCAGCGCCTGCCAGCCCGCAGCAGCCTGGACCGCGACGGGACACCCGCCAATCCCCAAATGCAGTCAGCGCAGATGCTCGCCGCCAGCAACGGCGCCGCTGATCCGGTCGGGCTGCAGCTTGATGCGCAGCATCTGGGCACCTTGATGCGCAACGACCGCAAACTGCGCCTCGGTTTTTTGTCAGCCGGCGGCTGGGATACCCATGCCAACCAGGGCGCAGCCACCGGGCAATTGGCCAACAACCTGGGCAATCTGGGGCGCGGCATCGCGCAGCTGCGGCAGGTGTTTTCTGAACCCGGCGATGTCATCGTGGTGATGAGCGAGTTTGGCCGCACCAGCTCTGAGAACGGAACGCGCGGGACGGACCACGGTTTTGGCAACGCCCTGTGGCTGATTGGCAACAGCGTGGCGGGCGGGCGCTGGCATGGCGAGTGGACCGGGCTGGCCCATGGCAATCTCAATGAAGGGCGCGATCTGCCGGCACACCATGACTACCGCGCCGTGCTGGCGCAGGTGCTGCGCAGCACCTTTGCCCTCGGCGATTCCCAGCTGGCCAGCGTTTTGCCAAACAGCAGCTGGGACCATCGGCTGGATGGATTGCTGAAAAAAGCCTGAGGGGGCGGCGGCACACCGGCTCGCATCAGGCTCGTGGCCGGTCTGGAAACTGAATCAAGGCCCGACCAAGTCTTGCACCACCAAAAATGTTGAAGAAAAAGCCTTTTTGCGTAATACCAGTATGCAAAGTCTGCTATTAAAAACGAATCATCCTCAAGCTTTGTCCAGCACGGCAGCTGGCCTCAGCCGGTTGGGCGCCAGCGCGCCGGCCGAATCCAGGATCGGGTAGGCAATCGAGCAGATGTGCGAGTTGATGCGTTTCAGGTCGCTGATCAGGTCGATGTGCAACGAGCTGGTCTCCTGGCTTTGCAGGGTGTTGGCCGACAGCCTGCCCAGATGGCTGGTGGCGTAGGCCCGCTCCAGGTCCCGAAAGCGCGCTTTTTCCTCGAGCAGCTTCTGCGCATCGCGCACATTGCCGTTCAAAAAGACACTCATGCCCAGCCGCAGGTTGCCCTCCAGGCGCTGATGCAGTTCGGTGATCTCGGCCATGCCGGCTTCCGAGAACTGGCGGCCGTGCTTGATCTTCTTGTCCTCGATGTCGATCAGCACCCGCTCGATGATGTCTCCGATCTGCTCCATGTTGATGGTGAAGCTGATGATGTCGGTCCAGCGGCGGCTTTCCTGCTCGTCCAGCGCTTCGAGCGAGATTTTCGTCAGGTAGTACTTGATCGACGAATACAGCTCATCGACTGTGTCGTCCATCTTGCGCAGGGTTTCAGCCAGCCGCAGGTCGTCCTTGCGGATCACCTCGAGCATGCCGCGCAGCATGGTTTCGACCACGTCGGCCTGGTGCAGTGCCTCGCGCGCCGCGCACGAAATGGCCAGCGAAGGCGTGGCCAGGGCCGACGGATCCAGGTGGTGCTGCCGGCCGCTGGCGTTGCCTTTTTCGGGCGTTGGGAGCAACTTTTGAACCCAGCGCGCAATCACCTGCGTCCAGCCGATGAACACCAGGCCGACCAGCACATTGAAGGTCAGGTGAAACATCACCACCACCGTCGCCGGCTCGCCCAGGAACGGGCTGACATGGCGCAGCCACAGACCGACGAAGGGCGCGGCCACGACAATCCCCAGCGCCTTGAACATCAGGTTGCCCAGTGGCACCTGCCGCACTTCAATGGCCGAGCGCGCCGTGGTGATCACCGCCAGCAACCCGCTGCCCAGGTTGGCGCCCAGCACCAGGCCCAGGGCAACATCGCTTGGAATCACGCTGGTGCTGACCAGCGTGGCCGTCAGCAGCACCACGGCCAGGCTTGAATACGACACCACCGCCAGGAAAGCGCCCACGGTGATTTCAAGCAGCATGTCGCTGCCCAGCGACTCCAGCAACGCCCTGACGGCGGGTGCCTGGGTCAGGATCTGCGTGGACGCACTGACCAGTTTCAGCGCCATCAGCATCAAACCCAGGCCAATCAGCACCCGGCCAAAGCGGCCGGCATTGGTCTCGGGTCGCGAGATGAACAGCACCACGCCTGTGAAGATGCACAGCGGCGACAGCCAGGACAGATCGAACGAGAACACCACCGCCATCACGCTCGTGCCGATGTCCGCGCCCAGCATGACGGCCAGCGCCAGCGGCAGCGCGACCAGGCCCTGGCCCACGAAGGAAGAGACGATCAGCGAAGTGGCGGTGCTTGACTGCACCAGCGCGGTCACGCCGACGCCGGACAGGGCGGCCGTGAACCGGTTGCTGATGCTGCGTGCCAAGATGTGGCGCAGGCTGGCGCCGAACACACGCAGGATGCCGGTGCGTACCAGGTGCGTACCCCATACCAGCAGGGCGATGGCGGCCAATAAATTCAAAAGATGCTTCATAGACTTAAGGTAGAAGGCGGCATCCTAGTTTCCTCCTGAAATGTTGTCAGGCGCATGCGGCCGTTAAATTATCTTGTGGCCGGCCCACAGATGGTTCGGCGTGGACGCGACGGGCTGCATCAGGAACTCCGCTGCTGCTGGTCTCTGGCAGGCGCATAGACTGCAACCGCGCCTGCGGACAAAGCCTGCGTCCATGGCGGCAAAAAGCGCGTGCTGTTAAGGGACAGAACGGATGAACCACGGCAAAGCAGCGGGATAAGAGGTTAACTGCTGGCCGACGTCATTGGCTTGCTGCAGGCCTTTGTCCGCACCGGAGCCAACCCTCAGGGCATCGCAACGTCAGCAAAGAGCGTATTGTTCGTACGGCTTTGGGTTTCATGAAGCATAATGTGGGGCTGCGGGTAGGAAATCTACTTGCACAGGATAGGTGATCGGTTCGTTTCGCGCGCTACGGCGGTACTTTTCAGGTGTGTTGTGCTTTCGGGACCCCATCGCTTTTGTTTTTATGTGTTTTTAAGGAGTCCCCATGGGCAACAAACTTTACGTCGGCAACCTGCCATACACGGTTCGTGACGAAGACCTGCAACAATCTTTCGGCGAATTTGGTTCCATCACCAGCGCCAAAGTCATGATGGAACGCGACACCGGTCGCTCTAAAGGCTTCGGTTTTGTCGAAATGGGCAGCGATGCCGAAGCGCAAGCTGCAATCGCCGGCATGAACGGCCAGTCGCTTGGCGGCCGCAGCATCACCGTGAATGAAGCCCGTCCGATGGAGGCACGTCCTCCCCGTACCGGCGGCTTCGGCGGCGGTGGTGGTGGCTACGGTGGCGGTGGTGATCGTTCCGGCGGTGGCGGCTACGGTGGTGGCGGCGGTGATCGTTCCGGCGGTGGCGGCTACGGCGGCGGCGGCGGCGGTCGCGGCGGCTACTAAGCCCTACATCCCTGTCAACGGCAGCGATGCCGTTGAACAATAGCTGTCTCAGTCCCGCGCTGAGCAAAGCAAAAAAGGCTTTGAAACTTTAGTTTCGAAGCCTTTTTTGCTTTGGATACAAAAAATCGCGTTGCCAAAATTGACTTGTGAGGATTGATGAATGCGCTGCTGGCTGGTTCCAATACGGCTTGTGCCAGCCGCTGCGTCGTCGCCTGCACGTCACGCTCGGATTGCAGCGCCTCGTGCCTTACTCAGTGACTCGCCTACAACAGCTTACAGGTGGTGAAAGGCTCTGCCAGTGGCTGCGTGGCGGCTTATTGGGTGCGATGATCTTGCGTCATCTGCGCGTCCACCTTGCAGAAAGAACGGGCCATCCCATCAACCGTCAAATTCCAATCATTGTGGCGCGTTGACGAGTTTTTCGTTGCCGTTTGTGCCAGCATCGCACCGACCGGCAAGCGTAAATCGATGGTGTTCGTCAGCGACGAAAATCAGGTCTGGTATCAGAACGGCAAGGGGTTGCCAAGCGGGCCGCGACACGCTGCCTTTCATCGACATCGTTACCTACCCTAGCCCTATGGCGCCCTGAATTGCCCTCAAGCTGTTCCTGCCAAATGCCAAATGCCAAATGCCAAATGCCATCGCCGGGCCGCCCGAGAACCTGGCGATCACGCCTGTCGAAACCCTGGCCATCGTCGCGAACTCGCTCAATGCAGTCGAGGAAACGGCGCCTTCAAGCACGTGCCCGACCACCGCCTGTGGGTGATTGACCTTGCAGCGTTGCCGCCCCGGCTGATCGACACCGTGCTGGTCGGCCGTCAGCCTGCAGAATGTCGATCAACAAGGCCGGCAACCTGGCGCTGGCGGCCAACCGCGCCGACGACTCAGTCATCGTACTGGGCATCAGCGGCAGCAAGGTCGAACTGATCGACGAGGCCGCCATGCACGGCAAGATGACGCACTGAGCAAGGAATCCTTATTTGGCCCGGCGCACCCGCACCAGCTCATCAAGGATCAGGCAGATGGCGCCGATGGTGATGGCGCTGTCGGCAATGTTGAATGCCGGAAAATGCCAGTTGCCATAGTGGAAATCCAGAAAATCCACCACATAGCCGTGCAGCGTGCGGTCCACTACATTGCCGATGGCGCCGCCCAGGATGCACGCCATGGAAAACGAAAACAGCTTTTGCCCTGCATGCGACTTGAGCATCCAGATAATGAAAATGGCCGCCGCCACGCCGATACCGGTGAAAAACCAGCGCTGCCAGCCCGATTCGGATGCCAGAAAGGAAAAAGCCGCGCCGGTATTGTGCACACGGACGACGTTGAAGAAGCTGGTGACATAAGTCGCATCGCCCAGCCGGTAGTAGCCCAGGATCAGGACTTTCGTAAACTGGTCGGCGATCAGCAGGATCAGCGCCAGCCCCAGCCAAGGCAGCATGGCGGTCGTGGTGGATGTTTTCTTGAAGCTCGTCCGGCTGCCGGTGCCGGGCTTGGGTGCGGTGCGGGTGGCCATTATGCGAACTTCCTGTCTTCGCCCAGGCCAAACAGATTGGTCGTGCACCGGCCGCAAATCGTCGGATGGGCCGGGTCGATGCCGACATCGTCGCGGTAATGCCAGCAGCGTTCGCATTTGGCATCCATACTGGCGCTTACGCTTGCCCGTAGTCCATCGCCAGCTATTAATTCAATAGCGGAGGTGATGAAGACGAACTTCAGGTCAGCGCCCAGGCTGGACAGCAGCGCATGGTCGTCGGCGTTGACCTGCAGCGCCACGTTGGCCTGCAATGATGAGCCGACCTTGCCCTCAGCGCGCAGGGTCTCGATGTCCTTGTTGACCGCATCACGCAGCTCGCGGATGCGGGTCCATTTGGCCAGCAGCGCTGTATCGGCTGCGGGAAATTCGGCATAGGTCTCGATGAAGATCGATTCCGACGCGCCAAAAATCTTCCATGCTTCCTCAGCGGTGAAGCTGAGGAAAGGCGCCATCCAGCGCAGCATGGCGTGGGTGATGGCATGCAGCGCGGTTTGCGCACTGCGCCGGGAAAGCGACTTGGGGCCGGTCGTGTAGAGCCGGTCCTTCAGGATGTCGAGGTAGAACGAGCCCAGGTCTTCGCTGCAATAAATTTGCAGTTTCGAGACCACCGGGTGGAATTCATAGACCTCGTAGTGCGCCAGGATGTCGGCCTGCAGTTGCGCTGCCCGGCTCAGCGCGTAGCGGTCGATTTCAAGGAGTTCGTCAAAAGGCACGGCGTCCAGTGCCAGGTCGAAGTCGCTGACGTTGGCCATCAGAAAGCGCAGCGTGTTGCGGATGCGGCGGTAGGCATCGACGACGCGGGCCAGGATCTTGTCGTCGATGGCCAGGTCGCCCGAATAATCGGTCGAGGCGCACCACAGGCGGATGATCTCGGCGCCCAGCTTGCCGCTGACGGCTTGCGGCGCGACGACATTGCCTTCGCTCTTGCTCATCTTGCGGCCCTTGCCGTCCACCGTGAAACCGTGCGTCAGCAGTCCCTTGTAGGGCGCGCTGTCGTACATGGCGCAGGCGGTCAGCAGCGACGAGTGGAACCAGCCCCGGTGCTGGTCATGGCCTTCGAGGTACAAATCCGCCGGCCAGGCCGACTGCACGGCATGGCTGTGGCGCAGCACATGGTCGTGCGTCGTGCCCGAATCGAACCACACGTCCAGAATGTCGTTGACTTTGGTGTACTGCGCGGCGTCGGCTTCGCCCAGGATGTCGTCGGTGCTGACCTTGCTCCAGGCTTCGACGCCGCCAGCATCGACCATGTCAGCCGCCTGGTCCATGATTTCCATGGTGCGCGGGTGCAACTCGCCGGTGGCAGTGTGCAGGAAAAACGGCAGCGGCACGCCCCAGTTGCGCTGGCGGCTGATGCACCAGTCGGGCCGCCCGGCAATCATGCTTTGCAGGCGCAGCTTGCCGTTTTCCGGGTAGAAGCGGGTTGCGTCGATGGCGTCCAGGGCCAGCTGGCGCAGCGTCTTTTCAGCCTTGTTGCTGGCGAAAACGCCTTGCGTGCCGGCGGTTTCTGCGTCCATGCGGATGAACCACTGGGCCGCAGCGCGGTAGATGACCGGCGTCTTGTGGCGCCAGCAGTGCGGGTAGCTGTGAACGATGTAGTGTGTGGCGAACAGCCGGCCATGCTCGCGCAGCTTTTCGATCACCAGCGGCGCGGCTTTCCAGATGTTCAGGCCGCCAAAGAATGGCAGTTCATTGACATAACGGCCATTGCCCTGCACCGGGTTCAGGATGTCGTCGGTTGCAATGCCGTTGGCGACGCAGGAGTTAAAGTCTTCCACGCCATAAGCCGGCGACGAATGCACGATGCCGGTGCCGTCGTCGGCGGTGGCGTAGTCGGCCACAAAGATCGGGCTCAGACGGCGGTAGCTGTAGTTGCCGCCCTCATCGCCCACGTCATGAAACGGGTGCATGAAGTTCAGCAGCGCCAGGTTCTTGCCCTGCGTGGTGGCCAGCACAGTGCCGGTGAGTTGGTAACGCGCCAGGCATTTTTCGACCAGTACAGACGCCAGCAGCAATAGACCGCGTCCGGTATCGACCAGCGCGTAGTCCAGTTCCGGGTTGAGGTTCAGCGCCTGATTGGCCGGAATGGTCCAGGCGGTGGTGGTCCAGATGACGGCGAAAGCGTCTTTGGCCAGGCTTTCAAGTCCAAAGGCGGCGGCCAGTTTTTCAGGCTCGGCGCATTTGAAGCCGACATCGAGCGTCTGCGATTTTTTGTCAGCATATTCGATCTCGAACTCGGCCAGCGACGAGCCGCAGTCAAAACACCAGTAAACGGGCTTCAAGCCCCGGTAGACAAAACCGCGTTCGATGATGCGTTTGAGCGCGCGGATTTCATTCGCCTCGTTGCCGAAATCCATCGTGCGGTAGGGGTTGTCCCATTCGCCCAGAACGCCCAGGCGTTTGAAGTCGGCCATCTGTCCGGCGATCTGCTCGGTGGCGAAGGCGCGGCTCTTGGCCTGCACCTCGTCGCGCGGCAGGCTGCGGCCATGCAGTTTTTCAATCGCGTTCTCGATCGGCAGCCCGTGGCAGTCCCAGCCCGGCACATAGACCGCGTCCAGCCCCTTGAGCTGGCGTGCCTTGACGATCATGTCTTTCAGGATCTTGTTGACCGCATGGCCGATGTGGATCTGGCCGTTGGCATACGGCGGGCCGTCGTGCAGCACAAACTTTTCCGCCCCGCAGCGCGCAGCGCGCAGCTTCTTGTAGATGCCTTGCTCTTCCCATTCCTGGGTCCAGCCTGCCTCGCGCCTGGGCAGGTCGCCACGCATCGGAAAAGGCGTGTCAGGCAGGTTCAGGGTGCTGCGGTAATCGGTTTTTGTATCGGACATGAGGTACTTTGATGGCGCTATTAGGGAGGGGCGGCCTGAAGGGACGTAGCCGCGGGGCAGGGCAGTTGGAGCGCCATTCACCGGAAAAAAGTCAATGGGCGAAGGCAGACGCGACGAGATCGTCTAAATTCGGTCGCGCGTGGTCTGGCGGGTGGTTTCAAGGTGCATCGAGGCGAAAAACGCACGCGCATCTTGGCAGTCCCGGGCAATGCCGGTTTTCAGGCTGTCGAGACCGTCATATTTCAATTCGTCGTGCAGTTTATGTAGCAGTTCCACACGGATGATTTTACCGTACGCTCCCTCCGCACCAAGGCGGGTGGGCCAGTCGAGGCAATGCGTTTCCAGCAGCACACGGCCGCCGTTGACATCATCCGGATCGAGCGAAGGCCGGATGCCCAGATTGGCCACGCCCCGCAGCGGCTTGTTGTCCAGGCCGTACACCAGCACTGCAAAAATGCCGCTGGCTGCCGGTTTCCAGTGCGAAAAGCGCAGGTTGAGCGTGCGAAAGCCCAGGTCGCGCCCCAGCTTGCGTCCGTGTACAACATGGCCAGAAATGCTGTAGGGCCGCCCCAGCAGGCTGCAAGCCCGGGCCATGTCGCCCTGCGCCAGTGCATGGCGAACGGCCGAACTGGACACCCGCGTCTTGCTCACTTCGTAGCTGTTCATGCGCGCCACATCGAAATCGAGCCGGTCGCCGGCGGCGTCGAGCATGGCATAGTCGCCTGCGCGCTTCAGGCCAAAGCGGAAGTCGTCGCCCACCAGGACATAGCGCGCGCCCAATCCCTTGAGCAGCACTTCCTCGATGAATACTTCAGGCGGCTGCGACGCCAGCCGGGCGTTGAAGGGCAGGATCACGCACTGGTCAATGCCGCAGCGGTCGAGTTCGACGAGCTTGTCGCGCAGCGTGGCAATACGTGCAGGCGCCAGCTCAGGCTTGCGGGCAAGTGCCGCAAAATAGTCGCGCGGGTGTGGCTCGAAGGTCACGGCGCAACTGGGAACGCCCCGGTGCCGCGCCTCGTTTCTGAGCAGGGCCAGCATGGCCTGGTGGCCCCTGTGGACGCCGTCGAAATTGCCAATGGTCAGGGCGCACTCGGGCGCCAGCTGAGGATGGTGGTGACCGCGGAAAATTTTCATGCAACGGATTATCGTTTTTATGGCGCCACGGCCCGGCTGTCAAAACATGAAAGGCGGGAAATGTCGATTGGAGCAGTTTTCACACCAGTTTCACCATTTCACTGTATATTGACCCATTGACCGTTTGCCCTCGTGTTTCCATGTTGATGGAGGTTCGTTTTGAAGGTCCTGAAACTCTCCGCCCAGGGATTGCCCCAAGCCTGGATCAGCCTTGAACTGGCCGTGTTGCATTACGCGGCTGACGAAGTGCGCTGGGAGATGGGCGCGCGCGTCGCCACCTTCCACGGCGGGCACAACGCCATCACGGGCGAGCAGTCGATCATCCATGTCAACAGCATCATCGGCACCAAGGGCGTTCCCAGTATCAACCCCTTCGACCTGGTGCCGGGGCTGACCAACAGCAAGCTGTTCATCCGCGACCGCAATGTGTGCGCTTACTGCGCTGATCATGTGGACGAGGACGACCTGACGCGCGAACACATCATCCCGCTGGCGCAGCGCGGGGTGGACACCTGGATGAACGTGGTCACCGCCTGCCGCGCCTGCAACCACCGCAAGAGCAACCGCACGCCCGAGCAGGCCCACATGCCACTGCTCTACACGCCTTATGTTCCCAGCCTGTGGGAAGACTTCATTCTGCGCAACCGCCGCATCCTGGCCGACCAGATGGAGTTCCTGATGGCGCATGTTCCCAAGTCGTCGCGCCTGCTCAGTTGAGACGCGACTGGTTCTGAATCGCGGTGCTTTGTGTTGCGGCGCTATGGTCAATTAAGGGTTTCCCCTTAATCATTTTTTATGATCGTTCGTGATCGGCCTTCCGGCATCCGTCTTTTTCTTGTGGTGCGCGGCTCGATCCTGAAACGGATTCACCTCACCTTGCTGGTCAACACGCTCAGTGCGGTTGTGGTGACGGTGGTGCATGGCAACTTTTTGCCCTCAAGATCACGCTGACGACGATTCCGTTCACCCTGATGGCCCTGCCGCTGGCCATTTTTCTGGGTTTTCGCAACTCGGTCGCCTATGACCGCTACTGGGAAGGCCGAAAGCTGTGGGGCGAGTTGGTGCTGCGCTGCCACTCGCTGTCCCGGCAGTGCCAGAGCTTTATCCAGCCGGATTCAGACATGCCTGCCCAGATGCCCGAGGTGCTGGCCGCGCGCCTGCGACTGGTGTACCGCACCATCGCCTTTGTGCAGGCCCTGCGCCTGCAGTTGCGTGACCAGACCGATTACAGCGAAATCCGCCGCTGGGTGCCCCAGGCCGAGTGGTCCCTGCTTCAGGCCGCGTCCAACAAGCACGACCGGCTGGTGCTGGAATGGGCAAGGAACTGGGGCAGTGCCAGCGCATGGGCTGGATTGACCCCTGCCTGACGGTGACCATTGACCACACCTTGTCGGCCCTGAACGCGGCGGCAGCTTCTTGCGAACACATCAAAAGCACCCCCGTTCCCTTTTCCTACACACTGCTGCTGCACCGCACGGCCTACCTGTACTGCTTTTTGCTGCCCTTCGGTCTGGTGGATACGATCGGCTTCATGACGCCGTTCGTGGTCGCCTACACCTTTTTTGGCCTGGAAGCCAATGATTTGCCACTCGACACGCTGTGCCGGGCAATTGAAATCAACCGGCTCGAATCGCTGGATGAAAGCGTGTTGCCTCCCAAACTGGAACCGGTCAACTATTGCCTGACCTGACCTGACCTGACCTGACTTTGGACGACGTGCAGTTGCGCTCCATCTTCGGCAAAGCCAGGGGTTATCAGGCGAAAACGCCCGCCGTGTCCTGCATGTGGCTGGAGACTTCACCCAGGTGGTGCAGCGTGTCGCCAAAGCTCATTTCAAGTTGGGTCAGTTTCTTGAAGTAGTGGCTGACGATGTACTCGTCGGTCACGCCGATACCGCCGTGCAGCTGCACCGCCTGCTGGCCAACGAAGCGCATCGACACACCGAGCTGGTACTTGGCCCGGGCCAACGCCCGGCGGCGTTCGTCCGCCGGCGCATTGAGCTTGAGCGAGGCGTAGTAGCTCATCGAGCGGGCGAGTTCGAGCTGCATTTTCATGTCGGCGATGCGGTGGCGTAGCGCCTGAAAGCTGCCGATGGTCACGCCGAACTGCTTGCGCGTGTTCATGTACTCGACCGTGACAGCCAGCGCCCGGTCCATCACGCCGACGGCTTCGGCGCAGGTGGCGGCGATGCCGATGTCGATGGCGTACGCCAGCGCCTCCAGGCCGTCCAGCGTGAGCAGCGTGGCTGGCGCGTTGTCCAGCGTGAGGTCGGCGGCGCGCGCGCCGTCCTGCGTGCCGTAGCCGCGCGTCGTGACGCCGGCCGCCGAGCGTTCCACCAGAAACAGTGCCATCTGGCCGTCGGCCATTGCGGGAACGATGTAGGCATCGGCCTGGTCACCGGCAGGTACTATGCTTTTAATAGCTGTCAGCGCCCATCCATCCTGCGCAGAAGCCGCTTTTGCTTCACATTTTTCTAAATGGTAGCGTGCGGAGCGCTCTTGATAGGCCAGCACGACCAGGCTTTCGCCCGTCGCGATTTTTGGCAGCCAGGCCGCCTTGACAGCTTGCGGCGCATGCACAGACAGCACACCGCTGGCGATCAGGGTCTGGGCAAAGGGTTCGAGCACGATGCCACGCCCGAGTTCTTCCATGACGACCATGCCCTCGACCGGCCCCATGCCGATGCCGCCGTCGTCCTCGGCAATGTAAAGGCCGGTCAGGCCCAGGTCGGCCAGCTCGCCGTAGGCTTCGCGTGAAAATCCGCCTGCCTTGACGATGTTGCCGCGCCGTTCAAAGTCGTAACCCTTGTCAACCCACTTGCGTGTGGCGTCGCGCAGTGATTCCTGGTCATCGGTGAAATCAAAATCCATGATGTTTGTCCTTTAAGTCTTGTTCACTCAACCAAGCGCGAACTGCGCGACGATGTTGCGCTGGACTTCGTTGGAGCCGCCGTAAATCGTCGTCTTGCGCAGGTTGAAGTAGGTCGAGGCCAGCGGCGCATCGGCCACCTCGCCGCCGGGGAAGTCGCCCTGCCAGCCGGCCTCCATGGCTTCCTCGATGAACGGCAGGCTGAACGGGCCGGCGGCCAGCATCATGAGTTCGGCATAGCGCTGCTGGATTTCGCTGCCCTTGATCTTGAGCAGGCCGGCGATGTCGAGCGAGTTCTTGCCCGACTTGTCCGCCGACAGCACACGCAGCACCAGCATTTCAAGCGCCACCACATCGACTTCGAGCTTGGCGATTTCGTCGCGAAAGCGCAGGTCATCGTAGACGCCTTCGGTCTTGGCGATGCGCTTGAGGCGTTCGAGTTCGCGTTTGGAGCGGTTCACGTCGGCGATGTTGGTGCGCTCGTGGCCGAGCAGGTATTTGGCGTAGGTCCAGCCCTTGTTTTCCTCGCCAATCAGGTTTTCTGCCGGCACTTCGACGTTGTCGAACCAGACCTCGTTCACTTCACACTCGCCGTCGAGCAGTTTGATCGGACGGACGGTGACGCCAGGCGAGGCCATGTCGATCAGCAGAAACGAAATGCCGGTTTGCGGCTTGCCTTCACTGGACGTGCGCACCAGGCAGAAAATCCATTCGCCGTACTGGCCCAATGTGGTCCAGGCTTTTTGCCCGTTGACAATGAATTTGTCGCCCTGACGCTCGGCCTTGCATTTGAGCGATGCCAGGTCGGAGCCGGCACCCGGCTCGCTGTAGCCTTGGGACCACCAGACATCGCCGCTGGCAATGCCGGGCAAAAAGCGCTGTTGCTGTTCCGGGCTGCCAAAGGCCATGATGACGGGCGCCACCATCACCGGGCCAAAGGGCACGACACGCGGCGCCCCGGCCAGCGCGCATTCTTCCTCGAACAGGTGTTTTTGCACCGCATTCCAGCCGGGGCCGCCAAATTCCTTGGGCCAGCCGTGGCCGAGCCAGCCCTTTTGGCCCAGGATCTTGGCCCAGCGCTGCATGTCGTCCCGCGACAGGCGCAGGGCGTTATGCACCTTGTGCGAAATGTCGGACGGCAGGTTGTCATTGACCCAGGCGCGAATTTCTTCGCGAAAGGTTTGTTCTTCAGGGGTAAACGCTAAATCCATGGGTGGTGTCTCCAGTTGTCTGATTTTTAGCACGAACCAGCGTGCCGCCCTGTCAGGCCTGTGACAGCCCGAGTTCTTTATACAGGTGCGCGACCTGGCTTTCAAGCAATTCAATACGCTGTTGCAATCGTTCGGCCTGGCCCAGGGAAACCGGCTCGGTTTCCCGGTTGACCGCCTCATCGCCCGTGCCCGCCTGTGTGTAGGGCATTGACAGCGATTCGCCGCACAGCAGGTGCGCCCAGCGCTGCTCGCGCATGCCAGGCGCGCGCGACAGCTGCACGACCATCAGCGCGCCGCTGTCGTCGCCGCGGGTCTTGAGTTCGGCCAGCGCATCTTCCACGCTGGCGATGTCGGCAAACTTGTACCAGCGCTCGCTGCTCAGCCGCAACTCGCCCGGCGTTTGCGGCCCGCGCAGCATCAACAGGCCGAGCAGCACCGCCTGCGGCTCGCTCACGCCAAAGCCGCGCTGGAAATTGTGCTCGAAGCGCGGCACGCGGCTGGAACTGGCCTCGAACACCAGGCTTTGTTTTTTCAGCGTGTCGATGGCGGCCTGCGCCTGCGCTTCGGTCAGGTCCATCACCGGGTCGCGGCTGGTTTTCTGGTTGCAGCCAAGCACCAGCGTATTGAGCGACAGCGGATAGCTGTCGGGAACGGTGCGGGCTTTTTCCATCAGCGTGGCCAGCACGCGGGCTTCGTGGGGGGTCAGTGGTCTCATGGGGATAATCTTAGAACAATGAAAAACATCGTCATCCTGATTTCAGGCAGCGGCTCGAACATGGCCGCGATCGCCCGCTCTGCGCAAAAAGAGTACTGGCCAGACACCTTGGGCGTTCGGGTTGCCGCCGTTATCAGCAACAAGCCGGACGCTGGTGGCCTGGCGCTGGCCAGGGACTTGGGCATTGCCACCGATGTTGTGAACCACCGTGACTTTGCGTCGCGCGAGGCGTTCGACGCAGCCTTGATGTCGTGCATCGAGGCGCATGCGCCGCAACTGGTGGTGCTGGCCGGCTTCATGCGTATCCTGACGACCGGCTTTGTCGCGCACTATGCCGGCCGGCTGGTCAACATCCACCCGTCGCTGCTGCCGGCCTTTGCCGGCCTGCACACGCACCAGCGCGCCATCGACATGGGCTGCACGCTGGCCGGCACCACTGTGCACCAAGTGACTGCCGAACTGGACCACGGCCACATCCTGGCCCAGGCAGCGGTGCCGGTGCTGCCCTTTGACACGGCGGACACGCTGGCTGCCCGCGTCCTGACGCAGGAACATTTGATTTATCCCCAGGCGGTTCGCGCTTTTTTTGCGCGCAACCTGCGTTGATCAGGTGGGCAGAACATCCTTGATTCCAGGTGAACTGGATGGAGGCAACTTGTTGCAAGAAGTAAGGATTTGAATCCGGCTGGCTCATGGCACCGTATTTAGTAGAGCTGGTCGCGAATCCATCTTGATTCCGGCAGGCGAGGAACCTCAACCCACCTCAACTTCATTTCAAGGATTCAACATGCAAACAAAACACAAGCTCGCATCCATTGGTCTGGCCATGGCCCTGTCCCTTTCGGCTGTGCCCTCATTTGCACAGGTGATGGTCGGTGGCGCTTCGATGCTGCCAACCAAGGACATCATTGACAACGCCGTCAACTCCAAGGACCACACCACGCTGGTCGCCGCGGTCAAGGCTGCCGGCTTGGTGGAAACGCTGAAAGGCCCCGGTCCGTTCACCGTGTTTGCGCCGACCAACGCCGCTTTTGACGCGCTGCCCGCCGGCACGGTCGACACCCTGCTCAAGCCTGAAAACAAGGCCATGCTGTCCGGCATCCTGACCTATCACGTTGTGGCCGGCAAGATGGACGCCGCCGCGCTGACCAAGGCGATTGCCGCAGGCAAGGGCAAAGCAACGCTGAAAACCGTGGCCGGCGGCAACCTGACCGCCACTGCCAAGGGCGGCAAAGTCATGGTGATGGATGAAAAGGGCGGTTCGGCCACCGTGACCATCGCCGACGTGATCCAGTCCAATGGCGTGATCCATGTCGTGGACAAGGTGCTGCTGCCCAAGTAAGCCTTGTTGGTGATACGCCGACCCTGAAAGGGCGGCTTGCGGTCCGTGGACTGCAGGCCGCCTTTTTTGCATTCAGGTGGCATGGTTTCGGTTTGCGCCCCGCGTGTAGCACCAGGCCCAGACAACGGGCACGAGCTGCATTGGCAAACGCAGCCACAGCCCCGGAACACTGAACTGCGGGAACAGCTCGGGATGCAGCGCCATCTGCACATTGGCAGGAAACACCGCCACCGAAACCACGACGATTCCCCAAGCGCCCACCACCTGCCAGCGTCGCCGCAGCAGCAGGGCGCCGACGCCTGCCTCGGCAATGCCGCTGGCATACACCAGCGCCAGCGGCCAGGGCAGGTAGGGCGGCATCATGGCCACATAAAAATCGGTGTGCCAGAAGTGGTTCAGCCCTGCGCCGATGAACAGCGCGCCCAGCAGGTAACGGGAAAGTGTTTTGAGGCTTTTCATGCGTGACATGATTCGACGGATGCTGAATGCTATAAAAAAAGTAGCTGTCAGCGTATGTCCAGCATGCGAAAAAGCCATGAAACACTACATTTTTGACTGAAACACCAGCCCGGCGTGCTCGCGCAGCGCATGGAACTTGATCTTGGGCCACTGTTGCTCGACGGCGCGCAGCGTGGCGCTGTGGTCCACCAGCAGCGTCGGCGCATCGACGGCGTCCAGCGCGACACGGTGGGCATTGGCGTCCATGAATTTTTTCAACTCGTTCGGGTCATCACAGGTCACCCAGCGCGCCAGGTTGAAATTGCTTTGCATGATGCGCGCCTTGACGCCGTATTCATGCTCCAGCCGGTGCGCCACCACTTCGAACTGCAGCTGGCCGACGGCGCCCAGCAGCAAGAGCGATCCGGCAATCGGACGGAACACCTGAATCGCGCCTTCTTCACCCAATTGCGTCAACCCGGCGCGCAGCTGCTTGCTGCGCAGCGGGTCGGCCACTTCCACGGCACGGAACATTTCCGGCGCAAAGAAGGGCAGGCCGGTGAACTGCAAGGCTTCGCCTTCGGTCAGCGTGTCGCCCAACTGCAGCACGCCGTGGTTGGGAATGCCGATGATGTCGCCTGCAAACGCCGTGTCCAGCAGCTCCCGGCGCTGGCTCATGAAGCTCACCACCGTATTGGGCCGCAGTTCCTTGCCACTGCGAACAACTTTCAGCTTCATGCCGCGCGTGAATTCGCCGCTGGCCACACGCAAGAAGGCAATGCGGTCGCGGTGCGCCGGGTCCATGTTGGCCTGGATCTTGAACACCACGCCGGAAAATTTCTTTTCTTCCGGATGCACGATGCGCTGCATGGCCGGGCGGTCGGCAGGGGCCGGCGCCAGATCGACCAGCGCGTCGAGCACCTCCTGCACGCCGAAGTTGTTGATCGCCGAGCCGAAGAACATCGGCGTCTGCTTGCCGGCCAGGAATTCCTCGCGGTCGAATTCGGGTGACGCGCCTTCGAGCAGTTCGAGCTCGTCCTGCGCCTGGGTGAATTCGGCGCCAAAGCGTTTGGTGGCCTCCAGGTTGTCAAGGCCCGCCAGGATTTCATCGTCGCCGCCGGCCTTGTCCTCGCCGGGGCTGAAGACGCGCATGCGTTCTTCGCGCCGGTCATACACGCCATGGAACAGCTTGCCCATGCCGACCGGCCAGGTGAAGGGAACGACGGCCATGCCGAGTTCGCGCTCGATCTCGTCCATCACGCTCATCGGGTCCTGCACTTCGCGGTCCATCTTGTTGACGAAGGTCAGGATCGGCGTGCCGCGCGCGCGGCAGACCTGCAGCAGACGCCGGGTCTGCGGCTCGACGCCGTTGGCCGCGTCAATCACCATCAGCGCGGCATCGACGGCGGTCAGCACGCGGTAGGTGTCTTCGGAAAAATCCTGGTGGCCGGGTGTGTCGAGCAGGTTGATGACGCAGTCGCGGTATTCCATCTGCATGACCGACGAGGCGACGGAAATGCCGCGCTGCTTTTCGATTTCCATCCAGTCGGACGTGGCGTGGCGCGCGGCTTTTCTGGCCTTGACGCTGCCGGCGATCTGGATGGCGCCCGAGAACAGCAGCAGCTTTTCAGTCAGCGTGGTCTTGCCCGCGTCAGGGTGGGAAATGATGGCAAACGTGCGGCGGCGCTTGACTTGCTTGGCGATTTCAGTGGTTTCGGACATAACCGCTGATTATCAGTGGAATGGCCCCCACACTTGTCGCTTCGCGTACTGCGCTGCCCCCGAGGGGGCCGCTGCGCCTGCAGCCCGGCAAAGCCGGTTCTGCGGCCCTGGCTGGTGAGGAAGGGCAGTGCCAGGCTGTGGCCGTTGTTGCTATCGAGAATATCTTGCGTTTATCGCAATACTTCATCGGGCAGGCGGGCAAAGCGCGGCTGGCTTACGCCGTCAATCACCACTTCTTCGTTGAACATTGCCGCCGGCCGCATCCACAAGCCGCGCTCTCCATACAGCGCACGGTACAGCGTCATCGGCTCCAGGGTTTCGCTGTGGCGCACTGTGCCGATGACTTCGTAGGGCAGGTCTTTGTAGTGGCGGTACAGTCCGGGCAGGGTTTCAATCAGTGGCGGCAAAGAATCTGGCATGGGCAATCAACAGGCAAGAGAGAAGCTGGGACAATAGGGGGATGCATCCTAACGCCTTACTCGACTGTTGTACCGAGCTTCTCAAGCAGGTTCTTAAATTTGACCACCCCGCCGACATGGTGGTGTCGCGCTATTTCCGCGAAATGCGGCTGGGCCCGCGCGAACGCGCCACCGTGGCAGAAACCATCTATGGCGTGCTGCGCAAGAAAAACCTCTACGTCTATATGGCCCAGCATGGCTACGGCGTGCCCGAGCGGCGCCTGGCCATCCTGGGCTTTGCCGCCCCACGCGACTTTCTGTCTGGCGCGCTGACCGACCAGGAGCAGGACTGGCTGTCGCGCTGCGACCAGGTCAAGCCGGCCGACCTGATGGAGTTGCACCGCCACAACCTGCCGCAGTGGCTGGTCGAGCCGCTCAAAGCGCAGCTGGGCGACGACTTCTGGCCGCTGGTCGAAAGCCTGAACACGCAGGCCGGGCTTGACCTGCGCGTCAACACCTTGAAGGACAAGAGGGCTGACGTGCAGAAGGAGCTTGCACGGGCAGCCATTAAAACCGTGGCAACGCCGTATTCACCCTGGGGTTTGCGCCTGACCGACAAGCCGCAGCTGGCGAATGTGGATGCCTTCAAGCGCGGCGCCATCGAAGTGCAGGACGAAGGCTCGCAGCTGCTGGCGCTGCTGGTCGATGCCAAGCGAGGCGAGATGGTGGTGGATTTCTGTGCCGGCGCCGGTGGCAAGACCCTGGCGCTGGGCGCGTCCATGCGCACCACCGGCCGGCTGTATGCCTTTGACACGTCGGCGCACCGGTTGGCCGCGCTCAAGCCGCGCCTGGCGCGAAGCGGCCTGTCGAACGTGCATCCGGTGGCCATTGCGCATGAACGCGACGACCGCATCAAGCGGCTGGCGGGCAAGATCGATCGGGTGTTGGTCGATGCGCCGTGCTCGGGCCTGGGCACGCTGCGGCGCAACCCCGACCTGAAATGGCGCCACAACCCGAAGGCGATTGAAGAGCTGACCGCCAAGCAGACCGCCATCTTGCAGAGCGCTGCGCGCCTGGTGAAGCCGGGCGGACGGCTGGTGTACGCCACCTGCAGCATCCTGCGCGAGGAAAACGAGGCGATTGCCGAAGCCTTCAGCGCGGCGAATCCGGACTTTCAGGTGCTGGAAGCGGCGCCCCTGCTAACCCATATCGGCGTCGAGCATGCCAACAAACTCTGCCGGGGTCCGTACCTGCGGCTTTGGCCTTACCTGCACCAGACCGACGGGTTTTTTGCGGCGGTCTGGCAAAAGGCCTGAGGCGGCGTCTGCCTGAAAACCCTTTGGCGAGGGAGGACCTGCCTTGTTGACGAAGCCGGTTCCAAGGTATTGCAGCCGTTGCTTCCTCGCTGAAGGGTCTTTAAGATTCAGGCGCATCAATTTATAATCAAAGGTTGTCTGGCGCCACCTTGGAGACAAGCCTTGAATGCGTGGCGGTCCTGGACTTATCCCAAAGGACTTTTATGTTTTTGTTCGATGCCGCCCTTGACTGGCTGGCGCATGGCCTCCTGGCAGCAAGCTGGTGGCAAATCGTGCTTTACGCGCTGGTGACGACGCATATCACCATTGTCAGCGTGACGCTTTACCTGCACCGTCATCAGGCGCACCGCTCGCTCGACCTGCATGCCATTCCCGCACATTTTTTCCGCTGCTGGCTGTGGCTGGCCACCGGCCAGGTCACCAAGGAATGGGTTGGCGTGCATCGCAAGCACCATGCCAAATGTGAAACCATGGAAGACCCGCACAGCCCGCAGGCCCATGGCATCAAGACCGTTTTGTTCACCGGTGCCGAGTTGTACCGGGCCGAGACAAAAAACCTTGAGACCATCACCAAATACGGTCGCGGTACGCCCGATGACTGGATCGAGCGCAATCTCTACACCCGCTACAGCTGGCAAGGCGTCGGCCTGATGCTGATCCTCAATTTGGCGCTCTTCGGCGCTGCCGGGCTGAGCGTGTGGGCAGTGCAGATGATGTGGATTCCCATCACGGCGGCCGGCATCATCAACGGCATTGGCCACTACTGGGGTTATCGCAATTTCGAGGCGTCCGATGCCAGCACCAATGTGTCGCCTTGGGGCATCATCATTGGCGGCGAAGAACTGCACAACAACCACCACACCTATCCCACGTCGGCCAAGTTTTCTGTCAAACCATACGAGTTCGACATTGGCTGGGGCTATATCCGCGCAATGGAGATGGTGGGTCTGGCGGCTGTGAAAAAGGTGCCGCCAAGGCTCAAACTGGGTGCGGTGCAGCCGGTGGCCGACGAGAAAACGCTCGAAGCCCTGATCGCCCACCGCTATGAGGTCATGGCCGGTTATGCCCGTGAACTGCGCCGCGCCGGCGAGGTTGAAATTGCCTTGCTCAAAGCCAAAAAAGCTGATGTTTCGATGTTGAAGCTGGCCAATCGCTGGCTGCACCGCGACGAAGACAAGGTGCCGGCAGCCGCCAGGCCGCAAGTGGCCCAGGTCCGCGCCGAGTATCCGGTGCTCGACAAGATGGTCACGATGCGCGAGGAGTTGCGCCAGTTGTGGCTGAGCACATCAGCGTCGCGCGAACAACTCGCCGCTGACCTCCAGGTTTGGTGCCATCGGGCCGAAGAAAGCGGCATCGCTGCGCTGCGCGAATTCTCTATGAAACTGCGTTCTGCCCGCGCCTGATCATTCTCCACAGGCGTTTTTTGAAAAACGCGAAAGCCGCTGCAGCGAACCCTCGCTGAGGCGGCTTTTTTTTGCATCGACGAACACGGCAGGCAAGGGAAGTGGGGAAGTGGGGAAGTGGCAATGTACAGCCGCCCTGTCAAATCCCGCATTCCTTGCCGGCAGGCGGCCAAGCTGAACGGCTTGGGCATAAAAAAACCCGCTGCGGTGACAGCGGGTTTTTTAGCAACACCTGAAGGCGTGGAGGAGGCAAGTTGAATTACTTCAACTTGATTTCCTTGTATTCCACGTGCTTGCGTGCCTTGGGATCAAATTTCATGATCAGCATTTTTTCAGGAGTGGTCTTTTTGTTCTTGTCGGTCGTGTAGAAATGACCGGTGCCTGCAGTCGACTGCAGCTTGATTTTTTCGCGTCCGCCTTTAGCCATGGTAGTTCTCCTTAAACTTCACCGCGGGCACGCAGGTCCACCAGGACTGCATCGATGCCGTTTTTGTCAATCAAGCGCAGACCTGCTGCAGTGATGCGAAGGCGCACGAAGCGCTTTTCGCTTTCAACCCAGATACGGCGGTACTGCAGATTGGGCATGAACCGACGCTTGGTTTTGTTGTTTGCGTGAGAAACATTGTTTCCCACCATCGGGCCTTTGCCCGTTACCTGACAGACGCGTGCCATGAGCGCACTCTCCGTAAAAAATTAGAAATAGGATGCTAAAAAACCCAACGGGCCTGTGCTGGACAGACCCTACGAATGCTCAGCTAAGCCATAAATTATAGCCCGAAAAAAAAATTAGCCGAAATCCAGCGTTTTGGCGGACCCGCAAACAAGCGTATGCGTCACTGGCCCGAAAGCCGACTTTACTCGGTTTGTTCCAGAAACCGTTGGGCATCCAGCGCGGCCATGCAGCCCGTGCCGGCGCTGGTGATCGCCTGCCGGTACACGTGGTCCTGTACGTCGCCCGCGGCGAACACGCCCGGAATGCTGGTCATCGTGGCCATGCCTTGCAGGCCGGTCTTGGTGATGATGTAGCCGTCCTTCATCTCCAGCTGGCCGGCGAAGATGTCGGTGTTCGGATGGTGGCCGATGGCGATGAAGCAGCCCTTGAGCGCCAGGTCCTGCGTGGCGCCGGTTTTCGTGCTTTTGAGCCGGACGCCCGTCACGCCGGAAGCGTCGCCCAGCACCTCGTCGAGCGTCTGGTGCAATTGCAGCTCGATCTTGCCGCTGGCGACTTTTTCATGCAGCTTGTCGATCAGGATGGCCTCGGCCTTGAAGGTGTCGCGGCGATGCACCAGCGTGACCTTGCTGGCAATGTTGGACAAGTACAGCGCTTCCTCGACCGCCGTGTTGCCGCCGCCCACCACGCAGACTTCCTGTTCGCGATAGAAAAATCCGTCGCAGGTGGCGCATCCGGAGACGCCGCGCCCCATGAAGGCGGTTTCCGATTCCAGCCCCAGGTATTTGGCTGATGCGCCGGTGGAAATGATCAGCGTGTCGCAGGTGTAGGTGCCGCTGTCGCCGGTCAGCGTGAACGGACGCTGGCGCAGGTCCACCTGGTTGATGTGGTCAAAAATGATTTCGGTATTGAACCGCTCGGCATGCGCCAGAAAGCGCTGCATCAGCTCGGGTCCCTGGACGCCGTCGACATCGGCTGGCCAGTTGTCCACGTCGGTGGTGGTCATGAGTTGGCCGCCCTGGGCCATGCCGGTGATCAGCACCGGCTTGAGGTTGGCGCGTGCCGCATACACGGCAGCGGTGTAGCCAGCCGGGCCTGAGCCAAGAATGAGAACTCTGGAATGTTTCATGATGAAGGACCCGATGGGAAAATGTTGGAACTCAGGTAGAGTCGGCTCGCGTATGTGTTCAGCAAGGTAAAAACTTTGACAGTATCTGTATTTTGCAAAAGCGCGGCCATTGTAAGAAATCGCCCGGCAATTGTCGGCCATGGGGTTGAAGGGGCAAGCGCATGACCGCCACCATGGTTTCCCGGCTGGACCTGCTTCGCCGCGTGCCTCTTTTTTCAATGCTGACCGCCAGCCAGGCGGTGTCGGTTGCCGATGCCGTGGTCAAGCGGCGTTACCGCAAAGGCGAGGCCATTCTTGAGCAGGGAGAAAATTCCTGTGATCTGACCATTTTGCTGACCGGTCGTGCCCGCGTTGTGTGCCGGGATGCGCGTGGGCGCGAAGTGATCCTGGCCACCTTGCATCCTGGTGATTACGTGGGCGAGATGAGCCTGATCGACCAGGCGCCGCACTCGGCGTCCGTTGTTGCCGAGGTGCAGACCGATGCGCTGGTGCTGGACCAGGTGGAATTTGCGCGCTGCCTTCCCGACAGCAACTCGATGGCCTACGCGGTGCTCAAGGGACTGGTGCATCGCCTGCGCCAGGCCGATCGCAAGATCGAGTCCCTGGCCCTGATGGACGTTTACGGCCGGGTGGCCAGCGCACTGCTCGAATTCGCCGGGCAAGCCATGCCCGGGGCGGACGGCGCGGCCATGATTCGTGGCAGGGTATCGCGCCAGGATATGGCGAAAATGGTCGGCGCTTCCCGCGAGATGGTCAGCCGGGTGATGAAGGACCTGGAGGAGCGCGGCTTTATCGAAACGCAGGACGACGGCTCGCTGCTGGTGAGGCCGCACCTGGACTCGCTGGTCTGACCGCACGCGCTTACAGTCAGGAGCTTGCTCCCGACCAGAAAGCTTCACCCAACTGCGTTAAGCTCCAAGACCCGTTTATGACTTACTCGCTAGATACCCTGAACTCCAGAAATTCCCCTGCTGCGGGCGCGCCCGGCGGCTTTAAACGTGTAGCCCGCGAAGTTGGCCTGATCCTGGGGCTGGTTGGCCTGATCCTCTGGATGGCCGCCTTGCTGAGCTACTCGCCGCAGGATTCGGCCTGGTCAACCTCCGGCAATCCGGACGCCGCCAGCGGCACGCTGGTGGCCGCCAGGAACTGGGGCGGCCATCTGGGCGCCTGGCTGGCCGATGCCAGCTACTTCTTGCTGGGCTTTTCGGTCTGGTGGGCGCTGGCAGCCGGTGGCTGGGTATGGGCGCAGTCGGTCACGCGAGGGCTGCGGCGAGATGTGCTGGCACCCGAGCCTGCCGCGAGCCGCATCCGGTTCTGGCTTGGGCTGTTCCTGCTGCTGGCGGCCAGTGCGGCGCTGGAATGGTCGCGCCTGTACCGTTTCGAGTTCCGGCTGCCGGGCCATGCAGGCGGCGTGATTGGTTATGTGCTCGGCAACCTGGGCGTTAAATGGCTGGGGTTTGCCGGATCGGGCCTGGTCTTCATTGCGCTGGGTTTGATTGCCGTGGCCAGCGTCTTTAATTTTTCCTGGGCCCGCGTGGCCTTGCGCCTGGGCACCAGGATCGACAGCGTCATGGCCCTGCGCCGTGAGAAGCGCGAGTTGGCGCAGGATCTCGCAGTGGGCAAGCAAGCCGTCCGCGAGCGCGAGGAGACGCTCAGCGATGAACGCATCGGGATCGAGGCGCACCACCCGGTGCCGGTCATCATCAAGCAGCCGGTGGTTGAACTGCCGAAAAGCGAGCGCCCTGCGAAGACCAAACCAGGATTGCCGGCAATCACCACAGCGACGGTGACCGCGATCGCACCGGCCGCGCATTCGCCCGTGCCTGGGGTGTCGCATGTGCCCGCCGCCTCGGTTCCGCAGGCCACGGCATCCTCGTCTCATGCCGATTCCCACTTGCCGCAGGTCAGCCTGCTTGACACCGCGCTGCTGAGGCAGGAAAGCGTTTCGTCCGAAACGCTGGAAATGACCTCGCGGCTGATCGAGAAAAAGCTCAAGGACTTTGGCGTCGAAGTGCGGGTTGTGGCCGCAGCGCCCGGCCCGGTGATTACCCGCTATGAAATTGAACCCGCCACTGGCGTCAAGGGCTCGCAGGTCGTCACCCTGGCCAAGGACTTGGCGCGCGCGCTGAGCCTGGTGTCGATCCGGGTGATCGAGACCATTCCCGGCAAGAACTACATGGCGCTGGAGCTGCCCAACGCCAAGCGGCAGATGATCAAGCTCAGCGAAATCCTGGGCTCCAAGGTGTACAACGACGCCACCTCGCTGCTGACCATGGGCCTGGGCAAGGACATTGCCGGCCATGCAGTCGTCGCCGACCTGGCCAAGATGCCGCACTGCCTGGTGGCCGGCACCACCGGTTCGGGCAAGTCGGTCGGCATCAACGCGATGATCTTGAGCCTGCTGTACAAGGCCGATGCGCGCGATGTGCGGCTGCTGCTGATCGACCCGAAGATGCTGGAGATGAGCGTCTATGAAGGCATTCCGCACTTGCTGGCGCCGGTCGTCACCGACATGCGCCAGGCAGCCCATGGGCTGAACTGGTGCGTGGCCGAAATGGAAAAGCGCTACAAGCTGATGAGCAAGCTCGGCGTGCGCAACCTGGCCGGCTACAACGCCAAGATCGACGAAGCCAATGCCAGCGAGGAATTCATCTACAACCCCTTCAGCCTGACACCTGACGAGCCTGAGCCGCTCGAGCGCCTGCCTTACATCGTGGTGGTGATTGACGAGCTCGCCGACCTGATGATGGTTGTCGGCAAGAAGATCGAGGAGCTGATTGCGCGGCTGGCGCAAAAAGCCCGGGCCGCCGGCATCCACCTGATCCTGGCAACGCAGCGCCCCAGCGTCGACGTGATCACCGGCCTGATCAAGGCCAACATTCCAACGCGCCTGTCCTTTCAGGTGAGCAGCAAGATCGACAGCCGCACCATTTTGGACCAGATGGGCGCCGAAGCTTTGCTGGGCATGGGTGACATGCTTTACATGCCGAGTGGTACAGGCTTTCCCATCCGCGTGCATGGTGCGTTTGTGAGTGACGAGGAAGTGCACCGGGTCGTGGCCTACCTCAAGCAGCAGGGAACGCCCAACTACATCGACGGCGTGCTCGAAGGCGGCACGGTCGAAGGGGAGGGCGGCGATCTGGCGGGCGATGCCGGCGGCGAGAAAGACCCGATGTACGACCAGGCAGTAGAGGTGGTGCTGAAAAACCGCAAGGCCAGCATTTCCCTGGTGCAACGTCACCTCAAGATCGGCTACAACCGCGCCGCGCGGCTGGTCGAGGACATGGAAAATGCCGGGCTGGTCAGTGCCATGAGTGGCAGCGGCCAGCGCGAAATCCTGGTGCCCGCAAGGGCGGAGTGATGCTGATGAAACGTTTTTTCGCTACTTTTTTGATAGCTGGTTTCGCCCATGCAGCCTGCGCAGACGGCCTGGAAAGCCTTGAATCCTTCGTCAGGACGGTCGGCAGCGGCCGCGCCGACTTCTCGCAGGTGGTCACCGCGCCGGCCCGGGAAGGCCAGACGGCGCGCAGCAAGACTTCCAGCGGCACCTTCGAGTTCTCGCGGCCGAACCGTTTCAAGTTCATTTACCAAAAGCCTTTCCAGCAAAGCATCGTGGCCGACGGCCAGACCCTGTGGCTCTACGACGTTGACCTGAACCAGGTCACGGCGCGCAAGCAGTCCGCCGCACTGGGCTCGACGCCTGCCGCGCTGATTGCCGCCGCGCCTGATCTGCGAGCGCTGCAGGCCGATTTCACCCTGGCCGCCGCGCCTGAAAAGGACGGCCTGGAATGGGTGGTGGCCACGCCCAAGGCGAAAGACGGGCAGCTGCAGGCGGTGCGCGTCGGCTTTCGCGCCGGCGAGAAACCCGCCGGACTGGCGGCGCTGGAAATCCTCGACAGCTTCGGCCAGCGCTCGGTGCTGACCTTCAGCAAGGTCGAGGTCAACCCAAGCCTGCCCAAAGACGCGTTCCAGTTCAATCCGCCCAAGGGTGCGGACGTGATCCGGCAGTAAACCGGCTGCCTTGCCGCGCAGGGCGCGGTAGCGGCAGCCAAAGCAAGGCGCCTATTTCATGGCCAAGTCCACCACATCGTCCCATCAACCCCTGGCCGAGCGTCTTCGGCCGAAAAACCTGGGCGAAGTCATCGGCCAGCAGCATTTGCTCGGCGCTGGTCTGCCGCTGCGCATTGCGTTCGAGTCGGGCGAGCCGCACAGCTGCATCCTGTGGGGGCCGCCGGGCGTGGGCAAGACGACGATCGCCCGGCTCATGGCGGGCAGCTTCGACGCGCATTTCATCACCATTTCCGCCGTGCTCGGCGGCGTCAAGGACATCCGCGAGGCGGTCGAGCAGGCGACCATCTGGCAGGCGCAGGGCGGCCGGCGCACCATCGTGTTTGTCGACGAAGTACACCGCTTCAACAAAAGCCAGCAGGATGCCTTTTTGCCGCATGTCGAAAGCGGCCTGTTCACCTTCATTGGTGCGACCACCGAAAACCCGTCCTTCGAGGTCAACTCGGCCCTGCTGTCGCGTGCGGTGGTCTATGTACTGCAGCCGCTAACGGAAGCGGATCTCAAGAAAATCGTCGCCAGAGTCATTTCGGAACATGCGCTGCCAGCTATAGAAACCATAGCGGATGAAGCGGTGGACCGTTTGGTGGCCTATGCCGATGGCGATGCCCGCCGTTTGCTCAACACGCTCGAATCGCTCAGCGTGGCCGCCCGAGCTGAAAAGATCACCGAAGTGACCGATGCCTGGCTGCTCAAGGTGCTGGGCGAGCGCCTGCGCCGCTACGACAAGGGCGGTGAGCAGTTCTACGACACGATTTCGGCGCTGCACAAGTCGGTGCGCGGCTCCGACCCCGACGCCGCCCTGTACTGGTTCATGCGCATGCTCGACGGCGGTGCCGAGCCCAAATACATGGCGCGCCGCCTGATCCGCATGGCCAGCGAGGACATCGGGCTGGCCGACCCGCGCGCGCTGCGCCTGGCGCTCGATGCCGCCGAGGTGTATGAACGGCTCGGCTCACCCGAGGGCGAACTCGCACTGGCGCAATGCGTGGTCTACCTGGCGGTCGCGCCCAAGTCCAATGCGCTTTACAAGGCCTTCAACGAGGCCAAGGCGTTCATCAAGCAAGATGGCACACGACCGGTGCCATTGCACCTGCGCAATGCACCAACAAAGCTCATGAAGCAGCTCGACTACGGCAAAAACTACCGTTATGCGCATGACGAGGATGGCGGCTTCGCGGCAGGTGAAAACTACTTTCCCGAAGGCATGGCCGCGCCGGGCTTTTACCGCCCCGTCAACCGCGGCCTGGAGATCCGTATTGCCGATAAGCTCAATGAACTGAAGGCAAAAAACCATCAGAAAAACTGATGTCCCGGAAATCCCGCTGATACAGCTTGGGTGCATCAAAAAATGCGAATTCCACAAGGGTTTACCCCGGAAAAACTGTCCCGTTGGCGCGATTCTCGCTAGAAGCCTGTCGCTACAATTCGCCCATTAGCTCGCCACCTTCACCAGTCAACTGACTGGCGACAGGCGGGCTTTTTGTTAACTCGCGTGTTTTCATGGTGATCCTGTGCATGCACGACGCCGGCAGAGTTGGCTCATTCAATCAAACGGAGCGGATATGGAAGTTTTGCTACAGCAAATCATCAACGGACTGGTCCTGGGCAGCATGTATGCCCTGATCGCCCTGGGCTACACCATGGTGTACGGCATCATCAACCTGATCAATTTTGCGCACGGCGAGGTGTTGATGGTCGGCGCGCTGACCAGCTGGACCATCATCGGCCTGATGCAGGAAGCCATGCCCGGCACGCCTGGCTGGCTGATCCTGCTGATTTCGCTCTTGATTGCCTTCATCGTCTGCGCCGCGCTGAACTTCACGATTGAAAAGGTCGCCTACCGGCCGCTGCGCAACAGCCCCAAGCTGGCGCCCTTGATCACCGCCATCGGCATGTCGCTGCTGTTGCAGACGCTGGCCATGATCATCTGGAAACCCAACTACAAGCCGTATCCGACGCTGCTGCCGTCCGAGCCTTTCCAGTTTGGCGGCGCGGTGATCACCGTGACGCAGCTGTTCATTCTGGGCGCCACCGCCGTGTCGCTGTCCATTTTGATGTGGCTGGTGCATTACACCAAGCTCGGCCGCGCGATGCGCGCCACCGCCGAGAACCCGCGCGTCGCCGCGCTGATGGGCGTGCGCCCCGACACCGTCATTTCCGCCACTTTCATCATCGGCGCCATCCTGGCCGCGCTGGCAGGCGTCATGTATGCCTCCAACTACGGCACGGTGCAGCACACCATGGGTTTCCTGCCCGGCCTGAAGGCTTTCACTGCCGCCGTGTTCGGCGGCATTGGCAACCTGGGCGGTGCGGTGCTCGGCGGCATCCTGCTGGGCCTGATCGAGGCGATTGGCGCCGGCTATATCGGCCCGCTGACCGGCGGCGTGTTGGGCAGCCAGTATTCCGACATCTTTGCCTTTATCGTGCTGATTTTTGTGCTCACGCTGCGCCCCTCGGGCCTGCTGGGTGAACGTGTGGCGGACCGGGCCTGAGGTCCGCATCCACCACACCCACGGAGAAAACCCCATGAAAACCAAAAAAATCGCGACCTTCCTGATCGTTGCGCTGGCCTTGCTGGTGCTGCCGCTGCTGCTGCAGCAGGGCGGCAACGCCTGGGTGCGCATCGTCGACATGGCGCTGCTGTACGTGCTGCTGGCCCTGGGCCTGAACATCGTGGTCGGTTATGCCGGCCTGCTCGACCTGGGCTATGTGGCCTTCTTTGCCGTCGGCGCCTACCTGTTTGCCCTGCTCGGCTCGCCGCACCTGGCAGAGGCCTTTCCCTGGATCGCAGCGAATTTTCCGGAAGGCCTGCACCTGCCGATCTGGGCCATCATTCCGGCAGCCGCCGCGCTGGCCGGCCTGTTCGGCGTCATGCTGGGCGCGCCGACGCTCAAGCTGCGCGGCGACTACCTGGCCATCGTCACGCTGGGTTTTGGCGAGATCATCCGCGTGTTCCTGAACAACCTGGACCGCCCGATCAACCTGACCAACGGCCCCAAGGGCATCAACCAGATCGATTCGATGAAGTTCTTCGGCTTCGACCTGGGCCAGTCGCACACCTTTTTCGGCATCGAATTCGCCTCGGTGTCGATGTACTACTACCTGTTCCTGGCGCTGGTGATTGTCTCGGTCATTATTTGCCACCGGCTGCAAACGTCGCGCATCGGCCGCGCCTGGATGGCCATTCGCGAGGACGAGATTGCCGCCAAGGCGATGGGCATCAACACCCGCAACATGAAGCTGCTGGCGTTCGGCATGGGCGCCACCTTCGGCGGCGTGTCCGGCTCGATGTTTGCGGCCTTCCAGGGCTTTGTCTCGCCCGAATCGTTCAGCCTGATGGAGTCGATCATGATTGTCGCCATGGTGGTGCTGGGCGGCATCGGGCATTTGCCCGGCGTCATCCTGGGCGCGCTGCTGCTGGCCGCGCTGCCCGAGGTGCTGCGCCATGTGGCGGGGCCGCTGCAGGCCATGACCGACGGCCGGCTGGACTCGTCCATCCTGCGACAGCTCTTGATCGCGCTGGCCATGATCACCGTGATGCTGATGCGCCCGCGCGGCCTGTGGCCGTCGCCTGAGCATGGCAAGTCGCTGAACAAGCGCGCCGGCAAAGACCCCATCCAGTCAATCAATCCCTAAGGAGAATGGACATGAGCGAAACCATTCTGAATGTCTCGGGTGTCTCCAAACGCTTTGGCGGCCTGCAGGCGCTGAGCGATGTCGGCATCAAGATCGAACGCGGCCAGGTCTATGGCCTGATCGGCCCCAACGGCGCCGGCAAGACCACGTTTTTCAATGTGCTGACCGGGCTTTATACGCCCGACAGCGGTACGTTCGAGCTGGCCGGCAAGCCCTACAAACCCACCGCCGTGCACGAAGTGGCCAAGGCCGGCATTGCCCGCACCTTCCAGAACATCCGGCTATTTGCCGACATGACGGCGCTGGAAAACGTCATGGTCGGGCGCCATGTGCGCACCCACTCCGGCCTGATCGGTGCGATGTTCCGCACGCCCGGCTTCAAGCGTGAAGAGGCCGAAATCTCGCAGCGCTCGCAGGAACTGCTCGACTACGTGGGCATCGGCAAATACGCCGACTACAAGGCGCGCACCCTGAGCTACGGCGACCAGCGCCGGCTGGAAATCGCCCGCGCGCTGGCGACCGACCCGCAGCTCATCGCACTCGACGAGCCCGCCGCCGGCATGAACGCCACAGAAAAAGTCCAGTTGCGCGAGCTGATTGACCGCATCCGCAAGGACAACCGCACGATTTTGCTGATCGAGCATGACGTGAAGCTGGTCATGGGCTTGTGCGACCGCGTGACGGTGCTCGACTACGGCAAGCAGATTGCCGAGGGCGTGCCGGCCGAGGTGCAGAAAAACGAAAAAGTGATCACCGCCTATCTGGGCGCAGGCCACTAAAGAAAGCAAAACCATGGCAGCAAACACACTTCTGAAAATTACCGGCCTGCAGGTGGCCTACGGCGGCATCCAGGCGGTCAAGGGCATTGATTTCGAGGTCCACGAGGGCGAGCTGGTCACGCTGATCGGCTCCAATGGCGCTGGCAAGACCACCACCATGAAGGCCATCACCGGCGGCTTGCCGATCCTGGCCGGCGACATCGAATACCTGGGCAAGAGCATCAAGGGGCGCGGCGCCTGGGACCTGGTCAAGGAGGGCCTGGCGATGGTGCCCGAGGGCCGCGGCGTGTTTGCCCGGATGACCATCACCGAGAACCTGCAGATGGGTGCCTACATCAGGAACGACAAGGCCGGCATTGCCGACGACATCGAGAAGATGTTCGTGCTGTTCCCGCGCCTGCGCGAGCGCAAGGACCAGCTGGCCGGCACCATGTCGGGCGGCGAGCAGCAGATGCTGGCCATGGGCCGGGCGCTGATGAGCCGGCCCAAGGTGTTGCTGCTGGACGAGCCGTCGATGGGCCTGTCGCCAATCATGGTGGACAAGATTTTCGAGGTGGTGCGTGATGTGTCGGCGCTGGGCATGACGGTGCTGCTGGTCGAGCAGAACGCCAGCCGGGCGCTGGGCATTGCGAACCGGGGCTATGTGATGGAGTCAGGCAATATCACGATGAATGGCGATGCCAAATTGCTGCTGGACGATCCCCGGGTGCGGGCGGCTTATCTGGGTGAGTGATTTTGGTTGTTTTGGTTGTTTGCGCATAGCCTGCTTGCTTGGAAAGCTATTTAAATGATAGCGCTTATTTCGCTGCTTGGTTTGGCTGGCCGGGGGTAGCCCGGCGGCTACTTACTTGTCTTTTGCTTCGCCAAAAGAAAGTAAGCAAAGAAAAGGCGACCCGGCTGTCTGGGTCCCTGCGCTGCGCTTCGGGCAACCTGCGCTGCCCCAAAAAAACGGGGGTCGGCGCAAACTCGCTTCACTGCGTTGCGCTCAAACAGCGCGCCGCCCTGATCCCGTTTTTTCGGAGCATCACAGGCCCAGCCAGAACGGGTGGGGATAAATACCAAACACTCGTTTGCTTCTCTTTGCGTTGCCAGATTGCTATGAACTCAATAGCTGCTTACGCAAGCTGGATATGCACCAGAGCCCTGAAAGGCTCTTAAGATTATGACCATGTAACTTGCTGGATGTAATTCCGTCTTACTCCCTCTCCCTCCGGGAGAGGGCTGGGGTGAGGGCTCCCCGATGGCGATTTTAATGATCCGTAGGCGATGCGGACAGGTCAAAAAAATCAATCCACCCGCGCGCCGGAAGCTTTCACCACTTTTTCATACTTCGCCCGCTCGCTTTTCATGAAGGCTTCGAACTGCTCGGGCGAACTGGCGACCGGTTCGGCCATCAGCGTGCTGAACCTGGTCTTGTTTTCGGGTGCCTTCAATGCGGCGACAAATGCCTCGTTCAGTTTGGCGACCACGTCGCGGGGCGTGGCTGCTGGCGCCACCAGTCCCCACCAGGTGTCGATCTCGAAACCTTTCAGCGTTTCGGCCACGGCCGGCACGTCGGGCAAAAAGGCGCTGCGCTGGGCCGTCGTCACCGCCAGCGCCTTGAGCTTGCCGGCCTTGATGTTGGCAGAGGCCGTGGCCAGGTTGTCGAAGTTGAAATCGACCTGGCCGCTCAGCAGCGCCAGCTGGGCCGGGTTGCCGCCGTTGTACGGAATGTGCAGCGCAAAGAGGCCGGCCCGCGACTTGAACAATTCGCCGGCCAGGTGGCCCGCGCTGCCGTTGCCGCCGCTGGCGTAGTTGAGTTTGGCCGGGTTGGCCTTGGCATAGCGGATCAGGTCGGCCAGCGTGTCGATGCTCAGGCGGCGTGCGGTGTCGGCATTCATCACCAGCACATTGGGCACGCGCACCATCTGCGTGATGGCGGCAAAGTCGCTGGCCGCGTCGTACGGCATCTTGCTGTAGAGCCATGGGTTGATGGCCTGCGTGGCGACTGCCGCGATGCCGATGGTCAACCCGTCGGGCGCGGCCTTGGCAATCGCATCGACGCCGATGTTGCCGCCGGCGCCGGGCCGGTTTTCAATGATCACCGTGCCCAGCGATGCCTTCACGCTGTCGGCCATCAGCCGCGCCGTCACGTCGATCGGGCCGCCCGGTGCATACGGGACGATCAGGCGCATGACCCGGGCTGAAGGGGCGGCCGGTTGCGCCAGGGCGGCCGGCGAGGCGGCTGCCGCCAGGACGGCGCCCAGCGCCAGCGCGCCCGTGGCGAGCAGTGAGCTGCGGCGCAGCGGACAAAAATTGTCGGAATTTTTTTTCATGGAGTTTTTTTCAATAAAAAGTGCCGCTGGCGCATGGCTGGCTTGCACTGTCTGCTATCAATTTTGGACTCAAGCGCTTCAAACTTTCCAGGCGCTTCAGGTCTTTTGCGCCTTGTCGGCTTCTGTGGTGAACGCATCGGCAAAGAATTCTTCGGCTGGCAGTCCCGCCAGCGCGGTGTAGTCGTCCCGCGCCGACTCGACCACGATGGGCGCGCCGCAGGCATACACCTGGTGGCCCGAGAGGTCGGCAACATCCTCCAGCACCGCCTGGTGGACAAAGCCGGTGCGGCCCAGCCAGCCGTCTTCGGGCAGCGCGTCGGACACCACCGGCACATAGCGCAGGTTCGGCATCTCGGCCACCCGGGCCTCAATCCAGTCGTTCATGTACAGGTCGGTGGGGCGCCGCCCGCCCCAGTACAGCACGGCGGGGCGCGTGATGCGCTTGAACTGCATGTGCTCGATGATGGCCTTGATCGGCGCAAAACCGGTGCCCGACGCGACCATCACGATCGGCTTGGCGCTGTCTTCGCGCAAAAAGAAGCTGCCATAAGGCCCTTCGATGCGCAGGATTTCCTTTTCCTTCATGGCGGCAAACACATGGTCGGTGAACTTGCCGCCCGGTGTGTGGCGCAGGTGCAGTTCGATGCCCGGCGTCTCCAGCTGGGTGTAGGGCGCATTGGCCATCGAGTACGAGCGCCGGTCGCCATCGCGCAGCAAGAACTCGACATACTGGCCGGCGTGGTACTTCATGGTGTCGCTGGCGGGCAGCTGCAGGCGCATGACCATCACGTCGGGCGTCGCGCGCACCAGGCTGGTCACGCGCGCCGGCATCTTGCGGATCGGGAACGCGCTTTCGTCGGTCACCTGGCGCGACTCCAGTACCACGTCGCTGTGCGCCACGCCGCAGCAGGTCAGGATGAAGCCGGCGGCTTCTTCCTCGGCCGACAGCGCCTTGGACTGGTGCGCGCCGTGCGTCACCTGTCCTTCGAGCTTCCTGCATTTGCATGAACCACAGGCGCCGTCCTTGCAGCCATAGGGCAGGCCGATGCCCTGGCGGATGGCGGCGGCCAGCAGGGGCTCGCCGGCATTGGCGCTAAAGCTGCGGCCACTGGGCAGCACATTCACGTTGAAACTCATATTCGGTATCCTTGGGCGTTCTGCTGTCTGTCGTTGTGTCACCTGACGTGCCGGTTTCCCGGCCACACCCAATTTTGCCTTCAAACCTGAATCCCCTTGGCGCGCTGCCTGCGCGTTTTCGCCGCCAGCGCGTGCTCATCATCGGTTGTGGCGATGTCGGCCTGCGCCTGGCCCGGCAACTGCCGCCCCGGCTCAAGCTCATCGCGCTGACGTCTTCGCCGGACCGGCTGCCGGCCTTGCGCCGGGAGGGCATCACGCCCTTGCTCGGCAACCTCGACGCGCCGGCCACGCTGCGCCGGCTGGCGGGGCTGGCAACGCGGGTGGTGCACCTGGCGCCGCCGCCCGGCCACAACCCGAACTGGCGGGATGACCCGCGCACTCTGGGCCTGCTGCGCGCCCTGCGGCTGCGCAGCCTGCCAGACGCGTTGGTGTACGGCTCGACCAGCGGCGTTTATGGCGACTGTGCTGGCGCGTTGGTTGATGAAACCTGGCGCCTGAGCCCGAACACGCCGCGCGCGCAGCGCCGGGTGCATGCCGAAGGCGAGGTGCGGCTGCTGGGCCGCGCCACCGGAACGCCGGTGCATGTCCTGCGCATTCCTGGCATCTATGCCACCGACCGCGAAGGCGGCACGCCGCGCGGCCGGCTGCTCAAGGGCACGCCGGTGCTGCGCCATGAAGACGATGTCTACACCAGCCACATCCACGCCGACGACCTGGCGCGCGCCTGCATCGCGGCGCTGTGGCGCGGCAAGCCGCAGCGCATCAGCAACGTCTGCGACGACACGCAGCTGTTGATGGGCGACTATTTCGACCTGGCTGCCGACCTGTACCGCCTGCCCCGGCCGCCCCGCGTGGCGCGCAGCGCGGCTAACGAGCAGCTGCCGCTGATGCTGCTGAGTTTCATGAGCGAATCGCGCCGGCTGGACAACCGGCGGATGAAAAAGGAACTCCGGCTGGCGCTGCGTTATCCAACTGTCAGCGATGGGTTGAGCGGCTTGAAGGGCTAGCGGTAGTTTGTCAAAGCCAAAGGTAGAGGTTGATGCCGTGGCCGGTGCTCAAGGCGCCCAGCAGCGCGGCGAGCTCGGCTGGCGGGGGTTCGCTGGCAAAGGCGGCCCAGCAGCGTGCCAGCCAATGCGCCGGGGTCCGCCAGGCGCGCACCGCGCGCAGCAGGAGAGGCCAGTGCGGCAGTGGTTTTTCGACGTTGGTTTCCCCCGCCTCGGGCCGTGCCAAGGACTGACTCGCACGGTTTTGCATGGCCTCATTCCACCCGCAAGAGGCAAACGCGCAGCACACGAGCGTCCAATGGCGGCGGATCGCCCGGTCGCTCCTGACCATGAAGTCGGCCCAGCCAAGCTCGTCCTTCATTTGTTTGTAGCCTTGTTCGATCCAGTTGCGCAAGCCGTACAGACGCACCATCTCGGCCAGCGGCGCGGGCAGGTTGGTCGTTAGATACCAAGTCGACAAAGCCGGCAACGCGCGCCGATCGGTCGTGGCGCAGATCGCGCGTACCGGCCGGCCCGGTCCATACCCGAGCAGTGTGAGCTCGGCCGCCCACCAGCGCTCGGTGTGGCCATCCCGAAAGCGGCGAGTGACTTCGCGCCAGGCGCGCAGCGGCAGCGACGGCGCCGCATCCTTGAATGAATGGTCTGCCTCTGCTGGCGCCCAGCCGCGCCCGAGCGCACCGTGGCGCGCCAGCACATGGGGCAGGCGGCGCTTGAGCAGCGCCGCTTCGAGCGCATGGTTATCGACGCAAAAACAGTCGGCCACGATGGCGCAAAGCGGTATGCCGGCGGCCTGCGCGCGGTCGACCAGGTCCAGCGCGATTTGCGGCTTGGTACGAAACGCCGGATCCTGCTTTCCTCTGCGAGCCGCTTCTCGGGCGTGTAGGGCGCCACATGCAGCGGATAGTAGCAACGTTCGTCGGCCCACAGCGTGGTCACCGCCACGATGCCGTTGTCGACCTTGCCGAGCGAGCCCAGGTACTGGCGCGCCACATGATCGGTGGCGCTGCCGTCCTTGCGGTCACCCGTGTTGTCAATGCCCAGCACCCTTGCAGCCGAGGGCGCCGTCGCGGGCTCTTCTTTGAGCCGTCTCAGGCGCTGCGCATTGACCGCTTCGGCGTCCCAGGTGGCTTCCGACAGGAAAAACTGCAGTCGTTGCACATCGGCCGCCTGGGCCTGCACGAGCGGCTCGGCGCCTACCAACGCTGTGAGTGTCTTGAAGCGGTCGCGCGGCAGCAGCAAGCCGGACAAATAGGTGCGAAAGCCCTGGCGCTGGGCCAGCGTCTGGAGTAAGGGGTCGAACTGCACCGCAAAGGCCTCCAGGGTTCCGGGTGCAAGAGGACATGAAAGACGAGCAGACATGCTGTGAACCCTCCTGCCACTTGGACAAAAGGGCAATCCTTGGTTCCAAAAATTACCGCTGAGGAGCTGGCAAATAACAACTTCCCGTCCGTCATTCCCGCGAAGGCGGGAATCCAGCAACACGGCCTGAAACGCTCACATGAATCTGGATACCCGACTTCGCGGGCATGACGCGGGAAGTTATTGCCAACCGCATCCTAAAGCCGGCCCATTGATCCGATGCCCGCCGCCAGAGAATGGGCCTGGCATCGGTAAATATAGCCATTCAGCCACTTTGTGCTTTCCGTATAAACATCTACAGCTATAGAATAAATAGCATTGAGCGCCAGTTTCATTGCCTTGCCGGCTGCCCTGGGCGACTGGACGCAAGCCTTGTGAGATGGCCCGAAAAGCCCGAAGCACCCAAAGTGCGACAATATAAAGCTAAATGACCTCATCTTTTTCGAACCTTTCGCTGGCAGAACCGCTGGCACGCGCCGTAGCCGACATGGGCTACGAAACCATGACCCCTATCCAGGAACAGGCCATTCCGGTGGTGCTGCAGGGCAAAGACGTGATGGGCGCCGCCCAGACCGGCACCGGCAAGACCGCTGCTTTCACACTGCCCTTGCTGCAGCGCATGATGAAGCACGAGAACGCCTCGACTTCGCCGGCGCGCCACCCGGTGCGGGCACTGGTGTTGTTGCCCACGCGCGAGCTCGCCGTGCAGGTGGCCGAACAGGTCAAGCTCTATGCCAAGTACACCAACCTGAACTGCGCGGTGGTGTTTGGCGGCATGGACATGAAGCCGCAGACGCTGGAACTCAAGAAAGGCGTCGAGGTGCTGGTCGCCACGCCGGGCCGCCTGCTTGACCACATCGAGGCCAAGAACACGGTGCTCAACCAGGTCGAATACGTGGTGCTTGACGAGGCTGACCGCATGCTGGACATCGGTTTTCTGCCCGACCTGCAGCGCATCCTGAGCTACCTGCCCAAGCAGCGCATCACGCTGCTGTTTTCGGCGACCTTCTCGCCCGAGATCAAGCGCCTGGCGTCCAGCTTTTTGCAGGACCCGGTGACCATTGAGGTGGCGCGCTCCAACGCCACCGCCTCCACGGTCGAGCAGCATTTCTACAGCGTTGGCGCTGACGACAAGCGCCGCGCCCTGCACCAGATCCTCAAGGCACGCGGCATGAAGCAGGCGTTTGTCTTTGTCAACAGCAAGCTCGGCTGCGCCAAGCTGGCGCGTTCGCTGGAGCGCGAAGGCCTGAAGACCACCGCGCTGCACGGCGACAAGAGCCAGGACGAACGGCTCAAGGCGCTCGAAGCGTTCAAGAGTGGCGAGGTCGACCTGCTGGTCTGCACCGACGTGGCCGCGCGCGGGCTGGACATCAAGGACGTGCCGGCGGTGTTCAACTTCGACGTTCCCTTCAACGCCGAAGACTACATCCACCGCATTGGCCGCACCGGCCGCGCCGGCGCTTCGGGTCTGGCCGTGAGCTTTGTCGCCAGCAGCGACCAGCGCCTGGTGACCGACATTGAAAAGCTCATCAAGACCAAGATCGAGATTGAGCCGCTGGAGTTCGAGGAAGACACGCCGCGCATCAGCCTGCAGGGCCGCATCAATGACGGCCGCCGCATGTACCGGGAAGGCGACGAGGGCAGGGCGCCTGAGCCGCGCGCGCCTCGGGATCACACCGAGCGCCGGGAACGCCGCGAGTACACGCCGCACCGCCAGCCTGCCGCCTCGCGCGATCCGTTTTTTGACCGGCCTTACGAACCCGGCGCAGCGGCGGAATCCCTGCCTTCCTGGGAGGCGTCGTCCAAGTCCCATCCTGCGCGCAACAGCGTGTCGGCCAACATCAAGCCGAAGAAGAAAGTCGCCGCGCTGTTCAAGGCTGCCTGACATGCCCCGGGCGACGGGACGTGCACTGCGGTCCTGGCCAGCCCGCACGCCATCGGCCCTTGCCTACGGTGCCTGAAGCGGCTGTCCGGTGACCGGCTTTTACCGCGCCTGTACGCTATCCGGATGATGGCTGCTCCTTCCTCCCGACGCCAGACGCTGGCTGCGTTTGGGCTTTCGTTGCTCCAGAGAATCTTCCGCCCGCTGTGGCGCGCGGTGAACCAGTGGGTTGATGCCGATGGCCTGCGCATGAGCGCAGCCATGTCGTTCTACGGCATTCTCAGTCTGGCGCCGCTGCTGGTGTTGCTGGTGGCCGTCATGGGCTGGTGGCTGGACCGCACCTTTATTGAAAGCAGCCTGATCACGCAGATTGCCAGCGTCATCGGCGAGCAGGGCGCGCAGGTGATCCAGCAGGCCATGACCAGCGCGCAGGAGCCGTCCGAAGGCATCACCGCTTCACTGCTGGCCTTCGGATTGCTGCTGTCCGGCGCGACCGGCGTCTTTGCGGAACTGCAGAATGCATTTGAGCGCCTGTGGCGCCAGGGCGGCGGGCAAACGCCCAGGCAGAAGTGGTGGTACGGCGCGAGCCTGCGGCTGCGAGGCGTCGGCTATATCCTGGCGCTGGGATTCCTGCTGCTGGTGTCGCTGGCCGTCTCGACGTTCACCAACCTGATCTCAAGCTGGGCCGGAAGTTACCTGCCGCTGGAAAAAGTCGTCTGGGTGCTGAACGAGGTGGTGTCGATCGCTTTTTGCATGGCCCTGTTCCTGGGGCTGATGCGCATGAGTTCCGGCCCCAAGCCCGCCTTGCGCTTTTTGGTCATGGGTTCCGTTGCCGGGGCTGTCCTGTTCCAGGTGGGCAAGTACCTGATGGCTTATTACCTGTCCACGGCGGCGGTCGTGTCGGCCTACGGCGCGGCCGGCTCACTGGTGGTGATCCTGATGTGGATTTATTTCTCGTCCGGCGTGCTGCTGCTGGCGGCCAGCATGGCGCGTGCATGGGCCGACGAGGCTGCGCTGGCGGACAAAGAGACGGCAGACGCTTTGGCGGCGTAACCGAGACCGTCTTCCGGTGGGGCCAGGCATCAAGGGCCTGCCCTGCAGGCAGGCATCGAACCGGCTGACCTTTTACTTGCCGGGCTTTTGCGCCTGCTCGCAAGACACCTGAATCAGCTCGAACGCACCGGCAGTCCCCAGCTTGGCAGCCGTCAGGCAACCGCCCCAAACGCAACCGGTGTCCAGCGGCAGCACATGGTGCCGCAAGCCGGTGTGCCGGCGGGCGTCGGCCACCAGCGTGGACCAGTGCCCGAACATGATCAGCGTGTCCTGCGTCAGCCGCCCGGGCACTTCCAACCATGGCAGGTAGCCTTCAGGCGCGCTGCCGGCGCCTTCGTTGCTGCCAAACTCCATTGCCCCTCGCGGGGTGCAAAACCGCAGGCGCGTCAGCGCATTGACGATCACCCGCAGCCGGTCCTCGCCTTCCAGGCTGTCCTGCCACTGGCACGGCGTATTGCCGTACATGGCGCTCAAAAAGCCTTTCAGGTCCGGGCCACGCAAGGCGTCTTCCACCTCTTTGGCCAGCATCATTGTTTGCACTGCGCTCCACTGCGGCAGGACGCCGGCATGCACCATCAACCAGCCATGGTGGTGCAGGGCCATGGGGCGGTGGCGCAGCCAGTCCAGCAGTTCGTGGCGGTCCGGCGCCTGCAGGATGTCGTTCACCGTGTCGTGGCGGCCCGGTAGGCGCACGCCTTGCGACAGCGCCAGCAGGTGCAGGTCGTGGTTTCCCAGCAGGCATTGCGCGGCATCGCCCAGCGCTTTCAAGCTTCGCAGCGTGCCCAGCGAGTCGGGCCCACGGTTTACCAGATCGCCCAGAAGGAACAACGTGTCACGGCTTGGGGAAAAATCAATTTTCTCCAGCAGCCGATGAAAGGGGTCGTTGCAACCCTGAAGGTCGCCGATACAGTAAAGTGACATGGTCTTCATTTTGCCTACGGATCCATGGATTTCCTTCTCATCGTCTTCTTAACGCTGCTCAATGGCGTTTTTTCCATGTCCGAACTGGCCCTGGCCTCCAGCCGAAAGGCCAGACTGAACGCCATGGCCGAGGAGGGCGACAAGGGTTCCCGGGCCGCGCTCGACCTTCTCACCAATCCCACGCAGTTCCTGTCGTCGGTGCAGGTCGGCATCACCTCGATCGGCATGCTCAACGGCATCATCGGCGAAGCAGCCTTCAGTGGCGGCGTGTCCGTGTGGCTTCAGTCCCTTGGCGTGTCCGTGCGTGCGGCCGATATTTCGGCGACGGCGATTGTCGTGGCGGTGATCACCTACGTCACCATTGTCTTTGGCGAACTGGTACCCAAGCGCATCGGTCAGCTGTACCCCGAAACCGTGGCGCGCCTCGTGTCGCGCCCCATGATGCGGGTGGCGGCCGGCGCCAAGCCGTTTGTCTGGCTGCTGTCGGTCAGCACCCAGGCCGTGCTCAAACTGCTGCGGGTAGACAACAGCGCCGGCCGCGCCGTGACGGAAGAGGAAATTGCCGCCAGCCTGGTCGAGGGCGTCGATGCCGGCCTGATCGAGGCGCATGAGCATCAGATGGTGCAAAACGTTTTTCTTCTGGACGACCGCTTGCTGACCTCCTTGATGCTGCCGCGCGGAAGCATCGAATGGCTTGATGCGTCCGCTACGCTGGCCCAGGCGATTGACAAGGCCAGCGTGACAGGCCACTCCTGGTACCCGGTCTGCCGGGGCAGCCTGGACGATGTGGTCGGCGTGGTGAATGTCGCCAAACTGCTTGCGCTGCGGGGCCCGATCCAACTGGCATCCTCCAACGAGGCTTCGGGTTCGGTTCCCACGGTCGCAGACCGCATTGGCCTTTATGCGGTTCCGGCGGTATTCGTTCCGGAAACGCTGACCGGCATGGAACTTCTGGAGCAGTTCCGCGCCCGCTCCACCCGAATCGTTCTGGTCGTCGATGAGTACGGCGTGGTGCAGGGGCTGATGACGCCCATGGACATGCTGGAGGCCATCACGGGCGAGTTGCAGACCGGCACCACCCAGGACGCCTGGGCGACCCGTCGCGAAGACGGCAGCTGGCTGATTGACGGCCTCATGCCCGTCTCCGAACTGAAAGCGCGACTTGACATCAGGGATTTGCCGGAAGAAGACCGTGGGCGCTACAACACCGTGGCCGGCCTTTTGCAGTCGGTTTCGGGTCATTTGCCGTCCACTGGCGAGCGCATCGCCTGCGCCGGATGGCAGTTTGAAATCGTCGATCTCGATGGCAAGCGGATCGACAAGGTGCTGGTGACCGCAACCAGCTAAGTACGTGGCCAGAAATAGTGCCTCTCCTGTCTGATCAGAATGCAGGGCTGCCCAAAGGGCGGTCTGCAGACGCACAGCGGGTGTGTAAATCCAGGCATGAGTACATGGACGGGTTACCGGCAGGACCTCGGGGTGAAGATGAAACGGCTGCTTGGGACGCTGTCGGAAAAAGGCCGGCGGCGCCCTCTGGCGACCGAGGTGGCCAGGCCAGCAGCTTGAAACATCTCGCGTCATGCGCAAAGTGCAGGGAGATCGCGTCGATTGCCAGCGAGAACCGGCAGTTTGTGCATGACGCAACACCTAAGGAGGATGCTGTTGAAAAAATGAAGCCATCAAATTTCGATACCGATCAGCAACGCCGCCAAGCCATGCCTTTGCGGGTCTGGCGACTGTCTTTTGGAATTTGCGTGCTGGCTGTACTGGTGCTGGCCCTCATGCCGACGGACGTGCCTGTTCCCAATACGGGTTGGGACAAGTCCAACCATCTGCTGGCGTTTTCCGTCATGGCGCTGCTGGGGCGTCGTGCCTATCCGGGCCGTACGTTGACGGTGCTTGCGGGCCTGCTGGCCTATGGTGCGCTGATTGAAGTGTTGCAGTCCTTCACGCCCAACCGATCTGCGGATTGGCATGACCTCGTGGCCGATGCCGTGGGCCTGGCCCTAAGATGGGGTGCCGGGAAGCTGTCGCAGGCCCTGAGCAGGCTGCGCGCCAGTCCGTAGACACGATCTTCTGCTTACTGATCCCCACAGGGTGTCCCATGGCTCAGCTTATTGACTGACCTTACGCAGCCGCCTGTCCTGTTAGCCTACGCGCATGAAAAATTCTGAACTGGAGTTGTACACGGATTACCTGCTGAGCAGCTTTGGCGCGACAACAGCGACAGGGCTTTCGGCCATGGTGCAGGGCGATGTCAGCCACGACCGGATTACCAGGTTTTTATCCGGGCAGGACTACACGTCTAAGGACTTGTGGCGGCAAGTCAAGGCGATGGTGCGGGAAGTGCAAACGGCTGAAGGCGTGCTGATTTTTGACGACACCATCCAGGAAAAAGCCTGGACGGACGAGAGTGACTTGATCTGCTGGCATTACGATCATTGCAGTGGTCGCACGGTCAAGGGCATCAACCTGCTCAACGCGCTGTACCACTGCGGCGGCAGGTCTATTCCGGTGGCGTTCGAGTTGGTGCAAAAGCCTCTTCAATGCGACGTTGCGAGCCGCCAAGTCAAACGCAAAAGTGAGAAAACAAAAAACGAAATGATGCGCGAGATGATCCATGCCTGCCTGCAAAACGCCTTGCGATTTCGTTTCGTGCTGATGGACAGCTGGTTTTCCTCCGAGGAGAATTTTGATTTCATTACGAGCCGGGGTAAGCACTTCATCGCAGCCCTGAAGGACAACCGGCTGGTGGCGTTGAGCCAGGAGGACTGGAAGAAAAAGCGCTTCGTGCGCGTAGACGAGCTGGAATTTTCAGAGCAATGCACGGTGCAAGGCTGGCTCAAGGGGTCTGCCAGAGCAGTCCGTTTGGTCCGCCAGGTCTTTAAAAACAAAGACAGCAGCACCGGCACATTGCACCTGGTTTGCAGCGACCTCACGTGCGACTACGACGCCATCACCACGACCTACAAAAAACGGTGGCAAGTGGAGGTGTTTCACAAATCCTTGAAGTCCAATGCGGGCATGGCCAAATCCCCAACGCAGACGTTGAGAACCCAAAGCAACCACGTCTTCATGGCGATTTATGCCGTCTTCAAGCTCGAATGCTTGAGCGTTAAAAGCAAGATCAACTCCTTCGCTTTAAGGTTCAAACTTCTCATCAATGCCACCCGCAGCGCTTTTGACCAGCTTCAGAAATTTCAGGCGGCTGCGTAAGGTCAGTTATTGAATAAAATAGCCGACTCAGCTTGCGCCCCATGAGGTCGCGGTGGTTTCAACCCCGGCTTGGCGACAGGCCCTGATTTGAGAAAGTACCCTGATGTCGCCTCGTCTCGCCTGGAGCCTGTTCAGCCTGCATCTTCTTGCGCTGTTTGTCGGTACGCAAATGCCCAATGCCTGGCGCAACGGTTTGGAACAAAGCCTTCACGTCCCGTTTTCACTGTCGTCGTGGGCGCATTTTGTGGTGTTCTGCGGCATGTCGCTGCTGCTCATGATGCGGCCTCTGGCTTACACCGCCCGACGGGTGATCTTGCTTGCGCTGGTGTTGGGGGTTGTGACGGAAGCACTGCAGTTTTTCGCCGCCGACCGGCACCCGCGCTTGCGGGATGTGGGCATCGACATGGCGGGCACCATGCTGGCCGTGTTGATCATGACGTTGCGAAACAGATGGGCCGACGTTAGCCGTCCAGGTCGGCGGTGAACGGTTTTCGTCAGGCGAGCTTAGAAACCATGTTTCCAAAAACAAAAATGATCCACTTTTTCGCAGACCTGGTTTAGCCTGTCAATGCCTTGCCTTTCAGCATCATGGCGGCTGCGCTTTGACCGGTCCTGCTTGGTTTTTCGAAAGAGATGTAATGCCATTTCACCCGCAGGCACGACGATATGGAAAACCTGGGCTGGGTGATTGCCGGTGCTGCCATCCTCGTCTTGTGCTTCAAGTCGCTGCCCATCGGGCTGTGACGCGTGCGGATTGTTTCTGGCTGTCAAATTGCTGAAGAAGAGATATGTCCTCCGGTAGCACTTTTTCAATCTGACCGTAAGCGCATCACGCAACAAAAAACCCGCCATGCCGATACGGCATGCGGGTTATGGATCTGTCTGGTTCTACTGAATGGTGCCCGGGGCCGGAATCGAACCGGCACGCCTTTCGGCGGGGGATTTTGAGTCCCCTGCGTCTACCAATTTCACCACCCGGGCAGTAAAACTCAAGAACGAAATTATGGCACAGTAGTGGGCTATGAAATTTCCAACGATTGAAGACGCCATCGGAAAAACACCGCTGGTCGCACTGCAGCGAATCGCTGCTGCCGAAAACACCGTACGCGGCAACATCATCCTGGGCAAGCTCGAGGGCAACAACCCGGCCGGGTCAGTCAAGGACCGGCCGGCGCTGGCCATGATCCAGGGCGCCGAGGCGCGCGGCGAGATCCGGCCGGGCGACACGCTGATCGAGGCCACGTCGGGCAACACCGGCATCGCGCTGGCCATGGCCGCCGCCATCAAGGGCTACCGCATGATTTTGATCATGCCGGAGGACCTGAGCATCGAGCGTGCGCAGACCATGAAGGCCTTTGGTGCCGAGCTGATCCTGACGCCGAAAAGCGCCGGCATTGAATACTCGCGCGATCTGGCCGAGCGCATGCAGCAGGAAGGCAAGGGCCGGGTGCTGGACCAGTTTTCCAGCCCCGACAACCCGCGCGTGCATTACGAAACCACCGGCCCCGAGATCTGGAACGACACGGCCGGCACGGTGACGCATTTCGTCAGCGCCATGGGCACCACCGGCACCATCACCGGCGTGTCGCGTTACCTGAAGGAAAGAAATCCGGCGATCCGGATCATCGGCGCGCAGCCGAGCGAAGGTTCGCGCATTCCAGGCATCCGCAAGTGGCCCGAAGCCTACATGCCCAAGATCTACGACCCGCGCCATGTCGATGAACTGGTCCTGGTCAGCCAGCTGCAGGCCGAAGACATGTGCCGGCGCATGGCGCGCGAGGAAGGCATCTTTGCCGGCATCTCGGCTGCCGGCGCCTGCTGGGTGGCGCAGGAAACGGCCAAAATGGTGAAGGACGCGGTGATCGTGTTCATTGTGTGCGACCGGGGCGACCGCTACCTGTCCACCGGTGTGTTTCCTGCGTGAAAATCAGGGTTTGGCAACAAAGACATTCATGAACATCGACAAAGAACTCGACACCCGCGGCCTGAACTGTCCGCTGCCCATCCTGAAGGCCAAGAAAGCACTGGTCGACATGGCCAGCGGCCAGCTGCTGCGCGTGGTGTCAACCGATGCCGGATCGGCCAGGGACTTTCAGGCATTTGCCAAGCAGACCGGCAACGACCTGGTGGACCAGCAAACCGTGGGCAATGAATACATCCACGTGCTCAAGCGCCGCTGATTCCGGTTTGCCTTGACGTCGCCAGGCCGGCGGGATCTCGCCTGGTTCTGGCTTTCAAGAAAGACCGGAACCAGGCCGTGCGCTGCTACTTTCCCAGGTTTTCAGCCCGGCGTTCCCTGCCCGACCAGCCGATCTGCAGATGGTCCAGGTAGTTCCTGAAATACACGCCGACTTCAGGGTGCTGCAAGGCAAGCTCCACCGTCGCTTCCAGGAAACCTTCCTTGCTGCCGCAGTCGTAGCGCTTGCCCTGGTACTGGAACGCGTAGACACTTTCGTGTTGCATCAGCCCGGCAATGCCATCGGTGAGCTGGATTTCTCCGCCTGCGCCCTGGGGCTGGCTGCGGATCTGGTCGAAAACGGCTGGCGTCAGGATGTAGCGGCCCGCCACGGCCATTCGGGAGGGCGCTGCTTCGGGCGCCGGCTTCTCGACCATGTGGCTGACCTTCATCAGGCGCTCGCCCGCCATTTCACCGGCCACGATGCCATAGCGACGGGTGTGCTCGGCCGGCACTTCCTGCACCGCCAGAACCGATTGCTGAAGCGTGCGGAACTGCTCGGCCATCTGCGCCATCACCGACACGCCGCCCGGCGGGCCGACCATCAGATCGTCTGCCAGCAGGACGGCAAACGGTTCGTTTCCGACCAGGTGTTCAGCGCACAGCACGGCATGGCCCAGGCCCAGCGAGCGGGGCTGGCGGACAAAGGCAACGGTCATGTCGTCGGGCTGAACTGAACGCACCAGCGCCAGCAATTCATGTTTGCCGGCTTTTTCCAGTTCGGTTTCCAGCTCGTAAGCCGTGTCGAAATGGTCCTCGATGGCGCGCTTGTTGCGGCCAGTCACGAAAATCATGTCCCGGATGCCGGCTGAATAGGCTTCTTCCACCGCGTACTGGATCAGCGGCTTGTCCACGATAGGCAGCATTTCCTTGGGGCTTGCCTTGGTGGCGGGCAGAAAGCGGGTTCCGAGGCCGGCGACGGGAAATACAGCTTTTCTCAGGATGGGTTTTTGCATGGCGTTTCTTGAAAAATAAGGAAATATTCTCGGGCCTTGACGGCTTGGCCGGCGTCAGACTACGTCCCGGTCCGGCCTGCGTCAATCCCCTGAACAACGGAGCAAAGTGAAGCGGCGTAGCATTATTTGTGCCGTGCCAGCTGCTCGCGAATCTTCTCCAGCGTGTTGGTGAACTCCGTCAGCCGCCTGCGTTCCGTTTCCAGCACAGCGGGCGGCACCTTGGCGACGAAGGTTTCGTTGGCCAGCTTGGCCTGCACCTTGACCAGCTCGCCTTCAAGCCGCGCGGCTTCCTTGCCGAGGCGCGCTTTTTCGGCAGCCACATCGACTTCCATGTAGAGGCAGATGCGCGCATCGCCAATCACAGCCACGGGCGCGGCTTCGGCGGCGGCCACCCATTGGGCCTCCATGGCGAACAGCTTGACTTCACTGAGCTTGGCCAGCGACTTGAGCACCGGCGCCACGGCGTTGATAAAGTCGTCATCGCCCACGACCAGCAGTGGCAGGCGCGTGGCGGGCGATACCTTCATCTCGCCGCGCAGGTTGCGGCAGGCATCGACCAGCGTTTTCAGCTTGGCGACATGCGCTTCGGCCTGTGGGTCGATCTTTTCAGGCTGGCTTTGCGGGTAGGGCGCCTGCCCTATGAACGGACCGGCCTTGCCCGCCACGGGCGCGACTTTTTGCCAGAGTTCCTCGGTGATGAAGGGAATCAAGGGGTGCGCCAGCCGCAGGATGCCTTCCAAGGTGCGGATCAGCGTGCGGCGGGTGGCACGCTTTTGCGCGTCGTTTCCCGTTTGAATCTGCACCTTGGCGATTTCCAGGTACCAGTCGCAGAACTCGTCCCAGATGAACTGGTAGATGTGGCCGGCGACGTTGTCGAGACGGTACTCCACAAAGCCCTTGGCCACGTCCGCCTCGACGCGCTGCATGGTCGAGGCAATCCAGCGGTCGGCCTGCGAGAAATCAAGGTAGTTTTCCATTTCACCGCCGGGCGCGCACTCGGCTTTGGTGTGCTCTCTCAGGCCGCAGTCCTGGCCTTCGCAGTTCATCAGCGTGAAGCGCGTGGCGTTCCACAGCTTGTTGCAGAAGTTGCGGTAGCCTTCGCAGCGCTTGCTGTCGAAGTTGATGCTGCGGCCCAGGCTGGCGAGCGACGCAAAGGTGAAACGCAGCGCGTCGGCGCCATAAGCGGGAATGCCGGCCGGGAATTCCTTTTCGGTGTTCTTGCGTACTTGCGGCGCGGTCTCAGGCTTGCGCAGGCCTTGCGAGCGCTTGTCCAGCAGCGGGGCGAGTTCGATGCCGTCGATCAGGTCGACCGGGTCGAGCACATTGCCTTCGGACTTGCTCATCTTCTTGCCCTGCGAGTCTTTCACCAGGCCGTGGATATAGACATGCTGGAACGGCACCTGGCCGGTGAAGTGCGTTGTCATCATGATCATCCGGGCGACCCAGAAAAAGATGATGTCGTAACCGGTGACCAGCACGCTCGATGGCAGGAACAGGTCGAGTTCCTTGGTCTTTTCCGGCCAGCCGAGGGACGAAAAGGGCACCAGTGCCGAGGAATACCAAGTGTCCAGCACGTCTTCGTCGCGGCGCAGCTTCACTTCTGAATACTTAAGTTTGATAAGCAGCGGTACAAGCTCAGGTTCCTGTTTATGCTTTTCTTCCCAGTACCTTTCTTTTGCTTCTGCCTCATCAACGGCGACATAAACCTGGCCGTCCTCGTCGTACCACGCCGGAATCTGGTGGCCCCACCAGAGCTGGCGCGAGATGCACCAGTCCTGGATGTTGCCCATCCACTGGTTGTAGGTGTTGACCCATTGCTCCGGAACGAACCTCACGGCGCCGCTGTCCACCGCGTCGATGGCTTTTTGTGCAATGGACTTGCCGGTCGGGTCCTGCTCCGACACCTTGTTGACGGCAACGAACCACTGGTCGGTCAGCATCGGCTCGATGATCTGGCTGGTGCGGGTGCATCGCGGCACCATCAGCTTGTGTTTTTTGACCTCGACCAGAAAGCCCTGCGCTTCCAGGTCGGCCACGACGGCCTTGCGGGCGACGAAACGGTCCATGCCGCGGTATTTCTCGGGCGCGTTGTCGTTGATGGCGGCGTCGAGCGTCAGCACGCAAATGATGGGCAGATTGTGGCGCTGGCCGACGGCGTAGTCATTGGCGTCATGCGCGGGCGTGACCTTGACCACGCCGGTGCCGAAGTCCTTGTCCACATAGTCGTCGGCAATCACCGGAATGGTCCGGCCGCACAGCGGCAGCGTGACTTGCTGCCCGATCAGGTGAACATAGCGCTCGTCTTCCGGATGCACCATGACGGCCACGTCGCCCAGCATGGTTTCAGGGCGTGTCGTGGCGACGGTGATGTCGCCCGCGCCATCGGCCAGCGGGTAGCGGATGTGCCACATGAAGCCGTCTTCTTCCTCGCTTTCGACTTCCAGGTCGCTGACCGCCGATTTCAGCACCGGGTCCCAGTTGACCAGGCGCTTGCCGCGGTAGATCAGGCCCTGCTCGTACAACTGCACGAAGGTCGAGGTGACGACCTTGGACATTTTCGGGTCCATGGTGAAGTATTCATGCTTCCACGACACCGAGTCGCCCATGCGGCGCATCTGGCGCGTGATGGTCGAGCCGGATTCTTCTTTCCACTCCCAGACCTTGGCGACGAAGTTCTTGCGCGCCTCGGCGGGGCTGGCGCCCATGTCGTGGCGGGTCTTGCCGGTTTCGGATTGCAGCTTGCGCTCGACGACGATCTGCGTGGCAATGCCGGCGTGGTCGGTGCCCGGCACCCACAGCGTGTTGTCGCCCTTCATGCGGTGGTAGCGCGTCAGGCTGTCCATGATGGTCTGGTTGAAGGCATGGCCCATGTGCAGCGTGCCGGTCACATTGGGCGGCGGCAACTGAATGGCGAATGACGGTTTGGCGGCATCCAGCGTCGGCTCGTACTGACCGCTTTGCTCCCACAGCGGTCCCCAGTGCCTTTCAATGTCGGCAGGCTCGAAGGACTTGGCCAGGCTGTCCAGCCCCGGCGTAAGGGGAAACACCTTGGCGGCGTCGGTGGCAGGGGCGGTCGGGGTAGGGGTGGCAGCGTGGGTCATGGGGCAATGAAAAACGGCATCGCAGGGATGCCGCTTGGGGTTGGATGGAACTGACCTGATTTTATTCGACGGTGGTGACCGGGTGGCAGGCCTTGAACACGGGGCATTATTTTCCCTGCGATAACTACTCCAACCGCTTTTTAGGGTGACGCGTCATGACAGGAGTCTGTGTCATCCCGGCCCCGGATCAAGTCCGGGGTTTCAGCACCCGGGACCCATGTCTTCCTCCGAGTGCAGTCATAGCACACGGGGCCATGGGTTGCGGATCAAGTCCGCAATGACAAATGAAAAAATGAACAGCTCCGAGGGAGCTGAGTCGTTACGTAAAAATGAATGAAATCGGCTTCTTGTCAAGTACTGGCGAGTGCATGCAACTATTAAAAAATGAGCAAAATCATGCCTTTGGCACCTCAATGCCGCAGCCCGCATGCACCAGCGGCTGGTTCAGCCACTGTTTCCACGGCACCCAGGCGTCGCCGCCGTGGGCGCGCAACTGGAGTTCGGGATTGAAGGTGTAGTAGCCGTTCTGGGTGCGCAGCCAGAGCTGGCGGCTGGGCTGGTAGCTGCTGTGGACTTCGGCGCGCGACAGCACGCCGTTGAAGTAAACGCGCCGGCGCCGCTCGGGGCGCAGCACGCTGTCGGGCACACGCTCGCTATGTCGCATCAGGTGGTCGGCGCAAAAGCCTTTCAGGTTGCGATAGACGTGCGGATGGGGCACGGCCTGCGAATAGAGCTTCTTGTAGCTGGCCAGCATCACGCCCAGCAGCCAGTATTCGCCCTGGTGGCGCTCCAGCCGGATCAGCCGGCCCGCCGTCTGCACATCGAGCACCGGCGGCGACAGCAGCGGGTACAGCGCATCCAGATGGTGCTGGGTATGCGCCGGGTCGTCCAGAAAACGCTCCAGCGCATGGTCCCAGGCGCTTTGGCCGTAGTGGTCGCGCAGCAGCGGGTCGGCGCCGCGCGCCAGCAGCGCCTCGACCAGCGGCACGTTGCCGCACTGGGCGGCCAGCATCAGCGGTGTGGCGTTGAAGTAGGTACGGTGGTCCACGCCAAACTGGTCGCATTGGCGCAGCACGTCCTTGAAAGCCCGTCCGGCATAGGGCTGGCGCTGGCGTTCGGCCACCACCGCCAGTTTTTTGCTCATGAATTGAGACACGGCCTGGGTTTGCTCAGGGAAGTAACGAGGGTTGCTGAAACTGTCCATCGCGCGGACGATTTGCAGCGCGGGCTCAAAGCGGCCGGCGTTGGCCAGCTCGTGAATCCAGCCGCTTTGCCCATGCCACAGCGCATAGTCGAGCAGCGCCTGGCGCGGCTTGTTGGAGATTTGCCCCGGCTGGAGCGCCTTGGGCAGCAATTCCTGCAACGCGGCTTCGTCCCACACCGGCCAGCCGGGTTTTTGGGTTTTCAGCACGTTCTGGCGAATCGCGTCGGCCTGCTCCTGCTTGCCCTGCAACTCCAGGCGGCGCGCTTCCTGCGCCCATTCCTGCTGGCTGGAAGTCTGCTGCTGCGCCAGGCTGATCGCGTCATTGGTACGCAAGTCCAGCAGTTGCAGCAGCGGATGGGTGGTGTCGCTTTCGACCAGCAGCAGCTGGTCCACGGCGCGGGTCAGCGCCACATACAGCGCGTTGACGTAGAACTTGAACAGCTCCAGCGAATGGTCGGTCTTGTCGCGGGCCCGGCTGTAGTCCAGCGTGTCGCCTTGCAGGTCTTGCGGCTGCACGCCCTTGGCGATTTCGGCAAAGGCCTGGCGCTGGCCAGAGACCATGTCGACCAGGATTACATTGGCATATTCCAGCCCTTTCGCCTCATGCACCGAGAACACCAGCGGCGTCTGGAACTGGGCGCGCACGGCGGCCTTGTCTTCGTCGCGCAGGACGATCACGGCAAACTGGGTCGAGCCGCGCGTCTTGGCGTTGAGGTCGCGCCGGGTGCTGTCCTTGTCAAGCAGCAATTGCACCGAACCGCTGCTGTGCGCCGTGGCCTGCACCAGGAAATTGGTTTCGCGGTCAATCGAGCCGAAGCGCGCATGCTTGATTTTCAGCAGCCGGTTGGCCAGCTGCGTCACCGCCTGGGCGTTGCGGAAATTGGCGCGCAGCACCGAGATGGTTTGCGACCGGGCCAGCGATTCGTCCTGCCAGAACAGCGTCTTGACCGCCGCCCACGAAAAGAAGTTGGGATGCACGATCTGGTTCGAGTCGCCGCAGAGCAAAAACTGCCCCGGCTTGGCCAGCGTCTTCAGCAGCAGCGCGAGCTGCACGCTGGTCAGGTCCTGCACTTCATCGACCACCATGAAATCGTAGGTCGGCCGGGCTTTGGCCAGCCAGTCGTGGGCCACCAGGTTCACATCGAACAGGCCAGAAGTGGCCAGCCAGGCGCGGTATTTTTCGAACAGATCGAACACCGCCGCCCGCTGTTCGGCGGCCAGCAGCGACTGGCGAACACCCAACGCCAGATAGGCGCCCTGCGTCAACACGCCGTCGGCGCGGCTGGAGATCACGCCGCGAAATTCTTCAAACAGCGCGTGGGCGTCGAGCCCGCCGGTGGCCTGTCTGGCCGCGCTGCGGTAGCGCTCGAACCAGCCGGTGAAGGCGGTGAAATCGAGCTCGCGGCCGGGCGGCACCTGCACGGTTTCAATGAACTCGCGGTAGCTCAGGAATTCCGGCTCCTGGCCGTCGGCCTCAAAGCCGTGGGCAAAGTAGATCGCCTGCGCGCTTTGCGCCAGAAACGCCGATTGCGTCACATACAGCACCCGGCCGCGCGCCAGCCGGAGCTTTTCCAGCGTCAGCGCGGTCTTGCCCGAGCCGGCCGATCCGACCAGGATCAGCGGCGCCGGCGTGTCGTACACGGCCTGCTGCGCGTCGTCAAAGCTCAGCACCTTGTCGAGCACATGGATCTCGCTGCGCTGCGGATGCACGTAGCGCAGCGCCGGGGCTTGCGCGTTCAGGTCGTCGGCGCCGGGCGCGGGCGCGTCGTCCAGGTCCAGCTGGGCCCAGTCCAGCGAAGCGCCGCGCAGGAAGCGCGAGTTGGCGTAGTCGTGGTTGAGAATCACCTCCAGCGCCAGGCACACGGTTTCGTCGCCGTGGCGGGCGAACTGTACCAGCAGCCGGTGGGTCTGGTCGAGCTTGAAGCGCCAGTAGGGCGTGGGCGACAGCTTCTTGAGGTTCGGGCTCTTGAAGTCGTCGCGCGCCACGGCCTGCTGCAGCTTGGCAAACTGGGCGCGCACGCGCTGCGTGTCGAGGTGGTGGTGGGTCAGCAGGCGCATGGTCGGCGGGTCCGTCAGAAGAAAAAAGGGATGAAGGCCGGGCTCGCGCAGCGCCGGTACCTGGCCGCTCACTTTACCTGAGCAAACCCTGCATTCCTTGCGTGGCCGGCGCAACGGGGTACCCGATAATCCGGCGCAAAGGATTCCTCTGCCCATGCTGTTTTTGCTGTCCCCCGCCAAAGCCCTTGACTACGCCACGCCGTCTGGCCATGTACCGCACAGCCAGCCGCTGTTCACCCGGCAGGCCGCCGAACTGATCGGCGTGATGCGCGCCAAGTCGCCGCAGGAAATCGCCACGCTGATGAAGCTCTCGGACGCGTTGTCCGGGCTGAATGCGGCGCGTTACCAAGCCTGGTCGCCCCGGTTCACCGCCGCAAACTCGAAGCAGGCCGCGCTCGCCTTCAATGGCGATGTGTATGGCGGGCTGGACGCCGGGACCCTGAGCGACGCGCAGCTGGACTGGGCGCAGCAGCACCTGTGCATCCTGAGCGGCTTGTACGGCGTGCTGCGGCCGCTCGACTGGATGCAGCCTTACCGCCTGGAAATGGGCACCGCGCTGGTGACCGCGCAGGGCAAGAACCTGTACCAGTTCTGGGGCGCGCAGATTGCCGACTACCTGAATGAACGCGCCGCCGCCGAGGTGTCGCCGGTGATTGTCAACCTCGCCAGCGAGGAGTATTTCAAGTCGGTCAGCCGCAAGGTGCTCAAGGCGCGTGTCGTGAGCTGCGTGTTCGAGGAGTGGCGCGGTGACCGGTACAAGATCATCAGTTTCATGGCCAAGCGCGCACGCGGCCTGATGGTGCGCTACGCGATTGAAAACAAAGTGGTCGTGGTGGAAAAGCTCAAGGGCTTTGCGGCCGAAGGCTATGGCTTTGACGCCAGCGCGTCGGGGCTGGACCGGCTGGTGTTCCGGCGCCAGCAGGGCATTTGAGGCTGCAGGCGTCACGGCTGTCGGTAAAGTCCAGCTTGCGTGTCGATGTATTTTGATCAATTAACCCTTTGGCGCAAGCCCCATGGGCGCAAGCAGCTATGAAAAAAAGAGCAAACAATATCGACATCGAAGTCGAGGACAGCGGCGCCGCCTTTGATGCGCAGGGCCGGCCGCGCCCGGTTGTGCTGCTCATCATGGGCCTGGGCATGCAGCTGATTGCCTGGCCGCCCGCCCTGGTGCAGGCCTTGCTTGACGCGGGCTACCGGGTGCTGCGTTTTGACAACCGCGACGCCGGCCTGAGCCAGCATTTCGATGCGCTGGGCAAGCCCGGCGTGTTGTGGGCGGGGCTGAAATACCGGCTTGGCTGGCGCATCAGGCCGCCCTACAGCCTGCTGGACATGGCGCGGGATGCACTCGGCGTGCTTGATGCGCTGGACATTGACCGGGCGCATGTGGTCGGGGCGAGCATGGGCGGCATGGTTGCCCAGCGCCTGGCGTTGCTGGCGCCCGCGCGGGTGCTGAGCCTGACCAGCCTCATGAGTTCGAGCGGCGCGCGCGGCCTGCCCGGGCCTGCCCCCGAGGTCAGCCGCGTGTTGATGAGCCGGCCCGCCGGCCCAGGACTGGACGCGGCCATCGGCCATTCGGTGCGTGTCTTCAAGGCCATTGCCAGCCCCGGTTTTCCGATGAGCGACGCCCAGTGGCGCGACCTCGTTGGCGCGGCGGCGCGGCGCAGCCTGTACCCGGTCGGCATTTTGCGGCAGATGGTCGCCGTGCTGGCCGACCGTGGCCGCGTCGATGAACTTGCCGGACTGAAAAATATCCCGACGCTGGTGGTCCACGGCAAGGCCGACCCGCTGGTGCCGTTCGCCTGCGCCGAAGACACCGCCCGCCGCATTCCCGGCGCGCGCCTGGCCGGCATTGAGGGCATGGGCCACGACCTGCCGCCCGGCGTGGTCGAGCGCCTGCTGGACCTGCTGATTCCGCACCTTGATGCGGCCAACCCGACAACCCCTGTACTCCACCATGAACCTTCCTGAACATTCCGAACTCGGCAAACCGTCTGCTTACGTGGACCAGTACGATGCGTCGCTGCTGTTTCCGATTCCGCGCCTGGCCAAGCGCGAAGAGCTTGGCGTGGGTGCCGCGCCGCCGTTTTTCGGCGCCGACCTGTGGACCGCGTTCGAGCTGAGCTGGCTGAACTTGCGCGGCAAGCCGCAGTTGGCGCTGGCGCATTTCACCGTGCCCTGCGAGACGCCGAATATTGTCGAGAGCAAGTCCTTCAAGCTCTACCTGAACAGCTTCAACAACACCCGGTTTGCCGACGCCGCCGCCGTGCAGGCGCGGCTGCGCGCCGACATCAGCGAAGCCGCCTGGCACGGCGCGCCGAATGCTTCGAGCGTCGGCGTCAAGCTGCTGCTGCCCGAGATGTTCGACCGTGAACCGGTGCATGAACTCGATGGCCTGAGCCTGGACCGGCTGGACGTGGAATGCAGCCGCTACACGCCCGCGCCCGACCTGCTGACCGCCGTGTTTGACGAGCCGCCGGTGACCGAGGTGCTGACCAGCAGCCTGCTCAAAAGCAACTGCCTGGTGACCGGCCAGCCCGACTGGGGCAGCGTGCGCATCAGCTACAGCGGCCCGCAGATCAACCAGGAAGGGCTGCTGCAGTACCTCGTCAGCTACCGCAACCACAACGAATTCCATGAGCAGTGCGTCGAGCGCATCTTCATGGACGTGTGGACGCGCTGCAAGCCGGTCAAGCTGACGGTGTACGCGCGCTACACGCGGCGCGGCGGGCTCGACATCAACCCGTTTCGCACCAGCCACCCGCAGGCCATGCCGCCCAATGTCCGCACAGCGCGGCAGTAGTTGCCCCGACGGAAAAAAAACAGCGGCTCACCGCCATGCGCCGTGCATGCGCGTCAGGCTGGCCGTCTTTTTCCTGGTTTCCCCGGTTGAATGTAGGCAATTGCCCTGACATGTGGAAGCGTGTGTCAATGCCTCAACAATAGGCGCCGATTCATGTTTTTTCTTGAATCCGGAATGCTGTAGCCAGCGTAAAGACTTAGCAGCAACCGCTGTCATTCAGTCAACCAGTCAATCAGGAGAACCACCATGAAAATGAAAATTGGGCACATCGCCAGGGCGTGCCTGCTGCTCGCCGCAGCCGGAAGCGCCATGGCATCAAGCCACCGCGAAGCGCCGTTCATCACCACCGCTCCGAAGGTGGACGGCACCGACTTCTACATGTTCAACAGTTACGAGGCAGGCAAGACCGGCAACGTGACGATGATTGCCAACTACCTGCCGCTGCAGGACGCCTACGGCGGCCCCAATTATTTTTCGCTTGACCCGAATGCACTCTACGAAATTCACCTGGACAACAACGGCGACGGCAAGGAAGACCTGACCTTCCAGTTCCAGTTCAAGAACGAACTGAAGGACGGCGTCGGCATTGCCTTGGATGTTGGCGGCAAGAAGGTGGCGATTCCCCTGCGCCAGGCCCGTCCTTTCATCAATGCAGCGGACGCGCCATTGAGTTACACCGAAAGCTTCACCTTGAACGTGGTGCGCGGCGACCGCCGCAGCGGAAAGCGCGAGGCCGTCACGATGGCTGCTGGTGGCGGCAAAACCTTTGGCAAACCGATCGACTACATCGGCACCAAGACCTTCCCCGGCGGCAGCTACGAAGGCTATGCCAATTCCTATATCCAGAATATCAACATTCCCGGCTGCGCAACGCCAGGCAAGGTGTTCGTCGGCCAGCGCAAGGAAGCCTTTTCGGTCAACCTGGGGGTGATCTTCGACCTGGTGAACGCGCCTGCCTCCTTCATCACCAACGAGGCCAATGCGGCAGCGGGTGGCAAGTTCGGCGAACTGGCAGACAAGAACGTCACCTCGCTGGCGCTGGAAGTGCCGGCCAGCTGCCTGACGCAAGGCAATGAAAAAGTCATTGGCGGATGGACCACGGCCAGCCTGCGCCAGGGCCGTCTGCTCAATGGCGCGACGCCGTCCGGTCTGCAGGCCAGCGAAAAAGTGGGCGGTGCCTGGACCCAGGTGTCGCGTCTGGGCATGCCGCTGGTCAACGAGGTGGTGATCGGGCTGAAGGACAAGGACAAGTTCAACGGCAGCAAGCCGCTCAACGACGCAGCCAACTTTGCCGACTACGTGACGAACCCGACGTTGCCAGCGCTGATCGAAACCCTTTTCCCCAGTGCCAAGGCACCGACCAACTTCCCGCGCACTGACCTGATGACCGCCTTCCTGACCGGCCTGCCCACGGTCAACCGGCCGGCCAACATCACCGGCCTGGGCGTGGGCGGTCCGCTGACCGAGATGCTGCGCCTGAACACGTCGATTGCTGCCAAGCCAGCGGCTGCTCAGAACTCACTGGGCGTGGCGGCAGGCGACAACGCTGGCTTCCCGAACGGCCGCCGCCTGGCCGACGACGTGGTGGACGTTTCGCTGCGCGTGGCCATGGGCGCGCTGTGCGTGCTGACGGGCGACACCGACGCGCTGAAGGTTGGCTGCAAGCCGGCCGATGCACCGGCCGGCGGCGTGGCCTTTGTGGACGGCGTGCGTGCCAGCGCGACCGACTTCCAGCAGGTATTCCCTTACCTCAATACCCCGATTCCGGGTGCCAAATAAAAACCGCACCTGAAAAGGAAACATCATGTTAAAGCTCAATTCAAGACTGCTGGCAGGTGCCGCGCTCTCTGCCGCGCTGCTCGCCGGCTGTGGCGGCAACAGCGACGACCATGGCGCCGGCGGCGGTGGGTCGGCCGGCCAGACCATCACCGATGTGGTGGCCTACATCAACGGCCTGATCGCTGGCAACGGCGAGAACACCGATCCGATTGACATCAATCCGCTGACGCTGGCGGTTGACGACAACGCGGATCCGGCACCCTTGCAGTAACCGCAAGGGGTGACGTGGCCCGGCAGTCGAGATTCGTCGATTTCCGGGCCATTTTTACGTATTTTTTTAGGGTGGTGGCAGCGCACCGGCTGGTGGTCCGACATGCTGCGCCCCTTGGCAGTTCTCATGAAAGCACGCGAGATGCACCGTTTTTCCAAACTGATGGCGCTGGCAGGCCTGCTGCTGGCGGTACAGCTCAATGCCGTGGCGGCGACTGCCGTGCAGCCCGCACGGGACGATGAAGTTCTGGAAGTCTTGCCGGCCGTGACCCGCAACCGCCCGGCGCAAACCACCGCAGCGTCGGCAAGCAGCGCGCCGGCCAGTGATCCGGCGGCGGCTGCGGCGCAAGCCCGCGAAGACATTGGCGTGGCCCGGCAGACCGGCGACACCCGGTATTGGGGCCGTGCTCAGGCCATATTGGCCCCGTGGTGGGACCGGCCTGACGCACCTGCCGATCTGGCTGTTTTGCAGGCCACGGTGCAGCAGGGCCGACACGAATTTGCAGCGTCGCGCGCCGTGCTCACGGCAGCACTGACGCGCACGCCCGGTCATGCGCAGGGCTGGCTGAACCTGGCGTCGCTGGAACGCCTTTCATCCCGCTACGCCGAGTCGCTGGCCGCCTGCGATGCCGTCGAACGTTCCGGTCAGGCGCTGTATGCCCAGTCCTGCCGCCTGGAAACCAAATCGCTGCAGGGCCAGAACCCGAAGGCAGGGCAGGATTTTCAGGCATTGATTGACCGGGCTGCCAACGCCAGCCAGCGCAGCTGGTTGCTGTCGCTGCTGGCGGAAAGCGACGAACGCGCGGGGCGGGATGTACAAGCCGCCGACGCCTACACCCGCAGCCTGGCGGCCGAACACGACCTTTACACCGCCATCGCCTTCAGCGATCTGCTGCTGCGCACCGGCAAGACGGCCCAGGCGCTCAAGCTGCTCACGCCGTTGCCAGAAACCGATGCCGTCGTGCTCCGCCAAGCCACCGCCTGGAAGCGCCTGGGGGATGCGCGCTGGACGGCCGGGCGCCAAGTGCTGCAGTCGCGCATGGACGAGCTGCAGCGGCGCGGCGACGACACGACGCTGCACGGGCGCGAACTGGCGCTGGCGGCCTTGTGGCTGGACGACGATGCGGTGCGCGCGCTGCCCTTGGCCAGGCGCAATCTCCAGCTGCAGCGCGAGCCGCTGGACTGGTGGGTGGCGCTGCAAAGCGCCAGGCAGGCCAATGACCAACAAGCGCTGGCAGAAATTGGCAGCGCCATTCAGGCGGCCGGCTTGCATGATGTGCGGCTGGCTTCCATCACTGCTGCGGCCAAGGCCGCCAAATGATGCGGGCGATTCTTTGTCCCCTGAGGCAAGCCGGCTGGCTGCTGGTGCTGGCGTTTGGCTTGGGGCTGGCTGGCAGCCCCGCACAGGCGCACAAGGGCAGTGATGCTTACCTTGAAGTGCAGCAATCTGACGCCACAAGTACCGAAAGCGCTGGAACGCTGCGTGACCTGAGTTTCGTGCTGGCGGTGGCGATTCGGGACCTTGACCTGGTCGTGCCGATGGATGGGAACGCTGACGGCCGCGTGACCTGGGGCGAAGTCAAGGCGGCAACGCCACAGGCGCTGGCCTTGTTCAACCAGCAGGCCCAGCTTGACGCGCCCGCTGGCGCGACGGGTGCCTGCCGCCTCAACTGGCAAACCGACGGCCTGGAACGCCGCAGCGACGGGGTTTATCTGCGCGCTAAAGCAACCGCCCGCTGTCCGGTCGGGCAAGACCTGCGTTTTAGTTACTTGCTGCTGAAGGATCAGGATTCGACCCATCGCCTTCTGGTGGCCGGCCGCATTGGCGGCAAGGACCTGCTCAGCACCATGTCGCCGCAGCAGGGCAGCCTGTTGCTCAGTCCCGGGGCGGCGAACGCCGCCGTGGCCGGGAGCGGTGCGCAGGCACAAAGTCCCGGAGCCTCCAACCGCTGGTCGGCGCTGCGTGACTATTTCAGCTTGGGCGTTCACCACTTGCTGCAGGGTTACGACCACCTGGCTTTCCTGCTGGCGCTGGTACTGCCGCTGCAACTGAGTTTGCGGCGCAGTCCATCCGCCGCACTGCTGCGCCAGCATCCTGATATCGGGACTGCTGCCTATGCCAGCCGTGCCACCTGGCTGACGTTGCTGCGCACCGTGACGGCCTTCACGGTGGGCCATTCCATCACCCTGATACTGGCGACGTTTGGCTTGACGCAGGCGTCGCCGCTGTGGGTGGAGCCGGCGATCGCGCTGTCGATTGTGGTCACCGCGCTGCTCAACCTGCGACCGGTGAAATGGGTCCGCTTCGACGTGCTGGCATTGCTGTTTGGCCTGGTCCACGGCTTCGGTTTTGCCGGCCTGCTGCTCGAAGCCGCCGCACCCGGCGGGCTGCTGCCCTGGGCGCTGGCCGGCTTCAACCTGGGCGTGGAAGCTGGCCAGCTGATGGCCGTGCTGGGCTGGGTGCTGGTGTCGCAGGCACTGGTGGGCCGGTCGTGGTACGCCAATGTGGTGGTGCGCGGCGGATCGGTGCTGCTGGTCCTGCTGGCCAGCTGGTGGTTTTGGCAGCGGGTCGGTTGATTGACGCAAGCAGCTATTGAATCAATAGCTGCTTGCGCCCGCTGCATATGCGCTAGAGGCCTTTTTCATTGAAATATTCAAGGGTGGCGAGGTCCGGAAAGCTGCCGGCGCGCTTTTCTTTCATGGCCGTTACTGCTTCGCGCACATGCTGGTTGCTCCAGATCGCGCCTTGCAGCCAGCCCATCTGCTTGAGCGCGTCGTCCACCGAATGGTCGCGGGCGTAATTCATTGCTTGCTTGGTGCCCCAGATGGCGACGGGCGGCTTGGCGGCAATTTCTTTTGCGCATTGCAGCGCGCCGGCCAGCAGGGCTTCGGGTGTGTCAAACACTTCATTGACCAAGCCATAGGCCAGCGCCCTGGCCGCGCCCAGCTTGCGGCCGGTATAGGCCAGTTCTTTCACCACTGCCAGCGGCATCAGCTTGGGCAGGCGCTGCAGCGTGCCCACGTCGGCCACCATGCCGATGTTGATTTCCTGGATGCAGAAAAACGCGTCAGCCGTGGCATAGCGCAGGCAGCACGCCGTCACCATGTCCACCGCGCCGCCAATGCAGCCGCCCTGGATCGCGGCAATCACCGGAATGCGCAGGGTTTCGAGTTGGGTGAACGTCGCCTGCATGCCGGCCAGCAGGTCGAAGATGGCGGCGCGGCCTTCGGCGCTCTGGTCGTCCAGGGTGCTGCTGCCGGCAAAGGTGTCCAGCGCCATGCCTGCGCTGAAATGCTTGCCGGTGCTGGAAATCACCAGTACCCGGGCCTCCCCTGATGCATGAAGCTGCGTCAGCACCGCGTCCAGTTCGCGCCAGAAGGCCGGGTTCATGGTGTTCATTGCCTCGGGACGATTGAGCACCAGGTGGGCAATGTGATCAGAAGTGTCCAGGCTGAAGCAGGCGAGTGGATTCATGGCGGCACTTTATGCCAGCGCACGCCGTCCAGTCAGTCGCACCTGAGACGCTGAGCCGCACGCGGGAGGCTGACGGAGCCGCGCGCCGTGGCCGCCTTCACGCTGGGCCATTCGATCTCGGGTTTGTAGGGATTGCGTCGCGTGCAAGGCCGGAATTTGCTGGCCTTGCATGGCATTGACCCGACCCGGGCCGTGGCTCAAGACGCACCTTGCGCTCCCCATTTCGCCTACATCCTGCGGTTTTCCCGCCTTTGACAATCATTTCGAAGTTGAGCGATTTTTGCTGCTGTGCAAGGCATGTCACGAGGATTTTCTGCCGCACTGCGACTGTCTTGCGAGGTGGGCATCGAGTCGGCGCGGCCCGCCAGCACAGCAGCACCGCAAGCTCTTCCAATCGACAGGGCTCTCCTGTTTTCACGCAGATTTTGACAACAGGTTGACATGACAGATTCCTCTTGGTTCAGCACCGCCTCCAGCCCCGGGCCGTCAGCCCCTGAAGGCCTGTTTCGTTCCTTCTGGATGGCGGGCTACGAAGGTGCCGACCATCTGAACAGTGCGGGCTGCCCCCTGTCGATGAACCAGGCCAACCACCACTGGCAGCAGCTTGACGCGGACTATGCCTTGCTGGCCCGCTTTGGCATTCGCACCGTGCGTGAAAGCATTGGCTGGCGCGTCACGGAACAGCAAGGTGATGCCGCATTCGAGCGCTTGCGCCAGCATGCTGGAGTGGCGCAGCAGCACGGCATCGAGGTGATCTGGACGCTGATGCACTATGGCTGGCCTGCCGATATCGACCTGTTGTCGCCGGCCTTTGTCGGGCGCTTTTCAGCGTTCAGCGAAAAGGTGGCCCGCACGCTGTGCAGCGTGTCCAGCGGCCGGCATTTCTACCAGCCGATCAACGAAATTTCCTTTCTGGCCTGGGCGCTGTCATCGACCGGCCTGATGCAGCATGCCCGGCGCACGCTTTTTTCCGGCGATGGAGTGGCGGTAAAACTTCAGCTGGTGCGTGCCGCGCTGCAGGCCTGCAATGCGATGGGCAGTGTGGACCCGCAGGCGCGCTTCATGCACGGTGACCCGCTGATCCATGTCGCGGCGCCGCACGATGCGCCTCCCGAAGTGCGCGAAGCGGCGCGCCGGCAAAGCGCCAGTGCCTTTGAAGCCTGGGACATGCTGTCCGGCCGCGCCGAGCCGCAACTGGGCGGCTCGCCCCGGCACCTTGACATCGTTGGCATCAACTACTACCACGACAACCAGTGGACCGACCAGGGCCAGGCCAACGATCCCCTGCACTGGCACCTGCGCGACCCGCGCCGCAAGCCGCTCAGTGAACTGCTCGATTCGGTGTGGCAGCGTTACCGCGCGCCGATGATGCTGGCCGAAACCAGCCATGTGGGCGACGGCCGGGGCCAGTGGCTCGACGATGTGGCGCGGGAAGTCAGCGTGTCCCGGGCGCGCGGCATGCCGATTGAGGGCATCTGCCTGTACCCGGCGATTGACCGGCACGGCTGGGACGATTTTTCGCACTGGCACCGCAGCGGGCTCTGGGACGTGCTGCTGCCATTGCCGGGCGACGAAAAAGTCCTGTCCATACGCGTTTTGTGTGAACCCTATGCCGAGCAACTTCGGCGCTGGCAACGCCATTTGCCCGGCGGTCCGCAGCCTCAAACGGACGTTTCCAGCACCAGCCAATTTATCAACTATCGAGGAGCCGACATGCCAACCATTATTGTTTTTTCACACCTGCGCTGGAACTTTGTCTACCAGCGGCCACAGCACCTGCTCTCGCGCCTGGCCCGGCATTACCGGATCGTCTTCATGGAAGAGCCGGTTCCCAATGGCCGTGATTTCCTGGAGCGGCTGTCGCCCGCCGCCAACATCGAGGTGCTGCGTCCGCATGTGACCAGCAGCATTCCAGGCTTTCACGACGACCACCTGCCGGCACTGCAAAGCCAGCTGGCCGACTACCTGCGCGACGAGGACATCGGCGACTACCTGGTCTGGTTCTACACCCCGATGGCGTTGCCGCTGGCCGCCGAATTGCAGCCGGGCGCAGTAATCTACGACTGTATGGACGAGTTGTCAGCCTTCATGAACGCGCCGCGCCAGCTGGTCCAGCGTGAAAACGCGCTTTACCAGCTGGCCGACCTGGTGCTGACCGGCGGCCCGAGCCTGTTCCGTTCCAAGCGCGAGCGCCACGGCAACGTGCATTGTTTTTCAAGCAGCGTCGATGCCGGGCATTTCGCTTCGGCTGCCAAAAACGGCCTGTCTGACCATCCGGCGCAGGCGGGCCTGGCGCATCCGCGTCTGGGCTACTGCGGCGTGATCGACGAGCGCATCGACCTGGAGCTGATCGCCGCCATGGCCGACGTGCATCCCGAGTGGCAGATCGTCATGGTCGGCCCGGTGGTCAAGATCAACCCGGACAAGCTGCCGCAGCGCAGCAACATCCACTGGCTCGGTCAGCAAGGCTATGAAGACCTGCCGCAGTTCATGGCCGGATGGGATGTCTGCCTGCTGCCGTTCGCGCTGAACGACGCCACGCGTTTCATCAGCCCGACCAAGACATTGGAATACATGGCCGCTGGCAGGCCGTCGGTCAGCACGCGCATCCGCGATGTGGCCGAGCCTTACGGCCATGTCGTGGCGATTGCCGACACGGCGCTGCAATTCATCGACGCCTGCGAGGCGCTGCTGGCCGAATCGGAGGCTGAATCAACCGGCCGCGCCGAGCAGATGCGAAGCATCGTTGCCGCCACCTCGTGGGATGCGACGGTTGACGCCATTCGTGTCCAGATTGACGCGCTGACCCCGCGCCAGACTGTCCCGGTGCAGGAGGCGGCCCATTCCGGCTTTGCCATAGACAGCACCTCAGGTTTTGAAGGCCAGCCGTTGGGGCGCATGCAAAATGGCACGGCGCTGGGCGAGGGTGAAGCCCGGCACTATTCCACCGTGGTGATTGGCGCCGGCCCGACCGGCCTGGCGGCGTCCTACCACCTGGGCGAAGGCAGCCTGCTGCTGGAAAAAGCCGGCACGGTGGGCGGCTGGTGCCGCTCGATCGTGGACCAGGGCTTTACCTTTGACTATGCCGGCCACATCATGTTTTCCAACGATGCCTATGTGCTGGACCTGTACAAGACCCTGCTCGGCGACAACGTCCACTGGCAGAACCGCGAAGCCTGGATCCACAGCAAGCAGGTGTACACGCGCTACCCGTTCCAGGGCGCGCTGTACGGCCTGCCGCCCGAAGTGCTCAAGGAATGCCTGATCGGCGCGATTGAAGCGCGTTTCGGGCCGCTGAAGAAAGAGCTTCCCGGCGCAGCCATTTCGGCGCCCTCGGCGGCGACCGCCACGATTTCCCATGCGGCCAGTGGCAGTCCGGTTGCCGGCGTGATCACCAAGGGCACTGCGGCGGCACCGAAGAATTTCGAGGAATTCATCTACAAGGTCTGGGGTGCCGGCGTGGCCAGGCACTTTGCCATTCCATACAACAAGAAGCTCTGGGCCGTGCCGCTCGACGAGATGGAAACCTCCTGGCTGGGCGGCCGCGTGCCCATGCCCGACCTGAAGGAAATGATCGACGGCGCCTTGAAACCGGTGAACAAGCCAATGGGCCCGAACGCGCGCTTCGGCTACCCGCTGCGCGGTGGCTTCCAGGCGCTGATGGACGGCTTTTTGCCGCTCCTTGAAGGCGACGTGGAAATGCAGGCCGATGTGATCGCGGTGTCGCCCTCACGCCGCACGGTGACGCTGAAGGACGGCCGCAGCTACCGCTACGACACGCTGGTCAGCACGCTGGCGCTGCCGCATCTGGTCGCGGCCATGGGCGACGAGGCGCCGCCTTCGGTGCAGGCGGCGGCCAGGGGCCTGCGCCATGTGTCGGTGCGCTGCGTCAACCTGGGCATCGGCCGCGAAAACCTGACCGACAAGCACTGGATCTATTACCCGGAAGACACGGTGTTTCACCGCATCTTCGTGCAGGGCAACGCCAGCCCGCACTGCAACGCACCCGGCGGGTTCGGCCTGACGTGCGAGATCACCTATTCGCCCTACAAGCCGCTGCCGTGCGACGGCCAGCAACTCATCGACCGCTGCATCCGCGAGTGCATCGAGGTCGGCATGTTCACTGAAGACGACGCCATTCTGGCCGCGAACCAGCTGGACATGCCGTATGCCTATGTGGTTTACGACCATGACCGCGCCGCGCATGTTGAAACCATCCGCCACTGGGTTGCCCGGTCCAACATCATCCTGGCGGGGCGCTACAGCGAATGGGAATACTACAACTCGGACCATGCCTTCGTGGCCGGCAGGAACGCCGCCGTCCAGGCCGAGGCGCTCAACGAGCAGCTGGCAGCCGACACGCTGCCAGCCCGCAAGGCTGCGGGGTCCAGCCCGTCGCCGTGAGGAGCGAAGGGCGCCTGACGCTGTTTCAGGGTTCCCGCATTAATCAAGCAGGTCCAGCCAGTCGCACCTGAGCCGCTGCGCCGCGTGGGCCTTCCTGCGCCAGTACACATACAGCCGCGGCGTGCAGGCCCCCAGCAGGCAGAGTGGAAAAGCCCAGTACGCTTCAGCTTCGAAAGCAGGAATCCAGCCTACCCAGCCCATCATCCACAGCGTCAGCACGGCTTCCCACATCCGGCATTCCTGCGGCTGCGATGCATGCCGCGCTTCCCGCCAGTGCTTGATGCGCTGGAGCTGCGCCAGCGTGATGCGGTTCCAGGGTCTTGGTTTGGGGTGGGACAGTTGCGACATGCAAGCCTCCGTACGAAGCGTCCACGGTAAGTTTCGCGAAAGCTTTTGTCAACGTATTCCCATTGCCTTTTTTGTGTCCGGCGGTGCAATCCAATTTGCAGTCAAACCGCTATGGCATTGCTTCGCCCGGGCCGTTTCAGCATGTGCTTGGGCTCGTGCCTGATCTCGGATTGGTTGAAAAACGCAATCAGCTCCGGCGACGGCGCGGCACCACACCCAGCTGTACGCTGAGTTTTCCAGGCAACGCTGACACGTTGAAGGGGCGCGGCGCCAGGTCAACCAACTGGTCGGCCTGCCAGACCCGGACCTGGGCTGCGCCCTCGGGCAGGTCGTCGAACACGGCCAGCCCTTCGGCGCTGGTCTTGGCGGCCCAGGGCGTCTCGCTGACATAGACATAGCCACGCATCGAGCCATGGATGAAGCAGCCCAGCAGCGTGGCACTCAGCGCACCTGCCTTTGCCAGCGTGACCTCGGTTGGCCTGGACGGCTTGCCGGCGCTCTTGCCTTCAAGGCGCAATTCAAAGCCCGCCTGCGTCGCGTTGAACTGTCCCATGCCCGCAGGCGACGAGCGCACATGGTGGTCCCACGGGTCGTTGTTGATGAAACTGAGCCGGGCGCCCACAGGCACGAGCGTCACATTGGGCAGGAACTGCATTTTTTCCTGCGCAATGGTGGCCTGCGTGGGCAGCGGCACTTTTGGAAGCGCCGACTTGTCGGACGGAAAGACCAGCACGATGGCGTCAGGCACGGGCTGGCCTTCCTTGTCGACGACCGCAACGCTCAGGCTGCCGGCCATAACGCCTGCACAGGCGGCCAGCATGGCGCTGGAAAAGAGAAATTTTTTCATGGTGTTGCCGGTTGCTTCAGTGAATGGTGATGGCGTCGCGGTGCATGGGTGCCAGCAGCGCCAGCATCTGGTTTTGTCGGGAAAAGGGAATGCCCTGCGCGTCCATGCTGCGCTGCAACACCTCCACCAGCGCATGAAAGTCCGACTTGCGGATGTCCAGTTCGGCATGTGCGGTTTTCATGTCGGCGCCCTGGTAGACGCAGGGTCCGCTGCCTAGCGCGCAGAACTGTTCGACCAGCTGCTCCTTGACATGCTGCTGGTTGGCAGGCAGGAAGTGCGGGCGGGTGCGTGGGTCCGCCAGCAGCCGCGTCATGAAATCATCCATCAGCGACACCAGGCCGGCTTTTTCGCCAAAGGCTTTGTAAAGCGTGTCGTTCAGGGGAATCGTCTGGGCGATGGTCGTGCCAGCCATCAGCAAGCCGGCTGCAGCCAACACGAAAGAGAGAAGGGTTTTTTTCATGGGGTTTCCTTGCGTAGAGGTGGCAGGCACGGGTTCAGAAAGCGGCCTGGGCCGACAGGTAGTAGCCGGTCTGCCGGCGGCTGCCGGTGGTGGCGGGCACGATCACGCCCAGGTCCACCCAGGCCAGCGTCAGCGAGACATTCTTGTTCGGCGCCCAGGCGATGAACACGTCTTTCCAGTCGCTCGAACGCAGGCCATTGCCCAGCCCTGCAGCGCGGCCCGCCGTTTCAAGCCGGTTGCGCATGAAACGGTATTCGGCGCCCACGGCAATGTTCTTGCTGACCAGGTAGGCCGCTGACAACTCGGGCTGCAACCGGTAACTGCTTTCATCGCCACCCAGCGTGGCGCCAAAACCCAGCAGTCCATTCTGGTTGGCCTTGGTGGCGCGCAGCGTTCCGTTGAGCAGCAGTCCCCGGCCCAGCAGCAACTTGGTGGCACTGACATAAAAATCGGTACCGTGGCGTTTGGCACCCAGTGCTTCGAGCGTTGCGTCCAGCCCGGTTGAGCCCAGTTGCTTGAACTGCACGCCGACGGCCACCTGCGGCATGAGCGTATCGCTGTCGAGCACCGCATCGCCGAGCATCCGCACCTTGGCGCCGACGATGGATTGCTTGAGGTGCAGGCCTGGCAGGCCCAGCGCCTTGCCGGTGTCCCGCGTGTTGAAGTCCTGCTGGGCAATTGACAGTTCGTAGCGGTCATGGATGCCGATGGCCGCACCGTAAATGTTCAGGCCGTAATCCCCGGTGCCCACTGTCGTCAGATAGGCCGAAGCGCCTACTTCCCCTTCGGTGGCATTGCTGCCAACCACCGCCTACGGCGTGAGTCCGCCGCCAGCTGTGCCTTCAACCGTGCTGACGCCTCCGGTGAGCAGCAGTTTGCCGGTATCGGCCCGGGCATTGGCCCCGCCAAGCAATGCGGCCCAGGCTGCAAGCAGCGCAAAAGCGAGTCGTGAATTCATCAAGGTCCAGTCCTGAATAAAAGTATGAAGACGTATTTTGTGTGAACATTTGATACGCAGCCCTTGTCGGGTTGGATTCACCGGCCTGCATGTCGAACCTGCTGCACAGGACTGTCGGTCAGTTGGGCCGAGGATTTAATGAAAAAAATATGCCTTATTCCTATGACCCGTATGGATTGTTTGCTTCTATTCATATAGCAATGAAAATATGTTTGGGCGATTCAGGGGTCGTTTGGGAAAAATGACTGTGTTTTCTGCCCGCTGGCAGCGGCTGTCAGGCACCTGGTGATTTCCGATATGAAGTGCAAAAGCCGAAGAAAAAATAAGTCCTGAACATGACACCAGCGCCCCAAATGCCCGCATTCCGCCCACGAAAACCGCAGAACTATCGCCATTTAACGAGCGCAGGGGTTAAGCCATCGGGCCATTGTTGTCCTACAACCACATCAGCAAGCGACCGACCCAAAAACCTTTCCCAGGCTCTAGATTGAAAGCAGCTGGCAAACCTGCCGGCCTGGCTCATTCACCTGACGGTTTCACAAGAGGCCGGACATTCAAGGAGACTTATCATGAAGGCATTCAATACCGTGGCCTCTGCACTGGCAGTGGCCGCATTGGCCGGCAGCTTCGGCCTGGTCCAGGCGCAAACCGGGCCTGCAGCCACCAGCACCACCCCGGGCAGCACGACAGGCCCCGGCGCGACAGGCGTCGGCGGAGCTTCCGGCATGGGTGCAACGCCGGGTGCCGCTGGCACCTCCGGCGCGGCAGGGACTTCTGGCGCCGGGGGCGCGGCCGGCACCTCAGGCGCCAGCACCACCCCGGGCAGCACAACAGGCCCCGGCGCAACAGGCGTGGGCGGAGCCTCCGGCATGGGTACAACACCGGGCGCCGCTGGAACGTCTGGCGGGGCGGGGACTTCAGGCACGGGCGGTGCCGCAGGCATGGGTGGATCAGCCACGGGTTCCGGCTCTGGAATGGGTACGGGCGCCGGCATGACGAACAACAGCGGTGGTACAGGCTCCGCCATGACCACACGCCGCGCCCGCGCCGACCGCAACTGAAGTTTTTTTCAGGCGGCCTCGCCTGGCTCGCCGATGACTTCCCCGGTGGCACCTTGCACAGTGGCAGGCGCCCCGGGGAGTTTTTTGCGTTTGTAATGCTTCAGGACAGCGCGGTGTCCAGCAGCATCATGACCACGAAGCCAACCATCAACCCACCGGTCGCAAAGGTTTCATGGCCCTCGCGGTGCGATTCGGGAATGATCTCGTGGCTGATGACATACAGCATGGCCCCTGCGGCGGCGGCCAGTCCCCAGGGCAGCAGGCTGGCCGACAGGCTGATCACTGCCACGCCCAGCACCGCCGCCACCGGTTCCACCAGGCCCGACAGCATGCCGATGCCCGCCGATCGCCAGCGGCCATAGCCCACGCCGCGCAGCGCCAGTGCCACCACCATGCCTTCCGGCACATCCTGGATCGAGATGCCAGTGGCCAGCGCCAGCGCGGCCACCGGGTCGGTGCCGGCGAAGGCCACGCCAATCGCCAGGCCCTCGGGCAGGTTGTGCAGACCGATGGCCAGCACGAACAGCCACACACGTTTGAGGGCGCGCGCCTGCCGGCCTTCAAGCCCCTTGACGAAATGCTCGTGCGGCACCAGGCGATCCACCAGCATCAAAAACAGCGCGCCGGCCATGATGCCCGCCCCCACGATGCCGCCAGCCCCCCAGGCGCTGGCGCCTTGCAGGCGGGCGCTGGCCAGCGCAGGGATGATGAGTGAAAACGAACTGGCCGCCAGCATCACGCCGGCGCCAAAGCCCAGCAGCGTGTCGTAGGTGCGCTGCGAAAACTGGTGCGACAGCAGCACCGGCAGCGTGCCCAGTGCCGTGGCCAGCGCTGCCATGGCCCCGCCGGTCAGTGCGCCGCGCATGCGCGGGTCGTCCAGCGGCAGCATGCGAAAAATGGCGGACAGCAGCACTGCAGCGCCGCCCAGGCAGATGGCCAGACCCATCAGGCGGCGCCAGTGCATGCTGCGGGCGGTCTGCGGATTTATGCCACTGGCGGCAGCGCGCTGTTCGGCGCCGCAGCTCGCGGCAGGGTCGTCTTGGCCAGGCATGTTGTGGAATCGGCAATCAATTTGAAGGGTTAGAAAAGCTCGTAATTTGCTATTTTTTCAATAGCTGTAGAGGTAATAGGGACGGGCGGAATAGGTGGTTTTTGTTCAAAAAAAAGCAACTCGGCCGCCTGGGCCAGCGTACTGGCCCTTACCCCCAGCAGCCGCAGCCTGCGGTCGAGTGGCACACGCTTCAGGCACAGCCCCGCAATTTTGCGGATGGCCTGCGCATCGGCGGTGTAGGCCTGCACCGTCTGATCGCGTGTGGCAATTCGGAAATCGTCATAGCGCAGCTTGATGCCGATGGTCTTGGCCACATAGCCTTTCCTTTGCAGATCGGCGGCCACCTGCTCGCACAGCCGGGTGAAGATCGCGCCCAGCTCGGCCTTGTCGCGCACTGCATCCAGGTCGCGCTCGAAGGTGGTCTCGCGGCTCATGCTGACCGGCTCGCTCTGGGTGACGACCGGGCTGTCGTCGCGGCCCCAGGCCACCTCATGCATCCAGGCGCCGCTGGCCTTGCCGAACCGGCCGATCAGGAACTGCCGGTCCTGCGCGGCCAGCTCGCCGATGGTCTGGATGCCCAGGGCCGCCAGTTTTTCGCCTGCCTTGGGGCCGATGCCGTTGATCTTGCGCACCCCTAGCGGCCAGATGCGGGCCTGCAGGTCGTCCTCCTGGACGATGGAGATGCCGTTGGGTTTGTCGAACTCGCTGGCCATTTTGGCCAGCAGCTTGTTGGGCGCCACGCCGATGGAGCAGGTCAGGCCGGTCTTTTCAAAGATGGCCCGCTGGATCAGCCGGGCCAGTGCCCGTCCGCCCTCCCGCTGGCCGCCGGGCACGTCGGTGAAGTCGATGTAGACCTCGTCGATGCCCCGGTCCTCTACCTGCGGCGCGACCTCGGCAATCGTGCTTTTGAACAGGCGCGAGAAGCGGCGAATCTCGTCGAAATCGACCGGCAGCACGATGGCCTGCGGGCACAGCCTGGCCGCCTTCATCAGGCCCATGGCCGAGCCCACGCCGAACTGCCGGGCCGGGTAGGTGGCCGTGGTGATGACGCCCCGGCCCACGTAATCCTTGAGCAGCGGAAATTCGGCCACCGGGATGAAGCGCAGTGCCCGCTCGCCATGCTGGGCCATCAGCGCCTCATCGACCGTGCGCCGCCCGCCGCCAATCACCACCGGCAGGCCCTTGAGCTGCGGATAACGCAGCAATTCGACCGATGCGAAGAAGGCATCCATGTCGAGATGGGCAATGCGCCGGGGCAGGGCGGGTGGAGCTGGCTCGGGAATCACATTCTGGATTGTGCCGCGCTTCGGGCGTGGCGTTCATGGCACAAAGCTGTTGCGTCACGGCATGCGAATGTCCTGCAGGATTTTTTGCCGTTCTGACGCCACCCTGCCATCCTGGTCAACCTCTTCAAGGAGGAAAAACTATCCGTCATGCCCGCGCAGGCGGGTATCCAGAACCGCACGCATGGCCTTTGCGAACGTCGCTACTGGATTCCCGCCTTCGCGGGAATGACAAATCTCACGGTGAGCTGAGCAGTTACGATAAAACCAGCTCGCAAGCCAGCGCGCAGGGTGACTCGCCAGTTCCGCCGCAGCTGCAGGGGTGACAATCACGGCACGCAAATTGCGCGGCTTTTTAGCCCGGGCGGCGCAGCCCCCGTTGTTGAACTTCCCAAGAGGTGTTTTCGTGACCGTTCCCATTGCCTTGTCCCGTCGTTCCATGCTCCATACCGCGCTGGGCGCTGCTGCCGCACTGGCCCTGGCGAGCCCGCAGGCGCTGGCGCTGGCGCAAAAGGCCTGGCCGGCCAAGCCGATCCGCTGGATCGTCGCCTACCCGGCCGGCGGCGGCCAGGATTTCCTGGCGCGCCACCTGTCGGTGCAGATGGGCCGGCAGCTCGGCCAGTCCATCATCATCGACAACCGCCCCGGTGCGGCCGGCATCATCGGCACCGACGCGGCGTCCAAGGCGCCCGCCGACGGCTACACGATGGTGACAGGGGACAACGGCGCCATGGTACTGAACACCGCGCTGTACAAGAAACTTCCCTACAGCCCGGGCGACTTCACGCCGCTGGGCTTCATGGCCGGTTTTCCGCTGATCCTGGTGGTCAACCCGGACAGCCCGTTCACCAGCGCGCGCCAGTGGCTGGCAGCGGTCAAGCGCTCGCCGGGCGCGTACAGCTATGCCTCGCCGGGTGCCGGCAGCCCGCACCATCTGGCGATGGAGCTGATCAAGGAACGCACCGGCAGTTTCATCGTGCACGTGCCCTACCGGGGAACGGCGATGGCGATCCAGGATGTGATGGGCGGGCAGCTGCCGATGATGATCGTTGATACCGCCGGTGGCCTGGCGCAGATTCGCGCAGGCAAGGTGCGCGCGCTGGCGGTGCTGTCGCCCCGGCGCATTGCCGCCTTGCCCAACGTGCCGACGCTGGCCGAGTCCGGTGTGCCGGATTTCGAGGCCGTTGCCTGGCAGGGACTGTTTGTTCCGAAAGGCACGCCGCCCGACATCGCGGCGCTGCTGTCGGTCGAAATGCAAAAGGCCATCCTGGTGCCTGAAGTCAAGACCCGGCTGGAGGAGTTTGGCCTGGAAGTCACACCGTCCGACGGACCGCAGCTGGCCAGCTTCATCGCGCGTGAAACGACGTTCTGGCACCAGCTGATCCGCGAACGCCACCTGTCGCTCGACTGAAACGAGGGCCGCTGGGGGGCTCAAGCTGCGGTGCCTGTCAACAGTGGTGTCGGTTTGTAAACCGCTGCTGACCTCCATCGGCCTCCGGTCCAGAATCTGGCCCCTGTTCCTCGGCGGCGGGGCTGACAGCCGGTGGCGGCTTTCACCGACACCGGCGCAAGCCCATGCATGAAAAATGAACGGTTAACCCTTTCAAGGAACACGCTGCCATGAACTACGTCACCACCGCCGACAAGACCGAGTTGTACGTCAAGGACTGGGGCAACGGCCAGCCGGTCATCCTGCTGCATGGCTGGCCGCTGTCGGCCGACAGCTGGGACGACCAGGCGATGGCCCTGGCCGACGCCGGCTACCGCGCCATTGCCTACGACCGCCGGGGTTTTGGCCGTTCGTCGCAGCCCTGGAGCGGCTACGACTATGACACGCTGGCCGACGACCTGGCCGCCGTGATCGAGCAGACCGGCGCGCAGGATGCAGTGCTGGCCGGCTTTTCGATGGGCGGCGGCGAGGTGGCGCGCTACATGTCGCGGCATGGCGGCAAGTCGGTGTCCAAAGCGGTGCTGGTGTCGTCGGTCGTTCCTTTCATGCTGAAAACCGACGACAACCCCAAGGGCACGCCCCAGTCGGTCTTCGACAAGATGACCCGGGGCATGAAGGAAGACCGCGCCGAGTTTTTCGGCAAGTTTTTCGAGGATTTTTACGGCGTCGGCATGCTGTCGAGCCCGGTCAGCGACGAAGTCATCGACTGGTCCCGCCAAGTGTCGATGCAGGCCAGCCTGAAGGCCACGCTGGCCTGCGCGGCAGCATTCGCAACCACCGATTTCCGCCCGGACCTGGCCGCGTTCAAGGTGCCGACGCTGATCATCCACGGCACCGGCGACAAGATCGTGCCGATCGACGCGGCCGGCCGGGCAGCGGCCAAGGGCATTCCCGGTTCAACCCTGCTGGAATACGAAGGCGCGGCGCATGGCCTGCTGGTCACCGAGAAGGAGCGCGCGACGCGTGACCTGCTGGATTTCCTCAAGCGCTGAACCGGGAAGGGGCTTGGCGGCCGCCCTATAAGGCAGCGGTCAGGTATTCTTGAAGTCGTAGCTGCCCGGCAGCAGGATGCTTTTGTCCACCGTATTGATGTCGGTGCGGCCGCAAAATGCCATGGTGATGTCGAGTTCCTTGTGGATGATCTGCAGCGCCTTGGTCACGCCGGCCTCACCCATGGCGCCCAGGCCATAGACCATGGCGCGGCCAATCAGCGTCCCGCGTGCGCCCAGCGCCCAGGCCTTGAGCACGTCCTGGCCGGAACGGATGCCGCCGTCCATCCACACTTCGATGTCCGAGCCGACGGCTTCGACGATCTCCGGCAGCGCCGAGATGCTCGACGGCGCGCCGTCGAGCTGTCGGCCGCCATGGTTGCTCACGACGATGGCGTCGGCGCCGCTTTGCACGGCGAGCCGGGCGTCTTCCACATCCTGGATGCCCTTCAAGATCAGCTTGCCGCCCCATTTTTCCTTGACCCAGGCGACGTCGGCCCACGACAGGCGCGGGTCGAACTGCTCGTTGGTCCAGGCGGACAGCGAATTCATGTCGCTCACGCCCTTGACGTGGCCGACCAGGTTGCCGAAGGTGTGGCGGCGCGTGCCGGCCATGCCCAGGCACCAGCGCGGCTTGGTCATCAGGTTGATGATGTTGGCCAGCGTCGGCTTGGGCGGCGCCGTCAGGCCGTTCTTCAGGTCCTTGTGGCGTTGGCCGATGACCTGCAGGTCCAGCGTCAGCACCAGTGCGTCGCAACCGGCCTTGCGGGTGCGCTCGATCATCGCGGCCATGGCGTCGCGGTCGCGCATCATGTAGAGCTGGAACCAGAAAGGGCGCTGCGTGTTGGCGGCGATGTCCTCGATCGAGCAGATGCTCATGGTCGAAAGGATGAAGGGAATGCCGAACTTCTCGGCCGCCCGGGCCGCCTTGATCTCGCCGTCGGCATGCTGCATGCCGGTCAGGCCGACCGGCGCAATCGCCACCGGCATCTTCACGTCGATGCCGACCATCTTGGTAGCCGTGCTGCGGTTTTCCATGTTCACCGCAACGCGCTGGCGCAGCTTGATCTTCTGGAAATCCGTCTCGTTGGCGCGGTAGGTGCCTTCGGTCCACGAGCCGGAATCGGCATAGTCGTAGAACATGCGGGGAACGCGTTTTTGCGCCAGCACGCGCAGGTCTTCGATGTTGGTGATCACGGTCATGTGTTGTCTCCTGAAGCGCTTGATGCTAGCGGTTTGGGCGTTGCTGGCGAGTGAATAATTTTTTTCGGCGCGCAATTTATTTCAACAGCGCTGCAGCCTGGCTGACGCCGTGCCAAAAGCTGGCCGACCTGCGCGGCCCGGGCATGCGGCGCCCACACCCGCGCGGCGGCCACGGCGGGCTCGCGCTCGTCCAGCCGGTGCGCCGACTTGCCGAACAGCGTGAGGCTGAGCGCGTCGATGCCGACCAGTTCGCCACGAAACGGCATCAGGTGCAGGTCATTCCATTTCTCAATCAATCCGATATGTGTTGCTTCGCCTTGCCGTGCTACAGCCTGTTCTTCGGCTTCGCGCCTGATTCTGGATTGATTGAGAAACGAACTCAGGCAGATTTTTCGCCATCAGTCCTGCTGTTTGAATAAACATTAGGGTTTTCCTTAATGGACTTCCCAGAATTTAACCAGTGGCTGGTGTTGCCGGGGCGGGCAGGATGTCAACAAACCATTTGTCCAGTTCGGGCAGGCGCTGAAGTTTGGTTTCCAGCACACACATGGCATCCTTGGTCAGCTTGACGCCGCTTTCGTAGACGGTGGTGACCCGCTGGACAACGGGATGCACCCCCTTCCAGGTCATGGAGGCGGCAAAGCGCTCGACCGCTTCGACGGAATCGAGCAGGCTGCCATTCCAGTGGTTCTCCAGCACGCCCCAGCAGCACTCGATCGGGTTGTATTTGCTATGGTACGGCGGGTAGTACGCCAAGCGCACCGCCAGCCCGGTGTGCTGGACAAACTCGACCATCCGCGCCATGAACTGGGTCCGCCGGCTGTGGCACTCGGGGCCGTTGTCCAGGTTCAGCAACAGCGTATCGACGCGGGGAAAGTGCTGGCGCTGGCCGACCCAGAAATCCTCCAGGCAGTCGGCCAGGCAATCGCTGGTGACTTTTCCGGTGACCGTGAAGAGGTGCAGCGCGTCGTGCTGGGGCAGCAAAATACCCACCGGCGTGACCTGCGCCTCGGGCTCAAAGTCGTGGTCCAGCGCCTGGGTCGTCACCCGGCTCACGCCGTTGCGCGAGAACTCGCCCACCTTGACGCTGGCCTTGGCGTCCATCGACAGGCGCAGCACGGCCTGGTCTGTATCCGCCTGGGCGTTGACGATGCTCAGCTGCTTGAAGATGGCGTCGGTTTGGGCAATCTTTTTTTGGCCGCGTCTTGGCCACGCGCTGCGGGTAGTACCCCAGCGCGTTCAGCCGCAGGCGCAGCGTTTCGCGTTTGGGGCAGTTCGCGCTGGTGTAGGCTTTTTGCGCGATGAGCTGGCGGCGCACCTCCAGGGCCGAGAGCCGGGTGTACAGGCGCTGGTTACGAAACTGCGGGTTCGTCTGGCTTTGCCCATCGACAATCGCACGGATATCGTCGAGCAGCCCAGGCAGGTGCGCCTCGACCGGCCGGCGGCCCCGCAGATGAAAGGCATCGACGCACACGAGGCCGCTGGCGAGTTCGCGCTGTCCTTTGCGGATGGACCACTCGGACCACCCCAGCTCGCGCATGGCCAGCGTTTGACCACCGCGCCCGAGCTCCTGGACGGTACGCGCCATGAACACTCGCCGCGATGCGCCCTTCAAGGCAGCCGCCGTAACTGTGAAAAGGGTTTTGAGGGACTCTGTCAGTTCCATGGCTTGCTCCGGAAAAACAATTCCGGCTTGGACAAGCTTTCACGCGCTTAATTCCCGGCGAGTCCCTTAAGTTTTTCTGCCGCTTGCCGATAACCCGGAGGTAATCCTCTTCAATCGAATCAACGAGCACGGCAATGTATATCGCAAATATGAAAATCGGCACCCGTCTGGGCGCAGGCTTCGCGCTGGTGTTGGTCATGCTGGCCGCACTGATCATGGTCGTGTTGTCAAGCCTGTCCAGCATTGCCAACAGCACCACCCAGATGGTCGAGAATGACTGGGTCAAGGCGGAGGCCGCCCACACCATCGACGCCACCATACGCGCCAATGCGCGCCGCACCATGGAGCTGTTCTTTACGCAGGACGCTGCCCGGGTAAGCGCCATCAACCAGCGCATTGAAACCAACAAGCAAAGCATCAATGACGCGGTGAAGGTGCTTGAAGCGCTGATGTACACCGACGAGGGCAAAAGCCTGCTTGCCGACTTCAAGGAAAAACGCGCCCGGTACGTCCAGTCCTTCGGCAAGGTCAGCAAGCTGCTGGCCGAAGAAAACAAGGCGCAGGCCAACCAGGTCCTGATCGACGAAACACTGCCAACGCTCGATTCGGTGCAAGTCGCCATCCGCAGCATTGTCGAGTTGCAAAAAAAGAGGGTGCAGACCAGCGCTGCCGGCGTGCAGCAAAACATCGCTTTGACGCGCACCCTGATGATCGCCCTGGGCCTGCTTGCCGTCTTGATGGGCAGCGCCCTGGCCTGGTGGACCACGCGCTCGATCACGCGCCCCATTCATGAGGCCGTGAAAGTGGCGCAGACCGTTGCTGCAGGTGACTTGAGCAGCCATTTGGAAGTGACGTCGAAAGACGAGACCGGCCAGCTCCTGCAGGCGCTGAAGGACATGAATTCAAGCCTGGGCCACATCGTCGGCCAGGTCCGCACCAGCACCGACACCATTGCCACCGCCTCCAGCCAGATTGCCGCCGGCAACCAGGACCTGTCCAGCCGCACCGAGCAGCAGGCGTCCTCGCTGGAAGAAACCGCCGCCTCGATGGAAGAGCTAACCTCTACTGTCAAGCAAAACGCCGACAACGCGCGCCAGGCCAACCAGCTCGCGGTTTCGGCCTCGGGCGTGGCCGTGCGCGGCGGCGCGGTGGTCTCGCAGGTGGTGCAGACCATGGGCGCCATCAACACCTCGTCGAAAAAAATCGTGGACATCATCGGCGTGATCGACGGCATTGCGTTCCAGACCAACATCCTGGCGCTCAATGCAGCGGTCGAGGCCGCCCGGGCGGGCGAGCAGGGCCGGGGCTTTGCCGTGGTGGCGGCTGAAGTGCGCAGCCTGGCGCAAAGAAGCGCGGCGGCGGCCAAGGAGATCAAGACGCTGATTGGCGACTCAGTCGAGAAGGTCGAGGAAGGCAGCCGACAAGTAGCCGACGCCGGCAAGACGATGGAAGAAATCGTCGACAGCGTGCGCCGCGTGACCGACATCATGGCCGAGATCGCGGCGGCCAGCCAGGAGCAGACGCAGGGCATCGAGCAGATCAACCAGGCGATCACGCAGATGGACCAGGTGACGCAGCAAAACGCCGCGCTGGTCGAGGAAGCGGCAGCAGCTGCGGCCTCGCTGCAGGAGCAGGCTGGCGGTTTGCTGCAGGTGGTCAGCGTGTTTCGGCTGGAACAGGGTCACCCGATGACGCAGGCAAACCCAAGTGGCCAGAGGGCAAGCCTGCAGCGGACCGCAGGATCCCGTCAGCCGCTGGCGGCCGAGCGCGTCATTGCGACGCCCAGGCGCGCGTCAAAACGCAGCCAGACGCCACTGGCACGGCTGGCTGCTGCCAGCACGACAGGCACGGGTGATTGGGAAGCGTTTTAAGGCGCCGGCCTGCGTGCGCTCCGGGTGATGCCATTTCAAGGCAATCCGATATGTGGTTGCTTCGCCTTGCCGGGCTGCAGCCTGTTCTCCGGCTTTGCGCCTGATCTCCAAAACTGGCCCTCCCGCGCCGTTGGATTTCTCGCCGTGGCTGGCGATTTGCAAATCGCGGTCCGGGTCGCGGCCCAGAAAGGTCGCGCCGCCGGGTACCGGGTCACCGATGCTGACGCAGCACATGCCGGCCGACGCTCTGACCTTGAGCGTAATGCGCAGCACGTTGCCGGCCCGTTGAGCCCTGCACGAAGTACTGCGCCTCGTCGATGGGTTGTTGGCGGCCGGGGCGCAGGTTTTGCATAAAAGGCCAGATGCTATTGAATTTATAGCTGCTTGTGCACGTCAGTAGTGCGTCAGAGCCTGATTTGAACCCTGAAACTGCAGTGACGGCGCAGTTTGTGCCCGGCGGCGGCAGGTCTTGGTCGAACGCCAAAGCCCATTGCCGGTCGCGGGTCCAGCGGTCCGTGCCCTCGGACGCCTGTGCGTTGCTGCAGCGCAGGGTGAACGGGGCAGGCGCTTTGGGGTCGCCGAAGTTGACTGCCGCCTCGTTGAATTTGACGACAGGCTGCCGGACCTGGGCGAGCTCGACTTGCGGTGAAAGACTAAGGACATGCAGCATTTGCGCCTGCAAGGCCGCAGGGGCTGACAGCCCCAAGATGACGGCGTTAACGATGCGGGCTACGGTGAACCCTGCCTGGCGCTTGAGCCCAGCCGATCTCCGCCTTTTCCCCAGCGTATCCCATGGAAAAACCCTTGACGATTCATTTCAGCCACCTCAGCGGCGCCCGTGCCCGCGTTCCCGGGCAGGCACCATGACGCGGCGCTGGGAACTCGATGCGCTTCGGGGCCTGATGCTGGTCCTGATGACCGTCACGCACCTGGCGACCCGGCTGAGCCCGCTGCTGGGGCAGCCCTTCGGCTATGTATCCGCCGCCGAGGGTTTGTCCTGCTGTCGGCCTACATGGCGGGCATGGTGTATGGCCAGATGGCGAACCGCAAAGGCATCGACGCCATGCGACTGGCCTTCTGGCGGCGCGCGCGCAAGGTGTATGCCTGGCATGCCGCGATGCTGTTGTTCTTGTTCACGGTGATCGCCGCGGTCGGGCTGCGCATTGACGAGCCTGCCGTCAAGGACCTGATGTCGCACTACCTGGCGCATCCCATGACAGCGTTGCTGGCCGGCCTGTTGCTGGTCTACAAGCCGCCGCTGCTCGACATCCTGCCGGTGTACATCCTGTTCATGCTGGCCAGCCCGTGGGGGCTGGCGCATGGGCTGCGCGGCGGCTGGCGCTCGGTGATGGCCGCAAGCCTGGGTCTGTGGCTGCTGGCCCAGTTCGGCCTGGGCCATTGGGTTTACGACAGCACCGTGCGCCTCACCGGACTGGCCGTTCCGTTTGATGAAACCGGGGCGTTCGGCACGTTTTCCTGGCAGTTTTTATGGGTTCTGGGCTTGTGGATGGGTGCCAGCCGGACCGAGGCCGTGCCCGTGCCGTTTGTTTTTCCGCGCTGGGCCATCGCGCTGGCAGTGCTGGTGGCCGTGACCTGCCTGGTGTGGCGGCATGCGGTCGGACAAACCCCTTTTTTGTCGAACGCCGGCCTGAACCTGTTGTTCGACAAATGGCTGCTGGCACCGTTTCGCCTGCTCGACCTGTTGGCGCTGATGCTGGTCACGATCCGCTTCGGGCCCGCGTTCATGCAGCACATTCCGCGCCTGCCTGCACAGGAAACGCTGGGCGTGGCGTCACTGCCGGTGTTTTGCGCGCACCTGGTGGCCGTGCTGCTGGTGCTGGCGTTTTTGGGCGCCAATCCGGCCACCCGTCCCGCCTGGCTGGATGCGCTGGTGTTGGCTGCCAGCTTTGCCGCGCTGTATGGCGTCGCCAGGCTTTCCCTGTGGCTCGATGCGCGCCACGCCGTTGACAAACCTAGCGGCCCACTGCCGCAGACGCATGCTGGGGATTCGGGTCCGTCTGTGCCGCCGCCGTAGCCGGCGCCACAGACAGATCAGCCGCAATCACTGATTGCCAGAGCCGGTAGCCCGCTTCATTCAGGTGCAGCCGGTCGGCCAGGAAAAGCTCGGGTCGCGGCAGGCCGTCGGCCGCGAGCATGGGATTGAAAATATCGATGTAGCGCGCGTTCGGCACGGTCTGCACATAGCCGGCCATCAAGGTGTTGGTTTGCCTGATCCGGGGAAGCAGCGCCTGCCGCAAGGGGCTGGGCTTGATCGAGATGTAGCTGATGCGGGTGTCTGGCAGTTCGGCCCGCACGCTGTGCACGAAATTGGCAAAACTGCGCAGCACGGCGTCGGGCGTGCGTCCCTCGGCCAGGTCGTTGTCGCCTGCATACACCATAACATGCCGGGGCTTGTACTGGATGACCAGTTCGCGCACCAGCGCATTGCAGTCGCGCATGGTCGAGCCGCCAAAACCCCGGTTGAGCAGGACGGGCAGTTGCCGGAAATCCTGCGACATGCTGGACCACAGCCGAATTGTCGAGCTGCCGACGAACAGCACGCCATCGCTGGCCGGGCGCTGCTGCCTGTCGGCCAGGGCAAAAGCATCCAGGCTGGACTGCCAGCGGGTCAAGGCCGGCGAGGGCGCAGGCGCGGCAGGCTGTGCCTGCATGCTGTCAGCCTGCAGGCCGGAGAGCAAAGGGATTTCAGCGTGTGCCGACAAGGCGGCGCCCCCGGCAACTGCCACAAACGGCAGAAGTGCCCATCGATGAACAAGGGAACGGCAGCGTTGCAGGGCAAGACGTGAATCAGGTGTCATGGGCATTCAAGAATGGGTTTTTGGCCAACAAGCTTGGTGCTGCTGCGCAATCAGGCGTTCTTGCGAGGATTGCACAGACCGGGTGATCGATTCGCCAGGCCAAAAGGCGAATGAAGAGCGCCGGATAATACCTTTTCAGCCGTCAATGCACGCACAAAAGTGCACGGTGTCCACGTAAGTACCCTGTTTTTTTGGCTCCTGCACCGCATGGTTGTGCATGCCGCCATCAAGGCATCCGCTGGACAAAGTCGGACCGACGCCCGCTTTGCCGCTGGAATGCCGTCAGCCGTCAGCCCAGGTCCACCGGCACGAAAATCCGGCTGTCGCCGCGCAAGATCAGCAGCGCGACCGATTTTTGCGATTTCGCCACGGCGCTACGCACCTGGTCGATGCTTTTCACCGGAATGCCGTTGATCGACAGCAGCACGTCGCCCGCCTGCACGCCGGCCAGCGCCGCCGGTCCGCTGGCCTGCTGCACCACCAGTCCGCTGTCGGTGCCGGCCTGCTGCTGCTCGTCGGGCTGCAGCGGACGCAGTGCCAGTCCCAGTTTTCCCTGGCCGGGTGCGTCCTTCCTGCTGGCAACCTGCGCGGCCTTGTCATCGGCATTGGCCAGCCGTGCGGTGAGTTCCTTGGCCGCACCCTGGCGCCAGACATCGAGCCTGACGCTGTCGCCGGGCGCGGCCAGGCCGATCACCGCCGGCAGGTCGCCCGACGACACGATGGGCTGGCCGTTGACCTGGCGGATCACATCGCCCGGTTGCAGGCCCGCCTTTTCGGCCGGGCTGCCTTTCTCGACCAACGACACCAGCGCGCCTTCTGGCTTGTCGAGCTTGAAGGAGTCGGCAAAGGCCTGGTTGACCTCCTGCACCGCCACGCCCAGCCGGGCATGCTCGACCTTGCCGGTGGCAACGATCTGGTTCTTGATCTTGTTCGCGATGTCGATCGGAATGGCAAACGACACACCCTGGTAGCCGCCGCTGCGGGTGTAGATTTGCGAGTTGATGCCGACCACTTCGCCACGCGCGTTGAACAACGGGCCGCCCGAGTTGCCGGGGTTGATGGCGACATCGGTCTGGATGAAAGGCACGGCGCTGTCGTCGGGCAGCGAGCGGCCCTTGGCGCTGACGACGCCGGCGGTCACGGTGTTTTCAAAACCGAAGGGCGAGCCGATGGCCAGCACCCATTCGCCGACCTTCAGCTCGCTGGTCTTGCCCAGCTTGGCGACCGGCAGGTTGCTGGCCGCGATCTTCAGCACGGCAATGTCGGTCTTGGCGTCGGCGCCCAGCACCTTGGCGCGGAACTCGCGCCGGTCGGTCAGCTTGACGGTGACTTCCCTGGCGCCGCGCACCACATGCGCATTGGTCAGGATGATGCCGTCGTCGCTGACGATAAAGCCCGACCCCTGGCCGCGCGTCGGCCTTTCCTGACCTGGCTCCTGCTGCGCGCCGGGTCCGCCCCGGCCTGCGCCCGGATGCCCCTGGCCTTGCTGGAAGCGGCGCAGCAACTCGCCCAGCGGGCCGCCCGGCAACGACTCATCGCCGTCTTCGCCGCCCTGCGCCAGCGGCGAGTCGTCGGACACTTTGGTTATGCCGGTGACGCTGATGTTGACCACCGACGGGCCGTAACGCTCGGTGATCTGCGAAAAATCGGGCAGGGCCATCGACGTGGCACCCGGGCCGGCGGCCGTGAATGCCGGCGGCGAGATGGCGGCGCTGGCCGGCGAATACAGCGCATTGAAAGCGCCGACCCCGGCGCCGCCGATGGCGCCTGCGGCCAGCAAGGCCGCGACCAGGCGGGTGTTGCTTGAAACGGCTGATGTCATGAAAAAGCTCCTGTCTGAAGGGGCACGCGTCGGTGCCGATGCAGCTAACTATGGAGACGCAGGCTTAGGCGAAACTTAAAGTTCATCAGCGGGGAGGTCTGGCGCGGCCGGTGCAAACCGCACCTCGACCTTTAGCCCGCCCAGGCGCCCGGAAGCGTCCAGCGCCAGCGCCGCGCCGTGCCGGTCGGCAATCGCCTTGACGATGGCCAGCCCCAGGCCGCTGCCGGTCTGCTGCGCCGTGTCGCTGGCGCGAAAGAAGCGGTCAAACACACGGGGACGGTTTTCCGGCGCAATGCCCGGTCCGCTGTCCTCGACGGTCAACACCGGCCGGCCGTCCACCAGCGCCAGTGCCACATCGACCTGGCCGCCCGGCGGCGTGTACTTGACGGCGTTTTCCAGCAGGTTGCGCAGCAGGATGCGCAAGGGTTCGGCCTGGCCGCTGACTTGCGTGGCCGTCTGCGCGGACGCGTTTTGAGCCAAGCCCACATCAATCTGCTTGAGCCGGGCCTGCGGCAAGACATCCGCCACGGCCAGCTGGATGACCTGCTGCAAATCGACCTGCGTGGCGTCGCCGGGGGCTTGCCCCGTGCCTGCATCTTCGCGCGCCAGCAGCAGCAACTGTTCGACCCCCCGGATGGCCCGGTCGATCCCCTGATTGAGCCGCGCCACAGCGGCTTCACGCGCGGCCGGGTCAGCCTCCAGACGGCGCAAGGCCTGGGCCTGAAGCTTGAGCGCCGTCAGCGGCGAGCGCAGTTCATGCGCCGCGTCGGCGACAAAGTTCTTTTGCGCTTCAAAGGCATGGCGCACCCGGCCGAACAGCAAATTGAGTTCATCAACCAGCGGCCGCACCTCGTCGGGCAGGCCGGCGCCTTCCAGTGGCGAAAAATCATCGGCAGCGCGGTTGGCGACGACCTGGCGCGTGCGTTCGATGGGCGCCAGCGAGCGCTTGATGATCCACCAGACCGCCAGCATCAGCAGCGGCGTGAGCCAGGCAAACGGCAGCACCGCCCGCAGCGCCAGCGCCCGCGCCCTGGCCGTGCGGGCGCTCAGGTCCTGGGCGATCTGCACCGTTTGCAGTGGCGTTTGCAGCGTGTATACGCGGTAGCGGTTGCCATGCGCCTCGACATCCGAAAAGCCCAGCACCGCGCGCGGCGGCAGCGCCGAGCGGGTGGAGCGGAAAATCTGCGTGCCGTCCTGGCCCCAGATCTGCACGAACAGGTCGTAGCCCGGATCATCCTCAGCCCCGGCCTGCGGCAGCCCCAGCGGAATGCCGCCGCGCAGGGAACGCGCCATCTGCTGCAGATGGTCGTCAAACAATGCATCGGCCTGGCGCAGCGCGCCGCGGTAGGCGGTGACGGCCTGCAGCACGGCGGCCAGCAAGATCGCCACCAGCACGAACCACAGCAGGCGCCGCTTGAGGGAATGCGCCCCCACGCTTGCCGCTTCGCGTGCTGCACTGCCCCCCGGGGGGGCTGGCCTTGCCTGGGGCGGCCCGGCGCTGCGGCCGTCATGTGCCGTTTTCATTCCCGGGGCACCACGTAGCCCAGGCCGCGAACGTTCTGGATGAAGTCGTTGCCGAGTTTCTTGCGAAGGCCGTGGACATAGACCTCGACCGCGTTGCTGCTGACATCGTCCTTCCAGCTGAACAGCTTTTCCTCCAGCTGGGCGCGGGACAGCACCGCGCCGGGCCGGGCAATCAGCGCTTCCAGCACCGCCCATTCGCGCGCCGACAGCAAGATCGGCAGGCCGTGGACCGTGGCTTCGCGCGTTGCCGGGTTCAGGCTGACGCCCTTGTGCGCAAACACCGGCTCGCCCCGGCCGGCACTGCGGCGCAGCAGCGCGCGGATGCGCGCCAGCAACTCGTCGATGTCATAGGGCTTGAGCACGTAGTCGTCGGCGCCGGCATCCAGCCCGGCAATGCGCTCGGCCACGCCGTCGCGCGCCGTGGCCACCAGCACCGGCACGGTGGCGCGGCGCTGGCGCAGGGCGCGCAGCACGTCCAGGCCGTCGCGCTGGGGCAGGCCCAGGTCGAGCAGCACCAGGTCGTACTGCTCGCTGCGCAGCGCCGCGTCGGCCATGACGCCGTCACGAACCCAGTCCACGGCGTAATGCTCGGCGCGCAGCACCTGCAGTACCGCCTCGCCAATCATGGCGTCGTCTTCTACCAGCAGCAGGCGCATTGAAGGCTTCCTTGGGGTCGCACGGTGTGGCGTGTTTTGGTTTCGGCCCGGTTGCAGCATCAGCCTGCAGGCGCCGGGAGTAGGGCGTTTTTAGCGCACGGCGTGTTTCAGCCGCGCATTGACCTCGGCAAGGTTGAACTCCGCAGGGTCGAAGGAGCCGCCAATCCACTCCGTGAGGTCTTCGTGGTCGGGGTGGGCCGGGTCTGCCAGGGCCAGCAGGAATTCTGCATACCCTGGCCAGCCGCCAACGTCTTCCGGCGGACAGGCGTTTTCTCCTTCCAGGCAAACTGCCAGCGGCAGCGGCGCGTCCAGTGCGATGATTTTTTCCACCTTGACCTTGTGGCACCAGTCGTCCCCAAAGTCGTAAACATACATGAAGGTCTTGCGCGCACCCAGCGCCTGTTGCAAGGTGACGCTGGACTCGTCCTGCACATCTTCCAGCATGTCCCAGCCAGGAATTCGAGCGCTGTAGCGCTCATCGGCAAACACAAACTCATGCAAATGGCCGCCGTCCCAGCCCATGCCCAAGAACAGCGCGACATGCAGCAAGGGCAGCTCGATCGTGACAGGCACCAGCAGCCGACGCCACACCTTGGGGTGGACGCCTTCAAGTGCGACATAAAGCTGGTACGCCTGCAGTCCCTGGCTTGCAGGGGCGGTGCTTTTGGCCGCGGTTTTGCGCGCCCCGGATTTCTTCGGGGTTCCTGGTAGTGGGTTGTGTTGGGTGGTCATGGGTGCAACTGTACCGAAATTGGCCGGTTCGTTGTGGGCGGCCGTCCCTTCAGGTTCCGCACGCATGGACGCAACATTAGCGAAAATCGTTCCCATGCCGCACCGCTGCGGTTTTTACCTTGACGCCGCTATGGGTTCAGCCAATATTTACGCTCAAGTTGACACGGACATCGGCCGACGCATCCCCCTGATGCCTTGAACAGCCGGCAGTTTTGCCGTCAGTTGGCGCCATGCATTTGGTCACCTATTGATATGCTTGTAACCGTGATAGCAACTGGGCATGGACCCCAGCGCCGGGGCTGACGAAGATGCAGCTAGCGCCGATGTCGGCCTATGTCCTGCGACTGATCCGGCCTTCTAATGGTTTAAATATGCTATTTATTTAATAGCTGCTTGCGCCCGTAAACACTGCGCTAGAGGCCGATTTGATGCCTAAACAGCGGGTGGTTGGGGTTTTCCCTGGATTAGCCGTCTCAACTTAAAGGCAGGCACATGCAAGCGACAACAAGCAAGCCGGTCCATCGTCGGTCACGATTGCCGGAATACGCACCACTTGTCCTGAAGGCTCAGTCCTTCAAACCAACAGGCTGATCCATCCTGCGCCCGAGGAAATCAACAAAAACACCGCCGACTCAAACCTGCAACTGAGTTCGGCGCATTGCCGCTTCACCGCTTCTCATCCCGTTCACTGCTCGTAACCCAAACCAAAGAAGAAACGCCATGGCTCTCGTCAAGAAATTCCCTGCCAAAGTCTCCGTCGCCTATGAAGGTGAAAGCGCCAAACCCAGCGGTGCGTCCGCTCGCGAGGCAGAGGCCCAGCGCAAGAGGGCGCGCACGCTCGGCAAGCAGCAGCAGGCGGCGGAGCGCATCGCCGCTGCCACGGGGCAGTTGTCTTCCGGCATCAACGAGGCAGCGGCCGCCGCCGAGCAGCTCAAGCGCGCAGCCGACCAGATCGCCACCGGCGCCGAAGAGGCATCCGGCGCAGCGCAGGAATCGACGGCCGCTTTCAATCAGGTCATAGGCGCCATCGCCCTTCAGCTGCGCAATGCGGACATCAGCCAGACCAAGGCGGAGGTCGCTCAGACCCTGGTCGCCAAAACCGGTGCGGACATCGCCAGCCTCATTAGCAACGTCGCCGTGGCCGGGCAACGCCAGATTGCCTCGGTGGCGCTGGTGGTGGAACTGGAAAAGCAGGCTGCCAACATCGGCGACATCGTCAAGGCGGTGGCGCGCATTGCCGACCAGACCAACCTGCTGGCGCTGAATGCGGCGATTGAGGCGGCCCGCGCCGGCAAGCACGGCAAGGGTTTTGCCGTGGTGGCCGATGAGGTGCGGACCCTGGCCGAAACCTCCGAGAAGAGCGCCAAGCAGATTCAGGACCTGGTGGGCCAGATCCAGCAGGATGTCAAGGCCATCGCCGACGGCATCAACAACTCGGCCAAGGCGATCGAAGGTGAAGTCGAGAAAGGCAAGGTCATCACCGTGCAGCTTGAGGCGATTCGCACGGACGTCATCGAAGTTGTGCGCGGCATCACGGAAATCGCCACCGGCGCCAAGCAGTCCGACGCCGCCGCTCTGCAGGCGCTCAAGGGCTCGGAAGAAATTGCCGCCGCCGCCGTGCAGCAATCCGCCGCCGCCGAGGAGACCGCCAAGACCGTCGCCGAGCAGTCCCAGGCACTGGCCCAGTCCGAGCAGGCGACGCAGGCCCTAGCGGAACTGGCCGAGGACCTGAAAAATTCCACCGATGTCGCCAAGAGTGCCGAGGAGGTGGCTTCTTCTGCCGAGGAGCTGTCCGCCGCCGTGGAGGAGATCAACCGCGCCAGCGCCCAGATCATGTCGGCCATCGAGGAAATCCGCAAGGGCGCACAAACGTCGGCAGCGGCGTGCGAACAATCCGCCGCAGCGGTCAACCAGATTGAAAAAGGCGTGGAGGTGGCGCAGGAGCGTGCCACGTTCGGTGGCGAGAAGGTGAAGAATGTGCTGGCAATACTCGCCACCAACAAGACCTCGGTGGATGAGCTGATCAACGGTATTACCGCTTCGGTCAGGGGCACGCAGGACAGCATCAAGCAGGTGAAAGATCTGGAGCAGGTGTCGCGGCGCATCAACAAGATTGTCGAAGCCATCACCACGGTGTCCATCCAGACCAACATGCTGGCGGTCAACGGCTCGATCGAAGCGGCGCGCGCCGGCGAGTTCGGCAAGGGCTTTGTCGTGGTGTCCACCGACATCCGCAACCTGGCCCGCGACTCGGCGGAAAACGCCGACCGCATCAAGGACCTGGTGAAAGCGGTGCAGGATCAGATTGCTGCCGTCAGCGCCGATCTCGATGGCATCATCAAATCCGCCATCAGCGAGGTGGAAGGCGCCAAGGCCTCGACCGCCAACCTGGTCCAGATCGAAGCCGACATCCTCGTGGTCGATCAGGGCACGCGCGAAATTCTGGCGGCGTCCCAGGAAATTGCCACGGCCATCGGTCAGGCGAAGAAGGGGATCGAGCAGATTTCCACGGCCGCCCAGGAAGCCGACAAAGCCGCCACCGAAGCCGCCGGCGCCGCCACGCAGCAATCCAAGGGCGCCGAGGAGTTGGCCTCCGCCATTGAGGAGATTTCTTCCCTGGCCGATGAACTGCAAAGCGCAGCATAAAGGGACGCCATCATGACGACAGAAACACTGGAACAGCGGGCGGACGAGGGGCGCCCCGAGGACGATGGTTTCAAAGAACTCGCCTCTGAAACCCGGCAGTTTGTCACCTTCATCGCCGGTGGCGAGGTCTTCGCCGTGGACATGGCGCCGGTGCAGGAGATCATCCGCCTGCCCGAGGTGGTGCGGGTGCCGCTGGCACCGGCCACGCTCGATGGCCTGGCCAATCTGCGCGGCAAGGTGCTGCCCATCATTTCCCTGCGCCGCATGTTCGGTTTTCCCGAGCAGGAACCTGATGACGCGACCCGCGCGGTGGTGGTGGACGTCGGTCAGCCGCTCGGATTTGTGGTGGACCGGGTGGCCAGCGTGGTGGGTGTGGAGCCCAGCCAGATCGAGGATGTGAGCGCGATTCGCAGTACGGTGGATACCGACCTGCTTTGCGGACTCATCAAGGGTGTGGGCGGCCACGCCATGATCATGGTGCTGGATTTCGAGAAGCTCATTGCGCGTGAATTCTCGCAAATTGCCGGCATCGCCAAAAGCCTCGACATGGCGGGGACGTTGTCCGCCAGGGCAGGGGAAGAGGACGAGGAAGATGCGAAAGCGAGCGATGAACTGCAACTGGTGAGCTTTAACGTCGCCGAGCAGGAATACGCCATCGCCATCGAAGACGTGCAGGAGATCGTCCAGATACCGGACACGATCATTCATGTGCCGCACTCGGCATCGCACGTCATTGGCGTGATGACCCTGCGCAGCCGCCTGTTGCCGCTGGTCAGCCTGCGCCGCATGTTCGGCCTGCCCGATCAGCCGCTGGATGAAAAAAACCGCATCGTCGTGCTGGCCTTGGGCGGCACCTCGGTCGGCGTGGCGGTGGATGGGGTGAGCGAAGTGCTGCGGGTCGCCAAGACCTGCGTGGACGCCATGCCCGCCCTGCTCGCCAAAGACGGGGGCATGGCTGATATTTCCGAAATCTGCCGGCTCGACGACGGCAAGCGCCTGGTGTCCATCATCACCGTGCGCAATCTGTTCGACCATCGCGCCATCAAGGAGGCATTGAATACCGTGAACGACATCGATCGAAAAACTGGCGAGGAGGCTGCCGAACTGGATGAGGGCCTGGACGACGACGAACAGGTGGTGGTGTTTCACCTGGACAAGGAGGAGTTTGGCGTGCCTATCCACAGTGTGCAGGAGATTGTGCGCGTGCCGGAGGAACTCATCCATGTGCCCAAAGCCCCTATATTCGTCGAAGGCGTCATCAATCTGCGCGGCAGCGTGCTGCCGGTGATTGACCTGCGCCTGCGCCTGGGGCTGCCGCGGGTGGCGCGTTCCGACCGCCAGCGCATCATGGTGTTTCTGATTGCCGACGTGCGCACCGGCTTCATCGTCGATCAGGTGGCCGAGGTGCTCAAGATACCCAAGGCGGTCATCGAACCATCGCCGAGACTCTCCAACCAGCAGGGCCGGTTGCTGTCGCGCATGGCCAATATGGAGAAGCAAAAACGCATGGTGCAGTTGCTTGATCCCGCCTATCTGGTGGAAGGCGAAGAACTTGCAAACCTCGCCGCAGTGAGGGCGTGAGGGCGTGAGGCCGTGATCAAGCTCCTGATCGTCGATGATTCGGCGCTGATGCGGCGCCAGCTGACGCAGATCTTTGCGTCAGCTGGCGACTTCGAAATATGCCAGGCGAGAAACGGCCGCGAGGCGGTGGAGCAAAACCGCGCATTTCAGCCGGATGTGGTCACGCTGGACATCAACATGCCGGAGATGGACGGTCTCACGGCGCTTTCCCTCATCATGGCCGAGCGCCCGGTGGCGGTGGTCATGGTGTCGTCGCTGACCGAAAAAGGGGCACTGGCCACTTTCGAGGCCCTGAATCTCGGGGCGGTGGATTACATCGTCAAGCCGGGCGGCACCATTTCGCTGTCCATCGACAAAATCACGGATGAGCTCGTGGGCAAGGTGCGCGCCGCCGCCCGTGCGCGCATCAAGGGCAAAGGGCCGGCTGTCAAGGGGCTGGCCCAGCGCATGCGCGAGGAGCGAGAAGATCGCGAAAAAGTCGCCGCCCGCCCCGTGGCGGCGCGACGCGGTATTGCGCAAGACGGCTTGGTCATCGTCGGTGTATCCACGGGCGGGCCGCGCACGCTGGAGGAGATCCTGCCGCAATTGCCTGCCGACTTTCCCTGGCCGGTGCTGGTGGCGCAACACATGCCGGCGGCGTTTACCAAATCCTTTGCCGATCGGCTGAATCAGGCTTGTGCGCTGCGGGTTGTCGAGGCCTCGTCACCGATGCCGGTCGAGCCTGGCACGGTCTATATCGCCAAGGGCGGCGCCGACATGGTCGTGACCCTGCGGGCCGGCAAGCTCACCGTGCTACCCAAGCCGGAAAGTTCGCAGCACCTTTGGCATCCCTCGGTGGAGTTGCTCGGCCGCTCCGTGCTCGAACACTGCGATCCGGCGCGGGTGACGGGGGTGATGCTCACCGGTATGGGCTACGACGGATCGGATGCCTTTACCGAGATCAAGCAACGCGGCGGACGCACCATCGCCGAATCGGAAGAGTCCTGCGTGGTGTTCGGCATGCCCAAGGAACTGATCGGAAAACGCGGCGCCAGCATAGTCCTGGCGGCGGAGAAAATCGCCGCCCAGCTCAATGTCTGGGCCGGACGATAAAAGGAAAATGAGATGGCCTTCATCAAGAAACACAATACCGAGTCCGTCGTTCAGGAAGATCGTCAGCAGGCGCGGGAGTGCCCGGATCTGATGGCCGGCCTGGAGGACGCCAATCCGACCACCCGCCGCTGGGCGGCACGCGATCTCGTCAACTGCCGGGACGTCGCTAGCGCGCTGGTCGATCGCCTGAAGCGGGAGGGCGACCTGTCCGTGCGGGAGGTGATCCTCACGACCTTGACCCGTCTTGGCGACTCGACGGCGGTTGCCGGACTGGTCGATTGCCTGCACAGCGAGGATGCGGCCCTGCGCAACGAGGCCATCGAGGCGATGAAGCAACTGCCCGACGAAGTGGCGCCCATCATGCAGGAGCTGCTGGCCGACCCCGACCCGGACGTACGCATCTTTGCCGTCAATATCCTCGAATCGCTGCGCCACCCGGATGTCGAGTCCTGGCTGATCGACGTGATCGAAACCGACCCGCACGTCAATGTCTGCGCCACGGCGGTGGACTTGCTCAGCGAGGTCGGCACGGCGGCAGCGCTGGAGCCGCTTGCACGGTTCAAGGCCCGATTTGCCGATGAGCCTTACGTCCAGTTCGCCGCCGACCTGGCGTTGAGGCGCATCCATCCATGAAGACTGACATGACCATGGCAAAGATCGTCATCACCGACGATGACTTCCTGAAGTTCCGGGAGTACTTCTACCGCAAGACCGGCATCAGCTTTGAGCCGACCAAGCGCTATTTTGTGGACAAGCGACTGGTGGAGCGCATCGAGGCCACCGACAGCGGCAGCTTTCGCAGCTACTTCAGCATGCTGCGCTTTCAGGCTTCGGGCGAGGAGCTGCAGCAGCTGACCAACATCATGACGGTCAACGAAACCTATTTCTTGCGCGAGGACTACCAGTTCAAGTGCCTGGTCGATTCCATGCTGCCCGAGATCGTCAAGAGCAAGACCGACCAGAGGCCCATCCGCATCTGGTGCATCCCCTCGTCCTCGGGTGAAGAGCCTTACACCGTTGCGATGTACCTGATGGAACTCTGGGCCGGCATCAACAAGTGGGATGTGGAGATCATCTCCTCCGACATCGACACCGGCATTTTGCGCAAGGCGCGCCTGGGGCACTATTCAGCCCGTTCCGTGCAGCATGTGCCGGCGCCGTGGCTGGCGAAGTATTTCACCCGCAAGGGTGACGAGTACCAGCTCTGCGAAGACCTGCGGCAGGCGGTGGAATTTACCCGCGTGAATCTGGCGGAGCCCGCCGATACCCGGCCCTACCGAAATTTCGATGTGATCTTCTGCCGCAACCTGCTGATCTATTTCGACGATGTGTCGCGCAAGGCGGCCGCCGAAACTTTCTATGACGCCCTCAAGCCCGGCGGCTTTATCTGCCTGGGTCATTCGGAATCCATGAGCCGCATCTCCTCGCTGTACAAGGTGCGCAAATTCCCTGAAGCCATTGTTTATCAAAAACCCTTGGAGGCCCGATGAAACGCATCCTGATTGTTGATGACGCAGCCACCGTGCGCATGTATCACCGCCACATCCTTGAATCCGCCGGCTATGCAGTAGCAGAGGCGATGAACGGCATCGAGGCGCTTGAAAAGGCCCTGCAATGCCCCTTCGATCTTTACATCGTGGACATCAACATGCCCAAGCTCGATGGCTACGGCTTCCTGCGCCAGTTGCGCGGGGAGGACATTCCCCAGGCTCCGGCCATCATGGTGTCTACCGAAGCTGCTGCCAATGACCAGACGGCGGCCTACCGGGCGGGGGCCAATGGTTACCTGATCAAACCCGCCAAACCCGTGCAATTGTTGACGCATGTCAGGCTGCTGCTCGGGGCGGTGTGCGCATGAATCCCTTGCTCGAACAATTCATTGCCGAAGCCCGCGAGTTTTTGCAGGGCATAGGCGAAAAGCTGATGCAACTGGAGCAGGCGCCCGATGACGCCGGTCTGATGATTGAACTGTTCCGTCTGGTGCATACCCTGAAGGGCAACAGCGGCCTGTTTGATTTTCCCGAGATGACGCGCGTGCTCCATGCCGGCGAAGACCTGATGGATGCGGTGAGAAACGGCCAGGTCGCCTATTCGCAGGGCTTGGCGGATCAACTGCTCGATGCCATGGATTTTGTCGGCTTGCTGTGCGACGAGATCGGGTCTGCAGGGCGCATCGATGCGTCCCGCGCCGCCGATTCGGCCAGTCTGGCGGGGGCCTTGCGGGCGCTGATCGTGAGCCAGGCCGTGGCAGGTTCCGCCGGGGACGCCCAACCGGCTGCTGACGTCGCATCGCCCGCAGCGCCAGCCCCGCTGCCGCTGGCCGAGATACCGGAAGCCGTCCGCATGGAAGCCTACCGGCGTGCGATGAGCGGCGATTCCGTGTACTGGGTTGCCTACACGCCGGTGGAGGAATGCTTCTTCCAGGGTGACGACCCTTTCTTCACCGCGCGGCAGACGCCCGATGTCCTGTGGGGCCGGATTGTGCCGCGCGAAGCCTGGCCGCCCCTGGCCGAACTCGATGCCTACCGCTGTGTGCTGGCGTTCCAGCTGCTGACAACGGCTCCCCGCGAGGAACTGGCCGAGTACTACCGCTACGTGCCGGATCAAGTGGACATCATTGCCGTGGATCCGTGGCTTGTCGTCATCCCCGAGGGCAACCCCAACGGCGGGCCGGTCTATGAGGATTTCGTCGCCGATGCCCTGCAGCATTTGGCGTCTGGCGATCTTGCCGCGCTCAGGCAGGCCGCGCTGACCATGCTGCAACTGAGCAACCCCGAGTTATGGCTTTCGTCGGCCTTGCGCTGGCTGCTTGCGCTGTTGGACAGCGTGCCGGACCAGCGCGCGGCCATGCGCAGCCTGATCGAGTCGCTGCGCACCTTGGCGCCGCCGGATTGGAGCGCCGCGAAGGAGGTGCGCGCCAGCGCGCCGCCACATTCGGCGGACTCCGTCAAGCCACTGTCTGAAGAGGATGCCACGGCACTCGAAGCCATCTTCGCCGCCCAGCGTCAGATTTTCATGCTTGACGACCACCCCGCCTGGCAGGCGGGAAGGCTCAAGGCGGCTGCGGGGGTGCTGGTCAATTGCTGCAAGGCCACCGGCGATCAGGCAGCGCAGGGCGAGATCGAAACAGCACTCCAGCAAGCCCTGGCCACAGGCAGCAGCGCTCCGTTGCTGGCCTGGCTGGCTGGCCGCGAGGGTGGGCCGCTGCCCGTCGCCGTTGCGGCCAGTTCGCGTGACGATGCGCCAGTTGCTAGGGTTTCCGCGCCTGATATTCCCGCCGTCCCCGTGCCGGCAGGCAGCCCCGCAGCGGAGGACGATGGTCCCAAATTCGGCCGCCGTGCCGAAGACACCCTGGCCGGCCCCAAGAGCCTCAAGGTCGATCAGGCCAAGATCGACCTCCTGATGAACCTGATCGGCGAAATGGTGGTGTCCAAGAATGCCCTGCCCTATCTTGCCCAGCGGGCGGAAGAGCAGTTCGGCGTGCGCGAACTGGCGCGCGAGATCAAGGCGCAATACGCGGTCATCAACCGCATTGCCGAGGAAATGCAGAGCGCCATCATGCAGGTGCGCATGATGCCGGTCTCTTTCGTGTTCCAGCGCTTCCCGCGTCTGGTGCGCGACCTTTCGCGCAAACTTGGCAAGGAAGTGGAACTGGTGCTCGAAGGCGAGGAGACGGAGGCCGACAAGAACATCATCGAGTCGCTGGCCGACCCGCTGATCCACATCGTCCGCAACAGCCTGGACCACGGCCTGGAAACCCCGGATGTGCGGCGCGCGGCGGGCAAGCCTGCTTTGGGCACGCTCACGATACGCGCCGTACAGGAAGGCGACCAGGCCCTGATCGAGATCATCGACGACGGCAAAGGCATAGACCCCGCGGTCATCAAGCGCAAAGCCTATGAAAAGGGCGTCATCGACGAGGCCACCCTGGAGCGCATCAGCGACCGGGAGGCGGTCAACCTGGTGTTTGCCGCGGGCTTTTCCACTGCCGAAGTGGTGTCCGATCTCTCAGGCCGGGGCGTGGGCATGGACGTGGTGCGCACCGCCGTGGAGAAGGTCAACGGCACCATCGTGCTGGAAAGCGAAGTGGGCCAGGGCACCCGCATTCGCATATCGCTGCCGCTTTCCATGGCGGTGACCCAGGTCATGATCGTCGAATCCGACAGCCAGATTTTTGGCGTGCCCATGGACCATGTGGTGGAAACCGTGCGTATCCCCTGCAGCGCCATCCGCACCATCAAGCGCAGCAAGACCATCGTGCTGCGCGGGAGCATCGTGCCGCTGAAACCCCTCAACGCGCTGCTCGGGCTTTCCGCCGAACCCCAGGCCAATGCCTACGATGAAATGGCGGTGCTGGTGGCCCGGGTGGGCGGCGAGGCGGTGGGGCTGATCGTGGACAACTTCCGTGAAACCGTGGACGTCATCCAGAAACCCCTGAGCGGCGTGCTGGCGGGCCTGTCGGCCTATTCGGGTTCGGCCCTCATGGGTGACGGCTCGGTGCTCATGGTGCTCAATGTGAAGGAGATTGTGTAATGCCCATCGAATACAAAAAAAACCAGGCGGTGTTCCGTGACATCGCGACGGTCGAGGAAGCCGAAGGCCTGCTCGAATGGCTGCAGAACAAGCCTGCCGCCAAGGTGGACCTTGGCGCCTGCACCCATCTGCACCCCGCCAACCTGCAGGTGCTGATGGCGGCCGAAAGCCGCATCGCCGTCTGGCCGAGCGACGCGAATCTGCGCGCCTGGCTGGAAACCGCCTTGAAATCCAAATAACAAAGAAACTCTCATGGCAAAAACCATTTTGATCGTTGACGACTCGGCCACCATGCGGATGAGCGTCAAATCCACCCTGGAGATGAGTGGCTTCCTGGTGGAAAGCGCCGGCGATGGCGTGCAGGCCCTCGCCAAGCTCAAGGGCGGGATAAAACCCGACCTCATCATCACCGACATCAACATGCCCAACATGGGCGGGCTGGAACTCATCAAGAACGTCAGGGCGCTGCCGGGTTTTCGCTTCACGCCGATTTTGACGCTGACCACCGAAAGCCTTGCCGCCAAGCGCGACGAAGGCAAGAAGCTCGGGGCCACCGGCTGGCTGGTGAAGCCGGTCGCCGGAGCCGACCTCATCAAGGTCATCAAGCAAGTGCTGCCCGGAGCTTGATGATGGGATTTCGTGACCTGAAACTCGATCGCCATCTCTATCCCTGGCTGGTGGTGGGGGCGCTCGCCCTGCTTGTATTTGGCCTCAGCTGGGGGGTCAACCCGGCTTTTGTCGCCTTTTTCAGTGATTCACCGGGCGTGCTGAGATTCACGGCTGCCTTTGGCATGGGCCTGATCGTGCTGATGGCGATCTTCCCCTATCTGTTGCTGACGAACAAAAGGGAAAAAAGCGAGAACATGGCGGGAAATATCGAGAAGTTACAGGCGCTTCTGGCCTCCGTGCCGCGCCTGACTGATCTCTTGCAGCAGCATCTGGCCCAGACCAACAGCACCACCGAAACGGCGGCCTTGGCCATTTTGCAGAGGCTTACCGAGGTGCAGACCGAAGCGGCGCGGCTGTTGTCCACTCTGGATGAAGGCAAGGAGCGGGCTGCCACGTTGTCTGTCAACGCCCAGGCGCTGATCGGCGAGAGCCGGCAGCACCTCGAAAAAATGGAAAGCTACCGGGGCCACCGGGAGTTGCAAAGCCAGGAGGAAGGGGCAGCGATTCAAAGCGTCATCACACAGGTGGCAGAACTCATACCTCTGACCAGCCTGATCCGTGAGGTGTCGATGCAGACCAATCTGGTGGCGCTCAACGCGGCCATCGAGGCGGCCCGGGCAGGCGAGGCCGGGAAAGTGTTTGCCGTGGTGGCCGACGAGGTGCGCAAACTCTCCAAGCGGATCGAAGCGGCTGCGGTGCGCATTGAGGAGAGCATCGGCCAGGTGTCCGAGACCGTCAACAAAAAACTGGTCGCCATGATTGCCCATAATCGGAACGAAGACGAATCGAGATGGCTGTCAACCCTGGGTTCGGCCATGGGCCGTTTGTCCGGGGATTTCGAGTCCGCTGTAGGCGAACTGGACGGCTTGTCGCAAAACACCCACGGGGCTGTGAGTTCGATTCGCAACGCCGTCATCGACGTGCTGGGGCAGGCCCAGTTTCAGGACATCACCCGCCAGCAGATCGAGCATGTGCAGAACGGGCTTGCCCTGTGCGGCGAGCGCATGGGGCAGGTGGAGCAAGGTCTGGCAGGCGACTGGATGGCGCCGCTGGACATCCAGACGCTGGACGAAGTCATGGAAGCTTTGCGCGCAAGTTACACCATGGAGTCGCAGCACGCGACCCATCATGCGATGGCCGGCGGCGAATCCGCCACGGCCGAGAGTGAACGACCCGCCATTGAGCTTTTCTGAGGACGATACCCATGGCAGTAACCTTCGTTGTATCCAACCGCAAGGGCGGCACCGGCAAAACCACGGTATCGGTGAATCTCGCCGCCGAGCTGGCCGCACTGGGGCTGCGGGTATTGCTGGTTGACCTCGACTCCCAGGGCCATTGCGCCGTGGGCTTGGGCGTCAAGGTCAGCAAAGCCACCCCCACGGTCCACGACATTTTCCGCCGCACTGACGCGCGACTGGCCACTGCCGTGCAGCCGACCGCCTTTGACAAGCTCTCCTTGGCGCCTGCCGACACCTTGTTCGAACACGGCGAGGGGCTGCGCGATGAGGGGCTGCTGAAGCGGGCGCTCGAAGAAGAGGAGATCGTGAAGAACTTTGATGTGGTGGTTCTGGATACGCCACCGTCGCTGGATATTCTGCTGCTCAATGCGCTCACCGCCGCCAACTGGGTGGTGGTGCCTTTCGTGCCCCATCCGCTTTCCAGCGAGGGGGTGAAACAACTGATGCGGGTACTGTTCAAGATCATCTCTGGCACCAACCAGCAGCTCAAGCTCGCCGGATTTCTGCCCATGATGGGCAACGACAACATCCGCATCCATCGCACGGTAACCGGTGATGTGGCGAACCAGTTCGGCGTCTCCCGCTTGTTGCCCATTGTTCGCAACGACATCCGTCTTGCCGAGGCCTTCGCAGCGGGCAAACCCATCCGCTATTACGCACCCAAAAGCCGTGCCGCAGAAGACTTTTCGCGGCTCGGGACCTTTCTTGCTCAACTGTTGCCGCAGTAGAGCGCAAAAAAATCAGGCTCTTGCCATGCCGTCCCGGCGCCTGGCTGCTGTCGCGGCAGCGCCGGCCGTAGCCGGTGAGTGGGACGAGTTTTAAGGCCCGGCAACGACTTCCGGGCGGAACTGCTGGGTGCAGGTCAACAGCCGCAGCGCTTCGGGGTTGTCGCTGTGGCCACGGGCTGCGAGGTCCGGCTGTTCTTTCTGGTGCTGAGTATTATTGCTATTTATTTAATAGCTGCTTGTTCTCGTCCTGATTGGGTTACAGAATTTTTTCTTAAGAATCGTAACGACTCAGGCCACCCGATGTCCCCGAATTTGCAGGGCTCCTTCCCCCAAAGGCGGGAAGGCGTAAATCGGGGACGCTGAGTAGTTACGACTTTTTCTGCAATTGACCCTGGGCTTGATGGGCTCTCATTCGGCATCCGTGAACGGAAGTGGCGGCATATCGTTTCACCGCCCGCCCATGCACTGCCCGTCAGTTAGCCCAGCCGCGCCCGGTGCCGCGCAATCTGCATGCGCACCTGCGCTGGCGCCGTGCCGCCCAGAATATTGCGCGCGTTCAGCGAACCGCGCAGGCTCAGCACTTCGTAGACATCTTTTTCAATCGACGGGTTGAACTCCTGCAGCACGGCCAGCGGCAGTTCCGACAGATCGACCTGATGCGACGTGGCGGCCTTGACCGCATGGGCGACGGTTTCATGCGCATCGCGAAAGGGCAGGCCTTTTTTCGTCAGGTAGTCGGCCAGATCGGTGGCGGTGGCGTAGCCGCGCAGGGCGGCGCGCTCCATGGCTTCAGGCTTGACGGTGATGCCGCCGACCATTTCGGCAAAGATGCGCAGCGTGTCTTTCAGCGTGTCCACGGTGTCGAACAGCGGCTCCTTGTCTTCCTGGTTGTCCTTGTTGTAGGCCAGCGGCTGGCCCTTCATCAAGGTGATCAGGCCCATCAGGTGGCCAACCACGCGGCCGGTCTTGCCGCGCGCGAGTTCGGGCACGTCGGGGTTTTTCTTCTGCGGCATGATCGACGAGCCGGTGGTAAAGCGGTCGGCAATGTGGATGAAGCTGAAGTTCTGGCTCATCCAGAGAATCAACTCTTCGCTGAAGCGGCTGATGTGCACCATCGCCAGCGAGGCGGCGGCGGTGAATTCAATCGCAAAGTCGCGGTCGCTGACGGCGTCCAGGCTGTTCTGGCAGACCTGCGGCTGGCCTTGCGCATCGACCATGCCCAGCGTGGTGGCGACGCGCTCGCGGTCCAGCGGGTAGCTGGTGCCGGCCAGCGCGGCGGCGCCCAGCGGCAGTCGGTTGACGCGGCGGCGCACTTCGCCCATGCGCTCGGCGTCGCGGCTGAACATTTCGACATAGGCCAGCATGTGGTGGCCAAAGCTCACCGGCTGGGCCACCTGCAGGTGCGTGAAGCCGGGCAGGATGACCTCGACGTTTTTCTCGGCGATCTCGACCAGCGCCTTTTGCAGGTCCACCAGCAGGCCGCCGATCAGGTCGATCTCACCGCGCAGCCACAGGCGCACGTCGGTGGCGACCTGGTCGTTGCGCGAGCGGCCGGTGTGCAGACGCTTGCCCGGGTCACCGACGAGTTGGGTCAGGCGCGCCTCGATGTTCAGATGAACGTCTTCAAGGTCGAGCTTCCATTCAAATTCGCCGGCTTCGATCTCGCGCGTGATTTGCGCCATGCCGTACTGGATGGCGTCATGGTCGGCCGGGGCGATGATGCCTTGCGCGGCCAGCATGTCGGCATGCGCCAGCGAACCGGCGATGTCGGCCTGCCACAGCCGCTTGTCGAAAAACACGCTGGAGGTGTAGCGCTTGACCAGGTCGCTCATGGGCTCGGAAAACAGGGCGGACCAGGCTTGGGATTTCTTGTCGAATTGATTCACGTCGGGCTTTCTAGAAGTGGCAGGCGCGGGGCGGGTTGAAAAGAGCGCTGTGTGGGCGCGATGGGCCAGTGGCTGAAATAGTGTTCAGCGGAGTAGCTTGAAGGCCCTGGCCGGTGCAATACTCATCAGGGTAATTTTATCTGCGCGCCTGCATGCCTGAAAATCACCCGGGACTGAAGAATGACAACCCCTGCTTTCTTTCAATGACGCCAACCACCGCTCCACAGGACTTTGACAATTCCACGCTGCATGGCGGCCTGGCGCCGACCGACACCATTGCCGCCGTGTCACCGTTCGCGCCTCGCGCCATGCTGTTTGACACCTGCCATGTGGGCGTGGTGCTGCGGGTTGTGCTGCTGGTGCAGGCAGTCGCCGGCGTGGCCGCGATGTTCGGCACCTTGGACCCGCTGGACTGGCTGCTGCGGTTTTCGCTGCTGACCGGCGGCGTGCTGCCGGCAACGCTGGCCTGGCTGGTTGCCGTCTGCGTCTTCAAGGGCCGGCTGAACCGGCTTGGTGTTTCGTTGCAGTGGCTGGCCGGCACGGTGATGGGCGCCGTGGCCGGTGCCTATGGCTGCGGCCTGCTGGCGCTGATGGGGTTGCTGTCGTCTCCTTCCTGGTGGGCCAGCGGTGCGTCGGGCGTGCTGCTGTCGGCGCTGGTGCTGGCAGGGCTGATCTGGCGCGCCAAGGCGCGCATGCCTGCAGCCACGACAGCGCGCCTGGCCGAACTGCAGTCGCGCATCCGGCCGCATTTTTTGTTCAATACGCTGAACAGCGCGATTGCACTGGTGCGCGCCGAGCCGGCCAAGGCCGAGGCGGTGCTGGAAGACCTGAGCGAGCTGTTTCGCAGTGCGCTGGCCGACCCGGCCGAGTCGGTCACGCTGGCGCAGGAAATTTTTCTGGCGCAGCGTTACCTGGACATCGAGCAGGTCCGCTTTGGCGACAGGCTGCGGGTGCAGTGGAGCCTGGACCCCGGCGCTGACGCGGCCCGGCTGCCACCGCTGCTGCTGCAGCCGCTGGTTGAAAATGCCGTGCTGCACGGCGTGGAGCCCAGTGCCAGCGGCGCAAGAATCCTCATCTCAACGACCCGGCGAGGCGGCACTGTGGTCATCAAGGTGACCAATTCGGCGCCCGCCGGAAGTGGCCGGCCGGGTCACGGGCTGGCGCTGACCAATGTGCGCGAGCGACTGTTCCTGCTGCATGATGTGCAGGCGCAGTTCAGGACGACCTGCAAGGACGGCCTGTTTCAGGTCAGGCTGGAGGTGCCGCTGTGAGAGCTTTGACCATTTTGCTGGTTGACGACGAGGCGCTGGCCAGATCGCGCCTGCGCACCTTGCTGGGCGACTGCACGGCGCCTTGCGCCGTGGTCGCCGCCGAGGCCGCCAACGCAGTGCAGGCCATGAGCGCGCTGCAGCGCCAGCCGTTCGATGCCGTGCTGCTTGACATCCACATGCCCGGGATGGATGGCATGGCGTTCGCCGGGCTGATCGCCGGTTTGCCCCAGCCGCCGTCCGTGGTGTTCGTTACCGCGCATCCAGGACACGCGGTGCAGGCTTTCGAGCTGGACGCGGTGGACTACCTGACCAAGCCGGTGCGGTTGGAGCGGCTGCAGCAGTCGCTACAAAAAGTAGAGCGTCTTATGCAAGCCGGTGTTGTGCAGGCGCCCGAAAAGTTTGAAGAAAACCTGCTTATTCAGGACCGGGGCCGGACCGAGCGCGTGCCGCTGTCGGAGGTGCTGTATTTCAAGGCAGAGCTGAAGTACATCACGGTGCGCACCCTCAGGCGCAGCTACATTCTGGACGGCTCGCTCGGCGAGCTGGAAGCGCGCTATGGCCGCCGGTTCATGCGGATTCACCGCAATGCGCTGATTGCCCGGTACGCGGTGCGCGCGTTGGAAAAGCATTTCGATCCCGAAGAAGGCGAGGGCTGGGCCGTGCGGCTCAATGGCCTGGATGAATTGCTGACGGTGTCGCGCCGCCAGCTTGGCGCTGTCCGGGAAGCCATTGCCGGCTGATTGCGTGGGTGTCTCAAGGCCGGCCGTGGAGGCCTTTCCCGGTCGGGTTGCGGTGGGTGCTGGCAGCCGGTCACGCCTGCTACTGTCCAGTTTGCGGGGAGGCGTCCTATGGTGTAGTTCCGGGTTTTCGGGTGCAATACTCCAACCCAACCGTCCCGCTGTGCCTGACAGATCGCCGGGCGCAAGCACCCAACCTTAACGATTAACGAGGATGACAAATGGCCGAAGAAACCAGGGCAGACGAGCCGGTCGTCGCAGAACCCGATGTCACGGTCTTTCCCGAGCCGGAACGGTTTATCTTGCACATGCCGGTGGACGTGCGCAATGTGTCGCTGGTGATCCTGGCAATCATGGCCAGCCTCTTCGTGCTCCAGTGGGCACGGGTCGTTCTCATCCCGATCATGCTCAGCGTGCTGTTCAGCTACGCCTTTTCGCCGCTGATCAACTGGATGGAATCCAGGCACGTGCCGCGCTGGCTGAGTTCGGCCGTGCTGCTGCTGGGCATTTTGGGCGCGATGGGATCCGGCGCCTACCTGCTGCGGCTTGAAGCCGCGCAGCTGATCGAGGCCTTGCCGGCGGCGGCGCAAAAGCTCGGGCAGGCGCTCAGGTCGGGCAGCGGAAAATCGAGCAGTGCGCTGGAAACGGTGCAGAAGGCGGCCGCCCAGATCGAGCAGGCCACCCGGGAAAGCGCCGCTGTCACCGGTCCCAACCGGGGCGCGACCCGGGTGGTGATCGAGGCGCCTCGCTTCAACATCAAGGACTACCTGTGGACCGGCACCATCGGCCTGCTGGCCCTCATCGGACAAATCGCGGTGGTGGTGTTCCTGACCTATTTCCTGATGCTTTCAGGCGACACTTTTCGGCGCAAGCTGGTCAAGCTGGCCGGGCCAAGCCTGAGCAAGAAAAAAATCACCTTGCAGGCGCTGCACGAGATTGCCGGGCAGATCCAGCGCTACCTGCAGGTGCAGTTGCTGACCAGCCTGCTGGTCGGCGTGCTGACGGCAGGGGCGCTGATGTTCCTCGGGCTGGACAATGCCGCCGTCTGGGGCGTGGTCGCCTGCGTGCTCAACCTGGTGCCCTACATAGGCTCGCTGGTCACGGCGGCCGCCTCGGCGCTGGTCGCTTTCCTGCAGTTCGGTTCGATCAACATGGCGATGGCCGTGGGCGGGACTTCGATCGTGATCCACACGCTGGTGGGCAATCTGCTCACGCCCTGGCTGACCAGCCGCGCCAGCCGGCTCAGCCCGGTCGCCGTGTTCATGGGCCTGCTGGCCTGGGGCTGGCTCTGGGGGGTGTGGGGCCTGTTGCTCGGCATTCCGATCCTGATGATCGTCAAGTCGGTCTGCGATCGGGTCGAAGACCTCAAGCCGATTGGCGAATTCCTGGGTTCCTGAATTTCCTGCGCAAGCGCACAGCGCGGACGGCGCGTTTGAATCCTTGGATCAAAGGGCCGATCAAGCGCCTGTTCTCCGCCTGTCGCCCGAGGAGCCTGCCTGAAAATCATGGCATGCAAGATTCCTGTTCTGCGGTGCTGCTGTCCTTATGTGTTCAATCTTGACGCCCACCGCCGCTTTTTTTCCATCCTTTGCCCGAAACAGGCTACGGGCTGGAACACAACCCGACTGCAGCCGTTGAACAATCGATCGTTCAACGGCGCAGACGTCTGTCCTTCAAACCCATGAACCCCGACAACTATTTTTCCCGAACGGCCCTGATCGACGCCACTCAGCGCGTGCTGGGCTACCGCCTTTCATGGCAGGACGCCCAATCGGGCGCTGCGCGGCCTGACCGGACAACACAGCCGATGCTGGCGCTGATGGCGCAGTTCCCCCGTCAGGCTGGGTCCAGCCTGTTTTTCATTGAAATCCAGGCGGCTGCCCTGTCTTCCAATAGCCTGGAGCACCTCAATCCCGCCACGACGGTCCTGATGTTCAGCCAGGCGGAACTGGCCTGCCCGGAAGGCATCGGGCTGGCGATGTCGCTGCATGCCCAAGGCTTTCGGCTGGCGCTGTGCCATCCGGATGTGGCGCTGTTTGATTCGAGCGACGGCTTGCTTTCGCTGATGGCCTTTGTCACGGCTGATCTGGCGAATCCCGACCTGGCGCAGATTGTCCGCTTGGCAGCGCTCGCCGAGCCTGCACTGAAACTGATAGTCAACAAGGTGTCGGACTGGAACGCGTTCGACGCCTGCGCGGCGCTGGGACTGGCGGGGTTTTTTGGAAATATGTGTGCGTCGCCGCGCAGCCTGCCGCGAATCGCCGAGATGGGTTCGCAGACGGTGCTGATCCTGCAACTGATGAAGATGGTTCAGGCGTGCGCCGACATCCGTGAACTGGAAAAGGTTCTCCAGCGCGACGCGATGCTTTCCTACAAGCTGCTTCGCTACATCAACAGCGCGGGCTTCGGACTTCAGATCGAAATTGAATCGCTGCGCCATGCCATCACGATGCTGGGCTACCTGCCACTGTACCGCTGGCTGGCCCTGTTGCTGGCAACCACCAGCACGGCAGGGTCTTCTCAGGCATTGCTTCAGGCGGCGATTGTGCGGGGGCGATTTGTCGAGCTGCTGGGCGTGGGCCTGCTGCCTGCGAGCGAAGCGGGAAACCTGTTTGTCGTGGGACTTTTCTCATTGCTGGACCAGCTGCTGGGAATTCCGATGCCGCAACTGATGCGCCAGGTGTCCCTGCCCGATACGATCGTCCATGCCTTGCTTCATCGGGAGAACATTTACGGACCCTTGCTGGCACTGGCAGAGGCCTGCGAGGGCGAGAGCGGCTCTGCGCCAGCGCTTGCCGATGCCTTGTTCATGACGGCTTCGCAGGTGAACAAGGCTCACGGGTCGGCCATTGTGTGGGCGCAGGACATCAATCTCTGATGCGAACTGGAATGGCTGCCTGAGCCGGGTCCATGCGCAAAGGAGGGCGCTGTTTGGCATGCTTTTCGGGGTATCAAGGCAGGCGGTTCCTGAATACATTGGTACCTACCCATTGCTGGCCTCCAGGCGGCAATGGTGATCGATCCCCTGTTCACACTAGCCTGCCATGAATCCATCCCCCCGCGTCGCTGCGCTCTCGCCGACAGGCCCCGATTTTATTTTGACCGATACGGACTTTGCCCGGATTCGCCAGCTGATCCACCAGCGCGCCGGCATCTCACTGAGCGTGCAAAAGCGCCAGATGGTCTACAGCCGGCTGTCGCGGCGACTGCGTGAACTGGAAATGCGCGAGTTTTCCACCTACCTGGGGTTTTTGGAAGCCGACCCGCGCAGCCACGAGTGGGAGTTGTTCACGAATGCCCTCACCACCAACCTGACGGCATTTTTTCGCGAGGCACACCATTTCCCCTTGCTTGCCGAGCATGTCCGCCAGTGCCCGCAACCGGTCACCATCTGGTGCTCGGCCGCATCGACAGGCGAAGAGCCCTATTCGATCGCGATGACGCTGATCGAGACGCTGGGAAGCCGCGCCAGCGCATGCAGCGTGGTCGCCACGGACATCGACACGCAGGTGCTGGCCAAGGCGGTTGACGGCGTTTTCACGATGGAGCAGGCCAGCAAGCTGCCGGCGGACCGCTTGAAGCGATTTTTCCTCAAGGGCTCAGGCGCGCATGCAGGCAAAGTGCGGATACGGCCGGAAGTGGCCGCCATGGTCAAGTTTTCGCAACTCAACCTGCTCGATCCGAAATGGCCGCTGAAAGGCTTGTTCGATGCCATCTTCTGCCGCAATGTGATGATCTATTTCGACAAGCCGACGCAGGAAAAAATACTGCAGCGCTTTGTTCCCCTGATGAAGCCGGATGCCTTGCTGTTTGCCGGGCATTCGGAAAACTTTTCCTTTGCCCAGCAGACCTTGCGGCTGCGCGGCCAGACGGTCTACGGACTGGCCGAAAATCTGCCGAAAGGCGCGGCATGATCGCGGCGGAAGCAGAGCCGCTGGCCACGCGTCATTATTTCGACCGTGAATTCGGCCTGGCGGCAGTCAAGCTTTTGCCGGGAGAGTATTACGTCACGGCCGAGGACATGGTGCTGACGACAGTGCTCGGTTCGTGCGTGTCGGCCTGCCTGCGTGACAGCGTCTCGGGCATTGGCGGCATGAACCACTTCATGCTGCCCGGGACGGCCGACCCGCTGTTTTTCGATGCGGCCGCCGCCATGCGCTATGGGGCGCATGCGATGCAGGTGCTGCTTGGCGAAGTGGTCCGGGCTGGTGCGCGGCGCGAGCGCCTGGAAGCCAAGGTGTTTGGCGGCGGTGCCGTGCTGGCCAACATGACGTTGCTCAACATTGGCGAACGCAATGCCGATTTCGTGCTGCGCTACCTGCTGGAAGAGCGCATCCGGATTGCCGCACAAGACTTGCGCGGAAAGCTGCCGCGCCGGATCAACTTTTTTCCTTTCACCGGCCGGGTGACGGTAAGAAAGCTGCGCCAGCCTGACGATGTCCTGCTGGTGCAGCGCGAGGAGCAGGCGCTGGCCAGCGTGCTGCTCAGGCAGCCAGGCAATGGCAGGGGCGACAGGCTGGCTGCAGGTGCAGCGCACACGCTTGACAAGAAGATGGGCTGGACGCTATGACAGACAGGAAAATCAGGGTGCTCTGCGTGGACGATTCGGCATTGATCCGCAGCCTGATGACCGAGATCATCAACAGCCAGCCCGACATGGTGGTGGTGGCCACGGCGTCCGACCCGCTGATCGCCCGCGACCTGGTCAAGCAACACAACCCGGACGTGATGACGCTGGACGTGGAAATGCCGCGCATGGACGGGCTGGAATTTTTGGAACGACTGATGCGCCTGCGCCCCATGCCGGTGGTCATGGTGTCGTCGCTGACCGAACACGGCTCAGAGGCAGCGCTGCGCGCACTGGAACTGGGCGCGATCGACTTCGTGACCAAGCCGCGCCTGGGCATTCGCGATGGTCTGCTTTCCTACACCGAGCTGATCGCCGGCAAGATACGCATCGCCGCCGCAGCCCGGCTGCTGCCGGCAAGGCGATCGGCGCCGGGCAGCAGCGCGGCTGCAGCGGCCGATGTGCCACTGCTGCGCAGCCCGTTGCTGAGCACCGAAAAGCTTATCATCATTGGCGCTTCCACCGGCGGCACCGAAGCCATCCGGGAGGTGCTGCAGCCCCTGCCGCCGGACAGTCCGGGCATCATGATCGCGCAGCACATGCCGGCCGGGTTCACCCGTTCCTTTGCCGAGCGCCTGAACGGCCTGTGCCGCATCGTGGTGTCCGAAGCGGTGCAGGGCGAGCGCATATTGCCCGGCCATGCCTACATCGCACCGGGCGGATTTCACCTGTCGCTGGTGCGCAGCGGCGCCAACTATGTGGCCCAGGTGGACCTGGCACCGCCGGTCAACCGGCATCGCCCGTCGGTTGATGTGCTGTTCGATTCAGCCGCCCGGCATGCCGGAAAAAATGCCATCGGCGTGATCCTGACGGGCATGGGCCGCGACGGCGCCGACGGCCTGTTGCGCATGCGCCAGGCCGGCGCCTACACCCTGGCCCAGGACGAGGCCAGCTGCGTGGTCTTTGGCATGCCGCGCGAGGCGATTGCCCTGGGCGCTGCGCATGAGGTCGTGCCGCTTCAGGACCTGAGCCAGCGTGTGATGGCGCACCTGCGTTCGTTGGGGGCGCAGGCCAACCGGGTGTAGCGAAATGCCGGAAATTTTTTTGCATGCAGGCAGCGTTGCTGGCCTGCAGCATGTGTTGACCAATCAATTTTTGGAGTGAACGTGGTAGATAAAAACATAAAAATCCTGGTGGTGGACGATTTTCCGACCATGCGCCGGATCATTCGCAACCTGCTCAAAGAGCTCGAATTCATCAATGTCGACGAGGCCGAAGACGGCGCCATCGGCCTTGAAAAGCTCAAGGGCGGCAACTACGGCTTTGTCGTGTCTGACTGGAACATGCCGAACATGGACGGCCTGGCCATGCTGCAGGCGATACGCGCCGATGCGTCCATGGCCAAGCTGCCGGTGCTGATGGTGACGGCCGAAGCGAAAAAGGAAAACATCATTGCAGCGGCCCAGTCGGGTGCCAACGGCTATGTGGTGAAACCGTTCACCGCCGTCACGCTGGAAGAAAAGATCACCAAGATCTTTGAAAAAATCGCGAAAGAGAGTGCGTGACATGGCGCAGGAAAAAACTTCTGGCGAAACCGTTCCCGATTCAGCCGAGCAACTCATCAACCGCATCGGCCACCTGACGCGCCAGATGCGCGAAAACATCCGTGAACTGGGCCTGGACAAGGGCATTGCCAAAGTGGCCGAAGCCATCCCCGATGCGCGCGACCGGCTGGGCTACATTGCACAGATGACCGAGCGGGCCGCTGAAAGGGCGCTGAACGCCATCGACGTGGCCCAGCCCATCCAGGACGGCCTAGCCAGCCAGGCCAAGGCATTGACCAAGCGCTGGGATGCCTGGTTCGAGCACCCCGTCGAACTCGATGCGGCACGCGAACTGGTGCGCGACAACCGCGCCTACCTTGCCGCCGTGCCGCAGCAGGTCAGTGCCACCAATGCCCAGCTGATGGAGATCATGATGGCACAGGATTTTCAGGACCTGACGGGCCAGGTCATCAAGAAGATGATGCATGTGATCCAGGACATGGACACCCAGCTGCTGCAGCTGCTGATCGACAATGCGCCGCCTGAAAAACGCCCTGACACCCCCCATGGGCTGCTGCACGGACCGCAGACCGTCGCGGGCCAGCCCGACGCGGTCGATGGCCAGGACCAGGTGGACGACCTGCTGGCCAGCCTCGGTTTTTAGCTGGCAGCCTGTCTGATTGGCCAAGGAACAGCTTTATCGCCGGCTTGTTTGGCCTAATGACCCAGGCCTTGCACCGCAATAATTCTGGAAGTCGGACGGCTTTGCGTCTGAAGCTCCGGAGCATTGATGGCGGAAGAAAGTGATCTCGAAAAAACCGAACCTGCCTCGCCCCGGCGGCTGGAAAAAGCCCATGAGGAAGGGCAGGTTGCCCGTTCGCGGGAACTCGGAACCTTTGTGATGCTGTCCACCGGGCTGGGGTGCCTGTGGGCCAGCGGCAGCCTGATGGCTGACCATCTGGGCAGCGCATTGCGCAACGGCCTTCAGTTCGAACGCGCTTCTGCATTCGACGCCTCGCACATGATGGTGCAGGCCGGCAGCACTATCGTGCATGCGCTCCAGGCGCTGGCGCCGCTGCTGGCGGCCATGATGGTGGCGGCGCTGGTCGCCCCGATGCTGCTGGGCGGCTGGCTGCTGTCGGGCAAGTCGCTGATGCCGAAGTTTTCCAAGTTGAACCCGGTGGCCGGCATCGGCCGAATGTTCTCGACCGAGACACTGGCCGAACTGGTCAAAACCCTGGTCAAGTCCCTGCTGGTCGGCAGCATTTCATGGTGGGTGATTTCCGGCAATCTGCCAAGCATCATGGCGCTGATGGGCGAGCCGGTGCACAACGCGCTGGCGCACACGCTGCAGCTCGTGGCCAAGACCTGCGCGCTGATCATTGGCTCGCTGCTGCTGGTGGCGGCCATCGACGTGCCCTACCAGCTCTGGAGCCATCATAAAAAGCTGCGAATGTCGCGCGAGGACTTGCGCCAGGAGCAAAAGGAAAGCGACGGCGACCCGCAGGTCAAGGCGCAGATTCGACGCCAGCAGCAGCAGATGGCCAAGCGGCGCATGATGGCCGAGGTGCCCAAGGCCGACATCATCGTCACCAACCCGACGCATTTTGCCGTCGCCCTCAAGTACAGCGACAAGGACATGCGCGCGCCGCGCGTGATAGCCAAGGGGACCGACCTGGTGGCCCTGCGCATCCGTGCGCTGGCCCAGGAGCACAAGATTCCGGTGCTCGAAGCGCCGCCGCTGACCCGTGCGCTGTACCGCCATACACGGCTGGATGCGGAGATCCCGGTCGCCCTGTATGCCGCCGTGGCCGAAGTGCTGGCCTGGGCCTACCAGCTGCACCGCCAGACAAAAGAAGGCGGCGCCCTGCCGCCCATGCCAAGGAACCTGCCCGTGCCTGAAACACTCGACTCCGAAGGAAGCCCCGCATGAGCGCGATCGATTCCCTGCGGCGTCTGCCGGCCATGATGATCGGCGCCGACAAGGGCAAGGGCCTGGTCGGCCCGATCCTGATCATTTTGATCCTGAGCATGATGGTGTTGCCGCTGCCGCCGTTCCTGCTGGACCTGCTGTTCACCTTCAACATCGCGCTGTCGATCATGGTGCTGCTGGTCAGCATGTACACCATGAAGGCGCTGGACTTTGCCGCCTTTCCGGCGGTGCTGCTGTTCACCACGCTGCTGCGCCTGTCGCTCAATGTCGCGTCCACCCGCGTCGTGCTGATGGAAGGCCACACCGGCCCGGATGCCGCCGGCAAGGTGATCGAGGCCTTCGGCCACTTCCTGGTGGGGGGCAATTTTGCCGTAGGCGTGATGGTCTTCATCATCCTGGTGGTGATCAATTTCATGGTCATCACCAAGGGCGCGGGCCGCATCGCCGAGGTCGGCGCGCGTTTCACGCTCGACGCCATGCCGGGCAAACAGATGGCGATCGACGCCGACCTGAATGCCGGCCTGATTGGCGAGGACGTGGCGCGCAAACGCCGCGCAGAGGTGTCTCAGGAGGCCGACTTTTATGGCTCGATGGACGGCGCCAGCAAGTTCGTGCGCGGCGATGCGGTGGCCGGCCTGCTGATCCTGGTGATCAACATCATTGGTGGCCTGGTGGTGGGCGTGGCCCAGCACGGCATGAGTTTTTCCGAGGCCGGCACCACCTACACCCTGCTGGCCATCGGTGACGGCCTGGTCGCACAGATACCGGCGCTGGTGGTTTCCACCGCCGCCGGCGTGATCGTTTCGCGCGTGACCACTGACGAGGATGTCGGCGGCCAGCTCACCGGCCAGCTGTTCGCCAACCCGCAGGTGCTGTTCCTGACGGCAGCCGTCATTGGCATGATGGGGATGATTCCGGGCATGCCGAACCTGGCCTTCCTCTTGATTGCCGGCGGCCTGATCTGGATGGGGCGGCGCGTGATGCGCAAGGCGGCCAGCAGCAGGGCCGAAGTGGCGGCCGCGCCGCCGCCCGCCGCCGCACCGGCCCAATCGCAGGAAGCGAGCTGGGACGATGTGGCGCTGGTCGATCCGCTGGGGCTGGAAGTCGGCTACCGGCTGATTTCGCTGGTGGACATGTCGCAAAACGGCGAATTGCTCGGCCGCATCAAGAGCATCCGCAAGAAGTTCGCGCAGGACATCGGTTTTCTGGTGCCCGTGGTGCATATCCGGGACAACCTGGAGATCAAGCCGAATGCCTATGTCGTCAAGCTCAAGGGCGTCGAGATCGGGCGCGGCGAAGCAACGCCCGGCCAGTGGATGGCGATCAATCCGGGGCAGGTCAGTGCCTCGCTGCCTGGCACCCAGACCAAGGATCCGGCCTTCGGCTTGCCGGCCATCTGGATTGACGCCAGCTTGCGCGAGCAGGCGCAGATTTACGGCTACACCGTGGTCGATGCCAGCACCGTGGTGGCCACGCACCTGAACCACCTGATCCATGCGCATTCAGCCGAACTGCTCGGGCGCCAGGAAGTGCAGCAGCTGCTCGACCGCATTGGCAAGGAGTCACCGATGCTGGTGCAGGACCTGGTGCCCAAGGCGCTGTCACTCACCAGTGTGCAGAAGGTGCTGCAAAACCTGCTGGACGAGAGCGTGCCGATCCGGGACATGCGCACCATTCTGGATGTGCTGGCCGAGCATGCGCCGTCGGTGGCGGACACCACCGAGCTGACCTCGCTGATCCGCCTGGCCCTCGGGCGCGCGATCATCCAGGACCTTTACCCCGGCAACGAGCAACTGCAAGTGATCGGCCTGGACAGCTCGCTTGACCGCATGCTGCTGCAGGCCCTTTCCAACAGCAATGGCCTGGAGCCCGGCCTGGCGGACAACCTGCTGCAGCAAACCCAGGCGGCCATGGCGCGCCAGGCGCAACTGGGCCTGCCAGCCGTGCTGGTGGTGCAGCATCCGCTGCGGGTGCTGCTGGCGCGCTTCCTGCGCCGCAGCCTGCCCGAGCTCAAGGTGCTGTCGCATGCCGAAATTCCTGACACCCGCACCATCCGCGTCACCGCCACGATTGGAGGCAAGTCATGACCAGTGGCCAGCCAGCTGAAGCGCCAACCCTTGCCATCGTGGCGCCTTCGATCCTGAAGGCACTGCGGCTGATGCGCGAGCAACTGGGTCCGGATGCCTTTATCTTGTCAAGTACCGTGACCGCCGAGGGTGTCGAAATCGTGGCTTCGCTGGAGGCGCCCGCCGCCCGCATTCCAGCGGATGCCGTTCCCGTTGAACCGGAGGGGCAGCCCGCTCCACTGCTGCCGGCACCTGCCGTTTCAACCGCTCCCGTGGCCGTGGCCGATCCGGGCAGCGGCGATGCCAGTGTCCTGCGCGAAATCCATTCCATGCGCGGCATGATCGAAGAGCAACTGGCTGGCCTGGCATGGAACCAGAGCCAGCGGCGCGACCCGCTGCGCGGCCAGTTGCTGCGCACCTTGCTGGGCGCCGGCTTCAGTGCCCGCCTGGCCAGAGACCTGCTGGCCGACCTGCCCGCCGGCCTGAACCATGCCGGCGGGCTGGACTACCTCAAGTCGGCCATGGCCTGCCAGATGCCCATGCTGGAGGACGAGGACGCGCTCATGAACGAAGGCGGCGTGTATGCCCTGATGGGGCCAACCGGCGTCGGCAAGACCACCACCACCGCCAAGCTCGCGGCGCGCTGCGTGATGCGCTTCGGGGCTGAAAAACTCGCGCTGATCACCACCGACAGCTACCGCATCGGCGCCTATGAGCAGTTGCGCATCTACGGTCAGATCCTGGGCGTGGCGGTGCATGCGGTCAAGGATGCGAGCGACCTGGAAACGGTGCTCGCCAGCCTGCAGGACAAGCACATGGTGCTCATCGACACCGTCGGCATGAGCCAGCGCGACCGCGCCGTGTCCGACCAGATCGCCATGCTGTGCGGCGCCAGCCGTCCGGTCAAGCGCCTGCTGCTGCTGAATGCGGCCAGCCACGGGGACACGCTCAATGAAGTGGTGAAGGCCTATCGCCACGACGCCCAGGCGCATAGCGGCAGCGGCCTGGCAGGCTGCATCCTGACCAAGGTGGACGAAGCGACGCATCCCGGCGCGCTGATCGACATCGTGATCCGCCACCAGTTGCCGGTCCACTATGTCTCCAGCGGGCAGAAGGTTCCGGAAAACCTGGTGCTGGGTGACCGCCGCCAGCTGATTGACAGCGTCTTCGAGGCCAGGAGCCAGAGCGCCTGGTTTGTTCCAGGCGAGGCCGACCTGGACGAGCAACCCGCGCGCTCCGACGAAAAAGTGGCGGCTGCCGAAGCGGTCAGCCGTCGCCTGCGTTTGCAGTGCCAGCAACTGATCCGCACATTGGCCCACAACGCCCAGGAACTGACCTCGAATGCGGCGGCGCTGGCGGCGGCCGACATCGGCTTTGATGCGGGCCGCGCGCTCAGCCGCCAACTGTCTGATGAGCCCGCAGAACAACAAGATGAGGGCGCGATCGGCCAAAGGCTGCTGTCACAGGCAGCAGTCGACAGCCAGCGCCATTGCAGCGGTTACGTGCTGGCAAGCCACGGCGAAACCAGTCTGCCGGCGGGTGGACAAGCCCTTGCGAAAGGGCGGCTGTCTGCCCTGTTGTCCGACGGCACGGGTCTGCCCTTTGCTGCCCTGCTGGCGCCTGGCGGGTCTGAAGCTGAAACGGGAGCGGCGGCCGCTTCGGACCTTCGACAGCTTGGCAATAAACCGGTGGTTCACCTGTTTCCCGGCATGGCCTCGTTCGCCCGAATCCAGGCATGGCACGCTTGCGGCCTGGCCTGGATGGCTTGCGCACCAGCCGGCCTGCTGGTGGCACTGGCCGAGGATGGTCTGTCGGCATCGCTGCACGAACTGCTTCCGGGGCTGGAATTCAGCACACCGGAGCCGGTGTCCTTTCGCGGCCGGGCAGGCCTGCTGTCGGTAGCGGAAATGTTGGTCAATGTGTTTGCGCAGCCCACACCAGATGGCTCCGCCCGGCCGTCAGATGCGCAGATGCAGCGCTGCGTGGTCCGGCGTATCGTCGATGCCGCCAGTGGCAAGCTGGTGGCGCACAGCTACCTGCTTGCCAGTGTCACGGTCCAGGCAAGGCCGCAGCAACTGATCCAGTGGGCAAGCTGGCAGGCAGATGCCAGGGCATATTTTCTGCTGCTTGATCAGTCGCTGCCGACCCCCGAAGGCCACACCGGCCCCTGCGACGCACTCCGGCTAGACCGCCTTCGCGTGCTTGCGCACACCTGCCTCACGGCATTCCGGCTGCAGCAGGCGCAACAGGCGTGGGCGGCACCGGTGCGCAGGGTCCTGGCTCAACTGGCCGGGCAGACGTTCGAGCCGACCCAGCCGGTACCGGGCCCGGTCCTGCTGGAAGGCCTGGGAAAACTCTATGTATTGCTCGATGCGCTGGAAAGCGGCGAGTCGGCTCCAGTGTCCGAAGTTCAACACGCAGCCGATGGCGGCACAAGGAACGGTTTGTGGAAAAACCAGTGACCGATCAAGCCGACGGACTGCGGCGGCTGATGGCCGGCAACACCGCACGGCGTATCACGCTGGTCGACAGCGCAAGCGACAGCGGCGCCTGCAGCGTCGCCCTCAACCTGGCGGCTGCCCTCGAACAGCAGGGCCGGGATGTGCTGCTGCTGGACGAGCGCAACGGTCCGCAGGTGGCACCGCCAGCGCGCGGCGGCCGGCTGGTGCTGGTCGATGCCGTCCTGCACAGCGATGGCACGCTGTCGCCGCTGGCCGCCAGTGCCGATCACATCCTGGTGGTCTGTGCCGCCCGCAGCGAAGCGATCACGCAAACCTATCTGTGCATCAAGAAGCTGCACTATGCCCATGCGCTGGCGAACCTGCGGGTGCTGGTCAACGAGGCCGCCGACCCGGCCCAGGCCCGTCGCCTGCTCGCCAACCTGGCATCCACCGGCAGCCGCTATCTGGGCATGGCGCTTGAGCCTGCGGGATTTGTCAGGGCCGATCCCTTCCTGGCGCAGGCCCGGCGGCTCAACCTGAGCGTTGTCCAGGGCTTCAGCGCCAGCAACGCCGCCCGGGACTTCTTGCAGATTGCCTCGGACCTGGTGAACTGGCCGTGTCTGGCAGCCCCAGACCGGACGCCCTTTGAGCTTTCCCGTCAGAGGGCGGTCCATGACGTTCAGCCATCGGCTGGCTTGCACTGAAGCAACTGCCCAGAACTCTTACCAGATTGTCAGAAATGCAGGACTCTTCCTCAATGTACACATGCCAGGGAAAAATCGACCCCTCCGGCACCACTGGCATGTTGACCCAATATGCTCCCCTGGTACGGCGCCTGGCCTTGCAGCTGATTTCCAGGCTGCCGGCCAACGTGGACCTGGACGACCTGATCCAGGCCGGCATGATCGGCCTGCTTGATGCATCGAGCCGTTACCAGGACGACCAGGGCGCCAAGTTTGAAACCTATGCCGGCCAGCGCATCCGGGGCGCCATGCTCGATGAACTGCGGGCCAACGACTGGGTATCGCGCGGCTTGCGGCAGACTTCGCGCAGCGTGGCCAAGGCCATCCAGTCACAGGAACAAAAGCGCGGACGGCATCCCACCGAGGGCGAGATTGCCGACGAGCTGCAGCTGCCGTTGCCGGCCTACCAGAGCCTGCTTCAGGAAATCCAGGGCTGCCAGCTGGTGTATTACGAGGACTTTGACCGCAACGATCAGGAAAACACCTTCATTGACCAGCACTGCGGCAGCAAGCACGACGGGGGCGCGCAAACCGGCGACCCCCTGGCCAGGCTGCTGGAAAACGGCCTGCGCCAGCGCCTGATCGAGGCCATCGACGCCGTGCCCGAGCGCGAGCGCCTGCTCCTGAGTCTGTATTACGAGGAAGAACTCACTCTGCGTGAAATTGGCGCCGTCATGGCAGTCAGCGAGTCCCGGGTGTGCCAGCTGCACAGCCAGGTGATCAGCCGCCTGCGCGGCCTGCTCGCCAAGTCAGCCTAGCGGCCAGCCGGTCCAGGGGCCGGCGTGCCATCGTCCGCCAGGCCACTGCAACGCTAGGCTGAAAATTCAATTTGCTATGAATTAAATAGCTGATGACGAAGGTGCTGCCTGCGAAAAAGCCATATTTCTCTTGAAAACGGCCGCAAAGGCTTGCCCGATAACGACAGGCGTGCGTTCAAGCCGCTTCAGCCTGTGGCCAGGTGGTTGCCGCTTGCCGTTCCGCTGTAATGCGATCCGTCCGGTCCGTACAGTGGCCTGCCGGCTGACTTCAGGAAGTTGATCGATTGCCGGGTGAAGTCAAGATGGGTGTGGATCATGACGCCGTTGGCATGGTTGCGCTCGTGTGCCTGGGCTGCACTCGACTGCAAATGGCGCCAGGCGTCCTGCAGCAAAGGTCCGCCAGCGGCGGTGGCCGCTTCGACGCCGCTGCGGTCGGCCCGGTAGCCCAGCGCCATCTGTTCGTTTTCCCGATGGCGCGTCAGGATGGCGATCCGGTCGGCCAGCTGCGACTTGCGCTCGGCCAGGTGCGCAAGGTCCATGAAACGGCCTTGCGTCATGGCGTCGGCTTCCTGGTTCAGCAGGACAACGAATTCGTCAACCGCGCCATGCTCAAGTGTCAGGCGTTGCAACAGTGAAATGCTCATGAGGGGTTCTTTGCAATCAGCTCGCGAACGCTGGTGATCAGGCCATCGGCGATTTTGGCAGTATCGACCTGATAGCGGCCGGTACGAATGCTTTCGCGGATTTCAGCCACGCGCCCAGCATCAAAATCACCGGTCGTTGAGGGCAGTTTTGCCTGGCTGGCGACGGCCGGCGCTTGGGCGGCGGAGGCACCGGCCACGGCGCTGCTTTTCCCGGGCGCCAAGGTCTGCGCAGGCGCCCCGGCTTTTAAAAGGGTGGCGTTTTGATTGATTTTCATGATTTTTTCCTCAGGCACTTAGCGGCATAACGGCAGTTTGCCCGGAAACTTGAGGCGGCCCGATGAAAAATTCTTTGTCAAATCTTTCATGGCATCAGTTGCCGCGCTCGACGATGCCATCGGCACCCAGCGTGCCGGTGAGCAGTTGACCGCCCTGCATTCTGACCTGGACCAACGCGCCAGCAGCGGCAGCGGCCATGGCCTTGCCTTCAGTACTCACCACGAAACCCGGGCCCCGGGACACCACCTTGAGGGTCTGTCCGTGCTGCACCAGTAAAACACCGCGCAGCTGTTCGCGCCTGACCGGCGCGCCCGCAGCGATTCGGTGGCGTGCCACCTGGCCCTTCAGCTGGCTTGCATCGACCACAACGCTGGCAGGCAGCGTGGTCAAGTCTGCTTCCCGAGCGACCGTGTCCCCGGGGGCCAGGGTCTGACCCGCTTCAATCTGCCGTGCCGCTGCCTGGTAAGTGCCCATCACCGCAATGCGTGCCTGGACATAGCGTGTCCAGCGCGGGGCGGCATTGCAGCGCAGCCCGACGGAAACACGCCCGCGCAACTGCGCGCCACCGGGCAGGAAGGCTTCGAGCGCATCGCACGGCGGCAGGCTGCCTGACAGCGGCGCGTCGATGCTGATCTGCACCTTGCCGGGCAAGCCGGCCGTCTGGCCAGCCAGGAACTGTTCGATCACCGGGCGCGCGTAGCCTGACAGCGGCAGCGGCGGGGCGCCATGTGCGGCCGGGGTCAGCACGGCCAGCGCCAGCAATGCGGCAAGAATGCCCGCAAGCGGCCCCGGCAGCGTCTGGCAGATCGGCTTGTTCATGAATTCCTTTTAATTGGCAACGACTTAGGCGGCACCAGGCGCTGCCAGGCAGGCAAGGGCAGAGCGGCTGAGCAGGGTCCATCTTAAGAAAAAACGGGTTTTCCAACCGGTTGAACTGCTTTGAAAACCTGACCCTGTTCGCCTGATTGAAGCGCATGGCGCAGCCCGGGCCGTATTCCCCCCGACAGTGCGGGGAAAGGTGAACTGGAGCTCGAAAACCCATCTGTTCAGTTGATTGCATTACACGGGGTTTTCTTACAATTATTTTCAATCCAGGCGTCCGGACGGCCAGGCAAATCACTTGATGGAGGGAGACAAAAATGATCGACAAGCTGGACTCTGCGCTGCGCTTTCACCAAGAGGCACTCAACCTGCGGGCGCGGCGGCAGGAAGTCCTGTCGGCCAATATCGCCCATGCCGACACGCCCAACTACAAGGCGCGCGACTTTGATTTCAGTAGCGCCTTGTCGCAGGCGGTCGAGCGCGGCCGGCAGTCCACGTCAACCTCGATGGCCACCACGTCGACCCGCCATATCGCCGGCGAGTCAATGGGCGGCGGCGATGCGGACCTGCTCTACCGCATGCCGAACCAGACCAGCATCGACGGCAACACGGTCGAGATGGACACCGAGCGCGTCAGCTTCGCCGACAACGCCATGCGCTATGAAGCCAACCTGACGATCCTGTCGTCCAGGATCAAGTCGCTGTTGTCAGCGGTCCAGTCGTAAGAAAGCGAAGCCCCCGCATGCCGTATTCCAACAGCTCCATCGGTATTTTCCAGATTGCCGGGTCGGCCATGGCCGCGCAATCGCAGCGCATGAACACCACCGCCAGCAACCTGGCCAATGCCGACAGCATTTCAGGTCCGGACGGCCAGCCCTACCGGGCAAAACAGGTGGTCTTCGAGATGGCGCCCGCCAACGGCCAGGGCATCGGCGGCGTTCGCGTGGCCCGCGTGGTCGATGACCCGTCGCCCCTGCGCATGCAGCACGACCCGAAAAATCCGCTGGCCAATGCCGACGGCTATGTCGCCATGCCCAATGTCAACGTGGTCGAGGAAATGGTCAACATGATCTCGGCGTCGCGCTCCTACCAGGCCAATGTCGAAGTGCTCAACACCGCCAAGACCATGATGCTCAAGACACTGACCATCGGCCAGTAAGCATTGCCATCGCCGTTCATCTTCCCAAATCCAGTCCGCAGGAAAAGCCGCCATGTCCCTAGCTTCCATCAATGCAGCCACCAGCGCCAGCGCTGCGCTGGGCGCCCCGGCGGTGTCCGCCGGCTCGGGCAGCGACAGCGAGCAGCGCTTTCTCAAGCTGCTGGTCACGCAGCTGAATAACCAGGACCCGCTCAACCCGCTGGACAACGCGCAGCTGACCTCGCAACTGGCGCAGATGAGCACGGTCAGCGGCATTGAAAAACTCAACAGCGCCTTTGCCGCCATGCTGGCGCAAACCGGCGCCAGCCAGGTGCTGCAATCGGCCTCGCTGATCGGCCATACCGTGCTGGTGCCCGGCGCCGGGCTGACGCTGAAAAAAGGCGAGCCAACACCGTTTGCGGTCGAGATGGCGCAGGCCGCCGACTCGGTCAAGGTCAGCATCACCAACGCCGCCGGCGCCACCGTCCGCAGTTTCGACCTGGGTGCGTTGCCACAGGGCGTCAAGACCTTGTCGTGGGATGGCCTGGACGATTCAGGGGTCGCGCTGGCCGATGGTTCCTACAGCGTCAACGTGACGGCCGCCACCGGCGACGCCAAGGTGGCAGCCAGCACGCTCACTTATGCAGGCGTTGCCAGTGTGTCGCAAGGCCCCACTGGCGTAGCACTGGAACTGGCGTCGGGCGCCAAGGCAACGCTCGCCGATGTGCGCCTGATTCTCTGAATCGCCCGGTACGGCAAGTCTTTATCCCGCAAGCAATTTAAAACAAGGAATTACCATGGGTTTCGCACAAGGTGTCAGCGGGCTGAATGCCTCGGCCAGCAATCTCGATGTCATCGGCAACAACATTGCCAATTCGGGAACCATCGGCTTTAAATCCGGCAGCGTCCAGTTTTCGGATGTTTATGCCGGCTCCCGGGTCGGACTGGGCGCCGAAGTGGCGGGTGTTTCGCAGAACTTCTCGTCCGGGGCGGTGCAAACCAGTTCCCGGGCGCTGGACGTGGCGATCACCAACGGCGACGGACTGTTCCGCCTTGCCAGCCCGAGCGGCGAAATCGTTTACTCGCGCAACGGCCAGTTCAACATGGACAAGAGCGGTTTCATCGTCAATGCCGGCGGTTACCGGCTGACCGGCTATCCGGTGGGTGCCAACGGCGCCACCGCCGGCGCCAGCCCGACCCCGCTGCAGTTGCCGACGTCGGCCATGGCGCCGAAATCGACCGAGAAGGTTGCCGCCCAGTTCAACCTCGATTCGCGCAGCGTGACGCCAACGGCCGTGTTCGATGCCACCAATTCGAACAGCTACAACTATGCCAATGCGGTCACGGTGTTCGACTCGCTGGGAAACTCCCATGAACTGGCCACATTTTTTGTCAAGGCCAAGGCGGATGCAGCCGCCTCGCCTGCGGTGGCGGAAAACACCTGGAACGTCTTCGGCGCAGCGGACGGCACGGTGGTCAACGGCGGCGCCAGCATCTCCACCCTGACCTTTGACGACAGGGGCGCGATGAATCCGCCGAACCAGCAGATGACAGTAGCAGGACTTGATTTCGCGAATGGTTCGAGCACCATGGACGTGACAGTCGACGTGACCGGCACCACCCAGTTCGGCAATGCCAACGAGGTCAACAAGCTGACGCAAGACGGCTACACCTCGGGGGTTCTGAGCTCGTTTTCGATTGAGCAAAATGGCACCATCACCGGAAAATATTCCAACGAGCAGACCCAGTCGCTGGGCAAGGTCGTCCTGTCGTCGTTCATGAACCCGAACGGGCTGAAGTCCCTGGGCGGCAACTTGTGGACGGAAACGGCTGCCTCGGGCGGGCCGTTGACCGGCTCGCCGGGCGACGGCACCAAGCTCGGCGCGCTGACATCGGGCGCGGTGGAGGCGTCCAACGTCGACCTGACCGCCGAACTGGTCAACCTGATCATTGCCCAGCGCACCTACCAGGCCAATGCCCAGACGGTGAAGACCCAGGACCAGGTGCTCCAGACGTTGGTCAACCTGCGCTGATAGGACAAGGGGAATACCATGGACCGGATGATCTACGTGGGCATGAGCGGTGCCAAGCAGGCGATGGAGCAGCAGGCTTCGGTCGCCAACAACATGGCGAATGTCTCGACGCCCGGCTTTCGCGCCCAGATCAACAACTTTCGCGCCGTGCCGGTGGTCGGCCAGGAGGCGGCCACGCGCGCCATGGTGGTCGCCTCGACGCCCGGCGCGGACATGCGCAGTGGTCCCATGACGCAGACCGGCCGCGCGCTGGACGTGGCTGTGCGCGGCGACGGCTGGCTTTCCGTGCAAATGCCTGACGGCAGCGAAGCCTACACCCGCGTCGGCAGCCTGCAGGTCAGCGCCGAGGGCCAGCTGACGACCCTGGACGCACGGCCGGTTGCCGGTGCGTCGGGTCCGCTGGTGGTGCCGCCGGGCGCAGCCTTGATGATCACTGGCGACGGCATGGTGAGCGCGCTGGGCCCGGGCGGGCCAGCGACGGGCGCGGCCGAAGTCGGGCGCCTGAAGCTGGTCAACCCGCCTGCCGGCAGCCTGGTGCGTGGCGACGACGGGCTGTTCCGCATGCAGGCCGGCGCGGCGCCGGCCGAGGCCGACCCCGCCGTGCGCCTGCTGACGGGAACGCTTGAAGGCAGCAACGTCAATCCGGTCGCGGTCATGGTGGACATGATCGCCAACGCCCGGCGCTTTGACATGCAGATGAAGACCCTGCAGACCGCCGAGAGCAACGACCAGTCGGCGAACAAGCTGCTGTCGAACAGCTAGGCCGCCCGCCATTCGTTATTTTTTGACTGACATCAACCCGGCCCAGGCCGATGCACAGGATTCCCCATGATTCGCTCTCTTTCCATTGCCAAGACCGGTCTGGACGCCCAGCAGACCCAGCTCGACGTCGTGGCCAACAACCTGGCCAACGTCGGCACCACCGGTTTCAAGCGCAGCCGCGCCGTGTTCGAAGACCTGATGTACCAGAACCTGCGCCAGAGCGGCGGCCAGACATCGGACCAGACGCGCATGCCTTCGGGTCTGCAACTGGGCACCGGCGTGCGTGTGGTTGCCACCGAGCGCATCCACACCCAGGGGAATTCGACCAAGACGGAAAACCAGAAGGACGTGATGATCAACGGCGACGGATTTTTCCAGGTCCTGATGCCCGATGGCACGGCCGCTTACACCCGCGACGGCTCCTTCCAGACCGACCAGAACGGCCAGCTCGTGACCGCCAGCGGCTATCCGGTGCAACCGGCCATCACGCTGCCGCCCAACGCCGCCAGCATGACGATAGGCCGCGATGGCACGGTGTCGGTGGTTCAGGCCGGCAGCGCCGCGAGCGTTCAGATCGGCCAGATCCAGCTGGCAACGTTTCTGAACGCCACCGGCCTGCAAAGCAGCGGCGAAAACCTGTATGTTGAAACCGATGCATCGGGCGGCGCCAACCAGACGGCGCCCGGCCAGAACGGCGCGGGCACGCTGGCCCAGGGGTATGTCGAATCGTCCAACGTCAATGTGGTGGAAGAACTCGTCAACATGATCCAGACACAGCGCGCCTACGAGATCAACAGCAAGGCCGTGAAGACATCCGACGAGATGCTGGCCCGCCTGTCGCAACTTTAAAAGTCCGACATGCCGAAAATTCACCGTTTCATCGGCAGCCTGCTGGCAGCGGCCGGCCTGCTGCTTGGCGGCTGCGCGCAACTCCCGCGCGAGCCGCTGGTGCAGCAGCCCATGAGCGCCCGTGCCGACCTCCAGGTGCGCCCCGCCGGACCTGCGAACGGGTCGATCTACCGCACCGGCTTTGGCACGCAGGCCCTGTTCGAAGACCGGCGGCCACGGCTCATCGGCGACATCCTGACCATCGTGGTGAGCGAAAACATCAACGCCAGCAAGAACTCGGGCGCCGAAGCCAGCCGCAGCGGCAGCGCCAGCACGGTGCTGGGGATGGTTCCCAAGCTGATCAGCGGTCTGATATCAGGTGACCTGGATGCCAGTGCCAGCGGCAAGAACACCATGAGCGCCAAGGGCGGTGCCAATTCAAAGAACACCTTCAATGGCGTGATCACGGTCACGGTGGTGGACGTGCTGATCAACGGTAACTTGTTGGTCAGCGGAGAAAAGCAGATGCTGATCAACCAGGGCACCGAGTTCATCCGGTTCTCCGGCGTGGTCAATCCGCGCACCGTCAGCGCCAACAACACCGTGCCCTCGACGCTGGTGGCCGACGCGCGCATCGAATACAGCGCCAAGGGTTACATCGACGAGGCGCAGACCATGGGCTGGCTCCAGCGCGCCTTCCTCAACGTGCTGCCGTTCTGACCATGCAAAACCAACTGATTTCCTGCGCGCAAGCTGGCCGCCAGCTGCGCACCGCGTTCATGTTTTGCATGAAGCTGTGCCTGCTGGCCAGCCTCGTGATCGCCCTGCCATCAAAAGCGGAGCGGCTCAAGGACCTGGCCAGCATCCAGGGCGTGCGCGACAACCCGCTGATTGGCTACGGCCTGATGGTCGGCCTTGACGGCAGCGGCGACCAGACCATGCAGACGCCCTTCACCACGCAGAGCCTGAACAACATGCTCGGGCAGCTCGGCATCACCGTGCCGGCGGGCACCAACATGCAGCTGAAAAACGTTGCGGCCGTCATGGTCACGGCCACGCTGCCGCCGTTTGCGCGGCCCGGACAGACCATTGACATCACCGTTTCATCGCTGGGCAATGCCAAGAGCCTGCGCGGCGGCACCCTGCTCATGACACCGCTCAAAGGCGCGGACGGACAGGTCTATGCGCTGGCGCAGGGCAACATGGTGGTGGGCGGCGCAGGCGCATCGGCCAACGGCAGCAAGGTGCAAATCAACCAGCTGGGGTCCGGCCGGATTCCAGCGGGCGCGATTGTCGAGCGCGGCGTCGATTCCCCGCTGGGCGAAGGCGGCACTCTGATGCTCGAACTGCACAGCAGCGATTTCGGCACCGCGCAGATGGCCATGGAGGCCATCAACCGCAGCTTCGGTCCCGGCACCGCGACGGCGCTCGATGCCCGGGTGATCCAGGTCAACGCGCCGGCCCGGCCCGAGGAGCGGGTAGGTTTTCTGGCGCGCATTCAGAACATCGACGTGTCGCCAGCGCAGGCAGTGGCCAAGGTCGTCATCAACGCCCGCACCGGCTCGGTGGTGATGAACCAGAACGTCAGGCTCAATGACTGCGCCGTGGCGCATGGCAATTTATCGGTGGTGATCAATACCGAGCCGGTCATCAGCCAGCCCAACCCGCTTTCAGGCGGCGCCACCGTGGCTGCGCAGAAGTCGCAGATCGAAATCACCCAGGCGGGTGGTGCGCTGCAGGTGGTGCGCGGCGGTGCGTCGCTGGCCGACGTGATCAAGGGGCTGAACACCCTGGGCGCGAACCCGCAGGACCTGGTGTCGATTTTGCAGGCCATGAAGGCCGCCGGCGCCTTGCGCGCCGAACTGGAAATTATCTAAGGCAAGTATATGAACAGCGCTGGCATTTCCAACCTGAGCCTGCCCGGTGCTTCCGCCAGTGGCGTGCTCGACCAACGGCTGTCACTGGATGTCCAGGGTGTCGACGCCTTGCGGCGCACCGTTCGCAGCTCGCCGCAGGAGGGCATGAAACAGGCTTCCAAGCAGTTCGAAGTGATGTTCATGCAGATGATGCTCAAAAGCATGCGCGACGCCACGCCGTCGGAAGGCATGTTCAGCAGTTCGCAGGAAAAAACCTACACCTCGATGCTCGACCAGCAGTTGTCGCAAAACCTTTCCGGTCGGGGCCTGGGGCTGGCCGAAGCGATGTTCACCCAGCTGAGCCGCACGATGGGCAACGACTCGCCTGAACTGGCGCCTCCTTCCAGTGGCAGCGGCCACTTGCAGGGCGCCAGGCCTCCAGGCATGCCCCTGGTGCCGAATGCATTAAACCTGCCTTCCATGGCACCGATGGCAACGCCGGCATTGACCCGGGCGCCAGACCTTTCGTTCTACGAAAAGGCGACCGCCCAGGCGACGATGAGCCGCAGCGTCCTGCCACAGGCGCATGTCGAGCAATTCGTTTCCCGCATGCTTCCTGCCGCACAGCGGGCCAGCCAGGCCAGCGGCGTACCTGCGCAGCTGATCATGGCGCAGGCGGCGCTCGAATCGGGCTGGGGCAAGCGCGAGATTCGTGCGGAAGACGGAAAAACCAGCTTCAACGTGTTTGGCATCAAGGCCGACAAGAACTGGAAAGGCCCGGTAGTGGAAGCAACGACCACTGAGTATGTCAATGGAACAGCCCAGAAAACCCAGGCCAGCTTTCGTGCCTATGGCTCCTACGAGGAGTCGTTTGTCGACTATGCGCGGTTCCTGACCAGCAATCCGCGTTATGCCAACGTGCTGGCGACGCCGGATCCTGCAGAAGCGGCGCACGGCTTGCAGCGCGCCGGCTATGCCACCGATCCGAATTACGGGGGAAAACTGGTTCGCATCATGGAGCAGATGAGCTAGCCCTCTGTGTGTTGGCCACCCAACAAATAATTGTCATCAAATATGCCTCTGGCGCATGTCTGGTATGACTAAGCAGCTATGAATTCAATAGTAAATAAACCGTCTCGCGCCGTGCGCGCATTGACGGAAGGTCAGGGAGATGTCGCTCGGGTTCGCAACAGGCCAATCCGTGTTTTTGTGAATTTGCTGGAATTTAATTTTTTCAGCTAGTCAACTTTTAAAACGTTATGAATATCAAGAATCTGAGAATTGGGAGCCGCCTGGCTCTGGGCTTTGGCGTGGTGCTGCTGTTGTTGAGCATTATTTCCGGTCTCGGCATCTGGCGCCTTCAGGAGGTGGGCAGCGCCGCAGATGCGATGGCCAAACGCGCCCTGGTCAAGGAGCGGATTGCCGCCGAATGGCTGGTGGCCACCAGCACCAACAGCATCCGGACCTTTGCGCTGGTCAAGAGCACCGATGCCGCAGACCAGCAGTATTTCCAGAAGGGCATTGCCCAGACCAGTCTGGGAATTACCGAGAATTCCAAAAAGCTGTTCGACCTGCTGGACACGGCAGAAGAAAAAGCCCTGTTTGAAGAGGGTGTCGCAAAACGCGCAGCCTACGTCGGCTTGCGCACCAGCATCATGAAACTGAAGGCCGAGGGCCAGAATGCGGAGGTTGCCCAGCTGACCGAAGAAAAACTGGTGCCGGCATTGAGTGCCTACGATGCCAGCATCAAAAACATGCTGCTTCACCAAAAGACCACGATTGACCAGACGGTCATGGCCATCAATGCCTTGTACCGTTCCGGCCAGTTCAGCGTGCTGGTGCTTGCCGCGATGGCCCTGGGATTGGGCGCCTTTCTGTCCTGGCGGCTGACCCGCGGCATCACCCTTCCCCTGAGCGAGGCCCTTCTGGTGGCCAAAACTGTCGCCGCCGGTGACCTGACCAGCCGGATTGAAGTCACCAGCAAAGACGAAACCGGCCAGCTGATGCAGGCCCTGAAGGACATGAACGACAGCCTGTCCCGGGTGGTTGGCGAAGTCCGCCAGGGCACCGACACGATCGCCACGGCTTCCAGCCAGATTGCCGCAGGCAACCAGGACCTGTCCTCGCGCACCGAGCAGCAAGCCAGCTCGCTGGAGGAAACCGCCGCCTCGATGGAAGAGCTGACCTCGACCGTCAAGCAAAACGCCGACAACGCGCGCCAGGCCAACCAGCTGGCCGTGTCAGCCTCCAGCGTGGCCGTGCGCGGCGGCGCGGTGGTGTCGCAGGTGGTGGACACCATGAGCGCCATCAACGCCTCGTCCAAAAAGATCGTTGACATCATCGGCGTGATTGACGGCATTGCCTTTCAGACCAACATCCTGGCCCTGAATGCGGCTGTCGAGGCGGCAAGAGCGGGCGAGCAGGGCCGGGGTTTTGCGGTGGTCGCCGCCGAGGTGAGGAACCTGGCCCAGCGCAGCGCCGCTGCTGCCAAGGAGATCAAGACCCTGATTGGCGACTCGGTCGACAAGGTCGAAGAAGGCAGCAAACAGGTGGCCGAGGCGGGCAAGACGATGGACGAGATCGTGGGCAGCGTGCGCCGGGTGACGGACATCATGGCCGAGATCCAGGCGGCCAGCCAGGAGCAGACACAGGGCATTGAGCAAATCAACCAGGCGATCACGCAGATGGACCAGGTGACGCAGCAAAACGCGGCATTGGTCGAAGAGGCGGCAGCGGCCGCGCAGTCGCTGCAGGAGCAGGCCGGCGGGCTCAGCCAGGTGGTCGGCGTGTTTCGGCTGAATCCAGCAGCGCATCGGGAACAGCCTGCAACTCGGCCCCATTCAGCGAGACGCGCGGGTGCTGCCGGCCCGACAGCGTTTGCCTTCAAACAAGCACCCGCCCCAAGACATGCCCTTGCCGTTCCCAAAGCCAGTCCGTCATTGGCCAGCAACAGCCCAGCTGCGCCATCACGGCGCCCGGCTGTGGCTGCTGCAAACTCTGGCACGGGTGAATGGGAAGAGTTTTAGGCAAGCGCCGACCTGTTATTGCCATTTTGAAATCGCGAAAGATCAGCCATGCGCATTAATTCCCCCGTCACCAACAACGAATACGCCATACCCGAGGACAGCACGCTGGTAAGCCGTACCGACCTCAAGGGTCGCATCACCTACGTGAATTCGTCATTTCTCAAGGTCAGCGGCTTCGACCTGAACGAGCTGATGGGAAAGGCGCACAACGTCATCCGTCATCCCGACATGCCCGTCCAGGCTTTTGCCGACATGTGGGATACGCTGGCCAGCAACCTGCCGTGGACCGGGCTGGTCAAGAACCGGTGCAAGAATGGCGATTTTTACTGGGTTCAGGCCAATGTCACACCGATACGCCGCCAAGGGGTCACCCAAGGCTACATGTCGGTCAGAAGCAAGCCCACCTCTGCCCAGATTGCCGAAGCAGAACGCATGTATTCCAGCTTCAGGGACGGCACATCGGCTGGCCAAAAAATCTGGCGCGGTGAAGTGATCAAGCCGGCATGGCAGGCGCCGATGGCAAGCCTGCGCCGGATTCCGATCGCGCAACGCGTCATTGGCAGCACGGCGCTGGCTGCCATGCTCACGCTCGGCCTGGGCCTGATCGGATGGCGCGAAATGACGCAGCATGCCTTGCCAGCGGGAACAACCACCTGGATTCCGACGATTTTCATCGGTGGCGTCCTGGCCTCGTCGCTGGCGTGGCTCGGTTTTGGCTATTTCCTGGTCAGCGCCCTGTTTCGTCCTCTGGACGCGGCCGCCAAGGTGGCGCAGGCCATTGCGGGTGGCGATCTTGCCAAGTTCGAAATTTATCCCAAGGACGAAGCCAAGCCCTTGCTGCAGGCGCTGAACCAGATGAGCGCCAACTTGCTGGCCGTTGTCGCCGATATAAGCGCCAGCGTTGAAAGCGTGGCCAGCGCCTCCAGCCAGATTGCCGCCGGAAACCAGGACCTTTCCTCGCGCACCGAGCAGCAAGCGTCCTCGCTCGAGGAAACCGCCGCATCGATGGAAGAGCTGACGTCGACCGTCAAGCAAAACGCCGACAACGCGCGCCAGGCCAACCAGCTGGCCGTGTCAGCGTCGAGCGTGGCTGTCAAGGGCGGCGCGGTGGTGTCGCAGGTTGTGGACACCATGAGCGCCATCAACGCCTCGTCCAAAAAGATCGTTGACATCATCGGCGTGATTGACGGCATTGCCTTTCAGACCAACATCCTGGCCCTGAATGCGGCTGTCGAGGCGGCAAGAGCGGGCGAGCAGGGCCGGGGTTTTGCGGTGGTCGCCGCCGAGGTGAGGAACCTGGCCCAGCGCAGCGCCGCTGCTGCCAAGGAGATCAAGACCCTGATTGGCGACTCGGTCGACAAGGTCGAAGAAGGCAGCAAACAGGTGGCCGAGGCGGGCAAGACGATGGACGAGATCGTGGGCAGCGTGCGCCGGGTGACGGACATCATGGCCGAGATCCAGGCGGCCAGCCAGGAGCAGACACAGGGCATTGAGCAAATCAACCAGGCGATCACGCAGATGGACCAGGTGACGCAGCAAAACGCGGCATTGGTCGAAGAGGCGGCAGCGGCCGCGCAGTCGCTGCAGGAGCAGGCCGGCGGGCTCAGCCAGGTGGTCAGCGTGTTCAAGCTGGGCAAGGCTGTCCATCAGGACCGGCAACCCACCCACTTTGCAAGCGCCAGGCGAACACCGCTGACGGCGCTGTCTCCCAGCCACGCTTTGCCATCTCCGCAAGGCGGCTGAAATCCCTGACCAATGCCGCGGACAAAGCTTTAAAAAAGAGCTGATTCATCTCAAGATTTTTCAAATCCGGCCGATAACCAGTGATGCGATCTGCAACAACTTTCCTGCGGCATACCCGCGAAGGCGGGTACCGAGAATCTTTCAATCGTTCAGGGCGTCTTTCCGGATTCCCGCCTGCGCGCGATTGATGAAAAGTTATTGTTTGCCAGATCCTGAGCTGGTATTTCCCGATATCGGCCATCTTCAATCTTATTGTTAACAGAGGAACGCACATGCACACGAAAACAGGCAGCTCAATGACGTCGTCTGCCTCCAAAGCACTGGAATTCCTGTCCTTCACCTTGGGGCAGGAAGAGTACGGCATCGACATCCAAAAGGTACAGGAGCTGCGCGGCTACGACACCGTAACGCGCATTGCCAATGCGCCCGAACACATCAAGGGCGTGGTGAACCTGCGCGGGATCATCGTGCCGATCATCGACATGCGCATCAAGTTCAACCTGGGAACGCCCACGTACGACCAGTTCACGGTGGTGATCATTCTCAACATCGCCAGCCGGGTCATGGGCATGGTCGTGGACAGCGTCTCGGATGTGATCACGCTCAAGCCGGAACAAATCAAGCCCGCGCCGGCCATGGGCTCGGTGCTGGAGACCGAGTACCTGATGGGCCTGGGCACGCTGGACGAGCGCATGCTGATCCTGATCGACCTGGACAGGCTCATGTCCAGCGACGAGATGGGCCTCATCGAAAAGCTGGCGGCCTGAGTGCGCGGCGCAGGAACAGGCTAAAACGGACAACCTACTAAAAGCATGAATATGATGAACCGTCAAACAAGCCCCAAGAACTTCAATCCGCTGATGGCGTTTTTCCTCGCATTGGGCTTCATCAGCGCAGCCGTGTTTTCATCAGGAGTCCGGCATGCGTGAGCCTCTCGCACCGCTTCGTTTTGTCTCGATGGCGCGGACCATGACGATCAAGGCAAGCGCCGCCATTTTTTTAGGCATGGCCCTCCTGCTCGTCTTTTTTTATGCCCTGGTGTCATCGCAACAACAGCGTAGCGCCTCGCAATACACCAATGCCAAAGCAGAAAGCATTGCCCGTTCCCTGGATGTATTCGACCAGACCATGAAACTGACGGCAGAAAATGCCTTCAGCGTTTTTCGGCGTCAGTTCGGAGCGGTGCTTGCGCTTGAGGATGCAGACAAAGGCTCTTTGTCGAATTACGGAACACTGATCAACGACAACACCACGGAAGTTGACAGTTTTGCCAGCACCTTTGCAGGAGGCAATGCCACCGTGTTCGTGGTGCAGGGAGAGGACTTCAGGCGGATTGCGACCTCGGTGAAAAAGGAAAACGGCGAGCGTGCGGTGGGAACCTTGCTGGACCGCAAAAGTGCCGCTTATGCACTACTGCGTACCGGAAAAAAGTTTGTCGGTCGGGTGGTGCTGTTCGGGCGACCTTTCATGACTGTCTACATGCCGGTGCGCGACGCGTCTGACAAGGTGGTCGCCGTTCTCTATATCGGTCTGGACATCTCGGGCCAGGAAGCCTCCATGGCGGATGCGGTGAACAAGTCCCAGATCTTCGACAGCGGTGGCCTTTATGTCATCAACCCAGGCAGTGCGCCTGCCGAGGCCTTCCTGGTCTTTCATCGGAAAGCGGCGGGCAAGAAACTGGCTGAAATTCTGCCTGTCGATTCTGCCAATTGGCTCGCACGCCTGCAGGGTGGCGATGTGCGATGGCTTGACAAGGCGCCGGCAGTTCTTGATCCCTTGCGGAGCGGGTCGTATTTTGCTTCTGTCTCCAAGAGCGAGGCAACAGGCTGGCTGGTGGTTGCAGAAGTTCCCGCTGACGAGGCGCTCGCCGCCCTGTACCGCGAGATGGGGTTTCTCGGTGGCGCCTTGGTGCTGGCCGTCGTGATGATGGCGATTGCGCTCGCCATCACGATTCGACGGGCGGTGAAGCCCCTGCAGCTTATCAGCGAGCGACTGGAAGCCATCGGCCAGGGGGACCTGTCCCAGCCTGTGCTGTCGGATCGGTCCGACGAAATTGGCGTGATCAGCAGGTCCGTGGAGTTCATGCGCAACAGTCTGGTGGACATTGTCGGCAATGTCCGCCAGGGCACCGACACGATAGCCACGGCTTCCAGCCAGATTGCCGCGGGCAACATGGACCTGTCCTCGCGCACCGAGCAGCAAGCCAGCTCGCTGGAGGAAACCGCCGCCTCGATGGAAGAGCTGACCAGTACTGTTAAGCAAAACGCCGACAACGCGCGTCAAGCCAACCAGCTGGCCGTGTCAGCGTCGAGCGTGGCTGTCAAGGGCGGCGCGGTGGTGTCGCAGGTTGTGGACACCATGAGCGCCATCAACGCCTCGTCCAAAAAGATCGTCGACATCATCGGCGTGATCGACGGCATTGCCTTTCAGACCAACATCCTGGCCCTGAATGCGGCTGTCGAGGCGGCCCGGGCTGGCGAGCAGGGCCGGGGCTTTGCGGTGGTCGCCGCCGAGGTGAGGAACCTGGCCCAGCGCAGCGCCGCGGCTGCCAAGGAGATCAAGACCCTGATTGGCGACTCGGTGGACAAGGTTGAAGAAGGCAGCAAACAGGTGGCCGAGGCGGGCAAGACGATGGACGAGATCGTGGGCAGCGTGCGCCGGGTGACGGACATCATGGCCGAGATCACCGCCGCCAGCCAGGAGCAGACGCAAGGGATCGAGCAGGTCAACCAGGCGATCACGCAGATGGACCAGGTGACGCAGCAAAACGCGGCATTGGTCGAGGAAGCGGCAGCAGCGGCCGCTTCGCTGCAGGAACAGGCCGGCGGGCTCAGCCAGGTGGTCAGCGTGTTCAAGCTGGGTCAGGAGCAGCAACTCAGCCAGGGCGCTTCAAGCCGGCGCACGGCCAGCAGCTACCCCAAAGCTGAACCCAGGCAGCCACCGGCTGCCAAGCGCGGCATTGCAGCACCCCAGCCCCGGCAAGGCAGCGAGCCTTTGCCGTCACGACGGCTGGCGGCTGCAACCGCGACAGGTGCAGGTGCCGGTGCCGGTGAGTGGGAAGAGTTTTAAAAAGAAGATTCATGTACGCAACAACAAGCAACCCCACCGCAGCCGCCGCCAAGGCGCTGGAGTTTTTGTCCTTCACGCTGGGCCAGGAAGAGTACGGCATCGACATCCAGAAGGTGCAGGAACTGCGCGGCTACGACACCGTAATCCGCATCGCCAATGCGCCCGAACACATCAAGGGCGTGGTCAATCTGCGCGGCATCATCGTGCCGATCATCGACATGCGCATCAAGTTCAATCTGGGAACGCCGACCTATGACCAGTTCACGGTCGTGATCATTCTGAACATTGGCGGGCGTGTCATGGGCATGGTGGTGGACAGCGTTTCGGATGTGATCATGCTCAAGCCGGAACAGATCAAGCCTGCGCCGTCGATGGGCTCGGTGCTGGACACCGAGTACCTGACGGGCCTGGGAACGCTCGAAGAACGCATGCTGATTCTGGTGGATATCGACCGCCTGATGTCCAGCAGCGAGATGGGCCTGATCGAGAAGGTTGCGACTTGACGCTCACCGCCCGACGTGATCAATAGCGCCTTCGATACTTATTTTCCAACCGACCTTGACAAGCCATGAAGTTAACATTTCGCACCAAACTTTATTTACCACTCGTTATCAGCTGGCTTTGTTTATTGGGCATAACAACAGTCAATATCTTTCAGAATAAATCCCAGCGTTTTGAGGAGCGCCAAATCGCGCTGAAGTTTGCGACTGACGTAGGGATGTCAACGGTTAAAGAATATGCCGACTTGGTTTCCTCAGGTGCGCTACCGCTGGCGGAGGCGCAGAAACAGGCATTCGCTCGGCTCAAGGCTATGCGTTATGGGAAAGATGGCTACTTCACAGTCATCAACTCTCACCCGACGGTAGTCATGCACCCGATCAAGGCAGAACTGGTTGGCAAAGACGTCACTGACTTCAAGGATGCGAGCGGACAGTATTTTTTCCGGGACGTTGCGCGCATTGCCAAAGGTACGGGAGAAGGGTGGGTTGAATATGTCTGGCCCAAGCCGGGGAATCCGGATCAAAAACAGGTGTTTCCCAAGGGTGCATATGTTTTGACCTTCAAGCCTTGGGACTGGACGTTCATCACAGGACTCTATCTGGACGACTTGCAGGATGCCTTTGTGCAAGACCTGTGGAAAGCCGCCCTTTTGCTTGCCGGCATTGGCATTGCTTTAAGCGGGATAGTCCTGCTTGTCATTCGCGGCATTGAAAAGTCAATTGGTGGCGAGCCGGACGATGCTGCCGAGATCGCCCGTCGTATTGCTTCAGGCGATCTTGCGGTAACGGTCGATACCCGGGCAAATGATCAATCCAGCCTGTTGTTTGCCATGAAAACGATGCGCGACAGCCTCGCAAAAATTGTTGGTGAAGTGCGCCAGGGCACCGACACCATCGCCACCGCGTCCAGCCAGATCGCCGCCGGCAACCAGGACCTGTCCAGCCGCACCGAGCAACAGGCATCCTCACTCGAAGAAACCGCCGCTTCGATGGAAGAACTCACCTCCACCGTCAAGCAAAACGCGGACAACGCGCGTCAGGCCAACCAGCTCGCCGTCTCGGCGTCTGGCGTTGCCGTCAAGGGCGGCAACGTTGTCGCGCAGGTGGTGGATACCATGGGCGCTATCAACACCTCGTCGCGCAAGATCGTCGACATCATCGGCGTGATCGACGGCATTGCGTTTCAGACCAATATCCTGGCCTTGAACGCTGCTGTTGAAGCCGCCCGGGCCGGCGAGCAGGGCCGGGGCTTTGCGGTGGTCGCGGCCGAGGTGAGGAACCTCGCCCAGCGCTCGGCCGCCGCCGCCAAGGAGATCAAGACCCTGATCGGCGACTCGGTCGACAAGGTTGAAGAAGGCAGCAAACAGGTGGCCGAAGCCGGCAAAACCATGGAGGAGATCGTCGACAGCGTGCGCCGGGTGACGGACATCATGGCCGAGATCACCGCCGCCAGCCAGGAGCAGACGCAAGGGATCGAGCAGGTCAACCAGGCGATCACGCAGATGGACCAGGTGACGCAGCAAAACGCCGCGCTGGTGGAGGAAGCTGCGGCGGCCGCGCAGTCGCTGCAAGAGCAGGCCGGCGGGCTGAGCCAGGTGGTCAGCGTGTTCCGGCTGGAGAGCGGGCACGCCACAGCACCCGCCTGGCAAGCTGCCGCCATGCAGGATGCAGCAAGCGCCAGGCCACCCACGCACAGGCAGCCGCCGCGCGACACGCTCGGCATTGTGGGCCCATAGGGGCAGAAACTGGCTGGAGCGGAGGCCTGAATAGCTGCTGACCAGCCACAGCGCCAGGACGGTTAAAAAATTCAGGCACACCGCAGGAAAAGGCCTGACTGAAAAATTGCTTTCACAAAGCAAAGATTCCGAATCTGTATCGCCGTTATTTTTCGAAAGTTATTCTCATGATCCTCAACAACATCAAGGTGGGCAGCCGACTCGCGCTGGCCTTTGGCCTGATTTTGCTCATCACGGCAGTGATTGCCGGCATCGGTGTCTGGCGCTTGCAGGAGCTTGCCAGCACCACCCGCCAGCTTGGCGTTGAGGACAGCGAAAAACTCAAGATGGCCGTGCGATGGCGCCAGACCATTGACTTGAACTGGATACGCACCCAGGCTTCCGTGCTGGATGCCGACACCAGCCGCATGGCGATGTGGCAGGCCGAGATGGACAAAACTTCTGAAATCACGGTCGCCTCCCGCAAGTATTTGACCGAGCATATTTATTCGGACGAAGGCAAGAAGCTGATGCTCAACATCGATGCGGCGCGTGAAGCCTACCGTACGCCACGGGCGGCGCTGCTGAAAAGAAAGCTCGCCGGCGAAGATGTGAATGCCACCTTCGAGCGCGACATCAAACCGCTGGCGATGGCCTACAGCGATTCGGTCTACCAGCTGGAAAAGCGCCAGCAGGTGTTGTACGACGTTTCGCTGACAGAGGCAGAACACAATGCCGCGCTAGGCCGGACGATACTTCTGGCCGGCGCCGCGCTTGCCTTGCTGCTGGGCGCTGCGCTGTCGTTTTTTCTGAGCCGCTCCATCATTTTGCCGCTGCAGCAGGCTGGCCGCAGCGCGCGCAGCATCGCCGACGGGAACCTGACCGAGCCTATCGTCAGTGTGGGCCGCGACGAAGCCGCTCAATTGCTGGACGACCTGAAACACATGCAGTCCAGGCTGGCGACGATTGTCGGCAATGTCCGCCAGGGGGCGGACACCATTGCCACGGCGTCCAGCCAAATCGCTGCGGGCAACCAGGACCTGTCCAGCCGCACCGAAGAGCAGGCGTCTTCGCTCGAAGAAACCGCCGCCTCGATGGAAGAGCTGACCTCGACCGTCAAGCAAAACGCCGACAACGCGCGCCAGGCCAACCAGCTCGCCGTCTCGGCGTCTAGCGTTGCCGTCAAGGGCGGCAACGTTGTCGCGCAGGTGGTGGATACCATGGGCGCTATCAACACCTCGTCGCGCAAGATCGTCGACATCATCGGCGTGATCGACAGCATTGCCTTTCAGACGAACATCCTGGCGCTGAATGCCGCAGTGGAAGCGGCGCGGGCGGGCGAGCAGGGGCGGGGCTTTGCCGTCGTGGCCGCTGAAGTCAGAAGCCTGGCGCAGCGCAGCGCGACAGCGGCCAAGGAGATCAAGGTGCTCATTGATGATTCGGTGGAAAAGGTTGGCGAGGGCAGCCGCCAGGTGGCTGACGCCGGCAAGACCATGGAAGAGATCGTCGACAGCGTGCGCCGGGTGACGGACATCATGGCCGAGATCACGGCGGCGAGCCAGGAGCAGACGCAGGGCATCGAGCAGGTCAACCAGGCGATCACGCAGATGGACCAGGTGACGCAGCAAAACGCTGCCCTGGTCGAGCAAGCAGCGGCTGCGGCCGCGTCGCTGCAGGAACAGGCCAGTGGCCTCTTGCAAGTCGTGAGCGTCTTCAAGCTGGGGAGCAGCGAGCAGCAGCTCAGGCACGCAGCGCCGCCCAGGCCAACGGCAGTGCGTCCCAACCGTGCACAGGCCAAGCAGCCGCCAGCAATCAAGCACGCCATTGCTGCACCCCAGGCAGCGCGCACGCGCAGCAGCGATGCTTTGCCCGCCACTCGCTTGGCCGCAGCGACCAGCACGACAGGCGCTGGCGAGTGGGAAGAGTTCTAACAGGACAAGCCATGCACGCAACAACCAGCACTGCTTCTTCCACCGCTGCAGCTCCCAAGGCGCTGGAGTTTTTGTCCTTCAACTTGGGCCAGGAAGAGTACGGCATCGATATCCAGAAAGTGCAGGAGTTGCGCGGCTATGACGCGGTCACGCGCATTGCCAACGTGCCCGAGCACATCAAAGGCGTGGTGAACCTGCGCGGCATCATCGTTCCCATCGTGGACATGCGCATCAAGTTTCAGCTCGGCGAGCCGACGTACGACCAGTTCACGGTGGTGATTATTTTGAACCTGGCCAGCCGCGTGATGGGCATGGTGGTCGACGGCGTCTCGGACGTGATCACCTTGACGCCCGAGCAGATCAAGCCGGCGCCGGAGATGGGCTCGGTGCTGGAGACGGGCTACCTGATCGGGCTGGGAACGTTGGACGAACGCATGCTGATTCTGGTGGATATCGACAAGCTGATGTCGAGCAGCGAGATGGGGTTGATTACCGAAGCCGCTTATTAAAGAAACAAAAAAATTATGAACGATCTCAAAATATCCACCCGTCTGATGATTCTGATCAGCATTTTGTCGATCTTGCTGATTGGTATTGGCAGCATTGGCCTGTTCGGCATCAGCCAGTCCAACGAAGCGCTGAAAACGGTGTATGCAGACCGCACCGTGCCGATCAGTCAGCTTGGTGAGATCGACAGCCTTTCTCTGGCAAACCAGCTGTTTCTTGCGTCCAGCTACATCACGCCCATACCCGAGGACATTGCCAAAAAAACCGCCCAGATCGACGCCAATATCATGGCCATCGGCAAAATCTGGGAGGCTTATATAACGACTTATTTGACGCCGGAGGAGCGCGAAATCGCCAGTAAATTTGCCGAGGCGCGCGCCAAGTTCGTGCGGGAAGGCCTCAAGCCTGCCGTGGAAGCCCTGCGTGCCAACGACCTGGAAGACGCCAAGCTGATCATGAACGAAAAGGTCGGTCCGCTTTATGTTCCCTTTCGGGCGGCTCTGAACGCGCTGGCCAAGCTGCAGCTTGAGGTCGCAAAAGCTGAATACGATGGCGCCATTTCGCAGTACCAAACTATTCGCAATGCGGCTATCAGCGCTATCGTGGCTGGAGTTTTGTTTGCCCTGGTTTTCGGCCTGTTCCTGATCCGGGGCATCACGCGTTCACTGGCCCAAGCCATGGCCGCTTCCAATGCGGTTGCGCAAGGCGATCTGACGCATCCCATCTTGGTCAAGGGAAAGGATGAAGTCGCCCAACTGTTGACTTCTCTCTCGGCCATGCAGTCCAGTCTGATCGGTATCGTCGGTCAGGTCCGCCAAGGCACCGACACCATCGCCACGGCGTCCAGCCAGATCGCTGCGGGCAACCAGGATCTGTCCAGCCGCACCGAGCAGCAGGCGTCCTCGCTCGAAGAAACAGCCGCCTCAATGGAAGAACTCACTTCCACCGTTAAGCAAAACGCCGACAACGCGCGCCAGGCCAACCAGCTCGCCGTTTCGGCATCTAGCGTGGCCGTGCGTGGCGGCGCGGTGGTGGCGCAGGTGGTGGGCACGATGGGCGCCATCAACACCTCGTCGAAAAAGATCGTCGACATCATCGGCGTGATCGACGGGATTGCCTTCCAGACCAACATCCTGGCACTCAATGCGGCGGTGGAAGCAGCGCGGGCTGGCGAGCAGGGCCGGGGCTTTGCGGTGGTCGCCGCCGAGGTGAGAAATCTGGCACAAAGAAGCGCGGCGGCGGCCAAAGAGATCAAGACCCTGATTGGCGACTCGGTGGACAAGGTCGAGGAGGGCGGCCGGCAGGTGCTTGAAGCGGGGAAAACAATGGACGAGATCGTTGACAGCGTACGCCGCGTGACGGACATCATGGCCGAGATCCAGGCGGCCAGCCAGGAGCAGACGCAGGGGATCGAGCAGATCAACCAGGCAATCACGCAGATGGACCAGGTGACGCAGCAAAACGCCGCGCTGGTCGAAGAGGCGGCAGCAGCTGCGGCATCGCTGCAGGAGCAGGCCGGCGGGCTCAGCCAGGTGGTCAGCGTGTTCAAGCTGGACAGCGTGGACACACAAATTGCTTCGTCAAGCCGCCATTCCCCGGTGCGGCCTGCGTCAAACAAGCGAGAGGTTCAGCACAAGCAGCCCCCTGCGGTCAAGCGCGCCATTGCCGCGCCAGCGCCAAAGGCACCCAAGACGCCGCTGCCCGCCCCACAACTGGCTGCAGCGAGTGCCGCCGGGCAGTGGGAGGAGTTTTGAACGCCACAGGCCTCAAGGGCGCAGGAAAAGCACAGGGTTATTACTGACCCAAGTAGCTATTTCTGCCGCAGGTCTGGGCAAATAATTTTCAGTTGCGTTCTGTTGCAAGCAACAGCACAAGAACGCAGCGCATTCATTGTCATCAAGGAAAACGCCATGTTGCTTCGCATTATTTATGTCAGTCGGGCCAGATCTTCTCTTCCGCTTGAGCTTAAAGATATCTTGGCCTCGTCCCGCAAAAACAATCCTGCATTGGGTGTCACCGGGGCCATGGGCTTTCTTGATGGACTTTATCTGCAGTATCTCGAGGGCGAGGCCAGCGTCGTTACCACGCTGTACAAGCGAATCGAACAAGATTCCCGCCACTCGGCACCGAAGATCCTCGAAAGCCAGCCGATTTCAGAGCGTGCATTTCCTGGCTGGTCGATGGGTTTGCTCACCTGGAATGACGAAACCAAAAAGATTTTTCAACAATTCAACCCTTCGGGCTCGCTCGATCTTTATGACGCAGACACCGCAACGATTGATTCGCTGGTTCGAAGCTTGACCGCCAGCGCCAACTGGATGGCCTTGTGATGATGTGCTTCAGGGCGGCACCGCCTGGCTTGCGCACCCGGAAATCAATCATTACAAATTCTGTCCATTCCACGCTCAAGTTTTTCTGGCGGTTTGTCGTTAAACGCGGTGTAGGTCTTTAAAAGCTTTCGGGTACAGGTCGTTGCTTCAGGGAATCAGGTTTATGTCGAACAACATGTTTTATACCGGGCTTAGCGGCCTGAATGCCGCGCAGGCGGCACTGGTGACGACGGGTCACAACACTGCCAACATCAATACCCCTGGCTACAGCCGGCAGACTGCGCAGATTTCCGCGAGTGGCGGCTCGAACATCCCCGGTGTGGGTTTCTTCGGAAACGGCGTCAAAGTCACCGAGGTCAGCCGCAGTTACGACCAGTACCTCACGTCACAGCTCAACCAGGCCCAGTCGATGAACCAGTCGCTGACCACCTATGGGGCGCAGATCAACCAGATCGACAACCTGCTGGCCAACCAGACGGCCGGTCTGGCGCCGCAGATGCAGACGCTGTTTACCCATGTGCAAGCGGTGGCCAATACCCCGGCCGACACTTCGGCGCGCCAGCAGCTGATCAGTTCCAGCCAGGCGCTGGCCAACCAGTTCCGCTCGATGGACCAGTACCTGACCGGCCTGAACGCCAATGTGAATGGTCAGGTGTCGGGCATGGTCGACCAGATCAATACCTACGCAGGACAAATTGCCAGCCTGAACAAGCAGGTGGCCATGTTCGGCAATGCCTCGGGCTCTCAGGCCCCGAATGACCTTCTGGACCAGCGCGATCAGCTGGTCAGCGACCTGAGCAAGCTGGTCGGAACCAAGGTGGTGGTGCAGGATGGTGGCCAGTTCAACGTCTTCATTGGCAACGGGCAAACACTGGTGCTGGGCGGCAAGGCGACCACGCTTGCCGCCGTCAGCTCCAGCATCGATCCGGGCCGCACCACCCTGGCGGCCGTGAACACTGCTGGCAAGGCCCTGGAGATTCAGGAGGGCATGGTCACCGGTGGCACGCTGAGCGGCTTGCTGCGGTTCCGGGATGAAACGCTGTCCAATGCGCAGAACGCGCTGGGCCGCATGGCCATTTCGCTGTCGGACTCTTTCAATGCCCAGCAAAAACTCGGTGTCGATCTCAACGGCGACATGGGAAGCAATTTTTTCTCGCAGGCCAGCCCGGCTGTTGTTTCCAATGCAAACAACAGCCAGGCCGCGCCGGTCGGCGCCCTGACGGCAAGCTTTGCCGACATCGGCAAGCTGACCACCAGCGATTACCGGGTCGATGCCACCGGGCCCGGGGCCTTTAAGGTGACGCGGCTGTCAGACAACGCCACGGTGGCGGCTGATTCCACGGGTGCGTTTGACGGCTTGACACTGAACTTCACCGGCGGCGTTGCCACAGACTCCTTCCTGGTGCAGCCGACCCGCACCGGCGCGCGCGATCTGACAGTGAACCTGGTCGACCCCGCCAAGGTTGCGGCGGCTTCGCCCCTTGTTACCGGCAACGCTTTTAACAACAAGGGCAGCGCTGCCATCGGCACGCCCAAGGTTGACGCCGGCTACCTGGGCTCGGCCACGCAGCTTTCAACGATGGGCGTGAGCCTGACCTACGACAGCGCCACCAGCACCTTTTCCGGCATGCCGGCGAATGCGGTGGTGACCGCAACAACCGTGAATGGCGCGCCCGTGACCACCCTGGCCTTTGACGGCATCACGGTCAGCATCAGCGGCACCCCGGCCGAGGGCGACTCCTTCACCATCGGGAAAAACACCGGCGGCGTGTCGGATGGCAGCAATGCCTTGCTGCTGGGCGCGCTGCAAAACAAGAAAACCATGGCCGGCGGCACCGCCAGCTTCAGCGATGCCTATGCGCAACTGGTCAGCACGGTGGGCAACAAGGCACGGCAGCTGCAGATATCGAACACTGCGCAAACCAGCCTGACACTGCAGATCCGCACCGCCCAGCAGTCGGTGTCGGGGGTCAACCAGGATGAAGAAACCGCCAATTTGCTGATGTTCCAGCAGATGTACCAAGCCAATGCCAAGGTGATCCAGACCGCATCGACCATGTTCGACGCCGTGCTGGGCATCCGCTAAACGCACCCCCAGGAGCCCCCATGCGCATCAGCACACAGACCTTTTACGAGCAAAGCCGCACCAGCATGGGTTCGCAGCAGAGCAGCCTGCTGCGCGTGCAGCAGCAGCTTGGCGCCGGAACCAAGATCCTTGCGCCTTCGGACGATCCGCTGGGCGCCACCCGCGCGCTGGCCATTTCCCAGTCGATCTCGCTCACGGCGCAGTACTCGGCCAGCCGCGACCATGCCGTGCAGACCTTGTCGCTGGAAGAAAATGCCCTGCAAAGTGTCACCAGCTTGCTGCAGAACATCAAGAGCAGCCTGATTGAAGCTGGCAACGGCACGATGACCGATGCCGACCGCGCCACCATTGCCACCACGCTGCAAAGCAACCTGGACCAGTTGCAGGGACTGGCCAACACCGACGACGGCAACGGCCAGTTCTTGTTTGCCGGTTTCAGGAGCAGCAGCGCCCCCTTTGTACGCCAGGCAGGCGGCAGCATCGAATACAACGGCGACCAGGGCCAGCGCCAGGTGCAGGTCGATGTGTCGCGGCAGATGGCGGGAACGGACGACGGGCGCAGTATTTTTATGTCGGTGCAATCAGGCGCGGGTTACGTGGCGTCGGCGCCGAGGACCAACACCGGCAGCGGCGTTTTCAGCTCGACCTCGGTGGTCAACCCGAACGATGTGAATTACGGCAAGGATTTCGTCATCAGCTTTCCGGACGCCGGAAGCTACCGGGTGGACGCGGTGCCGCCTTCGGCCACCCCGCTGGTGGCTGCCACGCCTTTCACACCGGGCAGCGCCATCACGTTTGGCGGGCTGCAGATCAGCATCAGCGGCACGCCCGCTGCAGGCGACCAGGTGAATGTTGCCACCGCGAGGAATGCTGGTTCAGACGTGTTTGCCGCCATTGGTGATGTGATCAATGCGCTCAGGACACCGGTGGATGGCCCGGAAAACCAGGCGCTGGTGCTCAATGCCCTGAGCACCGCGAACCGCAAGCTGACCAACGCCCACGACAACGTGCTGACGGTGCGCGCCTCGGTCGGCTCACGCCTGCAGGAGCTCGACGTGCTGGCGGTCGTCGCGGACAACCGCACCCTGTTTGACAAGAGCTATCTGTCGGACCTGCAGGACCTGGATTACAGCAGCGCCATTGCCGAGTTCTACCAGCGTCAGACCGGCTTGCAGGCCAGCCAGCAAACCTTCGTCAAGATCCAGCAGCTTTCCCTGTTCAACTATCTTTAAAAAGTACCGGCCTGCTCGTGCTATTAAAAGAATAGCTGCTAATGCAGGCCAGACTTGCGCTAAGGCCTTAAACCTTGCAAAACTTCCAGCATTGACGTGAAACCGGCGGCAATCCGGGGTTCCAGGAAGGGCGCGAAGTACTGCATCAGCAACTGCAGCATGGCAATGCCTGCGAGCAGCGTGATGGGAAAGCCCACGGCAAAAATGCTGAACTGGGGCGACACACGGTTCAGGATGCCCATGGCCAGGTTCAGCGTCAGCAGCGTGGCAATCAGCGGCAGCGCCAGAATGAGGCCGCCCAGAAATACCTGGCCGCCTGCCGACGCCAGCAGGAACCAGCCGGCGGCCGCCAGCGGCGCGTCGGCAATCGGCAGGATCTGAAAGCTTTCGGCCAGCGTGGCAATCAGCACCAGGTGGCCATCGACCGCCAGGAACACCAGCATGGCCATGACGTTCAGGAACCGCGCCAGCACCATCGTGTTGCCGCCGCTGGTCGGGTCAAAGAAGGACGCGAACGACAGGCCCATCTGCAGGCCGGTGTATTCGCCGGCGGCCTGCACCATGGCAAACACCAGCTTCATGGAAAAGCCCATGGCCGCGCCGATCAGGATTTGCTGCACCACGATCCACAGGCCGGCCGCCGACACCAGCGGCACCTGCGGAAGCGGGCCCAGCGTGGGCGCGATGGCCATCGCCATCAGGCCGGCCAGGGTGACCTTGACCGTTCGAGACACCGCCTTTTCGCTGAACAGGGGTGCCGTGCCGATCAGCGACAGCATTCGGACGAAAGGCCAGAAAAATGCCACCAGCCAGACATTCAGCTGGTCCGAAGTGACGGAAAAGACCGGCGGCAATCAGCCCACCAGTTGCGGAATCGAGGAAAACAAGGTGCGCATGTAGTCCAGCACCAGCCCAAGCATCCAGGGGCCGGCGATGACGGCGGTGGCAAACACCGCCAGCAGCTTGGGAATGAAGGACAGCGTCGCTTCATTGATCTGCGTGGCGGCCTGAAACAGGCTGATGAGCAGGCCTGTCACCAGCGCCACCAGCAGCAGCGGTGCGGACAGCAGCAGGGCCAGCTTCATGGCCTCATAGCCCATGCTCATGACGAATTCGGAGGTCATTTCACTTTATTCCTGTGCTGTAAACGTGAACATGGAAAAAGACAAACAGCTCACAGGTAGAAGCTCTGCGCCAGCGCGCCGATCAGCAGCTGCCAGCCGTCCACCAGCACGAACAGCATCAGCTTGAAGGGCAGCGAAATGGTGGCCGGCGGAACCATCATCATGCCCATCGACATCAAGACGCTGGCCACCACCAGGTCAATAATCAGGAAGGGAATGAAAATCGTGAAGCCGATCTGGAACGCGGTCTTTAACTCGCTGATCACATAGGCCGGCAGCAGGATGCGCAGCGGAACCTGTTCAGGCCCCTGCATGTTGTCAATCTTGGCCAGTTTGGCGAACAGTGCCAGGTCGGCTTCCCGGGTCTGCTTGAGCATGAACTGCTTGAACGGCTCGACGCCGCGCTCCAGCGCCTTTTCGGCACTCAGGCTATTTTCCGAGAACGGCTTGTAGGCGTCGGTGTACACCTTGTCGAACACCGGCGACATCACAAAAAATGTCAGGAACAGCGACAGGCCGACCAGGACCTGGTTGGGTGGCGACGACTGCGTTCCTATGGCGGTGCGCAACAGGCCCAGGACAATCAGGATCCGGGTGAAGCTGGTCATCGACAGCAGCAGCGCCGGCAAAAACGACAGCGACGTGATCAGCACCAGCATTTGCACGCTGAGCGACCAGGTCTGCACGCCGCCCGGCCCGGTCGTGCTGGTGATGCCGGGCAGGCCCTGGGCGGATGCCAGACCCGGCAGCATCAAGCAGGCCGCCACGGCAAGCATGAAGCGCAGCAGGGCCGGGCGCACCACCGGCAGTCGCAGGCAGGCCAGCATCCTCAGCCTGCCCTGGACTTGGTCAGTTTGGCCATTGAATCGATCAGTTTTTGCGAGAACGCGCCCGTACCGGTGAACGCAGCCAAGGACGGCGCCGGCGCGTCAGGCAGCTGGCCGGCCGGCATGGTGTGCAGCGCGCGAACCTGGCCGCCGGCAACGCCGAGCACCAGCCATGCGTCGCCAATCTCCACCACCACCACGCGTTCACGCTGGCCGACCATGGCGCTGGACACCACCTTGATCAGCTTGCCGTTGCCCGAAGGCTGCAGGCCAAAGCGCCTGGCCATCCAGGCAAACCCAAAGATCAGCCCGATGACCACGGCCAGGCCCAGGCCGGCCTGCAGCAGGCCGGCCGCCGCGAACGAGCGGACCGGCTCGGCAGCGGGGCTGGCGACGGTGGGCAGCACCGCATGGGCAGCATGCCAGGACAATGCCGGCAGCGCAGCCGCCGCCTGCACAAGCACCCGCGCTTTCATCGGCTCAGCTTCTGGATGCGCTCTGACGGCGTGATGATGTCCGTCAGGCGGATGCCAAACTTCTCGTTCACCACCACCACCTCGCCTTGGGCGATCAGGTAGCCATTGATCAAGATGTCCATCGGCTCGCCAGCCAGGCCGTCAAGCTCGACCACCGACCCCTGGGAGAGCTGGAGCAGGCTTTTGATGGTGATGCGCGCCCGGCCCAGTTCGGCCGTCAGCTGCACCGGCACATCGAGCACCCGGTCGATGTCGCCCTGGCCGGCGTCCGGTCCGGCATGGCCCTGTAGCGGCTGGAACACCCGCCCGGCGGCCGGCACGGCTGGCGCTGCGACTGGCGCCTGGGGCGCAGTCGCCGATGCCTGTTCGGCCATGGCGCTTCCCCAGTCATCCATCGCATCGTCCACCGGGTCGGGGTTTTCGAGGTCACTCATGTTCGCTTCCCTTGCTTGAATCTAGGTATTGGTGTTTGATCATTTTCTGGACCCTGAGGGCATAGCGGCCATTGGACATGCCATAGCTGCATTCCATGACGGGCACGCCATTGATTCGCGCCAGCACCGACTCCGGAATATCGACCGGCAGTACATCGCCCACTTTGAGCTTGAGCAACTGGCCAATGCTCGACTGCACGGTCAGGAACTGGGCCTCAAGCTCGACATCGGCGCTTTGCACCTGCTGCGCCAGCTGCTTCACCCAGCGCTTGTCAACCTCGATCTCGTCCTGCAGCGGATTCGACAGCATGCTTCTGATGGGCTCGATCATCGAATACGGAATGCAGACATTGAGCGAGCCGCCCACCGGGCCGAACTCGATGTGAAAGGTGGTGTTGACGACCAGCTCGTTGGGCGTGACGATATTGGCCAGCCGGGCATGCATTTCGGAGCGCACATAGTCGAAGTCGAGCGGATAGACCGGTTGCCAGGCGCTGCCGTAGCTTTCCAGGCTCAGGTTGAGCAGGCGCTTGATGATGCGCTGCTCGGTCGGCGTGAAGTCCCGGCCCTCAACGCGGACGTGGTAGCGGCCATCGCTGCCGAACAGGTTGTCCACCACCAGAAACACCAGCTTCGGGTCAAACACGAACAGCGCCGTGCCGCGCAGCGGCTTCATCTGGATCAGGTTGATGTTGGCGGGAACCGGCAGGTTGCGGATGAAGTCGCCGTACTTCTGGATCTGTATCGCACCGACTGAAATATCGGCATTGCGGCGCATGTAGGTCAGCAGTGCGCTGCGCAGGTGCCTGGCAAAACGCTCGTTGATGACTTCCAGCGTGTGCATCCGGCTGCGCACAATGCGCTCGTCGGTGCCGAAACGGTAAGCCGGCGGGCCCGAAACCACGCCCTCGGCTGCAGCGGATGCACCAGGTGTATCGGTATCGCCCGTGACACCCTGGAGCAAGGCATCGACCTCCTCCTGTGACAGCTGCTGTTCATAAGCCATGGAAAAATTTCATTCGGGCGGCTTTACTGCAGCATGAAGGTGGTGAACATCACGCTGGATATTTTCTGCTGCGGCGTGTTCGGGCCAAAAGGCTTGCCCAGCGACAGGATGATTTCGCCGCTCAGCCGGGCTTTGTCCTCGGGCGTCGCCAACGACTCGGCTTCGCGGTTGGACAGTGTGCTCAGCACCCGGCTGCGCACTTCAGGCAGGTACTGGGTCATTTGCACCTGCGATTTCGCATCGGCCATTTTCAGTGTCACGGCGACATGCAGAAAACGGTTTCTGCCGCCGGGCTGCAGATTGACCGTGAAGGGCTCCAGCGCAAAGAAGATCGGCGCTTCGACCTTGACTTGCGCAGGGGCCGGCGCGGCGTTGCCCTTCATGAACCAGTAGCCGCCGCCTCCCGCGCCTGCCAGTGCCAACGCCAGCAGACCGAAGACAAGGATTTTCCGTTTGCTTTTGCCGGGAGGTGCGGTTTCTTCTTTGCTGGTAGCCATGAGGGGTGTGCCTTGGGTGTAAAGGCCATTGTTGGCCAGAAGGGCTTGATTGCATGGCTTGATAAAAAGGGGTAAAGCGCTTCAACTCAGGCCTTTGCACGGTGCCGGCAATTCTTCCCTTCAGGCCGGCTCAGGCGTAGGTGTCAATGCGCAGCCCCTGACCGGGGCGGCGCTGCAACGCAGCCGGCTGGCCGGAAAAAAGCAGCGCGGCCTTGTCCGCTTCCCGGCCACGGGGGCTGGTGCGTGGCGAAGTGCCGCCGGAATCGCCCTGGCTGTTGGCAAACGCTGTCTGCGACTGGCTTTCGGCGCCGACCGAGGTCTGGCCCAGGCTGATGCCGCTTTCGGCCAGCAGCGCCCGCAGTTGCGGCAACGCCGCTTCCACGGCAGCCCGAACAGACCCATGCGCCGAGACGAAGGCCGCCTGCATCTGGTGGTCGCTCATGCTCAGCGTGACCTTCAACGGTCCAAGCCCGGGAGGATTGAGCTGGAGTTCTGCCACCTGGCGGTCGGCCGCGCTCAGGTGGATGACCTGCTGGCCCAGCGCCTTGCCCCATTCGCTGCTGCCCACCTCGGGCGTCAGCAGTGCCGATGCCACGGGCGCTGGCGTATTTGACGCCGCCAGGCTGCCCGGCTGCTGCAGCGCACCGACTCCAGGCGGCGCCAGGGAGGCCGTGCCAGCAAAAGACATGGTGTCCGCTGCTTCCAGCAAGGGTTCGGCCCGTCCATCAAGGGCTGCGGCCGTGCTGTTGGCGCCATCGTCGCCTGGTCCGGACGATGGGTCCGACAGGCCTGCGCTGGCTGCATTGGCCTGCGCCATCGCCGCGCGGGGGTCTGCGGCCATGGGCATGCCGATGCGGGCTGCTGTCGCCCGGACCTGGGCCGGCGCCAGGTCAGCGGATTTGGGGATGATGGCGCCCAGGCCCGTAGAAATCGCCGCCTGGGCGTTCGTGTCCCCCACGATACCGGATGCATCTGCAAGCCCGCCCGGCGCCGCTGGCGCTGCCGCCAGCAGGTTGTTCAGGCCGGCATCGGCAGGAATTTCAGGGTTTTCGATCGGGCCAGCAGCTGCGGCACCGCCTGGCACGGCCGTAGCGGCAGTGGCAAGCCTGCTTTCCAGCGGAACCGTCAGCAGCACTGCCATCGGGTTGACGCTGTCTTGCGCAGGCGCTTTTTCAGCATCTGCCAGACGGCGTGCGGTCTTGGCCGGAGCAGGCCTGACAACCGGTTCAGCAGGCTTTTCCTGACCGGCTTCGCGTGAGCGGGCCATGGCTTCGCCAAAGCTTCCGGGCTGGCTGGCGTCCTGGTCGCCGGAGCGTGCGGACGCCCGGGTGCCGGGACTGACTGTTGGCGGCGGCGCGGCCGCTGGGGATGAAAGGATGAAAGGCATGTCGGGCTCCGTAAACCAAGGGGTTTATTCAATTTCCAAACCAATCCGGTATGTCGTTGCTTCGACTTGCCGTGCTTCAGCACTGTCGGCGGCTTCGCGCCTGATCTCGGATTGATTTAAAAACGGAATCAGTCGGTCAATGCCGTGGAACGCAGGAAAAACTGTCGGGCAGAGCGCTCGTCGCTTTCGCGCTGTTCCTTTTTATTGGCCACCCCGAGCTCGAACTGGCGAACCCGGTCCGCCAGCGTGCCGAAGGAAGTCAAGCGGCGCTTGCTGCTTTGCCAGTCGGTGCGACCCTGCCCCAGGCGGGTGTCAGCCTGCAGGGTCAGCGCCCGCTGCTGCTCGATGGCGCTGTCAAGCGTGCCGATGAAGTTCTGGAAGTTGCGCACCTGCGACGCAGGCAGGCCGCCTTGCATCTGCCCGTTGAACTGCGCCAGGTATTCCTGCCGGTACTGCACCAGCATCTCCAGCTTGGCACTGGCACTGGTCTGGGCGTTTTGCAACTGGCCCAGCCGGCGCGTGGCGTCGTCGGTCTTGGTCTGGGCCAGCTCGATGAGCGTGGCAAGCGGCAGTTTTTCAGACATGGTGTGCCTTGGGCAGGGGTTGAAAAGGGCTAGCGGGCATTGAAAATCCCATGCAGCTGGCTGACGGACGCGGCGTAGTCGGCACGCTCGTCCATCGTCTGCTGCAAAAAGGCTTCGATCTTTGGGTACAGCGCAATCGCCTTGTCCAGTTGCGCGTCGTGGCCGGGCGCGTAGGCGCCCACGCTGATCAGGTCGCGGTTGCGCTGGTAGCGCGACAGCATCTGCTTGACACTGCGCACCGATTCAAACTGCGACGGCTCGATCAGCGCCGTCATGGCCCGGCTGATCGACGCCTCGATGTCGATCGCCGGGTAGTGGCCCGATTCGGCCAGGCTGCGCGACAGCACCACATGGCCGTCCAAAATGGCCCGGGCCGAGTCGGCAATCGGGTCTTGCTGGTCGTCGCCTTCGGTCAGCACGGTGTAGAACGCGGTGATCGAGCCGCCCTGGCCCTCGGCATTGATCTCGCCGTTGCCGGCGCGCTCGACCAGCGCCGGCAGCTTGGCAAACACCGACGGCGGGTAGCCTTTGGTGGCCGGCGGCTCGCCGACCGCCAGCGCAATCTCGCGCTGGGCCATGGCATAGCGGGTGAGCGAATCCATGATCAGCAGCACGCTTTTGCCCCGGTCCCGGAAATACTCGGCCAGGCACGTCGCATAGGCAGCGCCCTGCAGCCGCAGCAGCGGCGAGGTGTCGGCCGGCGCCGCCACCAGCACGGCCCGGGCCATGCCTTCCTTGCCCAATGTGTTGTCGATGAAGTCCTTCACTTCTCGGCCACGCTCGCCAATCAGGCCGACGACGATCACGTCGGCGCTGGTGTAGCGCGCCATCATGCCGAGCAGCACGCTTTTGCCCACGCCCGAGCCGGCAAACAGGCCCATGCGCTGGCCACGTCCCACGGTCAGCATGGCGTTGATGGCGCGCACGCCGACGTCCAGCACGTCCTTGATCGGCGCGCGCGTCAGCGGATTGACCGGCGCCCTCGACAGCGGCACTTCCTGGTCCACATCGAGCGGGCCCAGGCCATCGAGCGGCCGGCCGGAAGCATCGACCACGCGGCCCAGCATGCCGTCGCCCACCGGCAGGCGCTTGGTGCGCGGACCGGCGCCGCCGCCTGGCGACTCCGGCGCATAAACACGCGCGCCCGGCAGCAGGCCGTCAACCACGCTGAGCGGCATCAGCAAAATGCGGTCGCCGGCAAAGCCGACCACCTCGGCTTCGGCAGTCTTGTCCGGGTAGCCGGGCGGCAGCTCGATCAGGCAGTCGCTGCCCACCGGCAGGCGCAAGCCCACCGCTTCAAGCACCAGGCCCACCGCGCGCGTCAGCCGGCCGTAGGTGCGAACCGGCACCGTCAGGCCGACCGCCACCCGCGCCTCGCCCAGCGCCGACTGCCAGGCAGACAGGTGCGGATTGGCGTCGGCGCTCACGGGTTGTTCCGTCATGCCGGTTCGGCGCTTTCGGGCGCCGCCAGGTTTTCAGGGGCAGGGTGGCGCACCAGCGCGGCGCTGACCCGCTCCCAGCGCGCTTGAACTGTTGCGTCGCGCTCGCCGCTGTGGGCCATGACCCGGCAGCCGCCGCGTGCGATCTGCGCATCGGTCCGAACGCGCCAGCCGGCGGCTTTCAGGTCGTCGGCCAGCAATTCCTTCACCATCACCGCATCGTCGGGGTGCAGCAGCAGTTGCGGTGCGCCGGACAGGCTGGGTTCGGCCTGCAGCAGCTCATGCACCACGGCCAGGATGGCCTGCGGCTCGGCGGCCAGCGCCTGGCCCAGCACCTGCCGGGCAATGTCGAGCGCCAGCGCCAGCAGGTCATCGGCGACGCTGTTCTGGGCCAGCTGCAGGGCGGCGGGCAAGGCCTGCGCCAGGGCCAGCAATTGCGCGGCCTGTGCCTGGACGGCTGCCAGTCCGGCGGCATGGCCTTCGGCCAGTCCGCGTGCATGGCCTTGCTCGCGGCCTTCGGCTTCGCCAGCCTTGTGGGCCTGAAGCCGCAACTCGGCCAGTTCGGCCTCGTCGATCTGCGTGACAGGCACGAGCGGCGCCGGCTCCGGCGGCGGTGTCGTCAGGTCGCCGGCGGAGGCATCGGAACTTTTCGCAAACGAGGCCATTTCCCAGCGTTCCCAGGCGGTTTGCGCTGCCTTGGTGGCGGGCGGCTGCAGTGCAGCCGATGCTTGTGGCAGGAATTTGCCGGCATTGAACCGGTGAAGACCGGGTTGGCTAGACATACGCGTCGTTGCCCTGGCCGCCCAGCACCAGCTCGCCCGAATCGGCCAGGCGGCGCACGACCTGCAGGATGCTCTTTTGTTCTGCCTCGACCTGCGAAACCCGCACCGGGCCGCGCATTTCGATGTCTTCGCGCAGCATGTCCGCCGCCCGGGTGGACATGTTTTTCAAGAACTTGTCGCGCATTTCCTGCGGCGAGCCCTTGAGCGCGATGATCAGCGACTCCGACTCGATTTCCTTGAGCAGCAACTGGATGCCGCGGTCCTCGATCAGCAGCAGCTTTTCGAACAGGAACATCTCGTCGATGATCTTCTGCGCCAGCAGCTCGTCCTGCGCGCGAAGGTGCTTGATCACGCTTTCTTCCTGCGTGCTGTTGATCAGGTTGACGATTTCCGCCGCCGCCCGCACGCCGCCCAGGCGGCTGCGCTTGGTGCCTTCCCCTGACAGCATGGTGTTCAGCACATCGGTCAGTTCCTTGAGCGCTGCCGGCTGCACGCCGCCAAAGGTGGCGATGCGCATGACCGCATCGTCGCGCACCCGCTCGGGCAGTTTTTCCAGCACCGCGGCGGCCTTGTCGCGGTCCATGTGAACCAGCAGCGTGGCAATGATCTGCGGATGCTCGTCATGGATCAGCTCGACCACCTCGCTGGCTTCCAGGTGGTTCAGCCGGTCGATGCCCGTGGCTGTCTCGCTCGGCTCGAAGATGCTGTCGAGCAGGGTCGCCGCGCGGTTGTTGCCCAGCGCCTTGTTCAGCACCGTTTTCAGGTAGCTGCCGGAGTTGATGTGAATCGCCGAGTACTGCTCGGTTTCGACCCGGAACTCTTCCAGGATGGCATTGGCTTCCTCGCGCTTGACCTGCGTCAGCTTGCCCATGGCCTCGCCCAGAAGATGGATTTCAGACGGCGACATGTGTTGCAGCACGCTGCCGGCGCCTTCCTCGCCCAGCGACATCAGCAAGATGGCGCTTTTTCTCAGGTGTTTAGTCATCTTTTTCCGCCATCCATTGCTTGATCAGCATGGCCACGACCTGCGGGTTCTTTGCCGAGGTCTCGTGCGCGTACTGAATGTTGTCGGCATTGCGCTGCTCGCGCCGTTCCCGGGCTTCGGCCTGGCGGCTTGCCGCAGTCTGCGCCTGCGACGGCGGCTGTTCCACGGTGCCGGGGGTTGGCAGCGTTTCTTCGTCTTGTTCTGCCTGCGGCGGGGCCGGCGGGTGCAGGTGCTTGCGCAGCAAGGGCCGAAGCACGGCAAACCATGCAAACAGCGCCAGCAGCGCCACCAGCAGGTACTGTCCGCCGGTCTTGGCCAGCTCGATGTTTGCGGGCTGCTTCCACAGCGGCAGTTCAACCGCTTCGACGGTGTCGGAGGCAAACGCGCTGTTGACCACGTTCAGCGAGTCGCCCCGGTCGGCACTGAAGCCCATGGCTTCCTTGACCAGGTTGTTGACCTGCTCCAGTTCGCTGGCCGTCAAGGCCTTGGCCACGCGCTTGCCCTGCGCATCGGTGCTGCCCCGGTAGTTGACCACCACCGCCACCGACAGCCGCTTGATGCCGCCAGCGCCTTGCTGCACATGGCGGATAGAGCGGTCCAGCTCGTAGTTGATGGTGCCGTCCTTGCGCGTGCTGCCCGGCGGGGCAGGCGCCGGCTGCGCCACGCCGCCCGCGCTGGCCGCCGGCAGGGCGATGGGCGCCACCGGATTCACCGGCGGCTGGTTGCTCAGCGCGCCTGGAACGCCGCCGGCCGGGTTGCTGCCGGTCTGGATGGAATCGCTCGACTGCTGGCTGCGAATCGCCGCGCTGCCCGGCGTCTGGTTGGGGCGGTATTTTTCATCGGTGTTCTCGACCACCGAAAAATCGATCTCCGCCGCCACCTGCGCATGCACGTTGGCCGTTCCCATGAGCGGCTGCAGGATGGCCTCGATGCGCCGGATATAGCCCTGCTCGATTTCCTGCGCGTATTTCAGCTGGCTCACGTCCAGGCCGCGCGTGCCCGAATTGGCCGCCGACAGCAGGTTGCCCGCCTGGTCCACCACCGTGATGCTCTTGTCCGACAGCTCGGGCACGCTGCTGGAAATCAGGTGGACGATGGCGCTGACCTGGCCCTCGTCGATGCTGCGCCCCCGGTGCAGCGACAGCACCACCGACGCGCTGGGTTTTTTCTGGTCGCGCACGAACAGCGACGGCTTGGGCAGCGCCAGGTGGACTCGGGCCGACTCGACCGCCGAGATGGAGTTGATCGAGCGCGCCAGCTCACCTTCGAGCGCCCGCTGGTAGTTGATCTGCTCGGCAAACTGGCTGGTGCCGAATTTCTGGTTGTCCATCAGCTCGAAGCCGACCGTGCCGCCCTTGGGCAGGCCTTCGGCAGCCAGGCGCAGGCGCGCTTCGGCCACCTTGCCCTTTTCCACCAGCAGGGCGCCGCCGCCTTCGGCGAACTTGTACGGAACGTTCATTTTCTGCAGCGAGGCGATGATGGCGCCGCCATCGCGGTCCGACAGGTTGCTGTACAGCACGCCGTAGTCGGGCTGGCGGCTCCACATCCACAATGCGGCCATGACTGCCACGGCAAATGACGCGCCAATGATCAGCGGCAGGCGCGGGTTGGCGCGCAGCTGCTGCAAAAAAGGCAGGGCGCCAGGCGCTGCCTGCGCGCCAGTTCCGGCGGCAAGGGTGCTCATGCGTTACCGGTCCAGCGCCGCGCGGCGCAGGTCAACAGCGCGCAGGACGGGCAGGCAGGACAGGCAGTGCGGCAGGGCGAGGGGTGGCATACAACGTGTGGTGAGGAGAGGTAAAGGGGCTGGCCCGTGCATTGCGGCCAGGGCACCCCGGCTTTGTCGGACAATTGTCAGAGTGCCGGCCCGCGCTTGATCGGCTGAATAGCCGGGGCTTTTGCCATCTTTTGGCACGATGCGGCCGCAGGGGGCGCTGGTACGCTTCAGGCCATCCTCAGCCATGGGCTCGTTTGCAGCCCGCCCCACACACCATGTCCATTTCGTCCATTGAATCCGTCCTGCAGCAAATGCGCGCCCTGGCCCCGTCGATGGGCGCCGCGCCGGCGTCCGGCGGCGAAGCGGCGGCCGGCGGCTTTGCCGGCGAGTTGCAAAAGTCGCTGGCGCGCATCAGCGGCGCGCAGGCGCATGCCTCCGGCCAGGCCGAGGCCTTTGAAATGGGCAAGCCCGGCGTGGCGCTGAACGACGTGATGGTGGACCTGCAAAAAGCCGGCATCGCGTTCCAGACTGGTTTGCAGGTGCGAAACAAGGTGGTGGCCGCTTACCAGGAAGTCATGAACATGTCGGCTTGATCATGACTTGAGCGGCGATTGGACTGGCTACCGTGAGTGCGACATCAAGCCCGTTTTCAGCACCTGTGCGCCACAACGCTGCCGTTTGCACCGTCTAAAACACTTGCCTTTGTCCTGCAGGTGTAGTAACGTGACTACATCATTCACTCATTCCTACGAGGTGTCGCCATGACGATCACCACTTTATCAAGCCGCGAGTTCAACCAGGCCGCGAGCGAGGCAAAACGGGCCGCAAACCATGGGCCGGTGTTCATCACAGACCGGGGCCGGCCTGCCCATGTCCTGATGAGCATGGAGCTTTATCGGCGTCTCACCGCAAGCCGGCAGAAGATCGCCGACTTGCTGGCAATGCCGGGCAGCGAGGTTGATTTTGAGATTCCGCGCTTGCGTGATCTTGCACGACCTGCGGATTTTTCCTGATGTTCATTCTTGATACCAACGTGGTGTCTGAGCTGCGAAAAATTTGCCTTGGCCGAGCTGACAACAACGTGGCGCAGTGGGCCGACAGCGTGGATTCCACAGACCTGTATTTGTCGGCCATCACCGTGCAGGAACTGGAAATGGGCGTGTTGCTGGCCGAGCGCCGCGACCCGCCACAAGGCGCTATTTTCCGGGCTTGGTTCGAGCGCCATGTCTTGCCTGCCTTCGCCGGCCGCATCCTGCCGGTGGATACGGCCGTTGCAAAGCGCAGCGCGGCGCTTCACGTGCCAGACCCACGCCCTGTCATGGACAGCCTGATTGCAGCCACCGCGCTCGTTCATGGCATGACTGTCGTCACGCGGAACGTGGCCGATTTTCAATCGTCCGGTGTGTCGCTTCTCAACCCTTGGGCGGCCCAATGACCGACGAAGAAGGCCGCCAAGCCGCCACCTCTACCGAGTGGCTGGCCGCAGAGATTGCGTGGTTCAAAAAGCGCCGCTTTTAGCTAACACTGACCATGTGACTTTTGAACGCTTTGCCCATGGCTAAATCGATGGCCACACGAAAAGTTTTACACGGTTTTGAACCACGCCTCCTTGCCTATTTACCTCAGTGGCCGGTGACGATGTGACGATGTCAAAACCAGTGAAAACCTTTCGCCATGATGGCGATGATTGCCCCGGCAAAGCCTGTCAGCATGGTGAACATCCAAAGCAAGGTTGAGTTTTTTGATTTTTCAATCAGCAGCTCAACCTCTTTCAGATCGCGCTTGAACGTCAATTCCAACTCTTTCAGGTCCCGCTTGAGCGCCGCATCGAGTTCTCTTAGATCACGTTTCGTTGCCAGTTCGTCGGAATGTATTTCCTCCTTGGCCGACTCAATGGCGATCTGGAGAATTTCGCTTGTTTTTTTGGCCAAGACCTCAGCCTGTCGCTCAGTGAAGCCCTCGTCCCGCAGCTGGTGCGCATAAGCGAATGCGTCGAATGTGAGTGCTGCCATGGGTGTTCCTTGTTGGCGTGGTTCAAAAAGTAACGTTTTCGGAATAACACGGACAATGTGATTTTTGATTGTCGCAGAGGTCGGCTTACGCTAAGCCAAGCCGACCTGCGAAGACAGCGCCTCTTCGCAGGTCGGGTCAGCCCAAAGGGTCGCAGGCCGACATCCCCGTATCCTTCCGGCCGACGCATTCAACCCCCAGCAGCTTGTCGCTGATGCCGGCCTGGGCCGCCACCGCGCCCAGTCTTTCATAAGCTTCCGCCATCGTTCGCAGGGCCAGTCAACTCGATGGAAGCAACCTTGGCGGTGAATTGAAATACCGACAGTATTACGCTTTGCCGCACGGTATTATCAAAACATGAACACCTTGACCGTCAAGATTCCGCCACAGCTGGAGCAAGACATTGTGCGGGCCAGTCAGCGCGAGCATCTCAGCAAGTCAGAACTGGTGCGTCGCGCCCTGGTGGCTTATGTGAACCAGCGCAATGCGGCTGCGCCCACCCTGTCGGCGCTGGAGCAGGCCGGTGATCTGGTGGGCTGCTTTGGCGGCGGCCCACCGGATTTGTCCTCAAATCCCCGGCACCTCGACGACTTTGGCCGCGTGTGAGCAGCCACCTGATTCTGGATACAGGCCCTTGGGTCGCCCTGCATTGCCGGGATGATGCCCATCACGAGTGGGCAAAGGCCCAGTTTGCACAACATGCAGGACCTTTTCTGACGTGTGAAGCGGTCGTTGCCGAAACCTGTTTCCTGCTGGCGCGCTCGGGCTTCGATCCAGGCAAGGCGCTCGCCCTCATTGAGCGAGATGTCGTGAAAGTGGCCATGTCATTGGCCGATCAAGTGTCTGCGGTACGCGCCCTGTTCGAGCGTTACGACAACGTTCCGGCATCATTGGCCGATGCCTGTCTGACTCGCATGTCGGAACTGTATGAGCCGTGCCGGGTGTTAACGCTCGACAGCGATTTCCACCTCTATCGCCGCCATGGCAGAAAAGTCATTCCGGTCTTGGCGCCGCGACCATGAAGTCATCGGCTCTTTTTAGCCGCCCGGTATTGCTACTAAATAAATAGCTACCAGCGCCCGCCGTCTAGGCGCTAGAAGCAGATTTGGTTCGCAAATCGGATTGGCGCAAACTTCGACCGACAAGCCGCACCCCCAGAAAAGCCACCCTTTTTGCCATCAGTTGCGTGCATCTGGTCAGCGCAGCGCTTGCTATGCTGACCGGCTTGAGAAATGGTCTGAAGCCGCGCCTGGTCTTTCCCGCCGCCCTGCGAAACCAAGCCAGCGGGCCGATTGTGGAAAGAATCAAAAATAGTTGTTTTCACCCCTAAAGGTTTTCCTGGCACTGGCCGATAACTTGAATAACGGTGGCTTGCAACCTGCTCTAGCAGGCAAGGCCAGCGTGACGGCAAGTTAGCCGGAGTCCATAACCTTTGTATTCAGGAGCCTTCATGTCTTCAATCATCAACACCAATACGCTGTCACTGCTCACGCAGAACAACCTGACCAAATCGCAGGCTTCGCTGAACACCGCGATCCAGCGCCTGTCGTCCGGCATGCGCATCAATAGCGCCAAGGACGACGCCGCCGGCCAGGCCATTGCCAACCGCTTCACCGCCAACATCAAGGGCCTGACGCAGGCCTCGCGCAATGCCAATGACGGCATTTCGATGGCGCAAACCACCGAAGGCGCACTGGGCGAAATCAACACCAACTTGCAACGCATCCGTGAACTGGCCGTGCAGTCCCAAAATGCCACCAACTCGGAGGCCGACAAGACCTCAATTCAGGCTGAAATCAAACAACGTCTGGAAGAAATCACACGTACTTCGGAGCAAACTGACTTTAACGGCACCAAGGTGCTGAATAAAGACCAGTCCCTGAGCATTCAGGTCGGCGCGAATGACAAGGAAGTCATTAATATCGATTTGAAAAAAATGGACTTGAGCGCTTTGGGCTTGAGCAGCTTCAACGTGGACGGCAAAGGCAGTATTGCCAATGATGCCGCTACCGCAGATAGCCTGCAATTGGCCGGTTTCAACAAGTCGAACACGGCCAACACGAATGGGTCATTCAACTGGTCAAAGACCGCCTTGACTGATAACACCGCATCTTCTGCTGCAGACGTATTGTCCAAGATGGCAAACGCCGCTGTGGCTACTTTTGCGGGTGCGGGCAATGCCTACGCCACTCCAGCAACGGCCGGATACGCGTATGACAGCACTGCGAAAAATTTCACATACGACGCTGCCGATGTCACTGCTGCCAAGGTTGCCACTGCGCTGACTCCGGGTCCGGGCGCTGCTGCTGTGTCGGCAAAGATCAAGATCGGCAGCGCTTCAACGGATGTGTTGATTACCAGTGCCGGTGACATCACCAGTGCTGCCGGCAAGGCGATGTTCATTGACGGCACAGGCAACCTGACCGAAACGACTGCTGGCGGGTCTGCCACCTATGCGAAAGCCACGGTTGCCAATTTGACGGCGCTGATGGACAGCGACACCGGCACGACCACAATCACAGCTGCTGATGGCTTGACAACCCTGACGACCGATGCTGCTGCCGGCGCCGGCCTAATCAAGAGCGTTGACATCGCCAGCGCCGTAATCACCCTGGCTGATTCCTCGACCCTGACAGGTAACGCCGGTGTAACTGCTAACGGTATTGACGTGGTGGGCGCCAAGATCAGCTCGACTGCACTGTTGAATGCCGAAGCTGCGGATGCTGCCAATAGTTTGACGTTCAATGTTGGTGTAAACGTCACTAATAATCCTGCTACTGCTGGTGTTTCCACCGGTGTTACTGTTGCGACTGCCTCTGGCGTTACGACGGTTCAAATGGCTGGTGCGCTGAATATTCGAGCCGACGGCTCTGCCGGTAACACGGGTGAACTCACCAATCAATTACAAACCTCTGTGACGACCACCTACATCGCCCAGACCAATGGCAACGTCACGGACGATGCAGGCGGAAAAATCTACCAGAATGCGGCCAAGGCATTTACCTTGGCAGACAAGACTGTCTCGGCGTCTACGACCGACCCGCTGGGTGTGCTGGACAAGGCGTTGTCCACGGTGGACAAACTGCGCGGCGCGCTGGGTGCGGTGCAAAACCGTTTTGACTCGGTGATTTCCAACCTCGGCACCACCATCACCAACCTGACGTCTTCACGCTCACGCATTGAAGATGCAGACTACGCCACCGAAGTGTCCAACATGACGCGCGCGCAGATCCTGCAACAAGCGGGTACGTCGGTGCTGGCCAAAGCTAACTCGTCGACCGAGGGCGTGATGTCGCTGTTGCGCTAATCCGACAATCGCAAAGCGGTGGCCTGCGGGTCGCCGCTTGCAAACAAAAAGGTCATGCAATCGGGTGAAGATAGTCCGATTGCGCTGCCCGGTCCCGCCTGGTGAATTTTTCAGGCGTGAGTGGCTAGCGTTTTTGACAGGGGAATAAAGATGTCGGTTTCAATGGGTTCGTTTCGTGCGTTCGATAGCTTGCAGAACAGCCAGCACACAGCGCACACTGCGCGGGCCGCCAGCACGCCAGGTGATATGTCCGAAATCCTTGGGAACGCTGTTGTGCGCGCCGGGGCAGGCGGGGCGGATCAACCTAATATCAAGCAGGTGCAGCAATCGCTGGAAGACATCAACAAGGTGCTGACCGGCTTTTCCATTAGCGTGCAGTTCCAGATCGACCCCGATTACAAGGAACTGATTGTCAAGGTGGTTGACCAGGACACCGGCAAGCTGATCCGCCAGATTCCGACCGAGGACGTGGTGAAGATGTCCAAGGCGATGGACAACCTGAAAGGGCTGTTGTTTTCTCAGTCGGTGTGATTTTCCAGAACAGAAACAACAGGATTTACCATGGCTGCAGTTTCTTCTCTTGGCATTGGCTCAGGCCTTGATTTGAACAACTTGCTGGCTGGCTTGAAGAGCGCCGAGCAAGTGCCACTGGCGGCAATTCAAACCCGGCAAACGAGTTATACCTCCAAGCTTTCGGCATATGGCCAACTCAACAGTGCGTTAAGTACGTTGCAAACCGCCGCGGCGGCGCTGGCAAAACCAGCCTTGTTCCAAGGTGTCACTGCCAACTCGACGGCCACCGATGTCGTGACCGCAAAGGCCCTCTCAACAGCATCAAGCGGTAACTATGCGATCAATGTGACGCAATTGTCGCAAGCGCAATCCCTGGCAGTCGCTGGCGTGGCCAGTACCACTACCGCGATCGGCGGCGGTACGGTGACCATTGAGTTCGGCACCATTTCCGGCGGCTCGCTGGATCCCGCCACCGGAAAATACACGGGCGCAGCCTTCACCACGGATGCCACGCGCCCTGCGGCGTCGGTCGTGATTGATCCTGCCGCCAGTTCACTGGCGGACATTGCCAAGGCGATCAATGCCAAGAGTGCCGACCTTGGGGTTACGGCCTCCATCGTCAACGACGGCAGCGCCACGCCGAACCGACTCGTACTGACCTCCAGGCTGACTGGCGAAACATCAAGCATGAAGGTCACGGTTTCTGGTGAGGCTTTGGGTAGCCGTGGTTTGTCGGCCTTGCTGACGAATGACCCCGCCAATCCAGCGACACCGGCACAAGCGCAGTCGCTCAAGGCAGCCGGTGTGGCTGATACCACAACGGCGATAGGGTTGGGTGAGCCGGCCACGGTCACGCTGGATTTCGGCACCATTTCCGGCGGCACGCTGGACCCCGCGACCGGCAAGTATTCGGGGGCGAGTTTTACCGCTGATGGCACACGTCTTGCCAAAACAATCACTATCGATTCCAGCAACAACTCGCTCCAAGGCATTCGTGATGCGATCAATGGCGGCGACATGGGCGTGACGGCATCGATCGTTGATGATGGGAGCGGTACGGCGAACCGGTTGGTGTTGACGTCAAACCAGACGGGCGAAACATCGAGCATGCGCATTGTTGTCGATGGCGACCCGGATGTGTCGAGCTTGCTGTCCAATAACCCGGCTGGCACACAGAACCTGACGCAAACCACCGCCGCAAAAAATACGGTTCAGCAACTGCAGCAAACCGTTACCGCACAAAACACCCGATTGACGGTGAACGGCATTGCCATCACCAGCGCCACCAACAGCGTCGAGGGAGCGGTTCAGGACGTCACCATGACCGTGGCCAAGGTCGGGACCAGCAGCTTGAAAGTGCAAAAAGATATCGACAGCGCAGGAAATGCGATCGCCACCTTTGTGAATGCTTTCAACAGCCTTCAGAGCGTCGCCAAGAAATTGACCGCTTTTGACGCCACCAGCAAGTCAGGCGCCGTTTTGCTGGGCGACTCGACCTTGCGCAATATCCAGGTGGGCATCCGTTCGGCGCTGACTTCCGCGCAAGACGACGACGGCAGCGGCCTGACGATGCTGTCGCAGATTGGCGTGTCGTTTCAAAAAGACGGCACCCTGGCATTGGATTCGACCAAGCTGAAGGCTGCACTTGACAGCAAGATGAGCGGTGTGGCCAACCTGTTTGCGGGTGCAGCCAGCGGTTACGGCACCAAGATGGCGGCGCTGATTACTGGCTACACCGACACCACGGGCGGTGTGTTGACAGCGGCCACCAAGGGCATCAATACGACGCTGGACATGCTGGCGAAGCAGTACACGGCCACATCTGCCCGGGTGGAATCCACCGTGGCGCGCTACAAGGCGCAGTTCACGGCGCTTGACGTGATGATGAGCCAGATGAACCAGACCAGTTCCTACCTGACGGCGCAGTTTGAAGCGCTGAACAACAGCAACAAAAAATAAGGCCAATTCCATGTACACACGCACAGCAGCGCCCAGCGCCGGCGCCCGGAGTTATGCCCAGGTCGGCCTTCAGTCGGGGGTCATGAGCGCGTCGCCGCACCAGCTGATCACGCTGCTGTTCGATGGCGCCAAGACGGCCATTGCCATGGCCCGCCATCACATGGCGCACAAGGAAATTGCCGCCAAGGGCAAGGCGATTTCCAAGGCCATCAACATCATCGACAACGGGCTGAAGGCCAGCCTGGATGCGGAAGCGGGCGGCCAGGCGGGGGCCGAGCTGGTCGCCAACCTGTCCGCGCTGTACGACTACATCTGCCAGCGCCTGATGCAGGCCAACCTGCGCAACGACCCGGCGCTGCTGGATGAGGCGGAACGGCTGCTGGAAAACATCGGTTCGGCCTGGCGCGAGATCGATCCGCAAAAATTGCATTCGATGCCTGAAGCGTCGAATGACCATGCCGCCCCACGTTTTTCTGCAGGAGCCTGATCCATGAGTTCTCAAAGTGAAGTGATGCATTGCTACGAGCAAATTGCCACATTGGCCGAACAGATGCTGTCGCTGGCGCGCACCTGCCAGTGGGGCGAGTTGCCAGCGCATGAAGCGATGTACAGCGGCATGGTGGACCGGCTGAGGGAAATCGAGCCGCTGGAGTCGCTGCATGAAGAGCAGATTGGGCGCAAATACCTGCTGCTCAGCCGCATTGCCACGCACCAGGACGAAATCTCCAGCCTGGTCATGCCGCAACTGCGCCATTTGGGTGAAATGATGCGGAATCTTGAGCAGCAGGAAAGCCTTCATAAAGCCTACGGCCAGCATTCCGACATACGCATGTGATTTCATTTTCACCCGGCGTGTCCTGGCCTGGACGTGGCCGTTGCCGTGTCCGGCAAGGTCCTGTCTGCGGTTTCGTGCCCGATCTTGTATTGAAATGGAAACCCGATGAGTGGCCTGACGCCTCTGGTTGACACGCTGCTGGCCACCCGGCTAGCCCAGCGGGTGGACCTGGTGCCGCTCAAGCCCGAAGTGCAGGTGGCCGGTCCGGGACCGGTCACCCAGGTCGAGGAAGTGATCAACGACGTCCGCCTGCCCTCGCGCGCGGCCGTGGAGCAGGAATTGGGCGTGGGTCCGCTCAAAAACGGCTTGCGCGGCCATGGCGACTTGGCCGCACGGCCCGACCAGGCGGTGACCTTGAGCGCGGCGGCACGTGCGGTCAGCGCCATCCTGGATGACCAGACGGGCGCATTGACCCGGGTCATCGGCAGCCGCCCGCTGCTGGCGTCGGCGCAACTGCCGCCATCTGCGGTGATTGCCGAAACGCTGGCCCGCACCGTCAGCCATTCCGGCCTGTTCTACGAGTCGCACCTGGCGCAGTTCGCTGCCGGCACGCGCTCGCTGGCCGAACTGGCGCAGGAACCGCAAGCCCGCCTTGAGGAAAGCCTCAAGGGGGCGCCGGTCCAGCCGGGCTTGCCAAAGGCTTCTGGACGGGATGGCGAACGGGCCATGGGCCTGGCAAACAGCCACGCCACCCAGCCTGTCACGCTGCAGGCAGACGAGGCGGAACAGCGCGGCAGCAGCAAGCCCGGTGTCGCAGCAGTCCTGCCGGCTGTCGACCCGGATTCAGGCCGGCATGCCCCAGGCCTTGACGCGGGCCAGGCACACAAGAATGCCTACACGTCCATGCAAGAGGACGGTACACCCAAGGCTGCGGCGAAAAGTTACGAAGAAAATGCGACGCATGCGGCACGCAGCAACGCGCCTGCGCTGGCGGGCATTCACCAGGATGCGGTGGCCCTGGTGCGCCAGCAACTCGAACTGTTGGCGCAACCGGTATTTCGGTGGAGCGGCGAAGCCTGGCCCGCCGTACCCATGGAGTGGGAAATCCATGAGGACGAACGCCAGGCCGCCACGGGGGACGAGGCCGTGCCGCAAAGCTGGAGCACGCGGCTGGCCTTGACGCTTCCGACGCTCAAAGACATTGAAGTGCGCATCAGCCTGACCGGCAATGCCTTGCAGGTTCGCCTGGCTGCCAGCGAAGACGGCACCCAGGGCCGGCTTCATGACGCCCGTGCTGAACTGCCCGCACGCCTGAGTGCGCTGGGACTTGAACTGACAAGCCTTCACATCGGCTCGCTTGCGGCTCTTGCCGACGCGAACACGCCGAGAGCCGACGATGGCACCTAGCCCTGCCGGTGACGATCCGGCCGGCCCCGGCATGGCCGACCGGCCCAGCGCCATCGCGCTTTCCTATGCCAACAAGAACCGGGCGCCGCTGGTGGTGGCCAAAGGCTATGGCGCCGTGGCCGATTCCATCGTCCAGCGCGCGCGCGACAGCGGCCTGTACGTGCATGAATCGCCGGAACTGGTCAAGTTGCTGATGCAGGTCAGCCTGGACGACGAAATTCCGCCGCAGCTCTACCTGGTCGTCGCCGAAGTGCTGGCCTGGCTGTACCGGCTCGAACCTGGCACTTCCATCTAATCCCGATTCATGGCTTTTTCATGGTTTTTCCATGAATTGATGAAAACGATGCGGATTTGAAACAATGTAAATTAAAATGTGACAGACATGTAAAAGTATCTAGAATCTGACAAAAGCAAAGTTACGGATTTTCTTGCGATTAAAAATCGTACAGTTTGGAAATTCTGGACTGTTCTTCGATTTATTAGGTTATGAATTGAATTGAATTGAACTTGTCGTTTAGTCAAAGAAAAGGAACATATATATGGCTGAAACTGCTAATACTAATGAAATTGGTGATTTGAACCTGACCTATTTGCTGCTGGCGCAACGCCTGGTGCGAGAAGACGTTGCCACCGCCATGTTTCGGCTGGGTCTGAGCCGGGAAGTGGCAGATTTGCTGGGCAATCTGTCGCTTTCGCAAATAGTGAAACTGGCGGCTTCGAGTCTGTTTTTATGCCGGCTGCGGTTTGACGACCAGCCAATTTTGTCGGCCCTGACACAGGACGGAAAAAGCCTGCCCTTGCAGCAGGCGCACGCGGCCATTGTGTTGTCCGGCCAGCGAATCGACGCCTTGCAGTGATGTTACAAATCGCGTCTTCCGGTTTCTCAAAAATGGTTAACCAATCCAAGGGGGAAAGTCATCATGGTTGCTAAAAGCGTCATCCGCGAAGCACGCGAGATCCATCTGGCGATTGACCTGATCAAGCTGGGCGCCCGCCTGCAGTTTCTGGAAGCGGAGACGACGCTGAGCCGGGACCGCTTGATCAAGCTGTACAAGGAAATCCGGGGGGTCTCGCCACCCAAGGGCCTGCTGCCGTTTTCCACCGACTGGTTCATGACCTGGCTGGCGAACATTCATTCTTCGATGTTCTACAACATTTACCGCTTCATGGTCACGCATGGCGACTGCGCGCGGATACCGGCGGTCATCAAGAGCTACCGGCTCTACCTGGAGCAGGTTGGGCAGCAGGGCGGTGAACCGATTCTCGATTTCACGCGGGCCTGGACGCTGGTGCGATTTTTCGACAGCGACATGTTGCAGCTGAGTACCTGCACGCGCTGCACCGGACTCTTTGTCGCCCATGCGCACGAACCGCAGAACCATTACGTCTGTGTGCTCTGCCGGCCGCCATCGCGCGCTGGCAAAACCAGCAAGGCACCGCGTGCGGTACTGGCGCAGGCTGCTGCCTCCAGGCCCGAGAGCCTGGAAACGACTTCTTCCCAATGGCTGGCCAACGTCATGAATGGTGCCCGCACCTGAGCTGCCGCAGGGCAGCGGTGACGAATCGTGAAGTAAACATTGAATGGGGAGAGCGGCGTGCTGGTGATTCTTGGTTATGCGGTGGTGCTGGGGTCGGTGTTTGGCGGTTATGCCCTGATGGGCGGGCATTTTGGCGTGCTTTACCAGCCCCTGGAACTGCTGATCATTGGCGGCGCTGCCGTGGGGGCCTTCATCGCGGGCAACGATGGCAAGACCATACGCGCCACGCTGAAGGAACTGCCCAAACTGGTCACGAGCTCGAAAAAGCACGACAAGGCTTTGTTCATGGAGTTACTTGCCCTGCTGTACGTGCTGCTGTCCAAGGGCCGCAAGGAAGGCATGATGGCGCTGGAGTCCGATGTCGAGGACCCGAAGAACAGCCCGATATTTGCGCAATACCCGGTCATCCTGGCCGATGCCCACGTGCTGGAATTCATGACCGACTACCTGCGCCTGATCGTCAGCGGCAACACCGATCCGCATGAGATCGGGGAGCTGATGGAGCAGGAAATGGAGACCTTCAAACATGAAGGCCTGATTCCCGCTCACAGCCTGACACGTGTCGGCGATGCACTGCCGGCGCTGGGCATCGTGGCGGCGGTGCTGGGCGTGGTGCATGCGCTGGCGTCAGCCGACCTGCCGCCGGCCGAAATGGGCCAGCTGATTGCGCATGCGATGGTCGGAACCTTTCTGGGCATCTTGCTGGCCTATGGTTTCGTGTCCCCGCTGGGCACCTTGATCGAGCACAAGGTGGCCGAATCGCTCAAGATTTATGAATGCATCCGGGTCACCTTGATGGCCAGCCTGAACGGTTATGCGCCGCAGCTGGCAGTCGAGTTCGGCCGCAAGGTCCTGGTTTCTACCGAGCGGCCTTCCTTCAGCGAACTCGAAGGGCATGTACGCGATGTCAAGAGCCGCTGAAGCGAGCCGCCACGAGTTGCCATGAGCGCCGATAAACGTCCAATCATCATCATCAAGCGCAAAGTGATGGCGGCTGGCCACCATGGCGGCGCCTGGAAGATTGCCTTTGCCGACTTCATGACGGCCATGTTCGCTTTTTTTCTGGTCATGTGGCTGCTGTCGTCGTCGTCGCCCAAGCAGTTAAGAGGCATTGCTGAACATTTTCAGATGCCTCTGAGCACAGCGCTCAAGGGTGGGCCGGCGATCAACAACAGTCCCAACGTGATTCCTGGCGGTGGAGACCCTCCATTGACCAAGGACGAGATCAAGAGGCCGAAAAGCGAGGAGGAACTCGACGCGATGGCCAATGCCGAGGATTTTGCCCGCCTGGACAACCTGAAAAAGCAGCTCGACGAGATGATCGAATCGAGCCCGCTGCTCAAGCAGTTTCGCCCTCAGTTGCTGATCGATATCACGCCAGAAGGCTTGCGCATCCAGATCGTCGACAGCAGCAACCGGCCGATGTTCGACCGGTCCAGCGCCGTGGTGGTTTCCTACATGCACACCATCCTGCGCGAGATCAGCCCGGTCATCAATGCACAGCCCAACAAGATCACCTTGTCCGGGCATACCGATGCCACCCAATACGCACAGGGTGACAAGTCCTACAGCAACTGGGAGCTGTCGGCCGACCGGGCCAATGCGTCGCGCCGCGAACTGGTGGCTGGTGGCCTTCAGGAGGTCAAGATCCTGCGGGTCATGGGTGTTGCATCGAGCATGCATCTGAACCAGGAAGACCCATTTGCACCCATCAACCGCCGCATCAGCATTGTTGTGCTCAACCAGCGTGCCCAGTCCGCCATCGAGAAAGCCAATGCAGCCAATGCCTCTGGTGGACTTGCCAGGCCGGTCGCTTCGCAGCCAGCCCCTGCCGGCCAGACAGCCGTGAAGCTGTCAACTGTCGCCCCCGGCCAGCCGAGCTGACGCCCCTGCCAATGCTTTGTCACCGGATAAACCTATCATGCGACATGCTTGTCTGGATCGAGTGGCTAGCCCTCAGAACCCAACCCGAAAAGCCTAAAAGATGGACATCACACAGTTTTACCAGACCTTTTTTGAAGAAGCAGATGAACTGCTGGCGGAAATGGAGCAGCTGCTTTTGGGGCTTGACCTGCAGGCGCCCGACAGCGAAAACCTGAATGCCGTGTTTCGCGCAGCGCATTCGATCAAGGGCGGCGCTGCCACCTTTGGCTTTGTGGCGCTGACCGACACCACCCACCTGTTAGAAAACCTGCTGGACCGCGCGCGGCATGGCGAGCTGACGCTGAGCACCAAGATGATGGATGTTTTTCTGGAGACCAAAGACGTGTTGCAAAAAGAACTGAGCGCTTACCGCGAGGGCACGGAACCCGAGCCACAGATGGTCGCGCAGATTTGCGCCGTGTTGCGCGAGCTGGCCCTTGAGGCCAATGCCGTCGCCTCGCCCGTGGCCACGGCCCCGCCCGCAATAAAAACGATAGCACCTGCGCAGGCAACGGTACCGGTGCCAGTGCCAGTGCCAGTTCCGGCAGCCCCCGTGCAGGCCGACAGCGGCCCGCCAGCCGTTCCCACGCTGAAGGTCCGCTTCACCAAGGTCTCGGACCATGACCAGAAGCTGCTGGCCGAGGAAATGGCCAACCTTGGCACCGTGCTGGCGCAGACTGTCGAAGCCGACAGCCTGACGCTGTGGCTGCAAACGGCGTGCGATGCTGATGACCTGGTGGCGGTGAGTTGCTTCATCGTGGAAACCGAGCAGATTGAAATCAGCACTGGGACGCCAGAAGAGGCGCCGGCATTGCCGCCGCAGTCTGCGTCACAGCCGGAACACCCGGCTGCGCTGGAAAGTATGGCCCTTCTTCCTGATGCAGCCGCAACGGTACCCGTGCTGCTGTCAAACGCCGTTCCCAGTGCGGCTCCTGCCGCGCCAGCCGTCGCCAGCCAGGCCAAGGAGTCCAACTCCATTCGGGTGGATGTCGAAAAGGTGGACCAGATCATCAACCTGGTCGGCGAACTCGTGATCACCCAGTCGATGCTGACGCAAACCGCTTCTGCGCTTGACCCCGTGCTCCACGAGCGGCTGCTCAGCGGCTTGGGTCATCTGGAGCGCAATGCGCGCGACCTGCAGGAGTCGGTGATGTCGATCCGCATGATGCCGATGGACTATGTGTTCAGCCGCTTCCCGCGCCTGATCCGCGACCTGTCGGCCAAGCTGGGCAAGCAGGTCGAGCTGGTGACGGTGGGCAAGGAAACCGAACTGGACAAGAGCCTGATCGAGCGCATCATCGACCCGATTACCCATCTGGTCCGCAACAGCCTTGACCATGGCATCGAGCCGCCGTCGCAGCGCGCCGCAGCCGGCAAGGACCCGGTCGGCCGGCTCACGCTGTCGGCCCAGCACCAGGGCGGCAGCATCGTGATTGAGGTCAAGGACGACGGGGGTGGCCTGGCGAGGAACAAAATTCTGGCCAAGGCCCGTCAGCAGGGCATCGCCATTGCCGAGAACGCGCCCGACGAGGAGGTCTGGCTGCTGATCATGGCGCCGGGCTTTTCAACCGCCGAAGCTGTGACCGATGTGTCGGGCCGGGGCGTCGGCATGGATGTGGTCAAGCGCAACATCCAGGAAATGGGCGGCCATGTCGAGATTGCGTCGGTGCAGGGCAGGGGCACGACGATCCGCATCGTGCTGCCGCTGACGCTGGCGATCCTCAACGGCATGTCGGTCAGGATCGGCAGCGAGATCTATATCCTGCCCCTGAACTACGTCATTGAATCGCTGCAGCCCAAGTCCGAAGACCTGCATGCGATCACTGCCGACGAGCAGGTGCTGCACGTGCGCGGCGAGTATCTGGCACTGGTCGAGATGCACAAGCTGTTTGCCGTGGCCGATGCCGTGCACAACCCGACGCAGGCGATTGTCGTCATCGTGCAGGCCGAGGGAACGCGTTTTGCACTGCTGGTGGACCAGCTGGTCGGCCAGCACCAGGTGGTGGTCAAGAACCTGGAGACCAACTACCGCAAGGTTCCGGGCATTTCCGCCGCCACCATTTTGGGCGACGGCAACGTGGCGCTGATCATCGACGTGGCGGCGATTCAGCGCACCCATCGCGAGAAAAAAGTGCGTTGACCCATCACGCTCCTGCCAGGCAGGGATGCTGCGGGCTTTGCGGCAGAAAGACCCAGGCGCGCTAGGCGTGCTTGATGCCGGTTCCAAATCATTCCGACATGTCGTTGCTTCGGGTCGGCATGCTGCAGTACTGTCTGCAATGTCTGGGGCTTCGCTTGGTCAGGAACGAACTGCTGGGTCGAACGGCCCTGATCAGCCAGAATCCGGAGAGCAGCTCAACCCAGGCAATTTGCCCGGCAAGTGGTTTTGCCACTTAGCTGCTGATTCGACAGGCGACAGGCTCTGCAGGGTTGGCACGAAGCTGGCCATTTCATGCCGCCACCAGCCGCCGTAACCAGTCGAGCAACACGCTTGGGAGCAAGTTCAGGCCGGGGCAGCAGCGCGTAATGTTTCGAGCCGAACACGGCGGGCAAATAGTTGGCTGCCTGATGGTCGATGGTCAGGCAAAACGGTGAAATGCCCTGCAGCTTGGCTTCAACCACGGCCTGGCGCAGGTCTTCCACGCCGTAGCGGCCTTCGTAGTCGTCAATGTCATTGGGCTTGCCGTCCGACAGCAGCAGCAGCAGCAGCAGCAGCCGGTGCTCGGCGGCCTCCCTCATCAACAGCGTGTTGGCATGACGCAAGGCAGCACCGGCGCGGGTGTGGTGTTCTGGCTTCAGGACGGCGATGCGCTGTGCCGCTGCGTTGTCGTAGCGCTCGTCAAAACGCTTGATGCTGCGCACCACGACTGCTTGCGGGCCCTCACCTGAAAACGCCAGCACGCTGTAGGGCTCGACCATGCCGTCCAGGGCAATACACACCAGCAGCGGCGCTTCGCGCTCGACGTCGATGATGCGCTGGTCGGCGGCAATCCAGCCATCGGTCGCGCCGCTGACATCGACCAGCTGCATGATGGCGATGTCGCGCCGGCTGCGCCGTTCGGACTGGTAGAGGCGCTGCGCCATCGGCAGCCTGGCGGGTAGTGCAACATTCGTTCTGTAATTTCCCCGACCATTGAAACTGAACCTGTTTGGAAGTTTCTGGTTTTGGGATTTTTCAATCAGGCCCCTGCCAGGCCGCCGGAGGCCCCCCCCCCCGATGGCACAGACTGGCAAGCCTGGACCGACATAGAAAGAACGTATTTCCATGGCCCAACGAACCCAACTCGATGCTAGCTGCCACCCGCTGCATGAAGCCTACGCCTGCCTGCTCGCCAATGGCCTGGACGGCGCCGGTGAAGCCTTGCGCATCCTGGTCAATGAAGCCTCCCGCATTGAGCGGGCCCAGCACCTTCAGGCCACGCCGTACGAGCGCTCGGCCCAGCGGGTCGATTACGCCAACGGCTACAAGGACAAGACTGTTTTGACCCGCATGGGCGAAGTCACCTTCGAAGTGCCGCAAGTGCGCTCTGGCGGGTTCTATCCCAGCGCCCTGGAGCGCGGCAGTCGCTCGGAGCAAGCCATGAATCTGGCGCTTGCCGAGATGTATGTGCAGGGCGTCTCCACCCGAAAAGTCATCGAAGTGTTGCAAAAGCTGGTGGGGCCCGAGGTGAGCATCTCCAGCACGCAAATCAGCCGTTGCACAGCGCTGCTGGACACGGGCTTGCACGCCTGGCGTACCCGGCCCCTGGATGAGACACCGTACGTGATTTTGGATGCGCGTTATGAGCGCGTGCGCGAGGCCGGCCGGGTAGTCGATTGTGCGGTTTTGGTGGCCATCGGCGTGACGGCTTCAGGCCACCGCCGGGTGTTGGGCGTGTCGGTGGCGCTGTCAGAAGCTGAGGTGCATTGGCGGGCCTTGTCTAGACAGCCTGATTGAGCGCGGCCTGCGCGGGGTCAAGTTTCTCGCCAGTGACGACCATGCCGGTTTGAAGGCCGCGCGCAAGGCGATGTTTCCCGGTGTGCCCTGGCAGCGCTGCCAGTTTCACCTCCAACACAACGCACAGGGCTACGTCAGCCGGCTGGACCAGCGCACGCCGGTAGCGCGCCAAATACGCGGCATCTTCAATGCGAGCGATGCCATTGAGGCACAGCGACTGCTCAACGCGGCGCTCAAAGACTGGCAAGTCAGCCACCCGCAACTGGCCGCCTGGGCCGAGAAAAACCTGCCGGAGGGTTTTGCCGTCTTCGACTTGCCCGAGGCCCATCGGGTGCGCATGCGCACGACCAACGGCCTGGAGCGTTTGAACAAGGAGCTCAAGCGGCGTACCCGTGTCGCCACGTTGTTTCCTAACTCGGCCAGCTGCCTGCGCTTAATCAGCGCCTTGCTGGCCGAACAAGACGAGGAGTGGATGACCGCAAAAATCTACCTCTCCATGAAGCCCTGAGCATTGCCAATCACCAGTACCCAAGACCGAATCTCGGAAATTTACAGAAAAGAAGTTGCTTTATCGCCTGGCGCGAAAATCGGCATGACTTTCTAAGGTCGGTGATGACGGTTTCGCTCAGGTCCTACGACTGGATAAACACCAATAACTCGGCTTTTTCCACACCATGCCATCAACGCGGTCACACACGAAATTGAGCACCATGCGGCGGTTTTTGTTTGGGCCAGCAAAATTTTTCACTCGAAAAATGTTCTGTAGCCCAGACTCCTGGCGCACGGTGCTTGCCATGGATCCATGGCGACGCCGGACACTTTTGCACGCCACGCTACCTCGCATGGCATGCGTCTTTTGGCCCTGTGGGAAAGTCTTGTCTTTGTTGTTGGTGGGCGTGGGCGGTGTAATCGCAGGGCGTGCGCGGCCGTGCCCGCTTTGAGCAATAAGCTGCCCTGGGTCAATATCTCGTTGACCGTCCCCAGGATTTGCTTTGTGAACTTGTATTTCTCCAGCTGGTGGCGAAAGCGCCGGATGGCTTGCTCATCGGGAAGCCGGCCAAAAATAGCAAACCTGGCAAACACCCTGTAAAAGCGGTGTGTCTAAAAACGCCTTATTCGTGCCGGGTTTTAACAGCGTGAGCCACTGCGGCTGTGCAAGTGAACGCGCAGCATCGTCTCCATGGAAAAAAGCGACTTGCCGTGGCGACTTTCCGGGGAGTGAGGTGCTATTAAAGCCACCAGCGCAGCCCAAGGAACGACTTGCTCCAACTGTTCTGAAAAACTTACGTTTGGGGGGGTCTTCACGCTCAGCTTGAGATCCAGGGTTAGACATGTTTCCTGACTCTATTTTCTCGGGATGCATTTATAGCAAGCACACAAACGCAAAAATTACGCAGGGTTCCCACTGAAGTTGGCTCAACATCGAACAATTAATCTGTACATTTTTCAGTATTTATTTACAATTGTTAACGGAGTAAAAGTGCAAAGATTGTGATCTTATGTTTTTTTGTTCCTCTGGTGGTGAGCAAAAAAACACAAGGTGCGAGTAGGTTTGAAAAAAATTTTTCGACACAGTTAGTGCGCTGAACGTTGTCAGACTTTTGATTGGGACGAGATGAATGCAGTAAAAAAATCAGTGGCAACGCGTATTCGTGATGCCATCCGTCGCGATGCGTTTCGGATAGAGCCTCTGGAGCCTCGCGTATTGCTTTCAGCTGATCCGATTTTTGCGCCAATGCTGATTGCGTTGCCACCCGATAGAAACGATATTCAAAGCATCACCGAAGCGTATGCTGCCGTCCAGGCAGCAAGCAGCCCTTCAATTTCGGTGCCATTGATGGCTCGCCTGCTGTCAAGTCCAGCGGCAAACAGTGCTGCAGCAACCTTTGCCGTCGATGCCGTTTTATTCGACATGGGCCAAATGGCAACGTTGTCAGGCTTCATGGACACCTCCCTGCGCGTTGCTGCCAACGAAATACTGGGCGGCAGCGGCTCCATGAATGTTGACCTGTTTAATACGGGTGTGGTGAGTCCGGGATACTCACCTGGCGTTCAAACCGTCAATACTTACACGCAGGATGCCAGCGGAACTCTGCAAATTGAAATTGGCGGAAATTCAGCAGGCACGGGCGCTGGACATTACGACCAACTCAACGTAACTGGTACTGCCGCGCTGGACGGCAAATTGTCGGTTTCACTCTACGATAACTTCAAGCCGAAGGATGGCGACGTTTTCACCGTCATGACCTATGGCTCTGCCACAGGCAAGTTTGCCAATGGCTTGGGCCTGCTGCAGGCGAATGACCATCTGTACTTTGAAGTCGCTCAGGAAACAGACAAGTTGCTCCTGACCGCCCGCACGGTGCAGCCGTCCATGGACTTTGTTCTGGGTGCTTTGGTTGACGAGCCCGTAGACCAAATGGGCGAATTGCTGAATCGCAGCTATTTCCAGAATTTGCCGCCGGTCACTTTCGCTGGCAGTCTGGACCTGAGCAGTAGCCTGACGGCCCAAGGAAACTTCACCCTGGGGTACACCCCTGGGCAAACGTTCACCCCCGTGGGTGGCACCAGCCTGAGTACCAATATCTGGTCGCTGACTGCCAATAACGCAAGCGCATTCATGGGCGTTTCTGGCAAGGGTCTGGCACTGTCCGGCCTCACGCTTGACATGGCGTTCGTTCAAGGAAATACGTGGGGCGCGAGTTACGGCTGGGTGTTGGGCAAGGGGCTCGTTAGCAATGCCGCCATCAGCGGCATTTCAGGACTGAGCCTGCAGGGCACCAACCTCGACCTGGATATTAACTTCGGCTATGGGACTTTGGCCGGAGGCGCTGCCAATGATGCGCTTTTGAATTTAAGTGCCAAAGCCATCACGGTCGGCTCCACCACCTTCAATGCAGATGGCTCCACCGGCAAGTATTTCTTGGCCTCGGGCCAATTGGCCGGGTCGGTAGGCGACGTGACCCTCAGCGCCAGCGTGGGTGTAGCGGTTCTGGGTTCGGACTTTGTCATGGCCGGCAAGAATGTCACGGCCAGCCTGAACGCTGGGGGCGTCTCGGCAGGTGTCAGCAACGGCACCTTTGGCCTGGTACATGGCAGCTCTGGCATGGTCTTTGAGGCTGCCGGCAGCCTGGCGCTGTCGGGTGGCGGCTTTGCCAGCGTGAGTGCGCAGGATGTCCGGGTTGTTCTTAATCGTACGGAGGCAGTCCAGACGGGGCGCGTGCTCAGTTTTGCCAGTAATTTCAGCTACACCTTTGGCGAAGTAGCGGCCTCCAGCAACCTGCAATCGGTCAGTGTTGTGGGTTTGGCGGCTTCATTGGGCTCGGGTCTCAGTGTGGGCGGGGATTTCTTCTTTGCGAAAAATGGCACGGTCATGCAGGTGGTGGCGGTGGGTGCCTCGGCGCAAGTGGCCGCCGGCAGTTTCAATGTCGGGCTTAAGCAGGCCAGCCTGGGCTTGTTCATCTCTTCCGCCGGGCGCGTGCTTGAGGCCAGTGGCGCTGTCAGTTCCAATCTGGGCGAGGCCCTGTCTCTGTCCGCCACGCAGGTGACATTGCGATTGAATGACACCAATGCAGATGCCAGTAACTCGGTAATTTCGGCCGCAGGTCAGTCGCACACCTTTGGTGCGGGCTTGAACGCAGGCACGCAGGAATTGTCTATTGTTGGGGCAGAACTGTCGGTTGCGGGTTTTATCCAGGCCTCTGGTTCGTTGGCTGTGCGATGGGCCGGGCAGCCCGCGACGCTCAATTTGGCAGACAACACGACACGCTTGGTGAATCAGATCTGGGTAGCCGGTAGCGGCATGTCCGCAGCGGTGGGTCTAAATCCTGGTGAGTCCGGATTTGTCGGGTTCCGGGCAACTGGCCTGGAGTTTGTTCTGGGTCTGTTTTCCGACACAGCCAATACGGCCAACAGGTGGACCAGTCTGTCTGGAACGCTAGGCAGCGCGAGCCTGTCTGGCATATCCGGGATCACCCTGGCTGCAAGCGGCCTTGCGCTGACCTACAACACAGCTTCAAATGGCCAAAAAGTGGCTGATTTCTCTGGCACCCGCGCAACGGGCATCACGGTTGCCGGAAAGGCCCTGAACCTGTCTGCAGATGGCGCCCGTGGAGAATTGTTGCAAGCGAGCGGCAACCTGACGCTGGATGTCAATGGGTTTTTTGGGGTGCAAGGCAACCTGGCAATACAAAAAAGCACCCAGCAAATCACGCTGGGTGATGCGGTGGTGGATGCCAACGATGTGGTGACCAAGCCGGCGACGCAGCTGTCGGTGGACGTGCTGACCATTGGCGGCAACAACCTGAGTGCCTATGCGGGGATAGGCGGTGGTTTCAATGCAGACGGGACGCTTAAAAACGAGATGACAGGGCTCAGTTTGTCGGGCGTGGCGTTTGGCTTGGCGATATTGAGCGAAAAGCCCGATGCCGACCCTGCCACCACGGCTCGCCAGTGGACATCGCTGCAGGCCACGGCGGGCAGTGTGGGCTTTGTAGGTTTGGGTCAAGACCTGACCATCAGCGGAACCAACATCAGTGTGGAAATCAACCAAGCGACGGAGCTCAACGGCGCAGTCGTGGACTACAGCCTCAAGACCGGCAGCGCCACCGAGCGCAAGACTGCGCTGAACGTGGCCACAGGCACGGGCACAGGCACGTTGTTGGAGCTCACACTCGATGGTGCCAAAGGCGAATTGTTGCAAGCCAGTGGAATGCTGAACATCAACGTGTACGGCTTCGTGTCGGTGCACGGCAACCTGGCGATTGAAAAGCGCAGTGACAGCGTCACCCTGGCCAAGAAAACCGGTTTATCCAGCGCGGAGCAGGTGGCGGTGGACGTGCTGACCATTGGTGGTGCTTCGGTCAACGTGTTTGCTGGGGTGGGCGGCGGCTTTGACGCCAACGGCCAACTCAACACCGATTCGGTCGGTCTGTCGCTTAAAAATATTGATTTCGGCCTGGCCCTGTTGACATCCAAAGCGGATGTCTCGCGCAAGTGGACCGCACTTTCTGCCGATTCAACCTCGATAAGTTTCGTGGGGCTGACCGACTTGCTGCCAACCGCGCGCAATGTCTCCGTCGATGTGAATCAGGCGGGCAAAGACGGCGACCAGGTCGTTGACTTTGCGGCCAGCAATCTGACCGTGACCACTGGAACTGGCACGTCGATCAAAATCGACCTGTCCGGGGCCGCCGGAGAACTGGTGCGCGCAGAAGGCGACTTCACGCTCAAAGTCCAGGATTTCGCTTATTTCAATGGCCGCATCGGTTTCGAAAAATACACGCCCACCTCGCCACTGACGCTCAAGAACACCACCGGTGTCTCGACACGAGTCACTGCAGCCTCCATGCTGGCGATCACCGGCAGCAGCATCACTGCTTTTGCTGGCTACGCCGACGGTGGTTTTGACAGCAGCAAGACGCTGGCGCAGCAGGCCGCCAATCTGTACGGGTTTGGCGTCACCGGCGTCAACTTCGGCATCGTGTTGACCAAGGCCGGTGGCCAGTCCTACACCGCAGTCAAGGCCAACATGACCAATGCAGCGGTCTATGGCTTCGACTCAAACGATTTCGAGCTTTCCGCGTCTGATTTGCGCTTTGATTACGCAACTGCCGACACCAGCGGCTCGGTCATTGACTATGCCGCTTCCTTCGCGGGCGGGCTGAAGTTGGGCTCCACTGGCAGTACCGTGATCGATTTCAGCAGTCGCGCGATGGGGGTGTACGCAGACCGCGCCACATTGTCGATATCGCAGTTTTTCTATGCTCAGGGTGCTATTGGGTTCCAGAAGATCGACTTTGGCAGCAGCCTCAAAGCAGGTGATCAGCCGGTACTCAATGCCAAGGGCTTTGCCATCGGCGGCGCGGACATTGATGTTTTTGTGGGTTATGCCAGCAGCGGCTTTGACCGTTCCAAGACCTTTGCCCAACAGGCGAGCGCCCTGTACGGTTTTGGTGCCGAAGGCATCGACTTCGGTGTCATGCAGGTCAAATCAGCCGCGGGTGTTCAGTACACCGCCGCCAAGGCGCACGCTGATACGGTGGCGTTGTATGGCTTTGATCCCAAGGATTTCCAACTCTCGCTGTCCGGGATCGATTTCAAGGTCAACACCGCCAGCACCGGCCCGGCCCTCAATTTCCTCACCAGTTTCCCGATAAGTGCTACTAATTTAGTAGCTGGTTACCCAGTGAAGACAGGCGCTACACCTGTTTTGTTAGACATGACGGGGGCCACCATTGGTGCCAGCCTGAACAAGGCCACGCTAAAGATTTCCGAGTTCATCTATGCCACCGGTTCCTTCGCGTTTGAAAAGGGGGCCACGCAAACCCTCAGTGCCAGGACGCTGGGCGGCATCCATGTGCCGGTGCTGGCCAATGCCTTCACCATCGGTGCCAGCCACGTGCAGGCCTTTGTCGGCGTAGGCGGGCCGTACCGCACCGACTCCAACCGGGACGGCAGCATCACGCTGGCCGATGCTGTGGCCAACCCCGATGCCATTGGCTTGGTGATTGATGATTTCAGCTTCGGTTTGGGCTTGTTTCAGGACAAGGTGACGAAGGTCAAATACACCGCGCTCAAAGCCGATGCCAACATGATCGGCTTCATGGGTATGGGTGACTTCATTGAGTTCGACCTGCAGGATGTTCAGGTCAACCTCAATACCTCCAGCAACCCGTTGTTTGTGCTGGACTTCACCAAGACTTATGACGGATCAACCCTCAAAGCTTCGACCGGCGTCAGCGTTGCCACAGGGAATCCGCTCAAGCCCATCGTGCTGGATTTCAGCGACCAGTTGATTGAAGCCACGGTAGGCTTGGCAACGGCCAGCGTTGCCGGAATTGTTAATTTGCAAGGTGGATTTACGTTCCAGAAACGCACGCTGGATCGCGTTGGCTTCAATCTGGCGGGAATGGAAGTGGTCGCTCCGGCTGACGCGCTGATCGTTGCCGGCATGGGCGTTCAAGCGTTTGCAGGCTTCAATGGTCCGTACAAGACCGTGACCAAAGACGCAAATGGTGTCTTGGTGGCCGGCGCGCCCAATCCTGAAGCGGTTGGCTTTGCTATTGACAATCTGGACTTTGTCATGTCGATGCTGACGCCTTCAAAGGCGTCTGGCTTTGCTGTGCCGGGAGTCAATTTTTACAGCTTGTACGCAAGTGCGGACAAGGCAGGGCTGGTCGGTACCGACCCGTACCTGACGCTGGAAGGGACCGATGTCGTCTTGAAGCTCAATGGCGCCACTGCCAACGGCTACCCGATTCCAAGCCTGTTTGTTGACTACACAGAGTTGCCCGATAAAAAGTTGACCATTCCCGTCGGCACGCTGGGTCAGTCCATGAGCCTGGACTATGCATCCAACCTGCTGGGGCTGCAAATCAAGGCCAAGTTGGGCATTTTTGACTTGTTTGACATCAAACACGACTTCAACTTCGAGTTTGAAATGCCAAGCATCAACCTGGGAAGCATTGGCTTGCCCAGTGTGACGATGCCGGATTTTGACCTGCTGAAATTCAAACTGCCCACCTTGCAGTTCGTAGCGTTTGATTTTCCGGACGTGAGCTTGCCCGACCTCGACGGAATCAACATTCCAGAGTTTGATTTGCCAAGCCTGCATTTGCTATATGCGCAGTGGCCCGATCTGAAACTGCAATTTCCGAGCCTGCCTGAGTTGCCAGCGTTCCCGGATTTCAGCCTGTTCAATATTCCGGACTTCAGCTGGAGCGTTCCAAAAATTGATTTGTCTGCCCTGACTAACCTGGTGCTCAACTGGCCTGACCTCAAAGTTCAGTTCCCGGATATTATTTTTCCAGAACTCAACCTGCCCAATTTTTCTCTGAGCCTCCCTGGTTTTGATGTGCCGACAGGCTTCATGCCCACCATCAGCCTGAAAGGATTGACGGGTCTGATTCCGGATATGCCGGACATCGGGTTTTTGAAAGGTGCATTCGACTTCATCAGCAAGCTTGACCTGTCCATTGGCTTCGATCTCAAGTTGGGTGCGATCGTCCTGGGCAAAATTTCACTGCCTGATGTCGATTTGAGTCTGGGTGATTTCGTTCACCTGCATGGCGACTTTGAACTGAATCTGGGCCAGACCTTCAATGGCACCATGTACACCGGTTTGCCGGCAGACTTGACAACGCTTCAATCTGCACTCGGTAGCACGGCCAGCACCATCATCAGCGGCATCAAGGCCTTGGGTGGCATATCCGCAGATTTCTCACGCGTGAGCAATGTTGACTTCAAGGGCCTGACACTGGGGGGCTCGAATATCTCTGCCTTCATCGGTTCTGGAACACCGGACTTCACAACAGCTTTTTCCACGCAATCGGGCCTCACTGGTTTTGGTCTTGATAATCTGGATATTGGTCTCGGTATCTTCAAAGCGGATTTGCCCGATTTCTTCAAGGCAAAAAACTTCTATTCCCTCACCGCGCACGCGGACCAGGTGGGTACCTATGGCTTTGGCGATGTGCTGAAGCTGACGGCTCAAGACGTCACACTGCAAGTCAATGCGGGCGGCGAACTGTTTGGTGGGGCGATGCGCTCCCGCGCCGACTTCAAAACCACCTTTCCTGCTGTCACCGGCAATTCAGATGCCAGCAAGAACAAACCTGTGGGTTACAAGGTGGCCACGGGCGGTGCGCCGGTGTATCTGGATTTTGGCGGAGAAGACATCATCGGTCTGGACATCGGGATGGCCGAAATCCAGGTTTCCGAGTTTCTGAGCCTGCGTGGTTCGCTGGCGTTCCGACAAGGCGAGCGCTTTACCGTGGATGTCAATCCGGGCGGCCTGTCCACTCTGCTGTCCGAATTGGGAAGCGGACCAACCGTTCCGATGCAGGTTGAGGCGATGACCCTGGGCGGCGCCAACCTGAGCGGCTTTGCCGGAGTGGGCGGTCCCTACCGTTATGGCGTGGACCGCTTTGGCGCCGACGGGATGACTGGCGCACCGGATGGCCTGCTGGACAGCATCAACAATGGCGCGATGGGCTTGGTCCTAGACAACGTGAACTTTGGTCTGGCCATCATGACGCCCACCTTGCTCACGGCAAGTCCATCGCTCAAGAGCCTTGCTCCCAAATTCATCTCGGCCAAAGCCAGTGTGGGTGACGCATTCCTGACCGGCATTGACAAGAGCCTGCTGGACGTTCAGGCGCACGATATTGAAGTCAATATCAACACCTTCTTTGTTCCTGGCGGCCCAATTGCCAATGCCGCCATGCAGTTGATTGGCCCCCCGTCCATCAACTATAAAACCAGTTTTCAATCTGGCTTTGCCGTCCCAGCCGGGGGAAGCAACACGGTCATCCTGGATTTTTCCGAAGAAATCATCCAGGCCAAAGTCGGTTACGCGCAGATCAACCTGGCCGGTTTCGTACAGCTGTCGGCCTCCATGGCGTTCACCAAGAAAGGCTCTGAGACCGTCACGCTGTCCACCGGAGAAGTGACCCAGGTCAGCACCCTGGCCATTGGTATCAACGATGCCTATGGGTTTGTGGGCGTAGGAGCCTATTGGCGCGATACCAGTTCAATAGGAACCACTGGCTACGGTCGCATCGAGGCAAGCGACACGCCCGACACCACTGCCGTCGGCCTGGCCATTGAAAACCTGGATCTGGGTGTCGTCGTCGCCCGAGAACTCAAGTTTGGTACCGGCGGACTCACGGTAGGCGTTTACCTCGCGGCCCAAGCCAACATCCAGAGCATCAAAATGGTGGGCATCGACGATGTCACCCTGCAAGCCACCGGTCTGAAGCTGAACTTGAACACCGGCGCACGCACCGTCATCAGCGCAGCTGGGTATGTCAAAGATTCAGCTACGGGTGCTGTTTCGTACAACGACGCCAGCGCCACCTTTGCACTCACCACCATCGACTTTTCCAAGAGCAACTGGAAGGACATGTCGCTGGCGGTCAACCAGGACGACATCACCAGCAACGATATCGTCAAGCCTGGTTACGCCATTCCCACCGGAAATCCGTCAGCACCCATCGTCCTTGACTACAAGGAACAGCTGATTCGTATCTTTGGGCAAGCCGAATTGGACCTGTATGGCCTGGTTCACATGACAGGTGTGCTGGACTTCCAAGCCAGTGCCAGTAACGGTCTTACCGTGTTTGCCGACGTTACCGCGCGCATCGGAAAGGGCGCCTTTGCTATAGAAAGAGAAGCAACCGGCCTTTTGGTGATTGGCAAACGCGGTGGCGTCGCCGGTGTGGCGTTGCGCATGGAGTTGTCTGCCGGCATCGATCTGGGCAGCGTGGCCCGACTGGATGCACACCTGGACTTGACGCTCAACACGTTTGGACAAACCATTGTCTATGACGTGCCAGCTGCATTCAAGCATGTTTTGGACGACGACACCAACCCCGCCACAGCTCCTGCGCAGTTCCCCAACTGGCAGTACAGCATCAGTGCCACGCCGAGTGGCAAACCCGAGTGGACCGGCATGTATGTGCAGTTGCTGGGGGACGGCAGCCTTGACCTGCTGGATGGCGCGTTGAAGCTGGATGGCGACTTTGGCATCATTGTTTCCGCGTCAGGCATGGAGATGAGTGTCACCGCTACATTGGATTTGCCCTTGCTCAAACCGCTGGATGTCACGGGCACATTGGGCATGGTGGCAGAAGGCCTATATGGAAGCTTGCAAGTAGGCGCACCTGGCCAAAAACTGCTTGAAGTTGCTGGTGCCTTTTCCATTGAAGCCAGCGTGCTGTTGCAGATCAACACCACCAACACGTTGCAGACTGTCAAAACGCTCAAGCTGGACGCCAACAAGGCGGTGATGCGGGACGGCAATGGCAAAGCCGTGACGGAGCTAACCAGCATTGCAGAAACCACTTTGTTGCTCAAAGGTGCTGGCTCCATTGACCTGGTCGGCATCACGCTCGAAGGCGCCATGGCGCTGAAGCTGGACAAGCAGGGCATTCAGGCTACGCTTGACATGAAGCTTGATCTGGGTGCTTTTGGCGCCTTGGGCTTCACCGGTGCTGCTGCCATCATGGACAAGGGCGATGGCGCGTTCTTTGCGCTGCGGGCCAATACCACTGTGGACCTCGGCATTGCGGCCATTGGCATCAAGGCCGGCGCCTTGCTGGAGATAAACACTGGCTCGGCCGACTACACCACCTTGACAGGCGCTGTCATCAAGGGCAACACCATTTTCAATCTGGAATTGGATGGAAAGATCAAGATACTGGCATTCGACCTTGACTTCAAAGGCGGGATGAGCCTGGTCGACAGTGTGTTCGAAATACGTTTGGACAAGGCAACGCTGGACTTTTTTGGCGTTCTGAAGGTCGATATCAGCGGCTATTTGCAGTCGGACGGTGATTTTGAAATCAAGGGTTCGGTAGACGTTGAAGTGGATATGGAGATTCTGGTGCTCAAGGCTGGCATGTCCATGACCTTCAGCAACACGCTGTTTGCTGCCAGTGTGTACGGAAGTTTGGATGTTCACATTGACCTGGGCTTTTTTGAAATCAACGAGACTTTGGCGGGATTCAGCGGCGAGATTATTCTTACCGCAGCCAGCGCCACGCTCAACGCGAGTGTGACGGTTGCGGGGATGAGTGTGTCTGCAGGCTATGCCTGGAGCTGGGGCGCTCCACCGGTGATCAGCCATCAGGACGGCGACACGCTGTACCTGCACTCGGGTGATGCTGCTGGGCGCTACGGCCCACTGAGCAATGGAAAAAACATCTACGACGACGTTATCCACGAAACCTACAACATTGACGCCCTGCGCGACACCGACGGCAAGTTGACCGGCGGCATCAGCGTCAGTGCTTTGGGGGTGAAAAATACCTACACCGGTGTCAAACGCATTGTTGCCAACGGCGGCAAGGGCAATGACAGCTATTTTGTCAGTGAAGGTGTGGACGCGGTGCTGGAAATCGACGGCGGCGACGGCAACGACAATTTAATTATTCTGGGTGGAAAACAAGGCAGCGCCATCAGCGGCGGGGCGGGCAATGATGTCTTTATGGGTGGTGACGTCAGCGGCATTACCTACAGCGGCGGTGCGGGCAACGACAAGTTCACTGGAGGCATGGGCTCCAACGCCATTGACATGGGTGCGGGCAAAAATACCATCAATGCAGGCAGCGGCAACAACACCATCACGGTGCGCGGCTCCACCAACACCAGCCTGGCGCTTGGTGGTGGCAACAACACGGTTTATGCCGACAACGCCGGCGTGCTAACTGTCAAGGGTGGCACAGGGCAGGATACGGTCGTGCTGGATGCGCTGACGTCCGATGCGCCGATTTACCTGAATGCACACCAATACCTGTACAAAGACCGTGCCATCAATTTTGATGACGCGGTAGACACGATCGTCGTGACCGACAGCGCGGTCACGACCACGCTGAAAAATGTCGCCGGCAACTCGTGGGGGGCGACCGGCCTGAAGTTGACCGCAGCGGGCGTGCTCAATGTGAGCGAATCCCAGTTGGTAGCCCCCCTGGGCCACTTCAACCTGCAATCCAACGGCCTCATTGGCACACTGCGCACCACGCTTGGCGCGTTGACGATGGTCAATTTGGGCGCGGGCAATATCATCGTTCGTGAGTCAGACAGCCTCACCATCACCGAGGGTGCCCGCGGGTCCGCAGGCGGGGTGTACGCGAGCAGCGGCAGCATCGACATTGAACTCGCTGGTCGAGAGGCTTTGCTGAGCCTGGACAGTGGTGTTATCCAGACCGCGGCCAGTGCCAAGGACATCACCCTGACCAGTGACGACATTGACTTCATGTCGGGTGACGACAAGGTGCGTGGCACAGGGGTGTTGACCATCACGGCCAAAGCGGCCACGCAAAACTACCGCATTGGCGGCGCAGGGCAATCCGTCTATGGACGAGATTACTCGACAGGCGGATCCACCGGCGCGATGGAATTGGGGATGCGCGACCTTTCCGCGTTACAAGACGGCTTTGCCCAGATCAACGTGGGACACCAGGCCTCAGGTGTCACGATGTACATTGGAGATGTCAAAGACTTCCCCATTGGCATCTTCAACTTCAGCGCCATGCTGCGTGACGCAGCCACCTTCAAGGCCGATCGCATCAACATCGTGGGCGATGTGCGCTCCACTGATGTATTGCGCTTTGAAGCGGCCCTGATGGAGGTGCAACGCACCAACGTGCGTGCGCCCATGGGCGCGGCCGATTCGGGTGTGCATGGTCGCGAAACCCGCATCAATTTGACCGAGCAACTGCTGGTAACCGGCTGGATCCGGGGTGATGACCGGGTCAATATCCAGGTGCACGGCTCAACGGGCGTTGACGCCATGGTGACCTTCGGCGCAGCACCCAACTCGGTGAAGGCAGACGAAGGCAGCAGCATCTATTCCTACAATGACGCGAGCAGCGTTGTTATTAAAACCTCCCACTCCATCATCAGTGGTACCACCATTCAGGCCCAGGGGGGGGGCTCCAGCGTCACCATGGATGCTGGCACGGGCATTCAGTTGCAGTTTGGCGCCGTGGTGGCTGCGCGTAATTCCAATGCTTTGGTTACCCTCAAATCAAGCGACTATCTGTACGTGGACAGCGGCGCTGCTGTAACGGTGGGCGCCCGATTTGAGACGGTCAACGGCGAACAAGTGGCGGTAGCCACAGGCACCGGCACCCGTTTGATCATTGACACTGCCGGCCGCTTGCGTCTGGATGGTGCGGTAACGGCTGCCGGAGGCATGAGCCTGAACTATGGCGACAAGAATGACGATTACGCCAGCTACTTTGACACCATCAATGGCGTCGAAGTGAGCAGCGTTGGGTTTGACGCCGCGATCTTGACCGGGTTGCAGAACCGTACCTTGCCCACCGCATTGCGTGACGCGTTGGTCGCCAAGGGCATTACCTTGGGTACGACGCCCACAGTTACCTCGGTGACCAACTACACGCCTTTTGCGTCATTGCCACTGGAGGTGCGGCGCAGCATCGCCACGTCATTGGGTTACACCGTGTATGACAAAGGGGGCTTCTACAACGCTGCCACCAACACCTTCGTGGAAAACCTGGCCCCAGCCCAACTCACGTCGGGACAACAGGACGCACAGGCAGCCGCTGGAGGATATTCCAAGCTCTCCGGAACGTATTACTTCAACCCCACCACGGGGCAATACACCACCGGCTTGTCGCAGGGCAAGTCTGCCGATTACAGCAATAACCAGATCAACTGGGCCGCCCAGGGTGTGTCAGCTCCATCGGTCAATGCTGACTTTGGTAGCCTGAGCGATGCGCAGAAACTGGCGGTAGCACGCCAACTGGGCTACAACGTAGAACCGAAATACCAGTTCACGAAGAACCCATTGTCCGCAGGGTATGTGCCGGACGCACCAGACAACCAGCGCAGCACCTTTGGGGTTTATTATTTCAACGCTTCCGCCACTTGGGGCGTCAAGGATGGTGCCCCAGCGGCCAATGCAAATCTTAGCCAGCTGACCATCAACCAGAAAATAGATGCCGCCAAGTATCTGGGTTACTTTCCGGAATACGACGTTGCCTCAGTCAACTGGGGTGTGGTCACTGCGCCAGATGCCGACACGACATTTGACAAGTTGACACCAGCCCAGAAAGAGGCCGTTGCCAACACCTTGAAATTCAGCACAACCGTCGCGGGTTACTACTTCAGCAACTTCAGTGCCGTGCCAGAAAAGCGCATTGTCACCAACTTCACGCAAGGGGTGGTCACCGACTACAAAAACGCGGACATTTATTGGGGTTCTGCGGGAGCACCAGGCGCAGAGACAGCATTTGCCTCACTGTCTGCCGCCCAGAAGAAGCAGGTCGCCTTCGCCCTGGGGTATGAGATTTTCGACGGCACCAGCTTCTACAAAGCCGACGCCGCCTCTGGCCAACAAATGGTCAAGGGATTCCACATGGCCGGCCAAATCGACTACAGCCGCATTGACTGGGGTGGTCCGGGTGCGCCGATGCAAGCCAGTGGCACGTTCAGCGAATTTGCATCTTTCGAAGACCTGACCCTTGCCCAACGTACTTTGGTGGCAGAGGGCTTGGGCTACAACTTGTACGGACAACAGGTTTTTTACAATCCGGCAGCGACCGTGGCGCAAGGTCAAATTCGCACGGCTTTCACCGAAGGAGCAACCGCAGACTACACCGTAGCGGGCGTGCAGTGGGCAGATGCTGGCAAGCCGGCGCCTGCCACAGCTTTTGCAGACCTGACGTTGGCACAACAAGACAAAGTGCTGTCCAAGCTCGGCTACAGCCGTTTTGATGGACAGGTCTGGTTTAAAAGCAGCTCCAACACCTTCAATCTGACATTCACCCAAGGTGAAAATTCGAAAGACGCAAGCACGGGTGAGTACACCCTGGCCACCCGCTACGACTATCGCAATAGCCAGATCGCCTGGAATACTGTCACCGCTCCTGAAGAAGATGCCCAGTTCAGCGGCGACTTGACGCCTGCGCAAATTGCAGCCCACAAAACCGTGCTCACACCCGCACAGCAGTTCCGGGTGTTGGAGCAAACCGGGTTTGCGTGGAACAAGAACGAGGTCTACTTCAAGGCCAACCCCGATACATTGCTTAAACAACAAGCGGTAATGAACGGCTTCACTGAAGGCCTGCACTACAGCAACGCGACGCTGCCGAACGGGAAAGAAAACCGCTGGGTCGTGAGCGATGGCAGCAAGACCTACGTGGTGTATGCCTACGACGCCGAGAAAGACGGAGTCATCGACAGTTTCAAAATCCAGGAAAAACACGAACTCCTGGGACAGCGTGGCTACGGTTTCTTGTTGACCGGCACCATTACCACCCTGGACGCCAACCAGGGTCTGACCGTGACCGGCGCCAAAGACGTCATCATTCGCGGCAACCTGAACCTCCTGGGGGACAACGCCAATTTGGTACTGCAGTCCGATCGTTGGATTTACATGGAGGGCACCGCCCGCGTCGCTGGCAACATCAGCTTGTACGGTGGTGTCAAGCTGGACGGAACCAATCCCGCGGGCATGCCTTCGGGTGGTGCCAATGCACAGGGCGTCAGTGTGTACACCCACGCAACTGCTTTCTTGAAGACACTCAATGCCGGAACCCAGATCAAGATCTGGGGTGGCCAAGACGTAGAACTCAACGGTGCCACGATAGCCGGCGGAAATTTTGCCGATGCAACGATCGATGTACGGGCCGGACAGCAGATTCTGGTGAATACAGGGCTGCAAGCCACCAAGTCAGTGACCCTGACCACCACCGCAACGCCGGGTTCAGACGACGATGGTGTGGCCGTTCGCCTCACCACTGCGTCCGGTTTGACCGCTACAGGCATCACTTCGAATAACAGCGGGGGTCTGGTAAAAATCGATGCCAAGGGGCATGTCGAGGCCATTGGCATGGTGCTTTCGGGCGGCAGTGTCACGCAGGTCTATGACGCAGGTCGCCTGGTGTCGGAAACCATCAACTACTCCAGCGAGTTGTCCAGCGTGGACATCAAGGCCACAGGCCAGTTGTACCTGGGTGGTCAAACCCTCACCCAATCGGGTGAGAGTGTGGAAATTGGCGGCACCATCCGTGCCAACCAGCTTGTCAAACTGCAGGGCGGCAGTGGCCGCAATGGCGACGGTATTGGCCTGAAGATGCCCGGAGGCGCGCGCGTTGCCACGAGCAATGCGGCGGGTGAAATCATCATTGATGCAGCGCAGGATGCTGAGTTGTATGGCGCGCTGGTGGCGGGCGGGCAAGTCCTGGATCACTTGGACAGCCGGGGCAATACCCTGGGCACGACCACGGTGCATGGCACCGGTGCGTCCAAAATTTCCATCGCAGCCTCCAAGCAAATTCGCCTGGGACGCGACTTGTATGCAGGTAGCCTTATTGACCTGCGCGGCGGAACCACCTCCGCCAACAGCAACCGCGCTTACGCCGATCAGGGTGTTGTGCTGCTGAGCACCGTTCACCTGAAAACTGGTTTGGACAACAGTGCCATCAACCTGAGCTCAAGCGGCAACCTGACGGTTCTGGCGCCAGCCTGGAACAAGCAAATACTGGCCGATGGTTTTGCAGAGTTTGCGGCCGGTGACCTGAGCGCCGATGTGGCGCTGACCCTCGAAATCAACCTGGGCACCTACACCCTGCGCGCGACCGTGCAAGTTCCCAAGAGTGTCACTATTGGCAATACGGGTCTGGGTAGTTTGCGCGATGACATGAACGCTGCTCTGTATGCAGCGCAGTTCACCGTGGTGCAAACCAGTGGTGCTTCGGGCGCACCGGCACTCAATACGCAACAAACCATCGATGTGGCCAAACTGGAGTTCAGTCTGGTCGATGGCCGTCTGCTGTTGACCAGCAATTACGATTTCAGCTTGTTGGCAACAGGCTCTGCAGGGGCGAGCCGCTTGGGCTTTACCCAGATCGCCAGCCCCGGCAGCCGGGCCGACGGTGTGCGCGAATATGCAGTGGACGCCAGCAAGCAAGGCTCTGTAGTCAACCTTGGAAAAGCGGGCGCAACGGGCGGAAAAATCAGCCTCAACAACTGGGTGGTGGGCCACTCGGCGGTTAACCTGAATGCGGGTATTGCCAGCGACGGCGGACAGGACCTCGATTTGGGTGTGCTGGGCGTGATCGAAACCCGCAGCGGGAACATCGTGCTCAACCCCGCAGGCACCAGTGCCTTGTATGGCCGCCTGATAGCCGCCGGTACCAATGCTGACGTCATCATCACAGCCCGCAATACGCTAGACATCTATGGCAAGATCACGGCAAGCCGGGACATCATTGTCCGTGCGGGAACCAACGTCGTGTCGGGTCAGGTCAGCCTGCAGACCCACGCCAGCAGCAGCTTCAGCTCGACGGGCGTCAGCGGCCGCATATTGCTGGCCGGCCTGAACGATGTGGTCATCAACAGCTTTGTCGGTGTGGGTAACGCCGGGCTCAGTCTGGTGGACATCACGGCAGAGCGCGGCACCCTCACGCTGGCCAAAGACGGCGGACAAGTCGAAACTGCCGGCCAGATCAATCTCAAAGGCAACAACGTGGTGCTCCAGGGCGTGGTCACGAGTACCCGCGCCACGACATCCCTGTTGGACTACGAAGTCCAGGTCACAGCGGCCAACTACCTGTCCATGTCGGGCGAAATGGTCCTTGCCGGGTCACTGCAGATGAAGGCTGGCGGCAACCTGGACATGTTCAACACCACCATCAAGACCAACCAGCTTGGTCAGCGCATGTGGGTGCAGTCAGGCGGCTATTTGAACTTGGGCAACGTCAGCCCTGTGGCAGGCGACACCAGCGCGCGTGCGGTTCAGTTGCAAGCCGACACCGCGCTGGACATCAAGGCCGGCGGCCTGCTAAGCCTGGCCGGTGATGCCAGCCTGTACACCCAGGCCGCCAACAGTGCATTGCGCTTGACCGCAGGCAGCATGCAACTGGCGGGTTCAATACACGCCGGGTTCAACCCGGACGTCAGCGTCACGGTGGCGTCCGGCGCCAACGCCATTCTGGATATGCGTGCCGATCGCGGCATTCTCATCGGCGGCCAACGCGTGGACCTCACCGCCGGCCCAGGTTACGGCAACTTGATCGCAGCTTCTGCGGGCATAAGCGCCAGCGGGTCAGTCTTGATTCAAGCAGGCCAGGAAAGCAATGGCTTTGGTCTCAGCCTGTCAAATACCAGTTCAATTACTACCAACGCAAGCAACAGCCGCATCACCTTGGGTTCTGCTGGAACCATGACCTTGAACGGCGTGGTCAAGGCAGATGGCGCGGGCGCAGAGGCCACGGTGACTTCGGGCTCCCTGCTGGTTGTCAACAACCTGGTCTACGCTGCCAATCAACTGGTTGTCACTGGCGGAAGCCATAGCAGCCGTGTGGGTGTGGTCATCAGTGCCACCGATGCGGGCAACGCCATCTCGGGTGGCGTGCTGGACACGGCACAGGACGGCAGCATCACCTTGAAGGCCAATGACACCATCTTGCTCAACGGCAATGTGGGCACGTCCAGCAGCGGCACCACGCCTGTGAACAAGGTGGGCAACATCACCATTGCTTCTTCCGGCGGCAACGTGACCGCTTTGGGGCTGATTGACGCTTTGTACAGCATCAGCGTCACCGCAAACCAGGTGAACTTGCTGCCTGGCAGCCACGCCTTTGCCACAGGGGCAGATGCCCAGGTGTTCATGCACGCTCGCCAAGCCATGGTGCTCTCGGGAAAAATTGAGCCGCTGCAAAAAGCCATCATTCAGTCCGACACGCTCATTCACCTGCTGTCACCCTTGATCACGGTGGACGGTGTGCTCAAAGTCATTGCCAGTGATGGGCTGATCTTGCTCAACGCAGGCACCCAGATGCAGGTTAGCGGGGAAATAACCTCGGCCGGTGCCGTCCGCATGAGTGCGGGCATCAACGTGCTGTCAAGCCGCGCCACGCTGGAAGGTGTCATAGCCGCCACCAGCCTGAGCGGTGGACGCATCACCATTGTGGGCCAGGGCACGGTCAACGCAGCCGGGGACGTATTCATTCAGGCCGGTGGTGATGTCAATGTCCTGTCGGACGCAACGGTTGGCGCGGGGGACAGCACCCTGCAGAGCCGCTTTGTACGCGTGGGCACCGAAACCGTGGTCGAAGTTACCGGAACGAAAGAAGTAGCCGCCGGAACTTTCACCACATATGTGGATTCTTGGAGCAACTTCACCAAAATTCAGCAACTCGGAACCCAGCTGGTCCAGACTGGCAGCACTTCCACCAGCATGAAGGTCACGCTCACGCAAACCGGGTACTACAACCCCAATGCGCCTGTGGGCATGAAGGCCCGGGAGTTCTTTATCGAAGGGGTGGACTACTTCAACAGCGCAGTCGACTGGAGCAAGGCAGGCACCGATGCCAATCCTGACCAGGGTGCAGAATCGGTCACCGGGGACTACAAGTCCAGTGCGTACAAGGCCTTTACCCAGCTCAGCAGCGCCCAGCGCCAGGCGGTGTTGAATAAGTTGGGCTACATGCCTTTGTTCAAGTTGAGCTACAGCAGTGGTTCAGTGGATGCATCCGAGTCGCTGACTGGCGTTTACCAGGCCAGCCAGGCCGACATGATCAAGGTCACCCGTACCACCAACGGCACCACCAAGCAAAACGTGGAAGCGGCGAATTGGAAACAGAACACCAGCAATGTTTACCACGTCGATGTGGCAGGCTGGAAAGACAAATACGTAGAAATGCGCGAAGGGGCACAAAACGACATCTTGCGGCTGGTTTCGGAATTTGAAGCCCGGTACCTCACGGGTGACGCCAATATGTCGGGTTCCGACAACGCCGGTAATTGGGTGACGGCAGGTGAATTCACCCTTCCCGCGAAATTTTTCAAAGAGGGCTCGCCGGACAAACTCAGTTTTGTCCAGGGTGTGGGCCAGGACTATGTGAATGCAGCCGTTCGCTGGACCGACTACAACACAACAGCGCCAGCCGACAATGCAACCTACGCCAGCCTGAGCGTGGTCCAAAAAATTGCAGTTGCCATGCAATTGGGCTACAGCGGCACCGGCATGGGTGAGTTTGTAGGCCAGTACAAAGACGTCAGCAATGTGTTCTACCAACAGCAGGGTTCACGCACCACGCAGGACGACGCGCGCGCTCAACTCACCAGCAAAGTTGGTGCAGGCACCGCATTTGCTAGCACACAGGACTACGGCGCCGCCGTTTGGGCTGCCAGCTACAAGCCTGAAACTGGCACACGCTACTTCAACATGGCGGACAAGACCACCGGGGACAACCTGGACTTTAGTCGCGACTTTGACCCCAGTTGGGCATGGGCTCCAGCACTTCCCTCGGTGACCGGCAATCCGGCCGTGAATGGAAGCTATACCAACAATGCCAAAGAAGGCGGGAGCTTTACTTCCAACGTCAAGGCAGACCCTCGGTACTTTGACGCCCTGCGGCTTGACACCCTTTCCTTGACCCAAACCGCGGTGAATGCCCGCAGCAACCAAAACGCGTTTGACTACAGTTTTTGGACGGCTTGGGTGGACAAAGGTATTTGGGCTGATATCAACAGCTACTCCTACGCGTCGTGGGGCTGGGATGACTATCGCAACCACACCCCCTACGTCAGCAATGCAGTGCCACGCTCGTACGACTTTACGGACACGCACCAAAATCCAGTAACCGGCCAAACGATCGCTGGCCATACTGACGTGCAGACCATGTCTAGAACTGATCCAGCGCCGGTTTTTGAGCGCGATGACAAAGAGTACTCTGTACGCTACCGCGACCAGTACTACGTCAACATGAAGGAGACCTTCTATGACTACACCCAAAACTGGATTTCGGCGTGGCATGACATTCGGGACCAGCGCGTTCAGGTCAGCTATGAGCTGACCACGCAAGCCCAAAAGAAATTTGACTACCGCCCGGTGTGGGGCGAGGTCACTACCCGCCAACTGACCCAGGTGCCCGAGGTGCATACCCTGTGGATCACTGAGCAAACAACCACCACCACCGTGCGCGAGGTCAGGACGGAGGGCACCCAAGCCATTGACATTCGTGGAGCCGACTTTGCGGGAGAGTCCATCAAAGGCCACAACGTCAGTATTTCTGCGGGTGGCAACAGCCGCATCAGCGGGTGGGTGGTGTCTGACCTGACGCTGTCCGTGGCCAGCGGCGGCAACCTGGAAGTCAGCGGGCGCACGTTTACGCAAAGTGGGCAGGTCGGCCAGTCGCAATCGCTTTTGAAAGCTGGCAGCACCTTGACACTGGATGCCAAGGGTGGCGACTTGACGCTTGCGTCCTCTGCCTTGGCCACAGGGCAAAACCTGGATTTGCGTGCTGCACGCAACGCCAGCCTGTCAGGCCAAATTGGCGCCGTCACGCCCCTGAATTCCATCACATCGATTAATGCCACCGGCACCGCCTACAGCACCGACACCATCCGTGTCACGGCAGGCAGCAATGTCAGCCTGCACACGGACAGTGGCGCGGTGCTCAAGGCCACGATGGTGGCCTCCAGCTCGGTGTGGATCAGTGCGGGCGATGTGTCCAAATCTGCCAGCCAGGACGGCAGCTTCACGGCTACTGCGAACACCAGCATTGTGGTGAGCGGCAGCACCAGCGCAGCGGGCCGGGCCGAGATCGAAATTGGCACGGGCACGTATGGTGGGTCCATCAACCTGACCAGTGCCTTGCTGTCGGCCACCCATGCAAGCGGCGATATCAGGCTCACCGCGACCGAGGGGCGCGTCACGCAAAGCGGTGGTCTGATTCAGACCACCAGCTTGGCTGCGACTGCAGACAACGGCTTGGTGCTCAACACCCGGCTCGCCAGTGTCAGCCTGGCCTTGACGGGCTCGGGCGACATCAGCCTGGTCAATGCCGGTGACCTGAACCTGCGGTCGGTGCAGGTGGCTGATGGCGCGATCAGTGTCGTTGCACAAGGCGCCATAACAGCCACCCGTGTCAAGGCACTGGGCAGCAGCGACCGCAATGACATCAGCCTGAGCGCCATCGCCCAAACCACGGGCACTACCCGTGTGGCCAATACCAACATCACCGTGGGCGACATCAGCAGCGCAGACCGTGGGGACGTGACCCTGGTCGCGCAGGGTACGGTCAAACGCAGCGCGGTGGGCAGTACGGCCATCGTGGCAGACGTCATGACTGTCCAGTCCGACGCCATCATTGCCCTTGCGGACAATGCGGTAGAGATCAATACCCAGGTGCGTGGTTTGCAGGTTCAAACGCAGCGGGCAGGCAGTGTGCTGGTCAGCCAGGGCGACCGTACTTTGGTGCTGGATGCCACGCGCATCACCAATGGCGCATTGGCGTTGGTCGCGGCCGGGCACGTGGACCTGGCCGATGTGCAGCTGTTGACCAACGCAGCAGGCAATAACGTCACCGTAACGGCAACTGGCGATGTGTTGGTGCGTTCCGTGATTGCCGGTGTGTACCTTGAGGCCAACAAGCTTGTCGGGGGTGTGGCCGTGGCCCAGGTCAGCTCTGTGGGCAATGTGTCGCTGACCTCCACCACCGGGGCCATTCGCGAAAGCCAGGACGATGCGGGCGTGGATGTGGTCGCCGCCAAACTGACCCTGCGTGCCGCCACCGGCATTACGGGACTGGAAGTCGCCATCAACACGCTGGACGCGCAAACCACCGCCGGCAACCTGGCCATCAGCGATGTCGATGGTTTGTACGAAGGCAACCTCGGCCTGGTGGTCGAGCGGGCACAAACCACAACAGCTGGTGGGACCGAGTTGCGCGTGCAGGCGCAAAACAACCTGTCCGTGTTGGGTACCGCCGCAGTGGCGGGTGGCAGCCTGAACCTGCGCAGTGTGGCGGGCGATTTGTCCGTCCAAAATCCGAGCAGCGGAGACTCGTTGGACTACGCCACAGGCGTGAGCTTTGTCGCAGGCGGCATGGTGGACCTGTACCGGTTCTTCAATGCCAGCGACCGCATGGAATACCGGGCGGGCACACGCTTCCAGTTTGGCACCACCAATGCCAACAAATCGGTGGTGTTGCCAAGCAACATCGCCTCCAACACCATCATCATCGAAAGTGGTGATGTGGTGTCCATTGCCGGCACCCTGACTGCGCGGGACCGGCTGGAGCTGGTGTCCGCCAAAGACGTGTTTGTGAATGGCAACATTCTCGCCATGGCCGGCAGTTCGGCCATCGGTGAGGTTGTGATCACGGCGCGGGGACAGGGTACTGTCACGGCCTTTTTGGATGTCAACAATACTGGAACCGGCGGTACCTATACGGCGCGCGATACCGGCTTCATCAATATCAAAACACCGTCGTTCCAGGCCACCAACTTTGAACTGCGGGCGACCAAAGACATCTTCGTTGGTTTGTCCAGCAACTGGACGTTGAGCGGTTTTGTGGGTGGCTTGTCGGGTTACGACAAGGCACAAAACATTGAGCTGGACATCGCAGGCACACTCACGGTCAAGGGCGGCATCGTAGGCGCCAGCCAAAACATCAAAGTGCAGGCGTCCAGCATCACGGCCGACGGCGCGTCGGTATTCATCGCTGACGATCTGAATGTCAAGGCCAGCAACGCCATTCAACTCAACACCCTGGTGGAATCCTTGACGGTGGAGTCCACCACGTCTGGCAGCATCCGCATCAGCGAAGCCACCGGCCTTTACGTGAACTCGGCCAAAGCCAAGTCGGGCGCGATTTCCATTGACGCGGGCGGACCTCTGTGGGTGCGCAACGTGGCGATTGACGCAGACACCAGTGGCAACAACATCGGCCTGAAAGCCAGCGGCAATCTGTATGTGGACCGGGTTGAAACCGCGGTAGCGTCGGGTGCACAAAAGGTCAATGGCATCATCACGCTCGATTCGGCGGGTACCATTTATGAGTTGCCGGCGTTGGCCTACCCGAGCGACATCAATGGCGCGACCAGCAACACGCCGTACGTCAGCAATTGGAAAAACCTGTTTGCCGGGGCCAACCCGGAAGCCAACCCCACACCGTTGATTGGCGTCAACCTGGCCAACTACGACAACCGCGACGCGGACGTTTGGGGCCAGAGCGTAGTGCTGCGCGGCACCGTGGGTGGCACTGCCAAGGTGCTGATCAGCGCAGACGATGTGGGTGGCAACACGTCCATCGAGATCCGCACCACGGCCAGCTCCGTGCTTACCGATGCCTCGCCCGGCGTGACGTACAAACTAACCACGCTCAATGCCAGCAACGTCAGTGTTCCGGACGGCGCATACGTTGAAATCACTCCCAGCACCCTGGTCAACGCAGGCATCAGTGCGGCCCAGGTGAGCCGTCTGACCTTTGGCAACTACACCCCTGAGGCGGGCACGTTGATCAGTGCAACGGTCAACGCCAATGCGGTGTCGGTCCAAGTAGGCGATACGGTCAACGCAGTAGTCGTGACTGCTGACTGGAACAGCCTGCTGACCGCACTGGCGTTCAAGCTGGAAGCGCTGAGCGACATCGTGGCGGCGGTGGCCAGTGGCACGGCCCAGACGGTGACGCTGACAGGTGCGATGAACGCGGCGTTCGCGGTCACCAACCTGCTGGTTGGAACGCAAACCGCACAGACCCTGGTCGGTGCCGTGGCAAGCGACGGAAGCCGCCCCACGGTCTTGGCGGGGAATGAGGCCAAACAAGTCAGCTATTTTGAGTTTACCGGTGCGAATCCGTTGGCAGAAACGTATTACGCGGTGGTCATCAACGGCACCAGCGTACAGATCGACTCGGGCAGCAGCCCCACTTGGAATACGGTGCTTACGGCACTCAATGCCGCTATCGTCGCCAAGAGTCTGCCTGTCACCGGTGCGATTGTGGGCGGGGCAAACGGCAACCGCTTGACCCTGACTGCCAGCGCCTTCAATACCGAGTTCACCATCGATGCCGTGGCGGTGACAGCCAAGGGCTTGGTCAACGACAGTGCATATGCCACGCCGGTGCAAATCGCCGCCGCGAGCCTGCCACAAAAGAACGTGGTGGCCTTCTATGGTGCTTTTGATACCAGCGCCATCTACAACGTCACGCTCGATGGCTCCACGTACAAGGTGTTTGGCAGTGGCTTGACGCCTGCGGACGTGGGCACCGCGCCTGCCAGCGCCGTGACCACGGCCAATGCGGTTGGAACCAAACAGGTCAGCACGGTGACCTTCAACACCGACAACTCGCCGCTGCAGGGTTACACTTACAGCGTCACCGTGGGCAGCACGGTGCACTCCGTCACCGCAGGCGCAGGCGCCACATGGACCACCGTGCTGAATGCGCTGGATACTGCGATCGAAGGCAATGCAGACATCGGCTCTGGCAATGTTGCAGTGGATGTCGATAACCGCAAACTGACCCTGACCGCCAAAACGGCTGGAACGCCGTTCACCGTGGCCGCTGTGTCAGTCAAGCATGCCACCGCCAGTGACTGGGCTGCTTTGGGCTCGGTGCTGGACGGGCAAATTGAGTCGGCCGGCTTTGCCGTGAACTCGTCGGTCAGCCAGCAACTCACCATCAGCAAAGGCAATAACGTCTCCTTTGCGCTCAGTGACGTCAAGGTAACTGCCAGTGACGGAGCCACTGAAAAGGCAGGCTACTACGTCAACAAGCACAACTTTGCTACCCCTACGTTCAACCCCACATCTGGAGTTTCCCAGATCAGTGAAGTGCAGTTTTTGGCCACTGTTGATGGCGCGGCCACTTACCGTGTCGTACTTGATGGCAATGTGTTTGAAGCGGTTGGAACCATACCGGATGTAGCTGGTGCAGTGTCTGCAACCCCGGTTGGCACTGCAACGGTAGATGGTATGCAGCAAACCACCATTGCCTTCGGTGCCGTGTCTCCACAAGTAGGGTACACATACGCAGTTAAAGTGGACTCCACGGTATACAGCGTTACCAATCAAACAACTTGGAATGGTGTGTTGACAGCGCTTAAAGCAGTCGTACAGGTCAACACCAAGTTTGGCTCAAACAACGTGACGTTTGACGAATCGGCCCGCACGCTGACCTTAACTGGGGCAACTGCAGCTACTGCGTTTTCTGTGAAAAATAGCTCGGTGACGGTTCAAACGGCACCGAGGACGGCCACTTGGGCCGAGGTGCTGAGTCAACTAAGATCCAAAATCGAAATTAGTAAAACCAACAGCATCTCGGACGGTTATTCGGTGACGGTGGTGCAAGCCAGCGGCCAGAATGCGCTCCTGATCAGTAATAAGTTAAATACCCCATTCACGCTCTCCAGTGTTACGGTAGGTGCTATTAATTTAGTAGCGCAAGAAACCACTGTCGTCGCGGGTGAATACCGCACAGAGGTGCATGACGTCCGGTTTGACGCCACCAATGTGCCGGTCGTTGCCGGCCAGCGCTACTACATCACGATTGGCAGCACACCGTTCATGGTGACGGCTGTGTCAGGGGATGACCTGGCGGCGGTACTGGGCAAGTTCAAAGACGCCATTAACCTCGTTGGTTCAGGTCTTGCTGTGACCGCATCGGTGGTTCCGGGGGTTCTCAGGCTTACGGCAGATGTGAGAAATGCCGCGTTCACCGTCAGCAACGTCAAGGTCGAGGCTGATGTTTTCAGCCTGTCGCCAGGCGCAGTCAGCGGCAAGACTACCGCGACCGCCGGCACCGCAGTGCAGCAGCAAAACGCCGTGCAATTTACAGGCACGCCATCGAGCGACTACAACTACGTCATCACCATCGACGGCACCAGGTACCAGGCCAAGCCGGGGACTACGCCGGGCGTGGGCGCGGACTGGGCCACCATTCTGGACAGCCTGAAAACACAAATTGGCAGCGGGTCTCAAGCCACTGCGTCCGTATCCGGTGAGGTGATTACGGTCACGGCGCGCACAGCCAATGCGGCGTACGACCTGCAGGCTGTGCAGGAAAATGGTGCGCTGATCAACGCCAGCACCATTACCAAGACGGGCGACTACGTCGTCATCCTGCCGACCCGTGCAGCAGGTGACTTCCTGCTGTCGGCCACCATGAGTTTGACCGTGGTGTCCTTGGAAACGCGCGTGGGCGACAAACTAACCCTGACGGCCGGTGCAGGCAACCTGGTGGTGGTTGACGCCTTGAACGTGGGGCAGGCTACAGGCGGCAACGTAACCCTGAGCGCGACGGCGGGCGGCATTGCCTTGGGCGGCAAAATTACTGCTGACATGGTGACCTTGACTGCACGGGACAACCTGTCTCTGACCTCGCAGATCAACAACCTGACGGTTGACATGACGGGCGCCGGCAACCTGGCCGTGAACCAGACCGGAGACATTACGCTGGCGGACATCGACATGGCCGGCGGCAACCTGACGGTGGTAGCAACTGGCGATGTGACCCTCACCAAGCTGACCGGAACTGTGGGCATCATCACCATCCAGACCACGGGCAAAGTGACCTTCGGCGCAGGCTTTACCGCCACATCGGGGCAGTTGAACATTGTGGCGGGGGGTACTGTCACGGGTATTGGTGGCGCTGCAGGTGCCATCAAGACCAGCAGCCTGAGCGTGACCACCAGTGGCGTGGTCAACCTTGCCAACACCGGCGCGCTGACCGTCACCAATCTGGTGACCGGTGGTGCCGCCATGACGCTGGCCAGTGCCGGCGCATTGACGCTGGACAGCAGCCTGACCCTCACGGGCAGTGCGGTCCTGAACCTGTCCACCAGCCTTGGCTCCATCACCCTGAACCAGGGCATTACCAGTGGCACGGGCGCGGTGACGCTCAATGCCGCCAATGGCATGGTTTTGGGTGCGCAAGGGGATATCACGTCCGCGAGTGGCGCGGTGTTGCTCGATGCCGGGACCGGCGCCATGGCCATGACCGACCTGACGGTCATCAACGCCGGTGCGGGCACCATTGCGCTGGACGCCGATGGCGCCATTGCTCTGGGCAAACTGCGCAGCACCAGCACGGCAGACCTGAACATCCGCAGTGGCGGTGTGGTGGACGCGGGTGAGGGCGGTACCGACATCATCGCCACCGGTGCAAAACTGGTGATCGAGTCCAGCGGCGGCATTGGTCAGGCCGGCAATGCCCTGGAGACCCAGGTTGCGAGTCTGGACCTGCGAACCACGGGCATCAGCGGCGACATCAACATTGAAGAGGTTGACGCAGTGGTCATCAGCCGCATCCAGCAGACCAACAGCAGCGCCACGGGGTCGGTGAAGATCAGCACGCTCAACGGGGCCATTACCGTTGGCAATACAGGCATTCAGACCAAAACCGGGCAAGTCACACTGTATGCCGGTGGCCTGGGCGGTGCCTTCAAGCTGAATGCAGACATCAAGACCACGGGTGGCGGCGTTGCGGCCACAGCGGAAGATGGCAACATCACGCTGGCAGCGGGTATACGGGTAACCGGTACAGGCGACATCATCCTCAAGGCTCCCAAGGGGTCTTTGGTCAACGACCCGGCTTTTGTGGGCTGGCGAACCTCAGGGCTTGGCTTCGATGCTGAAATCGACTGGGCCATGCGACAAGGCAAGTTTGTCACTGACGCCGCCACCGGTGCCGTGACGACGACGCGTGTGCAAAGCTATGAAACTGCCGTGGGGCACATCAACAACAACCAGACGCTGCGTTCGGCCGGCGGCACCTTCCTACAGACCACCGACGGTGGCATGGTCATTGCCGTGCGGGATGAAGTGGGGGCAACGTATGGCAGCTTCCTTTACAGCCCACTGGCAATCGTGATCGATGCGAACACGCTCACGGTCAGCAGCAGCGAGCGCAAGAATGTCTCCATCATCGTGACAGGCGATGTGAACGTGATAGCCACCACCACCACCGCAGGCGCCAAAGGCGGAAGCACCGAAGTCAGCAGCCTGACCGGCGCACAAACGGTTTCTGCCCCGGTAGATGCCGCTGGTCAAGATATCAGCCTGAATGCGGATACTTTGAATCTGGCAGCGACCTTGCGCAGCGCTGGCGCCTTGCTCACCATCACCCCGCTGGACCCTTACCGCGCCATTTTGCTGGGCGACTTGCAAGCGGGTTCTGCTTTGAGTTCAGTGAGCTTGCTGCAGCTTGACATGACTGCGCTGTCCAAATTACAAGACGGTTTCCGCCAGATTGTGGTGGGCAGCTACAACAGCGGCAGTTCCATCTACATTGGTGACGCGGCATCGTCCGCCAGCACCATTTCATTCCAGGACACGCTGGTGCTGCGTAACCCCGTGCTGGGTGGGCACATCTATGTGAACCAGAACCTGGTGTTGGGTGCAAACTCCTCACTGATCATTGAGGGCTCAGGTCACACGACCACCTATTCTGCAAACGTTACCGCTGCCGATGATATTTTTGTGAGTGACTCGGTGTTGATCAACGGGTCCAACATCAAGCTCACAGCCGGAACCGATGGCACCGGCAATATCACACTGGGTACCAGCTTGGGGCATTTCCTGGATGGCAACAGTACCAGTCCCCTCGACAGTCTTATTCTGGAGGCACCGGGCAACATCATTGTTCAAGGCCGCGTGGGCGCAGTTGACCCGCTGTCCAGCTTGATAATTCAAGGCGTGTTGGTTAACGGCACCCTCAATACCCCGGATAACGTGACTTTTTCCAGTCAAGTGGACATGGCGGGTGACTTGATCATTTATGCCTCGGGCACCGTCACCTTCACTGACGCAGTGACACTGACCAATGGAGGCAGCCTGCGCATTTATGGCGCCAACCAAGTCACGTTCGCGAAGGGCGTGAATCTGACAGGTGGGGGCGAATTGTTTGTTGAATCCAACGAAATCAGCTTCAACGGCGGAAACGAATCCGTGATTGGCACCGGGGTCATGACCTTGCGTCCGACCGATACCACCTTTGGCATCGAATTGGGGACCCCGCCTCTGAGCATGACGGCCAATGTACTGAACATTGACAACTCCGAAATTCAGGCTTTTGCGGACGGGTTTACCAAAATTGTGCTGGGCCACGAATCAGGTGGCCATGCCACGGCCTCCGGCACCGTGCGCGTTGGTGCGATCAACATCCAGGACCAACCGACTTTGCGTGACGCTTTGGAGGTCTACGGCGGGTCCATCATCATCGAGGATTATTCCAACTCGGCATACACCTTGATGATTGACGGCAGCATCAAGCTTGATGCGGTCAACAACATTGACATTCGCAATGCCATGGATGCGCGTAACATCATGTCTGCTGCGGCCCGCAACATCGTGCTGTATTCCGCCAACGGCCGCATCACCCAGACGGACAGTGCGGGCGATGGTCAAAACAGCGAGCCTTTACGCGCCGCCGACTTGAACGTGCGGGCCGCCACAGGCATCAACCTGGGCTTCACCGAAGTCACCACACTGACGGTGCGCAACACCACCTCGGGTGACATCACCGTGTCCGAGACCGCTGCAGGTGGCGATATTTCTGTGACCAGCCTGCGTCAGGACAACGGTTCTGGCAACGGGGCATTGAGTCTGACCGCAAGGTCAGGGGCCATCACCCTGTTGGCGTCAGGCACAGGCGTGGTGAATGCCGGGACGGGCGACATCACGTTGACCGCGCAAGGTACCTCCAAGCAAATCGTGGTGAACGACGTGGTCAGCAGCACGGCTGGCCAAATCACGCTGACGGCAACGGGTGCCATCACCAATACGGACGATGCAAGCACGGGCGGTAATGCACTGGACGGCACCGTCACCACCACCGGTGGCGTGATCAAGCTCGATTCAAGCACGGCAAGCGTCAACATTGGCGGTAACCTGACTTCCGCAGGCGGGCTGATCGACATTCATGCCGCCACGTTTATCAGCATGACCGATGGCAAGAAAGTCACGTCGCTCAATGCAGGCAATACCGGCCAGGTCAAGATGCTGGCCGATACGGGCAACATCAGTGTCAGCATCATCGAAGCCAATGGCGTGGTCAGCCTGACCGCCACGGCGGGCAGCATCACCGACAACCTCACGGGCACTGGCAACAACATTGATGGCGACACGGCGGCGCTGAGTTTCAGCGCGGCCACCGGCATCGGTGCCAGTGCCACGCCGCTGTACACCCGCGTGGCATCCATTGCGGCCACCAACATCACCAGTGGTGGCCTCTTCATTCGTGAAGCCACCGCGTTGACGCTCAATGCGATCAGCCTGGCAGGTACGGGTGGCAACATGGTGGTGGTCACCACCAATGGCGCCTTGACTTTGTCTGGAACCGTCAATGCGACGGGGGCCACCGGCAACATCTTGCTCCAAACCCAAGGCGCAGGCGACCTGACCATTGCCAACAACATCACGACCACCAACGGCAACATCACCCTGATGGGGGTAAACAGCGTGTTGCTGACCGACGGCAATACGTCCAACAACCAGCCGAAGGTTGAAACCAGCGCCAGCGGCAAAACCATTGACGTTCAGGCCAATGCGGCCATCAGCATGGAAGCCGATGCCCAGTTCAAGACCAATGGCGGCAACGTCCGCCTGGAAAGCAAGGCAGGCAACACCGAGGTGGGCATCATTTCTGCAGGTGCCGGCAATGTCAGCATCACCGCCAGCGGCAGCATTCTGGATGCGCAGAGCGGTGACGAAACCACGGCCATTGCCAACGTCACGGCCTCCAGCCTGCGCCTGAGCGCAGGCACCGGCAACATCGGTGCCAGCGGTAATTTGTTTGACACCGTGGTCACCACGCTGGCCTTTGACGTGGCCAGTGGCAGTGCTTTCCTGAAAGAAAGCGATTCCCTGATCGTGGCCAGCGTGGCTGCGATCGCCGCACGGGTAAACCGCGTGGACAACATGGGCGTGACAGCCAATCAGGACGACACGGGAGCCTTGAGCGGCCTGACTGCGGGTGGCAACGGCGCCATCGTGCTGGTTGCGGGTGGCAACACCCTCGTCAGCAACGCGATTACGGCCACGGGAAGCGGCAATGTTCTGCTCAGCGCGGCGGGTACTTTGGCCCTCAACGCAGCCCTCGATGCAGGCGGCGGCAATGTGAGCGTCATCAGCAGCGGGGCAATGAGCCTGGCCGCTGCGGGTGACATCAGCACCACGGCTGGCACGGTGGAACTGGATTCCGGCAGCAGCCTCACCATGGCGGACGGCGCAGTCATCCAGACCGGTGGCATGGGCACAACCAGCGGCAACATCCGACTTAAAGCGGCAAACGACATCACCGTGGGTCAACTCGACGCACGCCTGGCTTCGGACCGCAGCGGCTCAACGCTGACCAGTCAAGCCAATTGGGGCTCGGTCAGCATCGTCAGCACGGGCGGCAGCATTCTGGACAATGCCAACACCACTGTTGACGTCTACGCCAGGGAACTGCGCCTGAACGCCAACCTGACAAACGGTGGCATCGGCCAGAACACCAATGCGCTGGAAACCGAAGTCGCCACCGTCAGCGCCAGCACCGGCAGCGCCGGGCTGTACCTGACGGAAGCTACCGACTTGAGCATTGGTCAAACGGCGGCCGTGACCGTTAACCGCGTGGGCACAGACGGTGCCATGTCGGGCATGGTGCAAACCGATGCACTGCAAGACAACTTGTCCAGCGCTGGCAACCTGATCGTGGTCATCGCCGCAGGCAGTCTCACCACGCAAGCCGCAGGCGGGGCCATCAACGCGGCGGGCAACCTGCTGGTGCAAGCGGGTGGCACCACCAGCGACATCACCCTGGGTGCAGCCGTGAACAACACGGCCGGCCACACCAGTGTGAACGCGGGTCGATCCATCGTGCAAAACGCCAATATGACCGCCACCGGCGCATCAAAAACTATCGAATTGATAGCTGTTGGTTCAATCACCATGGGCGCCGGAGCCATAACTGGCTCAAATAATGGCAACGTGTTGCTTAATGCGGCGACCGGCGACGTAACAGTCGAGACGATCACGGCAGGATCAGCCGGTGTGGCCGTGACGGCACAGGCCGGCACCATCATCGACCGCAACACCACAGCGGTGGACATCACAGCCGCGAGCCTGATCCTCAAGGCGGGCAACGGCATTGGAAGCGGGGCCAACCACCTGGAGATCACGGTCACGACCCTGACGGCCAACGCGGGCGCGGGCGGTGTTTACCTCACGGAAACTGACGGCGTGACAATCGACAAGTTGACGATCGCCGTCAACCGGGTGGCCAGCGATGCCACAGTGCCTGCAACGGCCAGTGGCACCGCTGCTGTGACCCAGGAAGACTTGACCGTTACCGGTGCGGGCCACCTGGTCTTGGTCAGCACCACAGGTGACATCACGCTCAACGCCGGCACAGCGGCAACCAGCGGCATCAGCGCAGCGATGGGCAACACCTTGCTCAAAGCCACGGCTGGCGCCCTGACGCTGAACGCTGCACTGGCAGCCACCGGCGGCAACATCAGCCTGTTTGCAGGCACGACCCTGAGCCAGGGCATGAGCGGCAATGTCAGTACCACAGGCAGCGGCACCATCGACGCCCAGGCTGCGGCCATCACCATGGCGCATGGCGCGGTCAGCACGGCGGTCAATGGCAACGGCAACATCCGTTATGTCGCCACCAACGCCATGGTGTTGGGCGCACTGAGCACTGGCGGCAATGTCAGCATCAGCGCCTCCAGCATCACCGACGCATTTGTCACCGGCACCGACAGCGTCAACGTCACGGCCAATGAACTGCGCCTCAACACCACCGGCACGGCCAGTGGCAGCGGCGCAGGCGCCAGTGCCAACGCCCTCGAACTCAGCGTGGACAAACTGGCAGCCAGCATCGCGGGCACCGGCACGGGGGGCCTGTTCCTGAGCGAGGCCAACGCCATCCAGATTGGCACCTTGAGCGCCATCAACGTCAACCAGGTCGGCACCGACGGCGTCACCCTGACGGGCACGACCGACACCGCGCAAAGCAACCTGAGCAGTGCGGGCAACCTGATTCTGGTGACCACGGCAGGCAGCGTGACAAACCAGGCCGCAGGCGGGGCCATCAGCGCGGCGGGCAACCTGCTGGTGCAAGCGGGTGGCACCACCAGCGACATCACCCTGGGTGCAGCCGTGAACAACACGGCCGGCCACACCAGTGTGAACGCGGGTCGATCCATCGTGCAAAACGCCAATATGACCGCCACCGGCGCATCAAAAACTATCGAATTGATAGCTGTTGGTTCAATCACCATGGGCGCCGGAGCCATAACTGGCTCAAATAATGGCAACGTATTGCTCCATGCGGCGACCGGCGACGTAACAGTCGAGACGATCACGGCAGGATCAGCCGGTGTGGCCGTGACGGCACAGGCCGGCAGCATCATCGACCGCAACACCACAGCGGTGGACATCACAGCCGCGAGCCTGATCCTCAAGGCCGGCAACGGCATTGGAAGCGGGGCCAACCACCTGGAGATCACGGTCACGACCCTGACGGCCAACGCGGGCGCGGGCGGTGTTTACCTCACGGAAACTGACGGCGTGACAATCGACAAGTTGACGATCGCCGTCAACCGGGTGGCCAGCGATGCCACAGTGCCTGCAACGGCCAGTGGCACCGCTGCTGTGACCCAGGAAGACTTGACCGTTACCGGTGCGGGCCACCTGGTCTTGGTCAGCACCACAGGTGACATCACGCTCAACGCCGGCACAGCGGCAACCAGCGGCATCAGCGCAGCGACGGGCAACACCTTGCTCAAAGCCACGGCTGGCGCCCTGACGCTGAACGCTGCACTGGCAGCCACCGGCGGCAACATCAGCCTGTTTGCAGGCACGACCCTGAGTCAGGGCATGAGCGGCAATGTCAGTACCACAGGCAGCGGCACCATCGACGCCCAGGCTGCGGCCATCACCATGGCGCATGGCGCGGTCAGCACGGCGGTCAATGGCAACGGCAACATCCGTTATGTCGCCACCAACGCCATGGTGTTGGGCGCACTGAGCACTGGCGGCAATGTCAGCATCAGCGCCTCCAGCATCACCGACGCATTTGTCACCGGCACCGACAGCGTCAACGTCACGGCCAATGAACTGCGCCTCAACACCACCGGCACGGCCAGTGGCAGCGGCGCAGGCGCCAGTGCCAACGCCCTCGAACTCAGCGTGGACAAACTGGCAGCCAGCATCGCGGGCACCGGCACGGGGGGCCTGTTCCTGAGCGAGGCCAACGCCATCCAGATTGGCACCTTGAGCGCCATCAACGTCAACCAGGTCGGCACCGACGGCGTCACCCTGACGGGCACGACCGACACCGCGCAAAGCAACCTGAGCAGTGCGGGCAACCTGATTCTGGTGACCACGGCAGGCAGCGTGACAAACCAGGCCGCAGGCGGGGCCATCAACGCGGCGGGCAACCTGCTGGTGCAAGCGGGTGGCACCACCAGCGACATCACCCTGGGTGCAGCCGTGAACAACACGGCCGGCCACACCAGTGTGAACGCGGGTCGATCCATCGTGCAAAACGCCAATATGACCGCCACCGGCGCATCAAAAACTATCGAATTGATAGCTGTTGGTTCAATCACCATGGGCGCCGGAGCCATAACTGGCTCAAATAATGGCAACGTGTTGCTTAATGCGGCGACCGGCGACGTAACAGTCGAGACGATCACGGCAGGATCAGCCGGTGTGGCCGTGACGGCACAGGCCGGCAGCATCATCGACCGCAACACCACAGCGGTGGACATCACAGCCGCGAGCCTGATCCTCAAGGCGGGCAACGGCATTGGAAGCGGGGCCAACCACCTGGAGATCACGGTCACGACCCTGACGGCCAACGCGGGCGCGGGCGGTGTTTACCTCACGGAAACTGACGGCGTGACAATCGACAAGTTGACGATCGCCGTCAACCGGGTGGCCAGCGATGCCAGCGTGTCCACACCAACGGCTACACCTTCAGCCAGTGTCACCCAAGAGGATTTGCAAGCGACCGGGGCCGGATCGCTGGTGCTAGACGTGACGGCCGGAAACCTGGTGTTGAACGCGGGCACGTCGTCTACGGCGACAGTGTTGACCAATGACGGCAACGTGCGGCTCAACGCAGCCAATGGCAACCTGGCTGTCAATGCCGGCGTGCTGAGCACTGGGGCGGGCAATCTCACCCTACTCGGCAGCGGAACGCAGATTTACGCAGCCAATGGCGACCTAAGCGCATTGGGTGGTGGAACCATTGACGTGCAGGCCACGGGATCGGCAAGCACCATCGGCATGGACGCTGGCACGGTGTTCCAGACCCACGGCGGCAATATCCGTGTGATGGCAGGCACAACGCTCAACCCGGGCGGCACGATCACCCTGGGCGTACTCGATGCGCGGATGCAGAGCGATCGCACCGGCAACACCTTGACCAGCCAAGCCACGTGGGGCTCGGTCAGCATCGCCAGTACCGGCGGCAGCATCCTGGACAACAGCAACGATATCGCCACCAATGTGTTCGCCAAGGAGCTCAAGCTCAGCGCGACACCCACAGGTGCGGGCGCATTGGGTGCCAGTGGCAACCACATCGAAACCGAAGTAGTCCAATTCAGCGCCGCAGCAGGCATCGGTGGCTTCTATATGACCGATGCTACAGCCGTGACCATAGGGCAAACGGCCGCACTCACCGTACAGCGCGTGGGCTCCGACGGCAGCACGCTGACTGCCACCACTGACGCGGTTCAAAATGACCTGTCCAGCGCGGGCAACCTGATTTTGGTTGCAGCAGCAGGCGGTATCAATACCCTGGCTACCGGCAATGTCACCGCCAATGGCCAACTGCTCATCAGCGCAGTCGGCACCAGCAGCGACATCACCCTGGGCGCCAGTGTGACCAACACGGCCGGCCACACCAGTCTGGTCGCGGGCCGCTCCATCGTGCAAAACGCCAACATCATCGCGACGAGCCTCGGTAAAACCATTGAGCTTGACGCAACGACAGGCACCGTCGCCATGGCGGACGGCACCAGCATCCAGACCAGTGCAGGCAACCTGCGCGTCAAAGCCAGCGGCGACATCACCGTCGGCCAACTCGACGCGCGGGATGCTGCAAACCGCAGCGACGGCTTGTTGGCCAACCAAACCAGCTGGGGCGCCATCAGCGTCCTCAGCACGGGCGGCAACATTCTGGACAATGCCACAGAAAGCGTGCCCGGCAATGTGGACTTCTATGCCAACGAACTGCGCCTGAGCGCCGCCGTTTCAGCCGGTGGCATCGGCCAAAGCAGCAACCACCTGGAAAGCGAAGTTGCCAAGTTCAGCGTCAATGTCGGCACCGGCGGCCTGTTCCTCACCGAGAGCAGCGCCATCACCGTAGGCCAGACGGCAGGCGTGGTGACCAACCGAGTCGCGACAAACGCCAGCACCACCAGCGCGGGCACCACCGATGCACTGCAATCTGACCTGATGAGCGCAGGCGCAGCGGTGCTTGTCACGCTCAATGGCAACCTCACCATCGACGAAGGCGATACCGACACCGGCACGCTGGGCGTGCAGGCGGCAGGCAACCTGTTCTTGCAAGCCGGTTCTGCCTTGGGCAACACCAGCAGCAACCTGATCCTGAACGCCGACGTGCTCAGCACCGGCGGACATATCAGCCTGAAGGCGAGCCAGGACATCGTGCAAAACGCGGATCTCACAACCAGCACCAGCGCCAGGACAATTGATCTGGTGGCTGCGCGCAACATCACGATGGCGCAAGACAACGGCAACACCACCGTGACGGTCACCAGCACCAACGGCGACATCAGCCTGTTGGCAACGGCGGGCAACATCACCCTGGAGACCCTGAATGCAGGCAGCGGCTTTATCAGGCTGACAGCCGGTTTGAACATCGTTGACGGAGACGCCGCCGGCGACGCGGAAGTTGACATCACCGCTGCCGGCCTGATGGTCCTGGCAACAGGCACCACGGGCGCCATAGGCACCGGCGTCAACCACCTGGAAATCGCGGTGGGCACGCTCAGTGCCAACGCGGATTCGGGCGGAATCTACCTGTCAGAAACCGACGCCCTCAGCGTTGACACGGTGAATGTGTTGGTCAAGCGTGTGGACAGCACCGCCAACACCGCAGACCAGGCCACAAGCCAGGCCGACCTGAGCACCCGCAACAACGGCAACATCGTGCTGGTCGCCAAGGCGGGCAGCATCACCCTGAACGATGGCACGGTGACGGTTGGCACAGCCAGCACCGCTGTGACGGCCAACGGCAGTGGCAGTGTGTTGCTGGATGCGCAAGGCGCCAGCTCGGACGTCGTCATCAACGCCAACGTGGTCAGCGACACGGGGCACCTGACGATCAAGGCCGGACATGACATCAACGTCGGCTTGGGCGGAGCAGCGGTCAGCGTGGCTACGGCTACGGGCGGAACGATCGACCTGCAGACGACCACCGGGGCCATCACCATGCTGGGCTCCAGCAACGTCACGGCGACCGGTTCATCGCTGCGTCTGGCGGCCGCAACCGGCGTGTCCCTGGGCAACCTGATGGCGAACAACGTCTCCGTCACAGCCGGCAGTGGTGCCATCGCCAATGCCAGCGGCAGCACCAAAAACGTCAGTGCCATGAATTTGCGCCTGCAAGCAGGTTTGGGTGTGGGCACGGGCGCACGCCACATCAGCACGGCAGTGGACAACGTCACCGCCCTGTCAACTGGCAGCGTCACAAGCTCAGGGATTTACCTGACAGAAGACAATGCCATCACCGTCACGGCAGTGAGTGTGAGCGTGAGTGAGTTCACCGCCACGGCTGGCACCAATGTTGTCACCGACGCAGCCCAGGCTGACTTGGTCACGGGCAACAACGGCAGCATTGTGCTGAGCACCGCTGCAGGGTCCATCACGCTGAACGATGGCAATGCAAATGGCGCAGCGGTTAGTGCCAACGGCAGCGGCAATATCCTGTTGCAAGCGGCTGGCAACGCCAGTGACATCACCGTCAACGCGGACATCACCAGCGCCACCGGCAGCATCAGCGTGCTGGGCGGACACAGCGTCATGTTCTCAGCGCAGGCCGACATCCGCAGCCAGGGGGCAGGCAGCACCGGCAGCATCGACGTCGTCGCCGGCAATGGCGCGGTCACGCAGGCCGACAACAGCCTGTTGGGCAGCACCAGCGGCGACATCCGGGTGTTGGCGGGCACCACCATCACGGTGGGCGACAGCAGCACTTTGGGCAACGTCAGCCTCACGGCGACGACGGGCAGCATTCTGGATGCCGACGTGGTCACCGCAACCAACGACAGCAACCTCAACATCACCGCCTCGGGCCTGCGCCTGAAGGCCGGCATGGGTGTGGGTCAAAGCATCAACCACCTGGAGACCACAGTGGCCACGGTGAGTGCACGCGCCACCTCGGGCGGCATCTACCTGCTCGAGAGCGACGGCGCCACGGTGGGCGATGTGCGTGTCACCGTCAACCGCGTCAAGACCGACGGCAGCGTCACGGGCTCGACCCAGAGCGATGCAGCGCAGTCCGACCTGATCACCACCGCGGGCAACGGCAACATCGTGCTCACCAGCACAAGCGGCGCCATCACCCTGAACGACGGCACCGCCAGCGCGGACAACAGCGCCATCAGCGCCTTTGGCAGCGGCAACATCCTGGTGCAGACCCTGGATGCGGCCGGCAACATCACCGTGAATGCCAGCGTGAACAGTGCAGGCGGCCATATGAGCCTGAACGCCGGCCGGAACATGGTGCAAAACGCCAACATCAGCACCACCGGCAGCGGCACCATCGACGTGCGCGCCGGGGACTCGATCAGCATGGCCGACGGCGCGGTCAGCACCACGGGCAGCGGCAACATCCGTTACGCGGCCACGACCACGATGACACTGGGGGCGATCAGCACCGGCGCCAACGTCAGCCTGAGCGCATCGAGCATCACCGACAGCGGCAGCACGGAGACCGACGTCACCGCCAACGAGCTGTTCATCCTCACCACCGGCACGGCAGCGGGCCAAGGCGCAGGCGAACGCAGCAACCACCTTGAACTCAATGTGGGCAAGTTGGCGGCCAGCGTGGTGGGCACCGGCGGGCTGTACCTCACGGAGGCCAACGATCTGGTGATCGGTCTACTTGACGCCATCAACGTCAATCTGATTGGCACCGATGGAGCCACCACGCAAGCTGGCGACAGCGCGCAAAGCAAGCTGAGCAGTGCGGGCAACCTGATTCTGGTGACCACGACAGGCAGCCTGCAGACCCTGGCCACAGGCGGGGCCATCAGCGCAGCGGGCAACCTGCTGGTGCAAGCGGGCGGCGCCAGCAGCGACATCACCCTGGGTGCCAGCGTGGGCAACACGGCCGGCCACACCAGCGTGAACGCCGGGCGCTCCATCGTGCAAAACGCCAACATCACCGCCACTGGCGCATCAAAGACTATCGAATTGATAGCTGGTGGCGCAATCACCATGGGCGCCGGAGCCACAATTGGCTCGAATAGTGGCAACGTGCTGCTCAACGCCGGAACAGACGTGACGGTCGAGGCCATCACGGCAGGCACCGCCAACGTCGCCATCACAGCACAAGCAGGCAACATCATTGACTTGGACACCGCTGGCGACGCCTTGGTGGACATCAGCGCCAATGGCCTGATCCTCAAGGCGGGCAACGGCATTGGAAGCGGGCTCAACCACCTGGAGACCAGCGTCACGACCGTGACGGCCAGCGCCGGGGCAGGGGGCATTTACCTGAGCGAAAGCAACGGCTTGACGGTGGACACCGTCAGCGTTGACGTGCAGCGGGTGAACAGTCTGGCGGACAGCAGCACCCACCCGGTGCCGGGCGTCAGTCAGTCGGACCTCACCACCACCGCTGGCAATGGCGACATTGTGCTGATCGCCAAGGCCGGCAGTATCACCCTGAACGACGGGGCGGCAGGTATCGCCGGCAATTCCGTCACGGCCAACGGCCGTGGAACCATCCTTGTCAATGCACAAGGCACTGGTTCCGATGTGGTGGTACAGGCCAAGGTGCAAAGCACTTCAGGCAATATCACCATCACCGCGAGCGGAACGGTGACGCCGGGTGTCGTGCAAACACTGGGCAATGTGGTGACGACTGGCGGCAGCGCAGTGTTTACCATCGACATCGACGGCAAGGGGCAGAACATTGACGTGCTGGCGAACCAAGTTGACATCTCGGCAGGATTGACCAGCATCGGTGCGAGTTTGAACTTTGCCCCGCTTGCTGCAGCAACACCGGTTGCCATCGTGATTGGCGGTGCAGACCCGCTCACGGCACTGCACCTGAGCCTTGATGAAATCAACCTGATCCAGAACGGCTTTGCCCAAATCAATTTTGGTAACGGGCAGGCCAACCAGTCGATCGTGGTGCAAGGTCAAACCACGCTGGGCGTGGCCAGCCCCGTGATCTTCAAGGATCCGCTGTTTCTCGACCTGTCTGGTGCCTCCAGCACCTTGAGCGTGTCAGGGCAGTTGCAGGGTAACGCCATGACGGTGCAGGGAACCCTGGCCAACTCGACCACCACCTTGACAGCGGCAGACATCAGCATGACTGGCAACGTGACGGTCAATGGCTTGATCCAGGTCGGCAGTGGCAACTCGGTCATCACTGCGGGCAACAGCAGTCTGGATGCTGTAATCGGCAATCTGCTGATCACGGGCAACATCGTGGGCATGGGGGGGGCGAACGAGACCTTGAGCCTGGTTGCCGAGAAAGACATCACTGTCAGCGGCACCATTTCAGGCATTGACGGGCTGAACGTCACGGCGGCCGGTAACGTCACGTTCAATGACACCCTGGCCGTGACAGGCAATGTGGTCATTGACGCAACCGGGATTGTTACTTTCCACAAAGCCCTGACGCTGTCCACTGGCGGCACCCTGACCATTCGCGGCGCAACCAGCGTCGTGTTTGAGACCGGTGCGACCGCCACCGTCGTTGACGGCAACATCACAATCGACGCGCAATCCCTGGCCTTGAAGGGCGGTGCAGATTCCCTGTCTTCCCATGGCGGTGTGCTGGCCATCACTTCTGCCACAGGCAGCAGCAACATCATGGTGGGTGCGGACGTGGGGCCGGCAGGGATGGTGGGTTCATTGAACCTCACGACCCGTGAAATTCTGGCGATTGGCAGCGGCTTCTCCATGCTGGTCATTGGCAAGGCGAATACTGGCGCCATCACTTTGGCGGGCAACAGCGATTTCACGTCGGTAGCCAATACGACTGCCATTGACATGCGCGGCGCCAGCATCACGGTGGAGGCGGGTGGCACGGTCAAGATGCCTGGCGCGATCACGATGACCGCCAGTGGCGCCATCACATTGAACTCTGGCATGAGCACTGCCATCGCCAGCAATCTTGCGCTGGTCAGCACGGGCGGCAACGTCACCATGGCTGCCAGCACGTTGTTGAGCAGCAGCGGCGGCGATGTGCAGGTCAAGGCGGGCGATGGGCGCACGGTGGCTATCTCCACGATTGACACCCGTTCGGCTGATCAGTCGCAAATCGGCATCGTTGACCTTCAGGCGGGCAGCGGAACCATCACGGATGCCAACAACGACAGTGCCGTGAACGTTTACGCCAAAGCGTTGAACTTCTATGGCTATGGACCCGACAGCGCAGCCGCTGGCAATGTGATCGAGGTGCAGGCACAGGTAGTTCGGGTGGCCGCACCGCAGGGCTCGGTGCTGCGACACGCCGACTTGCTTGGGTTCACCCACTTCAACGTCATCAACGCGGGCAAGTTGTATGAGCAGATTGTGGTGGTTAGCGATGTGACCCGGGTCACAGAAGACCCGAACACCTTGCTGACAAAAGACGATGCAACCCTTATTGCTGCTGGTTTGCCAGCAACAAGCAGCTTGCTGCACTCCTCGCCGTCGCAAGTCTCCGGCGTGTTCGGTTTTTCGTCGTCATCGCAACAGCGGTCGGCTGGCAATATGACAGTCATCAACTATTTGTCTGCGCCAATCGTTTACAGTGAATTGAACGATGACATCTATTTGCCATTGACGAACGACACCATGAATGACGATGTTTTATTGTCTGACTCCAGCTATGGCATCGCCGCTCGTTTGCAACAGTCCTATGTTTTGGGCTCGCCAGGTGAGCAGCCTCTGATCAGCGGACTGTCAACCTTTAGCCAGGGCAACTACGACTATTCGGTCAATACCCTGACTCTCTAATGCATAGGCACACCATGAAAGCGATACGCACCATGAACCCACTTATTTCACGTGGCAAGCGCCACCTGCGCCACACCAGCCTGGCTTTGGCCAGTGCCCTGCTTGTGGCCTGCGGTTCTGGCGGTGGGGGTGCTGACGCCCCTGAGGCGGTGGTGACAGCCGTGGCCGATACCCAACTTTTGGAGGGCAACGCAGGAACGACCACTCAATTGGAGTTCGTCATAACCTTGAACAAGCCTGTTGTAAAAAGTCTGGGCGTGGACTTCCGCACCGACAGCACTGCAAAAGCGGGCGTTACGCCTATCAGCACCGGTTCGGCAACGGGCGGTTCAGCTTGCACTGTCGCAGGCACCGACTTTGTGGCCGTGACCAGCGGCCGGGTCACCATCCCGGCCGGATCTGCCACAGGCAAACTGACCGTGACCGTTTGCGGCGACGACAAGTTTGAACCCAATGAGACGTTGACAGTGGTGTGGACTTCCGCCGGGGCTGCGGGGGGAAGTGCCGTGGCAACCATTGTGAACGACGATGCCGGCGGATTGAACGGAACCGGTGCGACATCTCTACTGGGCCGTGTTGCCGCGTTTGGGCGCGACGCCAATCCCCTGACCAACAGCGATACAGACGGGCCGCTGGGCTTTGCTTTTGTGAAGAAAACAGGATGCACCGATGACAAGGTGACCGGCTTGACCTGGCAAAGACCTGATCCAACGGCAACTGGAAATTACGCTTCCCTTGACGCGTATGTTGCGTCAGTAAATTCAGCGGCACCCTGCACCCACACTGACTGGCGTGTTCCGACCGTGGATGAGCTGTTGTCATTGATGAATGCCAGCAGCACCAACGGCAACGCGCCCAACGCAGACCGCACCGGCGCCGTAGATGCCATGACGGGCCAGTATTGGACCAGTGAGTCGGTTGCCACTGCCTCCTCTAATGCCTGGACGGTAGATGCAGCCAACGGTGGTGCAGTCTCGTTTGTGATAAAAACCGACCCCCATAAGGTTCGTCTGGTTCGGGGTGGTTCAAACGCCTTGGTCTGCAATAACTCGGATTCAAGATTCACCAACTTCCTCGACGGAACAGTAGAAGACACTAAAACGGGACTGATGTGGAAGCAGTGTCCAGAAGGCGGCTCGGGTTTAACCTGCGGGAGCACTGCGTCCTCATTTGCTTCGGAGGCTGCGATAGTTGCCCAGCTCAACGCGGCCAACGCAAACGCTTCCGCCAGCGGACTGGGCTACACCGATTGGCGCATTCCCACCAGAAACGAGTTGGCATCGCTGGTAGGCCGAGCCTGCACCGGAAATAGGAATTTGGCAGCTCCTGCATCCATCTTTCCCTATAACGGAGGAGTGCTGAATTTGAATTTCGTAACTGCCACGCTTGATGCAAATGCGCTTGTGGCGCCTAACCAACGAGTCTGGTCTATCAATTTCCCAGAGGGAGGCCTCGGGCAGACGTTAATTACTACGCCTATGCACCTCCGCCTGGTCCGCGCAGGACAATAGCATCCCGTGATTTATTCCCCTGAAAAGTCAGGAGCGGAAAACGCTGAGTCTTCCGCCATGCTGGAGGAAATCCACAACCACCTGGTCTATGTGCTGAGCGAGCGGCTAGGTTGGCACACCATTGAGCGGCCAGAAATCTCGGTCGGTGGGGGGCACGTCGTGATCCGGTTTGGCAAAAATGGTCGTCGCATGGTGTTCAGAGTGCCTAAACACAGCGCGCAGCAACTCAAGCGCACCATGCTGGCCTACAGGCATGTCGGGTCGTTGGGTTTCATGCCTGAAAAGATCTATCACGATGGCAAATGCATTATCGAAAGCCATGTGGAGGGTTTGCCGATCGGTCCACAGGCGTCAGGTGAAGTAATTGTTGGCCTGGCTGGCAAACTTTCGTTGATGCATGCCATACCGGCGGAGCGCTATGGACCATTGGACTTTGACTGCCAGGGCAGCCACTTGGACCCGGGCGCCTATTACCGGGGCCAGCCCGCCATATCGGTTGATCGCTCGGAATCGGATTTGTCACCGGATGAGTCCAGCACGTTGAATATGGCACTGGTGCAAGCGGCAGACGTGCCCCCTGGTTTGCAGACGGCCAAAACCTATATTGGCCATGGCGAACTATGGCGAAAAAATATTTTGGTCCAGCAGCATGACTTCAAGATTATTGACTGGGACCGGATTGGCGCTTACCCGATCGAACAAGATCTGGCAGTTCTGATTGATGCTGACTGGTCTGCTGCCCAACGGGCACTGTTTTTTGAAAACTACACCCGCCCGGTCAATTTTGACTGGCTGAAGTGGTTTGCCCGGCGCAGAATTTTGCTTGACAAAGAGTTGCGCCTGCAAAAGAAAATTCAAAAAATTAAAGAAATTGATCTGATTTGAGATGAACTTTGCGCTGGAATCAAACAACTATTTGTACTTGCCATCGTTCATATCGGCGGAACGTGCCAGCGCACTGGATCAAGGGCTTGCGCTTCACCATGCCTCACACGCCATGGCGCCAGATCGGCTGGTTCCTGGAGCGCCAGCGGTGTACAACCATTTGCCTTTTGTGCGCTTGCTGGTGGAGAAAATACCGGTGGTGGAGTCATTTTGCGAAGAGTCCGTGCTGCCCACCTACACGTATGCCCGCATTTACGGGCATGGCGAATCCCTGCCCGCGCATGAAGACAGGGATGCTTGCGAGCTCAGCCTCACGCTGAACCTGAATGCTGATCAGGTGTGGCCTATTTGGCTTAAAACCCCCGAGGGTGCTTCGGTGCGTGTTCTCTTGAAACAGGGCGATGCCATGATGTATTTGGGGTGTAAAACAACCCATTGGCGTGAGCCTTTCGAGGGTGTCCGATGTAGTCAGGTTTTTTTGCACTACGTGTTTTCTTATGGAACTAGAGCCCATGCCTACTTTGACAAACAACGCGCTGGACAAAAATATTGAAAACTATATTGTCGTTTTTGAAAATGTTTTAACCGATGCGTTTTGTGATGGCGTGCTGGCGGAATTCAGCCACGCCGATGAATGGAACTCAGCGCTTGTAGGGACGCAAGCTACTGTAGATCGAAACATCCGAAATGCCGACGCAATTTCCTTGTCGACACCTTCTGTGGTGCAAAAGAACCCCAAGTGCCGAGAAATAATAGAAGAAACCTTTTACCGCGCCTGCGGCGGTGTTCTGCGTCGATACCAGACAACTTTTCCTTTTTGCCGTGTTGTTGAAGGCATGGGGTTTGAGTTGTTGCGGTACAGCGCCGGTGGCTACTACAAGACCCACACCGATTCCTTCAAGAAAGTACCACGGGCCCTGGCCTGTTCGTTTGCACTCAACGACGATTTCGCAGGCGGCGACTGGTCATTTTTTTGTGGCGACAAGAAGATCAGACCCCCCAAAGGTTCGGTGGTGGTTTTTCCATCCAATTTCCTGTTTCCCCACGAGATTACCGAGGTCATCAGCGGGACCCGATATTCGGTCGTTACCTGGATGATTTGACGGCGTAAAGGGATGCTAGTTTTTCGAGAATCCGAGTTGTTCCCGGATTTGTTTTTGCAAAAATGCCAAGTGGCTACGCTGTTTGCTGGAAAGATCGCTGGCGTGCTTTTGTGCCAGCCACTGCATGAGTTTGATTTTTGCGGACATGTGCAGCCTGTCAGGCATGAGCGCCGCCAAAGGTTTGAACCATGACGGTGTGAACTTGGCAATCAGCTCTTCTTCCAGGGACACGTAGGCTTGGGCGCTGCCCTTTGCTCCCTGCCTGCCCGCGCGACCAAACAGCTGCCAGTCGATGCGGGAAGACTCATGGGCTTCGAACATCAGTACTTGCAGTCCACCTGCCGACTCTACTTCTGGCGAAATCTTGATGTCCGTTCCCCGGCCTGCCATGTTGGTTGCCACGGTAACGCAGCCAAATTCGCCGGCTTCTTCAACGATGCGTGCTTCGAATTCGTGTTCCTTCGCGTTAAGCACGGTGCAATGGATGCCTTTGCCGCGCAAAATTCCTGCTATTTCTTCACTGTCAAGTATTCGCCGGGTACCTACCAGGACGGGAAGCTTAAGTCTGTTGAAGGCTTCTACTTGCGCTATAAAACCCGCAAGCTTGTCATCACGCGTACGGTATGTCCGTTTGGGGAAAATGTGCAATTGGCTGGTCGTGCGTGGTGGAATTCTAAGAATAAACAGGCCAAATGTTTTCCAGAGTTCCATATCCAGTCCATGCAGTGTCCCGCTGGCACCACTGAGCCGGTGGTAGTTTCGAAAGAACTCTTGAAACGTCATGCGAGCAGATATTTTTGTGAGAGGCGTCAAGTCGACGCCAACACGCGCTTCTATCGATTGATGAATGCCGTGGCTCCAAGAGCGTCCTGGCATGCTGCGACCCGTGCTTTCATCAACAATCACAACCAAACCGTCCTTGATGATGTAGTGCCGGTCCAACTGAAAAACATCACGGGCCATGATGGCGAGGTTGAAGATTTCTTCTCGTCGGGTTGGAACCTGCCAATAGCTGCTGAACGCGGTGGACAGGGCTTCAATGGTTCTTTTACCTTTTTCAGTAAAGTGAACCACGTTGCCCGCCTTGGCATAGAGAACGTAATCAACCTCGGCTTTGAGCTGCTCGACCAGATGCCGGGCCAGTCGAACGGCGGTCATCATGTCGGCTTTGTCTTCTTCAGGGCTGGCGATGATGAGCGGGGTGGTGGCTTCATCGATCAGAATGCCGTCCGCCTCGTCAATGAGGACGGCGTAAAGCCCGCGCATCACGGGGTGCTTTTCTGCGCGGGAATTCTGCAGGTGCCAGAGTCTGCGGCGAACCGGGTCTCTGGCGCCCAGCAGCAGCAGATCGTCCCTGAGGTGGTCAGCCAAAAACTGCTTGGCCGTTGCATATACAACCGATTCACGGTAACAGGCCGCCAGCGCATGGGGCGGGGTCTCTCCTGTGATGGCGGAAACGGTCAGCCCGCATGCGCTGTATAGAGGCGACATTAATTCGCCATCGCGCGCGGCGAGGTAATCGTTGGAAGTGACGATGTGCAGTGGCTTGCCCGTCCACGCGATCAGCACCGCTGCAATCGCAACTGCCAATGTCTTTCCTTCGCCGGGAGCGAGTTGAATCAGGTAGCCTTCTGTCATGGCCAACGCGGCGAGCAGTTGCGGAAACGATGCGCGTTGCCCCTGGCTGAAACACGCCATGCGGGTGACCACTTCCAGTGCCTGGACTTTGGCGTTCAGTGTCACCTCGGATGCCCCGAACATTTGCAAGCTGTGCAATTGCTTGCGAGCGGCCCCGATTTCCTGTGGAGCCGGTGCCACAACCTCAGATACGGATTCAGGGAGGCGTGTATCCAGATCGCGTACAGCCTGCCAAAGCCAGCGGCTCCCGTGGCCGGTGCGGTGTTGGGCAAATTTCACCCATCCCTGCAAGCTGTACCAAGGCGTCAAGACGGCATTGCGAGGTGCATGCCACGAACTGGAGGGCTGCTGCTGGGTCATGGACAGAATCTAGAGTGCATAACGTTTCTGGACGAGCTGCTTGACCGCTCTAAACGCCTGCGCATAGAGCGGTCGTGGCGGAAGCTCAATGCGGAGCGTGCCTGTCAGTCCGTGCAAAACTGTACTGCCTTGAAGCTGGCTACCGGGTATGTCAGCCCGCAATATGAAGAAGCTCTCCTTGGCCTTGTCACCGCCCGGCTCGTTTTGATTGATCGCTACATCTCCTCCGCCCAGCCAGCCCAAAGCCACCGAAGGAAGGCGCTGACTTTGGTAGGGAATGATGGAAATCAGCGGCAAGGCCACGTTGATATCTGCTTGCCCTGTCAAGCGCAGTTCGCTTTTTAGAAATGATTGTTTGAAGAGAAAATCGGCTTGTTCCTGTGCAACGATGGCGACAAATCGAAAGCTGCGTCTGTCCACAATTTCGCCCAATGCAAAGCCACGTTGCAGCCACGACCCCTTGGATTCATGCAGATCCGGTGCGACCCACTCCCCGTCCTGTTCCGAGAGCACTTCCAATTGGCCAAGTTGATCTTGCAGGTCCTTGCCTCGAACCGATAAAGTGGTCAATTTTTGTTCAATGGCTTCCAGATCGCCATGCGATTTGTGCAGTGCTTGCCTGTATTGGACCTGCGCCTCGCTCTTTGCACTTTCAACCATGCTGATTTCAGACATCAAATCAGGATTTCCAAAGCTGGCGATGCGCTGACCCGGTTGAAGCTTATCGCCATGGCGCAGGTACAGGTCCTGTAGCTTTCCTTGGGTTTGGAGATACAACTTGCTGGAGTGTTTGGCTTCCAGAATTCCGTGGGTCCTTATTGAATCGGGAAAGGGTACAACGCAGGTCAGAACGACCAACCCTGCGCCTATAGCCGAAGTGGTGCCCACGGCGCGCCGCCGGTTGGCTTGAGTTGCGTTGCCGCTGACATGCTTGCCCAACTGATATAAAGGCAAGAGCAGCTTGCTGTACAAGGTCATGGCAAGTACCAAAACACCCAGTGGCAACCACTGATCCAGTAAAAACAAGCTGATACCTAGCGTCACGACCATGAGGTAGATGAAGCTAAGCAGTCCATACACCGTCAACCAGTACCACTCGCGGTCATCGGTGGCTTTGGTTTGAGCCGAAATAGTGCCCAGCACGTAGCGATTGCCAAAGTATTTCCATTGTTGCTGTGCCTTTTGATACAAGTTTGGTATGTCGGCGTAATCACTCAGCATGAAATAGGCATCAAACTTCAAAAGTGGATTGCCGTTGAATAAAACGCTTGATATCGATCCGATCAGCATGACGTTAAAGGCCAGGCTGTTGGTCAAGCCGGGCCCTGTGTTCGCCCAAATCAAGGCGCCGGCCGCTGCAAAAAAGAAATCGACTGCCATTCCTGCAAAGCTCGCATAAATCCTATGCCAGCGATTCGAAAACCCCCAACTGCTGGTTGCATCTACGTAGGGTAGCGGCGTTAGCAGCAGAAACATGACGCCACAGGTTCGAACTTCTCCCCCAAACCGCTTGCAGACAAAGGCATGTCCGGTTTCGTGGAACAGCTTCAATAGGCCCATGCACACATACAGCCAAGGCAAGTTTCCAACCGCCAACACGCCTTGAGACTGATCCAGCAGAGCCCCACGGTTTTCGAAGGCGGTAAAAAGACCCATCATCATCACAGGCAACCAAACGGCAAAAGCACCCCAGCCGGTCGAAAGCCTTATGAGTGGCTGGATGCGATTGAGCCAGGCGTTCGGGTTCCATAGTGGAATCCTGATGAAAAGGAAAGATGCAAACTTTCCCATCAACTCCTTGTTTTTCTGCGCCTTGTACCGTTTGACGATGGCCTCGTTGTCCGACTCCTGCAAGGAATAAAGCAGATTCGATAGGTGCAGTTGCGAGAGGATTTGAATGACCTCTTCCTGACTGGGTGCATCTTCCGGGTGGAGGTTGACAAACTCTTCCCAAACTTCTTCAACCGTTTTGGTGGTTTTCAAGCTCCGAATGAAATTGCAGGCTTGTGCAGACGCGCGAAAATACCGCTGTGTGTAGGTGTCTTGCAGTACATGCCATGTCTGACCACGAAAGCTCTGCTCTTTGACTTCCACACTGGGCAGCAGAGCCACACGCAAGCCTGACACCCTGAACCATGAATCACTGAATATGGTGGAGCCCATGTCAAGCCCGTTGTTTTGAAGCTACCACCAAAGCAGAAGTCGCAAGTTGTCCACGATACGGTGTGTCAGTATCCATGCGATGTTCTTGTCCCCCGCATCAAGGCGGGCCAGCCCTGTCATTCCGGGGCGCCACCAAGCTTGGGGTGCATCCAGCAATTCGGCGGTGATCATGAATTGATTTCCCTCTTGCCCCTTGACTTGTGCTACGGGAATAACCGAGTTAACGCGAATGGGAATGTTATGGTCTGCATGACTCAACAGCGCAACTTCACCCGTTGCACCAGGCTTGACATAGCGCATTTGCCGCTCTGTAACCATCAACGTGACGTACAAACCTTCAATTTTTGCAAGTTTGAATAGCTTGTCGCCCTTTTTAACGGGTGCTCCCAGCATGTCTTTTCTTTCACCTTCAACGATAACTCCCTCAAACGGGGCTCGACTATTGGCATTTTGCAGGTAACTTTCCATGCGTTGAGCTTTGGCGAGGGATTGGTCGAGCCGGGCTTGCGCAATTTCGGTGTCTGCCAAGCGTCCCTCTGCGCGGTTTTTATTAACTTCAGTTTCCGCCTTGCTTATTTCGGCGGTCAACTCGCTTTGTTGTTGCTCCAGTTCCCGTGTGTCCAAGGACACCAGTAAGACATCTTTTTTCACAAGGTCACCAGCGGTGGCATAAACTTGATCGATTCGCCCGTCAAACTGTGCACTTATCAAGCGCGTCGACTCGGTGTTGAGTTGCGCACTCGCATCCACGCGGAATTTCCAACTGCCAAATGCGGCATACAGCAACAGTCCAACAGCAATCACAGTCACCAATTTCAGTATGGCGTGTTCGGGTCCAAACACATGCTCCGACAGCGCGTGCGATTGAAGCCTTAATCGCGATACCAAGCCAAGTGAGCGCATTCTCAGGTCAGACAGCCTGGGCTGAATCAGTTCAAGGGAAAGCTGAAGATGACTCAAATTTTGTTCAGATGCGGTTCCAGATGGAAACGCGAGCAATAGTACGGCGTGCGTGATGCCTTGGGCATCTTGAACGGGAATCACAAGCACCCGGTCTACCCCCATTTCCTGGGCGAAATCCGCCAAACCCTGGTCGTTTAGTGCATTGCCATAAGTCGACGGCCACCAAACTTCATGCCCCTGGATGACAGCCGTGGCAAGTGCAGATTCGATCAGGTGGGTTTGCTGGGAATTGCGCTCGAATCGGTCCAAGTGGCTGATCGCCACGACCTGCGTTTGTGCACCGTCAACCCAACCCAGGCTGGCATGGATCAGTTTCCACTCAGCGCTAAGGCCATTTACCAATGTCAAACAAGCCGACTCGAAACTCTGTTGTTGCATGACCTGCGCCGCCAGCCCAAGCATGCCGGTCAGATCGGTAGGCGCTGCTGAAGCACCGGTATTGTGTAAGGATTGCTCGAAATCGATGGACAGAAGGGCACGCAGCGTCAACTCATTGAGTTGTGCGCGTTCCTGGGTCTTGATGTTCAAAATCAGAAAACACGAAGACACACCCTGCAACGCGACCACCAGCACCAGCCATGGTTGCCCATCAGGTGACTGGGCTGGTGCCTGGGAATACCCGTTAACGGTGGCCTTGGCCATCAGGTCCAGACCCGGCGGCATGGTTTCCAGCGGCGACCAGGTGGGCAGCGCAGAGGATCTCCCCAGCATTTCCACGCGCTCGGATGCGGTGATTTGGCGAATCACAGCGGAGTGGCTCGCTTTGCAAAGTTGCCGCATCAGGCTGCAGTAACGGTCCCAGTCCACTTCAGACAGCAAAACTTTGCGGACCAGATGCAGCTGTTCTATGAGCGTCTGTGCGTCTAGCACGCCATCTGTTGCCGCGCGGGAGGCTTCAGAAATTGACCGTAATTGGGTTGTACTCACCGAAATGGGCCCTGTTGTCTGGTCAGTGGGAGCAACTAGTTTTGCTGGACATTTGTCTTGACCTCAATGCTGCCTTTGATGCCCGGCTTGACGCTCAGCTGTGCGTTGGGAAAGGTCACCTTGATCTCCACCAGCCCACTGGCAGGGTCAGCAACCGGTGATATGAAAGTGATCCGCCCCATGGTCTGTGCAACGGCGCTACCTGACTCCATCTGAATGCTTTGGGCTGCGCCGACTCTAAGTCCGACGGCGTCCTTGTGTGGAACAGCGACATGAAGCTCTGCGGTTGTGGCGTCCACCAACAAAATGATGGGCTCGCCTGGCTTGGCCCACTCTCCTACCTGTGGAATGACCTTGGTGACAATGCCACTGATTGGCGCCGCAATATGGCGCTGTAAACGCTCTCTTTCAGCAGACTCATATTCCAGCATTTCACGTTTTTTTTGCGCAATCAGTTGTTCCAGACGACCTTTGGTGGCCACGTATTCAGCTTCCAGACGCAACAATTCATCTTTGCTAATGGAACCTGTTTCTTTGAAGACCGCCTTTGAAGCCGCCAGAAGCTTTCCCAAAATAGCGGTGCGTTCGCGTGATGCTTCGAGTTCACTTTGGTCTTCGTAAATGGCTTTGCGCCTTTTACTCTCAATGGTTTGAAGCCGGTCATCGAGCAGCAGCAAAACCTGACCCATTTTGACCTGTTGCCCCGGTGTCACCAACCGCTGCATCACCAATCCTGCTACCCCGGCACTGAGGGTGATGTCATGCAATGGATACACCAGCCCGGAAAATGTTTTGGCTTGCGCACCCAGGCCAGCAAGCAGTAAGACCAAACCCAGCCACCTCACGAAAAGCACCCGCCGACACGTTGCTTGCCTGTCTGAATCATCTGAAATAAAGGTCATAAAAGTTCTTCAGTGTGCAGAAGTGGTCGCATTGTCAATGTATATGCCGTTATCAACCAGCAGGCTACCCCGTGTGTATTGCCACATGGTCACTGCCACTTCGTATCGGACCTGGTTTTCCAGCATTCTTTGGTTGGATTCGATGAAATCCGCCTGTTTCTGAAGCAAATTGGTAAAGGATCCAGATCCGATCTGAACCCTTTGTCGCTCGTTGTCAAAAATTTTCTGCCGCAGTTTGGTTTCTTTTTTGCTGAGTTCCAGAACATCAGATGAGTTTTGGAGATCGCCCAAACGAACGACCACATCGTTTGCGAAAGAATTTTGAATTGCCTGAAGTTCCACCTCGGCTTGTGTCAGGCGTGTGGTCTGCGCAAAAAGCTGCTGTTGCGCTTTTTGGTTCCCTCCTAAAGGGATTTCAACATTGAGACCGACATACCAGTCCGGGTAAGTGTTGCCCGTAGCGAACTTACGCGCGTCCTGATGCTTGTTGCTGAACCCGGTGCCGCTATAGCTCATGACAAAATCAACCGACGGGAGGACTTGGTTCTGCGCGAAGTCAAGGCGCGCCTGCGCCTGCTGATGTCGGAGCAGGGCGATTTGGTAAGGCGACCATAAGCGCAATACCTCATCGATTGGCGGGGCTGCAAGTGCCATCACCGGTTCATTCTCACGAAGTTGAGGTGAAATACCCACGGGCGTGTCGTTGTTCCATACGATGTTGATGGCCGTGGTCAGCTTCGTCTGCGCTTCGCGAAACGCCTGCTGGCTGCGCGCCAGTTCCGCTTCGCGATTGAGCACCACACTTTGTAATTCCAATATGGCACTGGGGGGCACTTTGCCAGCAGAAATCCGGGCGTTGGCATCTGCCATCAGTGATTCACTGGTGGTCACTGCTGATTTGCGCAGTTTGACGGTCTCTTGTGCCCGGTACAACTGCCAGTAAAGGTTTAAACCTTCGATGCTGGTTTTCAGGGTTTGTTGAGTCAGTTGTTGCAAAGATACCTGGTGTTCAAGTTCTGCAACTCGGCGATCCGTTTCGGTAATGGCTCGCCCGGCATTTCGAAACAAGGGCTGCTTCAGTGTTACGTTGAGCAGACTTGTGTATTCGGTGTCGGGAGCGGACGCATTTATTTGGGAAGTTTGGGGAATAAGGTTGTTGGCCTTTCCGGAGGCCTTGTAGCTTACCGATACCTCAGCGCCAGTGGGCAGCTTGCTGCGAATGCCCAATTCATCATTACGTACTTTCTCATCAAGAACGGCTGTTCCCAGCGCATAAGTACTTTGAAGGCGTTCGTCAGGAGTTCTTTGCCGGTTACGGCCTTCTTTCCGAATCCCAAGGAAAAATACGGGCTCGTAGAGCGCTGCTTCTCCTTCGCGCAGGTAACGGTTGACATCGGTGTTGAGTTTGCTGAATTGCACATCGAGATTGCGGGCCACCAGCAATCGCAGGAAAACGTCCGGGCTCAATGCCGCCAAATTCGAAATCTGTCCTGCCTGCACCTGATTGGGCGCGACTGTTTCTCGTTGCACCTGCATTTCCAAGCCTTCAGTGGCATGTGAATCCAGAACTATGCTACCCAAGAGCGCCAATATTGCCGAGTGCAATTGTGATTTCACACACTTAAACATCGTTTTTCTTTATGCAGGACCTGGTCGTTAGGGCGCGAAGAACTGAGAGCGTATTCAAGAATAGGTGTGCACAAATGAATAAAGCGGTGACACCACATGGCAGTGCCACCGCTTCGCAAAACTGCGTTATGAAGCAGTTTGTTTTTCGTCCTGCAGCTTCACCAGCCGTTCGGTTTGTGCAAGTGAAATCAGGTGAGCGTAAATAGGGGCCAGATAGCTCTTGTTCTTAAATTCCAGAAAGCGCTCGTCAGACAGGTTATTCAGGCGCTCTTCGTTGACCACATAGCAGCCTGAAACGTTTTTGACCTTGTCGTTATCCCGCACACGCATGTTCAATGGTGTGAACATGTTGTGTTCAGCTAAGAACTTGCACAAGTTGTGGGTCAGTGCGTCCATTTGCTGCAATTCAGCGAGGTAGCGTTTAACGTTTTCAATGACTTGCGTGGGCTCGCCTGCCTCATCAAACAGGGCTGCGCCTTCGGTATCGCTTACCAGTGAGCTGGCTTCGTCTAGGCAAACGACATATTGACCATCTTGACCACTTGGAGTCAGTGCGAAGGGGTAGCGACGAATAATGGCCGGGACATAAGAAGCTTGCCATTTGCCATCCGCATCGACAAATAGATTTTCCCCGGCGTTCAACCCCATCAGGGCAACAGGGCGAAACTCGTCTTTTTCTTTGTCTTCCAAAAAGACGATGGGAAAAATGGATGCGGCACGGGCAAATTCATGCATCGTCACATAAGCAATATGAAACTTGGATGCGAATTCAAAGCTCGAAATGTCTTTGATTTTTTTGCCAGCGTGGTGCTCTTTGTTAACCGGGACAACTTGTTGAAACACGCACATACTCCTGATAAAGGGGGGAATAAAACGATTGCTGAAATTTACACCATAAAATGTAATTATTTGCAACGTTTGTGGAAATCTATTCTATATGAAGAATTTGATTGCGTTGATTTATCTTGGTGATGACGTAGTTCCGACTTGCCGCATTGGTGTTGATTTTCTCTGAGATGTAACGTAATCACCTGAAACACAAACCACATGAATCACCTGGAGTGATGCCAAGATCGTTACCCTTACTTGACAGCAATGAACAAAAGCTGTGCATTTCGGCATGATCAATAAAAACGGCATTCTTTGCAAGTTGACCAAGGCCCATTACCTTTGGACAAATGGTCAAGCCAAGTGGAGCATCCATACCATCAAGAAAGTTACGACCAAGGTTTTTAGCTGCCCGGCTCTGGACAACCTGAAAGCGTATGTGCTCGCTTTCAGGTGCGCATTTATTTTTGCCAAACACCTCAAGGCGCTGAGATGGAAAACTCTTTACCAAAGCATCGTTGATGGCTGGCAGAAAAACCCGGCTGTATTCGAATCTGATCCCTTTACCCATCCCATTACACACAAGTCACCCATCGTTGAACTGCCGGGCATAACGGGCACCCTCGACGAAGATGGCAATCTCCTGCATGCCCAGCCAAATCGTCCTGGCACCCGGTTCGCCATCGTGCTTTCTGCCCAAAAAGCCGCCGCGCTGAGCAATCAAACGCACCACGGTGTTGAGCGTAGGGGTCTGGCGGGGCACGGGCTTTTTGTTCAGGATGAACGCCGCTCGCCACTCGTCAGGCTCGAACAATAGGTCGGCTGGTAAATCGGGCAACGTGCGCCCCAGCCGCATCAAGCGGTTGATGCGCCAGGCAATCACCATGTACAGCGCCAGAGCGGTCTGTAGCCGCCCAACATCGCTCAGCTGCAGCCGCTCGACCCGACAGCCCTCCTTGAGCACCAGGAAAAAAAGCTCAATTTCCCAGCGCGCGCGGTACCAATCGATGAGTTCGACTGCCGCTGCCAGTGTGCTTGCCACCCGGTTGGTCAGCAGCCGCCAGACCACCGGCTTGGTGCCTGCCGGTGCGTTGACTTCCGAGGCAATAAGGCAGGTCACTTCGAGCTGGCCGCCCTGGCGGTCGGGCAGCATCACGCGCTGGGCGCGCACCTCCTGCTCGACCGCGCGCGCCTTGCGCCCGCGACCGGCCGGCATCTCAAAGCGAATACGCCCCAGCGGCGCGCTGGCCATGACGCCATCCCACAGCTTGCCCCCTTCGGGCAGCACCCGGTTGTGCTGGCAGCGCACCAGGTAATCGGCCGCGTGATTCATCTTGCGCGCCATCACCAGCAACGCCAGGATGTCCGACTCGCGGTCGCCAATGCACACATGACGCGTGCCGGGCAACTCGCCAGCCTGCTCGGCGATGCGCTCGTAGCTCTCCACCCAGCGCACGCTTTCGAGCACGCCGCCGCGCGGCGCATCGCCTTGCTTAAACTCGCGTGCCCACGTCCAGGCGTTCATCACCCCCAGCGGCTCGCGCTGGGGCGTGACCACGTAGGTCGGGTGCAGATACAGCCCGCGCTGGGCCTCGTAGCTCAGCGGCCCCAGGCCCGCCGTCGCCTGCCCGTTGTAGTCCAGCTCGGTCGTATCCTGCAGGCACAGCACCACCGCGTGCTCGCGGATGCGGCCCATCGTCGCCTGGCGGTGGGCCGTCATCACGTCTTCACAGCTGACCTGCTCGTTGCGCAGGAAGCGGTAGGCCGCCGCCGTCTCGGCCCCGTTCTCGCACGCCCCCGGAATGCTCGCGCCGGGCTTTTGCCCCAGCCGCTCAGCCAGCAGCACGGCGCGCCGGTTCAAACGCGGGTCGCCCAAATCAATCGTTTCAAATTCTCGTTCCGCCCAGCCCATCGCCTCATCCCTTCAGTGATTCAGCTGCCTATGGTACGGACTTGTGTGTAATGGGATGCCCTTTACCTCATACTGGGATCATACGAACTAGCAGGTCCAGCGTGAGCTGCGTACCGCGCTCATCCATCATTCGCTCAAGAGTGCAGGTTCACCGGCGAGTTGTGCGACAAGCTACCAGTTCATGCTCCATAAACATCCGGGCAACTGATGCTGGTTTAGAGGCATCCCATTACACACAAGTCCGTACCATAGGCAGCTGAATCACTGAAGGGATGAGGCGATGGGCTGGGCGGAACGAGAATTTGAAACGATTGATTTGGGCGACCCGCGTTTGAACCGGCGCGCCGTGCTGCTGGCTGAGCGGCTGGGGCAAAAGCCCGGCGCGAGCATTCCGGGGGCGTGCGAGAACGGGGCCGAGACGGCGGCGGCCTACCGCTTCCTGCGCAACGAGCAGGTCAGCTGTGAAGACGTGATGACGGCCCACCGCCAGGCGACGATGGGCCGCATCCGCGAGCACGCGGTGGTGCTGTGCCTGCAGGATACGACCGAGCTGGACTACAACGGGCAGGCGACGGCGGGCCTGGGGCCGCTGAGCTACGAGGCCCAGCGCGGGCTGTATCTGCACCCGACCTACGTGGTCACGCCCCAGCGCGAGCCGCTGGGGGTGATGAACGCCTGGACGTGGGCACGCGAGTTTAAGCAAGGCGATGCGCCGCGCGGCGGCGTGCTCGAAAGCGTGCGCTGGGTGCGGTGGCTGTCAAGGAAGTTGTCGCCTGAAGTGAAGTGAGTCAGGCTACTTTTTGCGTGTTTCGAAGCTCCTTGATTTGTGGGGTTTCTGGGTTGAGGTGAACGACATCGACATGCGTCCACTGGCGAGCCTGTCCTGACCAGCGCTGGGGATTTTCCTGGCGGGCCCGTTCATAGACGAGCGCGCGCTCCTCAAGCAGGGCCCGGTCCAGGCCGGCATGGCGCTGCGCCGGCGTCACGAAGCCAATGGCGCTGTGGCGATGCTCCTGGTTATACCAATGGGCCAGCTCGGTGACCCAGCGCCTTGCGGCCAGCAGGTTCTCGAACGGCTTGACCGGCAGTTCGGGGCGGTACTTCAGGGTTCTGAACGCTGATTCGATGTACGGATTGTCATTACTCACGGATGGCCGGCTTCGCGTGTGTGCCACCCCTAGGCGCTGCATGGTGGCCAGCATAGTTTCGCCCTTCATCGGCGCGCCATTGTCCGAATGCACCGTCAGCTGGCCCGGGACGATACCCTGGCGCAGGCAGATGTCGGTCAGCAACTGACTGGCCAGAGCGGCGCTTTCGCAGTCAAACACCTGCCAGCCGACGATCTTGCGGCTGAACAGATCCTCGAACAGGTACAGATAAAAATGCTGGCCGCGCACCTGGGTCGGCAGATACGTAATATCCCAGCAGAACACCTGATCGGGCCCGGTCGCGGCCAGGGCGCGCGGGCGGCTGCGCTTTTGCGCTGCACGCTCTGATCGCCGGTGGGCCAGCTGGCCCTGCTGTCGAAGTATTCGGTACATCGTGGACTCGGACGCCACATACACGCCTGTGTCGGCCAAGCGAGGCACGATCTGGCTGGGCGGCAAGTCCTTGAACGCTTCGCTGTTGAGCGTGGCCATCACGGCTTGGCGCTCGTCCTCGCGCAAACGGTTGGCAGGGCGCACGTAGCGCCGCTTGCCCGATGGGCGCTGGTCGCCCTCGGCCACACCAGAGCGTTGCCAGCGCTGCACGCTGCGGCATGACAGGCCCACTTGGCGACAGGCCACGTCCCGGCGGGCGCCATCGGCGCAGGCCTGATCAATGAGACCAAGCAAGGTTTGGCGCTGCTGGACGGACCTCATGTGTCCGCGCCCTCCAACAGCGCCTGGAAGTTTTTTTGCAACACCAGCAAGGCAGCCACCTCGGCCAGCGCCTTTTCCTTGCGCCGCAGCTCTCGCTGCAACTGATCGTGCTGGCGCTGCAACTCGCGAAAGGCGCCGCTCGCCTCGCGTGAAGCGGGCACGGCAGGCGTGCAAAACTCCTGGTGCCACTGCACCAGCTGATGCTCGAACACGCCATGCTCGCGGCACCAGCCGGCCCGGGCCATGTCGTCCAGTGCGTAGCTCTGCTGCAACGCCATCAAACGCTGTGCGGGCGACCAGGCAGACGCTGGGCCGTCCAGCGCAGCAGTTGCAGCGGGCACCGGGTGGGCTGTCGTGCCAGTTTTCTTGCTTGCGCTTTGCAGCCACTTCCTGAGCGTGCCGGCGGACATGTTGAGCTCGCCGGCAACGCTGATAACGGAACGCGTTCCGCGATGCCTGGCTTTGAGCAGTGCCTGCTCTTTGAATTCGGGAGAGTGATGTGAATGCGGTGTTCTGGTCATGAAATGAAGCTGTCGGGCAGTTAGCCATCAAAGAATTGGATGCGACAACAATTCTGACACCGGGGGGGTGGAGAGCTACGAGCGCATCGCCGAGCAGGCTGGCGAGTTGCCCGGCACGCGTCATGTGTGCATTGGCGACCGCGAGTCGGACATCCTGGCGTTGCTGGTGATGGCGCGCAAGATGAATCACGCGGCCGATTACCTGGTGCGCTGCCAGCACAACCGGGTGCTGCCCGAAGGGGGCAAGCTGTGGGATGGCGTCATGGCCAGCGCGCCGCTGGGGCGTATTCGCTTTGAGATGCCGGCCGGTCGCGGGCGCAAGGCGCGCGCGGTCGAGCAGGAGGTGCGCGCCCAGCGCGTGATGCTGCCCGACCGCCAGGGCGGCCAGCTCGAAGTGACCTGCCTTATTGCCTCGGAAGTCAACGCACCGGCAGGCACCAAGCCGGTGGTCTGGCGGCTGCTGACCAACCGGGTGGCAAGCACACTGGCAGCGGCAGTCGAACTCATCGATTGGTACCGCGCGCGCTGGGAAATTGAGCTTTTTTTCCTGGTGCTCAAGGAGGGCTGTCGGGTCGAGCGGCTGCAGCTGAGCGATGTTGGGCGGCTACAGACCGCTCTGGCGCTGTACATGGTGATTGCCTGGCGCATCAACCGCTTGATGCGGCTGGGGCGCACGTTGCCCGATTTACCAGCCGACCTATTGTTCGAGCCTGACGAGTGGCGAGCGGCGTTCATCCTGAACAAAAAGCCCGTGCCCCGCCAGACCCCTACGCTCAACACCGTGGTGCGTTTGATTGCTCAGCGCGGCGGCTTTTTGGGCAGAAAGCACGATGGCGAACCGGGTGCCAGGACGATTTGGCTGGGCATGCAGGAGATTGCCATCTTCGTCGAGGGTGCCCGTTATGCCCGGCAGTTCAACGATGGGTGACTTGTGTGTAATGGGATGGTTTAGAGGGTGCGTACTGCATTGCTGCATTGACGATCGCAATGATAGTGCCTGCAGTTTTATCGGACACTTTCGATGTACTGCTTCGAGACCTCGTCTTGAATTTATTTGTAGACGCAATAAAACTTTGATATTTCAGAGATTTATCACAAAATACGCTTTTTGCGCATACTGCAAAAGCATCAATTGCTATTTTATTGATAGCAGTCGGGTAGTCCCAGCGCTGCGTCGCCACGCACGAGCAACACGGCCTTTGCGGGCAACGTGTCCAGCCGGGTCCATTCACCCCACGCCAGTTGCCTGTCCGCCGCCAGCGGAGCGGCGCCTGCCGGTTCGCGCTGCCAGTGCACGGTGATGTCATGGCCCTGGAGCAACAGGCGCAACTCAACCGCCGGCCAGTGCGCGGGCAGGCGCGGCGACAGCGAGAGGCGGCCCGGCTGTACTGCCAGACCGAGCAGCGTTTCAAGCCCTGCCCGGTATAGCCAGGCAGCCGATCCGGTGTACCAGCTCCAGCCGCCCCGGCCCACATAGGGGTCGGCGCTGTAGACGTCGCCTGCGATCACATACGGCTCCAACTCATAAGCTGGCCCACGACCGGGATGCGCGCTGCGGTGGGCTGGGCTCAAGTCCTCGAAACTGCGCCAGGCGCCTTCCACGTCACCACTCAGGGCTTGCGCCATTAAAGCCCAGACGCCGGCATGCGAATACTGCCCGCCGTTTTCGCGCACACCGGGGGGATAGGCCTGGATGTAGCCGGGATTGTTGGCAGAGTCTCGGAACGGGGGATCGAGCAGGCGCAGCAGGCCGGCTTTTTCATCGATCAGCTGGTTGTTCAGCGCCAGCATGGCCGAGCGGGTAAAGGCCGGGGTCGAAGCGCCCGACAGCACAGCCCAGGCCTGGGCAATCAGGTCGATATTGCATTCGGCATTGGCGTTGGAGCCGAGCGGCGCGCCATTGTCAAAAAAGGCGCGGCGGAACCAGGCGCCGTCCCATCCGGCGTCGTGCAACGCGGTGATCCAGCCGGTGCGCGCCTCCAGCCAGCGTTGGGCGCGCATAGCATCGCCGCGCTGCGCGGCAACCGGCGCGAAGCCCTCGACCACGCTGCACAAAAACCAGCCCAGCCAGACCGACTCGCCGCGCCCCTCATGGCCGACGCGGTTCATGCCGTCGTTCCAGTCGCCGGTGCCCATCAGGGGCAGACCATGGGCGCCCACCGCCAGGCTGCGGTCGATGGTGCGGGCGCAGTGCTCGTAGATGCTGGCCAACTGCTCGCTGGTCTGCGGCGCGTAATAAGCGTCTTCCGCGCCATCGGGAATCGGCGGTCCATCGATGAAAGCCACACTCTCGTCCAGCAAACTGGCGTCGCCCGTGGCCTGCAGGTAGTGGTTGCAGGCATAAGGCAGCCAGAGCAGGTCGTCCGAAAAATGGGTGCGCACGCCTTCGCCGCCGGGCGCGTGCCACCAGTGCTGCACGTCGCCTTCGGGAAACTGGCGTGACGCACTGAGCACGATTTGGGCACGAAGCCGCGCCGGGTCGGCCAACGCCAGCGCCATCGAGTCCTGCAGTTGGTCACGAAAGCCCGATGCGCCACCCGCCTGGTAGAAGCCGGCCTTGGACCAAAGGCGGCAGACCACCGTCTGGTAGAGAAGCCAATGGTTGATGAGGGCATCGAAACGGGCGTCGGGCGTCTTGACTTGCACCTTGCCGAGCAGTCCGGACCAGGCGGCCTTGACGCCGGCCAAGGCATCGGTGCAGGCCTGCTGCGTCCACCGGACAGCCATCTGCTCTGCTTCAGTGGCATCGACGGCATGACCGATGATGAAGCTGAACGCCAGTTCTTCGTTGCCGGTCAGCGAAAACTCGCTGGTCAGGCAGGCGCAGGGGTCGCAACCGGTGCCGCTCTGGCCGGCCAGGGTGGCAGGCAAAAACAGCCGGCCCAGCGTGTCAAAAAATTCACCCCGGTCGCAGGTCCATTGCAGGCGATCCGAAGCGCCTGCCATGGCCAGGAACACCGTGCTGCCGCCATAGCCGTCCCGGGTCTCCTGCTGACGGGCCATCACCGCCGCCTGTCCCCGAAGCTTCCAGGTTTGCAGCGTACGACGGCGGCCGCGTGCGTCGCCCATCTGCCATTCGACCATGGCCACTGCGCGCAGGCGCCTGCGCACGCCGCCGTCCAGCCGCACCTTGACCTGGACGACCTTCGCCGCGGCTTGCATGTCGGCGAAGAAAGTGGTTTCCACCTGCAGCCCGTCCTGCATTCCCTGGAACACCGAGTAGCCCTGGCCATGGCGTACGCGCCAGCGGCTGTCGCTGGCTGCCAGCACCGAGGGCGCCAAGGGGAAAACCTGGCCGCTGTCGATGTCCTGCAGCAGCCAGTGCTCGAATGCCGGGTCAACGACCGGGTCGTTCGACCACGGCGTGAGCTGGTGCATGCGGCTGTTGCCGGCCCAGCTCATGCCGCTGCCGGTTTCGGATACCTGAAAGCCAAATTCCGGATTGGCGATGACATTGACCCAGGGACGCGGCAGCGATTGGCCGCCCTGCAGGTCAAACCAGAATTCCCCATTGGCCGGGTCAAACTGGCCGGCATCTTCTGGCACCGGTGCAACTGCCGGCACGCCGTTGGCCAGGGCGGTCTCGGGCCGGGTCGAAAGCAGCGTTCCGCCGGCCAAGCTGGCCTGCTGTGCTGGCCAGACGCCGGTGCGCAAGGCGGCCACCTGCGTTTCCAGTCCGCGGCCGTCAGCGGTGAAAACCACCCGCGCCAAGCCGGCCAACGCGGCTTTCTCAGCGGCAGAGGTTTCGGGCTCGCGCAGCAGGTGAAAGCTCGATGACAGCTCGCCTCCCTTGGCAAAGCTGTTCTGCACGCGCTGCATCAGCCTGTCGCGCAGCGCCAAAATGTCGCGCTGCAGGGGCATGAGGTAGGAATTGGGTTCGCTGTTCAGCACCACCAGGTCAACCGCCAAGCCGCCAAAGGTCCACCAGGGCTGGGCGCGTAGCAGGGCATGGACCATCGGCAGCCCGCTGGCCGCCTGGATGCGTACCAGCACGATGGGTTTGTCGCCCGAAATGCCAAAGCGCCACAACTGGCGCTGGTCCAGCGGCCCGGCCACGCCATTCAGCCGGGGCGTGCTGTACATCAAGGTGGTTGTCAGGTCCTGCACCGCCAGGTGTTCTTCGGGCGTCAGGGTCAGGTCGCGCAGCCGGACCTGCGCCAGCGTGGCCGCCATCTGGGTGGCGCGCACGATGTGCATGGGCTGCAGGTACTTGTCGATGCGCGCAATGAGTTCGTCTTCCGTCTGCGCCGCCGCCGTGGCAAAGCTCAGGCGGGCCACGGCACCGGGCGCCAGCCGCAGGGTCAGGCGCAGGCTGGCCACCGGGTCCAGGCCATTGATCGGGTTGCCGTCGGTGTCCATGGGCTGGTCCCCCAGGGCAGGCACATGCTGCGGTTGATGGCGCCCGGCAAAAATCCGGCGGTCGGCGATGCAATCGACCGACAGCAGGTCGGCATCGGCCTCGGCCAGGAAATGCGCCACCGCCATTTGCGGGTCGCCATGCAGGCGTGGCATGCGCTTGAGCAGCAAGGCGCGCCATTGCGGCTCCCAGCGGGTCTGCACGAACAGGTTGGAAAACGCCGGATGCGCTTCGTCGGCGCGCGGATCCGCCAGCACTGCCTCAAAGCACGACACCAGTTCGACGACGCGCGCGGTCCGGCCGGTGTTGTGCAGTTGCACAGTACGCAGTTCTGTATCGTCCTCGGGGCTGACCAACACGCTGATGCTGGTGGTGAGGCTGTCGCCCTGCGCCTCGAACTGCACCCGGTCGGCCATGAAACGCGCCTGGTAGCGCCAGCCTGGCAGGGGCGCCGGCACGGCGGTCAGGGACCCGGTGCCTTCGTTGCCGCCCAGGTTCAGGTAGAAAAAACAGCCATGGCTGTCGCGCAGCAGGTCGTCGCGCCAGCGGCTGATGTTGCGGCCCTGCCAGCGGCTGACGCCCGCACCGCTGGCGCGCAGGGCCACGTTGTAGCGCCCGTTGGACAGCAGGTGGGTCGGTTTCCAGCCAAGCTGCACCGGATTGACGTCGCGCGAATGGAACACCGGCGCGCTGTTTTGCGCATCCAGCATGGGCGGCTGGCGCGGACTGGCGGTTTCAATGATCTGGCGCGGCGTGCGTTCATGCAGCAGGGATTCATGCGCGGCCACCTGAGGTTCGGCACAGAACCAGCGCCGGGGCGCATCCAGGCATAGCACATTGCACAGCGCCACTAGCGACATGCCGTGGTGGTGCGTCATGAAGGTCTGAACGATGCTGAAGGCCTGCCTTTCAGGCTGGTGCGAGGCGGTGAAGTCGAGCGCTTCGAACATTCCGAACTCGCCACGCCCGCCCAGCGCTTCGAGCCGCCGCAGGTTGGCTGCCGATGCTGCCGGCTCAAACAGCGTGGCCAGCAAGGTGGCATAAGGCGCGACCACGCGGTCGGTCAGTGGCGTGCGCCGCATCGCCAGGCGCGGAACGCCAAAGGGTGAATACTGGTAGGCCAGCGAATGGTCTTGGGCAAAATAGGCCGATTCCGAAACGCCCCAGGGCAGCGATTGCTGCCGGCCGAATTCCCGCTGCGCGGCAATGGCCGAACGCGCCATGGTCTGCAGCAGTCCCTCAGCAGGCTCGTGCATCAGCAACGACGGCATCAGGTATTCGAACATCGAACCCGACCACGAAGCCAGCCCGGGCGCACCGCCCACCGACAGGAATGGCCTGCCCAGGGCGCTCCAGTGGCGCTTGGGCACGTCTCCCTTGGCAATCGCCAGAAAGCTGGTCAGCCGCGACTCGGACGCCAACAGGTCGTAATAGCTGATGTCCAGCGCCTGTTCCTCAACCCGCAAACCGATATGGAACAGGCGGCGCTTGGGGTCATACAGGCCTTTGAAATCCATGGCCTCATAGAGGCTGGCGCAGCGCCCGGCCAGGCTGCGCAGCGCTGTCTGTGAATGTAACTGTGACTCTCCGCCGCCGCTGCCTTGCTGGTCTCCTTGCTGAGCCAACTGATGGCAAGCCTGACCCACGGCCAGCAGCATGCCGGCCAGGTTTCCGCTGTCGACGGACGACACATAAGCGGGCAGAAGGACTTCCAGCGTGCGCGTGTCGTACCAGTTGAGCAGGTGGCCGTTGTGCTTGGCGAGCTTGTCGATGCTGTCCAGCGACGCCTGCAGGCGACGGATGACTTCAGGGGTCGTGATCCAGCCGAATTCGCGGGCGCAGCAGACCGCCAGCAGGTACAGGCCGATGTTGGTGGGCGAGGTGCGGTGCGCCAGCGTGGGGTCGGGGACCAGCTGAAGGTTGTCGGGCGGCAGGTGGTTGTCTTCAGGTCCGACGCAGCGCTCGAAAAAGCGCCAGGTATCGCGTGCCAGCGCCATCAGGTAGCGTTTGTCTCCGGCATGCAGCGCATGCTCGGTGCTGGCCGGGCGCGGCTGGCTGGACCACCAAGCGGCGATCGGCGAGGCGCCCCAGAAGAGAAACAGGAAGATGCCGGCCCACGGGTGGGCCGCCCAGGGTGCGGCCATGGCCAGCGTGGCGCACAGCAGCGACGCTGCGGCATGCTGGTGCACAAACACGAAAAGCTCCCTGCGCGACGCCGATTGCGCCTGCGCTGCGGTGGTCCATTCCATCAGTCGGCGGCGGCTGACGCGCATGCGCCAGACCGAACGCAGCGCCGCATCGAGCAGCAGGACCGACTGCGCCGGTATCTGGCTGAACTGCCAGGCGGCAGCGCCCAGCGTGATGCGCAACTCGGCTCGGCCGCGCTTGAAAAAGTGTCGCCAGGCAATGCCGGCGTGGGTCGGCACCAAGCCTGCCAGCGCGCCCAGCAGCGGCCCGGCCAGCAGCGCGGCAATGACTGCCAGAAATGGGGTGCCCAGGGGCAATGCGCCGGTGAAGATCACCCAGACAAGCAATGCAAACGCGGCAGGAAAAACCAGCGAGCGGCGCAGGTTGTCAAGCATTTTCCAGGCACCCAGGGTGTCAATGCCGTACAGCCGGGCATCCCAGAGCAGCGGGATCAGCTGCCAGTCGCCGCGCGTCCAGCGGTGCTGGCGCGATGCGGCCACGCCGGCATGGTGGGGCGCATCCTCGACGAGCATCACATCGCTGACAAAGCCGCAGCGTGCAATGCTGCCTTCGAGCAGGTCATGGCTAAGCACCGCTTCATCGGGCAGGAGGCGGTCCAGCACGGCATGCAGTGCCTTGACATGCAGCAGTCCCTTGCCGCTGAAACTCCCCGTGCCGAACAGGTCCTGGTAAACATCGGAGACGCCACTGCTATAAGGATCGATGCCGCACTGGCCGGCAAACAGCCGGTGGTAGGCGGTGTCCTCCAAACGGCCGGGCAGCGGCGTGACCATGCGGGGCTGCAAGATGGCGTAGCCGCTGACCACCCGGCGCAGGAGGGGGTCCACCCGCGGCGCATTCATCGGATGGGCGGCAATGGCGACGAGTTCGCGCAATGCGCCGGGCGGCAGGCCGGTGTCGCTGTCCAGCGTGACCACGTAGCAAATATTGTCGGCCAGCTGAAAAGTCGGCGCCAGCGGCTGGAATCCTTCCATGCTGCCAGTAGCCAGCAGGCGCATCAGCTGCTCAAGCTTCCCGCGCTTGCGTTCCCAACCGAGCCAGCGCTGCTGGGTTTCGCACCAGCTGCGCGGCCGGTGAATCAGCAGGAAGCGCGGCGGGCGGCCTGCGCCTGCAGGGTAGCGTGCATTCAGCGTTTCCAGCCGGGTCAGCGCATCCTGCACCAGCGCGTCATCACCGGGCAGGCTGGCCTCGGTCGCATCGACCCAGTCGGAGAGCAGGGCAAACTGGGCCTCGTTCTCGCGATTGGCCAGCCAGTGAAACTCCAGCTGCTGCAGCAGTGCCTCGTTGGCGTGGGAGGAGGTGAGCAGCGTCGGGATCACCACCAACACCCGGTGTTCAGGCGGAATGCCGGACACAAAGCCGAGGCGCGGCAGGGACCGGACTTTCAGGGACTCGGCAATCAGACGATGCACAAAAGCCGATGCAGCCTCGAAGGCGGGGCCGGCCAGCAGGAATAGCGCCACCAGGGCCTGCCAGCGGTGCCAGTCGGCATGGCGCGTGGCCATCAGCACCATCACCAGTGTCACCAATGTGATGCAGCCGATGTACAGGCTCAGGCGCCAACGGCGCCAGTTCAGGCGTTGCCGCGTGCGCTGCGCTGGCATGCCAAGCTCGGTTTCAAGCCGGACACGGCCATCGCCCATCAGGTAAAAACCTGCCGTTCGCTCGGCGGCGTCTGCCGCCAGGTCGCCGGGCAACGACAGGGCCGCCGTCACCACCGCCTGGGCCACTTCATGCTCGGTTTTTTGGCTGTCGCGCGCCAGTTGCTCCATGGCCCGGGTGATCTGCTGGCGTGTGCTTTCGCTTTCGCGTGCAAAGCCGGGCAGTTGCCGCAGCACCTGCAGGGACCGGCTGACCGGCTCGATCAGCTCGACCCAGTCAATCTGGCCAATCACGCGCAGCGTCGTGATGATGTTGCCAACGGTCAGGTTGGATGCAACTTGGGCGCTCTGGCTTTCCAGCATCAGGGCATGGCCATCCGGGCAGTTCTTCTCGATCCAGCGCACCACAGCGGAGGTGTCGCCTGAAATTTCTGTCGGCAGACGCTGCCACAACTGGGTCTGGTAGCTGCGCTGCACGCCACGCTGGCGCATCAGGCTGTTGAGCGTGTCCAGGTCCGCCTCGTCCAGCGCTTGTCCGCTGTCCCAGACCGCATGGGCGACTTCGCGCGCCAGTTTGCTGCGCGAAATGTCATCGGCCATGCGGCGCAGGTTTTCCAGCAGCACCACTCTCAGCGTCGTCGGCAGGGCCCACAGTTCGCTCAGGCGCAATTCACTGCAGCTCTGGTAAGCATTCAGGAAGGCGGTGAATACTTCTGGGTTCAGAACGCTGTCGGTGTGCGCCACATAAGCCCAGGCAATGCCATAGACGCGCGGCAATCCGCGCAGCGGCAGAACGGCCAGCTTGGGCAGCCGGGCGTAAAAGCGGCGCGGCACGCCCTCACGGATTTGCTGAAGCTGCGCTTCGATCAGCGGGAAATTGTCCAGCAGCCATTCGGCCGCCGGTGTGGCGTAATGAGCGCTGTGCGAGCTCAGCGCAACATAGTCATAGGCAACGCGCAGCGCCGCCAGATTTTCCTCGACGCGTGGAAAGAACGGGGAATGGCGCAACGACTGAGCATCGTTCTCGACAACCTGCGCCTGCGCCAAGCTGCAGCCGTGCTCTTCAAAGCGCTGGATGCCGAAAAGTTCCGCCCGAATCGAAGGTTCGGCAGGTCCCTCCTGAGACAGCAAGCGTTCTCGGGCATGGGGGCTGAGCGTTCCAAGCCGGTCCAGTACGGCAGGATTCACCCGGTCAAACCATCGTCAACAGACCCAGGCCTACCAGGCCCAGGCTGCATACGACCAATGCGGCACCAGTGGTCACCAGCCGGGATGCCGTGATGGCATGCAAACTTTCAAGCCGGGTGCGCAAGGTGAAGAACCGGCCTCTCGAACGCTGGCAATCCGTCATGTGGGAGGCAAGCGCCATGAAGTCGCTGGACACCAACTCATTGCTCAGAGAAAGGCGGCGGGCAGACTGTGCATGGGTAGGGGTCATGGGTCAGGTCCTCTCGGAAGTTGGTGCTCTGGACGCGCTGGAATCGCGAAATTTTTGGCTTATTTCCGATGTTAGAACCTGCCTTTGTCAACGGCTATCGCTGACCACTGTTAGCTGTGTAGGACCCGGCCGATACTCCCTGTCAGCCGGTATTTCGCAGGCCAGCGGCAATGCCGTTGATCGAGATATGGATGCCGGTTTGCACCCGCTGGTCGGTCTGGCCGGCGCGGTAGCGTCGCACCAGTTCAACCTGCAGGTGATGCAGCGGATCGATGTACGGAAAGCGGTGGCGGATCGAGCGCTGCAGCGCGGCGTTGCCGGCCAGCCGCTGCCGGTCGCCGGTGATCAGCGTCAGCGCCTGGGCGGTGCGATGCCATTCGCCGTCAATGGCGGAAAATATTTTCTTGCGCAACTTGGCGTCGGCCACCAGCTCGGCATAACGCGAGGCCAGCGCCAGGTCGCTCTTGGCCATCACCATGTCCATGTTGCTCAGCAAGGTGCGAAAGAAAGGCCACTGGCGGTACATTTTTTTCAGCAGCGCCAGCGCCTCTTTGCGGCTCTCCGGTGTGCCGCCCTGGTCCAGGAACTGCGCGATGGCGCTGCCGAATCCGTACCAGCCCGGCAGGGTCAGGCGGCACTGGCCCCAGCTGAAACCCCAGGGAATTGCCCGCAGGTCCTCGATCTGCTGGGACGGCTTGCGTGACGCCGGCCGCGAGCCGATGTTGAGCTCGGCAATCTCGCGGATTGGTGTGGCGCTAAAAAAATACTCGGTGAAGCCCGGGGTGTCATACACCAGCGCCCGGTAGGCGGCCATGCTGGCCCGCGACAGTTCGTCGGCGGCCTGCAAAAAAGCCTGCGTTGCCGGCTTGGTCGGCTGCAGCAGCGTGGCTTCGAGCGTCGCAGCGACCAGCGTTTCCAGGTTGCGCCGGCCGATTTCCGGGTTGGCGTACTTCGACCCGATGACCTCGCCTTGTTCGGTCAGGCGGATCTGGCCGCGCACCGTGCCGGGCGGCTGTGCCAGGATGGCTTCGTAGCTGGGACCGCCCCCCCGGCCCACGGTGCCGCCGCGGCCATGGAACATCCGCAGCGTGATGCCATGCGACACGGCCAGCTGGTCGAACAGCTCAACCAGCGCGATTTCGGCGCGGTACAGCTCCCAGTTGCTGGTGAAGATGCCGCCGTCCTTGTTGCTGTCGCTGTAGCCGAGCATGATGTCCTGCTCGGCGCCGCTGCGCTGCAGCAGTGCGGCCACGCCCGGCAGCGCATAGAACGCGCGCATGATGGGCGCGGCATTGCGCAGGTCTTCGATGGTTTCAAACAGCGGCACGACGATCAGGTCACAGGTTGAGCCGCTCTTGTCTTGCGCATCCCCCAGCACGCCGTGCATCAGGCCGACTTCCTTTTGCAGCAGCAACACTTCGAGCAGGTCGCTGGCCGTTTCAGTGTGGCTGATGATGTAGTGGCGAATCGCTTCCTTGCCAAACCGGGCGCGCGCGCTCAGGGCGGCTTCGAAAATCGCCAGTTCGACGCGGGCCAGTTCCGAGTAAACATGGCCCGGCACGCGCAGCGGTCGGGCGTCGTTGAGCATCTTCAGCAGCAGCGTGCGCTTGGCCGCTTCGTTCAGGCTGGCGTAGCCGGCATCGATTCGCGCCACGGCCAGCAGTTCGGCGACGACCTCTTCATGCTTGTCGGAGCTTTGGCGCAGATCGACCGTGGCCAGGTGAAAGCCGAACACTTCGACGGCGCGGATCAGCGGATGCAGGCGCTGGGCCGTCAGTGCCTGGCCATGGTGGCCGACCAGCGAGGCCTGCAGCGTTCGCAGGTCGGCCAGGAACTCTTCCGCCGTGGCGTAGGCGTTCTGCGGCGCCACCGCATGGCGCGCCGCTTCGCCGCCGGTCAGCGCTTTCAGTGTGGCCGCCAGCCGGGCATAAACGCCGGTCAGCGCGCGCCGGTAGGGTTCATCCTGGCGGTGCTCGCTGGTGTCGGGCGAACTTTGGGCCAGTTGCTGCATCGCAGCGCTGCACTCGACCAGGATGGCCGACATCGACAGCTCGCCGCCCAGCAGATGCACCTCGGTCAGGTAGTGGCGCAGCGCCACGTCGGCCTGCCGGCGCAGCGCATGGTTCAGCGTGTCGGCGTTGACGTTCGGGTTGCCGTCCCGGTCGCCGCCAATCCACTGGCCCATGCGCAGAAAGCTGTGCACCGGCTGCATGCCCAGCTCGCGCTCCAGGCTGGCGTAGATTTTCGGAATCTCGCGCAGGAACGTCGCCTCGTAGTAGCTCAGCGCATTCTCGATTTCATCAGCCACGGTCAGCTTGGACATGCGCAGCAGGCGGGTCTGCCACAGCTGCATGACGCGGGCGCGCAACTGCGCCTCGTTGGCGGCAAGTTCGCGCGGCGTGAGCGCATCCTTGGCGCTGCTCACGGCCAGCGCCATGGCCTTGATGCTGTCGCGCCCCGTCAGCAGCTGGGCAATGCCGCGCTCGGCATCGAGGATGCTCTTGCGCTGGACTTCGGTCGGGTGGGCGGTCAGCACCGGCGATACAAAACTGCGCGCCAGCGTGTCCGATATGGTCTTGGGGGCGATGCCGGCCCAGCGCAACCGGGCCAGCGCCACGTCGATGCTGCCTTCCTGCGTGTCGCCGGCGCGCTCGTGGACGGCGCGGCGGCGAATGTGGTGGCGGTCTTCGGCCAGGTTGGCCAGGTGGCTGAAATAGGTGAAGGCGCGGATCACACTGACGGTCTGGTCACCGCTCAGGTCCTTCAGCAGGGTCTTGAGCGCCTTGTCGGCTTCCTGGTCGGCATCGCGCCGGAAGGCCACCGACAACGTGCGCACCTGCTCGATCAGCTCATACGCGGCCACGCCCTCCTGGTCGCGGATTACGTCGCCCAGGATGCGGCCCAGCAGGCGGATGTCCTCGACCAGCGGGCGCTCGTTGTTCCTGGCGCGAACCGACGGCGTGGCAGGTTTGACGGACTCGGCCACGGGGGCCGGGCTATCGGGCCTGACAGCGTTCTTGGTTTTTTTCGTGCGTTCGGAAGTCGGCATTCTGGTCCTTTGCGTCTGGTGGCGGGTGAAATGAGGATCAAATCGCACATGCTAGCATTCACTCCCTCTATAGATTACCAACAGGTTACCAGTGGCCGCAGCGCTTCAAACTCCCCAAAAAACGCCCAAAGTGGTCATCGCCACGCGCGAAAGCCGCCTGGCCATGTGGCAGGCCGAGCATGTCAAGGCGCTGCTGGAAGCGCGCCTGGGCTGGCGGGTCGAACTGCTGGGCATGACCACCTTGGGCGACCAGATTCTTGACCGCTCGCTGAGCAAGGTCGGCGGCAAGGGTCTGTTCGTGAAAGAGCTGGAAGTTGCGCTGGCCGAAGGCCGGGCCGATCTGGCGGTGCATTCGCTGAAAGACGTACCGATGGACCTGCCCGACGGCTTCGCGCTGGCCTGCGTCCTGGCGCGCGAAGACCCGCACGATGCGTTTGTCTCCAACCGCTTTGCCTCGCTGGCCGAACTGCCGCAGGGCGCCGTTGTCGGCACGTCGAGCCTGCGCCGGCTGGTGCTGCTCAAGGCGCTTCGTCCCGACCTGGTCATCCAGCCCCTGCGCGGCAACCTGGACACCCGGCTGCGCAAGCTCGACGAAGGCCAGTACGACGGCATCGTGCTGGCCGCCGCCGGCCTCAAGCGGCTGAAGCTGGAATCACGCATCCGCCACACCTTCGCGCCCGCCGACATGCTGCCGGCGGCCGGGCAGGGCGCGCTGGGCATTGAGGTGCGGGCCGACCGGGCCGATTTGATCAAGGCGCTGGCCACGCTGGCGCACCAGCCGACCTGGCTGGCGGTCACGGCCGAGCGCACCGTCTCGCGTGCCATGGGCGGCAGCTGCTCCATGCCGCTGGCCGCTTTTGTCACCGCCGGCAGCGGTGGTGCGCTGCGCCTTGATGCCGCCTGGGGTGAGCCGGCCACAGCCGATGCGCTGTCGGGCGCCCATCAAGCCGCGCCCGCGCCGCTGGTGCATGCCCGGCAAAGCGCTGTCGTGCAGACCTTTGCCGAAGCCGAGGCGCTGGGTGAAGCCGTGGCGGCGCAGCTGCGCGCTGGCGGCGCGGTCTGGGCCGGCAACACGCCGCTGCCAGTTTGACCCGCACCGGCCTGACCGCATGAACGCATGACAACTGCCCGCGTCATCGTGACCCGGCCCGAACCCGATGCCGGATTGTGGGTGCAGCAGCTGGTGCAGGCCGGCATTTCCGCCGAGGCCTTTGCGCTGATTGACATCGCACCCCTTTCAGAAGCTGCCGACGTGCAGGCGCTGAACCATGCCTGGCAGGCGCTGGACGATTACGCCGCCTGCATGTTTGTCAGCGGCCATGCCGTCACTCACTTTTTCAAGCAAAAAATGCCTCTTGCGCAGGTTGTACGGGCGCAAGCAGCTATTGATAACGTAGCAAGTGGCGAATTTCCAGGAATTCCTCCGCACCTGCGCTTCATGGCGCCCGGCCCCGGCACCGTGGCCGCGCTGCGTGCCGCCGGCGTTCCCGCCGCGCAAATCGACGCGCCGGCGGCCGATGCGCACCAGTTTGATTCCGAAGCCCTGTGGCAGGTTATCGGGGCGCGTGACTGGCAGAGCCGCCGGGTGCTGGTCGTTCGCGGCCAGAGCGCCGGCGCTGAAAAGCCCAGCTCCGGGCGCGACTGGATTGCCCGCCAATGGCAGGATGCCGGCGCCAGCGTCGATTTTGTCGGCGTGTACCAGCGCCGCCCACCTTTATTGACCGACGCGCAGGTCGCGCGCGCGCGGCAGGCCAGCGCCGATGGCTCGGTCTGGCTGTTCAGCAGTTCCGAAGCCGTCGCCCATCTGCTTCGGCTGGCCGGCCTGCAAGGTATGAACTGGCACCGCGCCCGCGCCATCGCCACCCATCCCCGCATTGCCCAGGCGGTGTGCGCCGCCGGATGGGGTGTTGTTGTGGAGTCACGCCCGGCGCTCCAGGACATCCGGCAGGCGCTTGGCTCGATAGAATTGCAGCATCCATGAGCGACAGTCCCCCAGCCTTGCCCCCGTTGAGCCACCCGCCGCCCGCAGGCGAGCCGGCACTCGACCGTGGCGTGCCCTCCAACGCGATAACGCAGGCCGCCCCGCTGGATGCGTGGCTGGTGCCCCGCAGCTGGGCACTAGGCGTCGCGGCGCTGGCGGCGGCCGGCCTGCTGGGCAGCGCAGCGCTGTGGCAAAAGCTGGGCTCCATTCAGGAAGAACTCGCGCGGCGCACGACCAACACCAGCGCACAGTCGATTGAAGCGCGCACCCTGGCGCAGGATGCGCAGAACAGCACCCGGGAGCAGTCGGTGCGCCTGGCCCTGCTGGAAACCCGTCTGGGCGAAGTCATCCTGCAGCGCAGCCAGCTCGAAGAACTGATGCAGAGCCTGTCACGCTCGCGCGACGAAAACCTGGTCGTCGATGTCGAATCCGACCTGCGGCTGGCCCAGCAGCGCGCCCTGCTGACCGGCAGCGCCGAGCCCTTGCTGGCGGCGCTGAAATCGGCCGAAACCCGGCTGACGCGCGCCGCGCAACCGCGCCTGAACCCTCTTCAGCGCGCCATCACCCGCGACATCGAGCGCGTCAAGAACGCCAGCATTGCCGACGTGCCGGCGCTGATGCTCAAACTGGACGAACTGGCCCGCCTGGTGGACGAACTGCCGGTCGCTAATGAAGCGGCCAGCAACAACATTGCGCGTGCCGTCGATGCCGTGGCGGCCGAGCCGCAGGGCGATGCCCCGAACGCTGGCAAGAAATCCTGGCTGCCGGGCGTTGACACGTTGGCGCTGCGTGCCTGGTCGAGCCGGGTGGCGGGCAGCCTGTGGCTGGAAGCCAGCCAGCTGCTGCGGGTCAGCCGCATCGACCAGCCCGAAGCCGCGCTACTGGCGCCCGAGCAGGCATTTTTCCTGCGCGAAAACCTCAAGCTGCGGCTGCTCAACGCGCGCCTGGCCCTGTTGTCGCGACAAACCGACGCCGCGCGCGCCGACCTGCTCAATGCCGGCAACTGGTTGGGCAAGTACTTTGACCCTGCGGCGCGCAAAACCCAAGCCGCACGCCAGCTGCTGGTGCAGGTGCAGGGCCAGCTCAAGAACACTGACCTGCCCCGGCTCGACGAAACCCTGGCCGCGTTGGCCACTGCGGCCGCCGGCCGTTGAGCGCCAAGCGCCAGACACAGGCAGGTCAGACCACACCATGCGCGCCGCTCTCTGGTTCATCGCCCTGTTCGGCATCGCCGTCGCGGTCGCTCTGTTTGCCGGTAACAACCAGGCCGTCGTCACGGTGTTCTGGCCGCCGCACCGGGTCGATGTGTCCTTCAACCTGACGGTGCTGCTGCTGGTCGGGCTGTTCATGCTGCTGTACCTGGCCTCGCGCGCACTGTCGGCGCTGTTTTCACTGCCGGTCGAGGCCCGGCGTTGGCGTGCGCAGCAAAAAGAGCGAGCCATGTATGGCGCGCTCATGGATGCGCTGGCGCACCTGATGGCCGGGCGCTTCATCCGCTCGGCCAAGTCGGCCCAGAATGCGCTGGCACAGGAAAAAAGCCTGGGCGTGACCACCGAGACGACGGGACAGCCCACCGGCCACAGCGACAGCCTGGCCAGCCAGTTGCGCTCGCTGTCGCACCTGCTGGTGGCCGAAAGCGCGCAGGCGCTGCAAAACAAGGCCCTGCGCAACCGGCATCTGGCGCTTGCCCTGCAAAATTCATCCGCCCGCCATGCCCAGGAAGTACGCGAAGGCGTGCTGTTTCGCGCCGCCCGCTGGTCGCTTGAAGACCATGATGCTGGCGCCACCCTCGACTGGCTCGGCCAGCTGCCGCAGGGCGCGTCGCGCCGCACGCTGGCCCTGCGCATGAAGCTGCGCGCCGCCCGTTACGGACGGCAGACCCTGCCAGCGCTGGAAACCGCGCGCCTGCTGGCTAAGCATCGGGCGTTCTCGCCGGTTGCGGCGCACAGCATCCTGCGCGGCCTGGCACTCGAACTGCTTGACGATGCCCGTGACCCGGTGCAGTTGCAGCAGGCCTGGACATTGCTGGACGACAGTGAGCGCGCCATGCCCGAGCTGTGCGTGCATGCGGCAGCCCGGCTGATCAGCCTGCATGGCGATGCGGCGTTGGCCCGTTCCTGGCTTGTGCCTGTGTGGGAGCGCATGTTAGAGCCCCGCTCCGAACTGGGCGACAACCTGCGCATGAAGCTGATCACGGTGCTGGAAGCCGGCATGGACACGCTCGATGGTGAATGGCTGGCGCGTATCGAGGCGGCCCAGGTCAGCCGGCCTCGGGATGCCAATTTGCTGTATCTGGCCGGCATGGCCTGCCTGAGTCGGCAACTCTGGGGCAAGGCGCGCCAACTCCTGAGCCAGGCCGCGCCGGCCCTGCAGGACAGGCTGCTGTATCGCAACGCCTGGCGCGCCCTGGCCGTGCTGGCCGAGCAGCGCCAGGACGATGCCGCTGCCACGGAAGCCTACAAGCGCGCCGCGCAGCCCTGACCGGCTCTTTTTCCTACTTTTCCTGTTGCCTGGCGTGCAGGTCGAGGCGTTGCGGTGCCGCTAAAGAAAAAAACCGCGTACTGGCAATCACCACATATAAAAAACAGTATTTTGCTACTGAATCAATAGCTTGTGGTGCAGATGCAGACTGCGGAAGAAGCCTTTTTGATATCTAACATTCGTTCGAGAGCCAGGGTGGTTTCGCTCTACCCCATACCGCGCTTCTGCGCAGGCAAGTTCCTGCCGGAAGGCCGGAAATCACGGGGCGCCCTAGACACGAAACCCACGAGAGCCCCGTGAACGCGCCATCCACCTGAACCCGGCCGCTTTGACCGCGAAAAAAAAGCCGCATCCCGTGGGATGCGGCCTTGGCAGCTGGGCTTTGCATGACCTCCCGTTTCAGGAACTCAAGCTGCCCGGCGGGTCAGGTCAGTCGGCCGATTTCTCGAATGGCAGTGGCATGCTGCCCAAGTCGCGCTTGGTCTCGACCAGCACCAGGGGCGCTGCTTCCAGGACCACCGGCGCAGGGCGCTCGCGGCGTACCGTGATCGGCTTGACTTCAGCGGCGATGGCAGCCTGCGCTTCGGCAATCCTGGTGGCGTCGGAATTCACCCACTGCAGTCCTGAACCCTCAGCCACCTGAGCCAGGTCCTGCAAAGGCAGGTCGTAAGACTGAACCTTGGGCAGGCTGCCGGCTTTGGCTTGCAGTGCCGCAGTTGGCACTGGTGCTGCGTGCATGCGCTCCGAGGTTGCCGGTGCCGCGACAGGCAGCGCGGTGGCCGGTGGCACTGGCGACACAGTAGCGACAGGCGCTTGGGCGAGTGCAGCCACTGGAAAAACTTGCGGTGCTACCAATTCAGGCGTCACGGACGCTTGTCCATCCTGCGGATAAGGCGGATTTGGCTCAAAAACGCTGGTCTTGACTACGGTTTCCCCGCCTTGCACGGCTGGCTCGCCACGGTCACCCCGCTCGCGACGTTCGCGGCCATAGCGGTCACGGCTCTTGCGTTCGCGTGGCTGGCGCTCTTGGCTTTCTTCCTGGCTTTCAGGACGCGCCTGCACGTCGGTCGATGATGACAGCGGTGCCGGTGCATTGCCTGCTTCGTTCAAACCGGGCAGGCCGGACACAACCGCCGGATGCGCCGCATCGAAACTGTCAGCCTGCGCGCCTGCAACTGGTGCAGCAGCGCCGTCGTTGCGCTCGTCCCGGTGCTCGTTGCGACGGCTGGAGCGTTCGCCTCCCCGTTCTCCGCTCCGTGGATTGCGTTCACGGCGCCCTTCGACCGGCGGCTGCTCGCTGCTGCCTTCGGCACGTGCTTCGTTGCGCGCTTCGTCGCGTCCGCCGGTTGGGCGGCGCTCGCCGTCACGTCCGTTTTCCTCGGCCGGCCGTTCCTGGCGAGGTGCCGCGACGTCGCCGCCCATGGCGGCAGCCATGGCCGCCTGGTTGGCCAGCGCCAGGTCCTGCTCGACGGCATCGCGCGGAATGCGCTCGCCGCGTTCAGCCCGGTCGCTGCGCTCGGGTCGCTCGGCACGTCCTTCACGGGTCCGGCCGCGCTCGCCACCACGGCTGTCGCGGACCTGGCCCGGCGCTTCATTGCGCGGCTGGGATTCGCTGTCGCCACGACCTTCGCTGCGGTTTTCTGCACGGAATTCACCGGTTGGACGCTCCTGGCGGTCTTGTCGCTCTTGGCGTTCTTGTCGCTCGGGACGGCCAGCCTCGATGCGGCCTTCCGGGTTGCGTTCACGGCGCTGCTCGCCGCCACGGCTGTCCGGACGTGCTTCGCCGCGGCCTTCTGGCGCGGCGCCCTCAGGACGTCCGCGGCCGCCACTGCGCCGGCCATCGTTCCGGCCGCCGTCACCGCGGCCACCGTCATTCCGGCTGCCTTCAGGGCGACCGCCACGTTCCGTGCGGCCGCCGCGCTCGGACCGCTGTTCACCACGTGCTTCGCCGTACCGGCCTTCGCGCGACGCAGCCTCTTGTGTCGCATCCCTTTTCACTTCCCTGAGGACGGGCGCGGGCGCCGCTGCCGGCTCGGGTGTTTCGGCCATGCTGAACAGGTTCTTGATCCAGCCAAACAAGCCCTTTTCGGCGGGCGCAGGCGCCGGCACATGAACCGGGGGCGCAGGCGGCGCCTTGGCTGCCACAGGGGCGACAGCCACCGGCTTGGGCGGTGCCATCGGGGCCGGCGCATCGGGCAGCACGCCTTTGATGATCGGTTCCTGCTTGTTGTGCTTTTCCTGGCTGCGGCGCGTCACGGTCGTGGCGTCGTCGGCTTCGTCGGCCATCTTGTAGCTGGCCTCGATGTTGTCCAGGCGCGGGTCGTCGTGCTTGAGGCGTTCCAGCTTGTAGTTTGGCGTTTCCAGCGTCTTGTTGGGCACCAAGAGCACGTTGATGCGCTGCTTCATCTCGATCTTGCTGATTTCCGAACGTTTTTCGTTCAGCAGGAAAGACGCCACATCGACCGGCACTTGGCACAGCACCGAAGCCGTGCTGTCTTTGAGCGACTCTTCCTGGATGATGCGCAGGATCTGCAGCGCCGAGCTTTCGGTGTCGCGGATATGGCCGGAGCCGCCGCAGCGCGGGCAGGGAATCGATGCGCCTTCGCTCAGCGCAGGGCGCAGGCGCTGGCGGCTCATTTCCATCAGGCCGAACTTGCTGATGGTGCCGAACTGCACCCGGGCGCGGTCTTGCCGCAGCGCGTCGCGCAGCCGGTTTTCCACGTCGCGGCGGTTGCGCGACTCTTCCATGTCGATGAAGTCGATGACGATCAGGCCGCCCAGGTCGCGCAGGCGCATCTGGCGCGCCACTTCGTCGGCGGCTTCCAGGTTCGTGCGGGTGGCGGTTTCCTCAATGTCGCCGCCCTTGATGGCGCGGGCCGAGTTCACATCCACCGACACCAGCGCTTCGGTGTGGTCGATGACGATGGCGCCGCCCGAAGGCAGCTGCACGGTGCGGGCATAGGCCGACTCGATCTGGTGCTCGATCTGGAAGCGCGAGAACAGCGGCGCATCGTCGCGGTAACGCTTGACGCGGTGCTCGTGCTCGGGCATCACATGCGCCATGAACTGTCGCGCCTGCTCATAGACATCGTCGGTGTCGAACAAAATGTCGCCGATGTCGCTGTTGAAATAGTCGCGGATGGCGCGGATCACCAGGCTCGATTCCTGGTAGATCAGGAAAGCGCCCTTGCCGCCCTTGCCGGCGCCATCGATCGCGGTCCAGAGCTTGAGCAGGTAGTTCAAGTCCCATTGCAGTTCAGGCGCGCTGCGTCCGATGCCGGCGGTGCGCGCGATGATGCTGGCGCCGGCCGGGTATTCCAGCTTGTCCATGTTTTCTTTGAGTTCGGCCCGGTCTTCGCCCTCGATGCGGCGCGACACGCCGCCGCCGCGCGGGTTGTTGGGCATCAGCACCACATAGCGGCCTGCCAGCGAGACAAAGGTGGTCAGCGCCGCGCCTTTGTTGCCGCGCTCTTCTTTCTCGACCTGGACCAGCAGTTCCTGGCCTTCGCGGATCACATCGCTGATGCGCGCCTGGCTGACCGACACGCCTTGCGCAAAATACTGCTTGGAGATTTCCTTGAATGGCAAAAAGCCGTGGCGGTCTTCGCCGTAATCGACGAAGCAGGCTTCGAGCGACGGCTCGACGCGGGTGACGACGGCCTTGTAGATGTTGCCTTTGCGCTGCTCGCGCCCTTCAATTTCAATTTCGTAGTCGAGGAGTTTTTGTCCATCGACAATCGCCAGGCGGCGTTCTTCGGCCTGGGTGGCATTGACCAGCATGCGTTTCATGAATGTTCCTAACTGTTCTTCGTTCTAAAGCCCAAAAATGGCTGAACGACGCCGTGAACAACGCAATGCGAACGTGGGGAATTGCCGGAGAGCTTTTGACAGCAAGCGGGCCGACCGGTTGTCGGTCGGCCCGTGTCAGTCTGGGCGTAGGCGCGTGGATGGAGTGAGCAGGTATCTGACAGGGTTTGCTACAAAATTAGTAGCTGTTTGCGCCCGATGTACAAGGGCTAAAGGCTGATTTATGCCATAAAGCAGGGCCAGGAGGCGCCGCAGGCAACTAAAAATCAGACTGACCCGTGTTGTCATCAGAGGGTTACCCGTTAAAAGACTTGATCTCAGCTGGATCCGAATGCAGTCTTCGGTCCGTGACCTGAAGCTGCATCCCTTGGTATTCCGTGGTTGAATTCGCAAAGCATCGACTCGTCTGCATGGCAATTCCCTTGCCGCGAGGTGCCTAGCACGCGTCGCTTGTGGGCCATTGCCACCAGTGGCATCGACTTTCCAGCGAGGCTGTTCGCAGACCTTTTCAGGGGCTTTGGATTGGTGTGGACTAAACTCCAGACAAATCAACTACTTACAGCGTATCGCTAGTGAAACACATTATAGGGGCAGCTTCTGGCAAGGCAAAACGCCCGATAAAAGCGCCATTCAGCCCCGTTCCTGCAGCGGTCCCACCAGTCCTCCAAGTCATGCCAGCCCCAACCCTTGATGCAGCGGCAACCGTGCCGCAAGCCACGCTGGTCACGGTCGACGAGGACTATGCGGGCCAGCGGCTCGACAATTTCCTGATTCGCCAGCTCAAGGGCGTGCCCAAGACCCATGTGTACCGCATCATCCGCAGCGGCGAAGTGCGCGTCAACAAGGGCAGGGCGCATGCCGATACCCGTGTCGAGGCCGGCGACATCGTGCGCCTGCCGCCAGTGCGTACCTCGGAGCGAGCGGAGCAAAAAGCCCAGGTCATGCAGCGCGTGATGACCGAAGTGGCGCGCCACGGCGCCAGCTCGACCGTCGGCGGCTATGCGCCCGCCGCTGAATTCCCGATCCTGTTCGAGGACGACTTCCTGCTGGCCATCGACAAGCCGGCCGGTGTGGCCGTGCATGGCGGCAGCGGCGTGAGCTTCGGCATCATCGAGCAGCTGCGCATGGCCCGGCCCGAGGCTGATTTCCTGGAACTGGTGCACCGTCTGGACCGCGAAACCAGCGGCATCCTGCTGATCGCCAAGCGCCGCATGGCCTTGAAGCTGCTGCAGGAGCAGTTCCGCGAACGCGAAACCGACAAGGTCTATCTGGCGCTGGTCAGCGGCAACTGGCCCGTCAAGCTGCGCGTGATCGACAAGGCGCTGCACAAATACCTGCTGCCCAACGGTGAGCGGCGCGTCAAGATCGTCGCCAACGACCATCCCGATGCCATGCGCTCCGTCACGCTGGTGAAGATGAAAAGCCAGATTGCCGCCAATCCGCTGGCGCCCGACACGCCGTTCAGCCTGCTCGAAGTCACCATCAAGACCGGACGCACACACCAGATTCGGGTCCACTTGGCAGGGGAAGGGCATCCGATTGCCGGCGACGACAAGTACGGTGATTTCGAGCTGAACAAGGTACTGCAAAAAAGCAGCCTCAGCTCGCCCTCGTTGAAGCGCATGTTTCTGCATGCCTGGAGCCTGAAGTTCAACCACCCCAAGACCCGCAAGGCCGTCCAATTGCAGGCAGCCTTGCCGGTGGAACTGCAGCAGTTCCTGCCTTACCGCACCGCCGAGGCTTCTGCGGAAGCCGGAGATTCCTGAAAAATTGCGCGGCAGATCACGCATCGGGCATGCCGTCCAGCGACAATCTGGTCTATGCATACCCGAAATTTTGAACTGATTGCCTTTGACTGGGACGGAACGCTGTACGACTCGACCCAGATCATCGTGCGCTGCATCCAGGCCGCCGTTTGCGATGTGGGCGGCCGGCAGCCGACCCAGCAAGCCGCTGCCTATGTCATCGGCCTGGGCCTGATGCAGGCGCTGGCCCATGCCGCGCCCGACGTTCCGCCCGAGAAATACCCGGAGCTCGGCGAGCGCTACCGCCACCACTACGCCACTCATTTCAATGACCTGAGCCTGTTTGACGGCGTCTTGCCGCTGCTCGACGCGCTCAAAGCAGGTGGCCATTTGCTAGCGGTGGCGACCGGAAAATCAAGGCGTGGGCTTGACGAAACCCTGCAAAACGTTGAACTCAAAGGCGTTTTTGACGGCTCGCGGACCGCCGACGAAACCGCTGGCAAGCCCGACCCGCTGATGCTGCATGAACTGATGGCGCAGTTCGACCTCCCTGCCAGCAGGATATTGATGATTGGCGACACCACCCACGACCTGCAGATGGCGCTGAACGCCGGCTGCGCCAGCGTCGGCGTGAGCTACGGCGCGCATGAACCGTCCACTTTCACCGTTCTGAATCCGCTGCATGTGGCACATTCGGTGCAGGACCTGCACCAATGGCTGCTGGCCAACGGCTGAATGTGGCTTGACGCCATGGACGAGGCGCTTCCGCTTTGCAACAGCCGCGAGTTGGCGGACGGCGGGCTGGCCGTGGGATTTGACGTGGTGTACGCCGGCCAGACCTGCCGCGCCTTCGCCATCCGTTTCCAGGGTCTGCCGCAGGCCTACTTGAACCGCTGCACCCATGTGGCGATGGAGCTGGACTGGCTGCCCAACCGGGTATTTGACGACAGCGGCCGGTGGCTGCTGTGCGCCAGCCACGGCGCGGCCTACCGGCCCGATACCGGGCAGTGCGTTGGCGGTCCGTGCCGCGGAGGATTGGTCAAGATCATGCTTTCCGAGCGTGAAGAGATTGTCTATTGGCACGCCACCTACAACCTCAAGCCCTTGCTGATTTGAATACTTCTCTAAACTAGCCCCATGAACGATTCCAACCAACCCGGCAACCCCGACCCTTCCTTTGATCCGTCCCGGGAGTCTGGGTTATCGCCCGACCTGCCGCAATCCCCCGCCCCGCAAACGAAAGAGGCTGCCGAATTGAAGGGGAAGTACGCTGCGGCAGACGCGTCCGGCGTTCCCGGCTGGGAGAAGGCGACCCTGGAGAAACTGGTTTTTGCCACGCTGAACGAGCAAAGGGCTACGCGCCGCTGGAAAACCTTCGTTCGCCTGTCCTGGCTGCTGTTTTTTGTCGTCCTGCTGTGGTTGGCGCTGCAGCGCGGTACCCCGGCCATCGACGCCAGCGTTCCGCACACCGCCGTGATCGAGATCAAGGGTGAAATTGCCCAGGGTGCCGATGCCAGCGCCGAGTTTGTCAATGCCGCCTTGCGCACGGCCTTTGAGGATGAGGGCTCCAAGGCCATCGTGCTGCTCATCAATTCGCCAGGCGGCAGCCCGGTTCAGGCTGGCATGATGAATGACGAGATCCTGCGTCTGAAGGCCAAGCACAAGAAGCCGGTCTATGCCGTGGTGGAGGAAAGCTGCGCCTCGGCGGCTTATTACATCGCCGTGTCTGCCGACCAGATATTCGTCGACAAGGCCAGCATCGTCGGCAGCATTGGCGTGCTGATGGATAGCTTTGGTTTTACCGGTCTGATGGACAAGCTCGGCGTGGAGCGCCGTTTGTTGACGGCCGGTGAAAACAAGGGGTTTCTCGATCCCTTCAGCGCGCAAAGCGACAAGCAGCGGGCCTTCGCCCAGAGCATGCTGGACCAGATTCACCAGCAGTTCATTGCAGTGGTCAAGAATGGTCGCGGCAGCCGCCTGAAGGAAACGCCCGAGATGTTCACCGGGCTGTTCTGGAACGGGCAGCAGGCGGTGGAACTCGGCCTGGCTGACCATCTGGGCAACCTCGACTATGTGGCCCGCGAGGTCGTCAAGGTGGAGGAAATTATCGATTACACGCGCCGCGACAACGTGGCCGAGCGCCTTGCCAAGAAGTTTGGCGCCGCGCTGGGCGAGGGCGCCATGAAGGCCTTTCAGGCGATTCCCGCGCTCCGCTAAAAAAGAGGAGTCAAAAAAGCCCGCGCAGGTCGCGGGCTTTTTTTATGGTGCGATTGGAAATGTCAGTTACCGGCCAATGCAGAATACGGTAGGCAGATCGAGCGGCAGCACCGGCTTGTCGCGTTTCCACTGGCTCGCCAGCGCACTTCGCGATACACCGCTGCCCAGCGTGATGCCGCAACTCAGGGCGAGACGGGTATTGCCCTGCAGCGTTTGCAACAGGCCTTGCAGCAAGGCAGCATTGCGGTAAGGGGTTTCGATGAAAATCTGCGTCTGGCCGGTCTTCAGGGCCAACGATTCGAGTTCGCGTATGCGCTGTGCCCGACCGGAAGGGTCTTGCGGCAGGTAGCCGACGAACGCAAAGTTCTGTCCGTTCAGTCCGCTTGACGCCAGTGCCAGCACCAGCGACATCGGGCCCGTCAGCGCAACCACCTGAATGCCCAGATCATGCGCAGCGCGCACCACCGACGAGCCCGGGTCGGCAATGGCAGGCATGCCGGCTTCGCTGACCAGGCCCATGTCGCGGCCTTCCATGGCGGGAACCAGCAGCGGCCGGGCATCAAATTGGCCGGTGTGGTCGCCTTTCTTGTGGACTTCGCGCGGCAGCTCTTGTATGTGCAGCGCCTGGACCAGCGTGGACAAAGGGTGCAGCTCGTTGATGCGTTTGAGGTAGGCGCGCGTGCTTTTGGCGTTCTCGCAGATCCAGCAGCACAGCCGGGCGGCTATTTCCAGCGTGCCCGGGGGCATCACGTCGTGCAACGGTGCCTGCTCGTCGCAGCCGAAATCCAGCGGCGCCGGCACCAGATAGAGTTTGCCTTTGGCGATGCTCATGGGGCGGCCTTGTGGTTTACCAGCAGGTTGGTGCCGGCGGCCTGGATCATTTTGCAGGTGCGGATCAGCGGCAGGCCGATCAGTGCGGTCGGGTCGTCGCTGTCAATTGATTCGAGCAGCGCAATCCCCAGTCCCTCGCTTTTGGCGCTGCCGGCGCAATCGTAGGGTTGCTCGGCACGCAGGTAATTTTCAATTTCGGCATCGTTCAGGTCGCGGAACTTCACGCGGACTGCCGCCAGGGCGGTTTGCGCGAAACCGCTTTCCAGGCAAACCACCGCCACCGCCGTTTGAAAAATCACGGTCTGGCCGCGCATCTGGCGCAACTGAACGACCGCCCGTTCATGGCTGCCCGGCTTGCCCAGCGCCAGACCGTTGAGGTCCGCCACCTGGTCGGAACCGATCACGACCGCTTGGGGAAAGTTTCTGGCCACGGCGCTCGCCTTGGCCAGCGCCAGGCGTTTGGCCAGCGCATCCGGTGCTTCATGCGGCAGCGGCGTTTCGTCCACCTCGGGCGCGGCCACCTCGAAGGGAATTTGCAGGCGCTGGAGCAACTCGCGCCGGTAGGGGGAGGTGGAGCCCAGGACTAGTGGTCGGCCTGCCGGAGGGTAGGTCGCGGGCAGGTCGGGTTTTTCGGGGAAGGCAGGTGAAGGAAGGGTCGCAGGATTCATGTACCGATTCTCTTACACTGCACACATGTCCAAATTTCATCACGCCACCCGGCTGAACATGCATGCCTTCGCCCAGGAAGGCGTTGCGCTCATCGAAACCATCCCGCTACAAAATATGGAGCGCCTGGCGCAGGAAGCGAATGCGCTAGCGCCTGATTTGATGCTCAATTGGGAAGCCCGGGCCGAGTTGCGCCCAGGCTCGGGCCCAGAGGAAGATATCTGGCTGCACCTGGTGGCCAGCGCATCGGTTCCGCTGACCTGCCAGCGCTGCATGGGCACGGTGGCCACGCCGCTGGCGGTCAATCAGTGGTACCGCTTTGTGGCCACCGAAGCGATCGCCATGGCCGAAGACGACGAGTCCGAGGAGGACCTGCTGGTCATGGAGCCGCACTTCGACCTGCTGGCGCTGCTGGAGGATGAACTGTTGATGGCGCTGCCGCTGGTGCCCATGCATGGCGAATGCCCGGTGGCGCCCGTTATGCAGGTCGGCGAAGACGCGCTGGCTGGCGAGAAAAACGAGATCGGCGAAGAAATCCCCTCCGGCGAAAAACCCAATCCTTTTGCGGTTCTGGCACAGCTGAAAAAGAAAAGCCAGTAGCTGGAATGCGATTTTCAGGGTGCGCAGCTCAAGGGTGGCAGGCCATTCGTGTGACTGCCCCAGCACCCAGCGCAGGATGTCATCCTGTATCGGGCTATAATCCAAGGCTTCGCGTACCAAGGTAGTGATGCTGGCTTCTCTAGCTTGAACAGAGCAATGCAGTTCACCAGACTTCGAAATTTGGTGCGAAATTTACCAACACTATCACCCCTAGCAGGAGCGAATCATGGCTGTCCAGCAAAACAAAAAATCCCCTTCCAAGCGCGGTATGCACCGCTCGCACAACGCACTGAACGTGCCGGGCATCGCCGTGGAGTCCACCACCGGCGAAATCCACCTGCGCCACCACATCAGCCCCACCGGTTTCTACCGTGGCCGCAAGGTGCTGAAAACAAAAGCTGAAGCGTAATTTCACGTTCCAAGCAACGGCCCGCACTCATCCTGCGGGCCTTTCTTTTGCTTAAATTTCTATTCTTGACTGAACCGGTCCGCGCATGATCAGGATTGCTGTCGATGCCATGGGAGGCGATGTCGGTCCTGATGTCACCGTTGCGGCCAGTCTGGCCTTTTTGCGGGCGCATCCGGACGCCGAACTGTTGCTGGTGGGACAGCCCGAGGTGCTTGCAGCCCATCCCCTGCATGCCCAGTTGCTGACCCAGGCCCGATGCGAGATTGTTGCCGCCAACGAGGTGGTCACCATGGACGATTCGATTGAAATCGCCCTGCGCCGCAAGAAGAATTCCTCAATGCGCGTGGCCATCAACCAGGTCAAGGAGGGGCGCGCCCAGGTGGCCGTCTCGGGCGGCAATACCGGCGCGCTGATGGCAATTGCCCGTTATGTGCTCAAAACACTCGAAGGCATAGACCGCCCTGCCATTGCGTCCCAGTTGCCCAATGCGGCAGGAAAGGCTACCACCATGCTCGACCTGGGCGCTAATGTGGATTGCACCGAAGAGCATTTGCTGCAGTTTGCCGTGATGGGTTCGGCGCTGGTTGCGGCCATTGCCGACATCCCCTCGCCGACGGTGGGCTTGCTCAACATCGGGGAAGAAGCCATCAAGGGTGGCGACATGATCAAAAAGGCCGGACGTCTGTTGCGGGCCGCTTCCGATTCAGGCGATATCAATTTCTATGGAAATGTCGAAGGCAACGACATTTTCAAGGGCACGACCGATCTGGTCGTGTGCGACGGATTTGTGGGCAATGTGGCGCTGAAAAGCAGCGAAGGCCTGGCCCACATGATCGGCGATTACATCAAGGCCGAGTTTTCCCGCAACCTGCTGACCAAGATGGCCGCGCTGGTGGCCTACCCGGTGTTGTCAGCCTTTAAAAAGCGCTTTGACCACAGGCGCTACAACGGTGCTGCCTTGCTCGGCCTGCGCGGCCTGGTCTTCAAAAGCCATGGCTCGGCGGACGTCTTTGCATTCGAGCAGGCCTTGGGTCGGGCTTATGATGCAGCCCGGAACAACCTGCTGGAAAGGGTGCGCGAACGCATTGCCCATGCAGCGCCTCTGCTGGTAGCCGCTAGAGCGGCAGTGTCCACCGACGACGCGCAGGCGACTTTCCGTCTGCCTGCCGACTCTCCTGTTTCAACCCCGGCACATTAATCCAATGACCCGCTATTCACGCATCACCGGCACCGGCAGCTACCTGCCGCCAAATCGTTTGACCAATGCTCAACTGGCCGCCGACCTGGCCGCCAGGGGTGTCGAAACCTCTGACGAATGGATTGTTGAACGCACGGGCATCAGCGCGCGCCACTTTGCCGCGCCTGACGTGACCAGCAGCGACCTCGCGCTTGAGGCGTCCAGACGCGCCATCGACGCCGCTGGACTGCAAGCCGCTGACATCGACCTGATCATCGTCGCGACCTCGACGCCTGACATGGTGTTTCCTTCGGTTGCCTGCATCCTGCAGCACAAGCTGGGAATAGCCGGTTGCCCGGCTTTTGACATGCAGGCGGTCTGCAGCGGTTTCGTTTATGCCTTGACAGTGGCCGACGCCATGATCAAGAGCGGCGCGGCGAGCAAGGCACTGGTGGTCGGTGCCGAAGTGTTTTCGCGCCTTCTTGATTTCTCCGACCGCACGACTTGCGTGCTGTTCGGCGACGGCGCCGGCGCCGTGGTGCTGGAAGCCTCGGAAACCCCCGGGATTCTGGCCAGCGACCTGCATGCCGATGGCAGGCATGTCGGCATCCTTTGCGTTCCTGGCCATGTATCGGGCGGTCAGGTGCTCGGCAGCCCGCTCCTCACCATGGATGGCAAGGCGGTCTTCAAGCTGGCCGTCGGGGTGCTTGAAAGCGCCGCTCGGGCCGCCCTTGCGAAGGCGGAACTTACCGAAGACGATATTGACTGGCTAATTCCTCACCAGGCCAACCTGCGCATCATGCACAGCACGGCCAAAAAACTGAAACTCCCGCTGGAAAAACTGATTGTCACCGTGGACCAGCATGGCAACACCTCGGCGGCATCCATTCCACTGGCACTGGACGAAGCGGTGCGCAGCGGCAAGGTCAAAAAGGGAGACATCGTCATGCTCGAAGGCGTCGGCGGCGGTTTCACCTGGGGTGCAGTGCTTCTCAAATACTGAAATGATGGTCCGCTGCCTTCACAGGTGCACGCTTTTCGGGCAGGGGGCTGCTTGAAATCCAGCAAGCCAAGTTTTTCACGCCGTATGGATTTGCTGGCGGCGCTGGCGCTGATGGCGATTTTTCTTTTGGCTGGCTGGAAAATTGCCAGCCGTCTGCCCGCGCCGGATTTTCTATTGCTTTCCCGGCAGAAGGCGTCTGCAACAAGGGTTTTGCCGATTGCGCAGGCCACTGCTTCCGCAGCGCTCGTGCCAGTCCGGCAGCATTCGCCGGATGGCCGTTTCGAGTTTGACGCCCGGTTTGTCACTTCTACACCCGGACAGGCTGTGCATGCTGCGTCGCTGGTGGAACTGCTTGACGGCCGTTTGCGCGCTGTATGGTTTTCGGGTTCCCGCGAAGGGGCGAGGGACGTGGTCATCAAGACCTCCGTGATGGACACGGAAAGCCTGCGCTGGAGCGAGGAAACGACGCTACTGGACCGCCAGCATTTGCAACAGGGCTTGTGGCGATATGTCAAAAAAATTGGCAATCCGGTGATTGCCCGAATGCCTGACGATTCGCTCATGCTGTGGATGGTCAACGTCTCGGTGGGTGGCTGGGCGGGCAGTTCCATCACCTGGCTACGTTCCACCGACGAAGGCTTGTCCTGGGGCATTCCCAGAAGGCTGGTGACTTCGCCTTTCCTCAATATCAGCACGCTCGCCAAGGGAGCGCCATTTTTTTACCAAGATGGGCAGATCGGCTTGCCGGTGTACCACGAATTCGTGACCAAGTTTGCTGAAATCCTGCGTATCAGTCCCGAGGGACGCGTGCTCGACAAAGTACGTGTTCCCGGCAGCCAGACCAGCCTGCAGCCCGTGGTGCTGGTGAGCAGTGCCAGTCAGGCGCAAATTTACATGCGCTCGGGCCTCAGCACCACCGTGATGGCGTCTGAAACGGCCGATGCAGGCAAAACCTGGTCAGCAACCCATGCTACCGCTTGGCCGAATCCGGATTCGGCGCTGGCCGGTGTCGTGACCCCTGCAGGCCAGCAGTGGCTTGCCTTGAACCCGAAACCCAAAAATCGTGAAATGCTGACACTGCTGCAGGCCAGCGCGACGGGCTCGTTCGAGGGCGCCATTCCGTGGGTCGTGGAATCTTCCCCCACCCCCGAAACGTTTTTGCCAGTCAGCAACTACGAGCGCCTGCTGAGCGACGAACTCCAAAAGCAGGGCGCCAGCCAGGCGCAAATCCAGGCTGATGTTGCCAGCGCCAAACGCCAGCTGTGCGGCCCAGCCACCTGTCTGCAGGAGTTTTCCTATCCCTACCTGCTGCAAGGCCGTGATGGCTATCTGCACCTGGTGTACACCTGGCACCGCAGCCGCATCAAGCATGTCCGGCTCGATCCCATGCAAGCCCTTCAACCCGACGCTGCATCGCCAGCTCAAAGCCATGCTGCTTCCGCCGCTCACTGACCTGGTGGCCCTGCTGGGCATTGACTTGGTGCTGTGCGCAGTCGGCCTGCGGCTGCTGAGCGGCCGCAACGGCGTCACCTGGAGGGCCAAATGGGCCGTGATCGCCTGTTTTGTGCTGTTGTGGCTTCCCTTTGGCACAGCGCAACTGCCGCTGCTGGCTTATGTCAGGGGCGTCAGTTCGGACCTGAGCACGACGCTGGTGGCGCTGGCCTGTCTGGACCTGGGCCGGCGCCTGTCGGGCTGTCCTGCCATGGCCTGGCGCGAAGGAATGGTTTTGTCTGTTGCCCTTGCCGTGGCCGCTGTCGTGCTGTACCCAACCGCCTTGGGATGGGGTGACTGGGATGCCTATCGGTCAGGATGGGGGGCGTTTGCCATGCTGGGAATTTTGCTGATGCTATCGCTTGCATGCTGGATTGGCGGCTTGCGGCTTTTGCCGGCACTGGTCGGCCTGGCGCTGCTGGCCTGGGTCATAGGATTGATGGAATCAGTCAATCTTTGGGATTACCTGATCGACCCTTGGCTGGCTATTTTGGCCATGATTCAATGCCTGAATACTGGCGTGAGGGGTGTGTACCGGTATAGGCTTCGCGCCCCCGCAACACTGTCTTCGCCGCATTGATGCAGCGCAAAAACAACCCCGTTTTCAGGTCATACACCTTTCTACAATGAGCGCAATTCTCACCATGCGATTGATAACCGGAGTCACCATTTGAAATCATTTGCTTTTGTCTTTCCTGGCCAAGGCTCGCAGGCAGTCGGCATGCTGGACGCCTGGGGCGACCATCCCGTCGTGATCCAGACCCTGGCTGAAGCCTCCGACGCACTGGCTGAAGATGTCGGCCACCTCATCAAGGACGGCCCCAAGGAAGCGCTGGCGCTGACTACCAATACCCAGCCGGTCATGCTGGTTGCCGGTGTGGCGGCCTACCGAATGTGGTTGGCCGAAACCGGCTTGGCGCCCGCTGTGGTGGCTGGTCACTCGCTGGGTGAATACTCGGCGCTGGTCGCCTCGGGCGTGCTAAGTCTGTCGCAGGCGGTGCCGCTGGTGCGCTTTCGGGCGCAGGCCATGCAGGACGCCGTGCCTGTCGGCATGGGTGCGATGGCTGCCATCTTGGGCATGGAAGCCGGCAAAGTCGTTGAAGGTTGCGCTGAAGTCGTGCGGAGCTTTGGCGCCAATACGTCTGAAATCGTGGAAGCCGTCAATTTCAACGACCCGATGCAAACCGTGATTGCCGGCAGCAAGGCAGCAGTGGACAAGGCCTGTGAAATCCTCAAGGCCAGTGGCGCGAAACGGACCTTGCCCTTGCCAGTGTCAGCGCCGTTTCACTCTAGCCTGATGAAGCCTGCAGCCGACAGGCTCAAGGAGCAACTTGCCAGCATCGAGTTTGCAGCACCCCGGATTTCGGTCGTCAACAATGTAGATGTTGCCGTCGAAACCGATCCCGACCGCATCCGTGATGCGCTCTACCGGCAGGCCTTCAGTCCGGTGCGCTGGGTCGAATGCGTACAAGCCATCAGGGTGCTCGGCTTGACGACGCTGGTCGAGTGCGGACCGGGCAAGGTTCTGGCGGGTCTGGCGAAACGGATTGATCCGGAATTGACCGGGGTGCCTTTGTTTGATCCTGCTTCCCTGGCTGCTGCGAAGGAGATGCTGGCATGAGCGAAATCAGGTTTGAAGGACAGGCGGCGCTGGTGACGGGCGCCTCGCGCGGCATCGGCGCAGCCATTGCGCTGGAACTTGCCAAAAGGGGTTTGAAGGTGACCGGCACTGCCACTACCGACGAAGGCGCTGCAAAAATCAGCCGTACGCTGGTGGCCTACCCGGGCTGCTCTGGACAGGTTCTCGATGTGAACGACGGGGCCGCTGCCGAGGCGCTGGTCAACAGCATCGTGACCGAGTTTGGCGGCTTGCAGGTGCTGGTGAACAATGCCGGCATCACCCGCGACATGTTGGCCATGCGTCTGAAGGACGACGACTGGGACGCGGTACTCGACACCAACCTGAAAGCAGTGTTTCGCATGAGCCGGGCCGTGATGCGCAGCATGATGAGGCAACGCTATGGTCGCATCATCAGCATCACTTCGGTGGTGGGCGCCTCGGGCAATGCCGGCCAGGTCAATTACGCCGCTGCTAAGGCCGGTGTTGCCGGCATGACGCGTGCGCTGGCGCGCGAACTCGGATCGCGCAGCATCACCGTCAATTGCGTGGCGCCCGGCTTTATCGAAACCGACATGACAGCCCGCTTGCCCGAAGAACAGCAAAAAGCGTTGCTTGGACAAATTCCGCTGGGCCACCTGGGCAAGCCGCAGGACATCGCGCATGCCGTGGCTTTTCTGGCCAGTCCGCAGGCCGCTTACATCACGGGGCAGGAACTTCACGTCAATGGCGGCATGTATATGTAACAGCGGTAGAGGTTCAGCTGCTGGTTCGGCAACTTGACCTGACAAGCCTCTGCATGACAGTGGTAAAACACAGGAAATCGACGCCGGTTTTTATCCGTCCGGCCCGGTGCTTGGGAAGACAATCCCAACGCGGTAAAATCACGGATTAATTTACAACCCTCAGAGGGATTTATGAGCGATATCGAAGCACGTGTTAAGAAAATCATTGCCGAACAACTTGGCGTTGAAGAAGGTCAAGTTACCAGCGAAAAGTCCTTTGTGGCTGACCTGGGCGCTGATTCCCTTGACACCGTAGAGCTGGTCATGGCACTCGAAGACGAGTTTGGCATTGAAATTCCCGACGAAGACGCCGAGAAAATCACCACTGTCCAGAACGCGATTGACTACGCCAACACCCATCACAAGGCCTAAGGCATTCGCGCCTTTGCCGTCAACTACCTGAAAAACCAGTTTCGGTCTTTCAGGTTTTTTTCCAGGATTACTGAATGAGCCGTCGTCGTGTCGTCGTCACAGGTCTGGGTTGTGTCAGCCCGGTAGGAAATACCGTGGCTGATTCCTGGGCCAATGTGCTTGCCGGAACACCCGGTATTGACCTGATCACCCATTTTGATGCAAGCAACCTGGCCTGCAAGTTCGCAGGCGAAGTCAAGGGATTCAACATCGCGGATTACATCCCCGAGAAAGAAGCTCGACACATGGACCGCTTCATCCATCTGGGACTGGCTGCGGCCTGCCAGGCGGTGGCTGACAGCGGTTTGCCGACCGGCGATGCCCTTGGCGACGACTTGGCAACCCGCATCGGCTGCAACATCGGCTCAGGCATTGGCGGCTTGCCGCTGATAGAGCGTATGCACGGCGAACTTGTGGAGCGCGGCCCGCGCCGCATTTCACCTTTTTTTGTACCGGCCACCATCATCAACATGATCTCCGGACACGTGTCTATCAAGTTCGGTTTCAAGGGGCCCAACATTGCCGTCGTGACCGCCTGCACCACCGGGCTGCATGCCATCGGGCTGTCGGCGCGGATGATCGAGTACGGCGACTGCGATGTCATGGTTGCCGGGGGTTCCGAAGCGACCGTGTCGGCCTTGGGTGTAGGTGGTTTTGCAGCGGCCCGGGCCCTGTCGACCCGCAACGAAGACCCGAAAACAGCGTCGCGCCCTTGGGACCGTGACCGCGATGGTTTCGTACTGGGCGAGGGCAGCGGCGTGGTCGTGCTCGAAGAATACGAACACGCCAAGGCGCGCGGCGCCAAGATTTACGCTGAAGTGCTGGGCTTTGGCATGAGCGCCGATGCCTTCCACATGACGGCTCCCGACATTGATGGCCCGCGCCGCTCCATGGCGATGGCCCTGAAGAATGCCGGCGTCAATGCCGACCAGGTGCAGTACCTCAATGCGCATGGCACGTCTACGCCGTTGGGTGACCTGAATGAAACCAATGCCATCAAGGCAGCCTTTGGCGCCCATGCCAAGGACCAGTTGGTGGTCAGTTCGACCAAGTCCATGACGGGCCATTTGCTGGGCGGTGCTGGCGGCATTGAATCGGTGTTCACCGTGCTTGCACTTCACCACCAGAAAATTCCGCCGACGATCAACCTGTTCAATCAGGACCCCGAGTGCGATCTGGATTTCTGCGCCAATACCGCGCGTGATGCCACTATCGATATTGCCGTCAAAAACAATTTCGGCTTTGGCGGAACCAACGGCACGCTGGTATTCAAGCGCGTCTGAGAGTAACAAGGCTTTCTTCAACAGCGCCTACCCTTCACGCACTGCCTTGAACCGCCACAATGCCCCGCCGGTGGTTTATCCGCTCGGACGTTCGGCTTTTTTGGCCGGCTTGTTGCTGGCGCTATGGCTCGCTGGCTTTCTTTCTGTGTTGCTTTGGTGGAACGTCATGCGGCAGATTGACTTGCGCATGCTGCTTGCGGGGTTTTCGGTGATTCTTGCAGGCCTTGCTGCAAGAATCACATGGAACAACCTTCCGGGCGGCCAACTGGCGTGGGATGGCGATGTCTGGCGCTGGGAAAGTGCCAGCTACCAGACCGGTGAGGGTGAGCATGCGTTGTCGGTGATTGCTGATTTTCAGAAAAGGCTTCTGTTGCGGCTTGAAAACCAGGCTGGTGTCAGCCTGTGGTTGTGGGTCGAGCAAAACACCATGCCCGAGCGATGGCTTGATTTGCGCCGCGCCGTCTATTCCCCGCACAAGTCGCGTGCTTCCTTGTCTACGCACGACTTTTTGCCTGTGGACTCCTCCGGTTCGCCGCCGTCTGCTGTGTCACCATCGAAAGCTATGCACTCCCAACATGTTTCGCAGGCCAGACGATGAGCGATGACATGCTCCCGCCTGCCGTCGAGAAAGTCGCGGACAGCGACGCACTGCTGGTCGAGCGCACGGTCGCGGGTGACCAGAAGGCGTTTGAACTGCTTGTCATCAAATACCAACGGCGAATTCAGCGCCTGATTGGACGCATGGTCCGCGATGTCGACCTGGTGGAAGATATAGCGCAGGAAACCTTCATACGGGCTTATCGAGCCTTGGGACAGTTCAGAGGCGAAGCGCAGTTTTATACCTGGCTCTACCGTATTGCAGTCAATACGGCCAAGAAAGCCCTGATGGACCTCAAGCGAAACCCCACCGTTTCAGAAAATGCCTACAAATCCGACGATGACGATGAAACTTCCCGGGTCGAAAACGAACTAACCAGTCTTGAGACCCCTGAAACGGTGTTGGCCAGCAAGGAAATTGCCAGCATCATCAACCAGGCGATGCAGGATTTGCCGGAGGAATTGCGCGAAGCGATCACCTTGCGGGAGATTGAAGGTTTGAGCTATGAGGAGATATCCGAAGCCATGAGTTGTCCGATTGGTACGGTACGGTCACGCATTTTTAGAGCCCGTGAATCAATATCTGCAAAGGTCAAACCCTTGCTGGAAAACCAAACGGGCAAACGCTGGTGAGTTTGTTGCCCTCTCGCCGTCATTCGCCAGCCCAAGCAGTCAGTGAACAAAACCGGCAGACCCGCTGCCCATAAAACATCATGAAATCATGCATGACGACCCCCGAACTTCTTTCTGCGTTGGCAGACGGCCAGCTAGGCGAGCAGGATTTCGCAACCGCGCTTGAGGCCTGCAGCCAAGACGATGCAGCGATCGAATGCTGGAATAACTACCACCTGATTGGGGACTTCCTGCGTTCGCCGGCCGACCTGCCTGCATCGTCCTTGGCACGGGAGGGCGAAATCGGATTTGCTCGGCGGCTCAGCGCGCGTCTTGCGCGAGAATCTGTGGCTGCTGTGGTGGAGCTTGCGGCAGCTCGGCTGCCGGCTTCTCAGGATATTGTTCACCACCGTGGACCGGCATCGAACGACGGAAATTTCCGCTGGAAACTGGTGGCAGGTGTGGCGTCTCTGGCCGCTGTTTCTGCCATTGCATGGAATGCGTCCGGGCTGATGGCGCCGATGGTGTCCGGGCCCCAACTGGCACAGTCTTCCCCTTCGCAAATCGTGGTCACATCATCGCAAGGACCCGTGGTGCGCGATGCCCGGCTGGAAGAGCTGCTCGCGGCGCACCGCCAGTTTGGAACGGCTTCGGCCTTACAGGAGTCTTCGGGTTTCCTGCGCAAGGCGACGTTTGAAACGGCGCGCAATCCACAGGCCGCCAGCGCGCGTTAAGCACCGGAAAACTTCCTGAAATCCATGATTCTTAAGAATTTAAGGCTTTTTCCGCTTGCCCTGTCAGCATTCTTAGCTATGAATTGTGTAGCTGCGCAAGTTTTGGCGGCTGCCGCTCCGCCAACGGCGTCGCCCGCAGAGGTGCGCAGCCTGAATGACTGGCTGATGCGAATGCACCAGGCTTCCGTCAACCAGTCCTATGTCGGAACCTTCGTGGTGTCGGCGGGCGGCAACATGTCCAGCGCCAAGATATGGCACGTCTGCGAAGGCACGCAACAGGTTGAGCGTGTCGAAACTCTTACCGGCGCGCCGCGTTCCATCTTTCGGCACAACGACCAGGTCACGACCTTCATGCCGGACCACAAGGTGGCACGCAGTGAAAAGCGAGAGTCGCTCGGCCTCTTTCCCCAATTGTTCCAGTCGGCCGACAGCCGGATTGCCGACTTCTACAAGTTTCGGCAGGACGGCATGGAACGGGTGGCGGGCCTTGATGCCGACATCATCATGCTCGTTCCCAGGGACCGGTTGCGCTTTGGCTACCGGGTCTGGAGCGAGCGTAAAAATGGCTTGATCGTGAGGCTCCAGACGCTCGATACCGACGGGAAAGTCATTGAAGAAGCGGCATTTTCAGAGCTTCAGCTGGACGCACCTGTCAGCTTGAGCCAGCTTGTCCAGATGATGGGCAAGGTGCAGGGCTACCGTCTCGAAAAGCCCGCGATGGTCAAGACAACGGCAGCCGCCGAAGGCTGGGCATTGAAGACGCCAGTGTCAGGTTTCAATCCCATGAACTGCTACAAGCGGTCGGCTTCCGTAGCAGGCACTGGGGCAAAGGGCGCAACCGGCGATGGCCCGCTGCAATGGATTTTTTCAGATGGCCTGACGTCGGTGTCGATTTTTGTGGAACCGTTCGACCGGCAGCGTCATGTGCGGGAAGCTGCGCTTTCGTTGGGCGCCACCCAGACCCTGACGCGTCAGCTTCATGACCACTGGATCACACTGGTAGGTGAAGTCCCCGTCCAGACCCTGCAGATGTTTGCCAATGCCCTGGAACGTAAAAAGTGAAGGCTCAACGCTGTGGCTGAAATTTTTCGGTGAATTGGCAGGGCAAGCACTTGCCTTGTCCCTGCCGATTTCCATTCGCCTGTTTATTTCGAAAATGTGCTGGTTTGGTTAATACAACTTTATTGATGACAAGGCTGAAAATGCGTGAATTGAATCTTAAACCGTTGCGGCCCTTCCTGGCTGCAAGCCTGTTGGCCATCGCCGCGACAACCTCTGTGCTGCCGGTGACATCCGTGTGGGCGCAAACCCGTACATTGCCTGACTTTACCGACCTGGTCGACCAGGTGGGGCCGTCAGTGGTCAACATACGCACCCTTGAACGAGCCAAGGCTTCATCAGTCACGAGCGGCATCGACGAGCAGATGCTGGAGTTCTTCAAGCGCTTCGGCATTCCGGTGCCGCCCAACATGCCGCGCGGGCCACGCGCCGAGCCCGGACAGCCCGATGAAGACCAGCCTCGCGGCGTTGGTTCTGGTTTCATCCTGACAGCCGATGGCTTTGTCATGACCAATGCGCATGTGGTCGAGGGGGCGGACGAGGTCATTGTCACCCTGACCGACAAGCGCGAGTTCAAGGCCAAACTCATTGGCGCCGACAAGCGCAGCGACGTTGCCGTGGTCAAGATCGAAGCCACAGGCCTGCCCGCGGTCAAGATTGGCGACATTGGCCGCCTGCGGGTAGGCGAATGGGTGATGGCCATCGGTTCGCCATTCGGCCTTGAAAATACGGTGACGGCGGGAATCGTCAGTGCCAAGCAGCGCGATACGGGCGACTATCTGCCGTTCATCCAGACCGATGTGGCCATCAACCCCGGCAACTCGGGCGGCCCGCTGATCAACATGCGTGGTGAAGTCGTTGGCATCAACAGCCAGATATATTCACGTTCCGGTGGCTTTCAGGGTATTTCCTTTTCAATCCCCATCGACGAGGCAACGCGCGTGTCTGAGCAACTGCGCATCAGCGGAAAGGTGACGCGCGGCCGAATCGGCGTGCAGATCGACCAGGTTACGAAGGACGTGGCCGAATCGATCGGACTGGGCAAGGTGCAGGGCGCGCTGGTGCGGGGTGTCGAAAGCGGCGCGCCTGCCGAAAAGGCGGGTATTGAAGCGGGCGACATCATCACGAAGTTTGAGGGCAAGCCGATCGACAAGGCCAGTGATCTTCCGCGCATGGTGGGCAATGTCAAACCTGGCACCCAAGTAACTGTCACCGTGTTTCGGCGTGGTGCCAGCAAGGACTTGTTGGTCACGATTGCCGAGGTTGAAGCCGACAAGGCAGCGCGTCCGGTTGCCAAGTCAGAATCCAAGCCGCCGGTGGCCGGCCCGGCACAGGTTTTGGGCTTGTCAGTCAGTGAAATCACTGAAGCGCAGAAAAAAGAACTCAATGTCAAGGGCGGCGTCAAGGTCGATGCGGCCGATGGCGCGGCGGCCCGCGCCGGGCTGCGCGAAGGCGACGTGATCGTCTCGATAGCCAATGCCGAAGTGATCGGTATCAAGGGTTTTGAAGCGGCACTGGCGAAAATTGACAAGACCAAAAATATCACCGTGCTGGTCCGCCGTGGCGAACTGGCACAATTTGTAATCATCCGGCCGGCGCGCTGACATCTTGCTGCAGAGCCTCGAAACCGGTTGGGCGGTGGGGCTCGTTACAATGCGGCAGCATTCCAGTGGTTTTTCACACCGGCGTTGGTGCAGTCTTCTTGCCAGCTAGCCAAGCCGAGGAAAAACCTGACTCCTGCAAAGGTCAGCAGCAGCAGATGTTGAAACGGGTCGCTCCTGGCTTTTTGCCTACAATGAAGTTGCAACTTTCGCAGTTGCCAAAGATTGTTGGTTCAGGGCGCGTCATTGCAAGACGCGCCTTTTTTTATGCTCATTGGCGTGGTGTGTTTTTTTTCGCAATATATTCAAGTAATTAGGCGTTTTTGTTGATGAATCACATTCGAAATTTTTCGATCATTGCGCATATTGATCATGGCAAGTCCACGCTTGCCGACCGGCTGATTCAGCGCTGTGGTGGCCTTCAAGACCGCGAGATGAGCGCCCAGGTGCTGGATTCGATGGACATCGAAAAAGAGCGCGGCATCACGATCAAGGCGCAGACTGCTTCGCTCCAGTACAAAGCAAAGGACGGCCAGGTCTACAACCTCAACTTGATCGACACGCCGGGCCATGTCGACTTTTCGTATGAAGTCAGCCGTTCGTTGTCAGCCTGCGAAGGCGCGTTGCTGGTAGTCGATGCCAGCCAGGGTGTCGAAGCGCAGACCGTGGCCAATTGCTACACCGCGCTGGACCTGGGCGTGACGGTGGTGCCGGTGCTCAACAAGATGGACCTGCCGCAGGCCGACCCTGACAACGCCAAGCAGGAGATCGAGGAAGTCATTGGCATCGATGCCACCGACGCGATTCCGTGCAGCGCCAAGACCGGCATGGGCATTGACGAGATTCTCGAAGCCGTGATCGCCCTGATTCCGCCGCCCAAGGGAAATCCCGAGGCGGCCTTGCGCGCCATGATCATCGACAGCTGGTACGACGCCTATGTCGGTGTGGTCATGCTGGTGCGCGTGGTCGATGGCCGCCTGGCCAAGGGCGACCGCATCAAGCTGATGGCCAGCGAAGCCACCTACAACGCCGAGCAGCTCGGCGTGTTCACGCCGCACACCGAACCGCGCCCCTCGCTCGAAGCCGGTGAAGTGGGCTTCGTGATTGCCGGCATCAAGGAACTGCAGGCGGCCCGCGTCGGTGACACCGTCACGCTGATCAAGGGCGGTAGCGGCGGCGCGGCCTTCACCGCAATCGAAGCGTTGCCGGGTTTCAAGGAAATCCAGCCTCAGGTGTTTGCCGGCCTGTATCCCTCGGAAGCCAGTGAATACGAGTCGCTGCGCGATGCGCTGGAAAAGCTCAAGCTCAACGACGCATCGCTGCATTACGAGCCCGAGGTCAGTGAAGCGCTGGGCTTTGGCTTTCGCTGCGGCTTCCTGGGTCTGCTGCACATGGAAATTGTCCAGGAGCGTCTGGAGCGCGAGTTTGACCAGGACCTGATCACGACAGCGCCCAGCGTGGTCTATGAAGTGCTCAAATCCGATGGCGAGATCATCCGGGTTGAAAACCCATCGAAAATTCCCGATGGCGGCCGCGTCAACGAGATTCGTGAACCCATCGTCACCGTGCACCTGTACATGCCGCAGGACTATGTCGGTGCCGTCATGACGCTGGCCAACCAGAAGCGCGGCGTGCAGCTGAACATGGCCTACCATGGCAAGCAGGTCATGCTGACCTACGAAATGCCGCTGGGCGAGATCGTGCTTGACTTTTTCGACAAGCTCAAATCGGTCTCGCGCGGCTATGCGTCGATGGACTACGAGTTCAAGGAATTCCGTGCGTCCGACGTGGTGAAGGTCGACATCTTGCTCAACGGCGAGAAGGTCGATGCGCTGTCGATCATCGTTCACCGAAGTCAGTCTGCCTACCGGGGCCGGGCGGTGGTGGCCAAGATGCGCGAGATCATCTCGCGCCAGCAGTTCGATGTCGCGATCCAGGCGGCCATTGGCGCCAACATCATTGCCCGCGAGACCATCAAGGCTTTGCGCAAGAACGTGATCGCCAAGTGCTACGGCGGCGATATTTCCCGTAAGAAGAAGCTTTTAGAGAAGCAAAAGGCAGGCAAGAAGCGCATGAAACAAATCGGTTCGGTGGAGGTGCCCCAAGAGGCATTCTTGGCTATCTTGCAGGTGGAAGACTGATGCGCGGCGTCATGAGTTCCATCACCGCCGTGGTGCTGGCCGGCTTTGTCGGCTACGGTGCCGCCTGGTACTTCGGCCTGGTCGAAGGAAACTTTTCGGCCCTGCTGTTCCTGGCCGCTGTGGTGACCGGCATTTACTGGGTGGCCGAGCGGCTTTATTTCCTGCCGCAGCGGCGCAAGGCCGTGGCCGCCCTTGATGCGAATGCCCTCCAGCGCCAGGCCGAGCTGGCCAAAATGGGCATCAGCCAGGTCGATGACCACACCCAGGACGCCAGAAGCCGGCTGATCATGCAGCCCTGGTGGCTGGACTGGACCGCCGGCCTGTTTCCGGTGATCATCATCGTTTTCCTGCTGCGCTCGTTTTTGTTCGAGCCGTTCAAGATTCCGTCGGGCTCGATGATCCCGACGCTGCTGGTCAATGACCTGATCCTGGTGAACAAGTTTCACTATGGCGTGCGCCTGCCGGTCATCAACCGCAAGATACTTGACAACCACAGCCCCGAACGAGGCGACGTGATGGTGTTTCGCTATCCGCCCAAGCCCAGCCTGGATTACATCAAGCGGGTGGTCGGCATTCCCGGCGACGAGGTGGCTTACCTGAACAAGAAGCTCACGATCAACGGCAAGCCCTTGCCCAAAGTGGCGCTCCCGGATTTTTTCGATGCCGATTCAATGCGTTATGCCAAGCAGTTCGAGGAAACCAACGGCGAGCGGAAATACCGGCTCCTGAATGACGACGACCGTCCGTCCTTCATCGCTGGCGCCGACAATTTTCCCTACCGGGACCATTGCCGCTACAGCACCGAAGGCGTGGTGTGCAAGGTGCCTGAAGGGCACTATTTCATGATGGGCGACAACCGCGACAATTCCCTCGATTCGCGCTACTGGGGCTTTGTTCCCGAGCAGAACATTGTTGGCAAGGCATTTTTTGTCTGGATGAACTTTGGCAATCTCAAGCGCATTGGTTCATTTGATTAAGCGCAAAACCGCTCGCGTCCCAGTCATCACAAAAAGCATTTCTTCATGAATTTCTCTGGGAATCCGGATCAATGAAACACAAGCAACGTGGTATTTCCTTCATCGGCCTGCTGTTTTTCGGCGCCATTGCGGCCGGCACCTTCATTCTGGGTGCGCAGGTGCTGCCGACATTGATTGAATTCCAGGCCATCACCAAGGCCGCTACCAAGGCCACGGTAGGCAGCACGGTGCCCGAAGTCAGGGCAATCTTCGACAAGGCCGGGCAGATCGACGACATTCACTCCATTTCTGGCAAGGACCTGGACGTGACCAAAGATGGCGACAAGACGGTGGTGGCTTTTGCCTATACGCGTGAAATCCACCTGGCTGGACCTGCCTACCTGCTGCTGAAGTACAGTGGGCGATCCAAGTAAAGTGCGCACCGCTTCTCCCTCCAGTCCTGCCTTGCAGGCCCTGCAAAAGCGCCTGCAGCATGAATTCGCCAATCCGAAGCTGCTTGCCCAGGCGCTGACACACCGAAGCTTTTCTTCCGATCACAACGAACGTGTCGAATTCCTGGGTGATTCCGTTCTGAACCTGGCGGTGGCCGGACTGCTGTTCGAGCAGTTGAGCGAACTGCCTGAAGGCGATCTCTCGCGCGTCCGGGCCAATCTTGTCAAGCAAGACACGCTGCACCACCTGGCCGTGGTGCTGGGCTTGCCCGACCTGCTGCGGCTGGGCGAAGGCGAAGCCCGTTCCGGCGGAAAGAACCGGCCGTCCATGCTGGCCGATGCGCTGGAAGCCGTGATCGGCGCGGTCTATCTGGATGCGGGCTATGACAAGGCCGACCAGCTGGTGCGCCGCCTGTTCAAGGATGTCCAGGTGAGCCCGCAAATGAAAGCCATCGGCAAGGATCCGAAAACAGAATTGCAGGAGTGGCTTCAGGGGCGCAAAATGCGCCTTCCCGCCTACAAGGTAGTTGGCACGCTGGGGGCTGCGCACCAGCAGACTTTTGAAGTGGAATGCGAAATCACCGAATTCAGCCGCGCCGAACGCGGTACCGGCATCTCACGGCGGGCTGGCGAACAGGCCGCTGCCAGTGCCATGCTGCTTTACGTCAAGACACTGGCTGCGTGACGGCCTTTTTGCCAATGCCGCCACTGGCCGGCCATCCAACACGATTGAATTGATTATGAGTACCGGAAAAAAAGAATCCAGCCCACCTGCTGATACCTTGTCCCAGTCGGGGCAAACGGTCATCTCTCCCGCATCGCTTGCGCCAGCGCAGAGCCAGGACGCCATCGACGCCATGCTCGCCCAGGCGACGGCTTCGCGTGGCGCGGCTGTGCCGGCGGACAGCGGCACGCAGAGCCTGCCACCCGTGGGCGAACAGCGCTGCGGGCTGATTGCCATTGTCGGCAAGCCCAACGTCGGCAAGTCCACCCTGCTCAATGCACTGGTCGGCCAGAAGGTCAGCATCACTTCCCGCAAGGCGCAGACCACGCGCCACCGGATCACCGGCATGCGCACGCGCGCCGCGACGCAGTTTGTATTTGTCGATACGCCGGGCTTTCAGACGCGGCACGGCAACGCGCTGAACCGTTCTCTGAACCGCACGGTGGTCGGCGCCGTCAATGACGTGGACCTGATCGTTTTTGTGGTGGAAGCCGGCCAGTTCAACCTGGCCGATGCCAAGGTGCTGGCACTGCTGCCCGAGAAAACACCGGCCATCCTGCTGGCTAACAAGTTCGACCTGATCCACCGCCGCGCCGAAATTGCTCCCTGGTTGCGTTCCATGCAAGAGCGGCACAATTTCTCCGAATTCGTGCCGATGTCGGCCAACAATGCCAAGGATGTCGAGCGCCTGTTCGGGATTTGCGAAAAATACCTGCCGGTCCAGCCGTGGATGTATGGCGCCGACGAACTGACCGACCGCAGCGACCGCTTCATGGCCGCCGAGATCATCCGCGAAAAGCTGTTTCGCCTGACCGGCGACGAGCTGCCCTACACCTCGACCGTCATCATCGACCAGTACGAGGAAGAGGGCAATCTGCGCAAGATTGCCGCGACCATCGTCGTCGAGCGCGACGGCCACAAGGGCATGATCATTGGCGAGAAGGGCGAGAAACTCAAGCGCATCGGCACCGAGGCGCGGCATGAACTCGAAGCGCTGACCGGCGGCAAGGTGTTCCTGGAGATCTGGGTCAAGGTCCGCTCCGGCTGGGCCGACGATGAAGCACGCGTTAAAACCTTTGGCTATGAATAGCCCCACGGTCACCCATTGCGTGTGGCTTCCTGCCCCCTGGGGGGCTGCTGCGCCTGCGGCCTGGCAAAGCCGGTCCCGCGGCCCTTGCTTGGGAAAGCGCAGAGCCACGTTGGTCACTTTGTGGCCGGTGCTGTCTTGAAATGCTGATCGCTTGATCTGGCACCTTTATCTTGGCCATCCAACGCATCAGCAACGAACCCGCCTATGTGCTGCACCGTTACGACTGGAGCGAGTCCAGCCTGGTCCTGGATGTGTTCACCCGTCACTATGGGCGGGTGGCGCTGGTGGCGCGCGGGGCCAAGAAACCCAGTTCCAGCTTCCGGCCGATTTTGCTGCCCATGCAGCCGCTGCATGTCGCCTTTGGCGGCGATGCGGAAATCCGCAACCTCAAGAGCGCTGAATGGCAGGGCGGCCATGTCATGCCCAGCGGCGATGCGCTGCTCTCGGGTTACTACCTGAACGAGCTGCTGATGCGCCTGCTGGCCAGGGACGACCCGCATGCGCTGCTGTTCGACGCCTATGCCGCCACGGTCCAGCTGCTCGCCAGCCAGAATGCCGACACGCTTCAGCTGGCGCTGCGCGCCTTCGAGTTGCGCCTGTTGCAGGGTATTGGCTTGTTGCCCCGGCTGGACGTGGAAACCGCGACGCTGGCCCCCGTGGCCGCGCAGGCGCGCTATGTGCTGGTCGCTGAAGCCGGCCTGCGGCAGGCACATGACGATGACCGTATCAGCTTGAGCGGCGAACACTGGCAGGCGCTGCAGCAGTCGCTCGGTGACAAGGCGCTGTTTACCGACACGCTGCGGGCCTGCGTGCCGGCCGCCAATGAACTGAAAATCCAGCTGCGCGCCTTGCTGCACTACCATTGCGGCGTCAGGGTTTTGAAAACCCGGCAGATGATGATGGACCTGCAAGCCCTTTAACGATTTATTCGATTGATGTCGCCATGATCGCCTTATTCCATTCCGGCCCCCGTTCGCATCTGCCCCATCCGCCGGGTACCCTGAAAACCGTGCTGTCGGTCAACGTCAACAAGGTGGCGCTGCTTCGAAATACCCGGCACCTGGACATTCCGAGTGTGCTGCGCGCCGCCGAGTTGTGCCTGCAAGCAGGCGCCAACGGCATCACGGTGCATCCCCGGCCCGACGAGCGCCATGTCCGCGCTGACGATGTGTATGAAATTGCCGCGCTGATGAAGGACTGGCCGCACTGCGAGTTCAACATCGAAGGCAATCCGCTGCAGAACCTGATGCATTTTGTCCGTGACCTGTCGGCCCGGGGCCTGCCGCTGCACCAGTGCACCTTCGTGCCCGACAGCGAAGACCAGTTCACCAGCGACCATGGCTGGAGTTTTCCGCAGGATGCCGAACGTCTGCGGCCACACATCGAATATGCCCATGCGCGCGGCGTTCGCGTCAGCCTGTTCATGGACCCGGTTCCCGAGGCCATGGCGGCCGCCAAAGGCATCGGCGCGGACCGGGTCGAGTTGTACACCGAAAGCTATGCCCGCGACTGGTCTGGTCCGGAAAAAAACAAGGCTTTAGACCAGTTTGCGCAGACAGCGCGTGCAGCGGCAGCTGTCAATCTGGGAGTCAACGCCGGACACGACCTGAACCGCGACAACCTGGCTGAATTCCTGCGGGCCGTTCCCGGCGTGCTCGAAGTCTCCATCGGCCATGCGCTGATTGCCGACGCGCTGGAACTCGGTTACCAGGCCACGGTCAAGGCGTACCTGCACTGCATCAACGAGGCGTTTGCGCCTGCCACCGTGGCCTGATGATCTACGGCATCGGCACCGACATCTGCGACATCCGCCGGATCCGCGCCAGCCTGGCGCGCCATGGCGAACGCTTTGCACAAAGAATTTTGAGCGACGGCGAACTGGCGACCTGGACAGAGCGCAGCGCCCGCTGGCCCGACCGGGGTGTCAGCTACCTCGCCACCCGTTTTTCCGCCAAGGAAGCCTTCAGCAAGGCGATCGGCCTGGGCATGCGCATGCCCATGACCTGGCGGCATTGCGAAATCGCCAAGATGAACAGCGGCAAGCCCGAAATCGTGTTGCATGGCGCGCTCAAGGAATGGTTTGACGCCCGGGAACTGACGGCACACATCACCGTCACCGATGAAACCGACTATGCCGCGAGTTTTTGCGTTGTAGAGAAAAGATAGCGGTTGCGCAGGACAGGCCTGCACAAGCAGCTATGAATTTAATAGTCACCCTGAAAATATTCCCATGACCCAGCACGCCCCCCTCATCATCGACATCGCCGGTCTCAAACTGAGCAAGGACGACCGCCGTCGCCTCAGGCATCCGCTGACCGGCGGCATCATCCTGTTTGCCCGCAACTGGAAAGACCGCCAGCAGCTTGGCAAGCTGTGCGCCGAGATCAAGGCTTTGCGCGACGACCTGCTGATCTGCGTGGACCACGAAGGCGGCCGGGTGCAGCGCTTTCGCACCGACGGACTGACGCACCTGCCGCCGATGCGTGCATTGGGGCAGCAATGGATGCGCGACCAGCTCGCCGCCACCAATGCCGCCACCGCCTGCGGCTATGTGCTGGGCGCCGAATTGCGCGCCTGCGGCGTCGATTTCAGCTTCACGCCGGTGCTGGACCTGGACCATGGCGAAAGCAGCATCATCGGCGACCGTGCCTTTGGCCGCGACCCGCGCGTCGTCAGCCTGCTGGCCAAGAGCCTGATGCACGGCCTGCTGCAAAGCGGCATGACCAACTGCGGCAAGCATTTTCCCGGCCACGGCTTCGTCAAGGCCGATTCGCACACCGACATTCCGGTGGACACGCGCACCCTCAACGCCATCCTGAAAGACGATGCCGCGCCGTATGAATGGCTCAACACCACGCTGTCCAGCGTGATGCCGGCGCATGTGATCTACCCCAAGGTCGATGCTCGGCCGGCCGGTTTTTCCAGCAAATGGCTGAACTTCATCCTGCGCAGCCAGCTCGGTTTTGGCGGCGCGATTTTCAGCGACGACCTGAGCATGGCCGGCGCCCGGCTGATCGATGGCGTGGAAGTGAGCTACCTGGAGGCCGCCATCGCCGCGCTCAACGCCGGCTGCGACATGGTGCTGCTGTGCAACCAGTCGGTGGGCGATGGCAAGCCGGTCGATGAATTGCTCGATGGCATGGCCGAAGCGCTGCTCAAGGGCCGGTGGGAAGCGCTGGACGCCAGCGAGTTGCGTCGTGAGGCCCTGCTGCCGCAGACGCCCGCGCTGGAGTGGGATGAACTCATGGTGCACCCGGCCTACATGCATGCGCTGGGCTTGATTCCCTGATTCCATTTCCAAATGCAATCCGAGATGGCGTTCCTTCGCCTTGGCGTGCTGCAGCCGGTTCTCCGGCTTCGCGTCAACTCCGGATTGATGTGGAAGCCCATTTACCCGCACCGGCCTGGCCTGTTCAGGCCATGCCGGGCCACTCCAGCTTGCCCGCCGCATCGATGTGCGTCAGGTACACGCGCAGGTCAAACTCGTACTGGTGGTAGAGCGGCTCCATGTAGGTGCAGAGCTGGTAGAAGGCCCTGTCATGGCCTTTTTCCTTGAGGTGCGCCAGTTCATGCACGGCGATCATCCGTAGAAACTCGACCGGCACTTCCTTGAACAGCGACGCCACCCGGATTTCACGCTTGGACTTGAGCTTGCTGCCCTGCACCCGCGAAATCGTGGTGTGCGTGCCCAGCGCGTGGGTGATGATCTGCAGCTTGCTGTCGAACGCCACCTTGGACAGCGGCTCCGAATTGCGCAAAAACTCTTTTTTCAGCGCCATGACATAGTCATACAGGGCCTTGTCGGTACGTACCGCGTGGGCATGGCGGTATTTGGCCAGCAGCGTATCGCCCAGGCTGCCCTTGGCCAGCAAGTGCTGAACCTGCGCTTGAAGGTTCTCCGGGTAGCCGGCAAGGTATTTCATGGGATTTACTCTTATTTTTGTAGCTGAAGGTGCTTATGGATAGTGCGCAAGAGGCTGTTTTCATTCAAAAAATGGCAGTTGCGGGATGCTGCCGGATGGTAGCGTAAACCGTCTAGTCACTGATCAGCTGGCGGCCGGACCGGTTTGAAGCCAGCTGCAACACCGTCCTCGCCTATTCGCATGGTTTGTGTATGGAAAAGTAATTCTCATGGCTGTAGATGCGGCAGGCGAGAAGAATCGCAAGCCGGTTCGCATCAGGACGGCCTTGTTCTCAAAGCCCGGAGAACTGAAAAGCGCCTGCAAGCGCAAGCACTTGCAGGTCGACAATCTTGTTTGAGGGGAAGCAAAATGGCAAAAAACGTCTTGCGATTCACCCAGGAAATGGCCGCTGCCAGCGAAGAGGTCACGCGACGGGGCGGACGGATTACCCAGCAGTTCAGCCCGACGGTCTTTGTGGCCGAACTTCCGGATGCCGCCGACGAAGCGGCGATGACCGCATCAACGGACCAGCCGACCCAGCCGCTCGACGAGCCCTCGCAACTGGCCGTTGATGCGTGGACCCACGGCGTCAAGGCCAGAAGCGCCCTTGCCGGCCAGGCCCGGTCGCCGACCGAAGGCTTGAGCTGGGACACGCCGGGCTACGAGCCGCCGCGCGAACTGGAGACGCGTGAAACCGGGACGCGCGCAGCCGGTGCACCCGAAGCCCCGGCCGAGTCGACCGGCACGCCGACCAGCCGCTACCTGATCGGTTCGGTGGCGGTCGGCGTCGTGCTGGTGTCGCGCAACACCGGCGCGGAAGTCCTGAGCAGTGCCGAACGGGTCAAGATCATCCAGGAAGTGCAGGAGGGGCTGGGCTGGCTGGCCGGCGTCGAGCCACGGGCACGGGTGTCCTTTGTCTATGACATTCGCACGGTCACCGTGGCGTCTGCCCCCGGTCCCTATGCCGGCGTTGCCGATGCCTATGAGCGCTACGAGCGCGACTGGCGCGACGCCGCGCTGGCAAGCATGGGCTATGCCGCCGGGCGGCCCGGCTACCAGAAGTACGCCAGCGACCTGCGTGCCAGCCGGCACACCGACTGGGCCTACGTGGCTTTTTTCACCAAATACCCGCTGAACCATTTTGCCTATGCCATCGTCGAGAAGGTGGTGATGAACTATGCCAACGACGGCTGGGGACCCGACAACATCAACCGGGTGTTCGCCCACGAGTCGTGCCACATCTTCGGCGCCGCCGACGAGTACGGCGCGTGCGCCTGCGGCGCCACCAGTGGCCACCTGGCGGTGCCCAACAGCAACTGCGTCAACTGCTTCCCGCCAGGGACCCAGCTGGCTTGCCTCATGAATGCCAACACCCTGGACATGTGTACCTTCAGCCGACAGCAGATCGGCTGGGACGAACGCCTGTTTCCACGCCAGGTCGGCTGGTCGGGCTGGGTGGCGCTCGGCACGCCTGCAGTGGGCTTTGCCGGCGCGCCGGCGGTCGTCTCGCGCAATGGCACGGTCTGCAACATCTACGTTCGCGGCGCCGACAACGCGCTCTGGCAAAAGGCCTGGTTCAACAACGCCTGGCATGACTGGGGGCGGCACAACGACGGCGGCGTGCTGGCTTCCGAGCCGGCGCTGGGCTCGATGGGACCGAACCACGAGCATGTGTTCGTTCGCGGCACCGACAACCAGGTCTGGCAGAAGTTCTGGAAAGCCGAGAGCGGCTGGTCGGGCTGGTTCGCACTTGGTGCGCCTGCGGTAGGCTTCACCGGCGCACCGGCGGTGGTCTCGCGCAACGGCACGGTCTGCAACATTTACGTGCGCGGTGCCGACAACGCGCTCTGGCAAAAGGCCTGGTTGCATGACTGGAGCCGCCACAACGACGGCGGCGTGCTGGCTTCCGAGCCGGCGCTGGGCTCCATGGGGCCTGACCACGAGCATGTGTTCGTTCGCGGCACCGACAACCAGGTCTGGCAAAAGTGGTGGACAGGCGCGGGCGGCTGGTCGGGCTGGGTGGCCCTGGGCGCGCCTCCGGGCGGTTTCAGTGGTGCGCCATCGGTCATCTCGCGCAACGGCACGGTCTGCAACATCTATGTGCGCGGCGCCGACAACGCGCTGTGGCAGAAGGCCTGGTTCAACAACGCCTGGCATGACTGGGGCCGCCACAACGACGGCGGCGTGCTGGCCTCCGAGCCGGCGCTGGGCTCGATGGGGCCGAACCACGAGCATGTGTTCGTTCGCGGCACCGACAACCAGGTCTGGCAGAAGTGGTGGCAGGGTTGATGTGGAGGTGGATGTGCGCGCCAGCATGCTGAGCCCTGGTCGCGTGGCGGTCCTTGCGGCTCAGCAGCGCGCCACATCCAATTCCGCGCAGCGCCGGCTAAAGATGAGCAGGGAATGGTGGCCCTGGCGGTTTGGTACCCTCGGAAGATGAAAATTTCCAACGGCGTCTTACCCCTTCTTCCCGCCAGCGGCCACCCCCTGGTCAACCTGGCGCTACAAGGCGGCGGCTCGCACGGCGCCTTCACCTGGGGCGTGCTGGACGCGCTGCTGGAAGACGGCCGCATTGACATCGAGGGCATCAGCGGCACCAGCGCCGGCGCCATGAACGCCGTGGTGCTGGCGCATGGGCTGGTCAGCGCCCCTGGCCAGTCCCGGTTCGCACGGCATGAAGCGGCCCGTCAGGCGCTGGCGACTTTCTGGAACGGCATTGTTGACCTGGGCACCGTGTCGTCTTCGCTGTCCAAGTCGTTGTCGCTCTGGCAGCGCGCGCCTTTCAACGTCCTGCTCGGCCAACTGGGCGGCGGCATCTGGTCGGCGTCTCGCTGGACCGATGAACTGACCCGCTACTGGTCAGGCAGCGTGTCGCCGTACCAGAGCAACCCGTTGGACATCAACCCGCTGAAGGATTTTCTGGCGTCCCAGGTCGATTTCGAGCGGCTGGCGGCGCATCCGTATCCGGCGACGCCCAAGGTATTCGTGGTGGCCACGCGCGTCAGCACCGGCAAGGCTGAAGTGTTTTCAGGCCCACGCCTGACGGCCGACGCAGTCATGGCGTCGGCCTGCCTGCCGATGGTGTTCCAGGCGGTCGAGATTGAAGGCGATCATTTCTGGGATGGCGGCTACACCGGCAACCCGGCGCTGCACCCGCTGCTCTACGAATGCCGCAGCCGAGACATCATGCTGGTCCAGATCAACCCGATCCGGCGCGACAAGCTGCCGACCCAGCCGGGGGAAATCGCCGACCGGGTCAATGAAATCACCTTCAATGCCGGGCTGGTCGCCGAAATGCGCGCCATTGATTTCGTCAAGCGCCTGCTGGCCGAAGGCAAGCTCGAAGCATCGCAGTACAAGGACGTGCTGATGCACCGCATCGACGGCGGTGAAGTGCTGGGCGGCTACAGCGCCTCGACCAAGGCCTCGACCGATGCCGGCCTGATCCATGCCCTGCGCGACCTGGGCAGGCTGTGCGCGGGCCAATGGCTGGCCCGGCGCTACGCCATGCTGGGCGTCGAATGCAGCGTCGATATTGCGCGCGACTACCTGGATGACCTGCGCCTGCCGGTGGAACGGGCGACGGCCGCGCCGAAAAGAAAGCAGCCTGTCCTGGACTAAAAACGCGGCCTGCGCAGCTGGCTGGAGCGCATTCTTTCTGACTGAGAAATGACATTTAAAGCATAAAATATGCTTTTAGCGCACGCTGTATATGCCTTTGCAGCTATTAATTAAATAGCAAAATTTCCAGTTGAACGGCTTCTGTTTTAAGCTTCCCGGCGCAGCGCCGGAAACAAAATCACGTCGCGGATGCTGGCGCTGTCGGTCAGCAGCATCATCAGCCGGTCGATGCCGATGCCGCATCCGCCGGCCGGGGGCATGCCGTATTCCAGCGCGCGGATGAAGTCGTGGTCGTAAAACATGGCTTCGTCGTCGCCACCGTCTTTTGCATCGACCTGCGCATTGAAACGCGCAGCCTGTTCTTCAGCATCGTTCAGCTCGCTGAAACCATTGCCGAATTCGCGGCCAGTGATGTACAGCTCGAAACGCTCGGTGACTTCCGGCCGCTCGTCGTTGGCCCGGGCCAGCGGCGAGATTTCGGTGGGATGCTCCATGATGAAGGTCGGCTGCCAGAGCTTGTCTTCCACCGTTTCCTCAAAATACAGCACCTGCAGGCTGGCCAGCGAACGGCCGGCCAGGCGGTTCTTGGCTTCACTCAAGCCAAGCTTTTTCAGCGCGTGGGTCAGCCATTCGGCGTTGTCCACGTGGTCGCCGGCATCGGTGTGCTTGAGGATGGCTTGGCGAATCGTCAGGCGTTCAAACGGCTGGCTCAGGTCAACCGGTTTGTCGGCATAGCTCAGTTGCAGTGAACCGCAGACTTTCTGCGCAATGTCGCGGATCAGGTCTTCGGTGAAAGCCATCAGGTCACGGTAGTTCCACCACGCCGCATAGAACTCCATCATGGTGAACTCGGGGTTGTGGCGAACGCTGATGCCTTCGTTGCGGTAGCTGCGGTTGATCTCGAACACCCGCTCGAAGCCGCCGACGATCAGGCGCTTCAGGTACAGCTCGGGCGCAATGCGCAGGAACATTTCCTGGTCCAACGCGTTGTGGTGCGTCTTGAACGGCTTGGCGTTTGCGCCGCCTGGAATCGGGTGCAGCATGGGCGTTTCGACTTCCAGGAAATCGTGCGCCACCATGAAGTCACGAATGCCGCTGACGGCCTTGCTGCGCGCCATGAAACGCTTGCGCGCCGCCTCGTCCATGATCAGGTCGACATAACGCTGGCGGTACTTCACTTCCTGGTCGGCCATGCCGTGAAACTTGTCGGGCAGCGGCCGCAGGCTCTTGGTGACCAGCCGGATGCTGTCGGCATGAATCGACAACTCGCCGGTCTTGGTGCGAAACAGCGTGCCGGCGGCGGACACGATGTCGCCCAGGTCCCAGTGCTTGAAAGCGGCATGCACGTCTTCGCCGACGCCGGCGTTGTTGATGTAGAGCTGGATGCGGCCGCCCGTGGGGCCGAACGACGCATCTTGCAATGTGGCAAAGCTGGCCTTGCCCATCACGCGCTTGAGCATCATGCGGCCGGCCACCGTGACCTTGACCGCCAGGGGTTCGAGTTCTTCGTTGCTCAGGTGGCTGTACTGCGCAAACAACGCTGCGGCACGGTGTTCCGGCTTGATGTCGTTGGGAAAGGCCACGCCCCGGCCGTCGGCCTGTTGCTGGCGCAGGACGGCGAGCTTTTCCCGGCGCTCCACCATGAGCTGGTTTTCGTCGTGAGGGGCAGGGGCTGCAATGCCGGCGGCGGCGGTTGCGGAAGAGGTCGGTTGGCTGGACATAAAGGTCGGTGTTCCGGAAAAAAAAGAAGGCTGGAAAAGTGCTGGCGAGGGCTGGGCCAAGCGCAGGCACACAGGCAGCTCACGCAAAGCGCCGCGCTGTTTCACCCCGAAGGGTGGGACACAAGCGCCGAACCGCTGATTTTAGTTTTTTAACGGGACGATTTTGGCCGGCATGCACTGCCGCCTTCGCTTTGCCCTGAATGCGGGGCCCTGCCCGCGACACATCAGCGCGAAATGCCGTGGCGCTCCAGCACGTCGCAGACCAGTTCCAGCCTGAGCAGCGGATTTTCCAGTTCCATGAGCTGCTGCTTGACCTTGAGCGGCAAGGGCAGCAATTCGCACCAGCGGTTGGCCACCCAGCCGCAGTCCTCCAGCTGGTAGGGCGGCAGCAGGGGCATTTTTTCGGAGGGCGTGTCGCCATTGAGCAAGCCCTTGATCAGCTTGCCCAGCGCATCCGCCGCTTTTTGCAGGTCATGCGGAATTTTCACCGGCAGGTCGTCGTCGATGCGCACCACATCCGAAATCCACAGGCCATGCTTGAGCTTTTCGCGGCGGGCGATGGTGAAACGGTGTATGCCCTGGCATTGCACCACCATCAACCCCGGCTGGGGCACCGAATACTCGATGATTTGGGCCAGCGTGCCGACGGCATTGAAGGTTTCATCGGCAAAGCCATCGGCCCCGGCTGACGCGCCTCCGGCCGCCGGCTTGACCGCCCGGCGAACTTCCGAGCCTTCGGTCAGCGACACCACGCCAAACGGCGCGCCCGTCTTGTGGCATTTGCCGATCATGTCCAGGTAGCGGACCTCGAAAATCTGCAGCGGCAGCAGGCCGCCAGGGTAGAGCACGGTGCCCAGGGGAAACAGCGGAAGGGAGTTCAATGTCAGGATGTCGGACATGATGGCAGGCTTCAAATTAGGTTCTGACCTTACGCAGCCGCCTGAAATTTCTGAAGCTGGTCAAAAGCGCTGCGGGTGGCATTGATGAGAAGTTTGAACCTTAAAGCGAAGGAGTTGATCTTGCTTTTAACGCTCAAGCATTCGAGCTTGAAGACGGCATAAATCGCCATGAAGACGTGGTTGCTTTGGGTTCTCAACGTCTGCGTTGGGGATTTTGCCATGCCCGCATTGGACTTCAAGGATTTGTGAAACACCTCCACTTGCCACCGTTTTTTGTAGGTCGTGGTGATGGCGTCGTAGTCGCACGTGAGGTCGCTGCAAACCAGGTGCAATGTGCCGGTGCTGCTGTCTTTGTTTTTAAAGACCTGGCGGACCAAACGGACTGCTCTGGCAGACCCCTTGAGCCAGCCTTGCACCGTGCATTGCTCTGAAAATTCCAGCTCGTCTACGCGCACGAAGCGCTTTTTCTTCCAGTCCTCCTGGCTCAACGCCACCAGCCGGTTGTCCTTCAGGGCTGCGATGAAGTGCTTACCCCGGCTCGTAATGAAATCAAAATTCTCCTCGGAGGAAAACCAGCTGTCCATCAGCACGAAACGAAATCGCAAGGCGTTTTGCAGGCAGGCATGGATCATCTCGCGCATCATTTCGTTTTTTGTTTTCTCACTTTTTCGTTTGACTTGGCGGCTCGCAACGTCGCATTGAAGAGGCTTTTGCACCAACTCGAACGCCACCGGAATAGACCTGCCGCCGCAGTGGTACAGCGCGTTGAGCAGGTTGATGCCCTTGACCGTGCGACCACTGCAATGATCGTAATGCCAGCAGATCAAGTCACTCTCGTCCGTCCAGGCTTTTTCCTGGATGGTGTCGTCAAAAATCAGCACGCCTTCAGCCGTTTGCACTTCCCGCACCATCGCCTTGACTTGCCGCCACAAGTCCTTAGACGTGTAGTCCTGCCCGGATAAAAACCTGGTAATCCGGTCGTGGCTGACATCGCCCTGCACCATGGCCGAAAGCCCTGTCGCTGTTGTCGCGCCAAAGCTGCTCAGCAGGTAATCCGTGTACAACTCCAGTTCAGAATTTTTCATGCGCGTAGGCTAACAGGACAGGCGGCTGCGTAAGGTCAGTTAGGTTGACCCGCATCATCCCATGATCTCCTTTACTGCGCATGGGGTGGATGCTGATTTACCTCATTGGCTTGCAGGGCGGGCGCGGCACGACGCTGGTTTGAACGTCATTTTTTCAGGATGCGCCATGCAGGTCAGGAAAATGCGGCCAGCACTGGTACGGCTGGCACGTTGCCCAAGTACAAAGCGCCAAGTAAATCACTATGAAAAGAATAGCTGAAAGTGCCCGCTGGTTGGGCGGTATAGGCAATTTTTGCATTCTAGTTGTGCGGAAAGTTTTTTCAAACCATCACGTTTGCGTTCAAAGGGTCTGCGAGGGCGCTCTGCTTGAACGGCTTTGTGAATCAGGGCCGTGCAGGATTTGCCAGCGGTTGCGAAGACTGACACCGGAATAGCAGGGCAGGTTGACCCGTGTTGGCCAGGAACGGCGGTTGCAGGCCTGCGAAGCATGGGGCTCGGCGTTCGCGTAATGGAAAGGTCAGGTGTCATCCGGCACGCAATGTCTGGTTTTGTCCTACCCTGACCGCTTTGTATTCAGGAAAGGATAGACGTTCACCAATCGAAGGAAGAAGCCATGACTGACCCGCGCAACATAGCCCACGACAAGAAAGTCCAGCAAGAGAAAAAGCACCAAGGCCAGGAGATCGCGCCCGGGGCAGACAAGACGCCGCAACCGGGCAAGAAAACCCACATGGAAAACCATGCCTCCGACGTTGCGAAAGTGCCCGACGAAGCAGCAACAGTACCAACGGGCGAAAAGCCCTTGGAATAACACCTGCCGTGCCGGGAGGCCTGGTGGTTTCGATCGCTATGGGGGCCTGACGGTTGACCCAGGCGGCTGGCTGCACGTACGCCAGACCGCTTGAAGGAAATATCAGGCATCCGGTTGCAAGCACTTGCTGAGCACGACGCTGCGGTAGACCTTGCCCGGCCACTGAACCCCGCCGACCTCACGGTAGCCGAGCCTGGCGTACAACCCGATCAGATGCGTTGCCGGTTCGGCAGTGTCCATGGCCAACTCACGAAAGCCATTTTCTGCCGCCCACGATTCCGCTTGGGCCAGCAGCATTCGACCGATGCCCAGGCCTTGACGGTCCGGGTCGACGGCGAACTGATGGGCAGCCGCGACACCGGGAAGGGTGAAGTATTCGCAGTCGTTCTCAAAGTAGGTCGGCTGAACGACGATGGTTCCCACGAGGGTGTTCGCGAGGGTTGCGACATAGCAGGTACCGCCGCGAATGCGCCTGGCCGTGACTTCCGCCGATTGATCTACGGCGGTGTAGTTCAGGCCCATGTCTCCCAAACGTGCGTAGGCTCGGTGAAAAAGACTTGTCAGCTCAACGAGGGAGTCGGACGTAGAGAAAATGCGTACTTGTGGCATGGGGCGGAATGGTGATGCGGATGTTTAACGCTCAAAGTAAGCTGATGGCCGTAGGCCAGTCCGCTTGACTGCCGGGTTAGACACCGAGCCAACTACCGACCCAGTGCGCAGGGCTACAGCACTACGAAAATGCTGGCTGCTAATGCAGTGACATCAAACGCTGGAGCCCGGTTTAGCACTAAAACTGCACCACCCACAGGAACCGCGAGCGCGAAGTTAGCTGCGAGGAGAAGGCAAAAGCGCGGGATTAAGCAACTGCAGATTATTACGGGTAGGTTAACGCATCCCATTACACACAAGTCCGTACCATAGGCAGCTGAATCACTGAAGGGATGAGGCGATGGGCTGGGCGGAACGAGAATTTGAAACGATTGATTTGGGCGACCCGCGTTTGAACCGGCGCGCCGTGCTGCTGGCTGAGCGGCTGGGGCAAAAGCCCGGCGCGAGCATTCCGGGGGCGTGCGAGAACTGGGCCGAGACGGCGGCGGCCTACCGCTTCCTGCGCAACGAGCAGGTCAGCTGTGAAGACGTGATGACGGCCCACCGCCAGGCGACGATGGACCGCATCCGCGAGCACGCGGTGGTGCTGTGCCTGCAGGATACGACCGAGCTGGACTACAACGGGCAGGCGACGGCGGGCCTGGGGCCGCTGAGCTACGAGGCCCAGCGCGGGCTGTATCTGCACCCGACCTACGTGGTCACGCCCCAGCGCGAGCCGCTGGGGGTGATGAACGCCTGGACGTGGGCACGCGAGTTTAAGCAAGGCGATGCGCCGCGCGGCGGCGTGCTCGAAAGCGTGCGCTGGGTGGAGAGCTACGAGCGCATCGCCGAGCAGGCTGGCGAGTTGCCCGGCACGCGTCATGTGTGCATTGGCGACCGCGAGTCGGACATCCTGGCGTTGCTGGTGATGGCGCGCAAGATGAATCACGCGGCCGATTACCTGGTGCGCTGCCAGCACAACCGGGTGCTGCCCGAAGGGGGCAAGCTGTGGGATGGCGTCATGGCCAGCGCGCCGCTGGGGCGTATTCGCTTTGAGATGCCGGCCGGTCGCGGGCGCAAGGCGCGCGCGGTCGAGCAGGAGGTGCGCGCCCAGCGCGTGATGCTGCCCGACCGCCAGGGCGGCCAGCTCGAAGTGACCTGCCTTATTGCCTCGGAAGTCAACGCACCGGCAGGCACCAAGCCGGTGGTCTGGCGGCTGCTGACCAACCGGGTGGCAAGCACACTGGCAGCGGCAGTCGAACTCATCGATTGGTACCGCGCGCGCTGGGAAATTGAGCTTTTTTTCCTGGTGCTCAAGGAGGGCTGTCGGGTCGAGCGGCTGCAGCTGAGCGATGTTGGGCGGCTACAGACCGCTCTGGCGCTGTACATGGTGATTGCCTGGCGCATCAACCGCTTGATGCGGCTGGGGCGCACGTTGCCCGATTTACCAGCCGACCTATTGTTCGAGCCTGACGAGTGGCGAGCGGCGTTCATCCTGAACAAAAAGCCCGTGCCCCGCCAGACCCCTACGCTCAACACCGTGGTGCGTTTGATTGCTCAGCGCGGCGGCTTTTTGGGCAGAAAGCACGATGGCGAACCGGGTGCCAGGACGATTTGGCTGGGCATGCAGGAGATTACCATCTTCGTCGAGGGTGCCCGTTATGCCCGGCAGTTCAACGATGGGTGACTTGTGTGTAATGGGATGCGTTATGCCCGGCAGTTCAACGATGGGTGACTTGTGTGTAATGGGATGAGGTTAACGGACAACTTTAGTGGGCGGCGCAGCCGATCCACTGCAACGAAGGGTTAGGCTGCAGTTGATGCATTGCAAGTGCTGCGATTCTTCTTAAATGCATACGAAAAGAAAAGGCCATAAATGAAGCCGATGACAGCCCATAGCAGACCAATGCAGAAAATCTGAATGGTAGGCATTCCTCAAGATATTGGATGATTATGAAGGTAGAGTGAAACAGCGAAGAGTGTACCGGCGACGGCACTGCCAAATACATAAGCCGTGCGCGGCGCCTCGGAGAGTACCTCTTCAACGACTCTTTCGATTACCGGTGACTTTGGAAACGATCTGGCGATTGCTGCGACGACTCCGAATGTAGCTGCTACAGCGATGACCGTTGCAATTGCGTTAGTAAGCGCGCTGTCATTGATTTTACTGACAACATAAGCGAGAAGTGATGTTTCGTCACGTAGCATATTAGACGTTAGCACTGCAATGAGAAAGAATGTAAAGAGTTGGGAGAGATAAACAAAGAATTCGACGAGATAGAAGATCGGATGGCCATTGTCCTGATGTCTCTGGTCGGCTTGTTGTAATTTTTCTGGCAACGGGTTTAGCTTGTCTGACATGATGGATGTAATTGCAGTAAGTGAGATGATCGAATCGCTTCGATTCTGCGGCTCAACGCCTGAATTAACCCGACTTGCGAAGCAAGTTCGGCTTGAATGAATTGTTAGCGCCCGTCAACGGATACACCGACCAGACGCATGATAGGACCGGTGATAAACGCTCCAATGATTGACGACGCAGTACCCCAAAGTATTACTGCAACGTAGATCATGGACTCGCCGCCGCAGGCCAAAATGAGCCATGGAGCGAACAGTATGCATGCACCGAAGGCTCTGAGCGGATTAGAAGTGAGCAATGAGATGAGGGCCGGAAGCAGGGCAGTGATGACAAAAATTCCCAGCATAGTTAAGAATGTCTGAAGATTATTACCGTAACAAATAAAGCTATTAAATGCTTCGATACAAATAATGCCGAAGATAGATGCAGCACCAAGAATAATGGCTCGGTTGCGGCTAATTGTCATAGGGTGCTAACGTTCAAGTTCAGCGGACGCGTAGCGGTGCGATGCACTATTGAGTTAGACGCGTTTCGCGCGAATAGCGGCACTGCTAATCATAATGTTGCAGAACTGCACCGCGTCACTGTAATTGCGAAGTGAATAAACCCCACGTCCGTATTTCCCTTCGTCTTCTACATCGTTTCCTTCTTCCCACTGGTGAGCTTGTACATAGCCAGAAGAACTGTTTGCCCAAATTTGAAAAGCAACTGCGTGATATTTGTCGATGAATACCTGAAACTTTACATCGCCACCAGTGACAGAGTAACCCTGTTCATCGGCGACATTTTTTATAAGCTTGACAAGGTTTTGCATATTCATTTTTTTGCCTTTAAAAAGTAGACCGTGTAAACATGTGAAATAAATTCTATTTGCAGTGGCATGAATTGCCTTGCTCGCCAGCTATTTTGTGAGCCTAACGCACAAAGTAAGCGGATGGCCGTAGGCCAGTCCGCTTGACTGCCGGGTTAGAACCCAAGCCAACTATCGGAGCAGCGCGCCGAGCAAAAAAACTGCGGAAATGAAAGCTACCAACGCAATGACAGCAAGCGCTGGAGCCCGATTTGGCATTAAAACCGCACTCACCACGGGAACCGCGAGCAAGCTGGCAGTTGCGAGGAGAAAGATAAAGCGCGGGATTAACCATGAGCGATTATTACTACAGGCTAACGCACAAAGTAAGCGGATGGCCGTAGGCCAGTCCGCTTGACTGCCGGGTTAGATATCCAGCCAACTATCGGCAAAGCGCACCTAATCACAGTACCAAGGAAATACGAGCTAATAAATTTGTGTTTTCTTCATACATAATATTACGGTTAAAAGGTGCCGAAAGGCTTTCGCTTGGGTGACTTTTTAGGCGTGCTAATGAAAAGTTAACCGGCACATAAAGGCGAATGCGCGCCAGCGCACGATCGCACTTGTGCGTCCGAGTTGAACGACATGTTATGCCACTCCGTTGATTCCCGAGAGTGCTTTCCTAGCTCGGAAAAGCGTCACGGCTTCAGTGTGCTTTCGTAGATCGGCTGCTGAATATATATACCTTGTTCCGGAGCCGTCGCCAGAAATCTCCCAATTATCTGGTCTGGGACTATGCACTTTGAATCCTAACGCGCTAAGGTGTGCTTCGCAGGCAGCGATTACTTCCAAGTTGCTGGCCTTGCCCTCCAGAACATTCGCGAACGCAGCCGCCGCCTGTCGCTTTTCGACTTCTTGCCGCTCAGTCTCTACCCGAGCGAGTGTTGCCACATGCAGCTCTTGAGCGCGCAACCGTAAGTATTCCGCCTTTGCCACCGCTTCGTTCCCACCAGCTTCCGCGAACACCTTTGCCCACAGGCCGAGCCGGCGCGTAGAGCCTTCGAACTCTGCAAATGCTTCAGACCAGCACTCATCGGAAGGACTCTTGCTGCATCTAATTGCCTCGCTTCCTATCTCGATCGATTTCTTCGCCCTGTGCGCCATGGGTTCAAAACTGGCAATCTCCTTAGAGAGACCTATCGCGCGCGCCGTCGGTGACCGCTGTAGGCCGTCAGTTGCGTCGTCAATCGAATTCTTGGGCCGCACGAAGGAGAAACTCATGGACGCATCCACCGCCACGCCGGCCACAGGTGAACGCCCCGCGCGCCTTCCTATGCGGTACTCTGTATAGGCGAGTTTCGCCCTGGAGAGCCACACCTTGCCCAATCTATAGACTCCGACAATTAGGATCAAGCCAACAACGCTGACGCCACCAATGACAGCGCTGACATACGAATCCTTGGCCGCTGATTGGGCGAAAGCAGGGCATGTAAGGACGATAGATATGAAAACCACAATTCTGTTCTTCATTTTTCAATTTACTTTAATGAGAGTTTCTTGCATGTATATGAAAAATGAGCTGGGGCTGGCCCTGCAGCACGTGCCGTTGGAACTGTCCTTCATCCCGCGGCGGCCTAACGTTGAAATTCAGTGGTTGCGAAGCAATCCACTGGAATGCCGGGTTAGGACACTGAGTTTGAAATAAGCATGGCTGAGTAACTATTTCCTTTTTTTGATTTCTACTATCTCAAACGGCCATCTGTACGAAGAATATAAATGCGGGCGACAATTTTCTTTCTGCTTCCGAGTGACACAAAGTCTAAACACTGTACCAACCGGAAATTCTTCCCTCATTTGGGCCGAGCACTCGACAAGCATGTGTGTTGGAAATGCTTGGCCAGGAAGAGGGCGAATTTCAACCGGATAGCGGTGATTTTTCTCTGTGCTGTTGAATGACTCAACAAGGATTGATGCGTAGCCGTCGGGGCAATCGGTCATAACAATATTGATACCTAACGTATGGTGTTCAGCGTGGAGTTCAGCGGACGCGTAGCAGTCCGATGCAACGCCGGGTTAGGAGCGGGTTCATTTGGCTACTGCTCCACACGCTACCCCGTGTTTTTGACCGAGAGAGTTGCAGATGAATTGCGCGTCATAGGTGAGGCCCTGGATGTCCGGCTTTCCGTTGAAGCACATGATTGTGTTCGTGGTGCTCGGTTTTGAAATGTGCAAAGTTTGACCACCGTAGGTCGTAGTGCGAGCGGTGCCGTAGGCTGAATTGCCGTAAGCCGTGGCATTCGCGGTTGTATAGGACTGTGTAGGCGTGGTGTATGTGCCCGATTGTTCTCGGGTGCGTCCGTCAATAATTGCGAAGTGAGTAAACCCGTTCTTCAGCGTTAGTTCTGCGCTGCGAAGCAGCGCCAACTCCTCCGCCCTCTCAGCGCGGGTGTATCCATTTCCGCGAAACGAAACCCGAAAAACATTCGTGTCGAGTTGCGTTTCGCTGAAGCCACCAGAGAGACCTTGAGATTGATAGGCAGTGGCACAACCGCCAAGAAGAACTGCGAGTGAAATAGCTGCAAGTATTCGCATGCGATTAGCTCCTAACGTTGAAATTCAGTGGGCGGCGAAGCCGATCCACTGGAATGCCGGGTTAGGCGTAGCGTGCATACAATGTTTAATAGCGGTGACGAATTCAACGACAGCCTCCCATTCGCCGTGACTTTGAATCACGAACTTACCAAGTGAGCCTGCTTAATTCGTTTGCTATCTGGAAGGCGGGGGAGCGATCAAGTCTAGTGCCCGCAAGCGATCACTAAACGGGACCATAACGAGGACACGAACATTGCGAGAAAGATTGTTGATGTCTGCGACCGTTGCTATGCCGTTGTCATCAAACTCAACGCTTTGATCAGCGAAAGCTGCGTCCTTACCGCTCTTTACTTCAAAAAACACGATCTCGTTTTCCACCCAGTGACGATAGGCTTCGCTGCCATCAATAAACACTGCGCCTAGCTTGTTCTCGCCGCAGCCTGCGCGCCGCAAGGCATCAAAGAGGTTGGTTTGCATAAATTGTAGAGTTCCTTTAATTGAATTCGCTACGCCTAACGTATGAATTCAGTGGTTGCATAGCAATCCACTGCAATGCCGGGTTAGGCCGCACGTACTGTCTTATTAAGACTGTCGATTAGTTCTTGAATCTTTGGCGGGTGAACTGGTCGCTTCAGAGTTGGCACATGATTATTGCCATCTTCAAAGACGCCAGAGGCACCACCGAAGAGAAATAACAGCGACAGGCCTAATGTAAAAGGCGCCAAAGCGAGACCAATCAGCATCATTAAACATCCTTCACCAGCCTTCTTGGATTCAACCTCTGCGGCCCTTTTCGCCAATTCGTCTGAGATAGCGTATAGATCATTATCCAGCCCCAAGATATCATGTCGGAACAGCTCAGACTGTCCGCAACCGGCAAGTGGCCCCATGGGATCGTTACTGTACTTTCCAAATGCGCGGTGCTTGTCAAAGTGGTCAAGCAGTTGCTGCTCGACATCCCAAGCGTCCTCACGAAATGCAAATAAGAACTGACGATTGACTAACTTTTCATCGCCGCAATTTGCAAAAGCAAAGCGCTCTATTACGTTGGACTTAGTTGTATAACCAATTTTGTAGAAGACACCCTGTGGTGTAAAAAGCTTCACATAGTAGACATTGCCTGCAGAATTACTTGGTCTGCGAAACCATCGGCGGATTTGTTTAAGCATATGAGGACTATGTGCGTACTGCCTGGCTTCCAGTTGACCACTTTGTTAGGCGAAATTAATCTTCAATTAGAAACTGGACAAATTTCAGACATTCCTATCGTTAATACTGATCCATCACTGTACTTGCATATTTTACTTGAACCATTTAGCCAGCTATTAGTTAAAGTTCCATATGCAAATACAGCTGAACTAAGAGTAAGTAATACTGCTGTAATGATTAGTTTTTTCATACTGATTTCTTCCAATTGTTGAGTGATTAATTTTATCGTGCTACGTGTGAATTAGAACGCTGTCGCAAAAATCAGCATGGCCAAAAAACCCACCCAGCCCAAGGCGTGCGATCGCCAGCGGTACCCTTGGGCATGAACTTTGGCATAGATGACTTTGCAAAACCTAACGTATGAATTCAGTGGTCGGCGAAGCCGATCCACTGCAATGCCGGGTTAGGACCTTGGTGCTGGAACATGCACGCCTGGCGCAACCCGGAAGAGAAAAGCGCGGCAGCGCCGCCACTACAAAACTTTATAAAGCTAAGGCAGTTCAGCTTCTACTCCTTGCTCCCTGTTTCACCATTTCTATGGAATTCCATATAAAGCAGGAGTAATGCCCAAGGGATTCCGCCAAGCAATACCCCAGTAAGAGGAAATACTGCATAAGGCACAGTCAATCCCCAAATGATCATTCTCTGCTTTTTGTTTAGTGCCCCGTACCAGTCGTTGCACTTTTTGTATTTCTCTTTCATGCTACTGCCTTTGAGTACACACGCCCCGATCTGCGGAGCGTTGATGAAGCGCAGTGTATCGCGCGGTCTAACGTGCTAAATAAGCGGCGGCGTAGCCGTCCGTTCGATGGAAGGGTTAGGCATCACCGCTTCTCCTGTCGCCGACGCCCTGACTTACTTGGCATGGTGCTTCTTTAAGAAGACTGACATATGCGCTGAAATTGGTTCGGCGACTGAGAACTGCCCGAATCGTTTCGTGAATGTTGGCCAGCTTTTTCGAAGCAGCCTTCGATTTCTCGAAAAGGGATGAAGCCACACCCAATCTAGTTCGTCGATGACTCCGCGTCTTGCAAACACCCCACCCCCAACGACGCGGTTGGGATAGTGATCTACGTGGACGACTAGATCCATGGCTCGCTGAAGAAACAAGAAGCCAACGAAGTCTTCGTTGTCATACATGCTCTCGTCGAACTGCAAACTGTCAAACCTCATCTCCTTCTTGAAATACTTTGCGAAGACTGCGAGGTGATCCTTCAACGGCTTGTCAGAGGATCGATCTATAAACAACACCGTTGGATAGCCGGGCATTTCGAGTGTCGGAGCATCAATGCAATAGCTCATAGAAGAGTTTCTCTCTTGGTGGTGCTAGGCGAGCAGCAAATCGTGATGCCTAACGTTGAAATTCAGTGGTTGCGAAGCAATCCACTGGAATGCCGGGTTAGGACACCGGGGGTAAAACTGGTACGCCTGGCAAACCACTGCGGCCTACAGCGCGAAAGCGCCGGCACAACGAAAAGCATGTCGCAGGATAGTAGAACTATGTTTAGTTCACTTGCTTAAGACGAAAGCCTTTTCCCTGCATGCATAACTTTGAAAGCTCGGGTTGTTGTGCGGCAGGGGTTTTATTCAGCTGAATTTGATAGCTGCACTCAGAAAGTGCATCCGTGCGTTGGTGGTCAGATGCTCCTTCCTTTACGTAGGCATAGCGTGGAGGAGATGCGCATGCGGAAATTGCGGCTGCAACGGAGAGGATAAGAATCGTATTTTTCATTTTTAGGTAGTTGCAGTTTGAGGAAGAGAATTTCTAACGTGAATTGGACGGCTGAATCCTACCCGTACTTACAATCTAATACAACTAAAATTCAAAAATTTCTTTTTATTTTCAACGGGTTATCGGGTTGCCAAGTCGTTTAGGCAAACCTAAAATTTAACGGATGAACCTGCCTCCACGGTCACTCGCGCCACTGCTGGAATCTCCACCATCACTACCTCCAAAACTTCTGGAGCAACTGCGTATTCACCTGCGCACACGGCACTACAGCATTCGCACCGAGCAGACTTATATCGACTGGGCGCGGCGCTTCATTCTCTTTCACAACAAACGGCATCCGCGCGACATGGGCGCTGTGGAGGTAGAAGCATTTTTGAGCCATCTGGCCGTTGAGCGTAATGTATCGGCATCGACACAAAACCAGGCCAAGGCGGCGCTGCTTTATTTGTACAAGCAAATCATCGGGGTTGATTTGCCCTGGCTTGATGAGGTGGTTCAGGCCAAAACACCCAAACGCTTGCCGGTGGTGTTAACCACGCGCGAAGTGCGCGACCTGCTGATGCAGCTCAATGGGCCGATGTGGCTGATTGCCAGTTTGCTTTATGGCACCGGCATGCGTTTGCTGGAAGCCCTGCGGCTGCGGGTCAAGGATGTGGAGTTTGAGCGCCGCGAAATCATTATTCGCGAAGGCAAAGGGAACAAGGACCGGATCACCGTCTTGCCCGAAAACCTGATCGTTCCGCTGCAGGCGCAATTGCAGCGCACCCAACTCATCCACGAGCGTGATCTGGAAGCCGGGTTTGGCGAGGTGTATTTGCCGCATGCGCTGGCCGTCAAATACCCGAACGCCGGCAAGGCGTGGGGCTGGCAATATGTCTTTCCATCGGCATCGCGGGCCATGGATCCGCGAAGTGACGGGGTGGAAAGGCGTCACCACGTGTTTCCCGAATCGGTGCAGCGGGCGGTACGGGAAGGTGCGCGGCGCATGGGTCCGGGCGTCACTGCGGCAATCGATTCAGGCGATGAGCGCACGGCCGGCGCAATGGCTGGCTCTGCCAAGATCATCACGCCGCATGTGCTGCGCCATTCGTTTGCCACGCACATGCTGCAGGCGGGCTACGACATCCGAACGGTGCAGGAGTTGCTGGGCCACAGTGACGTCAGCACCACCATGATCTACACCCATGTATTGAACAAGGGCGGGCGCGGGGTGCTGAGCCCGTTTGATGCGTTGTGAAACGCCTCAGCTCACCGCGTCGGCCGGCTGCTTGAGCAGCATGGCCAGCGAACTCGCCACGGTCTTGCGCAATTCCCGGCGGTCGCAGATGAAGTCGATGGCGCCCTTGGTCTGCAAAAACTCGGCGCGCTGGAAACCTTCGGGCAGGGTGACGCGCACGGTCGATTCGATGACGCGCGGGCCGGCAAAACCGATCAGCGCTTTGGGCTCGGCAATCACGATGTCGCCGATAAACGCAAAACCGGCGCTCACGCCGCCCATGGTCGGGTCGGTCAGCACGCTGATATAAGGCAGGCCTTTTTTGGCCAGCCGGGTCAGCGATGCGTTGGTCTTGGCCATCTGCATCAGGCTCAGCAGGCCTTCCTGCATGCGCGCGCCGCCGGTGGCGGTGAAGCAGATGAACGGCACTTTTTGCTCGATGGCGGTGTGCACGCCGCGCACAAAGCGCTCGCCGACGACGCTGCCCATGCTGCCGCCCATGAAGTCGAATTCAAAGCAGGCGACGACCACGCCGATGCTGTGCAGGGCGCCGCCCATCACCACCAGCGCATCGGTTTCGCCGGTGTTTTCCATTGCTTCTTTCAAGCGCTCGGGGTACTTGCGGCTGTCCTTGAACTTCAGCGCATCGACCGGAAGCACTTCCTGGCCGATTTCATAGCGGCCTTCGGCATCCAGAAAGGCATCGAGCCGCTCACGCGCGCCGATGCGGTGGTGGTGGCTGCATTGCGGGCAGACGTTCTGGTTTTTTTCCAGGTCGCTCTTGTACAGCACGGCCTCGCAGCTTGGACATTTGATCCACAAGCCTTCAGGAACACTGCGGCGCTCGGTCGGGTCTGTGTGGCTGATTTTGGGAGGGAGGAGTTTTTCTAACCAAGACATGACGTCAGTCCTTGTGATATTGCGCTGCAAAAAACCTGCTGGCGCACGTCGAAAAGCGCCATTATGCGCTGGCTTTACAGGGCCAAAAGTCAGTCCAATGCGCTGCGGATCTCTTGTAAAAAGGCCTGGGCAACAGCGGCCACTTTGTCCCGAGGCTGGTTTTCAATCAGCTGAATGATCTTGCTGCCAATCACCACGGCGTCCGCCACCTTGCTGATGGCCTTGGCTGTGGCGGCATCGCGAATGCCAAAACCGACACCCACGGGAACCCGGACATGCTGGCGAATACGCGGCAGCATCGCCTCCACGGCATCCACATCCAGCCCACCGGAGCCGGTCACGCCCTTGAGCGAGACGTAATACACGTAGCCGCTGGCGACTTTGGCTACCTGCGCCATGCGTGCGTCGGTGCTGGTGGGCGCCAGCAAAAAGATCAGGTCCATGCCGTGGGCGCGCAACCTGGCGGCAAACTCTACGCACTCTTCGGGTGGATAGTCGACGATCAGCATGCCGTCCACGCCGGCCTCAGCGGCGTCGCGGATAAAAGCGCTTTCGGTGCTGCCCGCGCCATGCTTGATGTCATAGCGTTCGACCGGGTTGGCATAGCCCATCAGCACCACGGGCGTCGTGTTGTCCTGGCGGCGAAAGGCGCGCACCATATCGAGCACCTGGAGCAGGCCGACTCCTTGGGCCAAGGCCTTTTCGCCGGCTTTCTGGATCACCGGGCCGTCGGCGCTGGGATCGGAAAAGGGCACGCCCAACTCGATCACGTTGGCGCCGCCCGCCACCATGGCGTGCATCAGTTCGGGCGTGGTGTCGGCGTACGGAAAACCCGCCGTGACGTAAGGAATCAGCGCTTTGCGGCCTTGGGACAGCAGCGCGTCGAGAGTGGGTTTGATCCGGCTCATGACTTGAAATTTACAACTTGCGAGCCGCCTTTGATGCTTTGGCCGTGGCAGGAAGGGCGACAGTAGAAGTCTGCACCCGACAGGTCGGCCACGGTGCCGATGTCCTTGTCGCCCCGGCCTGACAGGTTGACCAGGATGCTCTGGTTGCTGCGCATGGTCTTGGCCAGTTTCATCGCGTAGGCCACGGCGTGGGCAGATTCCAGCGCCGGAATGATTCCTTCGATGCGGCACAGGTAGTGAAAAGCGGCCAGTGCTTCGGTGTCGGTGATGCCGACATATTCGGCGCGGCCGATGTCTTTCAAAAACGCATGCTCGGGGCCGACGCCAGGGTAGTCCAGGCCGGCGCTGATGCTGTGCGTCTCGGTGACCTGGCCATCGTCGTTTTGCAGCACATAGGTGCGGTTGCCGTGCAGCACACCGGGCAGGCCGCGTTGCAGCGACGCCGAGTGCTTGCCGCTGTCCAGGCCTTCGCCGGCGGCTTCCACGCCAATCAGCCGGGTGTTTTCATGCGAAATGTAAGGATGGAACATCCCCATGGCATTGCTGCCGCCGCCGACGCAGGCAATCACTGCATCGGGCTGCCTGCCCCCGTTCATCTCAGGCATTTGGCTCAGGCATTCGGTGCCGATGACGCTCTGGAAGTCGCGCACCATCATCGGGTAGGGATGCGGGCCGGCGACGGTGCCGATGATGTAGAAGGTGTTGTCCACATTGGCCACCCAGTCGCGCATGGCTTCGTTCAGCGCATCTTTCAGCGTCTTGCTGCCGCTGGTCACTGGCACCACGGTGGCACCCAGCAGGTTCATGCGGTACACGTTCGGGCTTTGGCGCTTGACATCCTCGCTGCCCATGTAGACCACGCATTCGAGGCCGTAGCGGGCACAAATCGTGGCAGTTGCCACGCCGTGTTGGCCGGCACCGGTTTCAGCAATGATGCGTGGCTTGCCCATGCGTCGCGCCAGCATGGCCTGGCCGATGGTGTTGTTGATCTTGTGCGCGCCCGTGTGGTTGAGGTCTTCGCGCTTGAGGTAGATTTGCGCGCCGCCCTGTTCGCGGCTCATACGGGCCGCATGGTAGATGGGGGAAGGGCGGCCGACGAAGTGCTTCAGCTCGTAGTTGAATTCTGCCAAAAACTCCGGGTCATGCTGGTACCTGGCATAGACTTCCTTCAGTTCAGTGAGTGCATGGGTCAGGGTTTCGGAAACGAAACTGCCACCGTAAATGCCGAAGTGTCCGGCCAGGTCAGGTTGTTGATAGTCGTACATGGTCTTGATCAGTTAAGGACAGCGCAATGAACATTGCTGCGCTTATGCAGCCCGTTCTGTCCCGCTAGGTTTTAAAAATTGTTTGTCGGCAGCGCGAACGGCTGCGACAAATTGATTCATTTTTTCGGCACTCTTGATTCCTTTGGAAATCTCGACGCCGGAGCTCACATCAACGGCCAGTGTGGTGCAACGCGGCCTGATTTGCAAAATGCCATCGGTCACGTTTGCATGCGTCAACCCACCAGACAAAACGAGGTGAGCGTTGACGCTTTGAGGAAGAAGTGACCAATTGAATGTTTTCCCGCCGCCGCCGTATCCTTCGACATGAGCGTCGAGCAAGATGGCTTGGGCTGCTGAATAATCTTGCGCATATTTTAGGAGATCAAAGCGCGGGCTGCCCGGCGTGGGGTTTTCGTCCAGCGGGATGCGAGCCGCGCGCAGGAAGGTCCTGCCGGCCTTCAGGCATTCTTCAGGCGTTTCATCCCCATGAAACTGGACAATTGCGCAAGGAATACGGGCACATGCAGCTATTATTTTTGCAGTGTCCGCATTGACGAAAAGCAGCACCGGGGTTACAAACGGCGGCAGTCGGCTGGCCAGTTCTGCGGCGCGTTCCAGCGTGACATGGCGTGGGCTGTGCGCGTACATGACCAGACCGATGGCATCGGCGCCAGCGGCCACCGCAGCATCAACGTCTTCCTCGCGGGTCAGGCCGCAGATCTTGATACGGGTACGGCTGGCGCAAGGGGATGGAATGGTCATGGCAGCCAATCATAAGCTGCCGTACGGGTCGGCAAGCCATGGCGGTCCTCATATACCGGACCCAGAAAATAAAGACCGTCGGGCGAAAAAGTCGGGGCGGCGGCATCGCGGCGGCGGGCTGCCACCACACTGGCCAGCCAGCCGGGAGGCTGGCTGCCCTGGCCCACAGCCAGCAGGCAGCCCATGATGTTGCGGATCATGTGGTGCAGGAATGCATTCGCCTCAAACTCAAAGCGCCAATAACGCGACCCGGCGCCGGCGCGCTGCGAAATCTCGATACGGTTCATGGTCTTGACCGGTGACTTTGCCTGGCATTGTGCGGCCCGGAACGAGCTGAAGTCATGTTCACCCAGCAGGTGGCTGGCAGCCTGCCGCATGGCATCGCCATCCAGCGCCCGGTAGACCCAGCCAACGCGTCCGGCTTCCACGCTGGGGCGCACGGGCGATTCAAGCACCACGTAGGCGTACCGGCGTGCAATGGCGCTGGCGCGCGAATGAAACTCATCGGACACGGGCTGCGCCCACTGCACCGCAATGTCGCGGGGCAAAAAAGCATTGGTGCCGCGCACCCAGGAGCCGGTTTCGCGCTGGAGCGAGGTGTCAAAGTGCGCAACCTGCATCAGCGCATGGACCCCGGCATCGGTGCGACCGGCGCACATGACACGAACAGGCTGTACGGCAAAACGGCTCAAGGCTGCTTCCAGCTGGTCCTGAACCGTCTTGCCGGACAACTGGCTTTGCCAGCCTTCATAGGCGCTGCCGCTGTAGCTGATGCCGAGAGCAATCCTCACCGATGCTGTCCCGTAGATGAGTGCAGGCGCTTCAAGCGTTGATCACGACAGGGTATTGAGAAATGCCTGGGCCTTGAATTTCAAGGGGCCCTGGGCATGGGCCACGACCTCGTCGGCCAGCGACTTGGCTCCTTCCGAATCGCCCAGGGTGCGAAATTCCTCAGCCAGCAGGAACTTGATTTCAAGCGGGTCTTTTATAGCGCCAGTCAAGGCCCCAGCATGGGGTTTGGTGGCCGGGCCAAGGTCCAGGGAAAGTGAATCGAGGTCGAACTCCAGCATGCCGCTGTGTGTTGCAGGCGCCGTTGGCGCAATGGCTGCTTTGGGCGCAATGAAGGGTTCCGGCGTGAAGTCCAAGCCATTGGCATTCAGATCAAATTCCGAAGAAGACAGTTTTGCCGACAGGTTTTGAGGGCTCGCCGCTGGCGTAGCGGATGGCACATCGTCCAGGTTCAAATCCAGATCCAGAAAAGCCGATGGAATGGCAATTTCTGACATCGGTTCGGCTTTCGAGCCTGGGTAGGCGACGGCGGCCGCTGCCTTCAAAGCAGGCTGCATCGACGCAGAAGGGGATGCGCCTGCCGGAAAATCGAGATCAAGGTCCAGGTCCAAATCGAGGGCCTGTTGCCTTTTGACAACCGGCGCCAATCCGGCCAGGGCCTGCGGGATGGTGCTGTTCAGGGGCACGAGGTCAGAATTACGTCTTTCGACAAGGTTAGCCGAAAAGCTGGCGCCAGATTGGTACATGGAATTGCTTGGCTCTAGATCCCGACCCAGCTGGCTGATATAGGACCACTCTGCGCCTTGGCCTCCCGTCAGCTTAAATGCTGTCAGGGCCGCATTTTCGAAGGCCTTGTGGTCGCGTCGCTTGGCGTGGATTTCAAGCATCTTGCTGTGAACAGCCAGACGTGCCGGATAAATGCGTAACGCTTCCTTGAGGATTTCTTCGGCCTGCTGGTCGCGGCCGTAAGCAAGGTAGACATCGGCTTCGGCTACGGGGTCCACATCGCCGACTGCATCCAACTGGCTGGGGGAGTAGGCCATCGAAGACGACCGTTCCCCACGGATTGCATTCGTATTGACAAGCTGCCCACCACTGGCGCCAAAGAACGAATCGGGCTGCAGGCGGCTGTCCAGAAATGAACTGTCCACATGGCTGGGTCCTGCGTTTTTCTTGTAACGCGCAAACCCCAGGCCCGCCAGCAACGCCAGCAGAACCCCCCCACCTAGAAGCCATGAGTTGTCAATGATCCAGGTAGTCAAGCTGGATTCAGACGATGTGACGGGCGGGGCTGTCAGCGAAGATTGCTGGCTCACAGCGGCAGTTGCGAGCGGTGCCTGCGCGCTGGCCAATGGCATCGGCTCCGGTGCTGCGGGCATGGCAAGGGCTGAAGCGCCGGCTGTGAGTTCTGCGGCGCTGGAGGAAATAAGCGCTGGCATTGCCGCAATGGCAGTTGGGTCAACAGCAGAGGGAGATGCGCTGGAGCCTGCAACCGACACTCCTGGCACCGTGCTGCCTAAACCGGGAATGGCGGCCTGTGGATTCAGCGCACTGCTGTTTTTTGACTGATCTGTGGTTCGGCTTGCGGCATCCCTTGCGCTCGGTTCGTCGGACTGTATGCCCTGGATGGCACCTTTTGAAAGCGTCAGACGGTCGGGCGAAGTGCTGGCTTGCGCGCGGTCATCGACACGCGTCTGGACCTTGCCGCCAGCCTGGCGCTCTGCACTGTCGAGCTGTGTGGCCGGAACACCGTCGGCCAGTTTGCGGCGGAAGGTGTTGAAATCCCTGCTCTGGGCAATGAGGGCCTGCCTGGCGTCGCCCGGTGACAGCGCGTTGGCTGCCTGCGCGTCCGGAATATCCACCACGGCACCAGACTTGATCAGGTTGATGTTGCCACCAACGAATGCGTCGGGATTTCCCCTGAGCAGGGCCACCAGCATCTGGTCCAGCGACACGCTGGCAGGCTTGTTTTGGGCCGCAATCCTGCCGGCATTGTCTCCGGGCCTGACCGTGATCTGGCGGACACCGGAGGTGCTTTGGGGAGGAAGCGTCCTGACGGCTTGCGGCCTGGGGGATGCCGACGCCGGACGGGCAGCAGGCCGGGCGTTTGGAGCTTGCGTGTCCTGCTTGGACGGGAGGGCGGATACGGTCACCGGCTCGCGGGGCAGCACCGGTGTCGACGACACCAGTGGAGCGTAGTTGTTGCGCAGGTTGGGGGGGTCAAACAGCATCGTGTAGTCGCGTGTGACGCGTCCGGAAGCCCATCGGGCCTCAAGAACCAGGTCCACGAAGGGCTCGCCAATGGCACGGTTGCTGGTCAGGCGTAAATAAGGCCTGCCGTCCGGACGTCGCTGGAGCCGAACATCGAGCCCCGAGACGGCAGCAGAGTAGTCGAGTCCAGCAGCCCTGAAAACGTCAGCCCCCGCCACGCCGACCCTGAGGCTGGATGCCTCGTCGGCACTGAGATCGGAAATATCGATTTCTGCACGCAGTGATTCACCCAGGGCGGACTGAACGGTGATGCGGCCCAGCGCCACTGCATGCGCTTCAAGGCTCGCCAGGCAACCAAGCAATGCGATTGCACTTGCCATGGCACCAATACGCCAGCGACCGGGATGATTCATGAAGTTTTGAGCATCTGGAGCTCGGTCTGATTGGAACGTTTTAGGGCTTGAGCGCACAAAAACCTTGATGCTAATTTTTTGAAAAACAACCTTAACACCAAGGCCGGATAGTGACAAGTTAGGACAAGGCTTAAGTTTTGATACTTTAATCAAACAGCAAGGATGAAGGTTTCATCCGTTGCCATGAGACAACGCCATCAACCTGCCTGCCGCATTTCTGGATTGTAGGTGCTCAGTCAGTCGGGAACGAAAGTTCAAGCCTCGATCAGGATGCGCAACATGCGGCGCAGCGGCTCTGCAGCGCCCCATAGCAACTGGTCACCCACGGTGAAAGCGCCCAGATAGTCCGGCCCCATCGCCAGCTTTCGCAGGCGTCCGACCGGGATTTGCATTGTTCCTGTTACCGCCACCGGGGTGAGGTCTTTGATGGAAGCCTCCCGCGTATTGGGTACCACTTTTACCCAGGCGTTGTCGGCGGCGATCATTGCTTCGATGTCGGCCAGCGGCACGTCTTTCTTGAGTTTGAAGGTCAGCGCCTGGCTATGGCAGCGCATTGCGCCAATACGCACGCAAAAGCCATCGACCGGCGTTTCAGCGTTGCCGAAGCTGGCACCCTGGCCCAAAATTTTGTTGGTTTCGGCGCCGCCTTTCCATTCTTCCTTGCTCATGCCGTCGCCCAGGTCCTTGTCGATCCAGGGAATCAGGCTGCCGCCCAGTGGCACGCCGAAGTTGGCGGTTTCACTGGCGCTGAGCGACTGCTGCTTGGCCAGAATACGGCGGTCGATCTCCAAAATGGCCGATTTCGGGTCCTCCAGCAAGGACTTGACTTCGCTGTTGAGCGTGCCGTACTGGTTCAGCAGCTCGCGCATGTGCTGCGCGCCGCCGCCGGACGCCGCCTGGTAGGTCATGCTGGTCATCCATTCAACCAGGCCGGCCTTGTACAGTGCGCCCACGCCCATCAGCATGCAGCTAACGGTGCAGTTGCCGCCTATCCAGTTGTTGCCACCCTTGGACAGCGCGTTCTGGATGACAGGCAGGTTGACCGGGTCCAGCACGATGACCGCGTCGTCGTTCATGCGCAACGTCGAGGCGGCGTCGATCCAGTGGCCGGTCCAGCCGGCAGCGCGTAGTTTTGGGAACACTTCCGAGGTGTAGTCGCCGCCTTGTGTGCTCAGGATGATGTCGCACTTTTTGAGCGTTTCGATGTCAAAGGCATCTTGCAGTGTGGTTTCGTTCTTCGCCTGCGCTGGGGCCTTGCCACCGGCGTTTGAGGTCGAGAAAAAAACTGGCTCGATCAACTCGAAGTCGCCTTCGGCCTGCATACGGTCGATCAGGACCGAGCCGACCATGCCGCGCCAGCCGACGAGTCCTGTGAGATTGCCTTTGAGTTTCATGAAATGCCCTTAAAAAGTACGAAAAAATCGGCTTTTTGGCTTGGCTCATCGAGCCAGAGGGCACGACGAACCAGGCTTGCTAGCCTTTAATGGTGGTCGTTTGGGTGATCTGGGCAAAAGCCGACATGCCATAGCCTGTACGCAGGGCGGCAGGATCGGTGAAGGCAATAAGGCTTTTACACATACCCTTATTGTAGCGAGGGCTGCCTTTTACCTGGCTGACAAGGCCCTGCCGTTCACGAAGGTGCTAATTCTTTTCAGCCCAGCGCCTTGACGACTGCATTGCCCATTTCCACTGTGCCGACTTTTGTCGTGCCTTCGCTGTAGATGTCGGGTGTGCGCAGGCCTTGGCTCAGAACGGCGTCTACGGCTTTTTCGATGCGCGCGGCTGCTTCAGGCTGATTCAGGCTGAAGCGCAGCATCATGGCGGCGCTCAAAATGGTGGCCAATGGATTGGCCACGCCCTTGCCGGCAATGTCGGGCGCGCTGCCGTGGCTAGGCTCGTACAGGCCCTGGTTCTTGTCGTTCAGGCTGGCCGAAGGCAGCATGCCGATGGAGCCGGTCAGCATGGCGGCGGCGTCGCTCAGGATGTCGCCAAACATGTTGCCGGTGACCACCACGTCAAATTTCTTGGGTGCCCTGACCAGTTGCATTGCCGCATTGTCCACGTACATGTGGTCCAGCACCACGTCGGGGTACTGAAGACCGATTTCAGTCACCACGTCTTTCCAGAGCTGGAAGGTTTCCAGTACGTTGGCCTTGTCGACGCTGGTGACGCGCTTGCCGCGCTTGCGAGCAGCCTGAAAAGCCACATGGGCGATGCGTTCGATCTCGGGGCGCGAGTAGCGCATGGTGTCAAAGGCTTCTTCGGCGCCTGGAAAATGGCCGTCAGTCGCAATGCGGCGGCCGCGCGGCTGGCCGAAGTAAATGTCGCCCGTCAGCTCGCGGATGATGAGGATGTCCAGACCCGAGACCAGTTCGCGCTTTAAACTGGAGGCATCGACCAGTTGCTCGTAGCAGATGGCCGGGCGGAAGTTGGCGAACAGGGCGAGGTTTTTGCGCAGCCCCAGAATGGCTTGCTCGGGGCGCAAGGGCCGGTCGAGCTTGTCGTATTTCCAGTCGCCCACCGCGCCGAACAGCACGGCGTCGGCATCCTTGGCCAGCTGAAGTGTGGCGTCGGGCAGCGGATGGCCGTAAGCCTCGTAGGCGGCGCCGCCGACCAGGGCGGTTTCCAGTTCAAACTTCAGGTCCAGAACCTTTAGTACCTTGACAGCTTCGGCGACGATTTCGGTGCCGATGCCGTCACCGGGAAGAATTGCGATTTTCATTAGTTACTATCTTTTTTATAGCTGCTTGCGACCGTCTGTATTGCGCAAGAGCATGATTCGGCTATTTATTTGTATCAACCCGCGACCGTGTGGCTCAACCAGGGCTTGGCCGCAAGCCGTTCAGCTTCAAAGGCCTTGATCTTGTCGCTTTGCAGCAAGGTCAGGCTGATGTCGTCAAAGCCGTTGAGCAGACAGTATTTGCGGAAAGCCTGCACATCGAAAGGCAGTTCCTCGCCCTGCGCTTTGACGATGACCTGGCGCGCCAGGTCGATCGTGAGCCGGTAGCCGGGAAACACGGCCACTTCGTTAAACAGCTGTGCCACTTGCGCTTCCGGCAGCACGATGGGCAGCAGGCCGTTTTTGAAGCTGTTGTTGAAAAAGATGTCGGCGTAGCTCGGCGCGATGATGGCGCGAAAGCCGAACTGGTCCAGCGCCCACGGCGCATGCTCGCGCGACGAGCCGCAGCCAAAGTTCTTGCGCGCCAGCAGGATAGAGGCGCCGGCGTAGCGCGACTGGTTCAGAACAAAATCGGGGTTTGGCTTGCGGCTGGCCGGGTCCTGACCCGGAAAGCCAGGGTCCAGGTAGCGCCATTCGTCGAACAGGTTGGGGCCGAAACCGGTCTTTTTGATCGACTTGAGGAACTGTTTCGGGATGATGGCGTCGGTGTCCACGTTCTCGCGGTCCATTGGCGCTACGAGGCCTTGGTGTAGGGTGAATTTTTGCATGCGGGTTGAGCCTATCTGGCAGCGTTTGAAACAGCGGACCCTGCGCGCTGCACGTCCTGGCCAATGCCCCGGACGGTGTTGCAGCCGGACAGTGCAAAGGTTGACAGCAAAGCGGCTGCGATCATGAGGCTTGCGGTGATTTTTTTCATCGGGTCTTTCTTTGAGGCGTTGTTAGACAAATTTCCGGATATCGACGAAGTGGCCGTGTACCGCCGCCGCCGCCGCCATGGCCGGGCTGACCAGGTGGGTTCGGCCGCCGGCGCCTTGCCTGCCTTCAAAGTTGCGGTTGCTGGTGGACGCGCAACGTTCGCCCGGCTCCAGCCGGTCGGCATTCATTGCGAGGCACATCGAGCAGCCGGGCTCGCGCCACTCAAAACCCGCAGCGAGGAAAATCTTGTCCAGTCCTTCGCGTTCGGCCTGTTCCTTGACAAGGCCCGATCCTGGAACGACCATGGCAAGCTTGACGTTCTTGGCAACCTTCTGGCCGATTTTTTTCACCACAGCGGCGGCTTCGCGCATGTCCTCGATGCGGCTGTTGGTGCACGAGCCGATGAACACCTTGTCGATGTACAAATCGTTGAGCGCCTTGCCGGGCTCCAAACCCATGTAGGCCAAGGCGCGTTCAATGGCACTGCGCTTGTTGGCGTCCTTTTCCTTTTCCGGGTCGGGTACCCGGCCTTCAATCGACAACACCATTTCAGGCGATGTGCCCCAGCTCACCTGAGGCAGGATCTGGCTGGCATCGAGTTCGACCACGGCATCGAATGTCGCATCCGCATCGGAATGCAGCGTGGTCCAGTATTGCGCGGCCAGGTCCCATTCCGGGCCACCGACGAACTGGCCGGTTCTGGGATCGGTTCCCGGGGCCAGCAATCGGCCCTTGACATACTCGATCGTTTTGGCATCCACCGCCACCAGACCGGCGCGGGCGCCGCCTTCAATCGCCATGTTGCAGACCGTCATCCGGCCTTCCATGCTCAGGTCACGGATGGCCGAGCCGGCAAATTCAATCGTGTAGCCGGTGCCGCCCGCCGTGCCAATCTTGCCGATGATGGCCAGCACGATGTCCTTGGCGGTCACCCCGGGCGCGCACTTGCCTTCGACTTTTACCTGCATGTTCTTGGCTTTTTTGGCCAGCAGGGTTTGCGTGGCCATGACATGCTCAACCTCGCTGGTGCCGATGCCGTGGGCCAAGGCCCCGAATGCGCCGTGGGTCGAAGTGTGCGAATCTCCGCAAACCACGGTCATGCCGGGCAGGGTGGCGCCGTTTTCGGGGCCGATCACATGCACGATCCCCTGACGCCTGGACATGAAAGGAAAGAAGGCCGCCGCGCCGAATTCCTTGATGTTGCTGTCCAGCGTGGTGATCTGTTCCTTGCTGACCAGATCCGTGATGCCGTCGTATCCAAGTTCCCAGCCGGTGGTGGGCGTGTTGTGATCTGCGGTCGCGACAATGGAACTGATGCGCCAGACCTTGCGGCCGGCTTCGCGCAGGCCTTCGAAGGCTTGCGGACTGGTCACTTCATGGACCAAATGGCGGTCGATGTAAAGAATCGAGGTACCGTCTTCTTCGGTGTGAACGACATGCTCGTCCCAGATTTTGTCGTAGAGGGTGCGTCCCATAGGTTTTCCTTCGTGGTCTTTTGGTGATTTTAGAGGCTGGACGCTTGGCTCGAAAGGTGATCGACCAGCAGCCGGGCGGTTAGCGGCAGAGTAGAGAAATCTCTCGCCACCAGTTCGATTCGGCGGTCTGCCCAATGGTCAAGCAATGTCACGGACTCCAGTTCGCCGACACCATGCATCAGTTCAAAGGCGCGCTGTGGCATCACGCCGACGCCCAGGCCGTTGTGGATCATGCGGCACATGGCATCCAGGCCAGTGACATGGATGCGCAGCTTGATGGTGCGGCCCACAGCCGCCGCCGCCTGGCGCATGGCCAGGTAAATCGAACTGTTGGAATGAAGGCCGACCTGGTCATGGTCAAGCGCTGCTTCAAAATGGAGCGCTTTTTGCGCCAGCAGCACATGCCCTTTGGGGACGATCAGCACCAGTTTGTCATGGCGATAAGGCCGGACCTGCAATGCCCCGATGCCGTGGACGGTATTGCAGACCCCCAGGTCGGCTGCGCCTTCCTGAACCGCCCGGACCACCTCCGTGCTCAGGTGCTCTTCCAGGTCGATCTTGATTTCAGAGTGCTGGCGTATGAAATTGCCCAGGTCTTCCGGCAGGAACTGAACTATGGCCGAGATGCTGGCATGGACGCGCACATGGCCGCGAACGCCGTCGGCATATTCACTCAGCTCGCCCTGCATTTTCTCTAGGCTGAACAGTACCGATCGCGCATGGTGAAGCAGACTTTCTCCCGCCGGCGTCAGGTCAACACCCCGCGTGTGACGGTAAAGAAGCGGTGTGCTCAACAGGGCTTCTAGATCGCTCAGCCGTTTGCTCACGGCAGAAGCGGCTATGAATTCACGCTCGGCCGTCTTGCCAATGCTGCCCAGTTCACACACGGCAACGAACAGCTGAAGCGAGGTCAGGTCAATGCGGCGGGCGAAATTGCGTTCAGAGCTTTTAATGGACATGAAAGTGGTTCCATCGCATTTTGCGATGGATATTGATTTTGCTCCAAGAACATTGGTCTTGACATCGTGATTCAAGATGACGAACCCAGTAGCTGGATGTTTTTATATGCCCGGGTAAGTGACTTTAAAGGTTGATACTTCAAGCCTTTTCCGCAGAGAGGTGAACGATAGTTTGCTATGAAAAAGAAAAACATGGCGTGAAAAAGCCCGCCGAGGTGACTGCAGCGGGCTTTTGGCTTAAAACTGAAGGACGCGGGTGTTTAGCGCTGTTCCATCGGCCTGACTTCTCGCGGAGTGGAGCCAACAAAGAGCTGGCGCGGACGGCCAATCTTGTACTCGGGGTCGCCGATCATTTCGTTCAGCTGGGCCATCCAGCCGACATTGCGCGCCAGTGCAAAGATGGCGGTGAACAGCGGCACGGGAATGCCGATGGCCCGCTGGACGATGCCTGAATAAAAGTCGACGTTGGGATAGAGCTTGCGCGAGACAAAATAGTCGTCTTCCAGTGCAATTTTTTCCAGTGCCATGGCCAGCTTGAACAGCGGGTCATTCTCAAGGCCCATTTCCTGTAGCACTTCCTTGCAGGTTTCCTGCATCAATTTGGCGCGCGGGTCGTAGTTCTTGTAGACGCGGTGACCAAAACCCATCAGCTTGACGCCGGAGTTCTTGTCCTTGACCTGCTTGATGAATTCGCCGATGTTTTCGACGCCGCCGTTCTTCTGGATGTCGCCCAGCATGTTCAGCGCCGCTTCGTTGGCGCCGCCATGCGCCGGGCCCCAGAGACAGGCCACGCCGGCTGCAATGGCAGCGAACGGGTTGGTGCCCGATGAGCCACACAGCCGAACCGTGGAGGTTGATGCGTTTTGTTCGTGGTCTGCATGCAGAATAAATATGCGGTCCAGTGCGCGCTCGAGCACCGGGTTGACCTTGTATTCCTCGCAAGGCGTGGCAAACATCATGTGCAGGAAGTTGCCGGCGTAGCTCAGGTCGTTGCGCGGGTACATGTAGGGCTGGCCTACGGTGTACTTGTAGGCCATGGCCACCAGCGTCGGCATTTTGGCGATCAGGCGAATCGCGGCAATGTCGCGGTGCTCCGGATTGTTGATGTCGGTGCTGTCATGGTAGAAGGCCGACAGGGCGCCGACCAGACCGGTCATGATGGCCATCGGGTGCGCGTCACGACGGAACCCGCGCAGAAAGAATTGCATCTGCTCGTTGACCATGGTGTGGTTGGTCACGCGGCCCACAAAAACCTTTTTCTGCGCTGCATCCGGCAGTTCACCGTAAAGCAGCAGGTGGCAGGTCTCCAAGTAGTCGCAATTGGTGGCCAGCTGCTCGATGGGGTAACCGCGGTACAGCAGTTCACCTTTGTCACCGTCGATGTAGGTAATGGCCGACTGGCAGGCAGCCGTGGACAGGAAGCCCGGGTCATAGGTGAACATGCCGGTTTGGGCATACAGCTTGCGGATGTCCACGACGTCCGGGCCCACGGTTCCTTGGTAGACAGGCAGGTCCACATTGGGACTGCCATTGCTGAAGGACAAGGTGGCTTTGTTGTCAGCTAACTTCATGTTCGTTTCTTTCTCTCTTGTCAGAGGGGGAGTTAGGGGGCCGCAGCATGCTAAGAACTTCAAGTGCTTCGGGATTGGAGGCGCTTGCCCTTGCTGACGCATCGGAGAGTTGATCAGGCTCTTTTCGTCTGAGCAGGAGGTCAAGCAAATCGTTGTCAGACAAATCCATTAAATCATTCAAGCCTTTAGCCTGCCTGACATTGAGCGTGGTTTCAAAATGCAGAAAGAATTTTTCGATCAGCAGGTCATTTTCCAGCAGGCCCCGGCGGCAGCGCCAACGGAGCTTGCTCAGGCTTCGCTCATCAAGTAGATCGTCGGTCATTTCCATGTGCTTGTGATTTTCCGCAACGTCAGACCGTGCGCAAGACCATCATTTCCTTGATCTTGCCGATGGCCTTGGCCGGGTTCAGACCCTTGGGACAGACATCGACGCAGTTCATGATGGTGTGGCAACGGAACAGCCGGTAAGGGTCTTCCAGATTGTCGAGCCGCTCGGCGGTGGCTTCGTCGCGGCTGTCAGCCAGGAAACGGTAGGCCTGAAGCAAACCTGCGGGTCCCACAAACTTGTCAGGATTCCACCAGAAGCTGGGGCAGGCCGTGGAGCAGCTGGCGCACAGGATGCACTCATACAAGCCGTTGAGTTCATCGCGCTCTTCGGGGCTTTGCAGGCGCTCTGTCTGCGGCGGCACGTTGTTGTTGATCAGGTAGGGCTTGATCGAGTTGTACTGCTTGAAGAACTGCGTCATGTCGACAAACAGGTCGCGCACCACCGGCAAGCCAGGCAGTGGCTTCAGGATGATAGTGCCCTTGAGCGTGTTCATGTTGGTCAGGCAGGCCAAGCCGTTCTTGCCGTTGATGTTCATGGCATCCGATCCGCAAACGCCTTCGCGGCAGGAACGGCGGAAACTGATGGTCGGGTCCTGCGCCTTGAGCTTCATCAGGGCGTCGAGCAGCATGCGTTCGTGGCCGTCGAGTTCTACCTCAATGGTCTGCATGTAGGGTTTTGCGTCGGTATCGGGGTTGTAGCGGTAAATCTGGAAAGTACGTTTGGTCATGTGGTTTCTCGCTTCTTTCGATTTTTTGGGTGGCAGGCTGTCGTTTAGAACGTGCGCGTTTTCAATTCCACGGATGCCACCGTCAACGGCTTCATCTGCACCGGCTTGTAGGCAAGGCTGTTGGTTTCGCTGAACCAGAGGGTGTGCTTGTGCCAGTCAGTGTCATTGCGGCCGTTCGGATGTTCTGGCGTGTCGCCAAAGTCATCCACTGAGTGTGCGCCACGGCTTTCCTTGCGTGCGGCGGCCGAAACGATGGTGGCCTGAGCGGCTTCGATCAGGTTTTCGACTTCCAGTGCTTCGATACGCGCGGTATTGAAGATCTTCGACTTGTCCTTGAGGCCGATCTTGTTGACGCGGTCGCGCAGAGCGGCGATCTTGGTCACGCCTTCGTTCATGACGGCCTGGGTGCGGAAAACTCCGGCATGCTGCTGCATTGCGGCGCGCAGGTCGTTGGCCACGTCCTGGGCATACTCGCCCTCGGTCGCATTGTCAAGGCGTGCAATACGTGCCAGTGTCTTGTCGGCAGCATCAAGCGGCAGTTCCTTGTGGGATGTGCTGTTGTTGAATTCGACAATATGGTTGCCAGCAGCGCGGCCGAACACCAGAAGGTCGAGCAGCGAGTTGGTGCCTAGGCGGTTTGCGCCATGCACGCTTACACAAGAGCATTCACCGACAGCATACAAACCGTTGACGACTTCGCTCTGGTTGTCGGCGTTTTGGGTGACTACCTGGCCATGGATGTTGGTCGGAATGCCGCCCATCTGGTAGTGGATGGTAGGAACGACGGGAATGGCTTCCTTGGTAATGTCGACATTGGCAAAGTTGTGGCCAATTTCAAACACCGAAGGCAGGCGCTTCATGATGGCGTCAACGCCCAGGTGCGTCATGTCCAGCAGGATGTAATCCTTGTTGGGTCCACAGCCTCGGCCTTCCTTGATTTCCTGGTCCATCGAGCGGGAAACGAAGTCGCGCGGCGCCAGGTCCTTGAGCGTCGGGGCATAGCGCTCCATGAAACGCTCGCCGTTGCAGTTGCGCAGAATGGCACCTTCGCCACGGCAGCCTTCGGTCAGCAGCACGCCAGCTCCGGCCACACCCGTCGGGTGGAACTGCCAGAATTCCATGTCTTCTAGCGGAATGCCGGCGCGTGCTGCCATGCCCAGGCCGTCGCCGGTGTTGATAAAGGCGTTGGTCGAAGCAGCAAAGATGCGGCCTGCGCCACCCGTGGCCAGCAGGGTGGTCTTGGCTTCGAAGATGTGCACGTCGCCGGTTTCCATTTCCAGGGCGGTCACGCCGACCACGTCGCCAGCGGCATCCCGGATCAGGTCAAGCGCCATCCATTCAACGAAGAAACTGGTCATTTCCTTAACGTTTTGCTGATAGAGCGTGTGCAGCATGGCGTGGCCGGTACGGTCGGCTGCTGCGCAGGCGCGTTGCACCGGCTTTTCACCATAATTGGCAGTGTGGCCACCAAAGGGACGCTGGTAAATCGTGCCATCGGGGTTGCGGTCGAATGGCATGCCCATGTGTTCAAGGTCATACACAACCTTGGGGGCTTCGCGGCACATGTATTCGATAGCGTCCTGGTCACCGAGCCAGTCGGAACCCTTGACCGTGTCATAAAAATGGTAATGCCAGTTGTCTTCGGACATGTTGCCCAGCGATGCGCCAATGCCGCCTTGCGCTGCCACGGTGTGCGAGCGGGTCGGGAATACTTTGGACAGTACGGCGACATTCAGGCCGGCACGGGCCAATTGCAGGGAGGCGCGCATGCCGGAGCCGCCGGCACCCACGATGACGACGTCAAATTTGCGCTTGGGAAGTTTGGAGGTAGCAGTCATGTTTTTATAAATCTTGAAAGCTGGAAAATGCCAGCATTGACTTTAGGGAAGAGATGTCGCATCAAAGGCGCCACAGCACTTGAACACCCCAGCCCGCACAAGCGACAAGCCAGAAGATGGTAAACACCTGCAGCAGCAAGCGCAGGCCGACCGGCTTGATGTAATCCATCCAGATATCACGCATGCCGACCCAGACATGCTGAAGCAGGGCAATGATGACGGCAAAGGTCAGTACCTTCATCCATTGGGGCGAAAAGATCCCGGCCCACTGGTCGTAGCCGATGGGACCCTTGCTAAAAATGACCTGACCCAGCAGCAATATCGTGAAAATGGCCATCAGGGCCGCCGTGATGCGCTGGCTTAGCCAGTCTCGGGTACCGTAATGAGCGCCGACAACGATGCGCTTCGAGCCGTAATTGACAGACATGTTTTTCTTTCCTAGTTCAGTTGGACGCAGCGCTTGCGCTGTTTTTGAAGAAGACCCCTGCAGGCTTTTTGATTGCTAGTAGAGGCCGAACAGCTTTGCGCCCAGCACCAGCGTAAGGCCAATGCTCACGACGAGCGTGAAAGCGGCTGACTGCCTGCCGAAAGTCTTGCTGACAGCTTCATGACTGCTGTCCATCCACAAATGCCTAATGCCTGCCAGAAAATGGTGCAAGTACGCCCAGATCAGTGCCAGCGCCACCAGTTTCCAGATAACGCCTGGCAAGCCCAGCATGCCCGCATTGAAGGCGGTCTTGAAACGGTCGAAAGAGATGTCTGAAGAAATGGAAGTGTCGAACATCCAGATGATGAAAGGCATCAGCAGGAACATGATGGCGCCGCTGACACGGTGCAGAATGGAAACAATGCCAGCCAGCGGCAATCGGTAGTTCGGCAGGTCAGTAAAGGCATTGATGTTGCGGAACTCTGGCCGCTTGGGGCGCGGAGTGGATGCCAGCTCTGTCATTTTTTTGGGCTTTCTTGGTGGTAACCGGTTGGTAACTCAACGGGACATGACCGGCGGTCAAACATTTTAATTCTATTGCAATGCAACAAATTTATTCACAAAGCTTTGCCGTTTTGGGGTAATGCCGTCAACTAAGCACGTTTTTGTAATGATGGGTGTCGGTTCGGTACAAGCCCCGGCGCAGTTCCATCGGGATGTCGTTGTAGGTATAAGCGACGCGTTCAACGCTCAATAGCGGCTCGCCCTGCTTTACGTCCAGCAGCCCGGCTGCCACGGCATCGGCTGCAACGGCACGAATTTTTTCTTCGGCGCGCACCATGTGTACGCCAAACTCGGTTTCGAATAATGCATACATCGGGCCCCCGTAAACCGCCAGCCGGCTGGCGGTCAATCCCTTGAAGGGGCCGCCCGGCAGCCAGACGTCTTCGACAATCGTGGGTGTGCCCTGGAATGCCAGCACCCGGCGCAGCTGAAGCACGGCATCGCCGGTCCGCAAGGCCAGGGGGCGGGCGATGTCAGCCGTGGCCCGAAGCCGCTTGCAGTCAACGATCTGCCGTTCCGCCGGACCTTCGTTGCTGATGTCGCCGGTGTCGGGCATCAGCCGAAGGAATCGGTATTGCACCTGCTGCTCGGCGTGCGTGGCCACGAAGGTCCCCTTGCCCTGACGACGGATCACCAGGTTTTCGGCGGCAAGTTCATCAATGGCTTTTCGAACGGTTCCCTGGCTGACGCGAAATCGCGCAGCCAGCTCCATCTCGCTGGGAATCAGTTCGCCCGGTTTCCATTCAGCCGCCTGAAGTCCCTTGAGGATCAGCACCTTGATCTGCTGGTACAGCGGGCTGAATGCCGGCGTCTGTCCGGCGGGCGCGACTGCCTCCTGCTCGACGGCTGCCAGGGAGGAATCGGGTATCAAAGAATTGGTATTTGTCATACAGCAGATTTGCGCAGCGGCCTGGGATGATGGGGCGCAGTGCTTGACCTGGACACGAAATCATGTCTGGATCATATCTTATATAAGACATAAGACAAGTTGACCTGCCGCAATTTTCAAGCGTAAAATCCTGGGTTTTGCATCGCGCGGACTCTCTTAGCTGGTCATGTACGAAAAGACGGTGCTTTCACGGTCCGGCAAAGCTTGAAATTGCGACGCAAACCTTGTGTCACATCCTGTTCAATAATTTTTTAACCTTCCTGGAGTTGTCAATCATGAGCAAAAAACCCGTCCGTGTTGCAGTTACCGGTGCTGCCGGTCAAATCGGTTACGCGCTGCTGTTTCGCATTGCCTCGGGGGAAATGCTCGGCAAGGACCAGCCAGTGATTTTGCAATTGCTCGAAGTTCCGGTCGATGGCCCGCAAAAAGCGCTTAAGGGCGTGATGATGGAAATTGACGACTGCGCGTTCCCGCTGCTCGTCGAGATGACCGCGCACAGCGATCCGATGACGGCCTTTAAGGACGCCGACTATGCCTTGCTGGTCGGCTCGCGTCCGCGCGGCCCGGGCATGGAGCGCGCCGAACTGCTGGCTGTCAATGGCGCGATTTTCACCGCACAAGGCAAGGCACTCAATGCCGTCGCCAGCCGCAACGTTCGCGTGCTGGTGGTCGGCAACCCCGCCAACACCAATGCCTACATTGCCATGAAGAGCGCGCCCGACTTGCCACGCAAGAACTTCACTGCCATGCTGCGCCTGGACCACAACCGGGCTGCCAGCCAGATCGCTGCCAAGACCGGCAAGGCCGTGGCCGACATCGAGAAATTGACGGTTTGGGGCAACCACTCGCCCACCATGTACGCCGACTACCGCTTTGCGACCATCAATAGCGAGAGCGTTGCCCAGATGATCAACGACCAGGAATGGAATGCCAACGTTTTCCTGCCGACCGTCGGCAAGCGCGGCGCTGCCATCATTGAAGCGCGCGGTTCTTCTTCAGCTGCATCGGCCGCCAACGCCGCCATTGACCACATGCGCGACTGGGCGCTGGGCACCAACGGCAAGTGGGTCACGATGGGCATTGCATCCGATGGCCAGTACGGCATTCCAAAGGACACAATGTTCGGCTTCCCGGTGACCTGTGAAAACGGCGAATACAAGATTGTCGAAGGCCTGGAAATTGACGCATTCAGCCAGGAACGCATCAACAAGACCCTGGAAGAGTTGCAAGGCGAGCAAGCCGGCGTCGCGCACCTTCTGTAATAGTCTGCAGGCGAATCGGGGGACGTGGGCAGCGAGCTTGTGAAGCGCGCCCGGCTCCCGAGCCACTCGCGACAGATCCCAGGACCGAGTTTATTCAATGAAACATCCGCGCGAAGTTCTTCTCGGCGCCCAGGCGGCAACCGCTTTTTTGCCGGTTTGTGACCACTACAGCGGCGTAGAGGCACGGATGCGCAAAAGTCTGCAATTGCAGGCTGAAATGATCGATGAGTTCGGCGCCTGCGTGTTTGACGTAACGCTGGACTGCGAAGACGGCGCGCCGGTTGGCGGCGAAGATGACCATGCTGCCATGGTGGTTTCGCTGGCGGCACTGGCCAGCGACAAGGCCCGCGTTGCCGTTCGTGTGCATGCTGTCGATCACCCGGCATTCGAGTCCGACATGTCTGTCGTTGCCGGAAAGCTTGCGCACCAACTTTCACACATCATGATTCCCAAGGTCGAGTCCATCGACGACGTGATCAGGGCTGAACAGGCGCTGCGGGCTGCATCAGCCGGGCACTTGCCCCTGCATGTACTGATCGAATCCCCTCTGGCCGTCCGCAACGCCTTTGACATTGCCGCGCATCCCCGGGTTCAGTCGCTCAGCTTTGGCCTGATGGACTTTGTCTCAAGTCATGGTGGTGCCATTCCCGCCGATGCCATGAGCAGCCAGGGCCAGTTCGCCCATCCGCTGGTGGTGCGCGCGAAGCTCGAAATCGCTTCCGCATGCCATGCCTACGGCAAAGTGCCTTCGCATTGCGTGGTGACGGAGTTCAACGATGCCTCAGCCATGACGCTCGCCGTGCAACGTGCGTCACGTGAGCTGGGCTATACCCGCATGTGGAGCATTCATCCAAATCAAATACGCTCTATCCTGGCGGCTTTTTCCCCTAGCGAAGCTGAAATTGAAGATGCTTCAAAAATAATAGCTGCTGGCGTCCGTGTTGATTGGGCACCCATCAGTTTTGACGGTAAATTGCACGACCGCGCGAGTTATCGCTACTTCTGGCAGGTGCTGGAGCGGGCGCACCGGACCGGAAGCGCACTGCCGGCTGATACCCAAACTTACTTTACGCACGCTCTTGCATGAGCGCCAATCCACTGACGAGATATCACATGAAAACCCAATCCATCACTACGCTTGCAGCCGCTCTGGCTGCCGCTTTCCTGCTTTGCGCTGCGCCCATCGCGCACGCCGAAACTGCAAAGAAATCTGACAAGGAGGTGGTTGACAAGACCAAGGCGACGAAACCTGCAGCCGTCAAGGCCGCTGCGGCCAAGGCCGACAAGCCTGCGGCCAAAAAGAAGGCTGAAAAGCCGGGGGTCTCCGCCAGCCGTACCAACCTCAAAAGCGCCGCAGTCAACGTGGCGGCGGGTGTGCAGGCCGCCGAGGCCGCCATGACGCCAGCAGAGCTGGCAATTGCAGAGCAAGTGCAGGTGGGCAAGATGCCGTGCGAGCTGGGCGCCTCGGTCACGCTGACCGCCGACGCCAAGAATCCGGGGTATTTCGACCTGCAGGGCAAGAACTTCAGCTACCGGATGTTTCCGGTGGCCACGTCTACCGGCGCCATTCGCCTGGAAGACCAGAAGGCCGGCGCTGTCTGGCTGCAACTGGCCAACAAGTCCATGTTGATGAGCCAGAAACAGGGCATCCGCCTGGCCGATGAATGCACCAGCCCGGCGCAACTGGTAGTGGCCCAGAACCTCAAGCTGAACCCGCCCGCCAGCATTCTGGATGCACCACCTCCGGTGGTTGCCAATCCGGTCCCTGCCAAGTAAACGTCGTTTTCTTGGTCACCACGATTTCCAATAACTTCAATTAGAGGGCAGCCATGTCAACCGAGTTCCTGCAAACCTACCGCAACCATGTTGCCGAACGTGCCGTCCTGGGCATTCCACCGCTGCCTTTGTCGGCCCAGCAGACCGGCGAGGTCATCGAACTGCTGAAGAACCCGCCCGCAGGCGAAGAAGCCTTCCTGCTGGACCTGATCACCCACCGCGTTCCGGCCGGTGTCGATGCCGCTGCCAAGGTCAAGGCCAGTTACCTCGCCGCCGTGGCACACGGCACTGAAACATGTTCCTTGCTGTCGCGTGAAAAAGCCACGCAACTGCTGGGCACCATGCTGGGCGGCTACAACATCAGCCCGATGATTGCATTGCTTGATGACGCGGAACACAGCGTGGCTACACAGGCTGCCAGCGGCCTGAAAACCACACTGCTGATGTTCGACCAGTTCCATGACGTGCAGGAAAAAGCCGAAAAAGGCAACACCTACGCCAAAGCCGTGTTGCAAAGCTGGGCTGATGCCGAATGGTTCACCAGCCGCCCCGAAGTGCCGCGGTCGATCCAGTTGACCGTGTTCAAGGTCGCCGGCGAGATCAACACCGACGACCTGTCGCCCGCGCCCGACGCCTGGAGCCGCCCCGACATTCCGCTGCATGCGCTGGCGATGCACAAGAATGCCCGTCCCGGCGTCATCCCTGAAGAAGACGGCAAGCGCGGTCCGGTCAGATTTATCGAAGAACTCAAGGCCAAAGGCAACCTGGTCGCTTACGTCGGCGACGTCGTCGGAACCGGTTCTTCCCGCAAGTCCGCCACCAACTCGGTGCTGTGGTTCACCGGCCAGGACATTCCGTTCGTGCCGAACAAGCGCTTTGGCGGCGTCTGCCTGGGCAGCAAGATTGCCCCGATTTTCTACAACACGATGGAAGACTCCGGCGCGCTGCCGATCGAACTCGACGTGAGCCAGATGGCCATGGGCGACGTGATCGAACTGCGGCCTTACGACGGCAAGGCGCTGAAGAACGGCGAAGTGATTGCCGAGTTCAAGCTCAAAAGCGAGGTGCTGTTTGACGAAGTGCGCGCCGGCGGCCGCATTCCGCTGATCGTCGGCCGTGGCCTGACCGCCAAGGCGCGCTTTGCGCTGGGCCTGCCCGTGTCCACGCTGTTCCGCCTGCCGCAAAACCCTGAAGCCACCGAACGCGGCTTCACGCTGGCGCAAAAGATGGTCGGCCGCGCGGTCGGCCTGCCGGAAGGCCAGGGCGTTCGTCCCGGCACCTATTGCGAACCGAAAATGACCTCGGTCGGCTCGCAGGACACCACCGGCCCGATGACGCGCGACGAGTTGAAAGACCTGGCCTGCCTGGGGTTTTCCGCCGATCTGGTCATGCAATCGTTCTGCCACACCGCTGCCTACCCCAAGCCGGTCGATGTGAAGATGCACCATGAGTTGCCAGACTTCATGAGCGACCGGGGCGGCATTCCGCTGCGTCCGGGCGACGGCATCATCCACAGCTGGCTCAACCGCATGCTGCTGCCCGACACCGTCGGCACCGGGGGCGACAGCCACACGCGTTTCCCGATCGGCATCAGCTTTCCGGCCGGCTCCGGCCTGGTCGCTTTTGGCGCGGCCACCGGCGTCATGCCGCTGGACATGCCCGAGTCGGTGCTGGTTCGCTTCAAAGGCGAGATGCAGCCCGGCATCACGCTGCGCGACTTGGTGAACGCGATTCCGCTGTACGCCATCAAGGCCGGCTTGCTGACCGTGGCCAAGCAGGGCAAGGTCAACATTTTCTCGGGCCGCATTCTGGAAATCGAAGGCTTGCCCGACCTGAAGGTCGAGCAGGCGTTCGAACTCAGCGATGCGTCGGCCGAGCGTTCTGCCGGCGGCTGCACGGTGCACCTGAACAAGGAGCCGATCATCGAGTACATCACCAGCAACATCACCATGCTGAAGTGGATGATTGCCACCGGCTACTCGGATGTGCGCACCATCAAGCGCCGCATTGCCGCGATGGAAAAGTGGCTGGCCGACCCGCAGCTGCTCAAGGGCGATGCCGACGCCGAATACGCCGCCGTCATCGAGATCGACCTGGCCGACATCCACGAGCCCATCGTGGCCTGCCCGAACGATCCGGACGATGTGAAAACCCTGAGCGATGTCGCCGGAAGCGTCATCGACGAAGTGTTCATCGGCAGCTGCATGACCAACATCGGCCATTTCCGTGCCGCGTCCAAGCTGCTTGAAGGCAAGCGCGACATTCCGGTCAAGCTGTGGATGGCGCCGCCGACCAAGATGGACGCCAAGCAGCTGAGCGAAGAGGGCCATTACGGCGTGCTCGGTTCTGCCGGCGCCCGCATGGAAATGCCCGGCTGCTCACTGTGCATGGGCAACCAGGCGCAGGTGAAAGAGGGCGCAACCGTGTTCTCGACCTCGACGCGCAACTTTCCGAACCGTCTGGGCAAGAACTCCAACGTGTACCTGGGTTCCGCGGAACTGGCTGCGATCTGCTCCAAGCTGGGCCGGATTCCGACCAAGGCCGAATACATGGCCGACATGCAGGTGCTGACGGCTGCCAGCGACAAGGTGTACCAGTACCTGAACTTCGACCAGGTCAAGGATTACACCGACATGGCCGACACGGTCAAGGACGCGCTGCCAGTTTAAGCTTGGCTTCTCAATAGCCGGTGACAGGCTGCCCGGCTTGCTTCATTGAAAAAGCCCCGCTGTTTTTAGCCGCGGGGCTTTTTTGCGGGCCTTGTGGCTCCTTTTCATCGAACGCCGGAATTACATCCGCAATTCCTTGTGATCGCCCATCTTTTTAGGTGGATTTCCGGTGACGGCAGCCGTCAGCATTTTGGCCACCTGGACCATCTTGCTTTCTTTCACATCCCAGTACTCGGCATGGCTGATGAGGACTTCCAGCAGCGCAACGTCCGGGTCGGTCGGACCGCCTGGGAACCAGGCCTTGGCCATCGGCGTCCACAGCGCTTCTTTCTTGCCCATGTCTTCGACGATCAGCGCCTTGCCCGACACCGAAACATAACTGTCGTCACTGGTGTCGGCATAGGAGACATTCACGTTGTCATCCTGCACCACATGCTTGGCGATCTCGCCACTACGGGAGATAAAGAAGTACAGCCGATTGCCTTCGTCCATGTTCTTGTTCTGGGTCGTCAACGGCTGGCTGTGCATCATGCCGTTTTCATGGCGGTGCGTGAGCATGCCGAACTTGATGTCCTTGATCAGATCCCAAAGTTTCTGGTGCTCTGTTGTCGTGGTGCTCATGAAGTCTCCGTGAAGTGGTTGAATTGTTCATTGACTTTAGGCTGGGGCCTGCCAAACACGAATCAGCCGCTGGCTTGCCTGGCTGTCGGTACTTACCGACAAGCACGGCGGCAGGCATGAGCGGATTTCAGCCCGATGCCAACGCTGCATCACACCCGGCTGAATTTCATAGTAAAAACAGGCATTGGCGCCGGCCCCTTATGGATTGGCTGCTGCTAAAAAAATTTCAGCCTAGGGCGTGTCATCAATTAAGCCAAACTACCGCTGCAGCCAAGTGAATGGCGCCAAGGAAGTTACGCGCCGTTTTGTCGTAGCGCGTGGCTATGGCACGGTACTGCTTGAGCCGGGCAAAAAAGTTCTCGATCAGGTGGCGCGCCTTGTACAAATGGCGGTCATAGATGCGCTGATGCGTGCGGGTGCTCAGACACGGAATTACCACCGCCTTGCCCGCTTTTTCCAGCGGTTCAACCACCCGCTCTTGTGCGTCATAGGCCTTGTCAGCGATGACGGTGGCGCCCGCCGTGTCCTTGAGCAACACGTCTGCGCCGTCCAGATCATGGGTCTGCCCGGGCGTCAAATGAAAACCGGTCGGGTTCCCCAGCGCATCGACCGTGGCATGGATCTTGGTGCTCAAGCCGCCACGGCTGCGCCCGATGGCTTGGCTATCTTTGGACCCTTTTTTTTAGCCCCCGCGCTGTGCTGATGGGCTTTGACGATGGTCGAATCGATCAGGACGTACTCGTTGTCTGCATCCTGCGCCAAGACCTCAAACACGCGCCGCCATACCCCGGTCTTGCTCCAACGCGAGTGACGCAGATGCACCACCCGAAAGTCGCCAAAGCGCTCTGGCAAGTCCCTCCACGGGATGCCAGCGCGGTAGCGATACAGCACGGCTTCGACAAACAGCCGATTGTCCCGGGCGCTCACGCCAACAGTTTCTTCGCGTCCGGGCAGCGAGTCCTTGATGCGTTCCCATTGATCATCTCGCAGTGCATATCTTCTGGTCATGTTTACGAGATAAGGGGCAAATCGTGCTCTTCAATAGCGTTGATGCCGTTTTCAATTGATGACACGCCCTAGTGTCGCGTCATGATGTAGTTGTCGGGTAAAGCCTTTTGAGCTTGGTGCGGGCATCCTTGGTCGTGAACTGCCAGTTGACTTTGGCCTGAAGGTTGTCGCGGCGGCTCTGCCAGGCGGCGACCTCGCTTCGCACCATCTCGATGCTGTCGATGCGCCGATCCAGGCACTGGCTCACCATGACGTTGATTTCGATCTCGGCCATGTTCAGCCAGCTGCCATGCTTGGGCGTGTAAACGAATTCAAAGCGGTCCCACAGCGCCTTGGCCTCCTCGGGGGCAAACGCCTCATACAACGAGCCCGGCGTGTGCGTGTTCAAGTTGTCCATCACCAGCGTGATGCGCTCGGCGTCGGGGTAGTTCGCAGCGATGTCCTGCACGAACACGGCCCAGTCTGCTTTGGTACGGCGCTCGGTGACCTTGGTTAGGCGCTGTCCGGCCAGCGGCTCACTGGCCATGAACACGTTGCACACGCCGCAGCGCTCGTATTCATAGTCATGGCGCTCGGGCCGACCGGGCGCCGCGGCAATCGGCTCGCGCGTTTCGCGAATCAGCTGGCGCGGCGTCTCATCCATGCACACCACGGGGTTCTTTGGGTCGTAGGGGCGGCTGTAGATGTCGAGCACCTTTTCCATCGCCGCGACGAATTGGGCGCTGGCCTGCGGGGCAATCACCCAGCCAACTTTCCTCCAGGGCTTGAGCTCGTTTTTTTCAGCGCCCGCCGCACCGTCTCGTGGGACACGCTGTCCACCAATTCGAGCTCGACCAGCCGATCTGCCAGCAGGCGCAGCGACCAGCGGGCCTGGCCTTCAGGGGGCGCCGAGCAACTCAGGGCCAGCAGCTGCGCCTCCAGCCGGCCATCGATCTTCAGCGCGTACTCGCATTTGGCGGGCTGGCGGTTCAACGTCAACTCCAGGCCTTCGAGAACAAACTTCTTTTTGACCCGGTCCACCTTGCGCTCGCTCACGCACAGCATGGCTGCGATATCGCAGGTGCGGGGGCGTTCAGTGCGCTCCCCCGCTTGGTCGCAGTTGAGCAGTATCAAGGCATTGATGACTTTGGATGCTGCGTGCGTGCCTTTGCCTGCGATGCCCTGCAACTCGGCTCTTTCCTGCTCTGACAAGGTGACTTTGTAATGTTCCATTCCCCATTGTCCACGTCAAATTTCTCATGACGCGACACTAGTTGCACGTTGGCTGTGACAGTTTGCTGACGGGATCGATCAGGTGGTCCAGTAGCGCCTCATCAGCCGCCTCTTCAAGCGGAATGCACACCCGCACACGGCTGCCTGAAGCCACCCTGACAGCGTCACCGTCGCGTTTTCCATGTGTGTGATGGCGCAACCCGGTTGCCATCCGGATGAATCACTTCGAGCCGGTTGCCGACCTGGAAAGTTTCCTGGTTTTCACCTCGGCCCAGTTTTCGCGTATGGGCCTGACTTCGCCGGAAAACGGGCTGAGGCGAATTTCAGAGATGCCGGTGCAATAGTTTTGCGTATGCTGCGCCGGTTGGCGTTCCAGGAAACCGCTGTTGCAGCCGGGGTTGGCCAGGCCTTCCAACCGATTGATCAACGCCGGGTTGAACGACCTGCCCGCAGGCAAAAAATTTCCTGCCGCGCGCATGGGCTTCATGAATTCCTGTCTGGATCTGTTCCAGTCGCAACTCATTGTTGCGCGCCCGCATCGAATAGCGTGGCTGGCCGGCATACACCGCATCGGCACCAAGGTCTTGGGCGGCGCGCATTTTGTCGAGCGAGCCGGAGGGCGGCGAGAGCAATTCGGGTGCTTGCGCGTCATGTGGCCATTGTCGAAGCCGCCAACTGCAAAGCGCTTGCGCTGCATCAGGTCGTTCGGCTTTCCTATTCCTGATTGGCCCGCTGCCTGCCAGAATGTGGCTTGATGATTTACCCAAAAGGAGACTGCCATGGCCAATGCGCCTACCCACGCTAGCCCTTCTTCGAAGGCTGCGCATGCCTTTGCCTCTACGTTGAAGACTTTCCAGCCGGCTTCCGGCAAGGCTGGAAAGTTCTATTCCCTGCCGGCACTGGCCGAACAATACCCCAGCGTCAAGCGCCTGCCGGTGTCGGTGCGCATCGTGCTGGAATCGGTGCTGCGCAACTGCGACGGCAAGAAAGTCACGGCCGAACATGTCGAGCAACTCGCCAACTGGGCGCCGCAGGCCGAGCGCACCGCCGAAATCCCGTTTGTCGTGTCGCGCGTGGTGCTGCAGGACTTCACCGGCGTGCCGCTGCTGGCCGACCTGGCCGCCATGCGCAGCGTCGCCGCCCGCCTGGGCAAGGATCCGAAGGCCATCGAGCCTTTGGTACCGGTCGATTTGGTGGTCGACCATTCGATCATGGTCGATTATTTCGGCACCAAGGATGCCATCGACCTGAACATGAAGCTTGAATTCCAGCGTAACCAGGAACGCTACGAATTCATGAAATGGGGCATGCAGGCATTCGACACCTTCGGCGTCGTGCCGCCGGGCTTTGGCATCGTGCACCAGGTCAACCTCGAGTTCCTGGCGCGTGGTGTGCATAAAAGCGGCGATGACGCCGATGCGGTGTATTACCCCGACACGCTGGTCGGCACCGACAGCCACACCACCATGATCAACGGCATCGGCGTGGTGGGTTGGGGCGTGGGCGGCATCGAGGCCGAAGCTGCCATGCTCGGCCAGCCGGTGTATTTGCTGACGCCTGACGTGGTCGGCATGGAGCTGACCGGCCAGTTGCGCGAGGGTGTCACCGCCACCGACCTGGTGCTGCGCGTGACCGAAACCCTGCGCCGTGAAAAGGTCGTCGGCAAGTTTGTCGAATTTTTTGGCGAAGGCACCCGCAGCCTGGCCTTGCCCGACCGCGCCACCATTGGCAACATGGCGCCCGAATACGGCGCCACCATGGGTTTCTTTCCGGTCGATGAAAAGACGATCGACTACTTCCGGGGCACTGGCCGCACTGAAGAGGAAATCGAAGCCTTCGAGGCTTACTTTCGGGCGCAAGGCCTGTTCGGCGTGGCCGCTGCCGGTGAGATCGACTATTCCCAGGTTGTCAGGCTGAACCTTGATGAGGTCACGCCCAGCCTGGCCGGCCCGAAACGGCCGCAGGACCGCATCGAGTTGGGTAAGGTCGCCAGTCAGTTCTGTTCGCTCTACAGCAAATCGAATGCGGAAAACGGTTTCAACCAGCCCGCCAGCACGCTCAACACGCGCCATCTGGTGCGGCACCCCGACGCGGAGCGTGCCGAAACGCTGCCCGGTGCGCCACCCACCCCCATGGGTGCCGAGCGCTCGGTGGTGGAAATGGAGGCCAACCGCCCGACGCTGGCGATGGCGCATGAGCAGGGCGGCCAGGTGGCCAGCGTTGGCACACCGGCGACGCAGGCAGCCTCAAGGGGGCTGACCGTGGGCAACGGCGACGTGCTGATTGCCGCCATCACCAGCTGCACCAACACCTCCAACCCCAGCGTGCTGCTGGCTGCCGGTCTGCTGGCCAAGAAAGCGGTCGAGGCAGGCCTGTGCGTTCAGCCGCACATCAAGACCTCGCTGGCACCGGGCTCGCGCATCGTGACCGAGTACCTGACCGAAACCGGGTTGTTGCCGTATCTGGAGCAGCTCGGTTTTGACCTGGTCGGCTACGGTTGCACCACCTGCATCGGCAACTCGGGCGACCTGACGGCCGAGCTGAACGAGGCCATCAACGACAGCGACCTGGTGTGCGCCGCCGTGCTGTCGGGCAACCGCAATTTCGAGGCGCGCATCCATCCCAACATCAAGGCCAACTTCCTGGCCAGCCCGCCGCTGGTCGTGGCCTACGCGCTGGCCGGCTCGGTGCTGCGCGACCTGACCACCGAGCCGCTGGGCAAGGGCACGGACGGCCAGGAAGTGTTCCTGCGCGACGTGTGGCCGTCCAGCGATGAAATCCAGGCGCTGATGAAGTTCGCCATGAATGGTGAAGCCTTCCGCGCCAACTACGCGAAGGTCAAGACCGAGCCGGGCCAGCTCTGGGCGGGTATCCATGGCGTGACCGGCAACGCCTACACCTGGCCGGCCAGCACCTACATTGCCGAGCCGCCGTTCTTTGCCGACTTTGCTATGGAAATGAAAGCAACTTCCGCAGGCGGGACGGGCGCTACAGGCCAAAACAATGAGTTTTCTGTAACGGGCGCGCGCATCATGGCGCTGTTTGGCGACTCGATCACCACCGACCACATTTCGCCGGCCGGCTCGATCAAAGGCAGTTCGCCCGCCGGGCGGTGGCTGCAAGCCCACGGCGTGCAAAAGGCCGACTTCAACAGTTACGGTTCGCGCCGAGGCAACCATGACGTGATGATGCGCGGCACCTTTGCCAACGTGCGCATCAAGAACCTGATGATTCCTGCCGACAAAGACGGCTCGCGCGAGGAGGGCGGCGTCACGCTGTTCCACCCCGGTCACCATACGCCGGACAGCGTGATCGAAAAAATGCCGATTTACGATGCCGCCATGAAATACATCGCAGAAAACACGCCGACGGTGATTTTTGCCGGCGAGGAATACGGCACGGGCTCGTCGCGCGACTGGGCCGCCAAGGGCACGCAGCTGCTGGGCATCAAGGCCGTGGTGGCGCGCAGCTTCGAGCGGATTCACCGCAGCAACCTGGTCGGCATGGGCGTGCTGCCGCTGCAGTTTTTGCCGGGTGAGTCGTGGGAGACGCTCAAGCTCGTCGGTTCAGAAACCGTCGAGGTGATTCCGCACCCCGAACTCAAGCCGCAAAGCGAAGCCAAACTGCACATTACCCGTGCCGATGGCACGCACCAGGAAGTCACGGTGATCCTGCGCGTCGACACGCCGATCGAGGTGGACTACTACCGCAACGGCGGCATCCTGCCTTACGTGCTGCGGCAGCTGCTCGCGGCATGAGGGCCGGCGCTGACCGTGTGCGCAAATCCGGGGCTTGTGCTGAAACCATGACCCTTGCAGCGTGCCGCGCATGAGGCGCCAGGCCTTGATTGCCGGCGGCGGCATCGGCGGGCTCGCGGCGGCGTTGGCCATATCGCGCGCTGGCTGGGGTGTCCGGCTGTACGAGCGGGCGCCTGTCTTCAGCGAAGTCGGCGCGGGCGTCCAGCTGGGACCGAACGTGGTCAGGCTGCTGCATGACTGGGGCCTGCAGGGCGCACTGGAGCGGGTGGCAGCCTTTCCCGAGCGCCTGGTGGTGCGTGACGCCCTGTCGGGCCAGGAACTGGGCACGTTGCCGCTTGGCCAGCGCGCGCTGAAAAAATACGGCGCGCCTTACCTGACCCTTCACCGCGCTGACCTGCATGCGTTGCTGCTCCAAGGCGTACAGGCGCGCGACCATGTCTGGCTCAAGCTGAACACTCCCGTGACCGCCTATGCCGACAGCGGACACGCCGTCACCTTGCGAACGCAGCCTGCAGCGGCGTCCACCCCTGGCCTGCATCCCGTGCAAGCCGCGCCATTGCTGGAAGTCGAGGGCGATGCGCTGATTGGCGCCGATGGGCTCTGGAGCCGCTTGCGCCAGCAGATGCTGAACGATGCGCCGCCGCGTGCCACCGGCCACTTGGCCTACCGCGCCATGCTGTCGCAAATCAGGCTGCCGGCGCGACTGCGCAGCCAGCAGGTCACCGTCTGGCTGGGCCCCCGGCTGCATGTGGTGCATTACCCGGTGCGCAGCGGCGAATGGCTGAACGTGGTGGTCATTGTCCAGGGCCAGGTGGCGGGCGACCTGCAAAGCTGGGACCACCATGCCAACGCGGCCGACCTGCAGCAAGCCATGGGTCAAACGGCCAAGTTGCTGCAGGACCTGATCCAGGCGGTGACCGATGGCGGCGGCAAGGACAGCCCCAGCTGGCGTCTGTGGCCGCTAAGCGACCGGCCGCCCATGAGCGGTGCGCACCAGCAGGCCCAGGGCCGTGTGGCCCTGCTTGGCGATGCGGCGCACCCGATGCGGCCCTACCTGGCGCAGGGCGCCGGCATGGCGATTGAAGATGCGGCCGAACTGGGTTCCATGCTGGCCGTGGCCCGGGACCCGGCTTTCGACGTGCCGACGGTGCTGCAGCGCTATGCCCTGAACCGCTGGCAGCGCAATGCCCGGGTGCAGGCCCGGTCGATGCGCAACGGCCAGATATTCCATGCCCGGGGGCCACTGCGCTGGGCGCGCGATGCCTCGATGAAGCTGCTGGGAGAAAAGCTGCTGGACATCCCCTGGCTCTACGGCGCTGCCCCTCGGATGTTGTGAAATGCTATTTAAAAAATAGCTAAAAGTGCTTATGAATAAAGCGGTAAAGCCATTTTTCTTGCGTTTTTTCAAAGAACGCGCCTTTTTGCAGAGCGCCTTTGCGTCTTTGGGGTCGGGCCTCCTGCCAGCGCTCATCGATACGCGTAGCGCAACGAGGTTTCCCGTAGTCCGCCACGTATCAAACAGTCGCTGCCCAGCCACCTCCGCCGTGCAAGTTCGGCAACAAGGGTGGCCGAGTTGCCAAGATAACTCCGGTCACGACAACAGCCGGATCAGCGCATCCGGGTGAATGCCCCAGCCAGCCAGTCCTGACAAACCCATCAGCACGCCAAAGCCCGTGGGCACCAGCGCCACGAAGTACAACCACCAGAAATGCGTCAGCGCCGTCACCGCCAGCAGGGAAATTGCAATCGCCAGCAGTGCATCGGCCAGGTCAAACTGGTCATCCCGGAAGTTGGCGGCGTCGTAGTCCTTTTGGTCCTGCTCGGCCTGAGCCTTCAACTCATCCTTCTTTTTGGCCTGATCCGCAGCCAGTTGCGCATACTGGTCAATCGCCTGCTGGTAATGCGCGCGTTCCGAGGCTGGCTGGGAAGGCGCGGCAAGCCGCAGCTGAAGCAGCGTTCCCTTGGCCACTTCCTCGCGGATGTTGCGCGCCTGGTAGAAATTCCAGTGGTCGATCTTGTTGGCCTGGGCCTGCTGCATGGACTGGACGATGTTGTCGTCCTTGACCTTGCAGATGCCCATGAAGGTTGCCAGCAGCGCCACCGTGATGGCGACGCACTGGTTCAGCTTGCGGAATTTGGAAAAAGCCGATTCATCGGCTTCCTGCGACGGGAGGGACTCAAGTGGATCGATTGCCATCGTGCATGCCTTAACGTGAAAACCACATCCGCTGGAAAACCCCGTCTTTGTCAATCACCAGATGCTTGAGCCCGGCCAGCACATGCAGCGACACCAGCACCACCAAAATCCAGGTGGTGAATGAGTGCGCATTGAAGAAGGTTTCCGCCAGGTCGTGATTGGCTTGAAACACCCGGGGCAGGGGAAGTCCAAAAAACACGATGCCTTTCTTGCTCAGCAGCGAACCGACGATGCCAAACGTGGGCATGGCCAGCATGGCGGCGTACAGCAGCCCGTGGGTTGCCCGTGACGCGTTGACCTGCCAGGACGGCAGTCTGGCGGGCAAGGGCTCGGGCAGATGACCCAGCCGCCAGACCAGGCGCAAAAGCACCAGCCCGGCAATCACCAGGCCGATGGATTTGTGCAGGGTGAAGAACCAGGCGCTGCCCGGATCGTCTTCAATCTCCGTCATGTACCAGCCCAGCGCGACCATCCCGATGATCAGGACGGCCAGCGTCCAGTGAAGCAGCACGGCCAGGGACGCATAGGGTTTGCTGCTGACTGTCGCAATGGAAGTGCGTTTGCGCATGGTGCTTCTTTTTTTTGAGTGGCCGTTCAGGCAATTGGGTGGGTTGGCAACAGCAGATGAGGCTTTCGCCGGACTTTTGCGTGCCCATCCTAAAACCGCAGTCTTAAAGGAAGATTAAGCCGCGCGGGCTGCAGCGCGGCGCCTGCTTGGCTACTGCCAGCCAAAACGCCGGATGTCATCGCGTTTCATTAGCGTCGTCAGCACCGCATAGCCCAGCAATATCGCCACCAGCCAGCCAAAATAGGCCAGCGGCAGCGCTTCCAGCTTGAAATAACTGGCCAAGGGCCCCATGGGCAGAAAAATGCCCGCCACCGTGATGAACAACGTCATGCCCAGCAGCGGCCAGGCTGCGCTCCAACCGGATGATGTCGGCCGCTTCCTTGGCAATATCGACGGCGGTATTCACCGAAATGCCGATGTCGGCGGCCCGCAGCGCCGGCGCGTCGTTGATGCCGTCGCCCATGAAGCCGACGACGTGGCCGTTGCTGCGCAGGCTGCGCACGATGCGCTCCTTGTTCAGCGGCGAGAACTTGGCAAAAATGGTGTGGTGCTCGACCGCTTCGGCCAGCGCCTGGTCGTCCATCGTGTCAATTTGCGGGCCCAGCACGTTGCCTTGCAACCTGCAGGCCGACCTGGCGGCAGACTTCGGCGGTCACCAGCGCATTGTCGCCGGTCAGCACCTTCACGGTGATGCCGTTCTCGGCCAACGCTGTAAGCGCCGGGGCGGTCGATTCCTTGGGCAGCGACTCCAGGATGACCCGGCGGCGAAACAGGTGACGGGTGTGGCGCGAGGCGAGGAAGCGGCCAAACAGCTGCTTGAAGATGTTCATGGAATTTTTTGTTTTTGGCCGGTGTCTTGCCTGATGACCCGCTGACGTGGCTGGAATTTACACTTTTTATTGTTAGTAAAGCGTAAGTCCTGAAAGCTGTGCAGGCGCCGGTGTCGCGTCACGGTTCCCTGAACCGACCTGCGATGCTATTAAATATATAGCTGCAAGCATAAGTACTGCATGCGAAAAAGCCTATTTTTGCTTGAAAAACTGGCCAAACAGACAGGACACGTCGGCAAAGTCATGGGTGAAGCGTTCGCGGTTCACGAAATAAGCCTCGCAGGCCACGGCAAAGAATTCAGCCGGCGCGCTGGCGCCATAGGCGTCGAGCCAGGGCGGCTCGCCGCCGAAGCGTTCGGCCATGGCGACCTGCTCGCAAAAGCGGTCGTAGGCGGCCTGCATGGTGTCGTGCCAGGCAGCATGGGCGGCGCGCGAGGGCAGGGGCGGGCAGCCGTCGGCCGCGCCATCGCGCATGTCGATCTTGTGGATGAATTCGTGGATCACCACGTTGTGGCCATGTTCGGCTGAACTGCCCGAGGCAGCCACATCCTGCCAGCTCAGGGTGACCGGGCCGCCTTGCATTGCTTCGCCCAGCAGCGCTTCCCGGTAGTCGTGAACCACGCCGGCGTGATCGATGGCCTTGCGCCGCGCCAGCATGGCGCCGGGATGCACGACGATGCCGGTGAAATCGTCATACCAGCCAAGGCCCAGGTGCAGAACCGGCAAACACGCCTGCGCGGCAATCGCCACGGCCATTTCGTCGGTCACTTCCAGGTCGTGCGCGCCGCTGAATTCCTTGTTCTGCAGGAACCGGCCCACGGTCAAGCGAAGCGCCTGACGCTCGGCGGGGGGAAGCCGCGCCAGGAAAGGGTAATGCTGCAGCGTCGATTGCCACAGCGCTTCAGGAATGGCCTTGGGTCGGGTGCCGGGCAGACCGAGGGCGCCCGCCAGGCTGTTCAGCCAGTTCAGCCAGTTCAGCCAGTTCAGCAAGGTGCAGGCCTCATGCGCAATCCACGGCGATGCGCTGCAGGCCGCTGCTGTCCAGTCGAAGCACTTCGGCGCGCGGTACGCTGGCCCCGGCGTCCCAGTCGCTCAGCACCACGCGTGACAGGCCCTTGCCCAGGTCGTGCAACGCGGGCTTGTGGGTGTGGCCGTGGATCAGTGTGGGAGCATTCGCTGCCTCCAGCCACTGCCGCGCGGCATTGTGGTCCACGTCGCCGTAGTCCATGCCTGAGCGTTTGCGCGCCTCGCTTTGACGACGCATCTCGCGCGCCAGGCCCAAGCGTTCGGCCAGCGGCCGGGCCAGGAAGGCCTGCTGCCAGCCGGGGCTGCGCACCTGGCGGCGGAACGCCAGGTAGTCGGTGTCGTCCAGGCACAGCGCATCGCCATGCGACAGCAGCCAGCGCCGGCCGGCAAAGCCAAGTGCCGTCGGGTCGCCGAGCAAGCTGGCGTGGCAGGCGTCCATGAGAGCCGGGCCGACCAGGAAATCGCGGTTGCCGTGCATGAAAAAAAGCGCCAGCCGGCTGCCCGCCTGGGCCAGCACGCTGGCGCAGCGGTTTTCAAAACTCGCTTCCGGCTGGGCCTTGAAGTCGGCGCTGACGGCATCGTCGCCGACCCAGACTTCAAACAGGTCGCCCAGGATGAACACCGCATCGGCCGGCGTGCCCTGCATATAAGCCTGCCAGGCCCCGAAGGTGGCGGGCTCGTCGGCGTTCAGGTGCAGGTCGGAAATGAAATCGACCGTGCGCCACGATGGCGGAGCCACAAGCTCGGCCAAAGGGGGCACGGTCGCAAAAGGTTGCATGGCGGACTCAGACGGGCTCAGTCCGGCGGCCGCTTCAGGCCAGCGCGACGGCTTTTTCGATCACCACGTCTTCGAGCGGAACGTCGTCATGAAAACCCTTGCGGCCGGTCTTGACGGCCTTGATCTGGTCCACCACCTCGGTGCCCGAGACGACCTTGCCGAACACGGCGTAACCCCAGCCCGAAGCGTTCTGGCCGGTGTGGTTCAGAAAGCCGTTGTTGCCGACGTTGATGAAGAACTGCGAACTGGCCGAATGCGGCGCATTGGTGCGGGCCATGGCGACGGTGTACATGTCGTTTTTCAGGCCGTTGGTGGCTTCGTTCTCGATCTCGCCGTCGGTCGGTTTTTGCGTCATGCCGACCGCAAACCCGCCGCCCTGGACCATGAAGCCCGGAATCACACGGTGGAACACCGTGCCGTCGTAATGGCCCTTGTTGACGTAGCTCAGGAAGTTGGCGACCGACTTGGGCGCTTTTTCAGCGTCAAGTTCCAGGGTGATGACGCCGTATTTGGCAATGTGCAGTTCGACTTTCGGATTGCTCATGTGTTTTTCCTTTAAGAGTGGGTTAGTTGACAAGGGTTGCAGATTTGATCATGACGGGCGTCTTGGGAACGTCCGACGGGAAAGGGCCACCGCTGCCGGTGGCCACGGACTTGATCTTGCCCACCACGTCCATGCCGCTGGTGACCTTGCCGAACACTGTGTAGCCGGGGGCCAGGGCGCTCGGGTTCAGGAAGTCATTGTCTTTCACGTTGATAAAAAACTGCGACGAGGCGGAGTTGGGGTCATTCGTGCGGGCCATGGCCAGCGTGCCAACGACGTTTTTCGGGCCGCCCTTGGCCAGCGCCTCGCGGCCTTCATGCACCACCGGGGCGCGGGTTTTCTTTTCGGCATAAGCGGCATCGTAGCCACCGCCCTGCACCATGAAGTTGCTGATCACCCGGTGAAAAATCGTGCCGTCATAGTGCCTGTCCTTGACGTACTGGAGAAAATTCTCGACCGTCTTGGGCGCCTTGTCGGGATAGACCTCGACCACAAAGTCGCCTTCGCTGGTGGCAAATTTGACCTTGGGCGCGGGCTCGGCCGCCAGGGCCACGCCGGCGCTCCAGGTAAGGGCGGCCAGCAGGAGCGTTGTGCTTCGGCGGGTGATAGCGGTGCCAGGAATTTTCATGGAGTGGATTTCTTTCAAAAGGTAAATATTGAAATCAAGGCGCCTTGGCTGGTATGGCAGCCTTGGCGGCGGGCATCAGCAACTGGTTGACCAGTGCCAGCTTGGGTGGTAACGCGGCGTTCGCGGCATTGAGCTGCAGCGCGCGGCTGTAGGACTGGCTGGCCAGCCGGGCGTGGATGTCGCCCAGGTTTTCATGGGCGGTGGCATAGCGCGGGTTCAGCCGAATGGCCATTTCCAGCGATTCCCTGGCCTTGTTGAACTGGCCCAAGCCGGCATACAACACGGCCAGGTTGTTGTAGGGCTCGGGCAGTTCCGGATAGTCCCGGTTGAGCTGGGCAAAGGTTTCCATGGCTTCGGCGGTCTGGGCAGATCCGCTCTGGACCACACCCTTGAGGAAGCGCATCTGCGGATCGCGCGGCTTGGCCGCCAGGTAGCGGTCGGCGCTGGCCAGCGCCTGGGGGAACTGACCGGCGCTGATCAGCTGGTTGACATCGGTGTACTCGTCGGCATGGACTGCCGGCGCGGCAAAAAGCGCGAGCAGCAGCACGCTGGCTGGCAGGAATGACAGGGAACGGCTGAAAAGGGCGGCTCGCGTGGGCATAAGACTCTCGTTGTTATCAGGGGAATCAGGTACCGCGCCGGGGCGGAAAAGGGCCGGAATCAAGCCGGACCGGGCCGGATTTGCAGCGCCGCAACAGCTACCAGGCGCGGCTGGATATACTGATTAATTCTAGCCGAGGGGGTATAGTCACCCTCCCTGTCCTGTTGTTCCTTCCCGTTTTCTTCTGAAGAATTTCGCATTTCTTGCAGTGCCATCGCCGCCGGTGGCGCCCGGTTATTCAGGTTTTTCCTTTTCCCTTCCCTGGCATTCCAACGTCAGACCACGCATCCAGACAATTTCCATGAGCCTTCGCATTTACAACACGCTGTCGCGTGCCGTAGAAGATTTTTCCCCTATTGTTCCCGGCCAGGTCCGCATGTATGTTTGCGGCATGACGATTTACGACCTGTGCCACATCGGCCATGCGCGCATGATGATGGCCTTTGACGTAGTGCAGCGCTGGCTCAAGGTCAGCGGCTACCAGGTCGCCTATGTGCGCAACATCACCGACATCGACGACAAGATCATCAAGCGCGCTGTCGAGCGCGGCATCACGATACGCGCTTTGACCGACGAGATGATTCAGGCCATGCACCAGGACATCGGCGCCCTGAACATCGAGCCGCCAACGCTGGAGCCGCGCGCGACCGATTACGTGCCGCAGATGCTGGCGATGATCGGCACCCTTGAAAAAAAAGGACTGGCCTACCGCGGTTCGGGCGGCGACATGAACTACGCGGTGCGCAAGTTTGTTGGCTACGGCAAGCTGTCGGGCAAGTCGCTTGACGAGTTGCGCGCTGGCGAGCGCGTCGCCGTGCTCGAAGGAAAGGACGACCCGCTGGACTTCGTGCTGTGGAAGTCGGCCAAGGACACCGAACCCGAGGACGCGAAGTGGGACAGCGCCGCGTTGGGCCATGACTATGGCAAAGGCCGGCCTGGCTGGCACATCGAATGCTCGGCCATGAGCTGCGCCACGCTGGGCGAGACCTTCGACATCCATGGCGGCGGCGCCGACCTGCAGTTTCCGCACCACGAAAACGAGATTGCCCAGAGCGAAGGCGCCAATGGCCAGCCGCTGGCCCGTTTTTGGGTGCACAACGGCTTCGTGCGCGTGGACAACGAGAAAATGTCCAAGTCGCTGGGCAATTTCTTCACCATCCGCGAGGTGCTGGAAAAATACGATGCCGAAACCGTGCGCTTTTTCATCCTGCGCGCGCACTACCGCAGCGCACTCAACTACAGCGACGCCCACCTCGACGATGCGCGCAATGCGCTTAAGCGCCTGTATACCGCCCTGGATCTGGTGAAGCCGGCTGCGGTGATGATCAACTGGGCGGGTCCGTTTGCCGCCCGTTTCAAGGCAGCGATGGACGAGGACTTTGGCACGCCCGAAGCGATGGCGGTGCTGTTCGATCTGGCGGGCGAGGTGAACCGGACCGGTTCCGCCGAACTGGCCGGGCTGCTGAAAGCGCTGGGCGCCTGCCTGGGCCTGCTGCAAACCGAGCCTTCGGCTTACCTGCAGGCCGGGTCAAGGCTGGACGACGAGGCCATCCAAGCGCTGATCATGCAGCGTGCTGAAGCCAAGCAGGCCAGGGACTTTGCGGCGGCAGACCGCATCCGCACCGAACTGGTGGACCAGGGCATCGTGCTGAAAGACTCGCCCCAGGGAACGAGCTGGGAGGTGAAATCGTGAAAAACTCAAAATTTTTAAGCGTTTCATGCCTTTTGCGCACGTCTGTCATGGGCTGGCAGCTATGAAAAACATAGTAAGCGCCGACACAGCCAATGTAGCGCCCATCGAACTCACCGACAAGGCTGGCGCCCCGGAACCCACCATCATCGTGCCGCCGTACTGGCTGGATGCCTGCAAGCACCTGGTCAAGAAGGACCGGGTCATGAAACGCCTGATTCCGCAGTTCGGCAGCACCTGCCTGCAGTCGCGTGGCGATGCCTTCAGCACGCTGGCGCGCAGCATTGTCGGCCAGCAGATTTCCGTGAAGGCCGCGCAGACCGTCTGGCACCGCTTTGCCGCCTTGCCCGCTGAAATGACGCCAGCCCATGTGCTGCGCCTGAAGATTGACGACATGCGCGCGGCTGGCCTGAGTGCGCGAAAGGTCGAATACCTGGTGGACCTGTCGATTCATTTCGACGCCGGCCGCGTTCATGTGCAGGACTGGCAGGCGATGGACGATGAAACCATCATTGCCGAGTTGATCGCGATTCGCGGCATCGGCCGCTGGACGGCCGAGATGTTCCTGATGTTTTACCTGACGCGGCCCAACGTGCTGCCGCTCGACGATGTCGGGCTGATCAACGGCATCAGCCACAACTATTTTTCCGGCGAATCGGTCAGCCGCAGCGACGCACGGGAAGTCGCCGCCGCCTGGGCGCCGTACTGCAGCGTGGCGACTTGGTATATTTGGCGCTCGCTGGATCCGAAAATTGTGTCCGGCGCCTGACGGACGGTGTGCAGTTCGCTTCACCGACTGCCCGATCAAGAATTAAAAGTCTGAGGATTAACATGGCAAAAAAGACATTTCTCGATTTCGAGCAGCCGATTGCGGAGCTTGAAGGAAAAATTGAAGAATTGCGTTATGTGCAAACCGAGTCAGCGGTCGATATTTCGGACGAAATCGAGCAGCTGGCGAAAAAAAGCCAGCAGCTCACCAAGGACATCTACAGCGTCCTGACGCCCTGGCAGATCACCAAGATCGCCCGGCATGCCGAGCGGCCCTACACGCTGGACTACATCCGGGACATCTTCACCGACTTTGTCGAACTGCACGGCGACCGGCATTTTGCCGACGACCTGAGCATCGTCGGCGGCCTGGCCCGCTTCAACGGCAATGCCTGCATGGTGCTCGGCCACCAGAAGGGCCGCGACACCAGGGAGCGCGGCCTGCGCAATTTCGGCATGAGCAAGCCCGAGGGCTACCGCAAGGCGCTGCGCTTGATGAAGACGGCGGAAAAATTCAGGATGCCGGTGTTTACTTTTGTTGACACGCCGGGCGCCTACCCCGGCATCGAAGCCGAGGAACGCGGCCAGTCCGAGGCCATCGGTCGCAACATCTTCGAAATGGCGCAGTTAGAAGTGCCGATCATCACCACCATCATCGGCGAGGGTGGCTCCGGCGGTGCGCTGGCCATCTCGGTGGCCGACCAGGTGGTGATGCTGCAGTATTCGATCTATTCGGTCATCAGCCCTGAAGGCTGCGCGTCGATTTTGTGGAAAACCTCCGAAAAGGCGCAGGATGCGGCCGAAGCGCTGGGCATCACTGCGCACCGGCTCAAGGCGCTCGGCGTCATCGACAAGATCGTCAACGAGCCGGTCGGCGGCGCGCATCGCGACCCGAAACAGATGTCGGCCTTTCTCAAGCGCGCGCTGAACGATGCCTTCCGCCAAGTCAGCGACCTGCCGGTCAAGGAACTGCTCAACCGTCGCTATGACCGGCTGCAAAGCTATGGCCGCTTCACCGACACCAAAGCTGACGTCGGCAAATAGTCTGTTGCCCTCATTGCCCTTATTGCTGCCAGGCGCGGCGTCTCTCAAAAAGCCGGTCAACCCGGCAGTGGCGGGCATTGACTCCCTGTTCCCTGCAGATCCACCTTTGCCGATGGGCGTGGCTTACAGCGGTGGCGCCGATTCAACCGCCTTGCTGCTGGCTGCAGCCCGGCGCTGGCCGGGCCAGGTCGATGCCTTCCATGTCCACCATGGACTTCAGGCAGCTGCTGATGACTTTGTCCGTGTCTGCACCGCAGTGTGTGCAAGAGTCGGTGCGCCCTTGCATGTGGTTCATGTCGACGCCACCCATGCTTCTGGTGAGAGTCCTGAAGACGCGGCGCGGCGCGCGCGTTATGCGGCGCTGGCTACTGCAGCATTGGCGCAGGGCACGAAATGCGTGCTGCTCGGGCAACACGCCGACGACCAGGTCGAAACCCTGCTGCTGGCACTGAGCCGGGGCGCCGGGCTGCCTGGCCTGTCGGCCATGCCGGCGCGGTTCGAGCGCGGCGGCATGGTGTTTTACCGGCCGCTGCTGCAAACCCCGTCGGACGTTCTCAGGCAATGGTTGGTGCAGCAGCAGATTCCTTTTGTTGATGACCCGACCAACACCGACGAACGCTATACCCGCAACCGCATCCGGGCACGTTTGATGCCCGCACTGGCGCAGGTGTTTCCTCAGTTCCTGGCGACGTTTGCACGCAGTGCGCGTCATGCCGCGCAGGCGCAGGCAGTGTTGGTCGAGGTTGCCATGCAGGATCTGACCGCCGCCGGCAACCCGCCCGTCATCCAGGCTGTGCAGGCTTTGTCGACGGCGCGCCAGGCCAATTTGCTGCGTCACTGGTTGCTGCTCCAGCAGGCCACGCCAAGCGCGGCGCAACTGGACCAATTGCTGCACCAGGTGGTAGCCTGCACCACACGTGGCCACCGGATTCATCTCAAGGTGGCGACGGGCCACGTGACGCGGCAGGGCGGTAGCCTGCATTACGCCGCCACCGCCACAGATCAATGATCGAAAATTGCGCTGGTTATAATCAAAGGCTTTGCTGCCGAGCTGAAAAGCGGGCTTTTTCGAAAGCTTTTTTACGGGTCGCCAGCAGGAGAAACCACTTCACCACCAACTCCTGATTGACCAACCGCAATGGCTTTGATCGTTCACAAATACGGCGGCACTTCAATGGGCTCAACCGAGCGCATTCGCAACGTTGCCAAACGCGTTGCCAAGTGGGCACGCGCCGGCCACCAGATGGTCGTGGTTCCCAGCGCCATGAGCGGCGAAACCAACCGCCTCCTCGGCCTGGCCAAGGAACTGGCCCCTCTGAAATCCGATGAAGCCCATGGCCGCGAACTCGACGCCCTGGCCGCCACCGGCGAGCAGGCTTCCAGCGCCTTGCTGGCCATTGCGCTGCAGGCCGAAGGCATGCAGGCGGTGAGCTACGCCGGCTGGCAGGTCACCATCAAGACCAACAATGCCTACACCAAGGCGCGCATCGAGTCGATCGACGATGCGAAAGTGCGCGCCGACCTGGACGCTGGCAAGGTGGTCATCATCACCGGCTTTCAGGGCATGGACGAGGGCGGCAATGTCACCACATTGGGTCGTGGCGGGTCCGACACCTCGGCCGTGGCGATTGCCGCCGCGCTGAAGGCCCATGAATGCCTGATCTACACCGATGTCGATGGCGTCTACACCACCGACCCGCGCGTCGTGCCCGAGGCGCGCCGGCTGCAGACCGTGAGCTTTGAGGAAATGCTGGAGATGGCCTCGATGGGCTCCAAGGTGCTGCAAATCCGCTCGGTCGAGTTTGCCGGCAAGTACAAGGTGCCTCTGCGGGTGCTGTCCAGCTTTACCGCCTGGGATATTGATATCGACGACGAAGCCAAATCAGGCACATTGATCAGTTTTGAGGAAGACGAAAACATGGAACAAGCCATCGTATCGGGCATCGCATTCAACCGCGACGAAGCCAAAATTTCTGTGCTTGGCGTGCCCGACACCCCGGGCATTGCTTACCAGATTCTGGGCGCCGTGGCCGAGGCCAACATCGAAGTCGATGTGATCATCCAGAACATCAGCAAGGACGGCAAGACCGACTTCAGCTTTACCGTGCATCGCAACGACTTTGCCAAAACCCTGGAGCTGCTCAAATCAAAGGTCGTGCCCGCACTGGGCGCGCAGGAAGTCACCGGCGACGCCAAAATCTGCAAAGTCAGCATCGTCGGCATTGGAATGCGCAGCCATGTTGGCATTGCCAGCAAGATGTTCGGCGTGCTGGCCGAGGAGGGTATCAACATCCAGATGATCTCTACGAGCGAAATCAAAACCTCGGTCGTGATCGATGAGAAATACATGGAACTTGCAGTGCGGGCGCTGCACAAGGCATTTGACCTGGATCAGCCCGTGAACTGAAACAGCACCTAAGTCGTGCGATAATGTTTGAATTGGAAACGTGACCGAGTGGCCGAAGGTGCTCCCCTGCTAAGGGAGTATGGGGTGTAGAGCCTCATCGAGGGTTCGAATCCCTCCGTTTCCGCCAAATTTAACGCGCAATCTTCACAGGTTGCGCGTTTTTTTTGGTCCATTCCGTTTGTAATCGCGCAGGTTTTTCTACTCGACGCTGAACCCAAGGCCTTTGAAGTAAATGTCCATCGTGCTTTCACCGGCTTCCTGCAGGTCGAAGGCTTGTGGGTCGAGCAGCCAGTTTTGTATCAACCCGTCAATCAGCGCGTGCAACCCTCGCGCAGCCAGTGCACTCGGCACGGACAGCTTGAGGTTTTTCTGTCGCGAGGCGGTGTCAAGCCCTTGGGTAACCCGGCATAAAAAACCATTGCAGGCGGTCAGGTGCCGAAGGCGAATGTTTCGGATGCCTTCCATGTATTCCACCTTTTGCGTGGCAATCTCCAGGACGCGGCGTGTCTGCGGGTCGTTCACGATTTGATGGAGCGCTTTCAGGATTGCGCTTCTCGTGTTCGTGAGTGCCTGGGTGCCGGAGTCGCTGTTTGTTTCCTCCGGGCTCTGTTCGTGGCTGAAGTAGCTTTCAAGGGGCAGCGTGACCCGCTCCATCATGGCGTCAAAGAGGTCGGCCTTGTCCTTGAAATGCCAATAAACGGCACCGCGCGTGGCTCCAGCGTTAAGGGCAATGTCCTGCAGCGTGGTGCTTGCGACGCCTTGGGATTGAAACAGTCCTTCCGCTGAATCCAGCAGTTTGTTTCGCGTTTCGCGTGCTTCCTCTTTGGTTCTGCGGGCCATGGACATCTCCTGAGATCAATTACGTCTGGTTTTACATACATTCAAAAACGTATGTAAACTATAGCATCGTAAACCCTTGCTCCCCTATCATTGGATTTTTGGTTTTTGGCAGATTCGTTTTGCCTCTGCCGGAACCACGCAATTTTTTTGTGCCTTTTCTTCTAAAACCCCAGGAACAGATATGCCTATGCCCAGCATTGCCCGTACTTTTTTGCCCATCAGGTTCGGGCGTCAGCTGTCGCTTGTAATGGCTGTTGTTCTTGCATTGTTTGTGGCTGGCTGCGGCAAGGGCGCTGCACCGGCTGCGGCTCCGAGCGCGGCGCGGCCACCGCCCCAGGTCGGGGTGGTAACGGTCACGCCAGGCGATGTGGGCCTGGTCACCGAATTGCCCGGCCGTCTGGAAGCTTCGCGCATCGCGCAGGTGCGGGCGCGGGCGGCAGGCATCCTGCAAAAGCGGCTGTTCCGCGAAGGCAGTGACGTGAAGGCGGGCCAGCCGCTGTTCACGATCGATGCTGCCCCGTATGCTGCTGCGGCCGCCAGCGCGCGTGCCGGACAGGCACGCGCCGAGGCCAACCTGGCGCAGGCGACGGCGCTGGCCGAGCGCTACAAGCCGCTGGTCGAAGCCAACGCCATCAGCAAGCAGGAATATGCCAATGCCATCGCCGCGCAAAAGCAGGCGGCGGCCGACGTGGCCGTGGGCAAGGCGAATGTGCAGACCGCCAGCATCACGCTGGGTTACGCCTCGGTGAAGGCGCCCATTTCAGGCCGCATTGGCCGCTCGCTGGTGACCGAAGGTGCGCTGGTCGGGCAGGGCGAGGCGACGCAGCTGGCCGTCATTCAGCAGATCAATCCGATGTATGTGAATTTCACGCAGTCGGCTTCCGACGTGATGAAACTGCGCTCGGCCATGGCCAGTGGCCAGTTCAAGCGGGCCAGCGGCCCCGAGGCGGCCAGCGTGCGCATCATGCTGGAGGACGGCAGCGAGTACGCCCAGCCCGGTCGGCTGCTGTTTTCCGATCTGACGGTTGATTCCACCACCGGACAGATCACCTTGCGAGCCGAAGTGCCCAATCCGCGCGGGCAATTGCTGCCCGGCCTGTATGTGCGCGTGCGGCTCGAACAGGCCCAGGCCACCAATGCCATCACCTTGCCGCAGCAGGCGGTCACGCGAACGGCGCAAGGCGACACGGTCATGGTGGTGGGCAGCGATGGAAAAGTCACGCCGCGAACGATCAGGATCGGCTCGTCCAAAGGCACCCAATGGGTGGTGCTGGACGGCCTGCAAGCCGGTGAGCAGGTGATGGTCGATGGCTTTCAAAAGCTGCAGATGATGCCGCCCGGTACGCCGGTCAAGACCGTGCCATGGCAACCGGCAGGCGCTGCTTCGTCGCCGGCCGGCACCGCTTCCGCGCCTGTCGCTGGCGCCGCGGCGCCGGTGGTTGCTGGCGCTGCGCCTTCGGCTTCTGCCGCGTCCGACGCCGCGAAGTAAGGAGCACACCGCATGGCCAAGTTTTTTATTGACCGACCCATCTTTGCGTGGGTGATAGCCCTGTTCATTCTGGTGCTGGGCAGCGTGGCTGTCACGCAACTGCCGATTGCCCAGTATCCGCCAGTGGCGCCGCCTTCCATCGTGGTGACGGCCAGCTACCCCGGCGCTTCTGCGAAGACCCTCGAAGACAGTGTGCTCAGCGTGATCGAGCGCGAGATGAACGGCTTGCCAGGCCTTATTTACATGGAGTCGGTTTCCCAGGCCAACGGCAGTGGCACGCTGACGCTGACCTTCGAGACCGGCACCAACCCCGACCTGGCACAGGTCGATGTGCAAAACCGCCTGTCACGCGCCGCGCCGCGCCTGCCGCAGGCGGTGACGCAGCAGGGCGTTCGGGTGGACAAGTCGCGCTCGAATTTCCTGCTGTTCACCATGCTGTCGTCCGCAAACCCGGCGATCGACCCGGTGGCGCTGGGTGACTATGCCTCGCGCAACGTGATTCCCGAGCTTCAGCGCCTGACCGGTATCGGTCAGGCGCAGCTGTTTGGCACCGAGCGCGCCATGCGCATCTGGATAGACCCGGCCAAGCTGGCGGGTTTTGCGCTGTCATCGGCCGATGTCACCAGTGCCATACGCGCCCAGAATGCCCAGATCGCCTCCGGCACGATTGGCGATCTGCCCAATGTGGCCGGCCAGGGCATCGCCGCCACCGTCGTGATCAACGGCCAGCTCTCCAGCGTCGAGCAGTTCGGCGACATCGTCTTGCGGGCCACCACCAACGGCTCGACCGTGCGCCTGAAGGACGTGGCCCGCATCGAGCTTGGCGCGCAGACCTATGCCACCTCGGCGCGGCTGAACGGCAAGCCTGCCACCGGCATCGGCCTGCAACTGGCGGTGGGTGGCAATGCGCTCGATGCCGCCAAGGCGGTGCGCGCCAAGATGGAGCAGCTCAAGCCCTACTTTCCACCGGGCGTGAACTATTCGATTCCCTACGACAGCTCGCGCTTTGTCAGCATCTCCATCAAGCAAGTGGCCGAGACGCTGGTCGAGGCGGTGGTGCTGGTGTTTTTGGTGATGTTCCTGTTCCTGCAGAACTGGCGCTACACCATCATCCCGACCATCGTCGTGCCGATTGCCCTGCTGGGCACCTTCGCCACGCTGCTGGCGCTGGGCTTTTCCATCAACGTGCTGACGATGTTCGGCATGGTGCTGGTGATCGGCATCGTGGTCGATGATGCCATCGTGGTGGTCGAGAATGTCGAACGCATCATGAGCGAGGAAGGCCTGCCGCCACTGGAAGCCACGCGCAAGGCTATGGGGCAGATCTCGGGCGCCATCATTGGCGTCACCGTGGTCCTGATCTCGGTGTTTGTGCCGCTGGCCTTTTTTGCCGGCTCGGTGGGCAATATCTACCGCCAGTTTTCCGCCGTCATGATCGCGTCGATCGGCTTTTCAGCCTTCCTGGCGCTGTCGCTCACGCCTGCACTGTGCGCCACGCTGCTCAAGCCGGTGGAAGCCGGCCATCAGCATGAAAAAACCGGTTTTTTCGGCTGGTTCAACCGGGGGTTTTCGCGCACCGCCAAGGGGTATGAAAGCCTGGTCGCGCGTCTTTTGAAGCGCGCCGGTCGCTACCTGATCATCTACGCGGCCATCATCGGCGTGGTGGCGCTGGTCTACACGCGTTTGCCGACGTCCTTCTTGCCTGCCGAAGACCAGGGCACGCTGCTGGTCAACGTGCAACTGCCGCCGGGCGCCACGCTGGAGCGCACCCGCGCCGTGATGGAGCAGGTCGAAGGCTTCATGCTCAAGCAGCCCGAGGTCGAGGGCATGGTCGGCGTGCTGGGTTTCAGCTTCTCCGGTCAGGGCCAGAATGCCGGCCTGGCTTTCGTCACGCTCAAGGACTGGTCCGAGCGCAAGGACGCCAGCCAGCAGGCCGATGCGCTGGCCGGACGGGCGTTTGGCGCATTCTCGCGGATTCGCGATGCGTTCGTGTTCCCGCTCAGCCCGCCGCCGATTCCCGAACTCGGTTCGGCCAGCGGCTTTACCTTTCGGCTGCAGGACCGCTCGGGCGCGGGTGGTGATGCGCTGCTGGCCGCGCGCAACCAGCTGCTCGGCATGGCGGGCAAGAACCCGGTGCTTGCGCAGGTGCGGCCCGATGGCCTGGAAGACGCGCCGCAGCTGCAGCTCGACATTGACCGTGACAAGGCCAACGCCCTGGGCGTGAGCTTTGAGGCCATCAACTCGGCACTGTCCACCTCGCTCGGTTCGAGCTATGTGAACGACTTCCCGAACCAGGGCCGTTTGCAGCGCGTCGTGGTGCAGGCTGACGCGCCGGCCCGCATGCAGCCCGACGACCTGCTGCAGATCAACGCCAGCAACAGCAAGGGCGAGTCGGTTCCGCTGTCCGCCTTTGCGACCACGCACTGGGCCAAAGGTCCGATGCAGACGGTTCGCTACAACGGCTATCCGGCGATGCGCATCAGCGGCGCCGCCGCGCCAGGCTACAGCACGGGCGCGGCCATGGCCGAGATGGAAAAGATGGCGGCCCAGTTGCCGCAGGGCTTCGGCTTTGAATGGAGTGGCCAGTCGCGCGAGGAAAAGCTCGCCGGCTCTCAAGCCATGATCCTCTATGGCTTTGCCATCCTGGCGGTGTTCCTGTGCCTGGCTGCGCTGTATGAAAGCTGGTCGATTCCGCTGGCGGTGATCCTGGTCGTGCCGCTGGGCGTGGTGGGCGTGCTGCTGGCGACCTTGTTCCGGGGGTATGCCAATGACGTGTATTTCCAGGTGGGCCTGATCACCATCATCGGCCTGTCGGCGAAGAATGCGATTCTGATCATCGAATTCGCCAAGGACCTGCAGGCGCAGGGCAAGGGCGTGGTCGAGGCGGCGCTGACCGCCGCGCACCTGCGGTTCCGGCCCATCATCATGACATCGCTGGCCTTCATGCTGGGCGTGCTGCCCCTGGCGATTGCCACCGGCGCAAGTTCCGCCAGCCAGCGGGCCATCGGCACTGGCGTGATTGGCGGCATGATCACCGGCACGGTGCTGGCGGTGCTGTTCGTGCCGGTGTTCTTTGTCGTGGTACGTGGCTTTTTCAAGGGCAGCGCACGGCAGCAGCAAATCTACGCCGAGTATGCCAAGGTGGCAGGCGTGGGCGGACAAGAAGGAAAGCCAGCACATGACTAAGACCAAAATTTTCCAACGCCTTGCCGTGAGCGCTGCGGTGCTGCTGGCCGGCTGCTCGATGATTCCGACCTACGAGCGTCCGGCCGCGCCCATCGCCACCGACTGGCCCGCGCTGGGCGCTACCGCCGCTGCGTCCGCAACGACCAGCAACGGCATGGCCGCTGCCGACATCGAATGGCAGGGATTTTTCAGCGATGCCCGGCTGCGCCAGCTGATCGACGCGGCACTGCGCAACAACCGCGACCTGCGCGTGGCGGTGCTCAACATCGCGCAGGCCAGGGCGCAGTTCCAGATTCGCCGGGCCGACCAGTTTCCGACGATTGGCGCTGTCGCCACCGGTTCGCGCCAGCCTGCGGCGAACGAACGCATCACCAGCGTCTACACCGCGGGCCTGGCGATGACGTCCTACGAATTCGACTTTTTCGGCCGTGTCGCCAGCCTGAAAGAAGCCGCGCTGGGCCAGTACCTGGCCACCGAGGAAGGGCACAAGTCCGCGCAGATCAGCCTGGTCGCGGCCGTCGCCAACACCTACCTCAGCCTGCTGGCCGATGAAGAGCTGATCGGCATCACGCGGCAGACGCTGGCCACGCGCGAGGACTCGTTTCGCCTGAGCCAGCTGCGCTTTGACAATGGCGTGAGTTCGGAGCTCGACGTTCGCCAGTCCGAGTCGCTGATCGAGGCGGCGCGCGTCTCGCTGGCGCAGCTGACGCGCCAGCGCGCGCAGGGCCAGAACGCGCTGGTCCTGCTGCTGGGCCAGCCGGCCACTGGCGAGCTGGCTGTGGCTTTGCCAGCAGGCAAGGGCCTGGCCGACATGCCGGTGATGGTTGACATACCGGCGGGCTTGCCGTCGGACCTGCTGACGCGACGCCCCGACGTGCGCCAGGCCGAGCAGTTGCTGTTGGCGTCCAACGCCAACATCGGCGCGGCGCGGGCAGCGTTTTTCCCGAAAATTTCGCTGACTGCCAGCGCTGGCAGCGCCAGTTCACACTTGGGGGACCTGTTCAAGAGCGGCAGCTTTGGCTGGACGCTGGCGCCCCAGCTGTTCCTGCCGATTTTTGACGCCGGCCGCAACCGCGCCGGTCTGAAGTCGGCCAAGGTGCAGCGTGACATTGCCGTGGCGCAGTACGAAAAATCCATCCAGACGGCGTTCCGCGAAGTCGCCGATGCGCTGGCCGGCCGCGCCACGCTGGGCGAGCAGTTGCGTGCGCAGCAGGCGCAGGCCAATGCCGAAGGCGTTCGCTACAAGCTGTCCAACCTGCGCTACCAGAACGGCATTGCCAGCCAGCTCGACCTGCTCGACGCGCAGCGCTCGCTGTTCACGGCGCAGCAAGCCGTGGTGCAGACCCGGCTGGCGCAACTGCAAAGCCAGGTCACGCTGTACAAGACGCTGGGTGGAGGGTGGAAGGAGCCGGGCGAGGCGATGCCGGTGGTGAATGCAGCGTTGCCGCTCAAACCTTAGCCTGAAAAAGCCGTTTGCGCATATCCGGCATGCACTAACAGCTATTAAATAGATAGCAAATCGACAGACGCCGAGAGATTCAGCCAGCGCCGGGCGGCTGACTGCAGGGGCTGTGGATCGCCGGTCGTGAACAGGCTGACCCGGCCCGGTGGCGCATTCGCCGCCCTCAAGCAAGCGGGCAGACGCCGCCGTGTCTGCCGGGCGACTGCTTCGCCGTTGTCGAGCAGACGCACGCCGGGGCCGAGCAGGGCGCGCAACTGCTCGCTGGCCAGCGGGTAGTGCGTGCAACCCAGCACCAGCGTGTCGATCTGGTCATTTTCAGTGCCAAAAAGCCCTGCTGCGCTGATGTGGCGGGCGCAGAGTGCTATGGTTTCCGCTGTGTCGCCAGTTGGCGCGCTGCGCTCGATGGCGTGCGCCAGTCCATCACAAGGCTGCAGGACGAATGTCATGTTGGCGGCTTGCGACGCCAGCAGCGCCTGGAACTTGGCGCTGCAAAGCGTGCTCCGGGTCGCAAAAACGCCGATACGCCCGGTGCTGCTGAGCGCCACGGCCGGCTTCAGCGCCGGCTCGACGCCGATCAGCGCCAGCCCGGGATACTCGGAACGCAATAAGTGGATGGCGGCTGCCGTGGCCGTGTTGCAGGCTATCACCAGCGCCTTGACGTTGTGGCTGACCAAATATTGAGCGATGGCGCGGGAACGGGCGAGCACATGCGCCGTGTCGCGCTCGCCGTAGGGCGCATGGCCGCTGTCGGCGATGTAGATAAAGTTCTCGTGCGGCATGTCGGCACGCAGCGCCTTCAGCACGCTCAGGCCGCCAATGCCGCTGTCGAATACGCCGATGGATTGGCCCCCACGTTCACTCACTGCGTGCAGCTCTCTGCCCCCCGAGGGGGCCGCTGCGCCTGCGGACTGGCCAAGACAGATCCGCGGCCCTTGCCTGAAGGGGACGCCTCACGCATTTCGGCGCGGTTCAAACGCTGGTAACGGCAATGTCCTTGAACTCGTTCATGGCAATGCGTTTTTGCCACTCTGCAGGGCCGGTGATGTGCGCGCTGGTGCCGCCCGAATCGACCGCCACGGTCACCGGCATGTCGACCACGTCGAATTCGTAGATCGCTTCCATGCCCAGATCGGCAAAACCGACAACTTCGGCATGCTTGATGGCCTTGGACACCAAGTAGGCCGCGCCGCCCACGGCCATCAGGTAAGCGCTTTTGTGCTTTTTGATGGCTTCGATGGCGACCGGGCCGCGTTCGGCCTTGCCGACCATCGAGATCAGGCCGGTCTGCGCCAGCATCATTTCGGTGAAGCCGTCCATGCGCGTCGCCGTCGTCGGACCGGCCGGGCCCACCGCTTCGCCCTTGACCGGATCGACCGGGCCAACGTAGTAAATCACGCGGTTGGTGAAATCGACCGGCAGCTTTTCACCCCTGGCCAGCATGTCGGCAATGCGCTTGTGCGCGGCGTCGCGGCCGGTCAGCATCTTGCCGTTGAGCAGCAGCGTCTCGCCCGGATTCCAGCTGGCGACCTCTTCTTTCGTCAGCGTGTTCAGATTGACCTTCTTGCTCTTTTGGTAGTCAGGCGTCCAGTTGACGTCAGGCCAGGTGTCCAGCGACGGCGGGGTCAGGTACACCGGGCCGCTGCCGTCCATCACGAAATGCGCGTGGCGCGTGGCGGCGCAGTTCGGAATCATCGCGACCGGCTTGCTGGCCGCGTGCGTCGGGTACAGCTTGATCTTCACGTCGAGCACGGTGGTCAGGCCGCCCAGGCCCTGCGCGCCGATGCCCAGTGCGTTGACCTTGTCGAACAGTTCCAGGCGTAATGCCTCGACCTTGGTCAGCGCTTCGCCGCCGGTCTTGGCGCTGGCAGCCTTGGCCTGCAATTCGTACATGTCCAGGTCGTCCATCAGGCTTTCCTTGGCCATCAGCACGGCTTTCTCGGCGGTGCCGCCGATGCCGATGCCCAGCATGCCGGGCGGGCACCAGCCGGCACCCATGGTCGGCACGGTCTTCAAGACCCAGTCAACCACCGAGTCCCCGGGGTTGAGCATGGCCATCTTGCTTTTGTTTTCGGAGCCGCCGCCCTTGGCCGCAACCGTGACTTCGACCGTGTTGCCGGGAACGATTTCGGTGAAGATCACGGCTGGCGTGTTGTCCTTGGTGTTCTTGCGGTCGAACTGCGGATCGGCCACGACGCTGGCGCGCAGCGTGTTGTCGGGATGGTTGTAGCCTTGGCGCACGCCTTCGTTGATGGCGTCGTCCAGGCTGCCGGTGAAGCCGTCCCAGCGAACGTCCATGCCGACCTTGAGGAACACGTTGACGATGCCGGTGTCCTGGCAGATCGGCCGGTGGCCGGTGGCGCTCATCTTGCTGTTGGTCAGAATTTGCGCGATGGCGTCTTTGGCGGCGGGGCTTTGCTCGCGTTCATAGGCGCGCGCCAGGTGGGCAATGTAGTCGGCGGGGTGGTAGTAGCTGATGAACTGCAGGGCAGCGGCCACGGATTCGATGAGGTCGGCTTGTTTGATAGTGGTCATGGGCTTGGGTAGGTGGAGTGGATCGAGGCAACGCCCGCTGACGGGGTTTGCTTTTGATTACTTTGATTCGCGGCTATGCTGAAACATCACCCTCCATTTTGACAGGTCAGGCCTTACACCATGAGTACAGCTGCCACCACCCGCACCGAACGCGACACTTTCGGCCAGATCGACGTTCCTGCCGACCGTCTCTGGGGCGCGCAAACCCAGCGTTCCTTGAAAAATTTCGATATTTCCGGCGAACGCCAGCCGGTCGAGCTGATCCGGGCGCTGGCCAAGGTCAAGCGCTCATCGGCCTTGGTCAACCAGGCGCTGGGCCTGCAGGACGAGAAAAAAACCCGGGCCATCGTGGACGCGGCCGATGAAGTCATCGCTGGCCGGCATCCGGACGAGTTTCCGCTGGTGGTCTGGCAAACCGGTTCGGGCACGCAGACCAATATGAACATGAATGAAGTGCTGGCCAACCGCGCCAGCGAATTGCTGGGTGGCGAACGCGGCGATGGGCGGCTCATCCATCCGAATGACGATGTGAACCGCAGCCAGTCGTCGAATGACGTGTTTCCCACGGCGATGCATGTGTCGGCGGTCATCGGCATCACGAACCGGCTGCTGCCGGCGCTGGAAAAGTTGCGCAGCACGCTGGCGCAAAAGGCGCTCGACTTTGATGGCATCGTGAAAATCGGCCGCACGCATTTGCAGGACGCTACGCCCTTGAGCCTGGGCCAGGAATTCTCGGGCTACGTGACCCAACTGGCGCACGGCGAAAAGCATGTGCGCGATGCGCTGCCGCACTTGTATGAACTGGCGCTGGGCGGCACGGCAGTCGGCACCGGGCTGAATGCACCGAAAGGCTATGCCGAACAGGTTGCGGCCGAACTGGCGCTGCTGACCGGCCTGCCTTTCATCACCGCGCCAAACAAGTTCGAGGCGCTGGCGTCGTGCGACGCGCTGGTGCATGCCCACGGCGCGCTCAAAACCCTGGCCGCCAGCCTCATGAAAATCGCCAACGACGTACGCTGGCTGGCCAGCGGCCCGCGCAGCGGCATTGGCGAACTCAGCATTCCGGAGAACGAGCCCGGCTCGTCGATCATGCCGGGAAAGGTCAACCCGACGCAAAGCGAAGCGCTGACCATGCTGGCCGCGCAGGTGTTCGGCAACGATGTGGCGATCAACTTTGGTGGTGCGTCCGGCAACTTCGAGCTGAACGTGTTCCGGCCCATGATTGCGTACAACTTTTTGCAAAGCGTTCGTCTGCTGGCCGATGGCATGGTGAGCTTCAACGACCACTGCGCCATTGGCATCGAGCCAAACCGCGAGCGCATCGCCGAACTGGTGAGCCGCTCACTGATGCTGGTGACTGCGCTGAACCCGCACATCGGCTATGACAAGGCGGCGTTCATTGCCAAGAAGGCGCACAAGGAAGGCACCAGCCTGCGCGAGGCGGCGCTGGCCTCGGGCCACGTTACGGCCATGCAGTTCGATGCCTGGGTTGATCCGGCCAGCATGACCGGTCGGTAGGCGCTCCGGGCGATACTTCCTGCATGTCGGAAAAGCTTCTCTATCTGCTGCAGCGGCTGCTGCACAAAACCTGGGTGCGGTGCGCGCTGTTTTCGCTGGTGGCGTTGCTGGCGGTGACGCTGGCAAAGGTCCTCGGGCCGCTCATTCCCGAAGACATTGCGTTCAAGCTGGGGTCTGACTCCATTGGCAGCCTGCTCAACATTTTGGCCACCAGCATGCTGACCGTGTCAGTTTTTTCTGCCAGCACCATGGTGGCCTCGTTTTCGGCCGTGGCCAGCACGGCCACGCCGCGTGCGTCCCAGCTGTTGATCGAAGACAACACCATCCAGAATGCGCTGGCCACGTTTGTAGGGGCTTTTTTATACAGCGTGATCGCGCTGGTCGGGCTCAATGCCCAGATTTATGGCGGCGGTGGGCGCTTGGTGCTGTTTGGTTTCACGCTTCTCGTCTTGCTGGTGGTGGTGGTCGTGCTGTTGCGCTGGCTGGACTATCTGTCGGTGCTGGGGCGCCTGGGCGAAACCATCAGCCGGGTCGAATCGGCCACCACCAAGGCGATGGCGCAGCGCCTGAAAAAGCCTTTCATGGGCGGCCTGAAGCAAACCGAAGACGCCCGTGGCGAGCACACCCTGCGTGCGCCGGCCACGGGTTTTGTGCAGCATGTGTCGATGGATATCTTGCAGGAATGCGCGAAGCGCACCGACGCCATGATTCACCTGCATGTCCAGCCGGGGGACTTTGTCGAGACCTCAATGGTGATTGCCAGCAGCACGCGATTGCTTGACCAGAAAGACTGCAAGGCATTGGCTGACGCCGTGTTGATTGGTGCGGCAAGAACCTTCGACCACGACCCGCGTTTTGGGCTGCGGGTGATGGGCGAGATTGCTGCGCGCGCCTTGTCGCCGGCGGTGAATGACCCCGGCACGGCGATTGAAGTGCTGGCAACCGCCGTCAGGACGATGATCTACTGGGTTGATGAACAACGGGCGCAAATCAAGTGCATGGAATCCGATGCTTCCCAGGCAGACCATCCCGAGTTCGACCGTGTGTCCGCGCCGAATTTGCACGAGGCCGGCATGTTGACCGATGTGTTTGATCCGCTGGCCCGGCATGGCGCGCTGGCGGTGGATGTGGGCGTGGCGCTGCAGCACGCGTTGGCCTCCCTCAGGCGGCTGAACCACACGGCATTCAACGCGATGCTTGATCATCTGTCCCGGGATGCGATCCAGCGGGCCAAGCATGCCGGCCTGTACGAGCCGGACCTGGAGTGCCTGCGTGAAGCCGCGCTGTCAGAACGTCAGGCCTGGCCCGGCTGAACCGGCTGCGGGATGCGCGGTGCCCATTGGCCAAAAGCCAGGGAAGGGTGGCGCTGCTTAACAAAATTTGAAGCCGCCATGAAAAAAGCGCTGCCACTATGGTTTAAATAGCTGACAGCGCCCGTCCTGCTTGCGCAGAAGGCATTATTAATGCTTATTTGGCAGCAGCCATGGCCTGTGCGATCCAGCCGTCAAAGGTTTTCTGGTGCCCCTTGATCCAGCCATCGGTATGGCGTTCGATGTCTCGCTGCTTGTTCTCGCCATCATTCAGGCGCCTGTTTTGCGAGCTGATGTCGCCAATCGGCAGCACCATGACTTCAAACAGCTTGGCCGCCGCCGGGTTTTTTTCGACAAACACCTTGTTGGCCACGATGTACTCGTTGTTCAGCGGAAAGCCGTAGTTCTTGCCATTGGCCTGCTTGGTGTCCATGCCAGCCTGTACGCCAGGCATGGCCGAAAACGGCACTTCCAGCCACACTGATTCCTGGCCAGGGCGCAGCACATTGCTCAGCCAGTATGGCGTCCACGCGTAGTACAGCACAGGCTTGCCGGCCTTGAAGCGGGCCACGGTGTCAGCGATCAGCGCGGGGTAGTTGCCCTGCGTGTTGGTCACGGTGCCGCGCAGCTTGAAGGTGGTGAGCTGATGCTCGACGACGGCTTCACCGCCCCAGCCGGCACTGGGGCCCACCAGGTTGGCCTTGCCGTCGCCAGTGATGTCAAACAGCTTGGCCAGTTTCGGGTCCGCGAGCTGGCCGATGCTGGTGATCTTGTACTGGTCGGCAGTTTTCTTGTCAATCATGTAGCCCTGGACCGCACCGGCCGAGTAAACGCCCTTGCGCGACATCTTGGCATCGGCGCCGGCGTTCTTGTAGAACTCGGCGTGGTGCGGATTCCAGTGGTTGGCCATCAATGTGGCGTCGCCGTTGGCCACGGCAATGTGGGCCGTGGGGTATTCGACTTCCTTGATCGGGCTGACGTCGTAGCCGAGTTTTTGCAGGGCACGGCTGACCAGCAGGGTCTGGAAGGTTTCCTCGGTCAGCGCGCTTTGCAGCGGCCGTACCTTGACGCCTTTGCCGGGCAGGTCGGCGGCGGCAGGTGCTGCCAGGCCCAGGGTCAGCAGGCCTGCTGCGAGCAGGGTTCGGGTGAAGTTGCGGGTGTTGATCATCATCTGTTGGACGGGTTCCTTTTTGAGTGAAGTGAGGGCGGACAGGTTGTCCCGTGGTGGAAGTCACTGCCCGCGCCCGGCCCATTCCCACATCGCACCAGCGCTATTGATTGCATAGCTGCTTGTGCAATGTGGATGGGCGCTAGAGGCTAATTTGCTTGATCAGATGCATACCTGAGACATCGAGCACTGGATTCCCGCCTTCGCGGGAATGACAGGGAAGAAAAGTTTGAGACCAGTAGCCAATCAGGCTGATTTGACTTACTTTTTAGCAACAGCCATGGCTTGTGCAATCCAGCTGTCAAAGGTCTTTTGGTGGCCTTTGATCCAGGCATCGGTGTGGCGGGCAATGTCTGCCTGCGTGTTTTCGCCGTTCTTCATGCGCTGGTTCTGTGCGTTGATGTCGCCGACGGGCAGGCGCATCACTTCAAACAGCCTGGCGGCCGACGGGTTCTGGTCGGTGAAGGTCTTGTTGGCCACAATGCGCTGGGTGTTCAGCGTGAAGCCGTAGTTCTTGCCATTGGGCAACTTGGTGTCGAGCTTGGATTGCTCGCCGGGCAGGGACGAGTACGGTACTTCGAGCCAGACCACATCCTTGCCAGGACGCAGCACGCCGCTTACCCAGTACGGGGTCCAGGTGTAGTACAGAACCGGCAGGCCTTTTTGGAAGCGCGTGATGGTGTCGGCGATCAGTGCCGAGTAGGTGCCCTGCGCATGGGAGACGCTGTCGCGCAAGCCAAAGGCGGTGAGCTGGTGCTCGATCACGGCTTCGCATCCCCAGCCTGGGTTGCAGCCGGTCAGGTCGGCCTTGCCGTCGCCTGTGGAATCAAACAGCTTGGCCAGCTTGGGGTCTTTGAGCTGGTCGATGTGGGTGATGTTGTATTTTTCAGCGGTCTTTTTGTCGATCAGGTAGCCCTGCGCGGCATTGCTGGAGTACACGCCCCTGCGAAACAGCTTGGTGTCGCCGCCGCCGTTCTTGTAGAAGTCGGCATGCAGCGGGTCCCAGTGGTCGGCCAAAAAGGTGGCGTCGCCGTTGGAAATGGCAACGTGGCCAGTGGCCGCTTCGATCTCCTTGATCGGCTGCACATCAAAACCCAGTTTTTCCAGCCCGCGGCTGACCAGCAGGGTCTGGAAGGTTTCTTCGGCAATCGCGCTTTGCAGCGGTTGAACCTTGACGCCCTTTCCGGGCAGGTCGGCGGCGGCATGGCCAGCCAGTCCGAAGGCCAGCAGGCCGCCGGCAATCAGGGTGTGCGTGAAGTTGCGAGTGTTCATCATCAGGAAGAATCCTTTTCAAGGGTTAAAGAAAATGGCGGTGGAGACAGGGGAACGGTTACTGGGCAACAGGCGTGATTGAGGCTGGCGCTGGCTGACTGGATTTGAGCAATGCCCAGACCAGGCCGGCCGGGCCGGTTTGCCACCAGTGGCGCACACCCCGGCGTGGTTGGCCCAGGGACTGGGTGATGCGGTCCAGCGTGATGGCCAGCAGCACGATCCCCAGCCCGCCGACGGTGGCCAGGCCCATGTCGAGCCGGCCAATGCCGCGCAGCACCATCTGGCCCAAGCCGCCCACGGCGATCATCGAGGCGATCACCACCATGGACAGCGACAGCATCAGCGTCTGGTTGACACCGGCCATGATGGACGGCATGGCCAGCGGCAGCTGTACCTTGAGCAGCATCTGCAGCGGCGAGGCGCCATAGGCGCGGGCGGCCTCGATCAGGTCAGGCCGTACCTGGCGAATGCCCAGGTTGGTCAACCGAATCAGCGGCGGCAGCGCAAAGATGATGGTGACAATCACGCCAGGAACGTTGCCAATGCCGAACAGCATCACCACCGGCACCAGGTAGACAAAGGCGGGCGTGGTCTGCATCGCGTCCAGCAGCGGGCGTGTCAGGCGCATGGCGCGGTCGCTGCTGGCCAGCAAAATGCCTGCCGGCAGGCCCACCACCAGGCAAAACGCCAGCGAAGTTAGCACCAGCGACAGCGTCACCATGGCTTCGGGCCAGATGCCCAGCATTGCCACCAGCAGCAGCGACACGACGGCACCAATGGCCAGCGCGCGGCCCGTGAACTGCCAGGCCAGCAGGCCGATGAAGGCAATCATTGCCAACGACGGCACGCTTTGCAGCAAGCCTTCAACGCCGGTCAGGGTGCTGTCAATCGGCCCGCGCACGGCCTGGAAAAAGGGGCGGAAGTTGTCCACCACCCACTCCAGCCCCTGATTGATCCAGCTCTCAACGGGCAATGAGCCGTCCCACAGTTGCTGGATCTGAAAGCCGGTGACGGCCTCGGCGTCCATCGCGGGCGCATCAAGCCAGTCGCTGGCACCGCTGACGGTTTCTGTCGGTTGCGTGGCGGTTTGCCATGCGTCTGCAGGGGCGGCGGCCGGCGCGCCTTCGACCGGCATCCCCCAGGCATCGAACTGTGCCGGCGCCGAACTGCCGCTGTCAATGGCGGCAGTGGACTCTATCGGCATGCCCCAAGGGTCGAGTTGCGGCGGTGCGGCTGCCGTTGCAGGCGCTCTGTCATTGATGGCGGTCAGGGTGCTGGAGGTGTTGGTTTCGTTCATGGGCATTCTTTCAGGATCACTGTGCGGGCACGGAAGGGGTGTCGCGGTCAAGGAATTTCAGCAGCGTGGTTTTGCTGATGGCGCCTCGGAACTTCCCGTCAGGCGCTGTCACCGGCACGGGGTAAGGGCACTGCGCGACCTGGCCATACAGGCCGTTGACCGAATCGTCAGCTGCTATCGGCAGCACGTCAGGCAGGAAGGCGTGCGCCAGGCCCAGCGGTCCGACATGGCCATGCAGCGCCTTGCGCAGCGAATCTGCCGAGACGACGCCAAGGTACTGATCCTTGGGGCTGACCACATAGGCGTATTCCCGGTCCCGGTCTTCCAGCATCTTGAGCGCGGCACGCGAGCCGCTGTTGGCGTGTTCGGCGACCACGATCTGGGACCTTCGGGCAATGTCGGCGGCTTTGAAGACGGCCGCGGCATCGACCCCGTGGGTGAAGCTGCGCACATAGGCGTCAGCCGGGTTGCGCAAAATCTCGTCCGGCGTGCCGACCTGCACCACGTGGCCATCCTTCATGATGGCAATGCGGTCACCGATGCGCATGGCCTCGTCCAGGTCGTGCGAGATGAAGACGATGGTGCGGCGCTTGACCTGCTGCAGGCGCAGCAGCTCGGACTGCATTTCGGTGCGGATGATCGGGTCCAGCGCTGAAAACGCCTCGTCCATCAGCAAGATGGACGGGTCCGAGGCCAGCGCGCGGGCCAGGCCCACGCGCTGCTGCATGCCGCCCGACAGTTCGTCGGGGTAGCTGGAACCCCAGCCGGCCAGACCGACCTGGTCGAGGGCCTGGTCGGCTGCCGCATGGCGCTCGGCGCGGTTCACGCCGGCCAGTTCCAGGCCCAGCGCGGTGTTGTCCCGCACCGTCATGTGCGGCATCAGTGCGAACGACTGGAACACCATGCTGATGTCCTTGCGTCGCAGGGCACGCAGCTGTTTGTCGGTCAGGTTGCCGATGTCGGCGCCATCGATCAGGATGCGGCCGGCGGTGGGTTCGATCAGCAGGTTGAGCAGGCGCACCAGTGTGGACTTGCCTGAACCCGACAGGCCCATGACGACGAAGATCTCGCCCGCCTCGATGGTCAGGCTGGCGTCGAAAACGCCGATCGTGGCGCCGGTGCGGGCCAGGATTTCTTCCTTGGTGCAGCCTTGGTTGACGAGTTCAAGGGCGGCTTGCGGTTCGTCGCCGAAAACCTTGAACACATGGTCGATGATGATTTGTTTGGCCATGCGGGTGGACTTTCTGTTGTGGGGTGAAGGGAATAATCAACTTGCCTGCAGGATTGCCATGCAAGAGACTCCTGAATTTTTCCAAGATCGGGTAGCCACGCCGGTGGCACAACGAACACCGGAGGGCCGGAAAAGGCGGAAGGACACATCGCTGTGACCTGTTGGCTTTCATGGCATGCCATGGAGTGCGTTTCAGCAAAAGAGGTCTGGACAGAGGACTTTTGAATAACGCAGGCGCTGTGCGGTGCACGGCGCGGGCAGGAAGGCAAAAGATCTTGTCGGCACGACAAAATCCGCAATACCTTGCCGGGGTGTAGCTTTGTAAAAGCGGAACTACCTATGTTTTGGGTAGTAAGAAAGTCACTAATTATATCGATTAGCTATTTGAAAGTCAACAGCCATGGTTTTTTCGCTGACCAAGCCAGGCATGGCCAGTGTTGATGCTAAAAATCTTCGTTTGTCTTCGCTATTAAAAAAATAGCATTTTTCGCATGCCGGATAGACGCATGGAGCTCAATTGGCTTGAAAATTTGGTCGGGTCAGTGGCAGGGCAGAGGTGGGCGGCGCTGCAGACCGAGGGAGATGGTCAAAGAAGGTCTGGCCACAAGGTGGGTAGACGTCATTACGGGCTCAGGAAGACTGGCGCCCGGGCACGGCGTCATCGGGGGGAAGCACCTTGCCGGGAACGAGCAGGTGCAGCGCCGCCTGCGCCATCATGTTCGCCGAGACCGGGGCGGTCACAAACACGAACAGGGTGATCAACAGTTCCGCAAAACCGGCGCGTCCCTGGTCGGCGGCCAGCAGCATGCTGGCCAGCAGCAGGCCACCGATGCCCAGAGTCGAAGCCTTGGTTGGGGCATGCAGGCGCATGAAAAAGTCGGGCAGACGCACCAGGCCAATCGCACCCACCAGCAGGAAAAAAGCGCCTACCAGCAGCAAGACTGCGGCCAGCCCTTCGATAACAGGATGAAGCGCCATGGTCATTCCTTTTGTTTCATTCGATGACGTCGCCGCGTGTCAGGTAACGTGCCAGCGCCACAGTGGAGACGAAACCCAGCATCGCCATAATCAGTGCCGCCTCGAAGAGCAGCGCGGTGTGCAGGCGGATGCCCAGCAACACCACCAGCGCCACGGCGTTGATGTAAAGCGTGTCAATGGCCAGCACACGATCGACGACATGGGGGCCGCGCACCAGGCGCCAGGCGCACAGCAGCAGGGCCAGCGACACCGCGCCCGTGGCAATGTCGAGCGCCAGCGCCAGGAGGTTGATGTTCATGGGCCTTCTCCTTTTTTCGCGGTTTGCTTTGTGTTGTATGTTTTGCCTGTGTTCTGCGGCGGGCATTCAAAGATCGCCAGCAGCGGGCGCTCGTAGCGCGTCTGGATGTCGGCCACCATCTGCGCGGGATCGGTGCAGTTCAGTGCGTGAACCAGAATAGAGCAACTCTTTTCGTCGATGGTGCACGACACCGTGCCAGGCGTGGTGGTGATGATGCTGGCGAGCAGCGAAATGGCGGTGGGGTGGCTGAGCGCCAGCGGCACCGTGATCCAGGCGGGCTGCAGCCGCGATATCGGACCCAGCACCAGCCGCGCCACCGTGATGTTGGACACCACGATGTCCCACAGCACGACCCCCAGCAGCCGCACGGCCGGCAACAAGCGCATGGGCTCGGAGATGGGCAAGAAACCGTGCAGCAGGCGCGGCACGGCCAGGCCGATCAGGACCGCCGAAATCAGGTGAAAGGGTGCCAGCGTGTGTTGCAGCAACAGCCAGCTGACAGCCAGGATTATTGACAGCCAGGGGTGTCCGAACCAGCGTGACTTTTCTGTCTTGTTCATAGCTTTTCTTTCTGCGCAGGCAACACCACTTCGCCTGCGCCAGCCTTGTAAGGTCGGGCCGTGTCGGCAGCAGTCCCGCCTACACGGCCCAGCACGGCTTGCGCATAGGCGGCCCGGTCAGTCAGTTGAAGCGCCGCCGCATCGGTGTAGCGCTTGAGCGGCGAGGCCGCCACGGCCAGCAGCAGGCTCAAACCGAGCAGGCCCAGCGTGGCGCGTGTCAGGCGCAAACTGGTGCCGGCGCGAATCGACACCGTGCCAGTTGGCCGTTCGGGCAGGACGTTCCAGAAAAGAATGGAGCCTGCGCGCGCCAGGCCGACCATCGTCATGACGCTGGTCACCAGCACCACGCTCCATACCCACGCATGGGCGGGCGTCAAGGACGAGCTTTCAAGAATCATGAGCTTGCCCAGAAAGCCGGGCAGCGGCGGCAGGCCGGCCACGGAGGCGGCGCCCAGCAGCGTCATCATTCCCAGCAAAATGGGCTGGGCTACAGGCGCCGCAGGTTGCAGCCGGTCACCTGAATCGCCACGCTGGGAGGCCACCAGTTCGACCAGCAGGAACAGCGCCGCCGCCACCAGCGTACTGTGCATCATGTAGTAGAGCGCTGCCGACAGGGCGGCCGGTGTGTACAGCCCGACCGCCGCCAGGATGGTGCCGACCGAGGCTACCGCGAGGTAAGCCACCAGCCGCGCCAGGCTGTGCGCGGCCAGCGCGCCCAACACGCCCAGCACAACCGTTGTTAGCGCCACGGGCAGTAGCCAGGACTGGGCCGCCAGCGCGGCATGTCCCGCGCCTTCGCCCAAAATCACACCATGCACACGAATGATGCTGTACACGCCGACCTTGGTCATGATGGCAAACATCGCGGTGACCGGCGCACTGGCTGCGGCGTAGGTGTTGGGCAGCCACAGGTAGAGCGGCACGATGGCCGCCTTCAGGCCGAACACCACCAGCAGCACCATGGCGCCAGACTTGAACAGCGCGGCCTCTTCAGGGCCGAGCCGGGCAACGCGCAGCGCCAGATCCGCCATGTTGAGCGTGCCCGCCACGCCGTAAATAATGGCCAGACCCACCAGAAACAGTGCCGAGGCCACCAGGTTCAGCACGACATAGTGAACGCCAGCCCTGAAGCGCTCGCGGCCCTGGCCATGCACCAGCAGCACATACGACGCGATCAGCAGCACTTCAAAAAATACGAACAGGTTGAACAGGTCGCCGGTCACGAAGGCACCCGACAGGCCCATGAGCAGAAAGTGGAACAGGGTGTGAAAGTGCCGTCCGCGCGCATCCCAGCCGCCGGCGGCATACCAGAGCACAGGGACGGCAATGGTCCAGGTCAAGGCCAGCATCATGGCGCTCAGTCGGTCGATGACCAGCACGATGCCAAAGGGCGCGGGCCAGCCGCCCAGGGGGTAAATGTTCAGGACGCCTGAAGAGGCCTCGGTCATGAGTCGCCAGGCCAGCACGGCGCCCAGCACCACTGAGGCAAAGCTGAGCAGCCGCCTGCGTTGCTGTAACTTGCCGCCGTGGCTGGCCTCGCCGCCCTCGTCGCCCATGAGGAGCAGGGCGACTGCGGTAAACATCGGCAGCAGCACCGGCAACACCGGCAGGTGCGTGGAAAAAAATACGTTCAGAAGGTCAGTCGAGTAATTCATGCCGTATCGTCCCGGGCATGGCCTGGGCGGTGGCCGGGCTCATGCCCATCCACATGGTCGCTGTCCGATTCATGGCGGCTGCGCAGTGCCAGTTCAATCACAAAGCCGGTGGTGGCAAAGCCGATCACGATGGCCGTGAGCACCAGCGCCTGCGGCAGCGGGTCGGCAACGCGGCCGGTGGCGGTCAGGATGGGCGCCGCATCCTGCCAGAGTCGGCCCATGGCAAAGATGAACACATTGACGGCATAACCCAGCAGGCTCATGCCTAGCACCACAGGCCAGGTGCGTCCGCGCAGGACAAGGTAAATGCCGGTGGCGGTGACAGCGCCAATGCCGCTGGCCACCAGGAATTCGAGACTCATGGTTGAACTCCTTTGTTGGGGCTTGGCAACGGGGCCGCACCGGTTTCGCGGGACACGGTGCCCAGGGTGGACAGCGTCAGCAGCGTGGCGCCGACCACAGTGATGTACACGCCCAGGTCGAACAGCGCGGCTGTAGCCAGCGGCAACTCGCCCAGCAGCGGCACGAAAGGATGGCCGTGGGCACTGGTCAGGAAAGGCTGGCCCAGCGCGAAAGCGCCGATGCCCGTCAGCCCGGCAATGCCCAGCCCCAGGCCGATCCAGCGCACGAAGCGGCCTCCGCCATCCGCCCCCAGCAGCGCCTCGGCACGCGACTGGCCCCTGGCCATGTACTGAAGCACCAGCGCTACTGCGGTGATCAGCCCGGCAATGAAGCCGCCGCCCGGCTGGTTGTGGCCGCGCATGAAGATATAAAGCGTGACCACCAGCGCCAGTGGAAGCACTATGCGCGCCGCCACGCGCAGCATCAACGGCTGATGGGCAAAAGTCCAGGGCAGGCCGCTGCCGTCCGTCACCGGGCGGCGTGTGCGCATGCCGTCCATTAGCGCCAGCACGCCGACGGCGGCAATCGCCAGTACGGTGATTTCGCCAAAGGTGTCATAACCCCGGAAGTCCACCAGGATCACGTTGACCACATTCGTGCCGCCGCCGGCCACCGCCGAGTTGTTCAGGAAATACCAGGCAATCGAGTCATGGTCGCGCGTCAGCATCACCCAGGCCAGCCAGGCCATGCCCGAGCCGCCGCCCAGCGCCAGAACGCCATCGCGCAGCCGGCGGGCCCTGGTGGATTCGCGCGGCGTTTGCCGGGGCAGCAGCGCCAGGCCCATGAGCAGCAGCACGGTAGCGACCACTTCCACGGTGAGCTGCGTGAGCGCCAGGTCGGGCGCCGACAGGCTGACGAAGGTCAGGGAAGTGACCAGCCCGATCACCCCGGCCACGACGACTGACTGGAAGCGGTCATGGTGGCGCAAGGCCAGCCATGCACACGCCATCAGCAGCAGACCCCAGAGCACCAGCGCCGGCAGGCTGACGGGAAGCAGCGTGCGCGAACCGGTGCCCGGCGCATCGCCCGACAAGAACGGCGAGGCAGCCACCACCAGAGTGGCGATCAGCATCCAGGCAATGTAGCGCTGCAGGGAATAGGTCTCCAGCAGCGCGGTGATGCGGCCCGCGCTGCCAAACAGGCGGTCGATGCCGCGCGTGAACAGCTTCAGCCCGGTCAGCAGGCCGAACCAGTTTTCGGAATCCAGGCGGTGCAGCTGGCCACCGCGCGCCAGGGTGAAATACACGGCGGCACCTCCGGCCAGCGCCAGCATGCTTAGCACCAGTGGCAGGTTGAATCCGTGCCAGATCGCCAGCTGGAATTCCGGCGGCGCGGTGCCCAGCATGGCGGTGGCGGCCACCAGCACCATCGGCCCCAGGAGAAGCGAAGGCAGGATGCCGACCGCAATGCAGACCAGCGCCAGCAAGATCACCGGCATCTTCATGCCCAGCGGCGGTTCATGCGGATGCGGGTGCGGCAGGTTGCGTGCCGGTCCGTTGAAAAAGATGTCGTGAACCAGCCGCACCGAGTAGGCCACGCTGAGCAGCGCGGCCAGTGTGGCAACGGCCGGCACCAGCCAGCGCCAGCCGCCCGCCTGAGCGAAAGTCACGCTCTCGGTCAGGAACATTTCCTTGGACAAAAAGCCGTTGAACAGCGGTACGCCTGCCATGGCAGCGGCCGCTACCATGGCCAGCGTCGCGGTCCAGGGCATGAGATGGCGCAGTCCGCCGAGCAGGCGCATGTCGCGCGTGCCGGTTTCATGGTCGATGATGCCGGCAATCATGAACAGCGAGGCCTTGAAGCTGGCATGGTTCAGAATGTGGAACAGCGCCGCGACCGCCGCCAGCGGCGAGCCCAGGCCAATCAAAAACGTGATCAGCCCCAGGTGGCTGATGGTCGAGTAGGCCAGCAGGGCCTTGAGGTCGTGCTTGAAAATCGCAATGAAGGCGGCAAACGCCATGGTCACCAGTCCGGTGGTGCTGACCAGGCCGGCAAACAGCTCAGTGCCGCCAATGATGGGTGTCAGGCGGGCCAGCAGGAAAATGCCGGCCTTGACCATGGTGGCCGAATGCAGATAGGCTGACACCGGCGTGGGCGCCGCCATGGCCTGCGGCAGCCAGAAGTGAAAAGGGAACTGCGCGCTTTTGGTGAAACAGCCGAGCAGGATCAAAATCAGCGCGGCGGGGTAGCGAGCGTCAAGCTGGATTTGCGCCCCCTGGCCAATCATCTGGCTCAGTTCATAAGTGCCGGCAATCTGGCCCAACAGGATGAAGCCGCCCAGCATGGCCAGGCCGCCGCCGCCGGTGATGGCCAGCGCCATGCGTGCGCCTTCGCGCGCATCGGCCCGATGCTGCCAGTAGCCGACCAGCAAGAACGACGAGATGCTGGTGAGTTCCCAGAACACGATCAGCAGCAGCAGGTTGTCCGACAGCGCAATCCCCAGCATCGCCGCCATGAACAGCATCAGCGTGCTGTAGAACTTGCCGACCGGATCGTCCTTGCCAAGGTAGAAGTGCGCGTACAGGATGATCAGCAGGCCGATGCCGGTGATCAGCAGCGCGAACATGAGCGACAGGCCATCGAGCCGCAATCCCAGGTTCAGGCCGATTTCCGGCACCCAGGGGATGAATTCGTAGAGCACTTCGCCGCGCATCACGGCAGGCGCTCGGATCAGCAGCAACGCCAGGCTGGCGGCAGTGACTGCCGCGGCCAGCCAGGCTGTGCGGCCACGGGCGCTCGCAGACCGTTGAGCGCCGGACCAGCCGGTGAGGAGGGTTCCAGCCAGCAGTGGCAAGAGAATGATCAGGAGTAACAAGGTTTGGAAGCGTCCTTTGGCGAACGGTCATTTTAGTGGGCTGGTTTTTACGGCCCGCGCATGTGAAATTGATCCCCCGGCAAGACGCCTGCGTCCCCGGCGGGCCTTACGGGCCGGTACTCAGCGCGGGCGATCCGGGGTCTTTTCACGCCGTATCAACACCACGATCAGCGTGATGAGCGTGATCGGAATCACGAAACTCATCATGGCCGTCGAGAACGCACCCAGTGCCGCATGCTGCTGCGTGGCCAGAATCAGGTAAGCGACGTAGGCGGCATAGTAAAGAACAAAGACGCCGCCTTCCCAGCGGGCAATTTCGCGCCCGGTCATGAAAATCGGCAGGCAGGCCAGTGACACGGCAATCATCACCCAGATGTCGAAGTTCAGGATGGCGGTCGGCATCGCCAGGCCCAGATCACCCGAGACAACGCCCGCCAGCCCCGCGCAGCCCAGGATGTTGAAGGTGCTGCTGCCGACCACGTTGCCGACCGCGATGTCGCGCTCGCCCTTGATGGCCGCCATGACCGAGGTCGCCACTTCGGGCATGGATGTTCCGGCGGCCACGATGGTCAGGCCAATCACCAGGTCGCTCACGCCCAGCGCCTTGGCAAAAATGGTCGATGCCGTGACCAGCCAGTCCGAACCAAGCACCAGCAGGCCCAGGCCGGCAACGATCAGCAGCAGCTGGGCCGGAAGTTTCAAGTCCCAGCCGCCTGGCGCAGCGGGTGTGAATTCAGCCGAATAATGGTTTTGTGCGGCCTTGCTTTCGGCGCGCGACTGCACGATCAGAAACACCGTGTAGGCCAGTACCAGGGAAAACAAAACCGCCCCATCCATCAGGCTGATCCGACCGTCCAGGCCCAGCGCCAGCAGCAGCAGCGACGCCCCGATCATGATGGGGACTTCCTGACGGATCAGCTGAATGTTGACGATCAAGGGCGTGATCAGCGCCGACACGCCCAGCACGAACAACACGTTGAAAATGTTGCTGCCGACCACGTTGCCAATGGCAATGTCGGTCTGGCCGTTCAGCACCGCAGCCGTCGATACAGCCATTTCAGGCGCGCTGGTGCCGAAAGCCACGATCGTCAGGCCCACCACCAGCGGCGAGATGCCGAACGACAGCGCCAGCTTCGATGCGCCCCGGACCAGCAGCTCAGCGCCCAGAACCAGTCCGATCAGGCCGCCGATGAAGAGCAGGAGGGTCATGTGAAGTATTTCGAAGGATTCAGTAGGGTTTCTGGCTGTGCGACATCATCCGGTCGGTTGCGGCAATCGCCAGGGCGCTGAGCAGGAAGGTGATGTGGATCACTGTTTGCGCAATCAGCACCCGGTCGGTGTAGTTGTCTGCATTGATGAAGGTCTTGAGCAGGTGAATCGAGCTGATGCCGATGATGGCGGTGGCCAGCTTGACCTTGAGCACGGAAGCATTCACATGGCTCAGCCACTCCGGCTGGTCACGGTGGCCTTCCAGGTCCAGGCGGCTGACAAAGGTTTCATATCCCCCGACGATCACCATGATCAACAGATTGGAAATCATGACCACGTCAATCAACGCCAGCACCACCAGCATGATGACGGTCTCGTTCAGCGTGGTCACGGGCGCGCTGGTCTTGTAGCCAATGCTCGTGATCAGCGCCTGCAAGGCCGTCTGGCTGCCAAAGACCGCCTCGATCAGGTGCAGCAATTCCACCAGGAAATGGAAGACATAGACACCCTGGGCCGCGATCAGCCCCAGATACAGCGGAACCTGCAGCCAGCGGCTGGCGAAGATCAGGTTGGGCAAAGGCCGAAGCGATATGAGTTTTTTGGGGGGAGGTAGAGACATGGGGAAAACCGTTGCTGAAGGTTGGGAATTGTAGGACGCGCCGAACCCCTGCCGAATTACATGGATTAAGCTGGAAGCACGTCAGTGGCCTGTAAGTGCGAGGGCCGAAAGTACGCTCGATTCAATGACCCAAGGAGACATGATTAATGAGCACCCCTGACAATTCCATCCAGTCCACATTGGTTGAAAACCGCGTGTTTCCACCCAGCGCTGCCATCATGCAGTCAGCCCGTATTTCCGGCATGGAGGGCTACAACGCCCTGTGCGCGGAAGCCGCAAACGATTTCGAAGGTTTCTGGGCCCGGCTGGCGCGTGAAAACCTGAGCTGGAACAAGCCGTTCACCCAGGTGCTGGATGAATCCAATGCTCCGTTCTACCAATGGTTTGCCGATGGCGAGTTGAATGCCTCCTACAACTGCCTGGACCGCCACCTGGGCACGCCGACGGAAAGCAAGAAGGCCATCATTTTTGAGAGCGACGACGGCCAGGTCACCAACGTCACCTACAAGGAACTGCACGCCAGGGTCAGCCAGTTTGCCAGCACGCTCAAGGAAATGGGTGTGCACAAGGGCGACCGCGTCGTCATCTACATGCCGATGACAATTGAAGGCATTGTCGCCATGCAGGCCTGTGCCCGCATCGGCGCCACGCATTCTGTGGTGTTCGGCGGCTTTTCGGCCAAGAGCCTGCAGGAACGCATCCAGGACGCCGGCGCCGTGGCGGTTATCACCGCCAACTATCAGTTGCGCGGCGGCAAGGAGCTGCCGCTCAAGGCCATCGTCGATGACGGCATTGCGATGGGCGGCTGCGAGTCGATCAAGAACGTAATCGTTTACCAACGCACACCGACCGCGTGCAACATGGTCGAAGGCCGCGACAGCCTGATGCACGAAGTCACCGCCAAGGCGAACCCGGTGTGCGAGCCCGAATTCGTCGGTGCCGAGCATCCGCTGTTCGTGCTCTACACCTCCGGCTCCACCGGCAAACCCAAGGGCGTGCAGCACAGCACCGGCGGCTACCTGCTGTGGGCCAAGCTGACGATGGACTGGACCTTCGATCTGCAACCATCCGACGTGTTCTGGTGCACCGCCGACATCGGCTGGATCACCGGCCACACCTATATCACCTACGGCCCGCTGGCCGCCGGTGCCACGCAGGTGGTATTCGAAGGCATTCCGACCTACCCGAACGCCGGCCGCTTCTGGCAGATGATCGAAAAGCACAAGGTCACGATCTTCTACACCGCGCCGACTGCCATCCGCTCGCTGATCAAGGCAGCCGATGCCGATGCGGCCGTGCATCCTGACCGCTCTGACCTGAGCAGCCTGCGCATTTTGGGCTCGGTGGGCGAACCGATCAACCCCGAAGCCTGGATGTGGTACTACAAGCACATCGGCCACGAGCGCTGCCCGGTGGTCGACACCTTCTGGCAGACCGAGACCGGCGGCCACATGATCACGCCGCTTCCTGGTGCCACACCGCTGGTTCCCGGCAGTTGCACGCTGCCGCTGCCCGGCATCATGGCCGCCATCGTCGATGAAACCGGCAACGACGTGCCCAACGGTTCGGGAGGCATGCTGGTCGTCAAGCGCCCCTGGCCGTCGATGATCCGCACCATCTGGAACGACCCGGAGCGTTTCAAGAAAAGCTACTTCCCTGAAGAAATGGGCGGCAAGCTTTATTTGGCCGGCGATGGCGCCGTGCGCAATATCGACAATGGCTACTTCCGCATCACCGGCCGCATCGACGACGTGCTGAACGTGTCGGGCCATCGCATGGGCACGATGGAAATCGAGTCGGCACTCGTGGCGCATCCGCTGGTGGCCGAAGCCGCCGTGGTAGGCCGTCCTGACGACCTGACCGGCGAGGCCATCGTGGCTTTCGTGGTGCTCAAGCGTTCACGCCCCACTGGCGATGAAGGCAAGGCGATAGCCAAAGAGTTGCGCGACTGGGTTGGCAAGGAAATCGGACCTATTGCCAAGCCCAAGGACATTCGCTTTGGCGACAACCTGCCCAAGACGCGCAGCGGCAAGATCATGCGCCGGCTGCTGCGGGGCGTAGCCAAGGGCGAGACGGCACCACAAGACACCTCGACGCTTGAAAATCCGGCGATTCTGGAGCAACTGACGCAAAACCTTTAACGTTTTTGCAGGGCCGACTGGATCGGCCCATAAAAAAAGCCCGTCAATCGACGGGCTTTTTTTTAGCTGCCAGTGTGCGGTCCGCTGCTTCGGCGACCACACGCAGCGTGGTCACTTTTGCGCCAGAATCCAGGCGACCAGTTGCTTGGCCTCTGCTGGCGTGACCTGCGCATTTGCCGGCATTGGCACAGGCCCCCAGACGCCAGCCCCTCCCTTGAGGACCTTGGCCTCCAGTTTTGCCACAGCGTCAGCCTGTCCTGCATATTTGGCCGCCACGTCCTTGTAAGAAGGTCCGACCAGTTTTTTATCAACGGCGTGGCAGGCCATGCAGTTTTTGGCCGTCGCCAGTTGCAAGTCAGCCATGGCCGGCGCACAGACTGCAAAACCTGCCGCCACGGAAGCAAATGCCAAAAGAGTGCGCTTCAGTTTCATGGGATGCCTCATTCGTAAAGGGTGATGGATTCGGTTACAGTGATTTAACGTGATTGTAGAGGCGGGCGTTGACTCTGAACCACGGTCACCACCCGCAGGCGGCCCGTCCGATTTCAGGAGTTCGGCATGTATTTGTTAATGATTGGCGTTTTGGGACTGGTTTTGAAATACCTGCAAACCGAACCCGTGGCCGGTTGGAGTTGGTGGCTGGTTTTTTCGCCGTTTGCGCTGGCTGCCGTCTGGTGGGCATGGGCTGACGCTTCGGGTTATACCAAGCGCAAGGAGATTGAAAAGATGGATTACCGCAAGAAAAAACGCATTGACAGGCAGCGCACGGCCTTGGGCCTGACATCCGAAAAACGGCTTTGAAGTCGTCGGTTGACATTCGCTATACAGCGGCCTTGACGAAGGTAAAAAGCCCGTGAAGTTTGTAACTCACGGGCTTTTGACGTCGCTGTTCAGGGCTCAGGCATCAATAGTCGTCAAGTACGGCACCCTTGCTGGCGCTTGATGCGTTGAATGCGAACTTGGCCTGCACGCCGCGCGTGTAGCGCGCAGCGGGGGCTGTCCAGCCGACCTTGCGGCTTTCAAGTTCGGCATCGCTGATGTTGAGTTGCAGCAGCAACTGGTTGGCATCAATCGTGATCGAATCACCTTCGCGGATGAACGCAATGTTCCCGCCAGCCGCCGCTTCGGGCGCCACATGGCCGACAACCATACCCCAGGTGCCGCCCGAGAACCGTCCGTCGGTAATCAAGCCGACGCTTTCGCCCAGGCCGGCGCCAATCAGTGCGCCCGTGGGTGCCAGCATTTCCGGCATGCCGGGGCCGCCCTTGGGACCGAGGTAGCGCAGCACCATCACATCGCCCGCCACGATCTTGCCGTCCAGAATCGCCTTCAGTCCGGACTGCTCATCCTCGAACACGCGCGCCGGGCCGGTCATGACCGGATTCTTCAGGCCGGTGATCTTGGCCACGCAGCCTTCGGGCGAGAGGTTGCCTTTCAAAATTGCCAAATGGCCATGGGCATACATCGGCTTGTCGATGGGGCGAATCACGTCTTGGTCGGCGCGCGGCGCATCGGGCACGTCTGAAAGCACTTCGGCAATCGTCTGGCCCGAAATGGTGATGCAGTCGCCATGCAGCAGGCCGGCAACCAGCAGCATTTTCATGACCTGCGGAATGCCGCCCGCCTGGTGCAGGTCCACCGCCAGGTACTCGCCCGAAGGTTTCAAGTTGCACAGCACCGGCGTTTTCTGGCGCACACGCTCGAAGTCGTCAATGGTCCATTCGACGCCGGCCGCATGGGCAATGGCCAGGAAATGCAGCACCGCATTGGTCGAGCCGCCGGTGGCCATGATGACAGCCACGGCGTTCTCGATGGACTTGCGGGTCACGATGTCGCAGGGCTTGATGTCTTTCTTGACCGCCTCGATCAGCACCCGGGCCGATTCTTGCGCAGAATTGAGCTTTTCGTCATGTGGATTGGCCATGGTGCTGGAGTAGGGCAGCGAAATGCCCAAAGCCTCGAACGCGCTGGACATGGTGTTGGCGGTGTACATGCCGCCGCAACTGCCGGTGCCGGGAATGGCGCGGCGCTCGATCTGCAGCAGGTCTTCGTCGCTCAGGCGGCCGGCGGCGTTTTCGCCCACGGCTTCAAACACGCTGACGATGTTCAGGTCCTTGCCCTTGTAGTGGCCCGGCAGAATCGTGCCGCCGTAGACATAGATGGCCGGCACGTTGGCGCGCAGCATGCCCATCAGGCCGCCGGGCATGTTCTTGTCGCAGCCGCCGATGACCAGCACGCCGTCCATCCACTGGCCCTGCACGCAGGTTTCGATGCAGTCCGAAATGACTTCGCGGCTGACCAGCGAATACTTCATGCCTTCAGTGCCCATGGCCATGCCGTCGGAAATCGTTGGCGTGCCAAACACCTGCGCATTGCCGCCGGCTTCCTCGATCGCGGCAATGGCTGCGTCGGCCAACTTTTGCAGGCCACTGTTGCACGGCGTGATGGTGCTGTGGCCGTTGGCCACGCCGATCATCGGCTTCTTGAAATCGCTTTCCTCGTAGCCCATGGCGTAGTACATGGAGCGGTTGGGCGCGCGCGACTTGCCCTCGGTGATATTGGCCGACCGGCGGTTGATGGCGATGACTTTGGTTTCCATGGGCTTGCCTTGATGGGTTGTGGGATTAACGCGAAACGCCAAGTATCTGCGCTTTGAATGATTCTTTCCAATCCATTATTTATGCTGTATTAATATCTGTTGCATATGAAGAAAAAGCTATCAACCGACGCGCGCGCGCCCCATTTGATTGAACTTCGGCTATGGCGGCAGTTCGTTGCGGTAGCCGAAGAGCTGCATTTCAGTCGGGCTGCGCAACGTCTGAACATGACCCAGCCGCCGCTGACCCAGGCCATTGCCCAACTGGAGGCGGTGCTGGGGCTCAGGCTGTTTGACCGCACCAAGCGCAGCGTGCAACTGACTGCGGCGGGCGCCGCCCTGGTGCCCGAAGCGCGCGACCTGCTGGCCCGCGCCAGTGCCTTGCCGGTTTTTGCACGCGCCAGCGCCGACGGCGAAGCGGGGCGCTTGCGGCTGGCCTTTGTCTCGACGGTCGGGTTTGATGTGCTGCCGCGCTGGGTTCGCGCCTTTCGCGAGCAGCATCCCAAGGTGCAGCTTGAATTGATTGAAGCGACAGGCGATGTCCAGCTTGAAGCCATCGGGCGAGGTGAAATCGACGCCGGCTTCATGCTGCATTCGCCTGGATTTTCACCGCCCGGCCTGGCCTGCCAGTTGATTGCCCGGGAATCTCTGGTGCTGGCTGTGTCCGGGCAAAGCGAACTGGCCACCAGCGACACGCTAACGCTGAAGAACTTGTTTGACCAGCCGCTGGTGATTTTTCCACGCCGCATCCTGCCTTCGCTGTACGACGCCATTTTTGCGATGTACCACGCGGCCGGTTGCTTGCCGCACGTGGCGCAGGAAGCCATCCAGATGCAGACCATTGTCAACCTGGTGTCCGCGGGCATCGGTGTGGCCTGGGTTCCCGACAGCGTTCGGCAATTTCAAAGGCCGGGCGTCGTCTATCGCAAAGTCTCAGTAGCCAAAGGTCAGGCCGTTCCCGGGTGCGAAACCAGCCTGGTACGGCGCCTTGGCGTCGCCAGTCCTGCGCTGCTGCGCTTCATGGCATTTGCACCGGGCTGACAGCGATTTTCCGCACCGAATGAATAAACATAATTTACTGGAGCCGCCAGAAGTTGATGCTTGCAAGGTGCACGAAGGATAAAAGGTGTAACGTAGACGCCAATCAGGAACAAGAAATTACTTTTGTTACCTTGAAGTGTTATTTCACCGCCTTAAAAGGCTTCAAGCCATGACGAACGCTTTCCTTCAGGCCAGGATGCCTACATGACTGCGCCTGATCCGCAAATGGACAAGCCATTGCGCGGCCCGGGCAGTGCGGGCATTTCCAGGAACTTGTCCAATGAATCCATGCAGCCTGTCAACAAACGCCTGCTGGTCGAAGCAGTGCTGGTGTTTGTCCTTGGCTGCCTGGCGGGCGTGGGCTGGCTGGCGTATCGAAACATGCAGGCCGCAACCAACTCGGAACGCTGGGAAACACACTCCCGTGTGGTGATCCAGGAACTTGGTGAACTGCTGTCCAGCCTCAAGGACGCGGAAACCGGCCAGCGCGGCTTCGTTATCACCGGGAACCCCGATTACTTGGCGCCGCACCACGAAAGTCTGAAAACCTTTCCCATCCGGCTGGCGCAATTGCGCCGCCTGACCGCTGACAATCCCGAGGAGCAACAGCGGCTCGCCGCGCTCACGCCATTGGCCGCAGCTAAATTCGCCGCCATCAAAGCCCTTATCTTGCTGCGCGAAACCCAAGGATTGACGGCCGCCAGCGAGTCGGACATGGTGGAGTCAGGCAAGTCGGTCATGGACCAGATTCGCTTGTTGGTGGCCCAGTCGCAGGCGCAGGAAACGCAACTCTTGAGGGACCGCGCCCTCGCGAGGCAGGCTGACAGCAGCAAGTCGGTTCAAACGCTTTTGCTGGCCAGCACGCTGGGCGGTTTCGCCCTGCTGCTGCTGCGGGTCTGCCTGCGAAGGGAACAGGTGAGCCGGCGTCGCGCCGAAACGCGGCAGAACGCCAGCGAGGCGCGCTATGGCTGCTTGTTCAATTCGATGGATGAAGGCTTTTGCATCATCGAATTGATTTTTGATGAACACCGGCAGCCGATTGATTGCCGCTGTCTGGCGGCAAATCCAGCGTTTGAGACGCATACCGGCATCACCGGCGCGGCAGGAAGATGGATCAGCGAAATTGCCCAGGATCAGGCAGCGGACTGCATCGAGATGTGCGCCAAAGTCCTTGAGACAGGCAAGGCGGCTCGCTTTGTAAACCAGTCGAAAACAGTGGACCGCTGTCTGGAAGGCTATGCCAGCCGGATCGGCGGGCCGAAGGGTACAACGATCGCGGTCCTTGTGCGCGACATCACCGCGCGTCGGCATACGGAAAAAGCCCTGCGCGAATCGCAACGGTTTTTGCGCTCTTCCCTTGATGCCTTGTCGGGCCACATCGCCGTAATCGATGCATCGGGAACGATTCTGGAAATCAACGAATCCTGGCAACGCTTTGCCGATGAAAACCAGCCGCCGGGCGTGTCGGCGTCCGGCATTGGAATCGGCTTTAACTACCTCGACCATTGCCGGCAGACGTTGCTGCACGGAGGCGATACCCCAGCCTATGCGCAGGCCATCAACGACATCATCGCCGGACGGCGCACGCGTTTCGAGATGGAATATCCCTGTCACTCGCCAACCAAGCAGCGCTGGTTTGTCATGCGGGTCACGCGTTTCCAGAGTGCCGGGTCGGTCCGGATCGTCATCGTGCACGATGACTGCACCGAGCAAAAACGGGCTGAAAACGCCTTGCGTGAAAGCGAGGAACGCTACCGCAACCTGTTCAATTCAATGGACGAGGGTTTCTGCATCATCGACATTGCGTTTAACGACCAGGCGCAAGCGGTGGATTGCTGCTTTCTGGAAGTCAATCCGGCTTTTGCATTGCAAACGGGTATGCAAGGCGTTGCCGGCAAGCGTTGGTCTGAATGCGCCCCTGGCCGCGAAGCGCGATGGCTGAAAGCTTGCGGCAAAGTGGCCCTGACAGGCAAGCCGGTCCGGTTCAACCACGAAGAAAAGGCGCTCGATCTCCGGTTTGACATGTATGCCGCGCGGTTGGGCAACGCGGGAAGTCGAAAAGTCGCCATCGTCTTCAGCAACATCACTGAACGCGCCAAGGCAGCGGAAGCCCTGCGCCAAAGCGAACAGCGTTTTCGCGCTTTGTTTGACCGGGGGCCAGTGGCGATGTATTCGTGCGACACCTCTGCAATGATTCTGGAATTCAACGCCTGCGCGGTGAAATTGTGGGGGCGCAAGCCCAGGCAGGGCGATGTTGACGAGCGCTTTTGCGGCGTATCCACGGTCTATCGTCCCGACGGGACTTTGCTGAGCGCTGAGCAAAACCCGATGATTGCGGTGCTCAAGGGAGAAATACCGCAGGTCGATGATGTTGAAATTGTGATCGAGCGGCCCGATGGCTCGCGCATCACCGTCGTTGCCAATATTGTGCCGCTCAAGGATGGCCAGGGAAAAATCATCGGCGCCATCAATTGTTTTTACGACATCACCGAGCGCAGTCGTCTGGAGCGGCAGACGAAGGAGCAGGCGCAGGCCCTGTCCGAGCTGCACCGCCGCAAGGACGAATTTTTGGCGATGCTCAGCCATGAGCTGCGCAATCCGCTGGCGCCGCTGGCCAGCGCGGCGCAACTCCTTCGGTTGCAGGAAAACCAGGACCCGGTGTACCAGCAGGCTTGCCAGGTGATCGAACGGCAGGTCGGTCAGATAAAGCACCTGATCGATGACCTGCTGGAGGTTTCCCGCATCACCAGCGGCAATCTGCGTCTTCGCAAGGCGCCGGTCCGCGTGGGCGATATCGTCGAAAGGGCGCTGGAAACAGCCCGGCCGCTGATCGCCAGTCGCCGGCAACAGCTCACGCTGTCACTGCCGCCCCATCCTGTCTGGCTGCATGCCGACGCCACGCGGCTGGAGCAGGTGCTGGTGAACCTGCTCAACAACGCTGCCAAGTACACCGACGAGGGCGGCCGTCTGTGGCTGAGTGTCGCGCAGGAAGGCGATGCCGGGGCAGCAGCCGGCGGGGCGGTGGCTGTGATCGAGGTGCGCGATGCCGGCATGGGCATCGCCGCAGAACTGCTGCCACACGTCTTTGACCTGTTCACGCAAGGCGAACGCACCATGGACCGCTCGCAAGGCGGCATGGGCATCGGCTTGAGCCTGGTCAGGCAACTGGTCGAGATGCACCAAGGCAGCGTCGAAGTGCACAGCATCCTGGGGCAGGGCAGCGAATTCGTCGTGCGCCTGCCGGTCGGGCAGGCGGCCGTGCCGCTGCTGTCCTTGCCGCGGCCGGTGGTCGCCCGCTCAACTGGCAGGCGCTGGCGGGTGCTGGCTGTCGATGACAGCGTGGATGCGGTGGAGTTTCTGGCCAGGCTGCTCAGGCTGTCCGGGCATGAGGTTGAAGTCGCCTATGACGGCCCCAGCGCCGTGCAAACCGCCTTGGTCATGCGCCCCGACGTGGTGCTGCTCGACATTGGCCTGCCGGGAATCACGGGTTACGAGGTGGCAAGGCAGCTGCGCCAGCACGCTGCGCTGAAAGCTACCGTGCTGGTCGCCCTGACGGGCTATGGACGCGAGTCTGACCGGCAGCGCTCCAGAAATGCCGGTTTTTCTTACCATCTGGTCAAGCCGGCCGGGGTGCGCGAGGTTGAGGAAATATTGGTGATTGTTGACGAACAACTCGCGCTGCAGGCCAGTTCGGCGCCAGCTGTGGCCCCTGGCGAGTGAAGGCGCAGGCGGGCAGTGACGGCCTGGCTTGCATGCACAATGGCACCCCATGCTCATCCATCCTGAAATCAATCCTGTTGCGCTGCAACTCGGCCCGCTGGCCATTCACTGGTACGGCCTGACCTACCTCGCCGCCTTTGGCCTGTTTTTTTTCCTCGCCAGCCTGCGCCTGCGCCACGAACCGTATGCGTCCATCACCGGGCCGGGCGCCTGGTCGCGCCGGGACATCGAGGACATTCTGTTTTTGGGCGTGATGGGCGTGGTGATTGGCGGGCGGCTCGGTTACTGCCTGTTCTACAAGCCGGGCTACTACCTCACGCATCCGCTGGAGATCTTTTTCGTCTGGCAGGGCGGCATGAGCTTTCACGGCGGCATGCTGGGCGTGCTGGCGTCGCAGCTCTGGTTTGCGCGCTCGCGTCACCGCCCGTGGCTGCAGGTGATGGACTTCATCGCGCCTTGCGTGCCGACCGGTTTGGCGGCCGGGCGTGTCGGCAACTTCATCAACGGAGAACTGTGGGGCCGCTTCAGTTCACCTGACTTGCCGTGGGGCATGGTGTTTGCGCACAGCGGCTCAATGCTGCCGCGCCACCCGTCGCAGGTCTACCAGTTCCTGATGGAAGGCCTGCTGCTGTTCGTGCTGTTGTGGTTGTATGCCAGAGGCCCGCGCAAGATGGGCCAGGTCTCGGGCGCCTTCCTGGTCGGCTATGGCGTGTTCCGTTTCATCGCCGAGTTTTTCCGCGAGCCCGATGATTTCCTCGGCATTTTGGCGCTGGGCATGAGCATGGGCCAGTGGCTGTGCATTCCCATGATCGGCGCCGGTGTCTGGCTCTGGATTTGGGCCTCAAACAGGGCTTTGCGCACATAGAATGGGCGTCAATAGCTATTTATTTGATAGCAATTGGTCGACCTGTCTTTTTTGGTGCGGGCAATCGCGTTGAAATTCCACCCTCTCAAGGAGTTCATGCCATGGGTCTTGTCTGGAATTCGTTGCCTTGCCACGTCGCCGAAGGGCACGGGGCTGCGTCAGCAAGCTGCAGCGGCACGCTGGCATGAACAGCACCCACTGGCTCGGCCGCAGTGTCTCGCGCCTGCTGCCTGCCGCTTCGGCCAAGCCGGCAGCTGACGCGCAGGATGCGAGCGGAATTTCCGAAACACCGCCGGCCAAGGAAGGCCCGCTCGCCCGCTCCATTCCGGCGCGCCTCGAAGCCACGCTGCGCCAGGAGGGCGAGGCGCTGTCGCCACGCCTGCTGCGCCGGGCCTTTGAGGAACTCCGGGCCATCATCGACCCGCGCGTGAGCGAGGTCGAAGGCGGACGCCGCGCCATGGATGTGGCCGCCTGGCATGCCGCCGCACCGCTGGCGCAGCGCCGCGACCTCTGGCTGCTGATGAGCGAGATGTTTGTCGCCGACGCGCAAAAAACCAAAGAAGCCCAGGCGCGGTTTGCCGCCGCCGTCGGCACGCTTGATGAAGCCGTGGCCGAGGTGCATTACCGCCGCGCCACCGTGTCGCCGCGCCGCCGCCTGCTGCAGCGCTTCAGCGTGTACCCGCAGGGCGTTCAGTTCCTGGTCGAATTACGCGCTGAAATACTGCCTTTCCTCAAGGCCGACAAGCGGCTGATGGCGCTGGATGTGGAAATGGAGTACATGTTCTCGACCTGGTTCGACGTGGGCTTTCTGGACCTGCGCCGCATCAGCTGGGATTCGCCAGCATCGCTGATTGAAAAACTGATCCAGTACGAAGCGGTGCATGACATCAAGAGCTGGGCCGATGTGAAGAACCGCCTGGACAGCGACCGCCGCTGCTACGGCTTTTTTCACCCGCGCCTGCCCGGCGTGCCCTTGATTTTTGTCGAGGTCGCGCTGGTTGATGCAATGGCCGAAGGCATCGAGCCGCTGCTCGACGAACAGGCGGCCGCAGCCGACCTGGGCAAGGCGACAAGCGCCATTTTCTATTCGATCAGCAACACCCAGCCCGGCTTGCGCGGCGTGAGTTTTGGCGACTCGCTGATCAAGCGGGTGGTGGAAACGCTCAAGGACGAATTCCCCAAGCTCAAGGTGTTTGCCACGCTGTCTCCGATCCCGGGTTTGCGGAACTGGCTGGGCAAACATGCCGCAGCGATGTTTGAGAAGCTGTCTGACAAGGAACGCGCAGCGCTGGGGCAGGCGCTTGGCAGCGACGTGCCCACGCCGACAAGTTTTCTGGCCGCGATCGAACATCCATCAGACCTGCCGGAAAAGTCCCCGGTGCGCCAGTTGCTGCTGCAATGCGCCGCGCATTACCTGGGGCAGGCGCTGAAGGATGGCCAGCCGCTCGACCCGGTGGCGCGGTTTCACCTGGGCAATGGTGCCCGGGTCGAACGGCTCAACTGGGCCGCCGACCCGTCGCCCAAAGGCCTCAGGCAGTCCTATGGACTGATGGTGAACTACCTGTATGACCTCAAGCGCCTGGACAAGCACCGGGCGATGCTGACGCAGGGGAAAGTCCCGGTATCCACCGAGGTCCATGATTTGTATAGTTGACGACTTGCTCTGAACGACCCTGAGACAGAAACAAAAAAGGAGACTTGCATGACATTTCATTTTGAGAACAGCGGCACCCGCCGTAGCCTCTTGCGTGGCGCCGCAGCCGGCATGGCCGCGCTGTCCTGGGGCAGCCACGCCCAGTCGGCCTGGCCCGCTAAGCCCGTCACGGCCATCGTGCCGTTCCCGGCCGGCGGCGGCACTGACGCTTTTGCCCGCCCACTGTCGGCGCAGTTTGCCAAGCTGACCGGCAAGCAGCTCATCATCGACAACCGGGGCGGGGCGGGCGGCACACTGGGCGCCAGCATTGCGGCGCGTGCACAGCCCGACGGCTACACCCTGTTCATGGGCGCGGTGCACCATGCGATTGCGCCGTCGATGTACCCCAAGCTCGACTACGACATTGAAAAAGACTTTGTGCCGCTGGCGCTGATCGCCAACGTGCCGCAGGTGCTGGTGGTCAATTCCAAAAACATTCCAGGCGATTTCAAGGCTTTCTTGGCGCAGGTGCGCGGCAAACCGGGTGGTTTCAACTACGGCTCGGCCGGTGCCGGAACCTCGCACCATTTGGCTGGCGAGCTGTTCAAGCAGCAGACCAACACCTTCATCACGCACATTCCCTACCGGGGTGCCGGGCCGGCGCTGCAGGATTTGATCTCGGGCAACGTGGACATGATGTTCGACGGCCTGGGTTCATCGGCGGCCCACATCAAAGGCGGCCGCATCAAGGCGCTGATGGTCTCGGGCGCCAAGCGCAACCCGGCTTTCCCCGATGTGCCGTGCGCCGCCGAACTCGGCCTGCCCGACTACACCGTCACCACCTGGTACGGCATGTGGGCGCCCAAGGGCACGCCGCCCGATGTGCAGGCGCGCATCGTCGAAGACCTGCGCAAGGTCGCAGCCACTGAAGAGCTGAAAACCATCTGGGCCAGCAACGGCGCCGAGTTCGGCAGCCTCACGCCGGCGCAGTTCGGCGCGTTTGTCAGCGCTGAAGTCAAACGCTGGGCGGCTGTGGTGAAAGCCTCCGGCGCCAAGCTCGATTGATCAATGAGCGGTGCTGTTCTTCTTGACTTTTCGGCTTCCCTGGCAACGGTCACGCTGTCGAACGCAGGCAAGTTCAACGCTATGTCGCGGGTGATGTGGCGCGAACTGCGTGTAATTTTTGAAACTGTCCAGCAGCGCCCCGATGTGCATTGCGTGCTGGTCCGGGGCGAGAACGGGCACTTTTGCGCGGGCGGCGACATTTCCGAATACGCCCGTTTCCGCTTCGACGCGGCCAGCCTGCGTGATTTTCATGAAAACGACGTCTGGGGTGGCCTGCAGGCCATGCTTGACTGCGACGTGCCCATCGTCGCGCAGATCGAGGGCAATTGCATGGGCGCCGGCGTGGAGATTGCCAGTTGCTGCGACATCCGGCTGGCCGCCGGCAGCGCGCGTTTCGGTGCGCCGATTGCCAAGCTCGGCTTTCCGATGGCGCCGCGCGAGGCGGCGCTGGTGATGCGCGCCGTGGGCGAGCTGACGGCGCGCGAGATGCTGCTGTCGGCTGCCGTGCTGGACGCGGCCGAGATGAAGCAGCGCGGATTTTTGAACCAGGTGATGGCGGCCGACGCGCTGGGCGCTGCGGTGCAGGAGCGCCTCCAGTGCATCGGGCAACTGGCGCCGCAGGCCGCACGCTTGAATAAAGCATCATTTAGAGCTATGGCGCAGGTTCCGCTTGCGCAAGCAGCTATGAATACAATAGCGACCGCGTATGACTATGCGGCGTCTGGCGAACACCGTGAAGGCATCATCGCCTTCATGGAAAAACGTCCGCCAGCGTTCAGCGCCTGAACGGCTGCGTCCTCCATTTTTGACAGCTTCACTCCCATGAACAACCACAACCTGTTTGCCGCGCTGCGTTCGGCCTTTCCCGACGACCTGGACGAAGTCGCCATTGAAACCGGCAGCGGCCTGCTGTATTCCTGGCGCGACCTGGAGCATGGCAGCGCCATGATGGCCAATTTGCTGCAATCGCTTGGCCTGCCCGAAGGTGCGCGGATTGCCGTGCAGGTCGAGAAATCGGTCGAGGCCCTGGTCCTGTACCTGGCCACGCTGCGTGCCGGCTTTGTGTTTTTGCCTTTGAACACCGCCTACCAGAGCGCCGAAATCGAGTATTTCATCGGCAATGCCGAGCCGGCGGTGGTGGTCTGCAGCAGCGCCAATTTTGGCTGGGTCAGCAAGATCGCCTTCAAGGCCGGCACGCAGAACGTCTTCACGCTCGACGACGACCGTACCGGCTCGCTCCTGGCGCGCGCCGCGCATTGCAGCGACCAGCATGAAGTGGCGCGCAAGCAGCCCGACGACTTGGCGGCGATTTTGTATACCAGCGGCACGACGGGGCGCAGCAAGGGCGCGATGCTGTCGCATGGCAACCTGCTGAGCAACGCGCTGGTGCTCAAGGATTACTGGGGTTGGAAAAAGGGCGACGTGCTGGTCCATGCCTTGCCGATTTTCCATGTCCACGGCCTGTTTGTCGCCATTCACGGTGCGCTGATCAACGGCAGCAAGATGATCTGGCTGGCCAAATTCGATCCGAAAAACGTCATCGAAAAACTGCCCGAAGCGACCGTGTTCATGGGCGTGCCGACGCTGTATGTGCGGCTACTGGCCGAGCCCGGCCTGACGCTTGAAGCCTGCCGCAACATGCGCCTGTTCATTGCCGGATCAGCGCCGCTGCTGATCGAAACCTTTAGGGAATGGCAGGCGCGTACCGGCCACACCATCCTGGAGCGCTACGGCATGTCCGAAACCGCCATGCTGACGTCCAACCCCTGCCAGGATGGCGAGCGGCGCGGCGGCACGGTCGGCTTTGCGCTGCCGGGCGTCAGTCTGCGGGTGCAGGGCGACGGCGGCAAGCCCCTGCCAGACGGAGAGATCGGCAACATTCACGTCAAGGGGCCGAATGTCTTTTCGGGGTACTGGCGCATGCCGGATAAAACCGCCGAGGAGTTCACCGCCGACGGTTATTTCAAGACCGGCGATGTGGGCAAGATTGACGAGGAAGGCTACATCACCATCGTCGGGCGCAGCAAAGACCTGATCATCAGCGGTGGCTACAACGTCTATCCGGCCGAGATCGAAGGCTTTATCAACGAACTGCCCGGCGTGGCCGAGAGCGCCGTGGTCGGCGTGCCCCACCCGGACTTTGGTGAAGTCGGCGTGGCCGTGGTGATTGCCAAGTCCGGTGCCACGCCCGACGGCCTGCAGATCATGGCCGAGATGAAGTCAAAAATGGCCAACTTCAAGGTGCCCAAGCAATGCTTCATGGTCAGCGAGTTGCCGCGCAACACCATGGGCAAGGTGCAGAAAAATGTCTTGCGCGAGCGATACAAGGCGCTGTTCGGCTGAATCTGGCCATGCCGCGCACGGCGCGATTCACCGCAACGGCGCGGCCTGTGCCGGCTTGGGCTGGCCGCGCTGGGGCAACGTCGCCAGCACCACGCCAACCAGCGCAATCGAAAAAGCCCCGATTTGCGTGCCATTCAGGCTTTCACCGAGCACCCCCACGCCAACCGCTGCCGCGCTGACTGGCAGCATCACCGTGAACACGCCGGCCTGGTTGGCAGGCACGGTTCGCAAGCCGGTCATCCACAGCCACACCGTCCAGACGCTCGCCGCCAGTGCATAAAACACCAGCAGCCCCCAGCTGGCCAGTGCAACGGCGGCAAAGTCAAAGCCCCAGGCCATCCACACCCCGAAAGGCGTGACCAGGGCAAAACCCCACAGATTGATCAGTGCCGTGATGCGCTTGGGGCTGAGCACGCCGGTCAGCTTTTTACCAATCACCGCATACGCCGCCTCGCACAGCACTGCGCCCACCAGCAACAGATTGCCCAGCCAGGCATTTTTTAATGCCAAATCGGCCTCTTGCGCAGTACCCATCTGCGCAGGCAGCTCACTTTTCGAGAGCGACACCAGGGCAATGCCGAGCACCGCGCAGGCTACGGCAGCCCAAACACGGCCGCTGATCTGCTCGCGCAAAAAGGCCCAGCTCAGCAGCGCCACTGTGGCCGGGATCGCCGCCATGATGACGCCAGCGGCTACCGCGCTGGTCAGGCTGACGCCGAACAGCATGCAGATCGAGAACAGAAAATTCCCCAGGAAGGACTCCAGGAACACCAGCCGGCGGGTTTGCGGGCTCATCGGCGTTTCAGCGGCCGGCTTTTTCAGCCAGTGCGCCATCGCCAGCCCGCCAATGCCAAAACGCAGCCAGGCCAGCAAAAAAACCGGCAACGCGGCCACCAGCGGCTTGGACAGGGCGACATAGCTCCCGACCAGCGACATGCTGAGCGCCAGGCAGGCATAGGCAATCCAGGGGGAAGCGGGGCGGTGCGGCACGTTGAAAACTCCAGGGCAAGGGCAGGAAAATAGCTGGAAAAAAGTAGCTTTTTGCGGTGGCAATAAATTGGAGCCGGCGCCAGCAGCGCGGCAGGGTCACCTTCAGTCCAGTTTAGCGTAGGTATTTTTCATGCATACCGGCCAGCTCGCCTATGTCAACAACACTGTCAGCTTGCTGGCCACACCGCCCTTGCCTCTGGGGCACTCCTTTGCCGTGGCGGGCGTGCCGTTCGGCGGCGCCGTCACCAATCGGCCGGGTGCGCGCTTCGGTCCATAGAAAATTTGCCGAGCCAGCCCGATGCTGTACGACGGGATTCATCCGCATTTCAACGTTTCTCCGCTGCACCAATTGGGCCACCCGGGCGACATGCGTCTGCGCTGATGGCCGGCCAGCATGCCATTTTTCTGGGTGGAGACCACAGCGTCACGTTGCCACTGCTGCGCGCGGAGTGCCAGCGCCAGGCCCGCTGGCACCGGTAAATTTCAACGCCCACCGCACGATCTGGGCTGACCATTTTCTGGGCTGACCATTTCGGAAAACCCGGCAGCCACGTCGCTGCGATCGAACACCCGGCTGGGCCGCGACAGCCATCAAAGAATCCAGCGTCCAGCGAGCGCCCCCGCTTTCCCCGTTGCAACAGGCGCTGCATGCGGCTGTGCTGTGGGTCGGCGCGGGCTTTTCGGGATGGTCGGCAGCGCCAGCCGGGTGCGCAGCGGGGCGTGAGTCGGCTGCCTATTTCATAGACGCCGTCGCGCCCGCGCCTTCAAGCAGGGTCTCCAGGCTCCTGGATTGGGCCGCGAGTCTGGGAATTCGTGAGAGGGTCTGGTTTACCTCGTCCAGCTTTTGCCGGGTTGCCATCGACATCGCTCCATTGGTCTGGCGCAGATTGGCGAGAACCGTATCGGTCAGCAAATGGATCACGACCTCGAAGCGAATGGCCTCGCGGGTTGAGGTTCCGGTCCAGGCAGGCGCGGCACCCCACCAGAGCACGTCGACCAGGCGGGGCAGGTCTGCTGCGGCAAATATGGACCGGGCCAGGCCGCACACCGCCTGCACCAGTGCTTCCTTGACGGCCGAAACGTTGAGTGTGTGGTCGTCAAGGGCTTTTTTGAGCATGTCGAGTTCAACGGCCAGCGCGTCTTCGCTGAAGGTCTGCACACGCGCGCCGATCATGGTACCGCTGGGGTCGCTAAAGCCGCCGGGCGCTTCGAGCGCATTGACCAGCGGGTGATAAGCCGTTTCACCGCTCCAGCAGAACTGGCCCCGGAAGAAGACTTCGTCATAGCCCTTGGGCACGCCCAGAAAATGCAAGGCCACCGGTTTGCCGCTGCGCTGGATAAGGTAGAGCGCCAGTTCCAGCGTGTTGACAGGCCAGCCCAGATCGACAGCGGCCCAGAAACCATCGGCCGGTGTCTGGTCAGCAAGCGCCAGCGCGTTGATCAGAAGGTGGCCTGCCTGCTGCAGATTCTGGATGTTGAAATAGCGGTCCGGGCCGTGCAGGCCGACCAGCCCCTTGGCAATGCCCTCCATGATGTCCTGCGTCACCACGCCGTTTTCCATGACATGGGTAAAACGCGTGCAGCGAAACCGCGTCGAGTTGCTGCGCCGCGCAACGGCTGCCCACTGCGCCTCGGCCAGTTTTTTGCTGCCGGTGTAGACATGATCGGACACGTAGGCAAAACACTTGCCGGTAGAAGAATAAATCGCATCCTCCACACCATGGCGCAGACAGGCGCTGATCACATTGCGCGTGCCGAACACATTGGTTTCAATGGCCTCGCGCACCACCGCCTCGGCCCGGCCGGGCTCGCGGATGCTGGCCAGGTGGAAAACGACATGTGGCCGTACTTCTTCAAACACGGCGTCGAGCGCCGCGGCATCGCGGATGTCGACCTGGTAAGTAGACAACTGGCCATTGGGCAAGCCTTCACCGATACCGCCCATGCCAATGCTGCCGGTCGTCACGGCAATGTCTGCAATGGCAATTTCCGTCGCCCCCAGATCGAAAAGCAAGGGAATCAGGTGCGAGCCGACGCAGCCGGCGCCGCCCGTGACCAGCACGCGCTGCCCCCCGAGCCGTTTTTCGGCGGCCTCGCGGTGCAGGTCTACCGTTCGCTCCATTGCCAGCGTCATGGGGCTCTGTTCCAACTTTCCGTCGGCCCTGGCAAGCGCCATCAGGGCTTGGGTAGCCGCCTGAAGCTGTTCGGCAATGGCCGGTGTGATGGGGGTGCCAGCCGGCGCGAGGGTAGCGATCTGGCGAACCAGGTCGTCGCTGGTGGCATTTGGGCGGGCTTCATCAATGGACATGAAGAACCATCCTTTCTAAAAATTTGTTACCTCTGCAGGTAGCCGTCCGCTGGGCCGCAAGTGAACGGTTGTTCAGCAACGCATGCCGCGGGGGCAGTGAAGCAGTCACCGTTTCAGACAAGCTGAACATCCCCCGGCCATGCCGCCATGCCCTGTTCAAGGTTGTACAGCCGCAGCGGGTCATAGCCCGCCTCGACCAGCGATTTGATGATGCTGCTGCTGCGCATTCCGCTCTGGCACACCAAAACAATGTCACGATCCCTGGGCAGCGGCGCTGCGCCAGATTCATGGAGTGCGTGTTCAAGCTCCGGCTTGGGCCATCCAATGGCGCCTGGAATCCGACCCGACAGCCATTCGGCCGGATTGCGCACATCGACGATGACCATCTCATCGCGCGCCTGCAGTTTGGCCTGCAGCCCGCCAGACGAGATGGACCGGCCCACCGGTGCGGCACAGACCATCACGGTTTCCCTGAGCACGATGTCTTGCGGCGCATGGCTGCAGACCGGACAGTCGGGGTCCTTGGCGATGTGGACTGTGTTGAAGGAGAGATCCAGCCCGTCATAAATCAGCATGCGGCCGATCATGGGCGAGCCGATGCCACTCAACAACTTGAGCACCTCGGTCGCCTGCAGCGATCCGATCACGCCGGGCAGCACGCCCAGCACGCCGGCCTCGGAACAATTGGGCGCGAACTCCTGCGGCGGTGGTTCGGGAAACAGGCAGCGGTAGCATGGTCCCGTGCGCGCATCGAACACGCTGAGCTGGCCGTCGAAACGCAGCACGCCGCCATACACGTCGGGTTTGCCGAGCTTCACACAGGCATCGTTGACCAGATAGCGGGTCGGGAAATTGTCCGATCCATCCATGATCACGTCGTATTGGGCAATCAGCGCCAGTGCATTGTCGACACCCAGGCGCACATCGTGACGTTCTATCTGGACGTTCGGGTTGATATCCAGCAAGCGTGCTTCGGCACTTTCGTTCTTCAAGCGACCGAGCGTGGACTGGCCGTGCACGATCTGGCGCTGAAGATTGGTTTCATCGACCACATCGGCGTCCAACAGTCCGATCCGTCCGACGCCCGCTGCTGCCAGGTAGAGCGAGGCCGGGCTGCCCAGTCCGCCCAGGCCGATCAGCAGCACACTGCCGGCCTTGAGTCGCCGCTGCGCTTCGATACCGAATTCTGGCAGGATGATCTGGCGGTTGAAACGCCTAAGCTCGCTGCTGGTGAGTTCTGGCAGCATGGCAGGATGCAACGTCGTGCTCATCCGCCAGCCACACTCGCAATGATCTGGACTTCATCGCTATCGTTCACCAACGTCTGCAATCCGTCGAGAAGCCGAATGTCCTGGCCATTCTTGCAGACGACGATGAATTTGCGCAAGGCTTGACCGCTGAACAGGTGATTGCGAAGCTCGCAGGAATCTTCGGAGAAGCGCTTGAGCGCCTCCTCGATGGAACTGACCGAAAGGGTGATGCGGCTTTGCTGGTTGGTGTACCTGCGCAGCGAACTGGGCACCATTAAAATTGCCATGTAAAACGTCCTGATTGGGTAGTGTTCAGTTTCAAGGCGCAGCCTTCTATCATGGAAAGCGATCCGTTGAAGAATAATCCTCACAAAACAAATGTTAATTTGATATTTTTGATGCCGCAACCCCCCAAACGGACCAATCTGAAGCGTTTTTTGTTGATGGTGAAAACGCTGAAGATAAGTTAGAAGGCACGCTTGAGTAATACGGCCTATTTCAATCTTTGCGCTGGCAAGCCACGGTCGCCATTGGTCGGGCGGACGGCCTGGCAGGAGGAAGCTGGGTGGCTGACAGGCTTGAACCCGACAGGGAAACCCGTCCATGGGTTTTTTTAAAAAAGATAGCAGTTTGTGCCCGTGTACAAAGCGGAACGAGCTGATTTGACTTGAAAAATCGCTCTGCATCCCGGAATTTCTTCCGGGAAGATGCACGTCATCCGTCACGTCATCGTCGGCTTGCGTTGGCGCCATGCCTTCGCCATCGACAGTCAGCGAGTGCATGCGCATGCCGGCAGCTACAAGTGACTCGATGGCGCTCAGCAGGCTGGGTCCTCCCTTCACACCGCGCCGCCATGGTCGGCCAGCAACTGAACGCGCTGTGCAATCGACTACGGGGTGACGGAGGTCTGTACGCGCTGGCCGGCATCAGGGTTTCAGCCGCACCCCCTACCTGCAGGTACGCCGCCACGGTGCGAGACTGCGCAATGACGGGCTGGTTACACTGGCTGGAACTCCCTCAACACCCATGAACTCCACACGGCAAACCCCGTCGATTCATTCGCAGCACCTTTACCCGCCGCTGGTGTGGCTGCCGGCCGACCATCGGCTTCTGGGCGACGAGGGACACCAGTCGCCGTTCCTGGTGCTGGGCGAGAAATATGCCCGCGCCGTCAGGCAATGCGCCGGGGCCCAGCCGGTGCTATTTCCCCTGGCCGATGTGGCCCAGATACCGGCGCTTTTGGAATTGGTCGACGGTGTCATGCTGACCGGTTCGCCGTCAAACGTCCATCCTTCCCATTTTGACCAGGACGTGCTGGATGCCGGCCTGCCGCTGGACCTGCAGCGCGATGTGCTCACACTGGCGCTGGTACGGGCGTGCCGGTCCGCTGGTGTGCCGCTGCTGGGGATTTGCCGCGGCTTCCAGGAAATCAACGTGGCGCTGGGCGGCTCGCTGGAGCAAGGCGTGCATGCGCGGGAAGGGCGCTTCGACCATCGCGACCCCGAAGGCGTCAGCCTCGAAGAGGCCTACGGACCTGCGCATGAGGTCCGTTTCGTGCCGGGCTGCGCTTTTTCCCGCTGGGCTGGCGGCGACATGGCGCAGGTCAATTCGCTGCATGGACAGGGCATTGGCCGGCTGGCCGACGGATTGCGCGCGTTGGGCCATGCATCCGACGGCCTGGTCGAGGCCTTCGAGATCGAGCGCGCCGCTGCGTTTGCCTATGCGGTGCAGTGGCATCCCGAGTGGAATTGCCAGGAGAATCCTTTTTACCGCGCCATTTTTGCGGCCTTCGGCCAGGCCTGCAAGCGCCGCCAGGCCAGCCGGATGCAGGAAAGGGCTACCCCCGCCAGTTGAATCCAGGTTATTCCAATCCACCGACATGCGTCGAAAAACAGGAGTGCGCGATGAGTCTGAACATGAGCATGAGCATGACAAAAGCAACGACCTTCACGGAACTTGAAAACTGGCTGAACGAACGCAGGATTACCGAAGTCGAATGCCTGGTGCCCGACCTGACCGGCGTGGCCCGGGGCAAGATCCTGCCGCGCGGCAAGTTCACCGAAGACCGGGGCATGCGCCTGCCCGAGGCGGTGGTGGCCATGGGCGTGACCGGCGAGTTTCCCGAGAGCGGCCCTTACTACGATGTGATCAGCCCGACCGACAAGGACATGCACCTGCGGCCCGACCCGTCCACAGCACGGATTGTTCCGTGGGCGTCGAGCCCGACGGCGCAGGTCATCCATGACTGTTTCGATCCGGCCGGCAAGCTGGTGCCGTTTGCGCCCAGAAGCGTGTTGCGCCGGGTGTGCGAGTTGTATGACGCCGAAGGCCTGGTGCCGGTGGTGGCGCCCGAGCTGGAGTTCTACCTGGTGGCCCGCAACACCGACCCCAACACGCTGCTGCGCCCGCCAGTTGGCCGCAGCGGCCGGGCCGAAACCTCGCGCCAGGCCTACAGCATCGACGCGGTGAACGAGTTTGACCCGTTGTTCGAGGACATCTACGACTACTGCGAAAAGATGGAGCTCAATGTCGACACGCTGATTCATGAAGTCGGCGCGGGGCAGATGGAAATCAATTTTTTCCATGCCCATCCGCTGGGCCTTGCCGACGAGGTGTTCCTGTTCAAGCGCACGGTGCGCGAAGCGGCGCTGCGCCACAACATGTATGCGACCTTCATGGCCAAGCCGATTGCGGCCGAGCCCGGCAGTGCCATGCATGTGCACCAGAGCATCTTGAGCCGGGAAACCGGCTTGAACATTTTCAGCAACCAGGATGGCACCGAGTCGGAGGCTTTCTTTCACTACATTGGCGGGCTGCAGCGCTACATTCCGGCCGCTATGGCGCTGGTCGCGCCCTATGTCAACAGCTACCGGCGGCTCTCTCGCGACACGGCAGCGCCGATCAACATCGCCTGGGGACACGACAACCGCACGGTGGGCATTCGCTCGCCGATTGCCACGCCACAGGCCCGCCGGGTGGAAAACCGGGTGATCGGCGCCGATGCCAATCCGTATATCGCCCTGGCCATGACCCTGGCCTGCGGCTACCTGGGCATCAAGAACAAGATCAAGCCCAAGCCCGAGATGAAGGGCGATGCCTACCTGTCGCCCTATTCGCTGCCGCGCAGCCTGGGCGAGGCGCTGGACTGGCTGCGCCGCGAGTCGGACCTGCATGAAGTGCTGGGCCGTGATTTCGTCACGGTGTATTCCGAAATCAAGGAAATGGAATTCGCCGAGTTCATGAAGGTGATCTCTCCCTGGGAGCGTGAACACCTGCTGCTGCTGGTGTAAGAGTCCACCCCATTGATCAAACAATCCACTGCAACCGAGAGCCGCCCACCATGAATACTCCTGTCGACACCGCCTTGATCCAGGCCCTGGACCGCGAGCATTTCCTGCATCCCTTTACTGACTTCAAGGATCTGGAGGCCCACGGTGCGCGGGTCATTACCCGCGCCGAGAACATCTACGTCTGGGATTCCGAGGGCCACAAGCTCCTTGATGCCATGAGCGGCCTGTGGTGCGTCAATGTCGGCTATGGCCGCGAGGAACTGGCCAGCGCCGCCTACCGGCAGATGATGACGCTGCCTTACTACAACAGCTTTTTCCAGACCACCAACGTGCCGGCGGTGCAACTGGCGGCCCGGCTGGCGGCGCTGGCACCCCAGGTGGACGGCCGCAGCTTCAAGCACGTGTTTTATTCCAGCAGTGGCTCCGAGAGCAACGACTCGAATGTGCGCATGGTGCGCCGCTACTGGGACCTGCTGGGTCAGCCGGAGCGCAAAGTCATCATCGGCCGGATCAATGGCTACCACGGCAGCACCATGGCCGGGGCCTCGCTGGGCGGCATGTCCAGCATGCATGCGCAGGGCGACTTGCCGATTCCCAACATCACCCACATCGGGCAGCCGTATTTTTACGAACTGGGCCAGCCCGGCGAGACCCCCGCAGAATTCGGCCTGCGCGCGGCCGGCTGGCTGGAGGAAAAAATCCTGGCGCTGGGCGCGGACAAGGTCGCTGCCTTCATTGCCGAGCCGGTGCAGGGCGCTGGCGGCGTGATCATTCCACCCAACAGCTACTGGCCCGAGATCCAGCGCATCGTCGAAAAGTACGGCGTCTTGCTGATCAGCGACGAGGTGATCTGCGCCTTCGGCCGCGTAGGCCACTGGTTTGCTTATGAAAAATTCGGCTACCGGCCCGACCTGGTGACGTTTGCCAAGGGCGTGACCAGCGGCTATATCCCGTTGGGCGGCGTGATGGTGGGCGACCGGGTGGCCCAGGTGCTGATCGAGCAGGGCGGCGAATTCAACCATGGCTACACCTACAGCGGCCATCCGGTGGCCTGTGCCGTGGCCCTGGCCAACCTGGACCTGATGGAAAAGGAAAACCTGCCCGGCCGCGTGAAAAACGACATCGGTCCCTACCTGGCCGAACGCTTTGCCGAGCTTGGCGAACACCCGCTGGTGGGGCTGGCCGAAACCTGCGGCTTCATGGGCGGGCTGGTGCTGACCAAAAACAAGGCGACGCATGAGGCCTTCAAGCCCGAACTGGGCGTGGGCATGCTGTGCCGTGGCCACTGCTTTCGCCTGGGGCTGATCATGCGTGCCGTGGGCGACCGCATGATCATTGCGCCGCCGCTGGTCATGACGCGCGAACAAATCGACGAAATGATGGGGCTGATCCGCCGTTGCCTGGACGCGACCCGGGCCGATTTGCAGGCGGCCGGCCAGCTGCATTGAATAGAATATTTGTTACCGTCTGGCGCATGCCGGCTGGTCCGGATATTGCGATTCCAACCGGGCGTTTCCAGGCTGTTTTCAACCATTTCCGTTCGGTTGTCGCCTTGAGTCCTGTTCATTTTGTTTACTTTTCCCGGGAGTGTGTTTCACCATGAAAAAACTTGTACTGGCTGCGGCCCTGTCGGCCACCTTGTTGGCAGCCTGCGGCAAAAAAGAGGAGGGGGTGGCGGTTGCTCCTGCGTCATCGCCTGTCGCCTCAGCCCCGGCGCTACCGGTCAATGCCGAGGAGAAGGTGCTCAATATCTACAACTGGCCCGACTACATTCCCGAAGGCATGACGGCCGCCTTTGAAAAGGAAACCGGCATCAAGGTCAACTACGACACCTTTGAAACCAATGAAGCCCTGCATGCCAAGCTGGTCGCGGGCAATACCGGGTACGACATCGTGGTGCCGGGTACGGTGTTTGCCAAGTCGCAGATTGAAGGTGGGCTGCTGCAGCCGCTGGACAAGTCCAAGATTCCCAATCTGGCCAATCTGGAGCCGGCCATCATGAACACCCTGACCAAGGCCGACCCGGGCAACCAGTACCTGGTGCCGTGGGCCTGGGGCTTCACCACCGTGGGCATCAACAAGACCAAGGTAGACAAGGCGCTGTCCGGCATGCCCATGCCGGAAAACGCCTGGGACCTGGTGTTTGATCCGAAATACACCGCCAAGCTCAAGTCCTGCGGCATTGCCTACCTGGATTCGCCCACTGAAATCATGCCGGTGGCGCTGCACTACATCGGCAAGGACGCCTATTCGAACAATCCGGCCGACTTCAAGGCGGCCGCCGACATGCTGCTCAAGGTTCGCAAGGACGTGCGCCTGTTCAGCGCCACCATGATCGATGACGTGGCTGGCGGCAAGGCTTGCGCGGTCATCGGCTGGTCGGGCGACATCAACATCGCCGCCAACCGTGCCATGGAAAACGGCTCCAAGGACATCATCCAGGCCCTGCTTCCCAGCACCGGCGCGCTGCTTTTTGCCGATACGATGGCCCTGACCAAGGACGCCAAGCATCCGAACAATGCCCAGGCTTTCATCAATTTCTACCTGCGTCCCGAAAATGCCGCGTCGGTGACCAACACGATGAACTATCCCACGGCCAACAAGGCAGCCATTGCGCAGATCAAGCCTGAAATTGCTGGCAACAAGACCATCTTTGTCGAACCCGCGTATTTCCGCAAGATGATCGCGCCCAGCAGCTTCACCAATGAAGCCCGCGAAGCACTGGCCAACGCGTACAACAGCGTCAAAAAAGGCAATTGACGTTAATTTCCGAGGTCTGGCTCCGGGCTTTTGCAGGCAGGGCGGCAGCCCCCTGCGGCGCGCCACCGCACTGGCTTTCGGTGGTGGCACGGCAGACGGCCAGTGGCGTCATGCTACTGAATCAATAGCTGGTTGTGGATGCTGGTCGTGCGCCAAAGGCCTTTTTGATGAAAAAAAAACAGGTTTTCATTCAGCAGCATGGTGCGGTGGCTTCCGAAATACGAACAAACGCAGGGACGGATGCATGGCAGAACAGGATGGGAAAGCGGGCTACCTGGTCACCGAAAAACTGGTCAAGCGCTTTGACGACGCAGTGGCGGTGGACGAGGTGTCGCTGTCGGTGAACCGGGGCGAGATTTTCGCGCTGCTCGGCAGTTCAGGCTGCGGTAAATCCACCTTGCTGCGCATGCTGGCGGGCTTTGAGAAGCCCAGTTCCGGCCGTATCCTGTTGGGTGGCGAGGACGTGGCCGGCCTACAGCCCTATGACCGCCCGATCAACATGATGTTCCAGTCGTATGCCTTGTTTCCCCATCTCGATACCTGGGAAAACGTCGCTTTTGGCCTGAAGCGTGAAGGCCTTCCCAAGGCCCAGATCCAGCAGCGGGTGGGCGAAATGCTCGACCTGGTGCAGTTGGGTCAATATGCCAGGCGCAAGCCGCACCAGCTCTCCGGCGGCCAGCAGCAGCGCGTGGCGCTGGCACGCAGCCTGGCCAAGCGGCCCAAGCTCTTGTTGCTTGATGAGCCACTGGGTGCGCTGGACAAGAAACTGCGCGAGCAGACCCAGTTCGAACTCGTGAACATCATCGAGAAAGTCGGCGTGACCTGCGTGATGGTGACCCACGACCAGGAAGAAGCCATGACCATGGCCAACCGCATCGCCGTCATGAGCAAGGGCAGGGTGTTGCAGGTGGGCACGCCCGAAGAGGTGTATGAGCATCCGGCCAACCGCTTCGTCGCGGACTTTATCGGCCATGTCAACATGTTTGAAGGCCGACTCAGCGTGGACGAGAACGACCACTGCGCTGCCATCACCGGCATTGGTGAAATCCAGGTTGGCCATGGCGTCAGCGGCACACTGAACATGCCACTGGCCATTGCCGTGCGGCCCGAGAAAATCGAGATCAGCAAGCTGCGCCCACCTGTGGACCGCAATGTTTTTACCGGCAAGGTCCAGGAAATTGCCTACTTTGGCTCCTACAACACCTATATCGTGGTAGCCGGTGACGGCTCCCGGGTGCGGATCACCGAGGCCAACACCTCGCGGCAGGACGTGAGCAACATCACCTGGGAAGACAGTGTCTTTTTCTGGTGGGACGACCGTGCCGGCATTGTTCTGCGCGATTAAAGAAGCGAGTAACCCCATGGCCGCTTCAAGCTTTCCCATGCCCGGCAAACGCTTCGTGATCGGCGTGCCTTATCTATGGCTGATCGTTTTTTTCTTCCTGCCCTTTCTCATCCTGCTGTACATCAGCTTTGTCGACATGGGCAATGACATCAATCCGTTCAAGCCTCTCTGGGATCCGCGAACCGGCCTGCTCAAGCTCAAGTATGAGAACTACGGGTCGATTTTTCGCAGCAGCGAAGGCGGTGCGCTGTTCCAGACGCTTTACATCGAAGCTTATCTGCGCTCGCTCTGGTATGCGCTGTGCACCGCTGTGCTTTGCCTGGTGGTCGGCTATCCGTTCGCCTATTTCATTGCGCGCTCGCCATCGAGCGTGCGGCCTGCGCTGCTGATGATGGTGATGCTTCCCTTCTGGACCTCGTTCCTGCTGCGCGTCTATGCCTGGAAAGGCATCCTGGCTGACCAGGGCGTGCTAAACCAGGCGCTCATGGCGCTGGGATTCACCGCCGAACCCCTCCAGCTCCTGTACACCGATGTGTCCATGCTGGTAGGCATGACCTATGTCTATCTGCCTTTCATGGTGCTGCCGCTCTATGCCAACCTGGTGAAGATGGATTTCCGCCTGCTGGAGGCGGCCCATGACCTGGGCGCCTCGCCCCGCGAAGCCTTCTGGCTGGTCACGGTGCCGCTGTCGCGGGCTGGCATCATCGCCGGCTTCATGCTGGTCTTCATTCCGTGCGTCGGTGAATTCGTGATTCCTTCACTGCTGGGCGGGCCTGAAAACATCATGATCGGCCGCGTGGTTTGGGATGAAATGTTCACCAGCAACAACTGGCCCCGCGCCACGGCGCTGGCGGTGGTCATGATCGGGCTCATCGTCTTGCCGCTGGCAATTTATTACCACTACGCCAGCGATGCGGCCGAGCCAGGAAAATAGTCCGGCCATGAAAAACGTTCTGGAAAAGCATTTCGGCAAGCTGTGGCTGGCGCTGGTTTACCTGTTCTTGTACCTGCCCCTGATTTTCATGGTCGTTTTTTCGTTCAACAGCACCCGCCAGGATGCGGAATTCACCGGTTTTTCACTGCGCTGGTATGAAGCATTGACGCACGATACCAAGATCGTAGACGGCTTCTGGCTGTCGCTGAAAATTGCCACTGTGTCCGGCCTGCTGTCTGCCACGCTGGGCACGTTTTGCGCCTTCGTACTGGTGCGGTACCGCCGTTTTCCAGGCCGCACCGCTTTCTCCGGCATGGTCAACGCGCCTCTGGTCATGCCGGAGGTGGTCATTGGCCTGTCTCTGCTGCTGCTGATGGTCGGTGCACAAAATTTCCTGGGATGGCCGCAGCGCGGCATGCTCACCATCATCCTGGGCCATACGCTCTTGGGCATGGCGTATGCCATGGTGGTCGTCCAGTCAAGGCTGCTGGATGTGGATCGCTCGATTGAAGAGGCTGCCATGGACCTGGGTGCGCGGCCGCACCAGGTGTTTTTCCTGATCACGCTGCCCAACATCTTCCAAGCCGTGCTGGCGGCTTTTCTGCTGTCATTCACCCTGTCGTTTGATGATGTGGTGATTGCCGAGTTTTTGTCCGGCCCCGGCGTCAACACGCTGCCACAAGTGATCTTTGGCTATGCACGGCGCGGCATCAACCCGACCATCTATGCGGCCGCAACCTTGCTGATCGCCACAGTGACGATGGTCATCGTTGGCTACAGCGTCTGGGTGGCGCGGAAAACCCGGCAGCGTGAACGCGAGATGGCCGCTGTCAGCCGTGCTGAATTGACGGTACTCAATGCCGCCTAACCTGTCATCTATCTGATGCGTGGCTGATCTGGTGGAAAGGATGGGGTCTGCCAAGGTTGAAATTTTCACAAAACAGAAATTTTTATCACGCTATGAAATAAGTGCAAAGAATTGGCTGCGCGTAATTTGCGCCATAAGAAATTTATTTCCATAGTGTGAAATTATTTCGTAAGTCTTTGATTTTCATGGAAATATATAGTCTTATATAAGACATAAGAGACGGTTGAAGTCTTCTAGAAGACTTAGAATAAACCCATCTACTTTTTCTACCAACGGAGTTCACCATGCCACACAGCCTTACCGAGCATTTCAGCCGCGACCAGCAAATTGAAGCCCTTGAAAAAGACTGGGCTTCCAACCCTCGCTGGAAAGGCATCAAGCGCGGTTACAGCGCCGCTGACGTGGTTCGCCTGCGCGGCTCGTTCCCGATCGAGCACACGCTGGCCCGCCGTGGCGCTGAAAAGCTCTGGGGTCTGGTGAACAACGAGCCCTACGTCAACTGCCTTGGTGCCCTGACCGGTGGCCAGGCGATGCAGCAGGTGAAAGCCGGCGTCAAGGCAATCTATTTGTCAGGCTGGCAAGTCGCCGCCGACAACAACGGTTATGCCGCCATGTACCCCGACCAGTCCCTGTACCCGGTGGACTCGGTGCCGAAGGTTGTCGAGCGTATCAACAACACGTTCCGCCGTGCCGACGAAATTCAGCACTCCAAGGGCATTGACGCCGGCGATGCCAATTACATCGACAATTTCGCACCTATCGTGGCCGATGCCGAAGCCGGCTTTGGCGGTGTACTGAATGCCTTTGAGTTGATGAAGGCCATGATCAATTCCGGCGCGGCAGGCGTTCACTTTGAAGACCAGCTGGCTTCCGTCAAGAAATGCGGCCACATGGGCGGCAAAGTCTTGGTGCCCACCGCTGAAGCCTGCCAAAAGCTGATCGCTGCCCGCATGGCCGCCGACGTTTGCGGCGTGCCGACACTGGTGATTGCCCGTACCGACGCCGAAGCGGCTGACCTGCTGACCAGCGACTATGACGAAAACGACAAGCCCTTCATCACCGGCGAGCGCACCGCCGAAGGTTTCTACAAGACGAAAAAGGGCATGGACCAGGCGATTTCGCGTGCTGTGGCCTACGCCCATTACGCCGATCTGGTGTGGTGCGAAACCGGCACGCCTGACCTCGAATTCGCCAAGAAATTCGCCGATGCCGTGCATGCGGTTCACCCCGGCAAAATGCTGGCCTACAACTGCTCGCCATCGTTCAACTGGAAGAAGAACCTGGACGACGCGACCATTGCAAAGTTTCAGAAAGAACTCGGCGCCATGGGTTACAAGTACCAGTTCATCACGCTGGCTGGCATCCACTCCATGTGGTACAACATGTTCGACTTGGCGCAGGATTATGTTGCGCGCGGCATGACGGCTTATATCGAGAAGGTGCAAGAGCCTGAATTCGCAGCCCGCGGCCGCGGCTACACCTTTGTGTCGCATCAGCAGGAAGTCGGCACCGGCTACTTCGACGAAGTGACCACCGTGATTCAGGGCGGCAAGTCCAGCGTGACGGCTCTGACCGGCTCGACCGAAGAAGAGCAGTTTCACTGACCTGAAGTCAATGCCGGGCCGGCGTAAAATTGCGCCATCCGGCTTTAAGCTTTCAAGCGCGGCTAGTCCGCGCTTTCTCATTTTTGTTTTCGAGACCATGATCCAAATCACACTGCCTGACAACTCCAAACGCGACTACCCTCAAGCCGTTACCGTGGCTGAAGTTGCCGCGTCCATCGGCACCGGCCTGGCCAAGGCGGCCCTGGGCGGCAAGGTCGACGGCAAGCTGGTCGATGCCAGCTACCTCATCAGTCAGGACAGTGCGGTTTCCATCATTACCGCCAAGGACGCTGACGGCTTGGAATTGATTCGCCACAGCGCGGCCCACTTGTTGGCGTATGCGGTCAAGGAGCTGTTTCCCGAAGCGCAGGTCACCATCGGACCAGTGATTGAAAACGGATTTTTCTACGATTTTTCTTACAAACGCCCGTTCACGCCAGAAGATCTGGTCGCCATCGAAAAGCGCATGACCGAGCTCGTCGCCAAGGATGAGCCTGTCACCCGCCGCGTGTTGCCTCGCGATGAAGCCGTGGCGCATTTCAAAAGTATGGGTGAGCATTACAAAGCCGAAATCATCGCCAGTATTCCGGCCAACGAGGATGTCTCCCTCTACCAAGAAGGCGCATTCGAAGATCTGTGCCGCGGCCCGCACGTGCCGAGCACCGGCAAGCTCAAATTCTTCAAGCTTATGAAGGTGGCCGGCGCTTACTGGCGCGGCGACCATCGCAACGAGATGCTGCAACGTATCTACGGGACGGCTTGGGCCACCAAGGACGACTTGCAACAGTATCTGACCATGCTTGAAGAAGCCGACAAGCGCGACCACCGCAAGTTGGGCAAGGAACTCGACCTGTTTCACATCGATGACCATGCGCCGGGTCTGGTGTTCTGGCACCCCAAGGGCTGGACGGTGTGGCAAGGCGTTGAGCAGTACATGCGCAAGGTCTACCAGGACAACGGCTATCAGGAAGTCAAGGGCCCGCAGTTGCTTGAAAAGACGCTCTGGGAAAAAACCGGTCACTGGGACAAATACCGCGACAACATGTTCACGACCGAAAGCGAAAAGCGTGATTTCGCTCTCAAGCCGATGAACTGCCCTGGCCACATCCTCATATTCAAGCAGGGCATCAAAAGCTACCGTGATTTGCCATTGCGCTATGGCGAATTTGGTCAGTGCCACCGCAACGAGCCGACAGGCGGCCTGCATGGCATCATGCGTGTGCGTGGCTTCACGCAGGATGATGGTCACATTTTTTGTACCGAAGAGCAAATTTTGAAAGAGTGCGTTGACTACACCGCGTTGCTGCAAAAAGTTTATGCAGACTTCGGCTTTAAAAACATTATTTATAAAGTGGCCACACGGCCCGAAGCCCGCATCGGCTCCGACGAAAGCTGGGACAAGGCCGAGCATGCCCTGATTGAAAGCCTACGGGCATCGAATTGCGAATTTGAAATTTCCCCAGGCGAGGGCGCATTTTATGGCCCGAAGATTGAATACACGTTAAAAGATGCAATTGGTCGGCAGTGGCAGTGTGGCACGATCCAGGTCGATTTTTCAATGCCAGAGCGCTTGGATGCAGAGTACGTGGGCGAGGATGGTGCGCGCCATCGTCCCGTGATGCTGCACCGCGCCATTGTAGGAAGCCTGGAGCGATTCATCGGAATTTTGCTTGAGGAGCATGCCGGTGCATTGCCTACTTGGCTCGCGCCAGAGCAGGTTTCTGTCTTGACTATCACCGACTCTCAGGCTGATTACGCCAGAAGAGTTGCTAAAACGCTGCAGAATCAAGGGCTTAGGGTCAACCTGGATCTACGCAACGAGAAAATAACGTATAAAATACGAGAGCATTCATTGCAAAAGCTTCCTTTCATTCTCGTCGTAGGTGACAAAGAAATGGCAGCTGGCGCAGTTTCAGTGCGTGCCCGGGGTAATAAAGACCTTGGCGTGATGTCTATTGAAGCGTTTTCCAATCGAGTCGCTTCCGACGTTGCACAAAAAGCTTGACTTTTTTGCACACATGGTAAATGCAGGCTAATGTCCTTGAAGGACGGGCAAAAAATGCTATAGATTTTATAGCAAATATTAAAGGATTCGCACCATCGCTACAGAATTTCGTGACCGCCGTCACCGTGAAGAACGCAAGCATCGCTTGAACCGTGAAATCATGGCCCCTGAAGTACGACTTACCGGACCTGACAACGAGCCCTTAGGCGTTGTGAGTCTAATGGAAGCGCTGCGTTTGGCTGGTGAAGCGGACGTGGATCTGGTTGAAATTTCGCCAACGGCCATGCCGCCTGTTTGCCGGCTGATGGATTACGGCAAGTTCAAGTATGCCGAACAGAAAAAAGCTGCAGAGGCGAAGTCCAAGCAAAAAGTGATCGAGGTCAAGGAAGTTAAATTCCGGCCTGGTACCGACGACGGCGACTACAACATCAAGCTACGCAACATCAAGCGTTTTCTGGATGACGGAGACAAGTGCAAGATTACTTTACGTTTTCGCGGCCGTGAAATCACCCATCAAGAACTGGGTTTGGCCTTGCTGGCGCGAATTCGTGATGAATTGGCAGATTTAATTTTGGTAGAGCAGTTTCCAAAGCTCGAAGGGCGACAAATGGTCATGATGATCGCACCCGGTCGCAAGAAAACTGCTTCTAAAGCATCGGCAGAGGTTGCATAAGCTTTGCCTGCTGAGGTTGGGCTGTCTGACCTCAGAGCAATGATTTATCGCTTCGTCTGGAAAATAACAAAGGTGCATCTAAACGGTGTTCATGTGAACTCTGGCTTAAACCGGAGTTTCGAAAGCAACGGCTTCAAAGCCGTTGCGCCGACGGCAAGTGTCAAATCTTGTCATGACAAGTGGCTCGGGGCCATCAAGTCTGTGAAAGTTTCGCAGCGCCTCACGAGCACAAATGAAAAGGAGCATATACATGCCCAAAATGAAGACCAAAAGCGGCGCTAAAAAGCGTTTCCGCGTTCGTCCAGGTGGCACGGTCAAACGTGGTCAAGCCTTCAAACGTCATATCTTGACCAAGAAGACCACCAAAAACAAACGTCAATTGCGTGGATCGGTAGCTGTTCATGAGACCAATATGGGTCACATGGCACAGATGCTGCCAGGCCGTGGCATTTAATTTAACGACGAATTAGGAGTAATACATGCCTCGCGTCAAACGTGGTGTAACGGCTCGCGCCCGCCACAAAAAAGTTCTAGCCCTTGCAAAAGGTTTTCGCGGTCGCCGCGGTAATGTCTTCCGGATCGCCAAAGAAGCGGTGATGAAGGCCGGTCAATACGCCTACCGTGACCGCCGTAACAAAAAGCGCGTGTTTCGCCGTTTGTGGATTGCCCGTATCAATGCCGCTAGCCGTTCATTTGGCCTGACATACAGTCAGTTTGCAAATGGTCTGAAAAAAGCCGGGATTGAGATTGACCGCAAGGTTCTATCCGATATGGCGATTCACGACAGTGCTGCCTTTGGCGCCATCGTCGAGCAGGCCAAAGCTAAGCTGGTTGCCTGATTTTCAGGATAGTACGCTATTAAATAGATAGCTTCTTGCATAGGAAAGTAGAGGGCTGGAGCTTGAAAAGGCTCTGGCCCTTTTTCATGGCCTTCTGTGCAGCGTCCCTGTCATGATCACCTGACCGAAATTAATGCTGCTGTGTTTCTTCCTGCACCTGTATAAGAGATCTTATGAACGACGCTGATATCCTGAATGAACTGATAATTACTGCCAAAGCAAAATTTGAGCAGTCTCTAACGCCGGCAGATCTGGAAAATGCCAAAGCGCAATTTCTTGGTAAATCAGGTCGCATCACCGAATTCATGAAGGGTATGGCACAGCTTTCGGTAGAAGTGAAAAAATCCCGTGGTGCTGCTGTCAATCTGGCGAAACAGGCTATCGAAGCTGCATTGAACGAGCGTCGCCAGGCGCTTGCAAACGCAGAGCTTGAAAAGCAGTTAAAAGCCGAAGCCCTCGACGTGACTCTGCCCGGTCGCCTTTATCCGCTGGGAGGCCTGCATCCTGTGTCGCTCACCCTGGAGCGGATTGAGGCCATCTTTGGGTCCATGGGTTTTGACATAGCGCAGGGCCCCGAAATTGAAACTGACTGGTTTAACTTCACTGCGCTGAATACACCCGAAGACCACCCGGCGCGATCCATGCACGACACTTTTTATGTCGAGGGTGGTACGAAAAATTCGCCTAACTTGCTGCGCACCCATACCAGCCCAATGCAGATTCGCTATGCCGTCCAGCATGTCAAACAACATCGCACACTGATCGATGCGGGCGGCCGCATGCCCGAAATTCGCGTGATTGCCCCGGGCCGTACCTACCGCGTTGACAGTGACGCCACACATTCGCCAATGTTTCATCAGTGCGAAGGGTTATGGATTGGCGAGAACGTGAGTTTCAAGGACTTGAAGTTTGTGTTCACCGATTTCTGCCGCACCTTTTTTGAGAGCAACGATCTGGTGCTTCGTTTTCGTCCCAGTTTCTTTCCGTTCACCGAGCCGAGTGCTGAAATCGATATTCAGTTCCAGTCCGGGCCGCTATCGGGCCGCTGGCTTGAAGTGGCAGGTTCGGGACAGGTCCATCCGAATGTGGTGCGCAACATGGGACTGGATCCTGAAAAATACATCGGTTTCGCCTTTGGCATGGGACCTGACAGGTTGACCATGCTGCGCTATGGCGTCAATGACCTGCGCCTGTTCTTTGATGGCGACATCCGCTTCCTGTCCCAGTTTCAGTCATAACAACAAGAATAGCAAACGAAAGAACAAGGCCACACCATGCAATTTCCAGAATCTTGGTTGCGCGAATTTTGCAATCCACCGATCAGCACCGTGCAACTCGCTGAAACCCTGACCATGGCCGGACTTGAGGTTGAAGAACTAAAGCCGTTCGCACCACCGTTCGACCTCATAGTGGTCGGTGAAATCATGGAAGCCCTGCAGCATCCCAACGCCGACCGCCTGCGCGTGTGCCAGGTCGACGTGGGACAAAGCAAGTACCTTACTATCGTCTGCGGGGCGCCCAATGCCCGAGTCGGCATCAAGGTGCCTTGCGCACTGGTGGGGGCCGAACTGCCCCCCGGCGAAGACGGCAAGCCCTTCCAGATTAAAGTGGGCAAACTGCGTGGGGTTGAGAGCGATGGCATGCTATGTTCGGCGCGGGAGCTCAAACTTTCCGAGGAACACGGTGGCCTTCTAGAACTGGCGTCTGACGCGCCGGTGGGGCAAGATATCCGTGCGTATCTCAAGTTGGATGATACATTGTTCACGCTCAAGCTCACGCCCAATCTGGCGCACTGCCTGAGCGTCTACGGTGTGGCTCGCGAGGTTGCAGCGCTGACAGGTGCGCCCTTGAATACGCCATCTTTTCCTGCGGTACGTGTTGGCAACCACGAAAAATTAGCTGTCAGGGTCAGCGCGCCCGACCTGTGCGGCCGCTTTTCGGGCAGGATTGTGCGTAACGTAAATCCGCAAGCGGCCACACCATCATGGATGACCGACCGGCTGGCGCGGTGCGGTCAGCGCAGCGTTGCAGTGCTGGTCGATATTTCCAATTACGTGATGTTTGAACTGGGCCGCCCCAGCCATATCTTCGACCTCGACAAGATTCAGGGTGGACTGGATGTTCGTTGGGGCAAACCGGGGGAGACACTCAAATTGCTGAATGGCAATACCGTCGTGGTTGATGAACGAGTTGGAGTGATCGCTGATGACCACCAGGTCGAATCGCTGGCTGGCATCATGGGAGGCGATGCCACCGCAGTGTCGGATGACACCAAGAATGTCTATGTCGAAGCTGCCTTTTGGTGGCCCAAGGCCATAGCAGGGCGTTCACGCCGCTACAACTTTTCCACCGATGCAGGCCACCGTTTCGAGCGTGGCGTCGATGCCGGGCAAACCGTGGAGCATATTGAACGCATCACCCAACTCATCATTGACATTTGCGGAACGTCAGAGACATTCTGCGGGCCGGTTGACGACCATCAAGTCAACCTTCCAAAGGCTATGCCGGTGACCATACGAGTGGCGCGTGCAGCCAAAATCATTGGCATGCCCCTCACGCAGGCTCAATGCCAGGATGCACTGGTGCGTCTGGGCCTGGATGTCAAGGTGGGCGACGGCCTGTTGACAGTTACGCCACCAAGCTACCGTTTTGACCTGCAAATAGAGGAAGACCTGATTGAAGAGGTAGTGCGTATAGTGGGTTATGACCAGTTGCCGGCAACACCGCCGCTAGCCCCTATCACTGCTCGAATCCGCCCTGAAGACGAACGGAGTCCTTTTGCTGTACGTCGCGAATTGGCGTCGCTGGGTTATCAGGAAACTATTAACTTCAGTTTTGTCGAGGTGCGCTGGGAAAATGAACTGGCGGGTAATCCCGACCCTATCAAACTGCTGAACCCAATTGCCAGCCAGATGAGCGTCATGCGTTCCTCGCTGCTGGGATCATTGCTGCAAGTGCTCAAGTTCAACCTGGATCGAAAAACTTCGCGCGTCAACGTCTTCGAATTGGGCCGGGTGTTTCTGCGCGACCCACAAAGCCAGGATACAGATACAACCGTGGCCGGCTTTAACCAGCCCATGCGGGTCGCGGCGCTGGCCTATGGCCCGCGCGCTGGGTTGCATTGGGGTGAGTCTGACAAGGGTGTCGATTTTTTCGATGTCAAGGGAGATGTTGAAGCTTTGCTGGCACCGCTTCAAGTTGTTTTTGCCCCTGCAACGCATCCTGCCATGCATCCGGGACGGTGCGCCAGCGTATCCGCTGCTGGAAGGCAGATTGGCTTTGTCGGTGAACTGCATCCGCAGTGGCGCCAAAGTTACGAACTAGCGCAGGCACCTCTGCTGTTTGAACTTGAACTCGATGCTGTTTTGCAACGTCAGGTGCCTGTTTTCAAGGCTGTCAGTAAGTTCCAGCTTGTCGAGCGTGATATTGCCGTAATCGTGCAGGAAAGTATTAGCCATCACGCGTTCATGTCTGCCATTCGTGAGGCCAATACGCAAGACTTGCTCAAGAAGGCGACCTTGTTCGATGTGTACAGGCCGCAGCATGCGAGTCTGAATCTTCAAATGGGTGAAAAAAGTCTGGCGGTACGTTTGGTCCTTTCCAGCAACGCGGGTACTTTGACTGAAGACGCGATTGATTCAGCGATTCAGGAAATTGTGGTAATGCTGCAAATACGGTTCCAAGCCCGTCTGCGCGCCTGAGCATTCGATATAGACCATTTCTAACCAACAATAGCTAGAAGGATGCCCATGGAATTTTCCGTTGAAAGTCTGGAGACACCTGTGCTGACCAAAGCGCATCTGGCTGAGTTGTTGTTTGAGCAAATCGGGCTCAACAAACGCGAATCCAAGGAAATGATTGATGCTTTTTTTGAACTCATTTCAGAATGTCTGATTGAAGGCAATGATGTGAAGATTTCTGGATTTGGTAACTTTCAGATACGCACCAAGGCGCCCCGACCGGGGCGTAATCCGCGTACTGGCGAAACTATTCCAATTAAATCCAGGCGGGTGGTTACCTTTCACGCCAGCCACAAGCTAAAAAATCAGATTCAGGGTACATCCATCGGTGACTTGGAAAAAGAAGCTACTTTCGAAACTCACAATGTTGCGTGATGTGATTCACTTTGCGACGCTGGGAAAGTTAGAGTAAATTCGAAACACTTTTTCGAAGGGCATCGATTTAATTGGAGAATTCCTTTTTTCCTATTCCAGAAAAACGCTACTTCACAATCAGTGAAGTCAGTAGGCTATGCGGATTAAGGACCCATGTGCTTCGCTATTGGGAGCAGGAGTTCTCACAATTGCGACCCATGAAAAGACGCGGGAATCGTCGTTACTACCAGCTTCATGAAATTAAATTAATTTGCCAAATACGCCAGCTGCTGTATAAGCAGGGATTCACCATTGTTGGAGCCCGTAATAAGTTACAAGAACTTATAACGGGCGCATTTAAAGAGGGTTTTCACACTGATCCGGTACCTCTCCCAATAAAATCGTTGCTGCAGCAGAATGACAACACATTTTCTCTTATCCCGAGCCTTCTGCCGCTATGCGCCCCTATTACTCAAAATATGATGGCTGATAACGCAGTTGCTTTACATCCAGTCATTACGCGGCCTCTTCTCGGCATGGTTCGTCACGAGTTGATGAGCATCCGCGACCTGCTTGAGCCGATCGCCTAATGGGGCTAGTCGTCAGGTTATAATTTGTAGCTTAACGGTGTGTGGCGCAGCTTGGTAGCGCACTTGCATGGGGTGCAAGGGGTCGAAGGTTCGAATCCTTTCACACCGACCATAACGAATGTCAGAGGCCTTTAGGGAGCGATTCCTAGAGGCTTTTTTCATTGGTAAATCAACCGTTTCAGGTCGGTCAAGGATTTCGGCTCGCTGGTGATAACAGACTCAGCGCCAGCACGCGTCCTCAGATTGAACATTCATCGCGTAGCCCGGGTTGGATAAACCACAATGGATTCTGCTTTTGGGTGCTCGATTTCGTCGCGTGAATCTTCTGGTGGCTGGTGAAGCACAGTGGGTCGAAGCTGATGCGAATTTTTAATTTCTTCCTCGATCCGGCCAATTCTTTCGGAATACATTTTTGCCAGTGCTGCATGGTGCTCTGCTGCTGCCTGATGCTCCACCCAGGCCAGATTCGCCTCTTCAAGGTACTCCAATGACCTGCGGATGTGCGCTTCAGTGCGTGTTCCAAATAAACGAAATCTCATGACACCCTCCCTTCGAGATCTGGCTTGACGACTGTAAAACAACATCCAGTCTGCAAAATTCTTAGCCTGACTGTCGAACCATGGATAACGTTCTACTCGAATTTTGTCAATCAGACAGGCCTGATTTCCTCGGTTGAAAACCTGGTCCTACACTTTACTTGGGTATCAGCCGAGATTTTCATACGGATGTTGCTCGCAGGAATCAATAAGCGGAGGTGTCTGACAAGCCGTTTTCCTTCGATATCAGCAACAGAGAGCAGGCTTACCAACATAGGTTGAAGCAACACCACATGGGCTTGAGCACGTCTTTTGCTTGCCATGCGTAGGCTTCCTCTTCGGGGTGGCTTTCATGCCGCAGCGAGAACGCGCTCTGATGGTTCCCCAACTGCTGCAGGCGGAGCTTCTCCGTCAATGGTCAACTCGCCGCCTAGTGCTTCGAGCAGGTCAGGGATCAGCGCCGACAGTTCTCCTGTGACGATGGCGACGTCGGTGTCAAACCCGTCATCGTCCTTGCCGTTTTCCTGCACCCCGTCAAGCACCACGTCGAGCAGCTTGATCTTCCTGGCCTGGGCCATGTCGGTCAGCACGAACGACACCCGCTCGTTCCAGGTCATTGCCAGCTGCGTGGGCACTTTGCCCGAAGCAATATGCTCGGCCACTTCGTCGATTTCAAGCGTGTGGCGTGAATAGCGGACCGTTGACTTCTGGTCGTCAGGCATTTTGAGTTCGCAGTCGCGGTCCACGGTGAATCCGACGGGCGCTTCGCGGCTGGCCAGCCAATGCGCCATGGCGGCACTGGCCGCCATGGTGGTCTGCACGGGCTTGGCCATCAGTCCGGGGCGGGACCCAGGAATCTCGCTCAGTGCCTCGATCAATTGGCTGACCACCTTGTCGGCGCCGGTCAAGCTGGCGGAATCGACCACCAAGAACTTGTTGACCGGGTCGATCCACAGCGTCGTCGACGAACGCTTGGTGAAAGCGCGCGGCAGCAGGGCCTGCATGGCTTCCTCCTTGAACTCTTTTTTGATCTTGGCACTGGCCCGTTCTCGGCCGGTTTCCTGCTTGTACTTTTCGACACGTTCTTCCACTTCGGCCTTGACGGCGGAGGCGGGCACTGGGCGGCGCTCGATGCTCAGCCGCAAGAGGACCTGCGTGCCGACGGTTTCGACCATCACTGTGCTTTTATTGCCGCGCGGCGGGACCCAGCCGACAGATTCGGGCTGCGTAGCGCCGCAGGGTATGAATTGGGCGGTCTGGAGTACCTCTTCGAGCGCTTCGAGTGGTGGAAGAAAAAAATCGTTGGCAATGCGAAAAAAGGAGGCGGATTTGAACATGGGATTCCGGTATTGGGAGATTCTGGTGAAAACGGCAGGCGTCAACGGCTAAGTCGGAGCCAGAAGGCTTTAATAAGTTGAGGCGAAGGCGAAGCCTGAAATTTTAAGCCGGGTCTGCATTACCAAATACGTCCGGCCCGGATGAGACCCTGGAGAGAAGGTCAGGAAACGTCCAGCACATGAATGCCGAAGCGGCCCTTGCGCCGGTCTTCAAAATAACGCTCCAGCGTTTCCTTGACGGTCCGAAAAGCAATCTCGTCCCACGGGATTTCGGACTCGGTGAACAATCTGGCCTCGATGGTTTCGTTGCCGGGATTGAAGTCGGTGCTCAGCAGCCTGGCACGATAGTACAAATGGACCTGGCCAACGCGAACCACATTCATGATGCTGAAGAGGTCCTGCAGTTCATACTGTGCGCCCGCTTCCTCGTCGGTCTCGCGGGCTGCGCCTTCTGCCGTGGTTTCGCCCATTTCCATGAAGCCGGCCGGCAAGGTCCATTTGCCCCAGCGCGGCTCGATATTGCGTTTGCACAGCAACACCTGCCCGCCGTCCTCACCCCACACCGGCACGGTGCCGACGACGTTCAGGGGGTTTTCATAGTGGACGGTGTTGCAGGCCGGGCAGACTGCCCGCTGCTTGGTGTCGCCGTCATCGGGCAGGCGGTAAACCACGGCGGTGCCGCAGACGCGGCAGTGTTTCAGAGGGGGGCGATGCATCAAATGAGTGTAGCGGCTTTGGCGTTTGGGTTCGTTTCGCGGCAGCGTTCAGGGCTTTGGGCCACTTCAAAAAGCATAGCTGTAAAGGTAAGGCGGTAAAGCGCAAGAGGCCTGAATCAGTAACTTCTCAATAACTCAAGGCAAGAGCGCAGATCAAGGGATCAGCAGACTGTGTAGACTGGCAGCCACGCCCAATCAGTTCCCAGACAAAGCCCCGAGTGCAACCGCAAAACGCCAACCCCCCTATTGACGAGCAAGAGATGACCCCGGTGGTCAAAAAGCTGGTGGCGCGGATAGACGGGCTGCTGCAGGCGCTGCAACGCGCCCAAGACGAAATCGGGCAGCTGCGCGATGAAATCGCCGTGCTCAAAGGCCAAAAGGCCAAGCCGAAGTTCAAATCCAGCAAAATGGATCAGGGCACGGACAAGAACAAGAACGCTGAGCAAGGCGACGACGAAGGCGCACCGCCACAGGACGAGGAGAAAAGCAAACGAGCCGGCTCGGCCAAGCAAAGCAAAACCGCAGCGCTGCAGATTCACGAAGAACGCGTGCTCGCCCCGGCAACGCCCGTGCCTGCCGGTGCCCGGTTCAAAGGCTACCGGGACTTTGTGGTTCAGGGCCTGCTCATCAAAGCCCACAACATCCGTTACCGGCTGGAATCCTGGCGCACCCCGGACGGCAGTTGGCTGACAGGCCAGCTGCCTGTATCGGTGCAGGGCCATCACTTTGACCCCCAACTGCGCAGCTACGTACTGCACCAGCACCACCACTGCCATGTTACGCAGCCCTTGCTGGTGGAGCAATTGAGGCAATGGGGTGTTGACATCTCGGCCGGCCAGATGGATGCCTTGCTCAGCGCCGGCAAAGAGCCGTTCCATGCGGAAAAGGACGACATACTGGTGGCCGGTCTGCAGGTCGGCCGCGCCATCACGGTCGATGACTCGGGCGCGCGCCACCAGGGCAAGAACGGCTACGTGCTGCACATTGGCAACGAGCTGTTTGGCTGGTTTGGCAGCACGGCCAGCAAGAGCAGGATCAATTTCCTGGAGCAGCTGCATGCCGGCGCCATCACGACCCGCGTCAATGAAGTGGCGCTGGACTACATGCAGGCCCAAGGCCTGAGTGCGCAGGTACGCGAGCAGCTGGCCCAGACGCCCGAGCAGATGCCATCACAGTCCTGCCGCCCCCTGCAGGACTGGCACGAGCACCTGGCGCGCCTGAAGATCACCGGGGAGCGCCATGTGCGCATGGCCACCGAAGGGGCGTTGTTGGGCAGTTTGCTGCACAAGGGGTTCAACCCGGATTTGGCCATCGTCAGTGATGGGGCCAGGCAGTTTGCGGTGGGCCTGCACGCGCTGTGCTGGATTCATGCCGAGCGGCTCATCCACAAGCTGATCCCCATCAATGAGGCCCAACGCCAGAGCCAGGAGCGGGTGCGCGGGCAGCTCTGGGACTTGTATGCTGATTTGAAGGCGTACAAGCGGCAACCGGAGCCGGGCAACGTCGCGCCGCTGCAGGCGCGCTTTGATGCCTTGTTCACGCAAAGCACGGGCTACTACACGCTCGATGATTTGCTGGGGCGACTGCACCGGCGCAAAAGTGAGTTGCTGCTGGTCTTGAAGCGCCCGGACATCCCGCTGCACACCAACGGCAGTGAAACCGATATCCGGGACTACGTGAAAAAGCGCAAGGTCAGCGGGGGCACGCGCAGTGATCTGGGCCGCCAGTGCCGGGACACCTTTGCCAGCCTGAAGAAAACCTGCCGCAAGCTCGGTGTGTCTTTCTGGCTGTACCTGCTCGATCGGGTGTCTTTGAACCATGCCATCCCGCCGCTGCCTACTCTCATTCGCCAGGCTGCTGCGGCTGGCTTGCCTTGAGTTATTGAGAAGTTACCTGAATCACCCTTAAAATGCAGCGGAGCCGCACGGATCGTTCGAGCGCCGGATGGTCGCCATTGGGGCTGCACCCGGCCACCGGCTTTATCGCTCAGGAAATTTGGATGCTCAGCGGTTCCAGGCCTGCGACGCCGCCCGTCAGGGTGTCGCCCTGCACCACGGCCGCAACGCCTTCAGGGGTGCCGGTAAAGATCAGGTCACCAGGCTGCAGTTCCCAGGCTGCCGAAAGGTGCTCTATCGTTTCGGCAATCGACCAGATGAGTTTGGACACATGGCTTCGCTGCCGGTCCTGGCCGTTCACCTGGAGATGGATTTCAGCCTGCTCCACATCGCCGGCCAGTGCGGCTGGGGTGATCGGACCGATGGGCGCGGAATGCTCGAACGCCTTGCCGATACACCAGGGGCGTCCCTGTTTCTTCATCTCGTTTTGCAGGTCGCGGCGCGTCATGTCCAGACCCACCGCATAGCCAAAAATGTGATGCTGCGCGTCGGCCGCCAGGATGTTCTTGCCGCCTTTGCCAATCGCCACGACCAGTTCGATTTCATGGTGCAGGTTGTGGGTCAGGCTGGGGTAGGGCACGCTGGCCTGGGTGCCGGCCTCCACCGGAACCATGGCATCTGCGGGCTTCAGGAAAAAGAACGGGGGTTCGCGCCCGGTAAAGCCCATTTCCTTTGCATGCTCTTCATAGTTGCGGCCGACGCAATAAATGCGGTGGATGGGAAAGCGGTCTTCCGTGCCCACGACAGGCGCTGAAACCGTGGCGGGCGGAGTGACGACAAAACGCATGACGGGCATTCCTTGACAGGTTTGTGTCCGAACCAGACGGCCGGGCGGTTGAAAAATGAGAAACGACAGGCTGGCCTGGCAGCAGGCCAGCTGCGCAGTGTGCCACGATGGCGCCGCGCAAACAGTTCAGCTCCCAGCCATTCATCGGGCCTGGCGCTATTCAAGCTTGATGCCGCGCGTCTGGATGATGTTGCCCAGAATGGTGGTTTCGTCCTTGAGCCGGCTGCGCAGTCCGTCAGGCGATGTGCCGACGGCTTGCCAGCCCTGTGCAAACAGCTTTTGGCGCGTGTCGGCATCGCGCACGATGCGCGGCACTTCCTGGGCCAGCCTTGCCTGCGCTGCGCTGGACAGGCGGGCCGGGCCGATCAACGCGGTCCACACCTCCAGGTTGACATTTTTCAGGCCAGCCTCGGCCAAAGGCGGCACATCGGGCGCGAGCAGGCTGCGCCCGCCTGTCAAGCCAATCGCCCTGAGCTTGCCCGAGCGGATGTGCGGCAGGGCGATGCCGGGTGGTATCAGCGCCATCTGGATCTGGCCGCCCAGCATGGCCGTGACCACCTGCGGGTTGCCTGAATACGGAACATGCACCGGCGTCATGCCGGTCGAACGCTGCTTGATCAGTTCCATGCCGAGATGCCCGACCGATCCGTTGCCGACCGATCCGTAATTCCACTGGCTGCCAGCCTCTTGCGCTGCCGTGAAGAAATCGGCCCCGCCCGGAAGGCTGGCCGGTGCAACCAGCATCAGCGGCGCGGTGGTCAGCAGCGAGAGGGGCGCAAAGTCACTTGCCGGGTCGTAGGGCAATTTGGCATAAAGCTGCTTGGCAGAGGTCAGGTTGCCATTGATAACGACGCCCAGCGTGTGGTCGTCGGTAGCCTTGGCAACCAGGTCCGCTGCGATATTGCCCGACGCGCCCACCCGGTTCTCGACAATGACCGGCTGGCCCAAGGCTCTGGACAGCGGCTCTGCCAGCGTTCGGGCCGACATGTCGGGGGTCGATCCTCCAGGAAAGCCCACCAGGATGCGCACCGGCCGCGTCGGCCAGGCTGCTGCGGTTTCCGCTTTTTTATCAATATTTTGTGCTGTTGCGTTTATGGGCAGGGCGCATGCAGCTATTAAAAAAGTAGTGTGGACGGCATGCGTCGAACAGGCACGGCAAAGCCGCTTCAGCCGGCTGGGTATCAGGTCAGGAATTTTCATTGTTGCTTGAGCAGGTTCGAAGGAGGGCTTGCATGGATAGACGATGACTGCTGGAACGCTGCCGCCTTGCGCAGGAACTGGGCGCTGGCTTGGTGCGCGCCGGCACTCGGCACGGTTTTTTATCAGGCGGATGGCGCCATCAGGCTAAAGTGCTCCACTGAGGGCGGGCCGGCAAAGAAGGGTCCGACAATCGCCCGCCAGTCGGCAAACGCAGCCGACTCGCGGAAATCGACAGTGTGGTTTTCCAGCGTTTCCCAGCGGATTTGCAACAGGTAGCGATCAGGACTTTCGATGCCTTTAAAGATCTGGTGGCCCTGGAATCCTTTGGCATGGGCAATCACGGTACGAACGCCACGCTCAATGGCTTCGTCAAAAGCGGTCTGCTGGCCGGGGTGGATACGGATGTCGGCAAGTTCAAGAATCATGAAGCTCCAGTGAAGGTTGTGATGGCAAAGGCCTAACTCTAGCGGCAAATTTCATCCAACAAGGCCCTGCTCGCCCTTGATCAAAGCGCTTACGTTGAAGCGGCATAAAAATCCGGTGTAAGCGATGCCATTTTTTGAATTGGTATTAATTTGTGTTCGCCTTGCTGCACGATCCGACGATGACTGCATCCGCGTCATTTTGGCTGCCTTGCTGTCGCTGGGCGAGCGCTCCGTCTGCAAATTCGCGCGTGGTGGGCTGGAGCTTCAATCAGGCCGGTACCCGCTTTGCTGCCATCGGCTGACACAGCCTAACTGAATTCATATTCACCTTATCTACCAGTTCACCTCCTTCGCTGGCGAAAAATCAGCAAGCACGATCCCGGTTTATGCTTTCGGCCATGAAGCTGCATAACTATTTCCGTTCTTCGGCGTCGTTCCGAGTGCGCATCGCGCTGGAACTCAAGGGACTGGCGTACGACTATGTGGCGGTCCAGCTCACAAGGGACGAGCACCGGCAAGCGCACTATGCGGCGCTTTCTGCCGACGGCCTGGTGCCGCTGCTCGAAGCGGAGGGCGAAAAGCTGTCGCAGTCGATGGCCATCATCGAATACCTGGATGAAGTACATCCCGCGCCTGCGCTGCTGCCCGCCGACGCACTGGGTCGCGCCAGGGTGCGGGCACTGGCGCAGTCGATTGCCTGCGAAATTCATCCCCTCAACAACCTGCGCGTCCTCAGGTATCTGGTGCGCGACCTGCATGTCAACGGCGAAGAAAAAGACCAGTGGTATCACCACTGGTGCCGTGAAGGACTGGAGGCCTTCGAGCGGCAGCTTGCGCGCTTGCCCGCTTCAGCCTATTGCTACGGCAGCACCCCGACGCTGGCCGACTGCTGCCTGGTGCCGCAAATTTACAATGCCTCGCGTTTCAAGGTGAATTTGGACGGCTTGCCGCTGACCATGGCCGCCTACCATGCATGCATGGCGCTGCCAGCCTTCCAGAAATCCCATCCGTCAGCCTGTCCTGACAGCCAGGCTTGACGGTGACCGGCTGTTTTCATGCTGACTGGCTGGTCCCGGACTGGCCCGCGCCGGCCGGCGTCAGGGCGGTGTTCACCAGCCGCGCCGGCGGCGTCTCGGCCGTGCCGTTTGACGCCATGAATCTGGGCAGCCATGTGGGTGACCTGCCCGCATCGGTAGACACCAACCGCCAGCTGCTGAAGAGGGCCACGGGCGCCGAGCGCGCCGTCTTCCTCAACCAGGTGCATGGCGCCCGGGTGGAACTGCTGGACCCGGGAACTCCCGACGGCCAGCCTGCAGATGCCTGCATCACGGGGCATCGCAAGCTGGCCTGCACCGTCATGGTGGCCGACTGCCTGCCGGTGCTGCTGACTTCCCTGGACGGCACAAGGGTCGCCGCAGCCCATGCCGGCTGGCGGGGGCTGGCCGGTAGCGGTGATGCCGCAGGGCAGGGTGTCATCGAATCGGTTTATGCGTCTTTTAGTGCTCTTGCGCAATACCGGCATGCACAGGCAGCTACAAAAATAATAGCTTGGCTGGGCCCGTGCATAGGGCCTGCAGCGTTTGAGGTCGGCGAGGAGGTGAGGGCTGCGTTTGCCGCGCAGCAGCCCCAAGCGGTGCGTTACTTCACCGCCATCGGGCCGGGCAAATACCTGGCCGACCTGCCAGCCTTGGCCCGCCTTCGGCTGCAGGCGCTGGGTGTCACGCAGGTGTATGGAAATGACGGCAGCGCGCCCTGGTGCACGGTGGGCAATCCCTCAAGGTTCTTTTCCCACCGGCGCGATGCCGGTATCACGGGCAATGGCTTCGGCACCACCGGGCGCATGGCTGCCTGTATCTGGCGCGACGGCTGAAGCGGTGTCCGGGCCCGTCATCTGGCCTGCGGAGGCAAGATGGCTTGCCCGCGCATCGGCCTCGCGTTTTTTGATCGCCTTGTTGCGCGCAGGAGCGCCCATCAGGTAAACCACCAACACCACCGGTCCTATGCCATAGAGCAAAAGGGTGACCAATGCGCCCAGGACGGTTCCATTGCTGCTGGCAGCTTCGGCAGCGCTCATCATCAGCACGACATACATCCACGCGATTACGACCAAATACATAATGAATTCATGCTTTCTTGTCAGGATCTAAAAAGTAATTGATAGGATACTGGCTGCAAGCAGATAGCGTTTGCCAGCACACTGCATCACCGAGGACACATTGATGAATTCTGAACTGAACTGGACTCAGGCGACCCAACAAATGCAGGAAACCCTTGGAGAAGGGATCAAGCAGGCGATGTCTTCCTTCGGCACCGGTACTGCCCCCGGCTTTCCATCGATGGACCTGTCGGTGTTCAAGTCCCTCGCACCCTCCCAGCCGTCGATCACGTTCGAGCCCTCCAAGCTGCTTGAGCTCCAACAGCGCTACATTGCCGGCGCATCGGCTCTCTGGAATCAGGGCTTGCAAACTGGCCAAGATGCAGCGGCTCCGGCCGACCGGCGTTTCTCCGATCCCGCCTGGCAGGCCAGTCCGGTGTCGAAATTCCTTGCCTCGGCTTACCAACTCAACGCCACGACCCTCATGGGCCTGGCTGAAGCGGTTCAAAGCGACGCCAAGACCAAGGCGCGGCTGCGTTTCGCGGTCGAGCAGTGGATGGCGGCTTCAGCGCCCAGCAACTTTCTGGCGCTGAATGCCGAAGCGCAGAAAAAGGCCATTGAAACCCGGGGCGAGAGCATTGCCAAGGGGATGGCCAACATGCTGCACGACCTGAAACAGGGCCATGTGTCGATGACCGACGAAAGCATTTTCGAAGTCGGAAAGAACGTCGCTACCACCGAAGGCGCCGTCGTGTTCGAGAACGAGTATTTCCAGTTGCTCGAATACAAGCCGCTGACGGAAAGGGTTTATGAAAAGCCCTTCCTGATGGTTCCGCCTTGCATCAACAAGTTCTACATCCTGGACCTGCAGCCTGAAAATTCCCTGATCCGCTATGCCACGGCTCAAGGTCACCGGACCTTCGTGATGAGCTGGCGTAATCCTGACCAGTCCATGGCTGGCAAGACATGGGATGACTATATCGAGAACGCACCCATCAAGGCGATTGAAGTGGTGAAGGAAATCACCGGCGCCGACACCATCAATGCCCTGGGTTTCTGCGTTGGCGGAACCATCCTCAGTACAGCGCTGGCGGTGTTGGCAGCACGCGGCGAAAAACCGGTGGAAAGCGTCACGCTGCTGACGTCGCTGCTCGACTTCAGCGACACCGGCATCCTGGACATCTTCATTGACGAAACCTCGGTGAAGTACCGCGAAGCCGAGATGGGCAAGGGCGGCTTGCTCAAGGGCAAGGACTTGGCATCGACCTTCAGCTTTTTGCGCCCGAATGACCTGGTCTGGAACTATGTGGTCGGCAACTACCTCAAGGGCGAAACCCCTCCGCCGTTTGACCTGCTCTACTGGAACAGTGATTCAACCAACCTGCCAGGACCTTTTTATGCCTGGTACCTGCGCAACACCTATTTTGAAAACAACCTGATCAAGCCCGGAAAAATGGTAGTTTGCGGCGAAAAGGTTGATCTCGGCAAGCTGGACATGCCGTTCTATCTCTATGGCTCGCGCGAGGACCATATCGTGCCGATTGGCGGCGCCTATGCATCGACCCAGGTTCTGCCGGGCAAGAAGCGCTTTGTCATGGGAGCGTCCGGCCACATTGCCGGCGTGATCAATCCTCCTGCCAAAAAGAAGCGCAGCTACTGGACCAATGACCAGTTGGCATCCAGCCGTACTGCTGGCGACAACTACCCTGCATCCCAGGAAGACTGGCAAAAAAATGCCACCGAGCATGCCGGAAGCTGGTGGCCTGACTGGTCCGACTGGCTGCAGGGCCAGGCCGGCAAGCAGATTGCGGCACCCAAAACCTATGGCAGCCGAAAATTCAAGGCCATCGAACCCGCGCCCGGCCGCTACGTCAAGGTCAAGGCCTGAAGCAGGCCAAAACTGTTTCGGGTTTTGAGTCGGGACAGGTTCTATCATTTCGCATCGTTTTCGTTCAACAGCACCCGGGTGCATCGCTAGTTTTATCAAGGAGACAACATGGAAGAGATCGTTATCGTGTCAGCAGGCCGGACTGCTGTTGGAAAATTTGGCGGCTCGCTGGCAAAAATACCTGCTACTGAATTGGGCGCTGCCGTGATCAAGGCCGTGCTGGAACGCTCGGGCCTGAACGCTGAACAGATTGGCGAAGTCATCATGGGCCAGGTGCTTGCTGCTGGAGCAGGCCAGAACCCGGCTCGCCAGTCCGTGCTCAAGGCCGGATTCCCCCAGGGCATTCCGGGTCTTACCATCAATGCCGTTTGTGGTTCCGGACTGAAGTCCGTCATGCTTGCAGCCCAGGCCGTGGCCACCGGCGACAGCGAGATCGTGATTGCAGGCGGCCAGGAAAACATGAGCGCTTCGCCGCATGTCCTGAACGGCTCGCGTGATGGCCAGCGCATGGGTGACTGGAAAATGGTCGATACCATGATCGTCGATGGTCTTTGGGACGTGTACAACCAGTACCACATGGGCATCACAGCAGAAAACGTCGCGAAGAAGTACAGCATCAGCCGCGAAGCCCAAGATGCGCTGGCGTTTGCCAGCCAGACCAAGGCGGCAGCGGCGCAGGATGCGGGCAAGTTCAAGGATGAAATCATCCCCATTTCGATTCCCCAGAAAAAAGGTGATCCGGTGGTGTTTTCATCCGATGAGTTCCTGAACCGCAAGACCAGCGCCGAAGGGCTGGCAGGCTTGCGCCCCGCCTTTGACAAGGCAGGCGGCGTCACTGCAGGCAATGCCTCCGGACTGAACGACGGTGCTGCCGCGGTGATAGTCATGACCGCCAAAAAGGCCGCAGCCCTTGGACTGACGCCCCTGGCCCGTATCGCTAGCTATGCCACGGCCGGACTCGACCCCGCCTACATGGGCATGGGCCCCGTGCCCGCCTCAACCAAGGCCTTGCAGCGCGCAGGCTGGAAAGTGCAGGATCTTGACCTGCTCGAAATCAATGAAGCGTTTGCCGCCCAGGCCTGTGCGGTCAACCAGGAAATGGGCTGGGACACCAGCAAGGTGAATGTCAACGGCGGCGCGATCGCCATTGGCCACCCGATTGGCGCATCCGGTTGCCGCATTCTGGTCACGCTGCTGCACGAGATGGTGCGGCGCGATGCCAAAAAAGGCATTGCCAGCCTGTGCATTGGCGGCGGCATGGGGGTTGCCCTCACCCTGGAACGCTGAATATCAGGTAAAACAGTCATGCGCGCTTGCCAGCAGGGCGTGAGCAGCTATTAGAGTAATAGCAAGGGTTTTTAAGAAGTCCAACGATCTCCAGGAGAAGACAATGAGCAACAAAGTAGCATATGTAACCGGTGGCATGGGTGGCATCGGAACGGCCATTTGCCAGCGGCTGGCCAAGGATGGATATACCGTCATTGCCGGCTGTGGTCCCACGCGGGACTTCGCCAAATGGCTCGACGAGCAAAAAGCGCTGGGTTATTCCTTTCATGCCTCGGTCGGCAACGTGGGCGACTGGGATTCCACAGTGGCTGCATTCGACAAGGTCAAGGCAGAGCATGGTCCGGTCAGTGTGCTGGTCAACAACGCAGGCATCACGCGCGATGGCCAGTTCCGCAAGATGAGCAAGGCCGACTGGGATGCCGTGATCTCGACCAACCTCGACAGCATGTTCAACGTGACCAAGCAGGTCATCGAGGGCATGGTCGAGGCCGGGTTTGGCCGCGTCATCAACATTTCATCGGTCAATGGCCAGAAGGGCCAGTTTGGCCAGGTGAACTATTCCACCGCCAAAGCCGGCTTGCATGGCTTCACCATGGCGCTGGCCCAGGAAGTGGCCAGCAAGGGCGTCACGGTGAACACCGTCAGCCCGGGCTACATCGGCACCGACATGGTCAAGGCGATTCGCCCTGAAGTGCTGGAGAAAATCGTGGCGGGCGTGCCCGCCAAGCGTCTGGGCCAACCGGAAGAGATTGCCTCCATCATTGCCTGGATCGCGTCAGACGAAGGTGGTTATGCCACGGGCGCTGATTTCTCGCTGAATGGTGGCCTGCACATGGGTTGATGGCTTGAACGCCTTGGCTTTCAAATGAAAAAACCCGCTTTCGAGCGGGTTTTTTCATGGGTAAACGAATTCAGTTTTTAATGGAATTCTTGTATTCTGAATCCATGCCGAGCGAATAGCGACGGGTCATTTTTTGGCAGGTTTTGCATCAACCACGTCTGCTTCGTAAGCAGTCCCGCCCACGGTCAGACCTTGTGCAGAAAACCTCGCTGCACTTTTGCTGCCCACGCCCTTGATGCGCCTCCTGAAATCTGCCCAGCTTTTAAACTCGGATTTGTTTCGCTCGGCAACGATCCGCCGGCTGGTGGCAGGCCCGACACCCTTGATTCCGTCGAGTTCAGCTTCGCTGGCTTGGTTAACATCAATGGCAGCAAATGCGCCCGTGAGGAACAGGGCCGCGAAAAATGCCAGTAATTGTTTCATCATCGGGAATCCTTTAACTGAATGGACAGGCCTTTGGCGTTGCGCCATGAAAAAATAAATCGTTTTCAACGCAGTCGGACCTGTGCTGAATGCTTGGCTTGGAACGGTTCAAAAAAGAAAAAATTCGGGGATTGAGCAAGGTGTCATTTTTTGCTGTTGTTGAGCCACTGCATATAGGCCGCAACACCGGTTTGCACATCAGCGAATGGATGTTCGCAGCCAACTGCGCGCAGGGCGCTCAAGTCGGCCTGCGTATAGCTCTGGTACTTGCCAACGAGCGCCTCGGGAAAACCGATGTAATCAATCATGCCTCCGCGCACGGCCTCTTCAAGACTCAATGGATTGGCATTCTGACCTTGGCGCAAGGTGTTGACGACGGCAATCGCAACATCGTTGAACGGTTGGGCGCGACCCGTCCCGAGGTTGAAAATACCTGATTTTTCAGGATGGTCGAAAAACCAGAGATTCACGGCCACCACATCGTCGATGTGGACAAAATCGCGCATTTGCCCGCCCGGGCCGTAGCCACCGTAGTCACCAAACAGTTTGACCTTGCCATCGGCCTGGAACTGGTTGTACTGGTGAAAAGCCACGCTGGCCATGCGGCCCTTGTGCTGCTCGCGCGGGCCATAGACATTGAAATAGCGGAAACCCGCAACCTGCGTCTGCGTATTTTCAAATTTCGTGCCGAGTTTGTGTCGCAGGTGCTGGTCAAAGAGCAGTTTGGAGTAGCCGTAGACGTTCAACGGGTGTTCAAATTCCGGAGACTCGCTGAAGGTGTCCGAGCCGCCGTACGTGGCGGCTGACGAGGCATACAGCAGGCGGGTGTTCTGGTTCTGGCAGGCACGAAACAGATTACACGACAGCGTGTAATTGTTAGCCATCATGTATTTGCCGTCGAGTTCCATGGTGTCGCTGCACGCTCCTTCATGGAATACTGCCTCGATGTGTCCGAAGGTACCATCAGCAAACTTGCGATAGAAATCGTCGGCATCGATGTAGTCGGCAATTTTCAGATCGGCGAGGTTGCGGAACTTGTCGCCCTGCGTCAGGTCATCCACCGCGATGATGTCATCAATGCCGCGGGCATTCAGTCCCTTGACCAGATTGCTGCCTATGAAACCGGCGGCGCCGGTGACTACGATTTTCATGAAATTTCCTAGGAGGTTCAGGGAGTCGCAGCGCTCAGGAAGCTGCAAAAAGCTCGCTGTAATTGACGGTGGCCGTGCCGAATTTCCCCACCACGATGCCTGCGGCACGGTTGGCAACTGGGACTGCGTCGCGCAGGCTCAAACCGGCCGCCGCCATGGTGGCCAGCGTGGCAATCACGGTATCACCAGCGCCGGTGACGTCAAACACCTCTCTGGCCACTGTGGGCACATGCAGTTCTCCCTGCGCATCAAACAGGGTCATGCCTTCTTCGCTTCGGGTGACCAGCAAGGCCTGAAGATTGAGCGCCGATCGCAAATTGTGGGTCTTGGTACGCAATTCGTTTTCACTGCTCCAGGGACCAATGACATGCTCCAGTTCCACGCGATTGGGCGTGATAATGCTGGCATTCCTGTAGCGTTCGAAATCTGAACCTTTAGGGTCTACCAGAACCACCTTGCCGGCAGCCCGTGCTTGAGCAATCATGGTCACGATGTGTGCCAAACCGCCCTTGCCATAATCTGAAAACAGGACGGCTTCGTGTTCAGGGTAAAGGGTTTCAAAGGTGGCGGACTGGGTTGCCAGCACTTCATGCTCAGGTGTATTTTCAAAGTCCAGCCGCAGCAATTGCTGCTGGCGCCCGATCACGCGCAATTTAACCGTGGTCTTGAGATTTGCATCGCGTCCGAAGTAGGGCGCGATGCCGGTTTTCGCCACCAGGTCTTCCAGCGTATGGCTGGCTTCGTCCTCGCCCACCACCGTCAACAGGGAGGCCTGCGCGCCCAGCGTCACGATGTTGTAGGCCACATTGGCGGCTGCACCAATCCGTTCTTCGGTACGGGTCACGCGCACAACAGGCACTGGCGCCTCGGGAGAAATGCGGTCCACGGCACCGTACCAATAGCGATCCAGCATGGCATCGCCCACCACGAGGACGCGGGCCGATGCAATTTTTTCGGGAGTGATGCCAGGGTTCATTTTTGGTAAGTTCAACAGCTTTATAACTCTTCAATGCGGCGCATGGGGTAGCTGTCCCATGCCTGGCAGCCGGGGCAATGCCAGAAATGCTGGGTTGCTTCAAATCCGCAAGCGGCGCAACGGTAGCGCATCAAGGGTTTGGTGGCCTGATCCATCGCCCGCAGCACCAGTGTGTGGTGATGTTCGTCTTCAAGTTTCTCTCCTGCAATCCACTTGCTGGCCGCCACCAGGGAAATTTCACGCTCCATGTGCGTCACATACCATTTTCTGGCGGACAACGAGTCTTTTTCAAGTTTGACAATAGCTTCAATCAGGTCAATCGAAGGTGCCTGGGTATAGCCAGCCTTGAGTAGCACCAGTGCAGCTTGCTGTTCGCCACTGCTTTGCGCTACATTGGCCAACAAGTTGGCGGCCAGTGGCAAAGCCTGCGGAGCGACCGTGGCAACAGTGCGAAGTGTCTGAAACGCATCCTGTCCCAGGCCTAGCTGGCTCTGCAGCTTGGCCAGATCAATCAACGGTCTGGCGGAAGCGGGCGCCATGGCGACAGCCTGCATCAGAAGATCAAGCGCCACACCGGTATCGCCCGTGGCGATGGAGGCATTCGCCTGCTCGCACAAATAATGTGACTGTCGTTTGCTGAAACTGCCGTGGGTAGAGTTTCCAAGTCGGGCGGCAATTTCGGTGGCATTGGCCCAGTCACGCGAACGCTCGTAAATCGACAGCAACGCAAGCTGGCCTTCCCCCTCAAACGGTGTGCCTTCGAGCTTGCGAAGCGCAGCCTCGGCACGATCAAGCAATCCGGCTTTCAAGAAATCCAGTGCCAGCGCATGCTGGGCGCGCTCGCGTTCAGGTTGGGTCAAGTCGCCGCGCGACATCAGATGCTCGTGAACCCGAACGGCACGCTCATATTCGCCACGGCGGCGAAACAAGTTGCCCAAAGCGAAGTGCAACTCGGACGTGTCGGGGTCGTTCTGGACCGCTTCAATAAAGGCATCAATGGCCTGATCCTGTTGCTCGTTGAGCAGAAAGTTCAATCCCTTGAAGTAGGCTTTGGGCGCCTGGCGGTTCTCGATGCGCAGCTGCCGCAGATCCAGCCGGGATGCCAGCCAGCCCAGCGTGAAGGCAATCGGAAATCCGAGCAGAACCCAGGTGAAGTCAAATTCCATGTTGAAGCGATGCAGAGTTGTTTTCGGCTTCCTTCGGCACCGCAGACGATGCAGAGGCTAAAGCAGCTTTGCGTTTTTTCCACCAGCGCGGCATCATGACAAGAATACCCATTGAAAGACCGCAGGCAAAGGTGGCCAGCACCACAAGCACGAGTGGCGCTTGCCATAAGGTGCCAAAAAAGAAATGCACTGCAACCGTTTGCTGGTTATTCAATGCAAAAGCAAAAAGCGTAAAAAAAATGGCTGCCTTGAGCAGCCACATCAGGTGTTTCACTGGCAATCCCCGGAGTGGTATGGCCATTGTAGTCAGCCCACCGGGTAAGAAAGCCCCAAGCGTCAACCTGGCAGCGGAACCTTCTGCAATTCGTCTGTTCGGGCATCGACGGCTTCGCGCAAGGCCTTGCCTGGTTTGAAGTGCGGCACCCATTTCTCAGGAATTGCCACGCTTTCTCCTGACCGAGGGTTGCGTCCCAAGCGGGGAGGGCGCCGGTTGATGGAGAAACTGCCAAAACCCCTGATTTCAATCCGGTTGCCGCGCACCAAGGTGTCGCCCATCGCGTCAAGAAGTGTCTTGACAGCCAGTTCAGCATCACGGTGAGTCAGCTGGCTGAATCGGGCTGCCAGTTCTTCGACTAAATCGCTTCGGGTCATCCGGAATTATCTGGTTGGGGACAGTGCACATGGGCGGCAAGCCGCGTTATATGGGCTGTCCCGCAAGATTACTTGGATTCGCTGCTGTCCAGCTTGGCACGCAGCAAGGCGCCCAAGCTGGTCAGGCCGGCGCTTTCACGCGACGACTGCTGGCTGAGCGTTGCCATGGCTTCTTGCTGGTCAGCATTGTCCTTGGCTTTGACCGACAGCTGGATGTTGCGGGTCTTGCGATCCACGTTCACCACGACTGCTGACACTTCGTCGCCTTCTTTCAGCACGTTGCGCGCATCTTCGACGCGATCACGGCTGATTTCGCTGGCACGCAAGTAGCCAATGATGTCTTCGCCCAGATCGATCTCTGCGCCCTTGGCGTCAACCGTCTTGACCTTGCCAGTCACAATCGCACCCTTGTCATTGATCGACACGAAGGTGGTGAAGGGGTCGGAATCAAGCTGCTTGATACCCAAGGAGATACGCTCGCGGTCGACATCGACAGCCAGCACAATCGCTTCGACTTCCTGGCCCTTTTTGTAGTTGCGAACAGCGGCTTCGCCGGGCTCGTTCCACGAGAGGTCAGACAAATGCACCAGACCGTCGATACCAGCAGCCAGGCCCACAAAGACGCCGAAGTCGGTGATCGACTTGATCGGGCCCTTGACGCGGTCGCCGCGCTTGGTTTCCACGGCAAATTCCTGCCATGGGTTGGCCTTGCACTGCTTCATGCCCAGGCTGATGCGGCGCTTGTCTTCGTCGATTTCCAGAACCATGACTTCGACTTCGTCGCCCAGGGCCACGAGCTTGCTTGGCGCGACGTTCTTGTTCGTCCAGTCCATCTCGGAAACGTGGACCAAGCCTTCGATGCCCGGTTCAAGTTCCACAAACGCGCCGTAGTCGGCAATGTTGGTGATCTTGCCGAACAGTCGGGTGCTTTGCGGGTAGCGGCGGTTCACGCCCATCCATGGGTCGTCGCCCATTTGCTTCAGACCCAGCGACACGCGGTTTTTCTCGGTGTCGAATTTCAGGATCTTGGCCACGATTTCCTGACCAGCCGTCACCACTTCGCTTGGGTGACGCACGCGGCGCCATGCCATGTCGGTGATGTGCAGGAGGCCGTCGATGCCGCCGAGGTCAACGAACGCACCGTATTCTGTGATGTTCTTGACGATGCCCTTGACGGCAGAGCCTTCTTTCAGGGTTTCCATCAGCTTGGCGCGCTCTTCGCCCATGCTGGCTTCGACCACGGCGCGGCGGCTCAATACCACGTTGTTGCGCTTGCGGTCGAGCTTGATGACCTTGAATTCCATGGTCTTGTTCTCGTACGGAGACAAGTCTTTGATGGGGCGGGTGTCGATCAGCGAGCCGGGCAGGAAGGCGCGGATGCCGTTGACCAGAACGGTCAGGCCACCCTTGACTTTGCCGCTGGTCTGGCCGGTGACGAATTCACCGGATTCCAGTGCTTTTTCCAGGCTCATCCACGATGCCAGGCGCTTGGCCTTGTCGCGGCTCAGCAGGGTGTCGCCGTAGCCGTTTTCAACGGAATCGATGGCAACGGACACAAAGTCGCCGACCTGGACTTCAACTTCGCCCTGGTCGTTCTTGAATTCTTCGAGAGGAATGTAAGCCTCTGACTTGAGGCCAGCGTTCACAACCACATGGTTGTGATCGATGCGCACTACTTCGGCGGTGATGACTTCACCGGATCGCATTTCAGAGCGTTCGAGTGATTCGTTAAACAGGTCGGCAAAAGATTCAGACATGAATTTCCTAATCCACACAACAGGTTTCCAACAGCGGAATTGCTATTGTTTTTATGGCTGCTTGCGGCGGTTTGGTGGGGTTTCGCGGTCAAACGACAGGTAAGACCGCAGGTTACGAAAATGTTCCTGCGAACCCTGCGGCCCATAAGGGGTGCGCGTCGAGGGTCAGAAGGGCCGGGTGCCTTGCCACCAGTCCATCACCAGATCCAGCGATTGTTCAATCGTCAGGTCGGAATTGTCCAGTAGCTGGGCGTTATCAGCAGGTCTTAACGGTGCGGCTTTGCGGGACATGTCCCGTTGGTCGCGCGCTTCCAAATCCTGTTGAATGGCGGCGATTGTAATCGTGTTTCCTTTTGAAATCAACTGCTTGTACCGGCGTTCGGCGCGGTGCAATGCGCTGGCGGTCAGGTAAATCTTGAGCGGCGCGTCGGGAAACACGACTGTGCCCATGTCCCTGCCGTCAGCCACCAAGCCGGGCAGTTGCCGGAAACTGCGCTGCAAGTCCAGCAAGGCATTGCGGACTTGCGGATGGGCCGAAACCCGGGAAGCAGCCATGCCTGCGACTTCGGTGCGAATTTTCTCGGAAACGTCTTCCTCGTCGTCGCCGGTGGCCAGGAAGATGCGGTCGCCCTTGAACCGGACCGGCAAGCTGCGTGCAATCTGGGCAACTGCGTCGCCGTCATCGAGTGACAGGCCAGCGCGCAAGGCCGCGAAAGCGCTCAAGCGGTACAGGGCGCCGGAATCGAGGTAGTGATAACCGAGGTGATGCGCCGTCAGCGCTGCCAGCGTTCCCTTTCCGGAGGCGGTGGGACCGTCCACGCAGATCACGGGGATCTGGTCGTCTTGCGCTTGAGTGACCGAGAACAGGGTTTCGAAATAGTCCGGGAAAGTCTTGGCAACGCACTTGGGGTCCAGAATACGGACTGGCAGATTGGCCGGGTTGAAAGCCGCCAGTGAAAAACACATGGCGATGCGGTGATCGTCGTAGGTATGAATAACCGCAGAATTCCAGGCACCGGCCTGCTTGGGCGGGATGATTTTTAAATAATCCGCACCTTCTTCGACAGTAGCGCCAAGCTTTCGCAACTCGCAGGCCATGGCGGCGATGCGGTCGGTTTCCTTGACGCGCCAGCTGCCGATGTTGCGCAGAACCGAGGTTCCGTCGGCATACAGCGCCATCACGGCAAGCGTCATGGCGGCATCGGGGATGTGGTTGCAGTCCATGTCCACCGACTTGAGCGGCCAGGCACCGCGCGATACCTGCAGCGAGTTGGGCATGCTGTCGATGCGGGCGCCCATCAGGCGAGCGGCCTCGACGAACCGGATGTCGCCCTGAATGGAATCCGCGCCTACGCCCAGTATTTTCAAGCTATTTTGGCCTTTTGCGCTTGCTGCTATTGCACCAAGTGCTATGAAATAACTAGCGGAAGAAGCGTCGGCTTCGACGTGGATATCTCCGGGTGACTGGTAGACGCTGCCGGCCGGAATCGTGAAACGCTGCCAGCCTTCGCGCTCCACCTGAATGCCGAAACGCCTAAGCAGGTTGAGCGTGATCTCGATGTAAGGCCGTGAAATCAATTCTCCGACGACTTCGATGCAGATGGCTTGCTTGGCCACCAGTGGCAGGGCCATTAAAAGGGCAGTGAGAAACTGGCTGGAAACGTCGCCCCGGACACGAATCGCCTGGTCGAGCTTCACAATCCCTGGACGCAGTCTCAAAGGTGGAAAGCCCTCGTTGCCCAAATAGTCGATGACGCATCCCAGTTGCCTGAGGGCATCGACGAGATCGCCAATGGGCCGTTCGTGCATGCGCGGCACACCCGACAGTTCAAACTCGCCACCCAGCAGCGCCAGTGCAGCGGTCAGGGGGCGGATGGCAGTGCCTGCATTGCCCATGAACAGTGTGGCCTTGCGCTCGATGAGCTGGCCGCCCAGTCCCCCGATCACCGTAGTGTCGCCGTTTTGCATCACAGTACAACCGAGTTGCTTGAGAGCCGTGAGCATCACTGCGGTATCGTCGGAAGCGAGCAAATCATGAACCGTGGTCGGGCCGCGGCTCAACGCGGCCAAAAGCAGGACGCGATTGGAAATGCTTTTGGAGCCGGGCAGGCGTACCTCGCCTGCGGCACAGGCCAGCGGCGGAAGGTCCAGAAACTCGGTGTCATACATGAAACGGTGCTTTACTTGGGAGTGTTGTGTGAGGAAATGCGCCACTTGGCGCGCGTTTCACTGGCTTGCCTGATTTTTGATTCAAGTGCTTCTTCGTTGCCGCTTGAAATCAGCTGTTCGAGCGATTGGAGGGATTGCTGGAAAATTCTGGACTGTTCGAGCAGCTCTTCGCGGTTGGCCATCAGAATGTCGCGCCAGATCTCCGGGGCGCTGGCAGCGATGCGGGTGAAATCACGAAAGCCCGGCCCGGCAAGTGCCATATAGTCATGGCCCTGCGCCTGGGACAGGATGCCATTGATCATCGCAAAAGCGATCAGGTGCGGCAAGTGGCTGACCGCTGCGTAAGCTGCATCATGTGCCTGGGGAGACATGCGCAACACCTGGCAGCCCAAAGCCGTCCAGACTTCCGTTGCCTTTTGCAACTGTGCGCTCAAGGTATCTTCAATCGGCGTGAGGATGACCTGCTTGCCGGCGTAGAGGTTCACGTCCGCATGTTCCACCCCTGAGACCTCCTTGCCAGTGATCGGATGGCAGGGCACAAATGAGCCCAGCTGCTCACCTAGCGCCCGGCGTGCTGCGTCCACGACGTCACACTTGGTGGAGCCGACATCCATCACCAGTGTGGTGGGTGCGACAACATGCCGGATGGCCTTGAAAGTGGCTTCCGTGCCCGACACGGGGATGGCCAGCAAGACGATGTCTGCGCCGGAAACCGCCAGAAGTGCCGACGGTGCTTCCACGTCGATCACCCCCATCTGGCGGGCCCGTTCAGTGGTGGAGGGCGATTTGCTGTAGCCAACAATGCGCTTGACCAGACCGGCACGCTTGAGCGCCAGCGCGAAGGAACTGCCCATCAAGCCGCAACCGATGAGGCCTAATTGTTCGAACATGCCGGCCCCCCGAAATGATGATCTTTGCCTGGCTCGGGTCGGTTTCGCTCTGAATTTCGCATCAGTCGTTGACGGGGTAAGTGCCCAGGACTTTGTAAAACGCGCAAAGCTGCTGCAGGTCAGCCAGTGCGGCTTTCACATGGTGCTGGGATGGATGGCCCTTGAGGTCGATATAGAAATAGTATTCCCACTGGCCCGAGCGGGCTGGCCGCGATTCAAAGCGCGTCATGGAAACGCCATGGGTTTTTAACGGTGCCAGGATGTCATGCACGGCGCCTGGCCGGTTGCGTACTGAAACCACCAGGCTGGTGCAGTCCTTGCCCGAGGCAGGCGGGGCCGGTAGTGTCTGCGGCAGACAAACCACCGCAAAGCGGGTGCGGTTAAAGGCGTCGTCCTGGATGGCATGCGCAGCCGTGTGCAGAGATAACTGCGAGGCGGCGCGGGCGCTGGCAATGCCGGCCCAGGCAGGATGGGTGGTGGCCAGGCGCGCGCCTTCCGCATTGCTGGAAGCGGCGCGGCGTTCGACATGGGGCAAATGGGTGGTCAGCCATCCCTGGCATTGGGCCAGCGCTTGCGGGTGCGCAAAGACAACTTCGATACCTTCCAGGGAGTCTGAAAGCCGCAGCAGGTTGTGCCGCACCATCAGGCTGACCTCTCCCACGATGTGCAGCGGCGAATGCAACAGCAGGTCAAGCGAGCGTGACACGACGCCCTCGGTTGAGTTCTCGACCGGCACCACGCCAAATTCGGCTGTGCCTGCCGTGGCAGTCCGAAACACTTCATCAAAACTGGTGCAGGGTACGTGCTCAATGCTGGAGCCGAAAAACTGTACGGCAGCTTCTTCGCTGAAGGTTCCGGAAGGCCCCAGGTAAGCCACCCGTACCGGTGACTCAAGCGCCAGGCAGGCCGACATGATTTCCCGCCAGACGGCGGCAACATGTTCATTTTTAAGCGGACCCTGGTTGGTTTGCTGGATCTTTTCAATGACCTGGGCAACCCGGTCGGGCCGAAAAAAAGGCGTTCCTTCGTGCTTTTTGACTTCTCCCACCTGTTCCGCAACCAGTGCACGCTGGTTCAGGAGCGTCAGCAGTTGTTTGTCGAGCGCGTCAATCTGGACGCGCAAATCACCAAGGTTGGCAGTCATGTCAGGCTTGTTTTTGTTCGAATTCTTGCAGATAGCTCACCAGAGCCTGAACACCTGCCAATGGCATGGCATTGTAGATACTCGCGCGCATGCCGCCCACGGATTTATGGCCCTTCAGTTGCAACAGGCCGCGTGCTTTTGCGCCAGCCAGAAAGGCGTCATTGCGTGACTCGTCGCGCAAAAAGAACGGCACGTTCATCCGGGAGCGGCAGTCCTTGCTGACCTTGTTGAGATACAGCTGGGAATTGTCGATGGCGTCATACAACAGTTGCGCCTTGGCCACATTGTGCTTTTCAATGGCTTCGATGCCGGTTGCCTCGCCTTCCCGTTGCCGCTTGAGCCACTGAAAAGTCAGCCCCGCAATATAGATGGCGTAGGTTGGCGGCGTGTTGTACATCGAATCGTTGTCTGCAACCGTCTTGTAATTGAAGGCGCTCGGGCAGACCGGCAAGGCGTGGTCGAGCAAGTCTTCGCGCACGACCACCAGCGTGACGCCGGCAGGCCCCAGGTTCTTTTGCGCGCCGCCAAAAGCCAGGCCGACCCTGGACCAGTCAACCGGCCGTGAAGCCACTTGCGACGAGAAGTCGATCACCAACGGTGCGTCGCTGCCCAGGCCCTTCAGGTCTGGCAACTGCTGGAACTCGACCCCATGGATGGTTTCGTTGGTGCAGACATGCACATAGCTGGCGTTGCGGCGCAACTGCCAGGAAGCCGTGGGCGGCAGGCTGGTAAAGGCGCTGCTCTCCGTCGTGGCGGCAATCTGGACATCGCAGTATTTACGCGCTTCCTTTTGCGACTTGTCGCTCCAACTGCCGGTTACCACAAAATCAGCCGAGCCACCACGCGACAGGTTCAGCGGGACGATGGCGTTTTCTGCCAGTCCGCCGCCTTGCATGAAAAGTATTTTGAAGTTGTTGGGAACGGCCATCAGTTCGCGGAAGTCCGCTTCAGCGTTTTCGTAAATCGAAATGAATTCCTTGCCCCGGTGGCTCATTTCCATCACGCTCATGCCGCTGCCATGCCAGTCGAGCATTTCGGCGGCTGCCTGCTGCAAGACAGCTTCTGGCAAGTTGGCAGGACCCGCCGAGAAGTTGAAGGGCCGGGTCATTTCTTGGCGGGCGGGGTGGCCTTGGGTGACGCCGAAGTCGTACCCACAATTTTCAGCGCCGCTGCATCAAACTGCTTGGCCCTGGCGAGTACATCGGCCCTTGAGGCATCAATCAGCTTTTGGACAAACATGTTGCCAAGTTCAGGTGAGTTAGCCTGGTATTTTTTGATGGCGGGTGATTCGAAGAACGCGGCAATCTGCTGCAGCTCCTCAAGCGTAAAACGCTCGGCATAGGCTGGCACCAGAACATCGGTGCTGACTTTGCTGACCTGTTTGGCAATCAGCTGGTTGGTGTCGTCGGAATACTTCTTGAGTTCGGCATTCAGCGCTTCCGACGCTTTTTGCTGGTTGGCCTTGGCCACATTCGTTTCCAGCCGGGGCCCCCAGCTGGCGATCAGTTCCTGCGTTGTGCTGCCTGCCAGCTGGGCGATGAGCCGGTCAAGTTCCGGCCCCTGCTGAAGCTTGACGACCTTGGCCGCCAATTCGGTTTTGGCGTCGGTGGTTTGGGCATGCAGCCCCGTGGTGAGGGCAAGGCTGGCAAATGCCAGCGTGGTGATCAGTTTCTTCATCAATTTTGTTCCGGGTTGACGGCATCGCTGCCTGCGTCGTTTTCAGTATCGGTATCCAGGCTTTCGTCTGCCTCTTCCAGAGTCGCATCGTTTTCAACGATGCGCTGGAGCCCGCTGAGTTGCGAGCCTTCATCCAGGCCTATCAGCGTAACACCCTGGGTGGCACGTCCCATTTCACGAATTTCGCTGACGCGCGTGCGTACCAGTACACCCCTGTCCGTGATCAGCATGATCTCATCGTCGGCATGAACCAGTGTTGCCGCGACGACCTTGCCGTTGCGTTCGCTTTGCTGAATGGCAATCATGCCCTTGGTGCCCCGGCCATGACGGGTGTATTCGGTAATGGACGTGCGCTTGCCGAAACCCTTCTGGGTGGCCGTCAGCACGCTTTGTTCGCCATCCTCTGCAACCAGCATGGCGATGACCCGCTGACCATCCTCCAGATTCATTCCCCGGACACCCCGCGCGTTACGGCCCATCGGGCGGACATCGTTTTCGTCAAACCGAACTGCTTTGCCGCCGTCGCTGAACAGCATCACGTCATGCTTTCCATCGGTCAGTGCAGCGCCGATCAGATAGTCCCCTTCGTCCAGTGCCACGGCAATGATGCCGCCCTTGCGTGGGTTGTTGAAGTCGTCCAGCGGAGTTTTCTTGACGGTTCCCATGGACGTGGCCATAAAGACATACTGGTCAGCCGGGAAGCTGCGTTTTTCCCCTGTCAGGGCCAGGACCACGGTGATTTTTTCACCCTCCTGCAGTGGGAACATGTTGACAATCGGCCGGCCACGCGAGCCGCGCGAGCCTGCCGGCACCTCCCAGACCTTCAGCCAGTAGAGCCGGCCGCGGTCTGAAAAGCACAGGATGTAGTCATGGGTATTGGCAATGAACAACTGGTCAACCCAGTCGTCTTCCTTGGTAGCCGTTGCTTGCTTGCCGCGGCCGCCACGCTTTTGCGCCCGGTATTCCGACAGTGGCTGGCTCTTGATATAGCCCGTGTGCGAGAGCGTGACCACCATGTCGGTCGGCGTGATCAGGTCCTCAGTGCTCAGGTCAAACGAACTGTGCTCGATATGGCTGCGCCGCGCGCCCAGCTTGGTCTGGCCGAATTCCAGCTTGATGGCGGCCAGCTCTTCACCAATGATGGTGGAAACTCGCTCCGGCTTCGCAAGAATATCGAGCAGGTCGTCAATCTCGGCCATGACCTCCTTGTATTCAGCAACGATCTTGTCCTGCTCCAGTCCCGTCAGGCGCTGAAGGCGCATCTGCAGAATTTCCTGCGTCTGGGTTTCTGACAACCGGTAGCGTCCGTCGCTGCCCATGCCGAATGATTTCTCCAGCCCGTCGGGGCGGTAATCGTCTGCATTGACGATGCCGCCATCGGTCCGCGCACGGGTCAGCATTTCGCGCACCAGTCTGCTGTCCCATGCCCGGGTCATCAGTTCAGCCTTGGCAACGGGCGGTGTCGGCGCATTGCGGATGATGGCAATGAACTCGTCTATATTGGCCAGTGCGACGGCCAGGCCTTCCAGCACGTGGCCGCGCTCGCGCGCCTTGCGCAGCGTGAACACCGTGCGGCGCGTCACCACTTCACGGCGGTGCGAAATAAAGACCTGGATCAGGTCCTTCAGGTTGCACAGTTTTGGCTGGCCATTGATCAACGCGACCATGTTGATGCCAAAGGTGTCCTGCAACTGGGTCTGCTTGTACAGATTATTCAGTACCACCTCGGGCACTTCTCCCCGTTTGAGGTCGATGACCAGGCGCATTCCAGATTTGTCGCTTTCGTCCTGAATATGGCTGATGCCCTCAATCTTCTTCTCGTGGACCAGTTCGGCCATGCGCTCCTGGAGCGTCTTTTTATTCACCTGGTAGGGGAGTTCATCGACGATGATGGACTGGCGCTGGCCTTTGTCGATATCCTCGAAATGGCACTTGGCGCGCATGACCACCCGGCCGCGTCCGGAGCGGTAGCCATCTTTCACGCCATTGATACCATAGATGATTCCGCCGGTGGGGAAGTCCGGCGCTGGAATGATTTCCATCAGTTCATCAATGGACGCTTCCGGATATTCCAGCAGATGCAGGCAGGCATCCACCACTTCATTCAGGTTGTGCGGCGGAATGTTGGTTGCCATGCCCACTGCAATGCCGCCAGAGCCGTTGACCAGCAAGTTAGGCAAGCGGGTCGGCATGACCAGTGGTTCCTGTTCGCTGCCATCGTAATTCGGGCCGAAGTCAACCGTTTCCTTGTCCAGATCGGCCAGCAGTTCGTGTGCGATCTTGGACAACCGGATTTCCGTATAACGCATCGCCGCAGCACTGTCGCCATCGACCGAGCCGAAATTGCCCTGGCCGTCCACCAGCAAATGGCGCAGTGAAAAGTCCTGGGCCATGCGCACGATGGTGTCATAGACCGACTGGTCACCGTGGGGGTGGTATTTGCCAATGACATCGCCGACGATACGAGCGGACTTCTTATAAGGCCTGTTCCAATCGTTGTTTAATTCGTGCATAGCGAACAGCACGCGCCGGTGTACTGGCTTGAGTCCGTCGCGAGCGTCAGGCAATGCCCGGCCCACAATAACGCTCATCGCATAGTCGAGGTAGCTTCTTCGCATTTCCTCTTCTAGGCTGATGGGTAAGGTTTCTTTTGCGAACTGGGTCATGAAAAGCCTGGTTTGGGAAATGTCAAGGTGTGAGAGAAAAGTGCTTTTATTTTAAGGCTTGAGTTTAAAACGCCTTGTTTGTGGCTGGCCTGCAACATATTTGGAAGAAACGCTGCTCTGTGTCAGACGAAGGCTACAGCGCGCTTGAAGGCCAGAATGTGTGTGGCACAATCAATGTAACTCCTCGAGTGATGGTCACTTGAGGCGTGTAATCTTAATAATCGCAGCAAGTCTGCGGCTTTTCTCTAGAGGAGAATCATGAACAAACTCAACAAAGTGGCAATGTTGTTTGCTTCCGCAGCGCTTGTTACCGCCGCTGGTGCGCAAACAATCGACAACTGGAAAAACGGCAACAACGAGTTGGTCTGGAAAAACGGTACCAACGAACTGTGCTGGCGCGACAACTTCTGGACCCCAGCGACTGCTGCCCCAGGCTGCGATGGTGCTATTGTTCCTGTCGTCGCTCCTGCTCCTGCTCCTGTGGTGGTTGCTCCTCCTGTAGCCGCTCCTGTTGTTGTTCCTGTAGCACCACCTGCTGCTACCAAGGTTACCTACGCTGCCGATGCTTTCTTTGACTTTGACAAATCAGTTATCAAGCCAGCAGGTAAAGAAAAGCTGGATGATCTGATCGGCAAGATCAAGGACATCAACCTTGAAGTCATTATCGCTGTTGGTCACACCGACTCTGTTGGTAGCGATTCCTATAACCAGAAGCTGTCGGTTCGCCGCTCAGAGGCCGTGAAGGCTTATCTCGTGTCTAAAGGCATTGAGAAAAACCGGGTTTACACCGAAGGTAAAGGCGAGAAACAGCCTGTTGCTGACAACAAAACTGCCGAAGGCCGTGCGAAAAATCGTCGCGTGGAAATCGAAGTGGTTGGTACCCGCGCTAACAAATAATCCTTTCCTGACTACCCAAAAAACCGCGCATCGGCGCGGTTTTTTTATGCCTCAACGATAATGATCCGATGCCTACAACCAAAAATTTCGATCCTGCCGAACTGGCCAAATTTTCTGACCTTGCCCATCGCTGGTGGGACAAAAAAAGCGAGTTCCGTCCATTGCATGAAATCAACCCGCTGAGGCTTGACTGGATTACAAGTTTTGCGTCGCTGAAAGGGTTACATGTACTTGACGTTGGTTGCGGTGGCGGGATTTTGGCAGATTCAATGGCACGCGAAGGTGCCACCGTGCTCGGAATAGATTTGGCAAGCAAGGCATTGAAAGTTGCCCAGCTTCACGCGCTTGAGGCCCAGACCCAAGGGGTTGAGTACCGTGAAATTAGTGCGGAAGCACTTGCGGCAGAGCAGCCGTGCACTTTCGATATGGTCACCTGTATGGAAATGCTTGAGCATGTTCCTGATCCGGCAGCAGTTGTCAAAGCCTGTGCAACTTTGGTCAAACCGGGTGGGTACGTATTTTTTTCAACCATCAATCGAAACGCCAAAGCATTTCTCTTTGCCATCGTCGGTGCAGAATATGTACTCAATATGCTTCCCCGTGGCACGCATCAATATGCGAAGTTGATCAAGCCTAGTGAAATTGCCCGTTATTGCAGGGCTACCGGTCTCGATTTCGTGCAGACCAAAGGCCTTGAATACAACCCGCTGACGCGCCACTACTGGCTGAGCGCCAATACCAGTGTGAATTATCTTGTGGCTACTCAAAAAACCGAACGAGTATCAAACCATGCTGAAGATAAATTGACAGCGACATGATGAACAACATAAGCGCAGTACTGTTTGACTTGGACGGTACGCTGATTGATAGCGCTCCCGATCTGGGCGCAGCCGCTGACAAAATGCGTACTGACAGATCGCTTGAGTCACTGCCTTTGTCAAGGTACCGCCCAATGGCGGGGGCTGGCGCCAGAGGAATGATTGCCGTAGCTTTTGGCTTGACGCCTCAAGACTCAGCATTCGAAACGTTGAGGGAAGAGTTCTTTTTGAACTACGAAGAACGGCTTCTGAAGAGTACCTATGCGTTTGATGGTGTAGACGAACTGATTGCTCGCATTTGTGATTACGGACTCAAGTGGGGTGTGGTGACCAACAAATCAGCCCGGTTCACACTTCCGTTGACTCGGGTAATGTCACTTTTTACGAGCGCTCAGACCATTATCAGTGGTGATACCACGGCTTATTCAAAGCCACATCCTGCCCCCTTGCTGGAAGCGGCGCGCCAGCTTGGTTTGCCTCCGGACCGATGTGTTTACGTCGGTGATGATGAGCGAGATATTATTGCTGGTCGGGCGGCTGGCATGCTCACAGTGGCTGCGGCTTATGGTTATTTGGGAAATGTCAGCGATGCGGAAAGCTGGAATGCTGACTTCACGATCATTAAGCCTTCAGAACTCTTGAATTTATTGAAAATGACTTAAGATAGCTGCTTGGGGCTGCATTGGTTTCGACGTGGGTTCGGACGCGGTGTGGTGCATGTCGAGCTGAGTGTGCTCGTTAAACTGATTCAAACAAACTAACTGCAAACGACGAACGTTTCGCACTCGCAGCTTAATTGCTTGCGAGCTTTACAACAGCAGGCCGATGGGCTGGGCAAGGGGTTTTTAGCGCAAGTTAAGGATTCCAGGCTGTAAAGATAATTTTATCGGCTGGTTCCGGGTTGGGTACCTTAACCCGGGACAAGAAAGTAGGGTGCTGGCGTCCTGTATAGCATGCGACTGTGCGATACAGGTGGCGAGACTTAAATCAGACCGCTAAACATGTAGATCTGCCCGAACAAGGCTTGCGGACGGGGGTTCAAATCCCCCCAGCTCCACCATACGACCTGTTAAAGGCCGCTAACGACATACAGTTAGCGGCCTTTTTCTTTGGGAAATCAACAACTTACAGTGCAAAGACGTACAGAGACATATACTGTCAGCTAAATAAATTGGGGGGGTAAATGGGGGGGTAATCCGGGTTTTAAGGTAATTTTTAAGAGTTGCCCCCCATTTTTCAACGAAAACGCCTCGTTCCCCCATTTTTGCCCCCCACCATTGAACGGAGTTGCCCCCCATGCTGACCGATGCCCAATGCAGAAACGCTACTTGCCCACCGAACAAAAGAAGGGCGCGGTTCAGCGATGCAGGTGGCTTATACCTTGAAGTTAGCCCCGCGGGGTCTAAACGATGGTTCCTGAAGCACCGTATTGCCGGGGTTGAAAAGCAATTGGCACTGGGCCGCTATCCCGACGTGACGTTGACGACAGCACGCAAAGCCCGTGACGCAGCAAAACTGAAAAAGTCAGATGGGCTTGATCCTTTGGCTGTGCGTAAAATAGAAAAGCTGAAAGCCAGTCGAACTGGCGACGACACGTTCAAGACGGTGGCCTTGGAGTGGTTCGGCAAACAGGCACCCCAATGGAGCGCAAGCCATGCAGAACGCTCCTTACGGCAGCTGGAGCGCGACCTGTTCCCATGGATCGGTGCGCGGCCAATGACCGACATTCACCCCATGGAGCTACTGGCAGCTTTGCAAAAGGTAGAGGAACGGGGCGCGGTTGAAACTGCAGACCGTGTCTTAATGCTGGCGCGGCAGGTTTGGGACTACTGGCTACCCACCACCAACAATGCACAGCGCAACATCACAGAGGGGCTGAAAGCTCGCCTGACGCCATACCGGGGTAAGAGCTTTGCTGCCATCGTAGACCCGATGCGCCTGGGTGAACTCCTCAGAGCCATAAAGCGATACAAGGGCGGGCCGATTGTTCGAACCGCCTTGCAGCTTGCTCCCCTGCTGTACCAACGACCTGGCAACCTGAGCATGATGGAATGGGAAGAACTGGATTTGAACGCGGCGCTGTGGACGATTCCAAGCATGAAAATGAAGCGCACTAAACTGGAAAAAGAGCAGGGCGAAGCCCACACCGTGCCATTGCCAGCGCAAGCGGTGGCGCTACTGCAAAGCTTGTACCCGTTAACAGGGCACGGGCGCTATGTGTTTCCCGGCGAACGCAGCCATGACAGACCCATATCCGACAATTCAGTGCGCAGTGCCCTGTATGCGCTGGGTTTTGGCAAGGAACAGACTTGGCACGGGTTCCGGGCAACGGCACGCACGATGCTGGTGGATCATCTGAATCTTGATCCCCTGGCCATTGAAGCTAATTTAGCCCACGCGGTGAAGGATGCCAACGGACGCAGCTACAACCGCACGCAGTACCTGAAACAGCGGTTTGAACAGATTCAGCAGTGGGCGGACTACCTAGACAAACTGACCGCGGGCGCGGACGTGATCCAGTTCAAAGTGGCATAAAAAAAACAGTTTTGAGCCACGCCTAGCTATCAGCTAATCCCGATAGTGAAAATTGAGACGCCCTGACTTGGCGGCGCTGGTTATTTATCAGGTGTGATTCAGGGAATGTATGGTTATTGACATTGACGAAGGAAATAGAGAAATACCTCAATCATCCGATAGCGTCCTCCCGGAGGCTGCATCTATTCTTGTTGAGCTTTCCAAGTTTTGGGATGAAGTGGCTAACCGCACGGGACAAGATGAGGGCAAATTTCTCGAAAAAGTTTTTCATGGCATGTGGGAAGATAACGATACCGGTGATGACCAAGAGTCAATTTTGATCCGTTGGGCAGAAGACCAATCCCATGAGATGCAGTCGCTTGCGCTCATACAAGCGTCTTTTACTTCGTGTGCGCATGCTGTTGATGCAATGAAAGTACAGAAAGATTTAAAATTTTTGCAGGCATGGCGCTCGATATCAAAAGCTAATTACTGGCTTGGAATAGTCATTGGTACATGGTCTCTTAGAAAAAACCAGCCAGAGTCAATAAAGGATTTTGCAAAGCGAGGTGCTGAAGCCCGACATTCTGAGAACCGAGCCCTGAAAAGGGAAACTATGGTATGGCTTGACGCCCACATGGTGAATTATAAAAGTATGGATTCAGCCGCAGAGGCTATTGCTAAGAAAGTTGTTCCAGTGGCAGTTAGGACAGCTCGGCATTGGGTTGGTGAATGGAAAAAACTACGTTCTACTGGCACACCGTAGCTTCGGCTGGCAGACTGTTCACCTTGCAAGCACGCCCTACGCCAAGCTAGCAAACAGGGTTCACAGCGCATTCCTAAAATCTGAAACTTACCCCATCGCAACAACGGCCGACAAGGCCAGATAGGGGATAGCAATGAAGATTCTTAGAATGCCAGCCATCAAGGCTGAAACGGGGCATCGCAGCCACGCTAGCATTTACAACGCCATCAAGGCGGGGCTTTTTACGAAGCCTGTGCAAATCGGAAAACGTTCTGTAGGCTGGCCATCCAGTGAAGTACAGGCCATTAACGCAGCGCGTATCGCGGGCATGAACGATACGGAAGTTCGCAAGTTGGTTGAACGCCTTCACACGAAGCGGATGGAAGGTATAACGGTTTTTGATAGCCCAGCCATGTCTACGACCGTCCTGGACATGCCCCAATCGAAAATCACACGTGCAGTCGATATGACGGCAGAAGATTGCACCGGGGGGGCAGCCGCATGAGCCGCATTAAAAACTCCGTTGGCTCCTCCGAGGTTAAGGGCACTGTTCCTGGCACCCAGGAAATTACCGTTGCCCCACCATCAATGTCACCGTCAATTTTCAAAGCATTGGCTGGGAAACTTGCTCTGCATAACATAACTCTGCATCGCACCGACTGGCGAGACGGTCCGGTGGACTATTTGGCCATCCGGGGCGATCGGGTTCGAGTGCTCCGCGATTTGTCCGATATTACGCTCGTGCTTTGGACGCTCGGAGGATTCAATGCGTGATTTGCAAGAAAACTTTCGTCAGGCAGTCTATTTGGCGGTGGGCAACGCGCCCGAATTGATCGAGTTCGGGCAAATGCACCGTTTTCCGACATCGACACGCGCCATCGATAAAGCCGGCTGGTGCAAGCTGTTTCTCGATGGCAGGGCAGGCGTTTATGGTGACCATCGCACCGGGCTGTCCGGCGTGTGGGCGGCCAAGTCAACCAAGCCGCCTACGCTGGCCCAGCGCCAGCAACGCGCCGACGAATTGAGGCTAGCCAGGGCTGAAGCCGCAGCCATGCAGTCGGCACAGTGGGCACTCGCTGCAGCCAGGAATGCCGAAACCTGGAGGCTGGCCTCGCCTGTCAAGCCCGGCGATCCTGTGGTCAAGTATCTGGAGGGCCGAGGGATCGACTTGGACAGCTGGCCCGAGGCCTTGCGTCACCACTCGCACCTGCCCTACTTCGATGGAGATCGGTTCATGGGGCTGCACCCTGCCATGCTGGGCGCGGTCACGGATGCCACTGGGCAGCTAATCAGCGTGCACCGAACGTACCTCACTCGGGGTGGGCACAAGGCGGACCTGCCGGTCATCAAGAAACTCACTGGCTGCTCGGCCCGGCTGACCGGTTGTAGCGTTAAGCTGTTCCCGCCATCCCTTGACCATGGCAAGCTGTCCATTGGCGTGGCCGAGGGCATCGAGACCGCACTGGCCTGCTTCGCGGCATGGAATACGCCGATGGTGTCGGCCATCTCAGCCCAGGGCCTGGCGTCCTACCAGTGGCCGCAGGAGATGACAAACATCATCATCCATGCCGACAACGACCTCAGCCAGGTCGGCCAGCGCGCTGCCCAGACGCTGGCACAGCGTGCAAGGAAGGCCGGTCTCTCCGAGCAGGTGGTCACGCCGCCCAAGTCTGGAACCGACTGGGCTGACGTGTGGGCCGGCCTCGCGGAGGCCATGTAAATGGCTGCGCTCGAACTGCTCATGGAGCCCATAGCCGAATCGAGTGAAGGTGTGGCGAAAGCGCTGGCGGCTACTCCGCCGCCGTCCGAGGCCCCAGCCGAGACGGCAACAGTCCCAGCAAGGCCGGCCACGTCACCGCCAGAGACAGGTCGCTTCAAGGTCACCGGCAAAGGCGTGTTCCTGGTGACGCCGGCCGATGACGACAAACCAGAGAAACCCGAGAAACGTGAGTTCGTGTGCGCACGGCTGGACGTGGTGGCCATGATTCGTGATCCGCTGTCGGCCCAGTGGGGCAAGCTGCTGCAGTGGGAGGATCCCGATGGCCGCTCCCATGAATGGGCCATGCCCATGGCCGCGCTGCAGGGCGACGGCGCCGAGGTGCGGCGCGAACTGGCTGCCGGCGGGCTGGAAATCTCATCGGCTTTCAGCATGCGCAACGCCCTGGCCAGCTACCTGGGCGAGACCAAGACGGACCTGCGGGCACGCGGCGTCGCCAAGACGGGCTGGTACCACTGCCCGGACGGTTATGTGTTTGTACTGCCCGACCTGGCAGTCGGCGAGTCTGCCGAAGTCGTGCGGTTCCAAGCCGAGAACGTGTCGCGAGCCTATGCGGTAGCGGGCACGGCCGAGGGCTGGCGCGACGGGGTCGCAGCGCTGTGTGCGGGCAACACGCGCTGCGTGCTGGCCTTGTGTACCGGTTTCGCAGCCATGCTGCTCGAGTTCTCGGGCCTGGAGTCGGGCGGCATCAACCTTAAGGGCAGCTCGTCAACAGGCAAGACAACGGCACTGGCGGCGGCGGCTTCGCTGTTTGGCGCTCCCAGCTACATCAATCGCTGGCGGGCGACGTCCAATGGCCTCGAGTCATTGGCGGTGCTGCACAACGACACGCTGTTGATCCTGGACGAACTGGCCCAGGTCGACCCCAAGGAAGCGGGCGAGATCGCCTACATGCTGGCCAACGGCCAGGGCAAGCAGCGCAGCGCCCGCACCGGCAGCGCCAAGCCGCGGCAAAGCTGGCAGCTTTTGTTCCTGAGTGCCGGCGAGATTGGCCTGGCGCAACACATGGCCGACGGCGGCAAAAAAGCTAAGGCCGGGCAGGAGGTGCGCCTGGTCGATGTACAGGCCGACGCTGCCCAGGGCCTCGGGCTGTTCGACACTCTGCACGGCTACGCCAATGGCGCGGCCCTGTCCACGGCGATCAAGGCCGGAGCGGCAGCGCACCATGGCCATGCGGTGCTGGCGTTTGCCAGCGTTTTGTCGAAGGACGCCAGCGAACTGCCCGCGATGGTCAAGCATGAAATCAGCCTTTTTGTGCAGGCTTGCCTGCCCCCGGGGGAAACAGGCGGCCAGGTGCACCGGGTCTGCGAGCGGTTTGCACTGCTCGCCGTCGCAGGTGAGCTGGCCAGTGTCAACGACATAACGGGCTGGCGAGCAGGCGAGGCAGTTGACGCGATCAAGCGCTGCTTCGCCGAATGGTTGTCCGCGCGCGGCAGCACCACCAATGCCGAGCCCGGCGCCATGATCGAGGCGGTGCGCAGTTTTATCTCCAAGCACGAAGAAGCACGCTTCACCGACCTGGATGTCGGCCAAGGAGGCCTGTATCGCGCCTGCATTAACCGTGCCGGCTGGCGGCGCAAGGCGGTCACCGGGCAGGAGTACCTGATCGACCCCGGCATCTTCCAGGGTGAAGTGTGCGCCGGCTTTGACGTGCCGGCGGTGTGCAAGGTGCTGGTCGCGGCCGGCCACCTGGAGTCGAACGTTGAGACGGGAAAAGTCCGGTACAGCATCAAGCGCCGGATTAACGGAAGCGGTGCCCGGCGGGTGTATGTAGTGCGCAGCTCAATTTTGGAGGCTTGACCATGGCACTCAAATTCAATTCACTTGCCAACCTGCTCCCGACCAGGGGGAACGGTGGGGTCAGGGGGGAAACAAGCGGCCAAGCCAATGCCCATGCGGGTGTCGTCGTCCCTCTGGTATCAAAGCAGGCGTCCCCACCGCTGGCAGGCAGTGGGGAGCAGGAGGTGCGCCTGAATGTGCGTGGGGACACGAATTCCCAGCATCCATGCGGGTTTCAAGCGGGCGACCCCACTGCCCCCACTGACCCCACCCGTTTTGAGGGTACGGCGTGTCCCTCATCATTCGATGACATTGGTCAGCCGATCAACCCTGGCCTGCAGGTTGACGCATGGCATCACCTCGATTTGGCACAAAGGGGCTGTGAGTTCAAGACGGCCATGAACTCCGACGCGTTTTATCCAGAGTTTGATGACGGTACGCACGCTTACCCGGTGCATGAACTTGACGGATGGGACGTCGAGCCGCCGGTCGTGCCGGCTGACCCGATGGCTTGGCAAGCACTGGCAGCGGCCTATAACGCCCACCACTTCAGCTGCCCCGCGTGCATTGCTGCCAGCCGGGGTCGGCAGTACGGAGAGCGTTGCGCCCCAGGCCTGTTGCTCTGGGCTGCGTATCAAGCGCAATTCATCGACCCGCTTTTCTCTTCCAACCCATTGCCTGTGCAGGAATACCATGACCAATAGCAAGCAAACACGAAAAACCGAAGTAGCGCCGGCACCTGCCCCGCTGGCAGTCACACAGTTCAGTAAGGACGAGCCGGACAGTGATGCCGTCCTGCATTCGGAGTTGATCACCAGCGGCGACTTCGCGAGCATTGCCATCGTCAATTCGTATATCGGAACGACTACAACGGACCCTGGCACGATCCTGGAAGGGCTGCACGAGCAGGCCAAGGCCATTCACCAAGGCGACATGCGGCCGGTCGAAAGCATGCTGATGGGCCAGGCTGTCGCGCTGCAAAGCATGTTTTCTGACTTTGCCCTGAGGGCGAAAAGCGCGCAGTCCCTGCAAGCTGTCCAATGCCTGGCGCAGCTTGCGCTTCGCGCCCAGGCCGGCTGCCGAAGCACCTTGCAGACCCTGGCCGATGTCAAAAATCCCAGGCAGGTCGCCTTTGTCAAGCAAACCAATGTCGCGCAAATGCAGCAGGTCAACAACGGCACACTGCCTCCTTCTCGCGTGGAAAACATCCAGGCAGCGCCAATCGAACTATTAGTTGGGGAACCTTATGGCCGCACGAAAATGGACACCCGAGCAACGCGAGCAGCAGGCCCAGCGGATTCGGGCATCGTCACCGTGGGAAAAGTCAACAGGACCGCAAAGCGACGCAGGTAAGCGAAGGGCATCGCGTAATGCCTATAAGGGAGGGCTGCGTTCTAAATTACGTGCGCTTGAAAAGGAAATTAATAAGCTGCTCCGTAACCAGCAAGCGTTGTTACGGCGGTTTTGAGTTGCTTGATGTCCTGAATAATCCCCACTAACTTCCACTGAGCTGAAAAGTGGAACGGTTGATGCTGTCACGGCTAGATGTGACATCGGGGGTAAAACTACGCCGGCGTAGCCTGCCGGTCATGCTCAGCAGACCATTAAGTAACAATCAACATGACACAATGCCGTCTCGATCGGGGTAAGCCAGACGGAGCTCCGAAAACGGTGAGGTCTCCCTGAGCGTTCATTAAACCGCAGAGAAACTTACACCCTTCAAATGCACAGACCCAAATAAAAGCAGGTTAAGCTCGTAAATGATGTGGCGCAAATTGTTACGATAGCCTCATCGAGGCCATTGACTCAGACGAGTAACTGCGGCGACAAACCTTCTTCTTGAACCATGGACCCCTACCTGCCCACATTCCTTAAACTGCGCTTGTTAGTCGGCCTTTTGGGCGAGCGCGGCCAGTACGGTTGGTGGCCGACTAGTTTCTTTGGCGAGTACAACCACCGATCACTGCAGTTTGTCGCGCCAAGGACGGCTTCGCTGGCCCAGTACCATGGCGCTGTGGAAGCCGCCCGCCGGCTACACGACGAACATCTCAGCATAGGCAGCTACCACCTGTTCCGCTTGCCGGAAGAGGTAGAGCAAGATCTTCACGCGCTTGTGCAAAGTACCCAAGGCGCTGCGATCATCAGCGAACTGCCTCAAGACAAAGAGACTGCGCTGGCGAGCTTGATGAAGATGGCCAATGCAGAAGTGGGAGCCGTCGAAGGGCCGATATCAGTCGGCTCCATAAGCGCGCTGAGCCAACCTGACATAGCGAAGTCGATCGCCGGTGTCTACGTGAAGGCGCTGTCCACCAACGTCAAAGCCTACCCGTACTTGGTCAAGTGACGTTGGCACCACCACGGTACACCACACAACTCCAGGCCGGCCTCGGCTTGGTCGACGAGACCAAGACCCTGCTCGACATCTGGACCCCTGGGATGACGCCACCACAGTTGCAGGCGACCTCGCTGGCTTCAGGCCGATTCACAACTGTGACAGCGCGGCGCTTGCGCAATGTGGTTATTGAATGCTTTAAGCCGCGCTACCTCGTCGCCGGCGGCGCGCCCGCGGCGCACTTAAAGCGGCTCGCTACGGTGCTGACCGCCGCCGAATTGGCACAAGCCATGATGCTTTTTACAGCCCGAGCTAACCCGATCCTGGCTGATTTCATTCGACAGGTGTACTGGTCGCGCTATGCAGGCAGCTACACCCACGTCACGAACGACGACGCGCGCGTATTTGTCGAACGCGCCATCGACGATGGCCGGACGGCCACGCGCTGGTCGCAAACTACCATTCCCCGCGTGTCGCGGTACCTCACCGGCTGCTGCGCCGACTATGGCTTGCTCGAGCGGGGCCAACGTTCTAGCCGCCGCATCCTGCCGTTTCGAATCGCTTTCCCCGTCGCGGCTTACCTGGCGTACGACCTCCACTTTGCCGGCGTCGGCGACAACGCTTTGCTCGGCCACGAGGACTGGATGCTGTTCGGCCTGGACCGGCAAGCGGTGCTAGGCGAGCTCAAGCAGCTGTCGCTCAAGGGCCTGTTGATCGTCCAGGCGGCAGGCGATGTCGTGCGGATCAGTTGGAAACACTCAACCATGGAGTCCTTGCTCGATGTTCTCACTCAAAGCTGACTTCGACGAACTGCGCGAGCGCATCCGGCATGGCCGCGACCTCGGCCCCGCGAGCTTCGAGCCAGTGTTTTACCTGGTCTTCCCGCCGGAGCAGATCCTCGAGGTCAAGCGCCAGATGCCGGCGTGGATATCGAAGCTTCATCAAGAGGGGTGGGACGTGCACACCTTCTCGATGGCAGAACACATCTGGTCGGTCCTGAAGGACGACCCGCTGTGGTCCCTGTGCGCCATGGAAGACCGTTCGGCCCCATTGGATTGGGCGCGCACGAACAAGGCCCTGGCGGACATCCTGATTGGAGAAGGCGCCTTGCTCAAGCGCTTGGAGAGCGCTCTGGAGCCGCTCGAAGGCAAACGCAACGCCGTCATGCTGGTCACCGACCTAGAAGCTTTGCATCCCTTCCTTCGCATTGGCGCCATCGAGAGCCAACTGATGGGCAAGTTTCATGTGCCAACCGTGTTCTTCTACCCGGGCGTTCGAACCGGCAAGACGAACCTCAAGTTTCTGGGCTTCTACCCCGCAGATGGCAACTACCGCTCCGTTCACGTTGGCGGCTGAGCCCGCACAAGACTCTAGGGAAAAACAATGAGCATCCGTACCCTTTTCGACCCTAGCAAGGACATCTTCCGCAACATCGAGAAGGTCATCACCTACGGCGCGTCGCAGGAAAACCGCCTCAAGTCCGAGATCTCGGAGTACGTCGTCACCGAGAGCATCGAAGAGCAGTTCCGCAAGCTGCTCGACCGCATGCAAGTGGCGATGGAGGTGGGTGGCGAGAACGAGGTCGGCGTCTGGGTTTCTGGTTTTTACGGGTCTGGCAAGAGCTCGTTCACCAAGTACTTGGGTCTAGCCTTCGACGACCAATGCAAGATCGACGGCACCCCGTTTTTAAAGCACCTGCAAGACCGGTTGCACAAGCCGCAGACCAAGGCGCTACTGGGCACCGTCGCGCAGCGCCTGCCTGCCGCCGTGGTGATGTTGGATCTGGCCAGCGAGATGTTGGCCGGCGCCACCATGGAAGACGTCTCCACGGTGCTGTACTTCAAGGTCTTGCAGTGGGCTGGCTACTCCAGAAACCTGAAGGTCGCTGCGTTCGAGCGTATGGTCGAGAAGGACGGCCGCACTGCTGAACTGCATGCCAAAGTGGCTTCGGCCATGCCAGGCGTCACTTGGGCGCGGGTGCAGAACAACCCCTTGGCCACCGATGCGCTGATCCCCAAGTTTGCGCACGAGATGTACCCGGCGCTGTTCCCCGACGCGAAGTCGTTTTCATCGCGCACCGATGGCTTCTTCCAGTTCGAAGACCAGCGTGTTCAGGAAATGATCGACATCGTCCGTGAGAAGAGCGGCAAGCAGAACATCATTTTCATCGTCGACGAGGTCGGCCAGTACGTTGCGTCACGCGACAACCTCATCCTCAACCTTGACGGCTTGGCCAAGAACCTGAAGCGCCTGGGCGAAGGCAAGGTCTGGATCATCTCCACCGCGCAGCAGACGCTGACCGAAGACGACCCGCGCGCGTCGCTGAACTCCGACAAGCTCTACAAGCTGAAAGACCGCTTCCCGATCCAGATTGATCTGGAGTCCAGCGACATCAAGGAAATCTGCTATCGGCGCCTGCTGGGCAAATCCCCAGCCGGCGCAAATGAACTCGGTGAGCTCTTTGACGCCCATGGTCAGGCGCTGCGCCATAACACGAAGCTGCAAGACGCCAAATATTACGACGCGGATCTCAACCGAACAGATTTTATCAACCTGTACCCTTTCCTGCCGGCGCATTTTGACATCCTGCTGCACCTGCTGGGCGCGCTGGCCAAGTCCACTGGCGGTATCGGCCTGCGCTCGGCCATCAAGGTGATTCAGGACGTCTTGAAGGGCGAGAGCGGCACGAAGTCCATGGCCGACCAGCCGATCGGCTGGCTGGCCAACACGGTGACGCTGTACGACGAGTTGGAAAAGGACATTCGCCGCGCCTTCGCCTCGGTGCACCAGTCCGTCGGCAAAGTGCTGATCCGCTTCCCGGACTCACCGCTGCACCAAGGCATCGCCAAATCCGTCGCCGTGCTGCAGATCCTAGGCAACATCCCGGTCACCGTGCAGAACGTAGCGAACCTGATGCATCCGGGCGTCACTGCAGCGGGCCAACTGGACGCGGTGCGCAAAGCCGCCGCCGAGATGGTGGCCGACGTGCATGTGCCCCTGGGCGAGAAGGACGGCAACCTGGTCTTTTTGAGCGAGAAGCTGCGCGACATCGAACAAGAGCGCGGCGCCATCGCCCTGCGCACTGTCGACGTCAAACGCATCTTCAACGACGCGCTACGCGAGACCTTTAATCCACTGCCGCGCGTCAGCTTGCAGGGCACCTTGGCGGTGGCCACCGGCCTCAAAGTGCAGGCCGGTAGTTCTGTCACCAGCCTGGCCGGCGACCAAAACGCCATCCAGACCGTCGTGGAATTGGTGTCGCCAGGCGACTACGAAGTGGCCCGTAACCGCATGCTCGACGACTCACGCAGCCGCGCCGGGCGCAACCTCATCGGCTTGCTGACGCGGACGAACGCCGAACTCGATGACCTGGCCAGCGAAATTTATCGCTGCCAGCGCATCGCAGAGATTCACCGCGGTGAACCGGACCAAGAGGTCAAGGACTACTGCGCCGGCCAACTGGACCGCGTTGCCAAGACGCTGCTACCGCAGCTCTTCAGCAAGATCAAGCAGACCCTCCAGGCGGGCTCCTTCGTCTTCCGCGGGCAAGCCACGGCCGTCACCGCTTTGGACGTCGACCTGCTTGAGGCCGCTAAGAAGCTGCTGGCCGACGCCGCTGTCCAAGTGTTCGACCGATATGTCGAAGCCCCTTTCAGGGTCAGCACCGACACGGCTGAGCGTTTCCTTAAGGTTGGGAATCCTGCGGCCATCACATCGGCCATCGATCCGCTGGGGCTGGTGCAGGTCGTGTCTGGGCGCCCGTCGTTCAAAACCGATCACAAGGCTATGGTCAGCATCCGAGACTACGTCGACAAGCGCGGCACCATCGACGGCAAGAGGCTGCTGGACGATTTCAGTGCCGATCCCTTCGGCTGGTCGCCCGACACCACCCGCTACATCTTGTCTGCCATGTTGATTGCCGGCGAGATCAAGCTCAAGGTGTCCGGCCGCGAGGTTACCGCCGCGGGTCAGCAAGCCATCGAGGCGCTAAAGACCAACACCAGCTTCAAGCAGATTGGCGTGGCGCTGCGCGACGAGCGTCCATCCATCGAAACCGTCGGCCGCGCCGCCGAACGATTGACCGAACTGGTGGGCGACTCCGTGATTCCGCTTGAGCAGGAAGTCAGCCTGGCGGCAGGCAAGCACTTTCCGCGTTTTCAGCACGACTACGGTCCGCTGGCTGAGCGGCTTTCGGGTCTTGGCCTGATCGGCGTCGATCGGGTGCGTGTGCTGACCCAAGACCTGGCAGACGTTCTGCTCACCGACGCATCAGATGCGCCGCAACGTCTGGGTGCCGAAACCTCAGCCCTTTACGACAACCTTAAGTGGGCTGCCGACGCGAAGCGCGCGCTCGATAAAGGCCTGGACGGCACGCTACGTGAACTGCAATCGCACCGGACAGACATTGAAGCCCTGCCGGACACCGGCGTGCCCGGTGAGTTGCGGCGCGAACTGGCCGATGACCTGAAGCAGCTGGTCGAGCGCTTGGGGCAGGAGGGCTTCCACCAGCACGGTGCCGAGTTCAGCTCACAGCTGACGCACCTGAAGGGCCGTGTGCGCGAGGCCGTGATCACGTTGACGGCACAACAAAAACAACGCATGGCGGAAGGTGCCGAAGAATTGCAGCGTGTGCCCGAGTGGGCCGAGTTCAACCAGGAAGAACGCGGCAACACCGTCGCGCAGCTCGATGGCTTAGCACTGGTTGCGTCGCAAGATCTGGCGGGATTAAAGAAGCTGCTTGCCCGCGACTACGACATCAGCTCGACGATCGAGGCCTTAAAGAAGACCATCCAGCGCCAAGGGCAAGAGCGCCAACGAAAGCGAATCGAAGAAGAGCGCGCCAAGACCGGCACCAAAGGCCCGGTCAAGCTCACGCAGCAGATCAGCGTGCCCTGGAAGCTGACCTCGTCGGCGGACATTGATGCGCTGATTCAGCAACTCCATGAGATTAAAGCACAGCTCAACCTTTATACCGAAGCCGAGATCACGATCGTGGTTGGCGAAACCAGAGCGTGATCGGCGTGTCAATCGAGTTAACACGCGAGCAACGGGAAGCCCTGGTCGCGATCAAGGCGTTTTTGCTCGACGAAAATCAGGATGCATTCATCCTGCGTGGCAGTGCAGGTACGGGAAAAACCACGCTCGTTGCCAAGTTGGTCGACATGCTGGAGGACATGCACCGTTCGTGCGCGCTCTTGGCACCGACAGGGCGGGCCGCACGCATCCTCGGCAACAAGATCAAGCAGATCACCGGCAAGCCTGACCACGAGGGTTCGACGATCCATCGGGCGATTTACACGCTGACCCATCTAGAGGTGAATGAAGAGGCAGAGACTGCTAACGACCCGGGCGTGCGGATGATCTTTCCCCTCAAGGAGGAAGAGTCGACGGCGTCATTGTTCGTGATTGACGAATCGTCCATGGTCGGGGACAAGGAGAGTCACGGTGATTTCATGCAATTTGGCTCTGGCCGACTGCTCAAGGACATCGTCACGTTCGCTCGATCGAGGCGGCCAGGGCGCCCCGTTGATCACCTCACCAAACTGCTGTTTGTCGGCGATCCGGCGCAGCTCCCACCCGTTGGCGAGAACTCGTCCCCGGCGTTGTCCGATGCCTATTTGGCCGAACACTTCAAGCTGCGGGTCTCCTCGTTTGATCTGACTGTAGTGATGCGCCAGGCACAGGGCAGTGCCATTCTTGACCGCGCGACGGAGCTGCGCGATGCCATGATGGCCAGCCGCTTCAATGCCTTTTCACTGAAGCCCAACGGAAAAGACATTGAACAGGTCGATGCGAAAGGTGCGGTCGAACTGATCATTCAGGGTATAGAGACAAAAGAATCCATCGTCGCTGTCGTGCATTCCAATGCCACGGCGCTGGAGTACAACAGAAACATTCGTGACCGACAATGGGGTGATGCGAGCCTGCCCATTCAAGTGGGCGAGACGCTGCTGGTGAACAGAAACTCACCAACACACCTTCTCAGCAATGGCGACCTCGTCAAGGTCAGGGAGGTCAATGCGGAATCGGAGAAGGTTCCAGTTGGTCTCAAGGGTGGGCACCATGTTGTCCTGTCGTTTCGAGGTGTCACCGTGGCTTTCCGCGATGCTGATGGCACCATCATCCAGACAGGATGCTTTGTACTGGAGAATCTGCTCGACTCGCCCCATCGCGAGTTATCTCCGCTGGAACAGCGGGCGCTGTTGGTGGACTTTCGCAGGCGTCACCCGGACCTGCATCCAAAATCGGCTGAGTTCCGCCGCACCATCCGCCACGACCCGTACTTCAATGCAATTCAGGTCAAATACGGATATGCCCTGACGTGCCACAAGGCCCAGGGCGGCGAGTGGAGCACGGTCATTGTGGATTTCGAATCCAATGCCGGCTCCCGCAACGCATCATTTTTTCGCTGGGCCTACACGGCCATTACTCGAGCGGTCAACAAGCTGGTCATAGTGAATCCGCCGGACTTCTCGCCGGTGAGTGCCATGGCGTGGACGCAACTGGCCCCCTCAAGTGCTGGCCCTAGTCAGCCCGGTACCCAGGATTTCACTGCTGACCTGGACTGGCTCCGGCTCTCGTTTTCGAACACGACTGCTCCCCTGATGCCTACCCACCAGAAACTGCGAGCGGCATGGGACGCTCAGGGAATCAGCATCGAGCAGCTGCAACACCAGCAGTATTGCGAACGCTACACCATTGTGCGAGGCGGCAAGCGTGCAGCTGTGCAGTATTACTACGATAAGAAGCATCGCGTGGGCCGCACAGGGGCTGTGCCGAGCGCGTTCTCTGACAGCCAGCTGGCAAGTGAGGCGCTGATCTCTCTCCATGCGCTGGCGGGCAATCAAGCTGGAGCACAGCCTGACCAGTTTATTCAGGAGTTCCTCGACCGCTTGGAGGCAACACTCGGTGGCTCGGTCATTCAGCGAACAGGGTACAAGTCACTGCCGTACCGCTTGCGGGTGAGCTTTGCAGACGATGTCCGCAAGGGCGACATCGACTTCACCTATGACGGAGCCTCCACTTGGACAGCCGCACAGGAGGTTGGCGGCCCAGGCTGCAGCCACGGTCTCTACGACGAAGTGCAGCGCCTGATGGCGGCAAACAAATAGGCGCCGCCATGAGTTCGAACGAGATATTTGCTTTGCGCAAGCAGGGGCGATCTGCCGAAGCCTTGGAAATGGCGCGATCCGAGTACCCGGAAAGTCCAACCGACCTTTGGTTGCTGCGGGCATACGCATGGGTGCTGTATGACCAAGCGAAGAAGCTTGTCGAGGCTTACGAACAGAAGCGACTGTCACCTGGTGCTTTGGCCGGTCAATTGACGCCTTGCATGCGCGAGTTCACCAAGATTGCGAACCCGTTGCGCAAGGACAGTGCCTTCTCGCAAATGATCCGCCTTGCAGGCAAAGTTTCGAAGGACTGGCAATGGTTTCTTGGCTTTGCCCATTGGGCCGGCGTCGACGATTTCTCAGACGAGGACAAGGCCGCTTTCGTCAACGACCAAGGCAAGACCCTCGACAGCCTTCAGAGGCGATTCACCAGGGCTATATGCCGAGAAGCAGCGGCCCAGGCAGCTGCTTCTGAATCGGACCCATCACTGATTCACTGGGGCTTGAGCGTCTTGAAACAGGCCCTGCAGGACGATCCTGGTGATCAGTGGCTGAACTACTACCAGAGCAAGCTGCATTTGGCTCAAGGGGAGGCAGACCTGGCCATTAAGCGCCTGGCACCGGTGCTGCACCGGCAGTCGAGAGCGGCCTGGCCCTGGGCTCTGCTAGGTGAAATCATGGAAGCCGCAAGGCCAGGCGAAGCACTCATCTGTTACACCCACGCCGCCCAGCTGGCCCGGGAAGAGCAAGAGGTTGCCAAGGTTCGCATTCACCTCGCGCAGCGGCTGGCGCTGGCGGGCCGCTTCAATGAAGCTGCGCTGCAAGCCAGCCTGGCGCTTCAGTATCGCGAACAGCATGGGTTCAAGGTGCCACAGGTGTTGGCGCAGCTGCTCGCCAGTGACTGGTACCGGCAGGCCGTGGCGAACAACAAGCTGCAGAACCTGCCGAATGTGCAGGCTGCGGCCAATGCACTGCTGCAGGATCTTGATCGGCAAAGCCTCGCCTACACCAAGGGCGTGATCGACCACATCAATCCTGAGAAGGCTCTCAGTTACGTCGCCACTAGCATCGATGCTGGCTTCGCGCTGCTGCATCGCAAGTTTCCCCTGCTGGCTGGCCTACCCCCCGGCACACTGGTGGAAGTTGGCCGTGCGACGCCCGAGGGGCCACCCCTGGATTGGCGGCCATCTGAAGCTCTCTCGCTTCCGGGTCTGTGCGAGACGCTTTGCGGTACCCTGGAGCGGCAAGCGGACAAAGACTTTGCCTTCATCCGCACCGCTCGGGACGATGTCTTTGTGCCTCCGGCGCTCGCCACTGTGTTTGCGCAGGGGCAGCGATACGACGTTTCTTGTCTGGCCATCAGACGTACCAACAAACAGGGCAAGACCGGCTGGCGTGCAGTGAGCGTCATTGAACAACCGGGCAAGCCGACCCTCGACTCAATCTGAGTTCCATCTAAAAGATCGACTAACGTGGCCTTTGACACCATTACCCGCAACCGCCTGCAGCGCTTCGTCAACAACGCGCGCAGGGGGCTGGAAGAAGAGTTCACCCGGCAACTGCAGAACGACTACGGGCTGGACCCGAACTCGGGCGCGGTAACGCCGCTGGACAACTTGCGCCACCTGAACGACGCCCAACGCGAAACCGCCCGCATCCTGCGTGACACGCTGGCCCACTACCGCGCCAGCGAAAACGCTGACGAAAAGACGGGCCTTGACCGCATCGTGCGCGAGCAGGCCTTCACGGTGCTGAACCGCCTGGCCGCGCTGCGCATGGCCGAGGCCCGGGGCCTTTTGATCGAATCGGTGGGTAATGGCTACCAAGCAAAGGGCTTTCAGATCTACGCCAGGCTGGCCGGCACTGGCCTGGGTGAGACAGGCGATGCCTACCGTGTCTACCTCTTCAGCGTTTTCGACGAGTTGGCGCAAGACCTGCCCAGTCTCTTCGACCGGTACTCGCCGCAAGGCCGGCTGTTCCCGCGCGAAGCGGCGCTGCTGCACGCGCTGGGGCTGATCAACGACGCCGAGATCGAGCCGCTGTGGGCCGAGGATGAAACGATCGGCTGGATCTACCAGTATTTCAACTCCAAGGAAGAGCGCAAAGCCATGCGCGACGCCAGCCAGGCGCCACGCAACAGTCGCGAACTGGCGGTACGCAACCAGTTCTTTACCCCGCGCTATGTGGTGGAGTTTCTGGTGGACAACACACTAGGCCGCCTGTGGTTCAACGCCACCGGGGGCCAGACCAGCCTGCGAGAGCGCTGCAATTACCTGGTGGTGAAGACCGACGAAAAGCCGCAGGCCGCCGGGCAGCTGCGCGACCCGCGCACGCTGAAGTTGCTGGATCCGGCCTGCGGCTCAATGCACTTCGGCCTGTATGCCTTCGATCTCTTCATCGAGATATATCGTGAGGCCTGGGCTTGGGAGCGACAGCAGGGGCAGGGCTCGCTGGATGTGTCGACGCAGCCGTTGATGGCGTTTAAGCCGCTCAGCCAGACCTATGCCGACGAAAATGCCTTACTGCGTGACGTGCCGCGGCTGATCGTCGAGCACAACATATATGGAGTCGACATCGACCCGCGGGCGGCGCAGATTGCGTCGTTGGCGTTGTGGCTGCGGGCGCAGCGCGCGTGGCACGAGGCGGGTGTCAAGCCCAAAGATCGGCCGGTGATCGGCGCTGGGCATGTGATCGCCGCAGTGGCGCCGCCGACTGAGCGGGAACTGCGTGAGCAGTTCGCTTTGGGGCTGGACAAGCGGGACGCCGTGCTGTTTGAGCGGGCGTTGCAGATGCTCAAGGGCTTACCTGAACTAGGTGTCTTGCTACAGATCGAACGCGAACTTCCGCAATTAGTCCGTCAGGTGTACGGCGGCAACGGCACCGGGCTATTTGCGGCGCAGGAGCGAGAGAACTGGCTGAGGGCGGAAGAGCGGTTGCGTACAAGCCTCTACGAATTCGCTCGAACGGCAAAGTCGACCTATCAAGGGCGGCTGTTTGCGCAGGATGCCTTGCAAGGGCTACGGCTGATCGATCTGTGCCGCGAGGTGTTCGATGTGGTGGTTATGAATCCACCGTTTGGCGAGTCTGCACGTTCGACAAAGGGCTATCTCGAAGAGATGTTGCCTCGATCCAAAGGAAATATCCTCACCCATTTTATTGAGCGAACAACGCAATTGGTTCGCATGGGTGGACGTGTTGGGGCAATCGTAAGTCGCACATGTTTTTTCTTGCAAAGCTTCTCAGCATTTCGCAATTCGGTATTGACCGACGAGCTTGCACTGGAGACCTTTGTCGATCTCGGACATGGTGTTCTCGATGCGATGGTGGAAACGGCGGCTGTTACTTGGGAGAGAAGCCATAGAAACGGTGACGAAGCCACCTTTTTCCGGGAACTCAATAGGATCGACAAGAACAGCAATTTGCTTGAGTCGATTCGATTGCTGAAGAGCGGTCGTGAAGGCGACAACTTTTTCAGGAGGCGAGTCGAACAGTTTTCTGTATTTGACGATATGCCGTACGTATATTGGATCAACGACACAATAGCGAAAAAAATCGCCGCGCGCCCCATAGTCGAGCCGCTGGAATGCACTATTCGAGTTGGTTTGCAGACCGGAGATGACTTTAGATTTTTGAGACTTTGGTGGGAGATAGATAGTGATCAAGTCGTTATCCCCGCCAAAAATCAAGATGCCGAAGATTTACGACTGCAATGCATTGAGTTAAGCAAAACGAAGCGATGGGCGTGGTATTCGAAGACTGAATCAGCATCACCAGTTCTCTCCTCAATACACCTCTACGTCAACTGGTTTAATGACGGAGCCGAGATAAAGGCATATCACGTTGGAAACGGCCACTCTGCATCAAAGTATGTAATGTCTGAGTCGATGTACTTCAGGCCGGGCTTTAGCTACATGCTTCGTTCAAGTCGCTTAGTGCCGTACATCGTGCCTCAAGGGGTTATTCCGACAGCTGGCAGAAGTCAGGTGTACCCCAAAGAAGGCTCTGAAATTTGGCTAACCGTCCTCTTGTCCTCAAATCTTGCCACTGCTGTTGCTCGGTTTCGCGGAGAGGCATTCTGGCAGCCAAAGTTTCAGAATTCAATGGTTTCTGCAATTCCGTACGTCAAGCCGGAACCCGATGACTTGATTGAGGCATCACGCATTATTGCTAATCTGCGTGAACGGATGGCTGAAACGTTCAAGCGTGACGAAACCGAGATTTTGTTCGCCTCTCCGTCGCTCAACAGATTGGATGAGGCGCGTCCATTCAGCCGTGACTCGTTGATCGGGGCAAAGTTCGATGAACGAATAGCTCAAATATGTGGACTCACATTAGCCGAGTTTTGTGCTCTGCGGCGCGACCATGACGAGGCGTTGGTCCGCCCGACTGGCACTCTGGAGGTTGATGAAGATGATGGCGAGCAAAGCGCGGAAAGAAGAAGCGATGAAGACTCGATGATCAATGAAGCGTCATCAAAGCAATCATGGGCCGTCGGCGTGGCCTATGGCCGCTTCGACTTGCGTTTGGCCATCAACGAAGGCGGAGCACCTGCTGAACCGGAACCTTTCGACCCGCTGCCGGCGAAGAGCCCTGGCATGTTGCCTGATGGTGCAGCGCCTTTTCACGTCCACGCCGACATCCTTGTCGACGACCCCGGCCACCCACAGGACTTGACTCGTCTAGTCGAAGCGGTACTCGCACGCGTCGAGGCTCGAGCGCCGGAGGATGTACGTCGCTGGCTACAGCGGGACTTCTTCGCCTTTCATCTACAGCGTTACTCCAAGAGCCGCCGCAAGGCACCCATTTATTGGCCGCTGTCCCCATCTTCGACCGACTACACCTTGTGGCTCTACTACCCCAAACTAAGCAGCCAGACGCTGTACACAGCCATCAATGACTTCGTCGAACCCAAGCTCAAGCAAGTCGGCGCTGAGCTGACGGCGCTCCGAAATAGAGGCAGCGCCCGAACGCGCGACGATGAAAAGCGGTTCGAGGCGCAGCAAGCCTTCGAACTGGAATTGATCGAGTTGCGCGACTCCCTTCTAAAGCTCGCACCCACCTACAAGCCGAATCACAACGACGGCGTGCAGATCAGCGCCGCCCCGTTGTGGCAACTGTTCCGCCACAAACCGTGGCAGAAGATCCTCAAGGACACCTGGGCCAAGCTGGAGAAAGGTGACTATGACTGGGCCCACCTGGCCATGAACTATTGGCCGGACCGCGTGCGCCAGAAGTGCAAGACCGACAAGTCGCTGGCCATTGCCCATGGGCTGGAGCACCTGTACATCGAGCCCGCCGCGAAGCCCAAGAAGGCGCGCGGCAGCAAGAAGACTTCCGGAGACGATGAATGACCATCATGCAGCAGTCCAGCCGGGCCCAAGACCGCACATTGGGCGTGTGGTTCCAGCACATCCAGCAGGGCATGGTGAAACTGCCGCGCTTCCAGCGCTTCGAAGCCTGGGACCGCGGTCGCATCACCAGCTTCTTGAACACCATCATCAACAACCTGCCGGTGGGCGTGACGCTGGCGCTGGACGTGGCGGGCGTCGAGAAATTCGAGTCGCGCTACGTGGCCACGGCCGAGCCGAAAGGGCCCGGCACAGTGACTCAACATCTGCTGGACGGCCAGCAGCGCTTGACGGCCTTCTGGCGTGCTATGCACAACAACTACGAGTTCGAGACCTTCTTTGTCTACCTACCAGCCTTCGATAGCGCAGCGGGCAAAGCCGAGGGGGATGCAGAGGTGCGCTGCGTGCCGCGTTGGGTGAACAAGAACAGCTTTCGTATGCCGCGCTGGGCGGAAGAACCGGAGCAGTGCTTCCAGCGCGGCCTGCTGCCGGTGTCACTGCTGCGACCCGGCGACATCAACGCTGAGGTCGATACCTGGATGAACAGGGCGACAGGGGCGCTCAAGCCGGCGCGTACCGATCCTGATGCATTCGCCAAGTACGAGGCATACACCGCCACGCGCGACAAACTGAAGACCGAAATTACTACGTTGCGTGAGCGGGTGACGCACTTCAACCTGCCCTACCTGTCGCTGCCGGCCGACACGAAGAAGGATGTGGCGCTGCAGGTGTTCATCAACATGAATACCAACGGCAAGCCGTTGTCGCTGTACGACATCATCGTCGCCGAGGTGGAAAGCGTGGCCGAACAGTCGCTGCATGCGCTTGAGGCCAGCTTGAACAGCAAGTGCCCCAAGGCGGCGCGCTTCGGCAGCGTGTCAGACCTGATTTTGTCGACCTCCGCATTGCTCCAGGAAAAGCTGCCCAACGCGCGCGGCATGATCGAGATGGACAAGAAGCAGTTGCTGCAGAACTGGCCCAAGCTCGAGCGCGGCCTGGAACGCATGGCAGCGTTGTTGGAAAGCGAAGGCGTGTTCGATGAAGCCCGGCTGCCTACCAAAGCGGTGCTGCCCGTGATTGCCGCTGCTTACGAACGCATCCCCGACGATGGCGACTTCCTGGCCAAGTCCGAGAAGCTGCTGCGGCGCTACCTGTGGTCGTCTTTCTTCAGTGATCGCTACGAGAACAGTGCGCCGACCCGTGCCTTCGCAGACTTCAAGGCCCTGAAGGGCTTGCTGGGCAACCCGGGGTTCACTGACGCCGACTTGGCCGCGGTACCGGCGCTGAACCGGCAAGACTTTCCGCTGGCCGACGTGGACGCGCTGCTAGTGGCCGGCTGGCCCAAAGCGGCGGGCATCGAAGCGCGGGCGGTGCTGGCGGTCACCCACTACCTGGGTGCAGTCGACTTTGCCGACAACAGGAAGGCCAGCTTTGACAGTATCCAGAAGCGCGAGTACCACCATGTGTTCCCCGACGCCTTGCTCAGCGAGGCTAGCATCCCGAGCTTCCTGGCCTTGAACTGCGCGCTGATTACCTGGAAGACCAACCGCATGATCGGAAGGAAGGACCCATTGGAATACCTGCAAGAGCGTGTGCAATGGGCCGACGAGGTCGTGGTGCGCGAGCGATTGAAGTCGCACCTTATCTCGTTCGACCGGCTGGCGGCGGCGCACTATGCCGGCTTGCAGGGCGAGGTCTTGAAGATCAAGCTGGCCCAGGACTTCGATCGTTTCCTGCGCGCCAGGGCGGAGCTGGTGGTGGCGGCGATGAAGCAGCTGGCGGAAGGGCAAACGCCGTCGCTGGATACGTTGTGGAACGCGGCCGAAATGGACAGCGCCGCTGTGGCCTCTGGGAGCGCGGCATGAACATCAGTAGCTTCATTCGAGACAGCGTGCTATTGCCACGCCTGAAGGCGGCCGGCTGCTTGGTGGTGTACGACGCGGTGGGGCGCTACCGCACGGCCTGCCAGGACCTGGCCAGCGCCAGCATCCAGGTTGTGGACGCTTCGGAGAGCAGCATCGACGGCCGGGAGGCGGCCTTGCAGGCGCTGCGCTTGGTGGGCCAGGCCCCGAAGACCGGACAGACACGGTTGGACGGCATCCTGATCTACGTGCCGGTGCAGCGGCCCGAGACCGATGACCAGAAGCAGGGCGACCCGTTTGCGCTGTTCGCGGCGTGCGGCGTGGTGTTTCCGCAGGACGACGGTGACGAATACCAGAGCCTGTGCCTTCGGGCCAAGCCTGACCATGCCACCGACATACGACGCGTGTTTGCAGATACGCCAACCGGCCCGGCGTTCGCCGTCATCGACGCCATCGGTGGCGGTGCAGGCTGGCCGCAGTTGCGGGCCACGCTGGGCGTGGAATCGGCGCCTGAGATCCTGGCAGCTCTGCTGACACCCAACGCGGTGCAGACCGAGGCCATGAAGGCGCATGAGGGTTGGAGCCAGGAGGCGCGCGACTTCCTGCGTGCAGCCTTGGCAATGACGGTGAAGACGCGCGCCAAGACCTGGCCGCACCTGGCCGACGAGCTGTGGCGCTATGTGCTCTTCAGCGAGTTTGTGTTCGACCTGCCAACCGCCTTGCCGGCGGCGCTGTCTGGCGTGCCGCACGCGCCGCCCGAAGCACGGCCCATCGTGGAAGGGGTTTGCGACCAGCTCCGCAGTTCTTCCAAGACGAACGCAACTTATGTGAAACGGGCCGAGGACATCGAGGCTGACCTTCGCCTGGCGGAGTTGTGCGCGGCAATCGACGACCTGGGGGACCGGGACACTTTTCCCTTCGAGGAGCGCACGTTCTTGCGCGATGCCATCAAGGGCATCACCGATGGCGACGCCGACGCCACGCGCCGCGCGCTGGTGCGGCACCAGGGCTCGGTGTGGTTGACCAAGGGCGAGAGCCAGGCGCAATGGGGGCTGGTGCGGGCGGCCATGAGCCTGGTCGAGGCTTGCGAAGACGGAGAACGGCAATTGGCCGAGCGCTGCCGTACCCAGAACGACCTGCTGGACTACTACACCGAGAGCTTGCGCGAGGTGGACCGGCTGCAGCGGGAGTTCGAACAGGCGGTGGGCGGCTTCATCGACCCGCATGGCCTGCTGAGCGAGGTCATCGACCAGGCGCGTGGCCGCTATCGGCGCCTGGCCGAGAAGGTGCAAGGGGTGTTTATCAAGCATGCCGAGGTAGCCGGTTGGCCGCCCGCCGGGCGCTTGGCGAATGCCGAGGTGTTCGACCGCTTCGTCACGCCCCTGTTGAAAGACCACGGCCGCAAGGTGGCCTACCTGATGGTGGACGCGCTGCGCTACGAGCTGGGCTTGGCGCTCGAGAAGAAGATCGCCGAGGACGGGCCGGTTGAATTGCACGCTGCCTACGCGCAGTTGCCGACCATCACGCCGGTGGGCATGGCCAGCCTGTTGCCTGGCGCGCAGACTGGGTTGACTCTGAGCCTGGAGGGCGATGCGCTGGTGCCCCGGTTGGCAGGCGCGCCGGTGACCAACGTCAACCAGCGCATGGGTGAACTGGCCAAGCGCTGGGGCGACCGGTTTGCCGCAATGACGCTGAGTGACTTTGTCCGCGGGAAGCCAAAGTTCGCCGACACCGTGGACCTGCTGGTGCTGCGGTCGACCGAGATCGACAGCCAACTCGAAAACAACCCAGAGACGACGTTAGGACTGATTCCGGGCACCTTGCAGCTGATCCGTGTCGCCCTGCACAAACTGCGTGGCATGGGCTTTCGTGACGCCGTGGTGGTGACGGACCATGGCTTTTTCTTGAACGCGCATGCCGAGGCCGGTGATGTATGCATTAAGCCGCAAGGCGCCTGGGCCATCAACGCCCATGACCGGATGATGCTGGGCGACGGCTCGGCCGACGTGCACAGCTTGGTGCTCAGTGCCGAGAAGGTAGGCATCCGCGGTGACTTTTCCCAGGTGGCCATGCCCAGGAGCATGGCGCCCTACCGGTCGGGCCACCTGTACTTCCATGGTGGCTTGTCGCTGGCTGAAGCAGTGGTGCCGGTGCTAGTAGTCAGGCTGGATAGTGCAGAGCAGGTGCCGGCGGCCAAGGTGACGATCGAGCTGTCATACAAGAACGGCGCGAAGAAGATCACGACCCGGTTGCCAGTGATTGAAGTGAACGTGAGCAGCGGCGACATGTTCAGCCAAGACACCAGCGTAGAAGTGCGGCTGGAGGCCCAGAAGGCGAACGGCGACGTCGTGGGCGAGCCTCGGCCCGGCGGCGACGTCAACCCGGCGACTGGCACGGTGACGCTGATGCCCGGCCAGCGCAAGCAGATTGCGCTGCGCATGGACCCGGACTTCGAGGGCAAGTTCAGCATCAAGGTGCTGAACCCGACCACCATGGCCAGCTACAGCGTCCTGAACCTTGAAACGGACTACACCGTATGACCACCGCAATGAAGCCCGAGATGGACGACCTGGACCAAAAGCTGAATGCCGTGTTCGACGGCAAGGTGGTCCGCAAGGACTTGCTGCACCGGATCAAAAAGGGCACCAACGTGCCCACCTTCGTGCTCGAGTTCCTACTGGCCCGGTTCTGTGCCAGCAGCGATGAAGCCGAGATCAACGCCGGCATGGAAGCTGTTCTGGCCACCTTGCAAGACAACTACGTCAGACCGGACGAGGCGAACGCCGCGCAGTCCAAGGTGGCGACCAAAGGTAAGCACCGGTTCATCGACAAGGTGCACGTTCGCTACGTGGAAAAGGAAAAGCGCCACTGGGCATCGCTAGAAAACTTCGCCTCACAGCGCATCGCCATCGGCGAGAAGTTCTACCGTGACAACGACCGTCTGCTGGAAGGCGGGATATGGGGCGAGGTGACTCTGTCGCACAACGACATCGAAGAAGACGACTACGCGTTTTCAATCGAGGACCTGCGGCCGATCCAGCTGAGCCGCTTCGACTTCGACAAGTACGGCGAGGGGCGCGCGCAGTTCAGCCGGGACGAGTGGATCGCCGCCATCATGCGGTCGGTGGGGCTGGAGCCCTCCAAGCTGAGCAAGCGCGTGAAGATGCACTTCATCGCCCGGCTCGCACCGCTAGTGGAGCCCAACTACAACTACATCGAGCTCGGGCCGCGCGGCACGGGCAAGTCGTACTTTTTCAGCGAGTTCTCTCCTTACGCCACACTGATCTCCGGCGGCCAGGCGACCAAGGCCACGCTCTTCTACAACAACGCCAGGCGCAAGGTCGGATTGGTGGGGTTCTGGGACACGGTGGCGTTCGACGAGGTCGGCGGTATCAAGGTAAGAGATCCGGACACGATCCAGATCATGAAGGACTTCATGGCCAACGGGCGGTTTTCCCGCGGTGCCGAAGTGATTGCCGATGCCAGCTTGAGCTTCGTGGGCAACATTGATCTGTCGGTGCACCAGGTGGTGAACTCGTCGGCCTACGACTTGTTCCAGCCCCTGCCCCCGGAGCTCGACCTAGCGGTGATGGACCGTTTTGCGGCCTACATCCCGGGTTGGGAGATGCCCAAGAACAGCAGCGAGTTCCTGACCAGCCGCTACGGGTTCATTACTGACTACCTGGCCGAGGCATTTCACTACCAGTTCAAGCACACGAACCGGTACGAGGAGGTCAGCAAGCGAATCCGGCTTGGCAAGGCGATCGAAGGCCGGGACGAAAAGGGCATCAAGAAGACAGTGTGCGCCTTCCTAAAGATCTTGCATCCGTCCGGCACGCCGACCGATGAGGAGTTCGAGGAATACGTGGCCTACGCCGTGGAGTGCCGGCGCCGGGTGAAAGAGCAGATGAATAAGCGCAAGCCCGACGACGAGTTTGCAAAGATCAATTTGTCCTATACGACGGCCAAAGGCGAGGAGGTGGTGGTGTGGTGTCCGGAGTCCAAGGACGCCGTTGCGACCCAGCAGCCCGCCCGAAGGCGTTTGAATGGTCAGCCGGAGGCAGAGGCCGCTGCGCCTGCGCCGGTGCATGTCCTAGTCGCGGCGGTGCCGGATGTCGCGCCGAGCGTGCCAGTGGAATCCGCCACGGCAACGCCGCCGAAGCCATTCGTCGAGCCCATGAATCCACCGGCACCATCAGGGCCTAGCGAGCAGCACTTCACCATCATGTATGGCGCCTCGGGCTACAGCTACGAGTCGATCATCGGGCCCTACCTGCAGGGGGCCAAGGCGGTCACGATCGAAGATCCGTACATCCGGCTTCAGCACCAGATCCAGAACTTCGTCCGCTTTTGTGAAGCTGTTGTTCGTGCCGGTTCTGTGCGCAGAATCACCTTAATCACAGGGCACGATGACCGCACCCAGCTGGCTGAGATGGCAGAGAAGCTGGATGAGCTCAAGCAAAGCTTGAGCGAAGTCGATGTCGAGCTCGACGTCAAGCTGAACCCGAATATCCACGACCGCGAAATTCGGATCGACAACGGGTGGACGATCAAGATTGGACGAGGGCTAGACTTTTATCAGAAGCCCAACGGGTGGTTCGAAATCGGCGCCAACGACATGTCGCTGCGAAAGTGCATGGAGACCAAGGTCGATATCTACCGCAGTGCGGTTGGTTGAAACACGAACAAACCCTTCTCTGGAGCTTACAGCACGTCCCCTCTTGGCTACTTCGAAACATGCTTCTTGGCATGGCTTGGCAGACTGCCTTGACCTCGAGCAACCTGACGACGAATCGGTCCGGGTTGCTGGAGCAAAATCGTTCGCCTGACAATCGGGTGTTAGACCAACTCGGCTGGGCCGACTCCATAGTTTCCAGCGAGCGGGCGATTCGCCGCCATTGGACTTAAGAAATGCTGTGCGTTTTCTTTTTGTGAGTGGAACGTGCCGTGCAAGCCAACCAACCGAGAAACTTTTTGTTTACATCTTCACTTGACCCTAGCCTGATTCAGGCCTACCAAAACACGGATTACCGTGTCGATACCGATGCGCCCTTCGTCATAAAGGTGGGCGTGTCCAGCGAGCCGCTGCGCCAGCTTTATTCACAATATCGGTCAGACTGCGCGGCCTACATCACAGCCTGCAATCCTCTGGGTCGCCGCTTAAGCGAGGTGAAAAATACGGCACGCCAGGCTGCTCTTTCGAGCGAGCTTACGGGTCGCAGCTTGAAGTTCATTAACGGCGTCGGACTCGACAGCCAGGACGAGTGGCTTGGTGAAGCGAGCTTCCTGGCCCTGGGTCTTTCACTCGAAGCCACCCGGGTCCTGGCGGGCAAGCATGAACAAAATGCCGTGGTCTGGTGCGACAAGGATGCGGTGGCACAGTTGATCTTGTTGCGCTAATCCTTGGACAGATATCTTGTCTTGTTGGGCAAAAAGCACGGCCGATCTGCTCTGGAGCGCTGACAGGATACTTGGTTGCAATTGGCTCTACCTAGGGATCATGCCGGGGTCAGCACAGCATCCCTTCAACAGGCGCCTTGCAGCTTTTCCTGCGCGTACAGCGCCGTCAACACTTGGCGCATGTCGCGCGGCAGGTAGGTCCAGGCCTTGGCGACGATCTCCTGGGGGATGCCAAAGCGCGCCTCAGCCACTGACCCGGCAATGGCCGCGATGGTGTCGCTGTCGCCACCAATGGAGACCGCATTGCGCAGGGCATCCTCATAGCTCGTGGCCTCCAGGGCGCAAACCAGCGCCTGCGGCACCGAGTCGGCGCTGGCCTCGGTAAAGCGGTAGCCCGGCCGGATCTCGTCGACCGTGCGGTCCAGGTCGTAGCCGAAACGCGCCATCAGTTCGTGCCGGATGTCGGTGGCCGAAGTGCGCTGGCGGGCCAGCCAGATGGCCACGCTGGTGGCCGCAGCACCCTTGATGCCCTCGGGGTGGTTGTGCGTGATGACCGTCACCTGCCGGGAAAGAGCCAGGGCGTGGTCGAGCGACGTTGCCAGCAGGCCAGCCGCGCCTACCCGCATGGATGCGCCATTGCCCCAGGAGTTGTACGGCTGCGGGTCGTCATCGGCCAGCCACAGGTTAAAGCGCTGACCCCAGCCGCCGTTGCTCCAGTAGCGCCGGCCCCAGTCCTGCAGCGCCTCAGCCGGAGGTCGTCCATTGACCAGGGCATCGGCAATGGCCACGGTGCAGACGGTGTCGTCCGTGAACTTGGCCCCCTGGTGGAACAACGGCTGGAAGTCCTTGGACTTGAAATTCCTGAACTCGTACAACGAGCCCACGATGTCGCCTGCGATGGCTCCGAGCATGAAGTGCTTTCCAAGAAATGCCAGCTATTGATCCGGCCCGATGAAGTATCAAGCGGCATAGCGAACACGCCGATCCTGGAAATAGGCGATAACTCGCTCAGGCGTGCGTTCGAGCAACGTCATGTGCTCATTGGCAGCATCGCGTAATTTGGCTTTGCTGCGCACCGGTACGCGCTTTCCCAACTCTTGCTTGAGGTCCGCGTTCAGGCGTTCCTCCGGGTTGAGTTGCGGGCTGTAGCTGGGTAAATAGAACAGTTCGATGTCCTCCTTATGTTCAGCCACCCACGCCTTGACGATTTTGCTGTGATGAACCCGCAAGTTGTCCAAAATCAAAAACACCTTTTTTTCCGCATCCTTGATCAGCGCTTGCAAGAATTCGATGAGCTTGTCCGCGTCAAACGCATCGTCAATGATCATCCAGCGGGTCTTTCCCTGGTTGGTCACCGTGGCAATCATCGAGAGCTTTTGCCGGGTGCCGCCGATGGTCCTGGCCACGGGCGTTTTCCCAGCGGGCGCAAAGCTTCTGCCGCGCACATCCGTGTTGACAAGCGCCGTCTCGTCACCCCAATGGATTTCAGCGCCCTCCTGACGGGCACGTTGCTCTATCGCCGGGTACTCCCCTTCGAGCCAGGCTTGCACCGCTTCAGGGTTTTGTTCGTAGGCGCGCTTGATAGGCTTTTGAGGAGTAAAACCCCAGCGGGCCAGGTATTTGCCAACGCTGCGCACCTGCAGCTTGACCCCGTACTCCTGCTCGATGAGTTGGCCCACGGCCGCCCGGCTCCACAGGAAGAAATCCATCTTGAGCTGCTCAGGGCGTTGGTCGATGATGCTGCGCTGAACGTTGCCTTCCTGGGCTTGGCTCAGGGTGCGCCCAAGACCCTGGCTGCGCCCTCGCAAGGCCGGTCGGATCGCCGGCCAGCCGCCCGCATCAAAGAGATCGATGCACCTGCGCACAGCCGGGTAGCTCAGACCCGTCATGGAGACAATTTGCATGATGCCTATTGCCCTTTTGTGCAGCCTCACGACTTGCTTACGCCGCTCGTGAAGCTGCTCCAGCGTCTGCTTTCTTGCATTTTCTTTTTCCATCTTTCTTCGATAGAGAAAATTCAATAAAGTTCATACTTCATTGGGCCGTATCAATAACTGGCGGGGACTACAGGGTTTTCCGGCTTTGTTTGGCGACGTTGCTCGCTCCCCGCTGCAGGATGAGCTGGCTCGTATATCTATGGTCTGATGCAAATTGCCGGACTGGCGTGACGCTGACGTAGTCGTCATTGCCAATGGCCACGAAGTAGCTCGCGGGGCACAGGCTGCTAAAACTCACCCGGCCTCCTTGGCTCGATTGGGTTTTGACGACACGGGATGCGCCGGGGGCGCCGCTTCGCAATTCCACGGACACGTGCTCACCAAACGTTTGCAGCTCAATGTCGTAGTCGATATTGCAAGTCGAAGCCGACCAGGGCTGATTGCTCGGGGCTGGCGTTTGCCGGGCGGTTGGGGGATTTACAGGTGCCGGTAAAACGGCAGGCGTTGCAGGCGGTGGCGCAGGCGCTCGAATCAGATGACGAAAAAGCTCCACGGGCATGGCGAAGTTCAAATTTTGCGATTCGACTCGAAAAAAGGTAGTGATTCCGATGACTCGCCCGAATTCATCAAATAACCCTCCACCGCTTGATCCTGGTGAAATGGGCGCAGTCGTCTGGATGATCGGCAAGGGCATACCTGCCGTTGGCCGAAGCGCAGACACCATTCCTTCTGCAAACGTCAGCTCAAACCCGCGTGGAGATCCCAGCGAATACACACGCTGCCCGGGGACGACATCAGACAGGGGTCCCATCGGCGCCGCCGCCGCCGGTAAGCCCGGCACTTTAAGAATGCAGTAATCCATTGCCTCATCGCCAGCGAGCACCGCTGCGACATATTTTGATTTTCGGTAATGCACCGCAACCGGTCCTTGCTTCGTGACATGGCAGTTGGTCAAAACGATCTCTGGAGCCACCACGACACCACTGCCTTGGCCATCCGGCACAGTGACCACGACAACCGAATTGGCTGCTTGCTTATATATCTGCTCCGAACTTAGTGGCGATCCTTTGGGGCTGGTGTTGAGCAGGCCTACCAGGCTGCTTGCCGCAGGGCGCACTGATGACTGTTGTGCGATCTCGGGGGGCGCTGAGTTTTCCTGACCAGGGCGGCTGACGTCTTTACCCGTGAAGACAGTAACTGGAATGAAACCAAGACCCAAAGCCGAGTTGGTCATTGACACCAGATCGGCGTCATTGCCAAACGCGAAGCGGTACACAATGCCACCGCGTTCCGTGACCAGCAAGCCCAATTTATTTTCAGAAGCCTTCGATAGCACTCCCCGCGCACCACCGGCGAGTTCCACGACGTCACCCTCACCTTCGGGCTGCGGCTGCGATTTAATGCCGGCGATGAGGCCTACGATACAAGCCTGCACGCGGCAATCCTTGTCCGAGCCTAGCCAAACCGCATACTCGACAGCATCGGCTTTGAGGGGAAACTCTGCGTTGTTCAATGCATAAACAACTGTGGTCTTACCTGCCGGATCTGTCGACTGAATTTTTGCGGGTAACAGAGCTGAAAAAGGGAAAGCTGAAAAAGCACTTAGCTGCCCGCGCAAACTCGGGTCGACCAGACGTGCGTAATGGCTGGACAGCGCGCTGCCGGCTGCTGAACGCACAGCTTCTGACGGATCGTCTTGGTAAACTTTAACCAAATTGCTGCGGGCCCGACCGGGCGATTTGGCGTAACGAAGGCTGAGGCTAAAAGCGGCCGCCGCTTGGACCTGATCACCCGCATGAGCATACGCGCCACCGAGATTGCCCCAGACGGTCGACCGCTGCGGCGCATTGACCAGAGCCTGATGCAGTGCGCTGATAGCGAACGCCATCTTTGCATCCTTGTAGAGCGCATAGCCCAGGTTCTCCGCGACCTCGGGATCCGTCGGGTCGATCTGAGCAGCGGCCAAAAACTGCTCGGCAGCTTGTGCGAATCTGGATGCCTTCACGGCCGCCAAACCCTGGACATTGTGCGCTCGCGCGGAAGTGCGCTGTGGTGCAGTCAGGGACGTGCGGCTTGGCTGCAACTTCACAAGCATGGACATGGAGGGGGTCAGCAACGCCTCGTCCGATCCAGTCGCGGCTTGCATGACTGCTGCAAAAGCCGTCATCCACTCTTGCGAAGGCTCGGCAAATGCCTGCACCGTCGATGCTGAGACGGGCGAAGCTTTATTCACCTGCATGGGAGCCGTTGGCGGCGGTGAGGCCGAGGACGGCAAAGTGGATTTGTTGTTCGCGGAAAAAAGAATCAGCAAAGCCACCACCGCTGCCCCAATAACGATGACGGGCACAGCACCGACCGACGACTTCGCATCTTTGGCCCTGGGTACATAAACCATCCGATGGTCCGGCGTCAGCGTCAAGTTTTCTGAGCCAGCAGTTTTGAATCGGTCAGGTTCTGGAGTTGTCATGGAGGAGATTGTTGTGTGTAAGTTTATGTCATCAATAACGTCGCGGTGCCTGCGATTTACCTTCTGAAAAAATGCACTCGCCTGAAATTTCAAGCGCATTCAACCGCAGCATTAGGTCCCGGCTATCCGATCTTTGGCGCAGGGAGCTCGGCCCTTACCTTTTACGCGAACCTCGGCGCAGCCTGCTTCCCTGCGCAGCCTGCATACGCTCCGCCATGTCCGCCTCAAGAGTCTCATCAGGCGGCAATCTCAGGCCTATGCGCAGGCAGGCAGCCATCAGGCTCAGCGCCTGTTCAAGGTCGAGCTCTGCGAACCAGACTGGTACCGGTCCCAGGCTGATCTCGTAGTCCCGGACCAGGGCGCTAACGCGTTGCTGAAGTTGACGTGCATCCAAGCTCAAGGACCGCGTTGGCTGGCGTGTCATGGTCGCGCCTCCTGGCACGGCCTTGTTGGTCCTGACGCTCCGGCTCGGTCGTGCAGTCGTAGGCGCCTCACCAGGGCCCTGCGACAGGATGTTGTAGTGCAAGCCAAAGTCAGCCAGAATCTTGACCAGCTCTTCCGAGGGCAGGCGGTTGTGCGACAGCCGGCAATCCTGCAGCCGCCAGCGCCCGTGAATTCGCTCAGGCCCCTGCAGGCTCTCGTTTGGCTCGTCGCGCACCAATTCAAGGGTGGCGTGACGCCGGCCGTCCTTCCTGACTGAAAAAAATAGGCTGGGCTCGGTGCCTCGTTGGCAGAGATTGCGAAGTCGGTACAGGCAACTGGACATGGCCTGCCCTTCATCCCACAGGTCGATGCCATGGGCTAGCGGAATAATGGCGTAGCCCTGCCAAGGCAAAGCACCACATGCAAAGTGCCAGCCATTTTTTGCATCAGCGCCGATGTCATTTGCCCTGGCGTGATCGACGACCAGCTGCTGGCGCAAGTGCCACTCATTGGCGCGGCGTAGCACTGCGCGCCACGTCATACGGGTGGTAACCGAACCCAGGCCCCAGGCCAGCCATTCATTGACACGCTGAAGCTGGGCTCTGGAAACGCCGCCGCAGCGCGTTGCCAAGCGAAGCAGGGTCATCTCGTCGGATTCATGCGGCACGCCGGGCATGCGGTCAAAAAAGAGATAGCTCGACTGAATGAAGTAATCGAGGAATTCGGGATTTGGAGCCACCTCAAAGCCGTGCTCGACCAGGCTCTGGGCGTAGTGGACCAGGCTGTCAAAGCACAGGTGCCGGTTGCGCAAGATGGGGAGAAATCCAGCCTTGCCGCTTCGACACAGCAGGCGCCACGCGGCCGGGGTAAAGCAGTTCTTGAGGGTAGTGGCTTCGTCCCGGTGGGCATTAAACTTGATTTCACCATGATGGGCGTAGCGCAGCAGCCAGTGCAGGTTTTTACCTGGAGCGACGCATGGAGGGAGGATGGTGTGGCTCATGAGCAGGCTCCAGACCCGGCGCCCGCTGGACTCTGGGGTGATGCCCCGGGTACGTCGGGTGCAACCTTGCCTTGGTCTCGAAACCTGAACGTCAAGCCGAGGTCCTGCGCCGTCTGGTTGGCTTGTGCGATGTCGCCCCGGAGCTCGGCGCCGTAGTAGCTGCTGCCCGGATGCTCGCCGTCAATGATGACCACGCCCAGCGCTTTGCGAACGCTGGCCTCCAAATCAGAGAAGAACTGAAGGCTGGCGCTTTGCCCAGACCATACGTCGTCAAAGTAATCTTCTTCGCCCCAGTTGATTTCATCATCCAGCCAGTCCTGGATGAGTTCCTTGAAACTGGCCAGGCCCAGGTCACCTTCATGCGTGACCCAGACATGCCAGCCGGTATCAGGGTCGCCGCGCAACTCATCGGCAAGAAATGCTAGGCGCCGCCGCGCCATTATTCCCAGGTCACTGTCTTCGTCTGCAAGCTCGTCCTCGATCTCGGACAAACGCTCATCGGCGAGACAAGAAAAATGGATGGCCAAGGGCGTGCAACGGTCAACCTCCTCGATCAGGTCATCGGTGCTGTGAAGATAGCTTGGCGAAACATTCTGGAACACGTCAGAACGTAGGGAGGGTGGGCGCACGCTCGGGTCGGTGAGGGTGCCGCTGCCGTCCACCTCGTAAAAGGTCAAGGGCGTGGCCTGGGCAGGTGCGACCGAAGAAGTTTTTTTCGAGGCTTTCATGTGGCAGCCCTCGCCTGCGCACGCAGTTCGGGATGCACCCAAATGCGGACCGATGCTACTTCAGCGGGGTTGAAAAGAAAGCGCTCAGATGTCGACAAGAACCGGTGGACGATATTGGGCTGGTCGGCCCGGGAGAGGACGACCGAGGTCGTCTTGAATGCAGCCATGAGGCGCTCCTGGTTTAGCCTGTTCAACGAAATGTCTGGGGCGGCAATCAGTTCAAATCCCCCAAGCTGTTGACCCCAAAAGGTCGGCCGGCCAGGCCAAAATCAGTCTTCAGTATTGCTTGCGTGAGCCAAAAAAAAGCCCACCATCAGTGAGCTGCCGGCTTGGTTGCCCTGACGGGCCACATCGCTCTTGGCAACCACCTTGCCCCGGAAGGCAGGTTGGCGTGGGCGTTGGCCCAGCTCTTAATGTTGAGCTTATTATGCAAGCCCATCGACTGGCGCGTCAATGTTTTATTGAAATAAAAGAGCCCCATTCAAGCCAGGTCAGGCAAGTCATTCCAGGGAGCTACCTCATTAGCGAATGGGTGACATGCCAAATTCGATGGCTGACTTAGGCAGCGTCCTCAGGCAATTATTGACGCTGTTGCCAGCGTACAAGACATCTTGATTCAGCGCATTAGTTCCTTGCCCACCCTGCGCAGCGATGGGCTGACAAAGTCGCGCACGGCATTTTGAATCGTCTGGATCGACTTACTGCTGTCCTGTTTGAGGGATAGGCTTTCTAGCCCGTTACTCTTGCTTGGCTTTAGCCTGGGCCTGTTGCTCGGCAGCGTCCTGCTCTTGGCGAGTTTCTTCGGCAATCTCCTCATACAAGACTTGCATGACTTCTCCCAGGCCTGCGGGGATTTTGTCAACGTCGCCATCCAGCCACTCGGCGATGACCTCGCGTTGTTCGCTTTCAATCTCCAACTGCAAGCCCTCGCGCGCATTAGCGGGCAACTGAACCTCCTCGGGCGAACCTTCCTTTTCCTCGTCCAGCGCATAGCCATTTATTTCACAATCACGACCCATGCCATGGTTGCAGAAATCCTCTTCAGCCAGAAGATCGCTGTGCATGACGTAGACGTGCTCGCGTCGGTAAATGACCTGCTCGGGCGCCTCGGGGTTGAATTCGTTGGAAGTTGACCAGGTCTCGTAGTCGACACGAATCAAGCTGTCCACGCCTTGCATGAACTCATTGTCATCACAGCTGAAGTGCTCTGCAGCACTCTTGGCCGAGAGCTGCCTCACCTGCAAAATGCAGCTGCCCAGCAACCGTTCATCGTCCGCGTCATAGCCAAGGCCGCGCGGGACTGAATCCGCCCAGCCTTCCTTTGCGCCGCGGATGGGCCCGTCAACATATTCGATCCTGGATTCGTTGGGTGTGGTCATGTGGTCTCCTGAAGGCAATGGGCAAGGCGGATGAAAAATAGGTGGTAAAGCGGTGTGCCGGGCCGGAATATCGATCACGCCGAGCTTGCCCAGCCACAAGCGTCGATCGCCTTCAGGCAGCACTGGCTGACCTGCTCGGCAATCTGCGTGAAACCGAGCAGCGGCTGCGCTCCAGGCTCACACAGGTAAAGACTGCGGTTGACCTCGACCATTACGCTGGCGACGCGCCGGTCGCGCCGGTCGCGCCGGTAGCGGCTGAGCGGCACGATGGCCCCGGAAAACGGCTCGTTGACCATAACGCGCCATCGGGTGCGCTCGAATTCGCTCACGAAGGCGCGGGCCATCCCCTCAGGCGTATGAAAGGCATCGGTGCCGATGCAGATGTCGGGCCGTACGCTGCCGGGCGCTGCCCCTTCGTAGGGCAGCGCCTGGGCCGCAAAGCTGTGCCCATCGATAACGAGGCAGCGGCCATGCTGCACAAGCGCTTCGTTCACGGCGGCGTCAAACCGCTCGTGGTGCGGCCAGTAGTAGGTGCGCATCAGGTTCTCGTGCTCTACAGCGCTCAAGGGCCGCCTGAGCGGCTGGAGGTCTGATGCCGTGGTGTAGACGGCGCCCATGCCCCGGGCGGCCATGGCTTCGTCATCGTCGCTGGCGAACCGCTCCACATCCACGACCAGGCGGCTGACGGGCGCCCGCACGGTCTGCGCGGGCGCTGCCAGGGCACCAAACAGCGCCTGCGTGTGGTGGTCCGTCATCCGGTCCAGTTCCCTGGCCAGCTGGGCATCGCTCAGCACGAACTGGCTGCACACCGCGCTGGGCACTTCGGTCGAGTCATGCGGCAGGTGTAGGACCAGCCATGGCGGGGGCGTCACGCCGCCGCCTCCCAGGGCAGGTCCAGATCAGTGCGTCCGAAGTGGCCATAGGCCGCTGTCGGGTAGTAGATCGGGCGCAGAAGGTTCAGCCTGTCAATGATTCCCTGGGGCCGCAGGTCAAATTCGTGTGCCAGCTCCGCTGCCAGATCGCGTTTCGGATCGGCCTCGGTACCGAACGTTTCAACCGAGAAGCTCACGGGCTCTGCGACGCCAATGGCGTAGGCCAGCTGAACCAGGCAGCGGCTCGACCAGCCTCTGGCCACAACCTGCTTGGCCAAAAAGCGAGCCATGTAGGCGCCCGAGCGGTCGACCTTGAACGGGTCCTTTCCGGAAAAAGCGCAGCCCCCATGCGGGGCCGAGCCGCCGTAGGTATCGACAATGATCTTGCGGCCGGTCAAGCCCGCATCGCCCTTGGGGCCGCCCACGACAAAGCGGCCCGTCGGATTGATCAGCATCCGAAAATTCTCCGCCCGAAGCTCCTCGGGGATCACCTTGTCGATCACCTGCGTGCGGACAGCAGCGCGCAGTTCGTCCAGCGTAATGCCCTCGTCGTGCTGGGTGGACAACACGACGGCTTGAACCTGGCTGGGCCGACCATCGACATAGCGAAAGGTGACCTGCGATTTTGCGTCGGGCTGCAGCCAGGGCAACTCGCCGCTTCTGCGCAGCGCGGCCTGGCGGCGCACCAGCCGATGGGCGTAAACGATGGGCGCGGGCATGAGTTCGGGCGTCTCGTCGCAGGCGTAACCGAACATCAACCCCTGGTCGCCAGCGCCCAGGACGCCATCGGCGCGGTCCACGCCTTGGCTGATGTCTGCCGACTGGCCATTGAAGCGAATCTGCACTTCGCAGGCGTCGGGGTCAATGCCGGTGCTGGCACTGCGGTAACCCGTATCGCGAAGCACCTGGCGAACGAGGTGATCGGCCGAGGCGCGTACGGCATGGAAGTCCTCGATGCGCTCGGTCTTGAACTCACCGGCCACGACTACGCACTGGTCGGCCAGCAATGTTTCGCAGGCCACGCGGGCCTGCGGGTCCAGGGTGAGGAAGGCATCGAGCAGCCTGTCTGAAATCCGGTCGGCGAGTTTGTCGGGGTGGCCTTCAGAGACGGACTCCGAAGAAAAAAGGCCGTTGCGCACTGACATGGTCTACCTCCTGGTTTAGCCGCATTCGACAGGGATGTCTGGGGCGGCAATCAGTCAAAGACCCCAAGCGGTTGACCCTGGAGGGATCGGCCGGCCAGGCCAAAATCAAGATCCAAAACGATTCGCATGGGCGAAAAAAAAGCCCACCATGTGTGAGCTGCCGGCTTGGTTGCACCCGAGGGCACCACATTGCGCTTGGCGACCACCTTGCCCCGGAAGGCAGGTTGGCGTGGGCGTTGGCCCAACTCTTAATGTTGAATTTACTATGCAAGAAAATCTGCTGGGCTGCCACTATTTTTGGATCGGTGTATAGATCGGAATGGACTGAAGACATAACGATCAAACAATTGAAACCGACCGTCCCGTTTGACTCAACGAAAAGTCAAAATTCGTGTCGCACGCCAGATTGGATACATAAAGGGTATCAAATAAAAGTGGGGGGGCAAATGGGGGGGTAAATTCATATGAAAAACTATGAAACCCAGAATCCATGCGGGTTTCAAGACATCATTCAATTGACCCCAGCTCCACCATATATGAAATCCAACCACTCATCTGGTTGGATTTTTTTTGCCTAAAGCCGCGTGTTTGCGCGGGTTCCCTAGGGTTCTTGCGGACTTCGCCTCTGCACCGACCCCCCCTCCTTTTGGCCACTTTTTGCTCTCCGTAGGCCAATAGTCTCCGCGACAGGGGTGAACGGAAAAGCACGAAGTCCGCAAGGGAGAATGGGTATTCCGTTTCATCGTGACCGCACATTCCGGCATCGTGACCAGGGATTCCGGTGATCGTGACCGGGGGTTAAGATAAAGCAACTTCTTTTCTGTAAATTTCCGAGATTCGGTCTTGGGTACTGGTGATTGGCAATGCTCAGGGCTTCATGGAGAGGTAGATTTTTGCGGTCATCCACTCCTCGTCTTGTTCGGCCAGCAAGGCGCTGATTAAGCGCAGGCAGCTGGCCGAGTTAGGAAACAACGTGGCGACACGGGTACGCCGCTTGAGCTCCTTGTTCAAACGCTCCAGGCCGTTGGTCGTGCGCATGCGCACCCGATGGGCCTCGGGCAAGTCGAAGACGGCAAAACCCTCCGGCAGGTTTTTCTCGGCCCAGGCGGCCAGTTGCGGGTGGCTGACTTGCCAGTCTTTGAGCGCCGCGTTGAGCAGTCGCTGTGCCTCAATGGCATCGCTCGCATTGAAGATGCCGCGTATTTGGCGCGCTACCGGCGTGCGCTGGTCCAGCCGGCTGACGTAGCCCTGTGCGTTGTGTTGGAGGTGAAACTGGCAGCGCTGCCAGGGCACACCGGGAAACATCGCCTTGCGCGCGGCCTTCAAACCGGCATGGTCGTCACTGGCGAGAAACTTGACCCCGCGCAGGCCGCGCTCAATCAGGCTGTCCAGAAAGGCCCGCCAATGCACCTCAGCTTCTGACAGCGCCACCGACACGCCCAACACCCGGCGGTGGCCTGAAGCCGTCACGCCGATGGCCACCAAAACCGCACAATCGACTACCCGGCCGGCCTCGCGCACGCGCTCATAACGCGCATCCAAAATCACGTACGGTGTCTCATCCAGGGGCCGGGTACGCCAGGCGTGCAAGCCCGTGTCCAGCAGCGCTGTGCAACGGCTGATTTGCGTGCTGGAGATGCTCACCTCGGGCCCCACCAGCTTTTGCAACACTTCGATGACTTTTCGGGTGGAGACGCCCTGCACATACATCTCGGCAAGCGCCAGATTCATGGCTTGCTCCGAGCGACTGCCGCGCTCCAGGGCGCTGGGATAGAACCCGCCAGAGCGCACTTGCGGCACTTCGAAGGTGACTTCGCCCATGCGGGTCAAAACAGTCTTGTCCTTGTAGCCGTTGGCGTAATCGACCCGCTGGGCCGAGCGCTCGTACGGCGTGGCCTGAAGGTGCTGGGCCCGCTCAATGCGGGAGGCTTCATTGACCAGGATGCGCAAGGCTTCACCGGCGCCGTCCAGGCCATTGGCGAGCAGGCAGGCGTAGGCTTCATGCAGCGGGTGGCAGCTAGCATCGAGTTGGGTTCGTTGGGCCATGGAAATACGTTCTTTCTATGTCGGTCCAGGCTTGCCAGTCTGTGCCATCGGGGGGGGGGCCTCCGGCGGCCTGGCAGGGGCCTGATTGAAAAATCCCAAAACCAGAAACTTCCAAACAGGTTCAGTTTCAATGGTCGGGGAAATTACAGAACGAATGTTGCACTACCGGGGTTAAATCACAGATTCCGGCATCGTGACCGCAGATTCCGGTGATCGTGACCGATGCCCCAGCAGGCACGGTGTTGCGCATGTAAACCAACCCGTTGGGCCTGTAGCCTCTGACAGTTTGTCTGGAGCCACATGCCCACCCCCAGGATCAACATGCGCAAACTCAAAGACGCCCTGCGTCTCAAACTCGTTGGTGGGCAAAGCCACCAACAAATAGCCAGCGCCCTTGGCATCGCCAAAGGCAGTGTCACCAAATACTGCGCCCTGGCTGCGACGGCCGGCCTTGACTGGAGCGCCATCGAGGCCATGAGCGAGACCGATTTGGAGCACCGATTGTTCGGCGCCTCCCTGGTCGCCAACTATGCCCGCCCGGACTATGGCCGCATGCACCAGGAGCTGCGCCGCAAAGGCGTCACCGTCATGCTGCTGTGGCAGGAGTACAGCGCCCAAGTAAGCGATGAACACTGCGAGTCTTCGCCGCGCAAAGCCCTGCGCTACTCCCAGTTCAGCGAGAACTACCGCCAGTTTGCCAAGCGGCTCAAGCGCTCCATGCGCCAGACCCACCGCGCTGGCGAGAAGATGTTCATCGACTACGCCGGCCCCACCATCGCCCTGATGGAGCACGGCGTGGAGGTGGGCCGCGCCAACATCTTCGTGGCCGCTATGGCCGCCTCCGGCTACAGCTTTGCGCTGGCCACGCCGCGCCAGACAGCGGCTGACTGGCTCAATGGCACCGCTTGTGCGTTGACCTTCTTTGGTGGCGTGCCCCAGCTCATCATCCCCGACAACCCACGCGCCCTGGTCACCCAGGCCAACCGCTACGAGCCGCTTCTGAGCGACAGCGTCATGGACTTTGCCCGCCACTACGGCTGCTCGGTGCTGCCCGCGCGCGCCTACCACCCGCAGGACAAAGCCAAGGTCGAGTTGAGCGTACTTCTGGTCGAACGCTGGATACTGGCGTGCCTGCGCCACCAGCGCTTTGCCAGCGTGCAAGAAGTCAACGACGCCATGGCGCCGCTGCTCACGCGGCTGAACAACAAGCTGTTTCAAAAGCTCCCCGGCAGCCGCGCCAGCGCCTTTGCACAGCTCGATGCCCCGGCACTATCACCGCTGCCGACACAGCCCTGGGAGTGGGCCAGCTTCAAGACGGTGCGCGTTCACATCGACAACCACATCGAGTTTGAAGGCCACCGCTACAGCGTGCCCCATGCCCTGGTGGGTTTGGCGCTGGAGCTACGCATCACCGCCCACGCCGTGGAGGTGCTGCACCGGGGCGAGCGGGTTGCCAGCCACATGCGCTGCGCCCACAAGGGCGGCTACACCACCACCGTTGAGCACTTGCCGCTGGCCCACCAGGCCCACGCCCAGTGGACGCCCCAGCGCCTCATCGCCTGGGGCGAGCGTATCGGGGTGGCCTGTGCGGGCGTGGTCTACCCAAGATGCTGGAGCGCCAGCGCCACCCCGAGCACGCCTACCGCGCCTGTCTTGGCCTGCTGTCCCTGTGCAAACGCTATGGCGAGGCCCGACTGGAGGCGGCTTGCGCCATCGCCCTGGGCCTGGGCACCAGCAAATACACGCATATCCGCGACATGCTGGCCAATGGGCGCGATCAGGTCCAGGCCAGCACCCCCGAGTGGAGTGCGCCCGCCCACGCCCATGTGCGTGGTCCCCACTACTACCAATGAAACAAACAAACAAAAAGGATTCCACCATGATGATGAACATCACCTTGAACCAACTGCGCAGCTTGCGCCTGGAAAGCATGGCCCAGGCACTGGAGCAGCAACTCCAAACCAGCGGCATCACTGCCATGAGCTTCGAAGAACGCTTGGGCCTTCTGGTTGACCGCGAAGTCCATGGCCGCCAGGACCGGCGCTGTGCGCGCCTACTCAAACTGGCCAAACTCAAATACCCCCAGGCCGCCATTGAAGACCTGGACAGCCGCACACGCGGCATAGAGCGCAGCGCCGTCATGAGTCTGGCCTTGGGCGAATGGGTGACCCAGGGCCACGCCGTGCTGATCACCGGGGCCACCGGAGCGGGCAAATCCTGGCTGGCCTGTGCCTTGGCGCAGCACGCTTGCAGGCGCGGCCAAAGCGCCTATTACCAGCGCGTACCGCGCCTGGGCGAGGAGCTGCGCATACGCCACGCCAACGGCACATTCACGCGTTGGCTGGAGACACTGAAGAACACGGATGTATTGCTATTGGACGACTGGGGCATGACGGCCATGGACGCGCAGACCCGAGCTGATTTGCGGGAGATCATTGATGACCGTGCCAACGCACGCGCGACCATTATTACCAGCCAGTTGCCTATCGAGCACTGGCACGAATGGATAGGCGACGCCACGATTGCTGACGCGATGCTCGACAGGCTGATGCAAAACAACCACCGCTTCACGCTCACGGGCGAGTCGATGCGCAAAAAGACCGCCACCAAAGCCAATATCAGCACAGCTGCGACCAACCCCGAGGGCGCATAGGCCCGCAGCCCTCGCCGAGGGGGTAATGCATGGGTAGATGCACAACCGGGGGGCCTGCCGGCGGCCCTGGCGGGGGCCTGAATTAACAAATTACAAACACCCAAAACCGAATACCAGGAAAGGTCAAAACCGCTCAAAAAACCAGCACCCTCTACAATTTAAACCGCGCAACACCATGCCCGGTCACGATCAACGGAATCTGCGGTCACGATGCCGGAATCACCGGTCACGATCAACGGAATACGCAGGAGAAAATAAAAACCCATATAAATCAACATGTTACGCGCGGACTAATCAAGCGGGTTTTTTTCTGGCATTGGTAGGGGTCGGGGTCGGGGTCGGGGACTCATGATGGATCGGACATGTCACATCGCTTGCTATTTGTCAGAAACTAGCATATATTTTCATACATGAGCGTGACCACCAAAACTGCTGAACTGATTCGTCAGCGTATCCAGCGAATGCCGCTCGGAGAGCCTTTCACCCCGACAACCCTCCTGGAGTGCGGCACGCGCGCGTCTGTTGACCAGTCCCTGTCTCGCTTGGTCAAGGCAGGAGCCATCGAGCGCGTGACGCGTGGCGTCTTTGTGCGTCCCGAGGTCAGCCGCTTTGTGGGCAATGTGATGCCGGAACCGATCAAGGTGGCTCAGACGATCGCCAAGACCACGGGATCCATCGTCGAGATTCATGGCGCGGAAGCCGCTCGCCGGCTCGAGCTGACCACGCAGGTCCCTACCCAGTCGGTATTCTCGACGTCTGGCCCGTCCAGGCGCATTCGCGTTGGCAAGATGGATATCCGTTTGCAGCACGTTTGTCAGCGCAAGCTGGTCTTGGCCGGGCGGCCAGCCGGTCTGGCCCTGGCCGCGATGTGGTACCTCGGCAAGGAGGAAGTGACGCCGTCGTTGATCGAGAAAATCCGGCGCAAACTCTCGGGTGGCGAGTTCGAGATGCTGAAGTCCGTGACCAGTTCCATGCCCGCCTGGATGAGTGATGCCTTCTTCCGGCACGAGCGAGCCGCAGGGAGCGTGCATGCCTGAGTCCTTTCTTCAACTAACGCCCGGCGAGCAGTCGCAAATCTACCGCGCGCTGGGGCCGCAGCTCTCCCGCTCACCAGTCGTCCTTGAAAAAGATGTCTGGGTCTGCTGGGTGCTCCTGACCCTGTTCACGATGCCTGGCCGTCTGCCGATGGCGTTCAAGGGCGGTACGTCGTTGTCCAAGGTGTTCGGGGCCATCGCGCGGTTCTCCGAGGACGTGGACATCACGCTCGACTATCGCGGACTGGACAGCAGCTTTGACCCCTTCGCAGCGGGTCTGTCGAACAGCCGACTCAAGAAGTTCAGCGACGAGTTGAAGTCCTTCGTGTGCGATCACGCCCACCGTGTCGTGGCTCCGCATTTCCAAGCCCGACTGGCCGCCGAGTTCAGCGCAAAGAACCATCGCATCGAAGTCAGCGATGACGGTGAGCAACTACGCCTGCACTACCCGAGCGTGCTGGAAGCCGCCACAGACTACGTGGGAAACAGCGTGCTGCTCGAGTTTGGTGGCCGCAACATCACCGAGCCGAATCAGGAACATGAAGTACGCCCAGACATTGCGGCGCACGTTCCCGCACTGGAGTTTCCACGTTCGATGGTGAGTGTGTTGTCACCGGCTCGCACGTTTTGGGAAAAGGCGACATTGATGCATGTCGAATGTCGGCGCGGCGAGTTCCGTGCCAGTGCCCAGCGTCTGTCACGTCATTGGTACGACTTGGCAATGTTGGCCGATCTTTCCCACGGAGATGCGGCACTGGCCAACCGCGATCTGCTCGCCGACGTCGTCAAGCACAAGAAGGTTTTTTACAATACCGGCTACGCCAACTACGACGCCTGCCTTGCCGGTCAGCTCAGGCTGATCCCCGATGAAGCGGCGCTGGCTGGATTGCGCGAAGACTTTCAACGCATGATCGGTGCGGGGATGTTCATCGGCGAACCTCCCGAGTTTGACACGGTCATCGATCGTCTGCGGACCCTGGAAGCGGTCATCAACGAGTAAGTCCGGACTAGCGGACAAGCCGCTCCCGCTGCTCTTCCCATAACGCAGGTGGATCCACAGCGATATCGAACAGCGTCAGATGGTCCGGCAATTCGTTCAGCAAGATGGCATCAACGATGTCCGGCGCCAGCGTGGTCAGGTTGACCATGCGGCTTACGTAGCTGTTGTCGACACCCTCCAGTGCGGCGATTTCACGCATTGATTTGGCCTCGCCGGACTCCAGCATCCGTAACCAGCGGTGCCCTCTGGCCAGGGCCAACTGCAACGCTGTGGCGGCACTGTCCCACGGTCGAGGTTTACCAGGCTCGCCGCTGGGCAACGTAACCTGTTTGCGCCCGGCCCGCCGTTTGAACTGGATGGGTACCGACAACGTCAGTAGTCCATCGCTGGACTGGATGACTTCTGGCGCACCGGTTTTATGGATACGTACCTCGTTCATGCTAGTGCTTCTTCACGCGTTGGTTTTGCGTTATCAGGCTTCAGTTCCAATACCAGCCGTTCGATGCCGTTGGCGCGCAACCGTACTTCAAGGTCATTGGGCGACAGATAAAGCAACTTCTTTTCTGTAAATTTCCGAGATTCGGTCTTGGGTACTGGTGATTGGCAATGCTCAGGGCTTCATGGAGAGGTAGATTTTTGCGGTCATCCACTCCTCGTCTTGTTCGGCCAGCAAGGCGCTGATTAAGCGCAGGCAGCTGGCCGAGTTAGGAAACAACGTGGCGACACGGGTACGCCGCTTGAGCTCCTTGTTCAAACGCTCCAGGCCGTTGGTCGTGCGCATGCGCACCCGATGGGCCTCGGGCAAGTCGAAGACGGCAAAACCCTCCGGCAGGTTTTTCTCGGCCCAGGCGGCCAGTTGCGGGTGGCTGACTTGCCAGTCTTTGAGCGCCGCGTTGAGCAGTCGCTGTGCCTCAATGGCATCGCTCGCATTGAAGATGCCGCGTATTTGGCGCGCTACCGGCGTGCGCTGGTCCAGCCGGCTGACGTAGCCCTGTGCGTTGTGTTGGAGGTGAAACTGGCAGCGCTGCCAGGGCACACCGGGAAACATCGCCTTGCGCGCGGCCTTCAAACCGGCATGGTCGTCACTGGCGAGAAACTTGACCCCGCGCAGGCCGCGCTCAATCAGGCTGTCTAGACAAGGCCCGCCAATGCACCTCAGCTTCTGACAGCGCCACCGACACGCCCAACACCCGGCGGTGGCCTGAAGCCGTCACGCCGATGGCCACCAAAACCGCACAATCGACTACCCGGCCGGCCTCGCGCACGCGCTCATAACGCGCATCCAAAATCACGTACGGTGTCTCATCCAGGGGCCGGGTACGCCAGGCGTGCAAGCCCGTGTCCAGCAGCGCTGTGCAACGGCTGATTTGCGTGCTGGAGATGCTCACCTCGGGCCCCACCAGCTTTTGCAACACTTCGATGACTTTTCGGGTGGAGACGCCCTGCACATACATCTCGGCAAGCGCCAGATTCATGGCTTGCTCCGAGCGACTGCCGCGCTCCAGGGCGCTGGGATAGAACCCGCCAGAGCGCACTTGCGGCACTTCGAAGGTGACTTCGCCCATGCGGGTCAAAACAGTCTTGTCCTTGTAGCCGTTGGCGTAATCGACCCGCTGGGCCGAGCGCTCGTACGGCGTGGCCTGAAGGTGCTGGGCCCGCTCAATGCGGGAGGCTTCATTGACCAGGATGCGCAAGGCTTCACCGGCGCCGTCCAGGCCATTGGCGAGCAGGCAGGCGTAGGCTTCATGCAGCGGGTGGCAGCTAGCATCGAGTTGGGTTCGTTGGGCCATGGAAATACGTTCTTTCTATGTCGGTCCAGGCTTGCCAGTCTGTGCCATCGGGGGGGGGGGGCCTCCGGCGGCCTGGCAGGGGCCTGATTGAAAAATCCCAAAACCAGAAACTTCCAAACAGGTTCAGTTTCAATGGTCGGGGAAATTACAGAACGAATGTTGCACTACCGGGCGACACGATCACCTTCTCTACCAGCAATCTCACAATCCGTGTCTGCTCCGTTGGAAACAGTTGCTCCCATATGGCGTCGAGCCGTGTCATGGCGACGGTGACTTTCGCTTCGTCCAAAGTCGGATCCAGCGCTATCGCCTGTGGCAGCACGTTACCGAGCAAGTCTGGCGAACGCAGGATGCCACGAAGCTGGTCGAGCACCGCTGATTCCAGTTCGGCTGCTGGCAGACGCGGCAAACCTGACGCACCGGCGTGCTCCTTGATGTCGCGCATGGGCAGGTAATAGCGGTATCTCTTTCCTGTCGCTTTTTTTGTGCTGTGCCAGGGTGTCAGTGCGCGCCCGTCATTACCGAAAACGATGCCCTTGAGCAGAAACGGCGTGGTGGCGCGAGTGGCATTGCCACGCACGCGGCCGTTGGTGGCCAAGATTGCGTGTGCGTTATCCCAAAGTACCTGGTCGACCAGAGGTAGGTGCTCTGCCTGGTACCACTGCTCCTTGTGGCGCAGTTCTCCAAGGTAGGTTCGATTGCCCAGTAGTTTGTAGATCAACCCCTTGTCGATTGGCTTGCCCTCCCTGACTTTGCCGTCCTGGGTCGTCCACGCCTTCGATGTCACGCCATCAAGCCTGAGTTCCTTCACCAGTGTGGTGCTTGATCCGAGTTCGACGAATCGCTCGAAAATGTGACGGATAAGTTTGCCCTCCTTGACGTTGGGCACCAATCGCCGGTTGTCAACGTCGTACCCCAGGGGCGGAACGCCACCCATCCACATGCCCTTGCGTTTGCTGGCCGCAATCTTGTCGCGGATCCGCTCGCCGGTCACCTCACGCTCGAACTGTGCAAAGGACAGCAGGACGTTGAGCATCAAGCGCCCCATGGACGTGGTGGTGTTGAATTGCTGTGTGACTGACACAAATGACACGCCTTGGCGCTCAAATACCTCGACCATCTTGGAAAAGTCTGCCAAGCTGCGCGTCAGGCGGTCGATCTTGTAGATCACAATCACATCGATTTTTCCGGATTCAATGTCGGCCATCAGTCGTTTGAGCGCCGGTCGTTCCATGTTGCCACCCGAGAACGCCGGATCATCGTAGTCATCAGTGACCGCAGTCCAGCCCTCGGCACGTTGACTGGCCACGTACGCGTGACCAGCGTCGCGCTGTGCATCCAGGGAGTTGTACTCCTGGTCTAGCCCTTCTTCACTCGACTTGCGGGTGTAGACCGCGCAACGAACGCGCTTTTTCAGAACTTCGCTCATGTCCGGACTCCCTTCTTGGCAGGTGCAGCCTTGGCGGCCCGAGTTTTAAGTCCGAAGAACAGCGGGCCCGACCAGCGTGTGCCGGTAATTTCTCGAGCAATCTGGGACAGGCTCTGGTACATCCTGCCATCAAAGTCGTAATTGCCATCGGCCGTGGCGATCACGCGGTATTCCTTGTCTTGGTACTCACGGGTGAGCATCGTGCCAGCGACCGGGCGGTAGTCCGGATCGCGTGTCTTGACCTTGCCGGTCTCGATCAGGGACTCAATGCGTCGCTTGTTGCGATCCAGCAAACTCGCGTCCACCTTGCGAAATTCGATCTCCTGCAACTTGTAAGCAATCCGACGTTCCAGGAACTGCCGGTTGTGGGTGGGCGTGTCGCCATGGAAAAGTCGCTGCCAGAGTGATTTAATCTCTGGCATGGGCAGCTCAGGCAACTGTGCGATTTGTGATGTCACCGATGGCGGTGTGGCGGGCATGGTTTTTAGCGATCTCATCAGGACTCCGAATATCTGTTGTTGACGGGGTCTGTATGAACGCTCTGGTGGCCAGTAAAGCCAAGTGATATTTCTCTTGTATTGAGAATGCTTGCGGACTGTGGCAAAGGCACCATGCGCAGGCGTGCCAGTCCTTTTGCCAGTGTCAATGCAATCTCGCATCGACGCTGTTCTGGTGTCATTCGCTCGGGTGGGGTGTGGTTGATCTCATGCATCGGGTAGCGGTCCTGGTTGTCCAACTTGCTTGAAGCAAAATTGTCCTAAAAGACCGCCTCCGACACCATGAGGGAGTTTCGGATGCGTGCTGGTCGCTGCGGGTCAGTGCTAAAACCCGAGAGGGGTCGCGTTTATTTTCTGTCGGGGAATTGGCCGTTGTTGGTGAACCGATCGAAGGTGTCTTCCTCCGGCTCTTCATCATCGTGTTGCGGCTGCCGCCACTCGGCATCAGGCATCAGCAGCATGGTTAATGTGTAGTTGTAGTTACCAGCAACTTTCGTCATCTCGGTCAACTCAACATGTGACGGCTCGCGCGGAAACCAGGCTTTGGCCTGGAGCAGTTGTGATTGGGTGGTTGTCGAGCCGTTGTCGCTGTGAGCAAGAGCGTCACGCGGTAATTCGATGGTGCGCTTTCGGGTGGCAAAAAATGCGCCAGACTTGAATGCAGCTTCGTTCGATTTTGCCCACAACATGTGATCGTCTCGGCTGGCTACCAAAATGGCACGTTTGTCGGCAATCTCGATCCAGCGCAATGCGGCAGCAGTCAACGACACGCCGTAGCGGTCGGCGCAGTGGCCCAGCAAATCGAAACCTACCGGATGCCCGTGAATTTGTTTCCCAAAATCATCCAGCGGCATTAATAGCGTTGACGCGAACTGGTCTGCCTCAGTCTCGATGTCTTTCTTGTTACGTTCTCCGGTCTCAATGTCATCGTGACCGCATTGAAATTGATCCTGTTGGTGGCGGTGCAGAAGGTAATGGCCAAGCTCATGGGCTATCGTGAAGCGCTGGCGCCCCTGCGAGGTGACTGCGCTGTTGTAAAGAATCAGCCACTTTGACCGAGCCTTGTTTACCGCGAGCATCCCTTCAAAGCCGTCGAGATCCTGTCCGTCCACCTTGTCTACCGGTGAGGTAGGAAAGCATTGGCGTGAATATTCCAATGCAACCTGATCCGCTTGTACCGGAAACCGTTGGTCTCCCAAGACGATTCGCAGTAAATTTGAGATGCGATTGGCCTGCGCCATGGGCCGCAGTGGTTCTGTCATTCCTCGTCCCAGGAATCGAGAATCTTGCGAATTTGCTTTTTGGTGCCCTCCGGCATGGTCTTGTACTTCCGAAAAAACGCCTCATCGATCACTTCTTCTCCGGGTGTCGCAACTGAGTCACTCAACAGAAACTCGGTGGTGACCTCTAGCGTAGCGGCTATTCGCGCCATTTTTTCCGCTGATGGTTTTGGGTCGTCTTTATTTTCTAATTCCCATATGTAGCTCTTGCTCGACTCGGTCAACTCAGCGAGCTGTTCAAGGCTGAGCTTCTTTTGCTTGCGCAGTATGCGGATCTTGTCACCTAGAGGTGATGGCACGGTTTTCTCCTAAATTGTCCTATAACGTTTGAGAATAATACCATTACACCGAACGATTGCGTACCTGCTTGACAAACCCCTATTCAGTCTGAAATAATCCCAATCGTTCGGCACACCGAACAAAAATGGTCTGAAAACCCCAATAAGAAAAAAGGGGCGACCCGGGCTGAACTCAACCGGTTAAACCTCAGGAAGGGGATGAAGATGAACGACGCAGAAAATTTGTCCAAGTTGCTAGTGTCGCGTCATGAGAAATTTGACGTGGACAATGGGGAATGGAACATTACAAAGTCACCTTGTCAGAGCAGGAAAGAGCCGAGTTGCAGGGCATCGCAGGCAAAGGCACGCACGCAGCATCCAAAGTCATCAATGCCTTGATACTGCTCAACTGCGACCAAGCGGGGGAGCGCACTGAACGCCCCCGCACCTGCGACATCGCAGCCATGCTGTGCGTGAGCGAGCGCAAGGTGGACCGGGTCAAAAAGAAGTTTGTTCTCGAAGGCCTGGAGTTGACGTTGAACCGCCAGCCCGCCAAATGCGAGTACGCGCTGAAGATCGATGGCCGGCTGGAGGCGCAACTGCTGGCCCTGAGTTGCTCGGCGCCCCCTGAAGGCCAGGCCCGCTGGTCGCTGCGCCTGCTGGCCGATCGGCTGGTCGAGCTCGAATTGGTGGACAGCGTGTCCCACGAGACGGTGCGGCGGGCGCTGAAAAAAACGAGCTCAAGCCCTGGAGGAAAGTTGGCTGGGTGATTGCCCCGCAGGCCAGCGCCCAATTCGTCGCGGCGATGGAAAAGGTGCTCGACATCTACAGCCGCCCCTACGACCCAAAGAACCCCGTGGTGTGCATGGATGAGACGCCGCGCCAGCTGATTCGCGAAACGCGCGAGCCGATTGCCGCGGCGCCTGGCCGGCCCGAGCGCCATGACTACGAGTACGAGCGCTGCGGCGTGTGCAACGTCTTCATGGCCAGCGAGCCGCTGGCCGGGCGGCGCCTGACCCAGGTCACCGAGCGCCGTACCAAAGCAGACTGGGCCGTGTTCGTGCAGGACATCGCTGCGAACTACCCCGACGCCGAGCGCATCACGCTGGTAATGGACAACTTGAACACGCACACGCCGGGCTCGTTGTATGAGGCGTTTGCCCCCGAGGAGGCCAAGGCGCTGTGGGACCGCTTTGAATTCGTTTACACGCCCAAGCATGGCAGCTGGCTGAACATGGCCGAGATCGAAATCAACGTCATGGTGAGCCAGTGCCTGGATCGGCGCATCGACAGCATCGAGATGGTGCGAAGCGAGGTCGCCGCCTGGCAGAGCCGCCGCGACAACCTTCAGGCCAAAGTCAACTGGCAGTTCACGACCAAGGATGCCCGCACCAAGCTCAAAAGGCTTTACCCGACAACTACATCATGACGCGACACTAGTGGGTTACTTGGCAACTAAATAGTGATTGCTGCAGTACCGATGGCCGATGTCGCAGTGGACGGCGTGTGCAGGCGCCCGAGCCAGCCAAGGCGTGTTGTCGTTGCCGGCTGCGCAAACGTCGCGCATGGCGTTTGCCACCCCAATGAAAAGGGCTATGTCACCGTTAAATGTGGAAATTTTGTTCCAGAGGAGTAGAGTCACAGCGAACCCTGCCAGGAGGTAGCCATCATGAATGCCAAGACTTTCAATGGATTGCTGAAACAAGTAGCCCGGCTCACGTTGCACCAGCGCGAGTTACTCCGAAAGCGGCTTGATACGCTCGATGGCGGCGAGCAAAAAGTGCTGGCCGTCATCGAGTCGCCCAGATCGGAGCACCCGCGCAGCTGCCCGCACTGCCATGGCACCGAGCTTGACCGGCATGGTCAGGTCAGCGGGCTGCAGCGCTATCGCTGCCAGACGTGCCATCGCACCTTCAACGCATTGACCGGCACGACGCTGGCGCGGCTTCGCAAGAAAGATAAATGGCTTGGTTTTAGCGCCGCGCTGGTGGCGTCCCAGCCGCTTCGCCCGGCAGCCGCTGCCTTGCAGGTTCACCGCAACACCACGCTGCGCTGGCGCCACCGCTTCTTGAACAGCGTCAAGGCGGACCGCCCCACCACGCTGCAAGGCATCACGGAGGCCGACGAGACGTATTTTCTGGAGTCCCGCAAGGGTTGCCGCAAGCTGGAGCGGCCCGCTCGCCGGCGCGGCGGCAAAGCGGGCAAACCGGGTTTATCCAATGAGCAGGTCTGCGTTTTGGTGGCACGCGAGCGCACGGGGCAGACGCTGGACTGGGTGATGGGGCGCGGGCAGATGAGCAAAGCCGAACTGGCCAGTGCATTGCAGTCCGTGCTGGCCAAGGACGCGCTGCTGGTGAGCGATGGCAATCCGACCTATCGCGGCTTTGCGCAAGACGCGCACCTCGCGCATGAGGCGGTCAACCTCAGCGCGGGCGTACGCGTCAACGGCGCCATCCATGTCCAGAACGTCAACGCCTATCACGGCCGCCTCAAGCACTGGATACAGCGCTTTCATGGCGTTGCCACGGGTTATCTGGACAACTACCTGGGCTGATTTCGCGCCCTAGACAACCACCATGCCGCCTCTGCGGAGGCTGTCCTGGCAATGACATTGGGGAAATTTCCACATTTAACGGTGACATAGCCATGAAAAGGGGTCGGGTCCTGGTTCCATCCTTTGACGGTTGACTCCAATGCATCGATGATCTGTTGCGGTGTCTGCAGATAATGCCCAGCCAGCGCCCTGCGGCTGATGATGCGCTGGATTGATTCGGCCATGTTCAGCCACGAGCCGCCCAGCGGCGTGTACAGGGGCATCACGCCGTGCGCAAACAACCACAGTACCAATGCGGGCGTCAGGTGCCCTGCCAGGTTATCCCACACCAGCAGCAGGCGTAGCGCTGGCAAGGTGGCTGGCAGGGTGATGGGCATTTTCAGCCCATGCTGCCACTGCTCCCAAGCAGCATGGCTGCGGACCACATCCGTCACGGGCGCCGCCGGTGGCAACTGATCGAGCACCGCCGTCAACTCCTGCTGCAGCCACGGATGCAGCACCACATTGGGCGCGGCTATAACGCCCTTGGCGCGCACCTCACCGCTGCCCGGGCAAAACAGGGTCAGCAGCTTGGCAGTGCCGTTGCGCACGTATTCATGGGGTTGACGCTGGGCCTGCCCGTGTTCAGCCCAGCTTTGCCCCGGCATGGGGCGCGTCGGATAGGGTCCGGCCTCATCCTGAGTCCATACCGCCAAGCCTAATGATTCGCCCTCACGGTAGGCACGCTCAATCAGATTTTTTTTTGCCTCCGCATCTGGGTCAGTGACCTTCACCGTGCCAGCGCGGCGCCTGCGCACCACCTTGCCGGTTTCACACCAGCTGCGCACGGCCAGCCAGCGATAGCCTGAGGCATGCAGCACTTGACCGATCGTATAGGTGCTCACAGCAGGCAAGCCATCTGGAGCCCGGCGCAATGCACGCCGCAAGGTCATCAATGACCAACTTGCCGTTCCATCCTGCTCTGGATTTGGCGTGCGCCGGGCTTCAGCCAGAATGCGTTGCTGCGCCTGAGCGTCGTATCGCAGTTTGGGTCCGCCCCGACCGTGCGGCTCCAGTGCCGCCAAACCCTCACGATTGAAGCGCGCCACCAACTTGGCTACTGCCTCAGCGGATCGACGTCCCGCTACAAAAGCGGTATCCCGATAGGTTGCGCCCAACGCCACTGCCAGCACTTCCCTGGTCCGCGCCACTACGTCCGCTCGCTCGCTGGCTAATCGCACAATCCTTTGCAGCGCTTGCCGCTCTTTTTCCGTCAGCGGCCTTAACGACTCTTTTTGACATCGACTCATGACCTGCTCCTGTCCGTCTTTGCCTATTGGATGCCTTCATCCTAATTTAGTTACCAAGTGACCCACTAGTCAGCACCAGGCATGAGCTGATGCTTGGGCTTGGGCTTGGGCTTGGGCTTGGGCTTGGGCTTGGGCTTGGGCTTGGGCTTGGGCTTGGATTTTCAGGCCGGAACGGGTTTGCCATGCAGCAACCCCGCTGGCTTAAAGGCTTCACTCACCACATCGCCCACCATCTCGGCGGTGATGGCTGACAACGTCCAGCCCAGGTGACCGTGTCCGGTATTGTAAAAAACGCAGGGTGAACGGCCACGGCCGACGCGCGGCAGCATGTTGGGCATCATGGGCCGCAGACCCGCCCAAGGTATAACGCTCTGGGTGTTGACGCCGGGAAAGCAGCGTTGCACCCAGTCCACCAGGGGCTTGATGCGATCGGCACGAATGTCGCGGTTGTAACCATTGAACTCTGCCGTACCGGCCACCCGGAAACGGTCCAGGCCAAGGCGGCTGGTGACCAGCTTGGTTTCATCGTCCAGCAGACTGACCACGGGCGCGGCTGCCTGGCTTTGCGTGTCTTTCAGGTTGACGGTGATGGAATAGCCCTTGACCGGGTAGATGTTCACGCGGTCACCGAGCGAGGCTGCCAGCGCGCGGCTGGCGGTGCCGGCGCAGACCACCACGCCGTCAAAGACCGCGCGGGTTTCCTGGGCGCCATGGCCCACCGTCACACAGGCCTGCTTGGCGTCTGCCGTCACGGCGCTTACATCCTGCTCGTACAGGCAGATCACGCCCAGTCGCACCGCCGCCTCGGCCAGGCCCTTGGTGAAGAGGTGAATGTCGCCGGTCGAGTCGCTTTCGGTAAAATAGCCGCCGTAATACTTCCCCGCAAGCGTGGGCTCCAAGACGCGCATCTCTTGCGGGGTGACGGCGCGGCGCGGCAGACCGCCTTCGGCCAGCAGCCTGGACACCTTGCCGGCGTGGTCAAAGCTGGCCTTGTCGCGGTAGATGTGAAGAATGCCTTCCTTCTTCAGGTCAAAGTCTATGCCCTCCTGCTCCGCCCAGCCCAGCAGGTGCTTGCGCGCCGCGATGGCCAGGCGCGTGGTCTCTATGGTGTTGCTTCGGTAGTGCGGAATGTTTGCGATGAACTCGGCAAACCACGATATTTTGTGCCAGCTTGGCTTGGGGCTTACCAGCAGCGGTGCATCGCTCTTGAGCATCCACTTCAGGCCCTTGAGGAGGGTTGACCAGTGGTTCCATACCTCTGCGTTGGATGCGGAAAGTTGGCCGCCATTTGCAAACGAGGTCTCCATGGCGGCATAACGGTGCTTTTCGAACAAGGTGACCGAAAAGCCGCGCTTGGCAAGTGCGTAGGCTGTGGTCACGCCGGTGATGCCACCACCAATGACTGCGATTTTTTTCATGAAAGACTCCAGCAACGTCAAGGGGATTAAGCCCGCGCGCAAGTGCACAGCGGACACCCCCTCTGTTCTGGACCTGAGAGATTCACGAACTTTCGCGCTGGCGAGAGCTGTTTGCTCCTTCGGTGCACCGCATGACGTAGCCTGCGGCAACTCTTCAGAGATCAATAGTGATGCCGGTCCTTTTGCCTGAGAGTTTCCGGGGTGGTTGCTCCTTCGGCGCCGGGTGCTGCGTTAGCTGCACCACAGACTCTTCCGGCATCAAGCAGGCTAAGCGCCGATTGATGCATGCCGCTCTCGATGAAGCGGCAATGGCGATAATTTATCAGCTATCAGGCCGGGTGAACGGATTTTTTTCAGACTTCGCAGTGTTCGGTGAAATGTGCCGAAAATATGCATGGGATCTCATTCACTCAAGGCCTTCAGCAACTCGGTTTCAATCGCGATCTGCGCTTTGTTGTGTTGAAGTTCCGGCCCGTCGATCAAAAAGGTGTCCTCGACCCGTTCGCCCAGCGTGGTCACCTTGGCCAGCTTGACGTTGATGTGGTGATTGGCCAGCACCCGTGCAATCAGGTAGAGCAGGCCGACCCGATCGCTGGCCGACACGCTGAGCAGCCAGCGCTGGGCTTTTTCATCCGGACGCAAGTCGACGCGCGGGGTCACGGGAAAGCTTTTGACGCGGCGCGACACCCGGCCTTTGCTGGGTGGTGGCAGCGGGCCTTTTTCTTCCAGGATGCGGCCCAGGTTCACCTCGACCATGGTGGCCAGTTCGCGGTAGTGCTCTTCCAGCGGCTCGCTGGTGACCTGAAAAGTGTCCAGGGCAAAGCCGTTGTTGGTGGTGTGCACCTTGGCGTCCAGAATGCTGAAACCAGCCTTGTCAAAGAAGCCGCAGATGCGCACGAACAGGTCCGGCGCATCGGGCGTGTAGACCAGCACCTGCATGCCTTCGCCGGTTGCAGACTGGCGCACACGGACTGTCACCACCGCCTTGCCAATGTGGCGCGACAGGTGCCGGGCATGCCAGGCAATGTCGGCGGCTTCGTGGCGCATGAAATAGCTCACGTCGAGCGTGTCCCAGAGCGCCTTGTAGGCCTGGAATGGCTCGGCATGCAGGGCCAGCAGCGTTAGCGCGCCGCGCTTGCGGGCCTCGATCTCGGCAGCTGCATCGGGCGCGCGGCCGCCCAGCACGCGCAATGTGTAGCGGTAGAGGTCTTCGAGCAGCTTGCCTTTCCAGGCATTCCAGACCTTCGGGCTGGTGCCGCGAATGTCGGCGACGGTGAGCAGGTACAGGGCAGTCAGGTTGCGTTCGTTGCCGACCCGCCGGGCGAACGTGGCAATCACTTGCGGGTTGCTCAGGTCTTCCTTCTGGGCGGTACGGCTCATGCTCAGGTGTTCGCCCACCAGGAACTCGATCATCCGGGCGTCTTCGGCGCCAATGCCGTGCTGGCGGCAGAAAATGCGCACTTCCTTCTGGCCCAGTTCGGAATGGTCGCCGCCGCGTCCCTTGGCAATGTCGTGAAACAGCGCGGCGATGTACAGAATCCATGGCTTGTCCCAGCCTGCGGCCAGTTGCGAACACATCGGGTATTCATGCGAATGCTCGGCCATGAAAAAACGCCGCATGTTGCGCAGCACCATCAGGATGTGCTGGTCGACGGTGTAGACGTGGAACAGGTCGTGCTGCATTTGCCCGACGATGTTGCGAAACACCCAGAGGTAGCGGCCCAGCACCGAGGTCTGGTTCATCAACCGCATGGCATGGGTGATGCCTTCGGGCTGCTGCAGGATGCGCAGGAAGGTCGCCCGGTTGGCCGGATCGGTGCGAAACTTCGCGTTCATCATGCCCCGGGCGTTGTAGAGTGCGCGCAAGGTGCGTGCCGACAAGCCGCGGATGCCAACATGAGTTTCGAACAGCAGGAAGGTTTCCAGGATGGCGTGGGGCTCGCGAAGGTAGAGGTCGTCGCTGACCACTTCAAGCATTCCGGCTTTGTCAAAGAAGCGCGCATTGAGCGGGCGCAGCGGATAGTTGCACGGGCTGAGCTGCTCTTCGATGTTGAGCAGCAGGATCTGGTTCAACTGGGTGACCGCCTTGGCCGTCCAGTAATAGCGGCGCATCAGCGCTTCGCTGGGACGCGCCGGCGGGCGCCTGGCCGCCCGTCCGCCCCGGGGCGACACGGCCCTGTCCAGGGGCAGGACCACCTGCACCGTGTCCAGTGCCGGCGGGCGTTCGCTTCGGTTGCCCGGCTGGGCGCAATAGCCGAAGGATTCGGCCACCGCCGTCTGCAGATCAAACACCAGACGGTCCTCGCGACGGCGGGCAATGATGTGCAGGCGCGCGCGTATCAGGCTCAGCAAGGCCTCGTTGGCCTTGATCTGACGAACCTCGAACGTGGTGATCAGTCCGTTGGTGGCCAGCTCGTCCCAGGATTTTCCCAAGCCGGCGGCGCGAGCCACCCACAGCACCACCTGCAGGTCACGCAGTCCACCGGGCGATTCCTTGCAATTGGGCTCCAGCGCGTAAGGTGTGTTGTCAAACTTGTTGTGGCGCTGGCGCATTTCGAGCGTCTTGGCGATAAAAAACGCCTTGGGATCAAGAATTGCGTCAAGCTGCGCCTGCAGGCGCTGGTAGACCTCGGCCGAGCCGGTCACCAGACGCATTTCGAGCAGCGAGGTCTGGACGGTGACGTCCTTGGCTGCTTCCTCGACGCAGTGGGCCGCTGTACGCACGCTGGAGCCAATCTGCAGCCCGCAATCCCAGCAACTGCTGATGAAGCTTTCTACCTTGGCCTTGAGGGCCGGATTGTCTTCGACATCGAGCGCGGCGTCGGGCAGCAGCAGCAGCACATCGACATCGGAATGCGGAAACAATTCGCCCCGGCCAAAACCGCCCACCGCGATCAGGCAGGCATCCGGCGGAAATTCGGCCAGTTGCCACAGCCGCCGCAAGGTGGCGTCGGTCAGCCGGCCCAGCTTTTGCAGCAGGCCATGGATGCCCCGGGTCGAGGCACCGCTGCCTGCCAGCGCGGCCATCACGCCCGCCTTGCCGGCGCTGTATTGTTCGCGAAAGGAAGTCAATTCAGTCATGAAGGCAAGGCCTGACCGTGAAAGGATCGAAAAAGCCGGTCCCGCAAGGGCCCGGAATCAGGCAGGGGTTTTTTCGCGCGACGGCTGCGGCACAAAATCCGGAATCGGCGGGCTGCCGGCCGACAGCGTCAGCACTTCGTAGCCGGTTTCGGTGACCAGCACCATGTGTTCCCACTGCGCCGACAGCGAATGGTCGCGTGTCACGATGCTCCAGCCGTCTTTTTCCGGGCCGTCCTTGATGTCGCGCTTGCCGATGTTGATCATCGGCTCAATGGTGAACACCATGCCGGGCTTGAGTTCGTCGAGCGTGCCCGGACGGCCGTAATGCAGCACCTGCGGGTCTTCATGGAACCTGGTGCCGATGCCGTGGCCGCAGAACTCGCGCACGATCGAATAGCCCTGCTTTTCGGCAAACGTCTGGATGGCGTGGCCGATGTCGCCCAGGTGCGCGCCCGGCCGCACGCACAGGATGCCTTTCCACATGGCTTCGTAGGTGACCTGGCACAGCCGTTTGGCGGCAATCGAGCAGTCGCCGATCAGGAACATGCGGCTGCTGTCGCCGTGCCAGCCGTCCTTGATGCCGGTGACGTCCACGTTGACGATGTCACCTTTCTTCAGCGGCTTGTCATTGGGAACGCCATGGCACACCTGGTGATTGACCGAGGTGCACAGCGACTTGGGGTAGGGCGGATAGCTGGGCGGGCCGTAGCCGAGCGTGGCCGGGATGGTTCCCTGCACGTCGACCATGTAGTCGTGCGCCAACTGGTTGATTTCGTTGGTCGTCACACCGGGCTTGATGAACGGGGTCAGGTAGTCCAGCAACTCGCCAGCGAGCCTGCCCGCCACACGCACGCCTTCGATACCGGCTGCATCTTTGTAAGTAATACTCATCTGCGAATTATCCCACCGGACTTTCTCTGCCAGCATGCAAGGGGTTTTGAAGATGCATGTGCTGAACCTCTGCAAATTATTTTGCCCTTGATTCGTACCTGGAAAGCCTGCGATGCATCTGCTCCTGACCCATATTGCCACTCATCCGCATCTGGCATTGTTGGTGGTGTTTGGCGTGGCGCTGGCCGAGTCGCTGGCACTCATTGGCACCTTGGTGCCTGCAGGTGTGGTCATGTTCAGCGCCGGGGCCTTGATTGGCGCAGGTTCGCTGGATATGTGGACGACGCTGGCCGTGGCCGCGCTGGGCGCGGTGTCCGGTGACGCGCTGAGCTACGAGCGGGGCCGCTTGGGTAACGACCGGCTGCGCGGCTGGCCACCCTTTGCACGGTATGCGCCCTTGATGGCGCGGGGTGAGTAGTTCATGGCGCAGCATGGCGGAACCAGCATTTTGCTGGCGCGTTTTTTTGCGCCCGTGCGGGCTGTTGTTCCTCTGGTGGCAGGCACGACACAGATGGCGCGCGCGAAGTTTTATGTGATCAATGCGGCGTCCGCGCTGGCATGGGCGCCGGCGCATATTTTGCCCGGTGTCTTGTTTGGGACGTCGCTGCGGATGGCCGAAGCCGTAAGCGCTCGGCTGGCGGTGATCCTGCTGGTGCTCGGGGTGCTGCTGTGGCTGGCGGCCAAAGTGGCGCGTATCGCTATGCGTCATGGTGTGCCGCTTCTGGCTGTCGGGCGCGACCGCGCCCTGCAATGGGCGTCCCGGCGGCCGGGCGCGCTCTCCAGGCTGGCGCTGTTCCTGTTTGATCCGCGCAAACCCGAGTCACCGCTTCTGATCGCCCTGGGGCTGCTGCTGGGCGGGGGCTGGACATTTTTTGGCATCTTGCAGGACGTTGCAGCCCGTGATCCGCTGGTTCTGGCGGATGTGGCGATCTTCAACTTCCTGCAAGACCTGCGCATTGCAGAGATGGACCGCATCATGGTGGTCATCACCGGTCTGGGCGGCGCATGGGTGGCGCTACCGCTGGTGGTGGCGGTGTGGGCGTGGCTGGCGTGGGCGCGCTGCTGGCGCACGGCCCGCTACTGGCTGGCGGTGGCCGGATTTTTCGAGGTGCTGGTGCAACTGCTGAAATACACACTGGCCAGAACGCGTCCCATCAGCCTGTACAGCGGGGTAGCGGATTTTTCCTTTCCCAGCGGCCATGCCACATCGAGCATTGTTATTTACGGTTTTCTGGCTTTTTTGCTCTCGCGCAAGCAGCGGTCCGCCGTTCAAGGCGCGATAGCGGCTGTGGCGGCGGTGTACATCGCGCTGATTGGGTTTTCTCGGCTGTATCTGGGCGCGCACTGGTTTTCCGATGTGATGGCGGGGCTGAGTCTGGGACTCGCCTGGGTGGCACTGGCGGCCATGGCCTATTCGCGACGCCCAAGCCCTGAGAATTTGCATCCGCTTGGCCTGGGCTTGACAGCGCTGCTGGCGGTGATGATTTCCGGGCCGTGGTACATGGTGAATTACGTCTCAAGCGATCTGGCGCGCTACGCCCGACAGACGCCTGCGAAGACCTTCAGTCCGGCCCAGTGGTTAGACGCCGGATGGCGCGAGCTGCCCCGGCAGCGCATGGAAATCGGCGGCGACACGGAAGAACCGCTGCCATTGCAATGGGCTGACAGCGCTTCAAGCCTGCCGGGCCACTTGGCGGCGGGGGGGCTGGCGTGTAGCGCCCGCCTGGTCGGCGCAAACGGCCTTGCTGTGGCTGACCGCCGATGTGCCGCTCAAGACGCTGCCCGTGCTGCCCAAATACCACCAGGGCAACAAGTCGGAATTGGCATTTGTGGCGTTCGACCCGGCCCGCCCCATGCAGCGGCAGATTCTGCGGCTGTGGCGCTCGGCTTACAGCGTGCGCAGCCCTGTCAGCCAGGCGCTGGAACCCCTCTGGTATGGCGCGCTCCACACTGAAACATTCAGGCGGCCTGGGCATTTTTTCACCCTGGGCGTTACAAAGAATGAGGCGCTGACACCGGCCATCCTGGCGCACTTGCCCGGCGATCTGCGCTGGACAAGCCGACCGCCCGCGCCAAACGGCATGCCTTGGCAGACCTTTCTGGTGTTGCCGGGTGCGTGGATGCCGCCTGAGCATTGAGCCGGGATGGCGGGACTCAGGCGTCGCCGGCTGGCTCGGGTAGGTGCAAAAGCCGCCGCGCCAGCCGCGCTTCGCCCAGTCGCTGATAAAATCCTGCGCTCATGCTTCTGCCCCGCAGCAGCTTAGACCACTCCTTGCCAGACCCTGCCTTTCGGGGCCTACAGACCCCTGAACAGCTTGCCGGCTGCCCCACCATACTTCACCACAAGGCCACCCCTACCGTGACCCTGCACCTGACGACTTTCGAGGGCGATGCCCACGGCATCAGTGCCCTGAGCGACTTTCGCGTCCAGCAACTCCTGCCTCGCCTGCAAGCCATTCACGACAAGATCGTCGGCATCAGCGCCCGGTTTGTCCATCTGGTTGCCACCGAGGAGCTGCCTTCAGAGGCACTGAAAACCCAACTGGCGGCCTTGCTCAGCTATGGTCAACCGTGCGAACAACCCCTCGCAAATGCCGCCGACAGTGCGCTGTTCATCGTGTCGCCGCGTTTTGGAACGGTATCGCCATGGGCCTCCAAGGCCACTGACATCGCGCACAACTGCGGCTTGGCCATCAAGCGCATCGAGCGCATTACCGAATACCGCCTGACGCTCAAATCGGGATTTTTCAGCAAATCGGCATTGACCGAAGACCAGCGTGAGCAGGTCGCCGCCTTGCTGCACGACCGCATGACTGAAAGCGTCATGGCTGGGCAGGCACAGGCTGCGGCTGGTCTGTTCACCGAACTGCAGGGCGATCCGCTGCAGACCATTGACGTGCTGCAGGGCGGAAAAGCCGCACTCGAGCAGGCCAACACCGAGTTCGGCCTGGCGCTGGCCGCTGACGAAATCGACTACCTGGTCAATGCCTTCACCCAGTTGCAGCGCAACCCGACCGATGTCGAGCTGATGATGTTCGCGCAGGCCAACAGCGAACATTGCCGCCACAAGATTTTCAACGCCGACTTCACGATTGACGGCGTGCCGCAGGAAAAAAGCCTGTTCGGCATGATCCGCAACACTGAGCAGTTGCATCCGCAGCACACGGTGGTGGCCTATTCGGACAACGCCTCGGTTATGGAAGGCGCACGCATCCAGCGTTTTTATGCCAAATCGGCCTCTGGCGCAGGCAGAACGGGCGTCAGCAGCTATCAAAGCTATAGCACCTCTGACGATGTGCTGACGCATGTGCTGATGAAGGTCGAAACCCACAACCACCCGACCGCGATTTCACCGTTCCCCGGTGCCTCGACAGGCGCAGGCGGCGAAATCCGCGACGAAGGCGCGACCGGGCGCGGCTCCAGGCCCAAGGCAGGTCTGAGCGGCTTCACGGTTTCCAAGCTGTTTGACGACCAGGGCCCGTCTTACGGCAAGCCAGACCACATCGCCAGCCCGCTGCAGATCATGACCGAAGGCCCGCTGGGCGGCGCGGCGTTCAACAACGAATTCGGGCGCCCCAACCTGAACGGCTACTTCCGCGAGTACGAGCAAACCGTCGGTGGCCAGCGCTGGGGTTACCACAAGCCGATCATGATTGCCGGCGGCGTTGGCACGATTGACGCCCAACTGACGCAAAAAATCCTTTTCCCTGCAGGCACGCTCTTGATCCAGCTCGGCGGCCCCGGCATGCGTATCGGCATGGGTGGCAGCGCGGCCAGTTCCATGGCATCGGGCGCCAATGCGACGCATCTGGACTTTGATTCGGTGCAGCGCGGCAACCCCGAGATTGAGCGGCGTGCGCAGGAAGTCATCAACCAGTGTGCCCAGCTGGGGCTGGAAAATCCGATTCTGGCCATTCACGACGTGGGCGCGGGCGGCTTGTCCAACGCTTTTCCCGAACTGGTCAACGACGCCGGTCGTGGTGCGCGCTTTGACCTGCGCGCCGTCAAGCTGGAGGAAAGCGGACTGTCGCCGAAAGAAATCTGGAGCAACGAAAGCCAGGAACGCTATGTAATGGCGATTGCGCCCGAATCGCTGGCGCAGTTCGAAGCCTTTTGCGAGCGCGAGCGCTGCCCGTTTGCCGTGATCGGCGTGGCGACTGAAGAAAAGCAGCTCGTGCTGTCGGACAACGATTCGCCCGCACCAGTGGACATGCCGATGAATGTGCTCTTGGGCAAGCCACCCAAGATGCACCGCGACGTGACCACCGTGGCGCAAACCATCCAGCCGATTGACCTGACCGGCGTTGACCTGCAAAAAAGCTGCCTTGACGTGCTGAGCCACCCCACGGTGGCGTCCAAGCGCTTTTTGATCACCATCGGCGACCGCACCGTCGGCGGCATGACACACCGCGACCAGATGGTCGGCCCGTGGCAGGTGCCGGTGGCCGACTGCGCCGTGACACTGGCCGACTACCAGGGTTTTGGCGGCGAAGCCATGAGCATGGGCGAGCGCACGCCGCTTGCGGCGGTCAACGCCGCTGCGTCGGGCCGCATGGCCGTGGCCGAAGCAATTACGAATTTGCTGGCCGCGCCGATCGAACTGCCGCGCGTCAAACTGTCGGCCAACTGGATGGCTGCCTGCGGTGAGCCGGGCCAGGACGCCGCGCTGTATGAAACCGTCAAGGCCGTCGGCATGGAGTTGTGCCCGGCGCTGGGCGTGTCGATTCCGGTCGGCAAGGATTCACTGTCGATGCGCACCGTCTGGAAGGACGAGAGCGGCGAGGGCAAGAAAGTGACTTCGCCGGTATCGCTGATCGTCAGCGCCTTTGCCACCCTGGCCGATGTGCGTGGCACGCTCACGCCCGAGTTGAACACGGTTGAGGCCGATACCACCTTGGTCCTGATCGACCTCGGCAAGGGGAAAAACCGCATGGGCGGCTCCATCCTGGCGCAAAGCCTGAACCTGGAAGACGGTGAAGTTCCCGACCTCGACGACCCGAAAGACCTGGTCAATCTGGTCAACGCCATCAATGCCCTTCGGGTGCAGGGAAAAATTCTGGCTTACCACGACCGCAGCGATGGCGGCCTGTTCGCCACCGCTTGCGAAATGGCGTTTGCCGGCCATGTCGGCGTGTCGCTCAACATCGACATGCTGCTGCTGGAAGGCGACGGCATCAGCGACAGCCGCATGGACACCGGCGACAGCAAGAACTGGGCGTCGCAAGTCGGCGGCCGCCGCGAAGAGCTGACGCTGAAAGCGCTGTTCAATGAAGAGCTGGGTGTGGTGATTCAGGTGGCCACCTCGGCCCGCAATGACGTGATGCAGACGCTGCGCACGCACGGGCTGTCCCAATTCAGCCATTTTGTCGGCAAGACCCGGCCTGCGCATGCCTCCCTGGAAGTCGGCAAAGGCGAAGTGCATGTCTGGCGCGATACCAAGGCGGTGTTCAAGGCCAGGGTGCAAGACCTGCATCAGGTCTGGGACGCCGTGAGCTGGAAGATTTGCCAGCAGCGCGACAACCCGGCTTGCGCCGATGCCGAACACGCCGCCGCTGGCAACCCATCAGACCCCGGCCTGCATGTCTTCCTGCCAACCAGCGCGAGCTTGAGCGCTCCGGCGCTGATGCTCTCGCGTCCCAAGGTGGCGGTGCTGCGCGAGCAGGGCGTCAACTCGCATGTGGAAATGGCTTACGCCTTCACCCAAGCCGGTTTCGAAGCCATCGACGTCCACATGACCGATCTGCAAACGGGCCGTGCGCAACTGGCCGACTTTGCCGGCATCGTCGCCTGTGGCGGCTTCAGCTACGGCGACACGCTGGGCGCGGGCATCGGCTGGGCGCGATCCATCACCTTCAACCCGCTGCTGGCCGAGCAGTTCAAGGGCTTTTTCAGCCGCAACGACACCTTCGGTCTGGGCGTGTGCAACGGCTGCCAGATGTTTGCCGAACTGGCCGACATCATCCCCGGCGCTGAAGCCTGGCCACGCTTTACCACCAACCAGAGTGAGCGCTTCGAAGCGCGCCTGTCCATGGTGGAAGTGCTGGAATCCCCGAGCCTGTTTTTCGCCGGAATGGCCGGCAGCCGCCTGCCGATTGCCGTGGCGCACGGTGAGGGGTATGCCAACTTTGCGCATCGGGGTGATGCATCGAAAACGATTGCTGCGATGCGCTTTACCGACAGCCACGGCCAGCCGACACAAGCCTATCCGGCCAATCCCAACGGCAGCGCCGGCGGGCTGACGGCGGTGACCACGGCCAACGGCCGATTCACCGCCATGATGCCGCACCCCGAGCGCGTGTTCCGCAACGTGCAGATGAGCTGGACGAATCTGGACAAGGGCGCAGCCAGTCCGTGGATGCAGCTGTGGCACAACGCGCGCCAGTGGGTCGGCTGAGCAGGCGGATTTTAAAAGGGTGTGATCTGCTATTAAATACATAGCATTAAGTGCCCTAAATTTATGCGCAAAGGACTTATTTGATGCTTAAGGTTTGCCCCAGCCAGTGTTCGGCGCCCGGTGCCAGCGCAATGACATTCGGCCCGGCATTCGCTGCCTCGATGCAGAAATAATCCTGCCAGCCGTCGTCGGGAACGTCGGCCATCCTGCGTGCACCCTCGCTGCCGGGGTTCCACACCACCACCGACCGGCTGCCACGCGTTTCAATGACGATGCGCCGCTGCCAGCCTGCGTCGGCCAGTGTGTAGCGGCCGGTGAAGGCGCTGCCGCCGCCCGGCGCTGCACCGTAGATGCGGTCGCATGCCTGGTCAAGGACAAAGGGCGTTTGCTGGATGTCGGCTGCCATGCCCCGCAATTTGTCCTGGTAAGGCAGGCCGGCCAGCCCTTCAATTCCGACCTGCGCCGCGTGGCTGACGGCAAAATAACTGTGCAGGGCTTGCGTCAGATGAAACGTCTGCGTGCCCAGGTTGCGGGTGTGCAGCGACTGGCTCAGCGTCCGGCCCAGCGTCAGGTGCAGGCTGACCTGCAGATCGGGCGCCAGGCCGTCAAGGCGGGCATCGTTGCAGGGCGCCATGCTCAGGCTGACTTCATCGCGGCTGCTGGCATGCACCGCGCTGACTTGCCACGCAACGAGGCGCGCCGGCCCATGCTGCAGTGCGGACTCTGGCATGCCCTGTTTGGCAAACCACGGCCAGCACACCGGCACACCGCCACGAATGGCGGCGGGCTCGGGCGGCGAGTCCGGGGAAAGCCAGAAGACATCGCGCTGTCCGGCCGGCACCCACGACAGCAAATGCGCGCCGTGCAGCGCGATGATGGCGGTGCCGTGGCGGGTGGCCAGCTGCAAGGCCTCATGGCCTGCATGCTGGCAGGGGATGATTTCGGGGGGCAGGTACATGCCACAAATTATGGCTGCACCCGCCAGTACTCACGCCAGCCTGGGGACGGCCTGAGGGTCAAAACGAATAGGCCATGGCTACGGTGAACACCTGGGGCTTGAAGGTGATGTCCGCATGGCGCTCGATGCCCAACGTGTTGGTCGTGATCTTCGATGTCACCCGTGCCGTCGCCAGCGACGCCGACACCGACCATTCGTTGCTGAGGCGCCAGGCCAGGCCCGCCTGCAGGGCCAGGCCAACCGAGTCTTCGAGCGAAATCGAGCTGGGGCCGCCATTGAGTGCGTCGCCAGCGGCTGTCGAGCGGGTCTTGTCAAATCGCGTGTAATTGATGCCCGCGCCCACGAAGGGCCGCAGCACGCTGGTTTTCTCAAGAAACTTGTAATTGACAAACAGGGTGGGCGCCACCTGCCGAATGGTGGCACCCACCTGGCCGGACAAGGCCTGGGCGCTGCCCGGCAAGGCGGGATTGCTGACCTTTATGACAATGTCGTGCTTCGGCGGGATGCCGAGCGCCAGTTCCACATCCCACGGGTCACTGATTTCACGGGTGTATGAAATAAAGGGTGTGGTCTTGTCGCGCACGTCCAGGCTGATGCCGCCCGGGGTGAACGGTCCGGAGACATCGCTGGCACCCGAATGGGGCTGAACGTTCGAAATGCCGAGCTTGAGGGTGTTTTGCTGCGCCATCGACGGTGCTGCTGCGCAAGCCGCCAGAATGCCTGCGAAGGCCAATTGCCTGTGATTCATGAGAAGAATGTTGCTGTGATTTACAAACCGGTTGCAGTGACCTGCTGGAAGAAGCCGCGCGCGGCGGCATTGCAGAACGGTGGCACCAGGCCGCCATGGTAGGCCTGCACCACGGCGGAGGCGCCGCCGTCGGAAGCGCCTGCGGCAATGGCTGCCGATGCGGTACTTGCCTTGGCCTGTGCGAATCCGGCCTTGGCTGCGGCATAAGGATCGGCGGCGCTGGTGGGCGACGAGTCCACGTTGAGCACTGTCAGCAAACCGGCGGCGGGTGCTGCCGGTGACGAGCTTGACCAGAAACCCTGCATCAACTGGGTGTTGATGTTGTAGAACACGGTCGGGTCGCCGCTGCCTGCGCACAGCAGTACCGGGCGCATCGGCGTCCAGTTGCGCAGGTCGTTTTTCATCGTGGCAATGCGCACCGGATGCTTGGGGTCAGCGGCTTGAGCGCCAGTGGTGAGGCTGGGCACGGCACCATCCGGTTGGGCAAAAGCGTCAAGCAGATAATCTAGGCGTAACTGGTTGGTGATCAAATTGCTAGTGCCGAAACCCAGGGAGAAGAGCGGTGCCAGTTCAGGCGGCGCGGCTGGCGGGCTGATGGCATTGAGCGTCGGCTGCAGACCCGAGCCTGTAGGTGCCGTTGGCGGCGTTCTACTGAACAGCGCTGTTTGCGGCAGTTTTCCACCCGGTGCGATCAGGGTGGAGAGCGGTGTGTCGGTTGGCAGCAGGGTGTCGATGCCGCTCGCATAGGAGGGCTCGTAAACGTCAGTCAAATTGCGGTAGACGGTCCCATAGGCCTTTTGGTAGCTGTTGACCAACAAGGGAGCGAAAAGGGTGCTGCCCAGGGGCACGTTGCCGTAGAAAATAGCATCGGTGTAGGCCGCCAGCGCATAAGGGCCGGACATTGGCGCGCTGGCTGTCACGGTCTGGCCGGCGGCCTGCATGGCCTTGTGCGTGGCCATGGCCACATGGCCGCCTTGCGAGTAACCGGTGATGAAGAGTTTTCCGTTGTCCTGCACTGGCTGCAGCAGGCCGGGCAGGGCCTTGCGGGCGGCGCTCAGCGCATCCATCATTTCCTTGGATTGCTGATCGGCATTCAGGTAGGGGTGGTAAGACAGTTTTGATACGTCGTAGCCAGCGTAATTGGGCGCCACCACGATGAAGCCCTGCGCGGCGTAAATGGCCGCAACCAGCGCGGCTTCTGAATACGCCGCGCTGGTTTCATCCAGCAGATTCGCCAGGTTGTAGCTTTTCACGGTCGTCGTGCCATGGGCATACAGCACGATGGGGCGGCTGCCGGTGCAGCCCGGGCCGCCCGATGGCGTCATCAGCGCGCCCGATGCGTCGGTGCTTTCGTTGGCGCCGCCCACGGTGCCATAGCGGATGTACTGCACATCAACGCCGCATTTGGGTGTGCCGGCAATGGCCAGCAGATTGCGGCCACTGGCGCTTGCATTGAGCTTGGCGGCGAAGTCGCCCGCCGAAAAGAAAGCGGTGCGCAACGGCGGGTTCTGGATCAGCGCACCACGCGCCGGGGTGTTGTCAACAATGCCCAGGTTGTCGGCCGAATCGCCACCACACGCAGCCAAAAACGATGCCGCCGCAACAATGCTCAATAAACATAATTTTTCATGCTTGACCCCGTGAATAAAAAAGAACGACCGTACTATTTAATGGTGGAAATATTACCGAAGTTGTCTTGCGCGCATGGTGGGGTTACTACTTAGGCGGGTCAGCAATGCGCAAAAAAAACATCTGCGTACACTCTGGGCCATGCCCTATCGCCGACTTGACTATCTTGATGCCCTGCGCGGCCTGGCCATTGTCTGGATGACGGCGTACCACCTGTGTTTTGACCTCAACCATTTTGGCTATCTTCAACAGGACTTTTACGCGGATCCATTTTGGACCTGGCAGCGCACGGCGATTGTGACGCTGTTTCTGTTCACCGCCGGCCTGGGCCAGTCATTGGCCGTTGATCGGCATCAGACATGGGCGCGTTTTTGGCGGCGATGGTTTCAGGTGGCTGGTGCTGCACTGCTGGTCAGCGCTGGCTCCTACGCCATGTATCCAGAAAGCTTTATTTATTTTGGCGTGTTGCACGGCCTGGCCGTCATGCTCGTCATTGTTCGGCTGACGGCGGGCTGGGGCCGGTGGCTGTGGCTTCTGGGCAGCGCGGCTGTGGCCCTGAAATTCATGGCCAGTGGCACGCATGCCCTGTGGCCTGGGCTTGATTTCCTGAACCACAAGACGTTGAACTGGCTGGGACTGGTCAGCCGCAAGCCTGTCACCGAAGATTACGTTCCCCTGTTTCCCTGGCTTGGGGTGGTGTGGTGGGGCATGGCAGCAGGGAACTGGTTGCTTCGCACGCGGCCGCAGTGGCTGGCGCCCCAAGCCAGGTCAGCCCTTCCAGCCATCAGCATGCTGGCCGGATTGGGGCGCTGGAGCCTGAGTTATTACCTGCTGCACCAGCCGGTGCTGCTTGGTTTTCTGATGGAATTAAGCGCTTTGAAACAGGGTCAGCAGTTTCTGCCTTAATTTCAGGCACTCCTGCTAAAGCCGCGCCTGGTCTAGCTTTGGGGACTTTTGCAAGGGCCCATCAACAAAGTTATCCACACGATACAGGGACAACTTTCACACTCCAAAAATGCTTTCCGAGGCAGACGGTGGCGTCCTACAGATGGCTCTGAAGTGCTTATGTAATGTGTTCTGTGGCAATCCCGCCGGCTCATTCCCAACATCCATGCCCAAAACCATCCCACCGGCCGATGGCCGAAAAAATGCTGGAAAAAATCCTTCCAACAGCAGCGCCCAAACCAAGGCCGCCGCCCGCAACACCGACAGCGGCCCTGCCAAGGCAAACCCTGACTCAGGCGGTGACACGCATGTTGAAAAAATGGTTCAGACTGAAGCCCTGGTCGCTGCCATGCCCTTCAACGCGACCAAGCCTGCCGAGCATGGGTTTGCCAATGCCCTCTCGCCCCAGCAGGGCGCCACCGTCGAGCCCGAGTCCAGGCTGCCCACCGGCAGCACATTGTCCGAACAGAACAGCAGCGACAAGACCGGAGGCATCGCACCCGAAGGCGTGAACGCCACCATCGAGCCGCTGGACCGCGTGCGCGTGGATTCGTCGGGCCAGATGCTCACCACCAACATGGGCACGCGTATCTCGGACAACCAGAATTCGCTCAAGCTCGGCCTGCGTGGCCCGGCGCTGCTCGAAGATTTCATCTTCCGCGAGAAGATGACGCACTTCGACCACGAGCGCATTCCAGAGCGCATCGTGCATGCGCGCGGTTCTGGCGCGCATGGCTTTTTTGAATGCTACAAGCCGCTGACGCAGTACACCAAGGCTGCGCCCTTTAAGGAAGCCGGCAAGGTCACGCCCGTGTTTGTGCGTTTTTCCACCGTGGCCGGAGAGCGCGGCTCCAAGGACACGGCACGCGATGTGCGCGGCTTTGCCGTCAAGTTCTATACCGATGAGGGCAACTGGGACATTGTGGGCAACAACATGCCTGTGTTTTTCATTCAGGATGCGATCAAGTTCCCCGACCTGATCCACGCTGTCAAGCCCGAGCCGCACAACCAGATGCCGCAGGCCGCCAGCGCGCACGACACCTTCTGGGATTTTGTGTCGCTGATGCCCGAATCGACGCACATGCTGATGTGGCAGATGTCGGACCGGGCAATTCCACGCAGCTATGCAACGATGCAAGGCTTTGGCGTGCATACCTTTCGGTTTGTCAACGACGCGGGCGAATCGGTGTATGTCAAGTTCCACTGGAATCCGACAGCCGGCACGCACTCGCTGGTGTGGGACGAGGCGGTGAAGATTTCTGGCGCCGACCCGGATTTTCATCGCCGCGACTTGTGGGAACGCATTGAGTCGGGCGCCTACCCTGAGTGGGAGTTGGGCGTGCAGATCTTCACCGAAGAGCAGGCTGAACAATTCAGTTTCGACATCCTGGACGCGACCAAGATCGTTCCTGAAGAGCTGGTGCCCTTGATGCCAATAGGCCGCATGGTGCTCAACCGCAATCCGGACAATTTCTTCGCCGAAACAGAGCAGGTGGCATTCGGAACGCAAAACATCGTTCCGGGTATCGATTTTACGAACGACCCGCTGTTGACGGGGCGCCACCATTCGTATGTGGACACCCAGCTGTCGCGTCTGGGTGGCCCGAACTTTCACGAAATTCCGATCAACTCCCCGATCGCTCCGGTCTATAACAATCAGCGCGATGGCATCCATCGCCAGGCAATTCCCCGTGGGCGGGTCGCTTATGAGCCGAACTCGCTGGCGGGCGGCTGCCCGTTCCAGGCTGGCGCTGCCCAGGGTTTTGTAACCATGGCCAAGCGTGCCGAGTCCATGCAGCCCGAGGGCATGGTGCGCGGCAAGCCGGAGAAGTTCGCCGACCACTACACCCAGGCCACGCTGTTCTATGAAAGCCAGACGATGGTCGAGAAGGCGCATATTGCCGCTGCCTTTCGCTTCGAATTGAGCAAGGTCACTGTTCCGGCGATTCGCCAGCGTACCGTGTCGATGCTGCGCAATGCGTCCGAAGAACTGGCGCAGAAGGTGGCTGCAGGCCTGGGCATGGAACGCCTGCCCGACGCTATGCTGCCGGCGCTGGCCCGGCCGGCTGCGCCCGAGGTGACGGTATCGCCCATGCTGTCGCTTTTGGCTCGACCGGGCGACGGCGGCATCAAGGCCAGGAAGATTGCCTTGTTGATTGCGCCGGGCATCCTGGGCGAGTCGATGGCGCAGGTCCAGGCGGCTTTGCTGGCCGAGGGCGCAGTTCCGCGGCTGGTGGCGCCCCGCATCGGGTCCGTGGCCACCGCGGAAGGCGACGTGTTGGAAGCCGATGCCTCGCTTGAAAATGAACCCGGTTTCCTGTTCGATGCGCTGGTGCTTCCCGATGGACAGGCTGGCGTGGATGCGCTGTCGCTGGACGGCCACACCATGGAGTTCATCAAGGACCAGTACCGGCATTGCAAGACGATTCTGGTACTGGGTGCGTCAAGCGCACTGCTCGAAAAAGCTGGCGTCCCGACCACCTTGCCAGACGGAAAACCCGACATCGGGATCATCACTGCGCAATCAGATGACGCGGCCAATGCGGCAGAGACGTTCATCAAGGGCATTGCGCAGCACCGCCATCCACAGCGGGAAACCGATCCTCCACGGGTGTGACACCGGCCCGTGCATGAAAAAACGCGGCCGAGGCCGCGTTTTTTGGGGAGCAGGTGCCCTGCTTATTCGATCTTGGCTTTCTTGCGCAATTCTTCCTGGAAAGCCGCAAGCTTTTGTTGCTGCATCTGCTGGGCAATCTGCGGCTTGACTTCTTCAAACGCAGGCAGTTGCGCGGAGCGGATGTCGTCCACCCGGATGACGTGGTAGCCGAATTGCGACTTGACCGGCGTGTCGGTCATCTGGCCCTTGTTCAGCTTGAGCAGCGCTTCGGTGAATTCAGGCACATAGCTGGATGGATTGGCCCAGTCCAAGTCACCGCCCTTGGCGCCAGAGCCCGGGTCCTTCGATTGCTTCTTGGCGATGTCCTCGAACTTCCCGCCTTTTTTCAGACTGGCGATGATCGCCGTCGCTTCAGATTCCTTTTCAACCAGGATGTGGCGTGCCTTGTATTCCTTGCCACCGTTGGCTGCCGCAAACTTGTCGTATTCAGCCTTCAGGTCGGCATCGGAAACCGGATTTTTCTTCTGGTAATTGGCGAACAGTTCGCGAATCATCAGGGTCTGGCGTGCCAATTCCATCTGCGCCTTGAAGTCGTCGCTACCAGAAATGCCCTGCTTTTCAGCTTCTTGCATGAACACCTCACGGGCAATGACTTCTTCCCGCAACTGGCCTTCCATTTCCGGCGTGACCGGGCGGCCGGCTTTGGCGACCTGCTGGGCCAGCGCGTCCAGCCGCGTCTTGGGAACCGCCTTGCCATTGACGATGGCAAGGTTCTGGGCCATGGCGCCAGCGCTGAGCGCCAGCAAACTTGCCATGGCCGTGGCCATTAAAAATTGTTTCTTCATGATCAAGTGAAAATCCTTAGGAAGGGTGTTTGTGGAGAGTGATTGTTCCAGCCAGTGGGCCGGCACTGTTGCGAAAGATCAAGCGGACTCGTCTGGCCCGAAGACCATCATGCGTCTTTGACGATTTCAATGGCCAGGGCATGCAGGCCTTGGTCTATGAAATTTTGCATTGCATCATACACAAGCCGGTGGCAGGCCACCCGGCTCTTGCCGGCAAACGCCGGGCTGGCAATGCGAACCCGAAAGTGCGAACCGAACCCCTGCGCATTGGCGCCGCCGTGGCCGGCATGGGATGCGCTTTCGTCCAGGACTTGCAGCAGGGTCGGTGCAAGACGCGCCTGGAGCTGCTGCTCGATTTCCTTGACACGCACCGGCAGTGCCGGGTTGAGGCTGGTTGAAAAACTGCTCATGAGGTGGTATCGGGCTTGATATGCTTGTTGAGGAAAAATGCCTGCGCCAGGATGAACAGCAGCATCAGGCCCATGCTTCCGAAAAGCTTGAAGTTGACCCAGGTGCTGGTCGGGAAGTTGAAGGCCACCCACAGGTTGATGCAACCCATGGCCACGAAAAATGCCACCCAGCTGAAATTGACCTTGCGCCACACTGTGTCGGGCAGGCTCATCTGGGCACCCATCAGCGACTTGATGCCGTTTTTACGGAACACCAGCTGGCCCACTAGCAAGGACGCGCCCATCACCCAGTAAAGTACCGTCGGCTTCCACTTGATGAAGCTCTCGCTGTGAAAGTAGATGGTGGCGCTGCCCAGCGCAGTGACCAACCCTAGGCTGACCCAAAGCATGGTGTCAACCTTGCGGCCGCGTGCCTTGAGCCAAAGGATCTGCAGCAGCGTGGCAACGATCACCACTACCGTGGCCAGCAGCACAGGCGCTTCGGCCGGGCCGACAACGCCACCCGACACCATGAAGCCCAGCCAGTCGGTGGCCGTGCCGGCTGCCCAGTCCTTGTGGCCTTCGGCGTACTTGAACATGCCGAAGAACAGGGCAATCGGCAAAAAGTCGAACAAAATTTTCATGGGGGGATTATGGCGGAGAGGTTTTGGTTTCAGAGTAAAGCCACCGGCTCCTCGGCGAGGGACAGGTTTGCCGCATCCAGACCAGCAGGGGCCGCAGAACCGGCTTCTCCGGGCCGCAGGCGCAGCGGCCCCCTCGGGGGCAGCGAACCACGCGAAGCGGGGAGCGTGGGGGATGTACCCAGCCCAGCAAGCAGGGGCCGCGGAACCGGCTTTGCCGGGTCGCAGGCGCAGCGCCCCCTCGGGGGGGGGGCAGCGCAGTACGCGAAGCGACAAGCGTGGGGGCTCACTTCTTTTTGAAATCGAGGGATGCGGAGTTCATGCAATAGCGCAGCCCGGTGGGCGTGGGGCCATCGGGAAAAACATGGCCCAGGTGCGCGCCGCAATTGGCGCAAACCGTTTCGGTTCGCGTCATGCCGTGGGCACGGTCCACATGCTCTTCAATCGCGCCGTCCTTGATTTCTTCGGAAAAGCTCGGCCAGCCGCAGCCCGCGTCGAACTTCGCCGACGATTCGAACAGCTCGGCGTCGCAGCAAATGCAGCGATAGGTGCCTTCGGCCTGGTGGGCATCGTATTTTCCGGTGAAGGGGCGCTCGGTCGCGGCGTGTCGGGTCACTTCAAAAGCCACCGGCTCCGCGCCTTTTTCAGCCAGCAGGGCTTTCCATTCGTCATCGGTTTTCCGGATTTTTGCGTTCATGGTGTCGGGGTCCTGTTTTGTTGAATAAAGAGCGTGATTACGAACTGCAGCTGATGGCAATCGACGATGCCCAGTCGGGCGGGAAGCCGGCCAGGCTGTCATGGTCAGGATGCTCGTCGAACGGCGCCTGCAGCAGGGCCAGCAAGGTATTGACCTGCGAAAAATCTTTTAGTTTTGCCGCCTGGATGGCTTCTTCGCCCAGGTGGTTGCGCAGCACGTATTTTGGATTGATTTTAAACATCAAATCGGCTCTTTGCGCAATATCTGCGGGCGCTATGCGCTCTGAATATTGTAGCGCCCAGGCATTGAAGGACTCCAGGTCGAAAAACAGGTCGCGCACCGGTTCATGGCCGCTTTGCGCGGTAAAACCGCAGAGCCGGCGCCAAAAGATGGTGTAGTCCACTTTGTTGGCCGCCAGCAGCCGGAAGGTGCTTTCAATCAACGCGTGGTCGCCTTCCTGCACATCGGGCAAGCCCAGCTTGGCGTGCATCCGGGCCTGCAAGGCTTCGGGAAATGCGGTTTTATAAGATTCCAGCGCGGCCAGCGCGTCCTCCTGCTGGTCGATCAGCGGCAGCAAGGCCTGGCCCAGGCAAAAAAGGTTCCAGTAAGCCATGTTGGGCTGCTTGTTGTAGGCATAGCGGCCCTGTTCGTCGGAATGGTTGCAGATGTGGCCGGGATCGAACGCATCGAGGAACTGGAACGGGCCGTAATCGATCGTCAGCCCCAGGATGCTCATGTTGTCGGTGTTCATCACGCCATGGCAAAAGCCGACGGCCTGCCAGGCCGCCATCATGCGCGCGGTGCGTTCGCTGACCGCCTGCAGGAAGGCTGCATAGGGCTGTTTCGCTTCCCGGCATTCGGGATAAAAGCGGGCGATGACGTAATCGGCCAAGGTTTTCAGCTGGACATGCTGGTTGCGGTAGCTGAAATGCTCGAAATGGCCAAAGCGGATAAAGCTTGGCGCTATGCGCGTCACAACGGCGGCGGTTTCGATTTCTTCGCGGCGCACCGGTGCGTCGGAGCCGGTCACGCACAGCGCGCGGGTCGTCGGAATGCCGAGCGCGTGCATGGCTTCGGAACAGAGGAATTCGCGGATTGAGCTGCGCAGCACCGCCCGGCCATCGCCCGTGCGCGAATACGGCGTTTTGCCCGCGCCCTTGAGCTGGATTTCCTGCGGTCCCTTGGCCGTCTGCATCTCGCCGAGCAAGATGGCCCGGCCGTCGCCTAGCTGACCGGCCCAGACGCCAAATTGGTGGCCGCTGTAGACGCTGGCCAGCGGCCGGGTGCCGTGCAGTGGCTGGTTGCCGGTGAGGGCGGCCAGTGTGTCGGCCGATTCGAGCCAGTCGTCCTGCAGCCCCAGTTCACGGGCGAGGGCACGGTTGCGCCCGACCCAGTAGGGCGAAGGCAGGGGTCGGGGCTGCAGTTCGGTGTAGAAGTCCGGGCCCAGCGTGGCAAAAGAGTTAGGCCAGGGCAGATCAGGCACGGCTGGCGGATGGCGGATGGCGGATGGGGAGTCGAAGGCAGAGCTCATGACTTTATTGTGCAATGGGGCAATCAGCCCTGTGCAGCAAGGGGTAAGTGTTGTGTTTTACGTTGCAGGCTGTCGCCAAAGTGGCCCGGTTACGGACTTTCCCGAGGAGGGCCGGCAAAACCGGCCTGTACCATGCAGACCGGTTGATACGATTTTCATGGCATGCCCGGCCGGGCGATAAAAAGGACGCAGACGATGTTAGGTTTAATGCAAAACCAGCCCTTGCTGATTTCATCACTGATCGAGTTTGCCGCGCGCCACCATGGCGATGCGGAAATCGTCTCGCGCCGCGTTGAGGGCGACATCCATCGCTACACCTACCGGGAAGCCGCCCGGCGCTCGCGCCAAGTGGCCCATGCGCTCGATGGGCTGAAGCTGGGTTTCAGCGACCGCGTCGCCACGCTGGCCTGGAACGGCTACCGGCATTTTGAGCTGTATTACGGCGTGAGCGGTTCGGGCCGGGTGCTGCACACCATCAACCCGCGCCTGCATCCGGAACAGATTGCCTGGATCGCCAACCATGCCGAGGACCAAGTGCTGTGTTTCGATCTGAGTTTTTTGCCGCTGGTGCAGGCGGTGCACGCCAATTGCTCCACCATCAAGCACTACATCGCGCTGTGCGATGCGGACAAGCTTCCTGCGGATTCAGGCATTCCCAACCTGCAGAGCTACGAAAGATGGATGGGTGCGCAACCGGGCGATTACGACTGGCCGACCTTCGATGAAAACACCGCGTCGAGCATGTGCTACACCAGCGGCACCACCGGCAACCCGAAGGCGGCGCTGTACAGCCACCGTTCCAGCACGCTGCACGCGTATGCGGCGGCCTTGTCCGACGTGATGAGCATCTCGGCGCGCGACGCGATTTTGCCGGTGGTGCCGATGTTCCACGTCAACGCCTGGGGTATTCCATATTCGGCGGCGCTGACCGGGGCCAAGCTGGTGTTTCCCGGTCCGGCGATGGATGGCAAGTCGGTGTACGAGCTGATCGAAGCCGAAAAAGTCACCTATGCCGCCGGCGTGCCCACCGTCTGGCAGATGCTGCTGACGCACATGAAACCCCAGGGGCTTCGGTTCTCCACGCTGCGCCGAACGGTGATTGGTGGCTCAGCCTGCCCGCCGGCCATGATCCAGGCCTTCAACGACGACTATGGCGTTGAAGTCCTGCATGCGTGGGGCATGACCGAGATGAGCCCGCTGGGCACCCTGTGCACCCTGAAGAACAAGCACGACAGCCTGTCTGCCGACGAGAAGATGAAGATCCGCCTCAAGCAGGGGCGGGCGATCTACGGCGTGGACATGAAGATTGTGGACAGCGCGGGCAAGGAGCTGCCCTGGGACGGCAAGACCTATGGCGACCTGCTGGTCAAAGGGCCGTGGATCATCCGTGAATATTACAAGGGCACAAGCGACCCGCTGGTGGATGGCTGGTTTCCGACCGGCGACGTGGCGACCATTGACGCCGATGGCTACATGCAGATCACCGACCGCAGCAAGGATGTGATCAAGTCGGGCGGTGAATGGATCAGCTCGATCGACATCGAAAACATCGCCGTGGCGCATCCCTCGGTGCTGATGGCCGCCTGCATCGGCATGCTGCATCCCAAATGGGACGAGCGGCCGATCGTTGCCGTTGTGAAAAAACCGGGCATGGACGTGAGCCGCGATGAACTGCTGGCGTTCTACGAGGGCAAGACCGCCAAATGGCAGATTCCAGATGACGTGGTGTTCGTCGATGCGATACCGCTGGGTGCCACCGGCAAGATGCTCAAGACCCGCCTGCGCGAATTGCTCAAGGATTACCATTTGCCTGGCTGAGCCACAGACCCCTGCAGAGTCACCGAGGTGATAGCTGCAGACCCTTCCTAAGGGCATTCCCTGATCGGCATCCAGAACATAACTTGTACGCTCACAAAATCAACAAACGAAGGAGACATGCAGTGAATTTTGCTATTAAGTCTGTAGCGGTATGTGCAATGCTTGCAAGCGCCTCGATCGCTTTTGCCCAAAAAGGCGAGACGGTCAAGATCGCCATGATCGAAGGCCTGTCCGGGCCCTTCGGCAACGTGGGCCAAAACCAGTTGAAAAACTGGCAATTCGTAACTGAACGCCTCAATGGCGCCAAGAATGCGGCTGGTGTCAAATTCGAAATTGTCGGTATCGACAGCAAAAGCTCCCCCCAGGAAGCCTTGAACGCGCTCAAATCGGCGATCGACCAGGGCATCCGCTATGTCGCGCAGGGCAATGGATCGGCCGTGGCGCTGGCGTTGGCCGATGGAATTGCCAAACACAACGAACGCAACCCTGGCAAGGAAGTGATTTTCCTGAACTATGCGGCTGTCGACCCTGCACTGACCAACGAAAAATGCTCGTTTGCGCATTTCCGCCTGGACGCTGACACCTCCATGAAGATGCAGGCCCTGACCTCGTTCATGAAGGATCAGCCCAAGGTCAAGAAGGTGTATTTGCTCAACCAGAATTACTCGCATGGCCAGCAGGTCGCCAAGTATTTCAAGGAAGGACTGGCCCGCACCCGACCCGATGCGCAAATTGTGGGAGAAGACCTTCATCCGTTCGGACAGGTCAAGGACTTTGCGCCCTACATTGCCAAGATCAAAGCTTCGGGCGCTGACACGCTGGTCACCGGCAACTGGGGCCAGGACATGACCCTGCTGGTGAAGGCAATCACTGAGGCCGGCCTGAAAATCCCGATCTATGCCTACTATCCGGGCGTCAGCGGCACACCGACGGCGCTGGCCGCTGCCGGCGACATTGAGGTCTACCAGATCGCCTACAACCACTCCAACTACACCGGCGAGTTGGGCGCCATCATGAAAGAGTTCAAGCAGAAGTACAACGACGACTTCTACACCTTTGCCATCTACAACGGCGTGGTGATGCTTTCTGAAGCAATGAACAAGGCCAAGTCAACCGACCCGATGAAAGTCGCCTCCGCGATGGAGGGTCTGTCGTTCAAGGGCTTCAACGGCGACACGCAAATGCGCAAGTCAGACCACCAGTTGCAGCAGGGTCTGTTCATCTCAAAATGGCAGAAAGTGGACGCCAAAAACAGCTACAGCGTCGAAAACACGGGCTACACCTTTGCGCCCGTCAAGTACATCGACGGCTACATTGCCAGCACGCCGACCAGTTGCGACATGAAACGCCCCTAAGCGATTCGACAGCTTTTTCCGTTTTGCGCCGGGTGGCAAAGCTCACCTGGCGCTCTTTTTTGATCCAGACAAAGCCACGTATTTCCACCCGGCTGCTGATTGACGGACATTCATGGAATTTTTTACAATTTCCCTGCTGAACGGGTTGAGCTATGGTTTGCTGCTGTTCATGCTGAGCTCGGGTCTGACCCTGATATTCAGCATGATGGGCGTGCTCAACTTTGCCCATGCGTCGTTTTACATGCTGGGTGCCTACTTTGCCTACAGTGTCACCAGCCTGGTGGGTTTCTGGCCCGCCTTGGTCATTGCGCCGCTGCTGGTCGGCGTGCTGGGTGCCGCGTTCGAGAAATTCTGTTTGCGCCGGGTGCACAAGTTTGGCCACGTACCGGAGTTGCTCATCACCTTTGGCCTGAGCTACATTTTGGTTGAACTCGTGCAACTGGTATGGGGCCGCATTGCGGTGGACTACCGTGTACCCGAAGCGTTGAAAGGGCCGTTGTTCACCATCTACGGAACGCAGTTTCCGATGTACCGGGGCTTCATGATGGCCGTTGCCCTGTTCATGCTGGTGGCGGTCTGGCTGCTGCTCAAAAAGACCCGTACCGGCCTGGTGATTCAGGCGGCCCTGACCCATCCCGAGACAGTGGAAGCCCTAGGGCACAACGTGCCGCGTGTCTTCATGCTGGTGTTTGGCGGGGGTGCGGCGCTGGCCGGGCTGGCGGGCGTCATCGGCGGCAACGCTTTCGTGACAGAGCCAAGCATGGCGGCGGCCGTGGGCTCGATCATTTTCGTGGTTGTGGTGGTGGGCGGCATGGGGTCGCTGGCCGGGGCTTTTCTGGCTTCGGTGCTGATTGGCGTGCTGCAGACCTTTGCGGTCGCGGTGGACAGCTCGCTGATGAGTGCAGTGTCTGTTTTGGGTGTTGCGGTGACGCCCGAAACCTTTGGCTACGCAGTGCTCAAGCTCAAGATCAGCCAGATCGCACCCATCTTGCCCTACCTGTTTCTGGTGTTGATGCTGATTTTCCGGCCCAAGGGTCTTTTAGGTACCCGGGAGGGATAACAGTCATGTCGGCCATTCTTCATTCTTCGTCGGTTCAGCGCCGTTCCAGTTTCCCAAGCCGTGGGCGTGTGTTGGTCTGGAGCTTGTTTGCCTTGGTGATTGCCGTGGCGCCACTGGTCTTTACCAGCAGCCTGAGCCATACCATTTTGTCGCAAATGGGCGTCGCCATCATTGTTTGCCTGAGCTACAACATGCTGTTGGGGCAGGGCGGAATGCTCAGTTTCGGCCATGCCGTCTATTCCGGACTGGGTGCGTTCATCGCGATGCACGCCCTCAATGCGGTCACCAAGGGCAGCCTGTCCTTGCCGGTCAGCCTGATTCCTCTGGCCGGCGGCCTGGCCGGTCTGGTGACGGCGTTGATACTGGGCTGGGTCACCACCAAGAAATCCGCCACCACGTTTGCCATGATCACGCTGGGCATTGGCGAACTGGTATGGGCCATGTCGCTGATGTTCCCCGAGTTTTTCGGCGGCGAAGGCGGCATTTCGGGCAACCGCGTGACCGGTCCCAAGCCCCTGGGCATCACGTTTGGTCCGCAGATCCAGTTGTACTACCTGATAGCGCTGTACACCTTTGTCTGCACCGGCCTGATGTTTGCCTTCACCCGCACGCCGCTGGGCCGCATGCTCAACGCAGTACGCGACAACCCCGAACGGGTCGAATTTGTCGGCTATGACACCCAGAAAGTGCGTTACCTGTCTTTTGTGATCGCGGCCTTTTTTGCCGGCATCTCGGGGGGGCTGGCCGCGTTGAATTTCGAGATCGTGACGTCGGAAGTTGTCAGCGGCTACCGCTCCGGCGCCTACCTGCTGTTCACGTTTCTGGGCGGGGCCACCTTCTTTTTTGGCCCCATCATTGGCGCGGTGCTCATGGTGCTTGCCTTTGTGCTGCTCAGCGAGTTCACCAAAGCCTGGCTGTTGTACCTGGGCCTGGTGTTTTTGTTCATGGTCATGTTTGCGCCAGGGGGCTTTGCCAGTTTGGTCATGATGAATGTGCGCGTGGCCGCGTTCGGCAGACTCAAACCGCTGCTGGGCCACTATGCCGCGCTGCTGGTGACCGGGCTGATCGCTTTTGCCGGGGCCGCCGCCATGATTGAAATGCTTTACCACCTGCAACTCGATGCGGCCCTGGGCTCGCAGCTTCACTTCATGGGCCTGCAGCTTAACGCGGCAGCCCCAGCCACCTGGGGCGCCACCGCTGCCGTCACCCTGGTGGGCCTGGGGGTTTTCGAATGGGCCCGCCGCCGTTTCGCGGTGAAATGGGGTGACACGCAGGAATCGATAGAACTGGAAATCAAACGGCGGGAGGCCCTGTGAGCGCAGCACTATTTAACGCCGGGCGGCACCATGCGCTCGAACTCAAAGACCTGCGCAAGAATTTTGGCAAAACTGAAATCATCCGCGGCATCGATCTGGCGGTTGAGTCCGGCCAGCGCATCGCCATCATTGGCCCCAACGGCGCTGGCAAATCGACGCTGTTCAACCTGATCAGCGGGCGGTTTGCGCCAACGAGCGGACAGGTGCTTCTTAATGGCCAGGCCATTCATGGAAAAAAGCCGTTTGAAATCAATCGGCTGGGGCTGTCGCGCAGCTTCCAGATCACCAACATCTTTCCCAAACTCAGCGTATTTGAAAACCTGCGCTGCGGGGTGCTGTGGAGTCTGGGCTACAAGTACACCTTTTTGAAATTCCTTGCCAACCTGGACGATGCCAATGGCAGGGCCGACGAGTTGATGGCCATGATCAAGCTTGAAAAGAAGCGCGATGTGCTCGCAATCAACCTGACCTACGCCGAACAGCGTGCGCTGGAAATCGGCATCACGATTGCGGGCGGCGCCGATGTGATCCTGCTGGACGAGCCGACGGCGGGCATGAGCCGCTCCGAGACCAGCCGCTTCATCAGCCTGATCAAGGAAGTCACCGTCGGCAAGACGCTGCTCACGGTCGAGCACGACATGGGCGTGGTGTTCGGACTGGCCGACAAGATCGCCGTGGTGGTGTATGGAGAAATCATTGCCTTCGACGTGCCCGAAGCGGTGCGCGCCGACCAGCGTGTGCAGGAGGCTTACCTCGGCTCATCGGTGGCAGACGCGCAAGGGCAGGGACACTGACATGCAACATGACATCAAGGATGGTTCCGCTTCTTCCGTGCTCAAACTCACCGACCTGCATGCTTATTACGGCAAGAGCCATGTGCTGCACGGCGTTTCTTTCGACGTCCGGCCAGGTGAAATCGTCGCCTTGCTCGGCCGCAATGGTTCGGGCCGCTCGACCACCGCCAAGGCCATCATGGGTTTGGTCGATTGCCAGGGCTCCATCCTCTGGAAAAACGCTGAAATTGTCGGGAAAAAAGCCTACCAAATTGCCCATTTGGGCTTGGGCTACGTGCCGGAAAACCGCGATATTTTCCCCAAGCTCACGGTGCACCAGAACCTGTTGCTTGGCCAGAAAGGATCGGGCCAGGGCTCGCGCTGGTCGTTCGACGACATGTATGGCCTGTTCCCCCGGCTGCGCGAGCGCCAGCACACCGAAGCCGGTGTGCTGTCGGGTGGCGAGCAGCAGATGCTCACGCTGTGCCGCACGCTGATGGGCGACCCGGACTTGATCATCATCGACGAGCCGACCGAAGGCCTCGCGCCCAAGATCGTCGAACTGGTGGGCCAGTATTTGCAAACGCTCAAGGCCAAAGGCATCTCGGTCCTGTTGATCGAGCAAAAGCTGACGATCGCCATGGCCATTTCCGACCGGGCGCTGGTGATGGGCCACGGCAGCATTGTTTTTGACGGCACGCCCGACAGTCTGCGCGCCGATGCCTACATCCGAAAGGAGTGGCTGGAGGTGTAACAAGCTGGCGGCTTTGTCACGGCCGGGACAAAAACCGGGTGAACCTGCATCCTTCTCGCTTTGTAACCCCTGCAAGCCTCCCTACAATGAGAAAAGAACGGTCGTACTATTTTTCTCAATGGCCAGGCGCTCATACCGGGCCAGCGCTCTTTGAAACGTCAACACTGAAACTTCAATCAAGGAAAGAACCAACCCATGACAACCCTCTACGAAGTTCACGGCTCGGTGGCGCTGATCACCCTGAGCAATCCGCCGGTCAACGGTCTGGGCCATGCCACCCGGCTGAGCATCACGGACAACCTGCAAAAGGCCAACGACGACGCTGCCGTCAAGTCCATCGTCATCACCGGCGCCGGCAAGGCGTTCTCGGGCGGCGCCGACATCAAGGAATTCGGTTCGCCCAAGGCGCTTCAGGAACCCAACCTGCTCAGCGTCATTCTGGCGGTTGAAAACTCGTCCAAGCCCGTGGTGGCTGCGATTCATTCGGTCTGCATGGGCGGCGGGCTGGAACTGGCGCTGGGTTGCCACTACCGCATCGCCGCGCCCGGCTGCAGCGTGGCATTGCCTGAAGTCAAGCTCGGCCTGCTGCCAGGCGCGGGCGGCACCCAGCGTTTGCCGCGTGCCTTGGGCGTGGAGCCGGCGCTGAACATGATCGTCAGCGGCGAGCCGGTCAAGAGCGAAATGCTGGCGCAAATCCCGGGTCAAAAACTGTTCGACAAGATGGCTTCGTCGCTTGAGACGCTGGCCGACGAAGCATTTGCCTTTGCGCAGGCGATTGCCGACACCCGCCCCCTGCCGCTGGTGCGCGATCTGCCGTGCAAGCACCGCAACGGCGATGCCTATTTTCAATTCGCACGCAACATGGTCAAAGGCATGGCGAAAAACTTCCCCGCGCCGCTCAAGTGCGTTGATGCGGTCGAGGCGGCCACGAAGCAAAAATTCGACGAAGGCCTGCGCATTGAACGTGAGTTGTTCACCAACCTGATGTTCACGCCTGAAAGCCGTGCGCTGCGCCACATCTTCATGGCTGAGCGTGCGGCATCAAAAATACCGGATGTGCCTGCAGATACTGCACAGCGTGCTATTAACTCAATAGCGGTCATCGGCGCCGGCACGATGGGTGGCGGCATTGCGATGAATTTCCTGAACGCCGGTATTTCCGTCAAGATGCTGGAGATGAAGCAGGACGCGCTGGACCGCGGCCTGGCCACCATGCGCAAGAACTACGAATCGCAGGTCAAGAAGGGCAAGCTGACACAGGACAAGTACGAGCAGCGCATGGGCCTGCTCAGCACCACGCTCAGCTACGACGACCTGAGCGATGCCGACATGGTGATTGAAGCGGTGTTCGAGGAAATGGGCGTCAAGGAAAAGGTATTCACCGAACTCGATCGCGTCATGAAGCCCGGTGCGATTTTGGCCTCCAACACCTCGACACTGGACCTGAACCAGATCGCCTCGTTCACCAAGCGTCCTGAAGACGTGGTCGGCCTGCACTTTTTCAGCCCGGCCAACATCATGAAGTTGCTGGAAGTGGTGCGCGGCGAGAAAACCGCCAAGGACGTCATGGCCACGGTCATGGCGGTCGCCAAGAAAATCCGCAAGACGGCTGTTGTCTCCGGCGTGTGCGACGGCTTTATCGGCAACCGCATGATTGAACAGTACGGCCGCCAGGGCGGCTTTTTGCTGGACGAGGGCTGCACGCCTGCGCAGGTGGACAAGGCGATTGAGAAATTCGGCTTTGCCATGGGGCCGTTCCGCATGGGCGACCTGGCCGGCAACGACATTGGCTGGGCGATTCGCAAGCGCCGCTACCAGGAAAAGCCGGACATGAAGTACAGCAAGACTGCTGACCTGCTGTGCGAGAAGGGCCGCTTTGGCCAAAAAACCGGCGCCGGCTGGTACGACTATGTGGCCGGCAAGCGGGATGCTATTGCGAACGCGGAAGTTGTCAAGATGATCGAGGATCACCGCGCTTCCCTGGGCATCACGCCGCGCAAGATTTCCGACGAGGAAATTGTTCAGCGGCTGGTGTATTCGCTGGTGAATGAGGGTGCGCATATCCTGGAAGATGGCATTGCCAGCAAGGCCAGCGATATCGACATGGTGTACCTGATGGGCTACGGCTTCCCGATTTACCGGGGCGGCCCGATGCTGTATGCCGACCAGGTGGGCCTGTTTAACGTGGTGCAGGCAATGAACCGCTTTGCCAAGAATCCGCTTGACGACGCCAGTTTCTGGAAGCCCGCCCCGCTGCTGGCCCGGCTGGCCGCTGAAGGCAAGACCTTCAATTGACCGCTCAGCGCCAACCCAGCCAAGCCCCTAAATTCTGGAGATTTTCATGACCTCAGCCCTAATTGTTTCCACCGCCCGCACCCCTCTGGCCAAGAGCTGGAAGGGCGCTTTCAACATGACGCACGGCGCCACCCTGGGCGGCCACGCCGTCCAGCACGCCATTGCCCGCGCCGGCATTGACGCCGCCGAAGTTGACGACGTCATCATCGGCTGCGCGACGCCTGAAGGCGCGACCGGCGCCAACATCGCGCGGCAGATTGCCTTGCGCGCCGGCTGTCCCGTCACCGTCTCGGGCATGACGGTGAACCGCTTTTGCTCCTCCGGCCTGCAGGCCATTGCGCTGGCATCGCAACGCGTGATTGCCGGCGAAGCCGATATTTACGTCGCTGGCGGCGTTGAAAGCATTTCCTGCGTCCAGCAGGAAATGAACACCCACATGCTGCGCGAAGACTGGCTGGCCAAGAACAAGCCAGAGATTTACTGGAACATGCTGCAGACCGCCGAGCAAGTCGCCAAGCGTTACGAAATCAGCCGCGACCGCATGGATGAATACGGCGCGGCCAGCCAGCAAAAAGCCACGGCCGCGCTGGCTGCCGGCCTGTTCGATGCCGAAATTGCGCCGATCACCGTGACCGCTGGCATTGCCGACAAAGTGATGGGCTTGATGACGAAACAGGTGACCATCAGCAATGACGAAGGCATCCGCGCCGGCACGACCAAGGAAGGCATCACGGGCCTGCGCTCGGCCATTCCCGGCGGCCTGATTTCAGCCGGCAATGCCAGCCAGTTTTCGGATGGCGGCGGCGCGGTCGTGGTGATGGATGAAACCGTCGCCGAGCGCAAGGGCTTGACGCCGCTGGGCCGCTTCCTCGGGTTTGCGGTGGCCGGCTGCGAACCCGACGAAATGGGCATTGGCCCGGTGTTTGCCATTCCCAAGGTGCTGGCCAAGCTGGGCCTGAGCGTCGGCGATATCGACCTGTGGGAACTGAACGAAGCCTTTGCTGTTCAGGTGCTGTACTGCGCTGACAAACTGGGCATTCCCATGGACCGGCTCAACGTCAACGGTGGCGCGATTGCCGTGGGCCATCCTTATGGCGTGACCGGCCAGCGCCTGACCGGCCATGCGCTGATTGAAGGCAAGCGGCGCGGCGCCAAGCGCGTCTGCGTGACCATGTGCATTGGCGGCGGCATGGGTGCCGCCGGCATTTTCGAAGTGCTGTAAAACCCGTTGGACAACAAACCTGGCTGGCGCGCCGAATAAGTTGCAAGGCCTGCCTTCTGGATTTTTTGTGCGTTTTTGCGAAGCCTCGTATTTTCGGTGTCCGGTTTGCGCTTCAGCCCTTGCATTGAGGATTCCCCATGAGCCTTCGTTCCACGCTTGATTTCCTGCTCTACCCCTGGCTGGCCACCGAATCGCTCAACCAGCGCGAGCGTTTTGCCGACCACAGCCGCGAAACCTTTGACGCGGTGTTTGACACCTGCGAGCGCATTGCCCGCGAGAAATACGCGCCGTTCAACCGCTTGGTCGATACACAGGAGCCACATTTCGACGGCGAAAAAGTCATCCTGCCGCAAGCCACGCACGACGCCCAGAAAGCCTATGCAGCATCAGGAATGCTCAGCGCCGCGCAGGACTATGACATCGGCGGAATGCAGCTGCCTTACGCGGTGGAAGCGGCCGCCAATGCATTTTTTGCGATGGCTTCGGTCAGCATGGGCTCCAGCATGCTGACAACGGGCAATGCCAATTTGCTGATGGTGCATGGCACTCAGGCGCAAAAAGACGTGTTCGCCAACAACGAATTTTCAGGCCGATTTTCGGGAACCATGTGCCTGTCGGAGCCGCAAGCGGGTTCCTCGCTCAGCGACATCACCACACGGGCCATGCCCGACGGCGCTGATTTTGAAGCCGACCCGCTGGGCCCGCGCTATCGCCTCAAGGGCAACAAGATGTGGATTTCAGCCGGCGAGCACGAGCTGACCGACAACATCATCCACCTGGTGCTGGCCAAGATTCCCGGGCCCGACGGCAAGCGCATTCCGGGCACCAAAGGGATTTCCCTGTTCATCGTTCCCAAGAAGATGGTCGATGTCAATGGCCAACTGACCGGGGTTCGCAACGACGTGGCGCTGGCCGGGTTGAACCACAAGCTCGGCTGGCGCGGCACGACCAATACGCTGCTCAATTTTGGCGAAGGCAAGTATCCGGTGAGCGGCGAGGCTGGCGCTGTCGGCTACCTGGTCGGCAAGCCGCACCAAGGCCTGCGCTGCATGTTCCACATGATGAACGAGGCGCGTATTGCCATCGGCATGGCTGCCACCATGCTCGGCATGGCCGGCTATCACGCTTCGCTCGATTACGCCAAAAACCGTCCGCAGGGCCGGCCCATGACCGGCGCGGGCAAGGACGCGTCAGCGCCGCAAAGCCGCATCATCGAGCATGCCGATGTCAAGCGCATGCTGCTGGCGCAAAAGTCCTACTGCGAGGGCGCGCTGGCGCTGGAGCTGTACTGCGCGCGGCTGGTCGATGATCAGCATACCGGCGCGCCCCAAGCGGCTGACGAGGCGCGGCTGCTGCTTGAAGTGCTGACACCCATCGCCAAGAGCTGGCCCAGCGAATGGTGCCTCGAAGCCAATTCGCTGGCCATCCAGGTGCTTGGGGGCTATGGCTACACGCGCGATTTTCCGGTCGAGCAGTACTGGCGCGACAACCGCCTGAACATGATCCACGAAGGCACCCATGGCATCCAGTCCATGGATTTGCTGGGCCGCAAGGTGCTGATGGAGGGTGGCAGGGGGTTTGATTTGCTGGCCGCGCGCATCACGGCCACCGCAGCCCGTGCCAGCCACCTTCCCGATCTCGCCACCCATGCCGATGCGCTGGCCGATGCGCTGGCGCAAGTCAGCGAAGCCACCCGGGCCGCCTGGGCCACCGGCGAGCCCGGCGATGCGCTGGCCAATGCCGTGCCTTACCTGCAGGCCTTCGGCCATACCGTGCTGGCCTGGATATGGCTGGACGTGGCGCTTGCCGTACAAGCGTCAGGTGCTACACAATCAATAGCTGAAAATGCAGGCAGAATGGGCGCGATGCGTTACTTTTACCATTATGAGCTGCCAAAAACAACGGCCTGGCTTCGGGTGGTTTGCAACCGCGACCGCACCTGCGCCGACTTTCCTGAAGCGTCTTTTTGATGAGTTATTTCAAGAAATCGCCTGGCACCGGGGCCAATAAATCCTTGGCACGCCTGGGAGCACTGACCTGGATATTGATCTATGCAGGCCTGTTGACCCTGGTTTTGGGCATCTGGGTCGCGCCCAGCAACGAGGACACCGGCTGGCTGATGATGGTCGGCGGCGCGCTGGCGGCCGCCATCGGCTTTTTTCTGATTTACCTCCGTTCGAGAATAAAAGACTGAAATCTGTTTTAACCCCGTCCGACTAAGCAATTTAACAAACCCTGCAAGGAGACTGATCCATGACCCGCACCATCCAGCAACTTTTCGACCTCAAGGGTAAAACCGCACTCATCACCGGTGGCTCGCGCGGCCTGGGCCTGCAACTGGCGCAGGCACTCGGTGAAGCGGGCGCCCGGGTCATGCTCAGTTCACGCAAGGCCGAAGACCTGGTCGAGTCCGCTGGCGTGCTGAAGGCCGCCGGCATCGACGTGGACTGGATTGCCGCCGACTGCTCGAAAGAAGCCGACATCCGCGCCTTGGCCGATGAAACCATCCAGCGCTTCGGCCACGTGGACATTCTGGTCAACAACGCCGGCGCCGCCTGGGGCGCACCGGCCGAAGACCATCCGGTTGAGGCCTGGGACAAGGTGATGAACCTCAATGTGCGCGGCTACTTCATCTTGTCGCAGCACATCGCCAAGCACAGCATGATTCCGCGCCAGTCGGGCCGCATCATCAACGTGGCATCGATTGCGGGGCTGGGCGGCAACCCGCGCGGCATGAACACCCTCGCTTACAACACGTCCAAAGGCGCGGTCATCAATTTCACCCGCGCGCTGGCGTGCGAATGGGGCGTGAACCACATCACCGTGAATGCGATTTGCCCGGGCTTTTTTCCCAGCCGGATGACGGTCGGCACGCTCAAGGCCATGGGCGAGGAAAAGCTCGCCGCCCACGCGCCGCTGGGCCGTCTGGGCGACGACGAAGACCTCAAGGGCCTGTGCGTGCTGTACGCATCGGATGCCGGCAAGCACATCACGGGCCAGTGGCTGGCGGTCGATGGCGGCGTGTCGGTCATTTCCGGAGGTTGAATATGGCCCCCACGCTTGTCGCTTCGCGTACTGCGCTGCCCCCCGAGGGGGCCGCTGCGCCTGCGGCCCGGCAAAGCCGGTTCCGCGGCCCTTGCTGGTTTGAAGTTGGCACACCCACGCTTTTGGACATGCCATGAACTTTGGTGCAGAAATTCCTTTTGTCACATTGCTGGGATTCACGCTTGAACTGTTCGAGGGCGGCGAGTCAACGCTGGGCTATACGCCCCTGCCCGAGCACCTGAATTCCTTCGCTGTCACCCACGGCGGCGCCTGCATGACGCTGCTGGACGTGACGATGGCCGTGGCTGCGCGCAGCGTGCAAAAGGACATGGGCGTGGTCACCATCGAGATGAAGACCAGCTTCATGCGGCCTGCGCCGGGCGACGGCACGCCGCTCACGGGCAAGGGGCGCCTGATGCATCGCACGGCGACACTGGCCTTCGTCGAGGCCACGATCTACGATGCAAAAGGACAGGCCTGCGCCCACTCGACCGGCACCTTCAAATACGTCAGACGGCAGGCCGGCGCTGCGGGGGATGCGCAGGTGCCCGGTTCGTCCGGCGGTTCGATTTCAACCGACTGAAATTCAGTTTTATGAGTCAAATCATGCTTTTTCGCATGTCCTGCTTGCGTTTATAGCTATTTATTCAATAGCACACTCATTTTTTAAGGAGAACCCCATGCCCGCCAATCAACACATTCTGCTCGACAACCGGCCTGTCGGCGAAGCCAGCGCCAGCAACTTCAAACTGGCCAGTGCTGAAACTCCCGCCCTGCAGGAGGGCCAGGTGCTGGTGCGCCACCACTTCCTGAGCCTGGACCCCTACATGCGCGGCCGCATGAACGATTCCAAGAGCTACACAGCGCCGCAGCCACTGGGGCAGGTAATGGGTGGCGGCACCGTCGGTGAAGTGGTCGAAAGCCGTTCGCCGAAGTTTTCGCCCGGCGACAAGGTGGTCGGTATGGGCGGCTGGCAGCTTTTTAGCGTGGTCAACGCTGACGAACTGGGCGCGCTGCGCAAGGTCGACACCACGCAGGTGCCGCTGTCCTATTATTTGGGCGCGGTCGGCATGCCGGGCGTCACCGCCTGGTATGGCCTGGTCAAGGTCATCGAGCCCAAAGCTGGTGAAACCATGGTGGTCAGCGCCGCCACCGGTGCTGTCGGGAGTGCGTTTGCGGCCTTGTCCAAGGCGCGCGGCTGTCGCACCGTCGGCATTGCCGGCGGCCCGGACAAATGCCGTTACGCCGTCGAGGAGCTTGGGTTCGACGCCTGCATCGACTACAAGCTGCACCAAGATGCGGCATCGCTGTCCAAAGCGCTGAAAGAAGCCTGCCCCAACGGCATCGACGGCTACTTTGAAAACGTCGGCGGCATGGTGCTCGATGCAGTGCTGCTGCGCATGAATGCCTTTGGCCGCATTGCCGTGTGCGGCATGATTGCCGGCTATGACGGCAAGCCGCTGCCGCTGACCTACCCCGCGCTGATCCTGACGAATCGCCTCAAGGTGCAGGGCTTCATCGTCAGCGAGCACATGGACATCTGGCCGCAAGCGCTGAAGGAACTCGCCACACTGGTCGCCACCGGCAAGCTGCACCCCCGTGAATCGATTGCCGAAGGGCTGGAGGCCGCGCCTGACGCCTTCCTTGGCCTGCTTAAAGGCAAGAACTTCGGCAAGCAACTGGTGAAGTTGATCTAGTTTTATTGCCAGCCAGGAGGCCGCCATGGACACCCCCCATGAAGTCTTCAACCCGCCCGAGCCGCTGAGCAACTACAACCTGTTCGAGGGCAACCGGGGCTTGCGCGATGCGCTGAATCCGACATCGGGTTCAGCAGTGCCCCAGCCTGGCGGGTCGGGAAAGAAGGCCGGGGTGTGGCGCAAATCCTCGCCATGGGCACCATGACGCGGCTCGACTGCGGCTTGGGCATCAGCGGGTTGATGCACCACCAGTCGCTCAGCTTGGCGCTGAACCCTACCGCTCAGCGCCAGGCTTTTGGCAAGCCGCTGCTCCAGCAGCCGCTGATGCGCAATATGCTGGCAGAGTTTGCTATTGAAAGTGAAGCTGCTTGCGGTACATCCATAACGCTTGCAAGGTGTTTTTATCATCAAGAAGATGCGCATGAGGAAGCCTTGACGCGCTTGCTCACGCCGGTCGCCAAGTTCTCGATTTGCAAGCGCGGTAGTGCGTTTGCCCAGGAAGCCATGGAATGCCTGGGCGCCAATGGGTATGTACAAGAGGGCGACAAAGGCATCATGGCGCGCATTTACCGCGAAATGCCGGTCAAATCGATCTGGGAAGGTGCGGGCAACAGCATGGTGCCGGACCTGTCGCGCGCCCTGCGCAAGCCCGATGCCGTGGCAGCGTTGGCACTGCAGGCTGCTCTGTCGGGGGGCTTCACGCGCGGTGGCGGACGCCTTTTGCGACTCGCGCCTGGCAGGCGACTGGGGCCAGACCTTCGGCACACTGGCTTCCCGCACCGATTTCGACCGCATCATTGACCGGGCCATGCCCCGACAAGCTTGAGTCGTTCAATAATCCCAATTTTCAGGAGCCCCGCATGACCACGCCGCCGACCTTGATCCTTCACCACTACCCGTCCTCGCCTTTTTCGGAAAAAGTCCGTCTGATGCTGGGCTACAAGACCATTCCCTGGAAATCGGTGGTCATCCCGATGGCGAGTCCCAAGCCCGAGCTGATCGCCCTGACTGGCGGTTACCGCAAGACGCCGGTGCTGCAGATTGGCGCCGACATCTACTGCGATACGGCGCTGATTGCCGACGTGCTGGAGCACATCGCGCCACTGCCCGCGCTGTACCCCGAACCCAGCAAGGGCATGGCGCGCACCCTGGCGCAATGGGCAGACACCACGCTGTTCTGGACTTCGATGGCGTACAACCTGCAGCCCAGGGGAATCGCCCAGCTGTTCGAGCACGCCCCGCCTGAATCAGCCCAGGCATTTGCCCAAGACCGCAAGGCGATGAGCGCCGGCATCGCCCGCCAGCGCCCGCAGGATGCTGCCGCGGCGTACCGGTCGTATTTGCGCCGCCTGTCCGACATGCTCGACGACCGGCCTTTTTTGCTGGGCGATATGCCGTGCATCACCGACTTTGCGATGTACCACCCGCTGTGGTTCACACGGGTGCGCACCTCGGTGCTCGCCGGACTGCTCGACGCCACGCCGGCGGTGCTGGATTGGATGGACCGCATGGCTGCGATTGGCCATGGCGCCATGGAAAAGTCGAGTGCGCAGGACGCCATCGCGGTTGCCGCCGCCTCCACACCCTCAGCCCTGCACGACGATGTTTTTCAGGACGAGCATGGCATTGCGCTGGGGCGCGAGGTGCGGGTCTGCGCCGAGACCTTCGGCCAGGAGCCGACCCAGGGCGAACTGGTGGCTGCCACCCGGATGCATTACACGCTGCGCCGAACCGACGAACGGGCCGGCCTGGTGCATGTGCATTTCCCGCGCATCGGCTATTCGCTAAAGGCCGTCGAGTTGGCATGAACGGCATTGAATGGCATTACCTGGCGTTCGATCAGCTCAGCGCTGCCCAGCTTTATGCCGTGCTTCAGTTGCGCAGCGAAGTTTTTGTGGTCGAGCAGACCTGCATCTTTCAGGACATGGACGGTGCTGACGCGCAGGCCATGCATTTGCTGGGCAGTTTGCAAGGCAGCCTGGTGGCGTATGCCCGCTGTCTTGCGGCGGGACACAAGTTTGCCGAAGCGAGCATTGGCCGCGTGGCGACCCGGGCTGCCGTTCGGGGCACCGGGGCAGGGCATGCCTTGATGCGCCAAGCCATTGCTTGCCTGTTGCAGGCCTGGGGTGCTCAAGCGATCAGGATAGGCGGGCAGGCCCATCTGGAGGCTTTTTATCGCCAGCATGGCTTTGACAAGGCTGGACCGGTTTACCTCGAAGACGGCATTGCCCATATCGAAATGTTGCGCAGCATTTAATTTTTTAAGGAGTTCCAGATGATCACGAATTTCAAGGGCAAGACAGCCGTGTTGACGGGCGCGGGGTCGGGATTTGGCCTCGAATGTGCGCGAATTGGCGCCAAACTGGGCATGAACCTGGTGCTGGTTGATGTGCAGCAGGACGCACTTGACCAGGCCAGCGCCGAGATGGCAGCGGCTGGTGCCGAGGTGCTGCCTTTCAGGCTCGACGTAGCCAGTGCACAGCAGATGGAGGCCATGAGCCAGGCGGTGTTCGAGCGATTTGGTGCGCCGCATTTTGTCTTTAACAATGCCGGCGTGGGATCGGGCGGGCTGGTCTGGGAAAATACCGTGAAGGACTGGGAATGGGTTCTGGGCGTCAATCTGTGGGGCGTGATTCACGGCGTTCGGCTCTTCACCCCCATGATGTTGGAGGCTGCCGCCAAAGACCCGTCATGGCAGGGCCACATCGTCAACACCGCCAGCATGGCCGGGCTGCTCAATCCACCCAACATGGGTGTTTACAACGTCAGCAAGCATGCCGTTGTCTCCTTGAGTGAAACGCTTTACCAGGACTTGCGCCTGGTCAGCGACCAGGTCGGCGCCAGCGTGCTGTGTCCGTATTTCGTGCCGACTGGCATCAGCCAGAGCCACCGTAACCGACCGGCTGATCTTGACGCTGAAAAGCCGACGCGAAGCCAGTTGATTGGACAGGCCATGACCGGCAAGGCGGTGGGCTCAGGCAAGGTGACCGCGGCTGAAGTTGCGCAAAAAGTGTTTGAAGCCATGGCCGCCGACCAGTTCTATATCTTCAGCCATCCCAAGGCGTTGGGAAATGTGCAAAACCGCATGGAATGCATCATGCAGCAGACCCATCCGACAGATCCGTTTGCTGAGCGGCCCGAGATTGGGCGTGACCTGAAAGCGGCGCTGCGGGCTGATTAGGAGCCTGGGCAGCAGAAAGGACGTGCGCCGCAAAGCGGCCGTGCCGGTCGATTTTTCACTGCCTTCTGTTCAATGGCAGGCTATTGGCCTGCGAATTCGGCAAAAACAGTCCTCGGCGGGGCCACTTTTCGCCATGCACACTTTCTGCCGCCCAGGGTCCTGGCGCGGGATAACGCTGACTGGCAATAGCCAGCGGTGCCTCGAAGGTGACTTTGCCCATGCGCATCAGGACGGTGTGGTCCTTGTAACCGTTGGCGTAGTCCCTACAGCGCGTTCGCGTACGTCTGGGGGAAAACGGTTTGACTTTTTGCCCATGGCTCCATCTTCTCAAAGGTTGGAGCCTCCTCAATTTCCGGGGCAGTTCACGCTGTGCATCTGGTGCAGGAGCACCGGGGCGGGTACCCTTCGTTGTGGGCCGTCGGCTCAGGCTAAGCAAGCCGTTTCATGATCTCGGTCATGGACTACGGAATCCAGGGGCAAAGTTATGGCGTTGGACACACCGGGCGGCCGAATCCATGTGCAGTGGGACCACACGGCCAGTGCTTCTCCAAACGCACAACTGAGGTTCTTTGCCGAGTTTCTGGCCACCACCGGCGTCTATGAGTGCTGGATCGACAGTTGCCCGGTGATGAGCTTACGCAGCTCTTCAGCCCAGAGCACGCAACTGGCCAGTGCGGCCAGCGGCAGCAGCGAGGCGGGCGCCAGCGGCACGGTGTAAAACAGCGTGTTCAGGGGTGGCGCATACAGCACCAGTGCCTGCAGCCCCATGCTCAGCGACAGCCCGCCGAGCAGCCACGGGTTTTTCAGCAATCCCAGCGCCAGCGCCGATCGGGAGGCAGACTGGCAGTTCAAAACGTTAAACCATTGGCACATGGCCAGCAACGTGAAGGTTTCGGTGCGCACCAGTTCAATGGGCACTTCCTGATGAAGTCGATACACGAACCAGCCGAAGGTGACCAGCACGGCGGCTGTGGACATCAACAGTACCCGCCCGAGCATCGTCCGGTCTATCAGCCTGTCGTTGCGCGGCACCGGCACGCGCTTCATCTCGTCGCCATTGGGTGGGTCCATCACCAGGTTGACGGTTAGCGTGCCCTCGGTAACGATGTTGATCCACAGGATCTGCACCGCTGCAAGCGGCAACGGGTAGCCGCCCAGCAATGCCAGCAGCAACAGAGCGACCTCGTCGATCGAGGTGGCGAACAAATAAAGTATGACCTTTTTCAGGTTGCCATAGACCACGCGCCCCTGTTCGACCGCGCCCACGATGGTAGAGAAGTTATCGTCAGTGATGATGATCTTGGCAGCGCTCTTGGCGACCTCGGTGCCAGTGATGCCCATGGCCACGCCGACATCGGCGCGCGCCAGCGCCGGTGCGTCGTTGACACCGTCGCCGGTCATGGCGACCACTTCCCCGCGCGCCTGCAGGGCTTCGACGATGCGCAGCTTTTGCGCCGGATGCACGCGCGCAAAAACGGCGATGCAAGACAGGTCGCTGCGCAGATCGGCCTCGCTCATGCGCTCCAGCTCGCCGCCATCGACCGCACGGTCACCATCACGGGCAATCCCCAGCTCGCGGGCAATCGCCAGCCCGGTGAGCTTGTGGTCGCCCGTCACCATCACGGGCCGGATTCCAGCCGTGCGGCATTCGGTGACGGCGGCCTTGACCTCCTCGCGCGGCGGATCAATCTGTCCGACCAGGCCGAGCAGGCGGGCGCGCCCGGTCAGCGCGCCAAAGCCTGCATCCAGCCGGTCGTCATCGACCACGGCAAAGGCCAGCACGCGCAGCGCGCGCCCGGCCATGGCTTCGGCGGCGGCGTGCGCCGCCTGGGTCAATGCGCGATCGGCGGCGCTGCACAGGCCCAGCACCGCTTCGGGCGCGCCCTTGATGAACACCCGGTGCGGGGCATCCGCGCAGCGGTGGCGCGTGGCCATCATCTTGGTGTCGGAATCAAACGGCAGTTCGGCTTCACGTGGCGCGTCGCGCGCCAGTTTTTCCAGGTCCATGCCGGCCTTGACCGCCAGCACGATCAGCGCGCCTTCGGTCGGGTCGCCCAGCACCGTCCATCCAGCGTGCGACGCGTGGGGCGGCAGCAGTTGCGCATCATTGCACAGCGCGGCGGCCTGTAGCAGTGGCAGGGTAGCGGCATCTTCAGCGCTCAATTCGCCCTCGGGTGCGTAGCCAACGCCGCTGACGGACACCTCCAGGCCGTCGGGCAGCCAGAGCCGGCTGACGGTCATTTCATTGCGCGTCAGGGTGCCGGTCTTGTCGGTGCAGATCACCGTGGTCGAACCCAGCGTTTCCACCGCCGACAGGCGGCGGATGATGGCGCCGCGCCCCGCCATGCGCTGCATGCCCACGGCCAGCGCGATCGTCATGGCCACCGGCAGGCCCTCGGGCACCATCGACACCATCTGGCTGATCGCCACCATCAGCACATCGGCCAGCGGCAGTTCGCGGTACAGGCCGAGTGCGACGACTGCGATGAACAGCCCCAGCGCCGCCGCCACCAGCCAACGGCCGAACTGATCGATACGCTGCTCCAGCGGCGTCTTGGGCTCGGTCGCGTTTTCAGTCATGCCGGCAATACGGCCGACTTCCGTCTGGGCGCCAATCGCCACGACCACCGCACGCCCGCGCCCGGCGGTGGCGTAGGTGCCGGAAAACACCATGTTGTGGCGGTCGGCCAAGCCGGTGTCTTCGCAAAGGGCCGCGGCCGCCTTGCTGACCGGCACCGATTCGCCGGTCAGCGCGGCTTCGGCCACCTGCAGCTGGGCCGATTCGATCAGCCGTGCATCGGCCCCCACCGCATCGCCCGCCGCCAGCAGCAGCACATCGCCAGCCACCAGGTCGCGGGCCTCGATCAAGGTTTCGTGGCCGCCGCGCAGCGCCCGCACATGCAGCGCCGAGAGTTTGCGCAGCGAAGTCATCGAGCGTTCGGCGCGTCCCTCCTGGAACGCGCCGATCAATGCGTTGGCCAGCACCACCAGCAGGATAACCACTGCGTCGCCATGGTGCGACAGCGCGATCGCCAGTACCGACGCGACGAACAGGATGTAGATCAGCGGGCTCTTGAACTGGCGGACAACAATCGCCAGCGTGGAACGGCGCGGCGGTTCGGGCAGCGTGTTGGCGCCGTCCTGCGCGCGCCTGCGGTCAGCTTCTGCAGCGCTCAGGCCCGTCGCCGGGTCACAGGCCAGCCGGGCCAGCACCTGCTGGACCGGCAGGGCGTGCCAGCACGGTGCCGGCGTGTTCTTCGATAGCACCTCGCTGGCGGGTGCAGGAGTCGTTGAAGTCATGCGCAGACCGTTCAAATTTGCCAGCGTAGCGCACAACGCGGCCAAGTCAAACGGCGGCGGGGACCTGGCGTCGCTCAATGCCTGATGCCTTGCGTTAAATCAAGTGCGCTTTCACCCAGGCGACGACTCGCCTGATTGGCGCTGGCGCTGCGCGATCGGCCCGTGCTTTGGCTGATGGCGGTCGGGCTGCTGGAAAGCGCCTACGGTTCCTTTTGAACGACTGGCCGGTTTTGCAGTTTCCGGCGCACCAGCCCGATGTTGTTGCGCAGCGCATACAGCTCGTTGGCATACGACAGCGGCACGCTGATCTTTTCGGCGCGGCGTTCCAGGCTGTCCAGCGCTTCAAGCAGCCCGTCCGTGGCATCCACGTTATCGATGCGGTTTTCAATGTCCCGCAACTGGCCATACCAGCGGAAGACGCGCGAGCGCACCCGGAACTCGTACAGCGGCGGCACGATGCGCGACAGCGGCAGCATGATGGCGATGATCAAACCCATCACCAGCCACATGCGCTCAACCAGGTTGGCCACCCAGAACGGCAGGTAGCGCTGTAAAAACGGCTTGTCGTTGCGGATGCTGCGCTCGGCCTCGGCTGAAATCGGGACTTCGTTCTGCGCCAGTTTGGGGTATTCGCGGGCCTGCTTGAACCAGCCTGCGCTGCCGTGGATGTCGTTGCCCGCCAGCGCGAACAGCTGCAGCAACGCCGGATGCGTGCCGGTGCGTGTGAGCAAGGTCGTGGTCGGCGCCAGCAGGCGAACGTCCTGTGGCGGAATGTTGGCTGCCAGATCGACCACGCCGCGCGGCAGCACCGCCGGGCTTAAAAACGCAAAACGCCGCGAATAGGCTTCGCTTTGCGCAAAATCCATCAGCTTGACGCCAGGCGTCTGCAGCAGCATCTGCACCATCAGCGACTCGGGCGCCGAGGCGAACACGATGGCGTCGAGTTCGCCGCCCAGAAAGGCCACAGTGGCCGGCGTCTGCTCCAGCTCGGACATGATCAGCGTGCTGCTGTCGATGCGGTTGCTCTCCAGCAATTTGGCCATCAGGCTGGGCAGGCCGCTGCCTGCCGTGCCGACGTTGACGCGCAGCCCCTTGAGTTCGGTCAGGGCAGTCAGCGTGGCTTGGGGGTTGACCCGGCGCGCCGCGTCTTCGCGGTAGAACAGCCAGACCGGCTCCAGGAACAGGCTGCCCAGCGATTCAAGTTCTTTGTCCTGTGGGTTGCCGGCTTCGCTGCTGCCGCCCTGTACAAAGCCCAAATCAGCGTTGCCCTGGCGCAGCAGCTGCAGGTTGGCAGCCGATCCTTCGGAGGGCAGCAGCACGACGTCGATGCCTTCCTTTTTCAGCGCCTCCGCATAGCGCTTGCCAAAGGCCTCATAGGCGCTTTGCGCCGGGCCGGTGGCCAGCGTGACGCGCTTGGGCGGGTTCGGGTCCAGCCAGCTGTAGGCCAGCACCAGCAGCGCCACGGCCAGTACAAGAAACGGACCGGCAGAAATCACCAGGTCGCGCAGTGACAGCAGGGTGTAGCGTAGGGTTTTTGGCATGGGCCGAACCATAGCATGCGACACAGACCTGCAGTTCCGGATGAAATTTACGTAAAAATATGCATTTTGCGCAATATCCACGGGTATTGTTAGCTATAAATAAAGTAGCAAACTCAAGGCCGGTTCCCCATGCTGAAAACGCCTGTTCAGGCGCGGTTTTACGGCGCAGGACTGCCCGACACTGTATGCCAAAAAGCCTGATTCCGGCAGGGCTTGGCGGATCATGGCGGCGCTCGGCCCAGTCCGGCCGCCTGCACGCCGTCATCGATGGTGCCAAGCCAGCGTCACGCAGGCGACAAAAAACGCCGGGTCATCAGCAGCTACCCGAATGCGGATCGCCCGGACTCGGGTTAGCCTGTACGGACTTTATTCAGCCTGGAGCACTGCCTTGACCCGTTCTTCCACCGCCGATCAGCCGGTATCCGGCGCGCCGCCGCGCCACGACCTGCACTACCCATTCTGGCCCAAGCGCCTGCCGCGCAGCATCACGCCGCCGCAAACCTCGCTGTGGCACAACCTGGCGGTCAGCGCGCTGCGTTTTCCGGACAAACCAGCACTGGTGTTTTTCGACCAGGCACTGAGCTATGCCGCCGTGATGCAGCAGGCCGAGCGCCTGGCCGCCACGCTGCATCGGCTCGGTGTCAGGAAAGGCGACCGCGTGCTGCTCAACCTGCAAAACTGTCCGCAGTGGGTGGTGGCGCATTTCGCCATCCTGCGGGTCGATGCGGTGGTGGTGCCGGTCAATCCGATGAACCGCGCAGAGGAACTCAAGCACTACATCACCGACCCGGAGGTCAACGTCGCCATCACCGCCGCCGACCTGGCGCCCGAGCTGGCCAAAGCCAGCGGCGAGCTGCCGCCGGCCGCTCGGCTGGCGCACCTGATCGTGACGCATTACAGCGACGCCTTTGAAGGAAAAACGGCCACCACCGGCGACGACGCGATGCCGCAATCCTGGTGCGACTGGCTGGGGACCCGGCACGAACTGCCTGCGCTGCAAGGCGGATCGGTGCTGGCCTGGGCCGATGCGCTGGCCGCCAGCGACATCAGCTACCTGCCCGACCACACCAGCACGCCGCAGGACCTGGCCGTGCTGCCCTACACCAGTGGCACCACCGGCCTGCCCAAAGGCTGCATGCACACCCATGGCAGCCTGATGCACAACGCCGTCGCCAGCGCTCTGTGGGGCAACAGCACGTCCGAGAACGTCGTGCTGTCGGTGATTCCGATGTTCCACATCACCGGCATGGTGTCTGTGATGCATGCGTCGATTTATGGCGGCGCCACACTGGTCATCATGCCGCGCTGGGACCGCGAACTGGCCGGCCGGCTGATTTCAACCTGGCGCGTGACGCACTGGACCAATATCCCGACCATGGTGATCGACCTGCTGGCGAGTCCGAACTTTGCCGCTTTTGACCTGAGCAGCCTGGTGTACATCGGCGGCGGCGGCGCGGCGATGCCGCAGGCCGTGGCGCAGCGGCTGTGGGAGCAGTACGGCCTGCGCTTTGCCGAAGGCTACGGCCTGACTGAAACCGCCGCGCCTTCGCACAGCAACCCGCCCGACGCCACCAAGCAGCAATGCCTGGGCATTCCCTTCATGAGCACCGAATCGCGCGTCATCGATCCCTTGAGCCTGCAGGAAATGCCGCAGGGCGAGCAGGGCGAAATCATCATGAGCGGGCCGCAGAACTTTTCGGGCTACTGGAAGCAGCCCGGGGCCACGGCGGCAGCCTTCGTCGAAATCGACGGCAAGCGCTTCTTTCGCTCCGGCGACCTGGGGCATGTGGACGCGGAGGGCTACTTCTTCATCACCGACCGGCTCAAGCGCATGATCAATGCGTCGGGTTTCAAGGTCTGGCCGGCCGAGGTGGAAGCGTTGATGTTCAGGCACCCGGCGATTCAGGAGGCCTGCATCATTTCCACCCGCGACGCTTATCGGGGCGAGTCGGTCAAGGCCGTCGTGGTGCTGCGTGAAAAATTCAGGGGCCAGGTCAGCGAAGTCGAGATCATCCACTGGTGCAAGGACCACATGGCCGCGTACAAGTACCCGCGTGTCGTCCAGTTCGTCGATGTGCTGCCCAAAAGTGGTTCGGGCAAGGTGATGTGGCGCGCGCTGCAGGAAGCCGAAGGCGGTCAGCCCTGAAAGGCCTCAAAAGTTCAATGAAAAAAGGATTTTGCGCAATGCAGGCAAGCGCAAGAAGCTATGAATAAAGGAGCGTTCATCGATGGGGTTGGAAGCGGCCCTGGCTAGCTTTCAGGATCGCCGCAAAGCCTTGGTTGGGTTATCCTGCCAGCCTCCTGAACTAAAAAAGACGCCTGACCGCATGAAGCCTTCCGCCACCACGCGCCCTGTTCGCGCGCTTGAAAAACCCCTGGAAGGCTGGCGCCTGCGCTGGTACACCATCATTTTCGAGGCCGACACCCGCGCCGGCCGCCTCTTTGACCAGGCCCTGATCTTCATCATCCTGCTCAGCATCGGCGTGGTCATGGCCGACAGCGTGCAATCCATCCATCAGGAGCATGCGCTGATGTTGCAGCGCATGGAGTGGCTCTTCACCGCGCTGTTCACCGCCGAATACCTGGCGCGGCTGCTGTGCGTGCGCAAGCCGATGCAATACGCCACCAGCTTTTACGGCGTGATCGACCTGATCGCCTTGCTGCCGACCTACCTCGCGCTGTTTGTTCCCGGCCTGCATGCGCTGATCGATGTGCGGGTGCTGCGGCTGCTGCGCGTGTTCCGGATCTTCAAGCTGACCGCCTATGTGGCCGAATACCAGTCGCTGGCCCGGGCGCTGAGTTCGAGCCGGCGCAAGATCATGGTCTTTTTGTCGGCGGTGATGATGCTGGTGTTGATCATGGGCACGGTCATGTATGTGGTCGAGGGCCCGGAGAACGGCTTCTCCAGCATTCCCACCTCGGTGTACTGGGCCATCAGCACCGTGACGACCGTCGGCTTTGGCGACATCACGCCCAAGACCGACCTGGGCCGGCTGATTGCGTCCTTCATGATGCTGCTCGGCTGGGGCACGCTGGCCGTGCCGACCGGCATCGTGACGGCAGAAATGGCGGCCCACCGGCGGCTTGACTGGATGCAGGTCACCACCCGCACCTGCCACGAATGCCTGACCGAGGGCCATGCGGCCGATGCCAATTGCTGCTTTCATTGCGGCGCCCGGCTGCCGGCCTACAAGGCCGATGAACAGGGGACCAACGGCGGGCCGCAGGCAGAACGGCCGCACCAGTCCCGGTAGCCCCGTTAACCCGTGAAACGGCCCTAGCCGCCGGCGGTCAGGCGGCGCGGCGTGATTTCCACCGACTCGCTGCCGGTGCTCATCCAGACCGTGCCGTCCTGAATCGTGATCTGCAACTGCATGCCGCGTTCGGCCAGCTTGGCCAGCGCCTGGCTTTGTGTGGCTTCAATCTGCCAGACGATCAGGTTGGCCGCGCGGGTCAGCTTGCTTTCAATGCCTTTCCACCAGACCGGCGTGCTGCTGGAAAAGCTGATCACCGTGACCCGTTCGGCCCGGCCGGCGGCGCGCATCAGGCGCTTGTCGTCCGGCTGGCCTACATCGATCCAGTGCAGCACCGCGTCGGTGTAGTCCTTGTGCCAGAGCGCCGGCTCGTCCACATCCCACAGGTCCTTGGCGAATTCGAGGTTGCCGCGCTTGTCGTCGCCCTGCACGTTCAGCGCGAAAGCCAGCAGGCGAATCATCATGCGTTCGTCGGTTTCGGACGGATGGCGGGCAATGATGACGTTGTGGTCGCCATAAATGCCGCGGTCCATGTCGGCGATCTGCAGTTGGGCTTTGTGAATGGTGGCTTTGATGGCCATGGGAATCGTTCTCGGGTGGCAATTCCCGACACGCCTGACAGGCATCCGGGAGTTTTTGCGTTAAACCGCCTATTGGAACAGCCTTTTGGCCGGCCCCGGACCGATCAGATCAGCTTGGAATACGCCGCAGTGGTCGGCTGGGTCAGGTAGCTGTCGAACACCATGCCACTGGCGCGAACAAACAGCCGGCCTTTCGGGGTGACGCGGATGGCGTCAGGGTCGATCGTGATCAGCCCCGCCTCTTCATACGGCTTGAGGAGCGTCAGCTCGTGCGCAAAGTAGTGCTTGAAGTCAATGCCGTGGCCGCTGTTGATGGCCTCGAATTCCACCGGTGCGCTGCACATCAGCGTCATGATGACCGCGTGCCTGAGCACGTCGTCCGCGCTCAACTCAAAGCCCTTCTCAAGCGGCAGGCGGTTTTGGTCGAGCCGCTCGTAGTAGGCATTAACGGTGCGCACCGACTGGCTGTAGGAGTTGCCGACCTTGCTGATGGCCGACACGCCAAAGCCGATCAGGTCGCATTCGGCCCGGGTGGTGTAGCCCTGGAAATTGCGGTGCAGGCTTTTGTCCAGCCGCGCCTTGTTCAGTTCGTCGTCGGGCTTGGAGAAATGGTCGAGCCCGATGTACACGTAGCCGGCGTCCAGCAGGCGCTGCATCGACATCAGGAAAATCTGCAGCCGCTCCTCGGCCGACGGCAGGTCGCTGTCGTTGATCAGCCGCTGGGCCTTGAAGCGCTGGGGCAGGTGTGCGTAGTTGTACAGCGCAATGCGGTCGGGCGCGATGCGGATCAGGCTGTCGAGTGTGTGGCCGAAGCTCGCCAGCGTCTGCTTGGGCAGGCCGTAGATCAGGTCGGCATTGATCGACTGGAAGTTGGCCTTGCGGCTTTCCGCGACGGCTTTTTCCACCATTTCCAGCGGCTGGATGCGGTTCACGGCCTGCTGCACCGCCGGGTCAAAGTCCTGCACGCCAAAGCTGTTGCGGTTGAACCCCAGCCCGGCCAGCATCGCCAGCGTGCCTTCGCCGACGGTGCGCGGGTCAATTTCAACGCCCAGTTCGGCATCGGGCGTGAAGTCGAAATGCCGGCGCAGCATGGCCATCAGCTGGCCGAGTTCGTCAGCGCTGAAAAAAGTCGGTGTGCCGCCGCCCAGGTGCAGCTGCACCGCCTTGCGGTCGGGGCCGATCTGCGCGGCGACCAGCGCCATTTCCTTGTCGAGGTAGCGCAGGTATTCGGCGACCCGGCCATGCTCCTTGGTGATGATCTTGTTGCAGGCGCAAAAGTAGCACAGCGATTCGCAAAACGGCAGGTGCACATAGATCGACAGCGGCGGGTTGCCAGGCTTGCCGGCGCGCTGCGCAAGATGGCCCTGGTACGACTGCTCGTCGAATCCGGCGTGGAATCGGTCAGCGGTCGGGTAGGAGGTGTAGCGTGGACCGAGCGTGTCGAACCTGCGGATCAGTTCTTCGGACAGTTCAATATCGGGCAAGGGAGAAGTCATGGGAAGTCCAGGCATGAAAGGGTAAGATGATTTTGTCGCAAACCGGAACCTGTCTTGCAGTCGGCGCCGCCTGTGTCAAAGTGGATGCGCTATCAGGAAATGATGTTTTGACAGGCAAGAAATGATTGTTTGCAAATTTCACCTTATCCTACGCCGCGCCAGCTGCCTTGCTGTTACAAGCAAGCACATGGTTGGCAAAGTCGATGCTGGAAACACGCAAAAACAATTCCGCCAGCCTTCGGCAACCATTAATTCAAAATCAGGAAGGTTAGATATGAAGGCCATCTGGAATGACGCTGTCATTGCCCAAAGCGACAACACCGTGGTGCTTGAAGGCAACCATTATTTCCCCGAAGACTCGCTCAACCGCGACCATGTGACGTTCAGCAACCACCACACCATGTGCTCCTGGAAAGGGCAGGCCAGCTATTACTCGCTGCTGGTCAACGGCGAAATGAACACCGATGCCGCCTGGTATTACCCCGATCCAAAGCCCGGGGCCGACAATATCCGGGGGCATGTCGCTTTCTGGAAAGGCGTTCGAATTGAACCCTGAGCGGGTGCAGTGGGTGTTCCAGGGCACCAGACCAGGCCACTGAATTTTTTTGCAAGTCAAGGAATCGGCCCTATGTTCAAGCACATTCTTGTTCCCGTCGACGGCTCCGCCGCCGCCCATCACGCGGTCCACAAGGCACGGGCCATTGCGTGTGCGTTCAGGAGTTCAGTAACGCTGATCCACGTCATCGACTGTTATGCGTTCACCGGCATGGGCGCTGATATTTACTCCGGCCAATCGGACTACCTGCGTGTTGCCACGTTGGAAGCGAATGAAGCCATCGTCTCAGCGCGAGAGGTTTTTGAAGCCCAGGGAATGCTTGTCAATGGCTCGGTCGTCGAAGGCCATTCGGTTTACCAGACCATCCTGGAGGCTGCCGAAACCCTGGACGCCGACCTGCTGGTGATGGGTTCGCACGGCCGCCGGGGCCTGGAAAAACTGGTGCTTGGCAGTGTCACGGCCCAAGTGTTGTCACATGCCCACCTGCCCGTGCTGGTGGTGCGCGATGAAGGCACCTGAAATCTTGTTCCTAAAGGAGCTGTCATGGAATTGTTGAACCACGATCTGGCGCATGAGTTTCCCGAATACCTTGAAAAAATGAAGCAGCTCAAGGCCCTCGACGCGCATTTTTCAAGCCTTTGCGAACATTACGATGCCGATAACCTAGCGATCACCCAGTATGAGCAGGGCAAGACGCCCATAGCTGATGATGTGCTGGAAGTGCTGAAGAAAAAACGGCTCGAACGCAAGGACGAGATTTACCAGATCCTGAAAGCCGACTGACACATCCACGGCTACTGTTTAGGTATGAAAACAGCGTTTTGCGCATGATGCATATAAATTTAACGCTATATAAAAAGTAGCAAAATTCCCTTTTGTTCACTCCGCGTTCTCTTTTTGCGCAAGCGTTTTAACCTTTTCATCAAACTGAAACATCACATTGCTACGCTGGCAAGTTCAATCAACTTGCAGTGTTCCGGAGTGCGCCATGAATTCAATTGACGAAGAGGTGATGCGGCGAATCCGCCACGACCTGATCGACAGCTATGACGAAGAGCTGGAAATGGAACTGGAGGACCAGACGGTGGCGCAACTGACTGGCGAAGAAGACGTCAGTGCAGGCGCGCAGGACAAGGAGCGCCGACGCAATTATTTTCGCGAGCTGTTTCGCCTGCAGGGCGAGCTGGTCAAGCTGCAGGACTGGGTGATTGCCAGCGGCCACAAGGTGGTCATCTTGTTTGAAGGGCGCGATGCCGCCGGCAAGGGCGGCGTCATCAAGCGCATCACCCAGCGCCTCAATCCAAGGGTTTGCCGGGTCGCCGCGCTGCCCGCGCCCAATGACCGCGAGCGCAGCCAGTGGTACTTTCAGCGCTACGTGGCGCATCTGCCTGCCGCTGGTGAATTGGTGCTGTTTGACCGCAGTTGGTACAACCGCGCCGGCGTCGAGCGGGTGATGGGCTTTTGCACCGATTCGCAGTACGAGGAGTTTTTCCGCACCGTGCCGGAGTTTGAAAAGATGCTGGTGCGCTCGGGCGTGCAGATCATCAAGTACTGGTTTTCGATTTCCGACGACGAGCAGAACCTGCGCTTCCTGGGCCGCATCCACGACCCGCTCAAGCAGTGGAAACTCAGCCCCATGGACCTGGAGTCGCGCCGCCGCTGGGAGGCGTACACCAAGGCCAAGGAAGTCATGCTGGAGCGCACGAACATTGCCGAAGCACCGTGGTGGGTAGTGCAGGCCGATGACAAAAAAAAGGCCCGGCTGAACTGCATCCACCATCTGCTGGCGCAAATGCCCTACCTGGAAACCGAGCATGCGCCCGTGGTGCTGCCCGAGCGGGTTCGCCATGACGACTATGTGCGCCAGCCGGTGCCGCTGGATATCGTCGTGCCCGAAGTGTATTGACCTGTTTTCAGTCGCGCACGTCGGCAACCGGCTGCGCGCCAAAATCCGGCCGCGCCAGGCAGGCGAGCACGCGCCGAGCAGCTTCGTCAGGCGAGGTCAGCTGGCCGCTGGTCTTGAGCCGTGCAAAACTGTCCCGGTCGGGAAAGGCGGCCTTATCGGCACTGCGCAGCTCGAGCTGCATCTCGGTGTCGATGACGCCGGGCGCGAGGGAGCAGATTCTTGCGCCATTTTCCTTGAGCGCTTCTTCCAGCGCCAGGCATCGGCTGAAATGGTCCATGCCGGCCTTGGCCGCGCAATAGGCGGCCTGCGACGCCATCGGCCTGCGGCCCAGGCCCGACGAGATGTTGAGCACCCTGCGTTCGGCCTTCCAGCCGTCGGTGGCGCGCAGGAAGGCTGATGTCAGCAGCATGGGTGCCTCCAGCCCAACGCGCAGTGCATGCGCCAGATTGTCTGGATCGGCCTGGCTCAACGGACCAACGCGGGCAATGACGCCGGCGTTGTTGATCAAGGATGCGCTGCGCCAGGACGTGCTGCCTTGTTCGCGCAGCCAGACTTCAAGCCGTGGGCCAAGCGCGCTGCTTTCGGCCAGGTCGTGGCACCACTGCAGCAGCGTGGCGCCGGCCTGTTGGGCAGGCTGCACAAGCGCAGGCGATTCGCTGCGCGAGATACACAGCAGCGTGTGGCCTGGCACGAGCAGCTGGCGCGCCATGGACAGGCCCATGCCGCGCGATGCGCCGGTCAGGATGAAAAGGTGTGAAATCGTCATGAAGCGCATGGTAGCGCCAGGTGTTCCGGCACGCAGGCACGAATGCCGGAACGGTTAAAAATCGGGCGGGCTTTCAAACGACAGCAGGGCGCCGGTTGCCGGATGAACCAGGCCCAGCGCGGTCGCATGCAGCAACAGGCGCGGCGACCGGATCCGTACCGCGTCGGGTGCATACAGCGCATCGCCCAGGATTGGATGGCCCAGCGCCAGCAGGTGTACCCGCAACTGGTGCGAGCGGCCGGTGATGGGCTCCAGCTCGACACGCGTGCGGCTGGCCGCGTCATCACACGCCAGGCTGCGCCAGCGCGTCTGGCTGGGCTTGCCGGCGGTGTCGATGATGCGCAGCGGGCGGCGCGGCCAGTCCAGCGCGATCGGCTGGTCGATCAGGCCCCAGCCGTCAGCGGTCGGTGCGGGCGCCAGCCGGCCATCGACCAGCGCCACATAACGCTTGTGAACCTCGCGGCGCTCGAACAGCAGGCTGATGGCGCGCTGCATGGCAGCGCCGCGCGCCATCAGCATCAGGCCCGAGGTGGCCATGTCCAACCGGTGAACGACCAGCGCGTCAGGGTAAAGGGATTGCACTCTGCGGCTCAGGCAGTCCTGCTTGTCCTCGCCGCGCCCGGGCACGCTGAGCAGGCCGGAGGGCTTGCTCAGCACCAGCAGGCTGTCGTCGGCATGGAGTATCTGCAAAGGCATGTGCGCCAGCGTATCGGGGCACGCGGTTTCTTTGACAGGATTCAAGGCCGGGGCGGGGGGAAGTTGTGAACCGGCGGGCTGGTGCGCCGGATCTCGCGCAGCATGAAAAGGTAGAGGCTTTCGATCTTCTCGCGCGCCCAGGGCGTCTTGCGCAGGAATTTCAGGCTCGACGCCACGCTGGGTTCGCTGGTGAAACAGCGGATGTTGATGCGCTGTCCCAGGCCTTCCCAACCGTAGTGGGCAGCCAGCGCGGTGACGATGGTTTCCAGCTTGACGCCGTGCAGCGGATTGCCCGGCTGGCCGCCAGCCGTGGCTGATTCTGGCGCAAGGGCTGTGGACGGACCTGCGGGCAGCACCATGCGGGGCTTATTTGTTCTTCAACTTGCCGCGCACCGGCACCTGCGTCACCACAGTCGGGCGAACCGCGTCGGGCGACACCAGCTTGGGCGGCGAGCTGTCCTTCTTGGGCTTTTTAACCATCTTGTCGTTGTTCTGCTGACCTTTGGCCATGTCGTTTCTCCATTAAGTTGATGCTTGAATTATCAGTGCAACTTTATCCGTGGCCGGTGCGTCCGGTCAATCATTTCGGACAGGGCGATCTGCGTGGTTTTTGACGTTCCGCCAAGCCCGGCTGAAGATGGACTGGGTTGATATTTAAAAAAGAAATGGCTTTTTCGCAAGCATAGCCAACATGAACAGCTACTGAATACAAAGCAAAAGGTGGCCGTGAATGCTGACTTGAACGGGTTTGGGGGCGAGCCGGCTGGTAAGCTCCCGCCCCATGCCCATCCACAGCTTCGCCGAACTCACGCGCCAGCGGGCCTTCATGCGGATGTGGTTTTCCCGACTGTTCGGCACCACCGGCAACCAGATGCTGATGGTGGCGGTCGGCTGGCAGATGTACGAGCTGACCGGCAGCGCCTGGGACCTGGGGCTGGTCGGCCTGTACCAGTTTTCGCCTGCGCTGCTGCTGACGCTGGTGGCCGGGCATGTGGCCGACCGGCTGAACCGGGCGCATATCGTGGCGGCCTGCCTGCTGATGCAGGGCGGCGTGGCGCTGCTGCTGGTGTCAGCGACGCAGGGCTGGGGCGTTCCGGCGGGGTGGGTATCGCGCGAGTTGCTGCTCGGCGTGTCGGTGATGCTGGGTGTGGCCCGGGCCTTCCAGATGCCGGCGCAGCAGGCCCTGACGCCGATGCTGGTGCCGGCAGTGATGCTGCCGCGCGCCATGGCTTTCAGCTCGGCCGGGATGCAGGCCGCCGTGATCAGCGGACCGGCGCTGGGTGGCGTGATTTTTGTCGCCGGCGCCACGGCGGTGTATGCGACCAGCGCGTTGCTGTTTGCCACAGGTTGCGCACTGGTCGCGCTGGTGCGCTACGACCATGTGCCGTCGCCGCGCGAGCCGGTGTCGCTGCGCACGCTGTTGGCCGGGGCCGAGTTTGTCTGGCAGCGCAAGGCGCTGCTGGGTGCGGTGTCACTGGACCTGTTCGCGGTGCTGCTGGGCGGCGCCACGGCCTTGCTGCCGATGTTTGCCAAGGACATCCTGCATGTTGGCCCCTGGGGACTGGGCTTGCTGCGCGGGGCGCCGGCGGCGGGCGCATTGGTGCTGTCGGTGGCGCTGACGCGCTGGCCGCTGGAGCGCCGCGTCGGCCGCTCCATGCTGATGGCAGTGGCGGTGTATGGCGTGTGCATGCTGGTGTTCGGCCTGTCAACCCATTTCGTGCTGTCGCTGGTGGCGCTGGCGGTGTCCGGCGGCGCCGACATGGTCAGCGTGGTGGTGCGCCAGACGCTGGTGCAGATCGAGACACCCAACGACATGCGCGGCCGGGTCAGCGCGGTCAACTCGGTGTTCATTGGCGCGTCTAACCAGCTTGGCGAATTCGAATCCGGCGCCACGGCGGCGCTGCTCGGGCCGGTCGGATCGGTGGTCGCGGGCGGTATCGGGACGCTGCTGGTGGCCGTGGTCTGGCTCAAGGGCTTTCCAGCGCTCGCCAACCGCGACCGCATGACCGATCCGCCGGCGCTGCCATAGACATGGCTGGCGGCGCTGCCGGCGCATTCAGTGCGCCTGATTGGCCCGGACCCGGTTGACTGCCAGCGGCGTGACAGCGCCTGCCTGGTTGCCCCACGAGGAGCGGATATGGCTGATCAGGCCGGCCACTTCGCTGTCGTCGAGCACCAGCACGAAGGGCGGCATGCCAAAGGGTCGCGGATTGCCTTTGGTGGCTGGCGCAAAGCCGCCATTGAGCACCATCTGCACCAGGTTGTCGGTGGCGTCCATCGTCACCGCGCGGTTGCCGGCCAGCGGCGGATAGGCCTTGGCAATGCCCTCGCCCTTATCGCCGTGGCACTGTGCGCAATGCTGCGCATAAAGTTTGGAAAATTTTTCGGTGCCCAAGAACGGCGTGGCAGGGCGGGGCGGGGCGGTTTTTTCAGGCAACGGGCTAGCGCCGGGAAGCGCCTTGAGGTAGGTGGCCATGGCGCCCAGGTCCTGCTCTGTCAAGTGCTGGGTGCTGCGCAGCACCACCTCAGCCATCGGTCCGCTGACCGAGGCGCCCGGCGCCACGCCGGTCTGGAGCAGTTGCACGACGCGCTCCTTGTCCCAGTCGCCAACGCCGGCTTCGTGCGCAGAGGTCAGCGACGGCGCGTACCAGTTCTGCATCGGGATCAGCCCGCCGGCCAGTGCCAGGTTCTGGCGGCTCCCGCCCAGTGCATTGCGCGGCGAATGGCAGGCGCTGCAGTGGCCCAGGCCATTGGCCAGGTAGGCGCCCCGGTTCCATTCGGCATTGCGGCTAGCGTCTGGCTGGTACACGCCCGGCTTGAAGTACAGCGCGCGCCAGACCGCCAGCGCGGCCTGCGAGCTGAAGGGAAAGCCAAGCGTGTGCGGCCGGTTCGGCTGGTTCACCGCTGGCTGGCTGCGCAGGTAGGCAAAGATCGCCTCCGAATCCTCGCGCGTCACCTGGGTGTAGCTGGTGTACGGAAAGGCCGGGTACAGCAGGCGGCCGCTTTTGGAGCGGCCGTTGTGCAGGGCGCGCCAGAAATGCGCCGGCGACCAGCTGCCGATGCCGGTATTGGCATCGGGCGTGAGGTTGGAGGTGAACACCGTGCCGAAGGGCGTCGGGATGCCCAGCCCGCCGGCGTAGCTGGCGCCGCCACGCGCCGTATGGCAGGCCATGCAGTTGCCTGCGCGCGCCAGGTAGGCGCCGCGCGCGATCAGGCTGTCGGTGGGCGCAAAAGCCGCCGTGGCCCTGACATCGGACTCGCCCTGCACATTGAGCGCCCAGATGGCGGCGGCAGCGCCCAGGGCCAGTACCGCAATTCCCAGTGTCCATCGGGCGGTGGTCTTCATTTCTGTGCTTTCTTTTCAGGCATGTCGGCGACCGGCAGCGGCGCACTGCCACAGCGCAAGGGGTCGTTGCCGGGCGCTGCGGCCGGCGGTGCGCTGGCCGGATGGGTATCGGCCGGCAGCGGCTGGGCAGCGACCCAGCTGGCCACCGCATTGATGTCTTCCAGACTCAGGCGGGACACGATGTCCCGCATGCAGTCGGGCGCATGGGCTCGGCGCTGGCCGGCCTTCCAGGCGCCCAGCTGCGCATTGAGGTAGTCGCGCGGCAGCCCGAGCAGGCCCGGCACCGCAGGCACCACGCCGGTCATGGCCTGGCCGTGGCACTGGATGCACGCGGGCAGCCTGCGGTCGCTGTCGCCTTGCATCACCAACTGCTGGCCCCGGCGCAGCACGGCCGCTGGCGCCTGGGGTGGCAGCGGCGCAGGGTAGGGCACGTCCAGGCTGGCGAAATACTGCGCCATCTCCAGCAGGTAGACGTCGCTTAGCGGATCGATCAGCCCGGTCATCAGGCCGTAATGGCGACGTCCTTCACGGAAATTGAGCAGCTGGTTGTACAGGTAGCCTGCCGGCTTGCCGGCCAGTCGCGGGTAGTAGCCGTCGGGTGCGGCGCGGCCTTGCGGGCCGTGGCAGGCGGTGCAGGCCAGCGTGCGCTGGGCCATGGTGTCTTCAAAAGGCGGGGCGGCAGCGGCCGCACGGGCGCCGGTGGCCAGCAAGCCGCAGCCTAACAGGAGGGGTGCGGCAAGTCGCCGCGCCAGGGATTGCAGTCGGGTCGTCTTCATGGGGGAATCATGCCTTAGCCTGAAGGTGCTTGAAGATTAGAAAATCGATTCAATCACCACATCGGATGCCGGATACGCCACGCAGGGCAGGATGAAGCCGTCGCGTTTTTCATCCCGGCTCAGGCCCGGCCAGTCGATGCGGTACACCACCTGGCCGCTGACCAGCCGGCACAGGCAGGTGCGGCAGGTCCCGTTGCGGCATGAACTGTCTCGCAGCCACACGCCGGCCTGTTCGGCGGCGAGCAGCAGCGGCAGCGCCGCAGGCGCTTCAAACCCTGTGCCGTCGCCTGCGACACGCGCATTGAAGACCGGGCTGGCTGGGCCGGCCGGTGCTATTGCAGTCGGTTTGCGTTCTGGCATGGCGTGTTGGGACGAACAGATTGCGGTGCAAGGCAAAAAGCTGAATTTAACCCAATCCCTTTGGGCACCGATTCGAATTGCGCGACAATCCGGCCTCCCGCAGCCTTCCCCTGACTTTCACAAGCGATTTTTTCTATGTCCAGCTATTCCGTCCGTCCTGCCGTTGCCCGTGATGCCAAAGCCATTGCCGAAATTCATGTTGCTACCTGGCAAGCCGCCTACAAGGATTTGATGCCCGAGGACTACCTGGCCAAGATGACGGTGGACAAGCGCCAGGCCTACTGGCGCGAAGCGATCGAGTACAGCGAGCCGCAGGTGCTGGTGGCCACGGAAGGCGAACAGATCGTCGGCTTCGTCGGCTTCGACCGTTCTCGCGATCCGAAGACTCGCTCCACCGTGGGCGAGATCTGGGCTCTTTATGTGGCGCCCGAGCACTGGAGAAAGGGCGTGGGCCTGCAGTTGTGGGACGGCGCCCGCGATGGCTTGAAGGATGAAGGCTGCACGCAAGTCACCCTGTGGGTGCTGCTGGGCAACGAGCGCGCGCTGGAGTTTTGCGAACATGCCGCCGGTTTCAAACGCGAAATGACGTCGCTGAAGACGGTTGATTTCGGCAGTGTGAAACTCGAAGAGTTGCGCCTCAAGCGGGCCGTGGACTGACGCCAGCCGCTGGAGTTGCCAGAGCTGCTGCAGGTTGGCCGACGGTTTGCGACTGCAGTATCTGGTGGTCGGCGCGACGTCCCGTGGCTTCGTACAGCGCCTGGCGTTCAATCCAGGCACGAATCACCGTTCCCAGCCCGGCAAATGCACAAAACGGGTCAACGGTTTGCGCCATGGCACTTGCCGCCACTGATGCATACAACTCGCCTTGCGTCGCAGGTGCTGCGGTCACGCGGGAATGATCAGCGGCAGACCTCACCGCGTCTTTGGCGGTGGCGGGGACGGTATGCAAATAGCGCCGACTTGTGCAGGCTGCGGGCTGAACTGGCAGATCATCTTCCCCAGGTAAGCTTCATCCGTGTGATCAGGGACCTCGTCTTTTTATCGTAAGAGCATCGTTTCCATGCGGGGGCAACGATGCTCATCAGCGCTTATTTTTAATCTGGCGCTTTCATGCAAGGGGCAATGCTACGCAAAGCCTCCGCGTCCGTTCGCACGTCAGGTCGGTACCGTGACCTCGCCTTCTTCGTCCGGAATCAGCGGCGCTCCCTGGTCGGGATTTACCGGCAGTTCCAGGCCTTCTTCGTCTTCTTCGGCCTCCTCGCCCGGCCCCATGCGGTGCAGGGTGTGGCGGGCAGCGCCTGCGGGATGGCGCAGAAAGGCGGCATTGGAAAAATGTTGCATGTTGGTTTCTCCGGTGATCAACGCAACCTGGCACGGTGGTGCCACGCGTCATCTGTGGATTATTGGCCCAAACCAGGCTCAGTTTCGGCCGGGCAGAGTTTGTCTTTCCTGTCCTACAAGGGCCTCCTGCGGCGCCGTACATGCGGTGAAACGCCGGGACCCTTAAAATTAACTTAGAAACATTTATTGCTTAATTTCTGTACGGCATCGACTGCCGGCCTGCGTCAAAATCTGCTGAATTTTTAAAGGAAACAAGATGGAAAACTCGACTTCATATCCTGGTGATCAAAACTCTGGCTCCACTGACAACGGTGCGCTCAAGCGCGGCGTGGAAACGGCAGGCTCGGCGTTGCACAGTTCCATCGACAAGATGGTGGACCCGGCCCTGGACGCAGTGGGACGCGTGACCAGCGTGGCGCATGACGCGGTCAATCGGCTTTCCAGCGGTGCAACCCATGTGGCTGACCGTGTTTCAGAAAATGCCACGCGGGTTTCCGAGGCTTCAGGGCGTGCGGTGGAGTCTTCAAAATCCTGGATCCAGGACAAGCCGCTCGAAGCCGTTGGAATGGCACTGGCGCTGGGATTCATTCTCGGCCGCCTGACGGCGCGCTGATTAAGACCGGGCGCGGTTACCCGGAAATAAACCGCCTGATGGCGGTTTTTTTCCGGAGATGATCCTGTAACGTTTTTTCTCCATTTCCCAGGTCTTTTTTTTCCAACCCTGGCATGCCACCGCACGCCCTGAAAACCCATGGCCACCAGTCTTCTTGCCCTGATCGATGACATTGCCAGCGTATTGGACGATGTGGCCCTGCTGTCCAAGGTGGCGGCCAAAAAAACTGCTGGCGTGCTTGGAGACGACCTGGCCCTGAATGCACAGCAGGTTGCAGGCGTCAAGGCGGAGCGCGAATTGCCCGTGGTCTGGGCGGTTGCCAAGGGCTCTTTCGTCAACAAGGCGATCCTGGTGCCAGCGGCGCTGGCGATCAGTGCATTTGCCCCTTGGCTGGTGACGCCGTTGCTGATGGTCGGCGGCGCTTTTCTTTGCTATGAAGGGTTTGAAAAGCTGGCCCATAAATTCATGCATAGCCCCGCAGAGCAAGCTGCCGAGCATGAAAAGCGGGTCAGTGCGCTGGCCGATCCGGCGGTGGACCTGCGTAAAGTGGAAAAAGACAAGATCAAGGGCGCGATCCGCACAGACTTCATCCTGTCGGCGGAGATCATCGCCATCACGCTCGGCACGGTGCAGGACAGCCCTTTCACCACCCAGCTGGTGGTTTTAAGCGGTATCGCCGTGGTCATGACCGCCGGGGTCTATGGATTGGTGGCCGGCATTGTCAAGCTTGATGACGGCGGGCTGTACCTGAGCCAGCGGACGGGCGCCGGGGCGTGGACCGGATTTCTCCAAGGCTTGGGACGCGCCATCCTGTTTTCCGCCCCATGGCTGATGAAATTCCTGTCAATTGCCGGAACTGCTGCGATGTTTCTTGTTGGCGGCGGCATTTTGAGCCACGGATTCCCATTCCTGCGCCATGCCGTTGACATGGCTGCCCAGTGGGCCAGCGATGTCAACGAAATTGGCGCGGTGCTGGGCGCCCTGGCACCACTGGCCATCAACGCTGTCGTGGGAATCGTGGCCGGAGCCCTTGTGCTGCTGGCAGTCACGGCCTTCAAGCGCTTGAAGCCGGGCGCGCATTGAGTTCCGCGCAGCCTTGGCCTGCTTTCAGGCGATGGCTAGCAAGCGGACTTTTTGGAATCCGGAAACGCCCATCCTGTGGGCCTCAATCCGAAGGTTTTTCTCCACCCGAAAGGGCCGCTGACGGTCCGTCCTGGTGGGCAGCAAAAGGCTGCTTGTTGGCAGAAAATGGCCAGCTGCCTTGTTGTTCCGGTGCCGCCGGGCGTGTGGCTTCGCGAGACCGCTGTTCGAGCATTTTGCGGCTGTCGCCATTGGGTGGCGAGGCGTTGAACCTGGGCATGTTGTTGTCTCCTTGAGATAAGGTTTAACTTTAAATGCCGCGAGTCCGGTCTGACTGTAGTCGTGGATTCAAGCTCTGCGTAGGAGTACTTTGGCCTTTGTGCCTGGGAATCCCGATGAGCTGGGCGACAAATCCTAGGCCGTCGCTTTTGGGTTGTGCCGGCACTCCATGCCGGTTGGCATCGCGCGCTCTTGCTCTGTCTGGATTTTTAGTCGGGGACTGCCTTGGAACATTTACCCATTGCCTTGAATCCATTCCATTTCATGGCAGGCATCGATTTTTTGGCCGCGTCTGAAACTGTCGCACGCCAGCTGATCGGCATGCGGCTGCTGGTCGATGGGGTGGGCGGCATCATTGTCGAGACCGAAGCCTACGATGGTGAAGACCCGGCGTCGCACAGCTTCAGCGGCCCCAGCGAACGCAACGCGGCCATGTTCGGCCCGCCTGCCTGCATCTACGTGTACCGCTCCTACGGCATCCACTGGTGCATGAATCTTGTCTGCCGCGAAGCCGGGCACGGCGCCGGGGTGTTGCTGCGCGCCATCGAGCCCACCGATGGACTGGAGCGCATGCGCGCCCGGCGCGGCCTGGACGAGACTCGACTGCTCTGCGCTGGTCCTGGCCGGCTGGGGCAGGCGCTGGGGATTGACTGCGGTTTCAACGGCCTGCGGCTGAGCGAACCGCCATTTGCGCTGTTCCCCGCCGCGCCGGGGCTGCAAGCGAAGGTGGTGGCCGGGCCGCGCATTGGCATTTCAAAAGCCGTTGAACAGCCCTGGCGATTCGGTCTGGCGGGTTCGCGCTTTCTCAGTCGGCGGTTTCGCTAGGCGCCTGGGCGGCAGAAGGCGTGCATGGCGAAAATGAATCGGCGAGCCCGCTTTGCAGGGCACGTCCTTTCTGCCGCCCAGGCGCCTAGCTACTGTATTCATAGCTGTTTGCGCCCGTGCCGCCTGCGCTGCGGCTCTATTTTCCTCAAGAACTGTGGGTGGGAGGGTTTTTTGGCAGGAAAGCGCCGGCCATCTGTTAAAACACGTGCTCTTTCTTTCTGACCTTTCTGACTGCGTTGCCCATGCCTACCTTCTTTTCCGTGACCTCCACCGCGCTTCCCGAATCAGCCGCCCCGGCCTTGACCCTTATCGAATGGAAGGAAGCGGGTGTGGCGCATTCGGCACTGTGGCGTTCCGAGCGCGGCGCGCCGCCGCCTCGGCGGATCGTCGAGGCCGACGACACCATGGCCGCCGACACTGCCTACCGGCTGGCCTGCGAAGGAACCGGCCTGCTCTGGCGCGGTGACTTCCAGAATGCCCGGCAGATGGTGCAGGCGCTGGCCCGGCGCATTGACAAGCCGCCGAAAGCGTCCAAGCTGGCCCGGGTCGCGCTGAAGAAAGCCGATGCTGCTGCTGTTTCGGGTGTTCCGCCCGGTCAGGATTTCCACCTGCACCGCCAGTCCCAGTCGCAGCGCGCGCGGGTGCTGGGCATGGTGCTGATCGAGTTTGGCGCCGACTATGGCGTTGACCTGCGCCGCGCACCCGATGCCAAACAGGCATGTGCCGAAGCCTGGGGTGCGTCCGGCGAAGAGGCCCTGCCCAGCGTGGCGTCGCTGCGCGAACTGATGGGTGTGATCAGCGCGCACGAGTGGCGCAAGAAGGGCGTTGAAATTGCAGCCTTGGGCAAGGCGCCGAACAACCGCATCCACCCGCACTACGGCGTGTTTTCGCCGGTGCGCGGCGAATATGTGGACCTGGTGGCCAACGCCCCCTTGCCCGCCAGTCCAGGCTCGAAATTTGTGGCCTTCGACATCGGCACCGGCACCGGCGTGCTGTCGGCCGTGCTGGCGCTGCGCCCGGAAGTGGACCAGGTCGTCGCCACCGACCTCGACCCGCGTGCGCTCGAATGCGCGCGCGAAAACATCTACCGGCTGCGCCTGCCCAACCCAGTCAAGGTCATGGAAGCCGACTTGTATCCCGAGGGGCTGGCGTCGGTCATCGTCTGCAACCCGCCGTGGCTGCCGGCCCGCCCCGGCTCGCCGCTCGAAGGCGCGGTGTACGACGAAGGCAGCCGCATGCTGCTGGGTTTCCTCAAGGGGCTTCCCGCTCACTTGGCGCCCGGCGGCGAAGGCTGGCTGATCCTGTCCAATTTTGCCGAGCAGCTGGGTTTGCGCACCCGCGCCGAATTGCTGGCTGCCATCAAGGCCAGCGGCCTGAAGGTGCTGGGCCGCATCGACGCCAAGCCCGAGCACCCGAAGGCAGCCGACACCAGCAACCCGCTGCACAAGGCGCGCGCTGCCGAAGTGACATCGCTCTGGCGCCTGGGCGCGGTTTAAACCAGCGCCTTGCCGGCTCTCCCGCCTGCGCGGGAATGACTTATGAAAAGCGATGAATTTTTGACTGTGGGGCGACCTGCCAGGCCATCAGCCCCGGCCCCGATGATCCTGCTCGCGCCCATGGAAGGGCTGCTCGATTTCGTGCTGCGCGACATTTTGACGCGGGTCGGCGGCATTGACCGCTGCGTGTCCGAATTCATCCGTATCACCGACCAGTTGCTGCCCGAGCGGGTGTTCACCCGCATCGTTCCCGAACTGCTGAATGGCGGGCGCACGCTGGCCGGTGTTCCGGTTCGCGCCCAGCTGCTGGGGTCTGACCCAGTTTGCCTGGCTGAGAACGCCGGGCGGCTGGCCGAACTCGGGCCGGCCGGCATCGACCTGAATTTCGGCTGTCCGGCAAAAATCGTCAACCGCCATGGCGGCGGCGCGGCGCTGCTCGACGAGCCGGACACCATCGCCGCCATCGTCGCCGCCGTGCGCCGCGCCGTGCCGGCGCACATGCCGGTGTCTGCCAAGATGCGGCTGGGCTTCAACGACGATTCGCGCGCGGTGGAATGCGCGCTGGCGATTGCCGGCGGCGGCGCCGATGAACTGGTGGTGCATGCCCGCACCAAGGCGCAGGCCTACCGCCCGCCGGCCTACTGGGAGCGCATTGCCGACATTCGCGCCGCCGTGCGCATTCCGGTGGTGGCCAACGGCGAAATCTGGACGGTTGATGATGCGCGGCTCTGCCGCCAGGCGTCGGGCTGCGAATCGCTGATGCTGGGCCGTGGCGTGGTGACCGACCCGGGACTGGGGCTGGCCATCAAGGCGTCGATGAATGGCCCGGCAAGCGGGACGACAGCGGGGATCGACTGGCCCGAACTGCTGCCTTTGCTGGCCGAGTTCTGGCATGTCGTCTGCACGCGGCTCGATGCCCGCGCGCGCGCCGGCCGGCTCAAGCAATGGCTGAACTTCTTGCGGCGTCGATTTCCTGAAGCCGAAATCGCGTATCAGCAGATCAGGACGGTGAATGACCCGGTGCTGATTGATGCGTGGCTGGCCGGGGTGGTGCAACGACAAGAGGGACCCAGGCCACTTGTCCAAAGCCGGGCGCAATGACCTGGCCGGTCTGGCTCAGTCAGGGCCGCTGCCCGGCGGCACGGGTGATGTTGCTGGTCCAGACGATGCGTGTGACGTACTGACGCTGTCGAAACTTGATGAGGCTCTCCTTGGGACTTTGGCGGGTGGGCGTGTCAATAGGCCGGTCGCTGGTTGACGGGGGTCCGGTCTTCCCTTAAAAAACAGGGTGTGGCTCATCAGTCGCTAAATTGTCCCTGCAGTCTTGCCGGGATGGAAAAGAGCCAGACACCCATTTTCCATGGAGAAAACATCAATGCACAGGCGAGAATTTTCACAGGCTGCCGCTGCCATGGCGGCCCTGGGCCTATGGGGCCGGCAGCCTGCGCAGGCGGCCAGACCGTCCGACGCAAAAGCACCCCCGGTCATCCCGGTTGCCCTGGGCGCCAACCTCTCGGGCCTCGAATGGGCCATACCCGGCCTGCGCCACGGCCTCAGCTCCGCCCCCAACATTCACTTCACCGTCCCGCGAAAGTCGGACGTGGCCTACCTGGCTGCCTGCGGATTCACCAAAAACCGGCTGCCCATCCAGTGGGAACTTCTCCAGCCGATGCTGCCGGGCACCGTCGCGAATGCCACAGCCCGGTCGCTGATCGGTGAACCCGGCGCCTTTCATGCAGGCTATGCGTCCTACATCACGGGATTGCTGGATGCCCATGCGGCGTCAGGCACCCGCTGCATCATCGACCTGCACAACTACGCGCGCTACACAGACTTCATCTACCAGCCCGATGGCGCGGTCATCGGCCTGAAGGCGGCGCCTGATCCCTTGCTCAGGCCGTACACGACCGACAGGTCGCAGATAAAGCGGCGGATTTTTGCGCTGGAGAAGGGTGCCACCCTCACGCCGGCGCTGTTTGCCGATGTATGGCGCCGCGCCACGACGCTGTGGAAAGGCCATCCCGGGCTGGGGGGCTACGGCCTGATGAACGAGCCCCATGAAATGCCCGAGCGCGGCAGTCTTGTGGAAAGCAAAAGAGGCCGCGACGACCTGATGATCCTGCCGGTGTTCATGCAGGCTGCCATTGACACCATTCGCGCCATTGACAAGGAAACGCCCATTTACGTCGCTGGCAACGAGTGGAGCAGCGCAGCCACCCTGGCGACAAAAAATCCTGGCTATCCGTTGAAAGGAGACGGGCTGATTTATGAAGTGCATACCTATCTGGACCGGCGCAGCACCGGCCAAGCCTTCGACTGGGACATCGAATCGTCCCCCCGGAAATTCGGCAGTGCCCAGGCCGCGCCGATAAGCCGCACCACTGGACGCGAGCGGATCAGGTCGGCCGTGGACTGGGCGCGAGAGAAAGACGTGAAGCTCGCGCTGGGTGAAGTCGGCATGCCGGTCGATGACCCGCGCTGGGCCGAAAGCTTCCGGAACACGGTCGATTTGGCGTTGCAAAACGGCGTCGAGGTGTACAGCTGGATGGCCGGCAACCACTGGCCGATACGCAGCAATGCCTTGACCCATGTGGCCGGCTGGCACCAGAACAAAACGCTTGAACCGCTGGTGTCGGGCGTCATGAAAGCGTCGGCTGGCATTGCGCAAGCCATGCTGTTCGACGACGGCCCGGGTCATGCGCGCGCGGGCACGCCCGTCACCATCACGGTGTATGCCCGGGGCAACTTGGCCCGGCCCGTGCGCCTTGCAGTGGCTGCCAAGGGCGGGGGCAAGCTCAGCAAGGAAGTACTGACGATTCCAGCCGGTCCGAACGGACACGATTCCTTCAGCTACATGCCGGCTGAAAACCAGGTAGCCATACTGAGCTATACCGGCATGGGAGTGCTTTCCTTGCCGGTGCCGCCGCCGCGCAAGGTGTTCTCGCTGAGCGATCCGGTGGCCCACGCATCCACCAGTCTGGACGACGCGGCCATGGCGATCATTGCCCGCTACGGCGCCTGCAAATGGGACATGGCCGACGGCTACAGCGACTACATGCTCGGCGCACCGGCAGCCAGCGGCCAGGTGGTGCGCGCCGTGTCCGACTCGGGCTACGGCTCAAACCCCGGCAATGCCATGGAAATGCTCAACTGGACCAACACGGAAACCCCGGCCATGGGGCGCATGGCGCTGCCGGTGCTGCGTGTGGCCAATGGCCGGAAAAGTTCGGCGCACCAGACGGAAACCTTTGGCTTTTGGTGCAAGAAGTCGGTGCCGGAGGCCGACGTGCGGCCTAACCCCGTCAACCGCGTTCCCTACAACATCGAAGACAGCTACTTTGCCGTTGCCGCCATCAGCATTGCAGCGAAAGACAGCAGTGGCCTGGTATTTCAGGCGTCCCAAACAGAAGCCAGCCACGCCTGCGAACTGGCGTTTTCAAAGGGCCAACCGATGGTCCGGTGGGAGGACGCCAAAGGCCGAAAGGTCGAGCTGACCGGCCCCGACAAGCTGGCGCCGAACAAACTGTCGGTGCTGTCCTTCACCAGCGCCCCCGAAGAGCAGGCGCTGCGCGTCAACTCGGCGCTGGTGGACAGCGGCAACGCCACGTTTGCACCGGGTTACTTCAACCAGATGCTGCTCGGCTGGGGGTTCAAAAACTATTACCCGCAAGAGGGTTTCGCTGGCAATATTTATGCAGTCATCACCGGCAAGGGCGTTCCGACGGCGAGCGAACTGGCCATTCTGGAGCGCTACCTGCGTGGCTAGACTGGCAACAAGCGTTGGAGGCCTGAAAGAATCAGCGCGCATCCATTCAGTGTTACGTTTGTAACTCGAATTACTGCCTGACCAGTCCTGAAGACTCATCACATGACCGGTTTGCTGGGAAATTTCCCAGTCTTGAAGGGGTTTGTAAATCCAAAGAAAATTGTAGATATTTCAACTAAAAGAATGAAACTGTAGAACTTCACGGCTTTGTGTTTTGTAGGTTACGTCCTACCTGATAATATAAATTGTAAATTTATTAAAAATTTGCATTTAAATTAATTGTTGCGTTTTTAACAAAATCATCAGTTTGCTCTTATCTCGCTCGGCCAGTCTGTCGGAGCCTTCACTCATTGCAAGTCAATGAATGGGCGCCTCGGCATGCCAGGCAAGGGGTGTTTGCAGCGGTGGTAATTTGAAAAACCGAAGGACGTTTTACATGAACTGCAAAAACAACGATCTGGCCATTGTCGTGCGCAGCGCGCTGGGCCCGTCGACCGGATTGATCCTGCACTGCTTGCGCCTGTCACCGGCCAGCGGCCTGCGTAACCTGGACGGCTCTTTTGCGTACGGCCCGGTCTGGGAAACCGACAGCTACGGACTGGCGCTGTGCGGCAACACCCACAACCTGTGGATGGATGCAGACCTGCGCCCGCTGCGTGACGAGCCCGGCGCCGATGAAACCCTGCTGTGGGCCGGCTTGCCGCAGGAGAGCGAAGTCCTGGCCGGCTGATTCAAGCGCCTGACAGGACGCTTTTACGCGCGGCCAGGTTGGTGTTGACGGCTGGGCTGAAGGGGCCCCATCGCGCGATTTTGCCAAGCGCAGCGCCCTGGCGCCGATGCCGGCGAGAATGCCGGGGGTTTGCGCAATTGCCACAGAGGGCAAACTGCAGCCCGTTGACATACCCTAATGAAAGAACCCATGACCCCCGCGATCTACACCGCCTCGATTCCCGTTTTCAAACAGATGCTGGGTGGCCTCAGCGGCGTCCTGGCCAAGGCCGAAGCCCATGTGGCCGCGAAAAAAATCGACGCCAATGCCTTGCTGCAGGCGCGGCTTTCCCCTGACATGTTTCCGATGCTGCGCCAGGTCCAGGTCGCCAGCGACTTTGCCAAGAGCGTGTCGGCCCGGCTGGCCGGCGTGGACGTGCCGAAACTGGCCGATGACGAGCAGACCTTTGCCGACCTGCAGGCGCGTATTGCCACCGTGCTGGCGTTCATCGAGGGACTGGATGCCGCATTGTTTGACGAAGCCGCCACGCGCGAAATCGTCACGCAGGCCGGCACGCCCAAGGAAAAGCGCTTCACCGGCGAGTCGTACATCTTCAACTACGGCCTGCCGCATTTCTTTTTCCACACCACCACGGCCTATGCCATCCTGCGCCACAACGGCGTGGAAGTGGGCAAGAAGGATTACATTGGAACGTATTGAGCCTCGCGGCAAGGGTCATTGGCTGACCCGGGCTGTTCGGTTTCATGGCTAAATTGGCTTTTCAAGCAAGCAGGACGGGCGCAGGCAGCTATTAAAAAAATAGTGCTTGGCGCCTCTGCCCGATTTTTTCATTCCAGCGCGCTGGCGGGGCCGAAAACTCGTAGCGGGTTCGTGATTCAGGCACGCCCAGCTCGCGCAGCTGCTTCTTGGCATGGCGCATGAAGGGCTTGGGGCCACAAAAAGTGGGCGTTTGCATCGCGCGAATCCGGCAGCCCTTCAGCCAGTTGCGCGCTGCTGAGCGGGCCAAGGGCCTGTGGTGCCTGCGCTTCGCCTGCATGCTCCGGGTAATGCGCCGGCTCGATCTGCAGCGAGACATGCTTCTGGATGATCTGGTTGACCAGCCCGCCGAGCTGGTCCAGCCGGTCGATGTTGCGCGCATACATCAGCACGCCGTTGACCAGCGCGCGCAGCTGGTCGCCGTTGGCCTGGTGCGCCTGGTTGAAAAATGGCCGCGCCTCGGGATGCTCGGCCAGCATGATCCGGTAGAAAAGAGTGGTCAGCGCCTCGCCGCCGGTCTGCAGCAGGGGGACGGTGGACTTGACGATGGCGCGTTGTTCTGGGGTCAGCATGAATTCTCCAGTGAAGGCAGCTGGCGCCTCGCACCATGCGAAACCGGCGTCGGAAAGGAACTGGTGGCGCGCGGCGCTGCATGCCGCCGCGCCGCGCGCCCGCTGATCAGCCTTAATTGCGCGGCGCTGCCCGAGACGCTGGTTGAAAGCGAGCTGTTCGGCCATGTGCGCGGTGCGTTTTCAGGCGCCGTGGCCGACCGGCGCGGCAAGTTCGAGCTGGCCGATGGCGGCACGCTGTTCCTCGATGAAGTGGCCGAGCTGCCGCTGGCGGTGCAGGCCAAGCTGCTGCGCGTGCTGCAGGGCGGGCAGCTGCAGCGCCTGGGCTCGGACCGAGAGCACCGGGTCGATGTGCGTATGATTGTCGCCACCAACCGCGACCTGGCCACCGGGGTGCGCTTCAGGCGTTTTCGCGCCGATTTTTACCACCGGCTCAGCGTTTATCCACTGGTCGTTCCCCCATTGCGCGAGCGCGGCCAGGACGTGCTGCTGCTGGCGGGCAACTTTCTGGCGCAGAACCATTCGCGGCTGGGGCTGGGGCTGGGGCTGGGGCGTTTGCGGCTTGACACCAGCGCGCGTGCTGCGCTGCTGGCGCACGACTGGCCCGGCAATGTGCGCGAGCTGGAGCACCTGGTGAGTCGCAGCGCGCTGAAAGCCCTGGCCGGCCAGTCGCCACGGCCGCGCATCGTGAGCCTGCGCGCCAGACATTTTGACTTTTCGCTGGCGCCCGAAAGCGAGACGGCAGCAGTCCCGATGGTAGCCAGGGATGCGCCCAATGCCAGCGCTGCGGCGCCCGTTGATTTGCGCACCTTGACCGCGGCGCACCAGCGCCAGTGCATACAAGCCAGCCTGGAGTGCCATGGCCACAACTGGGCGGCGGCCGCACGCGAACTGGGCCTGCACCGGGCCAACCTGGTCCGGCTGGCGCGGCGGCTGGGGCTGGCGGGTCAAGGTACGGCTGGATGAACGGAGTCGGCGAACTTATATGCCAAAAAAAGCGTTCGCGCTAGATGCATAAGCGCCAGCAGCTATTGAAAATATAGCACTGGGGATTTGCCCTGTGATTCTGTTCCAGGTCAATACAAGATCAGGCGCGAAGCCGCAGACAGAGTTGCAGCACGGCAAGACGAAGCAACGACATCTCCGATTGATCTAAAAACAGAATCAGGCCATGCAGCCCTTGTTGGGAATGACCTGGCAGCCGGTGATGCGCCAGGTATTGTCCTTTTGCCGCTGCACGCTGTAAAGCGCAAGCCACGCCTTGCCATCATCATCCATCAGCTGAACCCGCTGGATCACCTGGCCGTGGTGCTCTTCGGGCTGGAGAAAGGCCGTGGAAGCGGGGCGGTAGATGGCCGGATAGCTTTTGCGCACCATGTCCATGAAACGGCTGGCCGTGCCGACGGAGGCGCGCACATTGGGTGCCGCAAACGAAAACGCGGTGGCGGCGTCGTCCCGCGCCAGCGCTGCCAGTTGCGCCTCGACCACGGCGCGCACGCCTTGCTCCTCGGCCGCTGTCAGCGCCCACGATGGCACCGGCGCCACCAGCATGAAGGCTGCGGCCAGCCAGCCTGTCAGGCGGACCAGAAAAAGATGCGAGAAAGCTTGGCTGTTTTTCATGGTGACGCTTTTCAATCAGGCCCCGCAAATGCAGTCATCACATCATGCCGCAAGCCTTATGAAAAGTACGCAGCCGCTTTGCAAACAGATTCAAGTTGCTGCAACTCGCGCTTGCGTCCTACCCGGTCACCGGGCGGCCAGGGCGTGACCCGGCCAGGCGCCGGTGTTACAACGCAGCGTTCCCACTCCAAAATTTATCGACATGGACAGCACCAGCAGCGCCGCTTGGTATGCGCAACTCGCCAAACCCTTCTTTGCGCCGCCAGCCTGGGTGTTCGGCCCGGTCTGGACGGTGCTGTACATCGTCATTGCCATCAGTTTCGGGTTTGTGCTGGTGCAAACGCTCAGGCGGCGGCTGCCCTTTGTGGTACTGCTGCCGTTCATCCTGAACCTGCTGTTCAATGCCGCTTACACGCCGATCCAGTTCGGCCTGCGCAACAACCTGCTCGCCAGCCTTGACATCGTGCTGGTGCTGGGCACCCTGGTCTGGGCCATGCTGGCGATCTGGGGCCCAGCGCGCTGGGTGGCGCTGGTGAACATTCCTTACCTGCTGTGGGTCGCGTTTGCCACGCTGCTGCAACTGAGCATCACCTGGCTGAACCGCTGAAATCCCGCTGAACCTCCAGCGCCGTCCGCCATGGCCTCACGTTTTTTCAGTGCCCGCCGTCTGCCTCTTGCGCTGTGGACGGTCGCTGCGCTGGCTGTTGCGGCCACCGCAGGCCATGCAGCATGGCGCATCAAGCAATCCGTCGCGTTGGCGCGCCAGAGCGAGCCGCTCCAGTCAGCGCCAGCCGGCGCCACGGCCAGCCTGCTGATTGCCGGTGACAGCACGGGGGTAGGCACCGGCGCGTCTTCTGCCGCCAGCAGCGTGGCCGGCCTGATTGCGCGGGACCACCCCGCCCTGCGCATTGTCAACCGCGCCCAGGACGGCGCGCGGTTTGCCGACATTCCCCGCCAGCTGGAAGGCGACGAGCGCTTTGACGCGGTTCTGGTGCTGGGTGGTGGCAACGATGTGATTCGCATGACCGGTCAGGAAACGCTGGCGCAGGACATTGCCAGGGTCGCACAACGGGCTGCAGCCCGCGCGCCGCTGGTCGTCATCCTGCCGCCTGGGAATGTAGGCAATGCACCGTTTTTCATGGCGCCGCTGTCGTGGCTGATGGCGAAGCGCTCGCGGACGCTGCACCGTCTGGTGGGTCAGGCCGCTGCAAACCACGGCGCAATTTATGTGAACCTGTACAAGGACAGGGCCGATGACCCCTTCGCGCAGCGGCCCGACGAGCTCAATGCGCGCGATGGCCTGCACCCGAGCGATGCCGGTTACCGGCTGTGGTACGACGCGCTCAACACGCAGGCGGCGCTGGCCAGCCGACTGAAGGCGGTCCAGGCGCTCAAGGAATTCAAGGCGCACTAGAATCCGCCCTTGATGTGGTCCGGACAGCTGTGCGCTGCCTGGCTTTTGTTTTTCTTCCTCCCTTTTATTGGCAAATGCATGTCTCTTCAGATCATTGAAGCCCAAAGCGGCGAAGACCCCGTCGCCACCATTCTCATCCTGCACGGCCTGGGTGCCGACGGGCGCGACTTCGTGCCGATCGCCGAGCAGCTTGACCTGTCTGCCATCGGACCGGTGAGGTTTTTGTTTCCCAGCGCGCCGCACATGCCGGTGACGATCAACGGCGGCTACACCATGCCCGCCTGGTACGACATCCTGGGCGCCGACCTGGGCAGCCGCCAGGACGAAGCCGGCATGCGCCAGACCCAGGCTGCCATCGAAGCCATCGTTGCCAACGAAAAAACGCGCGGTATTCCGTCCAACCGCATTGTTGTCGCGGGTTTTTCACAAGGCTGCGCCATGGCGTTGATGGCTGGCTTGCGCCACACTGAACGGCTGGCCGGCATTGCAGGCCTGTCGGGCTATTTGCCGCTGGCTGAAAAAACCGCCGCTGAAGGCAGCGCCGCCAACAAGGACGTGCCGATCTTCCTCGCCCATGGCTCGCGCGACGGCGTGGTCGCGCTGCCGCGCGCCGTGGCCACACGCGATGCGCTGAGTGCGCTGGGCTATCCGGTCGAATGGCATGAATACCCGATGGAGCATTCGGTCTGCCCGCAGGAAGTGGCCGACCTGCAGCAGTGGCTGCTGCGCGTGCTGGCCTGAGCCGGTTTTATGAATCAAATATGCCGTTTGCGCACAAAGGACGGGAATAGTAGGCTATTGAAATAATAGCAGTATGGGTGGCTGGACTTGGCGCTTGCCGCCAGGCCTGGCGGGCTCCTGTACTTTTTCGTCCCTCCAAGCCGTGCCTGTCCAAGCGCCTCCTTTCTGGACGGCGCGCTAACTTGCAGGCGCTGCCAGGCCGGCTCTGGCGTCATTTCCGGCATCCCGCCGGCAACCCGTCCCGCCCGCCCGCTGACCGTGCAGGCAAACGGCCTGCGACAGCGCAAAGCGCCGGCGTGTGATAACTTCCACGCCAATCCCAAGAATCCGAGAGAACACCGTATGACCCCATTGCAGGCCAGCGCCGACGCAATTTTGCAACAACGCCTGAAGGCGATGACTCCCCAGCAGCTCCAGGGCATGCGCCGGGGTCTTGAAAAGGAAAGCCTGCGCGCCCAGCCCGGCGGCGCGCTGGCGCTGACGCCGCACCCTGCCGCCCTTGGATCGGCATTGACGCATCCCAGCATCACCACCGACTTCAGCGAGTCGCAGGTCGAACTGGTCACCAGCGCCCATGCCAGCCCCGAAGCAGCGCTGGAAGAACTCACGCAGCTGCACCAGTTCACCTACCAGGCGCTAAAGGAAAATGGCGACGAGATGCTCTGGGTCTCGAGCATGCCCTGCGGCCTGCCGACCGATGAAACCATTCCGATTGCCCGCTTCGGCTCGTCCAACGTCGGCCGCGCCAAGAGCGTGTACCGCGTGGGCCTGTCGCACCGCTACGGCCGGCGCATGCAGACCATCTCGGGCATTCACTACAACTGGTCGCTGCCTGGCGTGAGCAGCGAGCAGTACTTTGCGCTGATCCGCAATTTCCGCCGCCATGCTTTCCTGCTGCTCTACCTGTTCGGCGCCTCGCCGGCGGTGTGCTCGACTTTTGTCGCCGGCCGCCAGCATGAACTGCAGAAATTGACCGACACCACCATGTACATGCCGCACGGCACCTCGCTGCGCATGGGCCGGCTCGGTTACCAGAGCGATGCGCAGGCGTCGCTGGCAGTCAGCTACAACAGCCTGGAAGGCTATGCCGCGTCGTTGCAGGACGCGCTGAGCCGGCCCTATCCGGCTTATGAAAAGGTCGGCATCCGCAACCCTGGCGGCGACTACAACCAGCTGGCCACCACGCTGCTGCAGATCGAGAACGAGTTTTACGGCACGATTCGCCCCAAGCGCGTGATCCGCGCTGGCGAGCGGCCGCTGCACGCGCTGCGCGAGCGCGGCGTTGAATACATCGAGGTGCGCCTGATGGACCTGGACCCGTTCGAGCCGGTGGGCATCAATGCGCAGACGATGCGCTTTATCGACGTGTTCCTGCTGCACTGCCTGATGTCAGACAGCCCGCCCGACACGCCGGCCGAGATCGCTGAAATCAACCATAACCAGCATCAGACGGCAGCGCGTGGCCGCGAACCCGGCGCGCAGCTCAAGCGCCAGGGCGGCGAGGTAGCGCTGGCGGCATGGGGCGCGGAAATCCTGGCCGGGTGCGCGCCGATTGCCGCTGCGCTCGATGCCGACCACGGCGGCACGCCCTACCGCGATGCGCTGGCCGCGGCCAGCATCGGCCTGGCGGATGCCGACACGCTGCCGTCGGCCAGAGTGCTGGCCGCCATGGCGCAGGACTTCGACAACTCGTTCGTTCAGTTCATCAAGGCGCGGTCGCTGACAACCCAGGCCGCCCTGCAAACCCTGCCCGTGACGGACGAGCAACTGGCACGCTTCACCGGCATGAGCCAGCAATCCGTCGAGGCGCAAAAGGCGATCGAGGCGGGCGACAGCATGCTGTTCGAGGACTATCGCCAGCTGTATGTGTCGCCCGAGCACCTGCAGGTGCGGGTTCGCGAGGCAGTGCACGGCTGAGCTGCCGGATTACTGCATGCCTTGCAACTGAAGCAAAGCCTCTTCCCGCCAATATGCCGCTGCGCTGTAAAAACCCTCCCAAACGCAACCATTGCAGCCGCGTCCGCAGCAGCTCGTGGGTTCCGGCGGCGGAGCGCGCAGGGCCACACCGGCGTCAAGCGCGCGCTGGTGCAATGCACTGAACTGCCTGCGCCAGTCCTCACGGCTGGAAGGCAGTTGCAGGTTGTCAGGCTCCGGCATGACTTGAGTGGGCAAGGGCGTTCAGGGCTTGCCCTGCGCCGACAGGCGCCGCTTGGCATACAGCCCCAGGAAGGCGCATCCCAGCACCAGCGCAAACCAGCCGACCAGCGAGGTCTGGGCGACGATGCCCTGCATGCCGGGCGAGGTGATGTAGTGGGGCGACACCAGCACGCCCAGCCCGATCAGGGCGCACAGCACGCCTTTAATCAGCAGGTCGTTGTTGGCCTTTTTGTCAGCCTGGCGGGTGTTGGGATTATTGGGGCGGCGGGTAGGGGCATTGGGTAAGGGCATGTACCGGATTTTCCCCTATTCGTCCGGCCTCGTCAGGCCGCCGCCCGGCCCTGCGTGTGAACAGGTGACAATTCGCTGTTCGGTGCCGGGCGGCTGGCGGTGTAATGCCCTGCCGCCGCCTTGGCTGCAATCACGCAGCCTTGCCTGCACCCGCAACCTAAGAAAGAAACATCCCGATGGCCATCCAGTGGTTTCCCGGTCACATGCACCTGACCAAAAAAGCTATTGCAGAGCGCATCAAGGAAATTGATGTGGTGATCGAGCTGCTAGACGCCCGCCTGCCCGGCTCCAGCGCCAACCCGATGCTGGCCGGGCTGACCGGCGCCAAACCGGCGCTCAAGGTGCTGAATAAGCAGGACCTGGCCGACCCGGTGCGCACCGCGCTCTGGCTGGCGCACTACAACCGCCAGCCCGGCACGCGCGCCATCGGCCTGGATGCCAGCATGAGCACGCCGGCCAAGGCGCTGATCGACGCCTGCCACGCGCTCGCGCCGACGCGCGGCAGCATGGTCAAGCCGATGCGCGTGCTGATCTGCGGCATTCCCAACGTCGGCAAATCGACGCTGATCAACACGCTGACCGGCAAGCGCGCGACCAAGACCGGCGACGAGGCGGGCATCACCAAGGTCGAGCAGCGCCTGGTGCTGGGCGACGGCTTTTACCTGTGGGACACGCCCGGCATGCTGTGGCCGCGCATCATCGTCGCCAAGAGCGGCTACAACCTGGCCGCCAGTGGCGCGATTGGTCGCAATGCGTTTGAAGAAGAAGAGGTGGCGCTCGAACTGCTCGACTACCTGATTCCCAACTACCCGGACATGCTGGCGGCGCGCTACCGGCTCGACCTGGTGCCGGGCAGCACCGACGAACAGGTGCTCGAGGAAATCGGCCGCAAGCGCGGCGCGGTCTTGACCAAGGGCCGCATCAACCTGCAAAAAGCCGCCGAGATCGTGATCTACGAGTTTCGCGCTGCCACGCTCGGACGCGTGACGCTGGAAACGCCCGAGGAATTTGCCCGCTGGACAGCCGCCGGGGAACTGCTTGATGCCGAGCGCCAGGTGAAAAAAGACAAGATCGAGACCAGCCGGCTGATCAAGCAGAAAAAAATCCCCCGGCCCGTCAAGCCCGGTTCACGTTAGGCGGCCTGCGGCCTGCCGGCGCGGGTTCATGCAAGACGGCGAAGGATCGAGAGGCGTCGGCATGAGTTGCTCTGAAAAGCATAGCTGGCTTTGCCCGTGCTGCCTGCGCAGGATGCTGTTTTGGTTAAAAAACTGAGATGTCAGAGGCACTGTCGGCATCTAGCGGCACTGCGCCAGGGTGTGCGCCAGCGCGTCTTGGGCACCGTCGTCCCAACGGCTGCGTCTCGGCTGTACGAACTGTCTTACGCGAAGGCGCGAAGCTGGTGGGCTGCGTTGCACCGCCTGAACGTCTATGTTGTTTCCATGCAGATACGGGGCCCATGCCTGCCATGAAAGCCTCCATTGAATTCGCAGCAACATCAGGGGAAACGCATGACACAGAAACAAGCTCCATCGCCCGCCGGCGGCATGACCCAAGTCTCAGGACCAGCGCGGAAAACTCCAGCTGAACCCGCTTGCGATGTCAACCTCGACAGCCAATCGGTGGCGGGCGAGGAAGACCCGGGCGCCTCGCTGGACATGTCCGGCAGTTCGCCACCCAATCGCTCAGGTATCACGGTCCCCATGCCTTCGGGTAGCGCGAACCCGGGCGACGAGGCGCCTGAAGGAACGCCAGGGACCGGTGAAGGACTTTGCCCCCAATGCGGCGGATCCGGCCGCGTGGGTGATGCGATCTGTCCGTCCTGCAAGGGCAGCGGCAAGGTCATTGTTGGAATCGGCGGCGCATGACGGCCTCTGGCGCATGCGCTGCCGCTGACGGGCGGCGTGTCAATTCACGGATTCAACATCGCTAACAAAGGACGTCCCATGAACTCCATCACCAGTGCCTTCATGCCCAATGCCACCAACATGATCAGGCTGGACCATACCCACACGATGGCTACCTTTCACCAGTACAGGACCACCAGCAAGCCGCTGGTCAAACGGGGATTGGTCAACACTGTCTGCCTGGCGCTGGAAGTGCATGCCCAACTGGAGGAGGAAATCTTCTATCCCGCTGTTCGTGAAGTCAGTGACAACGAGGCGATCACGAAAGTGCTTCCTGAACATGCCGAGATGAAACGGTTGATTGCCCTGCTGCGCAATATGGAACCCGAGGACGCACGCTATGACGACATGTTCATGGAATTGATGCGCGACGTGATTCACCATGTGGCCGACGAAGAAACCCTGATCCTCCCCGAGGCCGAGCGCCTGCTGCAGGATCAACTTGGCGATCTGGGCGCCAGGATGATGAAGCGCAGGCTCGAACTGGTGGCGCCGCGTACCGCGGATATCGCGGTGAACATGGTGCGCGCCCTGCCTGTACCGTCCATTGCCATGCTGGCGGGCGCCACGGCTGCCGGTGTGCTGCTGGGCAGGCGCCTGATGCGGCGCTGAAACGGGGCGCCGGGCTGGCGGCGTTTCTGGTGTGGGCTGCATGGGCCCGCAACCTGTGGGATGAGTCTGTTTCTCAAGCGGCGACTCTGTTCGGTAGCGTACATATGAGTTGGCGTGTATTGGCTAAACTCCGGCTTCACGCGAGATCGCTGCGCAGGTAGCAGATCGAGCCAGATTTAGCCTGGAAGTCCTGATGCCTGTTTCTCCCGACCCTAAGAAAAAACAGCTGCTTGCTGCCTTGCCGGATGCAGAATGGCTGCGCTGGCTGCCTCAGCTCGAGTTTGTCGAGATGCCGCTGGGCCAGGTGCTGTAAGAGTCGGTCAGCACGCTCAGCCATGTGTATTTCCCGACCACTGCCATTGTTTCGCTGCTGTACGTCATGGAAAATGGCTCGTCGGCTGAAATTGCCGTGGTGGGTTATGAAGGCATCGTCGGCATTTCGCTCTTCATGGGCGGCGAGTCAACGCCCAGCCGGGCAGTGGTGCAAAGTGCCGGGCGCGGCTTCCGGCTCAAGGCGCCGGCAATCAAGGAAGAATTCAAGCGCATACCGGTGTTGCACCTGCTGCTGCGCTACACCCAGGCCCTGATCACCCAAATGGCCCAGACGGCCGTGTGCAACCGCCACCACTCACTGGACCAGCAACTGTGTCGTTGGCTCCTGCTCAGCCTGGATCGCCTGAAGGGCAATGAGCTGGTAAGACGCAGGAGCTGATTGCCAACATGCTCGGTGTTCGCCGCGAAGGCGTGACCGAAGGCGCAGTGCGCCTGCAAAAAGCCGGTTTGATCAGCTGTTCGCGTGGCCGTATTCTGGTCCTCGACCGGCCCGGACTTGAAAAACGCACCTGTGAATGCTATGCAGTGGTCAAAAAGGAATACGACCGGCTGCTTCCGGAAAAAGTGTCGGCCAAACTTTCGGCTTGACCTGGCGTCCTCCTGAACATCTGCCATCTAAGCATTGTGTTGCCTGTTTTTTGTGAGAATTTGTAGGCGTAGGGCATGCTCGGTCACTCCGAATCGAACTGCATTTGTCAGCTGCGCGGCTTTGAATTTGCCCCTTTCCTGGAAGGGTCTGCAACACCCCGAGAGCCTGCATAAATGCCTTTGAAAATCACCTGATTGAACTGCTTCCCGTGGCTGACCGCAGCCGCCTCCTGGCGCTTTGCGAGCCGGTCGAACTGGTGCTGTCCGAGGTGCTGTGCGAGCCCGGGAAACCGACCCGCCATGTTTATTTCCCGACGCAGGGCTACATTTCGCTGGTCGCACTGGTAGACGATAAAGCAACTTCTTTTCTGTAAATTTCCGAGATTCGGTCTTGGGTACTGGTGATTGGCAATGCTCAGGGCTTCATGGAGAGGTAGATTTTTGCGGTCATCCACTCCTCGTCTTGTTCGGCCAGCAAGGCGCTGATTAAGCGCAGGCAGCTGGCCGAGTTAGGAAACAACGTGGCGACACGGGTACGCCGCTTGAGCTCCTTGTTCAAACGCTCCAGGCCGTTGGTCGTGCGCATGCGCACCCGATGGGCCTCGGGCAAGTCGAAGACGGCAAAACCCTCCGGCAGGTTTTTCTCGGCCCAGGCGGCCAGTTGCGGGTGGCTGACTTGCCAGTCTTTGAGCGCCGCGTTGAGCAGTCGCTGTGCCTCAATGGCATCGCTCGCATTGAAGATGCCGCGTATTTGGCGCGCTACCGGCGTGCGCTGGTCCAGCCGGCTGACGTAGCCCTGTGCGTTGTGTTGGAGGTGAAACTGGCAGCGCTGCCAGGGCACACCGGGAAACATCGCCTTGCGCGCGGCCTTCAAACCGGCATGGTCGTCACTGGCGAGAAACTTGACCCCGCGCAGGCCGCGCTCAATCAGGCTGTCCAGAAAGGCCCGCCAATGCACCTCAGCTTCTGACAGCGCCACCGACACGCCCAACACCCGGCGGTGGCCTGAAGCCGTCACGCCGATGGCCACCAAAACCGCACAATCGACTACCCGGCCGGCCTCGCGCACGCGCTCATAACGCGCATCCAAAATCACGTACGGTGTCTCATCCAGGGGCCGGGTACGCCAGGCGTGCAAGCCCGTGTCCAGCAGCGCTGTGCAACGGCTGATTTGCGTGCTGGAGATGCTCACCTCGGGCCCCACCAGCTTTTGCAACACTTCGATGACTTTTCGGGTGGAGACGCCCTGCACATACATCTCGGCAAGCGCCAGATTCATGGCTTGCTCCGAGCGACTGCCGCGCTCCAGGGCGCTGGGATAGAACCCGCCAGAGCGCACTTGCGGCACTTCGAAGGTGACTTCGCCCATGCGGGTCAAAACAGTCTTGTCCTTGTAGCCGTTGGCGTAATCGACCCGCTGGGCCGAGCGCTCGTACGGCGTGGCCTGAAGGTGCTGGGCCCGCTCAATGCGGGAGGCTTCATTGACCAGGATGCGCAAGGCTTCACCGGCGCCGTCCAGGCCATTGGCGAGCAGGCAGGCGTAGGCTTCATGCAGCGGGTGGCAGCTAGCATCGAGTTGGGTTCGTTGGGCCATGGAAATACGTTCTTTCTATGTCGGTCCAGGCTTGCCAGTCTGTGCCATCGGGGGGGGGCCTCCGGCGGCCTGGCAGGGGCCTGATTGAAAAATCCCAAAACCAGAAACTTCCAAACAGGTTCAGTTTCAATGGTCGGGGAAATTACAGAACGAATGTTGCACTACCTGGTAGACGGCAGTCCGGGCGTGGAAGTGGGCATGGTGGGCCGTGAAGGCATGCTGGGCGCGCAACTGGTGCTGGGCGTGACAAACCGTGCCCTTGCATGCGCTGGTCCAGGGGGCGGGCGCTGCCTAGCGCATCGTCACCGGTCCTTTCAAACGAGAACTGGCGCACAGCACGGCCCTTCGGCGTGGCCTGAACCGCTACCTGTATGTCCTCATGGTGCAGCAGGCAAGCTCTGCGGCCTGCCTGCGTTTTCACCTGATCGGCCAGCGCCTGGCGCGCTGGTTGCTGATGAGCCAGGACCGCGCCCATTCGGACCGCTTTCACCTGACGCACGATTTTCTGGCCTACATGCCGGGCATGCGCCGCGTCGGCATCACGGCCGCAGCCAGTGCTCTGCACCGGGGCGGACTGATCGAGTACCACCGGGGTGAAATCACCGTACTGGACCGCATCGGACTGGAAGCCGCCGCTTGCAGCTGCTACGCCACCAGCGAGCAGACTTACAACGATCTGCTGGGATCGGCGGCCAAGGCCCCGGCCCGTTGAAAATTGTCGGGGGATGTGCGCTAACCAACATACAGATTCACTGTAAATAGTTACAAGTGCTTTCATGGAGCGATTCAATATCTGGTGCCTTCTGAACTGACGGGACACTGGGCGCCGCTGCAACAACCGTCCAGCAAAGCACCATGAACCATTCGATCTGCCACCCCAATGAAGCCGGCCGCCTCCTGATCGCCAGCACCGGGCATGGGGTCAGCCAACCAGGCATTGCGTCTGAAGACTGGGACCTTCTGTTTTGTGCCGTGACCGAACGCCTGAGGCAATGTGCCAGTCAACTGCTGGCTGCTGGCTGCTGGCTGCTGGCTGCAGGCAGCGCCATCCGCCATTAAGTTATCCAGCGATGTGCTGGAGTGCGTTGACGCCTTGAATCGACTGTATGCGGTTCTCAGTCAACAACGGCCAGGCATCGGTGAGTGATTGAATTATCAAATTGTATTTCTTGATAAATTTGATTGTTTGATCATTTGTAGGACATGACGCTGACATTTTCTAACATTTACTTTTGCATTGGTATCGATTCCATAATCGCGCCCAGAACGCGTAAAAGTAGCGAATTTTCGTAACTGACCTGCGCGTCCCACACCGACAGGAACAAGAAATGAAACAACCCACAAGCCAGTCCAGCCACCGCCCGTGGCTGACAGCGCTGCTGCTGAGTTCCCTGGCGGCCGGCTGCGGCGGCGGTGACGGCGGACGCGACCCCATCCTGGGTTCGGACGACGCGGTCGTCACGCTGGTGCCCGCCGCCGTGGCACCTTCAGTCACCGCCGTAGTGCCTGCGAATGATTCCACCGGTGTCGCGATCAACCAAAGCCTGATCACCGCCGCCTTCAGCGAGCCGGTGTCGCTGTCAGGCCGTGGCGCTTTCACCCTGAGTTGCGCTGCGCCCTGTGTCGCTCCCGCAGGCAGCGTGACGTTTGATGCGAGCCAGCAACAGGCTACCCTCGAACTCGACCCGACCGCAATCCTGGCATCTTCCACACGCTACACGGTTACGATCAGCGACGCAAAAAGCCTGGCCAGCGGCCTGGCCATGACAAGCCCCTATGTCTGGCGCTTTACCACCGGCATCACCGCCGACACGACGCGGCCCCGCGTTTCCCTGACGGTTCCCGCCACGACAAACCCGGGTCCGTTGACCGGCGTGCCGGCCAATACCGCCATCAGCGCCGTGTTCACCGAAGCCATGGCGCCGGGCAGCCTGAACGCCGCCAGCTTCACCCTGACGTGCGCCGCACCTTGCGTATCGCCTTCAGGAACGGTGAGCTATTCAGGGGCCAGAAAAACCGCGTTTTTCAAGCCATCGGTCGCGCTGACTGCGGGCACGACCTACACCGCCACCGTCACCCGTGCCGCGACCGACCTGGCGCGCAACCAGCTGGGCGGCAACCAGGCATCACTGCCAGCGGCAAGCAACCATGTCTGGACCTTCACCACCGCAGCGCCTACTGCGCCCGCGAATGTCTCGGTGCTTTCCACCCGGCCTGGGTTCAACGCCGCCAACGTCTGCACGAATGCCAGCGTCAGTGCAACTTTCAGTGTGCCCTCCGGTCTTGAGATGGACCCAGCCACCGTCAGTGCTGCGAGCTTTAACCTGACCGGCCCGGCGCTGACCCCCGTGACCGCATCATCCGTGGTGCTGGACGACGCCACCGGCCGCACGGCCACACTGACGCCTTTGGCACCGCTGACTGCCGGGGTGACTTACACCGCTGTGGTCAAGGGCGGTGTGAATGGTGTCAAGGACCTGGCCAATCCGGCCAACCCGATGGCTGCAAGTTACCAGTGGACGTTTACCGCCGTCAATTGCTCCCAGCCACCCGTTCCGTCTGCCATCGTTCTGGGCGCGGCCAGCACCTTTGCCAGTTATGGCGGCACCGCCGGCATGACCAACCAAGGCATTGACACGGTCATCAACGGCGACATCGGCACCACCGCAGTATCGACCGGTGTGACAGGCCTTCACGACACCAACGGCAATGTCTACACCGTGACGCCGTTGAACGATGGTGCCGTGAACGGCAGCATCTACACCTATCCGCCGGCTCCCGGCAATGCCACGACCAAGGCGATTGCCGACGCAGCCCTGGACGCCGCGCAAAATGCCTATAACCAGCTCGTCGCCGTGCCGCCTGGCGCTTATGCCGGTGCCGGCGAACTGGGCCTGCTGACGCTGGCCCCCGGCACCTACACCTCGGCCACGTCCTACCAGCTGACGCAGGGCGACCTAACGCTGGATGCGCAGGGCGACCCGAATGCGGTCTTCATCTTCCAGATGGGCAGTTCGCTGACGGTCGGCATTGCCGGGCCGACAGGCGCGCGCAGCGTCATCCTGGCCAACGGCGCTCAAGCGAAAAATGTGTTCTGGCAGGTTGGCACCTCGGCCACCATCAATGGGGCCGGCGGCGGTTTCATGAAGGGCACCATCATTGCCCAGCAAGCCGTGACCTTCTCCACCGCCGGGAACGCCAAGCTCACGGTGCTTGACGGCCGTGCATTGAGCCTGATCTCCGGCGTGACCATGGTGAACACACGCATCAACCTGCCTTGACCGGTTGCGGTGCCAAGGCCGGCGGCGGGACGATGGTTTTCGCCGGCCTCTCGCCCCAAGGTGCGCCTGGCGCAGCGGTGAGACGCAAAAGACCAATGATTCAAATCCTGTCTGGAGAAAAACATGAAATTAACTAAAGTCACAAGTGCGCTCAGCCTGGCCGCGCTGGCGACACTTGCCTGCGCGGGCGCCATGGCCCAAGGCCAGGACTCGGGCTGGTACGGCGGCGCCAACGTGGGTCGCTCGGCCGCCACCATCGACGACGAGCGGATCAACCGAGGCCTGTTGGGCAGCGGCTTCAGCGCCAGCACCCTCGTCGATGACGACCGCTCCACCGGTTACAAGATTTTCGGCGGTTACCAGCTGAACCGGAACTTTGCGGTTGAAGGCGGCTATTTCGACCTCGGAAATTTCGGCTATACCGCCACCACCGTGCCAGCCGGAACGCTCGACGGGCGCATCAAGCTGCGTGGCCTGAACCTTGACCTGGTCGGCACCGTTCCCCTGAGCGAGAAGTTTTCAGTGTTCGGCCGGGCCGGGCTGAATTACGCGCAGGCGCGCGATTCCTTCAGGGGCACGGGCGCCGTCCAGGTGGCCAATTCCAACCCGCGCAAGAACGACACCAACTACAAGCTCGGCCTGGGACTGCAATATGCCTTGAGCGAGTCGCTCGCCGTGCGTGCCGAAGCCGAGCGTTATCGCATCAACGATGCGATTGGCAACCGGGGACACATCGACCTGTTCTCGGTCGGCCTGATCTACCGTTTTGGCGCAAAGAGCCAGGCACCCGCGCCGCGCATGGCCGCCGCCGAGCCGGTCCGGCAGGTCGTGGCCGTGGCACCTCCGCCGCCGCCGCCGCCGCCGCCGCCCCCTGCGCCCCGGTTTGAAAAGTACACCTTGTCGGCCACCGAACTGTTCGCTTTCGACAGCGCCGAGCTGCGCATGCCGCAGGCCCGGCTTGACGAAATCGCCAGCGCGCTGGGTCGCCATGCCGAGGTCAACGACGTCGTCATCACCGGCTACACCGACCGAATTGGCTCCAGTGCCTACAACCAGAAGCTGTCCGAGCGCCGTGCCGTCGCTGTCAAGACCTACCTGGCCAGCAAAGGCGTTGGCGCTGCGCGGCTGAAGGCCCAGGGCAAGGGCGAAGCCGATCCGGTCATGACTTGCACCGAAAGGCAGCTTCCCGCGTTGATCAAGTGCCTGGAGCCTAACCGGCGGGTAGAGGTTGAGAACATCACAATCGAACGCCGCGTGCAATAGCCCGGCCGTAAAGAAGCCAAGCCGAACAGTACCGGCAGAATGACAATAAGGGCGCTTTATGCGCCTTTTTTCATGGCTGTTTCCAGAGCCATCCACCACAAACTGGGCCTCCATTCCGACGACGCTTCGAGGCGAAATCCTACAGTCGCATCAGGTCGTTTCAAAAGAATAAAGTTGTGGCGCAAACCGTTCGAAATGGCATCAGCCGGCAACGGCCGCGTTCCGGTGAATTGCCAGGTAGTATCCGCAAAGCCAGCACCAATACGGTTTTTTTTGAGTTGTGAACATTGTTATCCACAGGCTGGCGTACAGAATGCGCGGGCAATTTGCAGTTGGCGGCAGCGCAAAGGCCCCAACAGCCCGACTGTTTGCGAGGGAATTGAAGAGCAGGTTTTCATAGGCAAACAAGGGGTTTTCGACCTTCTGGCGGCGAAATGTCTGGTGATTTAAAAGGCACCGCCCGTCAAGCCAGTGCTGGCGCGACTTTCGTGGTTTTTGAACAATGTTATGCACAGGGTGGCCCACAGTAATTGGGGGCAATGCACACGGCTGATAAGGCGATTTTTCGGGGTTACTTTTGTGCGCTAAGGTCTTCGATACCGAGCGTTTGCGTGGATTGGCGGGCACGGCTGGTTTTTTGTGACGGGACAAACCGTAAAAAGGACAAAGGCTTAACCTCGCAACCTTGGTCAAGAGTTTTCAGGTGCATGTCATGAACTGGTTTAAAAAAATTCCGCATCACTACCGCGCCGCCAGTGGTCTGGAATGGCGGCTGTGGCGCAAGCTGCCGCTGATTGCCCTGGCGGGCACGGCGCTGCCTTTGCTCTGCCTAGTGGCGTTGCACTTGCTGGGCGAACCGGTTCCTGATGCCGCTGAGGCGCGCTGGCTTCAGATGATGGATTACGTGGTCGGCGGTGTGATCATTTTCCATTGGTCCATGGTCCTGACCGTCGGCATTGGCTGCGTCATCGTGATGGTGATGAAAGGACCCGGCTATGTGGCCGACGGCTACCGGGTGTCGCACAGCGACCAGCCGCGCGCTGCCTACGAAACCGCCGAAGAAGCATCGGCCCACCGCCTGCCCGAATCCTGATTCCTGCGCTTCTGACAGAAAAAGGCTTCTGGCGCTGGCAAATTGTTACTTGCGCTGCAGCAAACCAAGCGCATCCACCGTGCGATTTCTTGGCCTCGCTTTGTGCCAACCGCATGAATTTTTTCACTGCCCCAAAATCGTGACGCCGTCAGGGACTGGCTGGCTGGCTGGCGCATGCGCGGGCCGGGCGTTGTGTCTGCTGCATTGCCTGATTCGGCAGTTGGCAACGAAACCTGCGCTGTCGGTCCCCTGTTGTTTTCACCAATGCAACCAAGGAGTTGCTTCTCACGAATTGAACAGTGACGCTTTGCGGCGACCTTTTCTCCAAGCTCAACTGCCTGCACGAAAGCCACGCGCAGGCTTTGCGGCCTGCTGGCGTTGGCAGTATCCGGGCATTGCCGCGTCAACCCTTCCCGGTCATCAATGTCGCACCACGCCGGATGCGATTGAAATCGCTGGCGCTGGCGCTGGTGCCCGGTGCGGACCCGGCAGCGCTCCGATCACCGTGGACAAAGGCCTACTTGTGATTGCGGGCGAACGCAGGCGTGACGGTACGGCCCAAGGCGAGCACACTGCCTTCTAGGCCAAGAGCGATTCAAGGGCAGTTTATGCCGCGTGAACACCTTGCCTGACGATGCCGACCTGGACCGCACCAACGCCACCTGTCGCGACGGCATGCTGCGCGCAACCGTGCCTGCGTATTCCGTTGATCTTGACCGGTGATTTCGGCATCGTGACCGCAGATTCCGGTGATCGTGACCGGGCATGGTGTTGCGCGGTTTAAATTGTAGAGGGTGCTGGTTTTTTGAGCGGTTTTGACCTTTCCTGGTATTCGGTTTTGGGTGTTTGTAATTTGTTAATTCAGGCCCCCGCCAGGGCCGCCGGCAGGCCCCCCCGGTTGTGCATGTACCCATGCATTACCCCCTCGGCGAGGGCTGCGGGCCTATGCGCCCTCGGGGTTGGTCGCAGCTGTGCTGATATTGGCTTTGGTGGCGGTCTTTTTGCGCATCGACTCGCCCGTGAGCGTGAAGCGGTGGTTGTTTTGCATCAGCCTGTCGAGCATCGCGTCAGCAATCGTGGCGTCGCCTATCCATTCGTGCCAGTGCTCGATAGGCAACTGGCTGGTAATAATGGTCGCGCGTGCGTTGGCACGGTCATCAATGATCTCCAGCAAATCAGCTCGGGTCTGCGCGTCCATGGCCGTCATGCCCCAGTCGTCCAATAGCAATACATCCGTGTTCTTCAGTGTCTCCAGCCAACGCGTGAATGTGCCGTTGGCGTGGCGTATGCGCAGCTCCTCGCCCAGGCGCGGTACGCGCTGGTAATAGGCGCTTTGGCCGCGCCTGCAAGCGTGCTGCGCCAAGGCACAGGCCAGCCAGGATTTGCCCGCTCCGGTGGCCCCGGTGATCAGCACGGCGTGGCCCTGGGTCACCCATTCGCCCAAGGCCAGACTCATGACGGCGCTGCGCTCTATGCCGCGTGTGCGGCTGTCCAGGTCTTCAATGGCGGCCTGGGGGTATTTGAGTTTGGCCAGTTTGAGTAGGCGCGCACAGCGCCGGTCCTGGCGGCCATGGACTTCGCGGTCAACCAGAAGGCCCAAGCGTTCTTCGAAGCTCATGGCAGTGATGCCGCTGGTTTGGAGTTGCTGCTCCAGTGCCTGGGCCATGCTTTCCAGGCGCAAGCTGCGCAGTTGGTTCAAGGTGATGTTCATCATCATGGTGGAATCCTTTTTGTTTGTTTGTTTCATTGGTAGTAGTGGGGACCACGCACATGGGCGTGGGCGGGCGCACTCCACTCGGGGGTGCTGGCCTGGACCTGATCGCGCCCATTGGCCAGCATGTCGCGGATATGCGTGTATTTGCTGGTGCCCAGGCCCAGGGCGATGGCGCAAGCCGCCTCCAGTCGGGCCTCGCCATAGCGTTTGCACAGGGACAGCAGGCCAAGACAGGCGCGGTAGGCGTGCTCGGGGTGGCGCTGGCGCTCCAGCATCTTGGGTAGACCACGCCCGCACAGGCCACCCCGATACGCTCGCCCCAGGCGATGAGGCGCTGGGGCGTCCACTGGGCGTGGGCCTGGTGGGCCAGCGGCAAGTGCTCAACGGTGGTGGTGTAGCCGCCCTTGTGGGCGCAGCGCATGTGGCTGGCAACCCGCTCGCCCCGGTGCAGCACCTCCACGGCGTGGGCGGTGATGCGTAGCTCCAGCGCCAAACCCACCAGGGCATGGGGCACGCTGTAGCGGTGGCCTTCAAACTCGATGTGGCTGTCGATGTGAACGCGCACCGTCTTGAAGCTGGCCCACTCCCAGGGCTGTGTCGGCAGCGGTGATAGTGCCGGGGCATCGAGCTGTGCAAAGGCGCTGGCGCGGCTGCCGGGGAGCTTTTGAAACAGCTTGTTGTTCAGCCGCGTGAGCAGCGGCGCCATGGCGTCGTTGACTTCTTGCACGCTGGCAAAGCGCTGGTGGCGCAGGCACGCCAGTATCCAGCGTTCGACCAGAAGTACGCTCAACTCGACCTTGGCTTTGTCCTGCGGGTGGTAGGCGCGCGCGGGCAGCACCGAGCAGCCGTAGTGGCGGGCAAAGTCCATGACGCTGTCGCTCAGAAGCGGCTCGTAGCGGTTGGCCTGGGTGACCAGGGCGCGTGGGTTGTCGGGGATGATGAGCTGGGGCACGCCACCAAAGAAGGTCAACGCACAAGCGGTGCCATTGAGCCAGTCAGCCGCTGTCTGGCGCGGCGTGGCCAGCGCAAAGCTGTAGCCGGAGGCGGCCATAGCGGCCACGAAGATGTTGGCGCGGCCCACCTCCACGCCGTGCTCCATCAGGGCGATGGTGGGGCCGGCGTAGTCGATGAACATCTTCTCGCCAGCGCGGTGGGTCTGGCGCATGGAGCGCTTGAGCCGCTTGGCAAACTGGCGGTAGTTCTCGCTGAACTGGGAGTAGCGCAGGGCTTTGCGCGGCGAAGACTCGCAGTGTTCATCGCTTACTTGGGCGCTGTACTCCTGCCACAGCAGCATGACGGTGACGCCTTTGCGGCGCAGCTCCTGGTGCATGCGGCCATAGTCCGGGCGGGCATAGTTGGCGACCAGGGAGGCGCCGAACAATCGGTGCTCCAAATCGGTCTCGCTCATGGCCTCGATGGCGCTCCAGTCAAGGCCGGCCGTCGCAGCCAGGGCGCAGTATTTGGTGACACTGCCTTTGGCGATGCCAAGGGCGCTGGCTATTTGTTGGTGGCTTTGCCCACCAACGAGTTTGAGACGCAGGGCGTCTTTGAGTTTGCGCATGTTGATCCTGGGGGTGGGCATGTGGCTCCAGACAAACTGTCAGAGGCTACAGGCCCAACGGGTTGGTTTACATGCGCAACACCGTGCCTGCTGGGGCATCGGTCACGATCACCGGAATCTGCGGTCACGATGCCGGAATGTGCGGTCACGATGAAACGGAATACCCACTCAAGCAAGCGCTCGCGGTTCTTCGTGAACACCGTAGGCACCCACACCGCATCCTCCATTGCCAGGCCGATGAACCAGCGGTACAGCAGGTTGTACTGCACCTGCTCCATGAGCTGACGCATCTGAGCGGATGCTGTAGAACACCTGGAGAAGCATGGCGCGCAGCAGTTTCTCGGGCGCAATGCTGGGCCGCCCGCCTTTGGTGTCCACCTCGTACATCCCGGCAAACAGCCCATCCATCTTGAGTAACGCCTCGTTGACCATCTGGCGTATTGGGCGCAGCGGATGCTCGGCCGGCACAAAGTCCTCCAGGCGGTGCAGCGTGAAAGGGCTTTCGGTGAAGGTATCGGCTCCGCGCATGGGTTCAATGGGTTTGTATCGGGTCAGAAAAAGGGCTGCTGCAGATTGTCGAGTGAGGCTGCAGAACCTGCAGGCTTTGCCTTGAGGTATTTCAGCGGCCTGCTAGGGCGTGTTAACTCAAAATTGACAAGCCGAGGCGTTGCTGGAAAAATGTAGGAATGCAACTGACTCGTGAACAATTCGAACTGATCGCGCCGCTCTTGCCGCGCCAGCGTGGCAACGTTTTGCTCGACAGCTTTGAGGTGGTTAACGCCATCTTGTACGTCGCGGCCAATGGCTGCAAATGGCGCGCCCTGCCAAACCACTACGGCTGCTGGCACACCATCTACACGCGCATGAGCCGCTGGGCCAAGGCAGGCGTGCTGAGCACGGTGTTCGAGAAACTGCAGCGCGAGCGCCTGATGCGCGTGCGCATTGAAGCGGTCAGCCTGGACTAGACCATCATCAAGGTGCATCCGGACGGCATGGGAGCGCCAAAAAAAACGGTCCCTAGGCCATCGGCAAGAGCCGGGGCGGCTGGACCACCAAACTTCATCTGGTTGCCGCAGGTGCCTGCGACGTTGTCACGTGGAGCTTGACACCGGGGCAGGATGGCGATGCGCCTGAAGGGCGCAGGCTGATCGAGGCCATGAGCGGGCCGCAGGAGGCCGGTGAAGTCGCCCTGCTCATGGCGCAATGAGGTCGAGCGCATGTTCCGCCGGCTCAAGGCCTGGCGTCGAGTGTTCACTCGCTACGACAAGAATGATGAGATGTTTGCTGCCTTTATTACCGTTGCACTCATTGCCGAGGTGCTTCGGTAGCGTTAACACGCCCTAGTCCAGCGTCACACCAGCTTCCTTGATCACTTTGCCCCATTTGATGGTTTCAGCAGCCATGAACGCATCACAGGCCTCTGGCGTGGAGCCTTCGGCGAGTGTGCCCATTGTTTCAAGTTTGGCGCGTGTTTCTTCGCTGTGAATGATGTGGTTGACCGCCTCAGACATGCGCTTGACGATGTCGCGCGGTGTGCCAGCTGGTGCGATCATGCTGGCCCAGGTGCTGCCCAGCATGCCCGCAATACCCAGCTCCACAAAGGTGGGCACGTCGGGCAAAATGGGCAGGCGTTTTTCGCTGGCTACGCCGATGAGGTGAATACGCCCGGCCTTGGCGGGCTGGATCAGGTTGGGCGGCGGGTCCAGAAAAAGCTGCACCTGGCCTCCCATCAGGTCGGTCAATGCGGGCGAGGATCCCCGGTATGGGATGTGCACCATGTAGGTCTTGGTCAGCGTTTTGAGCAACTCCGATGACAGGTGCGCGGCGGAACCGCTTCCCGAAGAGGCGAAACTGACCTTGCCGGGATTGGCCTTGGCATAGGCCACCAATTCCTTGGTGTTCTTGAACGGTGCATTGCTAGAAACCGCAGCCACCAGTGGCGAAACACCCAGCAAGGAGACACCCACCAAATCCTTACGTGGGTTGTAAGGCAGCTTGGGGTAGAGCGTGGTATTGGCAGTGAAGGCTGGAATCACCACACCGAAGGTGTACCCATCCGGGGCTGCCTTGGCAACCGCATCTACGCCAATGATGCTGTTGGCCCCAGGCTTGTTGTCGATCACCACAGGCTGGCCCAGCTGCTTTTGCAAATCCACCACCAACAGTCGCGCCATCTGGTCGGTAAATCCTCCTGCCGTATAGGGCACGATGATCTTGATGGGTTTGCTGGGCCAAGCCATCTGGGCCACGGAGGGTAGTACGGCGCAGGCCAGTCCGGCAGTGGCGGCCTGTAGAAAGGTGCGGCGAAAAAAGGAGGTCGTCATGGGTTTTGTCTCTTGTTTATTGGTGGATAAAAAACGTCATTTGTGCGAGATGCTTACTGGTTGGTGATGTGGTTGTCGCGGATCACCTTGCCCCAACGTTTGTGGTCCTGGTGCATGCGCTCGGCCGTTTGCTCGGGCGTGCGGTAGGCCGCGAAGGACCCCACGTCTTCGAGTTTTTCTGCCACTTGCCTGTCGGCCAGCGCTGCCTTGAGCTCTCCGCTCATGCGCTCGATTACCGCCTTGGGCGTGCCGGCCGGCGCCAGCATGCCACCCCACGAGGTGGCGTCAAAACCGGGGAAGCCCTGCTCGGCCACGGTTTTCACGTCGGGCAGCAGGCTCACGCGCGTGGCCGAGCCGACCGCGATCGGGCGCAGCGTGCCCGATCGGATATGCGGTATCACGGCCACGAGGTCCGAGAACATGACCGGCACCTGACCGCCGATCAGGTCGGTCACGGCGGGCGCGCTGCCTCGGTAGGGCACATGCTGCATGTCGAACTTGCCGATGTTCTTGAGCTGCTCGGTCGTCAAGTGGCCAAAGCTGCCGACGCCTGCCGTGGTGTAGTTGCGCTGGCCGTTTTCGGTTTTGGCCTTGGCGATAAGTTGCTGCAAGCCTGCTACGTCAGGGAGCACTTTCGGGTTGACGACCAGCACGATCGGCAGGTCGTACACGGTGCCCACGGGTGTGAAGTTCTTGAAGATGTCGTAGCTCGTGGGGCCGTACAGATGCCCTGCCAGCAAGGTGGGCGTGGCCAACATCACGAAGGTGTAGCCGTCGGGCGCGGCCTTGGCGGCGATGGCGGCGCCCAGGGTGCCCGACGCGCCGCTGCGGTTGTCGATCAGCACCGGCTGCTTGAGGGCTATCGCCATTTTCTGCGCCACGATGCGTGTTGCCACGTCGGTCGGGCCGCCGGGCGGGAAGGGCACGATGAGCGTGATCGGTTTGGCCGGCCAGGCCTGGGCAAAGGCAGCGCCGGCCACCAGGGGCAAGGCCAGGGCTAGCAGCGCTCGGCCCGCAGAGTCTTGCAGGGATTTGAGGGGAGTGAATGCCATGGGGTTCCTTTCCTGAGTGAAGCTGAAGCGAAGGGACGGCGTGAGCAACTCTGAAGGCAGTTCTTAAAGCACGCCACTGGTTCTGAGCTGTGCAATTTTTTCGTCTGACAGTCCGAGCAGCGACTGCAGTACATCGTGCGTGCCCTCGCCCAGCTGAGGCGGCGCACTGCGCACCGGCAGGCGCTCGCCGTCGAAGCGGTAGGGTGGGGCCAGCACCTTGACGCTGCCAGCCACGGGGTGGGGCTGCGTGGTCACGAGGCCAGCGTCGGTGGCGCGCTGCGAGGTCAGCGCCTCGTGCAAGCCGAGCACCTCGCCGCACGGAATGCCCGCTTGGGCTAGCGTGGCGAGCAGGTCTGCGCGCTTGCGGCGGGCCAGTTCGCGGTTGATCTCGGGCACCAGCGCATCGCGGTTGGCGGCGCGCAGCAGGTTGGTCTTGAAGCGTTCGTCGGCCGCCAGGTCGGGGCGCGCTATCACGTGGGTGCAAAAGCGCGCGAACTGGGCGTTGTTGCCTACCGTGATCACCAGCGGCCCGTCTTGCGCATCGAACACGCCGTAGGGCACGATGGATGGGTGGTTGTTGCCGTAGCGCGGCGGGTCTTCGCCCATCAGCAGCGCTTCGAGCCCGTAGTAGGCAGTGATCATCAGGCCGCAGTCGAACAGCGCCATCTCGATGTGGCGGCCCTTGCCGGTCTTTTCGCGCTGGTAGAGCGCGGCCAGCACGGCCTGCGCCGAATACATGCCGGTGAACAGGTCGACCGCGGCGACGCCGAATTTCAGCGGCGGCTGGTGGGCCTCGCCGTTGAGTGCCATTAGCCCGGTCTCGCCCTGCACCACCAGGTCGTAGCCGGGGCGCGCGGCTTCCGGCCCGGTGCGGTCGTAGCCCGAGATGGAGCAGTAGATGAGCCCAGGCTGCTCGGCGCTCAACTGCGCGTAGCCGAGGCCGAGCTTGTCTATGCCGCCGAACTTGAAGTTCTGCAGCACGACGTCGCACTGCTTGGCGAGGTCGCGTCCGATCTGCTGGCCCTCGGGCGTCTGCAGGTCGAGCGTGACCGAGCGCTTGTTGCGGTTGACGCTGTTGAAGTAGGCCGTCTCGGTCTTCCCCACTCGCAAGCCCCAGTCGCGCGTGTCGTCGCCGCGTCCGGGGTGTTCGACTTTGATCACCTCGGCGCCAAGGTCGGCCAGCACCATGCCGCACCAAGGGCCGGCAAGGATACGGGACAGGTCAAGAACGCGCACGCCGGCGAGCGGCAGCGAGGAATTCAGCAGGGACATGGCAACTCCAGAAAAAGAAAAAAATCTGCGTCTTTTGCAATTGGTGCAGGCGGGACCGCAACGCCAGTTCAGTCCGCGTATGGCTTGGGGCGGCGCAGCGAGAGAAAGTCGGCTGGCCGCTTGGCGAGAAAGGCGGCAATGCCCTCGGCGGCCTCCGCATCGGTCTGTGCTTGGACCATGTAGGCGGCTTCCAGGTCTAACTGTTCTTCGAGCGTCGCGCGGTGCGCCTGGCGGCACAGTGACTTGATGCGTGCACTGGCGTTCAAGGGGCCAGTCGCCACCCGCTCGGCGAGTGCAATGGCCTCGGCCAGTGCGGCGCCGTGCTCGGTCAGCCGATTCACCGCGCCCAGCGCATGCAGGCGCTCCGCCGGTATGCGCTCGCCGGTCAGGCACATCTCGGTCAGCACCTGGCGCGACACGAACTCTGACAGAAAGGCAGTTGCGCCACCGTCCGGCGTGAGTCCGACTTTGACATAGGCCACCGAGAAGAAGGCGTCGCGCGCCACCACCAGCATGTCGCAGGCCAGGGCCATCGACACGCCCGCACCTGCTGCGCCGCCCTCAACCGCTGCGATCACGGGTTTGCTGCAATCGCGGATCGCACGGATCAGACCGTGCAGGCCTTCGAGTTTTTCCCGGCGTTCCTCGACAGGCAATTCGCGGCGTTTTGCGAGCAAATTCAGGTCGCCGCCAGAGCAGAAGAAACTACCGGCACCGGTAAAAACTACGGCGCCAACTGACGGATCGGTAGCAGCTGCTGCGAGCGCCGCCGACAGCTCGGCATAAAGCGTTGGCGAGATCGCGTTGCGCGCAGTCGGGTTGTTGTTGGTCAGGATACGCACAGCGCCTTCCTGGTGGATCAGGACGGCGTTTTTCATGGCGTAGACTTTTTTGCGGATACGACAACACGCTGCCGACAGTAGTTCGTGGTGTGCAGAGAGTTCATGTTCATTCCTTCGTTGCACCCTGGGATGCATGAGAATGGCCCGGGGACAGATCGTACAGGTCGCGCAGCTCGCGTTTAAGCACTTTGCCGATGACACTGCGCGGCAGATCGTCCAGCATGCGCAGGTCGGCCAAGCGTTGCGTTTTGCCGGCACGCGCGTTGTACCAGGCCATGAGTTGCGCCGCTGTCTCGGCGCTGCCTGCGCGCCGCACGGCGAATGCCACCGGTGTCTCGCCCCATTGCACGGAGGGCACACCGATGACCGCCACGTCCTGCAGCGCTGGATGGGTACGCAATTCGGACTCGATGTCGCTGGGGTAGATGTTGAAACCTCCGCTGATGATCATGTCCTTGCGGCGGTCAACCAGCGTGAGAAAGCCATCGGCATCGAAGCGGCCCACATCGCCTGTGCGGATGAAGCGCTTGCCAGCGTCGTCGAACCATTCGGCCTCGCGTGTCATGGCGGGTTGGTTGTGGTAACCGGTCATCATGCCGGCCGAACGCCCGACCACCTCGCCGGTGGAACCCGGTGGCAGCTCACGCGCATCCTCGTCAATCAACCGGATGTCGCTGCCCTGGGCTGGTTGGCCCACGGTGTGGAGTTTGTCCTGGTGCTCGTGCGCGTTGAGGATGCAAGTGCCGCCGCCCTCGGTCATGCCGTAGAACTCGACCAGTCCTCCGGGCCAGCGGGCCAGTACGTCGGCCTTCAAAACGGCATGGAACGGAGCGCTGGTGCAAAACTTGAAACGGAAGGACAACAAATCAAAGTCGGCGAAACGCGGATGGGCCATGATGCGCTGGTACTGCACTGGTACCAGCATGGTGTGCGTTGCACGGATGCGCTGGGCAAGTTTCAAATAGTCCAGCGCATCGAATTTGTGCATCAGGTGCACGCAGCCCCCCCAAGCCAGCGTGGGAATAAAAGAGACGAGCGTGGTGTTGGAATACAGCGGTGTGGCCAGCAGCGTCACACTGTCAGCGCCGTAGTCGTAGGATTGGCCGCGCAGGATGTGTGCCCAGCGCATGCCGTGCGACTGGACGATGCCCTTGGGCGTGCCAGTGGTGCCCGAGGAATAAATGATGTTGAATGGGTCCTGCAATGACACCTCGACCGGCTGGGGCAGCGTGCCCTGGTCCGCGAGCCAATCCTCAAAACGATGGCCAGTGACTGCGTCGTCAAGAGCAACGCAGGCCAAGGCCTGGCCGGTTTGCTTGTCACTCTGGGACGGCAGCAGCGCGGCCCCTGCCGTGTCGGCAAACAGGTAGCGTGCATTGGCATCATGCAGCATCGCTGCCAGACTGGGCGCCGTGACCGAGGACGCCATCGGCGCAGGCACCACACCAGCCCGCAGCGCACCGAGGAAAATGGCCGCATAACGCACTGAGGGCGTGGCGAGCAGGGCGATGGCGTCGCCAGGTTGCAACCCGTCGCGCTGCAGGGTCGCGGCAATACGGTCCATCAACGAGTCGAGTGCGGCGTAGTCCAGTGTCTGCCCGGCATCGCACAAAGCCGGGGCCTGCGGGCGCTTTCGCGCATGCTCGCGTACCAGATCAGACAGACTGCGAAAGGGCGGCAGCGCTGCAATTGACGTAGTGAGGCTTGGATTTTGGGAGCTCACGGTGTTCACCATCTCAGTCAATCTGCGCGCCGGATTGCTTCACCAACGATTCCCATGCTGGCCAGTCACGTCGGCAGAGTGCGCCGCGGGCGAGCGCTGTGCGCACCAGCAAGTGGCAATGCGAAAGGTCGGTGAAATGGTGCTGCATCGAAATCTCCTGTAGTGGATGTTCAGTACTTAAATCGTGAAAACGTTCTTGTCTGATTCATGTGCCATTGAACTGTTTCGCTTATTGCGCGATCTGTTTGCCAAGCGCCATGAAGCGCTCCAGGTGATGGTCTTCATCGCCAAGCTGGTGGTCAATCATCACCAGGCGCTTGGCGTAGTGGGACAGCGGCAGCTCCCAGGTCATGCCAATGCCACCATGCAACTGGATGCTCTCTTGCGCCACCAGGGTGCCGATGCGCCCGATGCTGAACTTGGCGGCCGACAGCGCGCGCTCTCGCGCCAGGCGGTCCCCGGCGAGCGCGGCGGCAGCGTTGATCACGGCTGAGCGAGCCTGTTCGATTTCGAGAAGGAGGTCGGCCATGCGGTGTTGCAGCGCCTGGAAACTGCCGATGAGGATGCCGAACTGCTTGCGCGTGCGCAAGTACTCCAGCGTGGCCGCCTTGGCTGCCTCCATTGCGCCCAGGCTTTCCGCGCACAGTGCCAGCACGCCACGGCCGATGGCGCGCTCCAGCGTGGCATGGCCCTGTCCTTCGGTACCCAGCAGTGCCTCGGTGCCAAGCTGCACGCCGTTCAGCGTGAGTTCTGCGACGCGGCCGCCGTCGATGGCGGGGCAAGAGCGTGCCGTGAGACCTGCCGTCTGGGCCGGCACGAGAAACAGCGAGATGCCGGCTTCATCGTCAACCTTGCCTGAAGTGCGGGCCGTGATCACGAACAGGTCTGCCTGCCCGCCCTGCGGCACCACGGCCTTGGCGCCGCTCAGCACCCAGCCGTCGCCAAGGCGTTCGGCCTTTGTCTGCACGCGCGTTCGCTCGTAATGTGTTTCGGGTTCGTCGTGCGCGAGGGCCGCGAGGGTCGTGCCGTCGATGATCGCAGCTAGCACCTGCTTTTGCGAAGCGTTGCCGGCGGCGCTGATCGCCTCGCCGGCCATCAGGGCGCCAAGTAGCGGCTCGACCACGAGGCCACGGCCCAGCGCTTCGAAGACAACGGCAAGGTCAAAGCCCGCGCCGCCAAAACCGCCGTCGGCCTCGCTGAACAGCGCGCCGATGATGCCGAGTTCGGCGAACTGCTGCCAAATCTCTTTGCTGAACCCATGCTCCGACTTGGAGGTGCGGTCGCGCGTTTCGAAGGTGTATTGCTCTGCGATGAAACGGTTCAGGCTGTCGGCGAGCATGCGCCGGTCTTCGGTGTGTTCGAAGTTCATGACGGGTCTTTCCTTACAGGCCCAGGATCATCTTGGAGATGATGTTTTTCTGGATTTCATTGGAGCCGCCGAAGATCGACAGCTTGCGGTTGTTGAAGTAGCGCGCTGCTACCGACGCGGCAAAGGCCGGGCCGAACGGATCGCCGTCGAAGCCGTCTTCAAGCGCTTCAGCAACGAAGGGTCGTGCATAAAGGCCCATGGCGCGCCGCGCCAGGGACGAAATTTCTTGCCGGATCTCGGTGCCACGGATCTTGAGCATCGAGCTCTCGGCGCCCGGCACGCCGCCCCCGGCCACAGCCGCGATCACCCGCAGGTTGGTGGTCTTCATGTTCTCGAGGTCGATTTCGACGCACGCCATGCGGACGGCAAAAGCCGGGTCTTCGGCCAGCGGCTTGCCGTTTTTTGTCTGCTTTGCAGCGATGGCCTTGAGTTGCTCCAGCGCGGCCACCGAGAAACCGACGCCCGCGATGTTGGTGCGCTCGTAGGTCAGCAGGAACTTGGCGCAGGTCCAGCCCTTGTTCTCTTCGCCCACCAGGTTGTCGGCCGGTACGCGCACGTCCGAGAAGAACACCTCGTTGACTTCATGCTCGCCGTCGAGCGTGATGATGGGGCGCACCTCAACGCCGGGCGTCTCCATGTCGATCAGCAGGAAACTGATGCCTTCTTGCTTTTTTGCCTCCCGGTTGGTGCGCACCAGGCAGAAGATCATGTTGGCGTGCTGGCCCAATGTGGTCCAGGTCTTTTGGCCGTTGACGATGTAGTGGTCGCCCTGGGCGTCGACGCCGCGCATGGCCGAGGTCTTCACCGCTGCCAGGTCGGAGCCCGCCCCGGGCTCCGAATAGCCTTGGCACCACCAGTCCGCCCCGTTAAGGATGCGCGGCAACCAATAGCGCTTTTGCGCCTCGTTGCCGTACTTGATGAGCACCGGGCCGAGCATATTCACGCCAAACGGCACGGTGCGCGGGGCATGCGCGAGCGCGCATTCGTTCTCGAAGATGAATTTCTCGATAGCCGTCCAGCCGGGGCCACCGTACTGCTCAGGCCAGTGGTTGGCGAGCCAGCCGCGCTCGTTCAGGATGGCGTGCCATTCCTGCAGGTCGGCTTTGCCGAGGTGTTGGCCGCTGGCTACCTTGGCGGAAAGGCGATCGGGCAGCTTGGCAGCCAGAAAGTCGCGCACTGCGGCGCGGAAAGCTTCTTCTTCAGGAGTGAAGTTCAGTTCCATGTTGTTCTCTGTCTCGCAAGGTTTCAATAAATCTCAAACAAGCCAGCCGCGCCCATGCCACCAGCAATGCACATGGTTACCACCGCGTATTTTGCGCCGCGTCGTCGCCCTTCCAGCAGAACATGACCCGTGAGCCGTGCGCCGGTCATGCCGAATGGGTGGCCTATCGAGATCGCGCCGCCGTTCACGTTCAGGCGCTCTGGTGGGATGCCGAGTTTTTGCTGGCAGTAGATCGCCTGTGAAGCGAAAGCTTCGTTGAGTTCCCACAGATCGATGTCGTCGACCTTGAGGCCGTGGCGTGCCAGCAGCTTGGGCACGGCGAAGACCGGACCTATACCCATTTCATCTGGCTCGCAGCCGGCCACTGCCAGACCACGGAAGGCGCCCAGGGGCTGGAGGCCGAGGCGCTCGGCCTCCTTGGCTTCCATCAGCACACAGGCGGAGGCGCCGTCGGACAGCTGCGAGGCGTTGCCGGCGGTGATGAACTTGTCCGGGCCATTGACGGGCGCCAGCTTGGCCAGGCCTTCGTAGGTGGTTCCGCGGCGGTTGCAGTTGTCGGCATCCACAGTGACTTCGTGCCGGGTTACACCCTTGGTTGCCTTGTCGGTCACGGCCATGGTGGTGGTGCAAGCGACGATCTCGTCTTTGTAGCGGCCGGCCACCTGCGCTTCTTCGGTTTTGCGCTGGCTCTCGGCCGAAAAGCGGTCTTGTGCCTCGCGCGTGATGCCGTAGCGCTGGGCGACGGTGTCGGCGGTCTCGATCATCGACAGGTAGAGCGCGGGCTTGTGCGCAACGATCCAGGGGTCCATTCCGGTATCGCCGTCTTCGCGGGTGCGGATCGCCGAGATGCTTTCCACGCCACCGGCGATCATGGCTGGCACGCCCTCGACGATGATGCGGCCCGCCGCCATTGCGATGGCCTGCAGGCCCGAAGCGCAAAAGCGGTTCACCGTGGTTCCGGCGATGCTGATGGGCAGGCCAGCGCGAATGATGCTCTGGCGCGCCACGTTGCGCCCGGTCGTGCCTTCGGGGTACCCGCAGCCGAGGATGGCGTCCTCGATCAACGCCGGGTCGATCCCCGAGCGCTCGACGGCGGCCTTCACGGCGAAAGCCGCCAGCGCGGCGCCCGACGTGGTGTTGAACTCGCCACGGTGCGCCTTGGTGAGCGGTGTGCGGGCAGTGGAAACGATGACGGCTTCACGCATGGATTTTTTTCCGGTGAGAGGTTATTCGGACTGGTTCAGGCTGGCGAAATTGCTGCCGCGTTCGGCCAGTTTGACCAGCAGCGGCGAGGGCTGCCAGAACAACGGGTCTTCCTTGGCAAAGGCGCGGATGTCGGCCAGCACCTGGGGCAGGCCCACGGTGTCTGCATACTGCATCGGACCTCCGCGGTGGCGCGGAAAGCCGTAGCCGTAGAGAAAGGTCACATCCACGTCGAGCGGGCGCAGCGCGATCCGCTGGTGCACCACGTTGGCGCCCTCGTTGACCATCGCGGCCATATAGCGGCGCATGATTTCCTCGTTGGTGAAGCTGCGAGGCGTGACGCCCGCGCGCAGGCGCTCGGTGTCGATGATTGACAGCACTTCAGGGTCGGGCTGACCAATGCGCGCACCTTCGGGATACAGGTAGTAGCCGCGCTGCGTCTTCTGGCCGAACCAGCCGCGCTCGCAGAGGCGGTCGGCCACCTGCACATAGCGTGCCTTCGGACTGCGGCTGGCGGCCTTGCGCTTGCGCGTGGCCCAGCCGATGTCACCGCCGGCCAGGTCGGCCACCTGGAACGGGCCCATGGGGTAGCCAAAGTTGCGCACGGCTTCGTCGATCTGGTAGGGCGAGGCGCCGTCTTCCACCATGTGGTCGGCGGCCTGGCGGTACACCGCCAGGATACGGTTGCCGATAAAGCCGTCGCACACGCCGGCGCGCACCGGCACTTTCTTGAGCTTCTTGGCGAGTTCGAAGCCGGTGGCGACCACATCGGCGCTGACCTTTGCGGGCACCACGATCTCAAGCAGCTTCATGATGTTGGCCGGCGAGAAGAAGTGCAGGCCCACCACGTCCTGAGGACGCAAGACGCTGGCAGCGATCTCGTCGATGTCGAGGTAGGAGGTGTTGGTGGCGAGCACGGCGCCTGGCTTGCACACGCGGTCGAGTTCGGCGAACACAGCCTTCTTGACGGCCATGTCCTCAAACACTGCCTCGACCACAATGTCGACCTGTGCGAGGGCGTCGTACGACGTGGAGCCCGAAAAGAGCGCCATAACGGCTGCCTTGCCTTCGTGTGTCATGCTGCCTTTCTTGATGCGGCCGTCGTACACCTTCTCGACGTGCTGGCGACCGCGCGCCAGGCTGGGTTCGTCGCGCTCAATCATGGTCACCGGCATACCCGCGTCGAGCATCGCCACCGCAATGCCTGCGCCCATGGTGCCGCCGCCGACGATGCCGGCCGATGCCAGCGGGCGCGGCTTGGCGGCCTTGGTCTCGGGTGCCTTGAGCACTTCGCGCTCGGCGAAGAAGGCGTGGATCAGGCCGGCGCGCTGCGTGCTGTCGAGACATTGCAGGAACAGCTGGCGCTCCAATGCCATGCCTTCTTCGAACGGCAGGGTGAGCGCGCCTTCGACTGCGTCGATGATTTTCATGGGCGAAAACAGGCCGCGACTTTTCCTGGTGGTGTCGGCGCGTGCGGCGTCAAGGGCGGCGCGGGCTGCTACGGCATCGGCCAGCGCGGTGGCCTCGCGCGTGCGCCGCATCGGCGCCTTGGCAGCGATGAGTTCGTTGGCATAGGCCAAGCCTTCGGTCAGCGCATTGGCGCCTTCACCGTGGCGGTCGATGAGGCCGAGCGCCAGCGCTTCCTTGGCGTCCGCGTGGCGGCCGCTGAGCATCAGCTCGAGTGCGGCCTTTGCGCCGATCAGTCGCGGCGCGCGCTGGGTGCCACCGGCACCGGGAAGCAGGCCGAGTTGCACTTCGGGCAGGCCAAGCTTGGCGGTGGCCACGGCCAGCCGGTAGTGTGCCGCGAGCGCGATTTCCAGACCGCCGCCCAGCGCAGCACCATGAATCGCAGCCACCACCGGCTTGCCACAGTTCTCGATGCGCGCGCAGACTACGGGCAACGATGGCAGCTGAGGCGGCTTGCCGAATTCGCGAATGTCGGCGCCAGCGATGAAATTGCGCCCGGCGCCGACGATCAACACGGCTGCCACGGCACCATCGGCCTCGGCCGCATCGATAGCCGCGACCAAGCCGCAGCGAACGTCCACACCCAAGGCGTTGACCGGTGGGTTGTCAATAATCGCCACCAGAACGTCGCCGTGGCGCTCGGTCTTGACGGGGAAAGAAGGGCTGTGGGTGCTCATGTAGCGCGTCTCCAGTTGAGGGCTCGTGATGGAATCCAGTAAGCCAATGATTGTTATATGGCTAGTTTGTTTTGACAATTACATTAAATATTGACAGACTGTCAAATTAATTTTGACAAAAACCATCATGGACCTCACATCATTAACTTTGTTGGTAGACATCCTGGATGCAGGCAACCTCAGCCAGGCCGCGCGCAAGCTGAAGATGACCCGCGCCAACGTCAGCTACCACCTGAACCAGCTGGAGCGCTCGGTCGGGGTGCAGCTGGTACGTCGCACCACGCGTCGGGTGGAAGCCACTGAAGTCGGGCTGCGCTTGTACCAGCACGGCCGCAGCATCCAGAACGAGCTGCTGGCCGCACGGGAGACTGTGTCCACTCTGGGGCAGAGCCTGCAGGGTCGGGTGCGCCTGAGCGTGCCCAGTGGCTATGGCCAGATGGTGATGGCGGACTGGCTGATCGATTTCAAGCGGCTGTACCCCGGCATCGTGCTGGATGTGTTGTTCGAGAATCGCGTCGATGATCTGATCCGCGACGAGGTGGACATTGCGATCCGCGTCATGCCCGAGCCGCCGCAGACGCTGGTGGCGCGCGAACTCGGGCCTGTGCACTACTTGATCTGCGCGTCTCGCGCCTATGCGCAGGCGCATGGACTGCCGACCCAACTAGAGCAGTTGCGCACCGCCCCTCTGATTACTTCGGGGGTAATGGGGCGGCAGCTGCGCGTCTCGGCCTATCTGGGCCAAGAAAGGCATGAAGTCGAGCTGGAACCGACGCTGATTTCCGAGCATTTCCCTTTCCTGCGACAGGCCATACTGGCCGGACTGGGGGTTGGACTGGTACCCGATTACGTGGTGCAGGATGCCGTGAAAACAGGCGAGGTCCTGACGGCGCTGCATGAATACCGGCTGAGTATTTTTGGTACCCAGTTGTTCATGCTCTACATGCCCAATCGGCACCAGACCCTCGCTGCCAGGACGTTTATAGACTTCATCTTGGCACGCGCCAGCACCATTTAATTTTTCCTTGACCCTGTTGATCTATTGCTCCGACCCATTGAACGCATGGGTTTTTACGGCATTGATACCATGCGGATTTGGCGCTCCGCGTGTTCACCCAAGCCTTAAAAAACCAAATAATTCTTTCGAATTGTCCACCGGGATTTCGCGACGCACTGTGTCGCTGGAGGTCCAGGAAAACAGCATGTCATACATTGCCACGACTGGAAGTCGCCGGGGTGCGGCCAGTTGCGGGCTCAAAGGCAGCGCTTGGGAAATTTTTCCTCCAGCAAGCTGACATCTTTATACCCAGGTGCGCCGGTATTCGAGGTTTCATACGATGCCGACAGCTTGGCCCTGTGTCCAGCACCCGCAGCAGCGTCTGGAACAACGGATTGGCTGAGCTTATTGGCTCCAGAAACTTGCCGTTGTGGTCGATCACCAGCTTGCACGGCAGGCTGTCGAGGACTTCTTCGGGATTCAATCCTCTCAGAGATTTGACTCTCCTCTTTGTAAACCGCTTACTGATTGTCTACCAGGCTTAACTTGTTATAAATTCAATCGCTTGGCCTCCATTTTCAATTCCTGCGGAAGAAAATATAAAGCTGATTTACTTACACAGCAAGATCATGGCGTTGCATGGCCTGCCGTTGCGGCGAGCAGCTCGTGCAGCAGGACAATGATCCGGTCGGGTTCAGCTGGCTTGGTCAAGTGAGCGTTGAAACCGGCCTCGGTTGCCCGGTCGCGGTCGCTGTCGTTGCCCCATCCGGTCAGGGCGATCGCTACCGGCTGCCTTGCGACTGGAAGCTGGCGCAGTCGGCGGCAGACCTCATAGCCGTTCATGTCTGGCAGTCCGATGTCCATCAGCACCGCGTCAGGCATGTCTTGTTCCATGGCGGCCAGCGCCGTTTCGCCGGTGTACGCCACGGTGACTTGAAAGCCCATCATGGCCATCATTTCCGCCAGCAGGTCGGCCGCATCTCGGTTGTCTTCCACCACCAGCAAGCGCATGCCGGCACCATTGGCTGAGGGCGCTTTGGCCACCGGCACCGGAACGCTCTCGGAGGCGCCATCGGCTGGCAACTCGATTCGGAAAGTACTGCCCTGGCCGGGGCCGGCGCTGTCGGCTTGTACGCTGCCGCCATGCAGCAGCACCAGCTTGCGCGTCAGCGCCAGACCGATACCCAGCCCGGTGTTGCCGTGCAGGCCACTGGGCCGTTCCTGAACGAACAGCTCAAAGATTCTTTCCAGACTGCCGCGCGGAATGCCACTGCCGTTGTCGCTGACCTCTATGGCGGCCGTGTGGCCTTCCTGGGCAACCCGGACGGTGATGCTGCCGCCGGGCGGTGTGAATTTCACGGCATTCGTCAGCAGGTTGATGACGCACTGGACCAGCCGAGTTACATCGCCGCGAACGGGAATGGGCGGCTGGCCGGTCAGGTGCGCTAGCGTCAACCCGGCGGCATCAAGCGTGGATTGCACTGAATCGATGGCGCTTTGCGCCACGGCGCGCAGGTCCAGCGTTTCGTGCTGCAGGTGAACAGTGCCGCGCGTAATTCGAGAGATGTCGAGCAGATCGTCTACCAGACGCGTGAGATGCAGCACCTGGCGCTCGATAATGGTGCGCGCCCGCTGGACCGCCTGGTCAGCGGGGTTGCGAAGCCGTATCACCTCGACGGCGGTGCGGATGGGCGCCAACGGATTGCGCAGTTCATGCGCCAAGGTCGCCAGGAACTCGTCTTTCTGGCGGTCGGCTTCGCGCAGTTGTTCATTGGCAGCGTTCAGGGCATTTTCGGCAAGCCGGATGCCGGTGATGTCATGCGAGATATGGCCGGTGCCGTAGACGCCTCCGTCGATGTCGATCAAGGGGAAACTGGTGTCGATGTGGTGCAGCGTGCCGCTGTCGAGCGGGGTGACTTTTTCGGTCTGGATGGCCTGCCGGGTCTGCATCACTTCCAGGTCGTGCTGACGCAACACATCGGCATCGGCAGCAGGCAGCAAATCGTGCATTGTCAGGCCGCATATCGCCTCCCGGCGCATTCCCAGGACCTTCTCCATCTTGTGGTTCACGTCCAGGAATCGGCCGTCGATATCCTTGTAGGCAATCACGGTCGGAAAGTTGTCCATGGTGCTCCGGAGCAACTGCTGCCGTTCGCGCAGCGCCTTCTCGGCATGGATGCGGTCCGTGATGTCAACCTGTGCCACGACGCCACCGACCACCTGCCCGGCTGAACCGAGAACCGGCGCAGACGACAGCATGGTGAACCGCCTCTCGTTCGGGCGTCCAAAGGGCTGGATCTCGATGATGTCATTGCAGGTTTCGCCCCGCAGTGAGCGCGCCAGTCCCCATTCATGCGCCAGTATCCGCTGTCCGTGCCGCGCCGACCCATCGGCCCACCAGCCCGTCCATTCGTTGTAGCTGGCGACATTCTCCGAGAACGGCACCAAACCCCAGATATCTTCGGTGGCCTCGTTCATTCGCACGATCCTGCCTTCTGCGTCGGCCACGATGATGCTGGCAGGCACAGCGTTGAAGGTGGCATTGAGCACACGGCGCTCGGCCTCTGCTGCTTCGGCCGTGCTGACGGCCTCCTTGCGGCTGGCATGGAGCCCGGCCATGGCCACCGCCCGGTCAGTCACATCCACCCCGCTGGCCACCAGAGCCGTGATCTGTCCGTTGCCTTCGCGCAGAGGACCGACCTGGAAATCAATCATGAACGTCTTTCCGGAACGCTCCACTTCGATGTCGAAGCGCGTGGTTTCTCCGGTTGATGCGCGCTCGACGGCGGCGCGCACATGCTGCTGCTGCCCGGTAGCCCTGGCCCACCAGGACGCCTCCCACAAGGGATGGCCGAGGATGTCGTCCCTGCTTGCCCCAGCAGCCAGCAAGGCTTCCTTATTAGTCTCTTGCAATGTTCCATTCAAGTCGAGGATGCTGACGTACACGCACAGGTTGTCCAGCACCAGCCGCAGCCGCTGGCTTGACTCGCGCAATTGCCGCTCAGTACGGTTCACGCGTGCCAGTGCCGACTTCATGAAATGAATCACCAGGCAGTCGATGAGCAGGATGGCAGAGAAAAAGGACAGCGCGACCATGTCGGCACCGTTCAGTGAAACAGACCGGTCCGGCTGGATGAAAAAGAGCCAAGCCGCCAGAAAGCTCAATCCAGAGGCCAGCAGCCCGGGACCAAGTCCCGTCAGGTAAGTGGCCAGCATTACGGCGGGGAAAAAGGTCAGGAAGGGAAAACCTTTGTTAGGCAGCACGTTGACCAGTTCAAACCGTGCGGCAAGCGCGACAAGGAAGAAAACCAGCGCCAGCGCGTACCGCTGCCATTTTGGGGCTTCGGTCATGCGCTGGGCATAAGCCAAGCCCAGGTAGCGCATCGGAAGGGACTGCGCAGGGAGGTTTTGATACATAAGGTAAAGAGTGATTCAGGCGGCGGCTGGATTTACGAGGTCGTGCTCTGCGAGAACCAACGCTCGCGCCCAGCAATTTCTGGTTAAAAATTTTGATCATATCTTTGGCTACTTGTAGCCCTGAGATTGTCGGGAACATCTATTAGGGTGCCTGTCGGCGGTTCCTTACAAACCACCGCTGTCAGCAATACACCTTTTTGCCTGTTGCAGGCCCGCCAGCCCGGACGCGGGCAGCCGAGGAGCCTGGCCGGCAGAAAGGACGTGCGTTGCAAAGCGGCCGCGCCAGTCCATTTTTCATCGACTTTTTTGAATAGCAGGCTATCGGCCTGCAAATTCAGCAAAAACCGTACTCTGCGGGGCCACTTTTTGTCATGCACGCCCTCTGCCGCCCTGGCTCCTAGCCAGGCAAGTGTTTCAAGGGGCCAAAACAGGCCTTCAGCGACTCTTCCCGGCAGACGATCAGCTGGTCTTTACTGGGGCTAAACTGGATGAAGCGTGTTACCGCCTTGCCAGGCGCTTCGTGCAGGTCGCCCGAACAATCTCGTTTGCCGTTGCCATCAGTCACGGTTTCGGTCAGGCGGTAAAAGCCGATCAGGCTGGGAATGGCCGCTACTTCGTAATGGCCTTGGGTCGTTTCATCTCCGCTGCTGCTTTGACGCATGCCATTGGCACTGTAACGGAGTTGCTCGGTGCATGGCTTGCCTGGCAATGTCCAGGACCAGCTTCCAATCAGGGGATGCGGCGCAGGTACTGGCGCAGACGACAGCGGCTCGGCTGCACGCGCTGAAAAAAGGCTGCACAGTGCGATGGCAAAAAAGAAGGGTGTTCGCAAACGGATGACTCCTGTCGTCAAAAAATCGGGCTGGGGGATCTGGCCTGTAACGCTTGATTATCGGGACGCTGACACGCAGGAATGGCAGACGCTGGCTTTTCCCGCCCTTCGGCAGGTGTCAAGTCGAGGCGCCTGGGTTGTTGCACTTTCAAATCAATTCGACATGTCATTGCTTTGTTGTGCTGTGCCAATGCACTTTCCACGGCTTTGCGTTGAAATAAGGTTTGGGGCCTGAGCGCCTGCGGGATGAAATCGGGTGATCCAATAGCCCGGATCGACGGGTTGATGGCGGTAACGCTGGCTTTCCTGCTGTGGTTTGACACGGTCCCGCTGGCACGGCGGTGGTGAATGAGCTTGCCGCCACGCTGTTGTCGCAGCCGTTGCAAGCCTCCGGCCAGACTCCACATAAACTGGCATTCCCAATTTGAGGAGACTCCATTTCATGCTTACCCTTTGCGGCTTTCCCGTTTCCAATTACTACAACAAGGTCAAGCTGGCGCTGCTTGAAAAAGAAGTGCCGTTCAACGAAGAGGTGGTGACGCTGCCCATTTCCGACGAGGCGGCGCTGCAGGCTTCGCCGCTGGGAAAGGTTCCTTTCCTGCGCACCCCCGAAGGCTCCCTGTGCGAGAGCCAGGCGATCATGGAATTCATCGAATCGGCTTATCCCGAACCGCCATTGCTGCCTGCCGACCCGTTTGCCGCAGCCAAGGTGCGCGAACTTATCACCTTCATTGAACTGCACCTGGAACTCGTCGCGCGAGAACTCTACGGCCAGGCGTTCTTTGGAGGAACGGTCAGTGAGGCCACGCAGGCGCGGGTGCGCAGGCAGCTCGAAAAAAACATTCCGGCCTTCAAAAAGCTGGCGAAATTCTCGCCTTATGCGGCGGGCGAGCTGTTCACCCAAGCTGACTGCGCCGCTTTTGCAAGCCTGCCCTTGGTCGGGATGGCCACCCGGGCGGTGTTTGGCGAAGACCTGCTGCTGGTGGCCGGCATTGACTACAAGCCCTACATCCGGCTGATCGGCGAACGGCCATCGGCGAAGAAAGTTCTGGCCGATCGCAAGGCCTACCAGGCTAAACCTGCCGCCTGACCGCCGCGCCAGTTCAGGCGTTCAGCGATTGGCAAAGGCATCACGGGCTGCGCGGCCAGTGGCCGGGTCGTCTGTGAAGAAGCCATCGACGCCGGCGCGCAGAAAGGCGCTGATCTCGGCGGTCAAGTCGCCATGTTCGCTCGGCGATGCGGCATCGCCCTGTCGCAGTTCAGCCGGCAGGAACGGATTCTCCGGTCGAAAGGTGTAGGGGTGCACGAACAGGCCGGCGGCATGCGCGTCCGCCACCAGCGATGTCGGTGTGCCCATGCGGTTTCTGGTGTCGCGTGGAATCACCAGGCTTTTGTCGGGTCCAATGCCATTGGCATAGCGGGCGACTTCGCGAAGGCCGGCGACGCTGCCGATGTCGGCAAAAGTGCGCAGATCGCCTGCCACCCGAAAGTCCTCGGGCCTGCCGCGTCCAGCCAGCAGTTGCACACTGCGCAAGTCGGTCAGCGCGCGTATTTTTTTCAGGCTGGCCACCTCGAAGGACTGGATGAACACCGGCGCCGAGTGGCCTTGATAACCATTGGCATGCAGCGAATTGACCAGCCGTTGTTCCAGTGGCAGGCCGATCAACCTGAAATAGCCTGGATGCTTGAGCTCGGGGTAAATGGCAATTGTCCGGCCGGCTTCCCGTGTCCTGATTTTGGCCAGGTCGATCACGGCCTGCAGCGTCGGCACCACAAACCGGTCGTTGAAGTCCGTGCTGGCCGGGCGGTTCAGCGGAATGCGCTCGCGGGCGCGCAGCGTCTGCAGTTCGGCCAGCGTGAAATCTTCGGTGAACCAGCCGGTAGTGCTGACGTTGTCGATCAACTTCGTCGAACGCCGCGCGGCAAATTCCGGCTTATCGGCAACGTTGGTGGTGGCGGAGATGTCATTTTCATGCCGTGCCACCAGGACGCCGTCCTGTGTGCTGACCAGATCGGGTTCGATCGCATCGGCGCCGTCGTCGATCGCCCTGGCGTATGCCTCCAGCGTGTGTTCGGGGCGCAAGGCACTGGCGCCCCGGTGGGCGATCACCAGTTTGGGGGGCAGTAGCGAGGCGGGGGACTGGGGGGCGTGTGACGCGATCTGCGGACTGGCGCTGCAGGCCCACAGACCCAGCAAGGCAATGGTTGCGGCGCAAGCATAAAAATGGTGTTTCATCAAGATTCCCGAGTGTCATTTCATGGACGGCCAGCGTCAAGCCAGTCACTGCCAGTCCATTCGGTTCGCAAAAGCAAGGGCCAATGGTGCATGGGCGGACGGGCTCCAAAACGGTTCAGGATCAGTGCAGATCGGTGCCCTTTACCAGCTTATTCCACTTCTAAAGTCTGCCGATATGTTGTTGCTTCGCCTTGCCGTGCTGCAGCACCATCTGCGGCTTCGATCCTAATCTCGGAAGGATTTAGAAATGGAATGACGTTAGGAACTGCTCCAGCCTGCGAGGCCACCAGTGCAGGAACGCTCGCTAGACCTCAGGCACCATCTGTTTCGGGCTGGCAATCTTCGGCCGGTCGCAGGTGGAGCTGCAGGCTGAATGCGGCTTCAGAGTGGCGTAGTCCTGGTGAAACGCCTTGGCCGGTTAGAAGGGCTTCAGCGGCGTGAGTTGGGCCTGGCTCACCTGCACCGATTCAGCTTGGCCGGTCTGGCCCGACACGACGCGTTCAGAGCGCGCGGATTCTGACTGGCCACCGGCATAACCCGACGCGGCATTCAACACGCCCGGCGTATGCAGTGGAAAACTGCCTGCACGCCCCAAAAACAGCCACCGGCAAGCACGGCCGACTGGGACGCGGACGCATCGCCAGCCCCCGGCAAGAACCAGCCATCTGGCGCGCCGCGTGTACGCGGTGTCTGGTTGGCGGGCCGCTTGCGTCATGGTGCGCAGGGGCTGCGCATCCATTTTTCAGGCTGGTTTTGAAAAATGCCATGCTTCTCCCACGCCAGCCCTGCCGCCGCAGCGTCACAGCGCGGCGTGGTGTCGTTGTTGAAGCCATGCTGCGTTCCGGCGTATTGATGCACCGCTGACGTGGCACCTGCCGCCTTGAGAGCGTCTTCATAAGCTGGCCAGGCGGCATTGATGCGCTCGTCAATGGACGCCAGGTGGACCAGCAGGGGCGCCTTGACTTTGGCCGCTTCCGAGGGCGCGGGCGTGTTGCCGTAAAACGGCACGGCCGCTCCCAGGTCCGGCAGGCGCGCGGCCAGCTGGTGCACGATGCCGCCGCCGTAGCAAAAGCCCACCGCACCCAGCTGGCCCGTGGCGTCGGGTCGAGACTTGAGCCAATGGCTGGCGGCCAAAAAATCCTCCATCGCCCTCGACTGGTCCAGTCGTGGCGAAAAGCGTCCGGGCCTTTTCTTCGTCGGCCGGATAACCGCCCAGCGGCGTCAGCGCATCAGGGGCAAACGCCATGAAGCCGTCCAGCGCCAGACGCCGCGCAATGTCTTCGATGTGCGGGTTCAGGCCCCGGTTTTCGTGGATCACCAGCACCGCGGGCAATCTGGCCGTGCCTGCGCCGGCAGGTCGTGCCAGGTAGCCCTTGACGCTGCCATTGCCGGCGGGCGATGGAACACTCGGGCGCTCGGTCTTGAGCCGCGCATCGTCCTGCGGAACCTGCTGTCCCGCTGCAAAGTTGGGGCTCACCGCCGCCAGCAGGCCGACGGCGGTGACCCCCGCCGTGGCAAACTTTTGCGCCTTCACCAGAAAACCGCGCCGGTCCAGGGTGCCGTGGACATAGGCATCAAACAGAATCAGCAATTCCTGTTCAAAGTCTTGCGCGGCCAGGCGTGGCGGCATGGGGCGTTCCTCGGTTAAAAAAATAGCAGAATACGCGGCGAACAGGCAAGTCGCCGGCCGCTTTGTTCATGGACATGAAGGCCTGGGGTTATCGCCGTGCAGACCCGGTGCGACTGCCTTCCCTGTGCCAGCGTGCCGGCGCGTTAGCATCACGGCTTTGCCAGGAGCATTCATGCACCCGCGCGCCAGCGAAACCCAAGCCTCGGTAGCCCTTTACTGGGACTTTGAAAACCTGCACGCCAGCCTGTGCGAAGCCCGCCAGGAGGGCGCCTACAGCAAGCAGGACAACCGCTTTCGGGTCCAGGAGCCGCTGATTGACATCCAGGCCGTGGTCGAGCTGGCAGCTTCCTTCGGGCCGATCGCCATCAACCGCGCCTTCTGCAACTGGCAGTATTTCAGCCGCTACCGCGATGCGCTGCTGCAATGCGCGGTCGAACTGATCCAGCTGTTTCCGCCGGGCGGCTCGGCCAAGAACGGCGCCGACATCAAGCTGTGCCTTGACGCGATGGAGGACATTGGCCGTTTTGACCATGTCGGCACCCTCGTCATCGTCAGCGGCGACAGTGATTTCATGCCCTTGTCGCAAAAGGTGAAAGCGGCAGGCCGTACCCTGATCGGCATCGGCACCCGCAAATCGACCAACCGCCATTGGGCCAAGAGTTGCCATGCCTTCCATTACTACGAAGCGCTGCTGGAAAACCTCCATTCACCTGACCGCGCAGTCACGCCATCGGCAGAGTTGCTTGCCGACGATGCCGCCGCCGGGCTCTTGACACGGGCGATTCGTCTGCTGGCCCAGGCCCAGGGCGATGCCTGGGTCAGTCCGCAAGCCGTCTGGCAGATGATTCTGCGGCTGGACTCGACCTTTGATCCGAAAGAGCACGGCCACGCGAATTTTCCGGCGATGCTGTCGGCCTTCGGCGCGCTGCTGGAAGTGAGCGAAGCCGGCCAGCCGCCCATGATCCGGCTGCGCTGACAATCATATTCAAGCGGCGATGACGCTATAAAAAAAATAGCTGCTTGCGCATGATGGACTTGCGCAAAGTACCTTTTTTATGCTGAAAGCAGATGGATTCATGGGGCCAGGCGCTCCATACATTCAGGATGGGCTGTGCGCTTCATCAGTCGGTGCAAGAACCCGGATGTGTTCGTGGAGCAGGGCGTGCTCTTCCAGGTTGACGCCCGGCCCGCCCCGGTCGACAACCAGGAAATCAGTGGTCGCCTCCAGCGACAGCAGCGGATGGTGCCAGGTGCCGCGCGCGTAGTTGACGCCCTGTCCGGGAGCAGCGATGAAGCAGCGCAGCCCCTGCAGATCAGGCACTTGGATGCCGGGCGCCACCACCACCAGATAGGGCAGGGCCGCCAGCGGCATAAAGGCCTGGCTGCCCAGCGGGTGGCGTTCGAGCACGCTCAGGAAAAGCGGGAACTGGCGCGGTTGCGAGCGAAAGATGCTGATCAGTGCCCTGGCGCCATGGCCAGCCAGATCGACGCTGGCCAGGTCGTGGTAACGCTCGGCATGGCCCTGGTTGATTTGCAGGCGCTGTGCGCCGTCGCGGGCTTCAATGACCTCACCAAACGGCGCAAACGCGGCGGCGGTCAACGCCTCGGGCCTCAGGATGACAGGTCTCATAACTAGCAGTCGATATCTTCAAGAATGGTTTCAAACGTTTCGGCGGCACCCAGGCGCTGCTTGCCGCGCTTGCTGAAGGCGACACCCATGGCCAGCGTTTGCGCCAGGCTCATGGCGGCGCACAGCGAGCGAAAGCCCAGCAGTTCGGCATCGTTGACTTCCAGCACCAGGTCGGCGCCCTGCGCAATGGGGCTGAAAATGGAATTCGTCAGGGCCAGTCGCTTCACGCCGCGCCGGCTCAGTTGCTGGCACACCTGCAGGGTGTCGCCGGCGTATGGCGGAAAGCTGACGGCAATCAGGAGGTGGCCGGCACCGGCAATCGAGGCCTGCTCGTGGATGCTGCCGCCCAGGCCGTTGATCTGCACCGTCGGGCAGCCGACCCGGTTCAGTGCGTAAGCCAGGTAAGCGGCCACGGCATACGACCGGCGAAGCCCCACGACATGCACCAGCGTGGCCTGCTCGATCAGGTCGATGGCGGCCTGCAGCGGCAGGCTGGCGGCGTCGGCGCGCAGATGCTCCAGTGACACCATGTTGGCCTGGCTGAACGCCTGCAGTACCTGCGCCGGATCGTCCGGATGGTCCAGTGTCTGCTCGCCGCCGAAATGCCGGATGCGCTGCGGAAAGCTGGGTTTTCCGGCGTGCTGGAGCGGTTCGCGAAACAGCCGCTGCAGGTCGCTGTAGCCTTCGCAACCCAGAAACTGGGCCAGCCGGATAAAGGTCGCGGCCGCCACCTTGGAAGTTTTGGCAAGCGTAGCCACGGGGTTGAGTGCGACCTCGTTGGGGTGGTCCAGCGCGTAGCGAGCGGCGGCGCGCAGGCGGGGCGTCAGCCGTTCGCTTTCGCGGCCGATCACCTCGCGTAACTCGGCCAGGCTGGCGGGCCGGGGGGGGCGCTCCGGCCTGACGGGCGAAGCAGGTGTTCTGGACGGGGCTGTTGGTGTCACGGGGCTGTGCCGGGGAAGTTCAAAACGCCTGTACCGTACCACGCGGCACGAAGCGGCCCATGCCCTCGCGGCCCAGCCATTGCTCGCCGTCCACGATCAGCTCGCCGCGCAGGAACACCTTTTTCACCTGGCCGCGCAGCGTTCGCCCTTCGAGCAGCGTGTAGTCGCACTGGCTGTGCAGGTGTTCGGCATGAATCACCTGCGTGGCGGCCGGGTCGAACAGCACCACGTCGGCATCGCTGCCGACGGCAATCGTGCCTTTTTTCGGGAACAGGCCGAACAGCTTGGCCGGCGTGGTCGAGGTCAGTTGCACGAAGCGGTTCAGCGACAGCTTGCCCTGCATCACGCCAATGTCGAACAGGCTGGTCAGCCGGGTCTCGATGCCGGGCGCGCCGTTGGGAATTTTCGAGAAATCATGCAGGCCGCTCATCTTCTGGCGCTGGTAGCCCAGGTGGCCTTCCTTCATGCAGAACGGGCAGTGGTCGGTGGCGATGACCTGCAGGTCGTCGTAGCGCAGTGCGCGCCACAGATGCTTCTGGTCGTCCGGGGTGCGCAGCGGCGGCGTCATGACGTATTTGGCAATTTCGAATTCGTCGCTGTGGTAGACCGAATCGTCAAACAGCAGGTAGTGCGGACAGGTTTCGGCAAACACCGGAATGCCTTCGGCGCGCGCGGTGACGATGTGCTTGAGCGCCTGGTTCGATGAGACATGGACAAAGTAGATCTGCGCCTCGGCCAGCTCGGCCAGCCGGATGCCGCGGTGCGTGGCTTCGCCTTCCAGGATGGCCGGCCGGGTCAGTGCGTGGTAGCGCGGCGAGGCGTGGCCGGCCTCCAGCGCTTCCTTGATCAGCAGGTCGATCACCGTGCCGTTTTCGGCATGCAATGCCACCATGCCGCCGTCGGCGCCCACCTGGCGCAGCATCTGGAAAATCGCCGCATCGTCGGCCATCATCACGCCCGGGTAGGCCATGAACATCTTGAAGCTGGTCACGCCTTCGTGGCGCATGGCGTGGCGCACGTCGGCCAGCACCTGTGCATCGACCCGCGTCACGATGACATGCAGGCTGTAGTCGACGTTGACCTGCGAGTCGGCCAGGCGCTGCGCGCGCGCAATCGCTTCGAGCGGCGAGTCCTGGGCGGTCTGCAGGGCAAAGTCCACCAGGGTCGTGGTGCCGCCGAAAGCCGCTGCCCGCGTGCCGCTGGCAAAGGTGTCGCAGGTGACCGTCGGGCCGATGATGTTTTGCAGGTGGACATGGGTGTCCACGCCGCCCGGCAGCACATACAGGCCGCTGGCGTCGATGACCTTCACGCCTTCGCCCACGACCATGTTTTTGCCGATGGCGTGAATGATGCCGTCCTGCATCAGGACATCGGCGACGTAGTCGTCGGTGGCCGTGATGACGCGTCCGTTGCGGATCAGGGTGGTGTTCATGCTGGCGCGCCAATGGCTTCGTCAAGGTGGCGGATCAGCCGGTCGATTTCCTGCACGGTGTTGTAGTGCGCGATTGACACCCGCACCACGCCGCCCTGGCCCTGCAGCCCGAGCGCTTCAATCAAACGCTTGGCATAAAAGTCGCCGAAGCGGATGCCGATGTTGAACCGGTCCAGGTGGCGGACGATGGATTCGGAGGGGCGGTCTTTGACCACGAAGCTGATCGTCGGAACGCGCTCGCCAGACGTTTGCGCCGGCAGGCCGATGATGCGCACGCCGGCTTTGGTGCGCAGGTAGGACAGCAGCTGCTCGGCCAGCCGGTCTTCATGGTGTTCAAACAGGTCGAACGCCGTCTGCATCAACTGGCGCTGGCTGCCGGTGCCGCCATGCGCCGCCCCCATGGCACTCAGGTAGTCGGAAATGCCGATGCAGCCATACGACAGTTCGTAGTTCACATTGCCGGGCTGCAATTTGTAGGGCAGCACCTCGGGGCCGATGAAGTAGTGGTTCAGGCTGGGCAGCTGGAGCAGCATGTCGCGTTTTCCCCAGAGCACGGCAAAGTGCGGGCCGAAGACCTTGTAGAAGCTGAAGAGGTAGGCGTCTGCACCGCTGGCCTGTACATCGACCAGGCGGTGCGGTGCGTAGGCGACGGCATCGACCAGCAGCCGCGCACCGGCCTGGTGCACCAGATCGGCCACTTTCGCTACCGGATTGACGGTGCCCAGGATGTTGGATGCATGCGTCATCGCCACCCAGCGGGTGCGCGGACTCAGGAGCTTTTGCAGGTCTGCCAGGTCCAGCGCCAGCGAGTCGAGGTTGACATGCCAGAACCTGATGACCGCGCCGGCCTTTTCCAGCCGCGTCCAGCCGCCGATGTTGGCCTCGTGGTCGGTGTTGGTGACGATGATCTCGTCGCCTGGCCGGATGCCCGGCAGCAGCGCCTGCGTGAACAGGAACATCAGGCTGGTCGAGGCGCTGCCCATCACGACTTCGTCCTCGTGCGCGGCATTGATCAGCTGTGCCACCGAACGCCGCGCCGCGATGACGCGCTCGCCGGCCGCGACCGATGCGGAATAGCTCGCGCCCAGCTGCACCGCGCTGGTCAGCAGGTAGTCGCGTACCCGGTCGGCCACGCGGGCCAGCACCTGCGAGCCGCCGGCGTTGTCCAGAAAGGTGTAGCCGCTGGCCAGCGCCGGAAATTCGGCGCGCACCAGGTCAAGGTTCAGTTCGGTTTTCAATGAATTCATGGGGTGTGCTTGTATTTCAATGGTTGACGATGGCTTGCAAAAAGGCCTTGGTGCGCGCTTCCCGGGGATTGGTGAAAAATTCCGCGGGCCGGCCCTGTTCGATGACGCGGCCGGCTTCCATGAAGATGACGCGGTCGGCCACGCGGCGGGCAAAACCCATCTCGTGGGTGACGATGACCATGGTCACGCCGGACTTCGCCAGGCTTTGCATCACGTCGAGCACTTCACCGACCATTTCCGGATCAAGCGCGGAGGTGGGCTCGTCAAACAGCAACACCTTGGGCTCCAGCGCCAGCGCGCGGGCAATGGCCACGCGTTGCTGCTGGCCACCCGAGAGTTGCGACGGCAGTTTATGCGCATGGTCGGCCAGGCCCACCCTGGCCAGCAGTTCGGCGGCCCGATGGTCAGCATTTGCCCGGCTCAATTTGCGCACGCGCAGCGGCCCCAAAGCCACATTGCGCAGGGCCGTCAGGTGCGGAAACAAATTGAAGCTTTGAAACACCATGCCGACCTCGGCGCGCACCCGCGCCAGGGTCTTGCCGCGTACCACCGGCTGGCCATCGACGCAAATCTCGCCTTGCTGGTAGTCCTCCAGCAAATTGATGCAGCGGATCAGCGTGGACTTGCCCGAGCCCGACGGGCCGACGACGACGACCACCTCGCCCGCGGCAATGTCAAGGTTGATGTCGTGCAGCGCAATGAAGTCGCCATAGCGCTTTTGCAGCTGGCTGATGCGGATCAGCGGCGCCGTGGCGCTGGCAGTGGCATGGGCTGGGGTTTTCGACTGCAATGAAGTGTCTGGGGTCATCGGGTGGCGGCGCGGTGGCGCGCTTCAAAGTAGCCGACCAGCCGCACCAGCGGCAGCAGCAGAAGCAGGTACAGCACGGCAGCGCCGATCAGCGGCGTCGGGTTTGCCGCCAGCGCCTGCGCCTGCGTGGCCTGCTTGAGCAGGTCGGGCATGGCCACGACTGATGCCAGCGCCGTGTCCTTCAGCACATTGATGCAGTTGCTGGTCAGCGGTGGCACGACGATGCGAAAGGCCTGCGGCAGCACGACATCGCGCATCGTGTCCAGAAAATTCAGCCCCATGGCTTCGGACGCCTCGAACTGCCCCTTGGGCAGGGCCTCGATGCCCGAGCGGAAAATTTCTGCAGCATAGGCCGCCGACACCAGCGAAAGCGTCAGCACCGTCGAGGCAAACGATGACAGCCGCACGCCGACGAACGGCAGGGCGTAATACACCAGCACCAGCAGGACCAGGATCGGAATCGAGCGAAATACATCGATGTAGATGCGGGCCGTGCCGCGCACGGGCACCGGGCCGTACAGCCTGAGCAACGCCAGCAGCAGCCCCCCAGCCAGACCCAGCACGATGCTGACCGCGCCCAGCATGACGGTGATGCCCAGGCCCTGCATCAGCATCGGCAGCGCGCCGCGCAGCACGCTCCAGTTGAAAAAAGTGTCAATCAAATCCATGCGGGAAGGCCTGCTGTGTGGGTTGCGTCGTTGCCGGATTTAAAAAAGGCCGCTCAGGGCAGCCCCTTCCGTGCGGTTGATGCCTTGCGGGTTGACGCGCACCGGTTGCATGGGCGGCCGGTGGCGCTGGCGGTTTACAGCTTGGGAACGTCCATGACCTTGACGGTGGAAGAGTCGGCCGGTGGCATGGTGCCAAACCATTTCTGATGGGTTTTCGACACGAAGCCGTCTTTTTTCATTTCCGTCAGGATCTCGTTGAGCCGGGCGCCTTCGGGCCAGTTTTTCGCCGTCATGAAGGAGTAGCGCTCGCCGGTGGGAATGCGCGCGGCAATGCGGTATTGCGGCTTGTCCTTGATGTAGTACTCCACAGCTGGAATGTCGCTGATGTAGCCGTCGATGCGGCGGGCCGCCAGGTCCAGCATGGCGGGGGCCAGGCCTTCATAGCGGGTGATGGTGGCAATCTTGTACTTGGCCATGTTTTGCGTGGCGTACATGTCGCCGGTGGAGCCGGTGTCCACGCCGATGGTCTTGCCGGCGGTGTCTTCCAGGCTGTTGATCTTGGTGGCTTTCAGCACCGACAGCGACTGGTCGCTGTCGTAGTAGGGCTGGGCGAAGGCCACCGACTCCAGGCGCTTGGGCGTGATGGTGATGGACGACACCGCAATCTGGATGCGGCCCGACTGCACCGCCGAGAACAGGCCGTTGAACGGAATGTTTTCAATCTGCACGCTCTTGCCGGCGCGCCGGGCGGCTTCGTTGACCAGATCGATTTCAAAGCCGACGATCTTGCCGCTGGCGTCCTGAAATTCCCAGGGCACGTTGCCGACGTTGGCGCCCACTGTCCAGTCGGCGGCGAAAGCCGGGAGGGCAGCAGAGGCGGCCAGGGTGAGCATCGCGGCGCAAAGTTTGAATTTCATGCTGTCTGACTCCAGTAAGGGAAAACGGTTGAAAGGGGCAAGAGGCCGGCAGGGCGAGAAGGAAAAAGCGGTCCGGTCGCCATCACTCTAGCAGAGTAAATTATTTGATTCAATAAATTTTTATTATGAATTATTTGCGCCAATATGGTGCATTGCAGCACCGCTTTTGCGCTGTTCGATGCACAGATCTGAGGCCATGCTTGTTGCATTCGCACGCTGCAGTTGCCTGCAAAGTCAATGGAAAATCGGACCGATGGATGGGGTTGACCGGCTCATGCTGAGAGCCCAAAGCCGACGCCGGTCAGCCCGGCCGTTCAAGGATGCGGCCAGTGATAACTTCAAGGCGGGTATCCCGTCGCGTTTGAGCAATCAACCCGCGTTGCTGGATTTGCGCCTGCGCGGGAATGACGGGAAGTTGATGTTTGCCAGACCCTGAAGTGAAATGGTTGCGCGCTCACTGCAAAAATAACAGTGGCCCCTTGCTGGTGCAGGCCGTTGGAGCGCTCGGGCCGTCGTTTTGGGCATCAAATAGCGCGCTGGCGCATGATCAGAAAGCACAAGCAGCTATGAATTCAGTAGTGGAATTGATCCGACGCCCTGAGCGCCATGGCAGCAGCCCAGAGTGATTGCACTGAAAGATTACAGATTGATCTGCCCTTTTCCCGCTGGCCAGGGGCTGAACGGAAAGGGGAGTTCTTCACTGCCGAAGCTTTCAAACTCGGCGATTTGCGACAGGTAGCAGCCCAGGCTGCGGCCCAGTTGCTTCAGCCGCAGGTTGGGCGCGCGGGTGGTGGCCGCCAGCACCAGTTGCAACACACAAAGAAACAGCAGCACGGACGCCGCCAGCTGGAACGCTGCTGCCAGCAAGAGCATCAGCAGCGCCCGTACCCACAGCTTGCGGGGTGGCGGCGGGAGTGCGCGCATGTCGTCGGTCATGGCCGGCTTCTAACGCGTGATCAGCACAGGGATTGACGCTGCCGCCAGCACCTTGGCGGTCACGCTGCCCACCACCAGCCGCGCCAGGCCGGTGCGGCCGTGCGAACCCATGACGATCAGGTCGGCAGCTTCGTCCGTGGCGGTCGTCACGATGCCCTCGGACGCCGTCAGGTCTTCCGAGATGCGGGTGGCCAGCGCCACAGGGGCACTGCCCTGGCCGCACAGGGCGGCGACCTTGGCATGCGCCTGGGTGGCATGTTCATGGGCTGCGGACATATACGACTGGAAACCCAGCGGATTCGATTCACCGATGCCCAGGTACGGATACGGATCGACCACATAAAGCGACGTCAGCCGGGCGCCGTGGGTGCGCGCCATGTCGACGGCGATCTGGGCGGCGTGCTCAGAAGCTGCGGAGCCGTCGGTGGCCAGGAGAATGTGTTTGAACATGCTGTGTTTCTTTCCTTGGTTTTTTAAAAATGGCCTGTGTTTGAAGAAAGTTCTGAAATTTCAGAAACCAAAAACGGTTTTGTTCACCATGTCACAGGCGCCCGGCCAGGTCAAGTCCTCATGGTTGGAAAGGACTAACGCTGCCAACTTCGGTTGGGTGTGCGGGGGCGGGTGTGGCGGTTTGGCGTTTGGCGACCACACTCTTTTGCAGCATGTTGCAACAGGCGTTTCAGGTTGAGCTTCTGGACAGTACGCATGAGCTGATGATTTTCCTGTCGAGCCGTCTTGGTTGTTTTATATAAAAATTTACAAAGCCGGCTCATTACCCGTCCTGCTGAAACGGCCGATTTGATCAAGCCGGGTTATCGAGGAAGCGCGCCAGTTGTAACTTTTCCGGTTTGCAGACGGTTGAGGCATGGCAAACGGAAGCGTATAAATTCGCCCATCGCGAACGAAACGATGGCCTGAAAAATTCCTTCGTGATGGCAGGGAATTCAATACCTGGACGCCCTGAACCCAACCAGAGGAGAACCCTAAATGTCCGATCCTGTAGGGCCGGTTTTTGCCGGTGGCTTCGAAGAATTTGTCATTCAGGACGAAGCGGGGGAGGGGCATACGTTGCTTTTCCTGCCGGATCGCAACAACGACGCTTTGCAGCGTGAGCGCAAGCCTCCCGTTTTTTACTACATCCCGGAAAAAGTCCGGCTGGCGCGAAACGCGGCCAACAACGACTTCAAGTTTCGACATATTCATTTCGTCGGTGTTTTCGATGAAACCATTGCCGGCATCGACAAGGGCGAAACCTCGGGCGGCGTGCTGGCGCTGACCACCACTTCGCGCTTTCCGCCCAGCGTTCTGAAACAGGCCGAAACCCAGATCCTGGAACGTTTCAGCGGGCGCAACGACAAATACTGGGGACTGCGCACGCGGGTTCCCCCGCAGATCCGGATTGCCCCCATCACCTCCAATCAGACCGCGATTTCCAGCCTGGCACCCGATGCCTCGGGCGCCACGCCCGGAATTGGTGCCGATGCCGGCGGCGGTAGCGGCAGTGGCGGCAGTGGCGGCGGCGTGACCACCCCCACGCCTGGCGGCACAGAACCGGGCACGCCTGAAGGGCCGCGCAGCCGCGACTTCATGCAGCTTGGTTCGCGCTCGGCCTGGGCGCCGGTGCCCCACGGCCGCAATTTCCGTAGCGCGCAACTCGATGCCTGGGCCTGGCGCATCCAGGGCAGCGGCCCGGGCTCGATCACCGGCGGCGAGAATGCCTATGGCGGCTTGATCGGCCCGATTCCCAGCGAGATTGTCTGGGCCGGCTTTCACGGCACCTACAGCCCGCTGTTCGTGACGCAAAACCTGGTCATGCCGATGTGGTCGCAGCTGATGCGCGTGAAGATCGTCGGCAGCTGGGAGCGCATCTTCCAGCATTTCTCGGCCCATGTGAACGCCCGCTACCTGTGGTTTTCCGCCGACGTCAAGGCCGAGTTCAACAAGCTGCGGGTCAACGGCGACATCAAGGTCGAGGTGGACATCGACGGCACCCTGCCGGGCGCTCAGGAAATGGAAAAGATGATCAACCAGCGCATCGACCTGATCGTCACGCAGTTCACCGAGCAGGCCAAGAAGGTGATTTTCGATCCGCCCCCTCCGCAGGTCGAGCCGGCCCAGGCGTCCACCTCGGGCGGCGGCCTGTTTGGCTCGCTGTTCGGCTACAACGCCGGCCTGGCGCTGAAGTTCCGGCGCGATGAAACCCAGCTTGAGCTGAAGTATGAAGAGACACGCTATTTCCGCTACAACCAGCCGCACACGATTTCCAGTTCGCTCGAAGGTTTCTACAACGAGATCAAGAACGATCCGAAAGCCGAGGGCAAGTACTTCCAGCGCCTGGTGCTGGGCCAATTGGGGCGCAAGCTGTTCCGCATCGTCAAGCCGGTGGTCAACTGGCCTGACAAGGCGCGCAACTGGGCGGGCGAACCGGTGGCCTTCATCTCTGCGCAGGTCGGCTATCCCGACTCGGGCGGCGCCATTGGCTGGAAGCCCGCCACCTTCCAGAAGAGCGATTCGCCCGACCTGACGTTCCGGCCGGTCTGGATCCAGTGGCGCAAGGGCGAAGTCTCCAATCCGCCCGCCTCGTGGGAGCCTGACGCCACCTACATGAAGCGCAAGATCCACCTGCTGGAGCCGCCGACCGAAAGCGAGTTTCCGTTCTTCCACATTGATGTCGAGCAAAACGTGATTGACCTGGACCCCGGCGCCAACGGCACGCTGTCCAACGACAACATCATGGAAGCCCGCGCCGACTCGGCCGGAACGCTGGACGTGGGGCCGGTGGCGCTCAGCGTCGAACTCCAGTCCACCGCCGAGATCGTCGAGGTGGAAATGCGTGCCAAGGGCCAGCGGGCCGACGGCAAGAACCGGGCCGACAAGGTCACGCGTTTTCGCTTCCTGTCGTCCGACCAGCTGGAGCCGCGTTTCTGGCGCGTCTACACCGGCCAGGCCGACTTCAAGACCGATTACCAGTACCGCGTCAATGTCACCGTGCGCGGCACCCTGACCACCAAGGGCCAGGCGTGGACCGGCCCGTGGGAAAACGCCATTGGCAATGGCGCGATCATGATCAATGTGCCGATGGCCGATGACCCCGGCGTGACCAAGCGGTCGCTGACGCAGCGCGAGATGTTCTCGGATGTGGTGGTGCGCGCCGCTGACGGCCTGGATGGCGCAGGGTCAGGCGCCGGCTCCGCGACGCCTCCATCGCCACCGGAAGTGGGCACCCCCAGCGGCGTGGGCGGCCTGCCGCCTCCGCCCCCTCCTCAGGTCACGCCGGTGGCCCAGCCGCCGGTTGCGCCGACCGCTCAGCCCGTGGTGATGGGCCAGCCGCCGTCGCCACCGGCCGAACCGGTTGCCCCCCGTGAACACGCCACGTCCGGTGAGGTCAGTGGCTACCGGGTGCGGGCAGGCGGCGATTCGGTGGACGGCTTCCGGGAAAGCGACCCTGTGTCGGCCGCATCAAGCCAGGGTGGCCGCGGAAAAGACAGCCTGCGCCAGCCGGTGTCCAGCGGCGGTCAGGACCCTGAAGGCTGGGTCAACACCTGACCTGGCCCGCCAGCGCCGGGCGGTCGCGATTCTGGGGCTTGCCCGGCTTTAGTGGCCCGTTACCTTGCGGGGTGGTCTATGGCAATGTCATCAACCCTCGGACCTGCGGCAGCCCTCCTGCGGCAGCAAGAGCCGGTGCCGGCGGCTGCGCCCAAACCGGCACAGGAACCCGTTCAGGGGCCGGGCAGCGGCGACAGCAGCGCCTTGCGCCATGGCATCCGGGAGGTGCCGCGCCTGGTGGCCGGAAAAACATCGCCGAAGTTTTCGCTGGTGTTGCTGCTGTCGCGTGCGCCGGCAGCCGGCGAAGACTCGATTCGCCCGTTGCTGATGTCGGCCTACCTGGGCATGGAGCTGGACTACCGGCTGCCTTCCTCGCCCGCACAGCCAGCCCAGACCCGGCCGGTTTTTGCGCGCCAGGCCCGGGTGTGGCTGCAGGCGCCGGGGCAGCCAGCTTTCGCCATGGCCAGCCTGAACGCGCCGCTGCTTCGCGGCGCGCTGCACACACCGCTGACGCGTGAACAAACGCTGGCGGTGCTCGATGCGCTTGACGATGTGCCGGGTCCGCTGGCGCTGGCAGCGTGCATCGACTACCGCACTGAAGCGGTGGCGTCCGGCATGGCGCCGGACCTGTGTCCCGCCGAATTGTGGGACCGGCTCAAGGCGGTGGCGGTCGATGGCGCGCTGGGCGAAAACGCCTTTCAACAGGTGTTCGGCCAGTTCAATCTTGCGCCAGAGGCCTTTGCCGACTTTCGCCGCGCCTGCGACGGTTTGCTGGTTCCCAGCCAGACCGGCGCCCTGCTGGGCCGCCGTCCGGCGCCCGGCGCCCGTCGTTCGAAGTCGGCCACTGGACCAGACGCGCTGTACCACATCGAGGTGGCGTGCCCGCTTCAGGCGGTGCTCGGCCATGCCTTGACCGCAGCTGACCGCGCCGCCTGCCTCAGCGTGGTCGGGCCGTCGGGCAACCTGCAGGGCGGCCCCTTGCTGGACACCCTGAGGTGCAGCAGTTCGCGCGCGGCCCGGGGTGCTGTCGGCATGGGCGCGATGCTCGCCGGCAACAGGATTCAGACCGTGGCCGCCACCTTGCAGCCGTCAGTGCGGCCCATGGCGACGGCGCACCTGATCTCGACCGAGGCGATCCGCATCCAGCAGCCGGTGACGACGGTTTCGACGCCGGCCGTGTCCCAGCTGACGCACTACATGCTGCCCCAGGCTGTTTTTTTGACAACGGCTTTCGTGGCGGAGTCACTGCCGATCCTGGGTGACCTGAACGCGCCGCTGTTCAGCGACAAGAACAACCCTGGCCTGCGCTGGTACCTGCCCGACATCACGCTGGTCCGGCCGGCGGCCAACGAAGCGCCCGACGGCAGTCCCTTCCTTTTCGACCTGGAACGCATCGGCACCAGCGCCTCGGGACGCCCGGCCATTCGCGCCCGCTTGCGCTTCACGCTGGAGATGTCGCCGTCTGCCGCCACGCGCACCGCATTGGCCGCCAGCCCTGGCATGACATCACGCATGATCGAGCCGGTGGAGCCTTCGGTCACGCTCAGCGTTCCTTATATTGACGATGTTTCCGGCCAGCTCCGGCGGTCTGACTGCAGGGCTTCCATCGTGCGTTCAGGCAACCAGCTGGTGGCCACCGTGGAATTGATCAACGACGCCGCCCGCACTGCCTATGGATCGCTGTCCACGACGGGCTTTCAAAGCGAGCCGGCGCGGCTGGAGGTGGCCTTCCAGTTTTCCGGCTACGCACCGGTCATGAACCGGCCGCCGCTGGTGCTGGGCGGCAAGATTTCCAGTGCCGTGCTGCTGGCCACACAGCGCGACGACGCCGACAGCATCCGGGTGGCGTCGGGCGGACGCGAGTTCGTCGTGCGGCCTGGCTCGCTGCAGACGATGAAGCCCAACCTGACGCTGGCCGGACGCATCAGCAGCTCGACGGCTGCCATTGCCCTGCCGGACAAGATTCGGTATGCCCAGCGCACCACCATCCGGCAGCAGTCGATAGACACCTTCTTTTCCTGCGCCGAACTGGGCGCTTTCTACCGCGAAAAGCAGGCGGCAGCGACAGTGTCGATGGGCTGCGCCGAAGCCTTTCGGCTCGGCCAGGCCTCCTCGCTGACCTACCAGGAAGTGGTGGCGCTGAACCGGCCGAATTACCGCCTGTTTCGCAACCTTCGGCAGCCTGGCCGGTTTTTGCTGGTGCCGCTGCGCTTTGAAGTCACCCGCTATGCGCCTGGAACGCCGGAGCGCGAATACCGCCCGGCGCTGATCGTCTATGCGGCGCTGGACGCCGACCAGCCGGAAAAAAACCGCATCCGCTTCGAAGCCATGCTTGGCCCGTCGCTTTCGCCCTGCGAGCTCGAAGACCTGCGCCGCCGGCTGCTGCTGGAAGCCGCCAGTCCGGTCCTCGAACTGCCGAACATGCTGGCCCAGCGCACCGAATTCAGCTGGAACCTGACCGCGACGCCGCCGATCGACGCCGTGACATCGGCCACACCCGAAGGCCTGCACACCGCGCTGTCAACCGATCTGGCCAGCGCGCTGCTGCTCAAGACGCTGATCCAGAACACCGGCCTGGGCGGCACCGCCCGCTTTGTCCTGGACGATGGCAGCGTGGTCACATCGGCGTTGTCGGTCCACCTGGGACGCATCACCGGGCCCTGGCTGTCGGGCCCGATCACCCTGCAGCCCCGGGGCGACACGCTGCAACTGACCAACCGAATCGAAAGCTCGGTGGCGGTGAAGGATGTCTACCTGTTCAACGGGTCCGGCGAGCCTGCGCGGCTGCCGGTCGAGGCGACGCTGGCGCCGGGTGCGTCGATCGACATCGCCGCGCCTGCCGGCTACAGCGCCGCGCAGGCCGATTTTGTGACGCTGGCCGACGGCAACCCGACGCTTGAAGAGGTCCGCGCGATGATCGAGGAAATCGAGTGCAATGTGGTGTTCATCGATGTTGTCAACCATGAAAACCACGGGCTCACGCGCCTGGACATCGACGCCCGGCTGCAGGGCGTTCCCGGCGTCTACCGGGTCGGCATGGACAGCCGGCGCGGCGCGGTCAATTTTCTGTTGCCGCTGACCACCTACCTGGCGGCGGGCATCGTTGAATTCCGGCTCACCAAGGTGTTTGCCGCCCAGCCTGCTGAAGTGCTTGCATGGCGCGCCTGGGACATGCAGACCGGCAGCAACATCGTCACGATCACCTCGGAGATGATTTCCACCTAACCGAAGACAACCCAAGGAGCGCTCAAATGCCAAAAGGAATTGCTGTCAATATCGGGCTGAATTTTGTCAACCCGGCCGCCTACAACGGATGGAACGGACAGCTCGCGGGTTGCATCAACGATGCCCGCGACCTGCACCAGATTGCAATGCAGCTCGGCTACAGCGCGACCTTGCTGACCGATGCGCAGGCGTCGGCTTCCGAGGTGACACGCGTCATCGGCCAGGCGGCGCGCCAGCTGGCGACGGGCGACATCTGCCTGGTGACCTACTCCGGGCATGGCTCGCAGATCAACGACGTGACCGGCGACGAGCCGGACGGGAAGGACGAAACCTGGGTGCTCTGGGACCGCCAGCTGCTGGACGATGAACTCAACGGCCTGTGGTCAGGCTTTGCCGCCGGCGTGCGCATTTTTTTGCTGTCCGACAGCTGCCACAGCGGAACGGTGGCGCGGGTCATGAGCTTTCAGAAAAAGTTCAAGAGCCCGGAATTCGCCGCCCAGTACGACCGGCCGGCGAACGCGCCGCCGCGCATCCGCGCCGCCGATCCAGCCGCCGTCCATGCCAACTACCTGGCCAACAAGACCAACTACGAGGTCAGCCAGTGGACGCACCGCGCGGCGGTCAATGCCAGCGTGACGCTGATCTCGGGCTGCCAGGACAACCAGCTGTCGTCCGACGGCGATGCCAACGGCCTGTTCACCCAGCGCCTGAAGGAAGTCTGGAACGGCGGCGCCTTCAGCGGCAGCTATGCCCAGTTCCATTCGGCCATCGTCGCTCGCATGCCGTCGGACCAGACGCCCAACCTGTTTCGCACCGGCGTGTCCAGCCCGGCGTTCGATGCTGAAAAGCCGTTCAGCATCGGCGGCGCCAGCACGGGCAGCACGGGCAGCGGTGGCAACGACCTGTCGATTTCGGCTCCCGCGTCATTCACCAATGGCGCCACGCCTGTCAGCTTCTCGGTGTCGGTGCCTTCGGGCCATTACTTTGCCGTGGAAGTCGCCACCGATGCCAGCCTGTTCAACAACACGGCCAACGGCGGGCAGCGAAACGACAACAATTTTTATGCCTCCTGGAAGGTCACGCCGTTCCGCCAGGGCAACTCGTTCACCCTGCCGCTGGACGCCTGGAACCGGCTGCGGCAGGAGGCTTCGCGGATTTACTACCGGCTCTGGTGCACGTCCAGCCCGACCGCCTGGGTGAACTACCAGGTCAGCACCCCCGACAGCAATGCGCAGTCCGCGCCCGGCGTGGCCCTGACGGCGCAGAGCCAGCCCGGCAGCGGCGGCGACACCGGCGAGCCCGCCATCACCGCGCCCACCGCATTCCCGGCCAACGGCGCGGCGCCGCGCTTCCAGGTCAACCCCGGGGGGGGACGCTACTATGCAGTAGAGGTGTCGACCAACAGCTGGTACTTCACCGACCAGTACAGCGCGCAGCGCAACGACAACAATTTCTACGCCTCCTGGAAAGTCACGCCCTTCCGGTCGTCTGCCCTGTACCCGTCGGCTTTCGAGTTGCCTGCCGATGTCTGGAGCCGGCTGCGCGACAACGCCGCGAATGGCCGGCTGTACTACCGCATGTGGTGGACCGAGTCGCCCACCCAGTGGACCGGGCATGGCTGCACCACGCCCAACAGTTCGGGCCAGAATGCACCGAGCTTTGCGCTGTCACGCGAGTTCGACATGGCGTCGTTCGAGCCGTCGGGCAAGTGAGCCGGCCCGCTGGCAGGAAGACCTGTTTAGGCATCAAAAAGCCTTCTAGCGCAAGCGCAGCGGGCACGATCAGCTATGGAAATAGTAGCGATCCTGCCGGCTGCATCGCTTGGTTTGACAGGCTCGAAGATGAAGAATCGCAAGGCCGGCCTGGGGTCGGGTCAGATTCGGTGGACGACCACTTCCCGGTGCAGCCGTTCCACATCCGCCGCCTGGCACAGCGCCGTGCCCGGGGCGAGCAGGGCGGCTGCGCCAGCGGCCATGCCATAGCGAAAGGCCTGTTCCAGTTCTTCGTGCCGGTTCAGCGCCCAGAGCAGGCCGCCGAGAAAGCTGTCGCCCGCGCCAATCGAGCTGGCGACCCTGACCGGCAGGCTGCACGCGCGCAGCGCCCTGTCGGCGCTCACCAGCAAGGCGCCGTCCTCGCCTAGCGACAGCGCCACCACCTGCGCCTGGCCGGCGCGGATGATCTGCAGCGCTGCCGCATGCCAGTCCTGCTCGGTAGCCAGGGGATGGCCGGTCAGTTCGCGCAGTTCCCGAAGGCTGGGCTTGACCAGGTAAACGCCTTCGGCAAGCGCCGCAGCCAGTGGCGGCCCCGAGCTGTCGAGCACCAGCCGGCTGCCGCATTCCCGCGCCAGGCGGGCCAGCCGGGCATGGAAATTGGCCGGCACGCCAGGTGGCAGGCTGCCGCTGGCCACCAGGTAAGCCGGTGGCGCCTGAAGACTGGCGACATGGCGCAGGCAGTCCTGCCATTCGCCAGGTGCCAGTTCAGGCCCGGCCAGCACAAAGCGAAAGTCGCGTCCACTGGACTGTTCATGCACCGAAAAGCTTTCGCGCGTCTCGCCGGCAATCGCGATGCAATGGGTGGGCACTTGTTCCTGGTCGATGAGCTGGCGCAGCCGCTGCCCGTTCGCGCCCCCGGCCGTGAACAGCGCCAGGGCATCGCCGCCCAGCCGGTGCAGCACGCGCGCGACGTTGATGCCGCCGCCGCCGGGGTGCAGGATGGTGGCCGTGCAGCGCAGCTTGTGCGTGTCCAAGACTTTTTCCGTCGAGGTGGAAACGTCCACGGCGGGATTCATGGTGACGGTGAGGATGTCGGTCATGGCGGACGGTGGTTGGTTTTTCTGCATCGTATCGTCTGGCCACTGATTGATCCGCCTGTTTTTTTCGGCTTCCATGCCGATGCCATCCGACCGTTTCAGTTCACCTGGCCCGGCGGGTGCGCTGCCTCACACCGGCATCAAGCCTGCAGTTGACGCGCCAGCAGCACCGCGACATGCACCGCTTCACGCTGCGCACCGTCTCTGATCTGGTGCCGGCAACTGGTGCCATCAGCCACCACGATGGCATCGGGCTGCCGGCGCACGGCAGGCAGCAGGCTGAGTTCGGCCATCTGCATCGACACCTCGTAATGGCTGGCCTCGTAGCCGAAACTGCCGGCCATGCCGCAGCAGCTGGACTCGATCAGCTCGGGTTGTGCACCCGGAATCAGCTTGAGCACGTCGATGACCGGGCTGACCGCGCCAAAAGCTTTCTGGTGGCAGTGGCCGTGCAGCAGGATGGGCTGGCTGACGGGCTTGAGTTGGGCCTTGAGCGTTTCCAACCTGCCGGCTGCCGCCTCGCGCGCCAGAAACTCTTCCAGCAGCAACGCCTGCCCGCTGATGGTTTGCGCGGCATCGCCCAGACCCATCACCAGCATTTCGTCGCGCATCGTCAGCAGGCACGACGGCTCCAGCCCGACGATTGCAATGCCTTTTTCGGCAAACGGCAGCAGGGCGGCGACCAGTTCGCCGGCCTTGGCCCTGGCCTGGTCCACCATGCCGCTGGCCAGGAAGGTTCGGCCACAGCACAGGCTTTTGCCGTCTGCTACGGTTTTGGTAGCTACATGCACCGTGTAGCCGGCCGCCTGCAGCACTTTTAATGCTGAACTGGCGTTGGGGGACTCGAAATAACCGTTGAAGGTATCGACAAACAGCACCACCGGCCGGCTGGACGCCAGCACCTCTTGGCGTGTGGCACTGACGGGTGCCGAATTGAAGAAGGTCCTGGTCTTCCACTGCGGCAGCGTGCGTTTGGCCGACAGGCCCAGCATTTTTTCGCTGAGCAGGGCCAGGCCGGGAATGCGGTCACGCAGGTTCAGCAGCGGCGCCAGCCGGCTGGCCCAGGGGGCGTAGTCGGGCAGGTGGGCGACCAGCTTGTCTCTCAGCGTGTAGCCGTGCCTGCCCTTGTAGTGGTGCAAAAACTCGACCTTCATCTTGGCCATGTCCACGCCGGTCGGGCAGTCGCGCTTGCAGCCTTTGCAGCCGACGCACAGGTCCAGCGCCTCTTTTACCGCGTCGCTGGTGAAGGCGTCTTCGGCCTTGATGCCTTCGAGCTGGCCTGACAGCGCCAGGCGCAGGGTGTTGGCGCGGCCGCGCGTCAGGTGCTTTTCGTCGCGCGTGACGCGGTAGCTCGGGCACATGACACCTAGATCGAACTTGCGGCAGTGGCCGTTGTTGTTGCACATTTCCACCGCCTTGGCAAATCCCTGGGCCGGGTCGCCGCCGGTGCCGGCCGCGCTGGTCTGCTCGGTGACCGGGTCGTTTTGCACGTTCCAGGCGCTCCAGTCGAGCGCAGTCTGGATTGGAATCACCTTGTAGCTGGGCGCAAAACGCATCAGCCGGGTGTCGTCCATCTTCGGCGGGTTGACGATGCGCTGCGGGTTGAGCAGGTTCAACGGGTCCAGGTAGTTCTTGATCTGCGCAAAGGCGTCGTTGATCTTCGGGCCGAACTGCCAGCCGATCCACTCGCCCCGGCACAGGCCGTCGCCATGCTCGCCGCTGTAGGCACCTTTGTAGTGGCGCACCAGCGCCGACGCTTCCTCGGCAATTGCGCGCATTTTGGAAGCGCCTTCGCGGCGCATGTCCAGGATGGGCCGCACGTGCAGCGTGCCGACCGACGCATGCGCATACCAGGTGCCCTTGCTGCCGTATTTGCGGAACACATTGGTCAGTGCGTCGGTGTATTCGGCCAGATGCACCAGCGGCACGGCGCAGTCCTCGATGAAGCTGACCGGCTTGCCGTCGCCTTTGAGGCTCATCATGATGTTCAGGCCCGCCTTGCGCACTTCCCAGAGGTTTTTTTGCGGCGCGTCGTCCACCATTTCGACCACCGAGCCCGGCAGGCCGAGGTCGCCCATCAGTTCAACCAGTTGCCTGATCTTGGGCGCGAGTTCGGCCTTGGAGTTGCCCGAAAATTCGACCAGCAGAATTGCGTCGGGCTGGCCGATCAGCGCGGTGCGCACCGTGGGCGCGAACGCCGGGTTCTGCAGTGACAGCTCGATCATCGTGCGGTCCACCAGCTCGACCGCCGTCAGTGTGCCGTCGCCCAGCCTGACGATGTGCTGGGCCGAGTCCATGGCCTGGTAGAAGGTCGGAAAGTTCACCACGCCAAGCACTTTGGTGCGTGGCAGTTCCGACAGGCGTAATTTTAAAGAGCGGGTCAGCCCCAGCGTGCCTTCGCTGCCGATCAGCAGGTGCGACAGGTTGACCGAGCCGTCGGTGGTGTAGGGTTTTTCATTCTGGTTGTTGAAGATGTCCAGGTTGTAGCCCGCCACACGGCGCAGCACCTTGGGCCAGTGCGCCTGCAGTTCGGGCCGCAACTGGTCGGACAGCGCCTTGACATAGTCACCCAGCTGGCGCGCCGCGCCGCCGGCCAGGTCATAGCGGCCCAGCTCCAGCAGGCTGCCGTCCGAGCGCCAGGCGGTCGCGCCCAGCACGTTGTGCACCATGTTGCCGTAGGCAATGCTGCGGCTGCCGCAGGAATTGTTGCCGGCCATGCCGCCGAGCGTGGCCTGCGCGCTGGTCGAGACATCGACCGGATACCACAGGCCGTGGGGCTTGAGCGCAGCATTCAGGTGGTCGAGCACGATGCCGGGCTCGACCTCGGCGGTGCGCGCCTCGGCATCCACTTTCAGAATGTTGCGCACATGCTTGGCATAGTCAATGACCAGTCCCGCACCCACCGTCTGTCCGCACTGGCTGGTGCCGCCGCCGCGCGCGACGATGGGCACCCGCAGGCTTCTGGCGATGTCGAGTGCGGTCTTGACGTCGGCGGTATCGCGCGGCACGAACACACCGACCGGCATGACCTGGTAGATCGACGCATCGGTCGCGTAACGGCCCCGGTCGGCAGCCGAAAACAGCACGTCGCCTTGCGTTTCGGCGGCCAGCCGGGCCGCCAGTTGGCCGGCGACTTCGTTGCTGACGCGGGCCACATCGTCATACGCGTGGGCGGCGGCTTGCCGGGTGATCTTGAGCGGGAGGGGCGCGTTCATGGGCAAGGTTTTTTTGGCGTTTCAGGCTGTTGAAGGATGGGGGCTGGCGGCGGCGGCGGCATCGCGCAGCTGCAGGATCACGGTGTCCAGCTTGTGTCCCAGGTGCTCGGCCATGACGGCGCGCATGGCGGCCGGGTCGCGGGCCGTGAGCGCGGCCACCATCTGCTGATGCTCATTGACGGCGTCGCGCCACTTTTCCTCGTTCTGGTTGGAGCGAAAGCGCAGCGCCTGCAAGCGGGCATTGACCTGGTTGTAGGTGGCCATGAGCACCGGGTTCTTGGCGGCGGCGTTGATGGCGCGGTGAATCGCCGAGTTCAGCCGGTAATAGGCCGGCAGGTCGCGCCGGGTGTAGGCGGCCAGCATTTCGAAGTGCATCGCCTTGATCTCGTTCAGTTCGGCGTCGGTGATACGCCGGGCCGCCAGTTCGCCCGATTGTGCTTCGAGCCCGGCCATGACCTCGAAGGTATTGCGCACATCGGCTTCGCTCAGCTCGACCGCAATCGCGCCCCGGTTGGGCAGCAGCTCGACCAGGCCTTCGGCCGCCAGCATCTTGATGGCTTCGCGCAGCGGCGTTCGCGAGACGTTGAGCACTTCGCTGAGTTCGCGCTCATTGAGCTTGGCGCCTGGCGCAATGCGGTTCTCGACCAGCATCTGGCGCAGGCGGTGCGCGACCTGCTCATGCAGGGCGGCTCGGGGGATGGGAATGATTTCGGCTGTCATGGTTCAAATTTTGTATGCAAAACTTCTGGCTGTCAAATACCTTGTTAACTGTAATTCACAATTATTTTTGTTGACAAATGAATTTTGTATGCAAAAAATGGCGACTTATTTCAGGAGCAAATGCGACATGCTGACACTTGACTTTCATCCCACCGGCCGGCATTTCCTGCAGATTCCAGGGCCGTCGCCGGTGCCTGACCGCATCCTGCGGGCCATGAGCCTGCCGACCATCGACCACCGCGGGCCGGAGTTTGCCGCGCTCGGCCTGAAGGTGCTGGCCGATGTGAAAAAGATCTTCCAGACCCGCCAGCCGGTCATCATCTACCCGGCATCGGGCACCGGGGCCTGGGAAGCGGCCCTTTGCAATACCCTGAGCCCCGGCGACCCGGTGCTGATGTATGAAACCGGCCACTTTGCCGCCCTGTGGCAAAAGCTGGCAGACCGGCTGGGTCTGAAAACCGAGGTCATACGCCACCCAAGCGCCGAGGTGTGGCGCCACGGTGTGGATGCGGCTCAGATCGAGACACGGCTCAAGGCCGACACGCAGCACGCCATCAAGGCGGTCTGCGTGGTGCACAACGAAACCTCGACCGGCGTGACCAGCAACATTGCGCTAGTGCGCAAGGCCATGGATGCCGCCAGACACCCGGCACTGCTGCTGGTCGATACCATTTCGGGACTCGCGTCGGCCGACTACCGGCATGACGAATGGGGTGTGGACGTGAGCATCAGCGGCTCGCAAAAAGGCCTGATGCTGCCACCCGGCATCAGCTTCAACGCCGTGTCCGCCAAGGCGCTGGAAGCCAGCAAGAAGGCCACGCTGCCCAAGGCGTTCTGGGCCTGGGACGAGATCATCGAGATGAACAAGAGCGGCTACTGGCCGTCCACGCCCAACACCAATTTGCTGTACGCATTGAGCGAAGCCTGCGACATGCTGCTGGCGCATGGGCTGGAGGCCGTGTTCGCCCGCCACCAGCGCTGGGGCGAGGGCGTTCGCGCCGCCGTCCGGGCCTGGGGCCTGCAGATCCAGTGCGCCGACGCAGCGGTGTATTCGCCGGTGCTGACCGGCGTGATGGTGCCGGGCGGCATTGACGCCGATGCTGTGCGCAAGATCATTTACGAACGCTTTGACTGCTCGCTGGGCACCGGTCTGGGCAAGGTCAAGGGAAAAATGTTCCGCATCGGCCACCTGGGCGACTGCAACGACCTGACGCTGATGGCAGCCCTCAGCGGCTGCGAGATGGGGCTGAAGCTGGCAGGCGTGAAGCTGGCCGGCTCGGGCGTGCAGGCCGCGATGGACTATTTTTCAAGCCACGCGGCTGTCGTGCCAGCGCGCAAGGCGGCTTGAACCGCCCAATTCAAATTATCAAAGCGCTATCAATGTAATAGCTGCTTACGCACGTAGGTGTTGCGCTAGATGCCTATTTTTTTAAAAAACCAGGAGACAAGACCATGCACCGCAGAACTTTCATCAGCGCCACCGGCGCCGCCGTAGCTTCACTCGCCACGCCCATGCTGTGGGCGCAGGCCTTGCCCACGCAACCCATCCGCATCGTGGTCGGCTTTGCGCCGGGCGGCGGCACCGACATCCTGGCCCGCGTGATTGCGCAAAAGCTGTCAACCCTATGGAACACCACCGTGATTGTTGAAAACAAGGCGGGCGCCGCTGGCATGATCGCCGCCGAGTACGTGGCCAGGCAGCCCAGCGACGGCACCACGCTGCTGATGGCGCACATCAACAGCCATGCCATTGCCCCGGCGCTGACGCCGAAGATGACCTACAGCGTTGAAAACGACTTCACGCCAGTCGTGCTGGTCGGCGTCACGCCCAACTTGCTGATCTGCAACGAGCAGCAGACGGCACGCACCGTCAAGGACGTCGTCGAGTTGTGCCGCAAGAACCCCGGCAAGATCAGTTTTGGCTCGGCCGGCAACGGCTCGGCGCAGCACCTGGCCCTTGAAATGTTCAAGCTGGCCGCCGGCATTGATGCAATCCATGTGCCCTACAAGGGCTCGGGCCCGATGTTGACCGACCTGATCGGCGGGCAGATCAACTACAGCTTTGACACCATGACCGCTGCCACGCCGCATGTGAAAAGCGGCAAGGCAATTGCCGTGGCGCAGACGCGCCAGAAGCGCGCCAAGGGCCATCCAAACGTGCCAACCATGGCCGAATCGGGTTTTCCGGGTTTCGAGGCGACCACCTGGTACGGACTGGTCGGCCCCGGCAAGCTGCCGTCGGTGCTGGCCCAACGCATGAACGAAGACATCAACAAGGTGCTCCTGATGCCCGATGTGGCCGAGAAGTTCGAGCAGTACGGCGCCGAGGATGGCGGCGGTTCGAGGGAAAAGTTCGGTGACTTTATCAAGGTTGAATCAAAAAAATGGGCCAAGGTCGTGAAAGACGCCAATGTAAAGGGTGATGCATGAATTCCGAAGACAGCGCGGGGAAGCGCCCGTTGCCGCTGGCCGGCGTGAAGGTGCTCGACATCAGCCAGGTCATGGCCGGGCCCTATGCCTGCATGCTGCTGGCCGACCTGGGTGCCGACGTCATCAAGATCGAGCCGCCCGGCAGCGGCGACCAGACGCGCGGCGCCATGGGCTTCAAGATGAAGGGCCCTGATTCGATGGGCTTCATGAACATGAACCGGAACAAGCGCAGCGTGGCGTTGAACCTCAAGACGGACGCCGGGCGCGCGTTGCTGCTGCGCATGGCGAAGGACGCCGACATCCTGATCGAGAACTACCGCCCCGGCGCCATGACCCGCCTGGGCCTGGGCTACGACGTGCTGAAGGACATCAACCCGCGCCTGGTCTACACCAGCATTTCGGGTTTTGGCCAGACCGGTCCGTGGGCCGACCGGCCCGGCTTCGACTTGATGGCGCAGGCCATGTCGGGCGTGATGAGCGTCACCGGCTACCCCGGCGGCCCGCCGGTCAAGGCCGGCGTGCCGGTGGCCGACATCGGCTGCGCGCTGTTCGCCATCTACGCCACGTTGTCGGCCTACATTGGCGCCAAGGCCACGGGCCAGGGCCAGCACATCGACGCGTCGTTGTTTGATTCGGCACTGGCGTTTTCGGTCTGGGATATCTGTGACTACTGGGGCACCGGCAAGCCGCCCGAGCCGCTGGGAACGTCCAACAAGATGACCGCGCCCTACCAGGCGATGGCCAGCTCAGACGGCCATTTCGTCATGGGCGCGAACAACCAGAAGCTCTGGCTCAAGCTGTGCGCGCTGATCCACCGGCCCGACCTGGCCGAGGATGCGCGCTTTTCGACCATTTCGCTGCGGCTGGGCCACCGGGCTGCGCTGGAGGAAGAACTGGAACGCACGTTTCGCCAGCAGCCCAAGGATTACTGGGTCGAGACACTTCTGGCGGCCGGCATTCCGGCAGGCCCCATCCTGAGCTACCCGGAAGCGTTTGGCAGCGAGCATGCCAAGGTGCGGCAGATGCGCATGGAAATCGACCATCCCATCGAAGGCACGGTGCCGAACATCGGCTTTGCGGTCAAGCTCTCAGGCACGCCGCAGCAGGTGCGCCGGCATCCGCCGCTGCTGGGCGAGCACAACGCCGAGGTGCTGGGTGAACTGGGCGTCAGCGCCGACGAGTTGGCCGAACTGGAGGCGCAGGGCGCTTTTGCATCATGAGCCAGGGCACGGTGCACCTGAGCATCGAGGAGGGCGTGGCGTCGGTGACGTTTGACCGCCCGCAGGCACGCAACGCCATGACCTGGGCGATGTACGAGCGGCTCAGCCAGATTGGCGAGCAGCTGCAGGCCGATTTGTCGGTGCGCGTGGTGACCTTTCGCGGCGCCGGCGGCGAGGCCTTCGTGGCCGGCACCGACATCGAACAGTTCACGGCGTTTAGCTCTGGCGACGACGGCGTGGCCTACGAGCAGCAGATCGACCAGTGCATCCGCAAGCTTGAAACGCTGCCCATGCCCACCGTGGCGGTCATCGAAGGGTGGGCGATTGGCGGCGGCCTGGCGATTGCCACGGCCTGCGATTTCCGCATTGCCACACCGGCTTCGCGCTTTGGCGTGCCGATTGCCCGAACGCTGGGCAACTGCCTGTCGGTGGCGAATCTGGCGCGGCTCGGCGCCGTGTTCGGCCTGCCGCGCGTCAAGCGCATGCTGATGCTGGCTGAGACCCTGGCAGCCGACGAAGCGCTGGACTGCGGTTTTTTGTTGCAGATCAGCGAGGCGGGTGAGATGGATGCCGCGCTGGCAGCGCTGTGCGAACGGCTGGACGGGCTAGCGCCGGTGACGCAAGGCGTGACCAAGGAAGGGCTGCGCCGGCTGGTCAGCCAGAACCTGCCAGCCGACGAGGATTTGATCCGCCGTTGTTACGGTAGCGAGGATTTTCGCGAGGGCGTGGCGGCGTTCGTCGGCAAAAGACGTCCGGTCTGGCGAGGCGCATAGCCCGCCTGATACGCCGGCCAGCGCTGACTGAACCTCATCCTGTCAAACCGGCGGCGGCTGGGTCTTGGGCTTGAAGTCGCAATAGGGCACTACCGCGCATTGCCAGCACAGCGGCTTGCGGGCGATGCAGACATAGCGGCCATGCAGGATCAGCCAGTGGTGCGCGTCCACCAGGTAGTCAGGCGGTATGCGCTTGAGCAGTTTGTGCTCAACCACCAGTGGGTTCTTGCCCGGCGCCAGTCCGGTGCGGTTGCTGACGCGAAAGATGTGCGTGTCCACCGCCATGACGGCTTCGCCAAACGCCGAGTTCAGCACCACATTGGCGGTCTTTCGGCCCACGCCGGGCAGGGCCTGCAGTGCCTCGCGATTGCGCGGCACCTGGCCGCTGTGCTGTTCGACCAACAGCGCGCAGGTCGCCAGCAGGTTTTTGGCCTTGGTGTGGTACAGGCCGATGCTCTTGATGTAGCTCTCCAGCCGTTCCAGCCCCAGGTCCAGCATCGCCTGCGGCGTGTGGGCGGCTGGAAACAGCCGGCGCGTGGCCTTGTTCACGCTCACGTCGGTGGCCTGCGCCGACAGCAGCACGGCGGTCAGTAACTCGAACACACTGGTGTATTCCAGTTCGGTCACCGGCATCGGGTTGGCGGCTTTGAGCGTGGCAAAGAACGGTTCGATGTCTCTGGTTTTCATGGGGCAAAGTGTAGGACGGTCAGGCGGTAGATTCTCTGGGGCATGGATTTGCTATGTAAAAAATAGCTGCTTGCGCAAGCCAGGCATGCGCAAAAGCCCTGAAAGGCTTGAAAACTGGCTGCTGCAGGTGGTCACGCAAGTTCCGCCGTAAACCGGACCGCCTGCGTCAGCATACCGGCGCGGATGGGTTCAAACACCTGCTGCGGAAAACTGGCCGGCAGCACCAAAGCGACACGTTACAGCGCCTCGGGGACTTGCTGCACCAGCGCCACCGTGTGTTCAAACGCTTCGGGCACACCGTTTTGCCACGCCTGCGCTTGCCAGTGGCGGGTGCTGATCTTGTATTGGTGGTGGTAGGCATTTTTGCTGCACTGGGCCATTGCCAGCCTGGCATGGCGCGGGCTGATCCGGCGGGCGCCATTGCCGATGACGGGCCAGATCGATAGTACGTCCTGCAGCGGCGTCATGTGAAAAGCGCCGCCGCGCTCCAGGAAGATCCAGAAGTTTTTGGCATGGCCATCGGTGGCGGCCATGATCCAGAAGGTGAGTTGTGACTTGATGAATACCAGTCTGTCTGCATCGGCACGGCTTCTGGTGTCCAGTTGGCGAAGAATGGCGAGAATGACCGGGCCGCCGTCGGACGCATATTTTTTTCACCCTGCAGCCCAAGGGCCTGGCAAAAATCTTCCTGGGGCAGCCGCGCCAGCCAGGGCGGACGGCCCTGCGGTGTTTGCAGTGACTGGCCAAAGCCGGCCGGCTTCACGGCGTGCGGCAACAACTGCACGGCCCCCACACAATCTCGCCCCACGGACGCCAACAGGTCAAATGCTTGCTGACTGCCGGTTGAAAATTTTCATTGGATACGTCGGTGCATGGCGTCGCCGCGATGCGGACTGTTGTCGGGGGTGAAGGGGTAGGGCATTGGCTGATGGCAGGTCGTTGAAAAATCTTTGCGCGCAGTACCATTCATGCCAGCGCTTTATAAGCCGGGCAATTTCAGCACCTCCCAAAACCTTCACAGACAATTCACCCAAAGACCGAACCATGCCATTGCAATTTGCCGACCGCCTGAACAACGTCGAAACCTCTGCCATTCGCGAACTCTTCAAACTGCTGGGCAAGCCCGGCATCATCAGCTTTGCCGGCGGGTTTCCGGACCCGGCCATGTTTGATGTGGAAGGCATCAAGGACGCCAGCAGCAAGGCGCTGAACGAAGAACCGGGCGGCGCATTGCAGTATGGCGCCACCGAGGGCTACCAGCCGCTGCGTGAACAGCTCAGTGCCTTCATGGTCAGCAAGGGCGCCAGCGTTGCGCCACAAGAACTGATCGTGACCACTGGCAGCCAGCAGGCGCTGGACCTGCTTGGCAAGACCATGATTTCGCCCGGCGACAAGGTCATCGTCGAAGGCCCGACTTTTCTGGCCACCATCCAGTGTTTTCGCCTGTACGGCGCGCAAGTCATCAGCGCACCGACCGACGCGCATGGCGTGAAAACCGATGAACTGGAAAAGCTGATGGCCGAGCACCAACCCAAGTTCGTCTACCTGATTCCGACCTTCGGCAACCCCAGCGGTGCGCTGCTCAGCCTGGCGCGCCGCCGGCAGGTGCTGGAAATGGCCGTCAAGTACCAGACGCTGATCGTGGAAGACGACCCCTACGGCGACCTCTACTTTGGCGAAGTGCCGCCGCCGTCATTGCTGGCACTTTGCGACACGGTTCCGGGCAGCCGTGAACTGCTGGCGCATTGCGGCTCGCTCAGCAAGGTGCTGTCGCCCGGTCTGCGCATCGGTTGGATGATTGCCCCGCCGGCGCTGCTGGCCAATGCGGTGATGTGCAAGCAGTTCAGCGATGCGCACACCAGCACCTTTGCGCAGGCCACCGCCGCGCAGTACCTCATGGCTGGCCGCATGCCGGCCACACTGGCCAATGTGCGCAAGGTCTACGGCGAGCGCGCCGCCGCCATGGGCGCTGCCTTGAGACGCGAACTGGGCAGCGCGGTAGCATTCGAGCAGCCGCAGGGCGGCCTGTTCTTTTGGGCCCGCTTGACCGGCGAGGGCGGAAAAATAAAGGACGCGGGTGAATTCGCCAGGAAGGCGATCGCGCAAGGCGTGGCCTTCGTGCCGGGAGCGCCGTTTTATGCGGCAAGTCCCGACATGGCGACTTTCCGGCTCAGTTTTGCAACGGCGGATGTGTCGAAAATCGAAGAGGGCATGGAACGATTAGGGCGGGCGATTTAAGTCAATCAAATCACCCGGCACCCACTCAAAAACTTTCGGGTTCTGAGCCATTCAGCTATTTACGTTCAAGCACGCGATGCAATCGGAAAATCCGGTTGCGTGCTCCGGCGCTTGCCCTGATCTGCAGGTGGTCATCAATTCAGGCTGCCTCGTGCGCAGCCCTTGATTCAATTGGCTTCATCCGCCAGTTCGAATGCAGGAACCTCTGTCAGCGGGGCGCCCAATTGGATGACGATCGACCTGTACGATTTCAGTTCGATAGCAGCAGGGTCGCCTTGGTAAATGCGCAAATTGCCGCCATCCCGGACATAAATCACGACAGGGGTGTTGAGCTGACCGGCCACATTCGTTCGGGTGAGCGGCTGACCCCATATTTTGAAAAACTGTCCCAGCGTCATCCGGTCATTATTAAGTGGTTCAATATGCAGGGTGCCGTTGGCATCATGGGTGTGCAGCGGATAAAAGCAGGTCGTGTTGAAGACTGCGTCGTTTCCAACGACTCCGATAAGCTGTGGAATGGCCAACCGAACCCCGTCTTTGTAAATCGCCAGATGGGTGTGCGCGTGATAGATATATTCAAGGGTCGACTGGTTACGAGGCCCGTAACACGACAGCCCGTCCACCGGCTGGCCTTGTCCGCCGCGACCGTTGGACAGATTGTCTTCCAGACCACCCAGGCCAACCTGTGCCGCTGTGAACGCTCCGCGCTTGACGATCAGCGGTGTGGTGGACAGTGCCGGCGGATTTTTCCATTCAAAGTTTGGAATTTCGTTCAATGCCGAGCCGATCTGGATCGTGATTTCACGGTTTCCGTTCAGCGGCAATGCGTCCGGCGCGCCAGCATATTCAGCCAGCGTGCTGCCATCCCGGATGAAGACCTTGACAGGCTTGCCGGTATAACCTGCCACATTGGTCGTGGTGAGCGGTTGTCCCCATAGCGCAAAGAATTGACCCAGTGTGTAGGGCGTTGCGCTGCCGGGCCTTGTGCGGATCTTGCCGCTGGTGTCCGTTGTCATGAGGGGGTAATTGCAACCGACGGCTCTGGATGCTGGATCAACAATGCCAGGGCTGCCCTGGACAACCAAGCCGATGTCCTCCGGAATAGCAATTTTCTGGCCGTCCACGACCAGGTTCAGATGGGTATAGCCATAAGCAGGTGAGACTTTGACGGATTTTTCACAGGCAAGCCCCAGTACAGTCTGCCCCATTCCACCCGTCGGCGTGGCGCCTTTTGCAAAAGTTGTCGTGCCAATGCCGGTGCCGTCTTCCAGTGTGACTGCCGCAGCCAGGGTTGGCGTCAACGGCTGCGTATTTGAAGCCATCGTCCCGCCGCCATTGTCACCACCACCACCGCATGCAGACAGCATGGAAAGGCAGAAAACGGTAAGGCCAAGATGAGTTGTTCTGGATTTAGCTTTTGTATGCATTGATTACCTTTTGAAAAGAGCCGGAAATTTTTCATTAAACCTGGCTTCAATCCTTACAGCCTGTTTAAAATTTCATTCTAGTTGAGATGATTTATTTGAAATGGGTAGTTTGTAATGAAACAATGGTAACTAAATTATTCATGTGTTAAATGCACCGTATTAATTGCGCAAATCAATAAATTTGATTTTTTCTCGCTTCACTGTGCAGTTTATATTGATGAATTTATTATTTATTATTTATTTTTTTTATAAAAATGACGTGCTAATTTAGCGCTCTCGCATTTTGAATCCATTGATGGATTGCCAATTTAATTGGCTGCAGATGATGGGACGGCTATTATTTTTTCAATGGGCGCCACGAGGAATTCGCTGTTTATGCACCATGCCGGTACGTCGACCGGAGCCGGATGGACTGGTCATGATCTTTTTACATTCGGCCAATGGGATTCAAACTTGTGCGCTGTTGCTGGACCTGCTGCTGGCAGCGGCACGGGCTGCCAGCACATGAAGGCATCCGTTTGCCGGATCCGGCCGCGCTCACGCGCTGTGGACGTGCTGGAACCCGCGCCGCTGGTCGCGCTGCCTGTGCGGCCGCTGGCATGAAGTCCATGCGCTGGTGCGACGCTTCCAGGTTTTTCCGGTGCCGGGCCTGGGGCTATAAAGCCGCAGCGAGCCTGGATGCGCCGGCCCCCGGCGATGAAGACATTTTTCCATTGTCCGGAGAGTCCCTTGGGTTGAGCCAGCTTTCAAGGCCGACTCAGCTGTCGCCAAGCTCGTCCATGCGGTCTGCATTGGTGGTGCTGTGGCTGCCCTTGAGGTGCATTTCCACGTCGGCGGCCACATCGCCCACGGCCGCTACTGCTTCGCGCAATTGCGTCTCGGTGACATCAAGCTTTTTGGCCCACTGCGCGCAGGCTGCCGGGTCATTCATGTCAATACGGTCGGGTTCTACGCCAGCGTGGGTCGTCATACGGTCTCCTGAAGGGATGTGTGTTGCTTCAACCGTAACGCTTTGGTTGCAGCCGCCCTGTAGGCCAATGCCGCAGCCGGGGTTCAACCACTGGCGCTGAGAATCGCCAGCGGCATGCCATGGTGTCTGAATTTGCTATTTAATTCATAGCATTAAACACATACTGATTGTGCGCAAATGGCATTTTTCTTTTGATTGGTTGGAAAAAATTCCGCCAGGCAACGGGTTTTGCGGCGCAGGCCGCATCGCTTGCGTGCTGATGCCGGCCTGATCGCCCCGCTTTAAACTCTGCCCATGCCTCCCATCCTTCAGCGCGCCACCTCCTTTGCCAGTGTGCAATTCCACCGCCTTGTCAGCCTGCTCAGGCAATACCCCGTCCGGGCCGCCCTGGCGCTTCCGGCGCTGATGCTGCTTTACGTGCTGGTGCTGATTCCGTTCACGCCGGGCATCGGCGACCTGCGCAAGGCCAAGTCCGAAACACCGTCGGTGCTGCTGGCGTCCAACGGCACGGTGCTGGCAGAGTACCGGCGCAGCAACCGGCGCTGGGTCACGCTGGACAAGATATCGCCGCATGTGGTCCATGCGCTGATCAGTACCGAAGACCACCGCTTCTACCAGCACCACGGCATCGACTTGCGTCGTACCGCCGGCGCGCTGGTGAGCACCTTGTCTGGCGAACTGCAGGGCGGCTCGACCATCACGCAGCAACTGGCGCGCAACCTGTATCCGGAGGAAATCGGCCGTGCCGCCACCATCACCCGCAAGGTCAAGGAAGCGATCACTGCGCTGAAGATCGAGGCGGTGTATTCCAAGGACGAAATCCTGGAAACCTACCTCAACACCGTGCCTTTCCTCTACAACGCTTTCGGCATCGAGATGGCGGCGCGCACCTACTTCGACAAGTCGGCCGACAAGCTCGACGTGCTGGAAAGCGCCACGCTGATCGGCATGCTCAAGGGCACCAGCTACTACAACCCGGTGCTCAACCCCGACCGCGCGCGCAAGCGCCGCAACCTGGTGCTGGGGCAGATGGCCAAGCATGGCAAGCTCGACCCGGCCCGGCTCGACGCGCTGGAAAAACGGCCGTTGCGGCTGGATTTCGAACGCCAGGTCGAACCCCTGGGCATCGCCCCCCACGTCGCCCAGCACCTGCGCAAATGGCTGATTGCCTGGGCCGACAGCAAGGGCTATGACATCCATGCCGACGGCCTGCGGGTGCGCACCACGATTGACGCCAACATCCAGAAGCTGGCCAACCAGGCGGTGGCGCGGCAGCTGGCGCAGTTGCAAAAGCTGGCGGACGGCCAGCGCAAGGCCGGCGCCGAGCGCGCCCTGCTGCAGGCCGGCTTCCTGGCGCTGGACCCGCGCAGCGGCGCGGTGCGGGCGTGGGTCGGCAGCCGGGATTTTGCGCAGGAGCAGTTCGACCACGTCAGCCAGGCGCGCCGCCAGCCCGGCTCGACCTTCAAGCCTTTCGTGTACGGCGCAGCCTTCATGCAGGGCCTGAGCCCATCGTATGCCTTCATTGACCAGCCGGTCGCCATCTCGTCGGGTGGCGGTGACGTGTGGTCGCCCAGCGATGCCACGCCGCCCACCGGCCAGCCCACCACGCTGCGCGATGGCCTGGTGTATTCCAAGAACACCATCACCGCCCAGCTGGTGCAGAAAATCGGCCCGGCCAGCGTCGGCCAGCTGGCCCAGGCCCTGGGCGTGCGCCAGAGCAAGCTCGACCTGGTGCCTTCGCTCGCGCTGGGCACCAGTCCGGTCACGCTGCTGGAAATGGTCGCCGCCTACGGCAGCATCGCCAACGGCGGCCACTACCTGCTGCCGGTGCTGGTGGCCAGTGTCGAAGACCACCAGGGCAAACTGCTGGAAACCTTCGCACCGGTCAGGGAACCGTCGCCGGCGATGCCGCGCGCCGATTCCCTGACGCTGGTGGACGTGATGCGCGGCGTGATCGACCAGGGTACCGGCAGCGCGATTCGCCAGCGCTACGGCATTCAGGCCGACGTGGCCGGCAAGACCGGCACCACGCAGGACAACACTGACGGCTGGTTCATCATGATGAATCCGCAACTCGTGGCCGGCGCCCGGGTCGGCTTCAACGACAACAGCGCAACGATGGGCAACTGGGGGCAGGGCGCACGCAGCGCATTGCCCATGGTCGGCGAGGTGTTCCAGGGTGCGTTTCGCAACCGCTGGCTCGACCAGAACGCCGAGTTCGACATACCGCGCCGGCGGCCCACACCGCCGCCGGCGCCACCCCAGCAGCAGCAGCGCAACGATCCGCTGGCAGACATCGTCAATGGCCTGTTCGGCAAGATATTGAAGCAGCTCCAATAGCCGTCCCCGCAAGGTCCGTCCATGTCCTCCAGCGTTTCAAACGCGGCTCCGGCCATCAGCCCGGCCACGCGCCGCTCCATCCTGCTGCTGTCGTTTGCCACCTTCGCCAGCATGGCGGCGCAGCGCATCTGCGACGCCATGCTGCCCGAACTGTCGCGCGTGTTTGCCGTCGGGCTGGCGCAGGCGGCGCAGGTGGTGTCGGTATTTGCCATCACCTACGGCGCCGCGCAGCTTTTCTATGGCCCGCTGGGCGACCGCATCGGCAAGTTCCGCGTCATCACCTTTGCCACACTCGGTTGCAGCATTGGCAGCGCGCTGGCGGTGGCCGCCGGCACGCTGGACATGCTGGTGTTTGCGCGCTTGCTGATGGCGCTGGGCGCCGCCGCCCTGATTCCGCTGTCCATGGCCTGGGTCGGCGACGCGGTGCCCTCCGACCAGCTCCAGGAAATGCTGACGCGCACCGGGCTGGGCAGCACCCTGGGCATTGTCGGCGGCCAGCTGGTCGGCGGCGTGCTGACCGATGCGCTGGGCTGGCGTTGGGCCTTCGTGTTCATGACGGTGCTGTTCGGCGCGGTGGGTTCGCTGCTCTGGCGGGACCTGCGCCGTCAGCGCACGCCGGCCGCGACGGCCCAAGCCCCTGCCGGGGCGGCAGCGCTGCGCCATGGTTTCGTCACGCAGGCGGTGCTGATCGTGACCGGCCCCTGGTCGCGCATCATCTTGCTGATGGCGCTGGTCGAGGGCGCTGCGGGCTTTGGCGTGCTGGCGATATGGGCATCGCACCTGCACCGCTCGCTGGGCTTGTCGCTGTCGCTGGCTGGTGCCATCGTGGCGCTGTTCGGCCTGGGCGGCATGCTCTACATGGCGGTCGGTCGCCACCTGATTCGCCGTTTCGGCCAGCAGGGGCTGGTGCTGTTCGGTGGTGGCATTGTGGGCGTGTGCGCGCTGGTGCTGGCCTACACGCCGCACTGGGGGCCGGCGCTGCCGGCCAGCCTGCTGGCGGGCTTTGGCTTTTTCATGTTCCACAACACCATGCAGGCCAACGCCACGCAGATGGCGCCGCATGCGCGTGGCACGGCGGTGTCGCTGTTTTCCTCGTCCCTGTTCCTGGGCCAGTCGATCGGCGTGGTGCTGGCCGCCAGCCTGATCGACCGGATCGGAACCGGTGCGGTGATTGCACTGGGCGGCGCGGTGATGGCGCTGGAAGGGGTGTACTTTGCCTGGGTGCTGCGGCGGCGCGAGCGGCTGGCCAAAGGCTGATTCCGTTTGCCGATCAGTCCAACAGATCGTTGCTGGGCCTTGGCCGTTACCGCACTGGCTGCGGCTTCGCGTCTGATCTCGGATTGATCTGGCAACGCAAGGGCGCCAGCGCGCTGGCGAATATCTGTTTTAACCCAAACGCACAATTTAAGGCATCAAATATGCAGTTTGCGCAAAGCCCCCTTGCTTTTGCAGCTATGAATTAAATAGCTGCGTGCATTGCTTACCGGCGGCCCATTTCCGGTTCCGCAGCCAGCGTCAGGTCGTCTTCCGTCATGCTGGTGAAGTGGTCCAGCGCCGCTGCATGCAGCGGCGAGTCAACAGCGTTCACAACCCTGTCCAGTGCAGCGTAATGCGCCATGTGGCCGACGCCGGGTACGAGAAACAACTCGCTTTGCGGCAGTTCATCGTGCAGCCGGACCGAATGGGCTTGCGGATCAACGACCACGTCATCTTCTCCGGCAATCAGCGTGACCGGCAGGACGAGTTCGCCGTAGCGTTTCGACAGCGTATTGGCCGCAGGGACCATGAAGGCGGCATCCTCGGCATTGGCGCGCAGCTGCACGGGCCGCAGCATCATCTCGCGCGAGAGGGTCGGAAAGAAATTGTCAGGCAGCTCCCTGGGCACAAACATGCTCTGGGCCATTTTCCTGAGCATGAGCCGCCCCGAAATCGCCGTGACCGTGTAGCGCATCACATCGCCCACGACAGGCAGGGCGACCGGCGCGGTCAGCAGGGCATCGACGCGAAAGCTGGGGTAGAAGTAGCCGCCCACCAGCACCAGGCTGCGCACGTTTTGCGCATGCCTCAGCGCCATGGCCACCGCCACCATCGTGCCCATCGAATGGCCGACGACGACCGGCCGCTCGATGCCAAGGCGTTCCAGTGCGGCGCGGAGCAGGTCGGCTTGCGCGGATGGCGTCCAGAGCCGGTCGCGTGGCCGGCTGCTGTGGCCGAAACCGGGCCGGTCGAAGGCAATCACGCGGTGGTTGCGGGCCAGCCGATCCATCAGGCCGCTGGCAATGAAGTCCGCATGCGTCACGGTATTGCCGTGGATCAGCACGACCGGCGGGCCTTCGCCGCGCTCGACATAGTGCAGGTCAACGCCGTCAATGTCGATGAAGTCGCCGGCGGGCGGGTTGTCGCGCTCGGCACGGCGCGCGCGGGCTTCGACCCAGGCGGCGGTTGCAGCCGCGCCGACAACAGTGGCAATGGCAACCGCGCCGGAACGGGACAAGGTCAGGGGTTTCGTGCTGGAACTGAAACGGTTCATAAAAACTTTCAGGGGTATTGAAAAAAATTACGCCTTGCCGGAATGCAAAACTACAAAATAAAGACTAACGGGAATTGGCGTTTACCCGCGTGACAATGTGTTTTGTTACTACTCGAGCACGTGCCGCAAGCTGCCCAAAAAAAGCATGTGGCATGCCTCCAATGCGGCCTTTGCCTACGCCCGGGTGCGCCACGCGGATTTAATGTTCAGCCTTTGACAAATGAAAAGGAGAAAAAAATGGCGAATGACTTTCTGGGGCAGATCCTGGGCAGTGTGCTTGGCAATGCCAGGTCCGGCCAGCAACGCCCGGTGGGCGGCGGTGGACTCGGTGACCTGCTGGGCGGGCTGATGGGTGGCGGTGCAGGGAAGGCCGGTGGCGGCTCGGGTGGCCTGGGTGACTTGCTCGGCGGAATGTTGGGCGGCCGCGCGGGGCAGGGCGCAAACCGCCCCGGCGGATTGGACGGCAACGTGGCCGGCATGGGACAGGGCGGCACGGGCCTGGGCAACAAGGGCAGCGCGCTGATGCTGCTGCTGCTGCCGCTGGCGATGCAATGGGTGCAGCGCAATGGCGGCATTGGCGGGGTGCTGGAGCGATTCCAGAACAAGGGTTACAGCCAGCAGGCCGCCTCCTGGGTTTCAACGGGAGCAAACGAGGAACTGCAGCCGCAGGCGGTCAATGACGTGGTCGGCGCTGATGAGCTTTCCCGGCTGTCGCAGCAGCTGGGTGTCAGCCAGGAAGAAGTCTCCTCGGGCATGGCGCAAATCCTGCCTGAAATGATGAACCAGCTGACACCACAAGGCGGCGTGCCGGATGACGGCGACGAAGTGCTCAACCGTGGAACGTCGATGCTGGAGCAACTCATGAACGCTGCGCAGCGCCGCTGACGCTGTCGATTCACGGGGCGAAGTGCAAAAGCGTGCCGACCCGCGCCGCCCTAGAATCGCGGCCATGAAAACGCCTCTGCCCCGCTTCGAGCACTACGCCGCCTCCCTTGCCGGGCGGATGTCCCGCCTGACCCGGCGGGACTGGGTCTGGGGTGTGCTGGCCTTGCCTGTCCTGCTGATGCTTTACGCACTGGTCCAGCTTCCGTTCACGCCCAGCATCTCCGACCTGCGCAAGGCCAAGTCCGAAAAGGCGTCGGTGTTGATGACCTCCGACGGCCAGGAACTGGCTGTGTTCAGGCACGCGAATCGTGAATGGGTCAGTTTGGCCGGGATTTCGCCCAAGGTCATCGACGCGCTCATTGCCACCGAAGACCGGCGGTTTTACCAGCACCATGGCATGGACCTGAAGCGGACGGCTTCGGCGCTGTTTCAGACCGTCAGGGGCGATTTGCAAGGCGGCTCGACCATCACGCAGCAGCTGGCGCGCAACCTGTTCCCCGATGAAATCGGCCGTGCGGCCAGCCTGACGCGCAAAATCCGCGAAGCCATCACCGCCCTGAAGATCGAGTCGGTCTATTCCAAGGACGAGATACTGGAAACCTATCTCAACACGGTTCCTTTTCTCTACAACGCGCACGGCATCGAGATGGCGGCGCGCACCTATTTCGACAAGTCGGCCGGCCAGCTCGATGTGCTGGAAAGCGCCACGCTGGTGGGCATGCTCAAGGGCACCAGCTATTACAACCCGGTACAAAATCCCGAGCGGTCGGCGCAGCGCCGAAACACCGTGCTTGCGCAGATGGTGAAGACTGGCACGCTGCCAGAAGCCAGTCTGGCTGCCCTGCAGAAAAAGCCGCTCAAGATTGATTTCGAGCGGCAGACCGAGACGCTGGGTGCAGCGCCCCACCTGGCCCAGCAGCTCAAGCGCTGGCTGATTGAATGGGCCGACCGCAACAGCTACAACATGTATGCCGATGGACTGGTGGTGCGCACCACGGTCGATTCGCGCCTGCAGGATATGGCCAACAAGGCCGTGACACGCCAGGCTGACAGGCTGCAACGGCAAGCCAGCGCGGCGTGGAGCTTGAACACCGGCTGGAAGGCGAGACAAAACCTGGTGCAGTCTTTCGTTCGCGCCACGCCCGATTACAAGGCCGCGCTGGATTCGGGCCAGACGCCGGCACTGGCGCTGCAGCAACTGCTGGCTGACGCGGGTTTCATGCACAAGCTGCATGACAACAAGACGCGCCTGCAGGCCGGCTTCATGGCACTGGACCCGCGCAATGGGCAGGTGCGGGCCTGGGTCGGCAGCCGGGATTTTGCGCAGGACCAGTTCGACCATGTGCAACAGGCGCGGCGCCAGCCCGGTTCGACCTTCAAGCCTTTTGTCTATGGCGCGGCGTTCGAGGATGGCGCCAAGCCGAGCGATTCCTTGGTCGATCAGGTCGTGTCAATTTCGCTGGGCAATGGCGCTTTCTGGCGGCCCAGCGATGGTGGCGGCCCGAGCGGCTCCGCCATGAGCCTGCGCCAGGGACTGATGTATTCCAAGAACACCATCACCGCCCAGGTCATGCAGCAGGTCGGGCCTACCCATGTCGCTGCATTGGCCCGCTCCATGGGGGTGCGTGACAGCCGGCTGGAAGAAGTGCCATCGCTGGCGCTGGGAACCAGCCCCGTGACGTTGAAGGAAATGGTGACGGCCTACGGCACGATTGCCAACAACGGCAACTTCATCGAGCCGGTGCTGGTCACGCAAATTGAAGACCGCCACGGCAAAGTGCTGGAGGCATTTGCGCCAAAGACGCCCGAGATGGCCCTGCCCGCCGAAGTGGCGCAAACCCTGCTTGATACCCTGCGAGGCGTGATTGACCAGGGAACAGGCACCGGCATCCGCAGCCAGTTCGGCATTCAGGCCGATGTGGCGGGAAAGACCGGCACGACGCAGGACAATACCGACGGCTGGTTCATCCTGATGCATCCGCAACTGGTGGCAGGCGCCTGGGTCGGCTTCAACGACAACCGCATCACCATGGGCAATGCCTGGGGGCCAGGCGCCCGGAGCGCGCTGCCGATGGTGGGGGAATTCTTCCAGCAGGCCCTGCGGGCCAAGGTGCTGGACCCGGCGCTGCTGTTTGACGCGCCAAAATTCGGCGGTTCTGCCAGGCGGTGGAACACTCTGGACGGATCAGAAGAAGCCGAGACCCTGCCGGCAGAGGAAAGCGGCATGCAAAACGGTGACCTGTCGTCTCAAGGTGCCGTGCAGTCAGACCCTGTTTACAGGGACGACCGGCCCTACAGGCTTTATCGGGACGAGTCCGGCGCGATAACGCCTGAAAACCTGCCGCCCCCGCCCATGACTCGCTACCTCACGGTTCCGCCCCCCGCGCAAGACCGCCAGAGACTTCCGCTGGAAGGTCAGGCCATGCCCAGGGCGTATGAATTGTTGCCGCCCGAGAGACGCCGGCCGCGCCCTGAGGAGCTTGCGCCGCAAACCGTTCAAGGAGACCCTGATTACCCGGCCTTTCCCTACGGTGCCCAGCCTGCCCAGCGCTGAACGGTGGGCAGCCATGACATCCGGGGCTTGGCGTGCATTGGTTTTGGCCAATCAACATAATTTTTGAATCAAATAGGCCTCAGGCGCAGACATGGTGCGCGCCAGTAGCTATAAATACAGTAGCACGAAACGGTCGTGCAACTTTGGTGTTGCGGAGAAACAGCCGGATGGTTTCGCCCTTCCCTTGGTTGCATTCAGTGCGCAATCAGTTGATACATCTGAAATCGGCCTGCTGGTTACCCTATTGCGGATGAGCTGGTGCACTGCGGATTCATAATCGCTGCTTTTCAAGCAGTTTGAAGCCCGTCCGCTTCCTGCCTCTTTGCACAGTTCATCAGGCCCTGCTCTAACCTGAAACACCTGGAAATACGGGTGATTTGAAAAATGAAAATATTAACAATCGTGTGCTGCTTGTGGTGCTGCACGTTGGCACAGGCCGGGACCGAGTGGTTCAACGTCGTGGGCGACGCGGCCGACGAAAGCGTCAACACCATCGAGGTTGACCCGACCCCGGTTTCCATCACGGCCGAGACACGGATCATGCGGGTGCGGGTAAGCCGTTCGCAAGACCGCGTCAACTGGGACGGCGTTCCCTACCGCTCACTTGTCGCGGACGTTCTCTTTGATTGTCCCCGCAGTTCGGCCCGCTACCTGTCGATAGACTATTACCGCCTGCCGGCCTGGAAGGGCGAGCCCTACCTGAGGCGGGTGTACTCGCAGATGGAACCGCGCATGATGCTGTTTCGCGATGTCGAGCCCAACCCCCACCAGCGAATCATCCGGGCCGCCTGCCGTACCTCGAACATCATCAACAACTGAAATGCCTGGAACAGGTCCTTTCTTTGGCCAGCGGAGGGCTGAAGACAGGCAACGTGCATCCAGCAACCCTCCGACCATGAAAAAAGCCTTATCAGTCACCGGCCTCGTCTATTCGACCGACGCCGGACGAATGTGTCCCGACTGCCGCCAGCCGGCATCGGCCTGCGTATGCGGTCTTGCAAAAGCGCTGCCCAGGTCGGACGGCGTGGCGCGCGTTTCCAGAAGCACCAAGGGCCGCGGTGGAAAGACCGTCACGCTGGTGAAGGGCCTGGCGCTCGGCGAGCCGGCGCTGGTGCAACTTGGCAAGCAGCTCAAGGCCGCTTGTGGCTCGGGCGGAACGGTCAAGGACGGGGTGATCGAAGTGCAGGGCGACCACTGCGAACAGGTGATGCAGGCACTGTCCAAACAGGGCTTTACCGCCAAAAGGGCAGGCGGCTGAAGATGAGTCCCGATGACCTCCCGCTGCTGTTGACGCGTGTCATGCCCTTCGGAAAATACAAGGGAACGCCGATTGCCGACCTTCCGGGCAACTACCTGAACTGGTTTGCCCGCGAAGGCTTCCCCAAAGGGGAAACTGGCCGCCTGCTGGCGTTGATGCAGGAAATCGACCACAACGGACTCTCGTCACTGCTGGATCCGCTGCGCAAGCGCTGAAGGCAGCCACGGACCCACTGACCGGCCAGTTGCGCCCGCGCGAACGGCTCGGGTGCCTATCGCTAGTGCAGCGGGCAGCTGCAGCCGGGTGCGTCGTCCTGTGTCGTTGCGGCCGATCGATCGAGCCTGGCGTTCATCGCGCCACCGTCGCCTCGACAATCGCGGCGAGTACTTTGCGCACGTTGTCTGCGGCGGGGCACTCGGGGGCGCCATGCCGGTGAATCAGCCAGGCCGGATCGTTGTAGCCGAGCCAGACCTGCCCGTCGGCGTCGGTCCAGACCAGGGCCTTCATCGGCAGGTCGACGCCGACGGTTGGCGCGCACTGCATCAGCGGCGTGCCGGCCTGTGGATTGCCGAAGATAACCACCTCGTTCGGACGCAGTGTCTGACCGATGCGCTGGGCCGCGGCCGCGTGGTCAATGCGCGCGGTAACGTTGAGGTTGCGCTGGCGCACCTGGGTTTCGAGGCGGCTCACCGTCTCAGCCTGGCTGTGCGAACTCTTCACGCTCACCATGCCGTGCGGGCCGTACGCACCCTGCGTTCCGGGGTAGCTCTGACCCAGGGCGCCACAGCCGGCCAGCAAAACCAGTGTGGCGAGTAACGAGCTCATGCGGGTGGGGGTCATGTGGATCTCCTGAAGTGGGGTGATGAAACCAAGTGCATAGGTGACCTTACGCAGCTGCCTGAAATTTTTGAAGCTGATCAAAAGCGCTGCGGGTGGCATTGATGAGAAGTTTGAACCTCAGAGCAAAGGGGTTGATCTTGTTCTTGACGCTCAGGCATTCGAGTTTGAAGACGGCATAAATCACCATGAAGACGTGGTTGCTTTGAGTTCTCAAAGTCTGCGTTGCTGACTTGGCCATGCCCGCATTGGACTTCAAGGATTTGTGAAACACCTCCACTTGCCACCGTTTTTTGTAGGTCGTGGTGATGGCGTCGTAGTCGCTCGTGAGGTCACTGCAAACCAGATGCAATATCCCCGTGCTGCCGTCCTTGTTTGTAAAGACTTGGCGGACTAAAAGGACTGCTCTGGCAGACCCCTTGAGCCAGCCTTGCACGGTGCCTTGCTCTGAAAATTCCAGCTCATCTACGCGCACGAAACGCTTTTTCTTCCAGTCCTCCTGGCTCAACGCCACCAGCCGGTTACTCTTCAGGGCCGATATGAAGTGCTTGCCCCGGCTCGTGATGAAATCAAAGTTCTCCTCCGAAGAGAACCAGCTGTCCATCAGCACGAAGCGAAATTGCAAGGCGTTTTGCAGGCAAGCATGGATCATCTGGCGCATCATTTCATTTTTGGTCCTCTCACTTTTGCGCTTTACCTGGCGGGTCACCATGTCACATTGAAGCGGCTTTTGCACCAACTCGAACGCCACCGGAATTGACCTGCCGTCGCAGTGGTACAGCGCGTTGAGCAGGTTAATGCCCTTGACCGTGCGACCGGTGCAATGGTCGTAATGCCAACAGATCAAATCGCTTTCGTCCGTCCAGGCCTTCTCCTGAATGGTGTCGTCAAAAATCAGCACACCCTGGGCATGCTCCACTTCTCGAACCATTGTTTTGACTTGCAGCCACAAGTCCTTGGACGTGTAGTCCTGCCTGGATAAAAACCGCGTAATCTGGTCATGACTGATATCGCCTTGCACCATGGCCGACAACCCTGTAGCGGTTGTCGCTCCAAAGCTGCTCAGCAAGTAGTCCGTGTACAACTCCAGTTCAGAATTTTTCATGCGCGTAGGCTAACAGGACAGACTGCTGCGTAAGGTCAGTGCATAGGTTGAATGCTGGCTTGCTGTACGCCGCTGGCGTGTAGGCCGGTGGCAACTCCGCCGGAGCGAGGCCGATACAGTTCCTGCAAGTGGCCAGGCGTCAAGGCGCTGATGGCGACATCCCACTGTAGCTCGCCATCGGCGATCCCGATCACGCGCGAGGCCAGCACAGGCAGCAGTTCGGGGTCGTGGACTACGCTGACGAGGGTACGTCCCGCCGGCTCCGTCAGCGCCAGCAGCGCGTCGCAGACCTGGCGCGTGGCGCTCGGGTCCAGCGCCGAGGTCGGCTCGTCGGCGAGAACCAGCCGCGGCTGCTGCAGCTGCAGGCGCGCCAGCGCGACCTTCTGCCGCTCGCCGCCGGACAGGCGATCAGCCCGCGTGCCCGCCCGCTCGCCCAGCGCCAGCGCCGACAGCGCCAGGTCCGCCTCGCGCGCCAGCGCCGGGGGGTACAGACGCAGCCAGCTACGCCAGGCGTCGATGCCGTGCAGCCGGGCCAGTGCGCCGATGATGACGTTTTCGCGGGCGCTAAGCCCATCCCATTACACACAAGTCACCCATCGTTGAACTGCCGGGCATAACGGGCACCCTCGACGAAGATGGCAATCTCCTGCATGCCCAGCCAAATCGTCCTGGCACCCGGTTCGCCATCGTGCTTTCTGCCCAAAAAGCCGCCGCGCTGAGCAATCAAACGCACCACGGTGTTGAGCGTAGGGGTCTGGCGGGGCACGGGCTTTTTGTTCAGGATGAACGCCGCTCGCCACTCGTCAGGCTCGAACAATAGGTCGGCTGGTAAATCGGGCAACGTGCGCCCCAGCCGCATCAAGCGGTTGATGCGCCAGGCAATCACCATGTACAGCGCCAGAGCGGTCTGTAGCCGCCCAACATCGCTCAGCTGCAGCCGCTCGACCCGACAGCCCTCCTTGAGCACCAGGAAAAAAAGCTCAATTTCCCAGCGCGCGCGGTACCAATCGATGAGTTCGACTGCCGCTGCCAGTGTGCTTGCCACCCGGTTGGTCAGCAGCCGCCAGACCACCGGCTTGGTGCCTGCCGGTGCGTTGACTTCCGAGGCAATAAGGCAGGTCACTTCGAGCTGGCCGCCCTGGCGGTCGGGCAGCATCACGCGCTGGGCGCGCACCTCCTGCTCGACCGCGCGCGCCTTGCGCCCGCGACCGGCCGGCATCTCAAAGCGAATACGCCCCAGCGGCGCGCTGGCCATGACGCCATCCCACAGCTTGCCCCCTTCGGGCAGCACCCGGTTGTGCTGGCAGCGCACCAGGTAATCGGCCGCGTGATTCATCTTGCGCGCCATCACCAGCAACGCCAGGATGTCCGACTCGCGGTCGCCAATGCACACATGACGCGTGCCGGGCAACTCGCCAGCCTGCTCGGCGATGCGCTCGTAGCTCTCCACCCAGCGCACGCTTTCGAGCACGCCGCCGCGCGGCGCATCGCCTTGCTTAAACTCGCGTGCCCACGTCCAGGCGTTCATCACCCCCAGCGGCTCGCGCTGGGGCGTGACCACGTAGGTCGGGTGCAGATACAGCCCGCGCTGGGCCTCGTAGCTCAGCGGCCCCAGGCCCGCCGTCGCCTGCCCGTTGTAGTCCAGCTCGGTCGTATCCTGCAGGCACAGCACCACCGCGTGCTCGCGGATGCGGCCCATCGTCGCCTGGCGGTGGGCCGTCATCACGTCTTCACAGCTGACCTGCTCGTTGCGCAGGAAGCGGTAGGCCGCCGCCGTCTCGGCCCCGTTCTCGCACGCCCCCGGAATGCTCGCGCCGGGCTTTTGCCCCAGCCGCTCAGCCAGCAGCACGGCGCGCCGGTTCAAACGCGGGTCGCCCAAATCAATCGTTTCAAATTCTCGTTCCGCCCAGCCCATCGCCTCATCCCTTCAGTGATTCAGCTGCCTATGGTACGGACTTGTGTGTAATGGGATGCGCTAAGCCGTGGCACCAGGTGCAGGCCCTGCATCAGTAAACCGATTTCCTGCCGCGCCAGGTCATGCGCCGGACGCCCCAGCACCCGGACCTCGCCGGCCATGGCATCGATCAGGCCGGCCAGCAGGCGCAGCAGCGTGCTCTTGCCCGCACCGTTCGGACCGACGATGGCCACGCGCTCGCCGTGGCGCACCTCCAGCCGTGGCACGCTCAGCAAGGTACGGCCGGCGGCCTGCACCCGCACGTGTTCGAGCAGGACCGCGAAGGGGCCGTCGTCGTGCGGCAGCGGGTTCGTAATGTTCACTGCAACGCCTCCCGGATGCGTCGCGACAGGGTGTCGAAAGCCATGACCAGCGCCACCACCACCAGCAGGATGGTCGCCAGCCGGCTCCACTGGAACAGGCTCACCGCCTCGCTGATCAGCAGCCCGAGGCCGCCGGCACCAATCAGACCCAAAATGGTCGAGTCGCGGATGTTGAATTCCCACACGTACAGGTGGTGGCTGACAAACTGCGGCAGCACCGATGGCCACACACCGTGGAAGAAAACCTGCGCTGCAGAAGCCCCCGTCGCCCGAACCGCATCGATCGACCCCATGTCGAGCGCTTCGATGCTTTCGGCGAACAGCTTGCCGTAGGTGCCCATCGAGTGCAACGCAATGGCCAGAATGCCGGCGGTTGGACCGAGCCCGACGATGCCCACCAGCACCAGCCCGAACACCAGGGTGTGGATGGAACGCGCCACGTCGAGCACGCCCTTGGCCGCCCACGCCACAACGCGGGGAGCGCGCAGGTTGCGCGCTGCCGCCATCGACAGCGGCAGGGCCAGCGCCGCCGCCAGTAAGGAGCCCAAGGTCGCGATCTGGAAGGTGGTCCAGGCAGCGCGCCCGAGGCCGGCGAGAAAGTTCGCCTCCACCTCGCGGCGGTTTTCCACGCGCAGCACCGTGCCGTCATCGCTGCGGTACTCCAGGCGCTCGGGGCCAAACCACACATCCAGAAAGCTCGGTCGTGAAAAGTCACCCAGGGACTTCAGGAGGTTGTCCCAGGGGTTGCGGCCCAGCGAGAGATCCCCGGCCGCCGCCAGCGTCCACAGGCAACCCAGCACCAGGGCGGCATATACCGCAGCCAGCGCCAGGAAGCCAAGGCGGCCACGCGCCTCCGAGGCGCTTGCCGAGACGATCACCGCACGCATCGCCTGCTCACTTGGCGCTCAGCGTGCCGGTGGCCAGGCCGGCGTCCCGGATCGGCTTGTAAAAGGCGTTGTCGGTGTTGACGAAGCCGGTGTAGTTGGCCGGCAGCAGCGTGGCTTGTGCCGTGAGCAACGGCCCCACTTCGACCAACGCGGCTTGCAGCCGGCGCACGAAAACCTTGTCCTGGAACAGCGCCGCGCTGACCGCCACGGCGTCGTTGGGCAGCGGCGCCGACTCCCAGATGATCTTGCTGCGGTCGGGGCGAATCAATCCTTGGTCGATCATCGCGGTGCGGTTGCGGTTGTAATCGGCACCAGCGTCAATTTGCCCGGCCGTTACCTGGGTCTGGATCGCCTGATGCTTGGTGTAGACCACGCGGCCGAAGTGCTTTTCGGGATCGATCCCCTGCTGCATGAAGAAGTGCCGGGGAATCAGGTAGCCCGAAGTGGAGCCCTTGTCGCCGAACGCGAAGCTGCGTCCCTTGCCTTTGGGGCCGAGCAGATCGTGGATGCTATTCAATCCTGAGTCCGGGTGCGTGACGATCATCGCGAAGTATTCCGGCTTGCCTTGGTACAGGATGGTGGATACCACTTGCGCGTTGGCAAAGTGGTTGGCCAGCACGTAGCCCCAGGGGCCCATCAGGGCGATGTCGGTCTCGCCATTGGCCAGGCTCTTGGCCAGACCCTCCCAGCTGTCCACCGTGCGCAGTTCAACCGGGCGGCCCAGGCGTTGCGACAGATGCTGCGCCAACGGGCGGTAGGTGGCGTCGTTCTTCTCGCGGTCCGGCTGAAACATGCCCACGCCAAACTTCAGCGGTGTACCCTGTGCCCGGACCAGCGCGGGCAGGGTGAGGGCGGCGGCCGTGCCGGCGAGGCCGGTCAGGAGGTTGCGGCGTGAGTGGTTCATGGCGTGTCGCTTTCTAAGGCAGTTTAAGAAGAAATTGGAGGCATGGCAAAGCGCGCAATAAAACACCGGTCAATCTGGTCTTTCCGGCGCCAGGCCCAGGCCGAAGATCGCGCCCGCAGCCAAGGTCAGGATCATCGCACCGGGGATCGACAGAGCGGCCGCCGCCCCATAGATGGCGAAGAAGCCCACCGCCGTGGACAGCGGCTGGGCCTGGTGCCGGCTGTCCAGCGTGAGCAGCTCCCCGATGCCGAAGTGACGATAGGCCAGCACTGCAGCGACTGCGGCGAGGCCGGCACCCATCCACGTCCCGGTTTGACGATCGGACGCATCAGCGTATGCGCGTGGGTGCGAACTTCAGCACCGACTCCTGCGGCTCGGACGGCTCCAACGCGCCACTGCAGCTGCTGCCCTGGCCGGCGGTGCAGCCGTAGCAGTGGTCTGCGATGCGGATGTCTTCGTCATCGGGGTCGTGCGTGAGCAGGTCGCGCAAGTGCGGGTGCTCGATGTCCCCAAGTCGGGCGTGCAGGCCCAGCATTTGGTTGAAGTCGCAGTCGTACAGGTCGCCCTGCCAGTCCACGCTGACCATGCTGCGGCACATCACCGTGTCCAGGTTCTCGGCCTCATAAGCGCCGCGCAGCAGCTGCATGTAGCTGGCGAAGGTGCCCTTGCTCACCAGCGTGCTGCCGAAGCGCTGCACCGGCATGTAGGTCAGCGCAAACAGGTGGTTAAAGCGGATGCTGAAGTGCTGAAGCAGCTCGCGCTTGTAGTCGGCGTGCAGCTCGCCCTGCGGCGGCGGCAGCGACGCACCTTGCGGGTTGTAGACAAGGTTCAGTACCAGGCTGCTGCCGTCCTGGCCGTAACCCAGTGCATTGAGCTGGCGCAGGCCGGCGATGCTGCGGTCGAACACGCCGTCGCCCCGCTGGCGGTCAACGCGGGCCGGCGAGTAGCATGGCAGGGAGGCCGTCACCTCCACGCCCTGCGCCGCAAGAAAGGCTGCGAGGTCGTCCTGCCCCGGTTCCGAGAGGATGGTAAGGTTGCAGCGGTCAATCACGCGCACACCCAGGGCGCGGGCGCCGCACACCAGTTCGCGGAAGTGCGGGCTCAACTCTGGCGCACCGCCGGTCAGGTCCAGTGTGGAGATGCCGCGCGCACGCAGTATCTCCAGCACCAGGCCCGCGTGCCCGGCGTCCATCATCTCGGTGCGCTGCGGACTGGCGGCCACGTGGCAGTGCAGGCAGCTCTGGTTGCATTTGTAGCCCAGGTTGACCTGCAGGGTGTCAAGCAAGCGTCGGCGGATCGGCGGGAAGTCGGTGGCAGCGAGCAGGGGGAGGGTGGCGTGCATGGTGTGGTGTTATTTTTAAGAGTGGTTCATTGGCTGGTGTTGAAGCGGCGCTTCACCGCTTCTCGCAGGCGGCCTGTTCGGTTACCCAGTGCAAGTCGGCAAATCCGGCGCGCGCCGTCTCGCCGGTGTTCTCGGTGTCGGCGGTGATAGCCAGCTGGACCGGCGTGGCCGATGCGCCGTAAAGCCGGACAATGTCGCGCCCGACGTCGCGCCGCTCCTGCACCCAGCCGCCCGCATCGGCTGCACCGCTGCGCAGCACGACCATGGTGGTGCGGTCGGTATAGGCATTGGGCCGCTCAGTGCCCACGGGCTGGCGGTTATCCCAGACATAGTTGATTGCCGCATCCGGCACCGAAGCCCCCCAGATCGAGCGGGCAATGCGCAGCTGAGTGCGCAGGCCCAGGCTTTTTTCGGCGTCGGGCAGGGCCAGGCTGACATAGAGCCGGGCCGCATAGTCATCACCACTGCGCTGCGTCAGGTCGGCCGACTTCAGCGGCGCGTCGACCCGCCAGCGCCAGCACAACACCGGCGTGCGTGCCAGGTCCACCATCACCGGCCGGGCCAGCAGCGACATGCTTGCGGATGACTGCACCTCCAGCGCGGCCACGCCGTCCCACTCTCGCACGGTAAACGTGTTGGGCTGAAGTTTGGTGCTCAGACGAACCTCTTGCCAGGGCGCCAGGCCGCGGTCGAAGCGGCCGACCCAGATCGGGCCTTCGCCGGGGCTTGCAAAGGCATTACTGGAAAGCGGCGTCGCGGCCATCAAAACCAGCAGCGCTGTAATGGATGAGTGTGAGTTTATGAACTTCATGATGTGTAGCTTTCATGTCGTTGGCGGAGAGGGTTTGGTTACAGCAGTGCAGAATGGCGCCTTTTGCACGGCTGCTGTAACCAAAGTACGATTTCCAACGACATGTCAGTTGACGAGACCCCCCATGACAACTTCGAACGCGACCTGAAACCGCTTTGGATCCTCGCCCAGCATGGCGACGAGGCCGCCTATCGTGAATCGCTGCAACGCATCGCGGGCCGGCTGCGTGCGTATCTGCGCCGCCGTCTGCAGGATTTGCCGGATGAAGTGGAGGACTTGGTGCAGGAAACCCTGCTGGCGCTGCATGTGCAGCGGGGCACGTATGAAGAAACGGTGGTGGTCAGCGCGTGGGTGCTGGCGATTGCGCAACATAAGCTGGTGGACTTGTGGCGCCGGCGAGGGCGCCGTGACAAGTTGCACGACGCACTGGATGAGGTGGACGAGTCGGGCTTGGTGGCCCAAACATATGACGGTGAAGCGCAGCGGGATTTGAATAAGCTGCTTGAAGCGCTGCCGCGAGCACAACGGCAGGCCATCATACTGGTCAAAGTTGAGGGGCTTTCGGTTGCCGAGGCTGCCCAGCTTACAGGCGCCTCGGAATCGGCTATCAAAGTGCAGGTGCACCGCGGACTGAAGCGGCTGACCCAACTGGTGAGGAAAGACAGACGATGAAGACTGATGCATTGATCGACATGCTCGCGCGTGGCGCTGGTGCGGCGCCCCGTGCCGTGGCGCTGCGGCGGCTGGCACCTGCTGCGGTAGCCGGGCTTATGGCAAGCTCCCTGCTTGCAGTGGGTATATACGGGCCACTGCCTTCGTGGATGTTTGCTACCTCGGCCCCATGGATCAAGTTGGTGTACTCGGGATTGCTGGTGGCAGCGGCCTTGTGGCTTGCTGCCCGCGCAGCTTTGCCGGTGGTCCGCATGACTGGACCATGGCGGGCGGTGGGAACTGTCGTACTGGCCATGTTATTTGTGGGCGGAGCAGTGATGTTCTTCGGCATCGTTCCTGGCCAGCGTATGGAGTCGTTGATGGGTCAGACCTGGAGGCAATGCCCGTGGAATGTGCTGGTGCTGTCATTGCCGGCATTGGCGCTGATCTTGTGGGCAATGCGCGGCCTCGCCCCAACCCGACCATGCCTGGCCGGCTTCGCTTCCGGACTGCTGGCCGGTGCGCTGGGCGCGTTTGGCTATTCCCTGTCGTGCCCTGAAGCTTCCCCGGCTTTTATCGCCGCTTGGTACTCGCTGGGGGTAGTGCTCACCGGGGCGGTGGGGGCGGCCTTTGGGCCCCGGCTGTTGCGATGGTGATGTATTGGAAATGAAACAGTCTGCACGCCAACGAAAAAACGAACAGTGTTCACTGCCCGGGCTGGTGGCGATGGGATAGCAAATCTGGACCACGCTGTCTTTCACGATGACCCGGTCAACCAGAAGTTCGATCAATTGGCACTTTGGCGCGAAGCCGTCGCTCGCTAATGCATTCTGGACACCTTCACAGAACGCCTGAATGCTGATGGCAAGGCTGGCGATCTCGGTATGCACCCGAGCTCAACCCGGATGAGCATGTCTGGAATGAGTTGCGTGAGAAGTTCTTTCATAAACGCACTTTTCACAGTCTGAAATCGTTGGAAGACCAGCTGGAGCTGGCGCTCGGCACACTGGAGCTTGACCCCCCCGGCAGAGTCGGCTCCATCGTCTCGTAGACGTGGATTGTTGCCGCGCTTTTTAATTCATTTATGAATTAAAAATGGAATAAATTGATCAAAATCAATCCACCAGCACGATCGGCTCCAGCACATCACCTTGGGGAAGAACGCGGCCGATGATGCCAGCGTTTTCGTAGCCCAACTCTCGCAGGGCAGCCACGCATGATTCAGCACGATCTGCTGGCACGCTGGCCAGCAGGCCGCCGGCAGTTTGCGGATCAAAGATCAGAGGGTAGCGCGGATGATTGATCCAGGCGGGCTGGTCGCGCAGGGCACGGCGCAGGCGCACGTTGGCCGGCTGCAGCGAGCTGACGATGCCCGCCGCCACCGTGTCAAGTGCCCCGTCGAGCATCGGGAGGGCCGACAAGCTGATCTCAGCGTCCACCCCGGACGATTTGGTCATTTCCACCAGATGCCCCAGCAGGCCAAAACCGGTTAGGTCGGTACAGGCAGTGGCGCGGTGCGCCCGCAGACATTGCGCACCGAGCCGGTTGGACTGCATCATGGACTGCAGGGCAGCGTCAATCCAGCGGCCGCGCGCTTGCAAGCGGGCGTGGGCCGCAAACAGCGTGCCGGTGCCTATGGGCTTGGTCAGGATCAGTACGTCGCCGCTTTGCATGCCGCCCTTGCGCGTCAAGTGGGCCAGGTTGTCGTCAATCAGCCCGTTGATGGCAAAGCCCAGCGCCAGTTCGTGTCCCTCGCCAGTGTGGCCGCCCACCAGGGCACAGCCGGCTTCGTTGAGCACTTCCACCGCGCCGGTCATCATCTGAAACAGCACATCTTCCACCTTGGCTTCTAGACCTGGCGGCACGGTGGCAATGGCGGTGGCAGACTGTGCCTCGCCGCCCATGGCAAAGATGTCGCCCAGTGCATGGTTGGCGGCGATTTTTCCAAAGATGTAGGGGTCGTCCACAAAGGATCGGAAGAAGTCCACCGAGTGCATCATGGCTTTACCCGGTGGCACCCGCACCACGGCGGCATCGTCGGGTGAGTGCAGGCCTACCAGCACGTCATCGCGCTCGACAATGTGCAGGTTGCCCAGTGCGCGTGTGAGCACGCTGGCCCCCACCTTGGCACCACAGCCACCGCAGCGCATGGCAATTGCGGAAATTGCCTGCATGGACTCTTCTTGGTTTAGCGCCAGCCCCGAGCCAGCAGCGCCAATGGCGGGTACTGCGTGCGAGCTCATCGATTCAAAATCGGAAAACTTGCGCATGAAGCGCCGGTCAATCCAGTCTTTCCAAAGCCAGACCCACTGCCCTGCAAAGCCCAACGTGCCACGCGAAGCCACGGCATAACGGTCGCCGGTGCTTATCAGCGCCAGCCAGCTGCTTTGAGGGTGGTAGGGTTTAAGTTTTTTGCCCGCCACGCTCAGGCGCAAATTGTCGGCCAGCGGTCGCCCTTGGCGCACTGCAAACACGCCCGCCTTGGGCAGCGGATAATTTTCCATGGTGGCAATGTCACCAGCCGCGAAGACAAGGGGGTCGCTGATACTTTGCAGGCAGTCGTTAACGACCAGGAAGCCATTGACATCGAGCGCCAGCCCGGTATCTTGCAGCCAAGGCGCACCGCCGGCTTGGGTGACCCACATGATCTCGTCGGCCTGCACGACCTGGCCGTTGGCGCACACCAGCCGGTTTGCCTCAACCTGAATGACTTCGCTGCCCAGGTGCACCATTACGCCGCGCTCGGCCAGCACACGCATGAAGTGCTGTCGCACCCTTGGGTTGTGGGTGGGCAAGATGGTCGGTTCTGCGCCCAGCAGATGAAATTGAAGCAGGTCAGCATCCCGACCCAAGGCTTTGAATTCGCGCAGCAGGCGGTATTGCATGGCCAGCAGCAGCTCCACGCCGCCAGCACCTGCGCCCACCACGGCCACACGCAAAACACCCTGAGAGTGTTGCTGCACCCTGCCAAGTAAGGCCAGCCAGCGCTGGTTGAACTGATGTATGGGTTTGACGGGCACAACATGCTGCTGCGCGCCAGGCACTCCTGCAAGCTGCGGTGTCGAGCCAATATTAATGGATAGTCGGTCATAGGGCACTGGCGGGCGGTTGCGGCACAGTACTTGTCTTTCAGCACGATCGAGCCCCATAACCTCATCGCGGTACAGCCGGGCACCGGCAAACACCGCCAATCGGCTCAGGTCTATGTGGACTGCGTCATAGTCGTAGTGCCCGGCGACATAGCCTGGCAGCATGCCCGAATAAGGGGTATGCACGTCGGTACAGATCAGGGTCAAACGCAAGCCGGGTTCCGGCTGCATGGCAAAGCGCTTGAGCACGCCCACGTGGCTATGACCACCGCCTACCAAAATAATGTCACGGGCGATCGCTTGCGTTTGTGGTTTCATCAAGTGATTGTGTACGATGAAATGCCCGGAAGCTTAATTGCGCTGCATGCAAACAGGTTGTGACAGGTTCTGAAAGAGAGGTGGCTCCGGATATTCAGACAGCGCGATAAGTGTGGAAACTGCTCCTTGAAGGCGAGTCTGTCGCCTGTGAAAACAGGAGCAAAAATGTCCAAGATAATCTGCCGCACGCACTCAGCCGTATTTAAGGCCAAGGTGGCCATGGCCGCTTTGAAGGGCGACAAAATGCTGGCCGAGTTGGCGCAGCAATTTGACGTTCACCCCAACCAGATCAGCTGACGTATGGAGAATGATTTTTTGGAAGGCGCGCTCACCAAGATCGGCTTGCTGAGCGCAAAGCGATGATCAATCCGTGCTTATCCGGTTAACCCCCAAGACTACTAGATGTAGTGGGTCGGGATTTTGTAGCGTAGAACTCGGCATAAGTCAGGGAAGTGGCATCGCCCGCAATACCAAGCAAAGAACGGAATGCATTGAAAGGGTAGAAGCGGCGGTTGAAGCGGAACGTGAACTCGTTGAGGTACGCCTGTAGGTGCTGCGGGCTGACACCATGATGGATGCCACGCAACCAGGTCTTGAGGTTTGAAAATACGAGATGAATGATGGGCATAAACTCTTCGGCAACGTGCGGGTCGCCCCGTTCCGCGACGCTGGCGTGGTGGTAACCGTATTTGGTGAGCCCAGCGTAGCCGCCCCAATCATCTGTGATGATTCTGGCGCCTGGTGCCACAACACTTTTGACGAAGCCGCAGAGTGCGTCGGCGCCGCGGTCAGACACCACGGCAAGCCGAACCCGCCCGGCATAGCGACTATTGCGGCGGTCATTGAGAGCACTGTCGCGTTTGCGGCGCCGTACTTCAACGGCAGCGGCCACGATCGTCTTGTGGTGCACGCCTCGGCCTTCCCCGCGTGTTCGACCGCCCACATAGGTTTCGTCGACCTCGACGTGCTCGCCTGGTTTGCCCCCGATTTGGTCCTGATCCGGGCGCACCATGCCGACACGCAGTTTGTGAAGAATCTGAAAGGCCGTCTCGTAGCGCGACAGCCCGAGCTGGCGTTGAAACTGAATGGCCGAGATACCCGGCGTCTGGCTGGTGACCAGATAGGCCGCCCAGAACCATACCGAGAGAGGCGTGTGCGTACGCTCCATGACGGTGCCGGCGGTGAGATAGCTATTGATCTGACAGTGACGACACCGAAGAACAGTCGGGCGGTTGGCGAATCGATAGGGCTCGTCGGCCACCGTACAGCGCGGACAAACAAACCCGTCGCGCCAGCGCGCACGTTCAAGATAAGCCGCGCACGCCGACTCGTTCGGGAACAGTCTTTGGAACTCGGGAAGCGAGCGCGGAAACGGCAGATCGCCCCGATCAAGTACATCGATAGCCATAGTCGCCCCATATCGACACGCATAGCCGACATACTACCTATGGTGTCCTTGGGTGTAAACCGGATAAGCACGGATCAATCATGACCTTGCGGTGAAGCGGCAAGCCCGGACCGTGAAAATCGCTTGAAGCTCGGCGTGCTACGCGCCGCGTCCGGTGAGCGATGCTGACAATACGGTGTTGTAGCGTTTATTCCTGAATTTGAAGATGGAGCGCGTTTGGCAGAAAGACGATGCCAATCGCGCAGAAGCCATCACCGACATTGCAGACTACATCGTTAAATTTCATAACGCTGTGCGTCTGCATTCAACCCAAATCTGGGCAACTTTTCACCCATTGCTTTCGAGCATCAATCAGCATCCTTCAAACTTTTCGAGCTGTCCGAAATAACTTGACCACCACAATTGATGCAATTGGGCAAGCGCGCGAACCGATGCGCGCAGAGCGCCCAGTTCCATGCCGGTACGGGCAGCAGCGTCAAGCATGCAGCCACGACATTGACTGCACCAGGACTGACCTCGACATGGGCCGCTTCATCGGCCGACATCTGCACACTGTGTCGCCGGCGGAGCCGGCGACCACAAAGCGCTTGCCAGTGGTAAAAAACTTCAACCTCCTGCCCGATATGAGCAGAATGACCCTGTGATTGCTATTAAGCGAAACAAGTAGATGTTTGCAGGCTCCTTGCACACGGGCCGCCGCGCAGCTCCAGTGATGAGGCTTATTCAAAGCGCCAAGCTTAACGGTCATCACGCCTATGATTTTGGTATGTTGGCGGGTTCAAAGCACCTTGCTCAGGAAGCGGCGCGTGCGGTCTTGAAGGGGATTGTCAAAAATCTCAGCCGGCGTTCCCTCTTCAACGATCACGCCTTCGTCGATAAACACCACCCGGTCGGCCACCCGGCGGGCAAAGCCCATCTCGTGGGTCACCACCACCATGGTCATGCCTTCCTCGGCCAGGGACTGCATGACCGCCAGCACTTCGCCGACCATCTCGGGGTCCAGCGCGGACGTGGGTTCGTCGAACAGCATGATGCGCGGTTGCATCGCCAGCGCCCGCGCAATCGCCACGCGCTGCTGCTGCCCGCCGGACAACTGGCTGGGATAGGCATTGATCTTGTCGATCAGCCCGACCTTTTCCAGCAACTCGCAAGCGCGGACACGCGCCTGCGCTTGCGTGAGGCCGCGCACCTTGGACGGCGCCAGGGTAATGTTCTCCAGCACGGTCTTGTGCGGGAACAGGTTGAAGCGCTGAAACACCATCCCGATTTCGGAACGCAGCGCATCGACATCGGTTTTTGGCTCATGCACCGACACGCCGTGCACCAGCACTTCGCCGCCCGAGGCATCTTCCAGGCCATTGAGGCAGCGAAGAAATGTGCTCTTGCCCGAGCCTGACGGGCCGATCACGCACACCACCTCGGTCGCCTTGATGGCACAGTCAATGCCGCGCAATACCGCCAGCTTGCCAAACAGCTTGGTCAGTCCCTTAACGCGAATCACCTCGTCCATAGCGTGCCTCCAGTTGTTTCACGCCATAGGCCAGGCCCAGCGTCAGTACCCAATACATGAGCGAAATCGTGAGATACGGCTCCCAGTAGCGCGAATAGGCGCCGGCCACGGTACGCGCCGCATAGGCCAGTTCTGCCAGGCCAATGGCCGAGATCAGCGAAGAGTCCTTGAGCAGCGAAATCGCGTTGTTGCCCAGCGGCGGCAGCATCCGGCGGAAAGCCTGCGGCAGGACGATGTGGTACATCGTCCGGGGAAACGACATGCCCAGCGAGCGGGACGCCTCGACCTGTCCGCGGTCAATCGACTGGATGCCGGCCCGGAAAATCTCCGAAATATAGGCGCCTGAATTGAGCGTCAGGGCCACCACGCCAGACAGAAAGGCGCCGTAGTTTTGCTTCAGGTCGCGTGCCGTTTCCCCGGAAATGAGCAGGCCGTCCGTCGGATTGATGAACAGCGGCAGCAAGGCAAAGTGGATCAGCAAGATCTGCACGAACAGCGGCGTGCCCCGGAAAAAGCTGACATACACGGCGGCCGGCCACTGCAGCAGGTATTTGCACAATTGCCTGGCGGGCGCATGGCGCGCCTCGGCCACGCGCGCCAGGCCAACGGCCAAACCCAGCGCCGTGCCCTGCACGATGCAGATGAGCGTGACGGCAATCGTCATTTGCAGGCCGCGCCAGAAAAGGCCGGCGTATTGGGAAACGATGTCGGCGCGAAACCAGCCGAACCAGAGAACTTGCTCCATGGCGAATCCGGCCGGCGTTCAGCGAATGCGCAGCACGGGTGCCGCAATGTCTGTTGCCTTGCTGCGTTCCACCCGCGCGGGCGCGCCAGGTGCCATCCAAGGGTTGCCGGCAACAGCCGAAATTCTGTACGGGAGGTTCATGATGGGCTTGAAAGGGTAAAAGTAAGGGTTGGCGATCAGTAGGTGATGCGCAAAATCACGACATGCGCTGAAAATTCCGCAGGCCATGTTAACGCGTGCAAGCGCCATGCCAGTCGATGAATCCGGTTGCCGTTCGTCTTCATCTCGTTCATGATGCAGATAGTTTTTTTCAGCATCGACGCTGGAGCGTGTCTTGGGGTCGGCAACCCGCTGACCAGGCACAAAGCGCAACCCAGGGGAAGTATCTTGAGTGAATGGCCAGTCATGGTGCCGGTATTGAGTCTGCTGGCCGGGATGCTGTCGGGTGCCTGGCTCTGGGCCGTCTGGCTGGGCCGGCGCAAGGTCGTCAGCAAGCCGGTTCTGCCACTGCCGGGTTTGTGGCCGCTGAGGGGGCGTTTGATTGTTAGCAGTCATGAAAAGGAGGTATGGCATTCGCTGAAAAGCATTTTTCATGACCATGCCGTCATGGTGAAGGTTCCCATCCTGCGGTTCACCCAATTGCGCGAACCGCCCATGCTGAAGTCAGCAAGAAATTCGGATGCCCACAACCAGCGGCGGCTCAACAGCGATGAATGGCTGGAAATGCTCGGCGGTCTTTATTCGACCTTCACCATCTGCACCCTGGAAGGCAAGGTTGTCGGTTGTGTCGATGTACTGGGCAAGCCGGAAGGCAGCAAGGCCAGCCGTGAACTGAAAGAGGCGCTGCTGCTCGATTGCGGCATTGCCTACACCGTGACAAGTGCTTTCAACGTACCCGACGCCAGCACGCTGCGTGAATTGTTTCTGGGCGAAATTCCTGATGCGCCTGCCGATCAGCTGGCAACCCGTGGCGGCGACAGCGACTTTCATGCGGACATGGCTGCGTTTACCAGTCAACAGGCCAAACTGGCTGGCTGACCTGTCGCGTATTGCGTTCCTGAGAGCTGCGAAGTCAAGACTCCAAAATGGAACCGGCCAAGCTTGAAGCATTCAGGAAGAATGAAAACCCAAGCGGTAAAGATGGGCAAAAGCGCCGTTCATGGCCAGCAATTCCTTGTGCGTGCCCGACTCGATGATCCTCCCTGCATCCATCATGATGATGCGGTCAGCATTCTGGATAGTTGACAGGCGGTGCGCAATGACCAGCGAGGTACGCCCTGCGGTCAGCCGCCGGATGGCCTCCTGCACGGCAATTTCCGATTCGGTGTCCAGCGCCGAGGTGGCTTCATCCAGGATCAGGATCGGCGCGTCCTTGTAGAGTGCGCGTGCAATGGCCAGCCGCTGGCGCTGGCCACCCGATAACTGCATCGCATTGTGGCCGAGCACGGTCTCCAGGCCTTCAGGAAGTCCGGCCAGCAAGGACGCAAGGTTTGCGGCTTCGAGGCAGTCCCTGACCCGGGCCGCATCGGCTGGCTGCCCAAGGGCCACGTTGTCGGCAATGCTGCTGTTGAGCATCACCACATGCTGGCTGACCACCGCAAACTGCGAACGCAGGCATGCCAGGTCCCAGCCGCGAATCTCCTCGCCGTCGAGGGTGATGCGTCCCTCGGTGATTTCGACAAAACGGGGCAGCAGGTTCACCAAGGTGGTCTTGCCGGAACCCGAAGCCCCCACGATGGCAAGCGTTTCACCGGCAGAAATTGACAGGCTGAAGCCCTGAAGCACAGGCACCGCATCGGCCTTGTAGGCAACGCCGACGCCCGAAAATTCAATGTCGCCAACGGCTCTTGCCTTGACAAAATGCCCGCTGGTTTCGTCAGGGGTCAATTCCATGAGGTCCAGTCCGCGCTCGACGGCCGCAAGCCCACGGGTGATGGGCGTGGCGGCGTCCGACAGGCTTTTGATGGGCGCGATCAGTAACAGCATGGCGGTGACAAAAGCCACGAACCCCCCCACTGTCGTCGTATTTTCTGCGCTTTGCATCAGCGCAATCGAAATCACGGCCGAAAGTGCCATGGCGGCAAGCACCTGGGTGATGGCACTCATGCCGGCATAGGCCGCTGTTGATTTCATCGACAGGCTGCGCAGAGAGTGGCTCAGGTTGTCAAAACGACTGGCCTGCGACGCCTGGGCACCATGCAGGCGAACATCCCGATGCGCCATGACATTTTCTTCCACCACATAGGCCAAACTGTCCGTAGCTGTCTGGCTCTCTTTGGTCAAGCGGTACAGGCGTTTGGACAGGACCTGAATGACCAGAGCGACCGCAGGAAACAGAAAACCGACGATCAGCGTGAGTTTCCAGTTCAGGTAAACCAGATAGCCGATGAGCGCCAGCAGCGTCAGTACATCCCGCGCCAACCGCATGACCGCATTGATCAGCGCTGACGAGCCATTGAACACTTCATACACGACCGTGTTGGCAATCATGCTGGAGCTCTGGTCGGAAAACAGATTCAGCCGGGCGCTGAGCAGTTTGCCAAACATGGCCTTGCGCAGTTCCAGCAAACCATCGTTGGTCACCTTGGCCAATGCAAACTGCGCCAGAAATCCCGAAAGCCCCCGGATGATGAACAGCAGCATCAGCGTGAGGGGTACCAGCCAGAGATTCAGGTCATCCTGCTGGAATCCGCGGTCCAGCAAGGGCTTGAGCAAGGCGGGCACAAAAGGCTCGGTTGCCGAGGCGACGATGGTGGCGCCAATGGCCAGCGCCCATCCTGCCCGCGAGCCGCTGAAATATGGCCACACCCGAGAAATTCTACTGAATATGGTTTTTTTTTTTGCTACAGCAGCAGCGCTTTCCTGATGGGTCTTTATCACGTGGTTTGCTTGCAATTAACAGGTGAATTTTATGGTTGCCAATATGTTGTGCGCAAGTATAGTTCTCCCCAGTCAAGCATTAGAATCGAAAGCAAATGTCATCGCCCTCCACTCAAAACCTTGCATCTATCTTCCCTTCCCCAGTTCATTTCGATGCTTTTGTAGAGCGGAGTGCCTGGCCTAAGTGGGTTTTGTTAACGATATGTGGACTGTTGATAGCCGCTCCAGCTTCGACCAAAGTGGCCGGAGCAGCTTGGTTCCTAATTGTCTTGTTCGGATTGTGGGCTGCACTTCGCATTCCTATTTCACTTCCGATAAATCATCCTTTGGTGCATTTGAGTCTGCTATGGTTTGCTACATGTCTCTTCGCCTTGATACTCAAAGCTATTGCAACCTATTACTGGGCCGACCCTTGGGGGGACAGACATGTTGAAGTTCGTTTGCTGCTTTGCGCGGCAGCAACTTTTGCGTTGCTGCGCCGTTTATGTCTTTATTCTCAGCAGAAAATTTGGCTGACTCACTCACTGGCGCTTGCCTGTTGGGTCGCTCTTGGAGTGAGTTGTATATATGGCCGCGAGACACCGAGCAATGCTATACCTTGGGCTGCGGGAGTTAGTTTTTTTGTATGCATACTCCTGCCTTTATCAATGCTGTCAAATATTAAGCGTTGGCAGAGAACGGGCTGGTTTTTTTCTTCATTAGCCGGTGTTGTTGCTATATTACTAAGTCAATCACGTGGAAGCTACGGCATTGTGCTTTGGGTAATTTTATTTAGTAGTGTAGTTGTTATTAAAAAGTTTATAAAGCAGCGAAAAAATTCTGATGTCGTGTGGTTGAATTTTGGTTCTTATTTGAGTGGTGCCGCTGCAACAATTGTTTTTGCGATTTTAATTCTTGTAAGCTTCCCACGTATTTATGAAGTGCCGTTACTTCGTGTGCAAGATGCAATACTTGAATTCAGAGGTTTGAGTACACAACCCTCTTTTTCTAGTAAGGAAATAAATACCTCTGTCGGTGCACGCATTCATATGTGGCGTGCCGCACTAAAAGAAATTGCTAATGCCCCGTTATTAGGGCATGGAAGCAAGGCCCGAATTGCTTGGATTCATCAGCTGGGCATAACTGATGGTTCAGACACCATAAAAAGTGTTCATCATTTGCATAGCGATATTTTGACGACTCTGTTTGATCATGGCATGCTTGGGCTATTTAGTTATCTAAGTTTTGGCATCTCACTAGCCTGGATTGCATTAAAGGGAATGCGAACCCATGCAATACTATCATGGAGTCTGATTGGAATGCTTTGGATGCATTTGACTTCAGGTTTGACCAATGTAAATTTTGGGCACAACTATTATGGCGTGATGTTTGCCTTGAGTTTATTTATTGCATGGATTCAATCAATGGATCAGGAGGTATGCATTTAAATATTAAAAAAAACCTGTGAGATAGATTTTTTCCAATAAATAAAAATCAGTTACTCTCTTGCGCTAATTGCCCCAAAGTAATAAATTTTATTAAATCATTTTTCAATTATCTTAATTTTAATGCGCCTAGATTATTTAGTTATTATAAATATCAACTAGAAAGTTTTTTGTTGACTACATTGTCTGTTTTGATCATCACTAAAAACGAGGCGCTCAACATTGAAGCATGCTTGCGTTCAGTAGCCTTTGTGGATCGGGTAATCGTTATGGATTGTGGTAGTACGGATAACACAGTTGATATTGCGCGAAACCTCGGTGCCGAGGTCAGCATCAACACCGATTGGCAGGGATTTGGCATGCAAAAAAACCGTGCCCTGGCGCTTGCCAGTTCGGACTGGGTGCTGTCCATTGATGCCGACGAGCGATTGAGCAAAGAACTCCAAGCCGAAATCCAGCAGGTTCTTGAACACCCCGTCGCCGATGCCTATTGTTTTCCGCGGCTGTCGAGTTACTGCGGCCAGTACATCCGCCATTCTGGCTGGTACCCAGACCCTGTCACACGTCTTTTTCGCCGTGGTGCTGCCCGGTTTTCAGATGACATCATTCATGAAAGACTGCTCGTCAAGGGTCAGGTCAGCACGTTGCGTAACCGCTTGCTGCATGAAAGCTTCCCAGATTTTGAAACGGTTCTGGACAAGGTTAATCGCTATTCCAGCGCAGGCGCCCAGCGCCTGCTGAGCAAAGGCAAGTCGTCGTCGTTTCCAAAGGCGCTGGGACATGGTTTGTGGGCATTCATTCGTACCTACTTTTTGCAAAGGGGTTTTCTGGATGGATGGATGGGCCTTGCGCTGGCCATCTCCAATGCCGAAGGAACTTACTACCGATATTTGAAGCTGTGGCTGCTGTTGCTTGATCAAAAGGCATCGCCTCCGTCATCATGAAAATCAGCTTCATTGTCTTGACTTACAACCGAACAGATGCATTGCTGGCTGTTTTACGCTCCCTGGCCCAGCAGTGCAATCAAGACCATCAGGTTGTCATTGCCGACGATGGTTCACGACAGGAACAGGTGCAGATGCTGTTGGACCACTGTCCCGCATTTCAGTGTCCGGTTCTTCATGTGTGGCATCCTGATGTCGGTTTTACCATTGCACGCGCGCGCAACCTGGCGGCAAGTCATGCCACAGGTGAGTACCTGGTTTTCCTTGACGGCGACTGCGTTCCAAATCTTACCTTTGCGGCACAACACGAGCGCCTTGCGCAAGCCGGTCATTTTGTCAACGGCAGCCGGGTGCTTTTGAGCCAGCGCCTGACAGCCGACGTGATCAACAACTCGCTTGATCTGCCCAACCGGCCCCCGCATTTCTGGTTACGTGCAAGGCTGCGTGGAGATTGCAACAAACTATTGCATCTCCTGAACTGGCCCAAGTATTTATTCCGGGTGAAAAAGAACTACAAATGGCGTGGCATTCGTGGTTGCAACCTTGGCGTATGGAAGCAGGATTTCTTGAATGTCAATGGATTCGACGAATCGTTCGAAGGCTGGGGCCATGAAGATGCTGATTTTGTACTGCGGCTCAGCCATCTTGGAATACGAAGGAAAAATGGATTCCTGGCGACCGAGGTCTTTCATCTTTGGCACCCGGAAAGCAAGCGTGACAATGAGTCCGTCAATAAAAAACGCGTCATGTCGCGCATGAATACACCTTTCATCCTGGCCGAAAAAGGTTTTCGGGAACTCAACACGTCGACATTCGTCAAATTAACCCAATTACATTGATAAAAATCAGATCTATGAGTACTGCACCATTCTTAAACCGCCGAACTCTTTTCTGTCTTCTGGCCGCAGGCACACTCCTGCCTTTGCCGGCGCTCGCCCAGTTTCGTGTTGAAGTCTCGGGCGTGGGCACGACCCAGCTACCGATTGCCATTGCTCCCTTTCGGGGCGAAGCGCAATCTCCCCAAAAAATCGGCACCATTGTCAATGCCGACCTGGAACGTAGCGGCATGTTTCGCGGCGTTGATGCGGCGAGAGTTATAGCAGACGAAAATACTCGCCCGGACCTGGCAAGCTGGCGCCAAAAAGGTGCAGATGCCATGGTCACTGGCAGCGTTTCACCGCTTGCCGACGGGCGATTTGAAGTTCGTCTTCGCTTGTGGGATGTCGTTCGCGAACAGGATCTGGGCGGTCAAAGCTACACCGTCGCAAAATCCGATCTGCGGCTTTCGGCGCATCGCGTTTCTGACTTTGTGTACGAAAAGCTGACGGGTGAAAAAGGTATTTTTTCAACCCGCATTGCCTATGTGACCAAGGCAGGCCAGCGCTACACGCTATGGGTTGCAGACTCTGATGGGGAAAGTGCGCAATCAGCGCTTGCCAGTCCTGAACCCATCATTTCACCGGCCTGGTCGCCCAGCGGCGCTCAACTTGCCTATGTGTCTTTTGAGTCCCGCAAACCCGTGATTTACGCGCATGAGGTTGCAACTGGAAAACGCCGGTTGCTGGCGAACTTTCGCGGATCGAACAGCGCGCCTGCCTGGTCACCCGACGGCAGCCAGCTGGTTGCCACGCTCAGCCAGGCAGGCGGCTCGCAAATTTACGCCTTGGGTCTCAATGGCGGCGAACCCAGGCGGTTGACCCAGACTTCCAGCATCGACACCGAGCCTGCATTTTCTTCGGATGGACGGACGATTTATTTTGTCAGCGACCGGGGCGGCTCTCCGCAGATTTACCGCATGAACCCGGCCGGTGGAAATGCCGATCGCGTCACGTTTACCGGCAACTACAACATCTCGCCGGCTCTCAGTCCCGACGGCCGGTGGCTGGCATTCATATCGAGAGTGGGCGGTGCGTTCAAACTCCATGTCATGGAACTCTCGAGCGGAACGACCACGGCTATCACGGATACCGCTGCGGACGAAAGTCCGAGCTTCGCTCCGAACAGCCGATTGATCGTTTATGCAACACAGCAACAGGGAAAAGAGGCGTTAATGACCACGACGCTTGACGGCAAGATAAAAGCGCGTCTGTCAGGCGCCGGCGGTGACATCCGCGAGCCGGACTGGGGACCATTTCAGCGATAGGCAATAATTCCGGATCTATTTTGTTCAGCAGGGGTAATCAATGCAGCGCTTTTTCTCTTCCATCATTTCGTATCTTGTCCTGGCAAGCGCACTGGCGGCTTGTGGCTCCAATGTCAAACTGCAGGACGTTCCCGTTGAAGACAGATCCGCCAGTTCGTCGCAGGCCGATGCCGATGCCGCAGCGGCCGCAGCGGCTGCAGCCAGGGGCGTTGTGCCCTTGCAGATTGGCGCTTCTGATGCCTCCGGTGCGGGTCCAGCCAATACCGCAAGAATTGTTTATTTCGATTTCGACAGCTTTGTGGTCAAGCCTGAGTTCCAGAGCGTCATCGAAGCACACGCAAGATACCTCACCGCCAACAAGTCGCGCCGCATGGCCATCGAGGGGCATACCGACGAAAGTGGAGGCAGAGAATACAACCTGGCCTTGGGTCAGAAACGCGCTGAAGCGGTACGTCGTGCGCTCGGTTTGCTGGGGGTCACGGACTCCCAGGCGGAAGCCGTCAGTTTCGGCAAGGAAAAGCCTGCCGCTGGCGGATTCGATCAGGAATCCATGTCACGAAATCGCCGTGCTGAACTCAATTACCGCTAACCGGGCGAACCCACGGTGAATCTACCCAGAGTTTTTTCTGCTGTGCTGGCCTGCATGCTGGCATTCAATGCCAGCGCGGCTTTGTTTGAAGATGATGACGCCCGCAGGGCAATTCTAGATTTGCGGCAAAAGGTCGATGCTTCGCAGTTGCGCACGACCGAAGAGCTTCGCAGAGGCAATGAAGAAAATGTGCAACTTCGGCGCAGTTTGCTGGACCTGTCCAACCAAATTGAATCCCTGCGCAGTGAAATGGCTGTGTTACGTGGACAAAATGAACAGTTGACGCGTGGAGTTGCCGACGTTCGGCGTTTGCAAAAGGACGTAGCCCAAGGCGTGGAAGAGCGTCTGCGAAAGATCGAGCCTGGCAAGGTGTCTATGGATGGAAGGGAGTTTGAGGCAGAGCCTGCTGAAAAGCAGGAATTCGAAGCTGCCTTGGCCAACCTGCGAAAAGGTGATTTTGCCGCTGCGCAAGCGGCTTACACGGCTTTCTTGAAGCGTTACCCGCAAAGCGGCTACAAATCAGCGTCCTTGTTCTGGTTGGCCAATGCGCAATATGCCTTGCGTGACTACAAGACGGCAGCAGGAAACTTTCACATGCTGGCAACTTCCGACCCTCAGCATCCTCGGGTGCCAGAAGCGCTTTTGTCAATGGCCAATTGCCAGGTCGAATTCAAAGATACAAAGGCTGCACGCAAAACCCTGGAAGAGCTTATTACTTCCTTTCCACAATCCGAGGCTGCATCTGCTGCCAAGGAGCGTCTTGTGAAACTCAAGTAACAACGTATTTTTTGGGCGTGGCTTTCCTTTGAATTGATGGCAGTTTCGTGTAACTGCCGTCCTGATTCACCACGATGCCTGGCCTGTAAGAAGAAACAAAAAACGATGAACGAGCCCGACTTGATCGCCATAGACCTTGAGCGCCGCTTTGGAGGGCTTGCACGTCTTTACGGGGTCGCCGGCGCTGCGCGTATCCGGGCAGCACACGTCGTCGTCGTGGGCCTGGGCGGCGTCGGCTCATGGGCGGCCGAAGCCTTGGCGCGCAGCGGCGTGGCCCGTCTGACGTTGATTGACCTGGATCACATTGCAGAGTCCAACATCAATCGACAGCTTCATGCACTTGATACCACCTTGGGACAGTCCAAGGTGCAAGCCATGCGCGAACGTATTGCGCATATCAATCCAGTATGCCGGGTTGACTGCATTGAGGAGTTCGTCGATGCGGAAAACTGGCCTGACCTTGTTTCTTTTGATCTTCAAGCCGATGGCTGCAATACGGCTTTTATTGACGCCTGTGACCAGGTAAAGGCCAAGACTGCGCTGGCAGCGTGGGCGCTGAAGAACAAAGCCCGTCTGATCAGTGTCGGGGCCGCAGGGGGAAAGCGGCTTGCGCACCTGGTAGACATTGAAGACCTGTCGGCTGTAACACACGACCCGTTGCTGGCGCAAATCCGTTCCCGCTTGCGCAAGGATCACCAAGCAGCCCGGACTGGCAGGATGAATGTAGTGTGCGTGTTTAGCCGTGAACCGATCACGAGGCCTTCCATTGCGCGAGACACCGAAGAACTTTCCGACAACATGGCAGAAAACGAGAGTTTGTCCACGTCGCTGCCAACACCATCTGATGGCAGCTTGAATTGTCATGGATATGGTTCCATCGTGACCGTGACATCGACCTTTGGCATGTGCGCTGCCGGTTGGGTTCTCAACAAAATTTCGGGTTAATTCAGAAAATGGTTTAAAGAACGTTATAATTTGAGGCTGTGCTGTAAACGCATAGTACTAACAAGATGAAAATCTTGGGACGTTAGCTCAGTTGGTAGAGCAGCGGACTTTTAATCCGTTTGTCGTGGGTTCGACCCCCGCACGTCCCACCAAATTTTTTGGGTTCTTAGCTCAGCTGGTAGAGCAGCGGACTCTTAATCCGTAGGTCGCGAGTTCGAATCTCGCAGAACCCACCAGCCGCAAGCCCAATAGGCACTAGCTCCGTAGCTACTTAATTGATAGCGCGGGGCTTTTTAATTTGTGCCTTGAATTTGTTATGTAGCCACCATGTAGCCAGCAGTACATCGTTTTGTACCGTGTAGCCACCATGTAGCCAAACGCACCAGACAACAAAAAACCCAGCGGGTTAGGCTGGGTGTCTCGATGTTCGGCCAATCTCAGGTTTTCTCAGGTTCGGTCAACGTGAAGTTTTCTGTAGTCGGGCCATCTCTACTTCGCTCTGTTTTAGAAAACCTTGCCCCAACCTTACCCGGCCCAGCGACTTGAATAATCCTGATTGTTTTCAAGTTTCGCCATGAGCTTCACCCTGTCCAGCGTCAGACCCTTGCTGTAACCTTGCTGTCCTTTACACGCCAAAACCTTACGGAAAACTTACTATCCAGCACAGCACCGACTTGATATTTTTTGATTGTTTTTCAATCGTCAGGACGGCTGACAAACCAGCCATGCCGCGACTTTTCCCCTTTTTTTCCCTTTTTAAAAGGGCGCGTCTGGTTTTCGGCTGGTTTGTTTATCCGCCGATGTGTCCGTTATCTTTCGGCACTTTTCGACACTGTGTCCATCGCAGACGCACCAGAACGGCCTACAGCGCGTCAGCACGAACCGGGCAGCCTTTGCACAGCCTCTAGCCTCAAGCGGCAGCCAGTCGCCAGTCGCCAGCCAGCAGCCCCACGGCGTCACGTCCAGGCGGTGAATACAGGTCTGGCAGGTCATGGCGCCCCCAGTTCGCGCAGCACGTCGCGCAAGTCACGGGCAACGAATGCCACACCACCAGCGCAGCGGATGCGGTCAAGGAAAACGGTCTGTTCAGGTCGCAGGCGTCCGGCGCGGCTCTTGACTTCCACTCCCAGCAGGCGGCCATCCTTCATCTGTCCCGGCACGTCAGGGCAGCCCGGCCAGCCAAACCGGATAAACCGGCCTCCCACCTTTGCGGCCCCGCTGTTCATCCTCTCGCACCACTCCACCAGCGGATGCGCTCTAACGGCCTTCAAGACTTCCACCAGGGCGGCAGCTTCGGGCCTGTCGTTGTTGCGCTTGTCGGTTTGCTCCAGTCCGAATAAATCAATCATTGGACTGAATCCGGTAAACCGCCGATGCAATCCCCCTCCTATAGAGGGAGGGGAGGATTTCGGCGTCGAAAGTCACCGAAAACGGAGAAAACGGAGAATTTCGGCGTATCACTTCAGCCATAACCACCCCTCATTGCAACCCATCAAACCACGGGAAACCAGCCCTGTAATTGCGTCTCTGGTGCGTGAAGTCCGTTTGTCCGTGGGGCAGGTCAGTTGCCCGGATGCACTCACTATGGCGGCCTCCAGTTCAATGCAAGGGCTCAAGGGCGGCGCTCCCGGCTTGCCTGTCGTTCCGGTCTTGAACATCGGGCGCAAGGCATCCCACACCAGCCGCTGATTACCACCCTGGGGCAATTTGGCTTGTCGCACGTCTTGGGCCTGGGTGTCACGCAGCACCACGCAGGAAGTCACGGCATCCCCATAGGCATCAGTCCCCAGCGTTTCAATGTTCAGCTTGAACGGATGCGCGTCCCCGTCTTGTCCGTCCTTGCTCTTGGCAACCCGCCATTCCCGGCGGTCGCCATCGCGTGAGACTTCCACGGCGGCATCCATCGCGGCAAACAGGCTGCTATGTCCACGCAGGCCAGCGGCGGCATTCTTGCCCGTGTGATGCACCAGCACCACCAGCCCGCCGGTTTTGGCTTGCAGCGTCTTGGCGGCCTGCAATATCTCGCCCATGTCGCGGCTACTGTTTTCGTCAGCGGTCGGGGCGGCCCGGTTCAGCGTGTCAATGAACACCACGGCACCGGCAGGCACCACGGCGGCCAAGTCTGCTACGTCTTGGGGCGTCGTCAAGCAAAAACCCTGCATCATCATGTGAAGCCCATCAGGCAATTCACGGCCCCGGCTCACCTCCCATGCTTGGGCGCGCAGCTTGAACCCGCCTTCACCTTCAAGGGCGGCATACACTACGGGCGCGGCCTCTACCCGGCAATCAAACCAGCCCCGGCCCTCTGCAATGGCGGCGGCCATATCAAAGGCCAGGAATGATTTACCGCTGGCGCTGGGGCCAAACAGGGCGGCCAGCCCCACGGCAGGCAGCACGCCACGCACACGCCAAGCCAGCGGCGGCAGGTCGCGCAGGTCGGCAGCACTCAGCAGCTTGTAACGCGGCTCAGGCAGGGCAGGCAGGCGGGCGGATTCCAGCAGTTCGGCCAGCACGTCGCCACCGTCACGGGCGGCAAGGTCGCAGGCGTCAAAGTTGTTCGCTTCACCCTGGGGCATGTAGGCCACGGCAGCCCCCACCTCTTGCGCTATCTTGTCGGCGTCCTGCTCCTTGCCCGTGTCAGGCACCAGCACCAGCCGGGCGGATGCGTCACGCGCTCGCAGTTCAGCAGCCACAGCACGCACCCGACCCCAGCCACAGCAGGCCACGGAAGCGGCCCCGGTTGCTTGCCAGCAGGCCCACGCGGTCGCCACACCCTCGCAGATATGCACCACGCCACCGGGCAGCACTTCGCCCACCGTGTGCCATCCTTCCATGCTGGCACCGGGCAGGTTCAATTTACCGGGCTTGCCTTGGGCCTTCAAGCGGGCGGCCACATCGGGCAGGCTGATAAATTGCAGGCTCGATATGGAACCATCGGCGCGGTGAACCGGCAGCACCAATGCCCCGGCCATCGGCTCGCCCGCAATACGCAGCATGTCACCAGCAGGCAGCACGCGCAGGCCACCCATCGGCACCCCGGCGGCTCCTTTGCCCACAATGTACGGATGCGCGTTTGTGGCCTGTTCGCAGCGGCTCCACACCTCGGCAGGGCTCATGCCTGGGGCTGACTTGCGCGGCGGCTCTGCGGCCTTCCTGGGGGCTGGCATGATGCGGGGCTTGTCGCCACTCATGCGCCAGCCATTCTCAGCGGCCAGCTTGAACAGTGTCCCAGCCCCTACACCCTTGCCCGGCTTGAAACTTCGCCAGGTGTCGCGGGCGTCCGGTTCGCTGTAGTTGCCAGCCCCGGCGCTCCAGTCGTTGAAAGCGTCAAAGTCCAGCCCGGCGGCTTGAGCGGCCATGCCAGCACGCACCCATTCATCACGGGGCAGGTCGGGCGGTATGGACAGCAGCGCATCGCGGGCGCGTTCGGTATCAGCCAGCATGTGAAGCCCTCCCGTTCATCGCCAGGGCTTGCGCGGTGTACTTGCCGGGCAGGTGATACAGCGCAATCACCCGGTCGGGGCTTTGCTCTGTCGGGGCTGGAATGTCGATGGTTTCCACCGGCCATCCAAGGGCGCGAAGTGTGAACACCACGGCACCCAGTCGCCAGCTTGCGGTAACGTCCTGAAAATCGGGATGGTCAATCATGCGGCCATCCATCAGCAGCCCCAGCGCGGTATCGGCCAGGGTGTTCCTTTTGGGCCATGCCGGGCAAAACGGCGGCGGCGGTAAAAACGAAAGTTGCTCACCACCGGGCGCGGATGGTTGAACGGCGGTCAATGGTTTTTTCATTGGGCACGTCCTTTCATGCTGTCGGCTTGCCACTGGTAAAACTTGCGGCGGTCGCTTGTCGTGAACGAATACACACCAGGGCGGCACGGGTAGCCGTCGCGGTCAATGAACCGGATGCGTTCGCAGGGCACCTCAAGGCCACGGCGGCGAAGCTCTGCCACCAGTTCGGGGCTGTTGCTGGCACCGGCCACGCTGTCGAGCTCTTGGCGGCTGATAGGGCGGCGCATCAGGGCGGTGATGGCGCGCAGGTGTCGCGGGTTGTCGGTTCCGGTAAACTGGCGCTTGCTTGGGGCGCTCGATTCTGCTTTTGTGGAGTCGGGCGTTTTCACTTTGTGACCCTCCACAGTTGTACCAGCAGAAAACCCAGCATTGCACCGGCAGGCAGGCAGCAGACGTAATGCAGGACGCGCCAGGTCATCGCGTAGATACGGGCCTTCATTTGGACAACTCCAGGCCGCGTTCCAATACATTCACCAGCACGCCAGCGAAGCCACCGGCAGCGCGTCGGGGATGCGCCAGGCGTTGCAGGTCAAGCACGGCGGATTGAATCGCCCTCAAGCGTTCGCCTTGCGTTGCCCCGGCCAGTACGGCGTTTAGGCAGTCAATGCCGATACCGGCCCCGGCTCCCTCTGCCAAGTTCCCGGCATCGTTACCAATGGCGTTCAGTTCGGCGGCAAGCTCCACCAGCCCCAGCGGCCCAATGGGCAGGGAAACGGATTTCCCGTCATCGTCTGTCGCGGTCAATGCGTTGTCATTGAAGGCCAGCGTGAAGCCGTCAGGATGGCTGTAAACGGTGCGGTTCATGCCGACACTCCCAGCAAACGGCGAATTTCAGCCACATTCCAGGCCAGACGGCCCATGATGCGGATAGGACGCAGTGGGCCATTCTCCAGGCAGGCCCAGCCGCGAAGTGTCTGCGGGCGGCGGCTCAGGTAGTAAGCAGCGGCGGCGGTGTCCACTGCGGGGCGGGTTTCAAGCGCCAGGGGGGTAAAGCTCAGGAAGGCCGGCTGTTGGCGGGCCTCGATACTGTGAAGGGTTGCAGTCTGCAAGATAGGTACTCCAAAACACCACCGAATAGCGGTGTATGGAAACCAATTCTTTGCATATCAGCGAATAGGAGAAACACCGGAGAAAGTCCGGATGTTTTCCGGAGAAAGTCCGGAGAATCAGCCCTTTAACGTGTGTCTGTGGCTAGGCAGGTTGCTCATGCTGTGAAACGCATTTGCTAGGTCATTGACGGGTTTAGCGGTGATTGTCAGTTTTCCTTTAGCCCGCGCCCATTGCAGCGCCATGGCTTCATTCCAATCTCTCGGCCCAGCCTTTGCAACTGAAAGCCCGTTCTCACTGGCATCTTTCAAGTCACGTTCAATGGTCTGCCATTCGTGCCTGTGTGCCTCTATCAGCCCAGCCTTGCTCATGCTGAATTTAGGCCCGGCAGTCGTTTGAATTGGCTCACTCTTTTGCACTTCCACCACGGGTACGGCCTCTAATGGTGCGGCTTGGTGCTCTGGCGTTGCCTTTGGTGCCATTGCTGGCGGGCTGGGCCTTGCAAGGGTTTGCAGCGTATCGGGAATATCAGGCCACGCGCATGAAATAAAGAACGTGGCAACCTCAGAAAGCAAAACGGTTTTTTCCTTATTGCTTCCGTGGTGCGGTGTACCTTTGGGGAAGATTGGCCCATTCATGTAGCTAACGGCGTTTTCAGCCAAACGCAAAGCCTTTTCAAACTTGGCTTCAATCTCTTGGCTCGGAAAACTCTTTCCATCAAATACAGGCCCACTACCCGGCCCGGCCATCCATGCTTGGGGATGCGGTCTTAGGCGGTCAGGGTCTAACCCTACGGTCAGTGCGCAGGCTTGCCACAGCTTCACGGTTTGCATGTTGCACCAGAAATGCCAATCGATAGAAAGCGGGGCGGCGGGCTTTGGGGGCTGGGCAGCACTTCGCCCACTGACGGGGGTTATCGGCGGCGGCGCGGCTGAAACGTGATTCAGTCCAGCAGCATCCAGCACTTGCCTGCGTTGTTTTTGCGGCAATGCGGCCAGCCGTGCGTTTAGCGCGGTGCGCTCCACGGCCTCGGCTATTAACTCTGGTGCCTGCTTTGCTCTTAACTCTGCGGCTTTGGCGTTGCTAGCCTCTATTTCTGCCAGCGCATCCGCTAAGGTTTTTTTGTCTGCCACTCTCGCACCCCTTCAAGGTGTCGCTTCAAAAAGGAGCCCCGGCCTGTCGGTGAAGGTTCCGACTTTTCGCCAGCGGTAATTAGTCGCAGGCTAGGCAGGGGCAAAAACGAATCAGTTGACGGCGCGCAGGCGGCCCGGCTCCACATCAGACAGGAATGAAACCCCGGCCTGCTCCAGAATCCACGCTTCAATCTTTTCGTGGTGAACGCGCAGCAGGTCAAGCGGGCGTACCGTGTAATGCTTTTCAGCCGTGGCGCTGGGTTTGTGTCCCATGACTTGCGCCACCACGCCAGCGGGAATTTCAAGCCACTCAGTCAGGCTTTTGAATGAACGGCGTAACCCGTGCAAGGTCAAGCCCTCGATACCGGCCACTTTGCAGGCTTCATTGTGTTGGTTGCGCGGGATGGTCAGCACGCCACCGGCAGCCGTGAGACTGGAAAACACCCATTCATTGCGGCGGGGCAGGGCGTGCAGCAGGCGCGAGACATACGGCGTCAACGGAATGACCCTCTCGCCCTCCACCTTGTCCCGGATGGTCAGGCCACGCCACTTCAAATTAATTTCATCCCAGCGCAGCGCCAGCACTTCGCCCGGTCTTGCGCCCGTCAGCAGCAGGGTTTGCAGGTAGGCGGCAATCACTGGGTTCTGCACTTGGCGCACGGCGTCAAACCAGACGGTCAACTGTTCCCGCATCAAGGCGTCTTGTTTGATACCAGCCTTGCCCAATGCTTCGCGGGTCTTTTTCGTCTTGGCTGGGTTCACGCTTGGCAGGACGGGCGCATATTGGGGCTGTTCAGCACACCAGCCTAAAAACGCTTTCAGGCAGCGCCAAGCCAGCCGGGCAGGGGTTGGGCGGGTCTTTGCCTCACGGGCGGCCCATGCTTCGATTGTGGGCGCGTTCAGGTCACGCAAGGGCAGCGCCAGCAGGCAATGCAGCGGCCCGGCAATGGTCACGCCACGGCCACGGGTTCCACGCTTGGCAAGCTCGCCACCGGCTTTACTCAGGGTTGCATGGTCTTGATAGTGGCGCTCTCCCCATTGCGGGCGGCGTGCCTCAAGGTAGGCGCTCCAAACTTCGCCCACGGTCACAGCATGGGCAGCGGCGGCGCTTGCCTTTACGGCCTTGTCTGCCTGTTGCTGGCGCTCTACCTCTCGCGGGTCTGTGCCACCGTCCAACGTCACGCGCAGGCGGTTTGCCTCATTGCGGGCGGCTTCAATGCTCCAGGCCCGAACGTCGCCAATCGTGCGGCGGATGGTTTGCCGGTTCAGCTTGGCTTCAAACACGAATGACTTGGCACCGGCAGCCGTCACACGCACACGCAGGCCAGGGGCTTTGCTGTCGCGCATGAATGCCTGTTGCTTGTCAGTCGGGCAGGTCAGGCGCTCAATAGTCCCGGCGGTCAGGTCTTGCGCTTCGCTCAGGTCTGGCGCGTCTGTTTTCTTCGGTCTTGCCATCGTTCAGCCCCGTTTCCATGTAGCCACCATGTAGCCAGATTCCGGCCCATGTAGCCACCATGTAGCCACTTTTGCCCCATTTAGGGGAATATGAATCAACACTAAAACACTGAAAAAGCGTTCTAAGTTGTTGATTTATATTGAGTATAGCAACATCAATCAACGGTAACGAATATTAATTAGTTCGGACTCTTAATCCGTAGGTCGCGAGTTCGAATCTCGCAGAACCCACCAGCCGAAAGTCCCAAAGGCACTAGCCCCGTAGCTTCTTAATTGATAGCACGGGGCTTTTTAATTGGTGGCTTCAATTTCTCATGTAGCCACCGTTGCCGGGTTTTGTACCGTGTGACCACTATGTAGCCAGACACATCAGAGAAAAAAACCCAGCGGGTTAGGCTGGGTGTCTTGATGTTCGGCCAATCTCAGGTTCGGGCAACCTGAAGTTTTCTGTAGTCGCGCCATTTCTACAGCAAATTCGGAAAAGTGTCCTTAAAGTACTTCGCTGGCGAAATCGGCCAGACGCGAGCGCTCGCCACGCGCGAGAGTGATGTGCCCGCCATGCGGCCAACCTTTGAAGCGGTCGACGGCAAACGTCATGCCCGACGATCCTTCGGTCAGGTAGGGCGTGTCGATCTGCGCCAGATTGCCCATGCAGACGATCTTGGTGCCGGGCCCGGCGCGGGTGATGAGGGTTTTCATCTGCTTGGGCGTCAGGTTCTGCGCTTCATCAATGATGACGTACTTGTTCATAAAGGTCCGACCGCGCATGAAGTTCATGCTCTTAACCTTGATGCGCGAACGGATCAGTTCATTGGTCGCAGCGCGGCCCCATTCGCCTGCGCCGCCGTCGGTTTTGCCAAGAACTTCCAGGTTGTCGTCAAGGGCGCCCATCCACGGCCCCATTTTTTCTTCCTCGGTGCCGGGAAGGAAGCCGATGTCTTCGCCAACTGACACTGTGGCGCGGGTCATGATTATTTCCGTGTAACGCCGGTCATCAAGCACCTGCGTCAGCCCGCTCGCCAAGGCCATGAGGGTCTTGCCGGTGCCTGCCGTGCCGGCCAGGGTAACAAAGTCCACTTCCGGGTCCATCAGTAGATTCATGGCGAAATTTTGTTCGCGGTTGCGCATTGTGACGCCCCAGACCGAGTTCTTCAGGTGGGTGAAATCCTTCAGGGTCTTCAGGACCGCTGTCTTTCCCTGGATTTCCGTGACCCGGGCATACAGCGATGGTTCGCCGGGAGACTCGAAAAACACGAACTGGTTGATTAGCAGGCTCGGCACAATTGGGCCGGTAATTCGATAGAAGGTGTGGATGCCTTGCTGCCAGCTTTCAATGGTTTTGCTCTGGCGCGTCCAGAAGTCAAGCGGCAAGGCAAGCGAGCCTGCATACAGCAGGTCGCCATCTTCAAGAACCTTGTCGTTCTGGTAGTCGTCGGTATTGAGCCCCAGGGCACGCGCCTTGACGCGCATGTTGATGTCCTTGGAGACCAACACGACCTCGCGTGATGCATATTCCTTGCGCAGGGCCTCGACCACACCAAGGATCTGGTTGTCAGCCTTGCCCTGTGGCAAGCTCATGGGCAAGGTGTAGTCGAGCACCTTGGTCTGGAAAAACAGGCAGCCGCTGGCTTCAGGGTGCCCGGTGGTGTTCAGCTTCAGGCCCTTGCCAATGTCTGCGCCGTTCGCTCCGGCGAGGCCATCAAGCGTACGGCTGGTCTGGCGCGCATTGCGCGCCACTTCCGTCATGCCCTTCTTGTGGCCGTCGAGTTCTTCCAGCACTATCATCGGCAGGAAAATATCGTGCTCCTCGAAGCGGAACAGGCACATCGGGTCGTGCATCAGGACATTGGTGTCGAGTACGAAGAGTTTGGGCTGGCTGGACGGCCGGGTCTTTTTGGGCCTGAAGGCGGGCTGTGCATGCGGCACGCTCTCTTTTCGAGAGCTAATTACCCTCGTATTCACTGCGGGACGGACCTTTTTCTCTGCATAAACGATGGGTTGTTCAAGTTCTGTGACGACACTGCTTTGCAGCAGCCCGATGGCTACAGGCTGGCTGGTCAACTCCACCGGTTTTGAGGCTTTTCGTGGTGCTTTTGCGGACGCGCCTGCCAGTGCATCGAGCACGTCTGGTGAAAGGAGGGCAGCACGTTTGGTCGGGGCGGGGGGCAGGGGCATGGTGCTTAAAACTCTTTACATGAAGTTTCAGAAATAAAAAAAGCCGCCTCGGAGCCGGGGCGGCTTTTTTAGAACGCAGTCGCTTGGGTCAATTGCATGAACTCATTATGCACAACTCAAATGACCGCCATCCCGACAGACACGAGACAGGTTTTAGGCCTCTTTCTTGAGGCCCTTGACCGCCTTCAGGACTTCCTCAACATGGCCGGGAACCTTCAGGCCACGCCACTCTTCCTTTAACAGGCCGTCTGGGCCCACCAGGAAGGTGCTGCGCTCGATGCCCTTGACTTTTTTCCCGTACATGATCTTGTTCTTGACCACGCCAAACATGTGGCACATCTTTTCTTCGGTATCGGCGATAAGTTCAAAGGGGAGTTCCAGCTTGGACTTGAATTCATCATGGGATTTCATGTTGTCGCGCGAAACGCCAAAGACGGTTGCACCGGCCTTGAGAAAATCCTTGTAATGGTCTCTAAACTGCATCGCTTCGGTGGTGCAGCCCGGCGTGTTATCTTTTGGGTAGAAAAACAGCACGACCACTTTGCCCAGGTGCGTTTGGTTTGAAACTTTAAGGCCGCCGGTGGCGAACGCTTCAAATTCGGGAAGAAGTTTATTAACGACGACTGCCATACTAAGGGTACCCTGACGAAAGTAGTTGTAATTAGCCGCGGCCTTTGCCAGTGAAGACAGATATCCTTCATTGGGTGCGGTGCCAAGTGCAACCCTATATTTTACGCTGAAAGGAACAGCGTCCGGCTCTCACGCTGCATTGGAATCAATCAGCAGGGCTGCGATCACATGGCGGCCTTCGCCGGCCAGAATGTTGTAGGTACGACAGGCTGCAAGTGTGTCCATGGTTTCCAGGCCAATCCGCTGCTCCATCAGGCCGCGCAAAAAGGCTGGAGGAGGAAACCGCAGGCGCGTGCCGCTGCCGAAAATCACCAGTTCTGGCTCCATGTCCGCCAGCACCGCAAAGTGCTCGGCGGTCAGTTGCCCAAAGCCTTGACAATTCCATGACAGCTTTTCTCCTCGTGAGCCGATCACGACGCTGTAGTCAATTTTTTCAGCAACACCGTTGTTGCCGAGGCCGATCCATCCGGTACCGTAGGCAAGAATGGATTGAACATCAAGACGATCTGGTTGAAGTTTCATACGCTATTGAAGTTTATGGCTTTTGCTCAAACAACCGGGCTTGCCACTGCCGCCAAGCTGTGGCGTTGAAGGTAAAAATCGGTGTTTTATGTGGTCAAATTATAGTTTCCGCCAAAGACCAGGGTGGCGGCACCGGTTTTTCTCTTTTGGCGCGTCCCATCAGTAAAGCTGACCATGCCCAACCTTTTATCAATAGCGACATGAAACCGATCACCAAGTCTGCAAAACTGGCCAACGTGCTTTACGACATTCGTGGTCCGATCATGGACGCGGCCAAGCAGATGGAGGAAGAAGGACAAAAGCTCATCAAGCTCAACCTGGGCAACCTGGCCGTCTTCGGTTTCGATGCGCCTGAGGAAGTCCAGCAGGACATGATCCGCAACCTGCCGGCCTCTAGCGGCTATTCGGACAGCAAGGGTATTTTTGCAGCCCGCAAGGCGGTGATGCACGAGACGCAAAAGCAGGGCATCAAGGGCGTGTTGCTGGACGATATCTACCTCGGAAATGGCGCCAGCGAGCTCATCTCGATGGCTACCAACGCCTTGCTCGACAACGGTGACGAGCTGCTGCTGCCTTCACCCGATTATCCGCTGTGGACTGCTTCAGTGAGCCTGGCAGGCGGAACGCCTGTGCACTACATCTGCGACGAGAGCAACGGCTGGATGCCCAGCCTGGAAGACATCCGCGCCAAGATCACACCCCGGACAAAGGGCATCGTCGTCATCAACCCGAACAACCCGACTGGCGCGCTGTACTCGGATTCACTGCTCAAAAGCATTGTCGAGATCGCGCGTGAACACAACCTGGTGATCCTGGCCGACGAGGTGTATGACAAGGTGCTGTACGACGACGCCCGGCACACCGCGCTGGCCAGCTTGTCCACCGACGTGTTGACGCTGACCTTCAATTCGCTGTCCAAGAGCTACCGCTCCTGTGGCTACCGGGCTGGCTGGCTGGTGGTGTCCGGCCCCAAAAAAAGGGCGCAGGACTATATAGAAGGCCTGAACATGCTGGCCAACATGAAACTGTGCTCTAACGTGCCGGGCCAGTGGGCGATTCAGACAGCCTTGGGTGGCTACCAGAGCATCAATGACCTGACCTGCCCGGGCGGTCGGCTGCGGCGCCAGCGCGACCTGGCGTATGCGCTGATCACCGCCATTCCGGGCGTGAGTTGTGTCAAGCCAAGCGCCGCGTTGTACATGTTTCCCAAGCTGGATCCAGAGGTCTATCCGATTACCGACGACCGGCAGTTTTTCCTTGAGTTGCTCAAGGAAACCAAGGTCATGCTGGTGCAGGGAACCGGTTTCAACTGGGCCGCGCCCGACCATTTCCGCATTGTATTTTTGCCGCACGAGGAAGATCTGCGCGAAGCGATCAACCGCATTGCCCTGTTCCTTGAAAAATACCGCAACAAGCTGATCTGAGTTTTTTTATTTCCCGCTGCGCCCTTTCAACGGCCAGTTCGCATAACCACGACACGCAGGACACCAGGTGAACCTAAAAACGACGACGAATTTGAGCCCCATCCGGGTAGGCCTTCTGGGTGTTGGAACCGTGGGCAGTGGCACCTTCAATGTGCTCAAGCGCAACCAGGCAGAAATTCGCCGCCGCGCTGGTCGGGGCATCGAGATCACCATGGTGGCCGACCTTGACATGGCGCGCGCCCAGGCTTTGGTGGGCGACGGCGTGCAGGTGGTGGACGACGCGCGCCAGGTGGTGGCCAGCCCGGACATCGACATCGTGATCGAACTCATCGGCGGCTACGGCATTGCCAAGGCGCTGGTGCTCGAAGCGATTGAGTCGGGCAAGCATGTCGTGACCGCCAACAAGGCGCTGCTCGCCGTGCATGGCACCGAGATTTTTGCCGCTGCGCAGCGCAAAGGTGTGATGGTCGCTTTCGAGGCGGCGGTGGCTGGCGGCATTCCGATCATCAAGGCGCTGCGAGAAGGCCTGACCGCCAATTCCATCCAGTGGATTGCCGGCATCATCAACGGCACGACCAACTTCATCCTGTCCGAAATGCGCGACAAGGGCCTGGACTTTGGTGTGGTGCTCAAGGAAGCGCAGCGCCTGGGCTACGCCGAAGCCGACCCGACCTTCGACATCGAAGGCGTGGACGCCGCGCACAAGGCGACGCTGATGAGCGCGATTGCCTTCGGCATTCCGGTGCAGTTCGACAAGGCCTATGTCGAGGGCATCACGAGCCTGGCGGCGCAGGACATTCGCTATGCCGAGCAACTGGGCTACCGCATCAAGCTGCTGGGCATCACCAAACGCGTGGCGGGGGGTATCGAGTTGCGTGTTCACCCGAGCCTGATTCCGGCCAAGCGCCTGCTGGCCAATGTCGAGGGCGCGATGAACGCCGTTGTGGTGCACGGCGATGCTGTCGGCACCACGCTGTACTACGGCAAAGGCGCCGGCAGCGAGCCAACCGCCAGCGCGGTGATTGCCGACCTGGTCGATATTGCCCGGCTGCACACCGCCGACCCGGAGCACCGCGTGCCGCACCTGGCTTTCCAGCCCAATGAAATGAGCGACCTGGCCATCGTGCCGATGAGCGAGGTGGTCACCAGCTATTACCTGCGACTGAACGTGGCCGACGAAGCCGGCGTGCTGGCCAATGTCACCGGCATCCTGGCATCGTTCGGCATCAGCATTGACGCGGTATTGCAGCGCGAAGCCGACGAAGTGGGCGGCGAAGGCTCGACCCAGACCGACCTGATCATCCTCACGCATGACTGCGTCGAGGCCAAAATGAACCAAGCCATCGCGCAGATGCAGGCACTGCCCACTGTGCTGGCGCCCATCACCCGCATTCGCAAGGAGGAACTGGCCTGATGCATTACATCTCCACCCGTGCTTCGTCGGGCAACCTGCCAGAGCGCAAGCGCTTTTGTGAAATCCTGCTCGAAGGCCTGGCGCCCGACGGCGGTCTGTACCTGCCTGAGTACTATCCGCAGGTCAATGACGCCATGCTCACCCAATGGCGCCGCCTGAGCTATGCCGAGCTGGCGTTCGAAGTGATTTCGCTGTACATCGACGACATCCCGGCCGCCGACCTGAAGGCTATTTGCAACAAGACCTATACCCAGCAAGTCTTTGGCAGCAAGGAAATCGTGCCGCTTCGCCCCCTGGGCGACGGCCTGTACCTCGAAGCCCTGTCCAACGGGCCGACGCTGGCCTTCAAGGACATGGCCATGCAGCTGCTGGGCAACCTGTTCGAGTACGAACTGGCGCGGCGCGGCGAAGAACTGAATATTTTGGGCGCGACCAGCGGCGACACCGGCAGCGCCGCCGAATATGCCATGCGTGGCAAAAAAGGCGTCCGGGTTTTCATGACCTCGCCGAACGGCCGCATGAGCCCCTTCCAGCAAGCGCAAATGTTCAGCCTGCAGGACGAGAACATCCACAACATTGCCATCGACGGCGTGTTCGACGACTGCCAGGACATCGTCAAGGCCGTGTCCAACGACCTCGCTTTCAAGCGCCAGTACAAGATCGGCACGGTCAACTCGATCAACTGGGCGCGCCTGATGGCGCAGGTGGTGTACTACTTCGCCGGCTACTTTCAGGCCACCACGTCGAACGCAGAAAAAGTCAGCTTCACCGTGCCGTCGGGCAATTTCGGCAATGTCTGCGCCGGCCATGTGGCGCGCAGCATGGGGCTGCCGATCGACCGGCTGGTCGTGGCCACCAACGAGAACGACGTGCTTGACGAATTTTTCCGCACCGGCATCTACCGCGTTCGGACGAGTGCCGACACCATGGAGACCTCTAGCCCGTCAATGGACATTTCCAAGGCTTCGAACTTCGAGCGCTTTGTGTTCGATTTGCTGGGCCGCGACGGCGGCCGGGTGCGCGCGCTGTTTCACGACCAGATTGCCAGCCAGGGGAGTTTCGAGCTGGGTGCCGACCCGGTGTTTGCCATGGCGGCAGGTCGTTACGGTTTTGTCAGCGGCAAGAGCCTGCACGCCGACCGGCTGGCGACGATTCGGGACACCTGGCAGCGTTTTGGCACCATGGTTGACACCCACACCGCTGACGGCGTGAAGGTGGCGCGCGAGCATTTGCAGCCCGGCGTTCCGATGATCGTGCTGGAAACCGCGTTGCCGATCAAGTTCGCCGCCACCATTGAAGAGGCGCTGGGCCAGCCGCCCGTGCGGCCTGCGGGCTTCGAGGGCATCGAAGCCCTGCCCAAGCGGGTCAAGCTGCTGCCGGCTGATGCCGCGGCGATCAAGCAGTACATTACCGAAAATGTGCATTAAATCGGCCGTGTGCGCACGTTCCACGGGCATAGATAGCTATTTATTTGATAGCATTTTGTGCTGTATGGAGGCTGCCCGATGAAGGTCATCGGATTTGCCGGCTACTCGGGCTCGGGCAAGACCACGCTGGTCGAAAAGCTGATTCCCGCGCTCAAGCTGCGCGGCCTGCGGGTGTCGGTCATCAAGCATGCACACCACAAGTTTGACATCGACCATCCCGGCAAGGACACCTTCCGCCACCGCGAAGCCGGCGCCTTCGAGGTGGTCGTGGCATCGAGCAACCGGCTGGCGCTGATACGCGAGTTTGAGCAGCCCGCCGAACTCACGGTGCACCATTTGATCGCCGAGTTGTACGAAGGCGTGGACTGGGTGCTGGTCGAAGGCTTCAAGCACAGCGACCTGCTCAAGATCGAGGTCTGGCGGGCTTCGTCCGGCAAGCCGACGCGCTACCGCGACGACGATTACGTGGTGGCGATCGCCACCGATTCCCCCGGCCAGTTGCCGGTGGCCACCTTGCGTCCGGTGCTGGATTTGAACGACACCGACGCCGTGGCCGATTTCCTGGTCAACAATCAGGACCGGTTTGATTATTCGTTTGAGGACCGGCTCGGCTGAGTCGTTTTTCTTTGTTCCGGACACCCCGCCATGCGTTCAGTTCCTACTCCTTCCAGCCTTTTTACCTCTGCACGTCCCGAGCGCGCCCAGCTGAAGCCGCTTGACCTGGCGCTGGCCGAACTGCTGGCTTTCGCCGTGCCGCTGGCGCCCGCCGAAAGTATCTCGACGTTCGATGCCGATGGCCGCGTCCTGGCGCAGGACCTGCTGTCTGCCCTTGACGTGCCGGCGCATGACAACAGCTCGATGGATGGCTACGCGGTGCGCTGCGCCGACTGGCTTGGCGTCGGCACGCTGTCGCCCGTCAGCCAGCGCATTCCGGCCGGCAGCAGCGGGCATGCGCTGGCGGCGGCAAGCGCTGCGCGAATCTTTACCGGCGCGCCGATGCCGCCGGGCGCCGATGCAGTGGTGATGCAGGAAGACTGCGAAGCCGGCGAGGGCGGTATCCGCATCGCCACGCAGCCCCGGCCTGGCCAGTGGATACGGCGCCGTGGCGAAGACGTGGCCGCCGGCGCAGTCGTGCTGGAACGCGGAACACGCCTTTCGCCTGCGTCCCTCGGGCTGGCCGCGAGCATTGGATTTGACCGGCTCCAGGTCGCGCCAAGGGTTCGGGTGGCGCTGTTTTCCACTGGCGACGAGCTGGTGATGCCCGGCGATGTGGCGCCTGCCGACATGAAGCCCGGCGCAATTTACAACTCCAACCGTTTTTTCCTGAAGGCCTTGCTGCAGCGGCTGGGCTGCACCGTGACCGACCTGGGCATCGTGCCCGACCGGCTTGAAGCGACGATCGACGCGCTCCAGGACGCCAGCCAGCACCATGACCTGATCCTGACCAGCGGCGGCGTGTCGGTGGGCGAGGAAGACCACATCAAGCCTGCGGTGCAGGCGCTGGGAACACTCAACTTGTGGCAGATTGCGATCAAGCCGGGTAAACCTTTTGCCTATGGAAAAGTGGGCGCTGCCCATTTCATCGGCCTGCCGGGCAACCCGGTGTCGAGCTTCGTGACCTTCTTGCTGCTGGTGCGGCCTTTCATCCTCACGCTGCAGGGGGCAACCGGGTTTGCGCCTGAATCACTAGCGCTTCGCGCTGATTTTGATTGGCCAAAAGCCGACAAACGCCGTGAATTCCTGCGCGTCAGGCTGAATGCAGCAGGCGCGCTGGACCTGTTCGGCAACCAGAGTTCGGGCGTGCTGACCTCGGCGGTCTGGGGCGACGGGCTGGTGGACAACCCGGCGGGCCAGACCATTTCGCACGGCGACACGGTGCGTTTCATCCCGTTTTCGGCGCTGCTGTCGTGAAAGCCTCTTGCACATGAACGTCACCATCAAGTACTTTGCCTCGATCCGCGAGGCCATCGGGCACAGCAGCGAGTCGCGCGAGACGTCCGCCTTGAACCTGGCGGACCTGCGTGACGAACTGCTGGCCGCCAGCCCGGCGCATGCCGCCAGCCTAGCGCGCGGCCGGGCGGTTCGCATGGCCGTGAACCAGGTCATGACCGGCGAAGCGGCGCTGCTGACCGACGGTTGCGAAATCGCGTTTTTCCCCCCGGTGACCGGAGGCTGAGCAGCATGGCGGCGCGTGTCACAGTCCAGACCGGCGACTTTAATTTGTCCGACGAGGTTGAAGCGCTGCGCAGCGGCGACCAGCGCGTCGGCGCCGTGTGCACCTTCACCGGCACGGTGCGCGACCGCAATGACGGCTTGAGCGTCAGCAGCATGGAACTGGAGCACTACCCCGGCATGACCGAAAAAGCCATCGAGGCGATGATCGACGAGGCGATGGCGCGCTTTGACATCTTTGCCGCGCGGGTGGTCCACCGGGTCGGACTGCTCCAGCCGCTGGACCAGGTGGTGATGGTGGCCGTCACCTCGGCGCACCGGGGCGAGAGTTTCCAGGCCTGCGAATTCCTGATGGACTACCTCAAGACCCAGGCGCCGTTCTGGAAAAAGGAAGAAACGCCAGAGGGCGCGCGCTGGGTCGATGCGCGGGTCAGCGATGATGCCGCTCTGGCCAAATGGGGCATCAGCGCGTCGAACGCCTGAACTGCGTGATTCGGGCTTGACCTTCATCAAGCAAAAGCCAGCCGGAGCGACTTGCGGCATTCCCGCTGCTTGTAAAGCGCCACAAAAGCCCCAAGATTCGCAGGGTCTGAATTGATTCAAGTTCCACCGGAGACCTCATGCGACAAGACAAACTCACCACTAAGTTCCAGGAAGCCCTGAGCGAAGCCCAGACCCTGGCCTTGACCAACGACAACAACTACATCGAGCCGGCGCATCTGCTGGCTGCCATGCTGCGCCAGGACGACGGTCCGCGCGCGTTGCTTGAGCGCGCCGGGGTCAACCTCAAGGGCTTGTTGCAGGCCGCAGACGCCGCCGTCAAGAAACTGCCCCAGGTGCAGGGCCAGGAGCAGGTCCAGGTCGGCCAGGAACTTGCCCGGCTGCTGCAGGCGACCGAAAAGGAAGCCATCAAGCGCAATGACCAGTTCATCGCCGGCGAACTTTTTTTGCTGGCGCTGACCGACAGCAAGGCTGACACGGGCAAGATCGCCCGCGAGAACGGCCTGACCCGCAAGGCGCTGGAAGCGGCCATTGACGCGGTGCGCGGCGGCCAGAATGTCAACAGCGCGGACGCCGAAGGACAGCGCGAAGCCCTGACCAAGTACACCATCGACCTGACCGAGCGCGCTCGCTTGGGCAAGCTCGACCCGGTGATCGGCCGCGACGACGAGATTCGCCGCGCCATCCAGGTGCTGCAGCGCCGCACCAAGAACAACCCGGTGCTGATCGGCGAGCCCGGCGTCGGCAAGACCGCCATTGTCGAAGGCCTGGCCCAGCGCATCGTCGCCGGCGAGGTACCTGATTCGCTCAAGGGCAAGCGCGTGTTGAGCCTGGACATGGCGGCCTTGCTGGCCGGCGCCAAGTTTCGCGGCGAGTTCGAGGAACGGCTGAAAAACGTGCTCAAGGAACTGGCCAAGGACGAAGGCCAGACCATTGTCTTCATCGACGAGCTGCACACCATGGTGGGCGCCGGCAAGGCCGAAGGCGCGATGGACGCGGGCAACATGCTCAAACCCGCGCTGGCGCGTGGCGAACTGCACTGTGTCGGCGCCACCACGCTGGACGAATACCGCAAGTACATCGAAAAAGATGCCGCGCTGGAGCGCCGCTTCCAGAAGATCCTGGTCGGCGAGCCGACCGTGGAAGCCACTATTGCCATCCTGCGCGGCTTGCAAGAAAAATACGAGGCGCACCACGGCGTGCAAATCACCGACCCGGCCATCGTCGCCGCTGCCGAACTGAGTCACCGCTACATCACCGACCGGTTTTTGCCCGACAAGGCGATTGATTTGATCGACGAAGCGGCTGCCAAGGTCCGGATCGAGATTGATTCCAAACCGGAAATTCTGGACAAGCTGGACCGCCGCCTGATTCAATTGCAGATTGAACGCGAGGCCGTGCGCCGTGAAAAAGATGAATCCTCGCTCAAGCGCTTTGGCCTGATTGAAGAGGAAATCGGGAAGCTGCAAAAGGAAATTGCCGACCTCGATGAAATCTGGCAGGCCGAAAAGGCGGAAGACCAAGGCTCCAAAGGTCTGCTGGAAGAGCGTGACAGCATTCGCTTCCAGATTGAAGAGTTCACCCGCAAGGGCGACTTCAACAAGGTGGCCGAACTGCAGTACGGCAAGCTGCCCGACCTGGAAAAACGCCTGAAGGCGGCGCAGGACAGCGAAGCGAAAAAGGACGCCAGCCATGCGCCCAAGCTGCTGCGCACGCAGGTCGGCGCCGAGGAAATCGCCGAAGTGGTCAGCCGCGCCACCGGTATTCCGGTGGCCAAGATGATGCAGGGCGAGCGCGAAAAGCTGCTGCAAATGGAAGTCAAGCTGCACGATCGCGTGGTCGGCCAGGACGAGGCAATTGCTGCCGTGGCCAACGCCATTCGCCGCTCGCGCTCGGGCCTTTCGGACCCGAACCGCCCCACGGGATCCTTTCTGTTTCTCGGCCCCACCGGCGTTGGCAAGACTGAGCTGTGCAAGGCACTGGCCGGTTTCCTGTTCGACAGCGAAGACCACCTGATCCGCGTCGACATGAGCGAGTTCATGGAAAAGCATTCAGTCGCCCGCCTGATTGGCGCGCCGCCAGGCTATGTGGGCTACGAGGAGGGCGGCCACCTGACCGAGGCCGTGCGCCGCAAGCCCTACAGCGTGCTGCTGCTCGACGAGATTGAAAAAGCCCATCCGGACGTGTTCAACGTGCTGCTGCAGGTGCTTGACGATGGCCGGCTGACCGACGGGCAGGGCCGCACGGTCGATTTCAAGAACACCGTGATCGTCATGACCAGCAACATCGGCTCGCCGATCATCCAGTCGATGGTCGGCAAGCCTTACGAGGAGGTCAAGGATGCAGTGACCGACGAGCTGAAAAACTATTTCCGGCCGGAGTTCCTGAACCGGATCGACGAAACGGTGGTGTTCCATTCTCTGGACGCGAAAAACATTGAATCAATTGCACGTATTCAGCTCAAGGTGTTGCTCGAACGCCTGGCCAAGATGGAGCTGACGCTGGAGGTATCGGAAGCGGCCATTGCCGAACTGGCCAAGGTGGGCTTTGACCCGGTGTTTGGCGCGCGGCCGCTCAAGCGCGCCATTCAGCAGCGGATTGAAAACCCGCTGTCCAAATTGCTGCTCGAAGGCCGCTTTCCGCCAAAAAGCACGATTCCCGTCGATGTGGACCCGATCCGCGAACCCGGCGTGTTCAAGTTCACGGTGGCGGAGCAAGCGTGAAAAAAGGGCGCAAGCTGCTATTTTTTAAATAGCAGCTTGCGCCCGCCACGCATGCGCCAAAGGCAATTTTTGCCTTTAATTGAAGGTCACCGCTTCACTTTGCGCCTTGTCAGTCCTGCGAAGGCAGGAATCCCGTGAGGTAACGCGAAAAAAGTTGGAGGCCGTTTTTCTGGCGACCCGGCTTGGCGGGCATGAGGGAGCCTTTCAAAGTCCTGATTGCAGACCTGCCCTTCAGGTCGCAATTGCCCCCGCCTGATGACGCGGGTGGGACGATTCAATCTCGGGCAGCTTGAACAGCGACGCGCCTACCGCCGCCACGCGGACAAACGCCGACATATCGACGCCAAAGCGCACCGCGCCAATCAGGTGGCTGGCCAGCGCCAGGTCGGCCAAACTCAGCGTTTCGTTGTGGCAGCGCGTGGCGCCTTCGGGCAGCAGTGCTTCGTAAGCAGTCAAGCCTTCACGATACCAGTGCGCCGCCCATTCCCGGCCTGCTGTCGCGTCAGCGCCAAACTGTGCGGCCAGACGCTTCTGTACGCGCGGCACGGCCAGCGGATGGGTGTCGGCCGCAGCCAATAAAAACATCGCCCGCACACGTGCCCGACCGGCGGCATCCGGCGGCAGCAGCGGCGTGTTTGGGTAGCTTTCTTCCAGCCACTCCAGGATGGCCAGGCTTTGTGTCAACGGTTCGGGCGTGCCGCCTTCGAGCGCGGGCACGGCGCCGGCCGGGTTCAGGGCCCGAAACGCTGGAAGATTTTGATGGCCGTTGGCCAGGTCGTGCATGCGTTCCTCAAAGGCTACGCCTTTGAGCTTGAGGGCAGCGCGCACTCGGTAGGCTGCCAGCGAGAGCCAATAACCATGAAGAACGAGCATGAAGGTTCCTGTGAAACAACGGTGTGGTTTGTGGCGAAAGCGCCCGCCAGACGCGGCGCTGGCCGGATTATGTCGCAGCCTTCGCTTTGCTGCAGCCTGGCTCCGGCACACAAATGCGGCGTTCGTTCTGCAGCGTAGGCGTGGCGCGCGGCCTGCGGTTTGGACTGGAACGAGGTCACGAACACTGCCAAATGGCTTGGAAAAAATGCGTGAGCAAGAATTTGAAAAAACGTTTGCCGGTGGTTGAAAGCGCGCTTCGAACCAAAGCACCGCACCGCACCGAACCGGTACCAACACTTTTGCCCGTCTGCGCGCCGCATTGACTGCACAGGAGTTGGCCTTCCTTGGCCATGCAAACTGCTGCGCAGTCAATCCGCTTGTCCAACGCGCGCCATGCAATTCAGCAGCCTGCACCCGGCGCGAGCGCCTGGCTGTTCACGAACCCTTCCCGTTGCGCAACCGAGCGCGGATCGGGCGACCATACTTCCAGCAAAAAGTCCGCTTCCTCGTGTCGCGCCAGCCGGGGCCAGCCCAGCTGCACTGCCAGTGCGCGGTGCACATCGTCACCGTTCAACGTGTAGCCTTCAACCGGGTGGCGCCAATGGCAGGCCAGCAAAGTTCCATCGGCCTCAAGCGCAAGCTTTATCTGACCAATCAGTTTGGCCAGTTGCGGGTGATCCAGGTAAAAGCCGATCTCGCTGAACACGATCAGATCAAAACTACCCGGCGGCCAGCTGTCAGGCACCCAGCCCTGCAAAAAGCGGACTTGCGCCAAGCCATGTAGTCGCTGGCGCGCCCGGTCGAGCGCTGCCGGTACGCCATCAGACACCAGCAACTGATCGCAGCGCGGCGCCAGCGCGGCGGCCAGTTCACCATTGGCGCAGCCAGGCTCGTAACCGCGCCGATAGTGCTGACGCGGCAGGGCCGCCAACGTCAGGTCGCGCTTGCGCGCTTCGTACCAGCGGGTTTTGAAGCCCCACGGATCATCCGCCTGCTGAAACAGCTTGGTGAATTCTTCTCTGTCCGGGTTCATGCTGTAGCCCCGACGGGCATAAAATATTCAAAGCCGCGCAGCATCCGCGCCAGGGCAAAGCCAGGCAGCACGGCAGGCGCGCCGGTGTCTTGCGGCGTCAGTTGCGTGTGGTGGGCGGCCAAAGCTGCGATTTTTTGGCGCAGCGTGTTTTCGGGTAGCGCCAACCGTCGCATCAGCGACCATGGCACACGCGCGTCGCCGGGTCGGGACCAATGCCACATCCATACCGGCGCCTGCCAGTGACGGCAGCCCAGCTGGCTGCAAACACGGCTGGTGGCCTGGCCTGCGGCTTCATGGTCAGGATGGCCGTCCAGCTGCCAGGTTGAAAAAACCACGTCCCCCGGCAACAGCAACCCGGCCAGTCGCTGCGCCAGCATTTCGCTGCAGTCGCTCAGTGCGCCGTCGGGCAGCGACAAGCGGCTGTGGCAGTGCGGTGGCAAGCCCAGTTGGCCCAGGCCGGCCAGGCTTTCGCAGATACGGGCTTGAGCCAGCTGGCGTGGCGGCCATTGCTGCGAGCCTGAATGGCTGGCTTCGCCGTCAGTCAAGGCGATCACGAGGATGGGGCTGCCGCGCGCGGCCAGCAATTCCAGCAAACCGCCAAAACCAATCACTTCATCGTCCGGATGCGGTGCAACCACCACGGCGCGGCAGGGCGGCGGCACCAGTTCGTCCAGCGAAACCACAGGCAGCTGGCACAGGCCGGGCCACGCCTGCCACTGGGTCTCCAGCGTGCCTTGACCGGTGATCTGCCGGTCGAACACTACAGCGCCCATGACTGGGGACCTTGCGCGGCAATACGTTTGCCCAAGGCCGCAAAATCGCGTTCGGCATGGCTTTGGCGCAGAAAGACCGGCAGGTCGCATGCCATGCGCGCAAAGCTGGCGTCCTTGCAAAAAGGGGCGGCACCCAGCGCTCGGCCGGTTTCGGCCAGCACCTGGTCCGCGCTGGCTTCGGCGCTCAGGCGTACCCTCAGGGCCAGAACGCTGGCGTCGGCCGTGGGCTGTGCATCGATCCAGGCCGCTGTCTCACGCAGCAGCGCCGTGGTGTGCTGCAACGCCAGGTCAACTTTGCCCAAGGCGATCTGGCGCAAAAGAAGGCGCTCGCCTGGGCCGTGCTGGGCCGCGGCCTGCCACAGCGCGTACGCCAGTGCCTGCGCACCGCCCAGCCAGCAGGCTGCAATGCCTGCGCCACCGTGCCAGAAGCCGGGCCGGGCCAGGTAGGCGCCGGCCTGGCCGACCAGTTGCGCCCGGGCGGAGGAAAAAACCACATCGATGCTCGCGCTGGCGGCCATGCCGATGGCCGGCCAGGCTTCGTTGAGCAACTGCACGCCGGGCTGGTGCATGGCCACACTGGCCAAAAATGGTCCGGTACCGTCGTTGCGCCAGACCGTGAGCAGCCCGTGCGACACCGATCTGGCCCCCGAGCACCAGGCCTTCCGGCCATCAAGCCACACGCTGTGCCCGCCATCGACGCCTTCATTAGGATGGAAAACCACCTTGGCATCGGGCGCCTCGGCGGCCCACATGCCCCAGCTAGAGCCGGGCGGCGCGGGGGGCGCATTCAACTCGCGCCTGATGGCCAGCGCATCGGTGTGGCCCTCAAACAGCTTGGCCAGCGACAAGTCCTGCGCCGCCACCTGCGCCAGCGCCTGCCAGCGCTCGAGTGTTCGGCCGCTGCCTGGCGCAGGCAGATCGGCCAGGCCGGTATGGATGATTTCGTGCAGCTTGCGGGCAATCTCTTGCTCATGAAACGGTACTGGAACCCCCTCGTTGAGGGCAGGCGCGCAGTCGGGGCTGTTGACTAGGCGCATGCAGCCGCCTCGCCGGCCAGGCCGGCTTCGGGAAACCCCTGGAGCAAGGTAGCGCCAAAGCCGCCAGCGGCGCGGAAATTCTTGCGGGCGCTGGTCACCACGCGCGGCGCGGCCGACCAGGCGATTGAAGCGCCGCGTGCCTGCAGCGCCTGCACCAGCGCCACGTCTTCGCTGCAGGCCAGCGGCGGGAATCCGCCAGCGTCGCGGTAAGCCTGGGCGCTGACGCCCAGGTTGGCACCGTGAATATGCCGGTGACCATGCGCGTCGTTGTAGCTGGCCTTGAAACGCAGCGCCAGATGTGGCGCATGACCGCTCCAGTCGTTGACGGCCACCGTACCGCAAACCGCGTCGCTGCGCTGGTCGAGCTGCTCGGCCAGCCAGTCGGGCGAAACCAGCGTGTCAGCATCGGTAAAGGCCAGCCAGCGCACGCCCATCTCAAGGCAGCGTTGGGCACCGGTCGCACGGGCAATGCCGACATTGCGCGCCTGCACCTGGAGGGTTGGAATGCCAAAACTGGCTGCGATGCACGCGCTGCCATCGGTGCAACTGTCCAGTACGACCAAGGTATGCACTGTCTCACGGTGCAGTTTGGGCGAAGCCGCAGCCTTGACAACAGCCTGCAAGCAGCTGGCAAGCCAGGCCTCTTCGTTGTGCACCGGTATGACTATGCCCAGCATGGCGGGCATGCACGATCAGGCGTGGCGCTGCGGGAAAACAGTGAAAAGTCATGAAACGGATGCATCCGTTTTGCCGGATGCGGCAGCTTTGCGGCGGAGCCCGAGGCGGGCGATTGAAGATAGGTCATCGAAGTATCAAGGTAAAAAATTCAGCTGAACCAATTCAAGAAAACGCAAGAAGATGCCCCTAAAGCTAATGCATCGGTTTGGGTCTGCAAGTAAGAGTCCGCCGTATCAGTTGGTCAGCGCCAATAACCCAGGAGCTGCAGGTTTTGGGTAACCGGAGTAGTCCATGCCCCTGAGGTCAGGGCGGTTGTGCCGGCAGCTTGCCAAGGGCCTGATGACAGTTCCGCCTGCCTGTATGCCCATGTTTGGTTTTGCAAATTCGCAGTTTTTGCATCGGGTTGGTCGGTGCCAAGCCCGCCGAGCGCCATGAGAGGAGCGGCCTGGTGCATGAAGATTGATATTCAGGCGCGTTCGCGGCGCATGGGCAGCACGACAAACAGGGGTGCGCCCTATAGCGGGGTAACGATGCCAGGGGGGAGTTCAGAAGTGGCAACAGTCCGCGCCAGCACGTAGGCCAGTAGCGGATTGAAAATCCTTGCTGTCCAAACTGGTGTTCGAAGGACAATTTTTACCCGAGCGCGTCCTCAGTGCGGATGTGGACCAGTTCCTGGAGTCCGGCGTTTTTCGTTTGGGCAAGACTCAACGGGCTTGAAAGCGGGGCATGCCAGGGGCCGGTTATTTTGTTTTGATAGCGTCTGGCGCCCGCCAGTCGTGCCGAAGCGGCATTTTTTATTGGTAAAACTGTCCTGGCAATGTCTGCCAGGTGCTTGAGCCGCCCAGTTCAGCCGCCGCTGCCAGTCGAGAAGGTGAAACTGCGGCTGAAGGCCGTGCCGTTGTTGGTACCGCCGAGCATCACGGTATAGGCGGTGTCGGGCAGCAAGGGCGCGTCCGGCACAACATAGGCCTGGTGCGGCCCGAAGCAGCCAGTCAGGCACGGCCCGTGGGGGTCGTTGGCCGAGGTGACCGGCGTGCGCAGTGCCACGGACTCGCCGGTGGCGGCCCGGGTCATGGCCGCGCGCGTGATGGCCAGCCGGTTGCCTTCGCGCACCGCAATGTAGACAGTCGAGCCCAGCGGCGCCGTTCGCAGGTCGCGGCCCGGCACCGGATTGGGCGTTTCGTTGCTCAGCTGCGGGTTGACGTTGGCCGTGCCTTCGCAGGGATAGGTCAGCGCGTCGCTGCTGCCCAGTCGTTGCGGGCCGGCGCTGGCGGTGTAGGCCGCGTTAACCTGTACAAAAACGCCGGGTTGGCCCTTGCCTGTGTCTTCACGGGAGCGCACCGCCACGCCGACATCGCGGTAGCCGCTCATCAGCCCGTTCAGGTGGTAGGGCGCATTCAGAAGCCCGCGAATGCCCAGCACACCGATGCCGCTTTTGGGCAGCGCTGCGTTGCTTGAAGTGAAAAAAGCAAATTCGTCGGTCACGCCGCCCAGGTCTGCATAGCCCTGCGCCCGCACGCGCGCGGCCGGGTCGGTGCCGGTAAAGCCTTCCGGAAATAGGGTGGCGTCTTCCAGGTGCGAATTCAGGCTGTTGACAATCAGGTAGTCGGCATGCGCCCGGGCCGCTGCATCCAGGGGGGCATTGGCCGCCAGCAGCCCGAAACCGCAGCGCCCGCGTTCGGCATTGAGGAACTGGTAAGCCGCCAACTCCTCGCTGATCGTCGAATTGGTGGGCGGCGTGGACGCCGTGGTCATGATGGATGGATTGGGTGACGGAGCTTGCGCGCCGGCTGGCTGCAAGCCCCCAACGCCCTCGCTTCCGCCGCCGCAAGCTGACAGCAGCGCCGCCAGCGCAAGCATCGGCGCGAGCCGGGCAGGTGTAGCTATGCGTGGCAGTCCGGGATTAAAAAAATGAAGGGTCATAAAATCCGGGTATGTGAAATACGGCCAACAGCAGGCATTAGCGCCAGCAATCCGCCACGATAAACGTGAACCAGTCCCCGCACTGTAAGCGTTTGTCGCCTGCCGCTACGGATTCAATAGCGGCAACTGGACACCAGGCAGGCAGCAGCGTACTTCTTGATATGAAAAGCGTAATGCCACATCGCGCTGGGCCCATTGATTTCAGGGTGTCCACGATGTACGACAGGTGTTTCCCCCGTGAAGGGAAGGCAGCCGATCAGCGGCCGCTGGCTTCGAGCCGTAACACCCGGGCGCGCAGCACCTCCAGCTCATCCAGCAGTTCCAGCGCCAGCGCGGCGCCGGCCAGGTTCACACCCAGGTCTCTTTCAAGCCGCAGCGCCACGCGGGCGCGGTGCAGATGCACGCCGGTAAAGCGCCATTCCCCGGGCGCAGTGCCGGCGGGCGTCAGCAGGCCCTCTTCCACGAGTTCGACAATGCGCTCGGCCTGCGCGGTGCAGGCGCGGCACAAATCGTCCAGGCGCAGTTCGCTCTGGTCTTCGAGGATCAGTCCGGTGAGGTGTACAAGTTGGAAGTGGGGGGTCATGGCTGGCCTTCCAGTTTGGCTCTGGGTTTGAAGGAAGCGAACTGTGTGGCCATGCCTTCGTAGAACGTTTTGCCAGTGTCGCTGTCTGCGGCCGGCACGGAAATTTGCAGCACGAAGTAAAAGTCGCCCGGCGTGCTGCCAGGCAGGCCGCGTCCCTTGAGGCGCAGCTTGCGCCCGGCCGCCGAGCCGGGCGGCACCGTGACCTCGACACGTCCGGTGGGCGTGGGTGCCTCAACTTCAGCGCCCAGCGCGGCTTCCCAGGGCGCCACGGGCAGGTCCAGGTAAACATCGCGCTGCTCTACCCGGTAGAGCGGGTGCGGGTTGAATTCCACGTCAAGGTACAGGTCGCCCGCACTGCCGCCACCCACGCCGGACGCGCCCTGGCCGGCCAGGCGGATGTGCTGTCCGGCACGGATCCCCTTGGGGACGCTGAAGCTGATCTGGTGCTCACGCGGGACGACATGGCCCTGGTCGTCCATTTCAGGCACGCGCAGGCTGATGGTGCGGGTGACGCCGCTGTAGGCGTCTTCCAGGTCGATGAGGATCTTGGCATGACGGTCTTCGCCGGCGGCGCTGAAGCGGGCCCCTTGGCCGCTGGCGCCCGCGCGGGTGCTTCCGCCGGTGGAAAACCCCTGGCGGAACAGTGACTCGAAAAAGTCGCTGTAGTCGCCGCCGCCTTCGCCCGGGACATCGCGTGGTGCGCTGCGGACGGCATGTTCGGCGCCGGCGTTCCAGCCAGGCGGCGGACGGAAGTCCTGGCCTTCCTTCCAGTGCTGGCCCAGCTGGTCGTAGGCGGTGCGCTTTTCCGGGTCTTTCAGTACTTCATAGGCCTCGCCGAGCTGCTTGAAGCGCGCCTCTGCGTCTTTTTCCTTGCTGACATCGGGATGGTATTGGCGCGACAGCTTGCGGTAGGCGCGCTTGATATCGTCCGGCGTGGCATCGCGGGCCAGGCCCATGACGGTGTAGTAATCCTTGAATTCCATGAAAGCCTTCCCCGTGCAGAAGCGACCCATGTCGGGCCAGCCCGCACCTTAGCGCAAAATCGCGCCGGTTTCGCTGTCCTGCTTCGTGCCGCCGTGTAGGTCATCGGCTTGTTCGGCTATTTCACCGGAATCGGCGTTGCAGCCGGCACCGGAACGGCGGTCACGCTGTTTTGAGGCGAGCCCTCGATCAGCCGGTCCGAGTAGGTCAGGTAGACCAGCGTGTTGCGCTTGGCATCGACCATGCGCACCACGCGCAGCCGCTTGAAGACCAGCGAAATGCGCTCGCTGAGCATTTCTTCTTTCTTGTCGAGCGGCTTGCCATCGGCAAAGCTGATGACACCGGTCTGGCGGCAGGCAATCGACGCATCGGACTTGTCCTCGGCCAGGCCGAATGCGCCCTTGATGCCGCCGGTCTTGGCGCGCGACACGTAGCAGGTCACGCCGCTGACCTTGGGGTCATCGTAGGCATCGACGACGATCTTGTGGTCGGGGCCGATGAACTTGAAGACGGTATCGACTGCGCCGATTTCCTCGGCGCTGGACAGGCCGCAGCCGCTAAGGACCAGGGCGGCGGCCAGGGCGGCGCGGCGCCAGTGCCGGGGAACGGGGGGCAATGGGGAAGTGATGGAAATGTGCATTGAGGAAAGTCCTTGAAAAAGCGCCGAACATGTTTTGGCGCCGGAGCCAGACCTCTAATGTACAAATAGGGCCGCCCCTATCATGGGCGGATGATTTCCAGCTCGCCACCGTCAAGTCTTCATTCCCTGTTCGAAGCCCAGCACCGCGCCAGCCGTTTACAGGCCGAAGTGCCACTGGCGCTGCGTCGCGAGCGGCTGCTGAAAATCCGCGCGCTGCTGGAGCAGAATGGCGCGGCACTGGCCCTTGCGGTGCAGGCCGACTTTGGCGTTCGCTCACCGCAGCTGACCGAGATTGCCGACCTGCTCGTGCTGCGCACGCTGCTGGCCGGTGCGTTAAAAAACCTCGCCCGCTGGATGAAGCCGGTCAGGGTGCGCACGCCGCTGTACCTCCAGCCTGCCCGGGCTTTCCTGCAGCGCCAGCCGCTGGGCGTGGTCGGCGTGATTTCGCCGTGGAACTATCCCGTGCAACTGGCGCTTGGCCCGGTCATCACCGCGCTGGTGGCGGGCAACCGGGTGATGCTCAAGCCCAGCGAGCTGACGCCCCAGACCTCTGCGCTGCTGGCCGAACTGATTGCCCGGCGCTTTGCGCCCGACGAGCTGTGCGTGGTGCAGGGCAACGGCGACGTGGCGGCCGCCTTCGCCGGCCTGCCGTTCGACCACCTGTTTTTCACCGGTTCGACCGCAGTGGGCCGCAAGGTGGCTGCAGCGGCGGCCGCCAATTTGACGCCGACCACGCTGGAACTGGGCGGCAAGTCGCCGTGCATCATTGACGCGTCGTGTGACCTGGACCAGGCGGCGTTGAAGATCGCCCACGGCAAGCTGCTCAATGCCGGCCAGACCTGCATCGCGCCCGACTATGTGCTGCTGCCCAAGGGACATGAGACGGATTTTGCGCGGGCCTTCGAGCGGGCCGTGGCCACGCTGTTCCCGCGCATCGAAGGCAACCCCGATTACGCCGCCGTTATCAATCCGCGCCAGCATGAACGCCTGCAGGCGCTGCTCGACGAGGCTCGCAATGACAGCGCGCGGGTGCAGGTGGTCAACCCTGGCCCTGGCAATGCCGCCGCCAGCGAGTCACGCCAGATGCCGCCGGCGCTGGTGTTTCACCCGGCGCCCGACTCGCGGCTGCTGAACGAGGAAATCTTCGGCCCGATCCTGCCAGTGCTGGCCTACGAATCGCTGGACGAGGCGATTGCCCATGTCAATGCCCGGCCCCGGCCGCTTGCGCTGTACTGGTTCGGCACCGACGCCGCGGCGCGCCACAAGGTGCTGGCACGCACGGTGAGCGGCGGCGTCACGGTCAACGACACGCTGATGCACATTGCCCACCCCCACCTGCCTTTCGGCGGCGTGGGCGAAAGCGGCTGGGGCGCGTACCACGGGGAAGCCGGCTTCCTGCGGCTGACACACCAAAAGCCGGTGCTGGTGCAGTCGAAATGGGCGCGCAGCGACCTGTTTTATCCGCCGTATGGCCGGCGCTTCGACCAGGTCATGGGGCTGCTCAAGCGGATCATTTGACGGTCTGGCTTAAAAAATTCAATTAAATCAGACTTTTGCGCACTACCCGCTTGGGTGAACAGCTATCAATTAAAGAGCATTTCAGCACAACAACGATCAGCTTTTTTCGTGGAACTGGCTGGGCGTCTGGCCCATGGCGGCCTTGAACATCGCCGAAAAAGCACTTTCGCTGGCGTAGCCGCTGGCGGCGGCGACATTGCCCACCGGCTCGCCGCGAGCCAGCATCGGCAGCGCATGCGCCAAGATGGCCTGCTGGCGCCACTGCTGGTAGCCCAGCCCGAGCTGCTCGCGAAACAGCCGTGCTACCGTGCGTTCGCTGGCGCCCACGTCGGCTGCCCAGCCGGCCAGCGTGGCGCGCTTGGACGGCGCACGCAGCACGGCCTGGCACAGCGCGCGCAGCCGCTTGTCGCCGGTGTCGGGGTGCGGCATGGGAACGCCCAGCGCCTGGGTGTCGGCCTGGGCAATTTCATCGAGTACCAGCGCACTCAGCCATTGCGCCCGCGCCCCCAGCGGGGGCTGCCTGGCGCCGCCGTCGAGCGCATGCACCAGCTCGCGCAGCAACGGCGACACCACCAGCACGCGGCAACCCTGCCAGCCCGCCGGCGTGACGCTGGCGTCGAGGTAGAGCGTGCGCAGCTCGGCCGCTTCAAGCACCGTGACGTGGTGGTGGGCACCCGGCGCGATCCAGACCGCCCGCGAGGGCGGGACGATGTAGGTGATTTCCTCTGCCCGGTCGTGCTCGGGCCGGTTCTGCGCGGCCGTGACCTGCATCACGCCGCTGGCGCAATAGGCCAGCTGCGCCCATGGATGGGCATGGGGCTCGAAATGCGCGTCGGCCGGCATGGAACGCGAGCGGACCCGCACCGGCAGCCCGGGGCTGGGCGTGAACAGGCCGGTGTCGCCGACGGGAACGGGCAGGAGTCGGCTGTTGCGGTGCATGGGAATGAAGCTGGGGGTGAGGCACGGTTGTCCGGTATTCGATGAAACATGACGATTTGTCGCATTTCAGATTTCCAGGGCCAATATTACGATAAGGCCATGCGCACTTCAAGCACCCTTCATCCGCCCGCTGGCGCTTCTTCCTTGCGCAGCGACGCCGGCGTGATCGGCCTGGTCGGGCTGGGCCATATGACCAGCCACTTCAGCCAGTTGCTGCTGGCGCCGCTGTTTCCCTGGCTCAAGGAGGCGTTCGACGTCAGTTATGCGCAGCTCGGTTTCCTGATGACGATTTTCTTCGTCGTGTCGTGTGCGGTGCAGGCGCTGTCGGGCTTCGTCGTGGACCGCTTCGGTCCGCGTCCGATCCTGTTTGGCGGTCTGGCGCTGCTGGGTTTTGCGGCACTGGGCTATTCCATCAGCACCAGCTACGCGATGCTGGCCGGTTTTGCGGTGGTCGGCGGCATCGGGAACGGCGTGTTTCATCCGGCAGACTACACGTTGCTGAACCGCAAGGTCAGCGCCGCGCGCCTGGGCCATGCCTACAGCGTGCACGGCATCACCGGCAGCCTGGGCTGGGCGCTGGCGCCGGCGCTGGTGGTGTCCCTGACGTTTGCCTTTTCCTGGCGCATTGCACTGGCTGCGGCCGGGGTGCTCGTGTTGGCCGTGCTGATGCTGTTGCTGCTCCAGCGCGACAAACTGGCGCTCCAGCCGGCTGTGCCGGCCGCCGGTCCCAGAGCGACGGGCGGCAACCTGGACTTCCTGAAGATTCCTGCCGTCTGGATGTGCTTTGCCTTTTTCTTCTGGAATGCGATCGTGCTCAGCGTGGTGCAGGCCTTTGCCCCGGAAGCGGCGCGCCAGCTGCACGGCATGCCGCTGACGCTGGTGGCCGTCTGCCTGACGGTGTACATGGTGTGCGCGGCCGGCGGCATGGTGCTGGGCGGTTTTCTGGCGGCCGATCCAACGCGCTGCGAGCGCATCGTCGGCATTGGCTATGGCCTGGCGGCGGCCGTTGCGCTGGTGCTGGCCCTGGGCAGCTTGTCGCCGGGCGTGGTGCCGGTGCTGTTCGGCTTGATGGGTTTTGCCTCGGGCATGGCCGGGCCGTCGCGCGACCTGCTGGTCAAACGCTCGACGCCTGAAAACGCGACCGGCCGCGTTTACGGCGTGGTCTATGCGGGGCTGGACATCGGTCAGGCGGTGGCGCCGCTGGTCTTTGGCGTGATGATGGACCACGGGCAGTACCGCGGCGTGCTGCTGGGGCTGGCGCTCACGCAGGGTGTGCTGATTGCCAGCGCCTTCAACGTGCGCCGGGTGCGCCGCACCGCGCTGGTCGCCGCCTGAAACAGTGCTGGCTGGGACCGTCGGCATCAGCCATCTATGATGGCGGTCCCCTTGAACTCCCGCCTGCCGCGCGCCAGCGTTGCTGCTTTCTGATGCGCCTTGTCCTGCCACGCCCTTCCGATTTTTTTTCCCGCCGGGCCGGTGCCTTTCGCGGATTGCCCGGCCTTGCCGTCTGGCTTCGCCTGCTGGCCGTCAGCCTGCTGCTGGTGCTGGCCGCGCCAAGTGCCCAGGCGCAGCCGGACAACCTCGATGCATCGCTGGATGCTGCGCGCGCCCAGATCGACAGGGCGCGAAAAATCCTCGACAGCCCGCCGAAAGACGCCGCCGATCTGCTGCCGCTGCGCGCCGGGGTGCTTGCCGCCGGCACCCAGGCCGATGCGGCAGCCGCGCTGCTGGAGCCACAGCTGGCGAGCGTCCAGGCGCGGCTGGCCGAACTCGGGCCGGTCACGCCCGGGCAGGCCGAGGCACCCGATGTGGTGGTCTTGCGCACCCAGCTGAACAAGGTGCGCGCCGAACTCGACGCCCAGTTCAAGCGGGCCAAACTGCTGTCGGTGGAAAGCGAGCAGACGGCCGGTGAAATTTCGGCGCTGCGGCGCTCCGAATTCCAGGCCCGGCTGGGTGAGCGCACCTCGTCGATCCTGAGCAGCCTGTTCTGGGCCGAGTTGCGCATGGACATTCCCGGCGACCTGCTGCGCGCCCGCCGCCAGGCCGACGCGCTGGCGGCCGCCGCGCGGGCCAGCGGCACGGCGGTCTGGGTTAGTGTGGGCCTGGTGCTGCTGGTGCTGCTGGGCCTGCACATCTGGGTCGGCCGGGTACTCTTGCGCCTGACGACCACGCGCGTACCGCCAGGCCGGCTGCGCCGGTCGCTGCATGCCTGGACACGGGTGCTGTTGCCCACCGCCACGGCCGGCCTGATGGCCGAGGCGGTCTACCTGGGGCTGGTGTGGGTCGCTCCGCTGCCCGAGTCGCTGGCGCCCATCATGGGGCGGCTGGCTGGCGTGATCTGCTTTGGCGGTTACGTCGTTGGCATGGGCCATGCGCTGCTGCTGCCTGCCCGGCCTTCATGGCGGCTTCTGCCGCTGCCCGATGTGGTGGCGTTGAAACTTCGCTGGCTGCCGGCGGTGCTGGCGCTGCTGATGGTACTGACCTGGGCACTGATGCAACTGACCGCGCAGATCAATGCCAGCCTGGTGACCACGGTGGCGGCCGACTGCATCGTCGCGCTGGCCATGGGCCTGGCCATGGGCCTGGGCCTGCTGCTCAACGACGTGGCGCGTCGCCGCGCCCTGCACGAGCCCGAGTCGGCCGCGAGCTGGCCGGCAAGTCCGCTGTGGCTGACCACGATGCTCGGCCTGGCCTGGCTGGGCGTGGCTGGCAGCTTGATGGCGCTGCTGCTCGGCTACGTGGCGCTGGGCAGCTTCGTGGTGCACCAGATGGCCTGGATGGCCGCAGTGCTGGGATCGGCCTACCTGCTGGCGGTGCTGATCGACGATGGCTTCATGGCGCTGCTGGGACCGAAAACCAGCCCGGCCAGTGCGGCCAGCGACGCCAGCGCGACGGTGGATGCCGCTGCGGCGTCCGACATGCCGGGGTCCCGATTCCTCAAGGTGCGGGCGCAGGCCGCCGTGCTGCTGTCGGGGATGGGCCGGCTGCTGGTGGTGGCGCTGGCGCTGATGCTGCTGCTGGCGCCGTTCGGCGAGGGGCCGTCTGAACTGTTCGAACGCGCCGACAAGCTGCACCAGGGGATTTCGATTGGCGAATTCCAGATCCTGCCGGTGGCGGTGCTGCAGGCCGCGCTGGTCATCATCATGTGCCTGGTCGTGGTGCGCATCGTCAGGCGCTGGTTGAAGGAGGATTTCCTTCCGACGACGTCGCTCGATGCCGGCATGCAGGTCTGGACGTCCACGCTGTTCGCCTATGCCGGTAACCTGCTGGCGCTGTCGCTGGGCCTGGCGGCCATCGGCATCGGGCTGGAGCGGATTGCGTGGGTGGCCAGCGCCTTGTCGGTGGGCATCGGTTTTGGCCTGCAGGCAGTGGTGCAGAACTTTGTGTCGGGCATCATCATGCTGGCCGAAAAGCCGGTCAAGGTTGGCGACTGGGTGTCGCTGGGCGGCATCGAGGGCGACATCCGGCGCATCAACGTGCGGGCGACGGAAATCCAGATGGGCGACCGTTCGACGGTGATCGTTCCGAATTCGGAGTTCATCACCAAGACGGTGCGCAACGTCACCCACGCCAATCCGCTCGGGCTGGTCAAGATCCTGCTGCCGGTGCCGCTGGATGCCGACGCCGACCAGGTCCGCAGCCTGATCCTGGAACTGTTCGACGCGCATGCCGACGTGCTGGAGACGCCCGAGCCGAGCGTGCAGCTCGACGCCATTGACAGCGCCGGCATGGTGTTCAACGCGACCGCCTTCGTCAACTCCCCGCGCATGGCCTACGGCGTTCGCAGCGCCTTGCTGTTCGACGTGCTCCGGCGGCTGCGCGAGGCTGACATTTCGCTGGTCAAGCCGGCCGGGCTGGTGCTGCGCGAGGCGCAGGAGAGGGCGCTGGAGCCGTTGCTGCCGCCAGCGCTGGCCTAGACTGGTGCGCTTCCTGTTGCGCTGGCCGGAATGCCGGCGTACATTGGCCTGTGGTGGCTATTTGCGAGCGCACGGCTGCTACGATGGCTTAACTTCAGGAGACTTCAATGACCGCATCCCAGACCCCTCCCGCCAACGACTTTGTCCGCTGGGTGGAAGAAAAATCAGACGCCGTCATGGCCGACCTCGGTGACAAATTCCCGCCCGCCACCAGCGGACCCGAGGCGCTTCATGCCGAAACCTACACGCAGCGCATCGAGGAAGTCCTGCTTGGTCACGAGCCGCCCGATGACGCGCTGCTTGAAGAACTCGCCGCGCTGGAAGATGCGCCACCGCTGAGCGACGAGGAACTGGCCCGCCAGGCGCTGGAAAGCGGCGGCGCCGACGCCGACCCGACCACGCCGGAATAAGCCGGGCGCCGCCGCGTTTCGAGACGGCAGCCGCCATTCGGGGCGGCACCGGCCAAGGCACAATAAAGCGCATGACCCAACAACTTGCCGGCCATCTTCTTGTCGACTGCCTTCTGGCCCAGGGCGTCACCCATGCATTCGGCGTTCCGGGTGAAAGCTACCTTGCCGTGCTCGACGGCTTGCATGCGCGCCAGGACCGCATCCGTTTCATCACCTGCCGCCAGGAAGGCGGCGCTGCCTTCATGGCCGAGGCGCACGGCAAGCTGACCGGACGCCCGGGCGTGTGCATGGTCACGCGCGGGCCGGGTGCCACCAACGCGTCGATTGGCGTGCACACGGCGTTCCAGGATTCGACGCCGATGGTGCTGCTGGTCGGTGACGTGGCCAGTGATTGCCGCGACCGCGAAGCTTTTCAGGAAGTGGACTACACCAGCTTTTTCGGCCCGAGCACCAAGGGCTTCGCCAAGCGCGTCGAGCGCATCGACGACGCCGACCGCATTCCCGAATACGTCGCGCGCGCCTTTGCCACTGCGATGAATGGCCGGCCTGGCCCGGTGGTACTGGTGCTGCCCGAGGACATGCTGACGCGCATGACCGATGCCCAGCCGCTGCCGCGCGTTGAAGCGGTGCAGGCTTGGAGCGACCCTGGCGCCTTGCGCACGCTGCGCGAGATGCTGCTGGCGTCGAAGCAGCCACTGATCATTGCTGGCGGCGGCGGCTGGACACCGCAAGCGGCGCAGGCCTTGCAGCGTTTTGCCGAAAACTGGAAGCTGCCCGTGGGCAATGCCTTTCGTTTTCAGGACACGTTTGACAACCATCATCCGCTGTATGCCGGCGATGTCGGCATTGGGCTGAGCCCGAAGCTGGCCGCACGCGTCAAGGCCAGTGACCTGATCATTGCCATCGGCCCGCGCTTGGGCGAAATGACGACCGGCAACTACACGCTGATCGAGGCGCCCCGGCCAAAGCAAAAGCTGGTGCACATCCATGCCAGCGCCGAGGAGCTGAATCGCGTGTTCCAGGCGGATCTGGCGATCAACGCGACCATGAACGCCGCCGCACGTTCGCTCGAAGTCTTGAGCGCGCCGGTGTCGGTGCCGTGGGAAGGGTGGACCGCCTCGGCCAACGCCGATTACCTGGCCAACCTGGTGCCGCAGGCTCTGCCCGGCGACATCGACATGCCGGCCATCGTCGGCCTGCTGCAGCAGCATCTGCCGCCTGACGCGGTGCTGACCAATGGCGCGGGCAATTTCGCCAGCTGGATTCACCGTTTCTACCAGCACCACGGGCTGGTCAAGGGGCACAAGACGCAGCTGGCGCCCACCGTCGGCGCGATGGGCTACGGCGTTCCGGCCGGCATTGCCTCCGCCATCACGACCGGGCGTGTGGCGTTCACGATAGCCGGCGATGGCGACTTTTTGATGAACGGCCAGGAACTGGCAACGGCCGTGCAGCATGGCGCCAAGAGCATCATTTTGCTGCTGAACAACGGCATGTACGGCACCATCCGCATGCACCAGGAAAAGACCTATCCGCAGCATGAAAGCGGCTCGCGTCTGAACAATCCCGACTTTGCGGGTCTGGCCCGCGCCTACGGTTATGCCGGCGTGCGCATCACCCGCACCGGCGAATTCGAGGTCGAACTGCTGGCCGCGCTGGCCCGGCCCGAAGGCACGCTGATCGAGGTCATGCTGGACCCGGAAGTCATCACCACGCGCGCCACGCTGTCATCGATCACGCAGGCCGCACTGGAGCAGAAGCTATAAAAATAATAGCTACTTGCGCTCGTGGTTGTTGCGCAAACGGCTGTTTTTGCTTAAAAAGATGACGTGAAATACGACTTTTTAATTTGCCAGCCAGCGATGACAGTCGCATTACAAAGACCGCCGGCTGTCATAAGACTGTCATCAAGCCAGATAACACTAGGGGCTATTTTTTGACCACAAAGACCTGTCTTGTTACTTCCAGCCGCGATCCCCTCACCGGTCCCCGCCGCCGTGCCCGTCAAGTTTCTTGACCGCGACCGCAGCATTCTTGCCTTCAATGAGCGGGTGTTTTACTGGGCGCGCCGGACCGATGTGCCGCTGCTGGAGAGGCTGCGTTTTCTGTGCATCGTATCGTCCAACCTGGATGAATTTTTTGAAGTACGGGCCGCCCCGCACCTGACGGCTGCGCAGGGCAATGAGCAAAAGGGAATTTACACAGTCCAGTCTTTCAAGGCCCTGTCAAGCATTGCCCATGACATGGTGACGCGCCAATATGCCTTGTACAACGAAGAACTGTTGCCGGCTTTTGCCAGGCAGGGCATCCGCATCGTCTCGCATGGCGAGCGCAACTCGGTGCAGCGGCGCTGGGTCAAGGCCTATTTTGAACGCGCCGTGCGGCCGCTGTTGATTCCGGTCGGGCTGGATCCTTCCCACCCGTTTCCGCAGGTTGCCAACAAGTCACTGAACTTCATCGTCCGGCTGGGCGGGCGTGACGCCTTTGGCCGTGAAAATGAAATCGCCATCGTCAAGGTGCCCCGGGTCTTGCCGCGATTCATCCACATGCCCAGCCGCAGCGAAGAAAAAGGCAACAAGCTGTTCCTGTCGCTGTCCAGCATCATCCGGGCGCATCTGGCTGACCTGTTTGTGGGCCGCAAGGTGGGAGAGTTTTCCCAGTTTCGCGTCACCCGCAATTCCGACCTGGAGGTTGATGAAGACGATGTGAAGAACCTGCGCACGGCGTTGCGCTTGGGGCTGGAACAGCGCCACTACGGCCAGGCGGTCCGGCTCGAAGTGTCGGCCGGCTGCTCAGAGTATCTGTCGAGCTTTTTGCTCGGACAGTTCAACCTGCCGGCGCAGGCGCTGTACCGCGTGCACGGCCCGGTCAACCTGGTGCGCCTGACGCAACTGGTCGATCTGATCAATGACCCCAAGCTGCTGTTTCCGCGCTACAAGGCGTGTTACCCCAGGCAGTTGCAGCCGGGGCAATCCTTTTTTGCACGGCTCAGGCAAGGCGATGTGTCGATTCACCAGCCCTTCGAGAGCTTTGATGGCGTGTTGGCTTTCCTGCGCGAGGCGGTCAACGATCCCTCGGTGCTGGCGATCAAGCAGACCATTTACCGCACCGGGGCTGACTCCGAACTGATGCTGCTGCTGCGCGAAGCCGTGCGGCGCGGCAAGGAGGTCATGGTGGTGGTCGAGCTGAAGGCGCGCTTTGATGAAGAGGCCAACATCAACTGGGCCGAAATGCTTGAATCCATCGGCGCGCATGTGGTTTATGGCGTGATGGGCCTGAAAACCCACGCCAAGATGCTGCTCGTCACCCGGCGAGAAGGCCGGCGCCTGGCGCGCTATGCCCACCTGTCCACCGGCAACTACAACCCGGCCACGGCGCGGCTGTACACCGATGTCAGCTACCTCACGGCCGACCCGCTGCTGACCGCCGACATCGACCATGTGTTCGTGCATCTGGCGAGCCACAGCCGCCTGCCCAAGCTGCACCATCTGCTGCTGGCGCCGTTCCAGCTGCAGCGCAGGCTGCTGGACAAAATCGCTGCGCTGGCCCAGGCCGCACAGGCCGGCAAGGACACGCGCATCGTTGTCAAGACCAATGCGCTGACCGACGAAGACCTGATGCGCGCGCTGGTCAAGGCCGGGCAGTGCGGCGTGAAGATCGACCTGATCGTTCGCGGCGCCTGCATGCTGCCGGCGCAGGTGAAAGGCGTGACCGACAACATCCGGGTGCGCTCGGTGATTGGCCGCTTCCTTGAGCATTCGCGGGTGTTTTACTTCCGCTGCGACGACGACGAAACGCTCTACCTGTCCAGCGCTGACTGGATGAACCGCAACATGCTGCGCCGGGTCGAACTCGCCTGGCCTGTGAACGACCCGGTGATTCGCCAGCGCATCATTGATGAATGCCTGGTCGCCTACCTGCACGACAGCCGTGATGCCTGGGATCTGCAGCCCGACGGCACGTATGTGCTGGTGGATCCGGCAGACCCTGACAAGCGCCACGGCGCGCAATCGGCGCTGATGGTGCGCTACTCGGCCTTAAAACCCCGCGAAAGGTAGTCAACCATGGACCTGGTCTTGTGGCGTCATGCCGAAGCACAAGAGTTGCCTGAAGGGACGGCCGATGCGCGCAGCGACCTGGAACGCAAGCTGACAGCGCGTGGCGAAAAGCAGGCGGCCCGCATGGCCGAATGGCTGGACCGACAACTGCCCGGCAGCGCCCGCATCCTGGCAAGTCCGGCGCGGCGCTGCGATCAGACCGCCCTGGCGCTGGGGCGCAAGTTCAAGATCCGTTCCGAGCTGGCGCCTGGTGCCACGCCCGAGGCCCTGCTGGAAGTGGTGCAGTGGCCGGTGGCCCGGGTGCCGGTGCTGGTGATCGGCCACCAGCCGACGCTGGGGCAGACCGTGGCCCGCCTGCTGGGACTGGTGGAAAACGACTGTGCCTTCAAGAAAGGCGCGGTGTGGTGGTTGCGCACCCGGGAGCGCAATGGCCAGGTGCAGGCGGTCGTGGTGAGCGTCCAGTCGCCTGATTTTCTTTGATTCCGTCCAGTTGTAGATCAAGCCACGGGGAAAATGTTTCCGGTGACGATCGTCAGGAAACGCAAACTGCCAGCGTCCACGGCGTTTTTTGCCAGGCCAGCACCTCTTCCTGCAACAGCCAGGCGGACTGCGGAAAGGCCTCGGCCCAGCCCGGCCGGCAGGTCAGCCAGAAGCACCTGCCGGGCTCGGTTTCCCATTTGAGCTGCATGCCTTTCAGGTCGGGGTCGCGCCGCGCATGGCAAAGGATCACGGCCAGGCGCAGGCAGAGCAGTTGCTGGACAAACAACCGGTCGTCGAAATCAGCTTCGAGCTTGCGCAGCTTGCCGCGGTGACCAAGCACCAGCAGGCTCAGGTGGTGCATTTCATGCACCGCGAAGCCCGGCGCGTCGGCATTGTCCAGGATGTACGCGCCGTGCTTGTGGTAGTAGTTGTGCGAAACCTGGCAGCCGACTTCATGCAATTGCGCCGCCCAGGCAAGCTTTCTTTGGGCGCGCTGCACCTGGGCCTCAGGCATGCCCGCACTGGCCAGCTTGTAAAGGTGCAACGCCACCTTGCTCAAGCGGGCAGACTGCACGGTGTCGGTGCTGAAGTTGTGCGCCAGCCGCTGCACGCTGGTGGCGCGCACATCGGTCAGGTCTTCGTCCCGGTCCACCAGGTCGTAGAGCACGCCATGGCGCAAGGCGCCTTGCGCTGCCTGCATATGCTCGATATCCAGCAGGCTGAACACTGCGCGGAGCACACTGACGCCGCCGCCAATCACCGCCCGGCGGTCTTCCTTGATGCCTTCGAGCTTGAGCCGGTCGGCGCTTTGCGCCTTGACCAGCCGGTCCAGCAGCCAGTCCAGGCCCTCGCGCGTCACCACGTCGGCTGGCCAGCCTGCCACGGCCAGTATCTCGCTGACCGCGCCGATGGTTCCTGACGCGCCGTACGCCGTATCCCAGGCATCCGCGCGGTAAGTGCCCATGGCTTCGTCAAGCACCGCCTTGGCGGCAATTTCAGCCACTTCAAAGGCGCGAGCGCTGAACTGACCATCGGGGAAATAGCGCATCGACCAGGCGACACTGCCCACGCGGTAAGACTCCAGCGTGCGCGCCTCCAGACCTTGGCCGAGGACCATTTCGGTTGAGCGCCCGCCAATGTCGACCACCAGGCGCCGTTCCTCGGACTGCGGCAGCAAATGGGCCACGCCCTGGTAGATCAGCCGGGCTTCCTCGCGACCTGCAATCACGTCGATCGGGAACCCAAGCAGTTTCTGGCCGCGCTTGATGAAGTCCTCGCGGTTGATGGCTTCGCGCAGGGTCTGTGTGGCGACGGCGCGGACCTGCTCCTTGCCGAATCCGGCCAGGCGTTCACCAAACCGCGCCAGGCAGTCCCAGCCACGCTGCATGGCGTCTTGCGACAGCTTGCGGTCGGCGTCCAGTCCGTTGCCCTGGCGCACGGTTTCCTTGAGGTATTCGATGCGGTGGATGCGGCCGTGGTCAAAACGGCCGATTTCAAGACGAAAGCTGTTGGACCCCAAGTCCACAGCGGCAAGCAGTGTTCCGTTTTGCATGTTTAGGCTTTTTGTTCGGAAGCCAGCATAGCATTCGGGCGACGGTCCATTCAGCCGGCCCACGCGGTCATGGATCAGGTCGTCAGCCAATCAGCCGGCCGTCCACGGCCAGCATGCTTTGCGTCACATAGCTGCCGCTTCGCTGCTGGGCGTTGAAGGCGATGCGAAAACCACCCATGTTCAGGCTGGTGCGCTTTTGAAAGCCGGCCAGCACGCTTTGGCGGGTCAGTGCCTTTTCCATCCCATTGAGCACTTCAAACGTGTAGCGGGCGGCGATGAAGCCGGCCAGGCTCAGCGGCGTGGGTGCCTCGTCGAACAGCCGGGCCAGCGTGTCACGGTACTGCCGCACCACCGGCAAGGATGAATTGACCATGGGCACCGGCTGGGTGGCAATCACTGGGGTGTTGCGCGCCGCGCCCATCTGCAGCAGGGTTTGCAGGTTCACATCTGCCAGCGCGACGATGTAGCGCTGGCGCGCCTGCTTTTCCAGCCCCTGGGTGAAACGGGCCAGTTCCGGCGTGCCGCCCACGAACAGCAGCACGGCCGGTGTGCCCGGTATCAGCTTTTGGCCGAGCAGGCACACATCGCCGCTGCCCTGGAAAGACTGCAGTTGAAGCTGCATGCCGGCGGCGATGCGTTCGACTTCAAGGTGGTAAGCGGCAGATAAAGCAACTTCTTTTCTGTAAATTTCCGAGATTCGGTCTTGGGTACTGGTGATTGGCAATGCTCAGGGCTTCATGGAGAGGTAGATTTTTGCGGTCATCCACTCCTCGTCTTGTTCGGCCAGCAAGGCGCTGATTAAGCGCAGGCAGCTGGCCGAGTTAGGAAACAACGTGGCGACACGGGTACGCCGCTTGAGCTCCTTGTTCAAACGCTCCAGGCCGTTGGTCGTGCGCATGCGCACCCGATGGGCCTCGGGCAAGTCGAAGACGGCAAAACCCTCCGGCAGGTTTTTCTCGGCCCAGGCGGCCAGTTGCGGGTGGCTGACTTGCCAGTCTTTGAGCGCCGCGTTGAGCAGTCGCTGTGCCTCAATGGCATCGCTCGCATTGAAGATGCCGCGTATTTGGCGCGCTACCGGCGTGCGCTGGTCCAGCCGGCTGACGTAGCCCTGTGCGTTGTGTTGGAGGTGAAACTGGCAGCGCTGCCAGGGCACACCGGGAAACATCGCCTTGCGCGCGGCCTTCAAACCGGCATGGTCGTCACTGGCGAGAAACTTGACCCCGCGCAGGCCGCGCTCAATCAGGCTGTCTAGACAAGGCCCGCCAATGCACCTCAGCTTCTGACAGCGCCACCGACACGCCCAACACCCGGCGGTGGCCTGAAGCCGTCACGCCGATGGCCACCAAAACCGCACAATCGACTACCCGGCCGGCCTCGCGCACGCGCTCATAACGCGCATCCAAAATCACGTACGGTGTCTCATCCAGGGGCCGGGTACGCCAGGCGTGCAAGCCCGTGTCCAGCAGCGCTGTGCAACGGCTGATTTGCGTGCTGGAGATGCTCACCTCGGGCCCCACCAGCTTTTGCAACACTTCGATGACTTTTCGGGTGGAGACGCCCTGCACATACATCTCGGCAAGCGCCAGATTCATGGCTTGCTCCGAGCGACTGCCGCGCTCCAGGGCGCTGGGATAGAACCCGCCAGAGCGCACTTGCGGCACTTCGAAGGTGACTTCGCCCATGCGGGTCAAAACAGTCTTGTCCTTGTAGCCGTTGGCGTAATCGACCCGCTGGGCCGAGCGCTCGTACGGCGTGGCCTGAAGGTGCTGGGCCCGCTCAATGCGGGAGGCTTCATTGACCAGGATGCGCAAGGCTTCACCGGCGCCGTCCAGGCCATTGGCGAGCAGGCAGGCGTAGGCTTCATGCAGCGGGTGGCAGCTAGCATCGAGTTGGGTTCGTTGGGCCATGGAAATACGTTCTTTCTATGTCGGTCCAGGCTTGCCAGTCTGTGCCATCGGGGGGGGGGCCTCCGGCGGCCTGGCAGGGGCCTGATTGAAAAATCCCAAAACCAGAAACTTCCAAACAGGTTCAGTTTCAATGGTCGGGGAAATTACAGAACGAATGTTGCACTACCAAGCGGCATGTTCTCGGGCGCTGGCATACACGGCACCCAATACTTTCACGCCCATGACCGACAGGGTGTTGAGGGCATGGGCGATCTGTTCCTGGCGCGCGGCAAAAATCGGAAAGGTCTTGTCGTCCAGGTCAAGGCTGGCGTTTTGCAGCCACGGCGCGGCATGTGCGATGTTCAGGCCGCCGTGGCGCGACAGCATTGCGACCTGGCTGGCAAGCGGGTCACCAACACTGCCGGACAGCACCAGGCAGGCCGGGTTGGCCAGGGCCTCATCGAGGGCCGCTCGCACGCTGGACGCCGTGCCATCGGTCTCCAGCGCCAGGTGCATGACTTGCCGTCCGCGAATGCCGCCGCGTGCGTTGATCTCCTGCCAGGCCGCGCGCGAGCCGACCAGGAAATCCCTGGATACATCCTGCTGGGCGCCGGAAAAATCAACGAGCTGGGCCACCACCAGGCTGTTCGGCGGGGGCGCCGCCTTGCCGGGCTGTGCCCAGCCAGGCGCAGCGGCGCCCGCCGTCAGCCAGCCGGCGCGCTGCAGCCAGTGGCGGCGCTTGATGAGGGAAGAGGGCAGGGACATGGTCATTTTTCGGTCAATCGGCACAGGAAACGATTTGCTATGAATTAAATAGCTGAAGATGTATGTTCATCAAGCACGAAAGCCATGAATTGACACGAATTCACAGGGTTGAAGGCCCGCGTGCGTTCAGCGGCTGGCCGGCGGCAGCAGGACGCTGTCCACGACATGCACCACGCCATTGGTCGCCAGGATATCGGGTGTCAGCACCAGCGCTTCCTCGGCGGTCACGAAGTTGCCGGCTTTGGACAGCGCCAGGCTGGCGCCATTGAGCGTTTTACTGCTGCCATTTTTCACATTGGCCGCCATGAGCTTGACGGGAAGGATGTGGTAGCCCAGCACTGCCTTGAGCTGCACCGGGTCGCTGGCCAGCGCTTCCATGGTTTTGGCCGGTACCTTGGCAAAGGCTTCGTTGGTGGGCGCAAACATGGTGAACGGGCCGCTTGTCTTGAGCGTGTCAGTCAGTCCGGCCTTGGCCACCAGGCTATTCAGCGTGGACAGCCGGGATTGCGCTGCCAGGGTGTCGGGGACGGCAACCGGGCGCGGGCCGGTGGCGCAGCCTGCAACCATGGCAGCAGTGGCAGAGGTGGCAAGGGCAATGACAAAATAGCGCTTGAGCATGGGAATTCTCCGAGGGGGCTGAACAGTGTGGGTGAAGAGGACAGCCGCTAGCGTAGGCAGAATCCATGACCGCTTGGTGACAGAAATTTGACAGTTTCATGACACCGTCTGGCATGTGAGTACTGTCAAGGTGTTCGCAGTCTGTCACAGCTTTGTCACACAAAGCTTCTACAGTGGCGCCATCTTTCTTACCAACTGCAAAAGGTGTTCTGATGAAATCGAATCTCAAAGCTTCCCTGACCATGGGCGCTGCCCTGATGTCGTTTGCCGCGTTCTCGTCTGCCCAGAATGTGACCGGCGCAGGTGCCACCTTCCCCGCACCCCTGTATTCCAAGTGGGCTGCCGACTACAACAAGGCCACCAACATCAAGATCAACTACCAGTCGGTCGGTTCGGGCGCCGGTATTCGACAAATCGAGGCCAAGACCGTGGACTTCGGCGCTTCCGACATGCCGCTGAAGGATGAGGAGCTGGCCAAGAAAGGCTTGATGCAGTTCCCTACCGTGATTGGTGGCGTGGTGCCGGTGGTCAACATCAAGGGTATTGCGCCCGGCCAGCTGAAATTGACAGGGCAGGTGCTGGGCGACATTTACCTGGGCAAGATCACCAACTGGAACGATCCGGCCCTGAAGGCGCTGAACCCCGGCTTGGCTTTGCCTGATGCTGCCATCGCACCGGTGCGCCGTGCTGACGGTTCGGGCACCAGCTTCATCTTCACCAACTACCTGAGCAAGGTCAATGCCGAGTGGAAAGCCAAGGTCGGCGAGGGCACGGCGGTCAACTGGCCTGTCGGCGCCGGCGGCAAGGGCAATGAGGGCGTGGCCGCTTTCGTCGGCCGTCTGCCCAATTCGATTGGCTACCTGGAATATGCCTATATCAAGCAGAACAAACTGACGTTTGCGCAGATGAAAAATGCCGACGGCATTTTTGTATCCCCCGATGACTCCTCGTTCAAGGCCGCCGCTGCAGGCGCACAGTGGGCCAAGAGCTTCTACCAGATCCTGACCGAGCAGCCTGGCAAAGACTCCTGGCCCCTGACCGGCGCCACCTTCATCCTGATGCACAAGGCGCAGGACAAGCCGGCACAGGCGGCTGCGTCGCTGAAGTTCTTTGAATGGGCCTATAAAAACGGCGACCAGACCGCCGCCGCGCTTGACTATGTGCCGATGCCGGACGCCGTAAAAGGCGCCATTGAAAAATCCTGGGTTGAGGTGAAGGACGCGTCGGGCAAGGCCATCGCCTACAAATAAGCCGCCGAAAAACGGGCTTGGCACCTTCACCAACACAAGGGTTTATTTCGTGTCCTCTACACTTCCGGCAAACCGGGCCACTTTGGAGTTTCCGGCAACAGCGACCGGACGTGCCATGACCAATCCTCCCCCCGTCAGACCTTTGAAGCGAAGTCCGCTGCCCGACAAGGTATTTGGCTGGGCGGCGCTGGCCGCCGCATTGATCACGCTGGCTTTGCTGTTTGCCATCCTGGCGTCGCTGGTGGTGGGCGCCTGGCCGGCCATCAGCAAGTACGGCTTGGGTTTCCTGACCAGCAGCGTCTGGGACCCGGTGCAAAACGAGTACGGCGGGCTGGTGATGATCTATGGCACGCTGGCCACATCCTTCATTGCGCTGCTCATTGCCGTGCCGGTGAGCTTTGGCATTGCGCTGTTCCTGACCGAGCTGTCGCCGGCCTGGCTCAAGCGCCCGTTGGGAACGGCCATCGAACTGCTGGCTGCCGTGCCATCGATTGTTTACGGCATGTGGGGGCTGCTGGTGTTCGGCCCGATTCTGGCCACCTATGTGCAGCAGCCACTGCAAGCCATGTTCAGCGATGTGCCTTACTTGGGCGCGCTGTTCTCAGGCCCCCCGGTGGGCATCGGTATTTTGTCGGCTGGGATCATCCTGGCGATCATGATCATCCCGTTCATCGCTTCGGTGATGCGCGATGTGTTCGAGGTCACGCCGGTGCTGCTCAAGGAATCGGCCTACGGCCTGGGCGCCACAACCTGGGAAGTGGTGTCCAAGGTGGTGCTTCCCTACACCAAGGCCGGCGTCATGGGCGGCATCATGCTGGGGCTGGGCCGGGCTTTGGGTGAAACCATGGCGGTGACCTTTGTCATCGGCAATTTCAACCAGCTCGATTCCCTGAGCCTGTTCCAGGCAGCCAACAGCATCACGTCGGCGCTGGCCAACGAGTTTGCCGAGGCCGGGGAAGGGCTGCACCAGGCGTCGCTGATCTACCTGGGGCTGGTATTGTTTTTCATCACTTTCGTGGTGCTCTCGCTGTCCAAGCTGCTGCTGTCGCAGTTGCAGAAGAATGAAGGAGCCAAGACATGAGTGCCGTGATGCAAAACCCTGCGCAGGCCGCGCGCCTGGCCCGCTTTGCCCAGCGCAAGCGGATCAACCAGGTGGCGCTGGTGCTGTCGCTGGGGGCCATGTGCTTTGGCCTGTTCTGGCTGTTCTGGATATTGTGGGAAACCGTCAGGCTGGGCGTGGGCGGCATCACGCTGGCCACCTTTACCCAGATGACGCCGGCGCCCAATGAGGACGGCGGCATTGCCAATGCGATCTATGGCTCGTTCCTGATGGTGTTGCTCTCGACATTTGTCGGCACGCCGATCGGCATCATGGCCGGCATCTACCTGGCCGAGTACAACACCAAGGGTGTGCTGGCGTCGGTGACCCGATTTGTCAACGACATCTTGCTGTCGGCGCCTTCCATCGTCATCGGCCTGTTTGTCTACACGGTTGTGGTGTCGCGCTTTCATTCCTTCTCAGGCTGGGCCGGCGTCATGGCGCTGGCCCTGATCGTGATTCCAGTGGTGATCCGTACCACCGAGAATATGCTGCAGCTGATTCCGCCGGGGCTGCGTGAGGCTGCTTACGCGCTGGGCGCGCCGAAGTGGAAGGTGATCACCCAGATCACCTTGCGCGCGGCCCGGGCCGGCGTGGTCACCGGCATCTTGCTGGCCGTGGCGCGCATTGCCGGTGAAACCGCACCGCTGCTGTTCACCGCGCTGAGCAACCAGTTCTGGACCTCGAACCTGAACGAGCCGATGGCCAGCCTGCCGGTGACCATCTTCAAGTTCGCAATGAGTCCCTATGAAAACTGGCAAAAACTCGCCTGGGCCGGTGTCTTCATCATCACGATGGCGGTGCTGGGCCTGAATATCCTGGCGCGTGTTCTGACACGCAAAAAAGACTGAGCACCCGGTCAACCCCGGCCCGGCGCTGACCTAGCTCTCCAAGACAAGGCAAATGATGGATACCCTGACCGCGATCCGTGAAAAATCGAAAATTTCAGTCAAGAACCTGAATTTTTACTATGGCAAGTTTCATGCCCTGAAGAATATCAACCTGGAAATTCCCGAGCACAAGGTGACCGCCTTCATCGGCCCTTCTGGCTGCGGTAAATCAACGCTCCTGCGGGTTTTGAACCGGATGTACGCGCTCTACCCCGAGCAGCGCGCGCAGGGCGAAGTGCTGCTGGACGGGACCAACCTGCTCACCTCCAAGGAAGATGTGGCGCTGCTGCGGGCCAAGGTCGGCATGGTGTTTCAAAAACCTACGCCTTTCCCGATGTCCATCTACGACAACATCGCCTTTGGCGTGAAGCTGTTTGAAAGCCTAAACTCGTCCGACATGGACGAGCGCGTTGAATGGGCGCTGCGCAAAGCCGCGCTGTGGACAGAGGTCAAGGACAAGCTCAACCAGAGCGGCTCCAGCCTGTCGGGCGGACAGCAGCAGCGGCTGTGCATTGCCCGGGGTATCGCCATCAAGCCCGAAGTGCTGCTGCTTGACGAGCCGTGTTCGGCGCTGGACCCGATTTCCACCGCCAAGATCGAGGAACTGATTTCAGAGCTGAAAAACGATTACACCGTGGTCATCGTGACGCACAACATGCAGCAGGCGGCCCGTTGCAGCGACTACACGGCCTATATGTACCTGGGCGACCTGGTGGAGTTCGGCGCCACCGAAGAGATATTCTTCAAGCCAAAGCGCCAGGAAACCGAAGATTACATCACCGGCCGTTTCGGCTGAACCACACACACGGGAGCTGCATCATGGTTGACAAACATTTATCCACCCAGTTCGACAGTGAACTCAATGGCGTCTCGTCCCGCGTGATGGAACTGGGCGGGCTGGTTGAGTCGCAGCTGCGGCTGGCGATTCACGCGCTGTCGCAGTACAGCGCCGAATGCGCCAACCAGGTCATCGAGACCGAGCTTCGCGTCAATGGCATGGAGCTGGACATCGACCGCGAGTTGTCTTCCATCATTGCCCGGCGCCAGCCGACGGCGCGCGACTTGCGCCTGCTGATCGCGATTTCCAAAACCACGGCCAACCTGGAGCGCGCCGGGGACGAAGCCGCCAAGATTGCCCGCATGGTCAAGTCCATCATGCACAACGGCGCCTCGCGCACGCTGCCTTCGTCGGATTTGCGCGTCGCGGCCGACCTGGCCTCGGGGCTGCTGCGCAAGGCGCTTGATGCCTTTGCCCGGCTTGACACGGCGGCGGCGGTGTCCATCCTGAAGGAAGACGACCAGATCGATGCCGAATTCGACGGCTTCGTGCGCAAGCTCATCACCTACATGATGGAAGACCCGCGCACCATTTCGGCCAGCCTGGACCTGCTGTTCATTGCCAAGGCCATCGAGCGCGTGGGCGACCATGCCAAGAACATTGCCGAGTTCATCATCTACATTGTCAAAGGTGCCGATGTGCGGCACAGCCCGATGGAGCAGGTCGAGTCGGTTGTCAAGTCCTGAGCCATGAAGCACCTGCCCCGCGTATTGATCGTCGAGGACGAACCGGCCATTGCCGAACTGATTCAGGTCAACCTGAAGCATGGCGGCTTCACGCCGGTGCTGGCCTACGACAGCGTGGCGGCCCAGCGCGAACTCGACGCCGAGTTGCCCGACGTGATCCTGCTCGACTGGATGCTGCCCGGCCAGAGTGGCCTGAGCCTGGCGCGCCACTGGCGCAAGCACGAGCGCACCAAAGGCATTCCCATCCTGATGCTGACAGCGCGCGGAGACGAACCTGACAAGGTGGCCGGGCTCGATGCCGGCGCCGACGACTACATTACCAAGCCCTTTTCGACGCAGGAACTGCTCGCCCGCATCCGGGCCGTGTTGCGTCGCCGTACGCCTGAGGAGTCGCCGGGCGACCGCGTGACCGTGGGCGCGCTGGTGCTGGACGCTGCCACGCACCGCATTGCCTGGAAAAGCCAGGAACTCAAGCTGGGGCCAACCGAGTTCAAGCTGCTGCACCATCTGATGAAGCATCCGGAGCGGGTTCACAGCCGAGCGAGCCTGCTCGACAAAGTCTGGGGCGACCATGTGTTCATCGAGGAACGCACGGTTGATGTGCATGTCAAGCGTCTGCGTGAAGCCCTTGGGCAGGCCGGCGCAATGGTGGAAACCGTCCGTGGAGCGGGCTACCGGCTGACCGGCGGCATGGCAAAAACTCCTGCTGCTGCGGCATCTCCGGAGTCATGATCGGCCGCTGGATCGTTTGGGCTGTCTTCGCAATGGCGGGCGGGGCCCTGGGCTGGTGGCTGGCGTCCCGCGAAGGCCTGGCCTGGGGTTTGATGCTGGGCGGCGCTGCCTGGCAGCTCATGGACGGTTTTTACGCCCGGCGACTTCTGAACTGGCTGCGCTCGGAGCAAAGCAACGAAATGCCCATGTTGATGGCTGGTTCCCGCCCCCGTCTTCCCGGCGTCTGGGGCGAAGCGGCCGACCGCGTGCGCCGACTGCTGAAAAACCGCCATGAACAGTACCGCGACAGCCAGGCCATGCTGGACGAATTCCTGGCGGCACTGCAGGCATCGCCCAATGGTGTGGTACTGCTGGACGACGAGGGGCGCATCGAATGGTGCAACCAGACGGCTGCCCAGCATTTCGGTTTCGATGCCCGGCGCGATATTCAGCAGCACATCGCCAATCTGGTGCGCGACCCGGCTTTCAGCGCCTACCTGGCGGCTGCCAGTTTCTTGCAAGAGGTGCTGATCCCGGGAAATTTCAATACCGCCGGCCGGCCGGTCAAGCTGTCGGTTCATGTGCACCGTTATGGCAAGGACAAGAAACTGCTCCTGTCGCGCGACATCACCGCGCTAGAGCAGGCCGAGGCCATGCGGCGCGATTTCGTTGCCAATGTATCGCATGAAATTCGCACGCCGCTGACAGTAGTGGCCGGCTTCATCGAGACGCTGCAAAATTTGCCTCTCAAAAAGCTTGACCGCGACCGCTACCTGGCGCTGATGGCCCAGCAGTCGCAGCGCATGCAGACCCTGGTGGACGATCTGCTGACGCTGTCGCGGCTGGAGGGCAGCCCGCAGCCCGGGACCCATGAATGGACGGCCATCGCTTCTCTGTTTGCGCAATGCGAGCAGGAAGCCCGCGGGCTGTCCAGCGTGCTGTCGCCACAGGGCCATCAACTGGTGTTCGACCCCGGCCCGGCCTGCGACATCGCCGGTATCGGGCGCGAACTCGGCAGCGCCTTGTCCAATCTGGTGACGAATGCCGTCCGCTACACGCCCGAGGCCGGCTTGATCCGCGTCACCTGGACGTTGCTGACTGATGGACGCGGCACGTTCTGTGTCAGGGATTCAGGGCCGGGCATTGCCGCCGAGCACCTGCCACGGCTGACCGAACGGTTTTACAGGGTGGATCGCAGCCGCTCGCGCGAGACCGGCGGTACCGGCCTGGGCCTGGCCATCGTCAAGCATGTGACGCAGCGTCACGGGGCTGAACTGCAAATTGATAGCCAGGTGGGGCAGGGTTCATGCTTTTGCATCGTTTTTCCTGCGGCCCGGGTGCGTCGGCAGCTTCAGCCAGCCTGAAGGCTGACGGTAAATCCCCGCTGGCTGCGGCTCACCGCATGCACCAGAATGCCCAGCAATGCACTGGCCACCAGGCCAATCGCCACGGTGCTGGCCAACCAGAAGCTGCCTGCAGCCTGCGTGGCCGGGTGCCCGGCCAGACCCACGTAAGCCAGACGATAGCCGCCATACAGCCCCAGTCCCCAGAGCAGCGCGCCATACAACGCCAGCGGCGCGATGGTGATGCGGTAGCAGCGCAGCAAAAAGGCGCACAGCGCCTGCAAGGCATCGGCAACATGGTACAGCGCCACCCAAGGCAGCAGCCCGGACGCCAGGGCCACGACGGCAGGGCTTGCCGAATACCAGCCGGCCAGTGTCGGCGACGCTATGAAAACAGTAGCTGCAAAACAAAGCGCAACAAGCGCAGTCAGCCTAAATCCTGTAAAAACCGCGCGTCTTGCCTGGTCCGGGCGGCCCGCGCCCAGCCAGAAGGACACGCGGGCGCTGCAGGCCACCGCCATGGACAGCGGCATCATGTACAGCACGGCGGCCACGCTGGCAGCGATCTGGTGGCTGGCCGATGCAACGGTGCCCAGCCGGGCGATGAACAGCGCCATCAGGGTGAAGGAGGTGACCTCCACGAAATAGGCCAGACCCCCCGGAAGGCCAAGCCGCAGGAAGGCGCCGAGCTGTCGCCAGTCGGGCCGCTCCATGCGCTGCCAGAGCTGGAAGGGCCGGTAGATGTCCTGGGTGCGCAGCATCACCACGGCGAGCGCCAGCAGCACATAGTTGACGACCAGGGTGGCCCAGGCGCAGCCGACGACGCCCATGGCGTCAACACCTGCGCCGCCTGCGACCCACCAGACCGACAGCGGGATCTTGATCGCCAGCGCGGCAATCTGCAGCCAGGTCACCAAGCGCGGCTTGCCCAGCGATTGGTTGAACGTCGCGTAGAGCTTGAACAGCAGCGAAGGCGCAAAGGCAAAGGCCAGCACACCAAGGTAGCGCTGGACTTCGTCCTGCATGGGCGCAGGAACCTGGGCCCAGCGCAGCAGCGGTCCCGGAAACAGCAGAGCTGCCATGCCCGCGAAGCTGATGACGCCGCACAGGTACAGGCTTTGGCGCAATGACGGGCCAACGGCCGCATGCCGGCGCCCCCCCAGCATCTCGGCCCAGATGGGAAGCAGCGCCTGCACAATGCCCATCAAGCCGACATACACACTGATATAAAGCGCCGAGCCGACCGACAGCGCGGCCAGTGCGGCTTCACTGTGGCGCCCGGCAATGACCGTGTCGGCAACGCCGAAGGCCATCACCGCCAGCTGGCCAACCAGGATCGTGCCCGCGTGGCGGCTGATGATCCGCAGTTCGCTCATGGGCTGCGCGGCACACCCGCTGGTCCAGGCACCGCACCCAGGCTGATCCGCTTGTACACCAGCATGTTTTCCGTCTTGTCAGTGGGTTTTCGCACCGTGGCCTGGAACGCCCAGTCGGGAAGGTTGACCACGCTGCCCAGGCGCGCCTGCGCACTGACATCCACCACCAGGTAAGGACAGCTTGCCAGCGGCGTTGCCTGGCGCAGTTCAAGTTGGCCGTGGTATTGGAGGGCCGCCGCCTGGGCGCTGCCCACGCCGAAAATTTCAACACAGTTTTTTCTGTCGACCAGGCTGGCCACCTGGCGCGACAGCGGCGCCAGGCTGCGCGCATAGTCCAGCAATGGCATCCAGAGCGTCATCAGCAGCAGCCAGCACAGGGTGGCACCACCGGCAGGCAATACCAGCGATTTCCAGATGGCGGCCTGATGCGCGCCGGTGCGCCAGCGCACCAGCCAGGCCCAGGCCAGTGTGGCAGCGACGGCAGTGACAAAGGCCAGCAGCGAAAAGCTCGGCTCAAATCCGGGTGCCAGCTTGGCGACGTTGGCCGCCGGTTGCCGGGGAACGCCGGTTTGCATGGCAATCCAGATCACCCAGATGGCAATGGCGCAGGTGGTGAAAAACAGCAGCGTGAACCAGTCGATCAGCGATGCCACGCTGCGCTTGAGCGTGGGAAGGGCAAAGGCGGCCAGCGCTGCCAGCGGCGGCAGGCTCAGGAGCAGGCTGCGGTCGGAGGCATCGGTGGTGAACGCAGAGACCACGGCCATGCCGGCAAACCACATTGGCAGCGCCACATGGCGGCTGGACAGTTGCCGGCGCCAGCGCCACAGCGTCCAGAGGGCCAGCGGCCCGGCCGGCCAGGTGAACCACAGCAGCAGGCGTCCCAGGCTCTCCCATTCACTCCAGGCGGACTGGCCGTCGGTGCCGGACAGTTCGATCCGCCAGCGCCACAAATCCAGCCCGGAACTCAACAGCGAAACGGCCAGCGTGATGCTGGCGATCAGCAGTACCCAGTGCCAGGACTGCCGGTCGCTTGCGGCGTCTCGATGGGAAGAAGGGTTCCACCGCCTATGCGACCATTCCACCAGCGTGCCGCCCACGCCGAGCAGCATTGCCAGGGTGGGCGCTCCACTCAATGCCAGTCCGGCCAGGCCTGTCAGCAGGCCCAGCGCAGGACCGGCAACCCGGGTGGCACGGCGGTACGGGCTGGCCGCCATGGCGTAGAACGCCAGCGAGGTAAACCCCAGTTGCGCCAAGGCCGGCGTGGTTTCGTGCGAGAACTGCGCCAGGCCCAGGCAGGCAATCAGCGCCAGCACGCCGCCGTCGGCAATCGCCCGCGCATAGTCCACCGGATCAGCCTCGCCGCCAAAAGCAAATGCCACGGGCTGGGCCTGCGGGCTTCGGGCCAGGTAATACACCGCATACCAGCTGGTCAGTAATGTCAGCGCCAGCAGCAGCATGTAGGGAATGCGTACCGCCATGGCGGGATCAAGAAAAGGCAGCAGCTTGATGGCCAGCGCGCCAAGCCAGTAGGGCAGCAAGGCATCGAAGCCGGTGAACTGGCCGAGTAGCTGGGGTTGCAGCCAGTTGGCTGCAGGCGAGGTAAGTTCGCGCATCACGCCAAAGGCCGCGATGTCCTCGTTTTTCCACGGGCTGCGCCCGAGGAATCCGGGAAGGATGTAGGCCGCGCAGAACAGCAGCAGCGCCCGCCGCGGCAGGCGCCGCACGGCAGACTGGGCAATGATGGCGGGGGAAGGTTTGTTCAAAACAGCTTGACGATGGAAGGGCCTGTGCGCAATGTGCCCGAGGCAGGAAATTTAGCCGAAAAAAAAGCAGCCTGAACTTCAGGCTGCTTTTTATACTGACGGGTAAAGGCTTGTTCAGCTTATTCGGCAGCGACCGGTGCAGCTTCGGGGGCTGTTTCCTTGGCTGTAGTCTTGCCGAAGCGATTGCGAAAGCGCTCAACGCGTCCACCCATGTTGTCCACGGATTTTTGCGTACCGGTGTAGAACGGGTGCGATTCGCTGGACGTGTCGAGCTTGTACAGCGGCAGTTCACGGCCGTCTTCCATTTTCACCATTTCTTTGGTGTTGGCGCACGAACGTGTCACGAACTTGAAGTTGTTGGACATGTCCAGGAAACAAACTTCGCGGTAATTGGGGTGAATGCCTGTTTTCATGATTCTCTTTCCTTTTTCATTGTTTTGGTAGCCACCCGGACCAGTTCCAGGCACTTTCCATGAAGCCCATGATTATCACATCAAATGGCAATAGAGTCAGCCACCACGGCGCATCATGTCGAAGAACTCGTGGTTGTTTTTCGTGGCCTTCATGTTTTTCAGCATCAGCTCCATCGACTCAATCTCGTCCATGTTGTACATGAACTGACGCAGGATGCGTGACTTTTGCAGGATTTCGGGGGCCAGCAGCAACTCTTCCTTTCGGGTGCCGCTGCGGTTGAGGTTGAGCGCCGGGAACACGCGCTTTTCGTACAGACGGCGGTCCAGGTGGATCTCGCAGTTGCCTGTGCCCTTAAATTCTTCAAAAATAACCTCGTCCATGCGGCTGCCAGTGTCGATCAGGGCGGTGCCGATGATGGTCAAGCTGCCGCCTTCCTCGATCTTGCGGGCGGCGCCAAAAAAGCGTTTGGGGCGTTGCAGCGCATTGGCATCCACGCCACCGCTCAGCACCTTGCCCGACGAGGGCAGCACATTGTTGTAAGCACGCGCCAGGCGGGTGATGGAGTCGAGCAAGATCACCACGTCCTTGCCGAGTTCGACCAGACGCTTGGCGCGCTCGATCACCATTTCCGCCACATGCACATGGCGCGCGGCGGGCTCGTCAAAGGTCGATGAAATGACTTCGGCGCGCACGCTGCGCTGCATCTCGGTCACTTCTTCCGGACGCTCGTCAACCAGCAGCACCATCATGACCACTTCGGGGTAGTTGGCCACGATGGCGTGGGCGATGTTCTGCATCATCACCGTCTTGCCGGACTTGGGCGGCGCCACCAGCAGGGCGCGCTGGCCCTTGCCGATGGGCGCAATGATGTCGATGATGCGGCTGGTCAGGTTTTCCTCGGCCTTGATGTCGCGCTCAAGCTTGAACTGCTCGCGCGGGAACAATGGCGTGAGGTTCTCGAACATGACCTTGTGCTTGTTGTCCTCGGGCGGGCCGTCGTTGATCTTGTCAAGCTTGTTTAAAGCAAAGTAACGTTCGCCGTCTTTGGGCGTGCGCACTTCGCCTTCAATCATGTCGCCGGTGTGCAGGTTGAAGCGGCGGATCTGGCTCGGGCTGATATAAATGTCATCGGTAGACGCGGTGTAGCTCGAATCGGGCGCGCGCAGGAAACCGAAACCGTCGGGCAGTACTTCCAGCACGCCATCGGCGACGATGGTTTCACCCGTCTTGGCACGTTTCTTGATGATGGCGAACATCAATTCCTGCTTGCGCATACGGCCGACGTTTTCGATCTCAAGGGCTTCCGCCTGCTTGAGGACTTCAGACACGTGCAGTGCCTTGAGTTCGTTTAAGTGCATGGGATGACTCCTCGCGGAGTTGATTTGGAAAAACGGGGGGAGGTTTGAAAAGAAGCTGCTTCTAGACCAGAAGGCTGACAAACCGGAAACTCGAACCTGCTGGCAGCGGCCGGCAGGCGAATAAAAATTGATTATGACAGGAAATTTATGCGCTGATGCTGGGGTTTGCCAAGAGCGTCAGCGGGCATGAAGAATGGGAAGGTAAAAGGCAGGGCGAAACAAACTAGCGAGATAAAAAAGGCCGGATGAAGGCTTCAAGGCTTTTCCGGCTTTCCTGATGATCAGGCCAGTTGCTGGTCGATGAAGGCGGTCAGTTGAGACTTGCTCAGCGCACCTACCTTGGTTGCGGCCAGTTCGCCGTCCTTGAAGAGCATCAGCGTCGGGATGCCGCGAATGCCGAACTTGGCAGGAATCTCGCGGTTCTCGTCGACATTCATCTTGGCTATCTTCAGCTTGCCTTCGTAACCGGTGGCCACGTCGTCAAGAATCGGGGCAATCATCTTGCAGGGACCGCACCACTCAGCCCAGTAGTCAACCAGCACGGGGGTGGTGGATTTGAGCACATCGGCGTCAAAGGTGGCATCGGTGGTATGTTTGATCAGTTCATTGGCCATGATGGCTCCTTGGGTCTGGTTACGATAGGAAAGAGTAAGCAACGTTACGTTTATTGTGGCAGAAACAAGGGCCACGGGCACTGGCCAACTGCTATCGCACCGATAGACCGCCGCTGCGGGGCGCCAGCTGCTCTTTTGTTGATTGAAAAACTTCGCGTTCCCCCTTCATGACCATTTCACCTTCCCTTTCCGGGCGTTGCTGGCACCAGGCCATCCGGCAACTGGCCCAAATCATTGCGTCGCGCGACCTTCATCCTTCCGAGGTGGTCGTGCTGCTGCCTTATGCCCAGTTGATTCAGCAGGCGCGCCAGACCTGGGCTGAAAACGCCGGCGGCACTTTTTTTGTTCCGCGTTTTGAAACCACCATGAACTGGGCCAGCGGCCTGGGCGGCACGCTGGGCATGTTCACGCCATCGGGTGTCGATCTGCGGATGGATGTGTCGGTTGACATGCTGACCGCTGCGTCACTGCTCGGCCAGGCCGGGCTCGCGGCGCAGCAAGATGCGCTGGCCGGCCGTCTGGTCGAGGCCGCCTGGAGCCTGAGCCACGTGGCCGCCAGCGTGCTGCCCGCCGAACGCCAAGCCTGGAGCGACTCGGTGGCCGAGGCGCTGGGCGTCGGCCTGGACTCGCCGGTGCTGGCGCTGGAAGCGGCCGTCGGGCGCATCGCGCTGGCCTGGGTCGCGGCCTCTGGCTACGCATCAGACCGGCTGTTCCAGGCCGCGCCGGCACTGCTGGTGGTCGTCGAGGGTTTCCAGGCCGAGCCGGTGACCGAGGCGCTGAGGTTGCATTTTGGCGAGCGTGCGCTGTCCATCGCGCTGTGCCTGCCCGAGGACGAACCCGAGGCCTCCGGCGCGCCGCTGCCGGCGCTGCATGCGGCGCTCGACGCCGAAGACGAAGCCTGCCGCGCCACGGCCTGTGTGCTGGCGCACCTGGCGCAAGGCCGCTGCCCGGTGGCGCTGATTGCCCAGGATCGCCAGCTGACCCGCCGTGTGGCCGCGATGCTGTCCAGGCGCGGCATTTTTATGCGCGATGAAACCGGCTGGAAGCTGTCCACCTCGCGCGCCGCTGCCCGTCTGATGGGCCTGCTGCGCGCCTTGCCGTGGGACGTGTCTACCGACGCAGTGCTTGACTGGCTGAAGAATGCCCCGGCCTTTGCCGACGCCACCGTCACGCAGGCTGAAGCCGAGGTGCGCAAGTTCGGTGCGCGGGCCTGGCGCGACCTGCCGACGGCGCCGCTGGAGGCGCTGGCCATTGCCCAGCCCTTGGCCCGGCAGGTGAACCGGCTGCGCGATGCCATGACTCGCCCACGCCTGCTGGCCACGTGGCTGCGCGACCTGCGTGCCGCCCTGCAATTGGCCGGACAGTGGGAAGGGCTGGCACGCGACGAGGCTGGCCAGCGGGTACTGGAGACGCTTCGCCTGCACGAAGGTGCGGAAAGCGAGTTTGCCGACGCGCCGGTCATGAAGCTCAGGGAATTCACCAGCTGGGTCAACCAGGCGCTGGAAGCGCAGACGTTTTCTCCCGAGCATCCGACGCACGAGCAGGTCGTGATCCTGCCACTGGCGCAACTGCTGGGCCGGTCGATGCAGGCGGTCGTGATGCCCGGCTGTGACGAGATCCGCCTGCCGGTGTCGCCCGACCCGCCGGGCCAGTGGACGCCCAGCCAGCGCGAGCTGCTCGGCCTGCCGTCCCGCGAGGCGCTGGCCCGGGTGTCGCGCCGTGCCTGGACCTACGCCTTGCAACTGCCGCATGTGGACCTGTTGTGGCGACGCAGCGAAGCCGGCGAGCACCTGATGCCCAGTGGATTCGTACAGGAACTGCTGCTTGGCCGCCGGCTTGCGTCCGATCTGGCGAGCGACCCGCGCAGCCTGCGTACCGTGGCGGCTTGCCCGACGCTGCGGCCGCAGCCCATCGGCGAGGCGCTGCCTGTCACGCGGCTGTCGGCCAGCAGCTATGGCGACCTGCGTGCCTGCCCTTACCGTTTTTTTGCGCTGCGTCAGTTGGGTCTGAACGAATCGGACGAACTGGAAAGCGAACTCGGCAAGCGTGATTTCGGCAACTGGCTGCACAGCCTGCTCTGCACCTTTCATGAAGCCTTGAAAGAGGCTCCTGCGCAGGACCAGACTACACGGATAGCTATGATTAATGTAGCGGCCGAGCAAGCCACGAAAAAGCTCGGCCTGAGCAGCAGCGAATTTTTGCCGTTTGCCGCCGCCTGGGTGCCGGTGCGCGACGGTTACCTGGCGTGGCTGGCCGCGCACGAGGCCACGGGTGCCTGCTTTGACAGTGCCGAGCAGTGGCGCGAGATGCCGCTGGGCGAGCTGACGCTGATCGGCCAGATCGACCGCATCGACCGGCAGGCGGGCGGCGGGCTGCTGCTGATCGATTACAAGACCGAGCCGCGCACCACCACCGCCGAGCGCATCAAACATGGCATGGAAGACACGCAGCTGGCTTTCTATGCGGCCCTGAACGCCGACGACACGCTGGCCGCTAGCTATGTCAACCTGGGCGAAAAGGAGCCAACCCGCACCTACGACCAGCCCGATATCGTCGAATTGCGCGATGCCCTGATTGACGGCATCCTGATTGACATGGCCCGCATTGCCGAGGGCGCGTCGCTGCCAGCGCTTGGGGAAGGCAAGGCCTGCGACTATTGTTCGGCACGCGGCCTGTGCCGAAAAGACTTCTGGAGTGAATAAGGCCCCCACGCTCCCCACTGCGTGTGGTTCGCTGCCCCCCGAGGGGGCCGCCCCGCCTGCGGCCTGGCAAAGCCAGTTCCGCGGCGGGAACTTGCATGGGCGGGGAGGATGACGCTCCCACGCTTCTTAGTTTGTGTAGTTCGCTGCCCTTTGAGGGGGCCGTCCTGCTTGCGGCCCCGGCTGGTTCTAGAGGTTCGTATGGCGTATGACCCGCGCTTTGTAACCCACGCTTTGTTTTTCCGTTTGACGCATGCTTTCCAATGACCAAGAGAGACCTTTCATGACCGCCGCCTACGAATGCAACGGCCAGCCCGTTTCCGCCGACGCCTTTTACGCCATTGCCTGCGATCCGCGCCGCAGCGTGGCGGTCGAGGCCTGCGCCGGTGCGGGCAAGACCTGGATGCTGGTCTCGCGCATCGTGCGGGCGCTGCTTGATGGCGCGAACGCCCCGGACCATGCCGACGGCACGCCGCGCGAGGCGGTGCGGCCGCATGAAATCCTGGCCATCACCTTCACCAGGAAGGCCGCCGGCGAGATGCGCGAGCGGCTGGACGAATGGCTGCAAAAGTTCACCCATGCCGACGACGAAACCCTGCGCCAGGAACTGGTCATGCGCGGCGTTTCAAGCCAAAAAGGCCTGCAGTCCAATGCCGACATGCGCCGGCAGCTGTCCAATCTGTACCGCTCCATGCTCGCTAACGGCCGTTCGGTGCAAATACGCACCTTTCACGGCTGGTTTGCCGCCTTGCTGCGCAGCGCCCCCGTGGCGGTACTGCACCGGCTGGGTATGCCGGTGAACTACCAGTTGCTGGAAGACGATGCGCCGGCCCGGGCGCTGGTGTGGCGGCGCTTTTATGCGGCGCTTGCCGGTGAGCCGCCGCTGCAGGCCGACTTCGAGGCTCTGGTCGAGGGGCATGGCCGCTTCCAGGCCGACAAGGCCCTGCAGGCCGCGCTGGACAAGCGGACCGAGTTTGTACTCGCCGATGAAAAAGGCGTGGTCGATGCGTCGGTCCAGCCTTTCGCCGTGCAGTTTCCGGAGTTTGCCGAACTGGCCGCGCCGCAGGACTGCCTGGCGCCTGCCGGCCCTGGCCACGCCTTGCTGGTACAGGCCGCCACGGCGCTGGGCCGCGCCAGCGCACCGTCGTTTTCAGCCAAAGGCGTCGAACTGCAGCAGGCCTTGCGCGACCTGGACCTGCCCGGCATCCTGGGCGCGTTGCTGACTGAAAAGGGAACGCCGCGCAAGTTCGGCGAAAAAATAATTGGCATCGACACCGTGCGCCAGGCGCAGGACCTGGTGCTGCGGGTGCAGGCGGCCTGCCAGCAGCACGAGGCGTGGGTGCACCAGCAGCGCATGGCCCGGCTCAGCCGCTTGCTGATTGCGCAGTACACCCAGCTCAAGCGCGAGCAGGGCTGGGTGGACATGAACGATGTCGAGCGCGCTGCGCTGGTCATGCTGGGTGATCCGGTGCTGGCCGGCTGGGTGCAGGAGCGGCTGGACGCGCGCATCAAGCACCTGATGATCGACGAGTTCCAGGACACCAACCCGCTGCAGTGGCAGGCGCTGTCGTCCTGGCTGAGCGGTTACGGCGGCGCGGGCGCGGCGCCCAGCGTGTTCCTGGTGGGCGACCCGAAGCAGAGCATCTACCGCTTTCGCCGCGCCGAGCCGCAGGTGTTTCGTGCCGCGCAGGCTTTTGTGGTCGAGGGGCTGGGCGGCGATCTGCTCAGCTGCGACCACACCCGGCGCAATGCCCTGGCGGTGATCGGGACGGTCAATTCGGTCATGGGCCATGCGCGTGCGGTGGACGGCTACGACGGTTTTCGCGACCACAGTACTGATTCAGTGAAGGCCGGCGCCACCGGCTGCCTGCCGGCGATTCCCCGGCTGGGGGCGGATGCCGGCGCGGACACGCCGCCCGAGGCTGGCTGGCGCGACAGCTTGGTGACGCCGCGCGAATTGCCCGAAGAAACATTGCGAACGCTGGAGGCGCGCCAGGCCGCCGCCTGGATTTCCCAGCAGATTGCCAGCGGCCTGGCACCGTCGGATGTGATGGTGCTGTCGCGCAAGCGGGCCGGCCTGCTGCCGGTGCAGGAAGCCTTGCGGGCGCTGCACATCCCGGCGCAGATCGGCGAGAAAACCGACCTGATCGACTGCTGCGAAGTACTGGACCTGGTGGCGCTGCTCGACGTGCTGGTGTCGCCGCAAAACGACCTGTCGCTGGCCAGAGCCTTGCGATCGCCGCTGTTCGGCCTGCAGGACGCCAGCCTGGTGCAGATCGCGCTGCTGCAACGCGAGCACCAGCTGCCGTGGCACGACCTGCTACAAAAAACAGAGCTGCTGGCGCCTGAATTGCAAGGGCTGTCGGCCATATTGACCCGGTGGAAGGGCTGGCTGGACAGCCAGCCGCCGCACGACGCGCTGCAAGGCATCTACGACGATGGCGATGTCCTGGCACGCTTTGCGGCCGCAGCGCCCGCAGCCCGGCGCCTGGCGGTGCTCGCCAACCTGCGCGCGCTGCTCGGCGTGGCGCTGGGGCGCGAGGGCGGCCGTTATGCCACGCCCTACGGCCTGGTGCGCGCGCTCAAGGCTGGCGGATTGCTGGCGCCGGTGGCGGCCAACGACGCGGCGGTGCGGCTGCTGACCATCCACGGCGCCAAGGGACTGGAAGCCGAAGCAGTGCTGCTGCTGGACACCGACACGGTGGAGCGCAATGCCGACAGCATGGGCGTGCTGATCGACTGGCCCGGCGAAGCCACCGAGCCGCGCAAGCTGGTGTTCCTGGTCAGCGAAGGCAAGCCGCCGGCCTGCGCGCAGGAAGCGCTGGCCGCCGAGCAGGCGGCCCGCAAACGCGAGGAACTCAATGCCCTGTATGTCGCCATGACGCGCGCCCGGCACACGCTGGTCATCTCGTCGATCGAGCCGCACCGCACGACTACCGACAGCTGGTGGCAGCGCCTGCAGGGCCTGCTGCCGGCGCTGGCGGCGCCAAGCCCCGCCGGCGCGTCCGCCAGCCAGGACGTGCCCGACGTGTTTTATCTGGCCGAGCTTGCGGCGCTGCCCGACACACCGCCGCCCAAGCCATTGCCCGAAACACCGGCGGACGAAGACCCGGCCATTGCCCGCATTGGCAAGGCCATGCACCGCCTGCTCGAATGGGGCGGTCCGTCGTCGGCCGAGCATGTCGGCGCGGTGGCGCGCGAGTTCCGGCTCAGTCCGGCGCAGGCGGCCGAGGCATCCGTACTGGCCCAGCGCATCATCCAGGGCGAGGGCGCCTGGGCCTGGCGGGACGATGTTCTGGCCTGGCAGGGCAATGAAGTGGACCTGGTGTTCCAGGGCCAGGCCTTGCGGCTCGACCGCCTGGTCCGGCGCAAGGACACGGGCCATGAAGGCCAGTGGTGGGTGCTCGACTACAAGTCTGCCCCGGCGCCGGAACTGCAGCCCGAGCTGATCGTCAAAATGCGGGTTTACCGTGCCGCCGTGCAGCGAATCTATCCAGGCGCCCCGGTGAAATCGGCCTTCCTGACGGGGCTGGGCACGGTGGTGGAACTGGGTTGAACGTGGTGACGACCAGCGGCTGCCCGTTGCCAGAAACGGTTGTTCAAGTGCATGGTCGGATGCGGTCAATTCACTTGCTTTGCTTTCTGGCCGTCCTGCTTTATGCCGCCACGGCGCCTGCGGGCCATGCGCAAACTTTTTACCAATACCTGAATGCGCAGGGGCTTGCGGAATTTTCCGACGCGCCCTGCGCGCCCCGCATGCGGCAGGAACTGGACAAGGCGCTTTCAAGCCAGACAGGCAAACCGTCGACGGGCCGCCCGCCCAATGGTCTGCAGACCGGGCGAATCGACTTTCTTGCTTGCCAGCGCGCGCGCAGGAACTTTGAGATTGCCGCCAATGCCACCCGCCCGAGCATGGCTGCGGTGGGCGTCAGACGTTCGGCGATGTACGGCGCCTGTGGGATGAAGGCGCCGCCCCAGGTGACGATCATCCATCACCCGTTAGCAACCCATGTGTTCCGGCGCCCCTGAACCCACCCCAAAAACCGGACCATGCAAGAAGGCGCAAAATGCAAGCCTTTCAGGCATCCTGCGCAATACCGGCGTTCGCTTTCAGCGATTGAAAAAATAGCATACGCCGCACGCCGGCCGGCTTGCCCGAAATCGCCATTATTTTTTACCTCAAGCCAGCACCTTCGTGCGGGCGGATTTTTCCTGTGAACAACATCGACTCTCTTGCCTTTCCCATCCTTGACCCGGCCCGGCCGCTGCGCGTAGCCGTCATTGGCGGCGGCGCTGCCGGCCTGATGGCGGCCGAAGCGCTGGCCAGCGCCGGTCCTGCGGTTTGCGTGCAGGTGTATGACGCCATGCCTTCGGTCGGCCGCAAGTTCCTGCTGGCCGGCAAGGGCGGGCTGAACCTGACGCATTCCGAGCCCGCAGAGATTTTCTTCAAGCGCTACGGCGAGCACAACCTGCCGTTGCAGACGCTGATGGCCGCTTTCGGACCGACCCAAGTGCGCGCCTGGGCTGAAGCGCTGGGCATTGAAACCTTTGTCGGCAGTTCGGGGCTGGTGTTTCCCAAGGACATGAAGGCAGCGCCGCTGCTGCGCGCCTGGCTGCACCGCCTGCGCGCCTCTGGCGTGGGGTTTTCCATGCGGCATCGCTGGCTGGGCTGGGCCGAGGACGGCGCACTGAAATTTTCAACGCCCTCTGGCGAGGTGCTGGCCGAGGCCGATGCCGTGGTGCTGGCGCTGGGCGGCGGCAGCTGGAAACGCCTGGGCTCCGACGGCGCCTGGGTGCCCTGGCTGGCCGAGCGCGGCGTGGCGGTGGCGTCGTTGCAGCCGTCGAACTGCGGCTTTGACGTGGCAGCCCGGCCTGCACTGGACGCAGCCGGTCACGGTGAAACCCGGCGCGATTTCTTCCGGGAACTGGTCGGCCAGGCGCCGCAGCCACAGCCGGGCTGGAGCGAACACTTTGCCAGCCGCTTTGCCGGTCAGCCCTTCAAGTCGGTGGCGATCCGTTTCACCGATTCGCAAGGCCGCAGTTTCAGCCGCAAGGGCGAATTCGTCGCCACGGCCACCGGCGTCGAAGGCAGCCTGGTCTATGCGGCGTCCAGCCTGTTGAGGGACGAGATTGCAGCCCAGGGCAGCGCGACCTTGCTGCTCGACCTGCTGCCCGACAAGACGGCCGAGCAGGTGCTGGTCGAAGTGCGCCATCCGCGCGGCTCGCGCTCGCTGTCCAGCCACCTCAAGAGCCGCTTGAATCTGGACGGCATCAAGGCCGGCATGCTCTACGAACTGCTGGGCAAGGAAGCGATGGCCGACCCGGTGACGCTGGCTGCTGGCATCAAGGCGCTGCCGCTGCGGCTGGTGGCGGTCCGGCCTATCGACGAAGCCATCAGCAGTGCCGGTGGTGTCCGCTTCGAGGGGCTGGATGCGAACCTGCGGATCACGTTGCCCGCCGACCTCAGCCCGCCGGTGTTTTGCGCCGGAGAAATGCTCGACTGGGAAGCGCCCACCGGGGGCTACCTGTTGACGGCCTGCTTCGCCACCGGCCGCGCGGCAGGGCAGGGCGTTCTGCGGCACTTCGGGCAAGCGCTGCCGGCTGGCGCCTGAACGGCTTGCTGCCTGGCTTGATTCCCGACGGAAAGGTTTCGGGCATTTCGCCAGCGTCCCAGACCGGCCCTTTGTCCAGCCGCTCCAGCGCGCTGGTTTCGTCGATGTGGATCATGGCATCGAACTGGCCGGCCAGGCGGGTGTAGAAATAGTGGCTCTGGCGCTCGGTTTCGGGCCGGTAGTTGACGCCAATGGCGCGCTGCAGCCGCAGCTGCGGCGGCGGCGGCTCAGACAGCTTGGGTGGAACGGTTTCGTGCCGCAGGCCGGGTAAAAAGCGCTTCGTGCCGGTTTGGGGGAATAGGTCTTCGGAACTGCCGTGCAGGCCGTCGCGCACCCGCTTGCGCTGCGGCGTCAAAATGCCGGTCCAGCGCCTGTAGCGTCTTGACCAGGTGGCTGTCGCGCCGGTTTCAGGACAGCACCGGGGCGCGGAACATGGTGCGGTGGTACTCCCCGGCGTTGCGCATCAGGTGGCAAGCCAGCGTGCGGCCCGGATAAGAAATCTTGCCGTGTTGATTTTCATGACACATGGATGGCCTTCAGCGCTCCTTCATGTGAACGGCGGGCTTGATCGAGCAAGGCGAGGACCTCCTCGTCGCTGGTCTGCCCAAACGCCTTGTACCAGAGACTGACGGCGCGAAACGGACAGGGCATGGCGGCGCAGACCACCTCGTCGGCATCGGCGAGCAGCGCCTGGCAGCTGGCCTGCGCGCCCACCGGAACAGCCACCACCAGCCGGGCCGGGCGCTGCTGCCGGATGGCCAGCACCGCTGCGCGCATGCTGGCGCCGGTGGCCAGCCCGTCATCGACCACGATGACCGTGCGGCCTTCAAGGCTGAGCGGCGGGCGCTGGCCCCGGTAGAGCTGCTCGCGCCGTACCAGTTCATCGTGCTCTCGGGCCACAACCTCGGCGATCTCTGACGAAGCGATGTTCAGACCGGGCAGGGTCGTCATGATGCGCACCCCGCCGCTGGCGATCGCGCCCATGGCGTATTCCTCGTGGCCGGGAAGGCCCAGCTTGCGCACCATAAAGATGTCCAACGGCGCCTGCAGCGCGCGCGCCACTTCGAAAGCCACCGGAACGCCACCACGCGGCAGGCCGAGCACCAGCAGATTGTCCTGGCCTGCATGGTGGGCCAGCTTGTTCGCCAGCACCCTTCCGGCATGGCGGCGATCATTCAGCGGCAAGGTGATGTCACGCGTGATGGTTGGCGCCTTCATGCTCTGGCGACTGGTGCATCTCCCGTTTCCTGGTGCGCCAGATGGGTGCCGAACCAGGAAGCGGCCAGTTCTGCCACTGCCTCCAGCGTCCCTTTTTCCTCAAACAGATGGGTGGCGCCCTCGACGATCGCCATGCGTTTCTCGCAGCTCAGGTTCGCAAGCGAATCCTCGTTGAGCTCGATGACGCCATGGTCTGTGCCGCCGACGATCAACAGCGTCGGCGCGGTGACAGCCGCCAGCGCCACCGGGCCGGCCAGGTCGGGCCGACCACCGCGCGAGACCACGGCGGCAATTTGCCGGCCCAGCCGGGCAGCGGCAATGATGGCGGCGGCGCTGCCGGTGCTGGCGCCGAAGTAGCCGACGGGCAGCCGCTCCAGGACGGGCTGCGCCCTGGCCCAGGTGGTCGCGTCCTGCAGGCGCCGGGTGAGCAGCGCGATGTCGAAGCGGTGCTCGCGGGTGTGCGTGTCGATTTGCTCCTCGTGCGCGGTGAGCAGGTCGAACAGCAGCGTGGCAATGCCCGCTTGTTGCAGCCTGTTTGCCACCAGACGGTTGCGCGCGCTGTGCCGGCCGCTGCCGCTGCCGTGAACAAACAGCACCACCCCGATGGCATCGGTCGGCACCGTCAGATCGCCGTAAAGCCAGGTGTCGCCGCAGGGAATGCGGACTTCACGCGCAGCGGGAACTTGACCAGAGATGTTCATGGATGGCCTCCAGCAAAAGGGAAGCCTGAGCCTATGAGAAAAATGCGCTTTCTGTTATCAGGATTTTTCGTTTTTTTGTGTAGTCTAGCGCTGGCCCGGAGCCTGAGTGGGAATTTTTAAGCCTTTTAGGCCTCTGGCGCAGGCGCTGCTTGCGCAGGGCGCTATCAAATTTGATAATTCTGGCGGGCGCAAAGGCTTGGAGGCAATCTGCGTGTCAAGGCGCAGGCGGGCAGCCCGAGGACTTGAAAACACGTTCGGTCGAAGCCGGATGCCTGGCCAGCTTGTCCGCCGGCCGGCGCGGGCGCGCCACCAGTTCGCCGCCGCAGTTGGAGCACATGCCGGCCAACCGGGTGCTGGCGCAGTCGCTGCAAAAGGTGCATTCGAAGCTGCACATGCGCGCATCGGGCGATGCGGCGGGCAGGTCGCGGTTGCAGCATTCACAGTTGGGGCGCAGCTGGAGCATGGGTCGGGTTCCGATGGGGTTGAAAAGGCTGGATCAGCTCAGCCCAGCTTCTTGACCAGCACCTGGCTCTTGCGGTCCCAGTTGTATTTGCGCTTGCGGGCGTCGGGCAGCCAGTCCGGGTCCACCTGCACGAAGCCGCGCTTGATGAACCAGTGCATGGTGCGCGTGGTCAGCACGAAAATGCTTTGCAGGCCGGCGGCGCGGGCGCGCTGCTCGATGCGCTTCAAGATTTTCTCGCCATCGCCCTGGCCCTGGCTTTGCGGTGACACCGTGAGGGCGGCCATCTCTGCGGTCTTGGCCTCCGGGTAGGGGTAGAGCGCGGCGCAGGCAAAAATCACGCCGTCGTGCTCGACGATGGTGTAGTGGTCGGCGTCGCGTTCAATTTCGGTGCGGCTGCGCTTGACCAGCGTGCCGTCCTGCTCAAACGGCTCGATCAGCTGCAGGATGCCGCCCACGTCGTCGGCCGTGGCTTCGCGCAGTTCTTCGAGCTTTTCGTCGACCACCATGGTGCCGATGCCGTCGTGCACGTAAATCTCCAGCAGCAGCGCGCCATCGACCGCAAACGGGATGATGTGGCTGCGCTCGACCCCGGCCTTGCAGGCCTTCACGCAGTGCTGCAGGTAAAACGCCGTGTCGCTCGGGCGCTGGCCGGCGGGCACCTTGATCAGCAGGGCTTCGGCAGCGGCCAGCGGCAACTCGGTATCGATGGGGTTGTCTTCACTGACCGGCTCGTCAGGCTTGAGCCGGATCCCCGGAATCTCGGTGACGAAAATCAGCTTGTCAGCCTGCAGCGCAATCGACACGCTGGTCGCAACTTCTTCCATGGTCAGGTTGAAGGCCTCGCCGGTCGGCGAAAAGCCGAAGGGCGAGATCAGCACCATCGCGCCGAAGTCGAGCGTGCGCGAAATGCCCGCCACATCGACCTTGCGCACCAGGCCCGAATGCTGAAAATCCACGCCATCGACTATGCCGACCGGCCGGGCGGTGATGAAATTGCCCGAGATCACGCGAATCGTCGAGCCGGCCATCGGCGTGTTCGGCAGGCCCTGGCTGAAGGCCGCCTCGATTTCATAACGGAGCTGACCGGCCGCTTCCTGCGCGCAGTCGAGCGCCACTTCGTCGGTGATGCGCATGCCGTGCGAATATTTCGCCTCGTGGCCCTTGGCCCGGAGCTGCTCGTTGACCTGCGGCCGAAAACCGTGCACCAGCACCACCTTCACGCCCATGCTCTGGATCATGGCCAGGTCCTGCGCCAGGTGCGGCAGCTTGCCGGCGGCAATCGCCTCGCCGCAGACGGCGACCACGAAGGTCTGGTTGCGAAACTTGTGGATGTAGGGCGCCACTGAGCGGAACCAGGGGACAAAGGTGAAGTTGAAGACCGTGGACATGGCGCGCTTTCGGGGTTCGGGCAGGGGCCGGTGAAATGTCAGGCAACACGCAAAGTCGACCGTGGCTGCATTTCACCGCAAACAAAAAATAAGCAGTCAGTGTAAGGGCGTGCCCCAGCGCCGACAGGCGCACCGGCGCTTGAAAGCCCGCCAGGCAAGCCCTGACCGGGCGGAACGCCGATAATCAGCAGCTTTGACTGCTGGGCCTGCCTTGCTTCCTTCTTTGTCTCCTCTGGCCATCACCTTTCCCGAGTCGCTGCCGGTATCCAGCCGGCGCGACGACATCGCCGCAGCGCTTACGGCGCACCAGGTCATCATCGTCTGCGGTGAAACCGGCTCGGGCAAAACCACGCAACTGCCCAAGATCGCCCTGGCGCTGGGGCGCGGCAAGCTCAACTACCCGCCCGGCCAGGGCAAGATGATCGGCCATACCCAGCCGCGCCGCATTGCTGCGTCCAGCGTGGCCAAGCGCATCGCCGAAGAACTGAAGACGCTGCTGGGCGACGTGGTTGGCTACAAGGTTCGGTTCCAGGACCGGCTGAGCCGTGATGCGTCGGTCAAACTGATGACCGACGGCATCCTGCTGGCCGAAACGCAGACCGACCCGCTGCTGCGCGCCTACGACACCATCATCATCGACGAGGCGCACGAGCGCAGCCTGAACATCGATTTCTTGCTGGGCTATTTGCGCCAGTTGCTGCCGCGCCGGCCGGACCTGAAGGTCATCATCACCTCGGCGACGATTGATGCGCAGCGTTTTGCCGACTACTTTGCCTCGCGCGCGCCGCCGCCAGGCCGCCCCACGGGGGGCAGCGACGACGCGCAGCGCAGCGCGTTGGGGCCTCTGGTGCCGGCACCGGTCATCATGGTGTCGGGCCGGATGTTTCCGGTCGAGCAGCGCTACCGGCCGTTCGAGGAGTCGCGCGAGCATGACCTGAATGACGCGATTGCCGATGCCGTCGATGAGCTATGGATGAGTCCGCACAGCGCCGGCGACATCCTTATTTTCCTGCCCGGCGAGCGCGAGATTCGCGAAGCCGCCGACCACTTGCGCAAGCACCTGGCGCACCAGCCGCTGACGCGCAATGCCGAGGTGTTGCCGCTGTTTGCGCGCCTTTCCCAGGCCGAGCAGGACAAAATTTTTGACGGCCACAGCGGGCGGCGCATGGTGCTGGCGACCAATGTGGCTGAAACGTCACTGACGGTTCCGGGCATCAGATATGTCATTGACGCAGGCACGGCGCGGGTCAAGCGCTACAGTTTCAGGAACAAGGTCGAGCAGCTGATGGTCGAGCCGATCTCGCAGTCGGCGGCCAACCAGCGTGCCGGGCGCTGCGGCCGCGTGGCTGATGGCATCTGCATCCGCCTGTACGACGAAGCCGATTTTCTGGGCCGGCCGCGCTTTACCGACCCCGAGATCCTGCGCAGCTCGCTGGCGTCGGTGATTTTGCGCATGAAGTCGCTGCACCTGGGAACGATTGAAAACTTTGCCTTCATCGAGCCGCCGCAGGGCCGCGCGATTGCCGACGGCTACCAATTGCTGGCCGAACTTGGCGCGGTGAATGACGACAACGAACTGACGCCCGTTGGCTGGACACTGGCCAAGCTGCCGCTGGACCCGCGTGTCGGCCGCATGATCCTGGAAGCCAAGGACCGGCAGGCGCTCGACGAGGTGCTGGTGATTGCCAGTGCCTTGAGCGTGCAGGACGTGCGCGACCGGCCCATGGACAAGCAGGCGCAGGCCGACCAGGCGCATGCCAAGTTCGATGACGAGAAAAGCGAATTCGTCGGTTTTTTGAAACTGTGGAAATGGCTGGGCGACGCGCGCGGCGGCCATGACGCGGTGCACAAGCTGACGAACCGCCAGTACGAAGGCCTGCTGCGCGAGAATTTTGTCAATATTCGCCGCGTGCGCGAATGGCGCGACATCCATTCGCAGCTGCTGGCGGTGGTTAGGGAGCAGGGCTGGCATCTCAACTCGCAGCCAGCCAGCTACGACCAACTGCATTTGTCCCTGTTGTGCGGCCTGCTGGGCAACATCGGCCTGAAAAGCGAAGAAGACGACTGGTACCTGGGCGCGCGCGGCATCCGCTTTTACCGCCACCCCGGCGCGCGGCTCAGCAAGAAGCCGGGTCGCTGGATCGTCGCGGCCGAACTGGTGGAAACCACGCGCCTGTTTGGCCGGGGCATCGCTAACATCGACCCGCAGTGGGTCGAACAGGTCGGCGGCCATCTGTTGAAAAAGCAACTGCTCGACCCGCACTGGGAGAAAAAATCCGCGCAGGTCACGGCGCTGGAGCGTGCCACGCTCTACGGGCTGGTGGTGTACAACGGGCGGCGCGTCAACTTCGGCCGGGTCGATCCGGTCACGTCACGTGAAATCTTCATCCGCGAGGCCTTGATCGCCGGCAACTGGGACACCAGGCTGCCCTTTTTGGCGGCCAACGACAAGATGATCACGCATGTCCAGGACCTGGAGCACAAGGCGCGCCGGCAGGACGTGCTGGTCGATGACGAGCTGATCTACGCCTTTTACGACCAGCAGTTGCCAGCCGATATCTGCACCGGTGCCGGCTTTGAAAGCTGGTTCAAGGCCGAGGTCAAGAAACAGCCGAAGTTGCTGCTGTTGACGCAAGACGAGCTGATGCGCCACGAGGCGGCCGGCATCACCACGCAGGCGTTTCCCAAGACGTTGCGGCTGGGCGGCGTCGATTGCCTGGCGACTTATTTGCACGAGCCCGGCGACGCGCGCGATGGCGTGACCGTCGAGGTGCCGATTTTTGCGCTGAACCAGGTCAATGAGGAGCGCTGCGAGTGGCTGGTGCCCGGCATGCTGAAAGACAAGATCCAGGCGCTGATCAAGACGCTGCACCAGCGCCCGCGCTCGCGCCTGGTGCCGCTGCCCGACACCGCCGCGCGCATGGCGCAGGAACTGATGGTGGCGGAGAAATTCGGCGCGGTTTCTCTGACCGACGCGGTGTTGAAATGGGTGCGCGACGCGACCTCGCTCGACATCAAGCGCGCCGACCTGAAGCTCGACATGCTGGCGCCGCACCTGTTCATGAACTTTCGCGTGGTCGATGAGCACGGCCGCCAGCTGGGCGCAGGCCGCAACCTGGGCGCGCTCAAGGGCGAGCTGGGTTCGCAGGCACGCGGGGCTTTCCAGGCGCTGGCGGGGCTGAAGAACCTGGGCCGGGTGGTGCCCGCTGTGCTTGATAGCGCCCCGGCTGGTGTCTCGGACCGAAATAAAGCATCAAACAAGCCTTCTGCGCAGGCAGGACGGGCGCAGGCAGCTCCTGAAAAAATAGCGGCTAAGGTTCCGGATCGCTACACCAGCTGGGCCTTTGGCGAACTGCCAGAACTGATGGAAATTGGCAAGGGCGCGCAAACGCTGATTGGTTTTCCGGCGCTGATTGACTTGGGCGACGCGGTGACGATCGAGGTGTTCGACGAGCCCGATACCGCTGCCGTCAAACACCGCGCCGGCCTGCGGCGCCTGTTTTCGCTGCAGATCAGGGACGCGCTGAAGTACCTGGAAAAAAACCTGCCCGAGCTGCAGAAAACCGCGACTTCTTACATGCTGGTGGGCCGCGCAGCCGACAACTCGGGCGGCGGTACGGTCGACGAGTTGCGCCAGCAGATCATCGAGGTGGCGCTGGACCGGGCGTTTTTACTCGATCCGCTGCCGACCTGCGAAGTCGATTTCAAAAAACGAATTGACGAGGGGCGCGGCCGCCTGACGCTGATTGCCAGCGAAGTGGCGCGCCTGGCGTCCAGCATCCTCATGGAATTTGCCGTGGCGCAGCGAAAGATCAAGGACACCAAAAACGCCGCCGATGCTGCGGCCGACACGGCCCAGCAACTGCAGCGTCTGGTGCCCAAGCGTTTCCTGACGACCACGCCTTACGCGCAGCTGCAGCACTTTGCGCGTTACCTGAAAGCCATCACCCTGCGCCTGGAAAAATGGCGCGCTGACCCGGCCAGAGACGCCGCCCGCCTGGCCGATGTGCGGCCGCACGAGCAGCGCTATTGGCGGTTGCTTGCCGAGCGCAAGGGTGCGGCGGACGCGCGCATGCAGGAATACCGCTGGCTGCTGGAAGAGCTGCGCGTGAGCTTTTTCGCACAGGAGCTGCGCACGCCGCAGCCGGTCAGCATCAAGCGGCTGGACAAGCTCTGGGCGCAACTCAACAGTTGAGGGCTCCAAGAAAAAAAGGACCTTGCAGTGCAAGGTCCTTTTTGACAGAAGCAGATCAGGGATCTAGATCCGGCCCATCAGCAGCAGAACGATCAGGATGATCACCACCAGGCCGATACCGCCGCTGGGACCGTAACCCCAGCTGCGGCTATGGCCCCACGTGGGAAGTGCACCGACCAGGATCAGGATCAGGACGATCAGCAAGATAAGCGAGATTGACATGGAAGACTCCTTTTTATGTATGCCTGTATTCTTGCCGCCCGCTTGCAGGCGTCAAGCAGGAAGGCGGCTGATACAGGCGTCAGGAGTTGCCTACAGTCGGGCTAGCCGTTCCAGCGCCATGTGCAGGGTTTCGTCCTTTTTGGCAAAGCAGAAGCGCACGACGCGCTGGTCAAACCCGTCGCCATAAAACGCCGACAAAGGAATCGCCGCCACGCCGATGTCGGTCGTCAGCCAGTGGCAGAAATCGGCCTCGCCCAGGTCGCTGACCTCTGAAATATCGACGCACTGGAAATAGCTGCCTTCGCTGGGCAGCAGCTTGAAGCGCGTGTTTTCCAGCCCGGATCGGAACAGGTCACGCTTGCGCTGGTAGAAGGCCGGCAGGTCCAGGTAAGGCCGGTCGCTGGCCATGTAGGCGGCCAGGCCATGCTGCACCGGCGTGTTGACGGTGAATACGTTGAACTGGTGCACCTTGCGAAACTCCGCCGTCAGGCTGGCCGGCGCGGCGACATAGCCGACCTTCCAGCCCGTGACATGGTAGGTCTTGCCAAAGCTGCTGACGATGAAGGCGCGCGCCGCCAGCCCTGTAAAGCGCGCGGCGCTCTGGTGAAGGTGGCCCTGGGCGGCGTCGAACACCATGTGCTCATAGACCTCGTCGCTGATCAGCAGGACATCGGTGGGGGCGAGGAGGTCCTGAAGCAGCAGCATCTCGGCCTCGGTCCAGACCGTGGCGCTCGGGTTGTGCGGCGAATTGACGACGATGGCGCGCGTGCGGGGGCTGAGGGCCGCCCTGATTTTTTCAAAATCCGGACGAAACGTTCCGGGCGTCAACGGCACCCGGACGACCGTGCCGCCAGCCAGTTCAATGTTCGGCACATAGCTGTCGTAGCACGGCTCCAGCACGATGACCTCGTCGCCCGGATGCACGACGGCCAGGACGATGGTGAGGATGGCCTGCGTGGCGCCCGCCGTGATGGTGATCTCGCTGCCCGGGTCGTAGTTGCGGCCGTACAGGGCTGCCAGCTTGGCCGCGACGGCTTCACGCAGGATCGGAACGCCGGCCATGGGTGGGTACTGGTTCAGGCCGCGCTGCATGGCGCCAGTGACGGCCTCGACCAGTTGCGGGTCGCAGTCGAAATCCGGAAACCCCTGGCCCAGATTGACGGCGCCCTTTTCAGCGGCCAGCGCCGACATAACGGTGAAAATCGTGGTGCCGACCCGTGGCAGCCGGCTGATGAGCGCTGGCGTGCGCGGCGCGCTGGCGGTAGCAGGGGTGGATGCATGCGTCCTCATGTTCAAACCTCGTCGTCGTTGAGACGACCTGCCATGGCCCTGGCCACCAGGTCGCGGTTGAGCTTTTCACTGAGCAGTTCCGTGAACTTGTAAACAAAATTTCGCAGGTAGGCGCTGCGCTTGAAGGCCACGCGGGCAACGTTCACGCCGAACAGATGCCCTGCAGGCAAGGCAATCAGGTCTGCATTGGTGCCGTCGTCCCTGACCGCCATTTCGGCCACGATGCCCACGCCCAGCCCCAGACGCACATAGGTCTTGATCACATCGGAGTCGATCGCTTCAAGGGCAATGCGAGGATGCAGGTGCCGGGCGGCAAACGCCAGGTCGATCTTGGTGCGGCCAGTGAATGACGGGTGGTAGGTGATCAGCGCTTCCTGCGCCAGGTCTTCCAGCGTGATGTGTTCCTTGCGAGCCAGCGGATGGTCGCTGGGCATCACCAGCATGTGCTGCCATTCATAGCAGGGCAGCGTCACCAAGTCGTCGTACTGGGTCAAGGATTCGGTGGCAATCCCGATTTCGGCGACTTCTTCAAGCACCATGCGCGCCACCTGGTCGGGCGAGCCCTGGTGCAGGCTGACGTTGACCTTGGGAAAGGCCTCGCGCAGCCGGGCGACCGGCTGAGGCAGCACATAGCGGGCCTGCGTGTGGGTGGTGGCAATCGACAGCGTTCCACTGTCCTGCGCCGAGAACTGCTCGCCGATGCGCCGCAGGTTGCCGACTTCCCGCATGATCAGCTCGATGCTTTTAATTACGTGTTCGCCGGGCTCGGTAACGCGCTTGAGGCGCTTGCCGTGGCGCGCAAAGATTTCCACGCCCAGCTCTTCCTCCAGCTCAATGATGGCCTTGGAAACGCCCGGTTGCGAGGTATGCAGCGCTCGCGCGGTTTCGGTCAGGTTCAGGTTGCGGCGGACGGCTTCCTGGACAAAGCGGAATTGATGCAGGTTCATATGAAATTAGTGCTTAATATTGATTTTATTATGCTTTAAGTGGACTAAGAAAAATCGCTTGGCTCAACCGTTTTCAGTGCCCGTAAGCGCTGCGCTCACGCCATCTTTCAAGGCGATATCAGCCATCAAGGCGGTCATTTGCGCATATTCGCCGGCCGCCTGCAGGAGTTCAATGGCGATATCGGGATGTGCCACCCTGATCTGTTCAACGAGCAGGGGCAGGTCTTCGCGCGCATGCTTACCCACGCCCAGAAACAGCGGAAAAATCCTCAGTTGGCGCGCACCAGCGGCGACCAGCGCAGCGGCCGCTTCCGGCAGCGACGGCGCGCAGATTTCCAGGTAGGCGCAAAGTACCAGGGTGCCTGGGTGCCGTGTCCTGATCTGCGCGGCGACTGCTTCGATAGGCAAGCGCCACAGCGGATCGCGCGAACCGTGGGCAAACAGGACAATGCCGCGTGGCAAGGAAAATGTGGAGGTCATAAGTCGTTGGAAAAGTGAAAGGGACTAATTGGCCGTCATCGCCTGAGCACCAGCCAGCCGAATGCACCCATGGAAATGCCCATGTAGATCAGTCCGGGCGTAGCCGCTGCCAGCCAGGGCTGCCAGTTGCGCAGGTTGCCGATGTAGCCGAACACATTGTTCAGCAGGAAAAAACTGATGCCGATCATGACGCCGGCAAATACATAGCCGGTGATGCTGCCAGAGCGGAAATGCAGGTAGGCAAATGGCAGCGCCAGCATCACCATGACCAGGCAGCTGAGCGGATAAAACACCTTGCGCCAGAACTCGATTTCGTAGCGCTGGGACGTCTGGCCATTGGCTTCAAGATGGCGGATGTAATTGAACAGGTCTATTGTGGCCATCCGGTCGGGCCTCAGCAGCGCGACAGATACCATTTCAGTGCTGATTTCGGTGGGCCAGCGAAAACTGGCAACGGCGCTGCGGCTGACCCGCGCCTGTTGCGGGGCAGCATTGGCGCTGGCGCCATTTGCGCTGGCGGACACGGCGAACTCTGTCCGCGTGACATTGCTTAGCAGCCAGGCAGTACCTGATGAGAACGCAGCCTTCGGTGCCTCGGTCGTCGAGACGATCAGGCCCGTGCTGTTGAACTCGTAAATACGCACGCCATGCATTTCGCCCTCGGGAGACAACTCGCTGACGTTCACGATGAAGCTCCTGCCAGCCTGCTTTTCCTTCAGCCAGGCGCCGGTCTGGCCAATGGTGATCTTGCTCTGGTACCTGGCCTTCAGCAACTGCGCAGCGCGCTCGCTGACAGGCGAGATGTAGTCGCCGACGACGAAGCTCAGCGCGACGAAAAAGGCGCCCAGCCACAGCAGCAGTTTGAGTGCCCGCCAGGGGCCCAGGCCGCTGGTGCGCAAGATGGTGTATTCCGAGCTTTGGGCCAAGCGCGCCATGACAAAAATACTGCCAATCAGCACTGAAATGGGCAGCAGTTCATAAAGATGGTTTGGAATCAGCAAAGCGACATACAGCAGGGCATGCTTGATCTGGTAGGTGCTCTCTCCCACCAAGCCGTTGTTTTTCCCCAGGTACTGCAGTTCGTCAACCAGGTCAAAGAAAAAGAACAGGGCCAGAAAACCCAGGACCACCAGGGCAATCGAGGTCAGGACTTCGCGGTAGATGAGGCGCCGTATGGTCTTCATGCCCGGCCTCCAGCCTGGTTCGCGGATGCCGGAGCGTGTGTGTGGTGCGTGCGCCCGAAGCGCCAGTTCATGTGCCGCTTGGCCAGCCATGCCAGCGCCAGCAGCAGGACCCCGCCATGCAGGACCAGCAAAAAAGGGCCGAAACCAATCAGTCCGACAAAGATCCAGTTTTGTCCCAGGTTGACCAGGTTGTTGTAGACCACGAAGGCCAGCACGACAAAAATCATGTTGATGCTGCGCCCGCTGCGCGGGTTGACACTGGACAGCGCCAGCGCCACCACCACCAGGTTGATGGCGCAAAGCGCCAGGCCCAGTCGCCATGCCAGTTCACCCAGGTTGCTGCGCGTCGGCTCCTTGATCAGCGCACGGCTGGACATCAGCTTGGCTTCCGGCGGGGTTGCGCCCAGCAGTCCGGAACTGCCGGTCTTGACGCCGTACTCCTTGAAGTCGCTGATCTTGAGCGCTGACTTGCCAATCTCGTTCTCCAGCCGCTGACCGTTGGAAAGCATCAGGAACTGCGCATCACCACGGGTTTCAATGCGGCCGGACTGCGCGGTGGTGACCGAGCTTTTTCCCTTTTCAGTGGCGGCGATGAAGACGTTGTTGCTGGCCTGCTCGCCGGGCAGGTCGCGGTCAATGAAAAATACCCGGTTGCCGCTGGAGGACTCCTGAAAGACGCCGGGGGTGATGCGGTCCAGGTCACCGCGTTGCTGGTAGCGGCTTTGCATGTCCTTGGTTTGCTGGTTGGTCCATGGCCAGACAAAAATTGCCATCAGGCTGATGACCATCAGCACTGGCCAGGCAAAGTGAAACAGCGGCCGCAAGAAGCCGGCCAGTCCCTGGCCGCTGGTGAACCACACGACCATTTCGCTGTCGCGGTACATACGGGTCAAGGTGCTGACCAGGGCGATGAACAGGGCGAGCGTCAGGATGGTCGGCAGGCGTCCCAGACCGGAATACGCCATGTAGAGCATCACGTCCTGCGGGCTGATGGAGCCGCGCGACGCCTGGCCCAGGGTTCGTATCAGCACGATGGTCATGACGATGGTGACCAGCACCACCAGCGTGGCGCCGAAACTGCGCGCCAGTTCCTTGCGTATTGAAGATTGGAATAACATGGACTGGATGGCGGCCTTGCTGGGATTTATTTTGTGTGACTTCGTTTTTGCTTCGATGCGACATGTTGCCGGTGCTGCTTCGCCTGAGGCGAGCATGAACTGCGGCAGGGCGCCTGACCTTGCATTGAATCAAAAATGGAACAAGCTGGTTTATCTACCCAACCCTGAATTATGGACTTTGAACTTAAAACCCTGAACCGTGCCCTTGTCTGCAGTGAAAAAACCGATGCGCTGATTGTGCTGGTCCCTGAAGGCCTTGCGGCGGGAGACGACGCTTTGTCCGTCCTTGCCACATTGGCCATCAAGTCAGGTGATCTGGAACTCAAGCCGGGCAAGCTGCTGAGCGCCTACCGCACACCGGGCATCGAGGCCACGCGGGTGGTGCTGGTCGGCGCAGGCGATGCCAGCGAAAAAAACGTCCGTACGGCCGTCAATGCCGCCATGGCGGTGCTGAAGACCAGCAACGCGCAGCGCGCCGTTCTTTGCCTCGGCTTGCTGACCAATCTCCAGCCTGAGACGGTACGCGCCGCCGTCGTCGCCTGTGCCGATGCCAGCTATGCCTACAGCACGACCAAGTCCAAGCCCGTAGTGGCAAAACTGCAGAAGTTGGCGATTGCCGTGGACAGCCTTGACCCTGTCCAAGCCGGTTTTGACAAGGCCATCGCACTGGTCAAGGGCATCGAGTTGGCCAAAGAATGGGCCAACCGACCGGCCAACCATGCCACGCCCACCTTGCTGGCGGGCGTGGCCAAGGAGCTTGGAAAACTGCGACGCATCAAGAGCGAAGTACTTGGCCACAAGGAGGTCGAAAAGCTCGGCATGGGCGCTTTCCTGGCGGTGGCGCAGGGCACGGCCGAACCATTGCGCTTTATCGTCCTGCGCTATGAAGGCGGCGCCAAGGACGAAGCGCCCGTGGTGCTGATTGGCAAGGGCATCACCTTTGACACGGGTGGTATCTCAATCAAGCCGGCCGCCGAAATGGACGAAATGAAATTTGACATGTGCGGCGCTGCCAGCGTGCTGGGCACGTTCCGGGCGCTGGCCGAACTGCAACCAGCGCTCAACGTGGTGGGGTTGATTCCGGCCTGCGAGAACATGCCGGGCGACAAGGCCATCAAGCCCGGTGACGTGGTGACCAGCATGAGCGGGCAAACCATAGAAATTCTCAATACCGATGCAGAAGGTCGGCTTGTCCTGTGCGATGCCTTGACGTATGCTGCGCGCTTCAAACCCCGTGCCGTGGTGGACATCGCCACACTGACGGGCGCCTGTGTGGTCGCGCTCGGCGGCGTGCGGAGCGGACTTTTTTCAAGCAATGAAGCATTGGCCGAATCGCTGGCCCGGGCCGGCGACTCGTCGCTTGACCTGTGCTGGCGCATGCCGCTGGACGATGACTATGCGGATGGCTTGAAAACCAATTTTGCCGACGTCGCCAATGTGGCCGGGCGTGCCGGTGGCGCGGTGACGGCGGCCAAGTTTTTGCAGCGCTTTGCGGCTGACTTTGCCTGGGCACACCTGGACATTGCTGGCACCGGCTGGAAAAGCGGCCAGGCCAAAGGCGCCACTGGCCGTCCCGTGCCGCTGTTGCTTGATTTTCTGCTGGCACAGGCGACTTCTGTATCCATGGCGCCAGCGGCGCCCAAGGCAAGAGCGGCCAAAGGACGCGCACCCGCCGCCAAAACCAGGGCATGACCGACATTGCCTTTCATTTCAACGCCGCCGACAAGCTGGCCTATGGCTGCCGGCTGCTGCGAAAAATCTACCTGAGCGGCGCCAAAGTGGCGGTCACAGCCGAGCCGGCCTTGCTGGACCAACTCGATACGCTGCTGTGGACATTTTCTGCGGCTGATTTCGTGCCCCACTGCACGGCGGCGGCTGCCACGCCCGCTACGCTGGCATTCACGCCGGTCGTGCTGGCGGTTTCGCCTGCCGGTTATTCGGAACATGGCATCCTGGTGAATTTGGGGCTCGACCTTCCCGCTGAATTCGAAGGATACGACCGCTTGATTGAAGTAGTTTCGCTGTTACCGGAAGATGCGCAGGCCGGGCGCAGCCGCTGGAAACATTATGCGGCGCGCGGGTATTCCCTGAAAAGGCATGACCTGGCCCAGTGGGCCACAGGCACGACATGAACCGTTTTCCAGGACCTCCGGCGCATGTGCCCACGCTGACCGACATCGTTCATCCGACGTCTTCCCGAGAGACAGTGGACGAAGGCGCGGTGGCCGAAATGGCTGCAGCAACAGACCTGCAGGCGTTGATGGCTCAGCGGGTTCTGCGGCATATTGACAGTGTGCTTGACAAGCGTTTGCACGAAGCCACCGAGCAACTGATCCGCGCGCATCTTCAGTCCCTGCTGCCGCAGTTGCTCGATGAAATTGAACGGGTCGTGCGTGAGTCGGTAAGCCAGGGATTTGAGCGTGAGGTGCCTGCATTTCCGGGGCAGCCAAAAAGACAGAAATAAACTCTCCATAAGCGCTGGCTGTATAAAATTCTTACAAAAAATTTTCGCCATGTAAGGACAAACCCTCTAATCAAACACAACCTAGGGACGTTGCTATGGTGCAGGCCTAAAAATTGCGTTATGTTCTGCCCCGTTGAGTTTAAAAAATGTTCTCAACCTTCACAGGTAATTTTCTAACCGGAGTTTTTTATGCAAATGAAATTGAAAATGACAGCGCTGGCAGCTGTTGCCATGGTAGCGGGCCTGGCTTCGGCTCAGGATGCTGTCGTGAAAATTGGTCATGTGGCACCGATGTCCGGTTCACAGGCGCATTATGGAAAAGACAATGAAAACGGCGCACGCATGGCTGTTGAAGAGTTGAACACCCAGAACATTGTCATTGGCGGTAAAAAAATCAAGTTCGAGCTGGTGGCTGAAGACGATGCAGCTGATCCAAAACAGGGCACGGCAGCCGCACAAAAACTGTGCGACTCCAAAGTTGCCGGCGTGGTCGGACACCTGAATTCGGGCACGACGATTCCTGCTTCCAAGGTCTACAACGACTGCGGTATCCCGATGGTGACAGGTGCAGCAACCAACCCCAATCTGACCAAGCCGGGTTACAAGACAACCTTTCGCATTATTGCGAACGACAACGCATTGGGTGCGGGTCTGGCCTTTTATGCAGCCGACGCGCTGAAACTGAAAAAAGTCGCGATCATCGATGACCGCACGGCCTACGGCCAAGGCGTTGCCGAAGTGTTCAAGAAGACAGCATCGGCCAAGGGCATGACCGTGGTCGACGAGCAGTTCACCACCGACAAGGCCACCGACTTCATGGCCATCCTGACGGCGGTGAAATCCAAAAATCCGGATGCCATCTTCTTCGGCGGCATGGACCCCCAGGGCGGTCCGATGTTGCGCCAGATGGAGCAATTGGGCATGAGCAACGTCAAGTTTTTTGGCGGTGACGGTATTTGCACCGCCGAACTGGCCAAGCTGGCTGCCGGCGCAAAAACCATTGGAAATGTAGTTTGCGCTGAAGGCGGTGCGTCCCTGGCCAAAATGCCAGGCGGCGAAGCCTGGAAAAAGCGTTATGACGCCAAGTACCCCAACCAGTTCCAGGTCTACAGCCCGTATACCTATGACGCAACCTACCTTCTGGTCGATGCCATGAAGCGTGCCAACTCAACCGATCCCAAGGTGTACACGCCCGAGCTGATCAAGTCGAATTTCAAGGGTGTCACGACCACCATTGGATTTGAGCCAAATGGTGAGTTGAAGAATCCCGCCATCACGCTTTATGTCTACAAAGACGGCAAGAAATCTGCTCTGAACTGATATTTGTCCTGGCCTCTGAAGGCCAGTTGGCCAGGATGTGGCAATAAGCATCCCCGAAACGCCCTGCACAAATTTCTTGTGCAGGGCGTTTTTTAGTTGAAATCATGGCGGCGATACGGTTTGCGTCTCGAACTTTCCAGCAACATTGCCCGTGTTGCAATCACATCAATCAATTTCTGGGGGTCAAAAGGCTTGGTCAGGTGCAGGTCGAAGCCGGCTTGATGCGCTTTAAGGCGGTCCTCATCCTGACCCCAGCCCGTTGCAGCGACCAGCAGGGGAAAGTCTCCTTCGGGCTGCAAACGTATGCGCTGCGCAACTTCGTAACCATTGAGGCCCGGCATTCTGATGTCAAGCACCATGACGGCGGGTTTAAGCTCAATTGCCAGTGCAACAGCCTGAAGTCCATCAGGTACCGTGACCACCGTGTGGCCCTCCAGCCTGAGAAGTTCTGCCAACGTTTCAGCGGAATCACGGTTGTCATCGGCAATCAAGACGGTGATGGTGGTGGTCGTGAGGACCTGCGACTCAGCATTTTTATCTTTTACATGCTGTCCAGAAGTTTCCTGGTGAAAAGGAACACAGATTTCGAACCTGCTACCCAGACCGGCTCCGGCACTGCTGGCTGTAATTTCGCGGTCATGCAATTCGACCAGCCCTTTTGAAAGTGCCAGTTCAATTCCCAATCCCCAATCCTCCTTCCGACCGGTCAAGGGCTGCCTGCTCCTGCGCAAACATCCGAAACACCTTTTGCAGCGTGGCAATACTCATTCCAATGCCGTTGTCGGCCACACCAAACACCCGCCGTGTGTCTTCAAGCCTGATGTCCAAGCAGATGGTTCCGCCAGCGTCGGTGTACTTGGCGGCATTGTTCAGCAGGTTTGATAAAACCTGTGCCATTTGTACCGGATCGGCTTCAATCCACAAGGTTTTGTCTGGCAGCGTGATGTCGAGGGTATGGTTCTTCCTTTTCACAGGACAAGTGCATGAACATCAAACACATCGGCCTGATGTCGGCCAACACGGTGCGCGAGGCCGGGATCGAGCCGTTGATGGCGACCGCCGTTGCAGCCAAGCACCAGTGGATGGCCGATCAGGCCCGGGGATGGCGTGTTTGCCGTCCTTGACATGGGCACATGCTGGCATGGCTATGCCGACCGGCTGCTGGCTGCACGGCAGAAATGAAAACGGCCGCACTCCATTCAGCACCTCGAATTCATGTTGTTATTAAATTCATAGCAACCTGCGCACGTTGTACGTGCGTCAGAGGCCTATTTAATGCTGCGGAGCAACTGGCTGTTCGAAACGAAATGTTTTTTCTCTTCACGACATGCCGACCATCAACACGCCGGCAATGATCATCAGCACCCCAAGCCCACGTATCAGCGTGACGGATTCTCCCAGTGCAAAGCCCACCAGAGCGGACAACAGGAATCCCAGGCCGACAAGGGGATAAGCCTTGCTGACATCCCACTTTGAGAGCACGCCCAGCCAGACTATCGCACCCAGTCCGTACAACATGAAGCCGGTGATCAGGTACTTGTTGGTCACGAAGGGCAGCAGCATCTGTATACCGTGCGGCCCGCTTGATGGGGCCGCGGCCTTGATTTCAGTCATGCCCGCCTTCAGGGCGAATTGGGCAGCGACCGAAAAAATGATGCTGATGACCGCCAAAAGGAAAACTCTCACGGGAAACCAACAGGAACGAACTGCGCGATCATGGTCAGGCCCACGATGACCGTGATGCAGATCAGGCTGTTGAAGTTGGTGAGTGAATAAATGATCGGGTCGTCATGCATTTCTGCGCGACCTGTCTTTATCCAGAGGCGGGAAATCCAGTAGATCATGACCACGGCAGCGCCCCATAGCAGATGTGGACTTTCATAGCGCACCTGGGTTTCATGGGCATTGATGAAAAGGCCGAACACCACAATGGCCGACAGTGCCGCGCCGATGCCCAACGGCCACAACACGGGAAGGTCGCTGACATGGTAGTCACGGCCTTTGGTCATCCCCCCGCCAGCACGGCTTAAAGAGACCAGTTCCGAGCAGCGCTTGACCAATGCCAGGCTGAAGAAGATAAAAAGCGAGAACGCGGCCAGCCAGGAACTGATGCTCACGTTGGCCGCGACGGCGCCAGCCAGAATGCGCAGGGTGTACAGCACCGACAACATCAGGACATCGATCAGCACATAACGCTTGAGCAGCCAGGTATAGGCACTGGTGAGCATCAGGTAGCACAGCAGTGTTGACAGGAGCGCTCCCGACACCAGGCCGGCAATGACCAGGCCGCCGGCCAGCATCACCAAGCTGATCACCGCGCCGTCCACAAGTCCGATCTCTGCGCTTGCAAAGGGACGCGATCGCTTGCGTGGATGGGCGCGGTCGCTGTCGAGATCCAGCAGGTCGTTGACGATGTAGGTGGCTGACGCCACCAACGAAAATGCCAGAAAAGCCACCCCCACCGTGACCAGTTTCTGAAGGTCAGGCAACGAGAATGCCGTCAGCACCGGGACAAACAAAAGAATGTTCTTGATCCACTGGTGCATGCGCAAAGCCCGCAACCAGCTCTTCATGCTGGCGCTGGGGCCGGTAAATGTTTGCTCCACCACGCAATGCTCTCGCACGGTCCGCTCTACCTGCGGTGAAACCCCGACCAGGACGGCCGCTGCCGCTGACTTCCAGATCGGCAGGTCTGCCGCATGGTCGCCGGCATACGCAAAGGGCCGTCCCACAGTTCGCTCAATCATCAGCCGCTTGTTGTCCCCCTTGAGGTTGTGGGTGCCGTCGCTGGCCAGTACCGTGTCAAACAATCCAAGATGCGCTGCGACACTGTTGGCAATACGGCTGTCCGCCGCAGTAGCCAGGATAAGCAACCGCCCTTGTGCCTTTTCTTCCCGCAGGTAGTCCAGGAATACCTGGTTGTAGGGCAGGGTGGCTGCATCGAAATGGATGCCGGCCTGCTGGGCAATGAACTGCTTGAAGGGCGCCCGGCCCTTGATCAGCCACAGCGGTATCTTCAGCAAGATGGCGGGATCATGCTTGACGGCCTTGATCAGCAATTCGACCAGGGTGTCGGTTGGTGTTAGCGTCCCATCAAGGTCCACGACCAGCGGTACCGACCTTCTGGTTGTGGCCAGGCCGTCGTCCTTGCTGCGACCTTCAGCGTCCGGTTCACAAGACCTGGCGTAAAGTCCGGTCGCGTGAGGTGTCTGCACTACATTCATGAAACTCCTGTTCTGATTTTGGGCACGATTTCCTTGGGGATGGTCTGCACGGATCCGTTACTTCATTGCTGAGACGGCATTGCACTCCCGCCGCTCCAGCAGCGTCCAGGCACCACTGGCCATCACCGGCGCAGGGGCGCAATCAGCACCCATGAAAAGATCAGGAGACAGCGGCTCGCTGTGGCGCACCAGAAAATACCGATAGTTCTCTCCATGATGTTTGTGCCAGTTGAAATCATGGGGCGAGTGTTCAAAGCCGTAAGTCACGGCGGGAAGGCGGTCGGGCTTGAAGCGGGCTATCTGCGGCGGAAGCCATGCGAAATTAAAATCGACCAGACCTTGCTTTTCCGACTGGTACCAGGTTCCGAAATGAAGGTAGGCATAGTCGTTGTTCGCCGCCTCGCTTCGCTGCGCGAAGGGCAGCGACAGCGCCCGTTGTGCGTGCTGCATGGGCGCCAGCACTGCTTCAAAGTCCCTCGCTTCCCCGGCAAAGCGCCAAGCATGCAATGAATGCTGGCCCAGCATCAGCCAGGTCACTGCGATCATGAGCGGCATGGCAATGCGCTCGGCAATGGACGCGGCCTGAGCTAAAGCGGTTCCGTGGCGTGCCTGCCGGGGAGCGGCAGACCTCGACAAAGTGAACATCAGTGCGTAAGCCGGCAGCGTAAACAGGGCAAAGCGTATGTAAAGCAGCCCTGTCGCCATCGCAAACACCGGCAGCGTCAGCGCAATCAAAAAAGTAAATGTGAACATTACCCAAGTGGCGGGACGCCTCTTGTCTATGCGCAGGCCCAGCATCCAGGGGATCAAAGGCAGGACGCAGGCCGTTACCAGCAAGGGGAGGTCAGTTTTCCCACCCAGCGAATCGATGAAGATCTTGACCAAGCGTTTCCAGTTCCAGTTCCAGACCACCGGTCCGGCATGGCCGATGCCTCCATATTGCGCCTGCAAACGGGTGCTCACCAAAAAATAGACGAGACAGGCCAGTCCTGCAATCACGAATGGCCACAGATGGCGCAGCCAGCGCCCCGCCCACGGCCGCACCGCGCAGCAGCGCACGGTGTAGAGAATGCCGGCCACCGCGAAGCCGAAGACGAACATAAGCCCATGCGACGCCAGCAGGACAATTCCCAGGAGCGTCGTGGCCATGCCGCGCTTGAAGGACGGTTCCAGTGCGTAGCGGTCCGCGACAAGAATGAACGCGACGGCAATCGGCGCGGCCGTCAAAAATGTGAAGAAGCCCCAGTAGTAGGAAATACCGAAAAAGGAAAGAAGAAAGAACCAGTCAAGCCGTGGATCGGCCTTGAAATGCTTGCGCAAGGCCACAAGCGCAAATACAAAGGCCACATAAGCCGCTGAAAAAACAATTTTGATGGCCGCCCCGACAGGCATGAAAAAGCTGAAGGGAAGCGCTAAGCCATACCCGACCAGGTAGGGCGTGAACAAATTGATCTGGAACAAGCTTGCCCATGGAGAGGAGCCTGCAACCAAATCGCGTAGCAAGGCCACTTGACCCGCATGTTGGGGAAAATCCACCATGGGAGGCCGTGGCGCGATCCAGAAAACCGAAGCACCCCAGAGGACCGTAAGCAAAAATAATAAACGTGAAGCTGAATGACGCATCCTTCATGCTGCCATGGTCTTCTGAACACATCAATCCCGAAGAAAATGCGACAAAAAGTAATTTTTTAACATTCGAAATGCGCTGACTCTTCGGCTTTGATCTGCTGAAGGCCTCGTTTAATACCATCAATTGATCGGCCTGATTTTCGAATGATGAAAAATTGCTCAGTATGTGCTTTTGAAATGTAATTTTCGAAATCCTGCTGAAATGAACTGTTGCCGATTGCGCTTGCGCACAGTGCCTGTTTTTTTACAAAAGGATGCTGTGCCACTCGTTTGGTCAAGTTTTGTTGTGAATCGTTTGCCGGTTTCTTGCCAAAGGCGACCCGGAAGGTTGGTGCTTGTGCCGGGTGTAAAAAGCATGTCGGGGCAAATGCTCCGGGTGGAAGAGGCGGCGGGTAGAGCCATCCCATTACACACAAGTCCGTACCATAGGCAGCTGAATCACTGAAGGGATGAGGCGATGGGCTGGGCGGAACGAGAATTTGAAACGATTGATTTGGGCGACCCGCGTTTGAACCGGCGCGCCGTGCTGCTGGCTGAGCGGCTGGGGCAAAAGCCCGGCGCGAGCATTCCGGGGGCGTGCGAGAACTGGGCCGAGACGGCGGCGGCCTACCGCTTCCTGCGCAACGAGCAGGTCAGCTGTGAAGACGTGATGACGGCCCACCGCCAGGCGACGATGGGCCGCATCCGCGAGCACGCGGTGGTGCTGTGCCTGCAGGATACGACCGAGCTGGACTACAACGGGCAGGCGACGGCGGGCCTGGGGCCGCTGAGCTACGAGGCCCAGCGCGGGCTGTATCTGCACCCGACCTACGTGGTCACGCCCCAGCGCGAGCCGCTGGGGGTGATGAACGCCTGGACGTGGGCACGCGAGTTTAAGCAAGGCGATGCGCCGCGCGGCGGCGTGCTCGAAAGCGTGCGCTGGGTGGAGAGCTACGAGCGCATCGCCGAGCAGGCTGGCGAGTTGCCCGGCACGCGTCATGTGTGCATTGGCGACCGCGAGTCGGACATCCTGGCGTTGCTGGTGATGGCGCGCAAGATGAATCACGCGGCCGATTACCTGGTGCGCTGCCAGCACAACCGGGTGCTGCCCGAAGGGGGCAAGCTGTGGGATGGCGTCATGGCCAGCGCGCCGCTGGGGCGTATTCGCTTTGAGATGCCGGCCGGTCGCGGGCGCAAGGCGCGCGCGGTCGAGCAGGAGGTGCGCGCCCAGCGCGTGATGCTGCCCGACCGCCAGGGCGGCCAGCTCGAAGTGACCTGCCTTATTGCCTCGGAAGTCAACGCACCGGCAGGCACCAAGCCGGTGGTCTGGCGGCTGCTGACCAACCGGGTGGCAAGCACACTGGCAGCGGCAGTCGAACTCATCGATTGGTACCGCGCGCGCTGGGAAATTGAGCTTTTTTTCCTGGTGCTCAAGGAGGGCTGTCGGGTCGAGCGGCTGCAGCTGAGCGATGTTGGGCGGCTACAGACCGCTCTGGCGCTGTACATGGTGATTGCCTGGCGCATCAACCGCTTGATGCGGCTGGGGCGCACGTTGCCCGATTTACCAGCCGACCTATTGTTCGAGCCTGACGAGTGGCGAGCGGCGTTCATCCTGAACAAAAAGCCCGTGCCCCGCCAGACTCCTACGCTCAACACCGTGGTGCGTTTGATTGCTCAGCGCGGCGGATTTCTGGGCAGAAAGCACGATGGCGAACCGGGTGCCAGGACGATTTGGCTGGGCATGCAGGAGATTGCCATCTTCGTCGAGGGTGCCCGCTATGCCCGGCAGTTCAACGATGGGTGACTTGTGTGTAATGGGATGCATCCAACCCCCCAAGAAAACTGACCTTGCCCCTGAAAAACGTATCCCTTGCTGAGTGGTTCAATTCAGACAAGGAAAACGGAAATGACGAAAACCTCAAGGGCGCGCTACACGCTCGAATTCAAACAAGAAGCAGTCCGGCTGGTGGACAACGGCCAAAGCATCGCGGCGGTGGCGCGGACTTTGGGCGTCGTTGACCAAACGCTATTTAACTGGGTCAAGGCCCATCGGCATGGCAAGCTCACGGGAGCGGACAGCAAAGCGCCTGTAAGTGCCGAGCAGATGGAAATCAGCCGACTCAGGGCCGAGCTGGCACGCGTGAAGATGGAGCGCGATATCCTGGGAAAAGCGACGGCGTACTTCGCAAGAGGGTCGATTTGAAGTACGCCTTCATTGAGCAGCACCGGCGCATGTGGCCGGTTTCGGTGCAGTGCCGCGTACTCCAGGTCAGCGCGGCCGGCTACCACGCGCACTTGGTGCGCCGTGCCAGCGATGCGCAGCGGCAGCGCCTGAGCGACGAGGCGCTGCTGGTGCATATCAAGGCCTTGCACGCCGAGACCCGTGGCGCCTACGGCTGGCCGCGCATCTGGCGAGAGCTGGTGGCACGGGGCGTCCCGGTGGGCAAGCAGCGGGTGCAAAAGCTCATGCAGTTGCACGGCATCCGGGCCAAGGGAAAACGGCGCTTCAAGGTGACGACCGATAGCAATCACAAGTTGCCGATTTCGCCAAACCTGCTCAACCGCGAGTTCGCTGTGGCCGAGCCTGACAAAGTCTGGGTCGGCGACATCACGTACATCGCCACTGATGAGGGCTGGATTTACCTGGCCGTGGTGATTGACCTGTTCAGCCGCCAGGTGGTGGGCTGGTCACTGCGGGGCGACATGACCTCAGCCATCGTCATCGACGCGCTGCGCATGGCCTCCCGACTTCGACAGTTAAACGCGTAAGTCATTGATCCATATAGGGGTGCGATGCAATCGCTCCACTACAAAAGGGTCAACTGGGTGTTCAGAGTGGGTTTTTTGACAGTCAGCGCAGACAAAATATCTGAGTGTTCCTGGTTGACCGTGGACAGGCCGGTCACCGGTTGCGTGTTGTTGAGCGTCACCTGGTGATGCTGAATCCGGCGCAGCTTGTCCAGCGCGCGCTCCGGGGAGATGGGGGTGGCGCTCGCGCGCAATCTCGATCGCATCACCCGGTACAAAATTAGCGCCATGAAGCAGATCGCTGCGTGGGCGCGAATGCGCTCGGGCAGGCGATGGTAGATCGGCCCAATCTCGATCTCCGACTTGAGCACCCGAAACCCGCGCTCAATATCGGCCAGCGACTTGTAGCGTTTGATGACCTGCGCGGGTGAGAGGTCCGGCGTGTTGGTCACCAGCAGCAACTTGCCATCCATCAGCCGGGCGTGCTTCAAAGCGCGCTCGTCAAGATGGTAGCTAAACAATTCACTCTTGAGGTCCACCTTGATGATGCGCGCCAGATGCGCCAGGCACACCTCATGGTAAAAGCGGGCTCTGGCACCCCCATCGGAGAGCTTGCGGCCGCGTTTGGATTGACCGGTATCCTGCTCGTCAAGCTTGCCTACCCACTGGGCGGCCTGCTTTTCCAGCTCCGCAATGCGGTTGTCGCGCTTGGTACTGGCCTCCAAGGCAACGTGTGGATCGTGCGCAATGATCAGGCGCAGCTTGTTCCACTGCACCTCGCCCAGCACCTCCTGCCTGGCACCGGCGCACTGCGCCGCATGAAACGGCCCCAAGAGTTCCACGAAGTCCCCATAACGACGCCCCGGCACAGCCAGAATGAACTCCAGTTTCCCGCCACCGGGCAGGGTGATGGCCTGCAAACCAGCCAGGTTGTCCGTTGACAGCAAGCCCCGATCAGCCACGGCAATCACGCGCTTGACGGGAAAGCGCTTGACGATTTTTTCGATCACACCCTTGATGGTGGTGACTTCCGCCGTATTGCCGTCAAACACCTCGTGGTACAGCGGCAAGCCCTCAGACGTTTGCACCACGCCGAGCATGACCTGGCGCGCCACCACGCCTTCCTTGGACATGCCGTAGTGGCGTACATCACCGTCCTCTTCTGAGAGGCCGGCCGCGCGAATGGTGGTCATGTCGTAGAACACCATGGCCAGGTCCTGATCGACCAAGGGGCGCAGCAGGGCGGACATGACCCCATCGACCGCCTCCTTGTGATCGACCAAGGCGTCCATGGCGCGCAGCAGGTGTTGGTGGTCAATCGATTCGAGCGTGACACCGGGCAAGCTCACGGTCTGCAGCCAGCGCAGCACACCGAGCTTGGAGTCCGGGTCACACAAACGGTTGAGCACCATCACGCGAATCAGCGACTCCACGTCAATACTGTGTCGGGTACGCCGAAACACTTTTCGCAAGCGATCAAAGCCCAGCGAATTCCACAACTCGGTCAACGTCCAGACGTCACCGAAATCACGCGCTGACTCGAAGCTCACCGTCGGGGTGGGCGGCGATGCAACAGGGGTCTGCCCGGTGATACGTTGCAGGCCCGAGATCACTGACTGGAGTTCGCCTCCCAACTGGTCAAGCCGCCCAAGGGTGGCGACGGTGCGTTGCTTGGGGCGGCCCGTGTCGTCACGAAACGCCTCGACGAGTTGGACGTATTGGTTGGGGCCGGAGCGGGTGAGCTTGATGAACACGCCATTACTTTAACGCAGATAAATAAGAATACAAGATAACATTTATACAGACAAATCATGCCATTACAAAAATTTCCAAAATTCGCCGCTAAGTGATTGATTTCATTGAAGTCGGTGCGAGTTTTTGGGTCTGAACTGTCGAACCCGGGTGGCCTGGTTCAGGCGCCACCCGGACACGCACGCCGGCTTGCTGTTTCACAGCGACCGGGGCAGCCAGTACGCCAGTGGCGCCTTCAAGGAGGTGCTTAAGGAGTACAGCATCACGAGCTCGATGAGCCGGCGTGGCAACTGTTGGGATAATGCCTGCAGCGAGACGCTGTTCGGCTCGTTGAAGGTCGAGCGCTTGCACGGGCAACGCTTCGCGACCCGGCGCCAGGCCAAGGACGAGGCCATCGCCTGGCTGCTCTGGTACAACAAAGCCCGGCTACATTCGACGCTGGCTTATGTCAGTCCGATGCAGTTCGAAAGCGAATGGCTTGCAAGGCAAGCCAACTCATGAGCTCGGTTATGGGATACACAATCCAGGGGCAAGGTCAAACTGACATAAAAGGGGCACCCCCCCCGGGGGCTAGGGAAAAGAGGCGGAGGTGCCCCCCCTAGTCTGAGGTGCCGCTCTTTACCGACGGCGCACTGGCAATTTCGAAAGTAATACGGTGTAAAGTAAATTACTATTACTGGACTTGAAACTCGCATAAGAAAGATACGGGCATAAAACACTGGGCAAAACTATTGCTACTTACGCTGTCACTCACCACTGGCATGACAGTGATTGCTCAAAAAATCTGGCAAAAATTTTTGTGTATCCATCGGTTGGGTCATTGGCAAACCATACGAAATTTACATTGTCCGTATTACCCAAAAAAAGCACTTTTTAAACCGCGCCACTTTTAATTATCCTCCACCAATAAAATAAATCATGGCTAACGCAGGCATATATCGCATTACGCACACCTTTTCAAAAAAAACATATATCGGTCAATCGAACAGCATGGGCGCCAGGTTGAGTAATCATCGAATAATGCTAAAAAATGGTGATCATCACTGCCGGGCGTTAATGGAGCTATGGCATACCCATAAAGGAATTGGCTTTGTATTTGAATTGGTTGAATGCGCTGAGAGTGATATGAAGGGAGCGGTGTTGCAGCGCTGGCTATTGGAGCGCGAGCAATATCATTACAAGTCACTTTCGCAACTAGGGCTGCACCTAAACTCGTCCTACCCTAAGCTAGTTCACGCTAAAGATTCTCAGATGGAGATGCTGCAACAGCATAAAGATGTTTGTCGCAGTCATGCGGCAGAGGCTGAAGATAAGCGAAAAATCTCAGTAAGGCAACTGATTGCAAAAGAACAGGAAATTGCTGAATGCAAACGCAAAATCGTATACCAAGAAGAAACGCTTGCCAGAACTTCTGGATTATTTGCGTTCGTCTTGGGTCGCTCAAATTCAGTCCAGGCTTCAGCAGCGAGAGCAGCACTCCAGCCATTGTATGGACAACACAGCAGACTTCAAGAAGAACGCTCCAGGATTTATAGTACCTCGTCTGATTTAGACCAAGAACGGCGTATAAAAAACTCTATCGCCCGCAATCTTGGATCTAAGCAGAAAGTTATCAGGGCGCGGGTAGTAGTTTCAAAAAAACACTAATTGCATGGCAGCTAATACCTGGTTTATAACCGCTGATGACGTTTTGAACCGGGCCGTCGGTTTCAATATAATCATTTATGGCTTCTGAAATTTCATATTTAGTTATACTTTAATGAGCTTGAAAGAGGGTAAAATAACTCCGGGCACCCCGTGTAAATTTCGTGTCAGTAACAACATGCTTTAAAAAAACGTTACTTTTGAGCTGCGCCATGAACTATCCTACCGATTGAGCTTCTTTGAAGAACTGGTTATTGATTTATGCGCCCTTGAAAAATGCAATTAACTCGCGTAGCGGATGCCTGATAAATCGAAATATGAGGTCAGCTCGCGCTTGCCACCTTTTTTGCCTTGCCGTATAAAACTCATATTCAGCGATCTGCTCTGGGGTAGAAGGAGCACGGGAATGAAAGTGCGTGTAGGTGCCATCAGCATGGTTAACCCATAGGCTTTGTCGGATTTGCTGGCCCTGTGTGCCGTTGGCTTTCGAGAATGCCTCAAGTTGAGCAAATGCGCGGTTGATGTCCTGCACCTTGTCGGGTGAGATAAGTTGGGTCTGGGGCTGGGTAGGTTTCGTCATGCTGGGGGCCTGTAAGGCTTTGATTTTGCCTGTTACCTAAGGTTCGGCGTCAATCAAGTAGGGCAGCCCCCTTGGCGGGTTCTAAAAAACCGGAGGTTTCCAGCTACCCACTTTTTCCCGCGCTGCGCAAGTCGCGGGGGCAATCCAGTAGCACTCCTGGACGTGGGGTTGCAGCCAGCGCACCCGACTTCGACAGTTAAACGCGTAAGTCATTGATCCATATAGGGGTGCGATGCAATCGCTCCACTACAAAAGGGTCAACTGGGTGTTCAGAGTGGGTTTTTTGACAGTCAGCGCAGACAAAATATCTGAGTGTTCCTGGTTGACCGTGGACAGGCCGGTCACCGGTTGCGTGTTGTTGAGCGTCACCTGGTGATGCTGAATCCGGCGCAGCTTGTCCAGCGCGCGCTCCGGGGAGATGGGGGTGGCGCTCGCGCGCAATCTCGATCGCATCACCCGGTACAAAATTAGCGCCATGAAGCAGATCGCTGCGTGGGCGCGAATGCGCTCGGGCAGGCGATGGTAGATCGGCCCAATCTCGATCTCCGACTTGAGCACCCGAAACCCGCGCTCAATATCGGCCAGCGACTTGTAGCGTTTGATGACCTGCGCGGGTGAGAGGTCCGGCGTGTTGGTCACCAGCAGCAACTTGCCATCCATCAGCCGGGCGTGCTTCAAAGCGCGCTCGTCAAGATGGTAGCTAAACAATTCACTCTTGAGGTCCACCTTGATGATGCGCGCCAGATGCGCCAGGCACACCTCATGGTAAAAGCGGGCTCTGGCACCCCCATCGGAGAGCTTGCGGCCGCGTTTGGATTGACCGGTATCCTGCTCGTCAAGCTTGCCTACCCACTGGGCGGCCTGCTTTTCCAGCTCCGCAATGCGGTTGTCGCGCTTGGTACTGGCCTCCAAGGCAACGTGTGGATCGTGCGCAATGATCAGGCGCAGCTTGTTCCACTGCACCTCGCCCAGCACCTCCTGCCTGGCACCGGCGCACTGCGCCGCATGAAACGGCCCCAAGAGTTCCACGAAGTCCCCATAACGACGCCCCGGCACAGCCAGAATGAACTCCAGTTTCCCGCCACCGGGCAGGGTGATGGCCTGCAAACCAGCCAGGTTGTCCGTTGACAGCAAGCCCCGATCAGCCACGGCAATCACGCGCTTGACGGGAAAGCGCTTGACGATTTTTTCGATCACACCCTTGATGGTGGTGACTTCCGCCGTATTGCCGTCAAACACCTCGTGGTACAGCGGCAAGCCCTCAGACGTTTGCACCACGCCGAGCATGACCTGGCGCGCCACCACGCCTTCCTTGGACATGCCGTAGTGGCGTACATCACCGTCCTCTTCTGAGAGGCCGGCCGCGCGAATGGTGGTCATGTCGTAGAACACCATGGCCAGGTCCTGATCGACCAAGGGGCGCAGCAGGGCGGACATGACCCCATCGACCGCCTCCTTGTGATCGACCAAGGCGTCCATGGCGCGCAGCAGGTGTTGGTGGTCAATCGATTCGAGCGTGACACCGGGCAAGCTCACGGTCTGCAGCCAGCGCAGCACACCGAGCTTGGAGTCCGGGTCACACAAACGGTTGAGCACCATCACGCGAATCAGCGACTCCACGTCAATACTGTGTCGGGTACGCCGAAACACTTTTCGCAAGCGATCAAAGCCCAGCGAATTCCACAACTCGGTCAACGTCCAGACGTCACCGAAATCACGCGCTGACTCGAAGCTCACCGTCGGGGTGGGCGGCGATGCAACAGGGGTCTGCCCGGTGATACGTTGCAGGCCCGAGATCACTGACTGGAGTTCGCCTCCCAACTGGTCAAGCCGCCCAAGGGTGGCGACGGTGCGTTGCTTGGGGCGGCCCGTGTCGTCACGAAACGCCTCGACGAGTTGGACGTATTGGTTGGGGCCGGAGCGGGTGAGCTTGATGAACACGCCATTACTTTAACGCAGATAAATAAGAATACAAGATAACATTTATACAGACAAATCGTGCCATTACAAAAATTTCCAAAATTCGCCGCTAAGTGATTGATTTCATTGAAGTCGGTGCGAGTTTTTGGGTCTGAACTGTCGAACCCGGGAGCGCAGCAAGGGGTTTAGTTTTCCTCCATTGAGTAATCCCGTTTTCGGCATGAGGCACAGGATACCTACTGCAGCGTAACGTATGACCTGAATAGCATCGGCTTCTACAAAATCTTCAGCCTCGTGCCACAGCTCCATGGGGTCAATGCCCGCCTCTTTGGAAGATCGAATTCCTTGTAGCAGGTCACCGTCGGCGCGGTCAAGATTCCCGTTGTATTTCTCCCAGGCCGCCCCGGCAAAGCACACGATAGCGTTATGCCAGGGCAAGAGTTCGGAAGAATGCACCCGCCCCGCAGGTTTGCGCCGTGACTTTGCGGATAAGTGCAGTTCAACCCCTGTAATGGATGACCTGCATTTCATAGCCGTTACAAGGTGCGCCCCTTCATGCTGCGCTGTTTCTATCCGGTCTTGAGCGTCGGCGGCGGACATTTCGCGGCCCCCCCGTGCGAGGTCAAGCGTCAGCTCAGTGGTCAGGATTTGGTCTAGATTGTTGACTGAAAGTTTTGGCATGTTGTTTTTTGTTGGTTCTGGCATGTTGTGTGCTGGTCCGGGGTGGTCCGGGTATGGTCCAATCAAAGCTATTAAATTTGTAGCAAGTAACCTAGTGTTTATAAGGGTTGGTCCGGGTGGTCCAAGTGGTCCACCCATTTTTGCAAGTTCGCCAGCGGCGGGTGGGGTGGGGTGGGCATGGCAGGGGTCTGCTTTTACTGTATTTACTAATTTAATAAAATGCTTAGACCACTTAGGCCACCCGGACCAAGCAAGTGCCAGAGAGGGTCTAGCGCTATTACTTTAATAGCGCTTGCTTGGCACATGCCCGGACCACCCAGACCGTAAACCGCTTTTTTGGGTCAGTCGAATAACTGAACGCTGGTGGCTACCGTGAACGTTGCCCGCAGCACGGGCAACGGTGGGAACGCGTCCCGCCACTCCCGCCCAGTGCCCACACGCGCCCGCACCTTGCGTACGCCGTCAGGCCCGGCCCATTCGCTGAGCTTGCGCGCCACGGCGGGCCACTCGGTATGGGCACGCGCGCGCCCGGCGGCGCTCTGCTCATAGGACATGCGCAGTGCCGCCCGGTCCACCTCGGTTTCGCCGTCGTCGTTGAGATAAATCACGCGGTCCATGCCATCACGGTAGCGGATAGCGCCTTCCGTCAGGCATTGATGCCACCACGCAGTGGCGGGCGCCCGTAGCGCGGTCTGTTCAACCTGTTTGCGCAGTGCCTCGCCCTTGGGTATCTGGCGCGGATTGAAGCCGGTCAGGTCCACGCTTTGCAGGTAGTGCAGCAACGCAGCAGGCCCCGGCCCTTCAGCCCACGCGTGATAGCGCCCCCAGAACTCCAGATTACCCCGCAGGGCTCCGCCCACTTCAAGCACCACGGCGCGGCGCTCGTCGTTCGTAGCCTGCCACACATATTCATGATTGGTTAGCATCACATAGGCGCAACGGTTGACCCCTTGCACCGGGTCCATACCTTTTTGTTCATACTGCATGGTCTTGGCAGTCACGCGGGACTTGATGCGGTCAGCCTGCCGGGGGTCTTGAATGAATACGGCTTCGTCCAGTACGGCGAACGACAAAGACATGAGATGCCAGGTAAACCGGCCTGCGATCAGTTCGGGGTCATCGGCCAACATTGCATGGCGGCCAAACAGCAGAATCAGCGGGTCAAATAGCGAGTTCTTGCCCGTGCCTTTGGCGCCCTTGAAAATCAGCAGGGTGTCAGGCACGCCCCCGGGATTCTGTATTTTCCACGCCAGCCAGCGCAGCACGTAGAGGCGTTCGGACTCCTTGGGGACCAAGGCCGCCAGCACTTCGCTCCACAGCGACACATCGCCCGCTAGGGGCTCCACGGCGAAACCTTGCCACAGGTTGAGAATATCAGGGGGCAGCGCTTCGCCCGGTGCGTACACCAGCCCGGCATACTGCCTGCGGCTCGGGTGGGCCAGCCACGCATCGGCCAACGCGCGCGGTTTCTCGTTGGGCTTTGCAACTGGGGCAAACCGCCCGTTCAGCATCTGCCGGTATGCGGCCACGTCTAGAAATCCCAGCCCCAGCACCACGCCGCGCCCGGTCATGCTCGGGGTTTGAAAATCCACAATCGCCAACTTGGAGCCGTGGCGAACCAGCGCAAAACGCGGATTCAACTCCTGCACCCAGTCCGGCGCGCTCTCAGGCTCAGTCAGTGCCACACTGCCTGGTGGGGTTACATCCACAACAGTGCCAAGCTGAACGGCTGGATTCTTGATTTTTCCGCGCTGCTCGCAGGAATCGCAAGGCCCGCCCGCCCCATTGGCATTGGCCCATGCTTCGCAACCCGGCGGGCCGCCGGTCAGGCCGTCGATCTTTTTATCGGTGCCTGCTTCGTCGTAGTCAGCATGCCTGCAACTGATTTCATGGGCGAACTCGCGCCCCTCAATGGACAAGGCAGCCGTTCGTAACGCCAGTATCCACGCCTGATAGGGCGTGTCCTGACCGTTCCGCTCTATGGCGTTGCGGAACGCCCCGCACTCTTTTTCCATTAATAGGCAGCTGTACTTTGGATATGCGGGCAGCACGTCGCCATTAATTGACGTGTCGTATTTCCTGCCCGGCCGCAAGGCGCTAACGTCGGCTGCTGTGTCTGTCCCGGGCTCATACGCGATCACGCGGTCTAATTCTTCCAGAGTGTAGAGCTCTGGTCGCACACGGAATACCGTTACCTCCTCACCTGTATCCGGATGTATTGACCCCGGTGCGCGCATGATTTGCGCCATATTGGTGGTGCAGGGGGCATCAATTTTTAGCCCTGAATTTTGCGCGCGTACTTTCAACGCTTCGGCCCTTGGTTTCCAATCGGGTGGACAAATAGATTTACGGAGTACAAAATAAATATGCACTCCGCCACTGCTTGTAAACGCTAGAAAACTAGGGATCAAACCGGTCGTTTTTACAAAGTACATAACTGCTTCCATCGCAGCTTTACCGTCGAGGTATCCCTTTTCAGAGCCACCAGGCTTCTCGTATTTTTTGACGCTTGCTTCAACGTCAATCACGAAGACACACGATACCAAAGCGTTAACTTCCGTGCGCCCGTTCCAAGGGCCTACTGTTTCAGGGTGATAAGCGGCAATGGTGAACGTCGCAGGGGTTCGCCCTTTGGTTTTTTCACTGATCCAGTCCTTGAAGTTTGTGCGGCGCTTGTGCCATACGTGGTCTGTGTATTGAGCACTTTTCCCAGGAAACACGGCGCCCTGAATTCCTACGTCGTGCTTTGCGTCAACAGCGCCAAAAAACTCTGCGGGCGTTATGGGCACTGCCCTTTTGCGCTTCGCCGGCAGTAGTGCCACAGCGTCCAAAGTTTCGGCGGTGTCGGGTTCGGGCTTGTCTGTGCCCGGTTCTTTGTGTAAACTCATATGCATTACTTTCTTGCCCCGCCCTCATCGGTGGGGCTTTTTTTGTTGGGGGTCAGGACTTGGGGCCGGATGTCGGAGGGGCTGAACGCAGCGCGCTATTCAGCGAGTTACGCAGCTTGCTGGTGCGGTCCCGCAGGCGTTCATTTACTGCCAGGGCAGCGGTTACCAGCTTGGCGCAATCCGACGCGCTCAGCGTGGCGCTGGGGGTGCTGGCTTTGTCGATCAGGTCGGGCAGTTGGCGCAACTGTTCATCGCTTTGCAGTTCGGCATCTTCTGCCCGGTCTAGCTCGGTCCTGAGCATTTCGGGGCTCATACGACGGCCATCACTTTTTCTCTTGGCTGGTTCGCGTCTATCCAACCCTGGGGGTCACCTAGCCAAGCGAACACGTCGCAGGCTTTCCACCGGGTATAGCGCGGTCCAACACGCAAAGCCGGTTGCGGGAACTGCCCCCGACTCAGTAGGTTATAGAGGTGCGCCCTCGATATATTGGCTGTCCGGGTTATCTCTTTTGCCGCCATCAGCCCGGCGTCAAACGCCGCCGGTGAAACTCTACCTTTATCCATATCAGACTCCTTTGGTGTTGGGATGTCTGTATGGTCACGGGTTATGGCTCTTGTCTGTGGAATCAATCTCCAGTTAAACGGGGGTAGTTTTTTTCACCCCCCGTGCCGCTTTAAACGCGCCCTGTGCTTTGTTTCCGAGTCCCATCAGATCAAAGCATTCCTGAACCACTTTTCGGTGCTCGGTGCTGGCGACGTTCGCGTTACTGAGAATGGTAATGATGGACCGCGCTAAGGCTTTTGGTACGTGTTCACGCGGTCGGCCCGCCCCCGAACCCAGTCTGCGCTGCTCTTTTCGCACTAATAGGGAGACCTGCTTCAGCGCTGCCGCGGAGTCTTGAATTCCAATCGGTGGATATGCCGGTACATACAGTCCTCGTATGGGGTAATGCGTCAACAGTGCCCCCATGGCGCGCTCAGCCAGTACTAGGGCATCAGACGCCGCGGTCAACGCGGCTCGATGCTCCCTTGACTTGTCCGGGCCCATTTCATCCTGTACAACGGTAAATACATGGCAGCTGTTCCCGATCAATTTTGAGGCACTACGAACGTCATCAGACCGTCCCAGCAGCACGCGCACGCGCTCTGCAATGAATGCGCTTGTATTTGTCGGCATCGTCAAGCCGTCAGCTTACGCAGCGGCAGCACGTTAGCGGTGGCTGTCAAGGAAGTTGTCGCCTGAAGTGAAGTGAGTCAGGCTACTTTTTGCGTGTTTCGAAGCTCCTTGATTTGTGGGGTTTCTGGGTTGAGGTGAACGACATCGACATGCGTCCACTGGCGAGCCTGTCCTGACCAGCGCTGGGGATTTTCCTGGCGGGCCCGTTCATAGACGAGCGCGCGCTCCTCAAGCAGGGCCCGGTCCAGGCCGGCATGGCGCTGCGCCGGCGTCACGAAGCCAATGGCGCTGTGGCGATGCTCCTGGTTATACCAATGGGCCAGCTCGGTGACCCAGCGCCTTGCGGCCAGCAGGTTCTCGAACGGCTTGACCGGCAGTTCGGGGCGGTACTTCAGGGTTCTGAACGCTGATTCGATGTACGGATTGTCATTACTCACGGATGGCCGGCTTCGCGTGTGTGCCACCCCTAGGCGCTGCATGGTGGCCAGCATAGTTTCGCCCTTCATCGGCGCGCCATTGTCCGAATGCACCGTCAGCTGGCCCGGGACGATACCCTGGCGCAGGCAGATGTCGGTCAGCAACTGACTGGCCAGAGCGGCGCTTTCGCAGTCAAACACCTGCCAGCCGACGATCTTGCGGCTGAACAGATCCTCGAACAGGTACAGATAAAAATGCTGGCCGCGCACCTGGGTCGGCAGATACGTAATATCCCAGCAGAACACCTGATCGGGCCCGGTCGCGGCCAGGGCGCGCGGGCGGCTGCGCTTTTGCGCTGCACGCTCTGATCGCCGGTGGGCCAGCTGGCCCTGCTGTCGAAGTATTCGGTACATCGTGGACTCGGACGCCACATACACGCCTGTGTCGGCCAAGCGAGGCACGATCTGGCTGGGCGGCAAGTCCTTGAACGCTTCGCTGTTGAGCGTGGCCATCACGGCTTGGCGCTCGTCCTCGCGCAAACGGTTGGCAGGGCGCACGTAGCGCCGCTTGCCCGATGGGCGCTGGTCGCCCTCGGCCACACCAGAGCGTTGCCAGCGCTGCACGCTGCGGCATGACAGGCCCACTTGGCGACAGGCCACGTCCCGGCGGGCGCCATCGGCGCAGGCCTGATCAATGAGACCAAGCAAGGTTTGGCGCTGCTGGACGGACCTCATGTGTCCGCGCCCTCCAACAGCGCCTGGAAGTTTTTTTGCAACACCAGCAAGGCAGCCACCTCGGCCAGCGCCTTTTCCTTGCGCCGCAGCTCTCGCTGCAACTGATCGTGCTGGCGCTGCAACTCGCGAAAGGCGCCGCTCGCCTCGCGTGAAGCGGGCACGGCAGGCGTGCAAAACTCCTGGTGCCACTGCACCAGCTGATGCTCGAACACGCCATGCTCGCGGCACCAGCCGGCCCGGGCCATGTCGTCCAGTGCGTAGCTCTGCTGCAACGCCATCAAACGCTGTGCGGGCGACCAGGCAGACGCTGGGCCGTCCAGCGCAGCAGTTGCAGCGGGCACCGGGTGGGCTGTCGTGCCAGTTTTCTTGCTTGCGCTTTGCAGCCACTTCCTGAGCGTGCCGGCGGACATGTTGAGCTCGCCGGCAACGCTGATAACGGAACGCGTTCCGCGATGCCTGGCTTTGAGCAGTGCCTGCTCTTTGAATTCGGGAGAGTGATGTGAATGCGGTGTTCTGGTCATGAAATGAAGCTGTCGGGCAGTTAGCCATCAAAGAATTGGATGCGACAACAATTCTGACACCGGGGGTTAGCCCGTGTCAGCCCCTCAAGGTAGTCACCCCATCCCTGCATCATCGCTGCGCGCTGCTTGAGATAGAGCGCGTGGTTGTAAGCAGAACTGGCGGATTTCCTCTCTTGGTGCGCCAGCTGTAATTCAATGTGTGCGTGGTCAACCCCTTGCTCATGCAGGATGGTAGAAGCCACACCCCGGAACCCGTGGCCGGTCATCTGGCCTTTGTAACCCATGCGGTCAAGCGCTCCCAAAATCGTGTTGTTGCTCATGGGCTTGTCATGGTCACGTTCACCGGGGAACAGCAGCGCCTTTGTGCCCGTCACGCCATGCAGCACCTGTAGAACCTCGATAGCCTGGGTGGACAAGGGCACAACGTGCGGTGTTTTCATTTTCATGCGTTCGGCAGGGATATTCCAGCGAGCGGCCTCAAAATCGAATTCTTCCCAACGGGCGCCGATCAGTTCACCCGTGCGGACAAAGGTTAGCGCCATCAATTTCATAGCCAGCCGGGTGGTGGGCGTGCCTACATAGCCTTCAATCTTGCGCAGCAAGGCGGGCAGTTCGCGTGCGTCAATCCGGGCGTAATTTTTTTGTTTGCGCGGAACAAGCACATCAGCTGGTTTGATATCAGTAGCCGGGTTGCGTGTGGCACCCCCTACGCCGTGGGCGATTGCGTACCTGAATACCTGCGCGCACATCTGCAGGCAGCGCTTTGCAATATCCAGCGCGCCCCGGGTTTCAACGGCTTTAACCATTTTTACCAGTTCAGGGGCTAGGATTTCAGCTACCGGCCGGCCCCCGATAGCGGGGAATACGTCAGCCTCGAAACGAGCCATAACGTAGCCAGCATGCCGTGCGTTCTTTGTGCCTTTCCAGTGATCGAACCACTGCCGGGCCACACACTCAAAAGAATGCTCAGACGCGGCTTGCTTGGCCTGTTTGTCCGCTTTCTTTTGGGCCATCGGGTCAGTTCCAGCGGCCAATAGTTTTTTGGCAGTGTCCCGGGCTTCGCGCGCTTGCGCCAAGCTCACAGCAGGGTACGCACCCAGCGCCATAGTTTTCTGTTTTCCCTCAAACCTGTATGCCCAACGCCACAGTTTGCCGCCCGTGGTTGCAATGTGCAGTTGCAAGCCCTCGCCATCGGACAGCTTTTGCAGCTTGTCGGCGGGCTTTGCCTTTTTGATTTGGGTATCACTGAGCGCCATAAATCCCCCTGAAATTGTTGTTTTTGACGATATACCAACAGGCTTGGGGCTGTGTACCAACAGAACTACCAACGCCGGAACGTGGCTTTAAGTGTACGGGCGTGGACGTATAGACGCAAAAAAGCCCCGTGTACACTGGGTAAACGGGGCTCTCAGGGTGTTTTTGGAGACCGTACTGGACGGTTGAAAACACATACTTGGCGGAAGAGGCGGGATTCGAACCCGCGGTAGGTATAACCCTACGCACGCTTTCCAGGCGTGTGACTTAAACCGCTCATCCACCCTTCCGCGAAGCCCTCGATTATAGCAGTCGCCCGGAGCAGCTCCGCCAGCCTGGGCAGGAAATTGCCGGTTAATGCACCGTTCCCTGGTAGCGGTGCTTTTCGAGTTGCGCCATGGTGACGAACTGGAGCGCATTCGCATGCGTGGCTTCCAGGATCACGGGCGGCGCAACCCCGGCCTCCATTGCCTCCCGCCAGCGAAGGGCGCACAGGCACCAGCGGTCGCCCGGGCCCAAGCCATTGAAACGGTGTTCGGGCAAGGGCGTGACCAAGTCGTTGCCAACAGCCTTCGAGAAGTGCAGAAATTCCGCCGTCACCCGGACACAGATCAGGTGGGAGCCGTGGTCGCTGGCATCGGTATTGCAGCATCCGTCTCGAAAGTAACCGGTCAGCGGGTCATACGAGCAGGGCGCCAGTTCGGTGCCGATAACGTTTTTTGCATTCATGTTGTTTTGCCTTTTAAAAAACCCAGGCCAGCCAGTGCTCAGGCCTTGATGGATTGCACCATTTTCATGGCCGAGGTGATGAGCGCAGAGACTTCCGTCATGTTGCTGGGAACGATCAGCGTCGTTGTGGCATCGCTGGCGACCTGCGAATATGCCGCCACTGCCTTTTCAGCCACCTTGAGTTGCACCGCCAGTTCGCCGCCGGGTTGGCGGATCGCCATGGCGACGATTTCGATGGCCCGGGCGTTGGCCTCTGCCACTGCCAGGATGGCCGAGGCCTCGCCTTGCGCATTGTTGATGGCGGCCTGCTTTTCCCCTTCAGAGCGGGCAATGAAGGCTTCACGCTCGCCGGTGGCGATGTTGATCTGCTCCTGCTTGCGGCCTTCGGATGCGGCGATCAGCGCGCGTTTTTCGCGTTCCGCCGTGATTTGCGACTGCATTGCATGCAGAATTTCCTTTGGCGGTGTCAGGTCCTTGATCTCGTAGCGCAGCACCTTGACGCCCCAGTTGAGCGCCGCCTCGTCAATCGCGGCAACGACCTGCGCATTGATGATGTTGCGCTCCTCAAAAGTCTTGTCCAGCTCCAGCTTGCCAATGACCGAGCGCAGTGAGGTCTGGGCCAATTGCGTGACGGCAACGATGTAGTTGGATGAGCCGTAGCTGGCCCGCATCGCATCGGTCACCTGGAAATACAAGATCCCGTCCACTTGCAACTGCGTGTTGTCGCGGGTGATACACACTTGGCTGGGCACGTCCAGCGGGATTTCCTTCAGGCTGTGCTTGTAGGCCACGCGGTCGATGAAAGGAATCAAAAAGTTCAGGCCCGGCGCCAGGGTTCCGAGGTATTTGCCCAAACGTTCCACCACCCAGGCGTTTTGCTGCGGCACCACCTTGATGCTCTGCACGATAAAAATGCCTGCCAGGATGAGGATGACGATTGCAATTTCCATGGAATATTCCTTGCTATAAATTCAGGTTAGGGGCCTTGCGTGGGTGGCCCTGGATCCGACCCATGTGCTTTTAGAGCGGTTCGATCACCAGGCGGTTGCCACGCATTTCCTTGATGCGGAAGTTTCCCGGAACTGATGGCTCGCCGGGGTCAGCGGCAATGGCGGTCCACCGGGCACCGCGAAAATGCACGCCGGCCGTGCCGTCTGTATTCCACAGCACCACGTGAACCGTGTCTCCGATGTCAAGATGGACGTTTGGATTGGAGCTGGCCTCAAGGGGTGCATGGCCTTGGCGGCGGCCCCAGCGCCAGGCCGCTACGGCGCCGCCGCCGATGGCAGCCGCCATCAGCATCTGGCCCGCCAAGGCCATGCCCAGGGTCGCCGCCAGCGCACCAGTCACCAGTCCAGCGGCCAGCATCAGCAGATAAAACGTGCCGGTCACCAGTTCTACGGCGATGGCCGCGCCTGCCAGCAGCCACCAGATGCCTGCTTCGCCCATGATTTTTCCTCTTGGTTAATTGATCTTCCTTATTTTGGGCCAGATCAGCCTGGGGCAACCGGAAAGACACAATACGTCCTTACACTTCGCAGTCTGAAAAAAGTCTTTGCGCCTTGGAAAAAGGATGATTGCAGAGATAAGCGAAAATTGCGGCCTAGCCTGCGCAAGGAATTGCGCGGCACGCCTTGCCTGCCAGGCGGCGCGCTTTTCTTCGTCAAACCGTTCAGGCTCAACCTGTCTATGCCTTCTAAACGTTCATTGTCAAGCCCTCCGACAGGTTATGGGCGCCCTTAACTCCTGCATACGCCATGAAATTTCGCTTTCCGATTGTTATCATTGACGAAGACTTCCGTTCTGAAAACACCTCTGGGCTGGGCATTCGTGCGCTTGCCCAGGCGATTGAAACCGAGGGCTTCGAAGTGTTGGGCGTAACTGGTTACGGCGACCTGTCGCAGTTTGCGCAGCAGCAAAGCCGTGCCAGCGCGTTCATCTTGTCAATTGACGACGAGGAATTCACGCCCGGCCCGGACCTGGACCCTGCCGTTCTTGACCTGCGAAAGTTCATCGCCGAGGTGCGACGCAAAAATCTGGACGTGCCGATTTATGTCTATGGCGAGACCAAGACGTCGCGCCACATTCCCAACGACATCTTGCGCGAGCTGCACGGCTTCATCCACATGTTCGAGGACACGCCCGAATTCGTGGCGCGACACATCATTCGCGAAGCCAAGAGCTACCTCGAAGGTGTGCAGCCGCCGTTTTTCAAGGCCCTGCTGGACTATGCCGAAGACGGATCGTACTCGTGGCATTGCCCGGGCCATTCCGGCGGCGTGGCGTTCCTGAAAAGCCCGGTCGGCCAGATGTACCACCAGTTCTACGGCGAGAACATGCTGCGCTCTGACGTTTGCAATGCGGTGGAAGAACTCGGCCAGTTGCTGGACCACAACGGCGCCATTGGCGCCAGCGAACGCAACGCAGCACGCATCTTCAATGCCGACCACTGCTTTTTCGTGACCAACGGTACGTCGACATCCAACAAGATGGTCTGGCACCATACCGTGGCGCCGGGCGACGTGGTCGTGGTCGACCGCAACTGCCACAAGTCGATCCTGCACGCCATCATCATGACGGGGTCTATACCCGTTTTCCTGAAGCCGACGCGCAATCATTTCGGCATCATCGGTCCGATTCCGCAGAGTGAATTCGAGCCCGGAGCCATTCGCGCCAAGATTGCCGCGAATCCGTTGCTCAAGGGTGTCGATGCCGAAACGGTCGCGCCACGCGTGCTGACGCTGACCCAGTCCACCTATGACGGCGTGCTGTACAACACAGAGACCATCAAGGGCATGCTGGACGGCTACATTGACAACCTGCACTTTGACGAAGCCTGGCTGCCGCACGCTGCATTCCACCCGTTTTACGGCACCTACCATTCGATGGGCAAGAACCGCATCCGGCCTAAAAACGCCGTGGTGTACGCCACGCAGTCGATCCACAAGCTGCTGGCCGGCATCAGCCAGGCCAGCCATGTGCTGGTCCAGGATTCACAAAACGTCAAGCTGGACAGGCACCTTTTTAACGAAGCCTACCTGATGCACACCTCGACGTCGCCGCAATACAGCATCATCGCCAGCTGCGATGTGGCCGCCGCCATGATGGAGCCGCCCGGCGGCACCGCGCTGGTCGAGGAAAGCATTGCCGAGGCCCTTGATTTCCGCCGCGCCATGCGCAAGATCGCCGATGAATATGAAACCGACTGGTGGTTCAAGGTCTGGGGCCCGGACAAGCTGGTCGAAGAAGGTATTGGGGAGGCCAAGGACTGGATCATCAAGGGCGAGTCGCGCAGCGCCAAGACGGCCAAAAACGGCGCCAACAACTGGCACGGTTTCGGCCAGATGGCCACCGGCTTCAACATGCTGGACCCGATCAAATCGACCATTGTGACGCCGGGGCTGGACCTGAACGGCAAGTTCTCCAAGACCGGTATTCCGGCCAGCATCGTGACCAAGTTCCTGGCCGAACACGGCGTGATCGTGGAAAAGACGGGGCTGTACAGTTTCTTCATCCTGTTCACCATCGGCATCACCAAGGGCCGCTGGAACACGCTGCTGACTGCGCTGCAGCAGTTCAAGGACGACTACGACAAAAACCAGCCCATGTGGCGCATCCTGCCCGAGTTCTGCCAGAAGTTTCCGAAGTACGAGCGCATGGGGCTGGCTGACCTGTGCCAGCATATTCACACCCTGTATGCCAAGTACGACATTGCCCGCCTGACGACCGACGTGTACCTGAGTGACCTGACGCCGGCCATGAAGCCAAGCGATGCCTATGCGCACATTGCCCACCGCACGACCGATCGGGTGGAAATCGACCACCTGGAGGGCCGCATCACCGTCGGCCTGGTCACGCCTTACCCGCCAGGCATTCCGCTGCTGATCCCGGGCGAGGTGTTCAACAAGAAAATCGTTGACTACCTGAAGTTCTCCCGTGAGTTCAATGCGCAGTGCCCCGGTTTTGAGACCGATATTCATGGCCTGGTCGAGCAGACCGATGCCAAGGGCAAGGTCCGCTACTACGCCGACTGCGTCAAGCTGTAGTTCGGAGCGGCCCGCCAGTGGCGCGGGTCTGGGGGAAAGGTCGGTCCAGCGATGGCACCGGCCTTTTTGTTGCGCGCCGGTTTTCCTCAATCTTCACGCACCCGCATGAAGCTGGCAAAGCGCGGAATACCGCTGTCATTGAGTCCCCGAAAACGGTAGGTGACGCGTGCACCGATGGCGGGCGGGTTTTGCCGCTGGGCATCGCTCAAACCGGTGCCCAGCTTGAAGCGCTGCGCGGGCTTGTCGCCTGCTGCCGGAATTTCCACCAGCAGCGCGCCCAGCCTGCCGGCATGTTTGCCTTGGCCTGGAAGGTGTGCCACGACTTGTGCTTCGCTGTCTTCGTGGGTTTTGAGCTTGAGCAGGTCGTCGCTGCGCAGCCCCTTATACAGGGAGGCGCCGCGGTGCAGCATCAGGCCTTCGCCGCCATTTTTGACCGTTCTGGTCAGCAGGACGCGCAGGGCTTGCGGGCTGGCCACTTTGGACTGTGCAACCGCTTGCACCCAGAGCTGGTCAATACGGCTGACCACGCCGTGCAAAGCCGGAATCCGCTCGGTGAACGTGCCGCCCTGCGCGGGCAGGTCAAACACCATGAAACGCAGCGTGCGCCAGGCAGCATCAGAGGGCGTTTGCTGGCGTGCGGTGGAAACGGCTTTGGCAAACTGCCCGTGCCCCGCCCAGAGTTCGCCATCCATGGGCTCTTTCGGCCAACCAGCCGTGAACCAGGCAGGGGCCGCAATGCGCTCGCCGCCACGTGTCCAGAAGGCTTGGCCGTCCCAGTAGCCACGCACACCGTCGTATTTTTCACTGACCCAGTAATCGGCCAGGATGGTGCCGTCGCGGTACACATTGGCCAGCATCAATGACGGCGCCGGTGAATGCGCTGATGAAGGCAGGGAGGCCTGGGCAGGCGCCGCTGCTGGCAGCAGCGACGCTGCAAGGGCCAAACTGACCATGGACAAAAGAAAACGCCGCTGCATCATGAACCGTTTGATGTGTGCTATGTATTAAATAGCTGTAAGCGCAGGCGGGACCTGCGCAAAAGGCCTGTTTTATATAAATTCAGGCCACCGACTCACTGTCGCGGCTGGCGCCCGCCGTGGCGTTGAAGCCGCAGTCCACATAGGTGATCTCGGCGGTCATGCCTGACGCCAGATCGCTCAGCAGGAATGCGGCCACATTGCCCACATCGTCGATCGTGACATTTCGGCGCAGCGGCGAGGCCGCCGCCACCATGCCCAGCAGCTTGCCAAAGTCCTTGATGCCGCTGGCAGCCAGGGTCTTGATCGGGCCAGCGCTCAGGCCGTTGACGCGCATGTCCCGGGGGCCGAGCGATTCGGCCAGGTAACGCACCGACGCTTCCAGACTGGCTTTGGCCAGACCCATGGTGTTGTAATGCGGAATGATGCGGTCCGCGCCCAGGTACGTCAGGGTCAGCACGGCCGACTTCGGATTCAGGTAGGGCAGGGCAGCCTTGGTCATGGCCGGAAAGCTGTAGGCGCTGATGTCGTGGGCGATGCGGAAGTTCTCGCGCGACAGGCCGTCAAGGAAGTCGCCGGCAATTGCCTCGCGTGGCGCATACCCGATGCTGTGGACAAAGCCGTCAAAGGTCGGCCAGGTTTTGGTCAGGTCGGCAAACAGCTTGTCGATCTGCTCATCGGAGCCGACATCGCAGTCAAAGATCAGGGTGGAGTCGAAATCGGCTGCGAATTCGGTGATGCGATCCTTGAACCGCTCGCCCACGTAGCTGAAAGCCAGTTCTGCGCCCTGTGCGTGACAGGCCTTGGCGATGCCGTAGGCAATAGACCGTGTGGACAGCACCCCCGTGATCAACAATTTTTTGCCAGCGAGAAAACCCATTTTTATGCTCCAGTGTGTGTGTGATTCGGCCACGAGATTGCGCAGGCTGGCATTACGCGTCTGCGCAGCTGCAAAAATTCGGCCGAATTAAGTAGTGCAGAATTGTCGCATGCAGGATTTGATTTTTTTACGCGCTTGGCTGGCCGTTTGCGTGCTGTGCCTTGCGCCGCAAAGCTGGGCTGCCCATGCCTATGCCCAGTTTGGCGACGTCAAGTACCCGGCGGGTTTTACGCATTTCGATTATGTGAACCCGTTAGCGCCCAAGGCAGGCGAAATCCGCATGGTGCCGCCGACGCGGCCGACCAATTTCGACAAGTTCAACCCGTTTACCCTGCGCGGGACTGCACCGTATGGGCTGGGAATCTTGCTGATTGAAAGCCTGCTGACGGGCAATTCCGAGGAGCCGACCACGGCCTACGGACTGCTGGCCGATGACGTAGTGGTCGCGCCCGACAAACTCTCGGCGACATTCCGCCTGAATGACAAGGCGCGCTTTCACAACGGCGCGCCGGTGCTGGCGGCCGATGTGCTGCATTCATTCACCCAGCTCACCAGCAAGCTGGCCGCGCCGCAGTACCGCACGATTTATGCGGAAGTCAGGGGCGTCACCGTGGTGTCAGAGCGGGTGGTGCGGTTTGATTTCCTGACGCCCAACCCTGAGTTGCCGCTGGTGGTGGGCGGCATGCCGGTGTTCAGCCGCGACTGGGGGCAGTCGGGCGGCCAGGCCAAGCCTTTCGACAAGATTGTGTCCGAGATTCCCATCGGCTCGGGACCGTACAAAATCGCCAACCCCGTTATGGGACGCGACATCACCTATGTGCGCGACCCGGCCTACTGGGGCGCCGACCTGCCCAGCCGCAAGGGCCAGTTCAACTTTGACCGCATCAGCTTCAAGATCTACCTTGACGAAACCTCGCGCTTCGAGGGGCTGAAGGCTGGCGAATTTGATTTCCTGCGCGAATTCATCTCCCGCAACTGGGCACGGCAGTACACCGGCAAGGCTTTCGCGTCAGGTGAACTGGTCAAGCGCGCCTTTGAAAACCGCAACCCCGGCGATTTCCAGGGCTATGTGTTCAACCTGCGAAACCCCAAGTTCCAGGATGTGCGGGTGCGGCGCGCCATTGGCCTGGCGATGGATTTCGAGTGGATGAACCGGCAACTGTTCTATGGCCTGTACAAGCGCGTCAACGGCTACTTTCCCAACAGCGAGTTTCATGCCGAGGGCCTGCCCAAACCTGATGAACTGGCCTTGCTGGAGCCCTTGCGGACCCAACTCAAACCCGGGGTCTTCGGCTTGGCGCCGGTCTCGCCGACGACCACGCCACCCGGCAGCCTGAGGGAAAACCTTCGCCAAGCGCAGGCGCTGCTGCGCGAGGCAGGCTGGACCTACCGTGATGGCGCGCTGCGCAATGCACAGGGTGAAGCCTTCACCATCGAGTTTTTGAATGATCAACCCTCGCTGGTGCGTATCGTCGGGCCATTCCAGAAGGCGCTGGAAAAGCTCGGCATCACCATGACCTACCGCATCGTCGATTTCTCGCTGGGCAAGCAGAAGATGGATGCGTTCGATTTCGAGATCAGCACGCTGCGCCTGCCCGGCACCACCGCGCCGGGTGGAGAACTGCTGGAACTGTTTGGCTCGAAGGCAGCCTTGACGCCCGGGTCTTCCAATGTCTGGGGCATTGCCGATCCGGCGGTCGATGCACTGCTGCAAAAGGTCGTGACGGCCAAGACGCGTCCTCAACTGGGGGCCGCGATGCGGGCGCTGGACCGTGTGCTGACGCATGGCTACTATTCGGTTCCGCAGTACTACGGCGATGCCTTTCTGATTGGCTACAGGCCGCGTCCCTTTGTGCTGCCGCCGACCATTCCACCGTATTACCAGCCTGACACCTGGGCCATGAGCACCTGGTGGGCGTCTGCGTCGAACAAGTAGAAAGTACAACTGCCCATGGCCAGCTATATCCTCAAGCGCCTGCTGCTGATGATTCCGACCCTGTTCGGCGTGCTGCTGCTGACCTTTGCCATGGTTCAGTTCGTGCCCGGCGGGCCGGTCGAGCAGATGGTTGCGCAGCTTCAGGGCCGTGATTCGGGCGGCGAACGCGCTGCCAGTACAGGGGCCGGCTACCGCGGCCGGCAAGGCGTCGACGCCGAGCGCATTGAGGAGATCAAGGCGCTGTATGGATTCGACAAGCCGGTGCTTGAGCGCTTTGTCCAGATGCTGGGTCGCTTCGCCCGGTTTGACCTGGGCAACAGCTTTTACCAGCACAAGGATGTCTGGCAACTGGTCAAGGAAAAGCTGCCGGTGTCGGTCAGCCTGGGGCTGTGGACGTTTTTCCTTAGCTATTTGATTGCCGTTCCACTGGGCGTGGCCAAGGCGGTCAGGGCAGGCAGCCGCTTCGACTTCGCGACCACGCTGGTGGTGCTGGTCGGTTATGCGATTCCGGGCTTCGTGCTGGGCGTGGCGCTGCTGGTGGTGTTTGGCGGGCAGCTGCAGTGGTTTCCCTTGCGCGGGCTGACCTCGGCCAATTGGGAAACCCTCAGCTGGGGCGCCCGTATCACGGATTACCTGTGGCACATTACGCTGCCGGTCACGGCCATGGTGCTGGGCAGCTTTGCAGTGACAGCGGTGCTGACCAAGAATTCGTTCCTGGAGGAAATCCGCAAGCAGTATGTGCTGACGGCCAGGGCCAAGGGGCTGAGCGAACGCCAGGTGCTGTGGAAGCATGTGTTTCGCAATGCCCTGATTCCCATCATCACCGGTTTTCCAGCGGCTTTCATCGGCGCGTTCTTCACCGGATCGCTGCTGATCGAAACCTTGTTCTCGCTCGATGGCCTGGGCCTGCTCAGCTACGAAAGCGTCATCCGGCGGGACTACCCGGTGGTGCTGGGAACGCTTTACCTGTTCACCCTGATTGGCCTGGTGACCAAGTTGGTCAGCGACCTGTGTTACGTGTGGGTCGATCCGCGCGTGAAGTTCGATTAAGTTATGAACGCCAACAATATTTCCATGCCGGCCTCGCTTCCTGAAGAGGTTTTAAAGGCAAGCGGGCGTCCCGTCCTGGCTTCTCCACCTTCTGTGTCGCCGTCGCGCCGAGCCTGGCAGCGCTTTCGGCGCAACCGGCTCGGCTACTGGAGCATGTTGCTGTTTTGCCTGCTGGTCGCGCTCAGTGTGTTTGCCGAGGTGTTGTCGAATGACAAGCCTCTGGTGATGCGCTACAAAGGCTCGCTGTATTTTCCACTCGTCAAGGACTATTCGGAAAAAACCTTTGACGGTGACTTCGACACCCCGGCCGACTACCTCGACCCGTTTATCAAGAGCAAGTTGACGCAGGGCAGCAACTGGGCGGTCTATCCACCGAATCCTTATGGGCCGCGCACCATCAACTATTTCGCCAAGGATCCGAATCCTTCGGCGCCGTCGCGTGACAACCTCTTTGGCACTGACGACCGGGGGCGCGATTTGCTGGCGCAGCTGATCTACGGTTTTCGCCTGAGCGTGCTGTTCGGTCTGGCGCTGACGTTCATCGGCGTGGTGATGGGCGTGATGGCAGGCGCCATTCAAGGCTATGCAGGCGGCAAGACCGACCTGGTCGGCCAGCGCTTCATTGAAATCTGGGGCTCGATGCCCGAGCTTTACCTGCTGATCATTTTCAGCGCCATCTTTGCGCCCAGCGTGCTCCTGCTGCTGGTGCTGCTCAGCCTGTTTGGCTGGATGGGGCTGTCGGACTACGTGCGCGCCGAGTTCCTGCGCAACCGCCAGATGGACTATGTGCGGGCGGCCAGAGCGCTGGGCGTGAGCAATCTGCAGATCATGTGGCGGCACATTCTGCCTAACAGCCTGACGCCCGTGGTGACTTTCCTGCCGTTTCGCATGAGCGCGGCCATTCTGGCACTGACCTCGCTGGACTTCCTGGGCTTGGGCGTACCGCCTGGAACGCCTTCGCTGGGCGAACTGCTGAGCCAGGGCAAGGCCAATATCGACGCCTGGTGGATTTCGCTGTCGACCTTTGCCGTGCTGGTCTTTACCTTGCTGTTGCTGACCTTCATGGGCGACGCATTGCGCGATGCCTTGGACCCTCGAAAGGCTGACCGATGAGCCTGCCGCTGCTGCAAGTCAAGGGGTTGCGCGTGTCGTTTGCCGGCAAGGAGGTGGTGCGTGGCATCGACTTTTCCATCGCGCCTGGCGAAAAGCTGGCGCTGGTCGGCGAGTCGGGATCGGGCAAGACGGTAACGGCGCTGAGCCTGCTTCGGCTGGTTCAGGATGCAGCGGTCAGCGGGCAGGCGCTGTTCGAAGCGCCCGGTGGCCAGGGCGACTTGTTGTCCATGCCCGAGCGGGCGCTGCTGGGAATTCGCGGCCGGGATATCGCCATGATTTTCCAGGAACCGATGACGGCATTGAACCCGCTGTTCACCGTGGGCGAGCAAATTGCCGAAGTTTTGCAGCTAAAAAATGGTGTTGCGCAGGCTGCATCTGCACAGGCTGCTATGGAACTGCTAGCAAGCACGGGTATTCCCGAGCCTGAGCGGCGGGCCCGCTCATTTCCGCATCAGTTGTCCGGTGGCCAGCGCCAGCGCGCCATGATTGCCATGGCGCTGGCCTGCCATCCCAGGCTGCTGCTGGCTGATGAGCCAACCACGGCGCTGGATGTCACGCTGCGTGGCCAGATCCTGGAACTGCTCGGGGATTTGCAGCGGAGAAACGGCATGGCCGTGCTGCTGATCACCCACGACCTGAACCTGGTGCGACGCTTTGCCGACCGGGTGGCGGTCATGGAAAACGGTCATATCGTCGAGCAGGGCAAGGTCGCCGACGTGTTTGCCCGGCCGCAGCATGCCTACACCCGCAAGCTGATTGACAGCAAACCCGTGCGCGATGTCGATGAAGCCCGACCGCAAGCCGTGCAACGCCTGCCGGTCATGCGGGCCAGCCAGTTGCGTGTCTCCTATCCTGTGGCCGTTCCAGGCATTCGAGGCTGGTTCAAAAGTGGCGAGTTTGTCGCGGTCAAGGATGCCTGCTTCAGCATTCCACCTGGCAGGACCCTGGGGATTGTGGGTGAGTCGGGCTCCGGCAAGTCCACGCTGGCGCTGGCCTGCCTGGGGCTGTTGAAATTTTCCGGACAACTGCAGGCGGCCGGGCAGTCGTGGAGCCGGCAGGCCGCCGGCAACAAGGCCATTCGCAAGGTGGTCCAGGTGGTGTTCCAGGACCCGTTTTCCTCGCTGTCGCCGCGCATGACGGTCGAGGCGATTGTGGAAGAAGGTCTGCTGGTGCACGAGCCATTGTTGAGTCAGCTTGAAAGAAGAGCGCGCGTCGAACAATCGCTGGCCGATGTGGGCATGGGCGAGGCGCAGTTTCCAGGGCTGCTGCGGCGCTATCCGCATGAATTCTCGGGTGGGCAGCGCCAGCGGCTGGCCATTGCCCGGGTGCTGATCGTCAATCCAGGCCTGCTGGTGCTTGATGAGCCGACAAGTGCGCTCGATGTGACGATTCAAAAGCAGGTGCTCGGGCTATTGCAGCGGCTTCAGCGGGAGCGCGGCCTGAGCTACCTGCTGATCACACACGACATCGAAGTGATTCGTGCCATGGCCCATGAGGTGATGGTGATGAAAGACGGCGAAATCGTCGAATCGGGCCCTGTGCAGTCTGTGATGGACAGGCCGCAGCATCCTCACACGAAAATTCTGGTGGCACAGGGCTGAATCCTTGCCTCGATGGGTTGAATTTTCTGGGCCATGAAGGCCAAACCTGTAGAAAAATTGTTGCGTTACGGCGTCCTGTACGCTAGAATACGCGCTTCACACGACCAAATGGGCGGGTTTTTACCGCCCATTTTTTTTGGGCGTTTGTTTTTGCACCGGGCAAATAAACGGTTGGCGAATCGCTAGAAGGAACGAAAGACTGAATGGCTTTGCAAGAGACGATTGAGCAAACGGTAACGGGGCTGGGCTACGAACTGGTAGAGATCGAGCGAACCAGTGGCGGCTTGCTGCGTGTCACGATGGACATGCCTTACCTTGCCGGAACGCCGGCCGATGCCGTGCAGTTTATCAATGCTGAAGACTGCGAAAAGGTGACACGCCAGCTGCAGTTCGTGCTCGAAGTCGAAGGTGCCGAGTATTCGCGCCTGGAAGTCAGTTCCCCCGGCATCGACCGGCCCCTGCGCAATGAAAAAGATTTTGAGCGGTTTGTGGGTGAGTTGATTGACATCATCCTCAAGGCGCCGATTGGCGTGGCTGCGAGTGCCGGTTCTACCGTTTCGGCCAGCCGCAAGAAATTCCGCGGAGCGCTGGAACGGGCCGAGCCTGTCGGCACTCAGATGGGATGGCAAATCGTCTGGAGTGACGAGCCTGCTGTCAAGCCTGGGCAGAAGGTTGGCAAGAAACGAATTCCTGCGCCTCTCCAGGCGCTGGCGTTCACGCTGGATGAAATCCAACAGGCACGTTTGGCGCCCGTGGTTGATTTCAAGGGCCGCAGACCCAAATCTGTTGCCGATACATCCATAGAAACATAATTTAGAAAGGCAGGCCTGTGAAATGAATCGCGAACTGTTGATGCTGGTTGATGCCATCTCGCGTGAAAAAAACGTTGAGCGCGACGTTGTATTCGGCGCTGTCGAGCTTGCGCTCGCATCGGCGACCAAGAAAGTTTATGCCGACGGCGTGGACATCCGTGTGGTGGTGGACCGCGACAGCGGCAATTACGAAACCTTTCGCCGATGGCTGGTGGTCGCCGACGAGGCCGGCCTGCAAAATCCCGAAGCCGAAGAACTGGTGACCGATGCGCGCGACGAAATCGCCGACATCGAAGAGGGCGATTACATTGAAAAACCGGTGGAAAGCCTGCCCATCGGCCGGATTGGCGCGCAGGCAGCCAAGCAGGTCATTTTGCAGAAAATCCGCGATGCCGAGCGCGAAATGCTGCTCAACGACTTCATGTCGCGTGGCGACAAGATTTTTGTCGGCACGGTCAAGCGCATGGACAAGGGCGACCTGATCGTTGAGTCCGGCCGCGTTGAAGGCCGGTTGCGCCGCAGCGACATGATTCCGAAGGAAAACCTGCGCACCGGCGACCGTGTGCGCGCCATGATCATGGAAGTCGACACCACGCTGCGTGGCGCGCCCATCATCTTGTCGCGGACGTCGCCCGAATACATGATCGAGCTGTTCCGTCAGGAAGTGCCTGAAATCGAACAGGGCCTGCTGGAAATCAAGACCTGCGCCCGTGACCCAGGTTCCCGCGCGAAGATCGCCGTACTCTCGCATGACAAGCGCGTCGATCCGATCGGCACCTGTGTCGGCGTTCGCGGCACCCGCGTCAACGGCGTGACCAACGAGCTGGCTGGCGAACGCGTGGACATCGTGCTGTGGAGCGAAGACCCGGCCCAGTTCGTGATTGGTGCGCTGGCGCCTGCCAACGTGTCGTCGATCGTGGTTGATGAAGAGCGCCATGCCATGGATGTGGTGGTGGATGAGGAAAACCTCGCCATCGCGATTGGCCGTGGCGGCCAGAACGTGCGCCTGGCGTCCGAGCTGACCGGCTGGAAGATCAACATCATGGATGCCAATGAGTCGGCCCAGAAGCAGGCCAGCGAAACCGACAGCAGCCGCAAGTTGTTCATGGCCAAGCTCGATGTCGACGAAGAAATCGCCGACATCCTGATTTCTGAAGGCTTCACCAGCCTGGAGGAAGTGGCTTATGTGCCGCTGCAGGAAATGCTGGAAATCGAGTCGTTCGACGAAGACACCGTCAACGAGTTGCGCACGCGCGCCAAAGATGCACTGCTGACGATGGAAATCGCCCAGGAAGAAAATGTCGGCGGTGTTTCGCAGAATTTGCGCGACGTCGAAGGCTTGACGCCCGAGCTGATTGCCACATTGACCGAAGCGGGTGTTGCCACCCGCGACGACTTGGCCGATCTGGCCGTGGATGAGCTTACCGATATAACCGGCCAGTCTGCGGACGAGGCCAAAGCCCTGATCATGACTGCACGCGCCCATTGGTTTGCCAATGACGCTGGCGACGCTGCTGCACCCGCAGCAGCCCAAGAGCAATGATCATGGAGGCCAGTCAGGAAAACCAAATATGTCTAGTATTACTACCGTCGCTGAATTCGCATCCGAATTGAATAAATCTCCCGCTACCTTGATCGAGCAATTGACCAGCGCAGGTGTTGCAAAATCGCAGGCCAGCGACCCCTTGTCGGAATCCGACAAGCAAAAGCTGCTCGGCTATCTGCATGCCAGCCATGGCACAGTCGCGGCCGATCGAAAAAAGATCACCTTGATGAAGAAGTCCACTTCGGAAATCAAGCAGGCTGACTCCACTGGCAAAGCCCGCACTATCCCTGTTCAGACCATCAAGAAGCGCACATTCATCAGACGTGAAGATGAAACGGATCTGGCGATTGAAGACGCACAACCGGGTGCCGCTGCGGCTGCTTCGCAGGTTCAGTCTGCAGCAGACGCCGAATTGGTTCGGCGTGAAGACGAGGCGAACCGGAATGCTGATTTGCTCCGCCTGCAGGAAAAGGAGCTGACGGAAAAACGCCGTTTGCGCGACGAGCAAGCCGCGCAGGAAGCGGCTCGCGAACAAGAGCGCGAAGCCGCTGCACAGAAAGCGCAAGCCGAGGCGCAGGCCCGGCAGGCCCAAGCGCAAGCCGCTGCCCAAGCCGCTGCCGATGCCGAAGCTGCAAAAAAGCCCAAGCCCACCATTGGCAAAATATTCAAGCCCGCACCCGTTGCCCCGGTTGCCGCAAATGTTACCGTGGAAGCACAAAAGATCGTGGACACTGCCGCAGCAGAAAAAATCAGCAAGGCTGCCCAGGCTGCAAGCGCCAAGACCGCTGAAGCCGCAACCCTCCAGGCAGCCGCCAAGGCCAAAGCCACCGCTGAATTTCAGGCGGACGCGGCCAAGGCCGTGGACCTGCAGGAGCGCCGCCGCAAGGCCGAGGCAGAAGCCGCTGGTATTCGCGCCATGCTGTCTGCCCCCAAGCGCGTCCTGGTTCCGCATGTCGATCCCAAGGTCGCGATGAAGGGGACGCTGCACAAGCCGGTTGTTGCCCCGGGCGCAGCCAAGCCTGCGGCTACGGGTGCCGCAGGTGCACCCGCTGTTGCAGGCGCCGCTGGCAAAAAGGAAGTCAAGTCCGAGAACCTGTCTTCGACCTGGAAAGATGACGCGGCCAAGAAAAAAGGCATTCCGAGTCGTGGCGCTCCGGTGGTGCCGGGTCGCGGCAATTTCCGTCCTGGCCCGCGTGGCCGTCGCAGCGGTGGACGCGACGTGCGTCCGGAATCGAACTTCGTTGCGCCGACCGAATTCAAGGTGATCGAGGTCCATGTGCCCGAAACCATCACCGTGGGCGAACTGGCGCACAAGATGAGCGTGAAGTCGTCCGAGGTCATCAAGCATTTGATGAAGCTGGGCCAGATGGTCACCATCAACCAGCCGCTGGACCAGGACACCGCCATGATCGTGGTGGAAGAGATGGGCCACAAGGCACTCACTGCCGCACTGGACGATCCGGAAGCCTTCACCGATGACGACGTGCAGGGTCAGCAGGCCGAGGCACTGCCGCGCGCACCGGTGGTCACCGTCATGGGCCACGTTGACCATGGCAAGACTTCGCTGCTCGACTACATCCGGCGCGCCAAGGTGGCATCCGGTGAAGCCGGCGGCATCACCCAGCACATTGGCGCCTACCATGTGCAAACCCCGCGCGGCATGGTGTCCTTCCTCGACACCCCGGGCCACGAGGCGTTCACCGCCATGCGTGCCCGTGGTGCGCAGGCCACCGACATCGTGATCTTGGTGGTTGCTGCAGACGACGGCGTGATGCCGCAGACCAAGGAAGCCATCAAGCACGCCCGTGCCGCTGGCGTTCCGATCGTCGTGGCAATCAACAAGATCGACAAGCCCGGAATCAACCTGGAACGCGTCAAGGGTGAACTGGTCACCGAAGGCGTGGTGCCCGAAGAGTTTGGCGGTGACTCGCCGTTCGTGCCAGTCTCGGCCCACACTGGCGCCGGCATCGACAACCTGCTGGAGCAGGTGCTGCTGCAGGCCGAAGTGCTTGAACTCAAGGCGTCGGTCGATTCCCTGGCCAAGGGCTTGGTGATCGAAGCGCGCCTCGACAAGGGCCGTGGCCCGGTTGCCACCGTGCTGGTCCAGTCCGGTACGCTGAAGGCGGGAGACGTGGTGCTGGCAGGCTCGACCTATGGCCGCGTGCGCGCCATGCTCGACGAAAACGGCAAGCCGATCAAGACGGCAGGTCCTTCGATTCCAGTCGAAATCCAGGGCCTGACGGAAGTGCCGCAAGCTGGCGACGACTTCATGGTCATGACCGACGAGCGCCGCGTGCGCGAAATCGCCACCTACCGCGCCGGCAAGTTCCGCAACACCAAGCTGGCCAAGCAGCAGGCGTCCAAGCTGGAGAACATGTTTTCCGACATCAATGCCGGCGAAGTCAAGCTCCTGCCCATCATCATCAAGGCTGACGTGCAGGGTTCGCAGGAAGCGCTGGCCCAGTCGCTGCTCAAGCTGTCTACCGACGAAGTGAAGGTCCAGCTGGTGTACTCGGGCGTTGGCGGTATTTCCGAATCCGACGTGAATCTGGCAATCGCTTCGAAGGCCGTGCTGATCGGGTTCAACACCCGGGCCGATGCCCAGGCGCGCAAACAGGCCGAGAACAACGGCATTGACATTCGTTACTACCAGATCATTTATGACGCGGTGGACGAACTCAAGGCTGCCATGTCCGGCATGCTCACGCCCGATAAGAAGGAAGAAATCATCGGCAATGCCGAGATTCGCAACATCTTCAAGGTCAGCAAGATCGGCTCGATTGCCGGCTGTATGGTCACCGCCGGTGTGGTCCGCCGCACCGCCAAGTTGCGCCTGCTGCGCCAGAACGTGGTCATCTTCACTGGTGAACTCGACTCGCTCAAGCGTTTCAAGGACGATGCGAAGGAAGTCAAGGAAGGATTCGAGTGCGGCTTGAACCTGAAGAACTACAACGACATCGAAGTCGGTGACATTCTCGAGTTCTTCGAAATCAAGGAAGTGGCCCGGACTTTGTAAGCGTATGGCCATTCGCTAGCCCTAAAGCTGTCGAATGGCCTGCTCGAAACAAGGACTGCAACTTCAGATCCCCAATACATGCGTAAAAAATCATCTACTCCCAACCGCAGCTTTCGCGTGGCCGACCAGATCCAGCGTGATCTGACGGAACTGATCGCGCGCGAGTTGAAGGACCCGCGCGTCGGCATGGTGACGGTCCAGTCGGTCGAGGTCACGCCTGACTATGCCCATGCCAAGATTTATTTCAGCGTGCTGGTCGGCGACCCGAAAGAGTGCGAAATCGCGCTCAACCAGGCGGCAGGCTTCCTGCGCAACGGCCTGTTCAAGCGCTTGATGACCCACACCGTGCCAACGCTGCATTTCCATTTCGACCAGACGACCGAACGTGCGGCCGATCTGAACGCCTTGATTGCCAAGGCGGTTTCTTCTCGCGCCCAGGACTAACTTTGCGCCGTTCCCCTTTGACAGGCTCGGGGGCAACGGTGCCACCGAGCGTTCGGGCCAGCCCGCGCGCCGAGCCTGTCAAAGCTTATGACGCCAACAACTTCCTTCCGCCAGAAAATCCAGCGACGTCCCGTCCACGGCGTGCTGCTGCTCGACAAGCCGCTGGGTCTGTCGAGCAACCAGGCGCTGCAAAAGGCCAAATGGCTTCTGCGTGCTGAAAAAGCCGGCCACACCGGAACGCTCGACCCGCTGGCCACCGGCGTGCTGCCGCTGTGCTTTGGCGCCGCCACGAAGTTCAGCCAGCTGCAGCTTGAGGCGGACAAGACCTATGAAGCCGTGCTGCTGCTGGGCCAGAAGACCACCACGGCCGATGCCGAAGGCGAAGTGATTGAAACCCGCCCAGTGCCCGAAATCACGCCTGAACTGCTGGAATCGATCACCCGGCGCTTCACGGGTCCGCTGGCGCAGGTGCCGCCGATGTATTCAGCCCTGAAGAAAGACGGCAAGGCGCTGTATGAATATGCCCGCAAGGGCATTGAGGTCAAGCGGGAAGCGCGCCACATCACGATTTTCAAGCTAAATATGGCCCTCGCGCATGATCCACGGGCGCAAGCAGCTATTAAAATAATAGTGAACTGCAGCAAGGGAACGTATATTCGCACGCTCGGCGAAGACATCGGCGAAGCCCTGGGCTGCGGCGCGCACCTGGGTTCGCTGCGCCGTATCGAGACCGGCGGTTTTGTGGCTGCGCAATGCGTGACGCTGGCAGCGCTGGAAGCGATGACCGAAGCCGAACGCGATGCCTGTTTGTTGCCCCCGCAGTCGTTGGTAGCGGATTACCCGTCTGTCACGCTGGACGCCGATAATGCCGGACGTTTCTTAAGTGGTTTGCGTCGCCGGGGACAGTGGGGCGCCGATGCGTCGCTGGTGCAGGTTTATGGCAGCGAGCCTGCTGCATTTCTGGGTTCAGCCCATATTTGCGCCGACGAATTGATCCCCCAGCGTTTGCTGAGCCCGATTGAAGTTCAGGACATCCTGCAATCGTCCCGGCGCACTACCGAAGTTTTAACGCCAGTTTCCGTGGCCGCAGCCTCCGACCCCATGGAAGCCGGCTCTTTTCAACATTAATTCCCAAGTCCCATTTTCAAGTTCCCAGAAAGTCCACCATGAGTCATAAACAGATCCGTAACATCGCCATCATCGCCCACGTTGACCATGGCAAGACCACCATGGTCGACCAGTTGCTGCGCCAGTCCGGCACCTTTGCCGACCATGAAAAGGTCGTCGATACCGTGATGGACAACAACGCCATTGAAAAAGAGCGTGGCATCACCATCCTGGCCAAGAACTGCGCCGTGACCTGGGAAGGCACGCACATCAACATCGTCGATACCCCGGGCCACGCCGACTTCGGCGGCGAAGTCGAGCGCGCGCTGTCCATGGTTGACGGCGTCGTGCTGTTGATCGATGCGCAGGAAGGGCCGATGCCCCAGACCCGCTTCGTGACCAAGAAGGCGCTGGCCCTGGGCCTCAAGCCTATCGTGGTGGTCAACAAGGTGGACAAGCCAGGCGCCAATCCCGACAAGGTGATCAATGCCACGTTCGACTTGTTCGACAAGCTCGGTGCCACCGATGAACAGCTCGATTTTCCCGTGGTCTATGCCTCGGGCATCAATGGCTGGTCTTCACTGGAAGAGGGTGAGCAGGGTGAGCAGTGGGGCCCCGACATGTCGGCTTTGTTCAACACCGTGCTCAAGCACGTGCCTGCCCAAAAGGGCGATCCTGACGCACCGCTGCAGCTGCAGATTTCGGCGCTCGACTTTTCAACCTTCGTCGGGCGCATCGGCGTGGGCCGGATTAGCCAGGGCACGATCCGGCCGATGATGGACGTGGTCGTGATGGAAGGCCCGGACGGCAAGCCCGTCAAGGGCCGCGTCAACCAGGTTCTAACCTTCCAGGGTCTGGAGCGTGTGCAGGCGACTGAAGCCGGCCCCGGCGAAATCGTGCTGATCAACGGCCTGACCGACATCGGCATTGGTGTGACCATCACCGACCCCGTCACTCCCATGCCGTTGCCCATGCTCAAGGTTGATGAGCCGACGCTGACCATGAACTTCTGCGTCAACACCAGCCCGCTGGCTGGCCGAGAAGGCAAGTACGTCACCAGCCGCCAGATTTGGGACCGCCTGCAAAAGGAACTGCAGCACAACGTGGCATTGCGCGTCAAGGAAACCGACGAAGAAGGCATTTTCGAAGTCATGGGCCGGGGTGAACTGCACCTGACCATTTTGCTGGAAAACATGCGCCGCGAAGGTTTTGAGATGGCCGTGTCCAAGCCGCGCGTCGTGATGAAGGACGTGAACGGTGAAAAGCATGAGCCGATCGAGCTGGTAACTGCCGACATCGAAGAGCAACACCAGGGCGGCGTGATGCAGGCATTGGGCGAACGCAAAGGCGAACTGGTCAACATGGACCCGGACGGCCGTGGCCGTGTGCGCCTTGAGTATCGTATTCCGGCGCGTGGCCTGATCGGTTTCACCAACGAATTCCTGAACTTGACGCGCGGCTCCGGATTGATTGCCAATATTTTCGACTGCTACGAGCCCCACAAGGGCGATATCGGCGGGCGCAAGAACGGCGTGCTGATTTCCATGGACGCCGGTGAAATCTTTACCTACGCGCTGGGCAAGCTCGATGACCGGGGCCGCATGTTCGTGCGCGCCAACGACCCGGTGTATGAAGGCATGATCGTCGGCATCCACAGCCGTGACAACGACCTGGTGGTCAACGCCACGCGCACCAAGCAGTTGACCAACTTCCGCGTGTCCGGTAAGGAAGACGCGATCAAGATCACGCCGCCGATCGAATGCACGCTTGAATACGGCGTCGAGTTCATCGAGGACGACGAACTGGTCGAAATCACGCCCAAGTCGATTCGCCTGCGCAAACGCTACCTGACCGAAAGCGAGCGCAAGCGCTCCGGTAGGTAAGAAGCCCCCACGCTTGCCACTTCGTGTGCTGCGCTGCCCCCCGAGGGGGCGCTGCGCCTGCGGCCCGGCGAAGCCGGTGTCGCGGCCCCTGCTGGGGAAATCGGACTTCACGCTTGCCGCTGCATGTGGCTGGCTGGTGTTTGCAGGCGGCCATGGCTGGTAGCAGCGTGGAGCAATTGGAAACCGGGCCGCTCGCGCACCAATCGCCAGCGGCCTTTTTTTTAACCTGGCTACAGGGTTTTTGATGAAGTTGACGCATTCCCGGGCGGTGGCTGTGATGGTGTTGGTGACCTTGATGTGGTCCACCGCCGGCGTGGTGACGCGGCAGCTGGAGGCCGCTCGCAGCTTTGAAGTGACCTTCTGGCGCAGCTTTTTCACGCTGGCGTCGCTGCTGGTGATCCTGCCTTTTTTCCAGGGGCGGGCGGTTTTCATGAAAATCCGTCATGGCGGCAAGGCACTGTGGCTGTCCGGCATCTGCTGGAGCGTGATGTTCACGGCCTTCATGGTAGCGCTGACGCTGACCACTGTTGCCAATGTACTGGTGACGATGGCGCTTGGCCCATTCATCACGGCCCTGATGGCGAATGTCTTTATCGGCTACAGGATTCCGGCGCGGACCTGGGTGGCGATTGCGCTGGCCAGCGCCGGCATTGCCTGGATGTATGCCGGTCAGATGGACCTGGGCAGCAAGCTGGCCGGCACGCTGGTGGCGCTGATGGTGCCGCTGGCGGGGGCCTGCAACTGGACGGTGGTACAGCATGGCGGCGCCCATGCCCAGAAGATCGACCTGGTGCCTGCAGTGCTGATCGGGGCGGTGCTGTCGTCGCTGGCGACCTTGCCGCTGGCGTTTCCCTTTTCTGCGACGCCACACGACATCGGCCTGCTGGCGCTGCTCGGCCTGTTCCAGCTGGCGATTCCGTGCGTGCTGGCGGTGCGGTGCGCCGGCGTGCTCAAGGCGCCCGAGGTGGCCCTGCTGGCCTTGCTGGAAGTGATTTTTGGCATCCTGCTGGCCTGGATGGGCGCCGGCGAGGTGCCGGGTTCCAGCGTGCTGACCGGCGGTTCGCTGGTGATTGGCGCGCTGGTGGTGAATGAAGTGATTGGATGGAGACAGAGAGCATGACAACAGAAATCAACAAAATCGATGCGGCCGGCGACGTGCTGGCCGAGCGCCGGGGCAATGCCGGGCTGATCACGCTGAACCGGCCCAAGGCGCTCAATGCCCTGTCGCTGCCCATGGTGCGCGACCTGCTTGGCATTCTGCACGCTTGGCAGGACGATCCGGGCGTGCGGCTGGTGGCGATTCGCGGTACCAACAAGCTGGGCCGCCCCGGAACGCCTGACAGCCTGTTCGGTGGTTTTTGTGCCGGCGGCGACATCCGGTTTTTTCACCAGGCGGCGCTGGCTGGCGATGCCGCGCTGGACGAGTTCTTCACCGAGGAATACCAGCTCAACCATCTGATCCAGACTTATTCCAAGCCCTACATAGCTTTCCTGGACGGCGTGGTGATGGGCGGCGGCATGGGCCTTAGCCAGGGCGCGCGGGTACGCATCGTCACCGAGCGCACCAAAATGGCCATGCCCGAGACGAATATCGGCCTGTTTCCCGACGTGGGCGGCGGCTATTTCCTGAGCCGCTGCCCTGGCCATGTGGGTGAATACCTGGCGTTGACCGGAGAAGTCATTGGTGCCGACGAGGCCATCGGCTATGGACTGGCCGATGTCAGACTGGACGCGGCTGACTTTCCGGCGCTGTGGACAGAACTGGGCACGGTGTCGCTTGCTTCGGCGGCAGCAGCCGATCAATGGGTTGCATCAAAATTCATAGCTGACAGTGACCGCCCCGCCTGCGCAACAGACCAGATTGATGCATTTTTCTCATTGTTGCGGGTCAAGCACATCGTCGATGCGCTTGAAAAATCCAAGGACGACCGATGGGCGGCCCGGATGGCCGGGGTGCTGCGCAAGCGCTCCCCGCTGATGCTGCATGTGACACTGGAGCAGATTCGCCGCGCCCGCAGCATGACGCTGGCCGATGTCCTTCGCATGGAGCGCGACATGGTGCATCAGTGCTTTCACCTGCGTTCCGGTCTGCAAAGCGAAACCGTTGAGGGAATTCGCGCGTTGGCGGTGGACAAGGACTACCAGCCGCAATGGAAGCCTGCGCGCATCGAGGACGTGAAGCCCGGCATGGCCGATGCGTTTTTCGCCAGCCCATGGGCTGCCGATGCGCATCCGCTGCGGGGTCTGTAGGCTTTCAGGCATTGCTGCCAGCGGATTCCTGCGAAAGCGATTCAACACTGCTGGTAAACAAGTTGCGCCAGCCGTATCCATTCCTCACGTGGCACCGCACCGCTCAGCGCATAGCCAAAACCCTGATCGACCCAGTAAAAGGATCCTTCCGCACCTTCTGCGCTGTAGCGGAAAGCGGTTTGCCCAACATCTGTTTTGGGCGCTGCGGATGAATGTGGCAGCGGGTCGCCATCGAGTCCGCCTAGGTAGGGCGTCACGCGTGAACCTGCCGGATTCTGGAACATGAACTGGGCGCGGGCGCCGTCATCGCCGGGCAGCAGCCCGCCGCCCACCAGTTCATAACGTTGCGCGACCAATACAGGAATCTTCAGGGGTTTGCCGAAGCGTTTGGACAGCCACTGCATCAGGTGCTCCTGCTGCGCGGCGGTGACTTCCACCGGGATGGCGGACTTCAGGCGAAAACACCGCATAGGCCACCGAAGCCTGACGCACGAAGGCCTGGGAGTCGCCGGCGCCCTGGGCTGTATCGACAGCCGTCAAGAGTGGCCAATTGGTGGCGCAGGGGTCGTTGCAAACCGATTTCCCGTTGTCAGGGCATCCTTGTCGAATATGTACAGCGTCATGCCGTTGGGACCGACGAGCACGCCATCGGCGACGGTGACGGTGGCGGGGCTGCTCGCTGCCATGATGGCACATCCGCCCAGCAATGCGGCGCTCAGAAACGCAATGGACAACATTTTCATGAAGTTTCTCCGGTGGTGTTGCGCAGCAAGTGGCTGCACCCGGATAAACACTTTTCATGGTTTGTTTATTCCATCTCGAAAAACTATTTTTCTGGCGCCTTTGCGTTGTGCCTTTAGCGGTTTCTCGACTTCATGGCCCGGTCCACCTCGCGCTTTCCTTCACGGTCCTTGATGGTGTCGCGCTTGTCATGCTCCGCCTTGCCCTTGGCCAGGCCGATCTCGCACTTCACCTTGCCTGCCTTCCAGTGCATGTTCAGCGGAACCAGCGTGAAACCCTTCTGCTCGGTTTTGCCAATCAGGCGGCGAATCTCTTCCTTGTGCATCAAGAGCTTCTTGGTACGTACCGAGTCGGGCCGGATATGGGTGGAGGCTGTGCCCAGCGGGTTGATCTGGCAGCCAATGATGAACAACTCGCCACCCCTGATCACCACATAGCCGTCAGTGAGTTGTACCTTGCCTTCGCGCACCGACTTGACTTCCCAGCCTTCCAGCACCATGCCGGCTTCAAACCGTTCCTCAATGTGGTAATTGAACGTGGCCTTCTTGTTGTCGGCAATGCGCACGGCCGCGGCGGCTGCTTTGGGTGAGAGATTGGCTGCGGGTTTGCCCGCCGGTTTGCCTGAAGAGGCTGCGGCTGGTTTTTTGGAGGAATGTGCTTCTTTGGTGACCATGGCTAAGATAGTGGAGCAGAGGGGCGAAGCAGCACTTGTGGCTCATACAATTGCCCCCAGCCTTAGATTGTATGAAAACCGTTCACAAGTCCGTTCTTATCTGGTACAGCCCCGCTGAAATGTTTGCGCTGGTGACCGATGTTGCCAGCTATCCGCAGTTTTTACCCTGGTGCGACCGCGCTTCGGTGGAAGAGGAAACGGCTCAGGGCATGGTGGCCAAGGTCGGGATTTCCATTGCCGGCATACGCCAGAGCTTCACCACCCGCAACCGGCATGAGCCCGACCAGAAGGTCAGCCTCAAACTGATCAAAGGACCTTTTTCCAGGCTGGAAGGAGACTGGAGCTTCCTGCCTCTGGGCGATGGAAGCCAGCGCGCCTGCAAGGTCGAGTTCACCCTGAGCTATGCCTTTGACAACGCAACACTGGCAGCGCTGGTCGGACCGGTGTTTGACAAGATCGCAGGCAACCTGGTGGATGCCTTCGTCAAGCGGGCATCGCATGTCTATGGCGACGCCTGAGCCACCCAAAGAGGGCTTGCGCCTGAACATCACGCTGGTTTATTCACCTGTCTCCCGACAGGTCAGGGAGTGGATGCTTGAGCTTGAGCCGGGCGCAAGCGTAATTCAAGCGCTTGCGGCTTGCGGCATCTTCAAAGAATTTCCGGCGCTTGCGGAAAACAAGCTGCTGGCGGGCATCTGGGGACGAAAAATTCGGCTCGATCATCTACTGGCAGACAAGGACCGGATAGAGATTTACCGGGGGTTGCGTGTCGATCCAAAAACCGCCAGGCGCGAGCGTTTTGACCGTCAGGGGGCTAAAAGCGCGGGGTTGTTCACCCACAAACGGCCTGGCGCAAAAGCCGGTTACTGAATCGACAAGGGGGCAAGCACCTTACTTGGCGCAGTCGCTATCGGCAATGCTTTGCAGGCGCTTGGTTTCCACCGACCGGGCGCCATCATCCATGAATTCGCGTTCTCCCTTTGCATTGGTGATCGCAATGCGTACGCCGGACTTTAGCGTGGCTTGGCCTTTCTTTGCGCGTTCGCAGTTTTCGGCTCTGGCGCTGGCAAGCTTTTCCGCCTCAGCCTGCTTTTTACTTTCTTCCAGGGCCTCAGCCTGTTTTTTTCGGGCTTCTAGTTCTGCATCCCTGCCCGAAAGCTTGGGCATGCTGGCATTGGCAGCAGGCGCTGATACCGCTGGAACTGGCGTACCGGAAGCCACTCCCTGAAAAGGACGGGGCGCCTTGAATCCAGGCTCCTTCAGAATGCTTTTCTGCGGAATGTGTGGCGGTGGGGGCCGATCGCTGAATACCTTTCGGCCGTCATTGTCTAGCCATTGCCATTGGGCATGTGCGGAAACCATCACAACGCTACCGGTCATGGCCAGAACCACGGTTCGTGTCAGAAATTTGAAGTCCATGGTGAAAGTGTATCCTTGTGTCTCAAGGCCTTGCGCGTTTGCTGGCGATGCTGAACCCTAAGGACTCGCAAGCCTGGACGGCGAGGGTCGGTACGTCGCGCACCGAGGGCAAAGGTACAATCGAGTTTTTGGAGCTTTCTCTATGCGCCTACTCGGCAAAGCGCTCACCTTCGACGACGTATTGTTGGTGCCAGCGTTCTCCCAGGTCCTTCCCAAGGACGCCCTGCTTTCCACCCAGTTCTCCCGCAATATCCGCCTGAATCTGCCGCTTGTTTCGGCCGCCATGGACACGGTCACCGAAGCGCGGCTGGCCATTGCCATTGCGCAGGAGGGGGGCATCGGCATAGTTCACAAAAACCTCACACCCCAGCAGCAGGCGGCTGAGGTCTCCCGCGTCAAGCGCTACGAAAGTGGCGTATTGCGCGACCCGGTTGTCATCACCCCGACGCACACGGTGCGGCAGGTGATGGCACTGAGTGAACAACTCGGCATTTCCGGCTTTCCGGTGATTGATGGTGGCAAGGTGGTCGGCATCGTGACCGGGCGCGACATGCGCTTCGAGTCGCGCATGGATGTGCCGGTCAGCACCATCATGACGCCGCGCGATCGCCTGATCACCATGCCCGACACGGCCACGCTGGCCGACGCCAAGGCGCTGCTGAACAAGCACCGCCTGGAGCGCGTACTGCTGATCAATGACGAGTTCGAGCTCAAGGGCCTGATCACTGTCAAGGACATCACCAAGCAGACCACCTTTCCGAATGCCGCCCGCGACCTGCATGGCAAGCTGCGCGTGGGTGCGGCTGTCGGCGTGGGCGAGGGGACCGAGGAGCGTGTCGAGGCACTGGTCCGTGCCGGCGTCGACGCCATCGTCGTGGACACCGCGCACGGCCACAGCAAAGGCGTGATTGACCGGGTACGCTGGGTCAAGCAGAACTATCCGCATATTGACGTGATCGGTGGCAACATTGCCACTGGTGCAGCTGCACTGGCGCTGGTCGAGGCTGGCGCGGATGCGGTCAAGGTTGGCATTGGTCCGGGCAGCATCTGCACCACCCGCATCGTCGCGGGCGTTGGCGTGCCGCAGATCATGGCCATCGACAGCGTCGCGACCGCCTTGCGCGGCTCCGGCGTTCCCCTGATTGCCGACGGCGGCATTCGCTACAGCGGCGACATTGCCAAGGCCATCGCGGCTGGCGCTGGCACGGTCATGATGGGGGGCATGTTTGCCGGCACCGAAGAGGCGCCCGGCGAAGTCATCCTGTTCCAGGGAAGAAGCTACAAGAGCTACCGCGGCATGGGCAGCATTGGCGCCATGCAGCAGGGTAGCGCCGACCGTTACTTCCAGGAGTCCAGCACCGGCAACCCGAATGCCGACAAGCTGGTGCCCGAGGGCATCGAAGGCCGCGTTCCTTACAAAGGCTCGATGGTCGCCATCATTTACCAGATGGCCGGTGGATTGCGCGCCAGCATGGGCTACTGCGGCTGCGCCACGATCGAGCAAATGCACAACCACTCCGAGTTTGTCGAGATCACTTCCGCAGGCATCCGCGAAAGTCATGTGCATGACGTGCAGATCACCAAGGAAGCGCCGAACTACCGCGCTGACTGAAGCTTGTTCCACGCATGCTGGGCGTCTGGAGGCAGACGCCCTTTTTCTTTTTTTGACTGAACTTTTCGCCCGAGGCGTTTTTCATGCAGCACCAAAAAATTCTCATTCTCGATTTTGGCTCACAGGTCACCCAACTGATCGCACGCCGGGTCCGCGAAGCCCATGTTTTCTGCGAAGTTCATCCCTGCGATGTGACCGACGACTGGCTTCGCGATTATGCTAAGGACGGCAACCTCAAGGGCATCATCTTGTCGGGCAGCCACGCCAGCATTTATGAAGAAGCTACCGACAAGGCACCGCAGTCGGTGTTTGGGCTGGGTATTCCGGTGCTGGGCATCTGCTACGGCATGCAGGCCATGGCGCATCAGCTGGGCGGCAAGGTCGAGGGCGGCCACAAACGCGAATTCGGACATGCCGATGTCCGGGCGCGCGGCCACACGGCTTTGCTCAAGGACATCGCGGACTTCACCACGCCTGAAGGGCAGGGCATGCTCACGGTCTGGATGAGCCATGGCGACAAGGTGACTGAAATGCCGCCAGGCTTCAAGCTCATGGCCTCTACCTCCAGTTGCCCGATTGCCGGCATCGCGGACGAGGAAAGGCATTTTTACGGTCTGCAGTTTCATCCTGAAGTCACGCACACCAAGCAGGGCGCCGCCATCCTCAACCGCTTTGTGCTGGACGTTTGCGGTACCCGTCCTGACTGGGTCATGGGCGACTACATCGCCGAGGCGGTCGAAAAAATCCGCCAGCAGGTCGGCGATGAGGAGGTCATTCTGGGCTTGTCGGGCGGCGTCGATTCCTCGGTGGCTGCTGCGCTGATTCACCGTGCCATCGGCGACCAGCTCACCTGCGTGTTTGTCGACCACGGCCTGCTGCGGCTGAACGAGGGTGATATGGTGATGGAGATGTTTGTAGGCAAGCTACATGCCAAGGTGATTCGCGTCGATGCCGCCGACCAGTTCCTGGGCCACCTTGCCGGCGTCAGCGACCCTGAAGCCAAACGAAAGATCATCGGACGTGAGTTTGTCGAGGTGTTCAAGGCAGAAGCCGCCCGGCTCAAGGCGGGGCTGGACGGCGCCTACAAGGGTGCGAAATGGCTGGCCCAGGGAACCATTTACCCGGACGTGATCGAGTCGGGAGGCGCCAAGAGCAAGAAAGCCGTCACCATTAAGAGCCATCACAACGTCGGTGGTCTGCCCGAGCAGTTGGGCCTGAAGCTGCTTGAACCGCTGCGTGAACTGTTCAAGGACGAGGTGCGCGAGCTGGGCGTGGCTCTGGGCCTGCCGCACGACATGGTGTATCGCCATCCCTTCCCGGGGCCGGGGCTGGGCGTGCGTATCCTGGGTGAAGTCAAGAAGAACTATGCCGATCTGCTGCGGCGTGCCGACGCCATCTTCATCGAAGAGTTGCGAAATTTCAAGGATGCGGAAACCGGCAAGACGTGGTACGACCTCACCAGCCAGGCCTTCACGGTATTTTTGCCAGTGAAAAGCGTCGGTGTGATGGGAGATGGGCGTACGTATGAGTATGTGGTGGCACTGCGCGCCGTGCAAACCAGCGACTTCATGACGGCCGACTGGGCCGAGCTGCCCTATCCACTGCTCAAAAAGGTTTCCGGCCGCATTATCAATGAAGTGCGCGGCATCAATCGCGTCACTTACGATGTCAGCAGCAAGCCGCCTGCAACCATCGAGTGGGAATAATTTAACGGACTTTACGCAGCGCAGAAGATTTTGATAGTCTAAAGATTTCAGGGGTACCGGAATGAAAAATTCCGAACCGGAGTTGCGCGCTGACTATTTTCTGAGCACGTTTGGTGCGGTAACGGCGACAGGGCTGTCGAAGATGGTGGATGGCCCGCTAAGCCGTGACGATAAGCTCGACCCCAAGCAGTTCGGCACCATCACGCTGGATGAAATCAATGCCGGCCTTAGCACCCTGGCTCAGGAACTCGGCGCCACGATCGAGGCCTTTCAGACCAAGAGCGAAGGCGCGATGTGCGAGCGCATTCACCAAGGCTACGCTGACGGCTTGGGCGCAGTGTTGATCAACGCAGGCGCCTAGTGTCGCGTCATGAGAAATTTGACGTGGACAATGGGGAATGGAACATTACAAAGTCACCTTGTCAGAGCAGGAAAGAGCCGAGTTGCAGGGCATCGCAGGCAAAGGCACGCACGCAGCATCCAAAGTCATCAATGCCTTGATACTGCTCAACTGCGACCAAGCGGGGGAGCGCACTGAACGCCCTCACCTGCGACATCGCAGCCATGCTGTGCGTGAGCGAGCGCAAGGTGGACCGGGTCAAAAAGAAGTTTGTTCTCGAAGGCCTGGAGTTGACGTTGAACCGCCAGCCCGCCAAATGCGAGTACGCGCTGAAGATCGATGGCCGGCTGGAGGCGCAGCTGCTGGCCCTGAGTTGCTCGGCGCCCCCTGAAGGTCAGGCCCGCTGGTCGCTGCGCCTGCTGGCCGATCGGCTGGTCGAGCTCGAATTGGTGGACAGCGTGTCCCACGAGACGGTGCGGCGGGCGCTGAAAAAAACGAGCTCAAGCCCTGGAGGAAGATCGGCTGGGTGATTGCCCCGCAGGCCAGCGCCGCCTTCGTGGCCGCTATGGAAAAGGTGCTGGACATCTACAGCCGCCCCTACGACCCAAAGAACCCCGTGGTGTGCATGGATGGGACGCCCCGCCAGCTCATTCGCGAGACGCGCGAGCCGATTGCCGCGGCGCCTGGCCGGCCCGAGCGCCATGACTACGAGTACGAGCGCTGCGGCGTGTGCAACGTCTTCATGGCCAGCGAGCCGCTGGCCGGGCGGCGCCTGACCCAGGTCACCGAGCGCCGTACCAAAGCAGACTGGGCCGTGTTCGTGCAGGACATCGCTGCGAACTACCCCGACGCCGAGCGCATCACGCTGGTAATGGACAACTTGAACACGCACACGCCGGGCTCGTTGTATGAGGCGTTTGCCCCCGAGGAGGCCAAGGCGCTGTGGGACCGCTTTGAATTCGTTTACACGCCCAAGCATGGCAGCTGGCTGAACATGGCCGAGATCGAAATCAACGTCATGGTGAGCCAGTGCCTGGATCGGCGCATCGACAGCATCGAGATGGTGCGAAGCGAGGTCGCCGCCTGGCAGAGCCGCCGCGACAACCTTCAGGCCAAAGTCAACTGGCAGTTCACGACCAAGGATGCCCGCACCAAGCTCAAAAGGCTTTACCCGACAACTACATCATGACGCGACACTAGGCAGTGTCCCACTTAAACACCTGTCCTAAATTCCGGGTCCACTTCAAAGTCAGTGACAATATTCCAGATACGGCAGCAAAGTGGCACAATCCTTCTTGTTTCTGAAGGTCCTTCCTTGCCACAGTCGCATCCGCTAATCGGTTCAGCCGTGTTGCGGAAGGTTAATCAACCAAGCTTTAACCAGCTAATGTTTCCCTAAGGGAAACGGAGGTCAGCGGATATGAGTTCAAACTCGCAGTCATCTGCGTCTGTCTATACAGCCTATCAAGGCAATACCCATCTTTTTGGCGGCAATGCGCCTTATGTCGAAGAGATGTACGAAAACTACCTTGCCAATCCCGGGAGTGTGACCGACAACTGGCGCGAATATTTTGATGCGCTTCAGCATGTTGCGGCAACCGATGGCAGCAACGCCAAGGACGTTCCACATTTGCCGGTGGTCAATGCCTTTGCCGAGCGGGCCAAGCAAGGGCAAACCAAGGTTGTGGTTGCCAGCGGTGCAGACTCTGAAATGGGCCGCAAGCGCACCTCCGTTCAGCAGTTGATTGCTGCGTACCGCAACGTCGGTGCGCGCTGGGCCGATCTTGATCCACTCAAGCGTGCCGAGCGTGACAACATTCCCGAACTGGACCCCGCTTTTTACGGTTTCACCGATGCCGACCAGGAGATTGTGTTCAATACCAGCAACACATTCTTTGGCAAGGAAACCATGAGCCTTCGGGAATTGCTCAATGCACTTCGCGAAACTTATTGCGGTACGATCGGCGCCGAATACATGTACGCCACCGACCAGAATCAGAAGCGCTGGTGGCAGCAAAAGCTCGAAAGCATACGCAGCAAACCGAATTTAACCAAGGAAAAGAAGCTTCATCTTCTGGACCGGCTCACCGCAGCTGAAGGGCTTGAGCGGTTCTTGCATACCAAATATGTTGGACAGAAACGTTTTTCGCTGGAAGGCGGCGAAAGCTTCATTGCTAGCATGGACGAGTTGATCCAGCGTGGCGGCGAAATCGGCGTGCAGGAAATCGTGATCGGCATGGCGCACCGGGGGCGCCTTAATGTGTTGGTCAACTCCCTGGGGAAAGTTCCGGCCAACCTGTTTGCCGAGTTCGACCATACAGCGCCTGAAGACCTGCCCAGCGGCGACGTGAAATATCACCAGGGTTTCAGTTCTGACGTGACGACGCCTGGCGGTCCGGTTCACCTGTCGCTGGCGTTCAATCCGTCGCACCTTGAAATCGTGAACCCGGTGGTCGAAGGCTCTGTCCGTGCCCGCATGGACCGCCGTGCCGACCCGAAAGGCCTGCAGGTGTTGCCGGTGCTGGTGCATGGCGACGCGGCGTTTGCCGGGCAGGGCGTGGTCATGGAAACACTGGCACTGGCTGAAACCCGTGGTTATTCCACGGGTGGCACGGTCCACTTGGTCATTAACAATCAGATTGGCTTTACCACCAGCGATCCGCGCGACAGCCGTTCCACCTTGTATTGCACCGACGTTGTCAAGATGATTGAAGCGCCTGTGCTGCACGTCAATGGCGATGATCCGGAAGCGGTGGTACTGGCGACACAGCTGGCGCTTGAGTTCCGCATGGAATTCCAGAAAGATGTCGTGGTTGACATCATCTGCTTCCGAAAATTGGGCCACAACGAGCAAGACACTCCAGCGCTGACCCAGCCGCTGATGTACAAAAAAATTGCGCAGCATCCTGGCACGCGCCGCATCTACGCCGACAAGCTGACGGCGCAAGGCTTTGGCGAAACGCTGGGCGACGACATGGTCAAGGCCACGCGCGCCGCGCTGGACGCAGGCAAGAGCACGTTCGATCCGGTCCTGACCAATTTCAAGAGCAAGTACGCCGTGGACTGGAGTCCCTACGTTGGCAAGAAGTGGACCGATGCGGGCGACACCGCTATTCCCATGGCCGAGTGGAAACGACTGGCCACAAAGATCACAACCATTCCTGCAACCGTGTCGCCGCATAACCTGGTCAAGAAAGTGTACGACGACCGTGCCGCGATGGGCCGGGGCGACATTCCGGTGGATTGGGGCATGGGCGAGCACATGGCTTTTGCATCCTTGGTGGCCAGCGGCTATCCGGTGCGCCTGTCAGGTGAAGATTGCGGGCGGGGAACTTTCACGCACCGCCATTCCGTGATTCACGACCAGAGCCGTGAAAAGTGGGATACGGGCACCTACGTGCCGCTGCAGAACGTGGCGGACAATCAGGCTCCGTTTGTCGTCATCGACTCGATCCTTTCGGAAGAAGCTGTGCTGGCTTTTGAGTATGGCTATGCGTCCAACGATCCCAGCACCATGGTGATATGGGAAGCGCAGTTTGGCGACTTCGCCAATGGCGCACAGGTAGTGATTGACCAGTTCATCGCGTCTGGCGAAGTCAAGTGGGGCCGCGTCAACGGCATCACGCTGATGCTGCCACACGGTTATGAGGGTCAGGGCCCGGAGCACAGTTCGGCGCGTCTTGAACGTTTCATGCAATTGTCGGCTGATGCCAACATGCAGGTGGTCCAGCCGACCACCGCCAGCCAGATTTTCCATGTGCTGCGCCGCCAAATGGTGCGCAACCTGCGCAAGCCGCTGATCATCATGACGCCGAAATCGCTGTTGCGTAACAAGGACGCGACCTCGCCGCTGTCCGAGTTCACCAAGGGCGCTTTCCAGACTGTTATTTCTGAAAACAAGGAAGAAATCACCAAACGAGCCGACAAGGTCAAGCGCGTCATTGCCTGCTCGGGCAAGGTCTATTACGACCTGGTGAAAAAGCGTGAAGAAAAAGGGTTTGACGATGCCGTGATTTTGCGTGTGGAGCAGCTCTATCCTTTCCCGCACAAGGCTTTCGCTGGTGAGCTGAAAAAGTACCCGAACGCTACGGACATCGTATGGTGCCAGGACGAGCCGCAAAATCAGGGTGCCTGGTTCTTTGTGCAGCATTACATCCATGAGAACATGCTTGATGGCCAAAAGTTGGGCTATTCGGGACGCGCTGCGTCGGCTTCCCCTGCCGTCGGTTATTCACATCTGCATCAGGAACAGCAAAAGGCGCTGGTGGACGGCGCATTTTCCAAGTTGAGGGGTTTTATCTTGACCAAATAAGGGTCAATTTATTTCCTGAAATACAAGAAAACACTCGAAAGAATCAAAATGGCTATCCTTGAAATTAAAGTTCCCCAACTGTCCGAGTCCGTAGCCGAAGCTACTATGCTGCAATGGAAAAAGAAGGCGGGCGACGCAATCGCGATTGACGAAATCCTGATTGAAATTGAAACCGACAAGGTCGTCCTTGAGGTACCAGCGCCTTCAGCCGGCGTGCTGGTTGAACTGGTGGTTGCCGATGGCGGCACGGTGGTGTCGGACCAGGTGATTGCAAGAATCGATACCGAAGGCAATGCAGGCACTACTGCACCCGCTGCGACGGCGCCTTCAGCCACGACGTCTTCCGTGCCGGCATCCATACCGGTCTCATCTGCCGGCGGCTCCATGGCGGGCGTTCCAATGCCCTCCGCTGCCAAGTTGATGGCAGACAACAGCCTGGTCCTCGGCACGGTACCAGGCACGGGTAAGGACGGCCGCGTCACCAAGGGTGATGTTCTGGGGGCGACTGCTGCAGGAGCTCCTAAAACAGTAGCTGTCAATGCAATACCAACGGGCGCGCCGACCGTTTCCTTGCCTAAAGTGGCATCGCCAGTGAAAGCTGCTGACCTGGGTGACCGACCCGAGCAGAGGGTTCCCATGAGCCGCTTGCGCGCCCGTATTGCTGAGCGTCTTTTGCAGTCGCAATCGACCAATGCCATTTTGACAACCTTCAACGAAGTCAATATGGCGCCCGTGATGGAAATGCGCAAGAAGTTCCAGGACGCCTTCAGCAAGGAGCACGGCGTCAAGATCGGCTTCATGAGCTTCTTCGTCAAGGCTGCGGTGCATGCGCTCAAGAAGTTCCCGATGATCAACGCATCGGTCGATGGCAACGATATCGTCTATCACGGCTACTTTGACATTGGCATTGCGGTAGGTTCGCCGCGTGGCCTGGTGGTGCCGATACTGCGCAATGCAGACCAGATGAGTTTTGCAGAGATTGAGAAGAAAATTGCTGAGTTCGGCCAGAAAGCCAAGGACGGCAAGCTGGGCATTGAAGAAATGACCGGCGGCACCTTCTCGATTTCCAATGGCGGCACTTTTGGCTCGATGCTTTCAACGCCGATCATCAACCCGCCACAGTCCGCCATTCTGGGCGTGCATGCCACCAAGGACCGTGCGGTGGTCGAAAATGGCCAGATTGTGATTCGTCCAATGAATTACCTCGCCATGAGCTACGACCACCGCATCATTGACGGCCGTGAGGCCGTGCTGGGTTTGGTCGCCATGAAAGAGGCGCTGGAAGATCCTGCCCGCCTGCTGTTTGATATCTAAACCCTGTTGGGGCAGCGCCAACAGCCATGCGGCTGCGCGCCCTTGCCCCCTATTTACTGGAAAAGAACATGTCCAATCAATTTGACGTGATCGTCATCGGCGGCGGTCCCGGCGGCTACATCGCGGCCATTCGCGCTGCCCAGCTGGGCTTTAACGTTGCCTGTATTGACGAGTGGAAGAATGCCAAGGGCGGCCCTGCCCTTGGTGGAACCTGCACCAATACGGGTTGCATTCCCTCCAAAGCGCTGCTGCAATCCTCGGAGTATTTTGAGCATGCGGGCCACCACTTTGCCGACCATGGCATTGAGGTCAAAGGCCTGGGTCTCGATGTTGGGAAAATGCTTGGCCGCAAGGATACGGTCGTCAAGCAAAACAACGACGGCATCGTTTACCTGTTCAAAAAGAACAAGGTCACTTTTTTCCATGGTCGCGGCTCTTTTGCTGCCGTCAAGGATGGCATCTACGAGGTCAAAGTCGCAGGCACAGCAGAAGAAACCATCTCTGGCAAGCACATCATTGTGGCGACAGGCTCCAATGCCAGAGCCTTGCCGGGTGCGCCTTTCGACGAAGTCAACATTTTGTCGAATGACGGTGCCCTGCGCATCGGCGCGGTTCCCCAGAAACTGGGTGTCATCGGCTCGGGCGTCATTGGTCTGGAAATGGGTTCGGTCTGGCGTCGCCTGGGTTCCAACGTGACAATTTTGGAAGGGTTGCCCACTTTCCTCGGCGCGGTTGACCAGCAGGTTGCCAAGGAGGCCCACAAGGCATTCACCAAGCAAGGCTTGAAAATTGAGTTGGGGGTAAAAGTCGGTGAGATCAAGAATGGCAATAATGGCGTGTCCATCGCTTATGCCGATGCCAAGGGCGAAGCGCAGATGCTGGAAGTTGACAAGCTCATCATTTCGATTGGCCGCACTGCCAATACCATCGGATTGAACCCGCAAGCCGTGGGCTTGAGTCTGGATGAGCGCGGTGCGATTGTGGTCGACGGCAATTGCAAGACCAATTTGCCCAATGTGTGGGCAGTAGGCGACGTCGTTCGCGGTCCGATGTTGGCGCACAAGGCCGAAGAAGAAGGTGTGGCGGTCGCTGAGCGCATTGCCGGCCAGCATGGCCATGTCAATTTCAACACCATTCCGTGGGTGATCTACACCAGTCCCGAGATTGCATGGGTTGGCCAGACCGAGGAACAACTGAAGGCAGAAGGACGTGCATACAGGTCCGGCTCTTTCCCTTTCATGGCCAATGGCCGGGCAAGGGCGCTGGGCGATACCACTGGCATGGTCAAGATGCTGGCAGATGCCGCGAGCGACGAAATCCTAGGGGTCCACATTGTCGGACCAATGGCCAGTGAGTTGATTGCCGAATGCGTCGTGGCGATGGAATTCCGCGCCAGCAGTGAAGATATCGCCCGCATCTGCCATGCCCATCCTTCGCTGAGCGAGGCCACTAAAGAGGCTGCGCTTGCTGTTGACAAGCGCACGCTCAATTTCTAGGGGCTAAGCGCAGTGTCAAATCCGGTTCGGTCAGCTTACGACGCTGAACTATCAGCACGGGGCTATACAAGTGACCCCGCCCAGTTGCTTGCGATTGATGCGCTGGAGCGCTGCGCCACAGAGTGGGCAGCATATAAAGGGCAGAGGTCAAATGCGTTCAAGAAACTGATCCATCGCCCGCCCATCCCGCGTGGTGTTTACATGTTCGGAGGGGTGGGGCGCGGTAAAAGCTTTTTGATGGACTGCTTCTTCAATGCAGTGCCACTCAAGCGAAAAGTACGGCTCCACTTTCATGAATTCATGCGAGAAGTCCACCGCGAACTGCTGGATCTGCAAGGCACTTCCAATCCCCTGGATGCACTGGGAAAGCGGATTGCGAAGCGGTACAAATTGATCTGTTTTGACGAATTTCATGTAGCCGACATCACCGACGCCATGATCCTTCATCGCATGCTTGTGGCTCTGTTTGACAATGGCGTTGGATTCGTGACGACATCGAATTTTCATCCTGACAAGCTTTACCCCAACGGCTTGCATCGGGACCGTATTCTTCCGGCTATTGAACTCTTGAAGATGCATATGCAAGTCATCAATGTTGACAATGGCACCGACTATCGCCGGCGCACGCTGGAACAGGCCAGGCTCTATCATTCTCCGCTAGGTCCGGAGGCCGATGCCGAAATGACGGAAACTTTTAACCGGCTCGCGGCCTCGCAGGATGAAAATCCGGTGCTTCAGATCGAATCCAGACAGATACTGTCAAGGCGAAAAGCAGGCGGAGTGGTATGGTTTGACTTCAAGACTTTGTGCGGAGGGCCGCGTTCTCAGAATGATTACCTTGAAATTGCAACCCAGTTCCATACGGTTTTGGTCAGTGACGTGCCTTGGATGCCGGTCCGAATGGCCTCGGAAGCCCGGCGTTTTACATGGCTCGTGGATGTGCTGTACGACCGTCGGGTAAAACTGATTCTTTCTGCCGCTGTGCCGCCTGAAGCTTTGTACACCGAAGGTCCTCTAATGCATGAGTTTCCTCGAACTGTTTCGCGGCTCAATGAAATGCAGTCCATGGAATTTCTGGCTCTGGAGCACAGAACGGTGGATACGACGTTGACATGAAATCTTTCGTCATTGCATCTTTGCTATTTACGATAGGTGGTTTTGCCGCATCGCAAATCGGTCCTGTGAACGTTCAAACTGCCGATATCGACGCGCAGCGAGTCGCTATTGCCACCGAGCGGAACAGACTGGAAGCTGGTTTCATGAGCGAAGATGCTGCCTGCTACAAAAAATTTGCCGTCAACAATTGTCTTGAGAACGTCAATGCCAGGCGCAGGGCCGTCATGGCAAACCTCAGGAGGCAGGAAATCTTGCTCAATGACGCGGAGCGAAAAAGCAAGGCTGAACAGCAGATTCGGAAAAGCCAGGAAAAGTCATCTCCAGAAAGCTTGCAACAGGACAGCAACCGCCGTACCCAAGCCATTGAAGATTTTCGAGGCCGGCAAGGGCGTCACCAGGAAAATGCACAGCAGCACAATGCCGCTGTTGCGAATGAAGTGGAAGCCCGCGATGCAAAAGCGGTACGGCTTGAAAAACACGAGAAAAGAATTCAGGGACGCGCAGACAAGCAGGCCACTGCAGTGGAAGAAGCAAGAAAATTCAAGGACCGTCAGATCCAGGCCCAGGAACGTCGAGCCCAACACAAAACTGATCAGGAAAATCGTGTCAAACCTGCCTCGAAACCGTTACCCCTGCCCCAGTAGCAGAGGTGGCTTACTCTAGCGCCTCGAACTTGACAATCACCAGCGACAAGTTGTCGCCTGCGCCCCGTGCGCGCTTGCATGCTTTCTGAATCAGGAATTCGGTGCCTTCGCGTGGCGACAGCATAGACAAAGCAGACCCCATTTCACTGGTGTTGAAGTAGTGCCAGACGCCATCGCTGCAAGCCATCAACACGTCATCTGGCTGAAGTTTTGGAATGCAATGCTGGGCAATCGGAGGGGCTTCTTCCGCTCCCAGGCAACCCATGAGAATATTTGACTGTGGGTGGTTATTGGCTTCTTCCTCACTGATCTCGCCTTTGTCCACCAGCGTTTGAACATAGGAGTGGTCCACAGTTCTGTGGACCAGCTTACTGCCATGGTAGTGGTAGATCCGCGAATCCCCGGTGTGCACCCAATGGCATTCACCCCTGGGATTAATCAGGAACGCCGCCAGCGTACTGTGGGGTTCCTGTTCTGAGGAAATCGCTGTCAACTTGATGACAATATGAGCTTCTTCGACAATCTGCCTGAGCATCGAAGGGCCGTCGTCTGTATCAGGTGAATAGCGGTCAAAAAGCTGCTTTGCCGTAAGCATCACCTGGTCGGATGCTTTGCGTCCTCCGCTCCGACCGCCCATTCCATCGGCCACGATGCCTAAAATACACTCAGGAACCCGGTGATGGCTCAACAAGCTGACCTGGTCCTGCTGATAGTCACGGTCTCCCTTGTGGATACCCGTAGAGGCTGTAATGCGATAACTTTTGGTCATTATGGGAGTGGCAGCTTCGCTGTTTCGAGTTGTTTATGATAACAACGGCAATCAACCTATTATCAAGTGGCGTAAACGGAAAAATTCATTGATCCTAAATCATTCCACTCCCCATCGGCTGCTGATACAGCTCAAAATCGAACATGCAGACCTGAACGCACTCGCAGACAAAGCAGTGCATGCTCCGCACATCGACGAATTACTGCTCAAGCGGCTTAAAAAACGCAGGCTTCAGCTTCGTGACCGCATCTCACGGCTAGAAGCTTCCTTAACGCCTCCCGAGCCTGCCTGATGAATCTTACCTCCCAAGTGGATCAGGCGTTTTCGCCTGAAGGCGTCTTGTCGCGGACGACAAAGCATTTTGTTTCCCGCAGTGGCCAGAAGGAGATGGCACAGGCGGTTTCGCAGGCCATTGAGGGTGGGTATTCGCTTGTCGTTGAGGCGAGCACCGGTGTTGGCAAGACGTTTTCGTATCTGGTGCCGGCCCTGCTCAGCGGCGAGCGGATACTTTTGTCCACTGCAACCAAGGCCTTGCAGGATCAACTGTTTGCACGCGATTTGCCTCGTCTGGTTGAAGCGCTTGAATTGCCAGTGAAGACTGCGTTGCTCAAAGGCCGGGGCAGCTACCTTTGCCTCCATCGGATGGAGATGGCCAGACAGGAGCGTTTTTTGCCTGAGGGCGTATCGATACGTTCGCTTGCCCGGGTGGAGGAGTGGTCGCAGGTTACGCGAACAGGTGATCTGGCCGAACTTCCCGGCCTTGATGAGCGTTCACCCATGATTCCCCTGATTACTTCGACACGGGACAATTGCCTAGGTTCGCAATGTCAGCGTTTTCGTGCCTGTCATGTCAATATTGCACGCAGGGAAGCCATGGCGGCGGATGTTGTTGTCATCAACCATCATCTTTTTTTTGCCGATCTGGCTGTTCGTGAATCAGGCGTGGCAGAGTTGTTGCCTTCGGTGCGGATTGCCATTTTTGATGAAGCGCATCAGCTGAATGAAACCGGCGTGCAGTTTCTGGGAAATAACCTGAGCACTGGCCAACTGCTTGATTTTTCTCGAGACATGCTGGCAGCAGGCTTGCAACTGGCGCGCGGGCTGGTTGACTGGCAAGAAGTGGTCGCGGCCACCGAACAGGCGGCCCGGGAATTGCGCCTTTGCGCCGGAAAGCACTCTCCCGGCACGAAGCTTAGATGGGCTGCTTCGGTGCCCGAAGGTTTGTCCTCAAGTGATTGGCATCAAGCCCTGCACTCTGTTTACTCTTCATGCCTTCTAGCTTGCGCAGCACTTGACACGGTTAGCGAGATTGCACCTGATTTTGTCAGGCTTCATGAGCGGGCTGTGCAGTTGGTTGAACGGGCCGAAAGCTTTTCCAATGCCTGCCAGATCGGTTTTGTTCGCTGGGTTGATGTGGGCACACAGCTGCGGCTGGTCGAGTCGCCGCTCGATATTTCGGTAGCTGTGAAAAGCAAAATGCTAGGCACGTCAGGCGATGATGTGAAGACATGGATATTTACCTCGGCAACCCTGGGCGATGATGAAAAACTCAGTTGGTTCACACAGCCTTGCGGGCTTGAAGAAGCCAGCGTGTTGCGGATTGGAAGTCCATTCGACTACCAACGCCAAGCTGCTCTCTACGTTCCGACCAGCTTTCCCAAGCCTGGCGACCCGGCTCATCCTGTCAAGGTGGCCGAATCTGTGGCGACATGGTCACGCCAGTTGGGCGGACGCACAATGGTGCTGACAACGACCTTGCGCGCATTGCGAACCATCGGAGAGGCGCTGGTTGCTGCTCTCACCCAGGCAGAGGACCCGTTGGTGCTAGTGCAAGGCAGCATGCCAAAACGTGCACTAATAGAACGTTTCCGCGAAGGCGATTCACTCGGCGGGAAAGGCTGCGTCCTAGTGGCATCAGCATCGTTTTGGGAAGGCATTGACGTTCCCGGCGATGCACTGCAATTGGTGATCATCGACAAACTCCCGTTCCCTCCGCCCAATGATCCATTGGCCGAGGCCCGGGCCAAGATGCTGGAGTCGGAAGGGCGCAGTGCGTTCACCGATTATTTCCTGCCCGAAGCCGCCGTCGCGCTTAAGCAGGGTGCGGGTCGCCTGATCCGCAGGGAGACAGATCAAGGCGTGCTTGTGGTCTGCGACAGCCGGCTGGTTTCTATGGGGTATGGACGACGGCTGATCAGGGCATTGCCACCGATGCAAAGACTTGCATCTGAGCAGGCGCTGATGGACAGGCTGGCCAGTCTCACCAGAACTTGTACCACGGGTTCTCCGCCGTCCTGAAGCCTTTGCTCATGTACTGGCTTTGGGGATAGCTTTTTTCCAGGATGCGGCGCATATCGTCGCGCAACTCGGTCATGCCAAGGGCGTCGTAGGATTTATAGAGAATGAAGGTGGCTTCTTCAAGCGCCGGAACGTCGCGATAGTCGGCAATGGCGCTTTGCGCGCGGTTGATGGCGGCCACATAGGCGCCACGTGAGTAATAGTAGCGCGCCACATGGACTTCCGACTGTGCCAGGGAATTGACAATGTAATTCATCCGCAGACGTGAATCAGGCGCATAGCGTGAATCGGGAAACCGGGCGACCAGTTCCTTGAACGACTCAAACGACTCCTTTGCTGCATTCTGGTCACGCTCGGAAAGGTCCTGACGCGAGATGAATCCGAAAAGGCCCAGGTTGTCATTGAAGTTCACCAGCCCCTTGAGGTACAGGGCGTAGTCCATGGCCGGGCTGGCAGGGTGAAGCTTGATGAAGCGGTTCAGCGTGGCCAAGGCTTGAGCCTGTTCTGCGCCTTTATACTGGGCATATGCCTTGTCGAGTTGCGCCTGCTGCGCCAGGGGTGTTCCAGCCGCGCGGCCTTCGAGCTTTTCGTAAAGCGGAATGGCTTTGTCGTAAGCGCCAGAACTGGCTTCATCCTTCGCTTCAGCGTAAATCTTGTTGGGACTCCAGGTTGCGGTCTTGTCGGGTGCAGGTGTGGTCGAGCAGCCTGACAACACAAACAATCCTGCGCAAACGGCTGTTACAAGCGGCGATGCTTTCCGAAAATCCGACAATCTGGCAAAAAACATAGCAATCGACCCTCTTGATGACTGATTCAGAACTGAGAAAATTTATTATATCGGGCAGCGTTGATGTCCAATCGCCTGAAGACGATGCCCGGGAAGAGGTGGACGCCGCTGCCGAAATGGAATTGCGGCATGTCAGCGTTCCGGTCGAGAGCCACGGCAGCCGTCTCGACAAAGCGCTGGCAGGATTGGTGCCGGAGTTTTCACGCAACTACCTTCAACAACTGATCGAGGCTGGAGGTGTATCGGTAAAAGGTCTAAAAACCGTCAAAACCTCCGCAAAGGTCAAGGCGGGTGATGAATTGTCCATCGAGTTGCGGCCTACACCCCAGAGTCAGGCCTTCAAACCCGAAGCCATGGCACTCAACATTGTTTATGAGGACGCGCATCTCCTGGTGATCAACAAACCCGCCGGGTTGGTGGTTCATCCGGCGCCCGGCAACTGGAGCGGCACCTTGCTCAACGGCTTGCTGGCATACGATCCTCAGGCTTCCTTCATGCCGCGTGCCGGCATTGTGCACCGGCTTGACAAGGACACCAGCGGCCTGATGGTGGTGGCGCGCCAGCGTCAGACCATGGACCAGTTGGTGGGCATGATTGCCGCCCGCACAGTGAGCCGGGAATACATCGCGCTGGCGCATGGCGCATGGCAAGGCGCAAAAACTCGCCAGGTCGAGGCATCCATCGGCCGCGACCCGAGAAACCGGCTGCGCATGGCGGTGGTTGATCTGGAGAAAACTTCGGGCAAGACGGCTTCCACCGTGATTTCACTGATGGGCAACGCTGAAAAGCATTGCTTGGTCAAGTGCAAGCTGCACACCGGCCGCACCCACCAGATCCGGGTTCATATGGCATTCCTGGACCATCCGTTGGTGTCGGATGCGTTGTATGGCGGCGCCCCTGCGGGCGACATGACGCGCCAGGCGCTGCATGCCTGCCGATTGGAATTTACCCATCCGGCAACTGGCGAGCCGATGGAATTCAAGTCGGCGCCGCCGCCCGACCTGCTGCGCGCGATGGATGTTTTGGGCCTGGGATACAATTGTTTTGTGTAGTTTTCTGCTACCGTTAATATGGCTTCCTGATCCAGGAAAAGCCCACATGAATGCGATGCGCTGACAGAAGCGCCTTTATCCGCTTTCCTCCCGTTTATTTCGGAATAACCAATCATGAATACGACGGATGCCAGGCGCATCCTCGAAACAGCCCTTATCTGCGCACAGCAAGCCCTGACGCTGCGCGAGCTTGGGGTTTTGTTTAACGGGGAGCTTGCCGCCGACAGCATTAAACTGGCGCTCGGCGTATTGCAGGACGAGTGGTCAGGCCGAGGTGTGGCACTGGTGCATGTGGCCAGTGGATGGCGCTTTCAAAGCCGGCCGGAAATGCGTGAATACCTAAACCGGCTGACACTTGAAAAACCGCTCCGTTATAGCCGGGCGACTCTGGAAACGCTGGCCATCATTGCCTACCGGCAGCCTGTCACCCGGGGTGATATGGAAGATATTCGCGGCGTGACCATTAACAGCCTGTTGCTCAGGCAGCTGGAGGACCGTGGATGGGTTGAGGTCATCGGCCACCGCGAGACGGTGGGCCGCCCAGCGCTGTATGCGACGACCCGCCAGTTTCTGGATGACCTGGGCGTTGAATCCCTGGCCGGACTGCCGCCGATGAACGATACGCCGGCGCAGATCGCAAAGCTTGAACAGTTCGAACTAGGCATGGAGGGAGCGCCAGGCTTTTTTTCGCCCCTGTCCACGCCGGAATTGAAAATTTCGACTTGTACCGAGGACCTGGCGTTGGATGCCGGCAAAAGTTCTCAACCTAATCCGCAGTGATCCGTCTGCCCGCTATCCACCCGAACGAATGTAAAAGCATGAACTCAAATGACAACCCTGCCAGCAAGCCATTGGCCATGCCGGAAAATGAATCAAATACTGCTCCAGCGCATGACCTGCCTGCACAAGCAGCTCCTGAATCCATAGCAAACGTGGCCGGTGACAAGGCAGCGGCGCCGCAGGCGGGTGCGCGGCGGCATGGCCCGAAACCATTGCCGGCGACCCTTCGCTTCGAAGACGTGATCACCGGTCAGTTCGATGCCGACGAAGACGACGCCGCACTTGACCTGCCCAAGCGGGTTCTGTTGCCTCAGCCAGAAACGCCCAAGCTGCACAAGGTCCTGGCCCAGGCCGGTTTGGGTTCGCGTCTGGAGATGGAGCAACTGATTCTGGAAGGGCGGATTTCCGTCAATGCGGAGCCGGCGCATATTGGCCAGCGTATCCAGTTTGGCGACACCGTCAAGGTCAATGGCAAGCCCATTCGCGTTCAGATTGATCCGCCGCCGCCCCGCGTCATTGCCTATCACAAGCCTGCCGGCGAAGTGGTGACGCACGATGACCCGCAAAACCGCCCGACCGTTTTCCGGCGCCTGCCCAAGCTGTTTCAGGGAAAATGGCAGTCCGTCGGACGGCTGGATCTGAACACCGAAGGTCTGTTGCTCCTGACGAGTTCTGGCGAGCTGGCCAACAAGCTGATGCATCCGCGCTTCGGCCTGGAGCGCGAATATGCCGTGCGGGTGCTGGGTGCGCTCAACAACGAAGAGAAAAAACGCTTGCTTGAGGGCGTGACGCTGGACGATGGCATGGCGCAGTTCGGCTCGATCGAGGCCGGTGGCGGTGAAGGCGCCAATTGCTGGTACCGGGTCACGATTTCTGAAGGCCGCAACCGCGAGGTTCGCCGCATGTTCGAAGCTGTGGGCCACGCGGTGAGCCGCCTGATCCGTATCCGTTACGGTGCTATGGTGCTGCCTCGCGGATTGAAACGCGGCGCGTTTGTCGAACTCGACGAAAACGACATCTACGGATTGACCAGTGCCGTCAGCCGTTCGGAATCGCGGCCCGACCCGCGTGGCGAAGCAGTCGTTCCGGGCCAGCGCGACGGTGAAGGCGGCGCGCCGCAGCGCCGCGGGCCACGCAGGAATGATGGTCCACGAAATAGCGGTAGCCGGCCCCGCAATGCGGGCGCAGGCCAAACCGGCATCGTCCAGCCGCTCGATGATTCGCAGCCGCCCATGAACCGGAGCGATGCGGCGCAGCGAGGCAATCGACGCGGTGCCAATCCTGGCCCTGGCGGAGCAAGAGGCCGAAGCCAAGGCGCAAATGCCGGTCCGGCGACGCGTTTTGGACCTCCCGGTGCGGGCGCGCCGCAAGGTCAGAAGCGTCGGGATGACCGGGGTCCGCGCAATGACAAATCCGCGGGAGCCGCTCAGCCCGATCCCATGAAGACATCGTTTGGCTATATTGGCGCGGACACCTTCACCCGGCAGCGGCAGGACCAAGGCCAGCAGCGTCGGGGCGGCAGTGGCAATGCCGGCGGCTTTGGTGGTGGTGGCAGCAGTGGGGGACCGCGACGCAATGGTGGCAATTCTGGCGGTAATCGCAGCGGTGGTAACCGAGGTGGCAACCGCTGACGCAGAATCTGCTCGACTGGCAATCATTGCATGTAATTAAGCGGTATTTGCTACCGAATTGATAGCTTCTAACACACGTGGTTACTGCGCAAGAGGCGGATTTTATGATGAAAACTGGTTTGCTGGCCAGAATGAATGCGCTCCAGCGCTTCTACGGTAGTACACCATTTCGCAAGGTTGCCCTGGAAGAGGCAAACCAGCGGGTTAAAATCATAGGCTTTATTCAGCCTCTGAATAATTTAAAAACCCAATAACTCCAACATTTTCTAGGAAAACACATGGCCATCGAACGCACACTCTCCATCATCAAGCCTGACGCCGTCGCGAAAAACGTGATTGGTCAAATTTATGCTCGTTTTGAAGCTGCTGGCCTGAAAGTCGTCGCTGCCAAAATGGTTCACCTGTCACAAGGCGAAGCCGAAGCTTTTTACGGCGTGCACAAGGCCCGTCCTTTTTTCAAGGACCTGGTGTCTTTCATGATTTCCGGACCGGTGATGATCCAGGCGCTCGAAGGCGAAGGCGCTGTACTGAAAAACCGTGACTTGATGGGGGCTACCGACCCCAAGAAAGCCGATGCCGGCACGATTCGCGCTGACTTTGCCGACAGCATCGATGCCAATGCCGTCCATGGTTCCGACGCCGTCGAAACCGCCAAAGAAGAAATCGCTTTCTTCTTTCCGGGCCTGAACGTTTACTCGCGCTAATGCACACCGTCCCCATGCTTTGCCACCCTCTGACAGGGTCGCCGCTTGTGTGGGGCGACCAGACACATTGCTGCCTGCGATGACCACCAATCTTCTCGATTTCGATCTGGAGGGCATGGCAGCGTTTTGCGAACAGCTGGGCCAGAAGCGCTTTCGCGCGACCCAATTGTTTCGCTGGATTCACCAGAAGGGTGCCTCCAATTTCGAGCAGATGACCGATCTCGCCAAGGCACTGCGCGAAAAGCTTGCAGTGTCGGCCCACATCACGAGTCTCAAGGTGGTATCGCGCCATGAGTCAACAGACGGGACCATCAAGTGGCTCTTTGACGTGGGCGCAGGCGATGTGATCGAAACGGTTTTCATCCCTGAATCCGACCGTGGAACGCTGTGTATTTCATCCCAGGCGGGTTGCGCTGTGGGCTGCCGTTTTTGCTCGACCGGTCATCAAGGCTTCAGCCGCAACCTGACGACTGGCGAAATCATTTCCCAGCTGTGGTTTGCCGAGCACTTCCTGCGCAAGCATCTGGGCAAGGGCGAACGGGTTATTTCCAACGTGGTCATGATGGGCATGGGCGAGCCACTGCAGAACTATTCGCAGTTGCTGCCGGCGCTCAAAGTCATGCTGGATGACCACGGCTATGGCTTGTCGCGTCGCCGCGTCACGGTGTCGACCTCCGGTGTGGTGCCGATGATCGACCGCCTGGCCAGGGATTGTCCGGTTGCCCTGGCCGTTTCGTTGCATGCGCCGCACGATGCGTTGCGCAGCGACCTGGTTCCGCTGAACAAGAAATACCCAATTGCTGAATTGCTGGAGGCCTGTACCCGCTATCAGTCGGCGGCGCCTCGCGACTTCATCACGTTCGAATATTGCATGCTTGATGGCGTGAACGACCAGCCCGAGCATGCACGCCAGCTGGTGGAATTGATGAAGATACACGCTGTTAACGGCCTGTCGTGCAAATTCAACCTGATTCCCTTCAATCCATTTCCGGCTTCGGGTTTGGTGCGCTCGCAAATGCCGCACGTCTTGGCATTTGCCAGAACCCTGCTGGAGGCCGGCATCGTCACCACCGTGCGTAAAACGCGTGGCGATGACATCGACGCGGCCTGTGGTCAACTTGCTGGCGATGTGCAGGACCGTACCGGCGTTGGGCAGCGCATGGCTGCGCAACGCCAGGGCATGCTGGCCGGCATCAAGGTCGTGGTGCTCGACAAGGATGCGGCATGAAGAAGGCTCCGGCTCATGCCTGGATCCTTGTATGCTGGACGGCCATGCTGCTGGGCGGCTGTGTCAGCCAGCCTGGTTCCGTAGAAGGGTTGGGCAGCCGAACCGACCTGATCACTGATTCCGATGAAACCGACCAGCGGCGTCGCGCGCGCTTGCGCGTCGAACTGGCAAGTGGATATTTTGAACAAGGCCAGACCAAGGTGGCCCTGGATGAAATCAAGCAGTCGCTGGCAACCGATCCAAATTTTGTCGATGCCTACAATCTGCGCGGTTTGGTTTATATGCGTCTCAACGACATTCCGCTCGCAGAAGACAGTTTTCGCCGTGCGCTCGCCCTGAATGCTCGGGATGCCAGTGTGGCCCACAACTATGGCTGGCTCCTGTGCCAGCAGGCACGCTACCCAGAGTCTTTCAAACTGTTTGCCCAGGCCGCTGCCAACCCGACCTACACGGGCAAAGCCAAGACCCTGATGGCTTTGGGTGTTTGCCAGGTGAACGCCGGGCAGTTAAGCGAGGCTGAACAAAGCCTCATGCACTCGTACGAACTCGATGCAAACAATCCCGTGACCGGCTACAACCTGTCGAAACTGCTGTATGCGCGTGGCGATTTGACGCGTGCCCAGTTTTACATCCGCCGCCTGAACAACAGCGAACTGGCAAATGCCCAGACGCTCTGGCTGGGCATCAAGACGGAGCAAAAGCTCAACAATCAGGAGGCGATGGTGCAACTCGCTAGTCAATTGAAGAAACGCTTTGCGCAGTCTCCCGAGGCTGCAGCGTATGAAAAGGGTCTGTTCAATGAGTAATGATGAAGCGGTGCTTGAGCCTGAAATCACGTCAAATCGTGATGCGGCGGGCCAGCAGGACACCGCCGGTGCCATGCTTCGTACGGCCCGGCAGTCGCAGGGTCTGGACATTGCCACGCTGGCAGCAATGTTGAAGGTTCCGGTTCGCAAACTGCAGGCGCTTGAACAGGACCAGCCAGAGGTTTTGGCCGATCCGGTGTTTACGCGCGCGTTGGCCGCCAGCTTATGCCGCATTCTCAAGCTGGATGCGGCCCCTGTGTTGCATCGGCTGCCTGCGATTGCCGCATTCAAGGTGACTTCCCAGAACCGGGGAATCAACACGCCGTTTCGTGCCCGCAGCAGCAGCAGCAGCAGAAATGTGGTTCCCTTCTGGTCCCATATTTCGCGGCCAGCCGTCATGGTGGGTTTGGCATTGCTGCTTGGCGCACTGGTGCTGATGTTCTTGCCGTCCATTCAAAAGGAAATTGCCAGATACCGGCAGGCAGGCCCGCTTGAAACCGTTCCAGGCCAAGTCGTGGAATCTTTCCCGGCCACGACGACCGTGATAACCCCCACCTCTGTGGGCAACGATGTACCAGACACGTCCGTGTTGACACCTGCCGATGTCCCCGTTGCTGCGAAAAGTGCGCTGGCGTCAACGCTCGCCACTGCTTCTGCAGACGCCGAAATTGCCCCTATTGAACCCCCGATGATCATCAGTGCAAAAGGCGCATCAAAAATAAAGGTGACAGATGCCAGTGGCACGGTGGTTCTTGATCGGACGCTTAGCGCCGGCGAGTCTGTCAGCCTGTCGGGCACTCTGCCGCTGGCCGTAGTGGCGAGCCGTGCCAATCTCATACAGGTTCAGGTGCGTGGCCAAGCCTTTGATCTTGCCAATTTCACCAAGAACAATACTGCCCGTTTCGAGGTGAAATAGTGCAAACCTGCCTTCCTATCGCTTCTGCTTTTGCGAAGCCGCATCATTCCATCCAGACCCGGGTTGTCTGGGGTTCGCGGGTGGTGACCGTTGGCGGAGACGCGCCCGTACGTATCCAGTCCATGACCAATACCGACACCGTGGACGCCATTGGCACGGCCATTCAGGTCAAGGAACTTGCCTTGGCCGGTTCCGAAATGGTCCGCATCACGGTGAACACCCCTGAAGCTGCTGCTGCGGTCCCCTATGTGCGCGAACAGCTCGACCGCATGGGTGTTGATGTTCCCTTAGTTGGAGACTTTCATTACAACGGCCACCGACTTTTGACCGATTACCCGGCCTGTGCTCAGGCGCTGTCCAAGTACCGGATCAATCCTGGAAACGTCGGCAAAGGCAACAAGCGTGATACCCAGTTCGGCCAGATGATTGAAGCGGCCATGCGCTGGAACAAGGTCATCCGCATCGGGGTGAACTGGGGCAGCCTTGACCAGGAACTGCTCGCCAGCCTGATGGATGAAAATAGCACGCGAAGCTCGCCCTGGGATGCCCGGCAGGTGATGTATGAAGCGCTGATCACCTCGGCAATTGATTCCGCCAAGCGGGCCGAAGAGATGGGCATGCGACGTGACCAGATCATCCTGTCCTGCAAGGTCAGCGGCGTCCAGGACCTGGTGTCGGTGTACCGGGAACTGTCCAGGCGGACCGATCACACGCTGCACCTGGGACTGACCGAAGCCGGCATGGGCACCAAGGGAACCGTCGCTTCAGCCACGGCGCTCTCCATCTTGTTGCAAGAAGGCATTGGCGACACGATTCGCGTTTCCCTGACGCCCCAGCCCGGCGAGGCGCGGACGCAGGAAGTGGTCATTGCCGCCGAAATCTTGCAGGCGCTGGGTTTGCGGACCTTTGTGCCCAGCGTAACGGCATGCCCCGGTTGCGGGCGCACCACCAGCTCCACGTTTCAGGAACTGGCCAAGCAGATCGACGACTTCCTGCGCGCCCAGATGCCCGTCTGGCGCGAACAGTATCCGGGCGTTGAAGGCTTGCGCGTGGCCGTGATGGGCTGCATCGTCAACGGACCTGGCGAAAGCAAGCATGCCGACATCGGCATCAGCCTGCCCGGATCGGGCGAAGCCCCGGCTGCACCCGTGTTCATCGATGGCGAAAAAAGACTGACGCTGCGCGGCGACAACATTGCGCAGGAGTTCCAGGTGATCGTCGAAAACTATATTGAAAAACGCTTTGGCCCGCACGCGCTGGCCCAGGCTTCCTGAACGACATGCCTGAAAAAATGAATGCCGGTCCGGCGGAAAAATCCGTGCCGGTCAAAATCGAAAAACTCGCTGCCGTCAAGGGCATGAACGACATCCTGCCGCCGGACTCGGCGCGCTGGGAATGGCTGGAGGACAAGGTTCGCGCACTCATGGCGCGTTATGCCTACCGCAACATTCGCACGCCGATTCTCGAGCACACCCAGCTTTTCGTGCGCGGCATTGGCGAAGTCACCGACATTGTTGAAAAGGAAATGTATTCTTTCGAAGACCGCTCAGACAAGCATGGCGACCACGACCACCTCACGATGCGTCCGGAAAATACCGCCAGCGTGGTGCGTGCCGTGACAGAGCACAACCTGCTTTATGACGGTGGCAAGCGGCTCTATTACATGGGGCCGATGTTTCGCCGCGAGCGGCCGCAACGCGGGCGCTACCGCCAGTTTCACCAGATCGGCGCCGAAGCACTGGGGTTTGCCGGCCCCGAAGTCGACGCCGAACTGATCTTGCTGGCTGCCGCGCTCTGGAAGGAACTTGGCCTGAGCGACTGGCGCCTGGAACTCAACAGCCTCGGCCAGCCTGATGAGCGCGCCCAACACCGCGCGCAACTGATCGCGCACTTTGAACGGCATGTCGACTTGCTCGACGACGAGGCGAAAAGGCGCTTGCACAGCAACCCGCTGCGCATTCTGGACACCAAGAACCCGGCAATGAAGTCGGTGGTGGAAAGCGCCCCGCGCCTGATCGATTTTCTCGGCGCGCAATCGAAGGCGCATTTCGACGGACTCAAGGCCATCCTGGATGCCAATGGCATTGCCTGGACACTGAACCACCGGCTGGTGCGTGGACTGGACTATTACAACCTGACGGTCTTTGAGTTCGTCACCGACCGCCTGGGCGCGCAGGGCACCATTTGCGCAGGCGGCCGTTACGACGACCTGATCGCGCAGATGGGCGGCAAGCCGGCGCCTGCCGTCGGCTGGGCGCTGGGCGTCGAGCGCGTGCTCGAACTCCTCAAGGAGGAGGGCGCCTTTGGTGAACTTCCGCTACCCGATGTTTATGCGGTGGTTCCCGAAGCCTCGGTCCTTCCGGTCGTGATGAAAACCCTGCAGGCCCTGCGAAGTGCCGGAGTCAGCGTGCAGATGCATGCCAGTGCTTCACCGGGTGGCATGGGCAGCATGAAGTCGCAGTTCAAACGCGCCGATGCCAGCGGCGCACGCTTTGCGCTGATTTTTGGTGCAGCCGAACTGGCCGAAGGGCGCGTTGCCGTCAAACCGCTGCGCGGCGATAAAGACCGGTTGGCAGATGGCCAGACGCTTCAACCGCTGAACGACGTGGCCGCATGGGCCGGCATGCTGCGCAGCAGCCCCGCGATTTGAGCAGCAGTTCAGCGCTCTACAATCCTTTTTCAATTTAGCCTGTCAGCATCGGCTAGAAACTCCCGGAAATTTATGGCAAAACACCTCGATTTGGAAGAACAGGAACAGCTTGACGAGATCAAGCATTTCTGGAAGCAGTACGGCAATCTGATCACCTGGGTGCTGATTGTCGTTTTGGGTGCATTTGCATCCTGGAACGGATACCAGTATTGGCAGCGCAGCCAGGCTGCAAAGGCCTCGGCGATGTTCGACGAGATAGAGCGCGCCATTGTGTCGGGTAATACCGCGCGGATTGACCGTGCGCTGGCCGACATGAAAGATCGTTTCGCCAGCACCACGTATGCCCAGCAGGCGGGCCTTCTGGTGGCCAAGGCGCATCACGACAAAGGCAATGACGATGCAGCCCGCTCAGCGCTGGTCTGGGTGGCCGACGAGGCATCCGATCCTGGCTACCAGGCAGTTGCCAGACTTCGGCTTGCCGGACTGATGCTTGAAAAGAAATCCTATGATGAAGCCTTTCAGCAGCTTTCCGCTGCTTTTCCGAAAAACTTCGAAGCGCTGGTGGCTGACCGGCGTGCAGACATCCTGATGGTACAAGGCAAAAAAGCCGCAGCCAGGGTCGAATACGAAAAAGCCTGGAAGGCCTTTGACGAGCGTACTGAATACCGGCGCCTGGTCGAGGTAAAGCTCAATGCCCTGGGTGTTGATCCGACCATTGGTCAGGTCAAGCTGGCTACTGCCGACAATGCCGGAGCAAACAAATGAAAATTCAGTCATTTTTGGCCTTGGCGCCAGCTGCACGTGCCTCTTTAGCTATTATTATAATAGCGCTTCTGGCGGGTTGTTTCGGCGGTGTCAAAAAACCCCAGCCTACGGAACTCCAGCCGGTGACAGCGCTGGTTTCCGTGCGTCAAAGCTGGACCCAGCGCATCGGCCCGGTCAATTTCCCGCTTGATGTCGGTGTTGCTGGCAACGGCGTGGCGATCGCGAGCGACGACGGAACGGTCGCGCTTCTCGATGCCCAGTCTGGTCGCGACGTCTGGCGCCTGGCACTGAAGACGCCGATTGCTGCTGGCGTGGGCAGCGACGGCAAGGTTCTCGCCGTCGTCACCAAAGACAATGAAGTGATCGCCATGCAGGCCGGCCGCGAGTTGTGGCGTCAAAAACTCACTGCCCAGGCGTTCACCGCCCCGTTCGTGGCCGGTGAGCGTGTGTTCGTGCTGGCCGCTGATCGTTCGGTCAATGCTTTTGACGGGCAGACCGGCCGAAAGCTGTGGGCGCAACAGCGTCCAAGCGAACCGCTGGTGCTGCGTCAATCCGGTGTGATGCTGGCCGTTGGCGACACGCTGGTGGTTGGTCTGGCCGGTCGGCTAGCAGGATTCAACCCTTCGAATGGCAGCATTCAGTGGGAGGCGCCCATTGCCACTCCACGCGGGATCAATGACATCGAGCGACTCGTGGACCTGGTCGGCAGCGTCAGCCGTATCGGTGACAGCGTCTGCGTGCGGGCGTTCCAGTCCAGCATCGGTTGCGTGAACACCACGCGGGGCAACGTGCTCTGGACCCGGCCTGCCAACGGCGTGCAGGGTATTGAGGGCGATGACCGGTATCTGTTTGGCACAGAAGCTGATGGCACCGTGCTGGCCTGGAAACGCAGTGATGGCGAACGTGTCTGGTCCAGTGACCGGCTTCGTTACCGGGGGCTGACCGCCCCGTTGCTGGCCGGTCGTTCCGTGGTGATCGGCGATGCCACCGGATTCATTCATTTGCTGTCGCGCGATGATGGTTCCTTGCTCAACCGCTTGAGCACCGATGGCTCGGCCATTTCGGCTGCCCCGGTGCTGGCAGGCAACACCCTGATCGCCGTCACCCGCAACGGCGGCATTTACGGCTTTCAGCCCGAATAACGGCATTCTCGCCAGAAACTGATTTACTCATTTTGATGAAACCTGTCATTGCGTTAGTTGGCCGCCCAAACGTGGGCAAGTCAACCCTTTTTAACCGGCTGACCAAGACGCGGGATGCGATCGTGGCCGACTATGCCGGACTGACGCGTGATCGTCACTACGGCAACGGCAAGCTGGGCCCCCATGAGTACATCGTCATCGACACCGGAGGTTTCGAGCCGGATGCTGTCGCCGGCATCTACAAGGAAATGGCAAGGCAGACCCGCCAGGCCGTTGCAGAATCCGATGTGGTGATTTTCGTGGTGGATGCGCGAGCCGGTATCAGCGCGCAGGACTACGACATTGCCAACTACCTGCGCAAGCTCGGAAAACCTACCGTGCTGGCGGCCAACAAGGCCGAGGGCTTGCCCGAAGGCACGCAGGTTTCGGAGTTCTTCGAGCTCGGGCTCGGTGAAATGCTGGCGGTGTCCGCATCGCACGGGCAGGGCATGAGAATGCTGGTTGACTTGGCACTGGCACCACTGAATCTGCCCGATCCGTCGGAATCCATCGAGCAGGAAGACCCTTCTGTCATCAAGCTTGCGGTGGCAGGCCGACCCAACGTAGGTAAATCAACACTAATCAATACCTGGCTTGGGGAAGAGCGCCTGGTGGCCTTTGACCTGCCCGGCACCACCCGCGATGCCATCTCAGTGCCCTTCGAGCATGCCGGCCAGCGATTTGAACTCATCGACACCGCCGGACTGCGCCGCAAGGGCAAGGTTTTTGAGGCCATCGAGAAATTCTCCGTCGTCAAGACCCTGCAGGCGATCGAGAACGCCAATGTGGTGCTGCTACTGCTCGATGCCACCCAAGGCGTGACAGACCAGGATGCGCACATTGCTGGCTATATTCTTGAAAGCGGCAGGGCAGTGGTGCTCGCCGTCAATAAATGGGATGCGGTTGATGCCTACCAGCGTGAATTGCTGCAGCGCTCGATTGAAACGCGGCTGGGTTTTCTGAAGTTTGCATCCATCCACCATATTTCGGCCATCAAGCGCCAAGGTCTCGGGCCTGTCTGGAAATCCATTATTCAAGCCCACGCGTCAGCCAACCGTAAGATGTCCACGCCAGTTTTGACCCGTTTGCTGATGGAAGCGGTGCAGTTCCAGCAACCCCAGCGTTCCGGCGTTTTCCGCCCCAAGCTGCGCTATGCCCACCAAGGCGGCATGAACCCGCCCATCGTGATCATTCATGGAAATTCGCTGGAGCACGTGACCGAGTCTTACAAGCGCTACCTTGAGGGTCGGATACGCAAGGAGTTTGATCTGGTGGGCACGCCTTTGCGTATCCAGCTGAAAAGTTCGCACAATCCTTTCACGGATAAGGAATAGACCTAATATTACAAGGCCACTGAAATCGCTGTGGTATGGTCAAACCCTTATCAACTTTTGAACACGGAAAATATCGTGAGCAATAACAAAGGCCAGCTTTTGCAGGACCCATTTCTCAACACCTTGCGTCGCGAGCATGTTCCTGTTTCTATTTATCTGGTCAATGGCATCAAGCTTCAGGGTCAGATTGAATCATTTGACCAGTATGTGGTCCTGTTGCGCAACACCGTCACCCAGATGGTTTACAAGCATGCCATTTCAACCATTGTTCCGGGCCGCGCTGTGAATTTCTCGACCTCCGAGTCCGAAGAGTCACCGACTTCCTGAAAAGCCATCAAGCAACGGTGAAAACACAAGCACTCGCCCTTCTGGTGGGGGTCGATCTGGGCCTTCCCAACTTTGATACGGAATTGCTGGAACTGGGTTTGCTGGCGCAAACCGCTGGTCTCGAGCCTGTAGCGCGTGTCACGTGCAAACGCAGGGCGCCTGATGCCGCCTTGTTCATCGGATCCGGCAAGGCCGACGAGATCAAGATGCTGGCACTTGACACTGGTGCCACCGAGGTCCTCTTCGATCAGTCGCTGAGCCCAGCGCAGCAGCGTAATCTCGAACGACATCTTGAAATGCCGGTCAACGACCGAACGCTCCTGATCCTGGAAATATTTGCACAGCGTGCCCGCAGCCACGAGGGCAAGCTCCAGGTGGAACTCGCTCGACTGCAGTATGTCTCAACCCGGCTGGTTCGCCGCTGGTCGCATCTTGAGCGCCAGACGGGAGGCGCCGGCGTGCGCGGCGGACCGGGCGAAAAACAGATTGAACTTGACAAGCGCATGATTGGCGATGCTATCAAGCGAACCAAGGAACGCCTGACCAAGGTTAAAAAGCAGCGCCAGACGCAGCGCAAGCAGCGCGAGCGGCGCAATTCATTTTCGGTCTCGCTGGTGGGCTACACGAATGCCGGAAAATCCACCCTGTTCAATGCCCTGGTCAAGGCCACTGCTTATACCGCCGACCAGCTTTTTGCAACACTGGATACCACCACTCGCCAGCTTTACCTGGGCGAGGCCGGACGTTTCGCATCGCTGTCGGATACCGTCGGCTTCATTCGCGACTTGCCGCACGGGCTGATTGATGCATTTGCGGCAACCCTTAAGGAAGCGGTCGATGCCGATCTGCTGCTGCATGTGGTCGATGCCTCCAATCCCGACTACCTTGAGCAGATCGAGCAGGTCCAGCGGGTGCTTTCTGAAATCGGTGCCGAGGATGTTCCGCAAATACTCGTATTCAACAAGCTCGACGCTATTGAAAATAGCGTCTTGCCGCTGCACCTGCATGACAGGTTCGAACTCAGGGATGCATTTGAAGGTGCTAGCCGGAGTGTTGAACGTGTATTCGTGAGTGCCATGACTGGTGAAGGCCTTAATCTGCTGCGCGAATTGCTAGCGTTCCAAGCTTCACGCTTACAGTCAGGCAATAGTCCCCAAACACCCCAATGATATTGCCCGGCCGGGCAGCTTCGTTAGGCACAATGTCGGTGTAACAAAAAAGCGAGTTTTTTTCCATGAATTTGAATCCCGTGCTGCAAACGCTGACAAACTTTCCGGGTCGGCTTAGACAACGCGCCCAAGGAATATTCAATCTGAATGATCCGCGCTGGGGCCGGGATGAAGACAAGTCACCTTCCGATGGCTCTAGGCCCGAGGCGCCGCGGGATGACCGTCAGCCGCCCAAGCCACCGAACCGTCCCCAAGGCTCCAATCAGGGGCCCCCTGACCTGGACGAGTTGTGGCGGGACTTCAATCGCAAACTTGGCAGCCTGTTTGGCGGCGCAAAGAACGGCGGCAACCGCGATGGATTTGGCGGCGGAGGCAACAAAGGCGGGGGAAATTTTCAGCCCGACATGAAAAATGCGGGTATCGGCGTGGGCCTGGTTGCCGCCGTGGTGGCCTTGATCTGGCTCGGCACCGGCTTTTTCATCGTGCAGGAAGGGCAACAAGCGGTGATCACCCAGTTTGGCAAATACCGCTCCACGGTCGGTGCCGGCTTCAACTGGCGCTTGCCCTATCCGATACAACGCCACGAGATCGTCGTGGTCACCCAGATCCGTTCGGTCGATGTGGGGCGCGACACCGTTCTCAAGGCGACCGGCCTGCGCGATTCGGCCATGTTGACGGAAGACGAAAATATTGTTGAGATCAAATTCGCGGTTCAATACCGCCTGAACGATGCCCGGGCCTACCTGTTCGAGAGCAAGGATCCCGCCGCTGCAGTGGTCCAGGCCGCCGAAACTGCCGTGCGCGAAGTCGTCGGCAAGATGAAAATGGACATGGCGCTGGCCGAAGAGCGCGACCAGATCGGTCCACGCGTCCGGGTGCTCATGCAGACGATCCTGGACCGCTACAAGGTCGGTGTCGAGGTGGTCGCCATCAATCTGCAGCAAAGCGGAGTGAGACCTCCCGAACAGGTCCAGGCGGCTTTCGATGATGTGCTGAAGGCTGGACAAGAGCGTGAACGCGCCAAGAACGAAGCCCAGGCCTACGCCAACGACGTGGTTCCCCGCGCCGTTGGTTCGGCGTCCCGCCTGAAGGAAGAGGCTGATGCCTACAAGGCCCGCATCGTAGCGCAGGCGCAGGGTGATGCGCAACGTTTCAGTTCGGTCTTGACCGAATACCAAAAAGCCCCGCAGGTCACCCGCGACCGGATGTACACCGATGCAATGCAGCAGGTGTACACCAACGTGACCAAGGTGCTGGTGGAGTCCCGTCAGGGTTCCAACCTGTTGTACCTGCCACTCGACAAGATCATGCAGATGACCGGAACGGGCGGCACGGCGTCAAGCAGCGATGCAACGGCGCCCCTGTCGGCAGCGCCTGCAGCGCAAGCCCCGCTCAATGGGGTTCCCGTGGACTCTCGAGCCCGGGATACTTCCCGCACCCGTGAACGTGAAACCCGCTAAGGAATACAAAAGTGAATAGAGTTGGACTCGTCGTTTCTTCATTGCTGGTGCTTCTGGCATTGCTCAGTTCCACGCTGTTCGTGGTGGACCAGCGCCAGTTTGGTGTGGTGTATGCCCTTGGACAAATCAAGGAGGTTGTACTTGAGCCAGGCCTCAATTTCAAACTCCCGCCTCCATTTCAGAACGTTTCCTATATTGACAGGCGTCTGCTGACGCTGGACAGCACTGATTCCGAGCCAATGCTGACGGCCGAAAAGCAGCGTGTCGTGATCGACTGGTACGTGCGGTGGCGGATCATCAATCCTTCCGAATACATCCGCAACGTCGGGCTTGACGAAAAGGCTGGTGCCAACCAGTTGAATCGCGTGGTTCGCAATGCGTTTCAGGAAGAGATCAACCGTCGCACCGTCAAGGATTTGCTGTCGCTCAAGCGCGAGGCACTGATGGCCGATGTCAAGAAAGAAGTGCTTGCCGTGGTGCAGGGCGCCAAGCCCTGGGGCATTGATGTGATCGACGTGCGGATCACCCGCGTCGACTACGTGGAAGCCATTACCGAATCGGTCTATCGCCGTATGGAGGCCGAGCGCAAGCGGGTGGCCAACGAGTTGCGCTCCACCGGTGCGGCAGAAGGTGAGAAAATTCGTGCCGACGCCGACCGGCAGCGCGAGATTACCGTTGCCAATGCCTACCGCGATGCACAGAAGATTAAGGGCGAGGGCGATGCCGAAGCGGCTGGTACCTTTGCACAATCCTTTGGGCGGGACCCGCAGTTTGCCCAGTTCTATCGCAGTCTTGAGGCGTACAAGGCCAGTTTCAGCAAGAAAAGCGATGTAATGGTGGTTGATCCCTCGTCGGACTTTTTCAAGGCCATGCGAGGAGCAAACAGTGGCAGCGCTTCAGCGCCAGCATCGCGCTAGCACACCTCAGCCTTGGAGCATCCAGACGACCTGGATGGCTTGCACTAAGGGTGGTGTTCATCAGTAAAAGGGCGGTCTGCCCTTTTTCTGTTTGTTCATCCAGCCTGTGCCGGTAAAATCCTCTTTTTAACAGCTTACAGAATCCACAATGCCCGCTTGGTCGTCATCTTGGCAATTGCCTGATCAAATTGCCGATGTCCTGCCTTCCGAGGCGCGTCACATCGAAGAGCTGCGCCGTCTGTTTCTGGACGCCGCCCGCAGCTATGGCTATGAGCTGGTCATGCCGCCGCTGCTTGAACACCTGGAATCGCTGCTGACCGGAACCGGCGAAGCCCTGGGCCTGCAGACCTTCAAGCTGGTCGATCAGCTGTCGGGACGCACCTTGGGATTGCGCGCCGATACCACGCCCCAGGTCGCGCGTATCGACGCGCACCTGCTCAACCGCAGCGGCGTGGCGCGTCTTTGCTATTGCGGCCCGGTGCTGCATACGCGTGCCGACCGGCCGCATGCGACTCGCGAACCGCTGCAATTCGGCGCCGAAATCTATGGCCACGCGGGCCTGGAAGCCGATCTTGAAACTCAGCGGCTCGCACTGGACTGCCTGAAGGCCTCGGGCGTCACCGACCTGATGGTGGACATGGCCGACGTGCGCATTGTTTCCAGTCTGCTTGCCGGGGCGAGCTTGGGCGCATCGACGCTTGAGCGCATCCATGCCGCGCTGGCTGCCAAGGACGCCGGTGAACTCGATGCGCTGCTGGCCGGACTTCACGACAGCCTGTCTTCAGAGGCCCGCGAAGGCATGAAGGCGCTGCTCCAGCTCTACGGTGACGAACAGGTCTTGCTTGAGGCCGAAAAAGTCCTTCCGCGCATGCCTGGCGTGCATGAGGCACTAAAAAATTTGAAGTGGCTCGCATCGCATGTGCTGGATGTACGGGTCAGTTTCGACCTGGCCGACCTGCGCGGCTATGCCTATTACACGGGAACGCGGTTTGCCATTTACGGCCATGGCGCCGAGCTGGCGCGCGGCGGCCGTTACGACGAGGTTGGCGCGGTCTTCGGCCGTAACCGCCCTGCTGCAGGTTTCAGCCTGGACCTGAAAGAACTGGTCAGCGTGCTGCCGCCGCGTCCCCTGAAGGCGGCCATTTGTGCGCCCTGGGGTGACGATGCCATGCTCAATGCCGCCATTGCCCGGCTGCGGGCTGGCGGTGAAACCGTGACCTGCGTGCTGCCCGGCCATGAAAATGAAGTCAATGAATTTGACTGTGACCGCGAACTGGCTTTTACCGCCGGCCACTGGGTGGTCCAGGCCCGCCTCTAAGCGCCACCAACCATCGGCAAGAAATGCCGCACGCAGAGACTAACCCTACAGCGGCTTTATCCATTTGATCCTTAAAGAGAACTGAAGATGACAAACAAATCAAGCGCAGCCACCGGCCGCAACGTCGTGGTCGTGGGCACCCAGTGGGGTGACGAAGGGAAGGGAAAGCTCGTCGACTGGCTGACCGAAATGTCACAGGGCGTGGTGCGCTTCCAGGGCGGCCACAATGCCGGCCACACGCTGGTCATCAACGGCGTCAAGACCGCCTTGCACCTGATTCCAAGCGGCATCATGCGGCCCGGCGTGAAGTGCTACATCGGCAACGGCGTGGTGCTCTCGGCTGCCAAGCTGTTCGAGGAGATCGAAGGGCTGGAAAAAGCCGGTGTCGAAGTGCGCTCGCGCCTGCGCATCAGCGAAGCCTGCCCACTGATCCTGCCGTTCCACTCGGCCATTGACATTGCCCGCGAAAATTTTCGCGAAAAAGGCGGCACCGAAAAGATCGGCACCACCGGCCGCGGCATCGGGCCGGCTTACGAAGACAAGATTGCCCGCCGCGCGCTGCGCGTGCAGGACCTGAAATACCCCGAGCGTTTTGCCGCCAAGCTACGCGAATTGCTCGACCTGCACAATTTCGTGCTGACTGGCTTCCTGAATGCGTCCGCGATCGACTTCAACACGGTGTACGACGAAGCCATGCGTCATGCCGAACTGCTCAAGCCGATGATGGCCGACGTGTCGCGCGAACTCAATGACGCGCACCAGGCCGGCGCCAACTTGCTGTTCGAGGGCGCGCAGGGCACGCTGCTCGACGTGGACCATGGCACCTATCCCTATGTCACTTCGAGCAACTGCGTCGCCGGTAATGCGTCGGCCGGCGCCGGCGTAGGGCCGGGCATGCTGCACTATATCCTGGGAATTACCAAGGCCTATTGCACCCGCGTGGGCGGCGGGCCGTTCCCGACCGAACTAGACTGGGAAGCCGAAGGCACGCCGGGCTACCACATGAGCACCGTGGGCGCCGAAAAAGGCGTCACCACTGGGCGCAGCCGCCGCTGCGGCTGGTTCGATGCGGCGCTGCTCAAGCGCTCGGCGCAGGTCAATGGCCTGTCGGGCCTGTGCATCACCAAGCTTGACGTGCTCGATGGCCTGGTCGAGTTGAAGCTGTGCACCAGCTATGAACTCGACGGCCAGACCACCGACATCCTGCCGATGGGCGCCGACGACATTGCCCGCTGCGTTCCGATTTACGAAACCATGCCTGGCTGGATCCAGAGCAGCGTGGGCGTGACGCAATACGATCAGCTCCCGCCCGCCGCCCAGCGCTACCTGCAGCGGATCGAAGAAGTCACCGGCGTACCGATCCACATGATCTCGACCAGCCCGGACCGCGACCACACCATCCTGCTGCGCAACCCCTACGCGCTCTGAGGCCGTAAATTTTAGACAAACAGGCCGCTTGCGCAGTGAAAACGGGCGCAAGATGCTAATAAATCAGGAGCAATTTCATGTTGACCGAAGACGGCAAGCATCTCTATGTCAGCTATGACGAATACCACAACCTGATTGAAAAACTGGCCATCAAGATCCACCAGTCCGGTTGGCAGTTCGATACCATTCTGTGCCTGGCGCGGGGCGGCATGCGTCCCGGCGACATCCTGTCGCGCATTTTCGACAAGCCGCTGGCCATCATGTCCACCAGTTCCTACCGTGCCGACGCCGGCACGGTGCAAGGCAAGCTGGACATTGCCCACTACATCACCACGCCCAAAGGCGAGATCGCCGGTCGGGTGCTGCTGGTTGATGACCTGGCCGATTCGGGTCATACGCTGAATGCGGTCATTGAGCAGCTGCGCAACAACTACCAGCCGATCACCGAACTGCGCAGCGCCGTGATCTGGACCAAGGGCGTTTCAAGCTTCCAGGCCGACTACTCGGTCGAGACACTGCCGACCAACCCGTGGATTCATCAGCCTTTCGAGAGTTACGATGCGCTTTCTCCGGAGCAATTGATGGACAAGTGGAGGGTGTAGTTGCCCCCACGGTCGCTCCCTTCGTGTAGCTCTCTGCACCCTGAAGGGGCCACTGCGCCTGCGCACTGGCAAAGCCAGATCCCCGGCCCCTGCTGAAATGAAGCCGGAGCCCCCGCTCCCACTGCATTACTGTGCGCGGTTGCCGCGAGGGCACGCCGTTGGCTTGGGCTTGTCGCTATTATTGGAGCATGAGCGAACTCTCCACCACACTGATTCACCATCCCTACACCCCGCCGGGAGGCTTCGAGTCAGTTGCTCCGTCCGTCCACAAGGCCTCGACGATCATCTTTCCTACTGTGGCAGCCCTGCGCAGCCGCGACTGGAAGCACAAGACCGGCTACACCTATGGCCTGCACGGAACGCCGACCACCTTCACCCTGGAAGAACGCATCGCGACGCTCGAAGGCGGAAAGTTCTGCACGCTGGTTCCGAGCGGGCTGGCCGCGGTGGTGCTGGTGGACATGGCCCTGCTGAAGGCCGGCGACGAGGTCCTGATTCCGGACAATGCCTATGGCCCGAACAAGTCCTTCGCGCAGGCCGAACTGGCGTCCTGGGGCATCAGCTGCCAGTTCTACGACGCGATGAACCCGGCCGACCTGGTCGCGCGGCTGAACGGCCGGACCCGCTTGGTCTGGCTGGAGGCGCCCGGATCGATCACGCTGGAGTTTCCGGATATTCCGGCGCTGGTGGCCGCTGTCAAGGCGCACAACGCATCGGGCGCAGCGCATCCTCAGGCCGCCATAACGGCACTCGACAACACCTGGGGCGCGGGCCTGGCGTTCAATGCCTTCACGCTGGGCGCCGATATCTCGGTGCAGGCGCTGACGAAATACCCGAGCGGCGGCGCCGATGTGCTGATGGGCTCGGTGGTAACAAACAGCGAAGCGCTCCACCAAATGATGCATTTCTGCCATATGCGCGTCGGCTACGGCGTCAGCGGCAACGACGCCGAACTCGTGCTGCGCGGCCTCAACAGCATGGCCCTGCGATATGTCGCGCAGGATGCTGCCACGCGCCAGCTCGCCAGCTGGCTCCAGGGCCAGCCGCCGATTGCCGCCGTACTGCATCCGGCCTTGCCCGACTCGCCAGGCCATACCCAATGGAAGCGCGACTGCCTGGGCGCAGCCTGTCTGTTCAGCGCAGTCTTCCAGCCTGAAGTCACTCCCGCGCAGATTGACCGGTTTTGCGACAATCTGCAGCTTTTCAAACTCGGCTATAGCTGGGCCGGGCCGATGAGCTTGTGCGTGCCTTATGACATGCAGGCTTTGCGTGTCGTACGCTCCTGGCCCTACCAAGGCGGGCTGGTGCGCTTTTCAATTGGTCTGGAAGCCGTTGCCGACCTGCAGGCCGACCTGACCCAGGCGCTGGCCGGCTTGTCCGCAACGCCTGATGGCAATGCATTACAGTAAGGGTTACCTATTCACGAAAGCAAGCTGTGGCAACTCCCAATTACTCCTATGAAAAGCGTCAGAAGGAGCTGGCGAAAAAACGCAAGAAAGAAGACAAGCTCAAGCGCAAGGGCGAAGGCAAGCCGGAAGAGGGCGATGTGTCCAGTGACGGGGTTCCAGATCAGGACAATATCAGCGAGGCGCAGATTGACATACCTCCTGCTGGCTCCCCTCCCTGAGTGCTGAATTCAAGAAAATAGCTTTCTTGCGCGACAGGGATGTAGGCAGACAGTTATTGATTCGATATCAAAATGAAAACTGACCCGGTATCACCACCAGTGGTGATACCGGGTTTTTTTCGTCAAACCTCAGCCAGCATTGAACCGGCGAGTTCGGTCATAGCCTGCACAGTGTGGTCGCGCGGTGCCAGGGAACGTGCCGCTTTGTACTGGATGAAGTTGCGCTGCATCGACTGCAGGTAGCCCGGGTCGTAATGCTCAAGCAGCAGTTCCAGCACCACCGACGCCACGTTGCCATTGCGGGCGCGCGCCTGCCAGTCGAGCACCGTGGCCTTGCCGCGTGCCTCGGTCAGTGCACCGAGCCGGTCGCAGAAAAACTCGATGTCGCGAACAAAAAAATCATAGTCTTCGAGCAGCAGGGCCACCCGCTCGTGCTCAGGCAGGTCCAGCTGCAGGCAGGGACTGGCGCGCATGGCGGCAATCAGTCCTTCGGGCACCGCCACATTGCCAACCTTCTTGCTTTCGCTTTCAATATAGACCGGCCGTGCCGCATCGAAGCTGCGCAGCGCAGTCCAGATGCGGCTGTCATAGGCTTTCTGGCTGGGCTGGGCCACGCCCGGGATCAAGCCGAGCACCGAACTGCGGTGGTTGGCCAGCGCTTCCAGATCAAGCACTTGCGCATCCTGCGCCGCCAGTGCCTGCAACAGCCGCGTCTTGCCCGACCCCGTGGGGCCGCACACCACAAGGTAGCGGTGCTGCGCGGCGAGTTGCGGCAGGTCCGCGACCAGCGCCGCCCGGAAGGCCTTGTAGCCACCGTCGACCAGTGTCACCTTGAAGCCGATCTGGTCCAGCACCAGCGCCAGAGCACCGCTGCGCTTGCCGCCGCGCCAGCAGTAAAGCAGCGGCTGCCATTGCCTGGGCTTGTCAAGCACATCGCGCTGGATGTGATCGGCGATGTTTTTGGCGGCCAGCGCCGCGCCCAGCTTTTTGGCCTCGAACTGGTTGATCTGCTTGTACCGGGTGCCGACAATCTTTCGCTCATCGTCGTGCAAGCTAGGCCAGTTCACCGCGCCGGGAAGGTGGTCTTCGGCGTATTCGCTCTCGGAGCGGGCATCGATCACGGTGGAAAATTGACCCAATCGGGCCAAGGCTTCGGCGGCGGAAATGCGGTCAAGGCTCACGGGATGATTTTCTTCAGTTCTGGCCAGACATTGGCCAGCATTCTGGCTTGCGATGACTCGTTGGGGTGGATGCGGTCGGCCTGGAAATTACCAGCGGCATTGTCGCCATCGGCAATGCCCTTCAGGAAAAAAGGCACGATCGCGACTTTTTCCTCTTTGGCGACTTTGGGGAAAAGGCCGGAAAAGGTGGTGGCGTAGGCGGCGCCATAGTTGGGCGGCACCTCCATGCCCAGCAACAGCACGCGGGCGCCAGCTTTCTTGGACGCCTGCACCATGGTGCGCAGGTTTTTGGCGGTCATGTCCAGCGGCAGGCCTCGCAGCGCGTCGTTGCCGCCCAGCTCGATCACCACGGTGGCGGGTTGGTGCTGCGCCAGCAGGGCTGGCAGGCGCGATCGGCCGCCCGAGGTGGTGTCGCCGCTGATGCTGGCATTGACCACCCGGACAGTTTTATTTTCGCTGGCCAATTGCTTTTCAAGCAGCGGAACCCAGCCGGTGCCACGCCTGAGGCCGTATTCAGCGCTCAGCGAGTCGCCCACGATCAGCACGGTCGGCTGCAACCTGGCCTGTGCCGGCGCTTGGGCAAAGGCGGGCACCGCCAGCATGGCACTCATCAACAGGGTTCCCAAGGATTTGGCCCAGCGGTTTTGCATGGCCAGACCGGGCTTGCTACAGTCGGCAGCAATTGATTGATCGTTTACAGAGAGGGTTGTCATGTTTGAACCTGTGGTTTCCGGGATGGGTGAAGTTGCTTCCAGGCTGTCTCGCCCATTGGAGCCTGCCAGCACTCCAATTGTTTCCGTTGCGCATGTTTTCAAGTCGGTCACCGACTCGACAGGGACCTTGACCATTTTGCGCGATATCGACTTTGCGTTGAATTCGCGCGAGACCGCTGCCATTGTCGGTGCATCGGGCTCGGGCAAAAGCACGCTGCTGACGATCATTGCCGGGCTCGATACACCCACGACGGGAACGGTACGTCTGGCGGGCCAGGACATCTTTGCCATCAGTGAGGATGACCGCGCCGCCCTGCGGGCGCAGAAAGTCGGCTTCGTGTTCCAGAGCTTTCAGCTCATGGCCAACCTGACCGCGCTGGAAAACGTCATGCTGCCGCTCGAACTCTCGGGAATGAAGCAGGCGCGCGCGCTGGCAACCGACATGCTCAAGCGGGTCGGCCTGGGCCAGCGCCTTGGCCATTATCCCAAGGTGCTATCGGGCGGCGAGCAGCAGCGGGTGGCGCTGGCACGGGCCTTTGTCGTCAAGCCTGCCGTGCTGCTGGCCGATGAGCCGACCGGCAGTCTGGACTTTGCGACCGGCGAAACCGTGATGAAGCTGATGTTCGACCTTAACCAGGAACTGGGCACCACGCTGGTGCTGGTGACGCACGACCCGGCCATTGCCGCCCGCTGCCAGCGGCGCATCACCATTGAGGCCGGGCAGGTGATCGAATCCTGATTTTTCAGCGAAATATGGCTTTTGCGCATGCTTGGCTTGCGTAATGCGCTATGAATAGCGTAGCAAACAGTGCGCTGATGATTCTGATCGTTATATGCGCTGAACGCTGGCTGCAAGGCCAGCAGCGATAATTGCCGGATGTCTTCTTCCCCCAAAGTTCTTTTCGGTTTTCATGCCGTCGGTGTCCGCCTCAAGACCGCGCCCAAGTCGGTTCTTGAAGTTTTTTATGATGTCTCGCGCCGCGATGCCCGCATGCGCCAGTTCACCGACCGCGTTCGCGAAGCCGGCGTTCGCATGGTCGAGTGCGACGGCCTGCGCCTGGCCAAGATGTGCGGCAGCCACGGCCACCAAGGCGTCGTCGCTCGCGTTGATGCGGTTGCGCAGGTTACCTCGCTCGATGAATTGCTGGAGCAGTTAGAGGCGGCCGGCACCACCCAGCCTTTGCTGCTGGTGCTTGACGGCGTAACCGATCCGCACAACCTGGGCGCCTGCCTGCGGGTGGCCGACGGCGCTGGTGCGCAGGCGGTGATTGCGCCCAAGGACCATGCCGCCGGCATCAATGCCACGGTGTCCAAGGTCGCCAGCGGCGCGGCTGAAACTGTGCCCTATTTCATGGTGACCAACCTGGCTCGCACGCTCAATGAGCTCAAGGAACGCAACATCTGGTGCATCGGCACCAGTGACGACGCTGAAAAGACGATTTACGACGTGGACCTGACCGGCCCGGTGGCCTTGATACTGGGCGCCGAGGGCGAAGGCATGCGCCAGCTGACCCGCAAGACCTGCGACGAGCTGGTGCGCATTCCCATGCACGGCGCGGTAGAAAGCTTGAATGTGTCGGTGGCCAGCGGCGTTTGCCTGTACGAGGCGTTGAGGCAACGGCGCTGAAAGCCAGCCGGCTGGCTGCTCAAGCTGCTAGCCAGAAGTGCTGGACAGCAGCTTTTTCAGTACTGCCGACTGAAATTGCCGCTCGACACTGATGGCATAGAAATTTTCATAGACCTTCGGCACGACGCAGTATTGCTGCAACACACCGCTGTGCAACTCGTCTTGCACGACCACGGCCGGCACCAGCGCCACGCCGCCCGAATCGCGTGCGAGCAAACGCAGCATTGCCATGTCATCAACTTCTGCAAACACGTTGATCTTGATCTGAAGGTGTTCGCAAAGCATGTCGAACTCGGTGCGGATGTCGCTGCTGTGCCCTGGAAGCAGGAGTTTGACGTCTGGCAAATCCTCTGGAAATCGAAATGCATGCGAAGCAGGGCGCGGCTTGCCCACCAGGCAAACCGGCTGACGGGCGATACGGCGGCAGTGCCAAGGCTGTTCGGCATCTGCGCTGACCGGGCGATTGGACAAAACGAGGTCAAGCTTGTGTACCGCCAGGCGCGGCAACAACTCGTCAAGGCTGCCCGACTCCAGCACCAATTGCACATCTTCCATGCCCATGACGGGGCGCAGGAAATTTTCCTGAAAATTGCGCGAAACATTGGCGACGCCACCCACCTTTAGCCGCTGTATTTTCTGCCCCCCGCCCGCGGCTACCGCCGCCACCAGTTCCGTGCCGAGCGCAAAGATGCCATCGGCATAGCCCAACACCACACGGCCCACTTCGGTCAGCTGCAGGCTCCGGCCTTGGCGCAGGAACAGCGGATTGTTCATTTGTTCTTCGAGCTGGCGAATCTGAGAGGAAAGGGCCGATTGCGACACATGCAACTGGTCGGCAACACGTGTCAGGTGTCCTTCCTTGGCGACCATCCAGAAGTAGTAAAGATGGCGGTAATTGAGTCGAGAAAACGGCATGGTTCTGTTTTAAAGAAGTATTTATAAAATTTATCTATTTTACTTATTGCTGGCCTGCAGGCAAAGTCACGTCATATCAAACAAGAGAGGGGTCTGGATGACCGAATTCAACACTGGCGCACTGCTTTGGTATGTGCCGCTGGCCTATGTACTGGCCTGTTTACCGGTTGCGCTCGGCGCTGGTATTTCCCGTTCATGGGCCGTAGCCGAAGGCGCTGCACTTGCCGCGCTCGTGATGGCGCTGGCCGCCGCTGTGCATCAAGCATTCAGCAGTGCGCACAACGACAAGCTGGGGCTTGCCATGTTGATGCTGGTCAGCCTACTGGGCTGGGTCGTCATCCGCTACTCCCGACGCTACCTGAACGGCGAAGCAGGGCAAAAGCGCTACCTGCTCGCCATGCAGCTGACATTGGCATCCATTGGCATCGTGGTGGTGACCAACAACCTGGGTGTGCTGGTGCTTGCATGGATCGCGAGCAGCATTACGCTGAACTATTTGCTGACCTTTTACCGCGACCGTCCCGCCGCGCTGGTCGTCGCGCACAAGAAATTCATCGCCAGCCGTCTTGCCGAACTGTGCCTGCTGGCTGCCTTGACGTTGATTTATAGGGAAACCGGTACCCTTGCGTTTCAGGGTATTGCCGACCACGTCGCGGCGGTCCATGCCCTGTCCGCGTCACTGAACTCCGCCATGGCATTGGTGGTGCTGGCGGTGATTCTCAAATCTGCCCAGTTGCCGGTCCACGGCTGGCTGATTCAGGTGATGGAAGCACCCACACCCGTGTCAGCCCTGCTGCATGCGGGCATCGTCAATCTTGGCGGCTTTTTGCTGATTCGCCTGGCCGAGATGCTGTCGGCTTCTCCCACGGGACAAACCTTGCTGGTCGTCGTTGGCAGCCTGAGTGCGGTGCTGGCCGGTCTGGTGATGATGACGCGCATCAGCATCAAGGTGCGCCTGGCATGGTCAACCTGCGCGCAAATGGGCTTCATGCTGCTCGAATGTGGCCTGGGTCTGTATGAACTGGCTTTCTTGCATTTGGTGGCGCATTCGCTCTACAAGGCTTACGCCTTTCTGGCTGCCGGCGAAGCGGTGCTGGAGAGCCGTCGCCGTGCGTTTTTTCCGGAAGAGGCCAAACGTTCGTCTGTTGCCAGCGTCGTGATGCGACTTCTTTGCGTCCCGTTTGCTATCGCGCTACTGGCTGGCAGCGTCGCGGTTTGGCAAATCGGCTTGCCTGGACTGGCAATTCCACCCCTGGCAATCCTGATCGTGGGGCTGGGTCTGGCTCCCTTGTTGTGGCGCGCCGATGGGTGGGGCATGGGCACAGCGCGCGGCGTCATCGCCATTTTGGTGCTGGCGCAGTGCTACATCGCAGGGCACCTCGTTTTTGGCGTTCTGGTGAATACGCCCGTAGCTTCTGCATCGTTGCCATTGACCCTCTGGGCCGGCAGCTGCCTTGCAGCCCTCTATCTGGTGCAAGTGTGGTTGCTTGCCTTCCCGCGCGGGCAGTTTGCCAAAGTCTTTTATCCATGGGCTTATGCCGGCTTTTACCTTGATGAGCGCTTTACGCGGCTAACGTTCCGCATCTGGCCGATATGCCTGCCCGCGGTTTCGCTGCGGCCTCCTCATTCAACTGCTGCTCTGCTGAGCGAAAAATCATGAACGCTGCTGCCTCCTTGCGCCATCCTGTCAAGTCTTCCGTCGATTCGGCCGTCGAGGTGGCGTGCCGCCTGATCGCGCCTACCTGGCCTTTGGACCGCTTCATCGCGGTCAATCCTTACTGGGGATGGGTTGACTGTCCCATTGAAGAGGCGGCCGCGCAGCTCAAGCAGTTGGGCGGCAGCCGCATGCACATGCCGCAGGCGTTCTACCGCGATGCCTGGAAGACCCAGGCTTTGCAGTCCGAACACCTGGCGCAGGCCATGGCAGAAGCAGGGATACCGGTGGACCCAACTGCAGTGATTGCCGCGCTGGATGGTGCGCAGGAATCGTCCAGCGCGCTGCCCTTGCTATCGGACATGCTTGACGCGCAACGGCAATTGTCACGCGAGCCTGCCTGGCGCTCTACCATCACCCACCAGGTCAGCCAGTACTGCGCCGCGTATTTTGATGCCGAGCAGGCCGACTGGCATCCCGCACAGAGCTGCGGGCTGTATGGTGGGTGGCGCCATTCGATAGCGCACGACCATGGTGTGGCGCTGCTGATGAAAGCACCAGAGGTACTGCGACGTTCACAAGCGCTGCCTGCCGACGCCCTGCAGGCGATCACGTTTGTTCTCGATAAATTGGGCGTGCCTGCGGATGGCCTGAACGACTTCCTGTGCGCTGTGTTGCAACGGATTAACGGCTGGGCCTCCTGGTGCGCCTATCTGCGCTGGCAAGCTCGCCTTAAAGGCGACGACGACAACCAAATCGTCGAGTTGCTGGCGATTCGTCTTTCTTGGGAATATTTGCTGGACGATGGCTCGCGCGCTGAAAAATCTCCCTGGATGCACTGGCGAAACGCCTGGCAACGGCCACGCATTTGCAGCAACATCACAACACCAGACCACGCCGCATTGCTGCATCGTGCGCTGGAAATAGCTTACCAAAAGCCGCTTGCTGCAGCATTGGCGCAGCCCTCTGCCGCTTCAACCGGGCGCATTTACGCGGTGCAGGCCGTGTTTTGCATCGATGTGCGTTCAGAAGTTTTTCGGCGCGCGCTGGAAAGCGTCACGCCCGAGCTGCAGACGATGGGTTTTGCCGGCTTTTTCGGCTTGCCCATTTCCTACACGCCGCTGGGAACCACAGCCACGCGTCCCCAGCTGCCAGGGTTGCTGGCGGCCACACTGTGCGTTACCGACTCATGTGGCAATGATGACAAAGACGCTGCGTTGGCCAAGGCCAGGCAAGCAGGTGTTGCCGCCAAACAATCGCGGCAGCCCTTTGGGCGCCTGCCGGGCTCGGCCTTCACGCTGGTGGAAGCGATAGGCCTGGGCTACCTGGGCAAGCTGATCACGCGCAGCTTGCCCTCCACCAGCGCTGCACCGCCTGCCGATCATGACGGCCTGGGCACACATTACGGCGCGCGGCCCGCCTTGGCTGTGAGCGCTGGGGACACGCTTGCGCAGCGCGTGTCTCTGGCCGAAGGGGTTCTCAAGGCAATGGGCCTGCGCTCCGGCTTTGCGCGCATCGTGCTGCTCGCAGGCCACGGCAGCCAAAGCGCCAACAACCCGCATGCGGCGGGCCTGGACTGCGGCGCCTGCTGCGGACAAACCGGTGAAGTCAATGCCCGCACTTTGGCGGCATTGCTGAACGACCCGGCGCTGCGAAAAGCACTCGCCGAACGCCATCTGGTGGTGCCCGAAACAACGCACTTTCTTGCTGCACTGCATAACACCACCACGGATGAAGTCCAGCTCTTCGATGTCGATCTCGTTCCTGCCAGCCATGCGCAAGACCTGACGCACCTGCGCCAGGTGCTGCTTGCGGCCGGCGCAAAGACACGCGCCGAGCGCGCGCCTTTACTCGGTCTGGGCGATCTTTGCGCCCAGCCTGATGCCTTGCTTCTAGCCCTGAAAAAAAGGGCCAATGACTGGGCGCAAACGCGGCCGGAATGGGGGCTGGCCAACAATGCCGCCTTCATCGTCGCTCCGCGTTCCCGCTCCCGGGACGTCAACCTGGCCGGTCGGTCCTTCCTGCACGACTACGACTGGCAGGGCGATGCCGACGGCAGCATTCTTGAACTCATCATGACCGCGCCCATGGTGGTGACGCACTGGATCAACATGCAGTACTTTGCCTCCACGGTGGACAACGCGCGTTATGGCAGTGGCAACAAGGTGCTTCACAACGTGGTTGGCGGCCATATTGGGGTGTTCGAAGGCAATGGAGGCGACCTGCGAATTGGCCTGCCCCTGCAGTCCGTGCATGACGGCCAGAAATGGATGCACACGCCGTTGCGCCTGTCAGTCTTTATCGAGGCGCCGCAAGCCCGCATTGAGGCGGTCATGAACAAGCATGAAACGGTTCGCCAACTAGTGGAGAACCGCTGGCTTCATCTTTTTCGTATTGACCCGCAAACGAATGCCGTTGAGTCCTGGTCTGGCGGCCGCTGGGAAACCTGGGTAGCCGCCCTGGATTCGGCATGCACGTCTTGACGGATCAACCAATGCACCAATTTACCAATGCGCGCGACATGTACCAGGGCCGACATGCAGTTTTACTGACCCAGCACGGCAAGGAAGCCATCATCGGGCCTGTTTTACAGGCGGAGATTGGCTGCCAGGTAGACTTGGTCGGGGGCTTTGACACGGACCAACTTGGCACTTTTACCCGCGATATTCCCCGCCCTGGTTCGCAATTGCAGACGGCCTTAAGAAAAGCCCGAATCGGCATGCAACTGGCTGATTCGCGCATCGGCTTGGCAAGCGAAGGCGCTTTCATTGCCGACCCTTACACCGGTTTGATTCCCTGGAATGTAGAGCTTGTCGTTTTCATCGACGATGACAAGGCCCTTGAGCTCACTGGTATTGCACAGGGGCCAGCGAAAAGTGAACATCGGGCAGTCAGCAGCTGGAATGAAATGGTGACTTTTGCCGAAGATGCTGCATTTCCGTCCCATCACCTCGTTGTCAGGCCAAACGACGAACACGATTTGCGAACTTGCAAAGGCCTGAGCGACTGGACTGCGCTGCAAAAAGCCTATGTCCATGCAACCAGCCTCTCGGGCAACGGCGTTGTCGTCGCCGAAAACGACCTGCGCGCGCATTGCAATCCGACTCGCCAGAAAATCATCGCTGCCGCAGCCAACAATCTTGCGCAGCGGCTCAATTCATCCTGTCCGGTTTGCGCAGCGCCAGGCTACTGGATGACCCGGACGATCACCGGTCTGCCATGTGCCATCTGTGCAGCCGCTACCCGACAGCCTTTAGCCGACATCTGGTCTTGCTGGCATTGCGGTCATGGCGTTGAAAAGCGCCGGCTGGACACCGACCATGCCGATCCATCCCGTTGTGACTACTGCAATCCCTGAGCCGGTTGGTTGTCGTGCTTTGAACTAGAGTCAAGACGCACGAGCCCAGCAATGCGCCGACGCCCGGGCGCCACATCAAATAAATTTTCTTGCCCCAGGCGATCGCAGCGCTGGCCGACGCCAGCAGTCCGTCCGGGCAGTTGATGAAATTAGCCGCCAGTTTCAGTGAATGCCTTGGTTGTCTTGATACCTTTTCAAACATTAACTCCCATCGTGTTAAGAAAACTCTCTAAATTTTTTCGTAAACTGCCAACGGCTTTTCACCTTAATTAGGAGTTCAGATGTACCAAGATGACACGTCTCGACGGGCTTTTTTCCAGCGAAGCTGCTGCGGGGCGGTGGGCCTTGCCGGATCCTTCAACCTTTTGCCGGCCTATGCTGCCGAAGGAAAAAGGACGAATCTCACGCCCAGTCAGGCGCTCGAAAAGCTCAAGCTCGGGCATAAAAATTTCCTGGATGACAAGCCAACGGCTGCTACCACTCGCGACAGTGACCGGCGTGTGGAAATAGCCCGGGGTCAAATACCATTTGCAGTGCTGGTGGGTTGCTCCGACAGCCGCGTGGCGCCGGAAGTGCTCTTCAATACCGGACTCGGTGAGCTGTTCATCGTGCGCAATGCGGGCAACACGGTAGACACCGTGGCGCTCGGCAGCATCGAGTATGCCGTGCAGGTACTCGGGGTGCCCTTGATTCTGGTACTTGGCCATGAACGCTGTGGCGCCGTGGAGGCTGCGCTGTCGGTGGTTGAAAAAAATACGGTGTATCCCGGCAGCATTGGCCGGATGGTCGAGCCAATCATCCCCGCTGTGCTCAAGGCCAAGGCCTCGGGCAAGTACAAGGGTGAAGAAATGCTTGATGCGGCGGTGCATGAAAATGTACGGCGCACGGTCGATCGGCTTCGCACATCCGAGCCAACGTTTATCGATTCATTACGCTCGGGCAAACTGATGGTCGTTGGCGCCTCCTACGACCTGGATGACGGAAAAGTCGACTTTTTCGTATAACGTCCAGGCGTCTTTACGATCTGCCTCGATGCTTGAGGGCGAACCTGGGTCGAAGTCAAAGCGGAGATCTTTTCGTTTTCCTGTTTCGTTATACGAAACCAAACCAGCCGAGCAGGGCACCAGCGCTCAGCAGCCAGAGCAGGTGCGTTCTGGTGCGCCAGACGATGACAGCGGTGGCTGCCGTCACCAGCCACACAGGCCAGTGTTGCAGTGAACTGCCGTTGGCGCTGGCAAGAATCCAGCCGGTGGCCATCAGCAGTGCTACGACGATGGGCGCCATGCCCTGCTTGAAGGCGCGCACCGCGCGCAACTCGCGGTTGCGGTGGCCCCATTGGGCAGCGGCATAGGTCAGCACCGTGCTCGGGATCAGGATGCCCATCAGCGCCAGCACAACGCCGAGCAGGCCCGTCAACATGCCGCCGGCATTCAGGCCGACATTCCAGCCGAGCAGGGCGACAAACAGCACGTTCGGGCCGGGCGCGGCCTGGGCGATGGCAATCGAGGCATTGAACTGTGCGTCGGTCAGCCAGTGCTGCTGGTCCACCAGGAAGCGGTGCATGTCGGGCGCGGTCGTGATGGCACCGCCGATCGACAGCAGGGACAGCGTCAGGTAATGCAAAAACAGGTTGATCCAGTCCTGCAGACCGAACACAAGGGTGAGCGGTTCAGTCATGGCTTGAGCTTTCGATAGGCCAGGGTGCAGGCCACGCTGCCCAAGCCGAACAGCACATAAAACAAGGGCCAGCGCAGCAGCGCTATGGCGACAAAGCACATCACGCCAAAAGCTATGCACAGACGAAGGCCGAGTACATTTTTCAGCAGCGCGCCAAACAGTTTCAGGCCGGTCGCCGCAATCAGTCCGGCCGCCACGGCGCCCATGCCGCGCAGCGCGCCAGCCACGCCGGGGTGGTCGGCAAACTGGGCATAGACCAGCGCCAGCAGCAGCACCAGGATCAGCGGTACGGACAGCATGCCGGCCAGCGCCGCCATCGCGCCCTTCAGGCCAAAGTAACGCCCGCCAATCATCAGGGAAAGGTTCACCACGTTGGGGCCCGGCATGATTTGCGCCACCGCCCAGTCTTCGATGAATTCCTCGCGCGTCATCCAGCGCTTTTTCTCGACCAGTTCGCGCTGCACCACAGCCAGCACGCCGCCGAAACCCTGCAGCGCCAGCAAAGTGAAGGAAACGAACAGATCAGTCAGGGATCGGGGTTGCGGAGGGTCTTGTACCGGCAGGGAAGGCATGCGGGAATTATCGCTGTTAGCCTGGAAAACGAAGGCGAGGCTGGATGACGTGAACAGGCGCTGAACATTTAAAAATGATAGCTGCTGGTACCCGTCCAACATGCGCAAAAGGCAAAAAACACCAAAAAAACCAAGATAAACCGTCTGGACCGGCGATGCGCGGCTTGCCGCCACGCCATTCACGCTAGCGGCCATCGGGTCTTAAGACAGGCAGGCCGGCGCTCAAGCTGTCCCTGTTGGCGTCACGCGTCGCAGCAGACAAGCGCAGACTCAGGACCAAAGCGTCAAACCGTCATGCCGCCGGACACTTCAATCACCGCGCCATTGACATAGCTGGCCTCGTCACTGGCCAGGAAGGCATACACGTTGGCAATTTCTTCCGGCTGGCCCAGCCGCTTGAGCGGCACGCGGGTTTCCATTTCCTTCAGGACGTTTTCAGGAATCGTGGCAAGTATCGGCGTGGCAATGAAGCCGGGCGCCACAGCATTGACGCGGATTCCCTTGGGGCCAAGTTCGCGGCTCCAGGTCTTGGTGAAGCCGATGACGCCGAATTTGGTCGCAGCATAGTTGGTCTGGCCGAAGTTGCCGTAAATGCCAACCACCGAACTGGCATTGAGAATCACGCCCTGGCCCTGCGAAATCATGGTTTCGGCGACCGCCTGCGCGCAATGGAACACGCCGCGCAGGTTGACGTCGATCACGCGGTCAAATTGCTCCAGCGTCATCTTGACCAACCGCGCATCCTGCGTGATGCCTGCGTTGTTGACGAGTACGTCGATGCGGCCAAACTGTGCCTTGACCTTGGCAACGACTTCATCGACCACGACGCGCTGCGTCACGTCCATGACATGGCCCACGGCCTGCGCGCCAAGCGCCTTGCATTGGCAAACCGCCTCTTCAATCGCCGCCGGGTGAATGTCGCAAACGATGACGATGGCGCCTTCGCTGGCGAACTTGAGCGCGGTGGCCAAGCCGATGCCCTGTGCTGCACCGGTGATGAGGCTGACTTTATTCTGGAGTCTTGGCATGGAGATGCTTGTAAATGGCTGTATGGAGAGGGGAGTGCGACAGCCGATGGGCCGGTGCGGGCGGTTTCAAGCGCCTATGGTAAACGGGCTCCGGCTGTCGGCATCGCTGTCGCCCGACCGGGCCATCGCCATGGCATCGTCGAGCACCTTGGCGCCGGCTTCGCGCATGGCCAAACCAGCGCGCCGAAGAGCCGCCGAATTGCTTGTAGCCGGTCAGGTAAGCGAGTTGTTCCACCCCGTGGATCAACCGCACCCGGCCGCCCGATTCCCTGGCCATCTGCAGTGCGGCGACCAGTTTCTTGCTGGCGCTGCCACTTTCGTCGACCGGGACAAGTATTCGCTGGTACATGGGCTGCGCCTTGTGCAAACCGGTCGGGCCAGGCTTGCGGCTTGCCGCGTTGACATGCATCAAGCGGCGCGCAGCGAAGGCCGGGTGCCGAAGGACTCGGTTGCCGGCGCTGGCAGTAGGCGCTGCTTGATCTGGGTCAATCCGCAGCGGCTTGCCAGCCTGTATGGTTGCAGCATCACCACTTGCTGAGGGAGCCGGCCATGAACAAAGCGCTTGCACAACTGCTGGTACATATGGACGCCTTGCCGAAGGCGCAGCAGCGACTGCAAGCCGCGCGACGGCTTGGCCAGGCGCAAGGCGCTGCGGTGACGGCGCTGTACGGCGTGATGTCGCACTTCGTCGGGCTGCCTTTCTCGCCTGAAATCGGTCCAGGCATCGCTTCGGCACTCCAGGACATCGATGACCAGCGGCGTCAGCTGGCGCGCAGTGCCTTCGAACAGGCGCTGTCAACGCCCGGATCGGCCGTTGAATGGGCCGAAATCCACCAAGACCCGATGATGGCGGCGTTTGCGCAACAGGCTTTTTATGCCGATCTGTTGGTGCTGGGCCAGCATGACCCGGCCACTGCTTCATCGTCCGGCGTGCCGCACGATTTTGCCGAGAACATGTTGCTCATGAGCGGCAAGCCAGCCCTGATCCTTCCGCATGCTGGCATTCCTCCCGACGTGATTGGTGAAACCGTGGTGATCGCCTGGAAACCGGCGCGCGAAGCGGCCCGCGCCGTGAGCGCGGCCATGCCACTGCTCAAGTGCGCGCGGCGCGTCGTCATCCTGTCGTGGTCCGGCGACGATGAAACCGTGTTGGGCAAGCGGCTCGACCTGCGCGGCTACCTCCGGCTGAACGGCGTCCAGGCAAGCGGGCTGGAGCAGGGAAGCGAGCCTTCGGCGCTGGGTGAATTGATTCTCTCGCGTTCCTACGACATCGGTGCCGACCTGCTGGTGATGGGCTGCTACGGTCACAGCCGGGCGCGTGAGTGGGTGCTGGGCGGCACCTCGCGCACCGTGCTGGAGTCGATGACCTTGCCGGTCCTGATGTCACACTGACTTTCACTGCCCGGCCGCCGCATGCCGACAGGCGCCGGGTTCGCAAGGTTCAGGGGCTGCGCAAACGACCATCTAGCGCAGACCATTTGGCTGCCAGCAGTTGCGCTTTGGCTTCGCAGCGGCTTCGCCAACGGAGGGCTCATGTGATTGAAGAAGCGGCCCATGGAAGTGTTGACGGTGTCGCTGATGTCGGAACCAAGTAAACGCAGCTTGCACTTGATGATCTTCGCTGGGTTGATTGAAGTCTAAGAATTGAGAAGCCGGAATTTCCAGCTGCCGACATCCAGCTTGTCCACGACGCGGGAAATACCTTGCGCCGGGATCGCAGCGTCAACGGACGCTTCACGCTGCGCCATCGAAGGCACCGCGCCTTTCAGTTCTACCACGTCCTCCTTGAGCTCGACAGGGGCATGCTCCGGCTGGTAGCGCGTTCTGGGAACCAGCACCGCCGCCCTGTTGGCAGGGCTGTCGCACAAGGCCGGCTAAGCCATGTTGGCATCCTGCAGCGCAATGCCTGCATATGGGCTTGCACTGGATACGCATCAATCTGGCGCAAAACGCGCAGCCGCCGCAGGTGCCGCCCCGCCAGGGAATGACTACCCGCTGGCCGGTGGTCAACCGGCGAACCGGATGGTGTTGCGCCAGGACAAACGCCTTCAGGCGGTGCAGCAGGATGCCGTGCAGGACTGCGGTCACAAGGCCGAAATTGCACCTTTCACCTGTAACCCCTGCCGGGCGAGCAGCGGCAAGTGGCCGCTGTGGTCAATGAGTGCATGGTTGAGGATGACTGCAACGATGCTGGCCGGATCGATGGAAAGAGGCGCACAGTTGCATACGCCCAATTGCTTGCAATCCAGGCGCCGTCCGCCATCCGCCGGATCGCTTGGTTGGCCCCGCCGACGCAGGTACTTGGAACCATTGACGCTGCCAGCCCCACCCATGAAATGGAATCGCATGCCCGCCTTCATGACGACCGGCAACAGTTCGGCTTGAATGCATCAAGTCCATCCGTTGGTGGACAGTGCTTGAGAATTCACTTCCGTACAAAGCCTAGTGTCGCGTCATGAGAAATTTGACGTGGACAATGGGGAATGGAACATTACAAAGTCACCTTGTCAGAGCAGGAAAGAGCCGAGTTGCAGGGCATCGCAGGCAAAGGCACGCACGCAGCATCCAAAGTCATCAATGCCTTGATACTGCTCAACTGCGACCAAGCGGGGGAGCGCACTGAACGCCCCCGCACCTGCGACATCGCAGCCATGCTGTGCGTGAGCGAGCGCAAGGTGGACCGGGTCAAAAAGAAGTTTGTTCTCGAAGGCCTGGAGTTGACGTTGAACCGCCAGCCCGCCAAATGCGAGTACGCGCTGAAGATCGATGGCCGGCTGGAGGCGCAGCTGCTGGCCCTGAGTTGCTCGGCGCCCCGTGAAGGCCAGGCCCGCTGGTCGCTGCGCCTGCTGGCAGATCGGCTGGTCGAGCTCGAATTGGTGGACAGCGTGTCCCACGAGACGGTGCGGCGGGCGCTGAAAAAAACGAGCTCAAGCCCTGGAGGAAGATCGGCTGGGTGATTGCCCCGCAGGCCAGCGCCGCCTTCGTGGCCGCTATGGAAAAGGTGCTGGACATCTACAGCCGCCCCTACGACCCAAAGAACCCCGTGGTGTGCATGGATGGGACGCCCCGCCAGCTCATTCGCGAGACGCGCGAGCCGATTGCCGCGGCGCCTGGCCGGCCCGAGCGCCATGACTACGAGTACGAGCGCTGCGGCGTGTGCAACGTCTTCATGGCCAGCGAGCCGCTGGCCGGGCGGCGCCTGACCCAGGTCACCGAGCGCCGTACCAAAGCAGACTGGGCCGTGTTCGTGCAGGACATCGCTGCGAACTACCCCGACGCCGAGCGCATCACGCTGGTAATGGACAACTTGAACACGCACACGCCGGGCTCGTTGTATGAGGCGTTTGCCCCCGAGGAGGCCAAGGCGCTGTGGGACCGCTTTGAATTCGTTTACACGCCCAAGCATGGCAGCTGGCTGAACATGGCCGAGATCGAAATCAACGTCATGGTGAGCCAGTGCCTGGATCGGCGCATCGACAGCATCGAGATGGTGCGAAGCGAGGTCGCCGCCTGGCAGAGCCGCCGCGACAACCTTCAGGCCAAAGTCAACTGGCAGTTCACGACCAAGGATGCCCGCACCAAGCTCAAAAGGCTTTACCCGACAACTACATCATGACGCGACACTAGTAAACTGGCTGTTTCATCTCAGGCTGGCCCAGGATTGCGGCAAAAAATCATGACCACCTTCCTCAAAATCGACTTTGTTTCCGACGTTTCATGCCCCTGGTGCGCCATTGGCCTGAAGGCGCTGGACCAGGCGCTGGCGCGCGTGGCTGGCGACATCACGGCCGAACTGCACTTTCAGCCCTTCGAGCTCAATCCGAAGATGGCACCCGAAGGCCAGGAAATCACCGAACACATCACCGAAAAGTACGGCATCACGCCTGAACAGGCCGATGTCAACCGTGAAAACATTCGACAGCGCGGTGAGCAACTCGGCTTTACCTTCAGCCGGGCGGACCAGCCCGGAGGAGGGCGCAGCCGCATCTACAACACGTTTGACGCCCATCGCCTGCTCCACTGGGCAGGGCTTCAGGAAGCCGGCTTGCAAAAGGTCTTGAAGGAAGGCCTGCTAAAAGCCTACTTCACCGACGGCCACAGTCCTGCCTCACATGCAGTGCTGGTCCGGGTTGCAGGCGAGAGTGGCCTTGACCCGGTGCAGGCTGCCGAGATACTGGCAAGCCATGCCTATGCCAAGGAAGTGCGTGAACGCGAATCGTTTTACCAGACGCAGGGGGTGCATTCGGTGCCTGCGGTCATCATCAACGACCGCCACCTGATTTCCGGCGGCCAGCCGGTCGAGGTGTTCGAGCAGGCGCTGCGACAGATTGCCGCGGCGGGCTGACTCCCCTCGGCATCAGTCCGTCTGCTTTGCAGCGGCCGCATCACGTTGACCGTTGCCACAGGCGGTCGCATGGCTGGGTTTCACGGTGCCGTCGCTGTCGCGGCGCAGCGTTTTTGGAGCCGATGGGCTGTCTGACCCGGAATCGCCACCGCCCTGGCCTCCTTCCTGGCTCGAACTGCCAGCGTCCCGGCCGAACGAATTGTCAGCGTGACCATAGCCCCCATATTCCGCGCCGGCCTGGTCGGGGTGGTTTTGCGGCCCGTCCTGCAGTTCCTTGTCTGGCAAAAGCTCGTCCTGGACAGCCGGCCGTGTCTGGCCTTTGCGCTCGCTGGGGTTCATGTCAGATTCCTTGGTGAAAGTGGGAATTTACAAAGGTTGCCCCGCAGGTACCAGGCCAAATTGTCGAGCGAAAGAAATGCAAGCCCATGGACACCCAGCGAACCGAGGGAAGGAGCATGGCATTGACTTTACGAAGTGGGCGTGAAAACCCGTGTCGGACCCGGATGAACCCGGTGTAGGACAAGCCAGGGGTTTTAGACATGAATGATAGCAAGTCCCCAAGAGTCTTCTTGCTATCGAATAAATAGCTGTTAATGTAGGCAGGCTATGCGCTGGATTGACATGTTTCAAAAAAATCATTCAAAGTCAGCGCATGGCCTGTCAGCTGTACCACTGGCTTGGCATCCAGGGTCGTGGCGCGTTGGTGCGGCTGACGCTGGAAGTGCCCGGCGAGCCCTGTGTCGACGTAAGTAGGCCGGAACGAAGTGAACGGTGAGGGCGTTGGCGCGCGGGAGGAATTCATGCAGGGTCCGACCTTGGCGCAGCGGCATTTTGCGCTGCCGTTCCTGGTCACCTGAACCTTGACTGCTGCTATTTTTTTTGGCTTCAAGTGATTTCTGGAGGTGGATTTTTCGGAGAATTGGTATCAAGCCCGCTCGCTTCAAGCGACACATGTCCCGCCAAAGGCCGGATGTTTTCCAGAACTGGGGAATGGCTTTGGCCTACAACACGGCCTGTGGTTGCCTGACCACGGTTGTGTTTTACGCGGGCGATCATGGCACTTGCACTGAAAAGCGCCGTTGAACGGCTTTGCTTGTGAGCATTGAGTTGATGCACAGATCCATGCGTCCATCGGATTGCACGGTTGCACGAGCCACTGCCACGGCGCTATCAGGCAAAATTTTTGTTCATCACCTTACCCAACGGAGCAAATACCATGACGGCTATCAACGACGATGTAATCAACACGCTGAACGACTTGCTCGAATCCTGCCGCGACGGCGAGTATGGATTCACCACCTCTGCCGAACATACGGAGACATCTGAGCTCAAAAGTTTGTTGATGCGCCACGCCAACGAATGTCAAACCGCTGGAAAAGAACTGCAGGCGCTGATCCGCCAGTCCGGAGGCGAGCCGGATGAAGGTGGTTCGATGTCCGGTGCGCTGCACCGTGGATGGGTGTCGGTACGAGGCATCTTGAGCGGCCATAGCGACCAGGCCATGCTTGACGAATGCGAGCGAGGCGAGGATGCTGCTGTGGCCAGTTACCGCAAGGCGCTCAAGCAGGACCTGCCCCCGGCCATTCGCAATGTCGTCGAAAAGCAGTCCCAAGGCGCGCAGAAGAACCATGACGAGATCAAGGCCCTGCGTGATTCATACAAAGGACGGCACTGAGTCAGGCGGTGCATTTCATTTTGCTTGCCGCTGTCTTTTGATAAGGCAAGGCGGGGGCTGCAACAGGACTTTCCGTTGCAGTCCCTTTTTTTTGACGCTCTGTTCCGCTAGTTTCCCAAACCTCCTGAACACGTGACCTGCGCATCAAATTGTGTTCCCTGACGCGAATAGTCACTGTCGGTCACGCGGCAGCCGGACACCATTTCTACCGCTTGTTGTAGGCGCGCCGTTGCGGTGGGGCTTTTTTCCAGTACTTTTGGTTTTGGGGATGCGCTGGCGGTCCAGGTGCTGTCCGTGATCTGGCTGAGCTCATAGGAGTGGCCACCCAAGGTCACATTTCGTACCCCAGGCTCTGCCTTGGCTGAGAGCATGGCGCAACCGCTAAACCCGAGGCTGGCCAATGTAAGTCCCCACGAGAAGTACTGTTTCATGAATAGCGAGAGGTGAAGGGCATGGCAGCAGATGACTGATGCCATGCAATGGCTCTTGGCAAGCCATCATGGCCTGCCGTATTCTGGGCTTTGGGCGTGGGCACTGTCGGTGTGGGCGTTGGCAGCTTGGCATCGGGACAGCCTGAAATCAGCAGGGCTGAGCAGGCCAGTGGCAATACTACAAAAAGGCGTTTCATTGAGTTCTCCAAGCGCAGACCTTCTGCAGTGGCAAATCATAGGCGGTCATTTGGTGGCCTGCCAGAAGCCCAGGCGATGTTGCGGCCCAGGCCTACAAAGGAATTGAACCGGCCCGCCTGGCGCTGAAGAGGCTTCAGGCTCTAGGACCAAAACTCATCTTTTTCATGGGTCAAGTCAAGCCCTTGCGCGATACCGCACACGCGTTCTAGCCTGGACCGGCGAGGGCAGGCGTCCGTCCAGGCTCTGGCAGCTCCGGTGGGCCGCGCTGGACAATTCACCAGTTCGTCCTGCGCCAGTGGCATCGACATGCCCAAGGCCAAGCCCACGCCAAGTCGGGCGGCGACCGTCGTCACGCGAAAGCCGCTGCGCAGGTCGTCGATAAAAATCCTGTTGATCTGTTTCTCAGCGACGCTTTTGTCATCAGAACGCAGTGGAAGGCTGCCCGCCAAGTGACATGAAAAGGGCACGGGAAAAATCCTTCGCGCCCTCAAACGAACGGGTAATCCTGGGCTGCGCGACCACATGCAGCCTGTGGCCGCCGCTGGTTTTCAGGAAGCAGACAAGCGCTACTTCCTCCTGCTTCGTGAGCGACTGTTGCACATGCATTGCTGCAGGTCATCCCATGAAACGCCTACGTCCGTTCCTTGCTGGTCGCGCTAAGCAGTGCCTTCGAAAGCAGCGTAGGCCAGCGGATGGTTATCGACCTGCACAGCCATGCGCTTGACCGCTGGATTCCGGCTCGTTCCCTTGAGCGGCACCCAGTTTTTCAGCCTGCCATTCAGTTGCAGCCGAACGCCTTAATGCAGGGTTCGCGCTGCATGCTTGCGGACATCGCAACACAGCGCCTGGCCAGCGTCTGAATGCCGGCGGCCTGACTTCAGTCGCGGCGTCTGGCAAACGTCGCGTTTGATTCGTTAAGGATCAGGCGGATGGTTGGCGGCCAAGACTGGCGCTGTCGGGTTTGACGCGATTACGCAGCCTTGCGGCTGCCGGGCGAGTGCGGGGATGTGTCATCGGTCCCGTCAGGCGTTTGCGCTTTTTTCTTGGCGGGTAAGTCACGTGCCCTGGATTTTCCCTTGGGGATATTGCCATTAGACGGGGTATCGGACGTTCCACCGTGGCGCAAGCTGCGCTGCAGCAAGTCGCCGAGGTCCAGGATTTGTGCGCCAAAAGGAATCGTTTCCTCCGCGTCGGCTTCAGGCTTCGCCGCGGATTGCAACTGGCCGGCCTTGACCTTGCGGTCAACCAAGGCAAGAATTTCTTTCTTGAAGGAATTGCTGAACCGGTGAGGGTCCCAGTTCCCGCGCATGTCCTCGATCAGCGCCTTGGCCATGGCCAGTTCCTGGCCGCTGACGCCGGCTGCCTGGGGGCCTTCGGGCGGCAGGTCCAGATCTTCCCAAGAGCGGATTTCTTCGCCCCAGCGCAGCAGGTTCAGCACCAAACCCTGTCCCGAGGGCACCAGCGCTGCCAGGTGCTGCTTGTTTTGCAGCACCACCCGTGCCACGCCCACCCGTCGAGACTGCAGCAAGGCGTCGCGCAGCAGTGCATACACCTTCTCGCCCTTGTTGATCGGCTCCAGGTAATACGGTTTTTCCAGGTAAACGAAGGGAATCTGGGTATTGGGCACAAAGCTGTCAATCGCGATGGTCTGCGTGATCTTGGGGTAGGCCGCTCGGATTTCCTCGTCGGTCAACACCACATAGCGGCCATTTTCGTATTCAATGCCTTTGATGATGTTTTCTGCCGCGATCTCCTCTCCCGTGACCTTGTTGATGCGCCGGTAGCCGACCGGGTCGAGGCTGCGCTTGTCCAGCCAGTCAAAGTCCAGTCCAGTATTGATCGTGGCCGAATGCAGAGCCACCGGGACATGCACCAGCCCGAAGCTGATGGCGCCTTTCCAGACCGCGCGTGTCGCCATGGGTTTTCCTTCGTGTTGTTTTAGCAGCGCAACCAGAGGGGCTCGGCCGCGTTCTCCGGCATAAGATGAATATCTTTGGACGAGCCCTGACTGTGATGGCGCGTGCGCTGGGTCAGGATGCCTTTGAATGCCGCGTTAAAGGCAGGCGTGTCCTCAGGCGTGCGATTGCTGACCCAATCGCGAAGCACCAGGACCTCCTCCTCAAGCCAGTGCGCGCCGGCTCTTTCAGGGTCGAGCTTCGCGTCAGGCGAACTGGTCATCTTGCGGCTGTGCACCAAGCCGGCCAGTGTCAGTAGCCATGGCGGGCAATTCGCGGTGAAAGCCGCGGACCTGGCCGTTTTTGCCGGTCAGCACACGAATAAACACCCCGGATTCTTCAAGGGCCGCACGTGGCTCGGTCATACTGCCTGCTCAAAGCCATCGCGCAGCACCATGCCAATGCCTAGGCCGCCCAGCCGGTGTTGCGGTGAAGTGCATATGGATTCCTCAAGGCTTGAACATGATCTGACTTTGATATGCGCCACCATGCCCGCTTGTCGGTGCGTCGGGGACTGTGGCGTAGGAGAAAAGCCTAAATGCAGCCCGCGCATGCCTAGATGTAGAACCATGCCTAGAATCGGGCTTATTCTGTCGCGGCACCTGCGTGCAGGACCGCAATTATTTTTTTAACGATCGGGAGACCCCATGATTCAACGTCGCCAAGCCCTCCGCCTTTCCCTTGCCATGCTGACTGTGTCGGCGCTTGCCGTCATCAGCGGCTGCGGCATGATGAAATCGTCATCGACCTCGATGCCGGACGCCAACCTGGTGGCTTTGAGCACCCAGCTGCGCGCCTCCAACGAGGTGCCGCCCAATGCAAGCCAGGCCAGCGGGACCGTCGATGCCGTGCTGAACAAGGACAGCAACCAGCTGCGCTGGAAGGTCAGCTACACCGGTCTGAGCGGGCCCGCCACGGCGGCGCATTTCCATGGCCCCGCCGCCGCCGGCGCGAATGCCGGCGTGGTGCTGCCGTGGGCAGGTCCCGTCACCAGCCCAATGGAAGGCACCGCCACCCTGACCCCTGCACAGGCTGCCGAACTGGTTGCCGGCCGCTGGTATGCCAACATCCACACCGCCGCAAATCCGGGTGGTGAAATTCGCGGCCAGATGACAGTGCGCAACTGATCCGTAATCATTGACTTTGCTATTTTTTACATAGCTGAAAAAGACCACTGGACGTGCGCCAGTGGTCTTTTTAGCTTGAAAAGCGTTATGCATGAACGTTTGTGAATGCATGGTTTTGGAATTTGAAAAAAGTACGCAGCCGAGGCTGGGCGGTTGCTTCGTTTTGAAGGGCCGATGCTGCCATCCCCCGGTGCATCCTCACGCGGCTTAATTACGTTCCTGAAACCTGCGCCACAGATAAATCCCAAGCTGGCAGCGACCTGCCCTGAAGACCACCAGCGTTTTTCGCTGCCGCAATGGCTCCCGCAAACAGTCTCCCAGCGATGACCATTGCGAGGAGCATGGCGGGCAGCTGGTGTGCATGGTGAATCGCGGTCTTGCCGAGGATCGTTTTTGCCGAGCTTTTGTCCAATAGCCTGCTATTGGACAAAAGGCGGTGAAAAACGGACCGGCGCGGCCGCTCTTCAGCGCACGTTCTTTCTGCCGCCCAGCCTCTTAGGGCCTTGCCCCAGTGAAATACATCTTCAGTCCCGACAGCGAGATTGCATTGCGCGCGGCCGTCAGCACCCTGCGAATCGACCAGCTCGACTGATGGCAATCAACGCCCTGCTTGGGACCATCGGGCAGGCTGCTTCAAATTTTATAGCAGTCCTCAAAGGCCAGTATTGCGCCAAAGCCAGTTTTTATGGGTAATTGACTGCCATGCTGCGCTTTTAAAGCGCCATCGGTGCTTGAATTTGCACCGCGCGGAGTGGCATGGACTTTAATTTACAGGGCGTATGTCATGGCGGGCTCGCCTTGACGCCGCTAAAACCTTAAAATCCTCGGTTAAGCAAAAATCGCAGGCGTTGTCATTCGGCCGTCCGCGCGATTTCAACCAAGAATCGCCCGCCATGAACGCCCCCATCGACGTCTCCTTTTTCAACCGCGCCGCCAAACCGCTGACCAGTTACCGCAAGTACTGGGCCGCCCGTTTCGGCACCGCCAAATTCCTGCCGACCAGCCGCGCCGAGATGGACGCACTGGGCTGGGACAGTTGCGACATCATCATCGTCACCGGCGACGCCTACGTTGACCACCCCAGCTTCGGCATGGCGGTGATTGGGCGGGTGCTGGAAGCCCAGGGATTTCGGGTCGGCATCCTTGCCCAGCCCGACTGGCAAAGCGCCGAGCCCTTCAAGGCGCTGGGCAAGCCCAACCTGTTCTGGGGCGTGACCGCCGGGAACATGGACTCGATGATCAACCGCTACACGGCGGACCGAAAGATCCGCAGCGACGACGCCTACACGCCCGGCGACATCGGTGGCAAGCGGCCCGACCGCGCCGCCATCGTCTACAGCCAGCGCTGCCGCGAAGCCTATAAAGACGTGCCCATCATTTTGGGCGGCATCGAGGGCAGCCTGCGCCGCATCGCGCATTACGACTACTGGAGCGACAAGGTGCGTCGCTCCATCGTCGTCGATGCGAAAAGCGACCTGCTGCTCTACGGCAATGCCGAGCGCGCGCTGGTCGAGATTGCCCACCGCCTGGCTGCGCGCGAACCGGTGCAAAGCATCACCGACGTGCGCGGCACGGCGTTCGTGCGTCGCCAGGACGACGAAACCGGCCGGGGCTGGTTCGAGATCGACTCGACGCAGGTCGATGAGCCGGGCCGGGTGGAATCGCACATCAACCCCTACATGACCACCAGCGAGCAGGCAGCGGAACAGGGCAGCACGTGCGCCAAGGAAGACAATGAAAAAGCCGCTACTGAAAACATAGCTGTTGGTGCACTGCCAGCAAGCGCTACTGGCCAATCCAGCTTGAAAAATGAGGCCAATCCGGCGATCAAGCCGCTGACCTTCTTTCCCAACCCCGCGCTCTACGGCAAGGGCAGCGTCAAGGTGCCGCCACGCGACCGCACCGTCATTCGCCTGCCGAGCTACGAGCAGATCAAGGCCGACCCGGTGCTGTACGCCCATGCCAACCGCGTGCTGCACCTGGAAACCAACCCCGGCAACGCCAGGGCGCTGGTGCAGGCACACGGCGAAGGCACGACCGCGCGCGATGTCTGGATCACGCCGCCGCCCATCCCGCTGACCACGGCCGAAATGGACTACGTGTTCGACCTGCCTTATGCGCGCGGCCCGCACCCCAGCTATGCCGACGACAATGGCGGCCACGATGGCGTGACCAAGATCCCGGCCTGGGAAATGATCCGCTTTTCGATCAACATCATGCGCGGCTGCTTTGGCGGCTGCACTTTTTGCTCCATCACGGAGCACGAAGGCCGCATCATCCAGAGCCGTTCCGAGGAATCGGTGATTCGCGAGATCGAGGACATCCGCGACAAGGTTGAAGGATTCACCGGCACCATTTCCGACCTGGGCGGCCCCACCGCCAACATGTACCGGCTGGGCTGCAAGAGCCCCGAAATCGAAGCCGCCTGCCGCAAGCCGAGCTGCGTCTACCCCGGCATCTGCCAGAACCTGACCACCGACCACGGCCCGCTCATCAAGATCTACAAGCGCGGCCGCGCGCTCAGGGGCATCAAGAAAATCCTGATCGGCTCGGGCCTGCGCTACGACCTGGCCGTGAAAAGTCCTGAATACGTGAAGGAACTGGTCACGCACCATGTCGGCGGCTACCTGAAAATTGCGCCCGAGCACACCGAGCAGGGGCCGCTGACCAAGATGATGAAGCCCGGCATCGGCAGCTACGACAAGTTCAAGACGCTGTTCGAAAAGTTCAGCCTGGAAGCGGGCAAGAAGCAGTTCCTGATTCCCTACTTCATCGCCGCCCACCCCGGCACCAGTGACGAAGACATGATGAACCTGGCGATCTGGCTGAAGAAAAACGGTTTTCGCGCCGACCAGGTGCAGACCTTTTACCCCAGCCCGATGGCCACGGCCACGGCGATGTACCACAGCAACAAGAACCCGCTGCGCAAAATCACCCGCGACAGTGAAACCGTCGACATCGTTCGCGGCGACAAGCGCCGCCGCCTGCACAAGGCGTTCTTGCGCTACCACGATGCCAACAACTGGCCGGTGCTGCGCGAGGCGCTGAAAACCATGGGCCGCGCCGACCTGATCGGCAACGGCAAGCACCACCTGATTCCGACCTTCCAGCCAATGACCGACGGCACGTACACCAGTGCGCGGCGCAAGAACTCAACCGCCACCGTGACCAAGGCATCAGCAGTCGTCAAGGGCCGGATGCTGACGCAGCACACCGGGCTGCCGCCAAGGGACAACGGCTCGGGCAAGGTTGCGGGCAAGCTGGTCCGCAAGCCCCGTTAAAACCTGGGTAGATTTTTCCTAACCACTCAGGTCGATCACAGGCCGGAATCGGGTGATTCCCTGTCTGATTCCGTTTCTCAATCAACCAGAGATTAGGCGCGAAGCCGCAGACAGCGCCGAGGCACGCCAAGGCCAAGCAACGACATATCGGATTGGTTGGGAAATGGAATGACGCCCCGGACCGCAGCGCAGGCCCCATGAATTTCAAGCCTTCGTCAATGCTGCAAAAATCCCCACCCCAACTGCTCCACTAAAGGCGGGAAGAAGAAATTCAGACACGGGGCAAGGTGCCACCCGATGGCGTGAGTCTTCACGATTTTTAAGGTATTTAGGGTGCTAGCGCATGTTCCATATGCGTTGGAAGCTATTAAAATAATAGCGAAATAGCCCCAGCCTGAAACAACAGTCCCGCAGCGGCGCGCAATGGACGGTTACAGTGGCAGGGTAATAATCAGCCGTCCTGAAACCGGCCCGGCGCCGGCTATAAAAACATGATTCAAAACCTGTCTGATGATGTGTCCGCGCCGGCTATGCCAGGCTTTCTCGTGAACGGTGGCGAGATGGGCGCGCTCATCAGCGCCCAGGACTGGAATGCAAGCCCCCTTGGTGCGCCCGAGGGCTGGCCGCCACTTTTGAAAGGCACGCTCGCGTCGATCCTGGCTTGTCCGCAGCCGATGTTCCTGGCATGGGGGCCGGCGCTCCTTTCGTTTTTCAATGACGCCTACCGTCCGACGCTCGGGGAACGCCTGGGTGGTGCGGTGGGCCGGCCATTTGCCGAGTTGTGGTCCGATGCCTGGCCCGAACTCCAGCCCATCGTGCGCAGGGCACTCGGCGGAGAAGGTTCACTTCATGAAAACATGCCGCTCACCCTGACCCGCAACGGCTATGACGAAGCCACCTGGTGGTCGTTTTCCTATATGCCCCTGCGCGACGCCAGTGGCGCAGTCGCTGGCATGTATTGCATCACCACCGAGAAAACTGAACACATGCTGCTGGCACGGCAGGTGGCGGTCGAGCAAAAACGTCAGGCGTTGCGGATTGAACTCGGGGACGCCCTGCGCGATGCCAGTACGCCGGAGGCCTTGATGATGATCGCCGCCGAAAAGCTGGGCCGGCACTTGCACGTGGGTGGCGTCGGCTATGCAGAAGTTGATGCGTTGGGCGAGTCGGTAAAAATTCACCAGGACTGGATTGCCGAGGGTTCTCCCAGCCGGGTCGGAACCCTTTGGCTCGACGACTTCGGACCCGCAATGATTAAAGAGTTGCGGGAAGGGCGAACCGTGGTGGTGAACGACACAGCCACCGACCTGCTGACTGCCGGAGCGGCTTGCGGAGCGGCTTGCGAGTCAACCCATGTCAAAGCTTTCATTGATTTTCCGTTGATCAGGAATGGCTGACTTGCCGTGATCCTGTTCGTGATTAATCCGCGGCCACGCGTCTGGACGCTTGACGAAAAAGCGCTCGTCGAGGAAGTCGCCGAGCGGACCTGGGCGTCGCTGCAGCGGCTGCAGACAGAACTTGACCTGCGCGAGGTGAACCGGGCGCTCCAGCAACGCACGACTGAACTGCTGCGCACCGAAACCGCGCTGCGGCAGTCGCAAAAGCTCAAAGCGCTGGGTCAGCTCACCGGCGGCGTCGCGCATGATTTCAACAACCTGCTGGCTGTCATCAGCTCTTCGGTTGAACTGCTGCGCAGCGACAAACTTCCTGGCGAGCGGCGTGGCCGGTATCTAGACATGATTTTCGACACGGTGGGGCGCGCCGTCAAACTTACCAGCCAGTTGCTGGCGTTCGCCCGCCAGCAGCCGCTCAGTCCCGAGGTGTTTGATGTGGACCTGCAGGTGCAAGGCGTGGTTGATCTGGTTCGTCCGCTGATGGGCTCGCAGGTGCTCGTCGATCTTCAACCCCGCAGTAAAACCGCCTGTTTTGCCAGGGCGGACATCAGCCAGTTTGAAACCGCGCTGGTGAACCTTGCCGTCAACGCACGCGACGCCATGAACGCAAAAGGCCTTCTCACCCTCAAAGTGCATGCGGTGAACAGCATCCCCGCTGGCCCAGGCCATGACCGCCGCATGGGCGATTTCATCGCCATTTCAATGACCGACACGGGCTGCGGCATTGCGCATGACAAACTGGAGGCGATCTTCGAGCCCTTCTACACCACCAAGGAAGTGGGCAAGGGCACAGGCCTGGGCTTGAGCCAGGTGTTTGGTTTTACCAAGCAATCGGGCGGTGAAGTCGAGGTCAGCAGCACGCTGGGCAGCGGCTCTGTGTTTACCCTGTACTGGCACGCGCCATGCCATTGCCACCGCCACAAAGACCAACAGCGCTCTTCAAACCGGGCGTTCAGGGCCACGTCACCAGCGTGCTCGTCGTCGAGGACAACAAAACCCTGGCGCACATGACGTGCGAAATTCTGGACAGCCTGGATTACCGCACGACCTGGGCTGCCAGTGCGGAGGCCGCACTGGCCTTGTTGGCCAAGGATGCAGGCCGCTTTGACCTGATGTTTTCCGACGTGATCATGCCTGGAATGGGCGGGATCGAGCTTGGGCTTGTGGTGCGCCAACGCTATCCCGGCCTGCCAGTCGTGCTGACCAGCGGCTACAACGCCGTCATGGCTGGAAAGGGACGGCACGGATTCGAGCTGATTCAAAAACCTTATGCGTCTGAAGCACTGGTGCGGGTTTTTTCCAAAGTGATCGCCGGGCAGGCGTCTGCTTCAGGCAGGGCGCCGCAGCACAGCAGCGCGCCTTTCGGAACCGAAAAACTTTGATTCGAGAGTTGGAGAATTCAGCCATGAAAATCCGCTCCCAACTGTTGCTGATGGCCGCGGCCATACTGATTCCAGTCATTGTGGCGTCCGGACTGGCGCTTGAAAACATCAGGGAAGCCGGGCGACAGGCGGCATTGCGCGGATTACGCGAGTCAGCGCGTGCCACTGCCCTCATCGTTGACCGCGAGGTGCAAGGCTCTTTGTCCGCGCTGAAGGCATTGGGCGGCTCGCCACATCTTGAGAACCGCGACTTCAAGGCGTTCTACGAGCAGGCGGCGGCGTTTTATCAGCAGGGTGACTCGTGGACCGTGCTGTTCGACGACAAGGGCGCCCAGGTTGTCAATACCGCTGTTCCCTACGGCACCCTGTTGGCGTCGCCGCCTGTAAGCCGAGTCGAGGTGGTCAGGAAAGTTCTTTCCAGCCAGAAACCCGTGACCACTGACCTGGGGGTCGGCTCCGTTACCGGCAAGATGATCACCACCGTCAATATTCCAGCAGTTGCGGCGGGCGGCAGGTCGTTTGTCGTTGCTCAGACGTTTGCGGTTGATTACTGGAAGAAAAAGGTCTTTCAGACAAATTTGCCTTCTGACTGGATTACGGGCGTGATCGACCGTAAGGGACTGTTTATTGCCCGCAGCTTCAGAGCTGACGAGCTGGTCGGTAAGCCGGCCCGACCCAGTCTGGTTGCCGCTGCCGCGGCTTCTCACGAGGGCATTCTCCGTTATACGACTCTGGAAGGCGTTGATTCCTATAACGCCTACACCCACTCTGACCTGACGGGGTGGACAATTGGCATTGCCGCGCCAGTCAGCTCTATCAGTGCGGCTGCGAATAGCGCTGTCTGGCTGGCCGTGCTCGGCATGTTGGCGGCTATTGCCGTGGCTGCTCTCGCCGTAGCGGCGTTTGGCCAGCGGTGTATCAAGGCGATAGAAAGCGCCAGCAGGTCAGCCATGGCCCTCGGGCGCGGCCAGCAGCCTGGCGTTGAACGCACTGGCATCGAGGAAGTCAATGCCTTGAATCACGAACTGGTCAGTGCGGGCGCTTTGCTGGACGCAGAGCGCAAGTCACGCCAGGCAGCAGAATGCGAGCGGGAGCGCCTGCTCCGCAATGAGGTGCTGGCGCGGGAGAATGCCCAGGCGCAGAACGAAGCCAAGGACGAGTTCCTGGCGATGCTGGGGCATGAGCTCCGAAATCCTTTGGCTGCCATCGCAGGCGCGACGGAATTGCTGCAGCGAACCGGTCTGGGCACGGCCGGCGCCGAGCGCTGCATCAGGATCATCAGCCGCCAGAATCATCACCTCAACCATATTGTCAGCGACTTGCTGGACGTCAGCCGGCTGATGGCCGGCAAGATTGAGCTGAAACAAGAGCCGCTGGACATGGCCGATTGCGTCAGCCAATGCGTCGAAGCACTTCGCGCAACCAAGCAGGCAAGTGGCCAAAAAATCACTGTGCATGCCAGCAGCGCATGGTTCAGTGGGGACGCCGTGCGAATGGACCAGATCCTGAACAACCTGCTAGCCAACGCGCTGAAGTTTTCCGATCCCGGCTGCGAAGTCAAGGTCACGGTTTGGGAGGGCACGGGAAAGGCCTTCGTGACGGTTCAGGATACGGGCGCCGGCATCGCGCCCGAATTGCTTGCCCATGTGTTTGAACCTTTCGTGCAGGGGCCGGCGCCCGCCAACCGCTTGCAGAGCGGGCTGGGCATTGGCCTGGCGCTGGTCAGGCAACTGGTGCGCCTGCATGGCGGCGACGTTCAAGCCGCGAGCGCGGGAACCCGGCAGGGCAGCACTTTTTCATTATGGGTTCCCGCCATTGCCATTCCCGGGCAGCTTCCTGAAATCACTCGCCAGGCTGCTGGTGCTCCCCGGCAACGCAAGCTTGTCTATGTAGAAGACAACGCTGACGCCAGGACGATGATGGCCGAACTGCTGCGAATGCTCGGTTACGAGGTGATTGAAGTGGTGGATGGTGCGAGTACGCTTCCTGCGGTCTTGGCCGCGCAGCCCGATGCAGTGATCATTGACATCGGGCTGCCTGACATCGATGGCTACGAAGTCGCCAGGCGACTGCGGGCTGATCCCTTGACGCGGTCCATTCCCCTGCTTGCCCTGACGGGCTACGGGCAGCTTTGCGACAGGCAGGCTGCGACACTGGCCGGCTTCAACGCCCACCTTGCCAAGCCGACCAACTTGACCGCGATCGTTAAAACCCTTGAAGAAGTGATCACTGCCGCCGAAGTTTTCGAAGGCTGAAGGCTTGGCTCTGGCCTGGGTTGACTACTGCCTCTTTTCTGCTGCCAGTCACGCCCTGCACAGCCTGGTCAATGGCTGGGTTCAGGCCATCGTGTGCAGTGGAATGTCTTTTTCCACTGCCAGCGTGTCCAGTTCCTGACGCGTTTTTGTCAGCAGAAAATCGGCGATGACCCGGCGCGTGGCGGGGGCGAGCAGGGTACCGATATCGCAAGCAGCCATGCCGGCCGCCGCGCACAGGGCGGCGGCAAAGTGCGGCTCCAGCGCAGCGAGTGCCACGCGGCCATCCTTGCATGCATAGACCCGATAACCGGCATGGGCGCCTCCAATCCATCCGTCCGGCTGCGTCAAACCCCATTGACGGGGCAGTGCAAGGTGGCCGGCAGCCACGGACAGCGCCACTTCGATGAACACGCCATGGGCAGCATTCGCCGCGTCTTCTGCACTGCGTCGCATCAGGCAAGCCTGCAGCACGGCTTCGGTGGCCATCAGGGAGCCGCCCATGTCGGCATACAGCGTGGCGGGTAATTCCAGGCCTGGCACCAAACCGTTTTCGGCCAGGTAGGTCAGGTCATGGCCCGGCGCTTCGGCGCGTTCGCCGGGGCTGCCGACGATGGCAACTTGCGACAGGGCCGGGTAGCGCTGGTGCAGGGTGTCCCAGGCAATGCCCAGCTTCTTGAAGGCCGAGGGACGAAATGAGGTCAGCAGCACATCGGTTTGGGCCAGTTCACGGTGCAGAACTTCCTGCCCTTCAGCGGTTTTCAAATCGGCTTTCAGCACCGTGATGCCTTCGTGCAGCCGGGCATAGGCCGGCCGGCTGTAGTGGTCCATCGGGTCGCCGCCCGGCGGTTCAAGCTTGAGGCAGGCGGCCCCCATCTGGCGGCATCGCATCAGCGCGGCAGGGCCCGGCAGATTGAGCGCCAGGCTCAGGATACGGACGCCCCGAAGGGACTGGAGGGGCAGGGCGGGGTGGTTAGTCATCTGCTATTGAATTGCTAGCTGCTTGCGCAATATGCATAAGCGCCAGAGGTTGAAATGACCCCAATTTACCGCAAAAACAGGCTCGCCATTGAAAACCGGTGACAGCGTCGCCTGCAGGGAACTCGCCGCAAGCTGTCGTGTGCCGGTTCATGCGCCGAAGTTCAGCGGCAGTCCGACATAGTTCTCGGCCACAGAACGCGAACCGGCTTCGGAGTTGACGAGGTAGTCGAGTTCGGCTTCGTGGAACTTCTGGCCCATCTCGCCGTTCTCGGGGAAGCGGTGCATCAGGCTGGTGAACCACCACGAAAACCGCTCGGCGCGCCAGATGCGGCACAGGCAGCGTTCGGAGTAGTTGTCGATGCCGGCTTCGCTCTTGTCTTGGTAGAACCCAGTCAGCGCGCTGGACAGGTGTTTCACGTCGGTCGCCGCCAAATTCAGCCCCTTGACGCCGGTCGGCGGAACGATGTGGGCAGCATCGCCGGCCAGGAACATGCGCCCGAAGCGCATTGACTCGGTCACAAAACTGCGCAACGGTGCAATGCTTTTTTCGATCGACGGGCCGGTGACCAGCTTGGCGCGCGATTCCGGGTCCAGGCGCAATCGCAGTTCCTGCCAGAAGGCTTCGTCCGACCAGTCTTCGACCTTGTCGATCAGCGGCACCTGCAGGTAGTAGCGGCTTCGCGCGGCTTTGCGCTGCGAACACAGCGCAAAGCCGCGCGGGCTGTTGGCGTTGATCAGCTCATGGTGCACCGGCGGCGTGTCCGACAAAATGCCCAAGCCAACCGGAAGGGTAAATTTTTTCGAACTCGCGGATCGCGCCGCGCGGCACGCGGGCCCGGCAGACGCCATGAAATCTGTTGCAGCCGGCGATGAAGTCGCAGTCGATTTCATGCGCCTGGCCGTCTTTTACATAGCGAACGCGGGGGCTGGCGGTGTCAAAGTCATGCACCGTCACATGGCCCGCTTCATATATCGTGCTCGGGCCGGCGTCCTTGCGCGCGTCCCTCAGGTCATGCGTCACTTCGGTCTGGCCGTAAACCATGACGTGCTTGCCGCCGGTCAGCCGGTTTCAGGCAGCTACCTGGCAACGGCCCGGTTGCCTCGTGCGGTCCAGCCGATGCTGAACTGGCTGGCGGTGCAAACACGCGAATCGTTCTCGGCGGTGGTACTCGACGGCAACGAAGTCGTCATCGTGGCCCGCAGCGGATTTGAGCGGAAGCGCACGCCGGATGACAGGACGCCGCCTGCCGGCATGCTGCTGGCCTATGGTCTGCATCTGGGTGCCCGCTTGCCGACGCATGCCACTTCGACCGGGCGCGTGCTGCCAAGCCCGATGGCGAGGTCAGCGACTGGCTCAACACCAGGTCTGAAAACGGCGGTCTGGCCCGGCTGACGCTGCACACGGTGACCGACCCGGCACGACTCAGGCAGCTGATTGACCAAGTGCGGCTTGACGATTACAGCGTGGACTGCGAGGAGCATGCACTGGACGTGCTGGCGCTGGCCGTGTCGCTGCGTGGCATGCAAGGGCGCACCGTGGCGGCGCTCAATGTCGTGAGTTCGCCGCAACGGATGACGGCCGAAACCCTGCGGCGCGAGCTGCTGCCGCTGCTGCGGGGCGCCGCACGCGAATTGCGGCCGCTGCTTTGAGCCAGGCCGGCGCCCTGGATGCGGGGCTGAAAAACAGGCGCGGTAAACTCATCGTTCAGGCAGTTTTCGCTGCTTTCAACCTCCTTTTCCATGCCCCCTGACGACATTGCCCGGCTGGCGCTTGACGCCTTTGACCACGCCGTGGACGCCTCCGGCTCCTTTCGCGACCGCCCCGGCCAGCGCCTGATGGCCGAAAAAGTCGCCCACACCTTCAGCGTCGCCACCCTGGGCAAGACCGGGGAGGACGGCGATGAACCCATTCGCGCCATTGCCGTGGTCCAGGCCGGCACCGGCGTGGGCAAGTCGCTGGCCTACTGCGCGCCGGCCATTGCCGCTGCCCTGGCGCGCAACACCCGGGTGATGATTTCAACCGCCACCGTGGCCTTGCAGGAGCAACTGGTCAACAAGGACTTGCCGGCGCTGGCAGCCATCTTGCCGCAGGACTTTCGCTTCGGTCTGGCCAAGGGGCGCGGGCGCTACGTCTGCAAGCTCAAGTTGTCGCGCGATGCGGGCGATGCGGGCGATGCCGACGGTGCTGTAGAGGCCGATGACGACCTGTTTGCCGACGAACTGGCCGCCGCCGCACCGCTGCATGTGATGGAGGCGCGCGCGGTGTTCTATGCCGCGCTGGTGCGCGATTTGTCCAGCGGCGCCTGGGATGGCGATCGCGACAACCTGGCACAGCCGCCTGAATCCGACCTGTGGTCGCCGGTGGCGGCCGAGGCCAGTTCCTGCACCGGCAAGCATTGCCCGGTCTTCAACCAGTGCACCTATTACGAAAAGCGCAAGGAACTGGTTGGCGCCCAGGTGATCGTGGTGAACCACGACCTGCTGATGTCCTCGCTCGGTTCACGCATGCTGCCGGAGCTGGACAACTGCCTGCTGGTGCTCGATGAAGGGCATCACCTGCCGGCCGTGGCGCTGGACCACTTCGCCGCGTCCATGGACCTGAGCCGCACCCTGTGGCTTGAAACGCTGGCCAACCGCGCGCGCCGTATCGGCGGGCTGATGACGGTGTCTGAATCCGCCGACGTGCCGCGCCTGGCCGCGCAACTGCGCCAGGGCATGGTGGACCTGAGCCGCCTGCTGATGGACCTGCATGGCCAGGCTTTCAAGGAAGCGCGAACCCAGCAGGGGCCGGTGCGCTTTCGGCTGCCGCGCGGCGTGCTGCCTGAAGCGCTGGACGAGCCACTGCGGCTGCTCCACGTGCTGGCCGAAAGCTTTTTGGCCATCCTCAGCACGATTGCCAAGGCCTTGCGCACGGCGATGCGTGACCAGCCCGACGAAGCGCGGCGGCTGTCCATCCTGTATGCCCAACTGGGCATGCTCTCGCCCCGGCTGGAAAAAGTCCAGGCGACGACCGAGTTGCTGCTGAAAGCCGCCGCAAATGATCAAGACAGCGTGCCGGTGGCCAAATGGTTCACCTTTGAAACCGGCCAGGGCTCACTCGACAGCGGCCTCGTGGTCATCAAGGCGCATGCCAGCCCGATCCTGCCGGGCAGCACGCTGCGCCAGCATTTCTGGTCGCGGGTGCGTGCGGCGGTGGTCACCTCGGCCACGCTGACCAGTTGCGGGAAGTTCGACTTCTACCTGCGCGAATCCGGGCTGGACCAGGACCCGGCGGCCAGTGTGCTGGAAGTCGCCAGCCCATTCGACTACGCCAGCCAAGGACGCTTCGTGACGGTGGAAACCGTGGCCGATCCCCGGCATGCCGAAGCCTTCACCGCTGAAATGGTCCAGTCGCTGCTGGGTGATCTGGCGCTGGTCGCGCATGGCGCGCTGTGCCTGTTCACCTCGCGCGAGCAGATGCGCGTGGCGGTGGCCGCGCTGTCGGGCGTGTTGAAGGACACGGTGCTGGTGCAGGGTGAACTGCCGCGCGCGCTGCTGCTCAGCCGCCATCGCGCGCGGGTCGAGGCCGGCGCAGCGTCGGTCATCTTCGGCATGCAGTCTTTCGGCGAAGGCCTGGACCTGCCTGGGCCGTTGTGCGAGTCGGTGTTCATCGCCAAGCTGCCATTCGCGTCGCCGGACGATCCGGTCGGCGAGGCACGCGCCGAATGGCTGCGCTCCGTGGGCCGCGACCCGTTCACGGAATTGGTCGTGCCCGCCACGGCGATCCGGCTGGCGCAGTGGGCCGGGCGTGCCATTCGCCTGGAGACCGACCGGGCCTTCGTCTACTGCTACGACCGCCGGCTGGTGAACACGTCTTATGGCCGGCGTTTGCTGCAGGGACTGCCGGCATTCCTGCAGCAGCGCCGCAGCGCGGCGGGAATGGTGACGCCTGACTGAACGGCTTGGCCGCTGCCGCGAGAGCAACCGTTTCAAGCATCAAAAAGGCCCGTTGCGCACGTCCATCTTGCATAAGGCGCTATAAATTAAATAGCAATAGCCTGTCCTGTGCTATCGTCATTTCCGCAAAGGCGGGAATCCAGGCGCCAAAAGCCATAGCTACTCTTGAATCTCTGGACTCCCGCCTTCGCGGGAATGACGAGCGGGGCAACCTGCCCTTTGTGGGCTGGGCACCTGTTTTTGCAACGCAGGACGAATCCGCGTTAAACGCCCAGGTACTGCTGCAGCAACTCCGGCCGGTCATGCAGTTCCTGCGAGCGGCCCTGAAACACCACTTCGCCCTTGACCAGGATCACGTTGCGGTCGGTGATCTGGCTGACATGCTTCCAGTTCTTGTCCACGATGACGCTGCTGATGCCGGTGTCCCGCACCAGCTGGCAGATACGCCAGATTTCGCGGGCAATCAGCGGCGCCAGGCCTTCGGTGGCTTCGTCCAGGATCAGCACCTCCGGGTTGGTCATGAGCGCCCGGCCGATGGTCAGCATCTGCTGCTCGCCGCCGCTGAGCTGCTGGCCGCCGTGGCTCAGCCGTTCCTTGAGCCGGGGAAAGGTGTCCAGCACCCGTTCATAGGTCCAGTCCCGCTGGCCCCGGGTGCCGGCGCGCGCCGCCATTTTGAGGTTTTCCACCACGCTCAGGTTGCCAAAGATGCCCCGGCCTTCGGGCACATAGGCGATGCCGAGGCGGGCGATTTCATACGGCGAACGCCCGGTCATGTCGTGGCCGGCAATCTCGACCGAGCCGGAGCGCGGCTTGACCAGCCCCATGATGCTTTTGAGCAGCGTGCTCTTGCCCATCCCGTTGCGTCCCATCAGGCCGATGGTCTCGCCGCGCGCCACGCTGAAGCTGAGGTCGCGCAGGATGTGGCTGGCGCCGTAATAGGTGTTGATATTTTGGGCATTGACCAGCAGTTCCGGCGAGTCGGTGCGATGCGTCGTCATGCGCTTTCTTCCCCGATGTCTTCGCCCAGATAAGCAGCCTGTACGCCGGGGTCCAGCCGTATCTGCGCCGGCGTGCCGCTGGCGATGACCAGGCCATTGACCATCACCGTCAGCTGGTCGGCCAGGCTGAACACCGCGTCCATGTCGTGCTCCACCAGCAGCATGGCGTGGTCTTTTTTCAGGCGGTGCAGCAGGCTGATCATGCGTTCGGCTTCCTGTGCACCCATGCCGGCCAGCGGCTCGTCGAGCAGCAGCACCTGCGGCTGGGTTGCCAGCGTCATGGCGATTTCAAGCTGACGCTGCTCGCCGTGGCTGATCGTGCCGGCAATGCTGTGGATACGGTATTTCAAGCCGGAAAGCTCGATGGCGCTTTCTGCGCGGGCATTGACAGCTGCAAAATCAGCAGCACGTTGCAGCCATCTGAAGGCATGCGGCTGGCGCGATTGTGAGGCCAGCCGCACGTTTTCCCAGACCGTGAAGGGCAAGAAAATATTGGTTTTCTGGTAGCTGCGCCCGAGTCCCTGCGCCGAAATCTTTTCCGCGCTCCAGCCGGTGACATCCTGCCCGCCGAGATGTACTGAACCCGATGTCGGCGGCAGGTCTCCGGAGAGCAGGTTGGTCAGCGTGGACTTGCCGGCACCGTTGGGGCCGATGACCGCATGGATACGGCTGCGCCACAGGTCGAGGGACACGTCGTTGACCGCCGCGAGCCCGCCAAATCGCTTGGTCAGGCCTTTGGCGCTGAGAAGCACTTCGCTCATGCCACTTCTTCCTTTCGGTCGTCGGGAGTGGCTGGCTTGCGCTTTCCTGCATTGCCCAGGCGCTCGACAAGCCCCAGCACGCCTCGCGGCGCAAAGGTGATCAGCAGCACGATGAACAAGCCCATCCACAGCTGCCAGTGCTTGCCCAGGTTGACGTTGCCGACCTGTGGCAAGTCCTTGAACACATGCAGCAGGTATTCAAAGGCGAAGGCGCCGACGATGGCGCCGGCAATGTTGCCCATGCCACCCAGCACCACCATCATGATGGTGTGCGCGCTCATCTGAAAGCCCATGAGTTCGGGGTTGATGTAGCCGGTCTGCGTACCCCAAAGGTAGCCCGCCAGCCCGGCCAGGCTGCCGGCCAGCGTGAAGGCCGCGAGCTTGTAGCCGAAGGTGTGAAACCCCATGGCCCGCATCCGGTGCTCGTTGACTCGGATGCCCGCCAGCGCCCGGCCGAACGGGCTCCAGAGCAGGCGCCGCAAGAACACATAGACTCCCAGCATGGCAGCCAGCGTGAAATAGTAGAGCGTGCGCTTGCTGTCCAGTTCAAACGGCACCCAGCCGAACAGCGACGCGTCGGGCCTGAAATTGATGTAGAGCCCGTCCGAGCCGCCCAGCGCCTTGTTGTCGAAGAACAGGAAAAATACCATCTGCGCGAACGCCATGGTGACCATGATGAAGTAGATGCCGCGCGTGCGCACGACAAAAAAGCCGATGACCAGCGCTGCCAGCCCCGAGGCCAGCACGGCCAGCGGCAGGGTCCACCACAGGCTGACCGGCTCGCCGGGGGGCGTCAGGAAGGCCAGTGCATAACCGGCCAGTCCGAAATAGGCGGCATGGCCCAGCGACACCAGGCCAGTCACGCCCTGCAGCAGGTCCAGGCTCATGGCAAAGATCGCCATGATCATCATGCGCGTGAGCATTTCGGTGTAGTAGTCGGTGCTGGTAAAAGGAAACGCCAGCAGCGCCACCAGGCCAAGTGCCAGTGCGACCTGCACGCCGCGCGGCAGGATTTCAAGGTTGGACCGGATCATTGCTTGAACAGGCCTTCAGGTTTGTACAGCAGCACGACCGCCATCAGGATGTACACCAGCATGCCGGCCACCTGCGGCAAGAGCACCTTGCCAAAGGTATCGACCAGGCCGACCAGCAGCGCAGCGATCAGGGCGCCACGCACCGAACCGATGCCGCCGATGACGACCACCACGAAGCACATGATCAGCACCTGCGAGCCCATGTTCGGGTAGACGCTGGCGACCGGCGCGGCAATCATTCCGGCCACCGCCGCCAGTCCGACGCCCAAGGAAAACACCACCGCATGGATTAGCTTGATGTTCACGCCCAATGCTTCGGCCATGTCACGGTTGAAGGCGCCGGCGCGTATCTTCATGCCAAGGCGGGTCTTGGAAATCAGGAAATAAAGGCCAGCCGCCAAGGCCAGGCAGATGCCCGACATGAACAGGCGGTAGACCGGGTAGGACAGGGTATCGGTCAGCGCAATCGAGGCGCCCAGCAGTTCGGGAATCGGCACCCCGTGCACGTCGTCGCCCCACAGGATGGAGCGCAGTTCTTCAAAGATATAGATCAGCCCAAAGGTCAGCAGCACCTGGTCCAGGTGGTCGCGGTTGTAGAAATGGCGAAACAGCAGCCATTCAAGCGCCAGGCCGAACAGCACCGACAGTGCCGCGCCGCCCACGATGGCCAAGGCCAGGCTGCCAAACTGCGCACTGAGCGACCAGGCCAGGTAGGCGCCCAGCATGTAAAAACTCCCGTGCGCCAGGTTGACCACGCCCATGATGCCGAAGATCAGCGTCAGGCCGGCGGCCAGCATGAACAGCAGCAGTCCGTACTGCACGCTGTTGAGCAGCTGGATAAAAAAATTGGCAATGTCCATCAGTCCTGTTTTCCGCTGGGGCTGGGCCATCTAAAAGGCCCGCTTGAAAAGGTAAGGCGGCAAGCAGCAAAAAAAGGGAGGTTTGAAAACCTCCCGCTGGTGCCCACGCGCAAGCATCAGGCCATTTTGCAGCCAACGCCCGAGTCGGCCAAGGCCTTCGCGGCAATGCCGATTACCTTGTTTTCCTTGTTTTCAACCACGCGCAGGTAGATGTCCTGTACCGGGTTGTGCGCCTTGCTCATGGTCCATTTGCCGCGCGGGCTGTCGATGGTGGCGCCTTCCATGGCCTTGTACAGTACGGGTTTCGCACCCAGGTCGCCCTTGACGGCGTTGGCGCCCTGGATGAGCAGCAGGCCGGTGTCGTAGCCCTGCACCGCGTACACGTCGGGCTGGCTGCGAAAAGCCTTCACATAGTCCAGCCGGAACTGCTTGTTGCGCGGCGTATCCAGCGAGTCGCTGTAATGCATGGTGGTGACAATGCCTTCGGCCGCCGGGCCGGCGGCGTCGAGCACGCCTTCGGTCAGGAACCCCGAGCCGTACAGCGGAATTTTTCCCTTCAGGCCTGCGGCGGCATAGTCGCGGATGAATTTGGCCGCACCGCCCCCGGCAAAGAAGCAGGCCACGGCGTCGGGCTTGAGCGCCGCGATTTCGGTCAGCAGTGCCTGAAATTCGACATTGGGAAAAGGCAGACCGAGTTCCTTGACGATGGTGCCGCCGGCCGCCGTATAGCTTTCCTTGAAGCCTTCAAAAGCCTCGTCGCCGGCGGCGTATTTCCAGGTGATCCAGACAGCTTTTTTATGGCCTCGGTCCATCATGACCTTGCCCAGAGCCCGGGTCGGCTGGGAATTGCTGAAGGAAGTGCGGAACACGTTGGGCGCGCACAGGGCGCGGGTGGCAGCATGCACGCCGGCATTCGGAATCAGGCACAGCACGCCGCTGTCCCGGGCAACCTTCTGAATCCCCATCTGCACGCCCGAGTGCACGGTGCCGACCAGCACATCGACCTTGTCGCGCTGCACCAGCTTGCTGGCGTTTTCAATGCCTTTGGACGGCTCTGATTCGTCATCGACCTTGAAGTATTCGATCTCGCGCCCGCCCAGCTTGCCACCCTGTTCATTGATCGCCATGCGAAAGCCGTTTTCAATCGCCACGCCGAGCTGGCTGAAGGTTCCCGTGTAAGGCAGCATGAAGCCCACGCGTATCTTGCTTGACTGACCCCGAACGATACCGGGCAGCAGCAGGCCGGTTGAGGCTGCGCCAATGATGGCAGCGCTACGGGAGAGGACCAGACGACGAGTGGACATGGGATTCCTTGGTGGGTGGCAGGTATGGATCGAATATAAAGCGGTCCGTGGTCGTCTGCCCTAGTGTAAAACCCGAGCTTCAGGAGTGAATTGTTTAGTTGTGAAGTATTTTGAAGATGTCTTCCTTGTGGGGATGGTTAGCTTTTCAGGTCTGGATGTACATGAAGGCATTGCTTCCCTGTGGGGCTTGCGTGAACACCGTTCGACGCGATCAATTTTTATTCAATCACTGGCGATCCACCAGTGCAGCCGCCTGTATTTTGAGCAACCAGAGCCTGCGGCGCCACGTGCGATGGCTTACGGCAGGGCGGCTTTAAGCCAGGCGCGGCACCATTGGGCACCCTTTGCATCGGGCAACGTTCCGTCGCTTGAATCCAGACAACAAATGTCGCCAATGCGCTGGGCACCGAGGTCCTGCAGGCGCTCGTCAAAGCGCTTTCCTCCAAAGCCGAAAGTTTCCGCATGCCCCATGCTGTCGCCAAGTGCTATCACGCCGTAACGGACATGGCCCAGATAACGGGCTTGCGCGTCCAGCGATTGGTAGAGCATTTGCGCATTGTCTGGAACATCACCCGCGCCATAGGTGGAAATGCACATCAAAAAAATCGCATCCGTGGCTTTTTCGGCATCGAAGACATGGATGTCCAGACCATCCATCCATTGAACCTCGATAGGACTGGCCAAGTCAGCGCATTCCATTTGAATGGCCTGCGCTACATGGTCTGCCGTGTGGGTCATGCTGCCGACCAGGATTTTTAGTTTCATTTGGACGTGTTCGAGGAGTTGTGAAAACAGGGCGTTGATGGAGGAAGCAGGACGGGAAGTATATTTCCGCTGCTCAAGCACTTTGATTAGGATGGCAGCCCTGCCAATGTGAAAAAGCCTTGAAGCAATTTAAAAAATTCGGCTTAGCTTAAGGCTTCGCCTTTTACGGACTATAATAATCTTCTTGTCGGAGTGTGGCGCAGTCTGGTAGCGCACCTGGTTTGGGACCAGGGGGTCCAAGGTTCGAATCCTTGTACTCCGACCAAAAATCAATAAAAAAGCTCACTGTGTGGGCTTTTTTTATATCTGTCCGTAGCTCAGTTGGATAGAGCATCAGCCTTCTAAGCTCGTCAAAGAATCGAGCATCCATGCGGCCTAGCGCGTGGTTTCTGCTCCGCAAGCCAAAAAATTTACCTCCGCTGCAACCCGCATGGAACCGTCATCGCAAAGTCGATTGCGGAGCGGAATTAGCCTCATTTTGAAGGGCCGACGATCAATCCACGGCGCAAATAGTGGTTTTTCGTGGTCTGCACGCTGTCGTGGCCCAGCAAGTCTGCGGCGGCCTGTTCGCCCAGCACCTCGGCTGTATCGTCTGCCGCCTTGGCCCGCAGGTCATAGAACCACATCGCCCGGATCTCTGCCGCCAGCGCCTTGTTCTTTCCCGCCTCTGCCTTGACCGCTGCTGCCTCGCGCGCGGTTTCGAACATTCCGCGCAGCACCTGCTTGGACAGTGGCATGCCGCGCTTGTTGACAGCCAGGCTGGAAGACCAGAGCCGGTAGCGCTCTTTTCGCGCCTTGATGCGCGCCAAGACGGTTTCGAGCTTGCCCTCGATGCGGATGCGCACCTTGGCCCGGGTCTTGCCCTGCTTGATGTTCAGCAGGCCGTCCTTGATGTCGTGTTCGGTTAGGCGCAGCACGTCACCGGGCCGCTGACCAATCACCTCTGCCAGGTCCATGGCGTCGCGCAGCGGTTCGTCGCCCTCCGCCCAGACCGCCTGGTAGACCTGCTCGGTGATGTCCACCTCACGCCTGCCCAGCTCGAACCCGGTGATGCCCTTGGTCGGGTTTTCTTTGTCGGTGTAGCCTTCGCCCCGGGCGAAATTGAAGATGGTGCTGAACAGGCGCTTGAGGCGGTTGGCGGTGGTGGGCTGGGCGGCCTTCCACTTGAGCAAGGTGCGGATATGCGAGGGCTTGATCTCCTCCAGCGGCGCCGGCGAGGGCTTGCCGAAGAACTCGCGCAGGTGCTTCATGTCAGACCGGTGTGTCGCCTGGGTGCTCTTGGCCAGTTTGGGCAGCTCCACCTTCTCGTAGATGTCGATCACCTCGATGAAGTTGACTGCTGGCGCTGTGCTGGCGTGCTGGGCGGACAACTCGGTCCATTTCCTGACCGCCAGCACGTAGTCAGAGCCCAGCGGGATTTCCTTGCGCGGCTTGCCTCCGGCATCAAAGTAGTAGTACGTCTTGCCCGACTTCTGCAGCCGGACCCGCAGGTTTTGCATGGTGCTTTTGACCATGTCAGCCTACCAAGGGCTTCCAGATAGGATGGGTCGGCTCGTTCGCGGTGGTGCGCCCCTCGATGGTGGTCCGGGCCACGATAGGGCGGTTGGCCGCGTTGACGTAGTGCGGGATCTTCATCTTGCGAAGCGCCTCGATCTGCCGGGTTTCACGCGTCTTGCCGCGCAGGCCCGAGCGCACCCCGGTCAGTTCGGCGATTTCTGGGGGTTGAAGGAACATGCTCATGTGGGGCTCGGTTTTTGGTTGGAATCAGGCGGCTTGCACTTCGCAGGCATGGCTCAGGTGCCGGATCAAGGCAGCACCGATGCGTTGGAGGTCAGCCGCCCGGTACAGTTTGGCGTTTTTGTCGGTCGCGACCGGCGCGAAGCCCAAGCTGGCAAGCCCTTCGGCGGTTAGCGCTATGGGCGCCAGGCGGTTGTTGATCTCACCCAGACGCAGGGTTGGCGCGCTTGCCTCGGCTGGCAGGTGCGCAACCAGGGACACAACCATTGCACTTGCCGCTGGCGAGAGTGTTTGGCCGGACGAGAACTGGGCATCAGCGATTTCGGCTTCAAGTGCCACGTCCCAGAAAGTCACCGGCACCAACTCGGGAACTGTTACGGCCTCAATGGCTGGCTGAGCAACACTGGCTTGCGCAAGCGCCTCTTCTTTTGCCTTTTCTGCCCTATTGCGCTCGATGCGTGCCAGCTCTTCGGCGCGGATGCGCGCGGTTTCAGCTTCGATACGTGCTTCCTCTTTTTGCTGGTGCTCGGCAATACGGCACTTGACCAGCATCGTCAAGTCGTCGGGCTGCTTCAGCACAATCTGCCCTTCGTCGGAAAACAAAAAGGTGTGGCAGCTGGCCAGCTCGCACAAGGTAGCGAGGTTCCGGCTGATCCGGTCGGCAATGGCGCTGGCGTCGATCTTTGCCCTTGCCAGCTCGGTGTCTACTGCGTCCTGCAGGCTGGAAACCGTGCGCCGGCCCTTGATGGCGCCAGCAAAGTCGGCGGGAACTGCCGGCATGTAAACCCGGCCCACGCGCTGGTTCAGTTTGGCGACATGCTCACGCAGGGCTGCGACGCCTGCCGCCACGATCTCACCGCGCACAGCCTCCTTGCGGGCTTTGACCAGCTTGTCCAGCTCCAGCCGCGTGCAGCGGGCTTCGGCGCTGATGTCGTCGATGGTGCGAAACAGGGCGTCGATGCTTTCGGTCTGACTCAGTGCGTGCTGCTTGGCAGCGATAAGTCGATCCTCCACATCGCCACACCACTTCACGACTTTTTCCGCATCGGAAAACTGCTGGTCGGTTTCCAGTTCGCGGTTGATTCCGGCAAACACGGCCAGGGCATGCGCCTTGTAATCGGCCAGGTTGCTGGCTGTCACCATGCCGGTGACTTCGATGCGCAGGGCGGGCAGGGTTTCGGGCGTGTGGCCGACTACCTCGACGGCGGCGGCCGGCGGCACATAGGCGGCCAGGTCGAGCGCAAACTGCTTCCACCCGGCAACCAGCCGGGCGCGCAGTTCGGGGTTCGATCTGTACCAGGTGTGCAGCGCATGGTCCTTGTCGCCGCTGCTGGCCATGAACAGCGCGCGCTGGGCGCCGATGACCAGCAGCTGCTGCTCAAGCTGCGGGTGGTACTGCTCGGGGATGACGCCCTGCGACAGGCTTTCGGCCAGTGCGGCATTCAATGATTTATGTTCAAAAACCGCATCTTCCATCATGGTCGCGCCGTCGTAGCTGGCCGACAGCGCCAAGCCTTCGACCTCGCGGGACGCGGTGATGGGGTAGAGGTCTTCGCCGATGATTTCCTCGGCCCAGGGCCGGGCCAGTGCCTCGAATTCGTGGCCGGCATCGAAGCGGCGCTGGGTGGCCGCATTGACCTCCGGGCTCAAGCCGGTTGCCTTGGTGCGCAGCAGTTCGGCGCGACTTTGGTAGCTGCTGATGCCCAGCATGGCGGCGGTTTCGCTGGCGTTGAAATGCCGGGCACGGTAGGCGTGCCATTGAGCGCTGCCTTGGGCAAGGTTGTGGATGGTGGGGTTCATACGCTCTTTCAAGTGGGTGTGGCGCTGGCGCGCAGCATGGCAATCTGTTCTTCGCTCAGCACGGACCGGCTGGAGGCCATGGCAATGATTTCGTCGGCAGTCTTTTGGCCCGACTCGATCATTGCGCGCCAGCCGGAAAGGTTCTTGCCGAACTGCTCATCCGTCATGGCGGGCAATCCCGGGCGGGGGCCGGTGTGCTGGGTGATTTCGCCGGTGTCGCCATCCATCGATTCCGTGGACACGGTGACAAAATCCCCCTCAATCACGGCGCCTTGCCCGGCCTCGGCCGCGTGCGATACGGCAATGGCGTTGGAGAGTTCGATGCTCGACGGCATGTACTTGAGCACCTGCAGCAGCGCCACTTTTCGAGCATACATTTCAAAGTTGTTCTCGCTTTTCGTCGCGTAGTGCCTCCCGCCCATCTTGTTGTATTGATTTAGGTGCTTTTGCACCTTGCCGCGCGTCCACACCTCAATGACGGGCATCTGCGCATCCTTGACGCGGCCGATGGCGTAAACGTGCGTCAATTCGTGGCTGCCGTCACCCGGGCGGTGGCGGCAATACGGCTCGTCGCCCAGCTGGTAATCGAACTTGTCGCCTCCATAGACGGCCCCTGTCCAAACGGTGGCGCGACCAGCGCGGGCCACCAGGTCCACCAGGCCTTTCCAGCCGGGTACGAACGTGCAGGTGTCTTTGTACGGGATCAGGTAGCCCTGACCGTTGATGCCCGGCTCCAGGCCCAGCTGAGTGGCGGTCATCAGACTTGCCAGAATGGTGTCTGTTCTGCAGCTTTGCAAATCCTTGTTGGTGCTGAATGCGGTCAGCGCCAGGCGTGCCATGCGGTCGGCGCTCATGTGTTTGGGCAGCGCCAGCGCAATTTGCGGCTTCATGCGCTCCAGCGTTCGAGAAAATGTTGATATGGCGCTGGATTTGGGTTGGGTGACGGGTGCGTTCACGATAGGCTTTCAGTTGGAGAGAAACTTGACGATCAGGCAGACGGAAATGAAGGCGATGCAGACGATGCCCATAGCCTTGATGGCCTGCCAGCCCGTCAGGGGTAGATCCTCCGTATCGACTGGCAGGCGATCCACTGGGCTTTTCAGGCCCTGGCCGGTGGTTGTGGGGTAGTCCGGGTGGGCTGCTGTGCGGTGCGTGATATGGCTGCGCAATTCAGCGGGGCGCAGCTTGCAGTTGGGGCGAGGCTTAGCCAGCATTACTTTTCTCCCTGTCCAGCAACGGGCGCACGGCAAACCAGATCACCCGATTTCGTCCAGGTCGGCACGCGGTGGAACTCGGCGCAGAGGGAAACGCCGCCATCTGCCAGCGCGGCCTTGTAATCGGCCACTTCCTGTTCTGCCTGCAGCTCGTCGGGGCCGGACTGGACAAGCGTTGCGAACGCCAGGAGGGCTGCCACGGTGACGGCGGCAAAGGTGCGGGCGCTCACGAGCAAAACCCCGTCTTGTCATTCATCTGCAGATTCAAGGCGCGGCGCTCATGGGCACGGTGGGCACGCTCGGCGTAGAGCGCGGCCGCGTGCAGGCTGGACGCAGCCAGCGCATCCGGGTCTTGAGCGCAGGCGCAGCTGCCGGTGCGGGTCAGGCCGAAATTGCAGCACTCGCTGTCAGGGCACAGGGTCATGGTCTGCGCTTGGGCCTTGAACTGTGCGACAACCTCGACGGTGCTGCGCCACTGGGTGTTAAGAGATGCCGGCTGCGGGCCGGGTGCGGCGAGTGCCGCGCGTTGGATGTTCACTTCTTTCTCCAGTTGGGTTGAGGAGCGGCGCAGCGGGGTGCTGCGATGAATGTATTGAACCATAGTTCAAGAAGTTGTCAACTAAAGTTCAGTAACTTTGAAAAATATTTCCACCAAACGTAAAAAAACGCCTTGGCGGGCGGTGTCAGAAGTGAAACTCAAGGCTTACTGTCTAATAACATGATTGATATAAGTGGCGCGTCCCTTACCAGATCGAATACTTCAACCCGAGCGCTCAGTCATCCTTTGATGCGTGTCCCATGGGGTTGAGGGCGCGTTACCTGGCACTGCTGGCACTGCTGGCGCGCATGGCCAAATACTGCCCTGATCTGGACATGCGGCACATCCGTGCTATGGGCGACGCGCTTGTTCGAAGTGCGTGCCAAAGCAGGCGAAGGGATTGAGCGGGCCTTCTACTGCATGCTGGTGGGTAGTCGCATCGTGGTGCTACACGGCTTTATCAAGAAGACCGACAAGACACCTCTGCCAAGGAACTCAAGATTGCCCGTGACAGACTCAAGGAGATCAAGTCATGAAAACCACTGCCAACACCCGGCCAACCGCTGATACCTATGCGCATGTGCCCTTCAACCCTGCAGACGACGCTGCGCGCCTGCAGCGTGAAAGCCCTGCCTTTGCGCAGGCATGGACAGAGCAGGAAGACGAATTTGCCGCACTCGATGTGTTGCTCCGCGCCCGCCAGCGCGCAGGCCTGACGCAGGCGCAGGTAGCTGAGCTGATGGGGGTCAAGCAGTCAGCACTGGCGCGCGTTGAAGGGGCGATGACATCGCGCAACCATACGCCTTCGCTGGCTACATTGCGAAAATACGCTCAAGCTGTGGGCTACCGGCTTGAGTTCAGGATGGTTCCGCAGTAGGCCAAGAGGTGGCAATGAGCACCATCAAGGTCCGGCCGCTCGATGCAACCCACTACCGCAGGGATGAAGAGGACGTGGCCGAGTACCTGCGCCAGGTAATGGAAGGCGGTAACACGGCCGAGCTGGACGCCGCTTTGGTCGACATTGTCCGCGCCCAGCTTAGACAAGCTGTTCAAGGTGACCCTGGTGCTCAAGTTCGAGCTAAAAGTTGAGCTGATGGGGTAAGCGTAAAAAAGCCCGCTCAGGGCAGACTGGCCTCGTCATCTTCATGCTCGGCGGGGGCACTTCTATTGATTTTTTAGTGAGGCTAATGATTTCTTATCGTAAACAGATTTAAAAACCCTGTTCTGGAGGGTTTGTTTCCCATTTTTCTAAAGTTTTGGCGGCATCAATAGGGCTATATACAATTTCAACTTTAATACCTATGACTCTGGCTTCAAATCTTATACGTTCTAAAAATCTATGCCTTTTTAATCGATCGTCATTTAAAACAACGATTAAGAGGCCATAAGTACGTTTGCTTGAATCACCTAAAATCTTCTGGGCTACAACAAGACGAATTAATCCTGACTCATATCGGGGCATTTCAGTATTGGAAACTGCCTTGACCTCTGCTACAAGGCAATCACTGAGATAATCGACTTGGTATTTGAGTTCGCCGACGCGAAGCCCAGCATTCGTGAAATTACCCTTCATCCATTCTGGCAAGTGGGATCGAATGGCTTCCTCTATGTTTTTGCTTGTAAAAGCTGATTTTTGACTGCCATCCTCCGGCTGAGAAAAATTCTCTGCTTCTAATTGTTCCCAAAGAGCACCGTCGCTAAGGCCAGACGTTTCTATTGGTACAAATTTGAACAACCCATCACTTTCAATCTCTAGATCTAATAACTCTTGGAGTTCTGGATTTAAAGACATGTCAGGTAACTGGCGGGCAACTATGCTCACATAGATAGTTTTATTATTTCCACCAATGAGTTTGAAATCTGGTAAATATTGAATTTCATTTTTTAATCCAAGTCGGATTATTTCTGGTATATTTTTTAAATCTTCTTGTGTTAGTTTTCGCGCTTTGACGTTTACGAGGGCAGCATGCTCTAGAAACTTTTTTTCAAACGCATCAAGGGGGGGGTGATGAAGCATTTCGCCAGTTCCCGTGGCGAGCCAGTCGGCATCGACTGATAAAAATTTAGCAGCCTTGGAGTTGTTGTAGGCGGTAAATGCCGAACTCTTCCCATCAACGACTTTTTTGACGGCTTGGTACGAAACCTCCAATGCATCTGCAAGCGCAGCAGCATCGATACCTGCATGTTTCATGGCTTTTTCAAGCCTGTTTTTGTAATCTTCAATCATAGTAGTGAAGATACACGTCTCGCTGTGAACCATGGTTGCTAACTATTATGAACTATGGTTCAATGTAGGAATGCAAAAATTAAAAGCCATTGAACTCCTCGGCGGGTCTGTTTCTGCTGCTGCAAAGAAAGTTGGAGTTTCTTACCAGGCCGTCAATCAATGGCCTGAAATTCTTCCTGCTCGAATTGAGGATCGGGTCATCTCTGCACTTGCCCGGGATGCATCCACGCTGCCAGTTGGGCAGCCCACCCAAACCCCGCCAGCCCATCTCACTCGCCTCACCCACACCCGCTGCGCCGAAGACCGCGCCATGCTGGCGGTCATGAAGGGGTAGGTGACCTGACATGCCCTACAGCCCACTCACGGTAGAAGAAATGTGCGCAGCACACCCGAGCCTGTTTTCGGTATCCAGGCCCACGCCCCTTTGCACTTTTTCCGAGCAGCATGCCTTTGCATTGGCCGCTGTGGCCAGCCAGTTCAAGGAGCTGCCGGCTGCTTGCCAACCTGTGCTCGAAGCCATCCAGTTTGGTAACGCTGCCGAAACCTGAACCCAAGGATTTTTCATCATGGCACTTAACCCCAAGCGCACCCAGCGCGTCGTGACATACCTGAACGAAAAAGAGTACATCGACTTGCTTAAAAGCGCAGCGCGCTTTGACAAACGCCCTGGGGACTTTGTTCGATTCGGCCTCTTGCGGGACATGTACGGCAGTTTAGGCATGGACGCTTCGCTGCACAACGACAACGACAGTGCTGATGAGGCACAAGGCGAATGAGCGCGGCCTTGCATCACAAGCCGCTCACGGCTGTCCAGATTAAACGCTGCCCACAGTGGACGCAGCTTGTGCTGTCGCTTCCCGCTCCTCAATCCCCCCGCATTGCAGAGCCCCAGCCTTTGAAACAGAAGCCGGGCACCAGTGTGTTTGGCACCGCTTAGGAGATGGCCATCAACCATTACCCTCACCACATCGGCGACTTCGACCGCTCCACCCGCCACCTGTCCAGGCTGGAGCGCTCGGTTTACCGCGACCTGATGGACCTGTACTACGACAGCGAAGCGCGGCTCACGCTTGACATGGCAGCCCTTTGCCGCCGGATCATTGCCAGATCCACGGCTGAGCGTGCCGCAGTTGTGCAGGTGCTAGGCGAGTTCTTCTTGAAAACCGACACGGGCTGGTATCACAGCCGCTGCGAAGACGAGATTGCCGCCTACCAGGCCAACGGCAGTCAGCGCGCGTTAGCCGGCAAAGCGTCGGCAGAGGCCCGCAGGCTCAAAAAGGAGCAGGAGGTGGCCAGCGGCAGTGCAACGGGCCATGCTGCCCCGCTCAATCTCGTTGGCAAGTCCGTTGCAACGCCCGTTCAACGGGACGGCAACGGCGAGGCAACTAACCAGAACCAGAACCAGAACCAGAACCAGAACCAAGACACACACACCGCAGCTGGCAATCAAACACAGGCCGAGCCTAGCGGTTCGGCGCGTGTCGTTTCGGTTGCCAGTTCGGTTTGCATGGCGATGAAGGCAGTCGGCATTGGCAGCACCAACACAGCGCACCCGGACCTGCTGGAGCTGATCAGCAAAGGCGCGGACATCGGCCTGTTTGTCGCTGCAGCGAAGGGTGCCGTGAAAAAGCAAAACCCGTTTGCTTACGCCCTTGGCACGGTGAAAGGGCAGATGCGGGACGCGGCTGCCTTGGCTGAAACGGCACTGGCCGCACCGCAGTCCGCCGCCAAGCATACCAAGCACGCCGGATTTTCAAGCCTGAACTACCACGAAGGGATTGAAGCTGATGGCTCATTCGCATGACGACTTCGCAGCATCAGTTGCTGTCCGTATATCTGGCGACGTGCCGCTGGTGCAGGCTATTGGCGAGTGCAAGGCAGACTGCGCGACGCATGGAATCTACATAGCAAGCGGTGCGCGCTATATGGGTAAACGAGAAGTCTGGACCGGCTGCCCCGATTGCAAAGAAGCGCAAGCTGCCGCCGAATTGCATGCCGAGGCTCAGCAAAAAGCCCAGGCGGCCCGCCAGCGCATCGAGGCCATGGTTGAAGATGCCGCCGTGCCGGCCCGGTTCATTGGCCGCACGTTTGAAAATTACAAGGCTGCGACCCAAGGCCAGCAAGCCGCCAAGCAGATCGTGCAGAGTTACGCAGAGGACTTCGCCGGCCACCTCAAGCGCGGGACCGGCCTGATTTTGTCAGGCCTTCCCGGCACTGGTAAAAGCCACTTGGCTGCCGCAGTTCTGCAATCGATCATGCCGATGCATTGCGGCCTGTACACCACCTGCATGAATGTGATTCGCATGGTCAGAGGCACTTGGCGCAAGGATTCAGACAAGAGCGAGGCGCAGGTGCTGCACATGCTCGGGACGGTCCCGTTGCTGGTGCTGGATGAAATCGGCGTGCAATACGGTACAGACGGCGAGCAGACCATTTTGTTTGACGTGCTGGACCGGCGCTACCGGGACATGATGCCGACGATCCTGCTGACGAACCAGGCCAAGCAGGGGCTGAAAGACTTCATCGGTGAGCGCAGCTTTGACCGCATGGCCGAAACCAGTCGCTGGGTTTCTTTCGATTGGGAGTCTTACCGGCCGACGGCGCGCAAGGAGGCTGCATGAAAACGCATTACGCACTGGGCCGGCTCAAGGTCGGCGCCATGAACAAAACCGAAGCCGGATATGGCCAGCACCTTGAACTGCTGAAGCACGCAGGGGAGGTGCTTTGGTATCGCTTTGAGGGCGTCAAGCTGCGCCTGGCCGATAACACGTTCTATACCCCTGACTTTGCAGTCATGGCGGCTACCGGCCGGATGGAGTTGCATGAGGTGAAGGGTTTCTGGGAAGACGATGCCAGGGTCAAGATCAAAGTGGCGGCCGAGATGTATCCCTTCAAATTTATTGCGGTGAAGGTCAAAACCAAGAAAGACGGCGGCGGTTACGCCGTGGAGGACTTTTCATGAAACCACGCCTTTTCAAATTCATGCAGCTCTGGTATTGCGCCTTGCCGGGCTTTCTGATCGGCCTGGGCTACACGCCGTCAGATGCTTACGCCGAGTGGTTTAAGCGCAATGGGATGCAGTCATGAAAACCGAGAGTCACAAAAACGGCTGTTGGAATCGTGCTCTGTTCACGCGTATCGCCACCAGCCAGTCTGGCTATGTTCCGTCTGGAGAGAAGGGACCCGCTTGACCATGGCGGATGTCACCAGTCTGCGAGTACACCAAGAGCAGGCTGAGCCGTTGGACCACGGCTGCCTTGACTGCAAGGGGGACAGGCATGAATGAGTAAATTTTTGAATAGACCAATTATTTTCACGCTCGGGAGCATAAATGCTTGATGCCGATAAATACCCGCAGTGCTTCAACAGCCAGGGCCAGTTTGACGACTGGACGCGCATGGCCCGAACTGCGCACGAGCAGGCCAGCCCGTGCGGGGATTGCTCCAAAAAGTACAAGCAGAGCATGCTCCAAGCGGGTCGCTGCGATGTGAAAGTGGTACGCCGCGACTTCACCTACACCGTAAAAGCAAAAAAAGAGGCGCTACTCGCATGACATCCGCCACAAATTCGGACAAGCCCGGCATTGAAGAGCGATACGTAGCGGCGACAAACTCCGGCGACCTGTCGCTCAAGCCGCAGGCGCGCACTGACGCCGACATACTACTGGCAGCAGGTTACGCGGCAGCTGGCAATGCCAGGGCTTCGCTGGCGCTGGAGTTTTACCGGCTCAAAGCGACAGGCGACCTGGCCGAGTTTCGCCGCCTGTCGGACATTGCGGGCAGTTGGCTGTGTGGCCGCTCGATGCGCAGGGGGCGCCGCAAGATGGCGATGATCCAGGCGCGCGACTTGGCCACCAGGGTGCTGTTTTGGTGGCGCGCGCCGGCCTGCCAGCCGTGCGGCGGCCGCGGCCACCCTTTGATGCCCAACTCGCCGGTCATCAATTTTGGCCACGACTGTGACGTGTGCCGCGGCACCGGCCAATATCCGATTCACCGCATCGTGCCGCCGGGCACCGCCGACGAGGCCCACTGGCTGGTGGACGAGGTGGACCAACTGTGCGCGTTTGTGTTTGCTGACATGGCGCGCCTGCTGTCCCGCCAGATGCCGAATTTGGACCTGTAGGAGGACACCCTGATCAAACCGAAATTGAAAAAAGCAAAGAATGGGAAGTGGATTTGTTACGGCTGCGGATCGCGCGTCATCCAACAGGCCACAGCGCAAATCGCCTATTTGAAGTGGATGGTTAAGCAGATGCACTTGCTTTCTGATGAGGTCCAGGCGCTTTCGGATGAAAAGACACAATTGCAGGAAGACTTGGTAGTGATGGCCAACAAGGCAGAGTCCGTGTTTGCGCAGCACAGGTGCGAATTGGAAAAACTCTCCGGCGATAACAACAGGTGGGTTGTCGAGCGGATCAACCATTACAACCAGCAGTGCATTGACTGGATATGGAGGTTCAAGACCTTACCCAGTCTGAGTCAATATCAAGAGTGGACCGGACGCAAATGAGCGCAGCTATCGAGGCCACCATCCTGGCCGCGCTGCAGGAACTGGGCCGGGCCACACTGCGCCAGGTCGAGGACCATTCTGCTGTAGCCAAAGCCCGCGACGGCTGCCCGGTATGCGTGCGCTACGCCCTGGACAGCATGCGCCGCGCTGGCAAGATTGCCCATGACCATTCCCGGTACCCGCCCAGCGGCTGGTGCTGGCCGGGGATTTATTGATTTCACGGCCATGCCGCCACGGGGTTGCACTAAAGAATTAACGTACATACAATAAGTGCAATGCAGTTTGAATTTGACCCAGCTAAGGACGGCGCCAACACAGCCAAACATGGCGCGTCGCTGGCTCTGGCCTAGCAGTTGGAGTGGAACAGCGCCTTGGTATGGGCAGACAGTCGTCACAGCTACGGCGAAGCCCGCCAAAGCGCCCTCGGGGTGATTGGTGAACGGGTTTATTTTGTGGCGTTCGTTGACCGTGCCGATGTGCGGCGCGTCATCAGCCTGCGCAAGGCGAACGATAGAGAGGTAATGCACTATGCAGCAAACAGTTAAAACGCGATCGGGCCGCACTATTATCCTGCCCAGCCATGCAGAAGATGCCGCCATCACGGCCGCCGCCTTGTCAGATCCTGACGCGCAACCCCTGACGGACGCGCAATTGAAGGCCATGCGCCCGATGGGACGGCCGCGCCTTGCAAATCCCAAGGCAGCCGTGACCATACGCCTTGATGCAGACCTGCTCGAAGCGCTGCGCTCCAACGGGCAGGGCTGGCAAACCCGGGTCAATGCACTGCTGCGCGATGCAGTGGCACACGGCAAGATTTGAACATTGCACGCCTGAAAAATAAATTCCGTTTACACCTTCACAAGCTCAACAAGAGCGGATAAATTCCGGGAACGCAACAGAGCAGGGCGAAAATCCTGTATTAAAAACAAGCGGCTATCTCTCTTTTGGGCAGAACCGCCTGCGTTTTTTGTTGCAGGACTCACTCCCATCCGTTACGCAAGGCAGCAACGTATTCGCGGAGACAGGCAGCGCCAGGCCACCAGCCCGGCGCCGCCCCATGCTGTCACCGGGTCCAAGGCTGGGACCATCCCGGTTCAGGCGGTTGAAATGACCGACAAATGCCCTGGTTGCAAGCGCCAGGGGCCATATTTAACGAATCCGCCAGCTCGCTGGCTACGCACCCTGGCGAACGCGGCCTTGTGCTAACGGTTTGCTTGCGAGACACCCCGGAGAGCACGGGGACCATTACCAAGCCCCGACGCCTTCACCAGCGCCGGGGCTTTTTCATGCCCGCCTTCAACGATGGCTGGTGCAGGACCGCTTTATTTGGCGTGAGCTGGACCCGACATTTCACGCGCAGGGCGTGTGCGCGACGGGTAAATCGCGCAATGTTACGACGTAAGCGCACCGTCCCTGTGGCGCGAACGGCCCCCCTCCTGCCCTTGACCGGGTAAGTCCGCAAGGAGGGGATCAATTCAGGCAGTTGCTTATGAGCCCCATCCCCAAACCCGCGCGCCGCTACATCGACTGGGCCGCCATCGAGCCGGACTGGCGTGCCGGCGTGAAGTCCAAGCAGGTATTGGCGCAGGAGCACGGCATTTCGCGCGCCGCGCTAAACAAGCATTTCAGCAACCCCCTGGTGCTGCGCGACCTCAAGGGCCAGATCAACGCCGAGGCCGACGCACTGGTCACGCAGTCCCTGGTTCCACCCCGCCAGGTTACACCCCAAGTTACACCCCCTGGCCAGGCAGTTACACCCCCCGCGCCTCGCCTGAGCAAGGCGGCCATCATCAGCGTCAACGCACAGAGCCAGGCGGCCATCCGCATCGGCCACCGCGAGGACGCCGCGCGGCTGCGGGTGTTCTTTGGCGAGCTGATGGACGAGCTGGCGCTGCGCGACGCGGACGGCAAGCTGGCGATGCCAGCGATCACCCGCGCCGAGGTCGGCAAGAAGGCCGCCGACATCCTGGAAAAGGCCGTCCGCCTGGAGCGCGAGGCCCACGGCATCGATAAGGAAAGCGCCGAGAGCCCGATTGACACCGCCCTCAAGCTCATTGCCGAGCGCAAGCGCCATGCCGGGTAGCACGCTCGACATGGCCGCGCTGGAAGAAGCGGTCGAGAATTTTGAGTCGTTTTGCGCCACCTGCCTGAAGGTCAAGAACAAAAAGGGCGACCTGGTGCCCTTCCTCTGGAACCGGGCGCAGCGCCACATCAACGCCGCTCTGGAGGCCCAGCGCGCGCAAATGGGCTATGTCCGCGCGCTGCTGCTCAAGGGGCGACAGCAGGGCGGATCGACCTTGATCGGCGCGCGCTACTACCACCGCACCAGCACCCAGCCGGGGCGCTCGGCGTTCATCGTGGCCCATGAGGACAAGGCGACGAACAACCTGTTTGAGATGGTCAAGCGGTATCACACGCACAACCCGCTGGCGCCCAGCACGCGCAATTCCAACGCCAAGGAACTCATTTTTGGCGGCATCGACGCAGGCTACAAGCTCGCCACGGCGGGCACCGACGACGTGGGGCGCTCCAACACCGCGCAGCTGCTCCACGGCTCGGAATTTGCCTTTTGGAACAACGCCGCGCTGCACCTGGCAGGCATCGGCAACACGATTGCCAAGGCCGAAGGCACGGAGATCATTTTTGAGAGCACCGCCAACGGGATCGGCAACCAGTTCCATTTGATGTGGCAGATGGCCGAGAGCGGGCAGGGCGACTACATCGCCATTTTTGTGCCCTGGTACTGGCAAGACGAGTACACCGACACGCCGCCCGCCGACTGGGAGCCCAGCCCGGCCGACGTGGAGTACCAGCAGGCCTACGGGCTGGACCTCGGGCAGATGGCCTGGCGCCACGCCAAACTGCTGGAGTACGGGCCAGGGTATGAGTGGCTGTTTGACCAGGAGTACCCGGCCTGCGCGGCTTTGGCCTTCCGGTCGGCGACCTCCAACCCTCTTATTTCGCCGTCGCACGTCATGGCAGCGGTCAACAACGTCATGTTCAGAGAGCTCCAGGGGCCGCTGTTGATCGGCTGCGACCCGGCCGGCGAGGGCGACGACCGCACGGCCATCGTGTTCCGGCAGGGGCGCACCGTTTTCAGGGTCGAGTACCACTCCAAGCTCGACACCATGCAGATCGCCGGCAAGCTGGCTGCGTACTACCGCGACATGGAGGTCGATGGCCTGTTTGTGGACAAGCTGGGGCTGGGCGCGGGGGTCTATGACCGGCTGGTCGAGCTGCAGATTCCGGTGATCGGTGTGGGCGCGGGCAGCAAAGCGACGAATTCGGAGCGCTACGAGAACAAAAGGGCGGAAATGTGGTGGCTCATGGCCGAGTGGCTGGCCGATGCGCCGACCCGCCTGCCCAACGACAGCGCCTTGATTGCCGACCTGAGCACGTTCCAGCCCGAGACATCGAGCAACGGGCGGCGCCAGCTGGAGAGCAAACAAAAACTCAAGCGGCGCGGCATCCGCTCGCCTGACGGCGCGGACGCATTGGCGTTGACATTTTCTGAGCCGGTGATGAGCCGCTACCACCAGCAGGGGTTCAACCCCGAGCGCTACAGCGCGCCCACCAGCGCCGGCTACTGATTTTCAAGGAACCACCATGCAAGACACCGAGTACGAAGACGAATGGGCGGCCGACAAGGAGGCCACCGACGCGCAGGACGCGGCCGATAAGGGCGTGGCGGCCAGCAAAATGGCTGACGACGATTTTGAGTTTGCCGAGCCCGGCACCCTCGACACGGCCAGCGCGGCCAGGATCGACGCCGCGCCGGCCCCGGCAGCGGCCCCCGCCAAGACGTTCAAGCAGGCGTTCAAGGCCGCGCGCGACGCCGGCGCCAAGGATTTTGAGTGGAAGCGCCCCGACGGCACGCCCTACCGCGTGACCACGCAGATCAAGGGCGAGGTGGCCAAAAACGCCACCAGCCCGCGCATGCACAGCTCGCCCGCTGCCGCCAAGCCCGCCCCGCGCGCCCTCCCGCGCCAGGCGCCGGCCCGCGCCACCGAGGGCAAGGTGCCCTACACCCCGAGCGCGCCAGGCAAGGCCACGACCCCCGAGGTCGTCATGTCCACGCCGGTGGCGGCCAGGACCAGCCCCGCGCGCGGCCGGGCCAGCCCCGCGCCGATGTCCAAGGCCGTGCCGCTGCGCATGCCCGACGTGGAGGATGACGGCTTTGGCCCGGTCGAGTTCAACCAGCCGGGCGGCACGCTGCTGTCCAAGGGCAAGGCGCGCGGCCAGTCGGCCATCCTGAGCGACGACCGCCTGGCCGACGCCCCCACCCCGCGCCGTGGCTACAAGAGCTGAACGATGACGATGACGACCAGCACGCAGCACGCGCACGACGCCCGCGCTTACGACAGCGCGGCCAAGCGCCAGTTCGCCGACGACGCCGAGGGCGCCGACCTGGTAGCGTCGGTGCTCGGGCCGCTGCTGCTGGCCGAGTTCAGCCGCGCCGAGATCGAGCGGCGCGACACCGAAACGCGCTGGCTCGCGGACCTGCGCCAGTACCGGGGCCAGTACGACCCGGACGTGCTCAGCGACATCGGCGCGACGCGCTCCAAAGTGTTTGTCCGCAAAACCAGGGTCAAGGTCAAGACCGTTAACTCGCGCGTGGCCGACCTGCTGTTTCCGACCGGCAGTGAGAAAAACTGGACCGTCGAGAACACGCCCGTGCCCAGCGTGGCGCCCGAGCAGGAGGCGCAGGTCGTGGCCGAGCTGCTGCAAGCCAGCGGCCAGCAGCCCACGCCCGAGCAGCTCAAGACGGCCCTGCTGGAGCGCGCCAAGCTCGCCGCCAAGGGCATGAGCCAGGCCATCGAGGACCAGCTGGTCGAGGCGCGCTACAAAAAAGCATCGGTGCAGGCGATCCACAGCGCCCACCTCTACGGCACCGGGATCATCAAAGGCCCCCTGGTGGAAAAAAAGGTGCGCACCCAGTTCATCTTGAAGCATGGCAAGTGGGCGCCGCAGAGCCAGACCTACATCACCCCGTTTGTCGATTACGTTCCTTTGTGGCGCTTTTACCCGGATATGAGCGCCACGACCATCGAGGACTGCCGCTACACGTATGAGCGCCACCTGATGACCAAGGCGGCGTTCGCCGCGCTGGCCGAGCGCAAGAGCTTCAACAGTTGCATCATTCGCCAGCACATCCTGAGCAACCCGGACGGCCTGCGTACCAACACCTTTGCGGTGGACACCGAGCTGCGCACCATCGGCGAGCGCTCGCAGACGCAGGCCGTGGCCGACGGGCAGTACGAGGTGCTGGAGCGCTGGGGCTGGCTGGACGGCGCGCAGCTCACCGAGGCCGGGCTCAAAGTCCCCGAGGACCGGCTGCACGAATCGTTTTTTGCCAACGTCTGGCTGCTGCCCAACGGCGAGGTCATCAAAGCGGTCTTGCAGCCGATCAACGGCGTGACGTGGCCGTACCACCTTTATTATTTTGACAAAGATGAAACCAGCATCTTTGCCGAGGGCCTGGCCTCGATCATGCGCGACGACCAGACGATGATTAACGCGGGCATCCGCATGAGCCTGGACAACGCCGCGATCACGGCCGGCGCCATGCTGGAGGTCACCCCCGGCCTGCTGAGCAGCCTGGAAAAGGTCACCGAGATTCACCCCTGGAAGGTCTGGCTCCGAAACGCCACCAACCCCGGCTCGCCGGCCGTGCGGCCCATCAGCCTGACAAGCAACCTCAACGAGCTGCTGCAGCTGGTGGACGTGTTTGAGCAAAACGCCGACGAAGTGACCGCCATCCCGCGCTATATGTCGGGCGAGAACGCGACGCAGGGCGCCGCCGGCACGGCCAGCGGCATGTCCATGCTCATGGGCGCGGCCAACATCGTCATCAAGGACTTGATTACCAACTGGGACGAGGGCATCACCCGGCCGTTTTTGCAGGCTTTGTATCGCTGGAACATGCAGTTTCACACCGACCCGAGCATCAAGGGCGATTTTGACGTGAAGGCGCGTGGCACCGCCAGCCTGGTCGCCAAGGAAGTGCGGGCCAACCAGCTCAACAATTTCTCCGAGCTGACGGCCAACCCGCTGGACGCGCCTTATATCAAGCGCGACAAGCTGCTGCTGCAGCGCGCCGAAGCCAACGAGCTGAGCGATGTCGTGAAGACCGAGGAAGAAATGAAGGCCGAGCAGTCCGGCCCGGCCGCCCAGCAGCAGCAGCAAGCGGCCCAGCAGCTGCAGCAGGCGCAGATGGCTGAGATGCAGGCCAAGGTCGCCAAGCTGGTGGCCGACGCCCAGCGCATTCTGGCGCAGGCCGAGCAGATCAAGGCGCAGGCGGTGAGCACCAAGGTGCAGGCGGCCTACGAGGCGCTGCAGGCCGGGGGCGTGGCCACGACCAGCCCGCAGGTGGCCATGGCGGGCGACGAAATCCTGCGCAGCGCCGGCTGGGTGGACGCGACGCCGCAAACCGCCATTGCCGAGATCGACCCGGCCCCGTCCGGCACCGCGCCCGTGCCGCCGATGGCGCCGCGCGCCGGCGAACGCCCGACCGCGCTGGCCGGCGCGCGGCGCGGCATCGAAACCCCGGTGGTGGAAGGCATGCCATGACGACCGCCGCGCCGTTCGACGCCCACCTGACGACGCTGCAGGGCCTGGCCAACGCCTGCACCGTGGTGCGCGCCTTTGCCGCGTCCGACTGCGCACGCGCGGCCGTGGCGATGCTCGACGCGCTGATCGAAGGCTACAAGCTCGATTTGATGCAGGTGCGCCCCGAAAAACTCGACCGGCTGCAGGCCGCGATCCAGCAGGCCGCCGCGATCCGCGCGGTGCTGGCCGATGAAACGTTGGACCCGCCGAAGATTTGAGCCGCTTTCCCCCCCCGACCGAAGCCCCCGAAGCCCCTTGACCGGGGCTTTTTTGCGTCTGGACCCCCGCTTTTTTCACCAGGAACTTCTGTATGTCCTCACCCCGTGACCAGATCGAACAAGACAACGCTGACTTCGACGCCGCTTATGCCGACGATCTGCCGCCCGAGCCGGCCGCGCAGAGCGAAGACGAGGCCTTTGGCCTGCTGCCCGAGGGCGAGGGCGAGGGCGAAGAAACCGCCGAGGGCGAGGACGCGCTGCCGAACAGCCCGGACGAGGCCGAGGAAGTCGCCGAGGGCGAGCCGCCCACCGACGCGCCCGCCGCCGCCGCCGAGCCCGCCCTGAGCGCGGCCGACCTGGCCAGGGAAATTCAGCGCTTGAAGTCCTGGGAAGGCCGACTCAAGGTGCGCGAATCCGGCGCCAAGGCCGACCCGCTGGGCGATGGCCTGGAGACTGAATTTGACGACGGCGAGCTGGAGAGCCCGGCCGAGGAAGCCGGCGAGGACGCGGCGGCCAAGCTCAAGGGCATGGACCCGGACGAGGCGCTGCGCACGCTGGCCAACGACTTCGGCGACGACTTCGCGGCGATGCTCAACGCCGTCATCGAGGCCAAGGTGGCCCAGTCCAGCGCGCGCGTGAGCCAGTCGGTGGACGAGATCATCAACGACATCGTGGACACCCGCGAAAAGCAGCATTTCGAGGCCATTGCCGACGCGCACCCGGACTTCATGGACGTGGCCAACTCCGACGGCTTCAAGGCCTTCACGGCGGGCAACCCGGCCGCCGCCAAGGTGGTGCAGACCGGCACCGCCCGAGAAATCTGCAAGATGCTGGCCGGCTACAAGGCCAGCGCCGCCAAACCGGCGCGCGACCAGGCCAGCGACGACGACATGGACGCGGCCGAGGGCGTGCGCTCGACCGGCCTGCGCCTGCCCACCGCGCCCGGCAGCAGCAAGGACTACGCCGGCGCCTGGGACGAGTTCGACGTTTAAGCGCGCCCCCTTTTTTCACCCCCTTTGAGGCCGGGACACCCCCGGCTTCGATGCCCCGCCTGCCTGGCGGCGGATTTCAAACGCCAGGCACCTCCCTCCCGAGCAACACAACGACACCCTCGACGCGCACGCCGCACCGCTGGAGATACGCCTGCGGGCGCCTCAACCACAGCGACTCACGCGACTGCATACGGCCCACGGACGTAGTTCAACGCTCCTTTTTGAACCTTAAAGGAAAATTGACATGGCACAGTCTGCATACGGCGATATTTCGCCACGAACCGCCGCCTACGCGGCTAAAAAGCTGCTCAAGCGCGGCCTCCCGTACCTGGTGCTGGAGAAATTCGGCCAGGCCCAGCCGCTGCCGGCGCACAACAGCAAGGTGGTGAAGTTTCGCCGCTACACCGCGCTGCCGACCACCCCGGTGGCGCTGACCGAGGGCGTCACGCCAGCCGGCCAGACCCTGCAGGCGACCGACGTGACGGCGACGCTGCAGCAGTACGGCGACAAGACGACCATCACCGATGTCGTCATCGACACGCATGAAGACCCGGTGATGAACGAGGCGGTCAACCTGCTGGGCGAGCAGGCCGCGCAGATGATCGAAAAAATGCGTTTCGGCGTGCTGAAAGCGGGCACCAACGTGTCCTATGCCAACGGCGCCGCGCGCAACGTGGTCAACACCGCGCTGAGCCTGACCATGCAGCAGCGCGCCGTGCGCACGCTCAAGCGCCAGAACGCCCGCCCGATCACCGAGATCGTGGCGTCCAGCGCCCGCTACGAAACGGCCAACGTCGCCCCCGGCTTCGTCGGCCTGATCCACCCGGACCTGGAAGCGGACGTGCGCGCCATGACCGGCTTCGTGGCCGCCGAGCGCTACGGCACCATGACGCCGTGGGAAAACGAGCTGGGCAAGGTCAACGACGTGCGCTACGTCACCAGCACGATCTTTGAGCCGTTCGCCGACGCGGGCGGCGCCAAGGGCACCATGCTGAGCACCACCGGCGTCAATGCCGATGTGTACCCGGTTTTGTACCTCGGCCGCGATTTTTTCGGAATTGTTGCGTTGAAGGGGCAGTTCGCGGTGTTCCCGATGATCGTTAACCCGACCCCCAGCGATTCGGACCCGCTGAGCCAGCGTGGCCACGCCGCATGGAAATCCATGACCACATGCGTGATCTTGAATGATAACTTTGGTGTGAGAATCGAGGCATGTGCTACTGCTTAATGAAAATTAAGCGGTTGTGAGTAGGTTTGTATGGGCTTCCAGAGTACTATCAAGTTCCCAAAGGAGCCCACTACATGCCGCTCAAAAAATGTGAAATGTGCGGGTCTGAATTTCAGGCCCGCCTTTCCAAGATAAGAACCTGCGGCATTGCCTGCAGAAACAATTTGATTTCGACCGAGAAGTCGCAGCGGCTGCAAGTCAGCAAGACCTGTACCGTGTGCCACCAGAATTTCAACGCGCTGGCGAGCGAGAACATACAGACCTGTTCCACCGCCTGCGGCTACCAGCTGCGTTCCCGCAAGACGCGCAGCGCCCCCGAGCGGCACTGCCTGACGTGCGGTAAAGGCTTTTTTGCACCCTTGAGCCAGATCAAAAACGGCGGCGGCAAATACTGCTCCAAGGCGTGCCTGTACGACCGGAACAAGGAAGCTACGACCCGCCCGTGCGACGTTTGCGGCAAGGAGTTTTCCAGCCCGCCGAGCCATAGCCATGTCAAGACGTGCTCAACCGAGTGCGGCTACCAGGTGCGCGTGGACACCCGGCCCAACGAGAAAGTCATGGTGCCCTGCAAGCACTGCCAGACGCTGATTGAGGTGTACGCCATCAGGGCCGACCAGCGCATCTACTGCTCACAGGTCTGCGCCAAGTCCAGCGACGAGGTGAAAGCGCGCATGTCTAAAGCCATCACCGGGGCCAACAATCCGGCATGGAAGGGCGGCGTGATGATTGCCGCAGTCTCTGCTACCGGCAAGGCCTACAGGCGCCAGCCGCTGCACATCGAGATAGAGAAGGCCGCCAGGCGAAAACGGGTCAAGCAACAGGCCACGCCCGCATGGGCCAACCTTCAAAAGATTCTGGATATTTACCAAGCGTGCCAGGAAATCAGCAAGACCACCGGCATCCTGCACCACGTTGACCATATCGTGCCACTGACCAGTCAGTACGTATCGGGTCTGCACAACGAATTCAACCTTCAGGTCATTCCGGCCATCGACAACCTGAAGAAGCAAAACAAACACTGGCCTGACATGCCGTAGCCACCCGATTCCCGAGAACCCCCCGCCGCCACGCAGCAATGCCAGGCGGCTTTTTCATGCCCCTTCACCGGGGCTTTTTGCTTTTCAAGGCCTGAAATCCCATGACCAAACCCAATGCCGACTCGCAAGTGACCACCCTGGACGATGCGCCCCCGGTCGTGACCGCCGCCCCGGCCCCCAAAGTGGCCGCCGCCGCCAAAGCCGCCCCGCCGAGCGCCGCCGCTGCCGACGCCGCGCCCGTGGCCATGTTCACCGTCACGGTTCACGCCACGGGCGATGACAACGGCAACGATGTCGTGGAAATCCAGCCCAACGGCAAGCTCTACCGCCTGCCGCGCGGCGTGCCGTGCCTGGTGCCCCATGAAGTGCTGCACATCTTGCAAAACGCGGTGTACACCACCTACCGCAACGAGGGCGCTGCGGTGATCCAGCGCGACATTCCGCGCTACCCGTTTTCCGCCGTTCCTGCCTGAGCCTGACGCGCCATGAACATTGACGACCTCGTTCACCTGGCCCGCATCGAGCTGCCCGGCGTGATGGATGCCATCGTCGTGCAGGCCATCGCTGCAACGGCGGGCGACTTCTGCACCCGCGCGCAGGTGTGGGATGAGCTGCAAGACCCGGTGGCGCTGGTCGATGGTGTCGGCAGCTACGACGTGGACGCGCCCAGCGACGCCCGCGTGCTGGCCGTGCTGGGCGCCTGGACGCCGAGCAACGAGCTGGTGCCCGTGACCCTGGCGCGCCTGGCCTACCTGATGCCCGACTGGCAAACCAGGCAGGGCTCGGTGCCGCTGTACTTCAACGCCGCGCGCGAGCTGGGCAGCATCACCGTGTACCCGCGCCCGGCCAATGCGCTGGGCACGCTGCTCACGCTCAAGGTGCGCTACGCGCCCAAGCGCACCGCGACCACGCTGCCGGACTTCCTGGCCGATAAGTACGAGGACGCGCTGCTGCACGGCGCCAAGGCCCGGCTGATGGGCCAGGTCAACGTGCCCTGGTCCGCGCCGTCCGTCGGCCTGATCCACAGCCAAGCCTACGAGGCGGCGCTGGCGCAGGCCACCGTGGACCAGCTCCATGAATACGTCCAGAGCACGCTGCGGGTGCGCCCGCCGCGCTTTGGCTAACCCCCCGAGGGCCTGCAAATGAACTCGCAAGACATGGTGCTGCTGCTCGGTGCGCTGGGCATGTTCTTCGGCGTGATGGGCGGCGGCGCGAAATGGCTGCTCGGCCACATCGACGCGCGCGCGCAGGAGTCGGCCCAGCGCGAGGAACTGGCGCGCGACGCGCTGAGCCACCGGCTGCAGGACGAAATCGCCGCCTTGCGCGCCGACCTGGCGGCGGTGCAAAAAGAAAAGCTGCTGTACCTGCGGCGCATCTACCACCTGGAGCACTTCATCCACACGCACCCGCATGTGGTGATCCCTGCCATGACCGACTGGCCCCCCGCATGAACCCGCTGCACCGCATCCACCGCATCGCCACGGCCATCCTGGCCCTGGGCTTCGTGCTGCTGCTGGCCGCGCTCGGCCAGGCGCTGTCCTGGGGGCTGGAGCGCACCCCGCCGTTCGTGCTGCTGGGCTACACGGCCAACGCCGCACGCCCTGGCGAGCAGATCGTGGTGCATGCCCGCGTGCAGCGCGACCTGACGCGGCGCTGCTCGGTCACCTACTCGCGCAGCTTTTACGACGCGGCCGGCACGCGCTACGACCTGACGCAGGGCGACGTGCTGATGAACGCCGCCGCGCTGGACGACCTGAGCCGGCGCATGCCCCGCGAGCTGGTGTTCGGCATCACCGCGCCGCGCAGTGCGACGCCGGGCCGCGCGGCCATCGTCACCGCCCTGGACTATGTGTGCAACCCCATGCACCTGCTCTACCCCATCGGCGTGATGCTGACCATGGACGTGGACATTCTCAACGCCACCGGAGGCCCGCCATGAGCGCCATGAAAACCTCGTCCAACGGCATCCATGTGCTGCACTTCTACGAGAGCTGCCGCCTCACCGCCTACCCGGACCCGGGCACGGGCAAGGCGCCCTGGACCATCGGCTGGGGCCACACCGGCCCGCAGGTCAAGCCCGGGCTGGTCTGGACGCAAAAGCAGGCCGACGACACCTTTATCCGTGACCTGGCGCGTTTCGAGCGCGATGTGAACGCGCTGCTCAAGGTCGCCGTCACCCAGGGCCAGTTCGACGCGCTGGTGTGCTTTGCCTACAACGTGGGCGCGGACATTGACGAGGACACCCTCGCCGAGGGGCTGGGCGATTCGAGCCTGCTGCGCTTTCTCAATGCCGGCCAGCCCGAGCGCGCCGCCGCCCAGTTCCCGTTGTGGAACAAGGCCGGCGGCCAGGTCATGCGCGGCCTGACGCGGCGCCGCTACTCCGAGCAGGCGCTGTTCCGGGGCGCCGGCGGCACCCGCGCCATCACCATCGGGCAGGCCTTCTGATGGACCCGATCACGTTGGCGCTGACGCTCGCCGGGCAGTTCGCCCCCAGCCTCATCAAGCACTTCACCAATTCAGAGACCGCCGCAGCGGTCGCCGGACAGGTGATCGACATGGCCCGCACCGTCACCGGCACCGGCACCCCGGACGAGGCCCTGGCCTCATTGAAAGCCGACCCGGCGCTGGCGCTGCAGTTCAAGCTGGCCGCCCTGCAAGCGGACACCGAGCTGGAAAAAGCCAGCCTGGCCGACCGGGCCAATGCACGCGGGCGCGATGTGGCGCTGGCGCAGGCCGGGCGCATGAACTGGCGCGGCGACCTGCTGGCGTTTTTTGCCGTCGGCGGGCTGGTGCTGTGCGTGTACTTCATCGCCCGCGATGCCGACATGCCCGAGCGCGCGGTCAACGCGGTGATGTTCATTGCCGGCGTGCTCGCCTCGGCCGTGCGCGATGTGTACGGCTTCGAGTTCGGCAGCAGCCGCAGCTCGCAGGTCAAGGACGCCACGATTTCCAACCTGTCCAAGTAGTCAAGCGGTCAAGCCGCCATTTCACCCCCCAAGCCACTTTCGAGTGGCTTTTTTTCGCCCGCCAGGAGCCTTTTATGCCCATTGCTGCCCAGTCCCTCATCCGCCGCGTGGTGGAAAACCTGCAGGACAACACCTCCATCCGCTGGCCCGTGTCCGAGCTGGTGCGCTACCTGAACGACGGCCAGCGCGAGATCGTGCTGTACCGCCCGGATGCCATCCGCACTACCGGGGCGGTGTCGCTGGTGGCCGGTGCCCGCCAGACCCTGCCCGTCGGCGCGACCAAACTGATCGAGTTCTGGAACAACGCCACCGGCAACAAGCGCGCGGTGCGCCTGGTGAACCGCGAAATCCTCGATTCGCAGTCGCCGGGCTGGCAAAACCTGGCCGGCGTCGCCGAAATCCTGCACTACACGTATGACCCGCGCATCCCGACGGAGTTTTTCGTGTACCCGCCGGCCACCATCGCCGCCTCGCTGGTCGGCGCGTACTCGTCGATGCCGGCCGAAGTGGCCGAGCCGGCCGACGGCGTGCTCTACACGGCGGTCAGCGGCAGCATTTCCGTGCCCGACATCTACGCCAACACGCTGCAGGACTACATCCTGTACCGCGCCTATGACAAGGACTCCGAGTACGCCGGCAACGCCGCGCGCTCGCAGGCGCGCTATGCCGCCTTTGCCAACGCGCTGGGCATCGAGATCAAGGCCACCGTCGCGCTGGCCCCGGTCAGCCCGGGCAACCCGAACACCGCCCGCAACGGCGCGCCCTCGGCCTGAACCGGCCTGCTGCGCCCCCCCGGGCGCGGCCGCCTGTTTCCTTTTCCTTCAACCCCTCCCCCTTTGTTTAGGACGCCCCCATGCCACTCAATACCCAAATCTCGGATGCAACCGTCAACGCCCAGGCCAACGCCCTGGCCGCGCTGTGCAACAGCGGCACCATCAAGGTCTATGACGGCGTGCAGCCGGCCACCAGCGACACCGCCCTGTCGGGCAACACGCTGGGCGTGACCATGACCTTCGGCGCGACCGCCTTCCCGGCGGCCGTGTCGGGCCTGCTGACGGCCAACGCCATCACGGCCGGCACCGCCGTGGCGACCATCACGCCGACCTTTGCGCGCATCTTCAAGTCCGACGGCACCACGGTCGTCATGGACGTGTCGGCCGGCGCGGCAGGCGCCAACATGACCATCGGCGCGTTCTCGACCGGCACGACGGTCAGCGTCACCACCTTCACGCACGACGTTCGCAACGCCACCAGCGGCTTCTAAGGCGGCACATGCGGCTCAACGGCTCGGCGCTCAACCGCGCGGCACTCAATGGCGCGCCGGCCTCGGCCTCGGGCGCGTCGGCTTCGGCCGCGCTCGCCTCGCAGCAGGCGCAGGGCGCGGCGCTGGCCGCTGGCCTGGCCCGGACGGGGGCGGCGGCCGCGTCGCAGGCGCAGGCCGCGCAGGCCGCCACGGCGCGCAGCCTGACAGCCAGCAGCGCCAGCAGCCAGACGGCCAGCAGCGCCGCGCTCTGCCCGCTGGCGCTGAGCGCTGCGCAGGCCAGCGCGCAAGGCCAGTCGGCGCAGGCCGGCAGCGTGCCCGTGGTGTCCGCCGCCGTGGCCAGTGCGCAGGCCGCCAGTGCCAGTGCGGCGGCGCTTGGCACGCTGGCGTGCAGCAGCAGCGCGTCGCAGGCGCAGGCCGCGCAGGCGCTCGCCGCGCTCGCGGCCAGCAGTGCTGTGGCCGGCGCGCAAGCGCAGAGCCTGGCGCTGGGCACCGGGCGCGCCATCGGCGCCAGCACCGCCTCGGGCCATGCCCAAAGCGTGAGCGCAGCGGTCAGCCTGTCCAGCAGTGGCCAGGTGGTGGCCGCGCAGGGCCAGTCGGTGCAGGCCCTGCTGGCCGCCTCGGGCGGCATGACCACCACACAAGGCCAGTCGGCGCTGGCCGTGGCCACGCTGGCCGCCGGGGTGTCCAGCGCCAGCGACCAGGTGCAGGCCCCGCAGGCCCTCACCGGGCGCGCGGTGCAAGGCGCTCTGGCCGCCAGCCAGGCGGCCAGTGCCCAGGCGGGCGCGCTGCGCAGCACCTCGGCCAGCGTCGAGGCTTCGCAGCTCCAGCAGGCCGCGCTTGCGGCCAACCGGCAACTGGACGCGCCGGTGCAGTCGCAGCAGGGGCAAGCCCTGCAGGCGCTGACCGGGCGGGCAGTGCTGTCCGCGCTGACGTGCAGCCAGGCCGCCAGCGCGCAAGCCGCCACCGTGCGCAGCGTGCCAGTGGCCAGCGCCTCGGCGCAGGGGCAGGCGCCGGCGCTGGACGCGGCGAACGCGCTGAGTGTTGCGCTGCAGTCGCTGCAGTCGCAGCAGGCGCAGGCGCAGGCGCAGCGCGCTGCCTGGCTGGCGCTCGCCACCGCCCAGGCCAGCAGCGCGCAAGCCGTGGCCGCGCGCAGCGTGCAAAGTGCCGCGTCTTCGGCCCAGCTGCAGGCGCTGCTCGGCGTGCTGCAGGCCAGCGCGCTGCTGCACAGCGAGTCGGCCCAGCTGCAAAGCCTGTCGGCGCGGTTGCGCCAGCGCCTTTACCTCCCTTCGAGCCAGCGCACCCGTGTGCCGCTGGCGGTCTATCAGGCCCGTGTACCGCTGCCCCCTGACGGCGTGGACGTGCCGGCCTAGCCTCGTTTGAAAGAGCCCTCCATGCCCATCCTTGCCAAGTTTGAAAAGCAGCCGGCCGACGAGCAGGACTACGACATCAGTTTCGTGGACTGGCTCGCCGCGCTGAGCGACACCGCGCCCGGCCCTAACAGCGTGCTCGCCACGGCCGATCCGGGCATCACCCTGAGCGATGTGTCGCTGCGCGATGGCGTGGTCAAGGTCTGGCTGTCCGGCGGCAGTGATGGCACGACCTACAAGGTCACCGTCACCTTGACCACCGTCAACGGGCGCATCAAGCAAGTCGAAATCAAGGTGAAGGTCAAAGAATCATGAGCCTGCTACTTGCCAACAATGCCGCCGGCACCCTGGCCGCCGGGGCGGCCATCGGCGCCACGACGATGACGCTGACCACCGGGCAGGGCGCCCGCTTTCCGGCGCCCAGCGGGGGCGACTCCTTCCTGGCCACGCTCAGCAGCGCCTCGGGCGGGGTTGAAACCGCCTGGGAGATTGTCAAGGTCACCGCCCGCACGGGCGACGTGCTGACCGTGGTGCGCGCGCAGGAAGGCACGACGGCGCAGGCCTGGGCGAGTGCGGCGCCGCTGGAGCTGCGCCTGACGGCCGGCACGCTGGCCGGCTACGCGCCAGCGACCACGGTGTCCATCACGGCGCCAACCGGCCCGGTCAACGGCCAGAAGTGGGCCGACCTGAACACCGCCATCGAGTGGACATGGCTTGACGATGGCGTGGGCGCCAGCCAGTGGGTTGAGGCCGGGCCGGGCGCCAACGGCAGCAACGGCAGCAACGGCAGCAACGGCAGCAACGGCACCAACGGCACCAACGGCACCAGCCCGACCGTGGCCGTCGGCAGCGTCACCGCGCTGGCGAGCACCGCCCCGCCCACGGTGGTCAACTCGGGCGGCCCGAGCGCCGCCGTCTTCGACTTTGGCCTGCCCGCGCCGATGGCGCAGCCGCCCGCGCCGGTGCTGAGCAACAACACCGTCATCACCACCGAAACCGTGGTGGCCAGCTTTGCCCTGCCGGCCAACTTCCTGGCCAGCAACAGCTACCTCAAGCTCGACTTCATGGGCCAGGTGTCGGGCATCGCCACGCTGACCTTTCGCGTGCGCGTGGGCACGCTGGGCACCACGGCCGACGCGCTGGCCGGATTGTTCACCACCTCGGCCGCTGGCGTGGCCAATGCGCAGGTCGCCGGCGACATCCACCTGCACATGGACAGCGCCACCACGCTCCATGCGGGCGGCTTCGTCCAGCTGGTCAGCGCCTCGCTGGGCAAGGCCACGGCCGCCTTTGCCGCCGCCACCGTCGCGCCGGCCTCGGCGCTGTTCGTCACCCTGACGCTGGTGCAGTCGGCCGCGCAGACCTACACCAGCCGCTCGGCCGTGCTCCAAAAAGTGAGGTAACCCGTCCATGCCCATCAATTTCCCCACCGCGCCCGCCCTGGCGCAAACCTACGCCTATGGCAGCAAGACCTGGGCCTTCGACGGCACCGGCTGGAAGCTGCTCGGCAGCGCCGGGCTGGTGAGCTACAGCGCCAACACCACGCTGGCGCTGCTGGCCAACAACAGCGTCGTGCTGCACCCGAGCAGCGACACCGCCGCGCGCACCTTCACGCTGCCGGCCAACGCCTCGGTGGCCTTTCCGGCCGGCACGGTGCTGACGTTCGTCAACCAGCGCGGCGCCGGCGCGCTGCAGCTTGCCGTGGCCAGCGACGCGCTGGTCGCCAGCGGCTTTTCCGGCAGCTACACCGCCGCCGTGCTCAATGCCAACACCAGCGCCACGGCCTACAAGCTCAGCGCCACCGAATGGCTCATCGCCGGCGCCTCCAGCGTGGTCGATAGCAGCTTTTCCATCGCCTCGCTGTATTCCAGCGGCCAGTCCGGCCTGTGGTACGACCTCACGGACGGCACCACGCTCACCACCGACACGGCCGGCACTGCGCCCGTCACGTCGGGCCAGCAGGCCGCACGGGTCAAGGACAAGAGCGGACGCGGCCTGCATGCGGTCCAGGCCACGCTGGCCAATCGCGGCGTGTATGCCACCGCGCCGCCGTCCCTGGTGTTCGACGGCGTGAACGATGGCTACGCGGTCGCCACCTTCGTCGCCGGCACGCTGGGGGCGAACATGGACTACTTCGTGGCCGTCAAGCGCGCCACCAGCGCCAACTTCGTGCTGGCCACCGCTGTCCTGGGCAACCAGCCGTTTTTTGCCGCCGGCGGCGCGGACCCGGCCACGCTGGCCGCCGTCAGCGCCGGCACGCCGACGTTTTTCGTCAACGGTGTGGCCGTCGCGGGCGGCACCGGCACCACCATCCAGCAGCTGGGCGATGCCGTGCCGGTCGGCGCCTGGTGCGTGGTCGAGCTGCGCAACCTGAACCTGGCCGCCTGGACCGAGTACAAGTTCGGCAACAGCACCGCCTTCGAGCTGAACGGCGCGCAAGGCTCGGCCGTGCTGTGCGTGGCCCAGTCGGACGCGGTGCGCGCGCAAATCCGCCAGAGCCTGAGCGATAGCGTCGGGAGCCTGGCCGGCACCTATGCCACGGTCCTCGGCGACAGCACCATCGCCGCCTACCTCGGGGCCAACGCTGTCTCGACCTACCTGGCCACCAGCCGCACGCTGCTCAACCTGGCCGTTCCGGGCGACACCATCGCCATGCAAAAGACCGCCTGGCAGGGCGCCGCGCTCAGGGCGCAGTCCAAGTGGGTGATGATCGAGGTCGGCCTGAACGACGTGCTCAGCACTGAGGCCACCGCGCCGGTGCTGGCCCGGCTGCAAGACCTGGTGAACACCGTCATCGCGGACGCGCCGCTGGCCAAGGTGCTGATCGCGCAGATGACGCCATGCAAGGGCCGCCTGATGGCCGACCTTGGCGCCACGAATGGGCCTGTTGCTTACCAGAAGTGGCTCGATTTGAACACCGCCATCGCCGGCGGCGGCGCCAGCCCCATCACGGGCGTGCAGGGCCGCGTCAGCGCGCACGTTCCCCTGCTCAATGACGGCGCGGGCAACCTGCTGGCGCAGTACGACCAGGTGAGCGACTTCATCCACCCGAACAACGCCGGGCGCCAGATCATGGCGTCGGCCTGGACCAACGCCCTGAACGCCGCTGGCATCCCCCCCTAACCCCATCCGCCGCAAGGCCCGCCGTCCATGCCCATCATTCGTCGCGCAGGCCTGGATGACCGCATTGAGCGCCGCCGGGATCACGCCTTGATGCGGCGAATCAACAAGCGCCACTGAACGCACTTTTTTCTTTGGCCGGGCCGCCTTGGACGCGGCCCGGGGCTGCTGCGCGCGCGTGCCGCGTGCGCGCCCTTCCCCCCCACAAGGACCACCGATGGCCACAATCAAACTGAGCGGCTTTCTCGGCGAAAACCGCGCGCTGCACCCGATGCTGCTGCCCGACAGCGTGGGCGTGACCTCGCGCAACCACAAACCGGGGCGGGCCGACCTGCGCCCGTGGAAGTCGCCGCTGACCGTGGCCAGCGTGCCCTCGGGGCGCAAGACGCTCTACCGCATGGGGCGGGACGTGGCCAGCGATGCCACGTACTGGCTGAGCTGGACCACCGTGGTCAAGGCGGTGCGCGGCTTTGACGCGGCCGACACCACCGAGCGCACCTACTACAGCGGCGACGGCGCGCCCAAGGTGAGCGACAACACCATCGCGCTGGCCAGCACGCCCTACCCGACGGCCAGCCGGCCTTTGGGCCTGCCGGCGCCCACGGGCGCGCCGCTCCTGAGCGCCGCTGGCGGCGTGAGCACCCTCACCGACAGCTATTTCTACGTCTATACCTTCGTCAACGACTGGGGCTGGGAAAGCGCGCCCTCGCCGCCCTCGGCGGCACTGCTGCGCAAGCCCGACGCGACGACGACGATCAGCGGGTTCAGCGCCGTGCCGGCGGGCAACTACAACATCAACCGGCGCCGCCTCTACCGCACGCAGGCGGCCTCGGACGGCTCGGCGGAGTTCTTTTTCCTGCGCGAAATCACCATCGGCTTGACCAGCACCACGGACGACAACCGCACGCTGGGCGAGGTCATGCCGACCACCACCTGGCTCACACCTCCCGACAACCTGAGCGAACTCACGGCGCTGTGGAACGGCATGCTGGCCGGCATCAGCGCGGGAGCGGTGCGCTTTTGCGAGCCCTACACGCCCTACGCCTGGCCGATTGCCTACGACGTGGTGCCGCCGGACAGCAAGGCCGTGGCGCTGGGCGTGTTCGGTCAATCCCTGCTGGTGCTGACCACCGGGCGCCCCTTGCTGGTGGCCGGCTCCGGGCCGGACTCCATGGACCAGCAGCGCCTGGAAATGAGCCAGGGCTGTATCGCGCCCCAATCGGTCGTCAGCATGGGCGTGGGCGTGGCCTGGGCGTCCAACGACGGCTTGTGCTTTTACGGCAGCGGCGGCGCCCGGGTGCTGACCGCCGGCCTGATGCTGCGCGACGACTGGCAGGCCCTGGTGCCCAGCAGCATCATCGGCCAAATGTACGAGGGCCTGTACCTGGGCAGCTACAACGATGGCAGCGGGCGCAAGGCCTTCCTGATCGACCCGGCCAGCCCGACCGGGCTGTATTTCCTCGACACCGGCTACGAGGCGATGCACTTTGACGAGCTGCAGGACCAGCTCTACGTGCTCAGCGGCGCCAGTGTGCAGCGCTGGGATGCGGGCACGGCGATGACGGTGACCTTCAAGAGCAAATTGTTTCGCCTGCCCAAGCCGACCCAGGCCTTCGCCTGCGCCGAAGTGACCGCAGACGCCTACCCGGTGACGGCCAAGTTTTACGCCGACGGCGTGCTCAAGCACACGCAGACCGTGGCCAGCGCCACGCCCTTTCGCCTACCGGCGGGCTTTCTGGCGCAGACCTGGCAGTTCGAGCTGTCGGGCACCAGCGCCATCCAGGGCCTGGCCATCGCCCATTCGATGCAGGAGCTGGCCCAAGCATGAGCGACAACACCCGCAAAGACCTGCCCGCCCCCGGCGCGCCGAACTACGCCCAGCGCGTGCGTGAAACCTTGATGACCTACATGGGCCGGCAAGGCAACAAGCTGGATCGCGGGCTCACCTTGCGCGACCTGCTGGCCTCCGGCCTGGTCAAGTTCCCTTCCGGCTTCAACCCGGACAACATTGGAACGGGCTCGCCCCCGCTGCTGCCCGGGCCGGGCGCGACCCCGGCCTACGAGGCCGACCTGACGCCGCCGCCCATGCCGACCGGCTTTTACGTCAGCGCGGCCATCAGCAACATTTTCATCGGCCATGACGCCCCGGGCTTTACCGCCGGGCACGGCTACCTGCGCACCCAGGTGTACGGCGCCACCTGGGTGTCTGGCCCGCTGCCGGTGTTCAGCGATGCGGTACGCATCACGTCCTTTACCGGCACGATCTTTGCGCACCCGACCAACCCGGCGACCACCTGGCGCCTGTGGATCACCTGGGAGTCCAACGATGGCGTGGCGTCGCTGCCCGCCGGCGGCACCAACGGCCTGCAGGCGATCACCGGGCAGAACGTGGCCCAGCTGCTGCAGGCGCTGAGCGGACAGATCACCGCCAGCCAGCTCTACACCGACCTGGGCAGCCGCATCGACCTGATCGACGGGCCGGGCACCCTGGCCGGCAGCGTGGCCCAGCGCCTGCTCAATGAGGCCGACGCACGCGGCACGGCCATCAGCGCCGAGCAGACGATTCGCGCCGATGCCGACGCCAGCATGGCCCAGCAGATCAGCCGGCTCACGGCCGGCGTGTCGGGCGGCTTTGACCCGGGCGTGGCGTGGTACTTTGACGCCACCGCCGAAGGCTGGACCTCGGCCGGCGCCTCGACCAGCTGGGCCAGCGGATGGCTCAACGTGACATCAACCGGCGGCAGCCCGATTCTGTTGTCGCCGGCGATCTCTATCCTGGGCGCGCAGTACAGCCTCATCCGGCTGCGCGTCAAGCGCCTGGCCGGTGCCGGCTGGAACGGCAGCGCCTACCACACCACCCCTGGACACGGCTTTGGCGAATCGTACAAAAAGACCATCGCCAACGCCGTCCCCAATGTAGGCGACACGGCCGTGCTGGACTGGGATATGTCTGCGCTGACGGTGGGCGGGCAGGACTGGGTGAACAGCACCATCACGGCCATCCGGCTGAACCTCGGGGCGACCTCGGCCGATGTGTTCAGCCTCGACTGGGTGGCCGTGGGGCGCAGCGCGCCGGGCGCGTCCATGGCAGGCCTGCTGGAAGAAAAGCAGGTCCGCGCCGACGCCGACAGCGCAGAAGCCACCTTGCGCATCGCCCTGGCCTCCCAGGTCAACAACGCCACCACCGGCCTGCCGGCCACGCGCGCCACGCTGCTGAACGACTACTACACCAAGGTCGGGGCCGACAGCGCCATTGCCACCAACGCGACCTACCTGCGCGCCTACGCCAACCTGACTTCGACCGCGTTCCGTCAGGCCACAGCCCCCACGCAGCGCGGCACCGACCCGCAAACCGCCGCCGCCGTGCCGCTGCGCACCGGCGACACCTGGATCGACACCGACGACAACAAGCTCTACCAGTGGAGCGGCTCGGCCTGGGTGTATTCGCCTGACGGCGCCATCGCAACGGTGGATGCGCGCGTCACCAGCGTAGAGACCACCAAGATCGGCTACTGCTCCATCGGCGGCGCAGCATCCGACCACACCACCAAGACCACCTGCGAGACTGCCGGCGGTGTCTGGAATGTCGGCCTGCCTCTGGCCACGGCGGTCAAGCAGGTTTACATCAGTGACGGCGTGACCAGCGGCACCATCGAGCAAAAGGCCACGGCGCTCAAGACCAGCACCGGCGCGCTGGAGCTGCAGTGGGCGGTCAAGACCGACCTGGCGGGCCTGATTTCAGGCTATGGGCTGGCCAGCACCGTCAAGAACGCTGCGCCAAGCAGCGCCTTCGGCATCCAGGCCAGCCAGTTCTATGTCGCCCCGCCCGCCACGGCGCGAAGCACCGCCCCGACGCTCAACCTCTACAACGGCTTTGTCTGGCTGGACACCAGCGTCACGCCCAACGTCACGCGCTACTACACCGGCGGCACAGCCGCGCGCAGCAACCTGTGCCTGAACGCGAACTTCACCAACGACCTGTCGGACTGGACCTTTCCGACCACCACGTCCACCATCACCAGCGGGCGCAACCTGAGCGGCTACGTGGCAGGCAACGGCACCGCCTGGATTCGGGACGGCGGCACCGGCGCGCCGACGGGCTATGTGGAGGCGAGCCCCACGGCCGACATTGCCGTGGTGGCGGGTCGAAACTACGAGTGGAGCATCTACACCGCAGCGCACCGCTGCAAGGTCGAGGCGTTCATCTACTGGATCAACAGCTCGAACAACGTCATCGGCAACACGGCGCTGGGTATCAACGACGAGGAGGCGCTGGGCGGAACGCGGCTGTCGGCCTACAAGCAGACCGGCGCGTCAGGCATTGCTCCAGCGGGCGCCACCAAGGCGCGCTGCATCCTGCGCAAATCCGGCACCAAGACGGTCCCCGTCACTTTTCCGGTCACGCCACCCAACACCGACTCCTTCGCCTTCTTCACGCGGGCCTACTTCTCCGAAGCGCAGCCCATGTCAGGCGGCACCTGGAGCACCACCAGCCCGGACCTGCCGTTTGTCATCCAGACCACGCCGACAACCATCAACGGCAAGGAAGTGCCGGCCGGCGTTTACCTGGACGCGGGATTCTTCAAGAACGCCACCATCACCTCGGCCATGATTGGCGAGCTGAACGCCGACGACATCACGGCCGGCACCATGACCGCCTCGCGGATCAGCGGCGGCAGCATCGCGGTGGGCGCGACCATCAGCTCGACCGCCGACTACGCACCCAACGTGAAAATGTGGAGCATCGACGGCGCGGGCAATGCGACGTTCAACAACGCCGTGGTGCGCGGTACGGTGTATGCCACGGCCGGCCAGATTGGCGGCATCACCGTCAGCAGCAACAGCGTGCGCTCGACCAACTATGACGGCGTGGGCCTGGGCTTTGCGCTCAATGCTAACGGCACGCTGGAACTGCCGGGCGGCTCCGTCACGTCCAAGATGCTGAACATCGGCTTGGCCGCCAACGTCCTGAACAACGCCGGCTTTGCCTCCGGGACGTATGGCTGGTGGCAAGGGGAAAACGGCGTCACCGTGACGAGCAGGGGGCTGGACATACCTGATTGGTTTCCCTCGGGCGGCCATGCCCTCTACATTTCCCAGCCCAACACCACCGGCACGGGCGACGCCAATTACAGCCAATACATGGTGTCCCCGCCGTCGCCGGTCGTGGCGAACCAACGCTACGAGTTCTCCGTTTACACGGGCGCGCACCGTTGCAACGTCGATTGTTTCATCCATTTTTACAACGCCAGCGGCGGCCTCATTGCCACGTATTTCGCCAGCGAGGCCAACAATCAAGAGGCGTCAGGCGGCCAGCAACTGTCCGGCTACAAACGCTTGTTTGGGTTTGGGGTCGCCCCGGCAGCGGCCGCCTCCACCGTCATCGTCATCCGAAAGTCGGCCACCTTGCCGGGGTACACCAACAGCTTCCTGTTTGCCACGCAGCCGATGGTCGCCATGGCCTCGCCCTACCAGACCTTGCCCAGCGCCTGGTCGCTGGGCGGGTCGGGCACCAAGATCAGCGGTGACGGCATCGAGGTCGGCACCATCACCGCCGACCTGATCGCCAGCAAAAGCGCCACCAGCTTTGAGCAGCCCTACACCTTCATCGAGAACACCGCCTGGCACTCGATTGAGCTGTATATGGACCGCTACGGCTACGTGGGGGTCATCTTTGACTGTCATTTCAACTTCAACCCGCACACCGGGGGCAGCTTCGGGCTGTACCTGGGCGTCAGCCTCACTTATGGCCACGTCGATGTTTCCAACTCGGGCAGTTACGCTGCAGACGGCCCCCAGTTCGGGGTGTTGCAGTCGGGCCGGTTTCTCGGTCCCGGCTTCTTCAAGATTTGGATGCGCGCCGACATCACCAGCGGCACCAGCCATTACGCCACCATCACCGTGTTGAAAAGCTACCGATGAAATACCTCTACACCTTCGATGCGAAAGGCCGGTGCCTGTCCGGGCGCGGTGTCGAAACCGAAGCGCTGGCGCTGGCGCTGGCCGAGCGCCTCAGTGGTATGCAGTGGCTGATCGTGGACGAGCAGCATGACATTCGGCAAAGCTACCTGGACGCGGCCCTGGCCATTCAGCCGATCCCGCCCCGGCCGAGCCCTTTTCACACCTTCGACTACACCGCCAAGCAATGGATTGACCCCCGCACCCTGGCCGACCTCAAGGCCGCCAAGTGGCAGGACATCAAGCAGGCCCGCGACGTGCAGGAGGCCACCAGCTTCCCCTACCTGGGCAAGCAGATCGACTCGGACCCGCGCAGCGTGCAGCGCATCACCACGGCCGTGCAGGCCGCCGACGCCGCGCCGCCCTTTGCCATCGACTGGACCTGTGCGGACAACACCACGCTGGCGCTCGACGGCCCGGCCATGCAGGCCATGCCGGTGGCGCTGGCGATGTACGCCAATGCCCTGCACCAGCACGCCCGCGCCCTGCGCGCGCAACTCGATGCAGCGCTCAATGCCGACGACGTGGCCGCCGTGGTGTGGGCACCTTGAAGAAATAAACCGGCCATTTAACCTTCCTTTTGCGGCCCCGACCGGCCACCATCTACGCGCGCCAGTCGTGCCAATTCCTTCAACACGCCTACGCGCGAAAGGTTCCCGCCATGAGTGAGTATTCAGACACCTGGGAGTTGCTCAACCAACCCCTGGCCCGCGCTGCTGACATGAGCGCCAAGGGTCAAAATTTCGCACTGGTTCAGGCCCATGCCGACAAAGCGGGCCTGACACCCGAAGAAATCTATCAGATGGCCTGGGGCCAGGACGCCACGACAGAGGCCTGGATCAAGGCCAAGGCTGACGCCATCCGCAAGGAGTTGGACGCCAGCGCCTCCACTGCCATCTTGCGCAATGGCGTCATTCCCAAGCCAGCCGCCCCCGCCACTGCCGGCGGCACCACCGCAGCAGGCCAGGCATCGGCCAGCGCACCAAACGGCGACGGCTCGGGCTCGGGCGATTCATCTTCTGCGAATGGCAGCGCTGGCGGCGTTGGCGCGGCAAGCGGCTCGCATTCCGGGCAGAACTCCATCGGCACCACCGGCATCGGCAGCACGCTGGCCAGTCTGGCCGGCGGCATACTGGGCGGCCCGATTGGCGGAAGACTCGGCGCTGCGCTGGGCGAGAAGGCAGAAGCGGCTTTTGGCCGCATGGGCACGCCCGGCATTGGCTCCATTGCAAGCATTGATGGAATTGAGGGGATCACAGGTATCAGCGGGGTGACGGGTCTGGATGGCACCACCACCGCCGCCCAAGGCCCCGGCACCATCGGTAGCCGCGACTCGCACGGCTCCAACGAAACCGGCCCCGGATCGGACGCCAACACCGACGCCAGCAGCGCCGATGCCGTCAACGGCAGCGACTCGCAAAGCGACAACGCTTCAGGCGGCGGCTCTGGCGCTGGCTCAGGTGGCGGACAAGGCAACGACGGCGGCAACGGCAACGACAGCGGCTCGGGCACCGATAGCGCCAGCGGCTCATTCCGGGGCGGCTTGATCACCGAAAAGAAACTCAGCGGCCCCAACCCGGCCGGCCCCGACGACGGCTACACCGCCCTGGACATTGGCGAGTACGTCATCCGCACGGCCGCCGTCAACCACTACGGCGCCGATGTGATGGCTGCGCTGAATGCCCGCCGGATTCCACTGGCCGCCGTGCGCAACTTGCTCAACTTCTAGGACCCCCATGGCCACTGATCCCAATTTCACCAACTGGCAGGGCGCCGTCGATGACAGCCTGGCCTACGGCAGGAATGCCTACCTTGAGGCCATTCCCGACCTGGCCAGCGCCAATGCCACCGCCCAAGGGGTCAGTGGCTTGCAAACCCGGCTGGCCGGGAACCTGGGCCTGCTGTCGCAGAACCTGACTGACCGCACGGGAAAGTTCAGCGGCATGCAGGACACCTACGCCCAGGGCGCCTTTGGCTTCAACAGCGAAGCGCGCCAGGAGAAGGCCGCCAGCGAAGCCATGGCAGGCGTGACCTCCAGGTTTGCCGACATGCGCAGCCAAGGCCTGCGCAGCCTGGGCCGCATGGGGGTGAACCCGAACAGCGCAAGGTCACAGGCGCTGGGCCAGCAGGTGGACATTGCCTCGGCCAGCGCCCAGGCGGGCGCCGCCACCAAGGCGCGCAACGACCTGGAAGCGGTGGCCAACGAGCGGCAAAAAACCGCCATCGGCTTTGGTGCGAACCTGCCCACTCAGGCGGCCCAGGCCGCCAGCACCGGCGCGTTGGTCGGCAATGCCGCCGTGTCCACGGCCGCCGCCCCGGTGAACAACCGGCTGAGCTTTGCCGGGGGCATCGGCAAGATTTATGGCAGTGCCGCCGATGACTACAAGGGCCTGTACTCGGTCAAGAACCTGAGCGCCACGGAGCGGTCCAGGCTGGCGCAACAGGATGCGGCCGACGCGCGCGCCGACGATGCGGCTTTCTGGACCTCGCTGGGCAATGTCACCAGCAGCGCACTGAACTCCAAGGCGGGCCAGTCGGCCGTGGACAAGGGCTTGAGCTGGCTCTTTAGCTAAACAGACACAAGGAACACACACCATGGCAATGGGATTCAAGGGCGGCCTGGCCGCTTTCGTCAAGGGCGCGCAGCAAGGCGTTGACCGGGCGCGCGAGATGGAGAACCAGGACCGCAATGCGGCCTGGCTGGAAAGCCAGCGCAAGGAAACCACGGACAAGCAGGCGCGCGAGGAAGCTACGCGCCAGAAGATGACGCAGGTGGGCAAGGACCGCTTCGAGCCGGCGCCGCAAGCCGGGCCGGGCCTGCAAATGCCCGACGGCAGCGAAGCGCCCATGGCGCCGATCCAGGTGGCGCGCAAGGCCCGCCAGGACGAAACGCTGCGCGACTTTGCCGAGGTCCAGCGCAGCGCAGGCAACATCGAAAGCGCACTCAACGCCACGCAGGCGGCGGACACTTACGTTGACACGCAGCGCAAGAAGTTCGACACCGACCTGGCCGATGCCGTGGCCAAAGGCGATGCCGACCGGATCACCCAGGTCGTCAACGGCGTGGGCAAGAACCGGGTCACCGGCGCCGTGGCCATCACCCCGTTTGAGCGCGACCTGCCCGGCTACGGCAAGGTGCCGACCTTCAATGCCACGTTCAAGGTGCAAGACCCGTTTGGCAAGGTGGTCGAGCAAACCATCAACTCCCACGACCTGCAAACGCGCCTGCAGCCGTTTGCCACGCAGATGGAAGTCCAGCACAAGGGGCGCAAGGATGAGCGCGAGGAACGCGAAAGCGTTTCCAAGATCGAACTCCATGGCGCGCACACCCGCTATTACACATCCGCTTCCGGCAAGAACGACGCGCTGACGGCCAACGGCGGCAAGGCCAGCAGCGCCCGGGCCGACCACTTTGACGAAAAGCAGTGGGACACGGCCGCCAAGATCGACAAGGCCGTGGTGTCCCTGCCCAACGATATGTCGGGCAAGGATGTGGAGTCGCCCGACCTGCGCGCGGCCTACCTCAAGACCTTCAACACGGCCCGCGCAGGCGGCACCATGGCACCCAACGAGGCGGTCGAGCATGCCACCACCACCGTGGCCAAGCTGCGCGCAGCGGCCGAGCGGCGCGTCGAGCAGGCGCGCGCGGCCGACAAGTCCTCAAACATGACGCTGGAAAAGGCGGTGCGCGACATCCTCAAGGAGTCGGCCCGCTTTGCGCCCAAGCCGGCGCCCGCTGCGGCGCCCGCACGCCGGGCCAGCGGCCCGACCAGCCCGGCCGAGGCCGGCATGAGGCGCAGCGCGCAGCTCACCCCGGCCCAGCAGGCCAAAGAAGACCGCCTCGAATCCGACCCGGAAATGCTCATCGCCCTGGACCGCGAGATCGCGCAGACGCGCGCCCCCGAAAGCCTGCGCGTCCTGCGCGAATACCGCGCTGGCCTGGTCCAGCGTATCGGCGCCCTGCCGCAATAAACCCGCCTTGAAAGACCTGCCCGCCATGCCTACAGCCGACAACAGCGCAACCCCTGACGACGACCTCAACGGCTACCTGGACCGGCTGGACGCCAATGCACGCCGCCCGCGCGCCGCCGCCGGCGACCCGCTGAACGCCTACCTGGAGCACCTGGACGAGCTGCCCGAGCCGGCCGCGTCAGCCAAGCCGCGCACCTGGGGCGAGGCGGCCAGCGACACGGCGCGCAGCCTGGCCGCTGGCGTGGGTGGCGTGGTCAAGTCGGGCGGTCAGCTCTACGGGCTGGCCACGGGCAACATGGACAACGCCGCGACCGAGCTGGGCCAGTCGGTGCAGGACCACTGGGAAGGCGGCCAGAGCGCGCAGCTCAAGGCCAAGAAAAAGGCCCGCTCTGAAGCGATTGACGCCTCGGACGACGTGCTGGGCAAGGCCGTCACCGCCTTTTGGGAAACCGTCAAAGACCCGGCGCTGGCGGGCGATGTACTGGCCAGCAACATCGCCACCTTGATCCCCGGCGCCGCTGCGGGCCGTCTGGCGTCTGGCGTGAGCGCCGCGCGCGGCCTGGCCGCTGCCACCAAACTGGGACCGGCTTCCAGCGCCGCGCTGGGCGCGGTCAGCAAGACCGCCGGCACGGTCGGCACGCGCACCGCCATTGGCACAGGCGCGCTGCAGCAAGGCGCGGACGTGGCCGGCGACGTGTACGAGTCGGCCATGAAAAAGCCCGATACCGTGTGGGCGTCCAATCCCGAGTTCGTCGTGCGCCTGGCGCAGACCGACGGCAGCGCGGCCGCCCGGCAAGACCTCAAGCATGAGTTTTCGCTGCGCGCCGCGCGTGTCACGCTGCCCGCTGCGGCGGCCATTTCCGTGGTGGCCAACGCCATCCCCGGCGCCGACATGCTGGAGCGTGCGCTGGTGGGCGGCGGCGCCCGTGTGGTGGCCAAGGCCGGCGCCAGCTATGCCATCCCCAAGGCCATGCTCAAGGGCGGCTTGGGCGAAATGGCGCAGGAAACGATTGAAGAAGGCGGCGGCGCTGCAGTGGGCAACCAAGCCAAGCGGGCGTTTGTGGACCCGCACCAAGCCTGGGATGAAAACGTCGGCGAGAACGCCGGCATGGGCGCGGCCGGCGGCCTCCTGATGGGCGTGGGGGGCGGTGCCTTTCATGGCCATGCCCCCGATCCGCTGGCGCCCGTGCGCGCAGCAGCGCAGCAGCCCAACTCCCCGCTGTCCCGCGCGGCCACGGTGGCCGCTCCAAGCGCACCAAGCGCACCGGGCGCCCCGCCTGCAGCGCCGGTGCCGCTGACGCCCGAGCAGGAAGCGCGCTTTGCCGCGCTGACCAGGCTGGGCCAGGGCGCGCCCGCGCGCGTCGTCACCGGGCCGGATGGCCAGCCGATGACAGTGCCAGCTACCGACGCACAAGCCTTCACGACGGCGCAAAAGCAGGAATACGACGCGCTCAAGGCGCTCAAGGACAGCCAGCTGGCCCCGCCGGTGAACCCAACGGCCAACCCGGCGGCCCCCCCGCTGTTCAGCGGCATGCCCGATGCCGGCCTGGCCAGCATGGTCAACAACCTGTCACAAGCCACCTCGCCGCAGGGGCGCGTCAACACCCCGGAAGACAACGCCATGGGCGTGGCCGCGCAGGCCGAGATCGACCGCCGCGCCGCCGCGCTGCGCGCCGCACGCCCGACCCTCACCGACCCCATCAACGGCCGCGAAGTCACGGGCGACGACCCGCGCTATGACATGGTGCGCGCCGCCACCGGCATGGACAACGCCTACACCGGCCTGCCCGCAGCGCCCGGGCAGGCCCCGGCGGCCCCGCCAGCCGCCGACCCCGCCGCCCCGGCCAGCGCGGACCCGATGTACGCCGGCGCCGTGTCGGTCGTCATGGGCTCGGGCAAGGCCAGCATCGCGCTGGTGCAGCGTCACCTGAAAATCGGCTACAACCGCGCCGCGCGCCTGGTGGAAGACATGGAGCGCGCCGGACTGGTCAGCCCCATGGGCACCGACGGCGCGCGCAGCGTGCTCAAGCCACTGGCGGAAATCCCGAACACCGAAACCGCCGCGCGGGACCGACAGGCCACGCAGGACGCGCTCGCGGCGGCCAACCTGGCGGCCGGCGTGCTGCCGGGCGATACGCTGTCGCCCAACGGCACCCCGTTCAAGCTCGAAAAAGTGGCCCGCTCGGTGCAGCGCAGGACTTTCCCGGAAATGGAGGTCACCCCCATCCAGGGCGGGTTCGTGCTGCGCGCCAAGGCCACCCCTCCCGCAACGCAACAGGACACCCCCGCCTATGTGCCCCAGCCTGAACAAACTGCTCAAGAAACAAGCCCAGCGCCAGGCGCGCAAGGAGCGGCGCCGGGCGAAGTCGCCGGCCAGCCAGCCGGCGCCGCTGAAGGCGATGAGATAGAGGCCAAAATTCAGGCCATTCTGTCGAGCCGCATCCAGCACGGCGCAAGCGGCCAACACGGTGAAGACATTGACCAAATCCGCGCGGCGCTGGTGGCTTCGCAGGCCACCAGCGCACCCGAAGCAAATAAGCCTTTTACGCAAGGTCAGCAAGACCCGCAAGCTATTGATTCGGTAGCACAGCAAGCGCCATCCACCGATGGCATTCAGTGGAACAACGTCGCACCTGATGGCCCGGCCGATGTCGCGCAAGGCGCCGGTGTCACTGACCAAACGCTCGACAAGGAGTGGACCGCCTTCGCGCCAGAATCGGGCACGCTGAACGTGCCGCGCGCCGAAATGCCGCAGGTCAAGGCCGAGCACCGTGGTGCCCTGGTCAACTTCCTCAAGGGCAAGGGCATTGCAAGCCATGCGGCCGAGGAAGTGCCCGCCGACAGCCTCAAGCCGACACAGGCTGAGTTTTCGCCAGAAAAGGTAACCAAAGCCAAGAACTTCACAGGCGGCGACCGTTCCATTTTGGTGTCGTCTGATGGGCATGTCGTGGACGGCCATCACCAATGGCTCGCCAAACAGGAAGCCGGCGCGCCTGTCAAGGTCATCCGCCTGGACGCGCCGATTGCCGACCTGCTGCCCATTGTCAGAGAATTCCCCAGCGCCGAGCAGTCTGCTGGTGCGGCCCAGCCCCTGGCCGGCCTTTCCGCACCAAAAGCGGAACCTGCGCAGGCCAGCACTGCCCCGGCAGCTACTGAAACCATAGCGCCAGCCGACCAGAAGGCCAAGTGGATCAAGGCCATCCTCGACCAGAACCGCCTGGCCGGTCCCACGGGCGTGCAGCTGTCTGTCGCGGCCAACGGCAAGCTCACGTTCCTGGGCGACCCGAAGGCGAACAAGCCGGGCCAGGCCCTGCAGGCGACGCTCAATGAAGCGCTCAAGGCCGGCGCCACCCCTGCGGAGATTGCGCAAGCCATCCAGGGCAAAACCGCACCAAATACGGCGATTACGCAAGGCCCGCAAGCCCCGGCAGCTACTGAAACCATAGCACCCGCAGGCGACTTCAAGGCCCAGGCGCTGGCCATTGCCGACGAGCTGGAGCAGCTGGGCGGCGACAAGGACTTTATCGCCGGCATCCGCGCGGCAGCCAACCACGCGCCTGCCGGACACCTCCAGCAAAGCAACATTGATTTTTACCGCGAGCGCCTGGCCACCCGCAAGGCGCTGCTGGGCAAGGACGGCGAGTCCGTGCGCGAGCCCGGCACGCTGGCGCGCTATTTCACCGAGCCCGACCAGGTGAAGCTGCTGGCCGACGCCCGCGCCGGCGATTACGGCGACCTGCTGGCGCAGGCCGACGCCCGCCTGCAAGCGCTGACCGCCTTCATCAACCAGGCCGGCATGCTGGTGGACCAGGTGGACGCGCGCGTGAGCGACCGCCGCCTGCTGGACGCCAAGAGCCTGATGAGCCATGTGGGCGGCCAGGCCAGCCGCCTGATGAACAAGGACAAGGCCGTCAGCAAGGGCTACAAGCGCGCGGACCCCGCAGCGCTCAAGGAAGCGGCCGACACGCTGGCGCAGCAGTTTGAAGCGGTGGACGCCTTTTTGGCGCGCGACGGCGCCCCTGACGCGGCCGGCGATCAAGGCGAGCCAACACAAGGCGATCAATTTGACAGTGCCGCATTCGACGAAAAGCGCGACCAGGCCGTCAAGCAGTCGCGCGCAGCAGGAAACGTCCATCTTGACAAAATTCCTCCAACCGTTGAAACGATGCGCGGCAAGCGCGTGTTTTACGTCCATGACCCGAAAGTGCGCGGCGTCATTCGCACCGTGGACAACCGGGGCAATGTCTATATCGACTGGTCTGATGCGTATTCGGCAGAGAAGGAGTTGGCCTCGCCGGTGACAGAGGGGGAAAAGACGGTTTACCGAACCTCTATCGGGCGGGGCGACTTGAAGGATTACGCGGTAGAGCGCGGCAACGCGCCAGAAGCCGCCGCCCGCCCCGTCGGCTGGGCGAAAAGCTACGGCACGGCCAAGACCGTGGCCGAGTCGCTGGGCATCGCACTGCGCGGCGCCAACCAGAAGATAAAGAAGCTGCCCGAGCTGGTGGCCGAGATTCAGGCGCGCGATGGGCAAGGCGGGCAAGCCGCGCCCGCCGCGCCCGCGCCCGCACCCGCACCCGCACCCGACGCGCTGGACTACCGGCTGAGCCAGGAATTGCGCCTGCCGCGCGGCGATGTGGCTGGTGCGCTGGGCAAAAGCAACGGCTACACCGAGGCGCAAATCCGCGCGCTGGTGGCCAACACCGCCAGTCACCAGGATGCGCTGGAGAGCATCAAGATCGCCGGCGAGGCCATTTTGCCGAGAGGCCAGGGCTACAACGAGCAAAAAATGCGCAAGATGGTGGTCGAGAGCCTGATGGTGGCCAACGTCAGGACCGCCCCCGAGCACGACAACAGCACCGGCAAGCCGCTGGACCCGAACAACAAGTACGCCCCCATTGCGGGCGGCGCCGTCACCCGCCAGGACGGCGCGATTGACGAGGGCAGTGTCCCGCTGGACATGAACGCGGCCGACTTCAAGGAAATCACCGACGAATGGGCCGTGCTGACGGCCCCTCCTGACGAGCGCACCATCACCAACCAGCGTGCCAAGGCCGAGGGCTTCATCACCCCCGAGCAGGCCGCTGCCAAGCTCGCCGAGTGGAAGGCCCACGTCAAAAAGCAGTACGACGAGCACGGCGGCGACAACAACTCGCGCACCATCCTGAGCCTGTTCGACCTGTCCGGCGAGTGGTCCAAGCCCTGGCGGGAGGCCGGCTACAACGTGCAGACGTTCGACATTCAGACCGGCCAGGACGTGAACGACTTCAGTGTCGAGTATTTCACCGAGAACTACGACCTGTCCGAGGTGTACGGCATCCTGGCGGCGGCGCCCTGCACGGACTTCAGCTCGGCCGGCTCGCGCTTTTTCAAGACCAAGGACGCCGACGGCCGCAGCGAAGCGAGCAAGGCGCTGGTGTTCAAGACCCTGCAGACGATTGAGTATTTCCGCCCGGCCATCTGGGCGCTGGAAAACCCGGTCGGGCGCATCGTCAGCCTGACCGGCATCCCGGACGCGCGCATGTCGTTCCAGCCGCACCACTTTGGCGAGCCGACGACCAAGCCGACCATGCTGTACGGCAACTTCAACGCCGAGCTGCCGCTGGCCAACGTGGCGCCGACCGAGGGCAGCAAGACCGACAAGCAGGGCGGCAAAAGCCAGGCCACCAAGAACGCGCGCAGCGTGACGCCCGAGGGCTTCGCCTACGCCTTCTTCATGGCCAACAACTACATCGACATGCCGGTCGAGGCCAAGCTGACCGCCCAGTACCCGGAAGCGTCGGGCGCCGTCAAGCAAGCGCTCAAGGCCGGCATTGCCGAGCAGGACATCCACGACCTGATGGATGCCACCTACGGCAACTATGAGTACGAGGACGCCCGCAACGCGCTGGTCAAGGCCGTGGCCGACCAGAACAAAGCCCCGCCCGCCGCGCCGGGCACGCGGACCAACGGCGCGCCCGAGCGCGCAGCGGCCGACCGCTTGGAAAAGCTGCTGGACACGTTCAGCGCCGAGCGCAACACGCTGGAGGGCTCCGCGCGCGCCGCCATGCGCGGGCTGGTGGAGGAATTGCGCAAGCCGCGCACGGCCGTCAGCGTCATCCCCTTGCTGGAAACGGCCAGCCAGCGCCTGCGGGGCAAGTTCGCCGCGCAGTCGCGCGTGCTCGATGAAATCGTGGACAGCCTGCAGCCGGCCGCCGCGCCGGCCGAACAGGCGCCGGATGCGGCCCTGCGCTTCAACGACCCGAACGGCCTCAAGCGCGCCGCTGACATCCGCGCCGCCATCGACGCCGCCATGGACGCCAATGCGCAGCTGGTGCTGCAGGCCAACCCGGCCACCAACAGCCGTGAAAACTTCCAGCTGGTGGTCGGTGATGCTTTTGACAAAGCCTTGCTGTCGCTGTACCAGGACATGACGGCGGCCGACTTCAAGGAAGCCGGCGACCGCACGAAGCTGCCCGGCTACCTGCAGCGCGTGGGCGACAAGTTCATTGCCCGCCACTATGGCGAGCAGGCCGCCGCCGCGCCGGCAGCGGCCACCAAGACCCCGATCCAACAGCTCACCGAGCCGCCCTTTCTGGACTACCGCGTCCAGGAAACCGCCAGCAACAGCGTCAAGCTGCTGCCGCCCGTGGGCAAGCACTTCACTGCCGAGCAAATCCAGCAGCTCCAGGCCTGGGTGAACGCGGCCGGCTTCACGGGCTACCCCCAAAAAGGCGCCGTGAAGGTCATCGGCCAGGATGCGCCCGACATTCCCGATGGCCTGCAAGCCAAGCGCTTGGCCAAGTCCGCCGCCGCCGACAAGGCCCGCGACGACACCCAAGCCGCCGCCGCCGCCGCCAGCGCCGCCGAGTACCAGGCGCTGCCCGCGTCCCAGTGGATTGAATCCACGCTGGGCGCCGATTTTGCCAACGCCTACAACAAGCTGCAGCTCGCGCGCTACCTGGAGGGCGGCAAGTTTGAGGGGCTGACCAGCAGCAGCTGGTTCGCGCCGCTGGAGCGCATGGGTTTTGACACCAGCGATGCGAACATGCCCGCCAGCCGCGTGCTGGACTTCCTGCGCCAGCGCTACCAGGCCAGCCGCAAGGCCGCGCCCGCGCCCAAGACCGACGCCGCGCAAGCCGCTGACATCCTGACCGCTGCCGGGCTGACCGGCAAGGCCCGCCTGGACGTGCTCGCGCAGGTCAAGGACGGCACCTTTACCCCCGAGGAATTGCTGGCCGCTTACCCGCCCGTGGTCAAGTCCGAGCCTGCCGCCGCGCCGGCCCCGGCCGCCACGCCTGCGCCTGCAGCCGTGAAGGTCAGCGCCAAGGAGAAGGCCCGCGCGCTGCGCGAAACCGAGGTCGCCACCTTTGCCCAGCTGGTGGCCGACGCCAGCATGGTCGGGCAGTCGGTGCAGGCCCTGAGCCAGGCGCTGACCACGCGCCTGCCCGAGTCCAGGCCCGAACAAGTGAGCAAAATGGCCGCCGAGCTGCACAAGCAGCTGCTCAAGCAGGCCGCCGCGCTGGAAAAAGCCCGGCACCGCGACCCGGCCGTCTATCGGGCGGCCGTCGATGGCGCGCTGGCGCAGGCCGGCCTGGTCAATGACGCCGAAAAAACCAACCGCTTTCAAGCCGGCTGGGCGCATGCGCTGGCCGGCAAGACGAAAAGCACCCTGTCGGGCGACCTGCTGGCCGAGCAGGTGCGCGGCTACGAGGGCGCCAAGGCCTGGATGGGCACCGAAGAAGGTGCCGCCTGGTACGAAGGCCGCCCGGCCAGCAAGCTCAAAAACACCGGCCTGGACCTGCGCCGCCACTGGGAGCTGATGCGCGCGCAGATGAAGGCCGGCGAGTCCGACATGCAAAAGGCCTGGAAGGCCATCGAGCGCGCCACCAACCGCGCCGACCTGTTTGCGCCGCTGCTGTCCGAGGGCGTCAAACCGGGCTTCAAGCTGTACGTCACGGAAGTGCGCGACCACATCATGCCGTTCAAGAAGTGGCTCGATGACAAGAGCAACTGGTATGGCCAGCTGCAGTACAAGAGCCGCTACGCCGAGAAGAAAAGCAACCTGGACTACATTCTGGAAGGCACCCGCTACCCTGGCGAGCTGTCCCAAGGCGACCGGGACAACTTCCGCGACGACAGCGCCTACCGTGCCGACTGGCTGCGCGCGCGCGCCGACGAGTACCTGGCGCGCGTGCGCCAGTACATGGCGTTTCTCGATGGCGCCGAGTCGGTCAAGGACGCAGCCGACCAGTACGCGGCGCTGTTTTTGGTGCCCGACCCCAAAAACACCACCGGCAACTACTACACCACGCTGGCCACGACGGACGCAGGCAAAGCCGCCTACAGCGGCATTTTTGACGGCACGCGCAACGAGTTCCAGCGCTTTCGCCCCACGTCGGACTGGACCACACACCTGATTGAAAAAGAGGGCACCATCGCGCTGCCCAAGCGCTCCGACCCGCTCACCCCGCCCAAGCTGGACCGGGTGACACGCGAAAGCCTGGCCGACCACCGCAAGGGCGCCGACGTGACGCCGGACGAGTTCAAGCGGGTATTCGGCTTTGCCGACATTGGCTTTGGCAAGTGGGTCGGCGCCAGGCAGGACCAGGACCACCTGAACTACGCCTACGACGCCTTCATGGACCTGGCGCGCCACTTCGGCATGCCGGCCGACAACATCGGCTTTGGCGCGCAGCTGCATTTCACCATCGGCGCGCTCGGGCACGGCAAGTTCTCGGCGCACTACCAGCGCGCGCACCCGGTCGAAGGGCGCACGGTGCAGGTCATCAACCTGACCAACACGCGCGGCGACGGCACGGTGTACCACGAATGGGTCCATGCGCTGGACGCGAACCTGGGCGGCGAGTGGCGTGGCGTGGTGCGCAACCAGCTGCTGCGCCTGCTCAAGGCCAAGACGCTCGATGCGAACGAGATTGACGCCATCGCCAAGCGCTTTTTGATTGGCGGTACTTACTGGAAGGGCGACAAGAACCAGGGCAAGGTGGACGCGGCCATCAAGGGCCTGCGCCACTACACCGGCCTGAACACCGGCGCGACCGCCTACAAGGTCAATGCCGACAAGCTGGGTACGGACTACTGGGGCAACGACGAGGAACTGATTGCGCGGGCCTCCGAGGCCTGGGCCGCCGACACGCTGGGCGGCACCAACACCTATCTGGTCAACCCCGAGTGGGTGGGCGAAGGCAAGGCCAGCCCGGAAAAGGGACACCGTGGCACGCCTTACCCGACCGGCCATGAGCGCGAGCTGTTCACGCAGGTCTTTCAGGCGCTGACCCGGGCGGTCAAGTGGACCGACGGCCGCCCGACCATCACCGCCAAGGATTTTCAGGCCGCGCTGCCCGCAGACCCCGGCGAAGAACGCCGCCAGTACCTGCTGGAGCGCGAGAACATGCAGCGTTTTCACAATGTCCTGGCCGAAGCGATCAACGACAAGGCCCTGGCCGTGCAGGCCGCCAAGAACGACGCCGAACGCGCCGAGCGCGACGCCATGGACGCGGCGGCCGCGCAGCTGCTGGCCGCGATGGAGCAGCCGGCCCCGGCGCCGGCGGCGATTGACCCGCCCACCCCCAGCGAAACGCAGGGGCCACTGAGCGAGGAAGACCTGTCGGCCCTGTTTGACCAGGCGGCGGCCGAAGTGCGCGAGGAAAATCAGGAAAAGCCGGATGCGCCCGCCCCTGGCGAGCTGTCGCCCGACGACGCCCTGAGCGAGGAAGCCCTGTCGGCGCTGTTTGACCAGGCGGCGGCCGAAGTGCGCGCGGAAAATGCGCAACAGCCCGGCGCGCCCGCCCCCACGGAGGACGTTGATGCGTCCGATCTGGACGCGCCGGAGGGGCGTGATGGCTGGGAAAGCCTGGGCTACATCGTGGGCGATGACGGGGTGGGTTACGGCGTCAGCCTGAGAGACATCCGAACGTCGAACCACGGCGCGCACCAGGCGGTTCGGCAAATCAGAATTTACGACGACAACGGCGCCCGCTACATGGCGGTATGGGAATGGAGGTCGGCCAAACCCCGCCTGGACATGCTGGCTGATCTGCGGATTGACCTGGCCATTTTCCACTACGCCATGTCGGACGCAACAGCGGCGGCTTTTGGGGCTGACGCGGCCGATGGCGATGCGCTGTGGGCGCGCCATGGCGCCTCGATACTGGAATCCCTGGGGCAACGGCCCCAGGCGACACAAAAGCCGTTGGCGTTGGCGCCTGCGCCCAAGACCGAGCCCGCCGCCCCTGCGGCGCCCAGCCCCGCCTGGAGCGTGGAAGAATTGAACGAGCTGCTGGAAAAGGCCCACCAGGGCGACATGGTGGCCATCAGCAACGGCGGCGGCATCCCCGGCGTGCCGACGCTGCAAGACATTGGCGAGCTGGGCGCGACGCGCCATGTCGGCATGGGCATGTTTGAAACCAGCGGCACCGATGACAAGGGCAAGCCGTGGAAAATCAACTGGGATGGCGGCGGCGCCATGAACCGCCTGACCAGCGGCAAGCCGTACACCAACGTGTCCCTGAACGGCCCCGGCGTGGCCCCCTGGCCGTCGGGCGTGCGGCGCGCGATTGAACAAGCGCGTGACGCGCAGGCCGAAGCCCGCCGCCCCAAGACCCCGCCCAAGACCCCGCCCAAGGCCCCGCCCAAGGCGGCACCCGCAGCGCCCGCCCGGCGCCCACCACCGCCGGCGCGGCCGAGCTGATCGCCAAGGCCGCCAAGCTGGGCGTGACCGGCGCTGACGAAGCCCTCAAGGCGCTGTCGGCGCTGTTCGGCAAGCCCGGGCGGCTCAACTCCTTTCCGGGCGGCTTTGACGAGGACGCCTACCAGGCGGCCCGAGGCCACCTGAAGAAGTCGCTCACGTCGTTCCAGGAAGCGGGCAAGACCCTGCTTGACCTGTTCAAGATGCTGATCGGGCATTTTGGCGATGGCTTCAAGCCCTATGCGGTGCGCTTTGCGCTGGACGAAAAGCTGTCGGCCCAGCTGGGCGTCAGCGCCGCGCCGGCCTCGCCGTCGTCCCAGGTGGCCGATCAGGTCGCCCGGCGCCTGGCCATGGGCCACGCCTTCGACTGGCGCGTGCTGTTTGGCTGGGCCGACACGGCCTTTGGCGGCTCGCAGGCCGATGGCAAGTACACCCCGCGCGACGCCTACGACGCCATGGAAATGGGCATGAACCGCCACTTGCTGGCCCAGCAGGGCCGCGCGTTCAACCCCAACGCCTCGCAGGAGAGCGCGCTGGCGACCATTGCCGAGCTGCAGCGCCTGACCGCCTTGCTGCCCACGCAGACCAAGCGCACCGCCGAGCAGGACCAGTACCAGCAGTTCAGCACCGTGCCGGCGCTGGCCTTTGCGGCCAACTGGGCGGCCAACGTCAGCGCCGCCGACACCATGCTGGAGCCCAGCGGGGGCATTGGCGGGCTGGCCGTGTTCAGCAAGAACGCCGGCGCCAAGCTGATCCTCAACGAGCTGTCGAGCCGCCGCGCGGCGCTGCTGCGCGAGGTGTTCCCCGGCGCGCAGGTGTTCAGCGAGAACGCCGAGCAGATCGACAACATCCTGCCGCAGCACCTGGCGCCCAGCGTGGTGGTGATGAACCCGCCGTTCAGCGCCAGCGCCAGCACCGGCCTGCATAAAACCCAGGTCGGCGCCCAGCACGTCGAGCAGGCGCTGAGCCGGCTGGTGGACGGCGGCGCCTGGTGGCCATCGTCGGCGAGGGCATGGCCATGGACAAGCCCGCGTTCAAGGCCTGGTGGAAGAAGATTTCCAAGCTGTACGACGTGCGCGCGGTCATCCCCATGGACGGCGCCGGCTATGCCAAGTACGGCACGACCTACGACAACGTGATCCTGGTGATCGACAAGGTGCCCCCGACCGGCGCCCCCATTGTGACAACCCCGGCCGCGACCTACAATGAACTGGTCGGCCTACTTTCGGAGATTCGCCATGACAGAGTACCCGCCGCACTCCCATCCAGCGCGCGTGACGCGGTTGAACGCGACGCCGCTGAGTCGGCACTTGGCGAGCCTGCTGCGCCAGGAGGGGTGAGCCCGCAACCCCATCTTTTGGTCCCGGTGGAACTGGTGTACTGGATGGCCGAGCACCACTACGCCAACCGGATACGGGGCGAGATGGAGGCGGGGCGGTGGGGGGCGGCGCAAAACGACCCCGAGGCAACGTACCAGAACCTGACGGACGACGCCCGGCTGATGCAGGCGACGACACTGGACGGAGCGGCGCAGTGATGGCGGCGATCCTGACACAGCTTCTGGACTGACCATCGCGTCAGGGGAAACCCTGGCCGGCGCGCTGACCAATTCGGTTTTTGAGCGTATCAGCCGCAGCGCCTGAGCATCCCCGGCGCCCGGCCGCACCCGGCCCGCTGGTGCAGTCGGCCGCCATGGCGTCGGTGCTGCCCCCGGCCGCGACCTACACCCCGAACCTGCCGCGCGACACCATCACCGAGGGCAAGCTGTCGATTGCACAGCTCGAAGCGGTGGTGTACGCCGGCCAGGCGCACGGCGAGTTCCTGGACAAGGACGCCAAGGGCATCGAGTACCGGCGCGGTTTTTTCATCGGCGACGGCTGCGTGGCAGCGGGCACCCGCATCTACAACCCCGTGAGTGGCGAGCACACGCCCATTGAAATTTTGGCCGAGCGCAAACAGCCCCATTGGGTTTGGGCGCTGACCAAAAACGGTTTTGAGCCGCACCAGGCGGTGATGACGTTTAAAAAGGGCATTGCGGACTGTACCGCGTCACGCTGGATGATGGCCGGGCCATCACCGTCACAGACGAACACGCTTTTTGACGCCGCAGGGATGGGAAACGATCAAGGACGGCCTTCTGGCGGGGCACCTTCTGGCTGGCGCTGATACCTCACAGACCATTCCTGCTCCCAGTGATGGCGCATGTGCTCTGCATGGGTTGCAAAAACCTGAAGATTGTCTGGATGGTTATTCGTCGGGTCGCCATCCTTGTGATGAACTTCTTCTTCTGGCCGCAGATAGCGGCCAAGAATCCGCTCCATCACCAGCCGGTGTTCACGCACATACCCCGCTTTTGAGCGAGCCGGGTGTTCAGGGCAGCGCAACAGCACATAGCCCTCACGCTCGATGCGCTGTCCACCCCGCCAGAAATAATTCCGTTCCAGCGGGGGCCGCGCCCTTTCACCGATTTCAGACCCAGGCGGCGAAGCGCCCGTTCAATCGTCGGCAGGGACACGCCCAGGCGAACCGAAATCGCTTGCTGCGACAGGCTCGCATCATTGGACAACCGAGCCAGTTCTGCGTCATCAACCGGGGCGCGCATCCGGTTTATCACTGACCGGGGGCGAGTCGGGACGCCTTGTTTGCGCAGCAAATACCCTATCGTCGGCGGCGTCACCCCAAAACTGCAGTCCAAGCTGGACTGTTGTCGAGCCTCGCAGGTACGCCTGAACAACGTGCTGAACCGCATCAGCGGGCACGCTCACACGGGGTTTTCGCATCAAGTGATCCTGTCTATCTAGTCAGTGGCATCGCATCACGAACAGCTTTGT